>NZ_JIBC01000027.1 GCF_000620505.1 Sulfitobacter sp. 20_GPM-1509m | reverse complement strand
TGCGCTTCCAGCCTGTATTGGGCGCGGCATTGCCCGTATCGGCCCTGCCGGGGGCGTGAGTGGTGGCAGTGGTCATGGCAGGGCCGCGTATCCGGTGGCCAGCAGGGCGCCAGCGAGGAGGGCCAGCGCGCAGAGCTTGCGGGTGGATAGGGAGGGAAGGTCGAAGCGGAAGGGACCGCCTGCGCAGCGCAACAGGTCCGCGACCAGCTGGTAGGCCAGAAACCCGCTGACGAACGCACCAACCGCAAGCGCGCCAACGGCCAGAAGCTCGGTGGGCAGGCCGCTCATGCCCCGGCGCCGCCGGTCGGGGTATTGGCGGCAAGACGTTTGAGTTCGCGGACGCGCGCAGAGATGCGCGGCAGGCGCTGGCCCAGATCCATCTGCAGGACCGAGACGGGCGCGGTGATCAGGTGGTGGGGCGCGCCAATGCGGTCGAGATGGACCGTCTGGCCGCGGGCTTGTTTGAGCGTGATCCACGCGCCGACGATGGCCGTGGCGTGGGGCACGCGTCCGCTGCTCGGCGCCAGCAGGATGTGACGGTGGTGGTCGTTGGGGGTGGGGGGCTGATTTGACATTGCTCTCTCCATGCCGTGTGGCGGTATGGAAGGATGAGTAATGTAGGATTTAACCTACGTCAAATCAAAATGTAGGAAATAACCTATTTTAGGGATGGGCGATCATATCCGCTTCGCAAGTTCTGATGGCAAATGTAGCCGCACTCGTGCTGCCCACTTCAGCTTCACGTCGTGTTGATTATCTGCGCCAGGGTTGAGTGAAACCAGATTGAACAATCCTGGCTCTGATCCCGCACGCACCTGTTTGACCCAGCCCATGCCGTTTGAATCTTCGCATACGCAGCGGTGACCTATTGCATCAGAAGGCACGCCATCAGCGGATTCACGTGTATAGAATAGCAAGTCGCCTGCGGAATAGATGGGCTCCATACTGTCACCGGCGACCTCAACAGCAACCACCCTGTGTGGTGAGAGCACTTGAGGGCACTCTACCTGTGGGCCATCGCCCTTTTCATATGCATCAAAAAGAGGGACCCTTGCGCCTGCGCCGACTGTTCCGGCTATTGAGATTGTAGGTGGGGTTTTGGGCTCAGCACCGACAATATCTGCAATATCAACCTCAAGAACCTCGGCTATTTTTACAAGGTTTGCCAAAGTCGGGTTTTTGGTTTTTCGCAAAATAATGTCTCTGACACCTGTTGCGCTCATTCCAGCCGCCAGTGCTACTGCGCGGTTATTGGTGCCTCGCTCTTTAACGAGAGCATCGATCCTGTCCGCTATCAACTGACCAATTTCCATGTAGTTGTTTTCCTACATGTAGAGCATTGCTGCAAATAGGATAAATCCTCTTTACAGAGTAGGATATAACCTACATATTGCCCCGCATGATGATGAATAGCTTCAGAGCAGAGATTGAGGATTACTTGGTGCGAACTGGCATGAAGCCGTCCAAGTTTGGACGCTGTTTCCTGAAGGATCCTGGATTTGTCTACCGGCTGCGGGATGGTGGTGAGTGTCGTCCAAGTACGATTGAAAAAGTTCGCCGTAAAATGAGCGATTATTGCGGCTTGCAGAATGATCAGGACGCAGCATGACCGCCGTCGCCTCCCCCACAAACAAAACGGGGCGCGCAGCCTGCGCACCCCGTCTCGCCCTTCAAGTTGTTCCATCTTCTGACTGTTCACAGGTCAAAGATGGAGTGAACATGCGGAAAAATCTTTCCAAAAA
>NZ_JIBC01000026.1 GCF_000620505.1 Sulfitobacter sp. 20_GPM-1509m | reverse complement strand
TGCGCTTCCAGCCTGTATTGGGCGCGGCATTGCCCGTATCGGCCCTGCCGGGGGCGTGAGTGGTGGCAGTGGTCATGGCAGGGCCGCGTATCCGGCGGCCAGCAGGGCGCCAGCGAGGAGGGCCAGAGCGCAGAGCTTGCGGGTGGATAGGGACGGAAGGTCGAAGCGGTATGGACTGCCGGAGTAGCGCAACAGGTCCGCCACCAGCTGGTAGGCCAGAAACCCGCTGACAAAAGCGGCAACCGCAAGCGTGCCAACGGCCAGAAGCTCGGAAGGAAGGCCGCTCATGCGCCAACGCCGCCGGTGGGTGTATTGGCAGCAAGGCGTTTGAGTTCGCGGACGCGCGCAGAGATGCGCGGCAGGCGTTGGCCCAGATCCATCTGCAGGACCGAGACGGGGGCGGAGATCAGGTGATGCGGTGCGCCAATGCGGTCGAGATGGACCGTTTGGCCGCGGGCTTGTTTGAGCGTGATCCACGCGCCGACGATGGCCGTGGCGTGTGGTACGCGTCCGCTGCTCGGCGCCAGAAGTGTGTGGCGGTGGTGGTCGTTGGGGGTGGGCATTCTCAGGTCTCCGTATGCTTGGTGCGATACGGCTTGACGCTATGACTGAATTAGTCATCATGCAATACAAAAATGACTAATACAGTCATTTTGATTTTGACGTGGCCTTGCCTGTGCAGGCTGACATTCTGCTTTAAGGCGAAACTGTGGTTTTGTTTTCAGCTATATGGGGGGTGACTACGTGGGCGATGTTTTATTCACGCTTGCTCGAAGGGCAGCTAGAACTGGTGAAAGCTTGGATGTCCTATTCAGACAATTTAGACCTGATCTTTTCGAAAATGCTGACCGGCAGCTTAGAGTCGTCACCCATGATCAGAAAGTCGAGTGTCACGCTAAACCTCAGAACCAAAAGTGCTGCGACTGAATCTGAAAGTCCTTGCCGCCCTTTTTCATACCTGGTCCAGTAGGTCCGTTCGATGCCGAGGGTGTCGGCCATCTCGGATGGCGACAGATCCATTGCTTCTCTGAGCGCCTTCAGGCGCCGCCCGACAGCTTCGTCCGTCATGGCGTCGGCGACGCTCTTTGGCAGCAGGGATTCGGGCTTAAGTGACATGTGCGCACATTGCGCATGGCTTTGATTGCAAGCAATCACTGAATTAGCCACTTGACGTTGTGACTAATATAGTCATTTTGTGAGGCATGGAAAATCAAATCGAATATATTCTTGGGCGTGTCGGGCCACGTGAAGAGATTGCCCTCGAATGCGGTGTTGAGCCTATCGCAGTCTATCGTTGGGGGCGAAGCGGCTCCATTCCTTCGCGACATTTCGCAGGCATTTTGAGGGTCTCCAGACGCCACGGTGCGAGCGTCAGTGCAGATGATCTCTGCAATGCGCATGACCCTAAGCCTCGTAAATCGGAAAATCAGCAATTCCATGTCGACAGCAATTCGCCTGCTGGAACCGGTCAGGCAGGGCATTTGGCATGACTTCTTCGGTTTCATCCCCCCCAAACGAAAAGGGGCACGCTGTCCGCGCACCCCTTTTTGCCCTTCAAGTTGTTTATCCATCTCTTGATCATTCACAGGTCAAAGATGGAGTGAACATGCGGAAAAATCTTTCCAAAAAAGCAAGACGCGGTGATTTTCTCACCGGCCAGCATAAAAGCCTGTCGCGCAAATGGTTCGCGGCCTTGCTGTGGCGGGCCTTTCCGGCGGCGTCGAACACCGAAGTCGCGCGCCTCGGCGCGCCGGTGCTTGGCGTGTCCGAACGTCAGATCACCAACTGGCTGAACTGCGAGAATGACGCGGCGCTGAGCTATGTCACCGCGGTGATGGTTCTGGCCGGTGTCGAATGCGCGCTGGATGGCGTGCGCGGGGGCAGGGCGGCATGAGGCTCGGCACGCGCATCGCTGCGATCTGGTTCCAGGCGTGGGCCGCCCGCGCTGACCTGATCGCGGCGTGGTGGCAGAGGCGTTCGCGCCGCTGGCGCCACCGGTCGGAAAAATTTTTCCATAAGCTCTACGGAGGCAAATGATGTCTTCGCAAGGTTTCCCATCCGTCGATCCTTCCTCCTCCCGGGATCGATGGTCCGCGCACACCGGTGGCGGCCGGTGTGCGCAACAGTTTGATCCGTTCCGCTGTGCGTCTCGCACGGGGATGTGCG
>NZ_JIBC01000025.1 GCF_000620505.1 Sulfitobacter sp. 20_GPM-1509m | reverse complement strand
AACCATGGCGCCACGCGCAGCTCGAACAGGGCGTCACCGGTGCCCATGGCCTTGATCTGGCTAATCCATGCGGTGACGGCACCGTGGGTCAGGGTGGCCGAGGTTGGCCCCGTGCGCTTCCAGCCCGTATCGGCCCTGCCGGGAGTGTGAGTGGTGGCAGTGGTCATGGCAGGGCCGCGTATCCGGTCGCCAGCAGCGCGGCGGTAATGAAGGCCAGCGCGCTGAGCTTGCGGGTGGATAGGGAGGGAAGGTCGAAGCGGAAGGGATCACCGGAATAGCGCAACAGGACCGCCACCAGCTGGTAGGCCAGAAACCCGCTGACGAACGCGCCAACCCCAAGCGCGCCAACGGCCAAAAGCTCGGTGGGCAGAGCGTTCATGCGCCGACGCCGCCGGAAGGCGTATTGGCGGCAAGGCGTTTGAGTTCGCGGACGCGTGCAGAGATGCGCGGTAGGCGCTGGCCCAGATCCATCTGCAGGACCGAGACTGGCGCGGTGATCAGGTGGTGCGGCGCGCCAATGCGGTCGAGATGGACCGTCTGGCCGCGGGCTTGTTTGAGCGTGATCCACGCGCCGACGATGGCCGTCGCGTGTGGCACGCGTCCGCTGCTCGGCGCCAGAAGCGTGTGGCGGTGGTGGTCGTTAGTGGTGGGGATAGTCTTAGGTGACATAGTTTTCCTCCATGCCATTGGGTGGCTGAGGAAAGCAGATAGTACATCAAATATGTACCGTCAATCAGAAAGGTACATTTAATATGAACTAAGGCATGGGTCACACCGACTCATCGCATGCTTCGGCGCTGGCTGTGTAAGTGAAAACCCCGCCGGAGCGGGGTTTTTGTTGTCGGGTTTCTTAAGGGTGTTAGCTGCAGTTCTTGCGCGCTTGTTCGCGATCGATTGATTGAAGATGGCCTTTCGTCACCGCAATCATAGTTTCCTTGTCATTGCCTCCCATGGATGAAAGGGGCAATCCAAGCAGAAAGACACCCCAAGCGTCGCCATTTGCGGCCGACTTTTGTTGGGCGCTAAGATTGGTCAGGGCTTGAGTGTATTTTACTTCAGTCTCGAGCAGTTGCTTGCATGAATAACCCCGGTATTCATTGCTTCCAATGTCCACCGCTGCAATTTGGTCTGGCTGTTTTGCGCAAGCGCCTAGAGAGGCGATTGCTGCCAGAAGTATTATTTTATTCACTAATTTCCTCCAGTATACATCACGCCGATGTTACCGGGAATTCTGCGGGCTACAACTGTAAATAGCGAGTTTGGTAAGGCGCAGTGATTGTGCCGCGTAAATCTTTTGGGTCTGCTGCGACTGCTCGCCACTCGGAAAGGCTTTCTGGCAGTGCTTTTCAGGGTGCCGTTACCTTGACCCTGCTTGGCCGTTCCGACAGTGTGAACGAATGGGGAACACGGGAGGCGGGAATGGGGTCTGCAGTGATGTATTGGGTCGGGGCTAAGCTCCGACGCATTGGGGTAGACCTCAACTTTGTGATTGATCCGCTTCACTCTCTAGGTTGGAGAGCGCGTCGAAAAGCAACTCTTGAACGTCGCCAGGAAGCTGAGCGAAATCGCCATTTATCATGAAGTTTAGATCGATCCTGAACTCGCGGTGAAGGAAGAGAAGGACGGATCTGTTTGGATAGGCAAGGCCTTTTTCGGCATTGCTGATCGCGGCCTTTTTTACGCTCCCAGCTTTGCCAAGGCCTTCCTGGCTGAGTCCCGTAACATGCCTTGCAGCTCGCAAGCGGATTGCCGCAGAGTCTTTGTCTGCGCATCCGATCCGGGACAGGCGTCGTTTTTCATCGTGATCCATTGGCGAACTTTGCCCCAAGGTACATTGAAAGTGAACGTTTCCATTTTCTAACTCTTGCAGGTACATCAAATATGTACTAATGCTCGGTCATGAGTGAAATTCTATTCATCTGTGATGCTCTAGGGCGCAAAGAAATGGGTCATCGGCTCGGAGTGAGCAAGGCGGCTATTGCGAACGCTGTTGCGGATGGGCGGTTTCCTTCTCGTTGGTACAAGGTGATCTCAAACATGAGTGCCGATGCCAAAATTGATTGCCCGATGAAGCTGTTCAACTTCGCTGAGGAAAGCGTGGCGAGTTCGGACGCCCAGGAAGACGCCGCATGAGCGCCGCGGTCTCTCGATCAAACAAAACGGGGCGCGCTGCCAGCACGCCCCGTTCCGCCCTTCAATCTGTTTCAGATGTTGCCTCTTCA
>NZ_JIBC01000024.1 GCF_000620505.1 Sulfitobacter sp. 20_GPM-1509m | reverse complement strand
CGGGCCGCCTGGTGCAAGGCTATTGGCCCACGGGCAATGCCTACCGGATGGCGCAGCGCGGTGTGCTGGGCTGCCGGATCGATGGCGGGGGCCGGTCCGATCCGGACCCGGATGCGGACCTGGTCGCGTCGGCCGTTGCAACGCTGCCGGAGAGTTGTGGCGGGCGCCGGATGGCGGTGGCAATGGCGGAATATGCGCGGGCGCGGCGGGCGCCGGACTGCATGGCGGATGCGCGCATCGAGTGCGTGGTCACGGACTGGACCAGCAACCGCTATGGCAGGCGGGCCAAGACGGAGCGCATCGGAACGGAAATCGAGGTGCGGGGCAAACGGCGGGTGAGCGTGCCGGTGCTGATCTGCCCGATCAGCTTCAGCCCGACGCAGGCGCAGATCGGTGCGGCGCGGCGTGCCTACCTGGCGTGGTACGGCGCCCTGTTGGAGCTGCGCGGCACGTTCCAGGCGCACCAGAACCTGAGCCGCTGGAAGGTGACCTCCGCCATGCCGGTGATGCGGCCGTGGAACAAGGAAGGGGTCAAAAGGTCATAGCTGCCTGGACAGCGTGTCGGCACCATTCAAGCGCCCGGATCGGATTGCCCGCTCCGGGCGCTATGCGTTGGGGGGAGGGGGAAGTGGCACGAGTTGGTGGTGGGATGCTGGACATGAAGGGCGGGGAGCGGTCTTTCGCCGCGGTTGCAAATAGCGAGGTTGAACTTTCGTATAGCGGCCATCCCATCCCAGCCAAGGCTGTTTCCATCAGTTGTCTTTCAGCGTAAGTTTGAGTTATGTGAGCAAAAAGTGAACTCTTGTGATGATCTCACATCAGACTTTGCATTGTGAAATCCTGTCCAAAGCGTTCGCCGTATCACGCCTGTAATGGTGGACAGTTCTCACGATCCTTTCAACCTCTTGCGCCGCACGATCACATACACCCTCGAACGCGTGATAATCGTGAAAGGCCAGCCAAAATTGGACGCCTGAACCATGCCGGGAAACTACTCCACCGAACGAAAGGGCATCGCCGCTGTTCAGGCCAGGTTGGCCGACCTTGAATTGATCTGGCGAGAAACTTCGACCGGAGATTTTGGCATCGACGGGCACGTCGAGTTCCTTGACGAGAACAGCGAACCGACCGGGATGATGGTTGGCGTTCAGGTCAAATCAGGTCAGTCGTATTTTAAAGGCGAAACGGACTACGCCGTGTCCTACACCGCAAACGAAAAACACCAGAAGTATTGGGAGCACTATCCTGTGCCCGTGCTCCTCATCCTTCATCATCCTGATCGCAAGGAAACTTTCTGGGTGGATGCCCGTCAGGAGTTCCGAACCGGCAAAGCCCCTGCGAACAAGATCGTCATTCCAAAGTCGAACAACTTTATGGCTGTCATGGCCGAAGACCTTTTCAAGAACGCCGGTTTGACCCAGACGGAGTATGAAAAGGATATCTCCGCTTTGCTCGAAAACATGCTGACCCGAACGACCGGGAACGCAGGTTTTGAAATGTCGTTCTTTGACCTGTTCTGCCTCGGCATGACGAACATCTGCCGGAGTCTTTACTTCGGAATGGACCTCGCCTTGAAGATTGCCGAGTATAGATTCGCAGCAGCAGAGTCCGAGTTTGGTGTAGGGATGGGGCATTCGGAATATGACTTCCTCGAGTCGTATATCCGTTTTCTCGTCAGTCAGAACTTGGTTCATGCCAACTATTCCGACTTGCTTATTGACCTTGAACTTCGGGAAATGGTGCCAGAGTTTATTGTTCCACTTTCGCGCCGTGGCACGGCTTTGAAGGATCTCATTTCAAGATGTGAGGATGATTTAGTGGATCGCGGCGTTCTGATGGCGAGCAGATCTCGGGCGGCGCAAGAGGCTTTCGTCGAAATCGTGGAGATGTCGATGATCCCGCGTTTCGGTAGAGTTGCCGAGGTTTCACAAGCCTTACGTTTCAACTCGGCCCAGCCAAGTGCCGAAAGCGCCGATCCTTTGGAAGACGACACGGAACAGCCAAAGGCGGAGAACTAATGCCCGATCTTTCAGCCCTCCTGGCACCTTTGAAATCCCCGAAATCCGCTCTTGCGGTCTTCCTGTTTAGCGCCGCCTTGCTTTTTGCGCCGTTTGATCGGCTTGGCCTAACCCGCCCAGCCTTCACAACCGAGTATGAGAGTTTCTTTGTCATCATACTCTTCTTGTCCGCGGCCATTCTGGCCGTTGAAGTGTTGTCGAAGGGATGGCGGCTAGCCCTGCGCCCCTACTACGCACGAAAACGCAAGAAGTGGGTCGAAGAAACCTTCCTGTCCCTGAACCTTCAAGAGTTGTGCGTGCTGTGGGCGATGACGCAGTCCGGCACAAAGACAATCAAGGGATCGTCCAGCAATCACCTCATGCTATCCCTGCGGCAAAAAGGGTGCCTACACCTTGTCTCGGGGCTACAATCAGCGAACCAACTTCACCACGCAATGCCCGACGAAATTTTCAAGATCGTGACCGAACGGGGCTATGACCGGATACCTGACGACTTCAAGAACTCTGTTCGCTTTGATGACGAAGTGCGTAACATTGTCCAAGCAGCCACAGACCCTTGGAGTTGAAGACCTATGTCATCGACATCAGCCTCAAAACAATGAAAATCTTGAAGAGCCTGCCAACGTAGGCACGGGTTCAACAGGGCTTTGTCAGCTACGTATTCGGATGTCCGCTTTGAGGAAGCCGCGCCGCAGCATTCTTGGCGGTTTTGGGTGACAGTTATGGGCCGAATAAATCCACTCGGTTTTAACTCAGCCAAGCGCGTTCACAATTCGTCGCCACTGCTGCCAAAACCCGGGGTAAAAAGGCGCTTATAAAGCCGCTCAGCGTAGCTGTCTGTCATCCCGGCAATGTAGTCACATACGCGGCGCTCTTTGGAGCTTTCTGTACATCCATCCTGCCAAGATGACTGAGGAATCAACTTCTCAGGATCTGAGAGCAATGTATCGAACAGCTGCGCTACGACCATTTGACCTCTCCGCTCAAGTTGCTGTACCTTCGCCTTCCGGATAACGAGTTCGTAGGCCAGCCCTTTGAGAGCTTTCAGGAGCTTCTGATGACGGTCGGGTAGAGCGGCGTTGAATCTAAGAAGCGGGTGCTCGTATGACTTGTCCTCTGTGATCGTCACGCTGGTTATAAACAGATTTACTAGCCCGGAAATCATCTGCTTTCTCTGGAAGCTATCAGAAAGCAGGCCTTCGCAGACTAACTTGGCGTCAAAACCATCTAAGCAAGAACTGTCAATTTTCTTGAACGCTTTGGTTATCTCGTCTTGGACTTCACTTGCTGTCGCTAAACCCCGAGCGACAATATCTTCGATGTCATGAATGCCGTACGCAATGTCATCAGCGAGTTCGAGAATACTGCAGTCAAGGCTGTGGTGAGCCCCGTTGCCGTCAGCAGATTGTATCAGCCGATCTTTATCGGCAGTAGCGAAGCCTTCAATTGCCCATTCAACAACATCCACCTCGTCTTCGTGAAACGACTTCGGTGGCTTCGTCGCATATTCGTCAAGGTTGAACGATCCCATAGAGCGCGGATACTTCAAGATCCCGAGAACCAGTCGACGAGTTGGATAAAGCCCTTTACCTCGTTTTTTGTACTTCTCAAGTTTCGTAAGGATTCTAAGGGTCTGGCCGTTTCCTTCGAACCCGCCATTGCGCAACATGGCGCTGTGAAGTGCTTGCTCTCCTTTGTGACCAAAGGGAGGGTGGCCAAGGTCGTGAGCAAGGCAGGCGGCCTCAATCAAATCACGCGGTGGCAGCCAATCTTGAACATGCTTGTGAAAGGTTGCTTTTTTGAATTTTAGAGCTTCCAACAGGCCATAGCCAATTTGGGCCACTTCGATGGAATGCGTCAGTCGAGTACGATGAAAATCGCCCTCTCCAGTACCCATCACTTGTGTCTTGCCTTGCAGCCGCCGAAATGCCGCCGAGTGCATTATGCGCGCTCGGTCTCGTTGGAACGGCGACCGGTTGTCTTTTGAACGGTTGGATTGATCTTCGTACAGCCGAGTTTCGAAAAAAGTAAAATTGGAAATCATCAATTTGTCCTGGAGCCAATAACCGAAGTTGAGGCTAAGTCGAAAGCTATAGTCTTTCAATGGTAGCTAAGGGGAAGATGCCTTGCCGACGTAGACCGTGCGAGAACGCTACGCGATCCAATCAATGGTTGATCTGGTGAAGCTGCAGGCAGCATCGTCCATAGGCGTGAGCGGCAGGAAAGGGCCGAAATCTACCGTGGCAGGGTCTGGCGGGACCGATAAGAAATCACGCACGGCGGATCTTAGAAAGACTCCGTCGCCGGGGGGGTATTCTAAAAACTCGGCCGTCCGACATAGGACCGGCGGGGGAACATTTCTTTTCACGAGCGCGAAATTGGAAAAAAAAGCCCAAGGGGAAAACCGTTAGGACCAAGAAAAGGAAAGTCTTGATGAAAGGACGCCCACCGAATGCTGGCAGCTTGCTGAAGCAACGGCCCAGAGCGGCCCTTCGCAGATCGGTTCATCGCTGCAGCGTTGCTTCACCGAACCGGATGT
>NZ_JIBC01000023.1 GCF_000620505.1 Sulfitobacter sp. 20_GPM-1509m | reverse complement strand
AAATGACCATGTTTCGCAAGACCATCCTGAAGACCACCGCCCTGGCAATCCTGACCGCCACTGTCGCTGCATCCGCCGCCTCGGCCAGTGATTATGGCTATGGCCACAAAAAGCAGCAGAGCTACAACCAAGGCTACTCTGGCCAGAACCACGGCTACAAAAACCCGTTTTCGCATATCCAGGACCGGGTCTGGAACCAGCACGTCGGCTGGTGTTTTGACCGGTTCAAGTCCTACAACGCCCACGACAACAGCTACCAGCCTTACAACGGCCCGCGTGCCCAGTGCTGGTCGCCTTACATCAGCGGCTAACGCCCTGCCGCTTTCAACAGCGCGGGTCTTGTTCAAAGACCCGCGTCTCCCGTTTGCAACTGTGCAACGCGAGTGACAAAAACCACGGCTTAGGCGTAGAAGGATCTGATTTACTGACAAGCAAGAGCGCCTGAAGTGTATAAGCTGGGAATTTGACCATGAAACAACTGACATTCTTCGCGATATGCTCCTTGCTGGTGCCTCTGACGGTGACTGCTCTGGCAGGGCAAACCTTTAGCGGATGTACCAAAGTCGACCTTCAGGACCCGCCTCGAAGTGTTTATCAATGCGCCGGTGGTGTGACCCTGGAAGCCGAGGCAGCAACCGCGCTTGGTATTCAGGAACGTGAGGAAAGCGGTCGGCCGACCGAGGTTGATCTGTCCTCGGAAGGACTTTACATCGAGATCGATCCGGGAAGCGGTGCGTTCCAGATCCAGACCCCGCATGCGATCGCTGCCGTACGCGGCACGGTCTACGTTGTTGACGTCACCGAGACGGGGACAGAAGTGTTCGTCCGTGAGGGCGAAGTCAGCGTATCGCGCGCCGACGGTACCGACACGGTGATTCTGACGCCGGGTTTCGGCATAAACGTGGCACCTGGTGAAATGATGGAATCCCGGCGCTGGCCGCAAGAGCGGGTCGACAGCCTTCTGGATCGTTTCGGACGATGAAGCTAACCCTGCCTGTCGCGGTTTCCGCACTGGTATTTGTCTTCAGCCTGATCTGGGCGGGTCAACTGGTCCGAACGCACCTTTCCGGAACCGCCAGCGTCGCCGACCGTTTCGAGACGGTACTGCTGGATCTCAGGATCTCGCTTTCCGGTCAGAAACCGCCGCCGGATGACGTCGTCATCGTTGCCATCGACGATGAAACCATCAATGCCATCGGCCCCTACCCGTTGCCGCGGGAAATCTTTGCGCAACTGGTCGACCGGATCCGGGACGCAGGCGCCAGGGCGCTGGCTGTCGACATTCTTTTTTTTGGCACATCCGACGACACGTCGGACACGATGCTGGCTGACTCTCTCGCCCGGCTGCCGTCCGTGGTCGCAGGCGCCGCCCGCATGCGCGAGGATGTGGCCCCGGCGAGCGGTGTTCCGATCGTTCAGACCATGCTCTCGCCTGCACCTGTCATTGCAGAGGCGACGTCGACGGGTTTGGTGAACATCGTCACGGACAGCGGCGGAACCCCGCGTCATGCGCCGATGCTGTTCCTGACGGACAAGGGCTTGCTGCCCTCGTTTTCCCTTCAGGCCGCCGCGAAATACGAAGGCACCTCGCCGACTGTCACCGAAGCGAGCGTCATGCTGGGCAATCGGACCATCGCGCTGGACTTCGGCTGGCATCTGGCCTTGAACTACGTCGGATCCGGAGGGTCGATCCGCACGGTAAGCGCCGGTGATCTTCTTGATCCTCCGCCCGGGTTTTCAGCGGATCTGGACGGGCGGATGGTGGTTCTTGGCGTTACGGCAACAGCCGTCGGCGACCGCTTGTCAACGCCGTTTGACCCGGTCTTGCCGGGGGTCGAGGTGCAGGCAACCGCGATTGCCAACCTTCTGGAAGGCACACCGCTGGTGCGCACGGAGGCCATTCGCAAATTTGACAGCGCTGCTGCGCTCCTGATCACCCTTGGCGCGATGTTCGCCATGTTTCTGCTGCCGCTTGCTCTGGCATCGGTTTTCTATCTGATTTTGTTGGCCGGATGGGTGCCCATCTGTATCGTGTTCTTCGGACAGGGTGTCTGGCTGAACGCCACCTTGCCCTTTGCCGCCAGCCTGCCGCCGGTCGTTGGCTTGCTGATCACACGGCAGGTGGCAGACAGGATCGAGGCACGCCGGGTGTTGCAGGCCCAGGAGGCCCTCAGCCGTTTCCACGCACCCGAACTGGCCGAGCGTATCTCCCGTGACCCGTCTTTTCTGGCGCGGCCCAAAGAAACGACAGCTGCAATCCTGTTTGTCGACCTGTCTGGTTACACCAGCCTCAGCGAGCACCTCGGTGCTGCAAAAACCCGGGACTTCTTGAAGGAGTTCCACACGATTGTCGTCAATGTCGCGAGCGCGGAGCACGGCATCGTTCTGGATTTTATGGGCGATGGGGCCATGCTTGGCTTTGGCATTCCAGAAGCCGACCCCGATGATCCGGTTCGGGCCTGTCGATGTGCATTTGCCCTGGAACAAGAGGTTGCCGCGTGGCTCAAGGCATCGGGGCGCGACCGCGACATCAGCTCGGTTCGGGTCGGCGCGCATCTTGGTCAGGTTGTCTTGTCGCGTCTCGGCCACGACTCGCAGCAGCAGATTGCCGCGACGGGCGACTGCGTCAATGTCGCAAGTCGCCTTCTGGATGTTGCCAAAGACCATAAGGTGTCGGTCGTCCTGTCGGCAGACCTCGTGGAAGAGGTCCAAAGGACCAGCGCAGGCCCTATCGAAATTCCCCGCATGGAAACCGTGTCCATACGGGGCCGTCAGCAGGACCTGAAGGTCAACCTGTGGGCGTCCGGGTCAGGAAAGCAGCCCTGGCATCTGCGGGCTCGGATTCTTGTTCGCAACGACGCAGATTGGGAATGAAGCACGAAGCTGACGTTCGTGCTGTGTGCAGCGAAAGTCTCAAATGAGCCCAATGTAACAAAGGCTACATAGGTAAGCCCATCACGTAGTAGACTGGTAAAACGAACGAGAGAATATGAGCAAGTGTTGCCAAAGGGTGTTCAATTGCAACTCGCAACGTCGATTTCTCCATGCGAAACATCTTTGCTGTATCATCCCGATATCGCTGAGAAAACACCAGCAAAACTCCATACGTTCCAAGCATCGATACAACGACAACGGCAAAGTTTTGATCCTGCGTCATAATGAAACCCTGAAATTTCTAGTTGAGCAATTCTGAGTAAAATATGCTCAAACTTCAATGGTAACTAAGTCCGCGCTGCGGACCTTGGTACGGGGCGCGGCGAAGGTCCGAATCGAGCCCTTTCCGTATTCCCCCGCGCGGAATCAAGGCCGCAGGCCGCCGCGCATCGCCGGGCCGCCCGCCGGCACGGCGATTTGGCTGCTGTTGCGCAAGACGGATATGTCGGATGTGCTTGGCTGCCATAAAGTGCCAGTCACGCAGGTCGTATCGCCGCACCACGGCCCGACGATGCGCGGCTTCGCGAATGGCAGCTAAGTCCCGCTGAGCCGCCATTCACGACGACCACGATCAATGTCCCGAAACATCCGATCTGTGCATGCTTATGTGTGCAGTGTGCAAGGCTATGCCCATGTTGAAAGACGGGTCGTCCCTAAGTCGCTGTTTGAAAATCCCTTTTCACCTCATGATCAGGGCCGGATCGGTCGAGTGTGCAAACTTATGGTACATTGGCAGGATCCGGTGTTTCTGCCACAGGAACCCCGGACAACGGAACTTCGCGCGCCCTGCGCCAGAACCTGGGATAAACCGTTGCCCAAACTGGGCAACGGTATCCGCGCACACATCGAGGCACAGACACTATCGAGAGCTACTCGGCGTCAGGGGACCCCTCTGATGGGTCCACGATCTGCAGCGCCACTGCGGGTTGTGTTGTGTCCGAACCGGCAGGGTTGTCCGTGGTGGGCAAATCCGCTTGCGCATCGGCAGGGTCGACTTCAGACCGCTCGGTCACGGTGCTGTCGTCTGCCGAAACCGGCTGCACCGTGGGCGTTTCCGCGATCTCAACCTCTGCTGCAGCAGCCGGTGCAGGGTTTGCAACAGGAGGCTGTTCCGGCAAATTGCCGAAGTCGTCCGACTGGCCATTCGGCGCAAAGGCCGGCGCATCGCCTGCCCGCCCCTGCTCCGGCAAATTGCCGAACCTGTCGCGTCCCGTCAGCCGCGAACCGGAACCGTCATGGCCCGGAGCGCCGAAAAACAACGCGCGCCGTTCGCTTTCATAGGGCGACAGGCATTCTTTGCGCGGCCCGTGATAGGGCTGGAAAGTGTTGTCTGACTGCCGGTAGGAACGGTAACGGCTGTAGCACCAGGCCAGATGGGGGTTGCTGCCGGAATACGCTTGTTTGCCCGCTTTGTGACGCTTGGGGGGCGGTGCCTGATATCCTCCACCGCCGGTCTGGTTTCCATAGCCGTACCCTTGGGCTACGGCCTCACCCGCCATGGGGATCGTGACGGCGGCGACGGTCAAGGCCTGCACCACATGTGAGAAGAATTTCTTGGTCGTCATTCCAAATATCCTATTGCTCTGGCCCGCTCGGGAAGGGGCAACCCGACCGGGCAGCCTGACTTAATTGCAAACGGGAGGGGAGGAGACGCGGGTCTTTGAACAAGACCCGCGCTGTTGAAAGCGGCAGGGCGTTAGCCGCTGATGTAAGGCGACCAGCACTGGGCACGCGGGCCGTTGTAAGGCTGATAGCTGTTGTCGTGGGCGTTGTAGGACTTGAACCGGTCAAAACACCAGCCGACGTGCTGGTTCCAGACCCGGTCCTGGATATGCGAAAACGGGTTTTTGTAGCCGTGGTTCTGGCCAGAGTAGCCTTGGTTGTAGCTCTGCTGCTTTTTGTGGCCATAGCCATAATCACTGGCCGAGGCGGCGGATGCAGCGACAGTGGCGGTCAGGATTGCCAGGG
>NZ_KK211146.1:1406-6344 GCF_000620505.1 Sulfitobacter sp. 20_GPM-1509m | reverse complement strand
AGCCGTGCCGTGTCGTCGAGCGACTGGGTCAGCGCCTTGGCCATGTCGAGACTGATCCTGTTCTCGCGCAGGGCCATCAGGGCCGGGGCGGGCAGGGCGGCCAGTGCCAGCCGCCCGCGCACATGGCGCACGGGCTTGGCAAAGGTGCGGGCAATGTCCTCGGGGGAGCGGCCGAGCTTGGCCATGGCCGCGTAGGCGCGGATCTCGTCGGCGGGGTGATGATCGACGCGGGCGTGGGTCTCGGCACCGGCCCAGGCTTGGGCGGTGGCGGGGTCGTCGGTGACCAGGACGGGGATCGGGTCGATCACGTCATCGCCGGTGAGCTTGTTCAGCCCGCGCAGGCGACGGCCCCCCGCGACGATCTCGACGCCGGTGTCGGTCTGCAAGCCGATCAGGTTGGTGAGCAACCCGCTGACGCGCAGGCTGTCGGTCAGCTGGTCGATCTCGGCCTCGGGTGGTGCTGCGCGGGTGTTCAGGGGGCTGATCTTCAGCTCTGCCAGCGGGATCCACCGCACGGCATCAATGGGGGCCTGGATGTTCATGGCAGTCTCCGGTGATAGGTGGCTGGTTCGTGTGTCCCGAGCCGCGTGATTTTTGCGCGAAGTTTCCGGTTCTGGCTGAACATCTGGTTCAGCCGTTGGGATTGTTCGCGCGTTCTGTCGAGAAGGCGCTGGATGTATCGTTCGGCTTCGTCTCTGCGGGAGATTGCCTCCTCCAGCTCGGAGCCGGTCGGGTAACAGGTGCAGCAGGCAGGGTCGTGAACTGCGCTCCAGCATCCCGGAATGTGCACCCAAACCTCTTTGCCGATCTTGACGTGATGGCATGGGATATGAGTGCGCTCTTCGCGTCTCACTGCGACGTCTCCCGATCCGCAGCAGAGATGCTTGCGGTGAAGTGTTCGGCCAGGCCCATGACCTCTTTGAGGTCCGGCCTTGCGCAGACGTAGCGGGCGGGCTGTCCGTCGAACCATGGCGCCACGCGCAGCTCGAACAGGGCGTCACCGGTGCCCATGGCCGTGATCTTGTGGATGGATGCGGTGACGGCACCGTGGGTCAGGGTGGCCGAGGTTGGCCCCGTGCGCTTCCAGCCCGTATTGGGCGCGGCATTGGCCGTATCGGCCCTGCCGGGCGCGTGAGTGGTGGCAGTGGTCATGGCAGGGCCGCGTATCCGGTGGCCAGCAGGGCGCCAGCGAGGAGGGCCAGCGCGCTGAGCTTGCGGGTGGATAGGGAGGGAAGGTCGAAGCGGAAGGGATCACCGGAATAGCGCAACAGATCCGCGACCAGCTGGTAAGCCAGAAAGCCGCTGACGAACGCGGCCACCGCAAGCGCGCCAACGGCCAGTAGCTCGGTGGGAAGGCCGTTCATCACGCCACCCGTGCCGGTGCGATGTTAAAATGACCGCTCATGCCCCGACGCCGCCGGAAGGGGTGTTGGCGGCAAGACGTTTGAGTTCGCGGACGCGCGCAGAGATGCGTGGCAGGCGCTGGCCCAGATCCATCTGCAGGACCGAGACGGGCGCGGTGATCAGGTGGTGCGGCGCGCCAATGCGGTCGAGATGGACTGTCTGGCCGCGGGCTTGCTTGAGCGTGATCCACGCGCCGACGATGGCCGTGGCGTGTGGCACGCGTCCACTGCTCGGCGCCAGAAGCGTGTGACGGTGGTGGTCGCTGGTGGTGGGGGGCTGATTTGACATTGCTCTCTCCATGCCGAGTGGCGGTATGGAGGGAAGTGTTACATGGGGACAAAAGTCCCTGTCAATACGTTTGGGGGATTTATATCCCCACTTTGAGGGCTGGGCTGTTTGAGATTCTGATCGTTGGAGGCTGCTGTCAAGGGATCGCCAGCCGCTCAGGCGGGTTGGTTGTTGTGGATTTTTTGGGGAGGGGTAGCTTTGCGGTGTCGTTTTGAGGTGTCTAAGCCAAGAGCTTTCTAGCTCTGAGTTTAGATTGATGTCGGGTGATCACAGTCGGCGGGCCAGATCCGCGGGCAAATGTAACCGAACCCGTGATGCCCATTTGAGCTTCACGTCGTGCTGATTGTTGGCGCCGGGATTCAAAGAGATCAGGTTGAAGAGCCCAGGTTCCGATCCCGCGCGCACCTGTTTGACCCATCCCATGCCATCGATGTCTTCACAGACGCAGCGGTGGCCAACAGCGTCGGACGGCACCCCGTCTGCTGTGTCGCGGGTGTAGAATAGCAGATCACCCGATGAAAATACCGGCTCCATGCTGTCGCCGATAACTTCAACCGCGACGACGCCGCTGGGTGAGAGCTGGGGAGGGCACTCAACCTGTGGCCCGTCGCCTTTTTCATAGGCATCAAATACGGGAACTTTTGCTCCTGCGCCGACTTGCCCTGCTATACTTACCGTGTTCGTTTGTGAAAAGTCAGCGTTCAAAAACTGGTCTAGCGTCAAGCCAATTGCTGAAGCGACTTTCTGCGCATCATCCACGTTCGTGGATTGAGTTTTGCCCTGCTTAACCTTTTTCAATTGTTCATAAGAAACGCCCGCGCTCTCGGCGATGTGCCGAAGCGATTTTCCTGAATAGATCAGGGCCTTAGCGAGTGCGTCTGAAAAGGTCGTCGGCATAAGGGGACAATAGTCCACCTCGGGCGTTGTCACTAGGCGATGATTGTCCCTTGCATGGAGGGGACTTTTATCCCTATAACCGAGTATGACCAGAGAGCAGCTTGTATCAGACATTGAAGAATTTGCCGCGATTAACAAGATCGCGCCAGCGACGGTCACTAGCCGGGCAGTTGGCAATAGTCGCCTGTATCGACGGCTGAAAACTGGGAAAAGCTGCACTCTTGAAGTGGCGGCAAGACTGAAGAAGTTCATGGAAGTTCCCCCATCCGAGGACGCAGCATGAGCGCCGCGGTCTCTCGATCAAACAAAACGGGGCGCGCTGCCAGCACGCCCCGTTCCGCCCTTCAATCTGTTTCAGATGTTGCCTCTTCACAGAACGCAACATGTGATCGGAATTCAGGAATGTCTCCAAGAAAGTTTTCCCACCGCGCGAAGGTGCTGACCTATCGCCAGCACTTCGCGGCCCGCTGGTCTGATTTTGTTCGCAGCAATTTCGATAGCCCCGAGCACGCAGCCATGGAGTTTGGTGTCGACGGGTCCACCGCCAAGAAGTGGTGGGCTGGAAGCCATGCGCCCTCCGGTTTTGCAGTGGGCTATGCTTATGAGCACTACGGAATGCAGGCGGCCAGCACGCTGAAGGCCAGCGCATGACCGGTGTTTTGCGCTGGATTGTCATCAAGGAAATCAGCGCCGCTGTGCGGCTTGGTGCGCTTGGTGATTGGTGGGCAGCTTCCGCTGTCCGCCGTTTGAGAAAACTTTCTGCAAGTTCTCCGGGCGGAGGCAAATGATGTCTCCGCAAGGTTTCCCATCCGTCGATCTTTCCTCCTCCCGGGGTCGATGGTCCGCGCACACCGGTGGCGGCCGGTGTGCGCAACAGTTTGATCCGTTCCGCTGTGCGTCTCGCACGGGGATGTGCGCGCGGCGTCGAGCGGATCAAGGTCGGGGCGGCGGTTTGAGGGTTGCCGCCGTCCCGACAATACAAGGTTCGCGCAGCGGGATAATGCTTGTCCTCATGATCCGTACCCGGGGGCGCGGTGCTGCGCGAATGCCCCCGATCTGCCTCGATCACTGGCTGGCCGGGTTTGGGCCCGGTCAGCCCTTTTTGCGGGGCAGGGCATGAATCTGCGCAACCAGGTGCACGCGATACTGTCTGCCAGGTGGGAGAACAGCGGCGATCATGATTTTGATCTGAGCCCGGTCGGCGTGGCCGAGCAGCTTGTGTCTTCCGGTGACATCGATGCAGCCGGGCGCGGCGCAGACGCCCTTTTGATCTTTGCCGCGATGGCCGTGACCGAATGGCGGGCAGAGCGATGAGCCAGAACAGATCCTCCGCCGTCATGCAGCAGCGCGCCGAGCCGACCGACAGCCTGGACGACTTCCCGACGCCGCCGTGGGCCACGCGGGCGCTGCTGGCGTTTCTGAAGCAGATGAACCAGCCGCTGGATGTGCAGCACGCCTGGGAGCCTGCCTGCAACCGTGGCCAGATGGCCCGCGTGCTGGGTGAGGAATTTGCCGAGGTCTGGGCCACGGATGTGTACGACTATGGCTATGAAGGCATGGCGGGGCGCGTCGACTTCCTGATGCCGGATCTCGAGCCGCCGGTCGGCATCGACTGGATCATCACGAACCCGCCGTTCCGTTTGGGCCCGCAGTTTATCCTGCGGGCGTTGGAGCTGGCCGAGGTCGGCGTGGCGGTCCTGGTGCGCACCTCCTTCGACGAGGGCGCGGCGCGGTACCAAGCGCTGTTTCGCGATAGGCCGGAGACCTGGGCGCTGCCCTTCGTCGAGCGCGTGGTGATGTGGCAGGGGGTTCTGCTGGATCCTGACGTGCCGGTCTGGCGCCCCTCGAAGGACGATCCCACGCAAGGCAAGATGGAAAAGCCCAGCAGCGCTTCGTCCTACCAGTGGCTGGTCTGGCTGAAGCCCGCCGTGGCCGTCGATGAGATCGCCGCCTCGTTCAAGCGGCGCATTCCCCCGTGTCGCAAGGCCCTGACCCGTCCCGGGGATTACCCGCCCGTGCCTGCGCATCTGCGCGCGCCTGCCGGTCTGTCACCGGCGCCCTTGCTGAAGGAGCCCTGATGTCTGTCACCGACTTTAACGCCACCGATCTGACCGATGATGTGGATCTGCTGAGCCTGTCGATGGCGCAGTTTTACGCGGTACACGACCGTGTTGTGGCCCGTCATGAAGCGGAACGCAGCAATCCTGGACATCGGCGCACCGACACGGAGGTGCGGCCCCCCTGGCCACAGGAGTGGCGCACGACGCAGGCGGATCACGGTGTGGGCCGCCAGCTCAGCCGGTTCTGGTGTGCGGTGCTGCAGCAAGCCATCCTCGAGGCCTGCGAGGA
>NZ_KK211146.1:0-571 GCF_000620505.1 Sulfitobacter sp. 20_GPM-1509m | reverse complement strand
CCCTACGGGGTGCTGCATGGCTGGCACCCTTGCGTGTGTGACGACGGCACCGTGCGCCTGATGCACAACACGGTGACCCGCGTGGTGCTCGAGGCGCTGACGCGCAAGGAACTGAACGCCGCGCGCACGGACAGCGCCTCGGCGCGCAAGCGGCTGGACCGCCTGGCGGTGGCGCTGGCCGGTGTGGCGCCCTCGATCGCGATGGAGCCTGCGCAGGTCTACTGGGTGGATGCCCATATCCGTGACGCCATGGACCGCGAGGGCAACAAGCGCCGCACGGAGGCGCAGCTGCACGGCGCCATCCAGGCCTGCCTCGAGAAGGTGGCCGCAGGCTTCTTCCGCAAATCTCAAAGGGAATGACATGTGTCGCTATGTGTCCACGGACACATAGCGACAGTCCCGGGACACATAAGGACAGTCGCGGACACATAGACGGACATAGCGGCGACTTAAGGGGTCTATGTGTCCCGCACCACAAGACAAGACACGACAATATAGGAAACCAAGGGCGCGGCAGGACGCAAACGGGGGGTGAGGGTTGAAACGGACCAGGCTGGGAAAAGGGGTAAGG
>NZ_KK211145.1:6430-15617 GCF_000620505.1 Sulfitobacter sp. 20_GPM-1509m | reverse complement strand
GTCTCCGACGCCGCACCGTTCGCCAGGATCTCGTCGTGATGCTCGGTCTCGACGTGGTAATAGGTGAACTCGGCAGGCATCTCGGACAGCGGCACAAAACGGATGGTGTCGCCGTTCACCATGGCACCGGCATTGACCACCATGTCGTCCAGGATCATGCCGTGGTCCGCCGTCAGATAGAGATCACTGTGCGGCAGGCCGTGACCCAAGGCGCCCGCAGAAATGCAAACCGGTGCGTGTTTTTCCGGCAGCGCCATGTTGCGGAACTGGCGATAGGTCTGGCGGGCCATCCACTTCACTTCGACGGTGCGCCCGTCGGCGGTGGTGACCACATCCCCGATCCGCAAATCCTCGACCGCCGTTTCGCCCGACGGCGTGGCGATGCGCGTTCCGGTCAGGAAACAGTTCGCGACTTCGGCGTTTTCGGGGACTAATTTGAATGTCCATGTGGACGGGTCGGTAAAGGCGCCCAGGTCGTCGTAGGCGATATCGTAGGGGATATAGTGGCCGCCGCTACCGTCAGAAAAAACAGCGTAATCAGATCCGTTTATGGTGACAGTCGTGCCCGCGTAATCAACAACGGAGTTATCAAAGTAATCCGTACTATCAATATCGCCATCGTTGTTGTTATCAAAAACTGTGGTTTCCAGGGTAATGTTGCTCACCCCACCAGAAGCGTCTAACGGACTACCGGAAAGATAGGCCAGAAAGTGCGTTGTGCTGAAATTTGCCATTGAGCCTACTTTCTTTCGCCTGGTACGTCCGTTCGCAGTGACGGAGTCGTAGAACAACCTTTTTTAAGTTTAGAGCTTGGTCAGACTGAAATGCAAGAAAGCCCATGTGAATTTCAGACCGGTTTCTCTTTTCCAAAAGGCCGGTTGTTTTGGCAGCACACTGCGACGGGAAATTCGAATTACGCAGCCTCGCAAGGGCTAGACCTTGCAAAGCCACCTCGTTCAAACCGAAGAGAAAAAGCACTCAGTTCATCAGCGTTTCGTCACCCCAACCATGGAACACCTCACGCGCAGTCTTTCGACTATGGCAGGCCTTGCAAAGCGCCTGCCAGTTGGACCGATCAAAAAATAACCGCCTGTCGCCCTTGTGTGGAATGATGTGGTCCACATCGGTTGCAGGCTCGATCGCGCCCAATTCTGCGCAGTCCACGCACAGCGGGTTGCGGCGCAGGAACTGCAGCCTTCCAACAATCCAAACCTTGAGCTTGTAAAGCTGACGATGGGTCTGCGCATGATCCGACAGCTGCGCGGTTGACCGACGATCTGCCAGCTTTGCTGCACGCCGCGCCTCGTGATCCTCGCAATGTGCCAAGCCTTCAACAGCGAGATCATCGCAGCCTGGTGCAGCACAGACTTTACGCAGAACCATACTGTCCACCTCCAGAGCCAAACCACCAAACGCAAAGCGCCCGGAACGGTTGAACCGGTCCGGGCGCGAGTGGGGTATTGGCGGTATGTCTAGGCCCCACCGAATTAGAGATCAACACTTTTTTGCAGATGCGGCTTTCCATGGCTGCTGCACTGGCATCTCTTCGTTGACAGCCCAGCGAGACAAACCCGCATAGTTTCCAAGGTTTACGCGCAATTCCAGCAACGCCGACCACCACTGCAAATAATCGCGTCGTGCTGCTGCTATCATGCCTAGGCTAGGGTGATAGGTCACCGGACATACACGGCTCTCGAAGCGTTTTACCTTTCGCGGCCCGATCTCACTCATCCAGCAAACATGCTCAGTCGTAGCCTTGCGACCTTCAAACCGTTTCTGATGCCAACCCACCGGAATGCAACGCGGCCCGCCAAGATAGACATCCGGCACCATGCGCGCTCGCGACAGCTCAGCGATCCAGACAGCCATGCGGCGCCCACCACAGCCCTCAGGCAAAGTCGCCACCGCAGACGCCACCAGGTCAGCGTCGGGATCAGGATAGGACACACCACCCCCGTCGATCCGACACCCAAGCACGCCGCGCTGTGCCATCCGATACGCATTGCCCACATGGCCGTAACCTTGCGCCAACGTGCCCGCGTCCTCGAAATCAATCTGCGCGCACTCGTCCGCGAAGGCCCACTCCAGCAGGCGCTGGATCGAGATCTCGCGCCGCACCCGGCCCCGCCCGTCCGGCACTACGGCCCCCTGCACGCTCATGCCGCATCACCTGCGGCACGCACCGCCTCACCCTTGGCAACAAGTGCATCGGCCCGCGCCTTGTCGCGGTCATAGCGGCCCAACAGCGCCTCGTCGTACATACGCCCGCAATCACGCAGCTCACGCGCACGCAGCACGTCCGAATGCAGCTCGGCTGCACGACGCGCAACCATCGCGGCCTCGCCAACCATCACAGGCGGGCGGCGCTTCTTTTCGATGAACCGCAGCTCCTCCACCAATCGGCCAGGAACACCCGCAGCCTCAGGACCAGCTCGGCTGCCAAACCAGCTAGACAGCTCGGGCAACTCTTCAATGGGACGCGGACACAGACCCTGGGCAACACCGGCAATCGACACAAAGGCGGGCCAGAAGCACTTAGCCGATCCCTCGCCGTTCGCTTCCATCCAGCCGCGCATCATCACCAGCTGGCGATCCGACAAACGCGCCAACTCATCGCAAACGCGATCGAGAAACGCGCGGAGTGTGTCAGACGGCGTGCCATGCTTCCCCCGCATCCCACCCGCCGCCAGTGGGTCGATCACTAGACGCCGCACTCGTGCCCTCTTGCTCTCGGTTTTCGTGCAATCCTGCTCAGTCATGCCTTGCCCCCTTCATTGGAAAATCCGGCCTTAGCCAGTTCGTCATCGGACAAAAGTCCGGACGCGATGATGTGATTGAGAACCCATGGCTGGAGATCATCGAAGGCGCTCGACCGACCGCCACGCCATGACTCAACAGCACGTTTGGCGCTGTCCTGAACCATTGGGTTTGACGAAACTTGGGCGACCTGTTTTTGTATGCCTTCAGCGGCTGTTTTTTCGCGGTCGTTGTGAGGGGCGTCGCCCTTATGGTTATTCCATGGTTTAGCTATATTATGCACAAAAGCAGATTTGCCCCCTTTTCGGTGCAAATTTGCCCCCTTTTCCGATCCCGAAACCCGTGCAGATTTGCCCCCTTTTGGGGGTGCAAATTTGCCCCCTTTTATCGCAAGAATTTTTGCGCGCGTGAGGAATCGGTAGACAGTGTAATTGCCGCGACCGGCACCTGGCAGACGAGTGATCCAACCCGCCTCTTCCAACGCCTGAACACCCCGTTTCGCGGTGTCAGGTGATCCCCCCTTTAGGTCGGAAATCTGCTTGTACGACGGATCACAACGCATGGTTTCTGTGTTGCAGAAATCCAAAACCAGAGTATGCGCGACCATCTTGGCGTTGTCGTTGAGCGACCCGTCACGACGCACACCTTCCAGCCAACCCCAACGCTGTCGTGCCCACTCCGATGCCTCAATCAGCCGCAGGTCGTCGTTGTCAGGTGACCGCATCGTTGACTTCATTGCCCCGACACGAACGCCATCGCGCCGAGCCTCAACTTTAATTTAAAATACACACCTTTATTCTTACCGGCGGCATTTAAAATGTGTATAAATATTGCGAGTATCCCGCGCCGTGTGACATCAGCCTGCGCAAGGCGAACTCCCGCGAGAGGAAACGATATGCCCAAATCCAAGTCCCTGACCAACTCCAGCGACGAAGTCTGCGAACTGGGGAACGACTTTTTCCAGAAGGCCAAACGTGGCCGCCCCACCCTTCCCGACGACGCCAAAAAGGTGCGCGTGCAGCTAACGCTGGATCCAGAGGTCGCGGCAGCACTTCGCAGTGCCAAAGGGAATGCAAGCCAGCGAGTCAACAATCTGCTCCGTGAGGATTTAGGCCTGAAAAAGTAAAGGTGCTAACCAACATCAAAGCTCCTCCAGCAAGGGCGCCGGTGACAGACCGGCAGGCGCGCGCAGATGCGCAGGCACGGGCGGGTAATCCCCGGGACGGGTCAGGGCCTTGCGGCACGGGGGAATGCGCCGTTTGAACGAGGCGGTGATCTCATCGACGGCCACGGCGGGCTTCAGCCAGACCAGCCACTGGTAGGAGGTGGCGCTGCTGGGCTTTTCCATCTTGCCTTGTGTGGGATCGTCCTTCGAGGGGCGCCAGACCGGCACATCGGGATCCAGCAGAACCCCCTGCCACATCACCACGCGCTCGACGAAGGGCAACGCCCAGGTCTCCGGTGTATCACGGAAAAGGGCTTGGTAGCGCGCCGTGCCCTCGTCGAAGGACGTGCGCACCAGGACCGCCACGCCGACCTCGGCCAGCTCCAGCGCCCGCAGGATGAACTGCGGGCCCAAGCGGAACGGTGGGTTGGTGATGATCCAGTCGATGCCGAGCAGCGGCTCCAGGTCCGGCATCAGGAAGTCGACGCGCCCCGCCATGCCTTCATAGCCATAGTCGTACACATCCGTGGCCCAGACCTCGGCAAATTCCTCACCCAGCACGCGGGCCATCTGGCCACGGTTGCAGGCAGGCTCCCACGCGTGCTGGACATCCAGCGGCTGGTTCATCTGCTTCAGGAACGCCAGCAGCGCCCGCGTGGCCCACGGCGGCGTCGGGAAATCGTCCAGACTGTCGGTCGGCTCGGCACGGTGCTGCATGACGGCCGAGGATCTGTTCTGGCTCATGTCGCGCACCCTAAAGAGTGCTGACCCACGAACTGTCCAGTGCTGGATATTGACTCTCGACCATCCGGCACCCATTTAAAGGGACATGTCGGGGCAGCCACCCCGCCATGTCTCTCCAATCCCTCAAACACCGAAAGGCAGAACAAATGGATTTTCCAGTATTTGAAAACTCCAGTTTGAAGCTGCCCACGCCAATTGAAAGTGAGGACTCGAAGCTGTTGCAGAATGAGGTGCAACACGCATTCAACGCTTGTGAAGAACGCATAAAAAACATTGAAGCTATTGTCTTGCTTAACCTGGAGCTCCACAAAACGGTTCTGAGCGTCTTGCTCGACAGGAAGATCGTTGATCTCAACGCGCTGATTGATACTCTTGAAGAGATTAAAACAAAGCAGACCGATAATTTTCCACGCAGCGTCGTAGCAGACTTGATCGTGAGCTTTAAGAACAGCTTTGGCACCGCATAACTTTCTAAACAACATTTGCAGTTACCCCCTTCAGTTGTGCTTCAAGAAACGAAGGAAAGGTACCTCCCCGCCGTGCGACCCTGATATTGTCGGGACGGCGGCAACCCTCAAACCGCCGCCCCGACCTTGATCCGCTCGACGCCGCGCGCACATCCCCTTGCGAGACGCACAGCGGAACGGATCAAACTGTTGCGCACACCGGCCGCCACCGGTGTGCGCGGACCATCGACCCCGGGAGGAGAAAGGATCGACGGATGGGAAACCTTGCGGAGACATCATTTGCCTCCGTAGAGCTTGTGGAAAAATTTTTCCGACCGGTGGCGCCAGCGGCGCGAACGCCTCTGCCACCACGCCGCGATTAGGTCAGCGCGGACGGCCCACGCCTGGAACCAGATCGCAGCGATGCGCGTGCCGAGCCTCATGCTGCCCGGCCCCCGCGCACGCCATCCAGCGCGCACTCGACACCTGCCAGAACCATAACCGCGGTGACATAGCTCAGCGCCGCGTCATTCTCGCAGTTCAGCCAGTTGGTGATCTGGCGCTCAGACACGCCAAGCACCGGCGCACCGAGGCGCGCGACTTCTGTGTTCGACGCCGCCGGAAAGGCCCGCCACAGCAAGGCCGCGAACCATTTGCGCGAAAGGCTTTTGTGCTTGCCGGTGAGAAAATCACCGCGTCTTGCATTTTTGGAAAGATTTTTCCGCATGTTCACTCCATCTTTGACCTGTGACCGATCGGTGGATGGAACAACTTGAAGGGCAAAAAGGGGTGCGCAGTCGGCGCGCCCTTTTTCGTTTGGATGGTGAACCGCAGCAGTCATGGAACCCTCTTCGAAGAACGCGTTTTGTCGTTCAGCTTTATCAGGGGCTTAAAATCAAAGAGATCTGTCAGCGGAGGGCTAACACTTCTTTCAAGAGCTAAATCACATAGCGCTTTGTACCATCTGGGCGGTATTTTTTCGGCCGAGATATGCGTGTGCAAAGTCGTAGACTTCACACCTAAGCGAGAGGATACCGCACGATACCCGCCAAGTTCCTCAATGAATAGTCTGGGTGTTCTGCTCATAGCGGACAGAGTTAGTCCGAAAAATTCAGACGGTCAATAATCCGCTCAAAAAAAGTACCAATTTTTCGGACAACCGTAGATACACGCGACATGACCCACGACGAACTTGAAAAGCTATTTCGGCACGGAGACACAACTCCCGACGCAATCAGCACTCGCCTGATCGCCGCACGGGTAAGCACAGGCCTGAGGCAGAACGAAATCGCGTCAGCAGTCGGAATACCGAAGCAAACCTATCACTCGCAAGAATCTAGAGGCGCGCCATCGATTAAGGCTGGCCGCTATTTTTATCGCGCTCATGGCATTGACTTCAATTACCTGTTCTTCGGTGACTTTCTTCAGCTGGCCCCTGATGTACGCGATCGACTAACAGTGGCCCTGATCGCCGCCAGCAAGTAAATGGGTCAAAAACCCAGTTAAGGTTCACGCCAGTCTTCCTAAAAAGTTTCGCAATCGCTGCCAGCCTCATCAAATTGATTCCCGAATGTTCACGTTTTATTCTATTTATTGAGCAATGCAATACAACCACAGTTAGATCATCGGTCCGAATTTTTCGTACAAAATATTGACACGTCCGAAATAATCGGACTATCAGTCTCCTCAACAAGGAGACTTAAGCATGAACATCAACCCCACCCGCAACGACCAGCACCGCCATATCCTGTTGGCCCCGACATCCGGCTGGCACCCCCATCCCACCGCTATCATGGGCGCGTGGCTTGCCCTGAAGCAGGCACGCGGCCAGACCGTCGATCTCGACCGCATCAACCCACCGCATTACCTAGTCGCCGGACCGCAATCCGAACTGCAAAGCGATCTGGACCAACGTCTCCCCCGCATCAGGGACCGCGTCCGCGCACTGCGTGAAATCCGAATGGCGCACCGCCCCAACGGCGGTGACGCGGCATGAGCTTCCCCTTCGACATCACGTCCAGCATCGCAGCACAGCGCCGCCATCTGGCCGACGCCTTGCGCCCGATGGACACAGACGCCCGCATGAACAAGGTCACCCAGACCTGCATCGAAACCGGCGGCTGCATGATCCTACCCGATACGTCGGGTGGCTGGGGCCCACTCTATGCCGAGCTGCACATGATGGGCCTCTACCACAGCGGCAACAGCGCGGACGAGGCGATTGCCAACTGGATTAAGGCCACACAGCGCTGCACCCCAATCCCACCTGCGCGGGTGGCATGATGGCTGACGCTATTCTCCCTGACCGTCTGGGCGCACGGATGCTGTCTGAACCATTTTCAGAAGGTCTTGCGCCAGAAGTTCTGCTTGTTGGGGCGTCAAAACTATTTGCGCTGCATCAGGTTTGCGTTCGTTTTTCAGTGCCGCCTGCAGATGTTCTTCATTTTGAACAAACTCAATCCGCAAACCACACGCCATTCCAAACGCCACAAACGGGGTCCACCCAATGACAGGGCACATCACAATATTGCCGTCTGTAGATTTCTCAAAATCAACACTCATATCCGTTTCCGCCTTTGTTCATCAAGAGAACCTAGAGGCGATTGAACCAATTGAGGAGTCTTTCAATGATCGCCCTTAGCTCCGAGCTACTGGCAGTTGGCGCGCTTGCGGTGGCCGCGTTCGTCAGCGGCTTTCTGGCCTACCAGTTGGTCGCGGACTTGTTGCGCTACACGGGCGGCCCCTGTAAGTCCGGCCTTCCGACCCTATCCACCCGCAAGCTCAGCGCGCTGGCCCTCCTCGCTGGCGCCCTGCTGGCCACCGGATACGCGGCCCTGCCATGACCACTGCCACCACTCACGCGCCCGGCAGGGCCGACACGGGCTGGAAGCGCACCGGGCCGACCTCGGCCACGCTGACCCACGGTGCCGTCACCGCATGGATTAGCCAGATCAAGGCGGCCGGTACCGGTACCGCCCTGTTCGAACTGCGCGTGGCGCCTTGGTTCGACGGACAGCCCGCCCGCTACGTCTGCGCAAAGCCGGACCTCAAAGAGGTCATGGGCCTGGCCGAACACTTCGCACTCCGGATCAACGGCACACAGAAGGACATCCTCCAATGAACATCCAGGCCCCCATTGATGCCGTGCGGTGGATCCCGCTGGCCGAGCTGACGATCAGCCCCCTGAACACCCGCGCAGCACCACCCGAGGCCGAGATCGACCAGCTGACCGACAGCCTGCGCGTCAGCGGCTTGCTCACCAACCTGATCGGGTTGGAAACCGACACCGGCGTCGAGATCGTCGCGGGGGGCCGTCGCCTGCGCGGGCTGAACAAGCTCACCGGCGATGACGTGATCGACCCGATCCCTGTCCTGGTCACAGATGATCCCGCCACCGCCCAGGCCTGGGCCGGTGCCGAGACCCACGCCCGCGTCGATCATCACCCGGCCGACGAGATCCGCGCCTACGCGGCCATGGCCAAGCTCGGTCGCTCCCCCGAGGACATTGCCCGCACCTTTGCCAAGCCGGTGCGCCATGTGCGCGGGCGGCTGGCACTGGCCGCCCTGCCCGCCCCGGCCCTGATGGCCCTGCGCGAGAACAGGATCAGTCTCGACATGGCCAAGGCGCTGACCCAGTCGCTCGACGACACGGCACGGCTCGAGCGCGTGTTGAAGGCCATCCTCAACAAGGAGCTGGCAACCTGGCAAATCAAAAGCGAACTGCGCGATGGCCGGATCGAGGCGACCGACCGGCGCGCCGTCTTTGTCGGTCTCGACACCTACCGTGCCGAAGGCGGTGCGCTGACCGAGAACCTCTTCGAAGACGAGACCCTGCTGCACGACGGCGATCTGCTCGACAGGCTGTTCCGCCACAAGCTGGATCTGGCCGTCGAGGCCGAGGCCGCGCACACCGGCTGGGCCTTTGTTCTGCCCCTCTATGAGGACAGCTACCTGGGCTACAGGCAGACCGATGGCTTTGAGCGCATCTACCGCGTGCCCGTCGAGCTGCCCGAGGCAGACCAGGACGCATGGGACCGGCTCGAAGAGCTGGAGGAAGACGGATCTCTGGACGAGG
>NZ_KK211145.1:0-5795 GCF_000620505.1 Sulfitobacter sp. 20_GPM-1509m | reverse complement strand
GCCGCGATCTACTTCAGCCGCTGCAGCCAGCCGCACCTGGTCGACCACTACGTCGAACTGACCGGCCTGCCCCGCGACGACGAACGGGTGCAGGCGTTTGAGAAGCAAGGCAAGGGCGACAAGGTCAAGGACCTGCACGGCCTGCTGCACGACCTCTCCGTGCGCGAGGCCATGGGCCTCGGCCGCGCCGACACCGCGCGGATCGACAGCTGGCTGCCGCCGGAGATCCGGGGGGATGCGTGATGTGTAGGCACAAAGCTACCAAGTGCCCCTGCGGACGTCCCGACTGTTTTGGCTGCGGTGCCATGTCGAAGCTGGAAAACCCCAAAGCTCGCGGTTGGCGGATACTCGCAGCTGTGGTGGTCAGCGCATGCCTGTGCGGCGTGCTCTGTCTACTGATATTTTGAAAGGCACAGAGAAATGACCCACATCACCAGCGGCCTTCCAAAGATCAAAACCGAGTATCGCACTGAGAAGCCCACGGTGCGATTTAAGCATCGTGTCACGGGCGAATACCTGCACTTGTCGGGATCTGGTGCCACACGTGGCACCACATACGCATGGAACGGCACCCGGGCCCAAGCGAGGCGGCTTCGTGATAAGGCCTTGGCCAGCGGTGCAGAATGGCCATTCAAGGCAGTCAAGCGGATCGAGGCCACTGGCCCACTGGCAAACGAGGGAATCTGAAATGTCGCTTCCCCTGCTAAAGCCGATCGAGGCCGCGACCTTCTTGGGGGTCTGCACAAAGACCTTGCAAGAATGCCGCCGCAACGGGCTAAAGTACGTGAAGGTTGCCAAAGGGGCTATTCGCTACCGTGCCGACGACTTGGAAGAATACATCGAGGCCCAGACACAATGCCATTCAGAACCAAGAAGACCCGTATCTATCAATACGACATCGTCGTCGGGGGTCATCGCCTTCGAGGATCTTGCGGGACGGAGGATTTCGAGGCAGCGAAAGCAGTAGAGGCTGACATTCGAGCCAACGCCAAGCGCAGCGCGTCCAGAGGTACCGATTACACACTGTCTGAAGCCCTTGGCACATACATCAACGACAAGATCATCGGAAGGCCTTCAGAGAGCACCACAAAGAGCCAGGCGCGCATCATCCTATCTCACATGGACGGCAGCAAGCGCATATCCAGGCTGACCGATGCGGACATCGTCCAGTACGCCGCAAAGCACCGCGCCACCTGCGCAAACAGCACCGTAAACCGTCACCTGCAGATGCTAGGCCGCGCGATCCGGTACATGGGCAAAATCTACAAATGTGAAATCCCGCCACTCGATTTCAAAGCGGCCGAGACGAAGGAACCGCGGGAGCGAGTGCGCGAACTAACGGCAGAGGAACAGACCCGGCTATTCGCCGCCCTGCCCCAAGAGTTTCACCCGATGGTCGCCTTCGCTCTGATGACCGGCGCCCGGATCAGTACGATCACCGGCCTGCTGTGGCGTGACGTCGACATGACACACCGCGAGATCACGTTCCGCCTGAAAGGCGATGAGCTGATGTTCTTCCCCATCAATGCGGAGCTGGCAGCCCTGTTGTCGGCACTTCCCAAATCGAACGTGATGGAGAGCCGTCGCTACGTGTTTACCCGCGTCGATGGCCACTCGGCCGAGCGGATTCAGATCGTCGCCAGCGGCGGCGTGTTTGGCACAGTATGGCGCAAGGCATTGCTGGACGCTGGTATCGACAATTTCAGGTTCCACGACCTGCGCCACACCTTCGCGACCAGGATGCTACGGAAGACGCAAAACATCAGCCTGGTCTCAAAGCTGCTCGGGCACACCAACATCGAGACGACGAGCCGCTATGCGCACGTCATGACCAGCGACCTGCGCCTTGCTCTGGATGATTTCTCGGTTCTTGGCAAGGGACCGAATGGAGCGGGGTCGAAAGTTTTCGAACTCAAAAGATAAAATATTTGATTAGGCTTTTCTCTAAAGGAAAATAAGTAACGCTCACAACGATTTTGGATAAATCTGAGGGATTCCATTCGCAGTGCAGCATCTGACACTAAGGGCGTGTTCTATCGAAAAGCTCCACTTTGATAGAAGCCTAAACCGTAGATCCTATTCCTTCAATCTCATCAAGATGTCGACAGTTTGGAGATATCTAGGCCGGCGACCTAGAGAACATAATCTTGAAGAGCTAAAGTCAGAACGCCGCACTATTGAACATCACGCAAAACGCTCAACAACGCAGCCTCACCAGCAGAACCAGGCTTGAAATTGTCTGTATTGAAATCTCTATCCTCTAGAGGCACTTTTTTCATAAATTCATCCATAAAGGGCTTTGGAACAACACCCGTCGGCGTCCTATGCAATTTATGGACATGCTGATATGCGCGCATGAAAGCGCGGAAACCATTTGTTCGGTTCAACATATTGCCTTTGTCGTTGTTTGCCCACGCGATAGGCCAACGTTCTTTCACCGCTGAAAAATAATTGAAGACAACCTCAACGATTTTTAGGTCCCTTTCCTCAACAAACATATTTCGGAAGGGACGTTTCCAGATCTCATCTGCCGCGGCTTTCTCAAGAAGCTCTCCTTTCAAAAGCTTGTCTCTATCCACCTTAGGCTCCGCAGAGACAAACGCCATCAATGCTTCAACAAACGTAGCTTGTGATATTGGTTCGAATTTTCGCCCATCTGTAGAAACGCCCAATCGCTTTATCCTCATATAAAACGGGCTATTTTTATCCTGATCCAGAACAACGGCTACGTTGTGACACGTCTTTTGAGGACTCCGCGACTTCGCCAACGAGTACAGATCATACGTTAGACTCTTGTTAACTTTCTGTTGCTCTAGGTTTACAGTTGCAAAAATATGCGCTTGATCAGCGATATCTGCTCCCACAAATATGGTCACAGGAACGTCGAACTCGTCGCCCTCAAACCCTCGCAATCCGGCTATTCGATGCTGCCCATCCAAAACACGAGCAATATTCCTTATTGGTATTTCTGGCTGGCTCTCATCCCGCGGAACATTTGACAACGAAATAGTTTTCGTCTTTTCGTCATAATCAGCGAAACGTTCTTCCACAGCAATAATAATAGCGGTAGGGAAAGAGGCATCAAAAAAATTCACGTACTTTTGCAACCCATCAACCCGTGAGCGGATCAATGGTCGTTGAATACCAAGATAACGCTCGACGTCCCTGTCATCCTGCAACACACGTCGAACATCGAAGTAAGTAATTTTAACTAACTGGTCATAAGGGATGCTCGCGAGGAATACGTCCCCAATAGGTTGCCTCGCTTTCAAACACTCAAACTTCAAGGTGACAGGATCTGGGTCAACCAAATTCATCTGCTCAGTCATTGCGTTTCTCCCATTGATCCATAAGATTTCGTGTATCCTGTCCAAAGCTCCGAGGAGTGTTTTCAAGATTTAGCCGATAGACTGAAACACAAAAAAAACAAGACAACGTAAACAAATATAGGAATCCGGATACAACGAACAACGCTTCTTCATCCGGCTGGACCGGAAGGTTAGTTGATGAATTTGCTCGCATGATACCAAAGAAAATCGCTGCAAAGCAGCAAACCAGTATTGATATTAGAACAAACCAAACGCCGTAGGGGAACTGTATGGATCTGATTTTTGGAAACACACCAACTACGCCAGTCGATCCGCTCTCATCCTCATCAGAGTCCTCGCTATACTTTTTAGTGATGGCGTAGATTAACGGGCCGACCAGAGCCGCCGAGTAAATAAAGAGCTCACCTCCGTTCACAAATGACTTAACTGTGCTCCAGAAGGGGTTTCCAAAACCAATCTTTGCTATGATAGGATAAAACCAAAGTGGAAGGAGGGAAAACAGAGTGGTAATTAAAAGGTCATTTAAAGCAGCAGTCAAAGAGTTTTTGGAGGAATTAAACAATTGGCCGTAGATAGGAATTTTCGTAAAAATCCACCTTAGAAATCGGAACAGGCTAGCGCACCAAACCACTATGAAACTCCCACGCAATACAGAAGCTCCGAAGTTGGGACTCTTTTTCCTGCGGGGCCTGCAATCACAGAATGTCGAGGTAGTTCCCTCATTTCCCCAAAGCCTTTATACAAATCCCTTATCGAACTGTGGTTGGCGTTACTCACGACTATCTTGGCCCCACGGACCGCTGCATTTTCAAGAGAGTTACGCAATCTGACCTGATCGTCCCAAGAGAAGATATGATCGTTGTATTTTAAGAACCCATTGAAATTATGTGCAACCGTATATGGTGGATCTACATAGAGAAAATCATCAGTTCCTGCGCCTTCAATGGTATTTTCAAAATCCTGCGATTTGAGTTCCGCGTTGGAGAGGGCATCCGACAATTTCTGAAAAGACTCGTTATCATATACGACAGCTGATTTTGTACCAATCGGGACATTGAATTCTCCCTTCTTGTTCACCCGATATAGTCCATTGAAACATGTGCGGTTCAAATAGAGCATCCACGCCGCCTTCTCTATTGGACTGTCCGGCTTAGATGCCCTTGTGGCATAATAGTATTCTTTATCATGCTTTTTATGATGCTCTGCCAACAAGACTTCCAGCTGATTTGGCTCATCTCGAACTGCACGGTAGAGTTGAATTAGATCGCTGTTTAAATCTGACAACACAGCTTTACCCGGCCTGACTCCAAAGAAAACAGCGCCGCCGCCTAGAAACGGCTCAAAGTACCGTTTGTAGTCTTCGGGTATATGCTTCCGTAATTCTGGCAAAAGCCAGCGTTTTCCCCCAGCCCACTTCAAAAAGGGCTTAAGCTTAAATGCTGCCTCAGTATTATTCTGATCTATTGAAACTTCCATGCACCAATCTTAATCGAACTGCTTCAGGTTGAAATTTGGCCCATAATGCAGGTAACATTTTGATCTTGGCAAGCGTTTTGCACAGACAACTTGCCACAACCTATGATATTTATCGATAAATTCGCTCAGGCGGTGCCCGCAGAGCTCACACCGGCATACGTGCAACAGTTTTCAAGTCAGTACAGCGTTCATCTGAACCCAAGAATTACTGCATGACGAGCAAATGGCGCTCTGACGAGCTGCACCGCAGCGCTGTGTCAGCATGTGGATGTTGGGTCTACGCCGCAAACGCCACTCCAAATGAGTATCACTCCCAGAATTTCACCCAGACTGGGAGCCCAGACAGCTTATTTTTATAAATTTAGACATTTTTTCCCAAGCTTTAGTTACGAGTTCGATTCTCGTTACCCACTCCAGATCAAATCACGACATCACCGAACGGGGCAAAGGATTTCCGCGCCTGACCGACGTCTTTCGCCGTATTTTCAATGCGAAGGATGAAAAAGGCAGGACCGCCTGTGGTGGGTCTGAAGGATGCGGCAGTCCTCTTTCCCCAAAGAAAAACGGCGCTCCGCCGTAGGAACGCCGTTTTGTCATCTTCAGGTCGTTAGATCAGGCCGCGTTTTGCGCCTGAGCAGCCCCTAATCGCTGTGCAAGCTGCGGCGGCAGCAGGCGTTTGGCCGAGACGCGCAGGCGTTTCATCTCGGGGATGATCCGGTCCGCGCCATAGAGGTCCAGGTATTCGAGATAGTTGTCGAACCCCTTGCGGCCGACGTAGTCGATGAACGTCTCGGACGCCGCACCGTTCGCCAGGATCTCGTCGTGATGCTCGGTCTCGACGTGGTAATAGGTGAACTCGGCAGGCATCTCGGACAGCGGCACAAAGCGGATGGTGTCGCCGTTCACCATCGCACCGGCGTTCACCACCATGTCGTCCAGGATCATGCCGTGGTCCGCCGTCAGATAGAGATCACTGTGCGGCAGGCCGTG
>NZ_JIBC01000018.1 GCF_000620505.1 Sulfitobacter sp. 20_GPM-1509m | reverse complement strand
TCAACGGGACTCTCGCGCGAAGTATGTGGCGGCCTTTTTTAAAATATCGCGCTCCTCGGTGACGCGGGCCAATTCCTTCTTCACCCGACGGAGCTCGACGGCCAGATCCGCCTCCGCCTCTCGAGCCTTGGCAGGCTTCGCAAACTGAGCCTTCCATGTGTAAAGCGACTTCGTGCTCACCCCTAGTCGCTCAGCCACTTCGCTGACCGCATAACCGCGGTCCACAACCTGCGCCACAGCGTCCCTTTTGAACTCATCTGTAAACCGTTTTTGCGATGACATCCGCGCTTCTCCTTGGTTCCAAAATTACCAAGCAAAGCGTCTACAAATCTAGGGGCACCTCAGACCTTCGATCTGATCCGCATTGAACACGCGATAGGATTTCATGAAGGGGACGCTTTTTGGATCTTCCATATCTGTTTCGGCTTCGGATGCAGCTTCGTTGCGACCGCGCTCCTTGGTGCCGTAGTAGACAACGGCCGATGATTTTGAGCCCTTGATAATCTTGGCATCCAGTTCATTGGCCTGACGCAAGGTCATCCAATAAGGCGAGGTGTATCCCGCCACTATTGTGCGCATGGTCAGCAGGAAGTTGTTGACGCCCTGATAGGGCTCGCCACTGTGCCTCAGCGGCACAGCACTGCCGCCAACCTTCCAGGGCTTGCGCCAGGGCAGAACGCCCCGGTCGATAATTTCGATAAGTTCGTTGGTAATCGACGCCGCAATGTCGAACTTAGGTTTACTTGACTTGGCCATGAATGATCTCCGGAATTGGGAGCGCGTGGAAACCACGCGCGGATCGGAGATGGGTTCGAGGGATTTCCAATACGGGACGGCCGGGACTGTCCGGCATTCTGCCGCCCCCTCTTTGACCCAAACTTCGGATCCGAGAAAACCCAAAGCCTGCTTTCACTTTTCTAAAGACCAATAACCATAATCCACGGTTGATACCCAAAGGAGACTGCTAAGGCGCGATACCTTTTGAGATGCAGAAAGGCCTATGGTTTTGCCGTCCGCGACCTTTGCCCAAGCGTCCATCAATTTTCCCACAAAAGGTAGAACGAATGATCCGAGGCGTCGCATCGAAGCCACTGACGAAGAGAACAGATTATGGGCGTTTCAAATCCGGGCGCCAGGCGCAGCGTTTGCTATCCGTTCATGATCAAGACGCAAAACTTCGTTGAGTTGCGACATAATAGCCTGACAACGCCAGAGCGGCTCATCCTCGAAAGTGAAGTGGAGCCGTCGTCCGAGGGTGATCTGTAGTTCCTGCCCGATCCGGCACAATATAGTCGGGCCTCATTGCCAGGCACATCTTTGCACGCAATCGGTTTTGCCAACGCTGGCCGGTTCAACCCATCAACCTGGAGGAGTAAGAACCGGGCGACGCAGGGAACACCACGGATTTGTTGCCGTTCAGAAACACCCGGTGATGGGCGTGTGCGTGAATGGCGCGGCCCAGAACCCGGCTTTCCACATCGCGGCCTAGCGACACATAGTCATTCGCACTTTGGGCATGAGTGATACGCACAACATCCTGTTCGATAATCGGCCCCTCGTCCAGGTCGGCGGTCACATAATGCGAGGTCGCCCCGATCAGCTTCACGCCCCGTTCAAACGCCTGCTTGTAGGGGTTCGCGCCCTTAAAGGACGGCAGGAACGAATGGTGGATGTTGATGATCCGGCCCGACATCTTCTGGCACATGTCATCCGAAAGAATCTGCATGTAGCGCGCCAGAATGACCAGTTCGGCATCGACATCCTCGACCACTTCCATGATCCGCGCCTCGGCGTCGGGCTTGTTCTCGGGCGTCACCTTGATGTGGTGAAAGGGGATGTCGTGGTTGACCACAACCTTTTGATAGTCGGTGTGGTTCGAGATCACCGCAACGATGTCGATTGGCAGCGCCCCGATGCGCCAGCGGTACAGCAGGTCGTTCAGACAGTGGCCAAAGCGCGACACCATGATCACCACCTTCATCCTGATGGCTTCATCGTGAAAATCGAACTGCATGTCGAACTTTTCTGCAATCGCGTCAAAAGCATCATACAGCGTCTGCCAGTCTGCGCCGGCTTCGGAGACAAAACTGACCCGCATGAAAAATCGATCGGTCTCCATGTCGTCGAATTGCGAACTGTCGATGATATTGCAGCCAAATTCAGCCAGGAATGTCGAGATGGCAGCAACGATCCCGCGGCGGGATTGGCATGTAACAGTAAGACAATATTTCATTCTGCGATCCTGTCGTGTTTTTCGGCCCGCGCAGGGCATGTCATCGGGGTGTCAACGAAACGTGCGGGTGTTTGTGAGGCGTGTCAGTGGTCCGGTGAAATCCTAAGCCGCTTGCCGCGCGGCGGCCCCAATCACCGCGTGCCAGAGCGACCCCGCAAACGATCGCCCCACCCAGATCCGCAAACAGCACGGATCAGGGCGGACCAGCAACACGTTCATATGGTGCAGGCTGGTGCGGCTGGCCGTGCCGGGTGAAACCGTGCCCGGATCGATGTTGACCAGCTTTTCCAGCAACCTGCCGATGGCCGCCCCATCCGGCGAGGTGATGTCGAAAGCGGCCCAGCCGTCCGTCTGCTCGGTAACGATGGCGTCCGGGGCCTGGGCTTTGACCTGAGCGGCAAAATCGGTGCAGCCCTTGGCTTTCGCTTCGATCATCCACTGGCGCGGGCCGGTCCAGATCGCGGCAACCTCGGCGCTGGCGACGTATCCACCAGGTCCCGGCAGGTCCAGCCCGAACGGCAATGGCACGGGGGCATCGCGGCGCAGTGTCAGCGATGCCAGCGCCAGATCCGGGCAGTCACCCATGGTGAGGTTGCCATAAGTCACGCTTTGAGGCTGGTCATGGCCAAGCGCGGTCAGAGGGGTAAGGTCAGGCACGAAGACGCTCTCCTTCGGGGTCGACAAAATGGCTGGGCACGATGCGTAACTGGGTTGTCTCGCCGGCCAGCGGGTTGGCGGCGATCACGATTTCACCCATGCGGTTGTCACCCTGCAGTAGAAATCCCAGCCCGATCGAACTGCCCACGTGGGGCGAATAACATGCAGACGTGATCCAGCCCTGATCGTGCGCCATGTCCTGCGGATCGCCTTGCGCAAACAGATGCGCGCCCGGCGTCACCGTATGCGTTGGCTCGACAGGTTGCAGCCCGACCATACGCCGGCTGTCCTGTGCCAGCCCGTCGCGGCGGGACATGACCGCGCCGATGGAATCCTTTTTCCGGGACACCATCATGCCCAGGCCGATCATGTCGGCGGTGGTTTGCCCGTTCAGCTCTGCCCCGGCGGCATGACCCTTTTCGATGCGCAGCACCGAAAGTGCCTCGATCCCGTAGGGTGTCACACCCAGATCCGCGCCCTGCTCGGCCAGCCGTTGCATGACGGCATTGCCGTAGCGGGCAGGCACCGCCAGTTCATAGGCCAGTTCGCCCGAGAAGGAGATGCGGAACAGGCGCGCGCGCAGCCCGTTGCAAATCGTCAGCGTGCTGCACGCCATGAAGGGGAACGCATCGTTGGACAGGTCGAAGTCGTCGACGATGCGTGACAACAAGCTGCGCGCATTGGGGCCAGCGACGGCGAGCTGCGCCCATGCGTCGGTTGTGGAAATCAGATGCACGTCCAGTTCGGGCCACATGCATTGGCGCGCGAATTCCAGGTTACGGTACACCAGCCCCGCATTGCCCGTGGTGGTGGTTACCACGTAGTGATCCTCGGCCAGACGCGCACAGGTGCCGTCATCGTAGAGGAACCCATCCTCGCGCAGCATCAGGCCATAGCGGACGCGTCCGACCTTGAGCGTGCCCATCATGTTGGCATAGACACGGTTCAGAAACGTGGTGGCATCCGCGCCCTGCACGTCGATCTTGCCCAGTGTTGTGACATCACACAGCCCCACACCAGCACGCACGGCTTTTGCCTCGCGGTCGACGGTCTGACGCCAGTGGGTTTCGCCGGTTTGCGGATAATATTGCGCCCGCATCCATGCACCGACTTCGGTAAAGACGGCACCACGGGCCGCGGCCCAGCTGTGTGTGGGCGTCAGCCTGCGGGGGCGGAAGCTGTCACCGCTGTCCCCGCCGCCAAGCGTGGAAATCGCAACGCCGGTATAGGGAGGCCGGAAAATCGTTGTGCCGGTTTCGGGAATGGACTTTCCGCTCAGTTCGGCCATTACGGCCAGTGCGGTCACGTTGGCGGTCTTGCCCTGATCGGTCGCCATGCCAAGTGTCGTCCAGCGTTTCAGATGCTCGACAGGGCGCATGTTTTCCTGATGTGCCAGCGCGATGTCCTTGACGGTCACGTCGTTCTGGAAATCGACCCAGGCGCGTTTTTTTGAGGGAACGTGCCAGTATAGGGTCAGGATGTCCGCAGTCGCCTCGGGTGCAGGCAGCTCTGGCAGGCTTGCGGACATGCCGATCTGCGCAAGCGCCGCCACCGCCGCTTTGGCTCCATCCGCCAGAGCAAGGCCCGTCTGGCCCCGCCCCGCAGCGGCACCTGCCACGTGCATCCCCTCCGGCCCACCCGGACCGGGCAGAAAGCTTTGCGTTGCGGCATCCCAGACAAGCCGGCCCCGATGGTGTGAAGTAAGATGCACATTCGGGTTCCAGCCGCCTGACACACCCAGCGCCGCACAGTCCACCCAGGTCGATTGCCCCGCACGGGTGATCTGGATCTGTGTCAGGCCCAGACGCCCTTTTGATCCTGTCACCGTGGCATCCGGGAAGAGCGTATAATCGCCCAGCTTCGGCGCATCGCTGCGGGTATCGATGACCCCCAGAACCGGCACGTCCTGCGCCATCAGGTCCAGCGCGGTGCGGTGGCCGTCGTCGTTGTTGGTGAAGATTGCCACCGGATCAGCAGCATGCGCTTGCGGTGTCACGGCCCAGCGGTTCGCATAGCTGCGCATCGCCCCCGCCAGCATGATACCCGGCCGGTCATTGTCGGCGAAGGGAATGTGGCGTTCAGTGGCTCCTGCTGCCAGAACGGTGCGTTTTGCGGTGATGCGCCACAGGGACTGACGCACCTGCGCCCCCGGCGTTTTCAGATGGTCCGCCACCCGTTCAACAGCGCCGTAAATGCCATGATCATAGGCGCCGAAAACGGTCGTCCGGCGCAGAATGCGCACATTGGGCAGGCTGTCCAATTCGGCCTCGAGCCCGGCAATCCAGTCGACGGCAGGGATGCCACCCAAGGGGTCCCGCTCGGACAAGAGCCTGCCGCCAAGGCGAAAATCCTCGTCCGCCAGAAGCACCCGCGCCCCTGCACGACCGGCGGTCAGCGCCGCCGCCAGCCCCGCCGCGCCGCCGCCAATCACCAGCAGATCGCAGTGCAGGAACCCACTGTCATAATCGTCGGGGTCAGCCTGCATCGACAACTGCCCCAAACCGGCCGCCCGCCGGATCACCGGCTCATAAAGCTTTTCCCAAAAGGCGCGCGGCCACATGAATGTCTTGTAATAGAACCCAGCCGCAAAGAAGGGGGACAGCACGTCATTCACCGCAAGCACATCGCAGGACAACGGTCCCACCCGGTTCTGGCTTTTGGCAACCAGCCCCTCATAAAGCTCGGCGACGGTAGCGCGGGTGTTGGGCTCGCGGCGCGCCCCTTCGCGCAACTCAACCATGGCATTGGGCTCCTCTGACCCCGCCGCAAACACCCCCCGTGGTCGGTGATATTTAAAGCTGCGGCCCATCAGCCGTACGCCATTGGCCAGAAGCGCCGATGCAAGCGTATCGCCTGGGTGACCGGAATAGGTCTTGCCGTCGAAGGTAAAGGAAAGCGAGGTGCCGCGGTCGATCAGACCGCCTGTGATACGGGTCATGCCGATGGCTCCTGTGTCACAGTGGGCCGTGCGGCGTCTGTCGCTAGTTCGGCCCCCAGAATTTCATGGGTCAACGTGTTGCGTGTCACCACCAGCCACGAACGGTCGCCTTGTTCGTGAAACCAGAGTTCGCGGTGCACACCCGCGGGATTGTCACGCAGGAACACGTAGTCGCAAAAATCGGTCAGGGCCGTCGGGCTGTCGGGGTCCGGGCGCTGCATCAGGCTGGCATCGCCAAGATACACAAACTCTTCGGCGTCGCGCAGGCCCAGCAGGGGATGGGGGATCAACATGTCTTTAACCTCAGTGCAGGTTCGGCTGCGCACCGGCGCCGCGTTCATCAATGACGTGACCGGTTGCAAACCGGTCCAACCGATAGGCCGTGGCCGTTTCATGGGGGCGGTCGGTGGCCAGCAGGTGCGCAAATGCGAAACCGGAAGCAGGGGTTGCCTTGAACCCGCCATAGCACCAGCCCCCGTTCAGATAGAGCCCGTCGATTGCAGTGCGGTCGATGATGGGCGAGCCGTCCATCGACATATCGACAAGACCGCCCCAGCTGCGCAACAGCCGTGCGCGCCCGATCATCGGCATCAGGGCCATGCCGCCCTGGGCCACATCCTCGACCACGGGCAGGTTGCCGCGCTGCGCATAAGAGTTATAGCCGTCGATGTCGCCGCCAAAGACCAGCCCGCCCTTGTCGGACTGGCTGATATAGAAATGCCCCGCGCCAAAGGTGATGACGCCGGGAATGACCGGTTTCAGCCCTTCGGAGACAAAGGCCTGAAGCACATGGCTTTCAATCGGCAGGCGCTGACCGGCCATTGCCATCACCCGGCTGGACGATCCGGCCACGGCCACGCCGACCTTGGCGGCACCGATGTAGCCGCGCGTGGTTTCGACACCGCGCACCCGGCCGGCGTTGATGCGGAAACCCGTGACCTCGCAATTCTGGATGATGTCCACGCCGAGCATGTCCGCCCCCCGCGCATAGCCCCAGGCGACACCATCGTGGCGCGCAGTGCCGGCGCGGGGTTGCCACAGGCCGCCCTTGATCGGAAAGCGCGCGTTGTCATAATTCAGAAAGGGCACCTTTTGGCGCAGAGCGTCGCGATCCAGCAGGACCGCGTCCGCGCCGGACAGGTGCATCGCGTTGCCACGACGGCGGAACGCATCGCGCTGTGCATCGGTGTGGAACAGGTTGATGATCCCGCGCTGTGACACCATCGCGTTAAAGTTCAGCTCCTGTTCCAGCCCTTCCCAGAGCTTCATCGAAAACTCGTAGAACGGCTGATTGCCGGGCAGCAGGTAATTCGACCGCACAATCGTGGTGTTACGCCCGACGTTGCCGGACCCGATCCAGCCCTTTTCCAGAACGGCGATCCGTGCCTTTCCAAACGTCTTGGCAAGGTAATAGGCGGTGGCCAGGCCGTGCCCGCCGCCGCCGACGATGACAATGTCATAATCAGGTTGTGGCTGGGGGTTCCGCCACAGCGGTTTCCAACCCTTGTGTCCCGTCAGGGCCTCTTTCACCACGCGCAGGGCGGAAAATTTCATGGATCTACTCCTTGGCTGGCACAATTCTGTCAGGAAAGCCGTCTTCAGCTGTTTCTTTTTTAGCCTCTTTTGTGTCAGAAAAGGACATACCCCAATGCAGGAGTGTTCACCTTGGCCTCAGACCCTGAAATCGCGCTGAAAAAGATTGGATTCCTGCTGACGCCGGGATTCGCGCTGATGTCCGTGACATCCGCCATCGAACCTTTGCGGGCGGCAAATCTGCTGAGCGACAGGATACTGTACGAGCTGGCGTTCGTGTCGCTGGCAGGTGGCTGGATGCGCAGTTCGGTGCTGGGCGCGTTCGAGACGCAATCGCTGGATGAGAGCCCGGACAGGTTCGACATTCTGTTTGTTGTCGCAGGCGGTGACCCGCTGCGTTTTGACGATCCGCGCACGCTGTCATGGTTGCGCAGGTTGGATCGCAGGGGCGTGCCCCTTGGCGGTATTTCCGGTGGCGCGGCGGTGCTTTCAAAAGCGGGCGTCATGGACGACCGACGGTTTACGGTGCACTGGGCCCACCTTGACGCGATGCGCGAGTCCTATCCCGAGGCGCTGATCGAACGTCGCCTGTTCGTGATCGACCGGGACAGGTACACTTGTGCGGGCGGCATGGCACCGCTGGACATGATGCACGGGCTGATCACCTCCGATCACGGTGCCGCGCTGGCGCGGGCTGTCAGTGACTGGTTCATCCACACCGGCGTGCGACAGGCCGAAGCCGCCCAACAGCTCAGCCCCGAACTGCAATACGATTTGCATCATCCGGCGCTGGTGGCCCTGGTCAACCTGGTGAACAGCCACATCGCGGACCCGCTGACGCTTGAGGACCTGGCGATGTTGTGCGGGGTCAGCGTGCGCCACCTGGATCGGCTGTGCAAGGCACACCTGGGCAAAAGCCCCATGCGGTTTTCCAGGGCACTGCGCCTGTCCAAGGCAGCTGAGCTGTTGCGGCAGTCCAGCCTTTCCATCGAGGCGGTTGCGGAGGCCACAGGCTTTACCAACCGCAGCCATTTTTCCAGACAGTTTCAGGGGCAGTTCGGCGTGGGCCCGGCGGGATGGCGCGCTGCAAAGCGGTCTCCGATGGTCCGACAATAGTCGCAGATCAATATGCGCTGATGCGAACGGGGCCTATCTTTACAGCATTTCCGAAATGTTGGCCGCAACGTCCTGCACCCGCTGGATCAGATCCGGGGTGATCTGCAACTGGGATTCATGTCCCGACAGGTTCATCGCCCCCACGTAGTGCCCGTGCCGTGACACGAGCGGTGCGGCGATGGAAACAGTGCCCGTCGCCAGATGCGACCGATGCGCCACGTAGCCGCGGGCGCGGTCTTTCAACAGCAACGGCTTGAGATCCTCAAGAGAAGCAGGCGCGCTCGCACTGATAGGCGCAAACGTGTAATCGGCAAACCGCCGGTCCAGTTCGTCCTCGGGCAGATCGCTCAGCAGCAGCCGCCCCATCGTGGTCGAAAAGGCAGGCAACCGCGACCCGATGGGCACGTTCGACACCATCGCGCGGTCGGACAGCGCGCGGTAGACATAGATGATCTCGCAACCCTCCAGAACCGATACATGCACGGTAAACCCCGTCTCGTTGCGCAAAGCGTCCGCAGGCAGGCGTGCAATGTCATAGACGTCCAGCGAAGCCAAATAGCGATAGCCCAGGTCCATCACCCGCGGCGCCAGCCGATAACGGTTATCCTTGCGCGTCAGATAGCCCTCACGCTCCAGCGTCACAACAAAACGGTAGGCGGCCGAACTGGTCACCGCGATGGCTTCGGCAATTGCGCTCAGCGTCATCTCGGGGTTGCTGTCGTTAAAACACTCCAGAATACTCAGCCCGCGCAGCAGGGAATTGGAGCGGTAGTCGGGGTCCTTTGCCATCTGCTCTTCCCTCAACTTCCCATGCGACCGTCGCTGTTGCGGGCCGCCAACCGTTCGGACACGCGACCCATCGCGGCGGCATAATCAGCAAGGATCGCCTCTTCTTGCACGTGGTGCCCGCCCTGTACCATGTGCCGCCCCCGCACGACGACATCACCTGCGTGAAACCCCCGCCCTGCGAACATGTGGAAATCCAGCGCCGCTGTATCGGCCACCGGCCCCATTGCAGCGGGTTCGGGGCTGGTCAGGGTGACAAAGCTGGCCATGCCGCCCGCCGCGATCCCCTGTTCGGGGCGGCCTGCCGCGCGCGCACCACCCTGCGCCGCGCGGGTCCACAGGTTTGCCGCAACATGAGGCTGGACCGCACCTGCCAGCACGTTGCGCTGCATATCGCGCAAACGCTGGCTGTATTCCAGTTGCTGTAACTCTTGTGCGGCGAAGGTGGCGATGTTGGAGTCCGACCCGATCCCGAATACCCCGCCCTGAGCCAGATAGTCCGTTGCGCGGAATATACCGTCGCCCAGGTTGGCCTCGGTCATCGGGCACAGACCCACAGTCGCCCCCGAATTCGCAATCCGCTTCACCTCGTCATCGCTCAAATGGGTGGCGTGGATCAGGCACCAGTGGTTGTCTACCGGCGCCATGTCGAACAGCTGTTCAACCGGACGCCGCCCGTTGTAGGCCAGTGCGTCCTCGACCTCTTTCATCTGCTCTGCCACGTGGATGTGGACCGGGCAGCCGGGCAGCAGATCGTCGCGCAGAGTCATCAGCCGCGCAACCTCGTCGGGTGTTGCGGCACGCAACGAATGAGGTGCAATCCCCAGAGTATGCCCCGCCTGCGCCGCCGGCGTCTTCAACGCGTCAAGCATAGCGGCATAACCGTCGATGTCCTGAATGAACCGCCGCTGCCCGTCTGTGGGAGGCAAGCCGCCAAAGTTGGAATGCGCGTAGAAAACCGGCAGGTGCGTCAAGTCCAGCCCCGTCGCCTGTGCCGCCTCGAAAATCGCCAGCGACAGTTCTTCGCGGCGCGCATAGGGGGTGCCGTCCAGATCGTTATGCAGATAGTGAAATTCGACGATCCCGGTATATCCTCCCTTGAGCAGGGACAGGTACAGCCGCGCCGCAATTGCCTGCACGTCTTCGGGCGACAGGGTCAGCGCAAAGAAATACATGATGTCGCGCCATGACCAGAAGCTGTCGACCGGATTGCGCCGCACCTCGGACAGGCCCGCCATGGCGTATTGAAAGGCGTGGCTGTGCAGATCGGTGATCCCCGGCACCACGGGTGCCTCGAACACCTGCAAGCCGTTCGGGTTATTGTCTGCGACCAGCTCTGAAATCGTGCCATCCGCCGCAAACCGCGCCGACAAGTTGCGCCGCCAGCCTTCCGGTGTCAGGGCAAGGCGAAAATGCGCGCCGGTCATCTGCGTGTTGCTCATGCCTGCACCTCTTGGGGTTGGAACGCGACCATCGCGTTCACCAGCCCCGCCAAGGCCTCTTTCAACCGCTCCGCCTTTTCGGGCAGATAGGTCCAGGGGCTGCGTTCCAGCATATAGCAATCCTGCGCGATCTCGATTTGCAGGGCGTGCACGCCCTGGGCGGGGGCGCCGTAATGCCGTGTGATATAGCCCCCCTTGAACCGGCCGTTGCGGACCGCGCTGAACTCCGTCTTCTGCAAAGCGGCAAAGGCCGCATCCGAAAGCACGTCAGCACAGGAGGCCCCCGAGTTGGTCCCAAGGTTCAAATCCGGCAACCGTCCCTCGAACAGACGGGGCACGTGACTGCGGATCGAGTGGAGATCCAGCAACAAACAGTACCCATGCGCCGCGCGAATCCGTGCGATCTCGGCGCTCAGGGCGGCGTGATAGGGGCGCCAATAGGACGTAACTCGTGCCGTACGCATCTGTACATCCGGCTCCAGCCCCGCGCGGTACAGCGGTTTCCCATCGAAATCTATGGTCGAGATCAGCCCCGTCGTGGCCGTCTGGTACAAGGGCATATCATCGTCGGGGCGGTTCAGGTCGACAGCATAGCGCGACACCTTTGCCGCCAAAAGGCTGCCCCCTTGTGGCAGCACGTCCCGCGCGATGCGATTCATGTGCCAGTCCGTATCGCGCAGGTCCAACGCTTCGAGGCGCAGGGATTCGCGCAATTCCCCCGGCAAATCAGTCCCCGCATGGGGGACGTTCAAAAGCACCGGGCCATTGCCGCAAATCTGGCTGAACAGGGGGTTTGTACTGGATTTGGGCACGGGCAATCCTTTCATATTTGAAAATCTTTATTGACATGCAAAAACCATTCGTCAAGTTGGTTCGCATCTACACCCTGTCACCGGCGGGCCCTGGGCCACGCGCGGAACGGGGGTATCGCAACAGATTTACGGAGGGTCCCTCATGACCATTTCTCGTCGCCATTTCCTTGGCACAACCGCTGCGGCCACGTTGGCCACACTTGTCACCCCTGCCTTTGCAGCCGGGCGCACCTTTTTCGGCATCGCCACTGGCGGCACCGGCGGCACCTATTATCCCTTGGGCGGTATGCTGGCGCAGTTGATCTCGAACACAGCCGAGATGCCCGACACCAAGATTTCGGCCACAGCAGAAACCGGCAACGCTTCGGTCGCCAACGCACAGCTTCTGGGCCGTGGCGAGATTGAATCGGCTTTCGTCGCCGCCGACATCCTTGACGCAGCTTCGCGCGGCGTTGGCCAGTTCGACGGGGCACCCTTGGAAAACCTGCGCGCCATCGGGGCGCTCTATCCCGAGACTGTGCAACTGGTCGTGCGTGCCGACAGTGGCATCGAGACCTTTGAGGACCTGAAAGGCAAGTCGATCTCCTCCGGTTCGCCCGGTTCGGGCCAGTGGCAGCTGCTGGGTGACCTGCTGGAAGCGCATGGCATCGCGCGTGAAGACGTGTCCGAAGACTATTCGTCCTTCTCGCAATCCGTGGACAAGATCAAAGACGGCAACCTCGATGCCTCGCTGATCACTGCCGGTCTGCCGACCTCCTCGGTCACGGATCTGGCCAACGGCCACGACATCCGCATCGTTCCGCTGAATGGTCCGGCCATCGCCAAATTGCAGGAAACACAGCCCTATTACGCAAATGCCGTGATCGCGGCGGGTGCCTACAAGGGTGTTGACGCCGATGTCGAAACACTGGCCGTGCGTGCGATCTGGGCCACACATGCCGATGTGCCCGAGGACCTGATCTATGCCGTGACCAAGGCGCTGTACGAGAACACCGAAACATTGGGTCAGGTTCACCCGATGGGCAAACAGATCTCGATCGACAAGGCACTGGAAAGCGTGTCGATCCCGGTGCACGACGGTGCGGCGAAATACTATGCGGAAAAGGGCATTTCCCAATAATGCCTCTGCGCAGACATCTGCGCAGCGTGGGGGTGGCCGCCTTGGCTGCCATCCTCTTCCTGCCGTTCGCTCCCTTGCCGGTTCAGGCCGACAAGGGCGGCGTCTGGCTGTGCCTGACAGAAACCCGTGGCACCGGCGCCAACATCGCGCGCCTGCCTCTGGGCGATCCGGCCACGTTCGAGCTGAGCTTTATCCACTCGGTCTCGCGCACCCCCGTCCGCGATCTCTATCGCGTTGAAAACGGACAGATTGTACAAACCGCCGAAATTTTCATGGCCCACGGCGCGGGCCTGCCGTCCATCGCAAATGATATGGATGCAACCGGCTGGCGTCACGAGAACGGGACGTTCATTCTGGACATGAACCGTTTGACCGGCCCGATTCCCATCCGTATTCAGGCCGAATTCAAGAATACGCTACACATTGCCGGGACCGATCTGCCATTGGCCGATCTGGGCCATGCGGCGCTTACCCTTGCCCCGTGCGACGAGGAACCCCTGAAATGACCCAACAGACCAATCCCAAATCCGCAGGCGCCCACACCGCGGCCGACGGCGACCGCGAATTGTCCGCCGACGAAGTCGAGGCACTGGTACGCGAATACGATTCAGAATCGAACTTTCGCAATCTGGTCGGCCCCACGGCCATGCTGGTCACCATTGCATCGGTCGCGCTGTCGCTGTTCCACGTCTACACCGCCGGTTTTGGCCTGCTGAACGAGGTGATGCACCGCACGATCCACCTGAGCTTTGTGATGGGTCTGATCTTTCTGGTGTTCCCGCGCAAACGCGCGATTGCCACGCCGAAGCTGTGGGTTGAATCCCTGATCTTTGCAGGATTTTACCTGTATATTCTGTACGATATCGCCATGACCCTGCCGCCAAGCACGCTGAAAACCGTGTTTGTCGTGGTGGTGATGGCGCTGGTTGCGTTGACGCTTCCGGTCAACCTCAAGGACGCGGACCCCGGCAAGGTAGCCGTGCGCGATTGGGTCTTTGCCGCCTTTGGCGCGGGCTTTTCGGCCTATCTGACCATCTTTTTCAAACACATCTTTATCGACAATGTCGGCAGCCCCCCTGAACCCGTCTACATGATGGGCGTTATCGCCATCATCATGACTCTCGAGGCCACGCGCCGCACCATGGGGCCGATGCTGGCCTGGATCGGGATCGGCTGCCTGCTCTATGCGCTGGTCGGACCGTACCTGCCGGGCATACTTGCACATCGTGGGTATTCGATCACGCGCATCGTCAATCATTTGTTCATCGGCACCGAGGGCATCTACGGCGTCGCGGTCGGCGTTGTTGCGACCTATGTGTTCCACTTTGTCCTGTTCGGCATCCTGGCGCAGATGAGCGGGCTGGGGCAGCTGTTCATCGACCTGGCCACCATCATCGCGGGGCGCGCGTCGGGCGGATCGGCCAAGGTCTCGGTGGTTTCTTCGGGCTTTTTCGGGATGATCTCCGGCTCGCCCATTGCCAACACGGTGACCACGGGTGCATTCACGATCCCGCTGATGAAGAAATCGGGGTTCTCCGGCCGCTTTGCCGGCGCGGTCGAGGCATCGGCCTCGTGCGGGGGGCAGATCACGCCGCCGATCATGGGGGCTTCGGCCTTTGTCATGACCGAAATGCTGGGCATTCCGTATAACGAGCTGATCCTGATCGCCATCGTACCGGCCTGCTTCCACTATATTGCGATCCTGCTGATGGTGCACCTTGAGGCCAAGAAACTGGGCCTTGAAGGTCTGTCCAAGGACAAGATCCCGCAGTTCGGTGCCGTGCTGAAAAAATCGTGGCACCTGTTCATCCCGCTGGGGGTCATGGTGGCGATGCTGCTGATGCAGTACACGCCGTTTCTGGCCGCATTCTGGGGGATCATCCTGACCATCGCTTTCAGCTATGTGCCGCTGGTGATGCGCGCCTTGGGCAATACGGACATGGACACTTCGACCGTGCTGACCCCGCCCCGCCTTGTGCGAGGCTTTGAGGATGGCGCGAAATTCGCGCTGGCGATCGGCGCCGCCTGTGCCTGTGTCGGCTTCCTGCTGGGCATGACCACGTTGACAGGCCTTGGCTTCAAGTTTTCGGGCGCGGTCGTGCAACTGGCCCATGATGTGGCGGGCGTAATCATTGGTCTGGATTTCACCGGCCTGCTGTCCGAGAACGGCATGGCGCTGTTCTTTGGCCTGATCTTTGTCGCCATCGCCTGTATCATCATGGGTGCGGGCATCCCGACGACGCCCACCTATATCATCCTCGCCTCGATCGCGGCCCCTGCCTTGATGGAATTCGACGTCCCACTGGTCGCCACGCACTTTTTCGTCTTTTACTTCGGGGTGCTGGCCGACGTGACACCGCCCGTGGCGCTTGCGGCATATGCGGCAGCGGGGCTCGCAAGGTCCGAACCGATGTCGACCGGTACGACCGCGTTCCGGCTCTCGATGGGCAAGGCGCTGGTGCCGTTCATGTTCATCTATGCGCCCAGCCTGTTGTTCGTGAACTTTACATGGGTCGAATTCATCACCGCCCTGCTGTCGGGACTGCTTGGCATTCTAGCACTCTCTGCGGCCTACATCGGCTGGTTCCGGCGCGATCTTGTGCTGTGGGAAAAAGTGGCGCTGACGCTCGCGGGCCTGCTGCTGATCTCGACCTATTGGGCCGCCATCGCGGTGGGCGTGCTCACACTGGCCTTTGTGCTGTTTCGTCCGGGCACAAGGACCAGCATGGTCTGAGGAGACAAGGTGCGGTCACTGGCCTTGTCCCGTCAAGGCCAGTGACCGCGCGTCAGATCACCTTTGCCGACCGCAAGGCATCCAGCGTGTCTTGTGAATATCCCGCGGCGCGCAGCACTGCATCAGTGTCGGCCCCAAGCCGTTGGGGCATCAGGTCCGAGGTGCTGTTTTCGCCGTTGGCCTTAAAGCTCATGGTCGGGATGTGAATTCCCCCCTCATGACCGTCAACGTGGATTTCCCGGGTCAGCCCCCGTGCGGCGATCTGCGGCTCTGCCAGCATTTCCTCCAGACCGCGAATCCGCCCTGCTGGGACCGCTGCCACGGCAAGAACTTCTTCCCAGTGCAGGGCAGGTTCCGTCAGGAATGTCTGTTCCAACGTTTCACGCAAGCTTTTCCAGTTCGCATGGCGCTCTGCGACAGTCTCCCATCGGGGATCTTGCAGAATGTCCTCTCGCCCGATGGCCATACACATGTCGCGGAACTGGGCGTCGTGGTTCGCGGCCAGCATCAGAATGCCATCGGCAGTTTCAAATGCACCCGACGAAGGACTGGCGCTCCACGCTTCGTTGCCGTTCTGGACCGGCTTCCAGCCGGTTGTCAGATGTGTGGTCATCAACGACGCCATTAGCGTCATCGCCGTGTCCAGCATAGCCACATCCACTTGCACGGCAGTCTTCGTGCGATCAACTTCACGCAG
>NZ_JIBC01000017.1 GCF_000620505.1 Sulfitobacter sp. 20_GPM-1509m | reverse complement strand
ATCTTATTCGACGATTTTCGACACCACGCCGGCGCCGACGGTGCGGCCACCTTCACGGATCGCAAAGCGCAGGCCCTGCTCCATGGCGATCGGTGCGATCAGCTCGACGTCGAACTTCAGGTTGTCGCCGGGCATAACCATTTCGGTGCCTTCGGGCAGGTTCACGGTGCCGGTCACGTCTGTGGTCCGGAAGTAGAACTGCGGACGGTAGTTCGCGAAGAACGGCGTGTGACGGCCACCTTCATCCTTGGTCAGGATATAGGCTTCGGCTTCGAACTTGGTGTGCGGGTTCACCGAACCGGGTTTGCACAGAACCTGACCACGCTCAACGCCTTCACGGTCGATGCCGCGCAGCAGGGCGCCGATGTTGTCACCAGCTTCACCACGATCCAGCAGTTTGCGGAACATTTCCACGCCTGTGCAGGTCGTTTTCTTGGTGTCGCGGATGCCGACGATTTCGATGTCGTCGCCAACGTTGATCACGCCACGCTCGATACGGCCGGTCACAACTGTACCACGGCCCGAGATCGAGAACACGTCTTCGACGGGCATCAGGAACGGCTGGTCCACGGCACGCTCGGGTGTCGGGATGTATTCGTCAACAGCGGCCATCAGCTTCTTGATCGACTCTTCGCCGATTTCCGGGTCGGTGCCGTTCATGGCGGCCAGGGCCGAGCCGGGGATGATCGGAATGTCGTCGCCGGGGTACTCGTACGAGGACAGCAGCTCGCGGATTTCCATTTCCACCAGTTCCAGCAGTTCTTCGTCGTCCACCTGGTCCACTTTGTTCATGTAGACAACCATGTAGGGGATGCCCACCTGGCGGCCCAGCAGGATGTGCTCGCGCGTTTGCGGCATCGGGCCGTCAGCAGCGTTCACAACCAGGATCGCGCCGTCCATCTGCGCCGCACCGGTGATCATGTTTTTCACATAGTCAGCGTGGCCGGGGCAGTCGACGTGCGCGTAGTGGCGGCTTTCGGTTTCATATTCGACGTGGGCTGTCGAAATGGTGATGCCGCGGGCTTTCTCTTCGGGCGCGCCGTCGATCTGGTCGTACGCGCGGAAGTCACCAAAGTACTTGGTGATCGCAGCCGTCAGCGTGGTTTTGCCGTGGTCAACGTGGCCGATTGTGCCGATGTTCACGTGCGGTTTGTTACGTTCAAACTTTGCCTTACCCATGGGGGAGGTCTCCTATTTGTCTTGGTGGGGAGGCGGGGCGCAAGCCCCGCCCTACGAGTGGTCGGTAGGGCGGGGCATCCCCCGCCATCCCGTTAGGCGAATTTCGACTGAATCTCGTCCGAGATGTTCTGCGGAACGGCTTCGTAGTGATCGAACTGCATGGTGAAGTTCGCACGACCCGAAGACATCGACCGCAGGGTGTTGATGTAGCCGAACATGTTGGCCAGCGGCACGAATGCGTCGATCGCAATCGCGTTGCCACGTGTGTCCTGACCCTGAACCTGACCGCGACGCGATGTCAGGTCGCCGATGATGCCGCCGGTGTATTCTTCCGGTGTCACAACTTCGACTTTCATGATCGGTTCCAGCATCTTCGCACCGGCTTTGCGCATGCCTTCACGCATACACATCCGCGCCGCGATTTCGAACGCCAGAACGCTCGAGTCAACGTCGTGGAATTTACCGTCGATCAGCGCAACCTTGAAGTCGATCACGGGGAAGCCAGCCAAGGGGCCGCTGTCCATGACCGAACGGATGCCTTTTTCAACGCCCGGGATGTATTCCTTGGGCACCGAACCACCAACGATACGGCTCTCGAACGAGAAACCTTCGCCCGGCTCTGTCGGCGAGATGATCATTTTCACCTCGGCGAACTGACCCGAACCACCCGACTGTTTCTTGTGGGTGTAGGTATGCTCGGTCTCGCGGCTGATGGTCTCGCGGTAGGCCACTTGCGGGGCACCGATGTTCGCTTCGACCTTGAACTCGCGACGCAGACGATCCACCAGAATGTCGAGGTGAAGTTCGCCCATGCCCTTCATGATGGTCTGACCGGATTCGATGTCGGTCTCGACGCGGAAGGAGGGGTCTTCGGCGGCCAGACGCTGCAGGCCCATCGACATTTTTTCCTGGTCGGCTTTGGTCTTGGGCTCGACGGCAATCTCGATCACGGGATCGGGGAATGTCATCGTTTCCAGAACGACCGGATCGTTGACGGCGCAAAGCGTGTCACCGGTTGTGGTGTTCTTCAGACCCGCCAGCGCGATGATGTCGCCCGCGAACGCTTCGGTGATTTCTTCACGCTCGTTCGAGTGCATCATCATCATACGGCCAACACGTTCTTTGTTGCCCTTGGTCGAGTTCAACAGCGTGTCGCCCTTGTTCAGCACGCCCGAGTAGATGCGTGTGAAGGTCAGGGTGCCGACGAAGGGGTCGTTCATGATTTTGAACGCCAGCGCCGAGAACGCCATTGCATCATCCGCGCGACGCGGGATGTTACGTGTTTCGGTTTCGTCACCGGGTTTGAAGCCCATGTAATCGACAACGTCCATCGGCGACGGCAGATAGTCGATCACAGCGTTCAGCAGAGGCTGCACGCCTTTGTTCTTGAACGCGGAACCACACAGAACGGGGATGAATTTGATCGCCAGTGTACCTGCACGGATCAGGCGGCGCAGCGTCGGCACGTCGGGCTCTTCGCCTTCCAGATATGCTTCCATCGCGTCGTCGTCCATTTCGACGGCCACTTCGATCATTTTCGCGCGCCATTCGTCAGCCAGATCTTTCAGGCTGTCGCGGATCGGCTTCTTGACCCAGCTTGCGCCCAGATCTTCACCTTCCCAGACCCACTCTTCCATGGTGACCAGGTCGACCATGCCTTCCAGCTCGGTTTCGGAACCGATCGGAATCTGGATCGGGCAGGGTGTCGCGCCGGTGCGGTCCTGGATCATGTGAACGCAGTTGAAGAAGTCCGCACCGATCTTGTCCATCTTGTTGACGAACACGATGCGCGGAACCTTGTAGCGGTCAGCCTGACGCCACACGGTTTCGGTTTGCGGCTCGACACCGGCGTTGGCGTCGAGAACGGCAACCGCACCATCGAGAACCGCCAGCGAACGCTCGACTTCAATGGTGAAGTCCACGTGGCCGGGGGTGTCGATGATGTTCATGCGGTGCTTGGGCGTGTCGGGTGTCTCACCGTCTTCGGTGCGTTCCCAGAACGTGGTGGTCGCAGCCGAGGTGATGGTGATCCCACGCTCTTGCTCTTGTTCCATCCAGTCCATGGTTGCGGCGCCGTCGTGCACCTCACCGATGTTGTGCGACTTGCCTGTGTAGAACAGGATGCGTTCCGAACAGGTGGTTTTGCCGGCATCAATGTGTGCCATGATGCCGAAGTTGCGGTAGCGGTCGAGCGGATAATCGCGTGCCATTGGGCTGCTTCCTCAGAGATTGCGTCGGAGAACCGACGTATTACCAACGATAATGGCTGAACGCTTTGTTGGCGTCGGCCATCTTGTGTGTGTCTTCGCGCTTTTTCACCGCGGTGCCGCGGGACTGAACGGCATCCATCAGCTCGCCTGCAAGGCGCTCTTCCATGGTGTTTTCGTTCCGTGCGCGGCTGGCTTTGATCAACCAGCGGATCGCCAGGGCTTCGCGGCGCTCGGGGCGCACTTCGACGGGAACCTGGTACGTGGCACCACCGACGCGGCGCGAACGCACTTCGACGGAGGGTTTGATGTTGTCCAGCGCTTCGTGGAACACTTCCACGGGGGCGCGTTTGATTTTGCCTTCAACGCGCTCAAGTGCGTTGTAGACGATGCGCTCGGCGGTCGATTTCTTACCGTCCAGCATCAGGTTGTTCATGAATTTTGTCAGAACCTTATCGCCATACTTGGCGTCCGGCAGGACTTCGCGTTTTTCAGCAGCGTGACGACGTGACATCCTCAGCTTCCCTCTACGGTGGCCGCGCAGCTGTCACGATGACAGGGCTGGCAGCAATTTGATTTGTTTCGCAAGATGCGAGAGCGAATTTTCAATCTGTCCCGCAGTCAGGCCGCGGTAAGACCAGTGCGCTTTCACCCGTGGCGGGCAAAAGCGCGAACAATTACTTCGGACGTTTCGCGCCGTATTTCGAACGACGTTGTTTCCGGTCTTTGACGCCTTGGGTGTCCAGAACGCCACGCAGTACGTGGTAACGGACACCGGGAAGGTCTTTTACACGGCCGCCACGGATCAGAACCACAGAGTGCTCCTGAAGGTTGTGGCCTTCGCCCGGGATGTAGCTGATGACCTCGAAACCGTTGGTCAGGCGAACCTTCGCAACGCGGCGCATAGCCGAGTTCGGTTTCTTCGGTGTTGTTGTATAAACGCGTGTGCAAACGCCGCGCTTTTGCGGGCATTCTTGCAGGTGCGTCGATTTCGAACGTCGGATTTTAGGCTGGCGCGGCTTGCGGATCAGCTGTTGGATCGTTGGCATTCCGGTTTTTTCCCCGTCTTACACATGTGCTGCGGGAAGATCCCGCGGTTTCAATTCAATTGTCCGCGCGTCCACGGACCAACTCAGGTGCACCTCGAAAGATGCGTTATACGTTGCGCATATTGCGCCAATGCAGAAATGACCGCGACGTTCCCGTACCGAGGCGAACGTTGCGGTGTGTTTCCAGAGGAACGGGTCCATAGGAGACCGGTTCGTGAGCACTTCATATCTGATTTCGGGACGAGAGCAGGCCGCTCCCTCACCGAGATGACGCGCGTATAGGGGGAGTCGCAGCGGGTGTCAACAGCACCGGTCCGGGCGCAAAGGCTGTGGGAGGCATCTTGCACAGGCCCCCGCCCCTTGTCATGGTCGCCCGGCATATTCGGACAAAGGGCAGTGCAATGCAAGTGATCGGGCTGTGCCGGTTTTCGTATCCCGCAATCGGCGGTTTTCAGGTGGACCACCCCACGCTGGAGGAGCGCATTGCCTATCTCTATTCCCCTGCGCGGATGGAGGAACGCTTTGCCACCTTTGAAACCATCACCCTGCCCCCGCTGCGCGCGCAGACCGACCCCGACTTTACCTTTCTCGTGGTGATCGGGGACAGCCTGCCCGACCACTACCGCCAGCGGCTCGACGCCTTGCTGGCGGATGTGCCGCAGGCGATCATTGCCGCGTATCCGCCCAAGCGGCACCGTAAGATCATGCAGGACGCGATCAACGAAGTGCGCGCCTTTGACGGTGAGCACTGCCTGCAATTCCGCATGGACGACGACGACGCCGTCGGTGTGCGATATGTCGAGCGGCTGCGCGAGGTGGCGCGCGACATCAAGGGGCTGGCGGCCAAGAACAAATATGTGGCCATCGACTTTAACCAGGGCTTTGTCGCGCAGGCCAGCGCCAGGGGGATCGAGGCGATGCCGACGAAACTGCCCTATACCACGGCCGGCCTGGGCCTGATGTTCAAACCCAAGATCGTTCAGAGCGTGATGAACTTTGCCCACGTCAAGGTGGCGCAAAACATGCCCACGGTCACCATCACAAACGAGGATATGGTGCTGCGCGGGCACAACGAATTCAACGACAGCCGCCAGAAGGGCAACGTCAAACCGGTGCCGCTGGAACTGCTGGACGCCGAGGGCGAGGCGCATCTGCGCGACGTGTTCAACATCGACGCCGACCACGTCCGGCGGGTGTTCTCAGCGCTTTAGCAACTGCCGCTCGCGGTACAGGGTGAACAGCCCCATGCCCACCACGATGGCCGCCCCCAGCAGGGTCAGCGGCGCGGGCCAGTCGCCGAACACCAGCCAGCCCATCACCAGCGCCCAGATCAGCCCCGTGTACCGGAACGGCGCGATGAACGCGATGTCGCCCGTGCGCATGACCTGTACGCTGAAATAGTAGCCGCCGAAGATGAACACCGACGATCCCGCCAGCAAGGCCCACAGGCGCGGCGTGACCGGCTGCCATGTTTCGCCCAAACTGAAAGCACTAAAAAACAGCAGCACTGAAAAAGCGGCGCTGAAGGTGACGGTCATGCCCGGCACATCCGGCGACAGCCGCCGCGTGGCCAGATCGCGGACGGTCACACACAGCACTGCGGCCAACCCGTACAGCGACCAGACGTTGAATCCTTCGGTTCCCGGTCGAACGATCAACAACATGCCAGCAAAGCCCACGCCAATCGCCACCGCACGCCGCCACCCCACGGCCTCGCGGAACACCAGCGCGCTGCCCAGTGTCACGGTCAGCGGCAGCGCCTGAAGGATCGACGTGATATTGGCCAGCGGCATATTCATCAGGGCCGTGATAAAGAAATAGGCCGCCACGACCTCGCTGGTCGACCGGATGCCGACAAGAACCCAGTCGCGCCACCGCAAATTGAATCGCAAAGCGCCCAGATAGCGCGCCAGCGCAAAGATCAGCAGCGTCGAAAAGATACCGCGCAGCGTCAGCAACTGCCCCAATGGCAGTGCCCCGTCAGTCAGCTTCATCGCCGTGTCGTTCAGCGTGAAACACGCCATCGACGCCATCATCAGCAACGCGCCCAGAACATTGGGTGACATCAGAGACCTTCCAACATTTCGGGCGTCAGACCAAAGCCCTTGCGCAACACGCGCAGAATTCCGCGCGGACGCAAGCTGCCTTCGCGGCCTGACGGTTCGGCGCCTGAATCGTTGTCCTGATGGACCGAGCGGATGAACATCGGTTCGGCCACTTCGGTGTAGCAGTCGTAATACTGGGTGAACTGGCGGTGATTGCGGCGGAACACGGTCGCGTGGTCCCCCTTGCGCGCGACCAACGTCAGGCCGATGCCCAACGGGGTCCGCTCGAACCGTTCGGTCAGCATCGGATCAGCCTTGGTGTCCAGATAGAACCCCCGATTGAACCCGATGACAAAAGGCGCATCGACAGGCCGCGCGGACAGCAGCGCCCGCGACACCTTGCGGATGCGGGAAATGGTGCTGCGGTGCATCCCGTCGTCGTCGTCCTGCCGGAAGGTGGCGATATGTGTGGCGTCGGGATCGTCAGGCAAGGCGAAATAAGCCTGTTTGACCGCCTGCACATGGGTCATCGGAGGCAGCGACACGATCTGCGCCGGTGCGAACCCGTCGACCAGTTTTTCCAGCCGTGTGCGGTAGGCGTCGGGAAAGCTGTCACCGATCAGGATCGCGACAGAAAAATCGGTATCGTCCTGCAAGGTCAGCGTGTGAAAAGCCAGCTTTTCAAACCAGGCAAACCGCCGTTCCAACCGCGCAGGATCATAGAGCATCTTGCGCATTTTCTCGACGCCCTGCTTGGACTTGGCAAAGCCGTTTTCAGACAGATAGGAAAACCGGATCAGCCCCTTGATCTGTACTTTTTTCTGATCCGCCATGCCCTGCCCTGCCTTGTTCGGCATCACGCTAAGCGATGATCATGCAACGAAAAAGCCCTCTTGCTCATTTTCGGGACAGCGCGCGGAAAAACCGTGACCGCCCTGCCCCAAAACGCAAAAAGCCCCCGGCGAACCGGGGGCTTTTGCAGCTTTATGTCAGTGCGATCAATCGCGGCTGTCTTCGTCCACGATCACCGTGTTGAAGACATCGCCACCGACCACATCGTCCTGCTCCTGAGCCACAGGCGCGGCCAGCGCTGCGGCTTTTTCGGCCTCTTCGCGGCGCGCTTCGATCACGACGTTGTCGCGGTCCGAAGCGATCTTGCGCATCTGTTGCGTTGCACCGCCGGTGCCCGCAGGGATCAGACGGCCCACGATGACGTTCTCTTTCAGGCCAACCAGCTTGTCGCGTTTGCCCTGAACCGATGCTTCGGTCAGAACGCGCGTGGTTTCCTGGAACGACGCCGCCGAGATGAAGCTGCGGGTCTGCAAGCTTGCCTTGGTGATGCCCAACAGGATCGGTTCGCCCGTCGCCGGACGGCCCTTTTTGGAAATCGCCTTGGCGTTGGCCTGATCGAATTCCTGCTTGTCAACGTGTTCGCCCTTGAGCAGCGTGGTGTCGCCGCTGTCCTGGATTTCCCACTTTTGCAGCATCTGGCGCACGATGACTTCGATGTGCTTGTCGTTGATCCGCACACCTTGGAGGCGGTAAACGTCCTGCACTTCGTCGATCATGTAATCCGCCAGCGCCTCGACACCCATAATGGCAAGGATGTCGTGGGGGGCCGGGTTGCCGTCCATGATGTAGTCGCCCTTCTGGACAAAGTCACCTTCGGCCACGGGAATGTGCTTGCCCTTGGGCACCATGTACTCGACCTTGTGATCCGGATCTTCCGAGCTTTCGATCGCGATGCGGCGCTTGTTCTTGTAGTCCTTGCCAAAGCGCACATAGCCGTCGATTTCCGCGATGATGGCGTGGTCCTTGGGGCGACGTGCCTCAAAGAGTTCGGCCACACGCGGCAGACCACCGGTGATGTCCTTGGTTTTGGAACCTTCACGCGGGATACGCGCAACGATCTCGCCGGCCTTGATCTCCTGGCCGTCTTCGATCGACAGAACCGCATCCACGGACATCGGATAGGTCACCGGGTTGCCCGCTTCGTTGCGGACCGGTTCGCCATCTTCACCCACAAGGATCACTTCCGGCTTCAGCTCGTTGCCCTTGGGGGCCGCGCGCCAGTCGATCACGATCTTCTGGGTCATGCCTGTCGCATCATCGGTCTCGTCCTTGACGGCGATACCGCTGACCAGGTCGACAAACTTGGCCGTACCCGATTTCTCGGCAATGATCGGCAGGGTGTAGGGGTCCCATTCGAACAGCTTGGCCGACCGCACAATGGTGTCGCCGTCCTTGACGAACAGTTTCGAGCCGTAACCCACCTTGTGGCTGGCACGTTCTTCACCGTTTTCGTCGAGGATCGCCAACTTCATGTTGCGGCCCATGACCATGGTTTCACCGGCTTCGTTCTCGATGGTAACACCGTTTTCGATCCGTACCGTACCGGCATGGCTGCTTTCCAGGAAGGATTGCTGACCACCCTGCGCAACGCCGCCGATGTGGAATGTCCGCATCGTCAGCTGTGTGCCGGGCTCACCGATGGATTGGGCGGCAATGATGCCGACCGCTTCGCCGGTGTTGACGCGCGTACCGCGCGCAAGGTCACGACCATAGCAGGTGGCGCAAACGCCCTCTTCGGCCTCACAGGTCAGCGGCGAACGGATGCGCATGGATGCAACGCCGTGCTCTTCAACGGCGTCGGACATGCGTTCGTCGATCAGCGTGCCATGTGCGATCAGAACTTCGTCGGTGCCGGGTTTCAGCACGTCCTCGGCCGCGACACGGCCCAGAACACGCTCTGCCAGCGACGACACCACTTCACCGTCGTTCACAGCCGCAACAGCCGTGATCGAGTTTTCGGTGCCGCAGTCGATCATGCGCACGATACAGTCTTGGGCCACGTCCACCAGACGACGGGTCAGGTAACCCGAGTTCGCTGTTTTCAACGCGGTGTCCGACAGACCCTTACGGGCGCCGTGAGTCGAGTTGAAGTATTCAAGAACGGTCAGGCCTTCCTTGAAGTTCGAGATGATCGGCGTTTCGATGATGTCGCCGTTCGGCTTCGCCATCAGACCGCGCATCCCGCCCAGCTGTTTCATCTGTGTGACCGAGCCACGCGCACCGGAGTGGGCCATCATGTAGACCGAGTTCGGCTCCATTTCGGCACCGGTTTCGTCGGTTTGCACCGCCGAAATCGCGCCCATCATGGCGTCGGTGACCTTGTCGTTACACTTCGACCAGGCGTCGACAACTTTGTTGTACTTTTCACCCTGAGTGATCAGGCCGTCCATGTACTGCTGTTCAAAGTCCTTCACCAGTTCGCGTGTCTCATCAACGATGGTCCACTTGGTTTCGGGGATCAGCATGTCGTCTTTACCGAACGAAATCCCGGCCTTGAACGCCTCGCGGAAGCCCATGGTCATGATCTGGTCACAGAAGATGACGCTCTCTTTCTGGCCGCAATACCGGTAAACGGTATCAATGATCTGCTGCACTTCTTTTTTGCGCAGAAGACGGTTGACCAGATCGAAGGGCGCCTTGGCGTTCAACGGCAGAAGCGCACCCAGACGGACACGGCCCGGCGTGGTTTCATAACGCTTCATGATTTCCTGACCGTCATCGTCGATCTGCGGAATCCGTGCCGTGATCTTCGAGTGAAGGTGGATCACACCAGCGTCCAGCGCGTGCTGTACTTCGTCGATCGAGCCAAAGACCATGCCTTCGCCCTTCATGCCGGTCCGCTCCAGGGTCGTGTAGTACAGACCCAAGATCATATCCTGCGAAGGAACGATGATCGGCGCGCCGTTTGCAGGCGACAGAACGTTGTTGGTCGACATCATCAGAACGCGCGCTTCCAGCTGGGCTTCCAGCGAGAGAGGCACGTGAACCGCCATCTGGTCACCGTCAAAGTCGGCGTTAAAGGCCGAGCAGACCAGCGGGTGCAGCTGGATCGCCTTGCCTTCGATCAGGATCGGTTCGAACGCCTGAATGCCCAAACGGTGCAGCGTGGGCGCCCGGTTCAGCATGACGGGGTGTTCGCGGATAACCTCGTCCAGGATGTCCCAAACCTCGGGACGTTCCTTTTCGACCAGTTTCTTGGCCTGCTTCACGGTGCTCGACAGGCCCTTGGCCTCGAGACGCGAGTAGATGAACGGCTTGAACAGTTCGAGCGCCATCTTCTTGGGCAGGCCACACTGGTGCAGCTTCAACTCGGGGCCGGTCACGATGACCGAACGACCGGAGAAGTCGACGCGCTTGCCCAAAAGGTTCTGACGGAAGCGACCTTGCTTACCCTTCAGCATGTCCGACAGCGACTTCAGCGGGCGCTTGTTGGCACCGGTGATGACGCGGCCACGACGGCCGTTGTCGAACAATGCGTCGACGGATTCCTGCAACATCCGCTTTTCGTTGCGCACGATGATGTCGGGCGCACGCAGTTCGATCAGACGCTTCAGACGGTTGTTCCGGTTGATCACGCGGCGGTACAGGTCGTTCAGGTCCGACGTGGCAAAGCGGCCACCGTCCAGCGGCACCAGCGGACGCAGTTCCGGCGGGATCACGGGGATCACTGTCAGAACCATCCACTCGGGGCGGTTGCCGGATTCCAGGAAGCTTTCCACGACTTTCAGACGCTTGATGATCTTCTTGGGCTTCAGTTCGCCTGTGGCCTCTTTCAGTTCCGCACGCAGGTTGTCTGCTTCGGCTTCGAGGTCGATCATCGACAGCATTTCGCGGATCGCTTCGGCGCCGATGTTGGCGGTGAACGCGTCCATGCCATAGGCGTCCTGCGCGTCCATGAACTCTTCTTCGGTCAGCATCTGACCGTATGTCAGGTCCGTCAGGCCGGGTTCGATCACGACATAGTTTTCGAAGTACAGCACGCGTTCCAGATCACGCAGGGTCATGTCCAGCATCAGACCGATGCGCGAGGGCAGCGATTTCAGGAACCAGATGTGCGCAACCGGCGAGGCCAGCTCGATGTGGCCCATCCGCTCGCGGCGGACCTTTTGCAGCGTAACTTCAACGCCGCATTTCTCGCAGACAACGCCGCGATATTTCATGCGTTTGTATTTGCCGCACAGGCATTCGTAATCTTTGATCGGGCCAAAGATGCGCGCGCAGAACAGGCCGTCACGCTCGGGTTTGAACGTGCGGTAGTTGATGGTTTCGGGCTTTTTGATCTCGCCAAAGGACCACGACAGGATGCGTTCCGGCGAGGCCAGCGAGACCTTGATTTCGTCAAACGTCTTGACCGGTGCGACCGGGTTGAACGGGTTGTTTGTAAGTTCCTGGTTCATTTTCAAATCCTTGAAAGGGAGGCAGTGGAAGAAAGAAACGGGAGGGCGGGGGTATCCCCGCCCGCCGCCGTTATTCGTCTTCCTCAGCGTCCAGGAGTTCCATGTTCAGGCCGAGGCCACGGACTTCTTTGACCAGAACGTTGAAGGATTCCGGCACGCCGGCTTCAAAGTTGTCCTCGCCCTTGACGATGCTCTCATAGACTTTCGTCCGTCCGGCAACGTCGTCCGACTTCACGGTCAGCATCTCCTGCAGGGTGTAGGCGGCGCCGTAGGCTTCCAGAGCCCAGACTTCCATCTCACCAAAGCGCTGGCCACCGAATTGCGCCTTACCACCCAGCGGCTGCTGGGTCACCAGGCTGTACGGCCCGGTCGAACGCGCGTGGATCTTGTCGTCCACGAGGTGGTGCAGTTTCAGCAGGTATTTCACGCCCACGGTCACGGGACGGGCAAACTGCTCGCCTGTGCGACCGTCGAACAGCACCGACTGGCCGGAGGTGTCAAAGCCTGCGCGGCTGAGTGCGTTGTTCACGTCCGCCTCTTTCGCGCCGTCAAAGACGGGCGTGGCGATCGGAACGCCGCGGGTCACGTTGCCCGCCGCTTCCAGCAGCACATTCTCTTCCATGTCCTTGATGCCTTCGTCGTAGACATCATCGCCATAGGCCAGATGCATCGCTTCGCGCACCGGGGTCAGATCACCCGACCGGCGGTATTCCTGCAATGCTTCGTCCACGTTGACGCCCAGGCCACGCGAAGCCCAGCCCATGTGGGTTTCGAGAATCTGACCGACGTTCATACGCGACGGCACGCCCAGCGGGTTCAGACAGAAGTCGACAGGTGTACCGTCCGCAAGGAACGGCATGTCCTCCATGGGAACCACTTTGGAGATAACCCCTTTGTTCCCGTGGCGGCCCGCCATCTTGTCGCCCGGCTGCAGCTTGCGCTTTACCGCAACAAAGACTTTGACCATCTTCATCACGCCCGGCGGCAGGTCGTCGCCACGGCGGACTTTCTCGACCTTGTCCTCGAAACGGGCGTCCAGAGTGCGCTTTTGCACTTCGTACTGCTCGTTCAGAGCCTCGATCACCTGTGCCGACTGCTCGTCTTTGACGGCAATCTGCCACCATGCGGAGCGCGGGTATGCGTCCAGCATGTCAGCGTCGACGGTGCTTCCGGCTTTAACGCCCTTGGGACCTTTGGCCACTTCCTTGCCCAACAGCATGTCGCCCAGACGGGCGTAGATGTTGCGGTCAAGGATCGCGAGTTCGTCGTCGCGGTCACGGGCCAGGCTTTCGACTTCTTCACGCTCGATCTGCAGGGCGCGTTCGTCTTTTTCCACGCCGTGACGGTTGAACACACGCACTTCGACGACTGTGCCGAAGTCACCCGGCTTCACCCGCAGCGATGTATCGCGGACGTCCGATGCCTTTTCACCAAAGATGGCGCGCAGCAGCTTTTCTTCCGGCGTCATCGGGCTTTCGCCCTTGGGTGTGATCTTGCCGACCAGAATATCGCCCGGTTCAACATCCGCGCCGATGTACACGATGCCAGCCTCGTCGAGGTTGCGCAGCGCTTCTTCACCGACGTTGGGAATGTCGCGGGTGATTTCCTCTGGCCCAAGCTTGGTGTCACGCGCGGCGACTTCGAATTCCTCGATGTGGATCGAGGTAAAGACGTCATCGCGCGACACGCGCTCGGAAATCAGGATCGAGTCTTCGTAGTTGTAGCCGTTCCAGGGCATGAACGCGACGACCACGTTTTTACCCAGAGCCAGTTCGCCCATATCAGTGGACGGACCATCGGCAATCACTTCGCCCTTCTGAACCGTGTCACCCACTTTGACCAGCGGACGCTGGTTGATGCAGGTGTTCTGGTTCGAACGCTGGAATTTGCGCATGCGGTAGATGTCCACACCCGCGTCGCCCAGTTCCAGATCGGACGTGGCACGCACAACGATACGGGTCGCATCGACTTGGTCGATGATACCGGCACGTTTCGCCATGATCGCAGCGCCGGAATCGCGCGCCACGACTTCTTCGATGCCGGTGCCGACCAGCGGCGCCTCGGCCCGCAGAAGCGGCACGGCCTGACGCTGCATGTTCGAGCCCATCAGAGCGCGGTTGGCGTCGTCGTTTTCAAGGAACGGGATCAGCGATGCGGCGACCGAAACCAGCTGTTTCGGCGACACGTCGATCAGGTCAACATTTTCGTTCGGGGACAGCGTGTAGTCGCCCGATTTCCGTGTCGACACCAGATCGTTCACAAAACGCATGTTCTCGTCGAGGTTGGCGTTCGCCTGCGCCACTGTGTGACGCATTTCCTCGGTCGCGGACATGTAGTGCACTTCATCCGTCACCACCGAGTCTTTGACGACACGGTAGGGTGTTTCGATGAAACCGTATTTGTTCACGCGGGCAAAGGTCGCCAGCGAGTTGATCAGACCAATGTTCGGACCTTCGGGCGTTTCAATCGGGCACATCCGGCCATAGTGGGTCGGGTGAACGTCACGCACCTCAAAGCCTGCACGCTCGCGGGTCAGACCGCCCGGCCCAAGCGCCGACAGGCGGCGTTTGTGTGTCACTTCGGACAGCGGGTTGGTTTGGTCCATGAACTGCGACAGCTGCGACGAGCCGAAGAATTCGCGCACGGCAGCGGCCGCCGGTTTGGCGTTGATCAGGTCTTGCGGCATCACGGTGTCGATTTCGACCGAGGACATACGCTCCTTGATCGCACGTTCCATGCGCAGCAGGCCGACGCGGTACTGGTTTTCCATCAGCTCGCCAACGGAACGCACACGACGGTTGCCCAGGTGGTCAATGTCGTCGATGTCGCCACGGCCATCGCGCAGATCGACCAGCGCCTTGACGCAGGCCACGATGTCTTCGCGGCGCAGCGTGCGCTGGGTGTCGTCTGCATCCAGATCCAGACGCATGTTCATTTTCACGCGGCCCACAGCGGACAGGTCGTAACGCTCGCTGTCAAAGAACAGCGTGTCGAACAGGTTCGACGCCGCTTCGACGGTGGGCGGCTCGCCCGGGCGCATCACGCGATAAATGTCCATGAGCGCGGTGTCGCGGTTCATGTTCTTGTCGTTGTGCATCGTGTTGCGCATGTACGGACCGACGTTGATGTTGTCGATGTCCAGCACGGGGATCTCGGTGACGCCAGCGTCGATCAGCTCTTTGGCTGTGCCGCCGATCAGATCGCCGTCTTTGTCGTATTCCAGCGTCAGTTCGTCACCGGCTTCGATGTAGATCGCGCCGGTTTCCTCGTTGATCATGTCCTTGGCTGCGAATTTGCCAACGATGTGATCGAAAGGAACCAGCAGGTTTTCCACGTCGCCTGCGTCGATCATCTGTTTGACCGCGCGGGGGGTGATTTTCTTGCCGGCTTCGGCAATCACTTCGCCCGAAGCCGCGTTCACCAGATCGTATGTGGGACGGGTGCCGCGCACACGGTCGGGGAAGAACGGCGTGACCCAGCCCTTGTTCTTCTCCAGCTTGAACGTGACGGTCTTGTAATAGGCGTCCATGATCGCTTCTTGGTCCAGACCCAGCGCATACAGCAGGGTCGTGACGGGAAGCTTCCGACGACGGTCGATACGTGCGAACACGATGTCCTTGGCGTCGAATTCAAAGTCCAGCCAGCTGCCGCGATAGGGAATGATGCGGCAGGCGAACAGCAGTTTGCCCGAAGAGTGGGTTTTGCCCTTGTCGTGGTCAAAGAACACGCCCGGCGAACGGTGCATCTGGGAAACGATCACACGTTCGGTGCCGTTCACGACAAAAGTGCCGTTCGGCGTCATCAGGGGCATGTCGCCCATGAACACGTCTTGTTCTTTGATGTCTTTGACTGATTTCGCGCCTGTGTCTTCATCGACATCAAACACGATCAGGCGCAGCGTCACTTTCAGCGGCGCGCTGTAGGTCATGTCACGTTGCTGGCATTCTTCAACGTCATATTTCGGCTTTTCCAGCTCGTATTTGACGTATTCCAGCACGGATGTTTCGTTGAAATCCTTGATCGGGAATACCGATTGGAACACGCCTTGAATACCATCACCATCGGTGGGGGTTTCAGCGTCGCCGGAGTTCAGGAAAAGATCGTACGAGGATTTTTGAACCTCGATCAGGTTCGGCATTTCCAGCACTTCGCGGATTTTGCCGTAATATTTACGAAGACGTTTCTGGCCAAGGAAGGATTGCGCCATGTGAACTGTCACCTTTCAGATTCTCTGCGAGCGCGCGCACCGTCGGGCCACGGTACACCGCCCAGTCGAGATGGTTGGGTTTCGGTCAATTCATGGCCCTCGTCCCACCGAGTGCCTCCCGACCTTTGAAACCACATCCTGGAAAACGCTTCATTCAGAAGCCCTTGCCAAGACAGGTTCGGCTGGACCCGGAAAACTCCGGATCCAGCCTTGAATGCGACATGGGGCAAGCCCCATGCAGTTGGCTTACGCCAGTTCGACTTCAGCGCCAGCTGCTTCCAGCTTGGTTTTGATTTCTTCGGCTTCGTCTTTCGACACGCCTTCTTTGATCTTGCCACCGGCTTCGACCAGGTCTTTGGCTTCTTTCAGGCCCAGGCCTGTGATGCCGCGGACTTCTTTGATGACGTTGATTTTCGATGCGCCTGCGTTTTTCAGAACGACGTCGAATTCAGTCTTCTCTTCCTCGGCTGCGCCACCGGCGTCAGCAGGACCAGCCATCATCACAGCGCCACCAGCGGCGGGCTCGATGCCGTACTCGTCTTTGAGGATTGTTTTCAGTTCTTGTGCTTCCAGCAGGGTCAGACCAACGATGTCTTCTGCCAGTTTTTTCAGATCAGCCATGTTCAGCTCTTTCCGTTACGATATGTGTGTTCCAACGTGATGGGTCAACCACACGCCAGTATGACGTTGCTTTATGCAGCCGCCTTGTCCTCGATTGTGGACAAGATGGACGCGATGTTGCTTGCAGGCGCGCCAATGGCCCCGGCGATGTTGCTTGCAGGTGCGGCGATGCAGCCCACGATCGAAGCAATAAGCTCCTCGCGCGAAGGCATTTTCGACACAGCTGTAACACCAGCCCGGTCCAGAGCGTTCTCACCCATGGCCCCACCAAGGATCACGAATTTGTCGTGGTCTTTGGCAAAGTCCTCGGACACCTTGGCAGCAGCCACGGGATCTTCGGAGAAGGTCAGAACGGTCATACCCGTCAGGAGATCACCGATGCTTGCGCAGGGCTGTCCTTCGAGGGCGATTTTGGCGAGCCTGTTTTTGGCAACACGCACTGCGCTTCCGTGCTCGGCGGCACGGGCACGCAGATCTTGCATGTTCGCAACTGTCAGACCGGCGTAGTGGGCTACCACAACGACGCCAGAGCTTTCGAAGATTTGGCCGAGTTCCTCGACCACTTTCTCTTTCTGGGCTCTATCCACAGTTTCACTCCAAGTATGGGGGTTTCCCCCCGGCTCAATTCAGCAACCCCGAAGGGCCACCACTTAGGTCCGTTTCAGGGACCGAGGCCAAAATCACCGCGAGGCGGATCCTTTAAATCTCGTTTCCCATCTCAGGAAGGAATTATGAATGCAGCTGCATTCACCCTCCGTCTCGGACAGAACGGGGAAACCACAAAGGCGTCCCCGCCAACCCGCTTGCGCGGGATCTTGTGCGGGGCAAGGTTTCCCCTGCCCCGAATTCCTTACTCGGTGACCGCGTTGTCCACGTCAACCGACACGCCCGGGCCCATTGTCGAGCTGAGCGAGACCTTTTTCATGTAAGTACCTTTGGCACCGGCGGGACGCGCCTTGGCCACGGCACCGACAAAGGCGCGGATGTTTTCGGCCAGCTTGTCCGTGTCGAACGAAACCTTGCCAACACCGGCGTGCACGACGCCCGCTTTCTCGGCCTTGAACTGGACTTCACCGCCTTTGGCAGCTTTGACCGCGTCCGCCACATCCATGGTGACCGTGCCCACTTTGGGGTTCGGCATCAGGTTGCGGGGGCCCAGAACCTTGCCCAGACGGCCAACGATCGGCATCATGTCGGGCGTTGCAATGCAGCGATCGAATTCGATCTTGCCGCCTTGAACGATTTCCATCAGGTCCTCGGCGCCAACGATGTCGGCTCCGGCTGCTTTGGCTTCGTCGGCCTTGGGGCCACGGGCGAAGACAGCGACGCGCACGTCTTTGCCTGTGCCGTTCGGCAGACCAACCACGCCGCGCACCATCTGGTCCGCGTGACGGGGATCAACACCCAGGTTCATCGAGATCTCGACGGTTTCGTCGAACTTGGCTTTTGCGTTGCTCTTGATCAGCGCGACAGCATCTTCAACCGTCAGGTTGTCCTTGCCGGCGAAAGCTTCACGGGCGGCGACGGTGCGTTTTCCGAATTTTGCCATCTTACTTCACCTCGATGCCCATAGAGCGGGCAGAGCCCAGGATGATCTGCATCGCCGCTTCGATCGAATTGGCGTTCAGGTCTTTCATCTTCGCTTCGGCGATTTCGCGGATCTGCTTGGTTGTCACAGTACCGACGGTTTCACGGCTGGGCGTTTTCGCACCAGACTTCACCTTGGCCGCTTTTTTCAGGAAGTAGGACGCCGGGGGCGTCTTGATGTCCATGGTAAAGGACTTGTCCTGGTAATATGTGATCACGGTCGGGCACGGCGCACCGGGCTCCATGTCTGCTGTCTTGGCGTTGAACGCCTTGCAGAATTCCATGATGTTGATGCCGCGCTGACCCAGCGCCGGACCGACCGGCGGGGAGGGGTTTGCTTGACCGGCGGGCACTTGCAACTTCATAGTGCCGACGAGTTTCTTGGCCATGGGCCTTCTCCTGTTTCAACCCCCGCAGGACGCGTCCCTTGGGGCTTTGCGTTGTGTGGTCCGGTCCGGATGCCGCGGCACCCTCGCCTCCCACAATTCACACTCACATCTGCTTGGTGACCTGAGTGAATTCCAGTTCCACGGGCGTTTCGCGCCCGAAGATCGACACCGTCACCTTGAGGCGCTGCGCATCTTCATCAACTTCTTCGACCATGCCGTCGAAATCTTCGAACGGTCCGTCGTTCACCTTGACGCGCTCACCCACTTCAAAGTGGATCAGAGTGCGCGGGCTGTCTTCGCCTTCCTGAACGCGGTTCAGGATCTGGTTCACTTCGGCGTCGCGCATCGGCATCGGGCGCCCTTGGGGGCCCAGGAAACCGGTGACGCGGTTGATCGAGCTGATCAGATGATATCCGCGGTCGGACATCTCCATGTGGACCAGCACGTAACCGGGCATAAAGCGGCGCTCGGTCGTGACCTTCTTGCCGCGGCGCACCTCGATGACCTCTTCGGTCGGCACCAGAACTTCGTCGATCTCACCCTCGAGCTGCTGCTCGGCGGCGGTTGTACGAATTTGTTCGGCAATTTTCTTTTCGAAGTTCGAAAGAACGCTGACCGAATACCATCGTTTCGCCATAAGCTCGTCTGCCTCTCTTGGTGCGACACGCGGACGTGCCAAATTCTTAATAATTTTCAGACACTTGGCCCGAACGACTTGAACAAAAAATCGGCGCGCAACACGAATCGCCGCACGCCCTCTGTCAGGTCAGGGTTGCCATCTACTCCGACAACCGCAGAGTTTCAAGGCCTTGATCGGGTTTGTTAGGCTTTTGGCAAGGACCGGCGCAGGACGCGCGGGTCAGCCGAAGTACGTCAGGATCTGCTGCAGACCGCCACGGATCAGAATGTCGACCAGCGCGAAAAACACGGCAACCAGCGCGGCCATGATGAACACCATCACAGTGGTCAGCATCACCTCGCGCCGCGTGGGCCATACGACCTTGCTGACTTCGGTACGCACTTGCTGGATGAATTGCAGCGGATTGGTGGTGGCCATGACAGGCTCCTATCGGATTGGTCCGGCCCATGTAACGGGCTGCGGTCGTGAATTCAAGACCTGTTGCAGGGTCGCCCCTCAGGCCGCTGCCTCGTGATCCGCCGCCTGTGCCTGCATTCGTTGCAGACGGGTGGCCAAGACAGCGTCATGACGGTCATCCGCCTCCAGCAGTGACTGCAGGTCAGGCAGATACAGCCCATCGACCCAGCCATCAGGGAAACGGTCCAGCAGATTGTCCCAACGACAGGCAAAACGGTCCATGCGCCCCACCAGCCGTGCGCCACGCTCCGGGGCCCGCGCGATGTACCATTTCAGCAGGCTCACCGCGCCGGACCAGACCCGGTCCGCACCAAAGGCCACAAAGACACCCAAGATCAAGAAAGCGCCCAGCACCAGCGTCAGCACGATCCACGCAGGCCGCAGCAGAACGATCAACGCGAACGCGGTCCACAGGACCTGACGGCGGCTGGGGCGGAAATGACGCGCACGTGCGAAGGATTGATGTGCCATCTGTTTTGCGAAACCAGGATGAAGAGTTTGCGTCCCTGCATCAGGAAGCGCCTGCGACATCCCGGCGCGCGGGCGCGTCGTGGGGCTGTCCGCAGGCATACCCGCCGTATCAGCTTCGGACACCATGTTGCGAATGAGCGAAAGAGTGTCCGGACCAAGTCCCGCTTTGACGGAATCGGGCATTGGGAAACCTCTTGGCACTCGTTAACGAACATCCGCTGAATAACCGCTAAATGTGCGCGTGGCGTGTCCGAATTGCGGCAAAAACATGGCAATGTTTACGTTACGTGAACGTGGCCCATCATGCCTGCGCAGGGTGCCGTGACAGAGCTTTGCCGTGCGGCGCCGTCGCTGCGATGCACGGCACTCGGGCCCACGTCATGTCAACGCAATACTGTTCAGGAAGATGATGGCAGGGGCAGAAGGGTTCGAACCCTCGACCTACGGTTTTGGAGACCGTCGCTCTACCAGCTGAGCTATACCCCTACGCGATCGATGCGTGATTACGCGGCACGCGGACGCAATGCAAGTGTGTTTTGACCATAAATGCCAAGGATCGTCAGCGACGGGTCTGCGCCTGCATCACCGCCAGCCCCACCAACAGCAAGGCCGCGCCGCTTGTCAGCGTGCGCAGGGTGTTCCACAGCTGCCATGGACCGGAGTAGGCCGCCCAAATCGCATCCGCCTGTTCCGAAGGCAAACTGACCTGCGCCAGCGCCTCGTTCATCGGGACGTTGACCGACATCGTGGCCAGCACGGACGCCACGGCAAACGCCAGCGCCGCCACCAGAATCACCCCTGCCCTGCGATGGCCCGTGGCAAAGGCCAGAACCACCGTCAGCAACACCACCACCGGCGTGCCGAAAAAGCTGACCGCAAAGACGCCGTTGCGCACAGAGGCGTTCATCGCCTGCATCGCCGCGATGGCAACCTCAGGCGGGGCGGTGTCCAGCCCCCACATGGTCGAGCAGACCCAGGCGTAGAAAAACCCGAATATCGCGCCCGCTTCCAGCAGGCTGAGGATCAGGAATGTGCGAAAGACAAATGGCATCGGAAACCTCCCTTGGGATCAATACCGGGTTGAACGCAGCGCCCGTGTCATTCCGTCGCCTTTCTGCGCAAGGCCGCCAGATCGCCCCCGCAAATCGCGGCTTCGTTGTCCAGAATACGGTCAATGGGCCAGTCCCACCACGCAATCTCCAGCAGGGCCGCGATGGTGTCCGGGTCAAAGCGCATCCTGACCACGCGCGCCGGATTGCCGCTGACGATGGCGTAATCCGGCACCTGCCCGGACACCACGGCCCCCGCGCCCACGATCACCCCTGACCCGATGCGCGCGCCCGGCAGGATGCGCGCGCCCTGCCCGATCCAGACGTCGTGACCAATCACCGTATCCGGTCCCGGACCCGGCATCGACGGACGGCCCGCCATGTCGCCGCCGCCGAAGATGGCAAAGGGAAAGGACGAAAACCCGTCGTAGCGGTGGTTGGCCGAGGCGGTGATGAACTGCACGCCGTCGGCAAACTGGCAGAATTTTCCGATGTGCAGTGCCTCGGGCGAAAAGTCGTAGAGATAGGGGGCCAGATGCGCAGCCCAGTCCGCGGGCGGCACATGGGCGCTGGCATAGGTGTAATCGCCCACCGTGATGCGCGGATGCGACAGGGCAGGCTTCAGAAACACCGTGCCAAGGTGCGGCGTGCCATCGGGCAACAAGACGGGATGGGTAAGGTTCGGGTCTGCAAAGGGGCGTGTCATGGCGCAGATGTGCCAGCCCACGGGGCGCTTGTCACCCGTCTTGCGCGATTGCGGGGGCACATGTTCGGAACTCTAAGCCTTGCCGCCGTGTTGAGCCACTGAAACCAATGCACACCCGCAAGAGGAGATCACCATGACCATCAACAATCTCAAAGACGTCTATTTCGACCAGCTTCAGGACCTGCACAGCGCCTGCAGCCAGTCCATGGAAGCCACCGCCGATCTGGGCCGCGCTGCCAAGAACGAAGAGTTGAGCAAGGCCCTGATTGCCGGCGTCAACGGCATTTCCGAAGGTCTGGACGTGCTGAAAACCATCTGCGCCACCCACGACCTGGACCCCAAGGGCGAACATTGCAAAGGCATGGAAGGTCTGGTGACCGAAGCCCGCGCCCATGGGATCAAGGCCGAAATCTCGGACGATGACGCGCGCGACGCGGTGATCATCACCCAATACCAGCGCATGGTGCACTACGCCCTTGCCGGATACGGCAGCGTCGTGGCCTTTGCCAACCGGCTGGGTCTGGACGACGATGCGGCCAAGCTGCAAAAGCTGTTGGATGAAACCTATGACGGCGACCGCCACATGACGGCGATTGCCACGGGCGGCGTGAACAAGGCCGCCGCATAAGCCACTCCGACCACCCCAAAAGGCCAGCCTCCGCGCTGGCCTTTTTTATGCCAGAACTAGTACGGCCCCTGCGATCTGGCGGTTTCCCCTGCCCTGCGCGTGCCGGTCAGTTTCATCATTGGCTCGGCCAGCCGTCCCGCTGAACCGGTCCAGGCATAGGCCAGCAGGCAGGGGTCCAGCTCGCCTGTGGTGATCCGGTGCTCGTCACCCGGACGGTTCAGGATCAGCGAGCCCGGCGCATAGACCGCCGTGTCATTCTCGGACCACGCGCCTGAGACCGAGATATAGCTCTCCTCGATCTCCTGATGGCTGTGCTGCGGATATGTCGTGGCGGGTGCAAAAAGCACAAAGCCAAGGATCAGCGTGTCGGACTGAACCGGCCCCTTCGGCCCCAGAACCTCGCAATAGGCATACTTCTGCGCCAGCGCCTTGGGCAGCTTGTCATAGCCATATTCCCACGTCAGATCATCGCGCACCTCGCGCAGCGCGCGCGCCATGCCCTGCATTGCGGACCGCTCGCCCAGATCCAGCGCGCGGGCGAAATGGGCGGTCACCGGCTTTGCCTCGTGCGGGCGCGACAGCACCGCCGGGTTGGATGTCACGCAGGCCGACAGCCTGTCACGCACACGCTTGCGGTGGCTGCGGATCGACGGGCTGCCACCGGCCGTGCCGTTGCGGTAAAGCACATCGAACTCGCGCAGCAGATAGGTCCAGTTCGGACAATCGCGCAGTCGCAGCTGCGTCGAAGGGGACGTGTCGGTCATGTGCATCGGGTCCTTCGTGTTGGCGGGTGTTGTCCCACCAACACCCGATTGCATGTCACCTGCGCGACGGCTTGCGTCCCTGAGGGGTATATCCGCGACACGGGATACAAAAAAGGCCGCAGCGATTGCTGCGGCCTTTTCGTTTCAGATGCCATGCGGGCGCGGGGCCCGCATGAG
>NZ_JIBC01000016.1 GCF_000620505.1 Sulfitobacter sp. 20_GPM-1509m | reverse complement strand
GGGGGCGCGGGGCACGGTTGTGCTGCGGCGGGGGGAAGACACCGTAACCCTGCCGTTCGGTCCCTTTGCCGCCTGGAAGAACACCGCCGCGCGCACTGCGCTGCTGGCGCCCTTTGTCACCACCGGCGTGCGGGCGGTGCCGCCTGCCTTGCGCTGGTTCCGCGACCGCGATCCGGCGGCGCGGATCACCGTGCGCAACCTGTTCGGGCTGGCCCCGACCACCACGGCGCTGGAACTGCAAACGCCGCTTTTTGCCGCCGGGACAGCGCCTGATCCACAGAGCGGGATTACCATCGTTTTGCCGGTCTACAACGCCTTTGACATGCTGCAAGAGGCGCTGGAGCGGGTGGAGCGGCACACCGATCTGCCGTGGCGGCTGATCCTGATCGAGGACGCCTCGCCCGATCCGCAGGTGCGGCCCTGGCTGCGCGACTGGGCGGCGGACAGGGATGATGTCACGCTGTTGGAGAATGAGCGGAACCTGGGCTTTATCGGGTCGGTCAATCGCGGGCTGACGCTGGCGATGGAATACGGCGATCCGGTCGTGTTGCTGAATTCGGATGCCTTCGTGCCGCAGGGCTGGGCCAGCCGGTTGATCGCGCCGCTGGCCGATCCTGCGGTGGCCTCGGTCACGCCGATGTCCAACGATGCCGAGCTGATGTCGGTGCCCGTGCTGTGTCAGCGGCTGGATCTGGCACAGGGGCAGGGGGATGCGATCGACGCGGTGGCCCGCACGCTGGCCGCGCCGACCGAAGAGGCGGACCTGCCCACCGGTGTGGGGTTCTGCATGGCGCTGGCGGCGGACTGGCTGGAGCGGGTCGGACTGTTCGATACCGACTTTGGCCGGGGTTACGGCGAAGAGGTGGATTGGTGCAGACGCGCTTTGGCCATGGGGGCGCGGCATCTGGCGCAGCCTGCGCTGTTCGTGGAACATCGCGGCGGCACGTCCTTCGGATCAGAGGAAAAACAGAGACTGTTGCTGGCCAATTCCGCAATTTTGTCGCAACGCTATCCGACCTTTGACCAGGATGTGCAGGACTTTATCGGCAGCGATCCGCTGTTGGCGCCGCGTCTGGCGCTGGCGCTGGCCTGGGCGGGGCAGCGGGGCAGGGTGCGGATTTATCTGGCCCATGACATGGGCGGCGGCGCCGAGGCGGATTTGCAGCGGCGCATTGCCGGTGACGGGGTCGCGGTGGTGCTGCGCGTGGGCAGCGCCTATCGCTGGGAGATCGAGGTCTATACCCCCAATGGCGTGGTGCGCGGTGGCACCGAGGATTCGGCTCTGACACGGCGGCTTTTGCAGATTTTGCCACAGCGCGAGGTGATCTATTCCTGTGCGGTGGGCGATCCCGATCCGGTGCAGATCCCCGCGTTCCTGAGCGAGATTGCGGAGGGGCAGGGGATGCGGGTGCTGTTGCACGATTATTTCCCGATCAGCCCCGCCTATACGCTGCTGGACGGGCAGGGGATGTTTCGCGGCGTGCCGCAGCCGGGGGCCGAGGGGCGCGTCGACCGGCTGCGCCGTCCTGACGGCAGCCGCCTGTCGCTGGCCGACTGGCAGGCGGTCTGGGGGCCGTTTCTGGCCGCATCAGAGACTGTTGAGGTGTTCTCCGAGGCCGCCGCGCGGCTGTTGCGCAGCGCCTATCCCGATCTGCACAACATCACCGTAGCGCCGCACCAGCTGGTGCATCCGGTCCTGCCGGTGACTGCCCCCGAAGGGCCGCCGGTGATCGGGGTGCTGGGCAATATCAACGCCCACAAGGGGGCCGATGTGGTCACTGCGCTCAGCCGCAGGCTGAAGCGTGGACAGATGGTGGTGATCGGGCGCATGGCGCCGGGGCACCGGCTGGGGCGCGGCGGGATTGAGCACGGCCCCTATGACGTCTCCGAGATCCCCGATCTGGTGGCGCGTTATGGCATCACCTGCTGGCTGGTGCCGTCGATCTGGCCCGAGACGTTTTCCTTTACCACCCACGAGGCGCTGGCGACGGGCCTGCCCACCTTTGCCTTTGATCTGGGGGCGCAGGGTGACGCGGTGCGGAATGCTGCCAACGGGCACCCGATTGAACCGGGGGCGGATATCGACAGGGTGGTCGCGCATCTGCTAGAGCCGCGCAAAGAGGACGTAACATGAGCTATCTGAAATCCCTGCGCACGCCGGGCCGGCACGAAACCACGATCAAGCGGCAGTTCGGCAGCCGCGTCCGTTTTGAAGGCGCCACGCCGGTGTTCGACAAGCCATTGATCCTGATGGCTTTTACAAACCGATGCGGGTCGCATTTGTTGGCGGATTACTTGCGCCAGACCGGGCAATTGGCCGGCTTTGGCGAGTATCTGAACCACGATGTTGTGGCGAACCAGTCGGCCGAGCACGGCTATGACAGCTTTCCCGACTATATCGCTGGATTGCAGGCGCGCATTTGCCTGCGGGGGCAGGCGCTGGGGCTGAAGGGGTCCTATGACCAGATCGCCATGCTGCTGCGCTGGAACATCGGGGCGATGTTTCGCGGCGTGCGCGTGGTGCATATCCTGCGCGAGGATGCGCTGGCCCAGGCGGTGTCGCTGTCGATCGCGCGCCAGACCGAAAAATGGACCAGCCACCAGACCGGCAACGGCGCCGCGCCCACCTTTCAGCCGAAGCTGATCGAAAGCATCCTGCAGTCCCATGAGGCGGCCAATACGATGATTGGCCTGCTGGCACAGGCCGCGGCGCTGCCGCGGATGCAGATCAGCTATGAGCAGGTGATGCATGACCCGGCCACCTATGTCCGCCGCCTGTTCGGCTTTTGCGGGGTCGAGGCCCCTGACTGGGTGCCGCGCGTTCCGACGGTGAAAAAGCAGGCCGATGCGCTGAACGCCGAGTTTGCGCAGGCCTACCGCGCGCAGGTGCTGCGCGAGGCGGGCATAAACAGTCTCTGATCAGGCGTTTCCCTAGTTGTAGAGAATGTCCTTGTGGTGCTTGCGCAGCATCAGCAGCCCGGCCAGAAACAGCCCGCCGCCCAGGGCAAAGACATAGACAAAGCTGACATAGGGCGCGTCGTAGGACGGGTAAAAGCCGCGCCGCATCAGCCCGACCACGTGCACCATCGGGTTCCACCACAGGTAATCGCGATAGGGCTGTGGAATGGTTTCGTAGAGAAAGAAGATACAGGAGATGATGAACAGCGGGCGGGTCAGGATCGACCAGGTCCGTTGCCATGCGGGATAGGCGTTGAACAGGTAGCAGTTCATGGTGCCGACCCCCACCGCCAGCACCGATACCATCAGGTAGCATTCGACGATGGTGACCAGATCGGGACGGGTGCGGGTTTCGAAAAGCGTCATGATGCCGATGAAGATGACATAGCCGACCATCAGCTGGGTGATCAGGTTGACCAGGAACCGCGCGATCAGCGCATCGGCAAAGGTGACATTGGGATAGGCCAGCAGCGCCTTGGAAAAGGTCAGCGACTGGGCCAGCTTCGTGGTCATGTTGTTGAACAGCATGAAGGGCACGATGCCGGTGGCGTAGAAGATCGGAAAGTTGACCCCCAGTGCCGGCGACCGGAAGGCCAGCGAGAACACCAGGGTCATCATCGCGATGCCGCCCACCGGTTCGAGGATCGCCCAGAGATAGCCGCCCGGGCTTCGGCCATAGGTGGTGGACATCTCGCGCAGCATCAGCGCCACGACGGTGCGCAGGGTGGGAAAGGCGCGCAGGGTCTTGTTGCGCGGCTTTTTCGGGGTCTGCGGCGGCGTGGGGTCGGTCAGCGTTGTCATGGTGGCCTTGCATGGCTGGAGACGGAAGTGGACAGAGCGGAACCGGGCGCATCGGTTCTGGTGTTCGACACAGATATTATGTACCAATCGCAACCAAGTCACAATCATCCCGCAGGGGGGCCGCGTGTCCGACTCCACGAAATCTGAATCCGACCGATCTGCCCGCCTTACCGATGGCGCTGACAAGGCTTCTTCTGACGCAAACGACCCGCAAACGGCGGCGCGCCCGGACCACGAGGCTGCGCAAAAGCCGCGCCGGATCGGGGCTGGGCCCGCGGTACGGACCAAGACAGACCCGGCGCCCGCGGTGGGGTCGGACGGTGCAGAGCCACCGGCGACCGGTCTGGAGCCGGCGGGAGTTCGCCCACCACAGGGTCCGCCACGCTCGCCCGAGATGAAGGCCGCCCGCGCCGCCAAGGCCGAGAAACACGCCAAGAAGAAAGCCGCCAAGGCCGAAGCCAAGGCAGAGGCCAAGGCCGCAAAGCCGACACAAGCGCCCACCCCCGCCCCCGCTGCGGTCCAGCCCGAAGCGGCGCAGCCTGCGAAACCCGCCGCTGCCGGTCCCGCGCCGCGCCCGCCGGTGGCCGCCGCCCGCGCCAAGCGCCGCCATTGGGTCGTGCTGCTGTCGTTCCTGATCTGTGTGGCCCTGCCTGCGGGGATTGTTGCCGCCTATCTGTGGACGCGCGCGGCAGATCAATATGCCTCGAGCGTGGGCTTTTCGGTGCGCAAGGAAGAGGTCGGCTCGGCCGTGGAAATTCTGGGCGGGATCACTGCGCTGTCCGGGTCAAGTTCATCGGACACCGACATCCTGTACGAGTTTCTGCAAAGTCAGCGGCTGGTGGCCGACATCAATGACGAGATCGACCTGTGGGCGATCTGGGGCAAGGCCCCGGATGATCCGTGGTTCCGGCTGAATCCCGGCGGCTCGATCGAGGATCTGATGGCTTATTGGGAACGGATGGTGACAATCACCTATGACAGCGGTGCGGGGCTGATCGATGTGCGCGCGCTGGCCTTTGACCCCGATGACGCCACTGCCATTTCCGAGGCGCTGTTCGACCGCTCCAGCGAGATGATCAACAACCTCAGCGCCATCGCCCGCGAGGATGCGATCCGCTATGCCCGCGAAGAGCTGGAAACCGCCGTCGAGCGGCTGAAGCTGGCCCGCGAGGCGATCACCCGATTCCGCAACGCCAACCAGATGGTCGACCCCTCGCAGGACACGCAGGTGCAGGCCGGTCTGCTGGGCACCTTGCAGGGGCAGCTGGCCGAGTCGCTGATCGACCTCGATATCCTGCGCGACACCACCCGCGACAACGACCCGCGGCTGACACAGGCGCAGCGCCGGGTCGAGGTGATCCAGGACCGGATTGCCGCCGAACGGCAGAAAATGGGTCTGGGCGGCGACGCGCAGGTGGGCGAGGTCTTTGCCAATCTGGTCAGCGAATATGAACGTCTGGTGGTGGACCGCGAATTTGCCGAACGCACCTATATTTCGGCGCTGGCCGCCTTTGACGCCAGCCAGGCCGAAGCGCGCCGCAAGAGCCGCTATCTGGCGGCGCATGTGTTGCCGACCCGTGCGGAAACCTCGCGCTTTCCCGAACGCGGCATCCTGTTGGCCCTGACCACGCTGTTCTTGTTCCTGGCCTGGGGCATCCTCACGCTGCTGGGCTATGCGCTGCGGGACCGGAAGTAGGCGGCCGGAGATGATCCGTTTCGAGAACCTGACCAAGATCTATACGCTGGAGGGCCGCCGCACCGTGGTGGCCAACAACCTGAACGCCACCTTTCCCACCGGGCGCGCCGTGGCGGTGATGGGGCGCAACGGTGCGGGCAAGTCCAGCCTGCTGCGCATGGTCGCGGGCACCATGGACCCCACATCGGGGCGGATCGTTTCGGACGGCACGATCTCGTGGCCGGTGGGGTTTGCAGGATCATTCCACAACGAGCTGACCGGCGCGCAGAACGTGCGCTTTATCGCGCGCATCTATGGGGTGGACACTGACGAGCTGGTGGATTTCGTGCAGGATTTTGCCGAAGTTGGGCAGCATTTTCACATGCCGATCAAATCCTATTCCTCGGGGATGAAATCGCGGCTGACCTTTGGCACCTCGATGGGCATCGCCTTTGACACCTATCTGATCGACGAGGTGACGGCGGTGGGCGATGCATCGTTCAAGGCCAAGAGCGCGCGGCTGTTTGCCGACCGGATGCGCAACTCGGGGGCGCTGATGGTCAGTCACTCGATGGGGCAGGTGCGTCAGATGTGTGACGCAGGCGCGGTGCTGGAAGATGGCAAGCTGACCTATTACGACGATCTGGACGAGGCGATCGAGGTGCATCAGGCCAACATGGCGAAACCGCGCCGGATCTGAGCATCGGCGCCGGGGGTGGTCATAACCGACAAATTGCGCAGCTATATCAACCTGGTCAAAACACAGGCTCCGAACGCTGACCACCGAGCCCGCAAAGGCCTAAGCAACGCGATAGAAGTTTCGCGTCGGCCAACCCGCAAACGAGAGAAAATAATGGGTCGGTTCAAGTCTCACCGGCAGGCACAGAGGTTTCTATTTGCGCACGACCAGATCAACCTCATACCGCCACGATGCGTTCAGCCTCTGGGCCGATTACACCGCTGAGATGACTGCGTGATCTACGCCTTTCACAGGGAGGCACAATCTGCTGTCGACAACTTGGCAATACCCAGGCCGGTCAAAGAAGCTGGCGTTTGGTGACGTCCATCGCGGTCTGCAATGGTGTGTCGTCCCTGGTGATCTTTGCCATCAGGCTGGCGCCAAGCCACATCTGGTACTGCTGCGCGGCCAGTGCGGCCGGGTCGTCCGAAATCCGCAGCGAGCCATCTGCGATACCGGCCTCGATGGCCTCGGCCAGACGGGCCGTGACCCGCGCGGTTCCATCCACAAGGATGGCGCGCATTTCTTCCGACAGATCGGACACCTCGGCGGCAAGCTTGACGACGAGGCATTTTCTCTGCGGATCGTCCGCCGCCTGATTGGCCAGCCATTTCGACCAATAGGTCATGAGCCGCTCGGCCCCCGACTGGCCCTCTTTGGCAAAGATGTCGTCCATGGCTGCCAGATAGACTTCGAAGTACCGCGCCAGCAGGGCGGTCCCGAACGCCTCTTTTGACGCAAAGTAGTGGTAAAAGGACCCCTTGGGGACATTGGCCACCTTGAGCAACTCGGTAAGACCAACACCGGAAAACCCCTTCTCGCTCATGATCGCATGGGCGGAGGAGAGGATGTGATCGCTTGCAGAGGTCGATTTCGATTCGCTTTTCATGCTGCCAAGGATATCCATAATTAGACCGGTCGTCTACGTCGCGTGCGTCTTAGCCGGGAAAGCGCGATGATCCGATGTCCTCGCAAACTCATGGACGTTGCTCCATGAAGGCAAGCTGGTTCCGGAAGTGTTGTTCGAACTTGACCGCCACCGGACTTGCAGTCCGGTGCGCCGCACGCACGCAATACAGCTTTCGTTCGAGGATAAGATCGGCAACGGGCAAAAAAGTGATCTGCGGATCATTGAACAACAGCACCGCATTGCGCGGCAGCAACGCGACGCCAAGACCCGCCCGCACAAGGCAAAGCTGCGCGATGGTCGAATGGCAACGCAACGGGCCGGACTTCAGCGTCTCGGGCAGTCCGGGATGGGTGGCAAGCAACCGCGAAGACCCCGTTCCGGTGCCCAGATGGATAAGCTGCCACGGGTCGATGTCCGCCAGATGCACCTGTGCGCTGCGTGCAAGCGGGTGGTCCGCCGCGCAGGCAAGGCCGAAGGGATCGGCGGCGATCTCGGTCTGGACCAGCTCGGGCGAGGTGCGGGCGCGGCCGGCGATGGCAAGATCAAGCCGGCCGTCCGCGACCATCTCGGCCAGCGTTTCCGCCACGTCGTCATGCAGCGTCAGCATCACCTCGGGATGTTCCGCGCGAAAGGCAGCGATGGCAGGCGCAAGGAGCGGGGTGATCGCCGAGGGCGCGGCCCCGATCCGCAGCACACCGCGGAGCCCGCGCGCATGATCGCGCAGACGGGCAAGCGAGAAGTCGAGCGCCTTGAGCAACGGCGCGGTCTCGTTCAGAAAGTCCAGCCCGAGCGCTGTCGGGGCCGGTGGACGGCTGCGGCGGTCAAACAGCGCGCCACCGGCGATCTGCTCGATCTGCCGCACCGTCTCGGTCAGCGCCGAGGGCACAACGCCAAGCCTGTCTGCGGCCCGGACAAAGCTGCCCTCGGCCCAGATTGCATGGATGGCACGCAGATGGCGCAGGTTAAAGTTCGTATTTTCTGAATCTATCTTCATATATTTCAATTTCAAAGAATTTGAGTCTTCGGTCAATATGCCGCCAGACAGGAGATCCAGATGACCACCACCGACCGCAGCCTTTCCGACGCCATCAATCGACTTCCCCGCGCGCTGAAGGACGCGGGCTTTCGCGGCGAGGTGGAGCGTGACAGTGCCCTGAGGGCGGCCATGTCCACCGACAACTCGGTCTATCGCATCCTGCCCGACCTCATCGTCGCCCCGCGCGACGCCCGGGATGTGGTCACCTGCATGTCGGTGCTGGAACGCCCCGAGTTTGCCGCCGTCCCGGTGACCGCGCGCGGCGGTGGGACCGGCACCAATGGCCAGAGCCTGAACCGTGGCATTATCCTCGACATGCGGCGTCATATGCACCGGTTGCTGGAGGTCGATCCCGATGGAGAATGGGCCGATGTGGAACCGGGCATCGTGCTTGACGATCTGAACGCGCAACTGCGGCCCAAGGGGGTGTTCTTTGCGCCCGAGACTTCGACCTCAACCCGCTGCGCTGTCGGCGGTATGGTCTCGACGGATGCCTCCGGCAAAGGCTCGCGGATTTACGGCAAGACCTCGGACAATCTTCTGGGTGTCGAAATCGCGCGGGGACAGGGGCGCATCAGCAGCCTTGCCGACGCGCCGGGCTGGGCAGCGCCGATGCTCAAGGCGGCGGAAACCGCGGCGCGGGCAGGGCGTGCCGCCTTTGTCGCGAACACACCGCGGCTCAACCGTCGCTTTACCGGCTATGATCTCGAACGCGCCTGCCCCGAGGAGGGCGGTTTTCAGTGGTGGCGGCTTTTCCCCGGGTCCGAAGGCACGCTTGGGCCGATCACCCGCATCCGGGTAAAGCTCCGCCCGTTGCCAAAGGAAAAGCGCCTCGTGGTCGCGGGCTTTGCCAGCTTCCGCAACGCGCTGGCCGCCGCCATGCCGCTGCTGCAGGACAACCCGACCGCCATCGAAGTGATGGACGAGCGGGTGCAGGCGCTGGCCGAAGAGGCCGGTCTGCTTGGCCGCCTGCCCGAAACCCTGCGCCCGAAAGGCGGCGAGACGCTGGCCTATGCCTTCGTCGAATTCAATGGTGACGACGCCGTGGAACTCGAGGCGCGCCTTGCCGCCTGCGAGACACGGTTGCAGGGCTTGCCCGGAATCCGCGCCGTGCATGTCGCGGCAGGCAGCGATGAAATCCGTGACCTCTGGGCGGTCCGCTCGGCCGGTGTCGGTCTGCTTGGAAAGACCAAAGGCCGCGCGCGTCCGGTCGCCTTTGTCGAGGATTGCGTGGTGCCGCCCGAGACATTGCCGGAGTTCCTCGACGGTTTTCTCGACATTCTCACCCGGCACGGGCTCAGCTTTGGCATTTACGGCCATGTGGATGTCGGCTGTCTGCACATCCGCCCGGCCATCGACATTGATACACAGGAGGGTCGCGCGCAGTTGGTGCAGGTTTCTGACGAGATCTTTGACCTCGTGAACCGCCACGGCGGCATCTTCTGGGGCGAGCACGGCAAGGGGGTGCGCGGTGCCTATCTCGAGGGCTGGATCGGGCCCGAGGCCTATGCCGCGCTGCAGGGGGTGAAGGCCGCCTTTGATCCTTCGGGGCGTTTCAATCCCGGCAAGCTGGTCACCGCAGGCGCGCCGGTCATGGGGATCGCCACAACCCCATTCCGCCCGTTCAATGCACCCGAAGGCGACCCGTTGGAAAAGGCGTTCGCCTGCAACGGCAATGCCCAATGCCTCAGCTATGCGGCGCGCGTTCCGATGTGCCCGTCGTTCAAGGCGACAGCGGACGTGCGGCATTCCCCCAAGGGGCGCGCAGACGCGCTGCGGGCGTGGCATCAGGACCGGCGCACCGGCGTGACGACGGTTGACGAAGCGGACCTGATCGGGACGCTCGACACCTGCCTTGGCTGCAAGGCCTGCGCCTCGACCTGCCCGGTGCAGGTGGACATTCCGGCGATGCGCGCGGCCTTCTATGCCGATGTCTACGCCCGCAAGACCCGCCCGCTGATTGACCGCGCGATGCTGCTGGCCGAACGTCTGAGCCCCCTGATGCTGCGGGCGGCGCCGGTGATGCGCCCCTTGTGGCCGCTTGCGCGCGGCGCATCAGAGGCCGTGCTGGGCGTTGCGGATTTGCCCGATGAAATGGCGCGCCCCCTGCCACGGTCGGCCCGGATCTCGGTGTCCGAGCTTGGACAGCGCCCGCTTCCGGAAGGTACGGTTCTTGTGTGGATGGATTGGTTTTCGGCGCTCTTTGACGGCGCAACACAGCGGGATGTCTATCAAGGTCTCAAAGCGCTCGGCTATGCGCCGCTCTTTGTCGAGATGCTGCCCGCCGGCAAGGTGGCGGGCGACCTCGGCGACCCTGCAGGATTTGCCAGGATGGCGGCGCGGCTCGTGGCGGCTCTCAAGGCCGGGGCGGCCGGCGGTGCGCCGATGATCGGTCTCGACCCGGCCTTTGTCATGGCCTTGCGGCAGGACTATCGCAAGGCCGGGCTGGACGTGCCCGAGGTGCTCTTGCCGCAGGAATTTCTCGCGGCAGAGATCCGGCGCGGGGTCACGCTGCCGCAGATTCCGGGTGGGCGACTGAGCCTGTTCACCCATTGCACCGAAAGCACCGGGGCACCGACCGCGCGCAAGGACTGGGAGGACGTGTTCGCAGCGGTGGGTCAGCAGATCGACACGCCCGCAACCGGATGCTGCGGCATGGCGGGGATGTTCGGCCACAAAAAGCGGCATCAAAAGATGTCCCGCAAGCTGTTCGATCTGTCGTGGGCCGGACCGCTCGCACAGGCACAAGAGGCCGTGGCCACCGGGTTTTCCTGCCGCTGTCAGACAGAGCGGCTTGCCGGTGAACCGATGCGCCACCCGCTGGGCCTGATCGCCGACCGGCTGAGGCAAGTGGGGGCTGGGTCCTGACCGGCGGGCCGACTGATACGACGCTTAAATCCGGCCCAAAGCCGCCACCGCATAAAGCGCAGCGGTGTCCGCGCGGCTTTGGCGATGCACGCCCGCCCGGCGCAGGGCGCGGGTGCGTGCAGGACCGGGTGGTGCGTTGAAAACAGTCTCTAGCAGAGCTTCAGCCGCAGGGGTCAACGCACCCGTGGCGATCAGCGCGGCACGGTTTGCCGCCATCCAGCCGCCGAACGTGCCGTCCAGCATCAGCCCCAGCCGCCGCAGCCGCGCCAGCGGACCGCGAAAGCTGCCCATGACGTTGCCTGCGTGCTGGCGGTAGTGCAGCACCGGATGAGCGTCCAGCACCACCTGTGCACCCGCCCCGGTCATCAGCTGGTAAAGCCACCAGTCGTGAAAGGCGATGCCCTGCGGCACCCCTGCACGGCGCACGATGTCCAGTGCCGCGGCATTCAGCGCGGTGGAATGACCCGACACCACGTTCTGCACCAGCGCGTTTTCAAAGCTGGGTCCGCGTGGCCAGTCGGGCGAGGTTCCGCGCGGCGTGCCGTCCTCGTCGATATGCAGGCTGCCCGCCCCGTAAAGAACGGGTGCGTCGGTGCGCGCCAGTGCAGCGCTTGCACGGGCCAGCTTGTCGGGCAGCCAGATGTCATCCTGATCCGACAGCGCCACAGGGCCGCTTGGCAGGTCGGGGTGGCACAAAAGATGCATGAAATTCGCCGCCGCCCCGCGTTGCGGCCCCTCGATCCACCGCACGTCGTGGTCGCGGGCAAAATCCTGCACCAGCGCGCGGGTGGCATCGGTCGAACCGTCGTCCGACACCCACAGCCGCCAATCGGCATGGCTTTGCGCGGCAAGGCTGGCCAGCTGTGCAGGCAGATGTGCGGCCCCGTTGCGGGTGGCCATCAGAACGGTAAAGGCGGGCAGGGCGGTCATCCCCCATAGGTGGCGCAAGCGATCATGGTTGCCAAGACATGAACGTAACCCCCCTGCGTTTACACCTGTCGAATTTTACGCAAGCGCCCCAATTCCGCCACCGTTGGTTCGGCCTGCGTTAACGGCGACGGCCTAGACCAATGGCACGGCTCAGGGGTGGGCCTGTCTGTCATAAAGGGGGCCGGGGGTGGCTTATCTTACACATGTCGGCACGGGTGCCGGCGGGTCTGATGCATTTGTGTCGGGCATCAGCGATCTTGTATCCTACACTTGCAACAAGGGGCCGCGCGTCGCCACCATCAGCGCGGATGGCCAGTGGATCGAGATCCGCAACCCCGACGGGGATTTTTCGTTGATGCACAGGGTCTTCGTGGGCGACGCGGGCGGGCTGACCGCGCCGGGACGGTTGCAGCTGGGCGTGCATGACGGATCGCTGGCCTTGCTGTCCTTTGGTCCGCAAGGCGCGCCCGTGACCGCGCATATTCTCAATTCCAACGGCCGCGTGGCCGAAAGCATCAGCCTGCCGGGGGCGACGGGCCGGATTTCCTGCCTGGAACGTGTCGAGGCGGCGGGCGGCAAGGTGCTGGTATTCACCGCAGGGCAGGACGCGGAGGGCATCTCCTGCTGGGAAGAACGCGCCGATGGCAGCTGGCGGTTCGAGGCGACGCTGGACCTGGGCGGCGCCATCGGCGCGCGCGACGTGGCGGACATGGCGCAAGTCGCGGCGCATGGCGCGACCTGGCTGGTGACCCTGTCGGCGCAGGACAATGCGGTGAACCTGTTGCAGGTCGGCGCGGGCGGTCAGGTGACGCTGGCGCACCGTCTGGACGCGGCCGGCGGGCTGCCGGTGTCCAATCCCACCGCGGTCGAGGTGGTACAGGCGGGTGGCGCGACCTTTGTGCTGATGGCGGCGGCGGGAACCTCGTCGATCACGGTGATGCAGGTGCAGGCGGCGGGCAAGCTGGCGCTGGTCGATCAGGTCAACGACGACCTGAACACGCGGTTCCAGTCGTTGACACAGATGGAAGTGGTCGAGGTGGAGGGCCGCGTGTTCATCGTGGCGGGCGGGGCGGATGACGGGCTGTCCCTGCTGACGCTGCTGCCGGACGGGCGGCTGGTGCATCTGGACACCATCGCCGACAGCTCCCAGATGGCGCTGGAGAATGTCACAGGCTTGAGCCTGCTGGTGCAGGACGGGGTGCTGCGCATCTTTGCCTCGGGCGAGGGCGGGCTGCGGGTCAGCGAGCTGTCGGTCGATCTGGGGCATCTGGGCACGGTGCAGACGGCGGGCGGCAGCCGCGCCGATCTGACCGGCACCGGCGGCGATGACATCCTGCAAGGCAACGGGGCGGCCAACAGCCTGGACGGCAAGGGCGGCGACGACATCCTGATCGACGGCAAGGGCGAGGACCGGCTGACCGGCGGCGCGGGCGCCGACCTGTTTGTTTTCGAGGCCGATGGCCGCCGTGACATCATCACCGATTTTCAGGTGGGCGTGGACACCATCGACCTGTCGGGCATGGGGCGCGCCTATTCTCTGGATGCGTTCAAGTTCCAGAGCACCCCCAATGGCATCAAGATCATCTTTCAGGGCGAGGAACTGCGCCTGTTCAGCCATGACGGCCAGCCGCTGGACCGCTCGGATTTCCAGCTGACCGACCTGATGGGGCTGTGGCACGTGGACACCGGCCCCGTGCAGCAAGAAGCCCAGACCCTGATCGGCACGGCGGCGGCGGATGTGTTGCAGGGCGGCACCGGCAACGACCTGCTGCGCGGCGAGGCGGTGCGCGCCAGCTTTGACGATCCGGCGGGACAGGTGTTCCGGCTCTACCGCGCGATGCTGGACCGTGACCCCGACCGGGGCGGGCACAAACAGTGGACCGACGCGCTGGCCGACGGTTCGCAGGGGTTGCTGGATGTGATTTCGGGCTTTGTCGGATCGGCCGAATTCCAGCGCACCTATGGCGCCACCACCGACGCGGAATTCGTCACGCTGCTGTATGCCAACGTGCTGGACCGTGCCCCGGATGCGGGCGGGCTGGCCTTCTGGACCGGGCATCTTGAGGCGGGCACCCGCAGCCGCGCCGAAGTAGTGCGGGGGTTTTCGGAATCCTCCGAGTTCAAGGCTGGCACGGCGCTGGACAGCATCGACATGAGCTTTGCCGGCTATCAGGCGGCGATGGTCGATGATGTCTACCGGTTGTACCGCGCGACGCTGGGCCGTGATCCCGACATGGCCGGGCTGCTGGACTGGTCGGGGCGGATGGCGGGCGACTGGACCTATACGGAGGTGGCGGCGGGCTTTGTCGGCTCGCGCGAATTCCAGCGCACCTATGGCGATGCCACCGACCGCCAGTTCGTGACGCTCTTGTACAACAACGTGCTGGACCGCGACCCTGACAGCGCGGGCATGGACAGCTGGCTGACCCACCTGCGCGAGGGCACCCGCAGCCGCGAGGAGGTGGTGCGCGGCTTTGCCCAGTCGGGCGAATTCATTCGCAGCACCGGCGACGCGCTGACCGCCTATCTGCGGGGCTTGGGCGAAAACGACCGGTTGATCGGCGGCGCGGGCGAGGATGTGCTCTATGGCGGGGTGCTGTCCGACACCTTTGTCTTTGCGGCCTTTGACGGGGGCAATCACAGGGTCGTGGACCTGGAGGCCTGGGACAGGATCGAATTGCAGGGCTTCGGCTATGGCGGCAAAGGCGGCGCGCTGACCCATTTCCAGCAGGTCGGTGATGACGTGGTGTTCGACGATCAAGGGGTCACGGTGACCTTTCTGAACGTCGATCTGGACGTGGTCACGGCACAGATGCTGATGTTGTTGTGAGTGATCTTATAAGCAAGATTATGTTAACTTAATTGGTTTTGCGACTTCAATGCCACGGTTTCCCGAATATCGGAAACGGTGCCGTATGGGCGCAATTGCCCCGCGCGCGATACACGCTGTAAGGGAGGTAAGATTCTTTCCTGTTCCAATTCAAGGGCCTCTGTCATGACCCCCAATGACCCGTATTATTCCCGGCAATGGCATTTCGATCTGTTGGGCGACATCGAAACCATCTGGGCCGAGTTTGACGGCACAGGCGTGAATGTGGGCATCTTTGACGACGGGGTCGAACAGGACCACGTGGACCTGCGCGACAATTACAACGAGAGCCTGGAATATTACGCCGACGACGGCGAGCCGAACACCACATACGACGGTCACGGCACGTCAGTGGCGGGCATCATCGCGGCCTCCAACAATGACACCGGTGGCGTGGGCGTGGCCTGGGGCGCGCAGATCACGGGAATGGATTTCATCAATGACTACGCCGATCTGGCCTATATCTCGGCCTTTGACGTAACCAACCACAGCTGGGGCTACGGGTCGGATTTTCTCGGCTACGGCGACATCGGCGACTATGGCTCGCAACTGTACTGGGAATCCCTCGATTTCCAAAACGGGGTTGATGTCGGTCGCGGCGGGCTGGGATCCATCGCGGTCAAGGCGGCAGGCAACGAGGCCGCCAATGCCCAGGGCGAAGGGCTGAACAGCGCCCACACGGTGATCACCGTCGGCGCGCTGGACCGGTTCGGGCGGGTGCAGGATTATTCCAACTACGGCCACAACCTGTTGGTCTCGGCGGGGGCCGCGGCCTATACCACCGACCGGTCGGGCGGCGACGGCTACAACGGCGACAATGAATGGGCTTTTGGCATTTCCGATCCCCTGCAGGATCTGGGCATGACCAGCCAGTTCGGCGGCACCTCGGCGGCCACCCCTGTGGTGTCGGGAGTCGTGGCGCTGATGTTGCAGGCCAATGACGGGCTGGGCTGGCGCGATGTGCAGAACATTCTGGCGGTGTCGGCGGCGCACACCGGTTCGCGCTATGGCAGTGCTGTCGGCTTTGGCGACGAGGTCGGGCGCTGGGACTGGACCGACAGCGGCACCTGGAACGGTGGCGGCATGACCTTTCACCAGTCCTACGGCTTTGGCAGCATCGACGCCTTTGCCGCTGTGCGCATGGCCGAATTCTGGAGTCTGATGCAGGACGGCGCGCGTACCAGCAGCAACGAGATCTCGCGCACCTATTATGACAACGATCCGGTGAAATATGTCTATGACTATGAAAGTGTCGAAAGCACGATCACGGTCACCGAAGACCTCAACATCGAACATATCTACCTGACTGTAGACTGGTATCACGGGTCCAACAGCCAGGTTGAAATCACCCTGATCGCCCCCGACGGCACCGAAAGCCTGGTCTTTGACGGCGACACTTGGGGCTCGTTCTCGGACGACTGGACCTTTGGGCTGCGCAATTATCTGGGCCAGTCCGCAGTGGGCGACTGGACCGTGCGGATCACCGACACCGGCTATGGCTCTACGGGCGGACTGAACGGCTTCAACATCGAATTTGTGGGCAACGCCGCCAGCACCGACACGCGCTGGGACTTTACCGATGATTTCCTGACCCTTGCAGGGCTTGAATCCGACCGTCGCGCACTGGATGACACCGACGGCGGCGCGGACTGGATCAACATGGCCGCGATCACCGGCGATATCGCCGTCACGCTGGTGCAGGACGGTGTGCTGAGCGTGGATGGCACCAGCTGGGTCACCTTGGGCGCGGGACAGATCGAAAACATGGTTGCCGGCGACGGCGATGACCGGATCACCGGCAATGCAGGCGCCAACCACCTGGTGGGCGCACGCGGGAACGATATGCTGACCGGCATGGACGGCGCCGACACGCTGAGCGGCGGACAAGGCAACGATAAGCTGTTCGGCGACCAGTTCAACGTGGGCCAGACAGATGTGTCCGCCGAGGTTTACCGGCTCTATCACGCGACACTGGGCCGTGGTCCCGACGGGGCGGGGCATTACAGTTGGACGTGGAAGATCGTCGAAGGCAGCCACACGCTGGAAAGCGTGGCGGACGGGTTCATCGCCTCGGCCGAATTCCAGCGCACCTATGGATCGGCGGACAACGAGGCCTTTGTGTCTCTGCTGTTCAACAACGTGCTGGGCCGCGATCCCGGTGCGGGCGCACAAGGCTGGGTCAATGCGCTGGACGATGGCCGCCTGACCCGCGCCGAGGTGGTCCTGGGCTTTTCCAACAGTGCCGAATTCATCGCAGGCACCCGCGGGGCCGCCCGTGACTTTATCGAGGCACGCTCGGAAGCCGCCTGGACCGATGATGTGTTCCGCCTGTACCAGGCGACGCTGGACCGCGCTCCGGATGTGGGTGGCCTGGCCAACTGGATGGGACAGCTGGGATCGGGACGGGCCTATCTGGACGTGGTCACCGGCTTTGTCGCCTCGACCGAGTTCCAGCGCACCTATGGCGACACCGACAACACGGCCTTCGTGACGCTGCTTTATGACAACGTGCTGGACCGGCTGCCGGATATGGCGGGGCTGGCTTCTTGGGTGGACAGGCTGGACAGCGGCGCGCTGACCCGCCAGCAGGTCGTGCGCGGCTTTGCCCAGTCGGTTGAATTCATCAACAGCACCGCAGACGATGTGGTGGCCTACATGCGCGGGCTTGGTGTCGACGACACCCTGAACGGCGGACGTGGCACCAATGCGCTTTATGGCGGCGCCGGTGCGGACAAGTTCGTCTTTGAGGCCGCAGACAACGGCACCACCACCGTGCACGACTTCGAGGCCTGGGACTGGCTGGAACTGGACGGTTTCGGCTTTGCCTCGACCGCGCAGGCGCTGGCGGCCTTCACCCAACAGGGTGATGACGTGGTATTCACCCATTCGGGCGTGCATATCGTGCTGGCTGACACCGACCTTTCGCTGCTGACTCAAGACAGTGTGCTAATCTGATAGGCACAGCACCGCCACCTGCCCGCCGACAGGCCCCTTGAGGGGGATTCAGGGATTGAAGTAGGGGTGGTTCGCCGCTATCAACCCCGCAAATGTAGACGCAGTTTGGACAAGGTTATCTCTTGATGAAAAAAGCATTTATCACCGGCATCACGGGCCAGGACGGCGCCTATCTGTCCAAACTCCTCTTGGAAAAAGGCTATGAGGTTCACGGTGGTGTACGCCGCATCAGCCAACCTGAAACACCGCGCCTGGAACAGCTTGGCATCGAGAAAGATGTTGAACTGCACGAGTTCGATCTGGCCGAGGTGAACAACATCAACCGCATCATTCGCGGCAATGATTACGACGAATTCTACAATCTGGCCGCGCAAAGCTTTGTCGGATCCAGCTGGGAACTGCCCGCCTATGCGGCGGACGTGAACGGTGTGGGCGTTGTGCGCATTCTCGACAGCCTGCGCACCTTCTCGCCCCAGACACGGTTCTATCAGGCCTCGACCTCGGAAATGTACGGTCTGGTGCAGGAAGTGCCGCAGTCGGAAACCACGCGTTTCTACCCGCGCTCGCCCTATGGCGTGGCCAAGGTCTATGGCCATTACATCACCACCAACTACCGCGAAAGCTTTGACATGCACGCCTCGTGCGGCATCCTGTTCAACCACGAGAGCCCGCTGCGCGGCAAGGAATTCGTGACGCGCAAGATCACCCTGGCACTGGCCAAGATCGCTCACGGCTCGGATGATCAGCTGGTGCTGGGCAACCTGGACGCCAAGCGCGACTGGGGCTTTGCCGGCGATTACGTCGAAGGCATGTGGCACATGCTGCAGCAGGACAAGGCCGACGATTACGTTCTGGCCACCGGTGTCACCACCACGATCCGCGATTTCATCATCTTTGCCGCCGAAGCTCTGGGCATGGACCTGGAATTCACCGGCGAAGGCGTCAACGAGACCGCAACCGACCGCAAGACCGGCAAGACCGTTGTCGTGATCTCCGAAAAGTTCTTCCGTCCCGCCGAGGTCGATCTGCTGCTGGGCGACCCGACCAAGGCCGAGAAAGCTTTCGGCTGGAAGGCGACGGTCGATGTGCGCGGTCTGGCGCAGATGATGGCCAAGTCCGATTTTGACGCGCTTGGTTAAAACCGGCGTCCCCCCGCTTCGGAAACTTGTTCAACGTCTGGCCCTGGGAATCCGGGGCCATGTGGATGGCATTCATGACGGAACCTTGCATGGCTGGGTGATGCTGCGCAGCGGAAAGCCTGCGCGCGTCGGCCTCTATGCGGGCGGCGAACTTCTGGCCGAAACCCCGGTGAACCTGTACCGTTCAGACCTGCATTCCGCAGGTCTGGGAGACGGCTGGGCGGGCTTTGTTTTTGGCCTGTCGTCGATGTTGCGCGATGCCATTCAGGCGCGTGGCGGGCTGGCCGAAGTGCGGGTCATGGACGTACCGCTTGGGCGCATCGGCGTGTTGCGGGTCGACCGCGCCACTTCGGCGTCGGGCATGCAGGTGTCGGATCAAGACCGCGCCGCCCATGTCACGGCCCGCCTCGGTGATGCGACCGAAACACTGGCGCGCCTGAAATCCAATGTCGCCAACCGCGGCGGCGCGCGCGCCGTGCTGGACGCCCCGCGCCCCAGCCTGCGCGCCCATGCGCCGATGTTTGCCGACCACAGCGCGTTCAACGGCCGCCCCCTGCCCGAGATCGTCAACGGCTATGCCGACTATTCGCGCTATCGCTACAAGCTGGACACCCAGTTCGATTTCGGCGGCGACGCCGATGCAGCGCTGCATTTCATGCATTGGTACCTGATGGGCTACAGCCCGATGCGCAAAGGTCTGCGGGTGCCGCTGAGCGCCGAGGCCATCGAGCATATGAACACGCCGCTGCCCATCGGCGGGGTACAGTTCAACCTCAGCCGCGCCACCTGGTCCAGCCTGGTGAAGATGCCGCAGTTCATGCAAAGCCTTGAATTCGAGAACCGCGACTGGCTGCTGGGTCTGGTCTATTGGTGGAGCATCAATCAGGTCCACGCGCTGCACTGCGAAGATTGTCTGGTGACCGCACCCTATATCGACTTTCTGGCAACGCCGGTGCCGGGCACCGAAGACAGCGCGGTGCCGTTGACCCTGTTCATGGACCGTTTTGTGCTGGAAAACCCGGCCTTTGGCCTGCTGGACCGCAGCACCGAGGACGGACGGCGCAGCCTGCTTGCCGCGCTGATGCTGCTGGCGGTGCAACGACCCGATTTCCTGCGCTACCTGCCGCGAAATGCAGTGGCGGACCTGCTGGCAGAGGATGCGGCGGGCTGGGCACGCGCGCTGGCCGCCCTGCCCGGCGCGCCAACGGTCGATCTGGACCGCACCGGCTATGCCGCCGTGCTGCGCGCGCAGGGGTTTGACTTGGACCGGCTCGAATTCACCACCTTCACCCCGCGCGGCCACCGGATCGAGGCCGCCCGCCTGCCCGCCCTGGCCCCCGAGGTTGAAGAGGTGGACGTGCAACTGATCGGCCCGTTCGAGAAAGCCTCGGGGCTGGGACAGGCAACGCGGCTATCGGCGCAGATCCTGGCGCAGACCGGTTACAGCGTGAACCCGGTGAACTTCGGTCTTGACAACCCCGCGCCCGAAGGCTTTTCCAAAGTGGGCCGGCTGTCCGAGTACAAACGCGCAAAGGTGAACCTGATTCACCTGAACGCCGAGTCGATCCCCCTGGTCTTTGCCTATGCGCCGGACGTGTTTTCGGATGCCTATAACATCGGCTATTTCTACTGGGAGCTCGACAGCCCCGCCGCCTGTCACTACCTCGCGATGGAGATGCTGGACGAGATCTGGGTGTCGACCGACTATGGCGTCGACATCTACCGCCCGCACACCGACACGCCGGTGCACAACGTCGGCATGTGTTACGAGGATCTGCCGCCCATTGACCGCAGCACCGCCAAGCAGGACGTGCTGGCGCGCTTTGGCTGGGATGCGGGCACATTCGTGTTCCTGGTCACCTTCGACAGCTTTTCCTTTGTCCAGCGCAAGAACCCGCTGGGCGTGCTCAAGGCGTTCAAACAGGCCTTCGAGGGCATCGGTCCTGTGCGGCTGGTCATCAAGACGCAGAACCGCGAAAAGATCATGGACCCGGTCCAGTCGCGCATCTGGGATGCGGTCGACGCTGCCGTCGCCGCCGATCCGCGCATCACGGTGCTGAATGAAACGCTGGCCTATGCCGACCTGCTGGCGCTGAAGGCGGGCTGTGACTGCTATATCTCGTTGCACAAGTCCGAAGGCTGGGGCTTTGGCATGATCGAGGCGATGCATCTGGGCGTGCCGGTGGTGGCCACAGGCTATTCCGGCAATATGGATTTCTGCTCGCCCGACACCGCCTTTCTGGTGGATTACGAAGAGGTCGAACTGGAACAGGACGACTATATTTTTGTCCTGCCGGGCCAGAAATGGGCCGAACCTGACGTGGCCTCTGCTGCAAAGCAGATGCGGCTGGCCTGGGGCGATGACGCCCTGCGCGCGCAAAAGGCACAGGCGGCTTTCGACTTTGTGCAGAGCCATTTCTCGGACAAGGCCATCGCGCGGCGCTATTCCGAGCGGCTGGACGACATTCTGGGACGGGTGGCGCGCGAGGCAGAAGGATGACGCTGGACGCCGCCGAGATCGACCGCGCCTACCAGTTCTTTCTGGATCGCACCCCGCCCGCGGACAAACGCCCGCCTTTTACCAGCACCGCACAGCTTTACGCCGCGCTGATCGATTCGCGCGAGTTCAAGGCAAGCAAGCGCAGCTGGAAAAACGACATGAAATGGCCGCTAAGTGGGGTCCTTGTTCTCCCCCAGGCGCGGATGCTCTGCTGTGCCATTCCGGGCAGCGGCGGCGACGCGCTTGCGGCGCAGATGGTGCGGCTGTCAGGCCATCCCGACAGTGATTACATCCTGCGCGATGTCAATCTGCTGACCGGGCACGTCAACACCGGCCTGCGGTTGGGCGACCACCCCAAAGCTCAGGCGCGCGCCTATGCGGATGCACCGGATTTCATGCGGCTGGCCGTGCTGCGCACGCCCCGCGACCGGCTGCTGGCCGTCTGGCGCGACCAGTTCCTGCGCAACCGCCACCTGTCGCAATACCACGCGGCCACCGGCCCCGTACTGGCCGCCATCCAGGGGCAGGACCGGCCTGATTTCCACCGCTCGGTGTCCTTCGCCGATTTCGTGCGCCACGTGGCTGCGGCCAAGCCCGGAACGCTGGCGCCGGACTGGCGTCCACAGCATCTGTTCCTGCGCGGCATGACCTATACGCACCTCTTCAACTATGACCGGCGCGACGCGGCGCTGGCGGCGATGACCGACTGGGCAGACAGCCGCCTGCCGCCACCCGACATCGGCACAAATCCGCCCCGTTCCGGCATCGATATTCCGGGCGCACAGGCGATGGAACCGCAGGTTCTGGACGCGCTGCCAGAGGTCAATGCGCACTGTTTTTTTGACGATACGGTGGATGCGCTGATTGCGCAGAGCTTTGCCCACGACATCAAGTTGCTTGAAAAAGCATCTTGCCCCGATTGATCGCCCGCCCCGTGCGACACGGGCGGTTTACCCCGCCAATCTCTGACGTTAAACCCTGAGGCGTGAGGGTGCGCCGTATCTCGGGCCCATGCGGAAGGATGAATTTTGGATTACGTTGCAGGCATTTCCTGGCCCCGGTCCGGGCACCACATGCTGGTGCGACTGTTGCAGAAATATTTCGGGCCAGGCTTCCAATATTGCAATTTCTACGCTGAACCTCCGGGGTGTTGCGGCACCGTGCCGTGCAGCACCCCACGCAAGACGCAGCTGTCGAAGAACCACGATTTCGACCTGAAGGTGCCGCAGGTGGCCGGGCAGAAATATCTGATCCAGTACCGTGAATTCGTGCCCTCCGTTGTGTCGAACTTTGAACTCTACGTGCGTCAGGGCAATCCAGACACCCAGGCGTCGTTCCGCACCTTTGTCAGCGCCGAATTTGCCCGCTATCGCGGCTTTGTCGACAAATGGGTCACCTCGGAATTCGGCCGCCGCCAGCTGGTGCTGCGCTATGACGATTTCCTGGCCGATCCGGCGGCGGGGCTGGCCCGCGCGGTGGCTTATTTCGATGCGGACACCCCGGTTGATCCCGAACGCATCCGCATGGCGGTGGACACCATCGACGGCGAGCGCATCGAACAAAGCAAGGTGACCCGGCTGCAGGCCAGCGGCGTACACCAGCCGCGTGATGTCACCGCCTTTCGTCACTACCGCCCCGCTCTGTTCGAAAAGCTGGCAAAACTGACCCTGACCCGTCACGAGGTTGCGCGCGTCTACGAGGGGTTGCACAATAAACCCGTCCCTGAAAACAAGATGCTGCAACTGCAAACACACGAGTCTCCCGAAACCCTGCGCGCCGCACTTGAACGGCACATGGCCGTCAAGGCCCGCAAGGCGGCGGGGACGTCCAAGATTAACAAGCAAACGGATTGAAAAACATGATTACTCCTGTCCTTCTGTGTGGTGGCTCCGGCACGCGGCTTTGGCCGCTTTCGCGCAAATCCTTTCCCAAGCAGTTTGCCCAGCTGGTCGGCGACGAAAGCCTGTTCCAGGCGTCGGCGCGGCGGTTCCTGGGCAAGGGCTTTGGCAACCCGCTGGTGGTCACCAATGACAGCTTCCGGTTCATCGTGACCGAACAGCTGGACGAGGCAGGCGTCGAGGCCAGCGGTATCGTCATCGAACCCGACGGGCGCAACACCGCGCCTGCCGCCATTCTGGCCGCGCTTAAGGTTCAGCAGGACACGCCGGGCGGCATGTTGCTGCTGGTGCCTTCGGACCATGCGGTGGCCAACAGCGCGGCCTTTCGCAAGGCCGTGATGGCAGGGGCCGCCTCGGCGGAAGAAGGCAATATCGTCACCTTCGGCATCAAGGCGACCCGCCCCGAGACCGGCTTTGGCTGGCTGCAAAGCGGTGCCCAGACCCACGAGGGCGTGATGAAGCTGGAGCGGTTCATCGAGAAACCCAACGCCGAACGCGCGGTCGAGCTGCTGGCAGATCCGAAATACCTGTGGAATGCCGGTGTGTTCCTGGCCCGTGCCGACGTGCTGATCGACGCATTCCGCACCCATGCCCCCGACATCCTTGCCGGTGTCGAGGCGGCGATGGCCGGCGCCGTCAGCGATCTGGATTTCACCCGTCTGGACGAGACCGCCTGGGCCGGTGTCCCCGAGGAATCCATCGACTATGCGGTGATGGAAAAGGCCACCAATGTGTCGGTCGTCAGCTTTGACGAGCAATGGTCGGACCTGGGCAGCTGGGAAGCCGTCTGGCAGGAAAGCACCAAGGACAAGAACGGCAATGCGCGGTCGGAAAACACCACCGTGTTCGATTGTGAAAACACCCTGCTGCGGTCGGAATCCAGCGAGATCGAGCTGGTCGGCATCGGGCTGAAAAACGTGGTCGCCGTGGCGATGCGTGACGCCGTCATGGTTGCCGATCTGTCGGAATCGCAAAACGTCAAAAAGGCCGTGGAAACACTGAAGAAACGCGGCGCGAAACAGGCGGTGCAACTGCCGGTGGATCACCGTCCGTGGGGCTGGTTCGAAACGCTGATCCTGTCCGATCGCTTCCAGGTCAAGCGCATCCACGTGCACCCCGGCGCGGCGCTGAGCCTGCAAAGCCACGTGCACCGGTCCGAACACTGGATCGTCGTGGCGGGCACCGCGCGGGTCACCGTGGACGAAGAGGTCAAGCTGCTGAGCGAGAACCAGTCGGTCTATATCCCCCTGGGCGCCATTCACCGCATGGAGAACCCGGGCAAGGTGCCGATGGTGCTGATCGAGGTGCAGACCGGCACCTATCTGGGCGAAGACGACATCGTGCGTTACGAGGATGTCTACGCCCGTACGTGATGGCGAAAACATCGGGGGCTGCTGGCGGTAGCTGGCAGCCCATGCGTCAGACGTCAGGCGAAATTGACCTATCTGTCATCAACTGACCCGAAATGGAAAACCGGACCTGTCCGCTGATCGCGGTGAAGGTGGGGTTCGAGTCTTTTCCGAATTCCACCTGCGCGGAATCAAGGCCGCAGGCCGCCGCGCATCATGCCGCAGGCATGTCTACGACATGACGGGCCGTCCGCCGGCACGGCGATTTGGTTGCTGTTGCGTGTGACGGACAGGTAGGATGTGTTTGGCTGCTATTAAGTGGCAGACACTGAGGTCGGATCGCCGCACCACGGCCCGACGATGCGCGGCTTCGCGTTCCTTTTCAAACGGCAGGAATGTCCCGCACAGCGGACTTTGACCAAAACCGCACCAAAGGTCCGGTTCAGGTCAAAGGTACGCGACGTTCCACACTAGTCTTCGAACCCGTCCCAGCCCTTGGCGCTGGCGCGCTCGAACAGCACCATATCGTCAGCGTTCAGCCCTTCGACAAAGGCGCGGTCCGTGTCGCTCAACGCCACCGGCGCCTTGGCCTTCGAGGTGTTCAGCCGCTGCACTTCGGGGGCCTCTTCGGCTCCGGCCGCACGGGCCAGCCATGCCACGATCTGCGGCTGTTTGGTCAGGGGCGCGCAAATGGTGAACTGCGCGCGGGCGTGGTTCGCCGCCTTGATCCCGGTGATGCCGCCGCGTCCGGTGACCATCTTGCACTGCAGGTTCGACACCTCGCGGTTGCCGATCGCCGCCAGCCGGCGCGCAAAATCGCCAGGCCCCATTTCCAAAAGCTCGGGGTCGGCCTGCGCAAGGTGGTGATAGGGACGCGCCTGCACATGGTGAAAGAAGGACACGAACCGTTCCACCGGATCACGCAACAAGGTCACGTAAACGCGGTCTTTCTTGGTGGACTGCACCAGCGCCGATTCATAATTGAAATGCCCGCCGATGCCCCACAACGTGTTGATGTCCTCGGGGTCGTTCTGGCCGGGGACAAGATGCAGGTAACCACCGCCCGACATATCTTCGAGGGCCGCATGAAACGACGTGCCGCCCGATTTCGGGATATGAACAAAAACCAGTTGCATGGTTTTGGGATCAAACTGATCCGGTGATGATAACTTGATCGGAGATCCGCTCATTATGTGCCTGTTACTCTTCCCGTTGTACGCGATGTTATGCTTTTGGTCGTTCGTCAATACCTGCCCGATCTCGAAACGCCAAGACTTTGCAACCTGAATATGTTGAAACTGGCCCTGATTTGGCCCGATGCAAGAGGACATGATGCTGAAAGACAACGAAATACGCAGCGCCTTTGCCTTGCTGATGGGGCGTACGAATCTGCCCCAGCCGCTGCTGGAGCGGCATCGCAATTTTGCCGATATCGAGGCCTTGGGCCTGCACCTGATGCGCACGGATACCTTCCGCCAACGGCTGGCGACACGGGACAACCGCGCGCTGGCCGCACCGGCAGACATGGACCGCCCCGTCACGGTGTTTCAGCACGTCCCAAAGGCGGGCGGCACCAGCCTGCACACGGCGCTGGCCGCCGCGCTGGACGTGCCGCTGTTTCCCGAACGACGCAACGGGCTGGGCAACTGGCCGGCGGCGATGCTGGCACAGGCGCAATTCTTTTCGGGCCACTTCGACAGCGCCACGCTGGCCCTGATCCCGGGCCGCGCGGTCCGCGTGGTCACCATGCTGCGTGATCCGACGGCACGGCTCGTGTCGCTTTACCGCTATCTGCGCTCGGTTGATCCCAATGCAGCCCGCGCGCAAAAGCGCAACATGAACCTGATCCGGCTGGCCCGCGCCCATGACGCAGAGGCCTTTTTCGCCCATCCCGATCTGGTCGCCCATCCCAGCATCGACAACGCGCAGACCCGGCAAATGGCCGGTGCGCTGGGGCTGAAATCCTGGGAAAGCCACCCTGCCCCCGACGGCGCCCGACCGCTGGCCGAAGACGCGACCGCCCTGCCCCGCGCCTGCGCCCATCTCAAAGCGATCAGCGGTGTGGCACTGCTCGAGCATCCCGCCACAATTCCGCCACTTTTTACAGCACTCGGACTGACTCCGCCGCCTGCGCTGCCACATGACAACATAACTGATGAAAATACAGGCACCTGGTTCTCTCCGGCGCCCCCGCTCGAAGTAACGGACAAAATCCGCCTTGCTCTCAAACCGCACATTGAGATTGATACACAATTCTACTATGCCGCATTGCAGATGTTGACCGAACGGGGCTGTGTATGAAGTTTTACAACACCATAGCGACCATGCCAAAGGGCGCGGAACATCATTATTTAAGCACCGCATCCCGCCAGGGGTGTCATTTGAACACGAAGCGTGACCGGTGTTGCCTGAAAATGCAGCATCTGCCCCGCACCAGACTTTAAGGACGACCCTTGGCCCGCGTTTTCATAATCGACCCGGTCTGTGCCATGGAATATGGCCACAGCCTGAATGCTCTCAAGTATTTCGCCGATCTCGCATCGCATCACTTCGACGAGGTCCACATGGTCGCCTCGCAACACCTGCCCCGCCCCGCCGACGGCAGCGATGATGGCGTGATCCGCTTTTTCGATTTCCACTACGACTACGTGCTGAAGATCGACCGCGCACCGGCCCCTCTGGAGCTGATGCACGTGCCCGGACAGCGGCTCAGCCCCGAGGCCGCCGCGACGGTGGAATTCTCGCGGTTCATGACGGCCTATGACATCGGCCCCGAGGACACGCTGCTGTATCCGTCGATCGACCACTACAGCGCCCTGTCGCTGGCCAATGTGGTGGGCGGGCTGCACCCGCACCAATGTCCCGCGCTTCTGGTGCGGATGATCGCGGTGATGGAAATGACCGCGCTGAACATGACCAACCCGGATGCCTTCACGGTGGTGATCGACCGGCTCAAGGGGCTGTTGAACGTGGGCCTGCCGCTGTCGATCTGCGCCGAGACGCCGACCTTTGGCAACGTCCTGCGCCAAAGGCTGGGACAGCCGGTGCACATCGTGCCCTATTTCGCGCCGGGCATCGACCCGCTGGACATCCCGCAGGATGGGCCGATCACCTTTCTGTCCGGCGGCTCCGCCCGCCCCGACAAGGGCTTCTTCCGCCTGAAACCGATCATCGAAGGCGTGCTGACGCGGCTGGACCCGTCACAGGTGCGGTTCATCATCCAGGGGCCGCCCGATGCGACCTTTGCCGCGCACACCGATTACATGCGCTGGCTGTATTCGCTGCCCAACGCCGAGATCCTGCCGGGTCAGGTGCCCTATACGGAAATCGTCCGCTCGTTCCGCGACAGCCACGTGGCGCTGATGCCCTATGCGCAGGATGTCTATGCCAACCGCGGCTCGGCCATGCTGATGGAGGCGCTGATGTTCGGTCGGCTGGCGATCTGTCAGGCGGGCACCGGCTTTGCCGATCAGGCGCGGCTGTACAATGCGGGCGCCACCTGTGGCACCGAGGATGATTTTGCCGATGCCATCGTGATGTTTGCCCAGAAATCCCCCGAGATGATCCGCGAACAGGCGGCACTGGCGCGGCGCTATTACCTGGAAGACGTGGACCGCTCGTGCAGGGCCTGGATCCAGGCGGAGGCGGCATAATGTTTTCCAAGAAAAAAATCACACCCGTTCTCGGCTCCAAACCCCGCAACACCAAGCCCCGGCTGCTGTTCGTCGACCATGTGTTCCACCGCAAGACCCGTTCGTTCGACTTTCTGGTGCGGATTTTCGAACAGGGTTTTGATGTCGAAACCAAATATGTCGACCCCTCCCTGCCCGTCGATGCGGCGCAGCTGATTGATGACAGCGAATATGTCGTGATCGGGCAGATGGATTTCCTGACGCCCCTGTTCATCGCGGCAGGCAAGAAGGTGATCGTGGTGCAGATGTACGACGGCTCGGCCGGCCTGCCCGACACCCACTGGCAGATGAACCGCCAGGCGCGCTATCTGAACTTCTCGACCACGCTGCACGGGCGGGCGCTGTCGCTGGGCTGTGACAGCATGCTGGTGCGCTATTTCACCGATCCCGCATCGGTGAAGCCGGTCACCGACATGGACACGCTGCGCGGCTTTTTCTGGCAGCGGTTGCCGAAATCGGGGATCAACCTTCCGATGGTGCGCCGGATGATGGGCGACCAGCTCAGCCATCTGCACGTCCACACCCCCGCCGACGACGGGTCAGTGTTCAACGAGGCGGATCTGGAAGGGTTCGACTGTCCGGTGACCCATTCGTCGTGGTTTGAAAAACAGTCCGACTTCGCCGCCGTGATGGACAACGCCAACGTCTTTATCGCGCCGCGCCATGCCGAAGGGATCGGCCATGCCTTTCTCGAGGCGATGGCCCGCGGCATGGTGGTGATCGCCCACGACCTGCCGACGCACAACGAATACATCCACAACTGGACCAACGGCATCCTGTTTTCCCAGGGCGTGCAAAGCATCAACCTGCGCGACCAGATGGACAAGGTGCGCGCGATCTCGGCCAATGCGCGGCTGACCATCGAACGTGGCCACAAGGCCTGGGTCCAAAGCCACCCCGCGATGCTGGAATTCATCCGCACCACCCCTGCCGCGCAGATGGTGAAACATGCGGGGCTGTCGGCCAACATCGACCGGATCATGGCCGCCTATCAACAGGGCCGCGACCCCTACGAGGACGCGCTGAACCGCTTTTCGGAAACCCGCCAGCTGATGGCGTCCTGGCGTGATTTCGAAACCGAAGCGGACCAGGCCCCCAAGAACGCCCCCGCCGACCAGACCGACATTCACGTCTTCATGGGCGAGGGCAACAGCCGTCCGCTGACCGGCTCCGGCTGGTCGGTCATCGAGGCCACCCACCGCTGGGCCGTGGCCCAGGAGGCCGACATGACCCTGCCGCTGACCCGTGACGTGGCGGTGACCGGCGTGACGCTGATGGCGCGCGCGCTGGAGCCGTGCAAGCTGACGGTCCGGCTGGGCGACACCGTGATCACCTCTGCCCCCGTGGAGCTGAAGGAAACCTTTGCGCGCATTCACCTGCCCTTGGCGAAACCGCTGCGCGCCAGTGCATCGGACGGGTTGAAGTTCACCCTGTCGATTGACAAGGTCCCGGCCCCCCACTCCCACGACCCCCGCTCGCTGAGCTTTGCGGTCAAATCGCTGAACGTCCAGACCGGCTGAGCCGCGCACAGGGACCCGAAAACGCAAAAGGCCCGCCAGTGATGGCGGGCCTTTGATCTGTCCGATGGGACAGGTTTACTTTTCGTAGCCGAACAGCTCGATGATATCGCCATACAGCTCGTTCAGCTCGTCGATGGTGGCCTGCTCCAGCTTGCGCTTGTGATCTCCGGGACGGATCTGGCGGCGGTGCTTGGTCACCTCTTCTTCCTGAACGTCGGCCACGTGCGCCTGGGCCAGCGCCTGGACCATGGCAGGCTTTGCCGGCAGGCCGGTGTGGTCGATCACCTGGTTCATCCACTCTTCAAAATTGTCGATGATGAACTCGTATTTGAACAGGCGCAGCTCGGGGTCCTTGCGGATCATGTCGGCATAAGCCTGCCAGCGCGGCAGCATCTTGCGGCCCTGCTTCAGCACATATTCCTCGATCGGCGGCATATCGGTGGCTTCTTCGCGCTCTTCATCGGCGCCCTGCCCCGGCTTGCGGTGGCTGAACCGTGCCGAGAAATAGAACGACGTCAGGATGTCGCGCGGATCGCGCACCACAAGGAACCGCTTGTAGGCATCATAATCCGGGATCGCCTCGGCCTCGTTGGGCTGGCGGAAGGGACCATAGGCATAGCCGGTGGGTTGCAGATAGGTGATCGCCTCGGGCGTCAGTTCAACCTTTTCGCCCGCCTGGAAATATTCGGCCGCGATGTTCAGCATCGGCGCACCGGCGCTGCGGGCCAGTTTCTTGATGACCGAATAGAAATACCGGCTGCCTGCCTTGTGCAGGGTCCAGAAAATAATGCTCGGCCCGGCGTAATCACTGGGCGGAACCTCGATCTCTATTTTGGCGCTTTGGTCTGTCATGACGTAACCTATCCTTTGGGCAACGGCCCACAGCCGCAGCATTTGAAATTCAGCAATGTCTTAGCAAAAATCTACGGGCAAAACAGTCCCAATCGGTGCGGCGGCGGCCTATTCACCCCCCCCGGCTTTAATGCTAGGACACGAATGAGGATTTTATATGCACAAGGCCTTTCCCGATGCTCGTCAGTCACGCCCATAAATTCATCTATACCAAGACTCTCAAGACCGCGGGCACCTCGGTCGAAGTCTTTCTTGAACCCTATTGCCGCCCCCCCGGCACCGCCGCGGAACACCACACCGCGCAAAGCGTGACCGAATACGGAATCGTCGGCGCGCGCGGCAAGGGTTCGGGCGGCGGCAAGTTCAGAAATCACATGACGGCGGCCGCCATCAAAAAGCACATCGACGCCGAAATCTGGGACAGCTACCACAAGTTCTGCGTGGTCAGAAATCCATATGACAAAGTGGTTTCGTGGTTCTGGATGCACTGTGCGCCCAACCTGCGCGCCGAACTGGCAGAGCTGGATTTCGACAAGACCGTCGAAGTATTCTCGCACTGGCTGCTGGTGCGCCCCGAACTGCCCGTCGACCGTCAGGCCTATACGATCCGTGGGCAAAAAGTGGTGGACCGCTTTGTGCGCTACGAACACCTGGACGACGATCTGACCCAGCTGTGCGCCGATCTGGATTTGGAAAACGGCGCGCTCGGCACCTATAAATCCGCCTCGCGCAGCCACCGCGATCAGCCGTTCACGCGCTACTATAACAAGGAAACAGCCCAGGTCGTCGCCAAGGCGTTCGGCCCGGATTTTGCCATGCTGGACTATGACCGGAGCAGCTGGAAAGGCTGAGTTTCGCCCGTTTCGCAGGCAGACAAGCAAAACGCCGCCCAAATAAAGGGCGGCGTTTTTTTACGGCTTCGGATTTGGCGGCGCGCCGCAGCTCAGTTTTCGACGTTTTCCAGGAACCACTGATAGGTCTGCGCCAGACCCTCTTTCAGCTCGATGGTCGGCGTCCAGCCCAGGGCCTGCAACTTCGCCGCGCTCATCAGCTTGCGCGGGGTGCCGTCGGGCTTGGTCCGGTCGTGGCGCAACTCGCCTTCCAGGCCGACCACATCCATCACCATGCGGGCCACATCGGCAATCGACTGATCGGTGCCCGAGCCAATGTTGATGTGTTCGAAATCTTCGTATTCGGCCAGCACGAACACTGTGGCATCGGCCAGGTCGTCCACATGCAGGAACTCGCGCAGCGGCGTGCCCGTACCCCAGATCTCCATGCCACTTTCGCCTGCCTTCTTGGCGCGGTGTGCCTTGCGCATCAGCGCGGGAATCACATGGCTGGATTGCAAGTCAAAGTTGTCATAGGGGCCGTACAGGTTGGTCGGCATCGCCGAGACAAAGCGCGATCCATACTGGCGCATATAGGCCTGGCACAGCTTGATCCCCGCGATCTTTGCAACCGCGTACCATTCGTTGGTCGGCTCCAGCGGTCCGGTCAGCAGGCTGTCCTCGGTGATCGGCTGCGGTGCCAGCTTGGGATAGATGCAGGAGGATCCCAGAAACACCAGCTTTTCCACGCCGACAGTGTGGGCGGTGGTGATGATGTTGTTCTGGATGTCCATGTTATTGTACAGGAAATCCACCGGATAGGTGTCATTGGCAAGGATGCCGCCCACCTTGGCGGCGGCATCGATCACCATGTCGGGCTTGTTGGCGCCCATCCAATCCTCGACCTCGGCCCGATTCATCAGGTCACAGCCGTCGCGGCCCACGGTCAGCACTTCGCAGTCTTCGCGCGCCAACCTGCGCACGATGGCACTGCCGACCATGCCATTGTGGCCCGCCACCCAGATGCGTTTGCCTTTAAGCTTTTCGGACACGCCTGCCGTCAGAGATCCCGCCACTACACTACCCTCGAAATTCCAGTTCCGAGGTCGTGTTTAGCCAGCGCCTGCCACTTTGTCCATCAATGGACAGGGGGAAGAAAGCCCATGCGCGCCCCCTTGCCTTCAGAACCAGCGCCCTGTCGCCTGTGCGTGCAAAATGTGATCGCCAGCGGTCACTTGCGTTGCCCAAACCACGCGCGCCGCCGCTGTCGCCGTCACCGCTCCGGCATCGGCCCACAGCTCCGGCGATGTGCATGAAACCGCCACCACCGGCGGCGCTGCAAAGGCTGCCGGAAAACTCCAGTCGGCCAGTGTCGCGTCGCGGTGCAGCGCACCCAGCGGCGTGGTGACCACCGCCAGCGTTTCAGTGCGCGTGCAAATCTGGGTGCCATCGGCAAAGCGCACGTAATCGCCCGTCGCGGTGCTGCCCCGTTCGATCACCGCCCCCGTCGGGGTGCCCGCGTCCTCGCTGACCGTGCCCACCAGATTGGCCGTGGTAAAGATCGGCGACCACTCCGACCAGGTGGCGCCGCTGTCCTTGGTCCAGCGCAACCACATGAAGGTCTGGTTGGCGGCAAAAACCAACTGGTTGATCCACTGGCTGGAATAACGCGCCACGATCACCACGCCGCCCGTGCCGCCGGGGCTGTCGGGATCGGTACCGGGAAAGTTGAAGAACCCCGACGCCATCGCCGTGGCCAGTGTCACCGTGCTGGTCGGCCCGCTTTGCCCCAGTCCAAACGCACCGGTGCCCATCAGCCGCCCGGCCGTGGTGTCATGCACCCCCGATTGCACCGCCGTGCCCGAAATCGTGCCGTTGACCAGCAGTCCTTGGGGCATATGCGGCACGGCTGTCGCGGCATCGACACGCAGCGCTTCGGCCCAGGTGCTGCCGTCGGCGCTGACCTTGACCGAAAAATCGGCGCTGCCCGCCAGCCCCATTTCCGCGTGGCCGGTGAACCCCGACTGGAACAGCAGGCTGGCGGTGTCGGTGTCCGTGGCCTTGTTGATCTTCAACTGGTGGCCCGTGCCGTCATGGGTCAGCAGGGTCGCACCGGCGGCGACCGCCAGCCGGTTGGTGGCATCGGCAGAGGTGTTCAGCCCCAGCGTTTCGGCCTCGAGATCAGGACCGCCGGTCAGCGTGTCCCAGCCCAGCATCGCGTCATAGACAACCGCCACGCCCTCGCCGGTGACAAAGGCCAGCCAGCCCGGCAGCGGCGCGACAAAGCTCCAGCCGCCTTCCTCGCGGATGGCCACGGCCCCCGCCTGTCCGGCCCAATCGCCCGAGGCCCCTGCCCCCACGATATAACGCGCGCCCACCTCCGCAACGGGCGGGCTGTCCAGATCGCGGGCGATCACCGCCAACTGGGTGATACCGTCCAGAACCCGCAGTGCGGTGTTGTGGGTCACGTGTTTTTGCGCCTGGTTCGGCTGGATATAGGGAAGGGACAGAACGGCAGAGACAGTGTCGGGCATGGCAGACCTCCGGGACAACAAGCGGGGCACCGCCGACGGGCGGCGGATCAGCTCGGCAAACTAGGGGGCAGAGTTAAAAAATTGTGAAACACAGCGTACGGTGGGTGGCATGCCCCGGCCCCACGGCCTAGGTTGGGGTGACCTGATTATCGCCTGATAAGGACCTATCCCATGCCCCCCAAATTCGGCACCAGCGGCCTGCGCGGCCTTGTCACCGAGCTGACCCCCGATCTTGTCGCCTCTTACGTGCGGGCCTTTGTCGCCGCATGCCCCCAGGGGTCTGCCGTGCACGTGGGCTGGGACCTGCGCCCCTCGTCACCTGCCATCGCCGAGGTGGTTTTGCAGACCGTGCAGGACTGCGGCCTGACCGCTGTGCGCTGCGGCACCGTGCCGACACCCGCACTGGCGCTGGCGGCGATGAACGCGGGCTGCGGCGCCGTGATGATCACCGGCAGCCACATCCCCGCCGACCGCAACGGGCTGAAATTCTACGTGCCCTCGGGCGAAGTGTCGAAAGAGGACGAAACCCAGATTCTGGCCGCACTTGACGCCCTGCCCTCCCTGCCCGAACGCCAGGGCAGCATGGAAGACCACCCCACCTGTGCCGCCGACTACGTGGCCCGCTACACGGACGCGTTCGGTAATCAGGCGCTCGCGGGCCTGCGCATCGGCGTCTACCAGCACAGCTCGGTGGCCCGCGACATCATGGTCGCCGTCGTGCAGGGCTGCGGCGGCACGCCCGTCCCGCTGGCCTGGTCCGACACGTTCATCCCCGTCGACACCGAAGCGGTCGACCCCGAAACCCGCAGCCAGCTGGCCGCTTGGTGCGCCGAACACGCGCTGGACGCGCTGATCTCCACCGACGGCGACGCCGACCGCCCGATGCTGGCCGATGCCTCGGGCGCCATCGTGCCCGGCGACGTACTGGGCCCGCTCACGGCGCGCGCGCTGGGGGCCGATGTGCTGTGCACGCCGGTGTCGTCCAATTCGATGATCGGGCAGATGGATTGCTTTGCCACCATCCAGCGCACCCGCATCGGCTCGCCCTTCGTCATTGCCGCGATGGAGGACCTGCTGGACGAAGATGCCCAGACCAAAGTCGCAGGCTACGAGGCCAACGGCGGGTTCCTGCTGGGCTTTGCCGCCGACGCACCCACCGGCCCGCTGGCCCCGCTGATGACCCGCGACTGCCTGCTGCCGGTGCTGGCCCCGCTGGCCGCCGCCCGCGCCGCAGGACAGTCCATCGCCGAAGCCGCCGCCGACCTGCCGCCCTGCTTCACCGCCGCCGACCGGCTGCAAGGCATCGAACAGGACCGCTCGGGACCGTTCCTTGCGCAATTGAAACAGGACGCCGCCGCCCGCGCCGCCTTTTTCGACAGCATGCCGGCCGAACAGGACACCGACCACACCGACGGGCTGCGCGTGACATTTGAAGGCGGCGCCGTGGTGCATCTGCGCCCCTCGGGCAACGCCCCCGAATTCCGCTGCTACACCGAGGCCGCCACCCCGCAGGCGGCGCAGGACCTGCTGCACACCCATCTGGGTGCGCTGCGCGACCGCCTGGGGTGATGTACCTGCGCTTGACCCGTCCGGATGCTGACCATGCTCCGGACGGGCCGATGCGTCTCTAACCTTGGGCTTTCACGCGCAAACGGTCCGCACCATTCCCTGCATTTGCGGCCCTAGCGATCCGGCACCATCTCGTCCCAAAAGGCAACGATGGCGTGATAGTTCAGCGCCGACATCCACCCGTGCCGCTCGAAATCATCCCGCGCCGCCGCACTCTCAAGCTGCGTCAGGAACAACCGCTTGTCCGCATCCCGCTGCGTCGGCGTGCGCGCCGCCGCCAGATCCCGCACCCGCGCCAGCTTGACGCCCCGCTCGCTGGTCACCGGACGCGGCGCATCCGCCGGTTTGTAATCATCCCGCAGCGCCGCGGTCAGATAGCGCACCGGGTTCTGCACGCCCCCCTGCCCCGCGACATAGTCCAGCTTCTCGCTGACATGCTCGGCCCCGTGCTCGCTGACCCATTGCCGCGCCAGCCGGTCACTGACCCCCAGTTCGCGCAGCTTTGCGTAGACCGGCGTGTTGCGCAGCCCCTCGCCGTCATCCAGATCCAGGATCGCCAGCTGCGGATTCTCGGCAATATGAAACCGGATCTCCACCACCTCGCGCCCACGTTTGCGCACTTCGGGCGTCACCACGATGTTTGACGTCTTGTTCACCTCGGCCACGCTCGGCTTGATGATCTTGGCGTTCAGATGCTTGTAGCTTTGATAATACGGGCTGTCGTCCACCCCCATCAGCCGCCGGAACAGGTCCAGCGACCACCAGCCGGTGCTTTTGGTCCGCACGAACCGGTAACAGTTCTCGTACAGCGCCAGCGCATGACCGCTGGTGAACCGCCGCTGGATGTTCAGATTGATCAGCGCAAAGACCTTGGGATCGTTCAGCTTGGCCGCCAGCGCCGGCGAATAGGCATATTCACAAACCCCCGCCTTCAACTTGGCATAGCTCAACAGGCTGGACACACCCCATTCCTGCTGGCCCTTGTCGTCCAGCATGTCCCACTCGGCAACAGTCTCTGCAAGGCCGCGCAGAGACTGTTTCAGCGTGTCCATGTCATTCGAGTTATAGCCGATCATCATGCACAGCGTGCGCGCATCAATCAGATGTGTCTGCTGATCGGTCAGCGTGTCATAGGCGTTCAGCAACAGCACATTCGACAGCTTGCGCTGCAACAGCGTCAGCTTGCCCGACACATGGATCGCCGCCACATGTTTCTTCACCGCCCCGCGTCGCAGGGCGCCGGTCAACTGCTCACGTGGAATGTCGTCTGTTCTGTCTGCTCGTCTGGCCAAAGGTTTGATTCCTTCTCGTGCCGCTTTGGCTCAGTATCGCCCGTTCCAGTACCCGACAACAAGAACTTTCTGGATACCTATAGTGCCCCCCTGCCCTTCGGCTTTGGCCTTGCGTAAAGGAACCCATTTACGGGTTCGGCGCCGAGCGCATGGTAGGCGATTCTATGAATTGTGACCCTAAACGGCACAATACCGTGGCTGGCCACCCAAAAACCCGCGAATCGCACCCCTTTATCCTGTAACCGGGTCCCCTTGAGCCCGTTTTCAGGGCCCCTTGATCCTGCAGACAGGCACCCAAGACAGAATAAGTCACTGGAAATAAACCTATTTTCTGGCGCAAAGATTCTAAATATCTAAAAGATTCTACAACCTTTGGTGTCGTTCTTTTTCAGATTTCCTCGATCAGGCCCCGAAGGCAAAGTTGCGATTCACTTTGCAACCCTGATGTGCGATCATATCGGCAACATTGCGCAAACTTGCATACATCAGAGGGTTCATGACAAATTCAGGCAAACCGACCCCACCCCCCTATTTCAACATAGACCCAGAAACAGCGGCGTCCCGTCTGTCGCAGCCTATTGATACCTTGCGATTCGCGAAAGCCGCGACCTTCGCCGCCAAGGGTCGGGATGATCTGGCCAAACGTGGCTATGCTCCGGACGGGCGCAAACGCCTGCGCAAGTTCTCGACATGGGAAGTCTGCCGCTATCTTCTGGACATCGCCCCCGCCCACCTGCGCCGCGTGCTCAAGGCGCACCCGGACCTGCCGCAAGGCACCGGCGAGGGCAATACAAAATGGTTCACCCTCGAAGAGGTGCTTGCCCTGCGCGACCACTTTGCCACCGAAGGTTCCGCCGCCAAGCAATACAAATCCTGGCGCCCCAAGGGGCAACCGGCCAAGGTCATCGCCGTCGCCAACTTCAAGGGTGGCGTCGGCAAGACTTCGACCGCCGCCCATCTGGCCATGTCCGCCGCCCTCGACGGCTACCGCGTTCTGGTGATCGACCTCGACAGCCAGGGTTCCATGACCTCGATCATGGGCGGCAAGGTCGAGGACGAATGGCAAACCGCCTTTCCGCTTCTGGCCCGCGACTATGCCCGCCACGTGCAGGCCGAGAATGCCAACCGCCGCCTTGCCGGGACCACCGAACTGCCTCTTGACGAAACCTTAACCGAAAGCCTCGAGGTTTCGCCGCGAAACCTGATCCAGCCGACGCATTGGCCAAACATCGACCTGATCGGTGCCCAGCTCAACCTGTACTGGGCCGAATTTCAGGTCCCTGTCTGGCGAATGCAGGCGCGGTCATGGCCGCTGTGGGACGCGCTGACCAACGCCCTGCAGACTGACCAGATACTCGAGGACTACGACATCATCCTGCTCGATACGCCCCCTGCCCTTGGCTACCTGACGATCAACGCCCTCTCGGCGGCTGACATCCTGTTGGTGCCACTGGGCGCATCCTTCCTGGAGTTCGACTCCACGGGCCGGTTCTTTGACATGCTCTATTCCACCTTCGCCAGCATCGAAGAAGGCGAAAACCGCCTGCGCCGTCAGGACGGGATGCCCGAAATGAAATTCGAATGGGACGCCGTGCGCGCCCTGATCACCCGTTTCGACGCTTCGCAACAGACCGATCTGGCCAATGTGATTCAGGCCTACTTTGGCGATTTCATGACCACCTACCGGCAGGAACTGACCGCGATGGTGGGTCAGGCGGGAGAGCAGGTGAACGGCATTTACGAGGCCGATTATCGCGAATTCAACCGCGACACCTATGTGCGCGGTCGTGAAACATTTGACCGCACCTGGGCCGAGATCAAAGAGATCCTGCTGGGCACATGGTGGCGCGATATGCAGATGGAGGCACATGAAGATGGCAAAGCGTAGACGTCTGGAAACACCCAGCACCGACGACCTCAGCAAGATCGAAGAGGAGTTTCGCCGCGAAACCTCCCCGCTGAAAACCGGCCTCGGCGCGCCGATTGCCCAGGTGGCCGCAGACAGCACCGAAGCGATGGTCGCAGGCGCTCAGGCCCGCGACCAATCCGACGCCCGCGCCATGCGGGAGGCCCGCGAAAAGGGGCTGGTGATCCTCGAAATTCCACTGGACCAGATCCAGCCCGACGCGATGATCCGCGACCGCACGGTGCTGATCGCAGAGGAAATGACCGAGCTTCAGGACTCCATCGCCCTGAACGGTCTGCGTCTGCCGATCGAGGTCTTTGCCTTGCCCGATCCCCAGCCGGGCGGCCCGCGCTATGGCGTGCTGTCCGGCTATCGCCGCATGAAGGCGGTGCAGCATCTTTTTGACCTGACCGAGCAAGAGAAATACGCCACCATCCGCGCCATCCTGCGCGATCCCGACCAGATGGGCGGCGCCTTTGCCGCGATGATCGAAGAGAACGAAATCCGCGCCTCGCTCAGCCATTTTGAACGCGGCAGGATCGTGGTGATTGCGGTCAAACAGGGGTCTTTCATCAACGTCGAAGAGGCGGTGAACGCGCTGTTCCCGTCAGCGTCCAAGGCCAAGCGCAGCAAGATCCGGTCCTTTGCGCTGGTCTTTGAAGAGCTGGGCGACATGCTGACTTTCCCCGAGACGCTGAAGGAAAAGGAGGGCCTGCGGCTGGCCCAGGCTTTGCGTCAGGGTGGCGAGGCGCGGCTGCGCGAGGTGCTGGCGTCCGATGAGCCGGCCACCGCGGCCCAGGAGATTGAACTGCTGAACCTCGCGCTGGACGAGTTCGAGGCCAAGCCGCGCGATCCCAAGCGGGGCGGGCGGCCGGCGGCAAAACTTCCACCCTCAGGATGGCAGGACCGGCGCACGCTGAGGCTGTCCAGCGGCATCACCTTGCAGCGGGACGAGGATTCGCATGGCCATCTGATCCGGTTGACGGGAAAGGGTCTGACCTCGGATCTGATCGATTCCGTGATGGTCGAACTGCAGAACCTGTTGGAGAAACCCTGAGGTTTCGCGGCGAAACCTATACGGGCAGGGCAGGGGCTTTGCCGCTGGAAACCGCTGCGGATTTGCGTGGATTGAATGCGCCCGATGCTGAAATTATCGGACATGAAGAAGAAATATAAGGCGGGGCGCTCTGGCCGTAATTTTCTGGTGATAAGCGCCGTTGCGGTATAGGCTCGGATCATGAAATCCGTATGCGCCCCGCAATCTTCCGGCCTTGATACAATAGGCCATCTGCCGCCTTGGGTCACCTCTGCGCGTGCAGAAACAGTTGAAGATGTTGCGTTTTTGTCAGGTGCCGCGCTTGGTCGTCTGCATCTTGTGTTAGGACGCGACGACGTCCCCCAAGCCTTGTTGCGGGAACGCCTCGCGCTGCGCGCGGCAGAGGTTTGCATCTCTTTCTCCGGGCGTCCCGAACGGGCAAAAGAGTTGCGTGATGCCATTCACCTGATGCGCCCGGGTGACTTGCCCGGCCCTGCGGGTGAGACCTATCAGAGTTGGCGGCGCGCGGTCGAACGGCCGGTTTCGATCAACGGATTGCAGCGGGCTTTGCCATCGGTCGACCCGATGCAGATCGGAGCATGGCTTGATGCGGGGCAGGGGGCTGCGGTGACCCGTGCGGCGATGGTGCTGGAGGCGGTTCTGCAAGAGACCCCGCGTGCCGAGGTCGCGGCGCTGATCCTTGCGGATGCCGCCTTGGCGCAGATGCTTGGGTGGGATTACGCGGTGCCGCTTTTGGCGTGCGGGCTGACGCGCGCCGATCTGGCTACGCGCGGAGAAGACCTGCGCAGGCGCTGTCACCGGGCGTTTGTTGCGGCGGTTGTCAAGGCGATGCGCGAGGCCGCCGATCTGTCACGTCGTGCCGCACACCTGAAAGCGGTTGCGCCAAAGTTGCGGGCGAAAGGGGCAGGGGATGCGGTCGAGATGTTCCTGACCCGTGACGCTGTCGCCCCGTCGGCCCTGCCCTTGCCGGACCGCGCCGCGCGGCGGCTTTGCGACCGGCTGGTAGACCTTGGCGCGGTGCATGAGCTGACGGGACGCGACACCTTCCGGCTGTACGGGGTGTGACGATGGCCGAGGATCGACCAGAGCCTGAATTTGACCGCGAGTTGACCGAACTGCCGCCGGAGCTGCGCTGGCGCGAATGGATGCGCAGGATCGAGGCGGTGCTTTTTGCCAGCGCCTCTCCGGTGCCGCGCGAGGATCTGGCGCGTGTGGTGGGGCAGGCGGTGTCGGTCGACCTGCTGATCGAGGACCTTTCCGCCGATCTGGAAGGCAGGGCGTTTGAAATTGCCCAGGTCGCGGGGGGGTGGATGTTCCGGACACGGGTCGCCTTTGCGCCCGCGATCCGCGCGGCGGCGGATGTGGGGGGGCAACTGCTGGATCTGAGCGACTTTGACGTCGCGGTGCTGGCGGCCATTGCCTATCACCAGCCGATCAGCCGCGACGGGCTGAAGGACATCTTTGGCAAGGACATCAACCGTGATCTGATCGGCCGGCTGTATGCCCGCAATCTGATCGGCACCGGACCCCGCGCGCCGCGGCGTGGGGCGCCCTATACATTCGTCACGACCGAGCAGTTTCTGGTCGCCTTCGGTCTGGACAGCCTACGCGATCTTCCGGATCGCGAGCAGCTGGAAGATGCGGGCATTGTCGTCGACCCGCCGCATGTCGGAGCCAGCTAAGCCGGTGTATGTGGTCGCGTTGCCGCCGGTCAGCGAAAACCTTGACAAACAGGCGCGAGCGTCACACATCTAGCTATGTAGCTAGACAGGAAGCAAGGTCATGTGGACACTTCAAGATGCAAAGAACAAGTTCAGCGCGGTTGTGGACGCAGCACTTGCCGGTACGCCGCAAGAGGTCACGCGACGGGGCAAGCCTGCGGTGGTGGTCCTGTCGGCTGACGAATACCATCGGCTGGTCGAGAGTGCTGTTCAGACCCGCGAAAGCTTTGCCGATCACCTGATGGCATTTCCGGGAGAAGACATACCGCGGGCCCAGGCCGCTCTGCGGGACGTGACCTTTTGATGTATATTCTCGACACCAACGTCATATCCGCAGTGCGTCGGCCTGACCGGGCCCCCAAGGTGGAGGCGTGGTTGCGCGGGAAGCCGGAGCAGGACCTGTTTCTCAGCGTTATCACCCTTGGGGAGATAGAACGCGGCATCCGCCAGCAGGAAACACGGGACCCCGATTTTGCACGTGATCTGCGTGTCTGGCTTGATCGGACGGTGACGTTGTTTTCGGACAGGCTGCTGTCCTTTGATGCGGAAGATGCGCGTATTTGGGGTCAGCTTTCCGCCCGGATCGGACATACCGGCGCAGACCTGATGATTGCGGCGACAGGGCTTCGGCACCGGGCTGTGATTGTCACGGGCAATGTCAAAGATTTCGCGCCAACGGGTGTGTCGATCGAGAACCCGTTCGAGCCCGTCTAGGCGGTGACAGCACCGGAAACCCCAGCTATTCGCGGGGGATGAAGTCGGTTCGTGGATTGTAGGCTCAGGCGGGATCTTCCACAGCCGCGGGCAGGTCAAGGCGGACAAGCGTGCCCTTGCCGACCTCGACCAGACGGACACGTGCATTGTGCCGGGACACGACCTGCTGGACAAAGGCCAGCCCCAGGCCCGTCCCTTCACCATTGCGCAACTGCGAGAACCGGCGAAAGGCGGTGTCTGCCTGATCCAGCGGGATGCCGATGCCGTCATCCTCGACCATCACGACGATCATGTTTTCCGTGCGCTTGGTGCGCACCGTGATCTGTGTCATCCCGTCCCCACCGTGGCGCAGGGCGTTCTCGACAAGGTTGGTCAGCGCCTCGCCGATCAGCACCGGATCGCCGTCCATCATCAGGGGGCCGTCAAAGCGGTCCAGCGTGAAATCCAGATCGCGGGTCAGGGCGGCGGGGACCATCGCCTCGCAGACTTCCTTGACGATCTGGTTCAGATCGAAACGCGTGACCGGACCGGTGTTGCCGTAGCGCAGCCTTTCAAGCTGCAGCAACTGGTCGGTCAAGCGCGCCGATGCGCGGGCGGCGGCGATCAGTTCGTTTTGCCGGGCATTGCGTTCTGTTGCGTCGCGGACGTCGGGCAGGGTTTCGGCCAGAGCCAGCAGCGCGGCGGTCGGGTTGCGCAACTGGTGCGCGGCGTCCGAGATGAAGGCCTGATGCGTCTCGATGCTGTCGCGCATCTGGCCGAGCAGGCGGTTCAGGGTGGACACCACACCGGCGACCTCTTCGGGCACGGGGCGGCGAATGCGGCCCAGGTCATCGGGTGATCGTTGTTGAATGGCCTCTTGCAGGTCGTTCAGCGGGCGCAGACCGATCTGGACCCCGAACCAGATCACCAAGGCCAGCGCGGCCATCAGGCCGGCCACGAGCGCAAAGGCCCGCAAGGCCAGCTCACGGGCAAAGGTCTGTCGGTCGCTGGCCCGCTGCCAGACGGTAACGATCGTATCGCCGGACAGGTTGTCGATGGTGCGGCTTTCGACCATGCGCAGGACGCGCATTTCTTCGCCCCGGTAATCGGCCACATAATAACTGGGTTCATCGCGGACCGGGACTTCGGCGGCGCGTGGCGGATAGGCATAGCCGGTCACGTAGTATCCGCCGGGTCCGGTGGCGTGGTAGAAAATCTCGCCTCCGCCTGCGTCCGAAATGAATTTGCGGGTGCTGGGCGACAGCGCATCCCCGTCGGAAATCGTGATGTCCCGCGATATTGCCAGAGCAGCGGCCAGAAGGCTGCGGTCAAACAGGTCTTCTGATGTTTGCTGCGCCACTTCGTAGCGCCAGAGGCCGAGCAGGACCGAAACGACAAGCAGCGGTGGCAGAATGACAAGGAACAACCGCAGTCGAAGCGAGATGGCCTTGTGCGCGACCTTTCTGCGCCGGTTATACGGCATCGATTTCCAACATGTAGCCAAGCCCCCGCGCCGTCTTGATCCGTATTCCGAAGGGTTCGAGCCGCTTGCGCAGGCGTGACACATGCGGCTCGATGGCGCTGTCGTCGGCGTCCGACCCGATGCCATAGACATGGTTGATCAGCTGCGACTTGGACACAAGTCGCCCGCGCCGTTCCAGCAGGCATTCCAGCGTCGCGATTTCCTTGCGCGGAATATCGAGCGGCTGGTCGTCCAGCAGGATCTGGCGTCCGGTCCGGTCGAACACCAGCGGACCCAGATTGTCACGTTCCGTGAAGTCGAGGTTCTTGCGCCGCGCCATGGCGCGCAGCCGGGCCTCGAGTTCGTCCATTTCAAAGGGCTTGGTCAGATAGTCGTCCGCACCGGCGTCCAGCCCCGCCACCCGTTCCGCCGTTTCCGACCGTGCGGTCAGCAGGATCACGGGTGTGCCGTCGCCACGGCGGCGCATGGCGCGCAGGACCTCGATCCCGTCGAGGCCGGGCAGGTTCAGGTCCAGAACGACGAGGTCCGCGCCTTCTTGAGCGAGAAACGCGTCGGCTTCGGCCCCGTCGCGCAACAGATCGACCGAATGCCCCCGGTCCCGCAGGCGGAAAGCAATTCCGTGCGCGAGGGCCTCGTTATCTTCAATCACTGCGATGCGCATGATTACTTCTTTGTCATATTGCGCAAGTTTCACGCAAGGTTGGAACAGCATGATGCAGTGGTTGGAGGAGGGAATCAGTCCCTTTTAAGAAATAAATATGTCGCGCCGGGCAAATGATCGGCGCGAAAAGGTCTCGGGGAGGATACCAATGACCATCAAGACACTCGCAGCCTCGGCTGCCGCAATCGCTCTTATGACAGGGCCGACACTGGCCGAAGTCGATCTGTCCGGCAAGACAGTCGAATGGGTCATTCCGTTCTCGGAAACCGGTGGCTCGGCGAAATGGGCGAACTTCTTTGCACCGCTGTTGTCCCAGGAGCTGCCAGGCAATCCCACGGTTGTGGTGAAGTTCATGCCGGGCGCGGGATCGACCAAGGGCGCCAACTGGTTCCAGGAGCAGGAAGACGGGGACGGTACGCTGTTGTTCGGCACCTCGGGATCCACACAGTTTCCTTACCTGCTGGATGATCCGCGCGTGCGTTATGAATATGCCGACTGGGTGCCCGTCATGGCGTCCGGTACCGGCGGCGTTGCCTATCTGAACCCTACGGATGGCGCGAAATTTGACGGCTCTGCCAATAACCTCAAGGACATTGATTTTATCTTTGGTTCGCAAGGTGCGACCCGTCTGGACATCGTGCCGCTGCTGGCGTGGGAAATGCTTGGCATGAACGTCGAGCCGGTCTTTGGCATCAAGGGACGCGGTGACGGCCGCCTGATGTTCGAGCGTGGCGAGGCGACGATCGATTACCAGACCTCGTCAAGCTATATCGGGGCCTCGGCAGATCTGGTTGAGCAGGGCAAAGCCGTCGCGATGATGACCTGGGGCGCATTGGACGAGGACGGCAACATCGTGCGTGACCCGACCTTCCCGGACATTCCCACTTTCAAGGAAGTCTGCGAAGCGACCGAGGGTTGCGAAACCAGCGGCGAGGCCTGGGATTCCTGGAAAGCCTTCTTTGTGGCCGGTTTCCCGTCGCAAAAGATCGCCTTCCTGCCCAAAGGGACATCGCAAGAGGTGACCGACACCTATGTCGCTGCGTTCGAGGCGGTGCGGTCGCATCCCGATTTCGCCAAGATCTCGGCGAAACAGGTCGGACAGTACCCGATGTTCGTTGGCGCAGGCGCTGCGAAAGCGACCAAGGAAGCGACCACCGTTTCGGATGGCGCAAAGGCCTATGTCATCAACTGGCTCAAGGAAGCGTACGGCGTAACGATCAACTGATCGACGCCGCTGCGGGGCCCGCCGTTCAGGTCGGGTCCCGCTCACTTCCTTCTTACTGAAAACTCAACTGAAAGAACGGTGCGATGGAACTCTTCGCGACCGCCCTGCCGGCGCTTGCCGACGCATGGGCTCTGATTTTGCAACCTGTCGTCCTCGGCTACCTTGTCCTTGGTGTCATCATGGGCCTTGCCGTGGGTGTCTTTCCGGGGCTTGGCGGCATCGCCGGTCTGTCGCTGCTGCTGCCGTTCATGTTCGGCATGGAGCCGGTTTACGGGTTGGCGCTGATGATCGGGATGGTTGCGGTGGTTCCGACGTCGGACACGTTTTCTTCCGTGCTCATGGGTATTCCCGGCTCTTCCGCCTCTCAGGCGACGGTGCTTGACGGCTTTCCGCTGGCCCGCAAGGGCCAGGCCGCACGCGCCCTGTCGGCGGCGTTCACATCCTCCCTTTTCGGGGGGCTGGTCGGTGCCTGTTTCCTGACGCTTTTCATTGTCGTCGCGCGGCCGCTGGTGCTGGCCTTTGGCCTGCCCGAAATGCTGATGATTTCGATCCTCGGCCTGTCGATGGTTGCGGTTCTTGCCGGGCGGGTTGCGTTGAAAGGCCTTGCCGCGGCGGGGCTGGGCATGTTGATCGGCACCATTGGCGTTGCCGATGCGGGCGGGTCGCTGCGCATGGCGAGCTATGATTTCCCCTATCTCATGGATGGGCTGCAACTGGTCATCGTGGGCCTTGGCATCTTTGCCGTGCCCGAGATCGTGTCGCTGCTGCGGCAGGACCGGTCCATCTCGAAGGATGCTTCGCTGGGTGCGGGCTGGATGGACGGTGTGCGCGACTGGATCGACAACAAATGGTTGTCCGTGCGCTGTTCGCTGATCGGCGTTCTGGTCGGCGTCATTCCCGGTCTGGGTGGTTCGGTCGTGGACTGGATCGCCTATGGCCATGCGGTTCAGACCACCAAGGACAAGTCAAACTTTGGCAAAGGCGAAATCCGCGGCGTGATCGGGCCGGAAAGCTCGAACAACGCCAAGGAGGGTGGCGGGCTCGTCCCGACGCTGCTTTTTGGTATTCCCGGTTCGGGGTCCATGGCGATTTTCATCGGTGCCATCGCACTTTTGGGGTCCGGCGATATCGAGGTCGGACCGTCGATGCTGCGTGACAATCTGGACATCACCTATTCCATCGTCTGGTTGCTGGCGCTGGCCAATGTGGTGGGCACGTTGCTGTGCATTGGCATTTCGGGTGGCATTGCCCGCCTGACCACCATCCGCTTTACCTATCTTGCGCCGTTCCTGTTCATGCTGATCTCTTTTGCGGCGTTCCAGTCGGGGCAGAACTTCGAGGACATCCTCGCGCTTTTCGCCATCGGGCTTATCGGCATCTTCCTGCGGCGCTTTGACTGGTCGCGGCCTGCCTTCCTGATCGGCTTCGTGCTGTCCGACCCGGTCGAGAAATTCTCGAACCAGGCCTATCAGATCGCATCCTTCCGGTTCCGCCAGTCCTTTGAGGAAGGTCTGAGCTATATCTTCTCGCCCATCGTGATCGTTCTGCTGGTGGTTACAGTGGTGTCCGTTGTCATGGGGCTGCGGCAGGCCAAGACCATCATGGCCGAGGGCGATGTGCAGTCCGGTTCCAAACGGGCGCCGGTTGTCTTTCTGCTGGTCATCACGGCCTATGTCGTGACGGCGCTGATCAACGCCAGCCTGATCCCCAATTTCAACATGACCGACAAGATCGTGCCCTTGGTGATCGGAGGCGTCACGCTGGCCGCCTTGCTGGTGCTTCTGGTGCAGATGATCCTGCGGAACGAGAGCGACGCGATCTTTTCCGACAAGGAATCGGCCGGTGAAGACGCGGATGCGCCCTATGGGCTCTGGAGCACGCTTGCCTGGTTCGTTGGCCTGATCGCCGCGACCTATGTGCTGGGTTTCATTCTGGCGCTGATCGGCTTCCTCGTGACCTTCCTGCGGGTCCGGGCACAGGCGCCGTGGCCCAAAACGCTGATCCTGACAGCCTGCGGTATTGCGCTGATGTGCGTCATGGCCGGTTCGCTGAACCGCGATTTCCCGCCGGGCCTGTTGCAGGACGCCGTTGATCTGCCCTGGCCGCTGAAATGATCGCGAGGGACAAGCTATGACACAGACAGGTATTCCCTTCATCTTCATGCGTGGCGGCACTTCGCGCGGTCCCTATTTCAACCGGGCCGACCTGCCCGGGGACCGCGAGACATTGGCCGAAGTGCTGATGGCCGCCATCGGTGCAGGCCATGCGATCAACATCGACGGCATCGGCGGGGGCGTGGCGGTGACCACCAAGGTCGCCATGCTCTCACCCTCAGAGGATGACTGGGCGGATGTGGATTATTTCTTTGCCCAAGTCTCGGTCGCGGACCGGTTGGTGGACTTCAAGCCGACCTGCGGCAACATCCTGGCGGGTGTCGGCCCGGCCGCGATTGAAATGGGTCTGATTACCCCGACGGGGGATGAGACCGAGGTGAAAATCCGTGCCGTCAACACCGGGGCAAGGGTGGTGGCACGCGTCCAGACGCCGGGGGGCGTCCTGCGCTATGACGGTGACACCGAGATTGCAGGCGTTCCCGGTGCGGCGGCGCCCATTTCGCTTAGCTTTATGGGCGTGGTCGGATCATCGACAGGTGCGTTCCTTCCGACGGGACATCTGCGCGATAGGTTCGACGGGATCGAGGTCACCTGTATGGACGTCGCGATGCCGATGGTCATTGCCCGTGCCGGGGATTTTGGCCTGACCGGATATGAGACCGTCGCAGAGCTGGACGCAAACCGCGATTTCTTTGCGCGGATGGAAGCGGTGCGGCTGAAGGCGGGGGCGGCGATGGGCATGGGCGATGTTTCGCAATCCGTGACGCCAAAGTTCGGCCTGCTGGCACCTGCGAAAGACGGCGGAACGATTTGCACCCGCTATTTCATGCCGTGGACGACCCATCCCTCGATGGCGGTGACGGGGTCGCAATGCCTTGCGTCCTGCGCGCTGACCCCCGGCACCGTGGCGGATGGCCTGTTGGAGCGGCCCGCGCAAGGCCCGGCCAATGTCGTTCTGGAGCATGCGTCGGGCACCATCGAAGTGTTGGTGGATTTCGATCTGACCGACCGGTTCACCCTCAATTCCGCCGGGCTGCTGCGTACGGCGCGCAAGCTGGCGGACGGACAGATCTATGTTCCCGCCTCAGTCATGAAAGGTCACTGACATGCCCATGATGAATCTTCTGGTCGCCTTCAATGGCTCTGACGGATCTGTCGCGGCGCTTCGATATGCGGCGTCGCTGGCGGAGCGGCTGGGCGCGCATGTCACGGCGATGCTGGCCCATAGCTCGCACGAGGTGATCGACAAGCGTTCACGCTGGATCCCAAAAGAGGCGCTGGCGCTGCTTGAGGCCGCGAACACGGATATCCTGCGCGAGATCGAGGCGAAATTCGAGGCAGAGCGGACCGCGCTTGGGCTGACCAACGCCTTGCAGCTCAAAGAGGTGACGGGGCGCGTGGACTCTGTGCTGTCCGAGGCCGCGCGTCACTATGACATGCTGATTGTCGGCAGCCATGCGGATACGGATGACGCGCATGTCACCCTGCACCCGGACCGGATTGCGCTGTTGTCGGGGCGTCCGGTGACGGTGGTGCCCGCGGGCTATGACGGCGGCGGCGGGTTGAACCACGCTGCGCTGGCCTGGGACGGTGGCCGTTCGGCGGCACGTGCATTGTCGGACAGCCTGCGTCTGTTTGAAGAGGCCGGGCGGGTTGATGTGCTGACCGTCGGCCCACGCTCGGGCTGGCCGATTGACGATCTGCTGACGCATCTTGACCGCCACGGGGTCGAGGCCACCCATCACGAGTGGCCCAAGACGCAACCTGTTGCGGCAACCCTTGTCAATTGGTGCAAGAGGAACCGGCCTTCGCTTCTGGTGCTTGGTGCGTTTGAACATTCCAAGTTCCGCGAAGACCTGCTTGGCGGTGTCACTTCGGATGTCCTGTCACAGATCGACATCCCCGTTTTGTTGTCTCACTAGGAATACCGGATGAGCGATTACGAAAAAATAGGCCACCTGCGGCGTGAACTGGAAGACATCCGCAAGGATCTGTCACAGCGTATTGACCGGGATACGATAGACAATGGCGACCTGAAGATATTGCATGAGCGGGTCAGCCGGGCGATCAAGGCGCTATCGGCTCAGGGTTAGCGGGACGCGGCGCATGAAGGTTCACATTCTTGATGACTGGTTCGACACGCTGCGGGGTCTGCCCTGTTTCCGGCTTTTGGAGGGGCATGACGTCACGGTCTGGACGGATCACGAACCGGACGAGGAAGCCCTGGCCGCGCGCCTGTCCGAGGCGGAGTGTGTCGTGCTGTTTCGCGAGCGGACGACGGTTTCGCGGGGATTGCTGGAACGGCTGCCAAAGCTGCAATTGATTTCGCAGCGTGGGGTCTGGCCGCATGTCGACGTGGAGGCGTGCACCGATCGGGGCGTTCTTTTGTGTTCGAACACAGGCGCGGACGGGGCGAATTTTGCCGCGGCCGAGCTGACCTTTGCCCTTATCCTTGCGGCCATGCGCCAACTGCCGCAGCAGATGGCCAGCGCCAAGGCGGGAAACTGGCAGATGGGCGTGGGGCGTACGTTGCGGGGTCGCACGCTTGGGCTCTACGGCTACGGGCGTATCGGTCGGGTTGTGGCGGACTATGCCCGCGCCTTCGGGATGGAGGTGCAGTGGTGGGCGTCGGAGGCAGGGCGGGCGAAGGCCGCTGCCGATGGCTGGCAGGTGGCAGACAGCCGGGCCGCCTTTTTCGCACAGAGCGATGTCGTGTCGCTGCACCTGCGCCTGACACCTGCGACGCGGGGCATTGTCAGCGCCGGGGATCTGGTGCAGATGTCGGCCCGTTCGGTGCTTGTGAACACATCGCGCGCGGGATTGATCGCGCCGGGGGCATTGCTGGACGGCCTGAACAAAGGCCACCCCGGCATGGCGGCGATTGACGTCTTTGACACCGAGCCGCTACTGGATCCGGCGGATCCGCTGCTGTCGCATCCAAACCTGATTGCGACGCCGCATATCGGTTTCGTGACCGAAGACGAATTCGACAAGCAGTTCGCCGATATTTTCGAGCAGGTGAACGCCTATGCCGCGGGCGCGCCGGTCCACATGGTCAACCCTTCCGTCTACGGGCGATAACTGCGGCCAGCACGGGCGCGCCAACGATGACGATGACGATCCGCGTCAGGTGGTGCGTGATGACAAAGCCGAGGTCCGCGCCGGTCACGATGGCCAGAACCGTCATTTCTGCCTGTCCGCCGGGGGCAAAGGCAAGGAAGGCCGCGACCGGGTTTCCCACGCCCAGGGCCGTGACGATGCCGGCAAAGACCGCCGACAGCACCGCCAGCACCAGCACATAGGTGATGCCAGCGGCCACCACACGGGTCAGTTCGCCCCAGGTCACGCCCAGAAACTGGACGCCGATGGCGCTGCCGATGAAAAACTGGGCAACAAGGATCGCCTCGGCCGGAGGGCGTGCGTGGATCACGTCGGTCAGGGACAGGATCGCGGTGAGGATCATCGGGCCCAGGATCGACGCCCCGAAGAGGCCGATGCGCGCGCCGCCTTTCCAGCCGATCCAGGCCGCGGCCACCATGATCAGCAGCTCATGCAGGGGCAGGTCGCTGAGCGGCGCGCCGATCGGGTTGGTCAGGCCGACGCCGTAGAAATGGCTGAGGATAAAGGGGGCGACGGTCACGATGATCAGCACCCGCGTGCCATGGACCAGCGACAGCGTGCGCGGATTTGCCCCTGCTTCGGTGCCAAAGATCACCATGTCCTGCAGGCCGCCGGGCATGGCGGCGTAATAGGCAGTGGGGGCATCGAATCCCCAGAGCTTGCGGAAGAACGGCACGCCGACCAGTGCGATCAGCGCGATGAAGAGGGGGATCAGGGCAACGGATGCCGCCATCCGGGGCAGTTCGGCAATGACCTGCGGCGTGATCGAGGCACCCACGGCGACGCCGAGGATGGTGCGGGCCGCCACGGAGACCTGCCCGAACCCTCTGAGCGGAAAATGCGCCAAGGCCCCCGCGAGACAAAAGGCCATCGGTCCGAACAGGAACGGCAAGGGCAGGTCCAGCAGCCAGAACAGCGCCGACCCCAATGCCGCCAATGCGATGGTCAGGCCGCGCTGGTGCAGGGATTGATTCAAAAAATGTTTGCGCAAAACCGACTCCCGACTCTCTTGACCTCACCTTGAATACTCTTGTATCCAAATGTATACAAGGTAGCCGGGAAGCTTTTATGACCACGGATGAAGACAGCACATCACAGGGCAATGCCGCCTATGTCCGCCTGTTGGCCGAACTGCGCGAGGGGCGCCTGAACCCCGGCGACCGGCTGCGTGAAACGGAGCTGGCAGAGCGGTTGGGCGTGTCCCGCACCCCGGTGCGCGAAGCGATCCGACAGCTTGAAGCGGACGGGATCGTCACCCACGTCCCGCGTCAGGGCGCCACGATACGGACGCTGGATTATGCAGAGGTGATGGAGCTGTACGAAATGCGGGCCGTTCTGGAAGGCACCGCCGCGCGACTAGCGGCGCGGGCGGCGTCGGATATCGAGATCGAAGAGCTTATCGACATGAACAGGCAGATGGCGGTGGCGGGCAACGGCCCGGAGGCCTTTGTGCTGAACCGACTGTTTCATGCCGCCCTGCTGGACGCCGCCAAGAACCGTTTTCTCGCAAAGTCGATCCACACGCTGCAAAAGGCGCTGATGATCCTCGGTCCGACGACATTGACCGAACCGGACCGCGCCGAGAAGGCGGTGGAGGAACATTTCGGCGTGCTGGACGCGATCAAGGTGCGCGACGGATCGCTGGCCGAGGCGGCGATGCGCGCCCATATCGAGGCCGCGCAACGGGTGCGTGTGCGGGCCTTGCGCGCGCTGCCCGACCGCGCGCCCGGCTTTGACGGAGATCTGTTGTGACCTCTGCCGGGACCAACCCCGACGTCGTCGTCATCGGTGGTGGCAACGCAGCGCTTTGTGCTGCCATCACCGCCGCGGAGGCGGGCGCGCGGGTTCTGATCCTCGAAGCCGCGCCCAAACCCTATCGGGGGGGAAATTCCCGCCACACCCGCAATTTTCGCTGTATGCATCAGGGTCCGCTGGGCCCGTTGGTGGACAGCTATACCGAAGAAGAATACCTCGCCGATCTGCTCAAGGTGACGGGGGGCAAGACGCATGAAGGCCTGGCGCGCCTTGCGATACGGACCTCGGAGGCGTGCCTTCCCTGGATGGAGGAACACGGGGTCCGGTTTCAGCCGTCGCTGTCCGGCACACTCTCGCTGGCGCGCACCAACGCGTTTTTCCTTGGTGGCGGCAAGGGCCTTGTGAATGCCTATTACCGCACGGCCGAACGTCTGGGCGTCGAAGTGGTCTACGAGGCGCAGGTGACGCACCTGGAACTGGACGAGGATCGCATCACCTATGTGGACTATATCCGCGATGGCCAGATTCATCGTGTCACAGCCAAATCTGTCGTGGTCGCCGCGGGGGGATTTCAGGCGGACACCGATTGGCTGGCCCGCGCCTGGGGACCGGCGGCCAGGAATTTCCTGATCCGTGGCACCCCCTATAACCGCGGCGTCGTGCTGGCGGACCTGCTGGCGCAGGACATCGCGCAGGTGGGCGATCCGACGCAATGTCACGCGGTTGCCATCGACGGACGTGCGCCGAAATTCGACGGCGGTATCGTCACGCGGCTGGACTGCGTGCCTTTCTCGATCGTGGTCAACAAGGACGCGGAGCGGTTTTATGACGAGGGCGAGGACGTGTGGCCCAAGCGCTATGCGATCTGGGGGCGGCTGGTGGCCGCGCAACCCGATCAGGTGGGCTATGTCATCATTGACGCGAAATCGCTGAACCTGTTCATGCCCTCGGTCTTTCCACCGATCAAGGCCGACACGCTGGAGGAACTGGCCGGTAAGCTGGACCTGCCCGCCGAGGCGCTGGCTGAGACCGTTGCCACGTTCAACGCCGCCTGCGGAGATACGTCGGGTTTTCACCCCACCGAACTGGACGGCGTGGCGACCACGGGTCTGACCCCGCCCAAGACAAACTGGGCGCGGCCAATCACCGAGCCGCCCTTTTACGGCTATTCGCTGAGGACGGGCGTCACCTTTACCTATCTCGGGCTGAAGGTCGACGAAAACGCGCAATGCGCCATCGGCGACCGCCCTGTCAGGAACCTGTGGGCTGCCGGAGAGACGATGGCGGGTTCGATCCTCGGGCAGGGGTATCTTGCCGGTTTCGGCATGACCATCGGCACCGTCTTTGGACGTATCGCAGGCAAGGAGGCCGCAGCCCATGCAAACTGATCTTCTTCAGGAGGCCAGACGTCAGGCGGAAATCTGCAACGCCTGCCGCTATTGCGAGGGCTATTGTTCGGTCTTTCCGGCGCTTCATGCGGAACGTGCCTTTTCCGATGGCGACCTGACGCAACTGGCGAACCTCTGCCACAACTGCCGGGGCTGTTATTACGCCTGCCAATACACCGCCCCGCATGAGTTCGACCTGAACCTGCCGCAGGCGCTGGCCAATGTCCGGCAGGACAGCTGGGAAGACCTGGCGTTTCCACGCGCGGCGGGGAAAGCCTTTCAAAAGAGCGGTGTCATGATCGCCCTGGCTGCGGTCATCGGCTTTGCGTTTTTGTTCTGGGCGGCGCGGGCGCTGGCAACCCAGGGCGGCGAAGGGTTTTATGCGGTGCTTTCGCACAACGCCATGGTGGCAATCTTTTTGCCCGCCTTTCTGTTCCCGCTGTTCAGCATCGCAATCAGTCTGCGCCGTTACTGGCGTCAGGTCGGGGCGCAGCGGCTGAAAGCGGTGCATCTTGTTCGGGCCTTCGGTCAGGCGGCCAACATGAGAAACCTCAAGGGCGGCCACGGGGACGGGTGCAATTTCGAGGACGGGGACCGGTTCTCGCAAGGGCGCAGGATGGCGCATCAGGCGGTTATGTACGGCTTTTTGTTGTGCTTTGCATCGACCAGCGTGGCGACTGTGATGCACTATGTGCTGAACATGCCTGCGCCCTATCCGTTGTGGTCCCTGCCCAAGCTGTTGGGTGTTTCCGGCGGGCTGCTGCTGGTGGTGGGCTGCGTCGAGATGGTCCGGCTGAAACTGCGCGCCGACACTTTGCTGGGTGCGCAGGGGGCTTTTGGTGGAGAGATCGCTTTTGTCGGGCTGTTGGGCTTTGTCGGTCTGTCGGGGCTTGTTCTTTATGGTCTTGGCCAGACGGCTGCGATGCCTGTCTTGCTGGCGCTGCATCTGGGTTCGGTTCTGGCCCTGTTCCTGCTGACGCCTTTTACCAAGATGGCGCACGGGTTCTACAGGCTTGCCGCGCTGGCTGCCGACGCGCAAAGGCAATGACGGCGGCGTTTGCCACCCGATGCGACGAATCATTCCGATGGGTCAATCTTTGCGCGTGCGGATCGGAAGTCGCGCATCCTGCTTTCATCTGCGGGGGTTTGCTGTATCCTGCCAAAAAACAGCGAACATAAGTCGAGCAAGCAAATGTGCGCAAACCGTCCTGCCCTGAAACGGCTGTATTTCAACAACGACGCGGCCTCCAATGCTTTGGGCGTGGCCACAGGGGTGCGGCTTGAATCTGTGGGATGTGCTGACCGTTATGTCTGAGGCCGACGCCGGTGGCGTTCTGAACGCAGGTCCAGACATCTGGCGCAAGGGGCGGTCATGCTGGGCCGGTTGATTCCGCTGTTTCACCGCTATGCCGCGAAGCACACCCGTCTGCGCCAACGGCACGGGCCGGTGCAGATGCGGCTGCAGGCGGGGCGCATGATTGTCGAGATCGACAGCGACGCCGAGGCCGCGCAGGTCAGTCTGGGCAAGGCGACGCGGCAGGCCCGCAGGCGCGACGGCCTGTTGCGGGCCGAGTTGCCATTTGTGCCGGGGGCGCGGGGCACGGTTGTGCTGCGGCGGGGGGAAGACACCGTAACCCTGCCGTTCGGTCCCTTTGCCGCCTGGAAGAACACCGCCGCGCGCA
>NZ_JIBC01000015.1 GCF_000620505.1 Sulfitobacter sp. 20_GPM-1509m | reverse complement strand
CTGGCGAAAGCCTGCCGCAAAGCCTGCTCAAGACCCAGTATTTCCATACAGAATCGTCGGACACGAGCACTCTTCGGATATGTGGTACAATCTCAGGGCCAGAGCCGGAGAGAAGTTCAACCGTCTGATCCGCCACCGGCCAGTTTATGTCCTGCAGCCATTCCAGCAACTCAGGCAAAATCGGATTGATGGCGGGAAATCCCGCTGCTCTCGCGCGGGCGATCGCAGCCAGGTCGAACTTGTCCTGGGGAACACAGCTTCGCAAATCCATTGGGTCGAAATATCAATGCAACCGTGTGACCGCAATGGGCTCATAACGTCCGGTCGCTGCGCTCGGCACAAGCGGCACCACCTCACGCCCCTACCCGTCCCCCACCAGAATGAACGGCGCCCAATAGCGCGGGTGCGCGTATTTCACCTGTGGATCGTCCCGCATCAGCCGCAGCATCGACCGACGCAAGGCATCGCTGCGCGCGGTGCCGGCCTGCATCTCGGCCACCATGCCCGTGGTCAGCACCGATGTCGCATAATCGTCCACCGGCCAGTGCGACACCAGGATCGACCGCGCCCCCGCATAGATGAACGACCGCGCCAGACCCGACAGCCCCTCGGCCCCCGGGGTGCCATCGCCCGACGCGGTGTTGCAGGCCGACAGGATGATCAGCTGCGCCGACAGCTTCAGCCCCGCCGCCTCGGTCGCGGTCAACAGCGCGTCGTCTTGGGGCCCCGGCGCGTCGGGCGGGGTGAACACCAGCGCCGGTTCGGCCAGCCCCGACAGCTCGCCCGCCAGCAGCCCGTGGGTGGCAAAGGCGACAATGTCCACATCGCGCAAATCCGCCCCCCGCACCGCCGTTTCGGTGGCAGCACGGCCCAGAAACAGATCGCCCGCCGCCGCCCCCGTCAGCTGCGCCAGCCGCCGCAATTCGCGCGCGGTGCCGGGCAGCGGGGCCAGCCCGGCCACCGCGCTGACCTGTTCGAACACGCCGCGACTGACATAGGCGCCGTCGGTCACCATCCCCGTCGGCGCATCGCTGTCGGCATAGGCGAACACCGGATCGCCAAAGCCCACGAACGGCCGGCGCGGGCCGCCAAGATCGGTCTTGTCCACCTTGCGCCGCAGCGCCCGCAGGCTCGAGACATTGGGCAAAACCGTCATCGCCGCCCGCCCGATCAGCCAGTCGGTGTTGCGCAGCGCCTGCGGGTCGGCGTCGTCGCCCACCGGCGGGCTGGCCACCAGCAGACCAAAGGGCAGCGCCGTCAGCGGCCCGTCGGGCACCACGATCAGATGATCCGCCCCGTCGATCACCGCCCCCAGCGGGCCCAGCAGCTTTTGATAGAGCCCATGCGCCACCGCGCGGTCAAACCCGTCCGCCGAGGCCCCGATGCTGGGCGCGTCGTCCAGCGCCGCCGCCGAGCGGTTCTGCTGGGTCACGTCCAGCATCCGCCGCAGCAGGCTGATCTGCGCCACCAGCGCGCCCTGCTCATAAGCAGCGGCGTGCCAGTCCGCCGCCGTGGCGGAAATCGCCCAGACAAACACGTCGTAATCCGCCGCCAGCGTGACGATCATCACCTCGCCGGGGTGCAGGGTCTGCTGCACTTCGGCCACGGTCATCGGGCGCGGGTTGGTCAGCTCGCGGAACGCCGGAAACCCCGCCTCGATCTGCGCGTCCAGTGCGGTGATCTGCGCGCGGATGCGGGCCAGACTGACGCGCACGCGCTCCACCTCGGCCTCGGCGGCGGCCCCGCGTCCCCCGACAGCAGCGGCCAGCGCCTTTTGCTCGGCCTCGGCCAGATCGGTCAGGTCACTGCGCTGGCGCAACAGTCCCGCCAGTTCCGCATTGCCCGCCTGTTGCCGCAGCGCCGCCTGTTGCAGCGCCGCCCCGGCCACGCTGGACGTCGCCCGCTGCAGCGTCACGAACACATCGTTGCGGATGCTCTCGCGGGTGGGCACGCCCTGCGCCAGCACCCCCGAACCCCATAGAAAAAGGGCGCACAGGATTGCCCCTGCGCGCCCCGATATGGTGCGGGCTGTCACGCCCTGCCTCAGTTGGTCAGGATGTAATAGCTGTTGCGCTTGCGGCCCTGGTTGGCCACGGCAACAAGGAAATACCCGTCCCATGCCGGCGTGAACGAGCAATAGATCTTGTCGGTATAGGTCTTGTCCAGACAGATGGTGTTGCCGTTTTCATCCGTGACCAGCAGGTCAAGGTTCGCGTCGCCGTCACCCACGATCGCCAGCTCGGCAAACCGTCCGCCGTAGAAGGGCACCTTGAACAGGTCGATCTTGCCCGCAGGCAGACGCGACAGGGTGCGCGACGCGCCACCGATGCGACCCCGCGAGCCTTCGGCCTGTGCGTCCTCGATCAAGCCGGTCACGGCAGGGTCACCGCCCGCATATTCCAGCGCGGCTGTCAGCATCGCCTCGGCGTCCATCGGCGCGTCGGCACCGTCCGCTTCCTCGGTCACGCCGGCCATATCCTCGTTGTCCGAGGTGGTTTTCTCGCGCTCTACATCCTTGGCGTCAACGCCCTGCATGATCTGCGCGGCGGCCAGAGCGGCAACGGCGTTCTTGCCCTCTTGCGCATAGGCAAACAGGTCCTGCGCCAGCGCAACCTTGCCCACGGCGCTGACTTCGGCGGTGGATTCGGTGGGCTGGACGTTCTCGCCGGACTTGTCCTGCGCCAGCGCGGTAATCGGTGTCATCGCCAGGGCGGCGGCGCTCACCATCGAGAGAAGTTTGGTACGTGTCATCAGTCGAAATCCTTTCGGTAAAAAAGTGGTAATCGTGGGGTAATTGATTGGATCATGTCAGCGTAACTGCGCGTTTTCCAGACATTTTTTATGACAAACACCGTCAGGAATTCCTTACCTCGGGCCCCGCTGCGCCATTATTCTTGCTGCGGTTGAACTTCGGCCAGCGACTGGCTCAGAACCCAGCCAAAGACCGCCTCGTCCACCGCGCGCAGATGGTCCTCGGCCGGTTGACGGGCCACGTCGGCGCCGCTGCTGGCATAGCGGTCATAGCGGTCGAACCACAGCGCGTTGGACTCTGCCATATCCAGATAGGCCGCCTGCGGCTGTGCCTGATCGTGAAAGAACACGGCGCGCTTGCGCAGGGTCTCGGCCATGGTCTGCCCGCCCTGATATTCGGGATAGGGCACAACCGCGACCGCGCGGTCATAGGCTTCGGCAGCCAGATCGGTCAGCCCCATTTGCGCCAGAATATCGGCGTGCTGCGTGTGCAGGCGGGTGGCGTTGGCGGGCGTCAGCCGCGCCATCATTCCGGTCTGCCCCAGCGCCTCCTCGATCACCGTGCGCGCCTCGTCCAGCCGCCCCTGATAGCTGCGGACAAAGGCCTGGGCAAAACAGACCTCGGCCCAGTAGAGCGGTCCCCATGTCGCCGGATCGCGGGTGGCATAGGCCTGTGCGATGATGCTTTGCGCCAGTTCGGGATTGCCATTGCCCCAGACCAGCCAGCCATAGGACACCGACAGGAACGCCGCCGTGCCCTCCTGATGCCAGGGTGACCGGCGATAGCTTTCCAGCGCGGCACGGGTCAGCTCTGCCGCCTCGATCCGGTCGCCCCGCCGCGCCAGCGCCGAGGCATAGGCAAACCGCGCCGCCACGCTCCACTGGTGTTCTTCGGGCAGCATCGACGCCAGCGACCGCAGATGAAAGGCCATCGTCTGAAACCCCCGTTCGGTCAGCATCGCGTCGGGGTCGGCGTTCAGGGCAAACATCTGGGTGCTGACCAGCGCCAGCGCCCGGTCCGGCGTTGCCTCAAGCTGTTTCGAATAGCTGTCGACAAAGGCTCGCGCGCGGTCCAGATCGTCCAGTTCCAGCGCCAGGTTCAGCAGCCCCAGCCCCAGGATCACCCCCCATGGCTCTGTCGTGACCCGCGCGAAATCCGCATCGGCATTGTCCAGATAGACCTTGCGCGCGGCGCTCATGTCATGGCCGTAAAACGACTGTGTGGCGCGCAGCATCCGCACGTTGGCCTGTATGATCTCGGGCAGGTCGTCCCGCGCCTCCAGCCGGGCCAGCGGCGCCAGCGCCAGATCGGGGTCATAGATACGCGCATAAAGCATCAGCAGCGCCTCGGCGAAATCGGGTTGCCACGCATCGGCCTCCAGACCTTCGTGCTGTCCTTCCGCCAGCGCGGTGCGCACCCGCTTCAGCTGGGCCTGCCCCGCGCCGACGTCGCCCAGCAGCGCCGCGATATAGGCGCGGTTCAGCGCGGCCATCGCCGTGGGCAATTCGCCCTTTGCCTCGGACCGTTCCAGCACCTGAGTGATCAACGCATAGCGCCCCGCCAGAACGGCAGAGACCACGTCATCACCATCGGCGGTCACGAACAGTTCGCCGGGCCGGTCCAGACCCAGCTCGGCCGCATAGACAAAGCGCGCCGGGTCAACCAGCGCCTTGTCCATCTTCACGGCCAGCTCCTGTGCGGCGGGGTTATTGGCCGACCGCGTCTGGCGCACCGCGACATAGGCCCGCTCAAGCGCCTCTTGCGCGATCAGCGCCTCGCCCATCATGTCGGCGGCGACCCAGATCACCTGTTCCAGCGTCGAACGTACGGGCGCGAACGCGTCGCCCTGCCCGTCCGGCAGCCCATCCATCTCGCGCAGCGCCGCCTGTGCGGTGCTCAGCGCGGCGGGGTAATCCCCCTGCAGGTTGCGGATCCCCGCAAGGTTCTGCGAGGCCCAGAAATACTCCGGCGTGCCGGGGGCCTGTTCGCGCATGAAATCCATCCGCGCCTGGAGGATCGGGATCGCGCGGTCGAAATCGGCGTTGTCGGCAAAGATACGGCCCAGCATCCCGTACAACAGCTGATATTCCGCCATGTCGCCCTCGTCCGAGGTTTCCATGAAGGCCGCCACATGGCGCGCATCGGCCAACAGTTGCGGATCGGTTTCGGCCCCGTTGCGGCGTGCCTGAAAATCCAGCAGCCACAGCCGCAGATACAGCCCGTCGTGCCCGCCGGGCCGCTCGGTGAACCCGTCCAGCACATCGCGCCGGATCTGCGCGGCATCGGGGGCAAAGGCGCGGGTCGCGGCCTGCGCCAGCAGATAGGCAGCCTCGGTCACGTCCTCGGGGTCAACCTGCGTGCCCGGCTCCAGCCCCAGCGAGACAAAGCTGCGCAGCACCGGCTCGGCGGCGGTATAGTCGTCCATGAAATACAGCGCCTGCCCCAGCAGCAACAGCGCCTCGACCCGCATCGCCCCGCCGTGTTCGACGGGCGTGTCCAGCGCCGTGACCATCGGGGCGGCCACATCGGCGGCATGTTTGTAATCCCCCCGGTCGGTCGCCAGCCGCGCCACCAGAAGATCGGGCAGCCAGAGCCCTTTGTGATCCCCCATGAAGTCGGCGTATTGATCGACCTCGGCGTTCAGCGCATCGGCGGCGGCCATCGCCTGATCCTTCTGGCCACGGAAATAGGCATCCTGAATCACCCTGGACCGGTCCAGAATCCATTCCGCATAGCTGTCCGGCGTATGGGTCTGCGCCATGGCAGCGGGTGCCAGCCCGACCGCCAGCACCAGCGCCATGATGCAGACCCGCGCGCCCATCAGTTCGCGTTGATCGTCTGGTCCAGCCACGGCAGGTAATTCGACACCCGCGTATAGGCCGAGAATTGCGCTGTCTCCAGACAGGACTGCGTGGCCTGATTGCTCAGACCCCAGCTGACGATGCCCGCCTGAATGAACGTCCCGTCCTCAAGCGGCACCACCAGCGGCCCGCCGCTGTCACCCGAGCACGACCCCTTGCCGCCACCAAAGGTGCCCGAGCAGATCATGTTTTCGGTCATCGGTTCGCGGACATAGGTGATCAGCTCCTGCCAGACCTTCTCGGCCTCGTTTTCCTTCAGCCCGAACGCCTTGGCGGCATAGCTCAGCCCCTCGGCGGCGGCCTTGGCGCGGCCTTCCAGCATGACCTGGTTGCACTGGTCGCGCGACAGCATCTGGATCTCGGCCTGACGCATCATCTCGGTGCGTTTCGCGCCCTCGATCAGGCCCCAGCCGGTGACGACGGTGCGCACGCCGGGCTGGTCCAGCAGGTCGCCGAATTCGGCATCCGGCACCTTGATCGTCTGGTAGGGCACATTGGGCGCGCGCGACAGTTTGATCAGGGCGATGTCATTGTCGAACTCGGTCCCTTCATAGCCGGGATGGCGATAGATCGCCTCGACCGGCACCGCGTCGCCCTTGCCTTCGGCAATCTCGTTGGTGCCGACGAGCACGGAAATCGCCTGCGGGGCAAGGTCACGGTAGACGCCGTTGGGGTCCTGCATGTGGATGCAATGCGCCGCCGTCAGAACCCATGTGTCCAGCACCATCGACCCGCCGCAAAACTGCGCGTCCACGGTCCGGGGCTGGCCTGCGATCAACAGGGCCACCTGCCACGGCCAAGCGCCCTCTGCGGCCTCTTCACCGCCGATCACGCGGCCTGCGCTGTCGGCCTGCTGTGCTGCGGCCTCTGCCTCGGCCTTGGCCCCGCTTTCGGCAAAGGCAAAGGGCGACGCCTGCGCGGGGGGTGTTTCGGGCAATTCCAGCGTTTGCGCGTTCAGCGCCAGCGGCAGGGCCAATGTGGCCATCACTGCGGGTAGAAATCTCATTTGGGTCAGTCTCCTGTTTGGAATGGGGTCAGGGTCAGGTCCAGCCGGTGTACCGACAGGTCCGCGCCCTTGGGTTTCAGTGAAAATCCACGGCTTTGCGCCGGATCGGTGACGCTGGCCATATATTCGGCCACCGCCCCCATGCTGCTGGCGGGCAATCCGCCGCCGCCCAGAAAGGCAAGCGTGGTGCGCATGCTGCCGGGCTCTGCGGGGACCGACACGACGATCACCTGTTCGTGCAGCACCGCATCGGCCACCAGCGCAAAGTCCATCTGCTGGCTGCCGCCGGCCTCGATCCGGTTGGACAGGTTGCGGGTGGGCCACAGGGTGTCGATGCTGTTGTCGGCGTTGATGTACAGGACCGTCACGTCCTGCATCCCGCCGGTGGTGTTGTCATAGCGCAGGCCCAGCACATCGCAGCTGTGCGCGGTGGCCTGTCCGGTCACCGGCTGCGGCGTGCCGTCGGGTGTTGCGCATGTGCCGCCGCGCATCCGCCCCGTGGTCAGGGTAAAGCTGACGGTCGGGCCGGTGGGGCCAAGGGCAAAGCCGGTCTTGACCGCCCCCTGCGCCATCTGCGCCAGCGCCTTTTCCAGCCGCAAGCGTCCCACGGCAAGGCCGATGCGCTGCGCCAATGCGTCGGTATCGCCCGCACCCAGCCGGATGCTGGTGCCGTCACCGCCCGCGTCCAGCACGCCATCGGGACCGATCAGCGCAAATTGCGCCCCGTCCCAGACCACGCGGTGCGACGGGGTGGCGGCGTCCAGCGGCACGTCCACGCGGGCGGCCAGCGCGTCAAACCCATCCGTCAGATGCGCCTGCGCCTCGGCGCTGAAATTCAGCGCGATCGAGGTGTCCAGCGCGCGGTCGGTGATCTGGGCAAAGGTCACCTTTTGCGTCGGGAACGGCTCGATATACCGCAAATCCGCCTCGGTCGCGCGCACCTGCGTCACCTCGGCCTGACCGGCGGGGCTGTCGTCCAGCTGCCCCGCATACAGCGCCACGATGCTGCCTTTGGTCACGCCCGCCAGCAGCCCCGCGCGCAGGGTCTGGCCGTCGACCTGCATTCGCAACAGCCCGGGCGCATCGCCGCCGATCACCGGCGCCCCGGCCAGCGGACCTTCGACATCGGGCGTCTGCGCCGCCTGCCCGCCCGCCGTGCGCATCCGCGCGGCGGCGGCCTGGACAAGGGCGGTGTAGGTGATGTCGGGCACCTCTTGCATCACCGAGGTCAGCGCACGGGTGAAATCGCCGTACCACAGGCGCGCGTCACCGACGGGGTATTCAAACGCCCGCTGGTCCGATTGCGCCGCATAAAGGAACACATAGTCGCCTGCGGGGGCCTGACCCTGCCCCACCGCATCGCTGACCTGATCGTCAGGCAGGCCAAGCTGGGCGGGGGTGATATACCGCGCCCGCACGTCCGTCTCTGGCCCCGCGCGGAAACCGGTGCCGGAATGGCAGGCGTCCAGGATCGCCACCAGCTGCACCCCCTGTGCTGCGGCCTGTTCGGTGAAGGTGCCGAATTCATCGTCCAGAATCGCGTTTTCGACGGCACCGATGCCACCGTTCCAGCCGCGCGTGTCACGGGGCAGGAAAATCTCGTCCATGCCGCCACCCTCGTCGCCGTTCAGGTCGGGGGCTTGCGCGCCGTGGCCCGAGAAATAGAACACCACCGTGTCACCCGGCCCAGACGCTGCAATCGCCCCGCCCAGGGCGTCCAGTATCGCCGCACGGTCCGGTAGCCCGCGCACCGCGCCCTCCGGCACCCGCGCCGCCGCGTCCGACAGCACCGTGATCGCCCCCGCCGCAACACCGCGCCGCATCAGCGTGTCGGCCATCAGGCCCACGTCGTTGACCGGCCCCTGCAAATCCGCATCCAGGTACAGATAATCCCCCACCCCCACCAAAACCGCGCGGGTTTCGGCCTGGGTGCCAAGCGGCCACAGGGCCAGCAGCAAAGGGATCAGTCGCGTCATCATGACGCCAAGTTACGAAGGGGAAATCATTCCGTCTACGATTTGATCATTCCTGACAGCGTTTTTCACATTCGGGCCAAGCCTCTGGCCCGCAAACACAAAAGCCCCCACACCATCGCTGGCATGAGGGCCCATGTTCACACCTTTAAGGCGAGCAAAGCGCTTAGGCGGCCACGTCGCGGCTGTGTTCGCCTTCGTTCACCTCTTCGATGATCTTGGCCACGAATGCGGGCAGATCGTCGGGGCTGCGCGAGGTGATGATTCCGTTGGAAATCGCCACTTCCTTGTCGACCACATTGGCACCTGCGTTCTTCAGGTCGGTGCGGATCGAATGGTACGAGGTCATCTCGCGCCCTTCGACCACACCCGCCTCGATCAGCAGCCACGGCGCGTGGCAGATGGCGGCGACGATCTTGTCGCCTGCGACGAAATCGCGGACCTTCTGCACGGCCGTTTCATCGGCGCGCAGGATGTCGGGGTTGATCTGGCCGCCCGGCAGGACAAGGGCGATGTAATCATCGACGTTCACGTCCGAAATCTTCAGATCGCCATCGACGCTTTCGCCCCAGTCGCTTTGATTCCAGCCTTTGATCGCCTTGCCGTCCAGCGTGGCGACGTGGACGGCGGCACCGGCATCGCGCAGCTCTTTCAGCGGCACTTGCAGCTCGGATTGTTCAAAACCGTTGGTGGCCATGATCAGGATTTTTGCATTTTTCATCTTGGGCATTGGGTGATCCTTTCCTCAGATATGTTCGGCAGGTCGTTGCCCGCCGTTTCTGAGGGTAAAACCCGTCCCCCCCGTCCCGCGTTCCATCCCGAATGAAACGCGGGCGGGAAACAGCCCAAGTGCCAATGCACCATAAGCTTGCACATTTCGACGGCTTTCATGCACACCCCCTGTCAAGCGCTTGATGCCAGACCCAGAGTGGGAGTGAAGCACGAAGTTGGCGTTCGTGCTCTGTGCAGCGAAGGTCTGGTTTGAGCCCTTAGTGACCTTGCCACTGAGGGCAGCGCCCGACCGCGGGTGGGCATCGGAACGTCGGTTCGTGCCACTTTATTTCTAATCTTTGGCGTGCGGGTGATGAACCGCAATACGGTGAGGAAGCGCCCGCCCATGGGGCGGTCGGGCGCTGCCCGGCGGCACTGCGTGCCTTGATTCCGGGCTTTGGTGGAAGTCTGCTATGTCCCGAAACAGCCGGTCTGTGCATACTTATGTGTACAGTGTGCAAGCTTATGGTGCATTGGCACCAAGGAACCGTCAGTTGCCCGGCGTGATCCGCCGCGCCCCGATCCGCCGTGCATCCGCAGGGGCGGGCACCGCGTCAATCGCGCGCAGAAAGCCGTTGAATTCCGGCGTCAGCCGCGTCGCCTGTTCGCCCGCCGCGATCACCGCGTCCACCTGTGGCGTTTCCAGCCGCAGGCGCGTGGGGATTTCGTTCAGATCGTCACGCTGGTCATTGTCCAGCACTTCGAACGACACTTGCCCCACGAACAGTTTCACGTCCTTGCAATCCCATCCCGCCAGCGACCCGCGCAGCGCCCGCACCCGCGATGCAGGCAGGCTGCACCGGTAGTCGATCAGATCGTCGGCATATTGGTCCAGCGTCAGCCGCAGCACGTCATAGCCCACGCGCGTCGCCGCCCCCATGGACGAATTGGCAATCGCCATGCCCAGCTGCACCCCGCCCGGACCGCGCAGCCGCTGGTTCCATTTGTAATCCTGCTGCACGCCGGCATTGGCCACCAGAAACAGCATCCGGTTCACGCGCACGGCCTGTTCCTCGGTCATCGGGCCGTAAGCGGTCTGCGATTTGACCCGCGCCACCGACAGGCCCGTGGTGCCGAAATTGTCGGTGATGGCACCGTCCAGCAGCTTGACCAGCTTGATCTTGTCCGGGTCGCGGTAGGTTTCCAGCGCCTTGCCATAAGCCCGCAGCGCCGAGGTGCTTTCGGGATTGAACCGCGCCGCGGTCAGCCAGTCGGGTTCGGAATAATCGCACCCCTCGCGGTGCGCGGCCAGCGTGATCGGCGCAAACACCAGCGGAAAGGCGGCCGAGGCGGCAACCGCTTCGGACACGGGCAGATCGGCCAGATTGGAACACAGCGCGTCAAAGGTTTCCTGCGAGAACAGGAACGGCGTGTTGTTCGCCACGTCCGAGGCGTTGATCCACGTCGTCGCATAGCCCTTGGCCCACAGGTCGCGGAAGGTGGCCTTGTGCAGAATGCTTTCGTCCAGGAACCGCGCAAAGGTCTTGCGCCCGTTGGCCCCGCCCGACAGCCCCTTGACCAGCGTCACCGGGTTCCACACGGCGGTGGCCATGTATTTTTCGGCGTTCTGGATCAGGTATTGCTCGCGATAGACATCCAGCCCCCGCGGCCCGTGCAGCCCGTAATAGGCCGCCGTGACCGACCCGCCCGACACGCCGGTGACCAGCCGCACGTGACGCAGCAACCCGTCAGGATTTTCCGCCGTGCGCGTGGCATCGCGCAGTGCCTTCAGCATGCCATAGGAAAACGCCGAGGCCCGCGTGCCGCCACCCGAAAACGCCAGCCCGATGAACACATCGTCGCGCCCCATCAGGTTGCCGCCGAATTCGGGTTCCTGCACCGATCCGGGGTCGGCCAGATAGGGGTTGATCGGCGGGTTCAGCGCCGAGCAGGCCGCAAGAACCATGGCGCAGAAAAGCGCCGTGCAAAGCCGGATATGAATCATTTCAGGCGCCCCCAAGCGCATGTGGAAAAATGGATTAAGCAGCTATTCCTGCGCGGAAAAGTGCAAGGCTTCGACTTCGATTGCAAATCCTTTTTCGGTCGCGGGCGCACGCGGGATGGCGCCGTGGCGCAATGCAATCGCCCGCACCAGCGACAGGCCCAGCCCGTGCCCCGGTTTCGACCCCGTGTCAAAGCCGCGCGCAAAGGGCGTGAACAACTGTTCGCGCAACGTCGCGTCCACTCCCGGCCCGTCGTCCTGCACGCGCAGGCGCACCTTGGCCCCATCGCGGCGGACAGTCACGGCGATGGTGTCGCCGGGGCGGGTGTATTTCAGGCCGTTCTCGATCAGGTTGGACAGCAGTTGTGCCAATAGGTGTTCATCGCCCAATATCTGCGTGTCAGGGTCGATTTGCGTGGTGATCCTGCGCCCCTCTTCCTCGGCCACGGGCACGTAAAGCTCGGCAATGCCGGCGGCGATCTGGCCCAGATCGACGGGGTGCAGCGTGGTGGTGTTGCCCGCCTCGGCGTCCATTTGCGCGATGCTCAGCAGGCTGTCGAACAGGCGGATCGTGGCGCGAATTTCGTCGTCCAGCCCCGCGCGCGCCACCGCGTCCAGATCCAGCGCGTCCAGCCGCGTGCGGATGCGGGCCAGCGGTGTGCGCATTTCGTGGGCCACCGCGTTGCCCAGCCGTTGATGCGCGTCGAACAGATGCGCGATGCGCGCCAGCATGGCGTCGATGTGATCGGCCAGTTCGGCGTGTTCCGACCCGCCCTCGCGCGGCATCCGCAGGCCCAGGCCCCCTGCCCCGCCGACCTGCGCCAGCGCCGCGTTCATCCGTGCCGTGCGCCGCTGTGCCTGCCGCGCCACGCCCCATGCGGCGGCCAGCCCCGCGACCAGCATCGCCAGGCCAAAGGCGGCAAAGACGCGGCGCATCTGGGCCAGCGTCTGTTCCACCGGCAACAGGCTGACCCCCACCAACAGGCCAAAGCCGCCACGCAAGTCCTGCGCACGGGCCAGAAAGGGGCGCCCGTCGATCTGCACCTGCTGCGCGGTGTCCTGCACCGCGATCCCATCGGGCCAGCCATCCAGATTGCCCGCCAGCACCGCGCCCGCGCGGTCGGTCAACACATAGACACTGCCCGCCGGATCGCCGCGCGTGCTGCGATAGGCGATCGCCTCGCGCAGGGCGACGATGCGGCGCTGGTCATAGAGGGCGGCAAACCCCTGCGCCTCGGCCAGCAGGCGGGTCTGCACGGCCTCGACCAGCCGCGCGCGCAGCTGCGATTGCAGCACCAGCACCCCCGCCACCGCCATCACCAGCGGCACCAGCGCCACCAGCGCGACCGACCGGAAGGTGCCGTTCCTCATGCCCCGTCCCTCATGCGTCTTCCGGCCCGAACCAATAGCCCGCCCCGCGTGCGGTGTGGATCCACGCGCGGTTGGTGTGCTGTTCCAGCTTGCGGCGCAGACGGCCCACATGCACGTCGACCACATTGGTCTGCGGATCGAAATGCAGGTTCCAGACGTGTTCCAGCAACTGCATCCGGCTAAGCGGGGTGCCTGCGTGGGTGGCGAAATACATCAACAGTTCGAATTCCTTGGGCGACAGGGGAATGTGGTCCTGTCCGTGATGCACCGTGCGCGCCTTGACCCGGATTTCAAGGCCGTCGAACACCAGAAAATCGTTGTCCACCGGCTGGGCCTTGGTCCGGCGCACCAGGGCGCGGATGCGGGCGCGCAGCTCCTCGGGGGCAAAGGGTTTGGCCAGGTAATCATCCGCCCCCCGGTCCAGCCCGTGACTGCGGTGGCCTGCGTGCGCCAATGCGCTGACCATCAGGATCGCGCCGATGGTGCCCGCGTGCCGCAGTTCGGCCAGCATGTCGATGCTGTCGCCGTCGGGCATCATCCGGTCCAGGATCGCCAGCGGAAACTGCCCCGCCTTGGCGGTGGCCAATCCTGCGGCGCATGTTGTCTCTAACACAGGGCAATAGCCCAGTTCGCTGCATGCCTCGGCCAATGCGCGGGCCATGTCGGCGTCGTCCTCGACGATCAATATTCTGCCTGCCTCAGTCAAAGCTGACCACCTCCTTGTCCAGCACGTTGGCACCGCTGGCCAGACGCAGCGCCGGGCCGTCCTCCCAGGGGTCCAGCAGGTAATGCCGCGTCGCCCCGTCCGGCAATGAGATGCGCAGCAAGACCGCGCTGTCAAAGGTATAATTGCGGGTCCAACCGTCGGGCAGATCGGCAATGGCGGTGCCGTTGATCGCGACAATCCGGTCGCCCCCCGTGAGACCCGCAAAGAACCCCGCGCCCTGATTGACCACGGCGCGAATGGTCCCGTCCGCGTCCAGGATCAGCCCCATGTCGGTCAGCTTGTACTGATCGCGGCGCTGGACCTGTTGCGGGGTGGCGGGGGTGATGTCGGATTGGACCGCGACACGCGAAACCTCCAACGTTAGAGCCTGATTTCCCCGCTGCACGCGCAGCCGCACTTCCGCGCCCCCCTGCGCCAGCGCAAAGGCCAGATCGCCCGGCGTGGTGATCGCATGATCGTCCACCATGGTCAGAATATCGCCCGCCTGCACCCCTGCCAGATCGGCGGGCGTGTCGGGCTGCACCTGTTCCACCAGCGCGCCGGTGCCGTCATAGCCCAAGGCCGCCTTGATCCGGGGGACCAGCGGGCGCAGTTGCACGCCCAGCGGCGGATGTTCGGGCAGCGCACCGTGTGCCACAAAGTCGCTTACGTCTGCGACCGGCACGGCGTAAGCGATGCCGACAAAGAACCGCGAACCGTCACTGATACGGGTGTTTATGCCCAGAACGTCGCCCGCCGCATCCACCAATGGCCCGCCGCTGCTGCCCGGGTTGACGGCTGCGGAATGTTGCAGATAGCCGATGGGCTGCGTCGGGTCGATCTGGCGGGACAGCGCCGACACGATCCCCTGCGTCAGGGTAAACGCCGCCTCAAGCGGGGCGCCGGTGGCGAAGACCCCCTGCCCGACCGCAACGCCGGACGCAGGCTGCAACACCGCATCGTGCGGCGTGGCCAGTTGCAGGACGGCCAGATCGCGCTGTTGGTCCACGGCGATTACCGTCGCGTCGATGCGCGCGCCGCCTTGGGTCACGACCACCACCTGCGCGGCCTTGCCGACCACATGGGCGTTGGTCACCGCGCGGTCATTGCGGCCAAAGACAAAGCCCGAGCCAAGGAAACGGTCCCGCCCGTCGGCGCTGCGCAGCATCAGGGTGGCGTTCAGCACATGGGCCGCGGCCTGTGGGGCCATCTGGGCCGTGGCAAGGCGGGGCACTGCCGCCATACATATTAAAATAACTAGCAATATCAGACGCATATACAATCTTTCATCAATCTGCACAAAGCCTAGACCGGAATTCCCGCCCGTTCATGTGAAAAATGCCGTCATGAAAATTCGCCCGCTTGGCAGGTCGCGCCTGCATCGCTAACTTTGGCTTAATTCCAGACCAAAACCTATTTTCAAGGATGTTCCCATGACCCGTTTCACCGCCCTGACCGCTGCCCTGATCCTGTCGGCCCTGCCCGCGCTGGCCGCCGACCCCGCGCCGCTGAAACAGGCCGAGGCCAGCCGCGTGATCTATGACGCGGGCGTCGCCACCCGCGATCCGCTGCTGGTGCTGGCCGCCGCCAAGATGCGCCGGGGTCTGGGCCTGTCCCCCACCGACCGCATGGCCGAGGATGGCACCGCTGGCGACGGCGCGCTGGATGCTGACGCGATGCTGGCCACCGCGCGGGATCTGGCCACAGGCGACGACATGATGCTGGGGCTGATCGACGATGTGGCATCCGAAAACACCAAGGGTGTGGTCAGCGGCCCGGTCTACAACAACGCGCGGATCGGCGGCGGCAAGACCGACACCTATCGCGCCGTGCCGTTCGAGGGTGGCACCTATGCCGAGATTTATGTCGAGGCCAAGGGCAGCAACGACCTGAACCTGAAGGTCACCGACGATCAGGGGCGGCTGGTGTGTTCCGACACTGATTCCAGCGCCATCGCCTATTGCGGGTGGAGCCCGCGCAGCACCGGCGATTTCACCATCGCCGTGCAGAACGCCAGCGGCAGCAGCGCCGATTATGCGCTGATCACGAACTGATGGGACGCGCCATGTTGCGCCCCGCGCTGACCGCCCTGAGCTTGCTGGTGCCCCTGCCCGCGCTGGCCGAAAACTTTGCGCTGCTGATCGGCGCGTCGACCTATGACAACCTTGAGGAACGCTATTGGCTGCAAGGGCCTGCCAACGACGTGGCGCTGGTGCGGACCTATCTGACCGACAGCGCGCCGGTGCCCTTTGCCGCCGACCACGTGACCGTTCTGGCCGATGGCGTCGAGGGCGCGGGGCGTCCGACCCTGCAAGGCATCCGCGACGGGTTTGCCGCCATGGCGGCGCGTGTGGGTCCGGGCGATTTCGTCTATTTGCATTTCTCGGGCCACGGCACGCAGGCCCCCGCGCTGCACCCTGAAACCGAAGAGGACGGGCTGGACGAGATGTTCCTGCCAGTCGACATCGGAGCGTGGGATGACAGCGTCGGGAGCGTGGAAAACGCGCTGGTCGATGACGAGATCGGCGTGCTGATCGGCAGCCTGCGGGCCAAGGGCGCGACCGTCTGGGCGGTGTTCGACGCCTGCCATTCCGGCACCGTCACCCGCGCCGCCCCCGCAGATGGCGAGGAGGTGCGGATGCGCAAGCTGGACCCTGCGGCGCTGGGTGTGCCGGACAGCGCGATGGCCGACGCCGAGGCGACATCGCGCGCCCTGCCCGACCCGCGCGCGCGCCCTGCCAGCCCGGTCGAGGGTGCCGAGGGCGACGGCGCGTTCATTGCGTTTTTCGCAGCCCAGACCACCGAGACGACGCCGGAAAAACGTCTGCCCCGTGGCGCGCCCGGGCGGGTGTCGCAGGGCGTGTTCACCTATACGATTTTTGAAACCCTGGCCGAAAACCCCGGCGTGACCTATCGCCAGTTGGGTCAGGAAGTGCTGCGCAAATACGCGGTGCAGAACCTGGCGCTGTCCACCCCGATGTTCGAGGGCGATCTGGACGGCTATGTGTTTTCGGGCGAGGCCGGGGAGCAGATCCACCAGTGGCCGGTGCGCGAGGGGGCCTTTGGCCTGACCCTGCGCGCGGGGCAGTTGCAGCACATCGCAGAAGGCGAGATTGTCGCGCTGCTGCCCACCGCAGCCAGTGCCGTCAGCGATGCCGTGGGCTATGCACGGGTGACGTTCACCGACACGTTCACATCCGAGCTGGAGCCAGTCGCGCATGACGGCCTGCCGGCGCTGGATGTCGCGGAGGTGCCGAAAGGCAGCTATGCCCGTAAGCTGGCCGATGTGGTCGATTTCACCCTGCGCGTGGCGCGCCCCGATGGCGATGTACCGGCGGTGGTGACGGCCACGCTGGACCTGTTGGAACAGGACGCGGGCGGGCGGCTGGTGCTGGTGCCTGCGGGGGCCGATGCCGACGTGCGGCTGGCGGTGATGCCCGACAGCACGCGCCCCGATGCGATCTGGCTGTTGCCCGGCACAGGGTATTTTGAGCCGTCCAAGGCCGCGCAGACGCCCTCGGTCGGCACCACCGACCGGCAGCCCGCCGAGGTGGCCGCGCTGATGCAGGATTCGCTGGACCGGATGGGCCGCGCGATCAACCTGCTGCGGATGGGCGGACAGTACCGCGACACCGACCTGAACGTGGACCTGCGCCTGCAAACCAAGACCCGCCAACAGCGCGACCTGCGCGATCTGGATACGGTCGCGGTGCCGGTGCTGGTGCCTGACGATCAGGTGCATGTGCTGGCGCAGAACAACGAGGCGTTCCCGGTGGATGCCAACGTGCTGCACATCGGGTCGGATTACGCGATCACCCATTTTTACAGCGGGCGGCTGCAACCCGGTGACACGCTGAAAAAGGGGCTGTTCCGCATCACTGACGAGGCCTTTGGCCGCGACCGCGTGGTGGTGATCCTGACACCGGCCGAGCCGCAATCGGCGGTCGAGGATCTGCGGTTCCTGGGGCAATCCGCGGTCGAGGTGATGCGCGGCGGCGATCAGGCCAGCAGCTTTGCCGCATCGCTGCGCAATGCCGGTTTCGGTCAGGTCACCCGCGGGGCCGTGGCGCTGGATGATGACAGTGGTCCGGCGCCTGCGATCCTGCAATTCGAAATTGATACGGTGGCGGGAAACTAGGCGGGCAGGGGGCGGATTTCGGGAAATTGCCCATGGGCAATTTTTGCCCGCCGCCCCCCTGAAACCAAAAAGTTGCCCATGGGCAACTTTTCAGTGGGTCAGCTTTTCTTGCGATCTTCCATGAATTTATCCAGCGCCATCTGCAAGGCGCCGTCGGATATGTCCGCGTCAAATTCCAGCGTCACGATGCGCCCCTTTTTTCGCATGGTCACCGGCTTGTCCGCCATGTGGCGCCGGAACTCTTTACCACCCACGGGACGCGGTTTCGGCGCGGGCGCAGGGCGGGCCGCGCCCTTGAGCCGTTTGATCACCTCGAACCCGTCCAGCGTGGTGCCGCGTGCCTGTTCGCGGATGATCGCGCGGGCTTCTTCCAGCACCAGCTGACCGGTTTCGGGCCGCGCCAACAGCGGTTTCAGATCGCGGGCATGGCGTTCCTTGATGTCGCGGATCGAGGTGAACGCCTTGACCACGTCGCTGGGCAAATCCGCCAGCGCCAGATAGCGCGAGAGCCACGGCGGGCTGACCTCAAGCCGGGCCGCCATCGCCTTTTGCTTGCCGCCGTAATAGCGTTTGATCGCGTCGGCATAATCAATCGCGCGCTCGTAATCCGAGATGTCCTCGCGGTCGCGGTTTTCGATGTCGGCCAGGCGAAACGCCTCTTCGTCGGTCAGGTCGCGCACGTCGATCAGGTATTTGAACTGGGTGTAGTTGTTGGCCCGCAGCCAGCTGACCGCAAAGTGCCGCCGCGCGCCGCAGATCACCTCATAACGCTCGCCCTTGCGGCGCACGATGGCGGGAAATTCCTGCCGGCCCTGCGCGCGAATGCCGTCGATCAGGTCGCGACAGTTTTCTTCGGTCAGCAGGTCATAGGCGCGGTTGTGGCGGTCCCACATGACGCAATCGGCGGGGTCGACCCAGCGCAGGGTTTTCTCCTCGATCTCGCCGGTGACGTGATCGGCGATGGTGGTTGACCGTTTCAGGAACCGGCTGCCGCGTGCCACTTCGGCGGCGGGGGCGGGTTCCGGTGCGTCGAGGTTTCCCAGAACATCATCATACAGGGCGTCGTGTTTCTTGCTCATAACAGTCCTTCCTTGCGCAGATCGGCGTGGTGGCTGGGCCATGTCTTGCGGATCAGCAATTCGATCTCGCGGTTGACAGAATCCAGATAGGCCCGGCAGCGTTTATGTGTCTCTGTGCGGGTCGCAGGGCCTGTTATTTCATAGACCGTGCCCAGGTCGGCGGCGGCGTTGTCGAACTCGGCGCTGTCTTTCAGGACCGCGCTCATCATGTCCATCGGGAACACCGCGTCCATCATCCGCTTGATCGCGGTGTGGGCCGATTTGTTGTCGTTCATCTTGGTGGCCAAGATGCGCAGGAACGCATAGTCGCGCGGGCCACCGGCGGCGGCCAGTTCCTTGAGCGTGGCGCCCATCATCTTCAGGAAATGCGCGGTGCTGCCAAAGTCGATGTTGTTGGGCGGGGCGGGGATCACCAGCGCATCCGCCGCGCGCAGAACCGACAGCGACAGCATCCCCAAGGCGGGGGGCGGGTCCATCAGGATCACGTCGAACTGGTCGCGGATCGTGGCGATGCCGTCGCGTAGACGGTCCAGCACAAAAGACTGTTCGCGCACCATCCGTGCCGCGAATTCGTATTCGGCATCGTACAGCCCCAGGTTCGCGGGGATCAGCGCAATGCCCGGCCAATAGGTCGCCCGCAGCGCATAGTGCAGCGAGGTCGGGCCGCCGTGGCGGAAAAACGGGTAAAGCGTATCCTCATCCTCGTCCACGTCCACATCGGGGTTCAGGCCGAACACCGACGTGGTGCTGGCCTGGCTGTCGCAGTCGATCACGCAGACACGGTAGCCTTTCAGCGCCAGATACTGCGCCAGATGGCAGACGACGGTGGATTTGCCGACGCCGCCCTTGAAGTTCTGCACCGCCAGCACCAGCGCCTCGTCGGTGTCGGCGCGGTGGGGCAGGGTGCCGAACAGCGCGCGCATCCGGTTGATGTCGGCCAGCTCGTATCCCGTGCGCCGGCCTGTTTCAGGGTCCTTGTCCGGCATCGGCAGGCGGCCATCGTCCTCGGCGTCGCGGATGGCCTTTTCGCTGCGGCCGACCATCTCGGCGGCGCGGCGCACGGGGAACCGCAGGTCCAGCTGTTTCTCGGTGCCGGGGGCATAGATGCGGTCGCGCAGCCGGCCGATCACGGTGTCGGCGCGGCGGGCGAGGTTTTCAAGGTCTTCCAGACGGACGCGGGGAAGGGCAGGGTTGTCCATGATGGCTCGCAGTACAATGAGGATGCGCCGAATCATGAACCCTTGGGGCTGGATGGTAAAGTGCGAAGTTTGACGGAACATGCCCAAAAAACCGCAAGCTGGGGGTTCTGCCGTCAAAGAGTGGAAGTTTGCGTGTATCACCAGCCCAACACCGTCATTCTACAGGGGTTTCGGCACGGTGCACCCGATTTGTAAGCTTTGCGTTAGCGGTGCGTGCGGTGATCTGTCGGAACGCGCAACACACCCCAAAAATCAAATATGAAAAACCCTGTCTGGTTCTGGATTCTAATAGTTCTTGTTCATGGTCTGTAATGCACTGGAAATACACGGAAAACAGTCACTACGCTTACATATCGGGGCCGCTTGGCTTACGGTTCGGGGCGGCGGGCCTTACGTCTGGGGGCCTGTCCGCTTACGGATCGGGGCGGGCCCAAAACTTACTTTTCGGGGGCGTCCCAAGGGGGTGAAAAATGCCGTTTTTTCTGCAACAATATCAGCGTGATGCGAATCGGGTGGGTGTTTTGCCCCGAATCAAAGCTTACGTTTCGGGTGATTTACCAAAGCGCCCTTTCGTGATAGCTTACACGACAACAACTACAAAAGTAAGTTTGAGCAGGTAAGTCCAATGGCGAAGGACGTGAAACCCAAACCCGTTCGCACGGTCGAAGCGCGGCCCAATGCCGACACGCTGGTGAAACCCGGTGAGCTGGTGGACCTTGTCGAGGTCACACCGCTGACGCTGGCCGACCGGCGCATTTACAACCAGCTTTTGGAGAACGCGTGGGATGCCATCGACAAGCCGGTGACCCATGTGATTTCCAAGGGCGACCTGCGCGGGTCGCACAATTCCAACGACCGGGTGGGCGAATCCATCGAGCGGCTGATGGCCTGTATCGTCAAGGTGCGCATCACCCGTGACGGGGCGCCGGCCATCGAGCGGGTGCAGTTGCTGGGCGGGAACATCGAATCCAGCCGCCGCGACGGGCTGTTCGAATATGAAATCCCCACGCGCCTGCGCAAGATCATCAAGGACAGCACCGTCTTCGCCCGCCTGCAACGCGAAGTGATGTTCGCGCTGTCGTCGAAATATGCGCTGACGCTGTACGAGATGATCCAGAAACGCGGCAAGCTGCGGTGGCGGTCGTCGGAACGGTTCAGCCTGGAGGACCTGCGCGGGATTCTGGGCGTGCCCAAGGGCAAGCTGACCTCGTGGTCGAACCTGAAGCTGCGGGCGATCGAGCCGGCCCTGGTCGAGGTCAATGCGCTGAGCGATTACGTGGTGTCGGTCGAGCCGATCAAGACCGGGCGGCGGGTGACCCATGTGGAACTGCGCTGGTGGGCCAAGGACGCCAGCGGCACGGCGACGGCGGAGCGCGAGTTGCAGTTTTCCAAGGTCGGGCGCAAGCAGCGGACCCAAGGCGACACGGTGCCCGCGCGCCCCGGCTGGCTGGAGGCGCGGGGGCAGGCGTTGCGGTCCGAGACCTACGAGACGGCGCGGCTGCGCCATCCGGGGTTTGATATTTACCACGTCGAGGGGGAATGGCGGGAATGGGCCAAGGATCGCGCGCCGGCAACAGACCCTGACAAGGCGTTTCTGGCGTTTTTCAGGACGTTTGCAGAGCGGAATCCGCTTTGAGGGTTGGGTGACGCGAAGCGGCGCGGGGAAAGCGGCCTAGCCCGGCAGGCCGTCCATCTTTGCGATGGCATCCAGATCATTGTCCCAGGTCGCGCGATCGGCAACGCAGATATGCGCGGTGGGCCGCAGGTCGATGGGGCTGTCCAGGCATCCGGCGGGCACGACAAGGACATCCGCGCCCGGCAGTGCAATCGGCAGCGCCGAGCCGCAGGTGCTGCAAAAGCTTTTCGCATGGCGTGAGCCGGGCAGCGTGAATGTCCTGATCCGGTCCGTGCCTGACAGCCAGGTGATCGTTGCCTTGGACGAAAACAGGTTTGCCGCATGGGCCGTGCCTGTGTCCTTGCGGCAGCGGCTGCAGTGGCACAGGAAGAAGGCTTCGAATGTGCCGGATTTGCGGAATTTCACCGCCTCGCACAGGCACTGTCCGGTGGTCAGATCGTCGTTCATTCAAGTTCCTTTCGACAGGGATGCACAGTGCCGTCTCGCGTTGCGCGGGTCAGGGTGCCTCAGGGCTGTTGCAGGACAATCGTGCACAGCTCGATCCCCACGACCTCCTGGCACAGACCCGGCGGGGGCGGGGTGCCGTCGGGGGGCTGGGCGGCCACGTCGAAGCCGTCTGCGATGGTGATGTCGGCAGTGGCGCGCAGGACCTTGCCCTGTCCGGCGACCGAATCCCCCGCCTGTGCCGTGGCGCGCTGAACGTCGCGCATGTATTGCCAGACCTCGATCCCCGCCACATGCGCCAGATAGGCGTGGCCCGCGTGGTCAAACGCGCCCACCAGCCGGCCGGCCACATCCACCCGCACGGCGGCGGCGATGCCGTCGGTGTCGAACACCGCGCGAAAGGCGTTGGCCAGCGCGATGTGGTCAACGGGTCGCCCCTCGGCCACGGCGATGTAGGATTGCAGCTCGACCAGCTCAACCTCGGCCATGGCGCGCAGGTCGGCGTCCAGATCGGGCAGGGCCAACAGCTCTTGCACCGCCTGCGCCGCGCGGGGCCAGTTGCCCGCGATGCGGTAATCGTTCACGGCAAAGCTTAACGCCCGTATCTCGGCCTGCGCGTCCTGGGGGGCCAGCCCCTCGAGCCAGCGTTGCGCGGTGGTGCGCCGCGCGGCAGCGCCCGTGCCGGTGCGGTCCGAGTTCACCACCATGTCCAGCACATCCGCCACCATCTGCGCGTGGCCCGCATCGGCGACCATTTCAGGGCGCAGGGTGGGGGGCGTGACGTCGGGCACGGACAGGTCGGCGATGATCCGGTCGAACACGGCGCTGTCGTCCTGCCCCATGCGCCCGCTGATCACGGCCAGCAGGGACAGGGTCGACAGGTTGGAAATACGCACCAGCGGTTCCTGCGCCAGCACGTCGGGCAGGTTCAGGCCGATCAGCAGGCTGCGCGCCTGATCCAGATCGCCCGCGTTGAACAGATCGGCGGCGTCGCGGGCGACTTCGGTGCAGTTCAGGAAACCGGGGCTGTCGCTGACCGAAACGGGAGCCGCCAGCCAGCCCTGCAATTGCGCGGCATAGTCGTCTTCAAGATATGTCGCGGGGTCCACGGTGACGCGGTCCAGATCGGCGCGGGCCAGATCGGGGCGGCCGAAATAGGCGTAGGTGTAGGCGCGCCAGATGCGCACGAATTGCTGCATCTCGGGGGCGTCCTGTGCCACGGTCAGGGCGTCGTCATAGAGGTCCAGCGCGCGTTCGGCCTTGCACAATCCGGTGGCGATCAGGCTGGCGGTCACCACCATCACCTGCGCCCAGTCGGGGTCCAGTGGGCCCTGTGCACGGGCGGCACGCAGGGCGCGGGTCAGTTCCACGTCAAGGCCAAGGCCGCCGCCGTCGGCCAGTATCCGGTCAACATCGTTCAGCAAATCCGCCGGGCTTTGCGCCTGCACCGGCTGGGCCAGCATCAGCGCCAGCAGCGCGGGGATCAGCCGCCGGATCATCGGTTGCCCACCACAAAGAACGGCGCCCATGCGACGGGGTGCGACAGGCTGGGGTCGCTGTCGTCGTCCATCAGCGCCAGCATCGCGCGGCGCATGGCCTCGGCCTTGCGCAGGTCGGGGTGGGCGCGCATTTCGGCAAAGGCTGATGCCGTCAGTCGCGCGGCCGCGTCGTCGCGCACGGGCCAGTGGCTGACCAGCAGCGCCTGCGCACCTGCGGCAAAGAAGGCGCGGGCCAGCCCGGAAAGCCCCTCGGCCCCCGCGCCATCACCGGCGGCGGTGTTGCAGGCCGACAGCACCACCCAATCGGCGGTCAGGGTCAGCCCCGCAACCTCGCCCGCGGTCAACAGCCCGTCATCGCTGCCGGTTATCGTGGCGGGTGGAGTCAGCGCCAGCGCGGGTTCGGCCAGCCCCTGCAATTCGCCCGCGATCAGCCCGTGGGTGGCAAAGACGATCACGTCGCGGTCGCTCAGGTCCATGGTTTCGATCATCGCCTCGGAGGCATCGGCGCCCAACAGCACCTGCGCGCTGCTTTGGTCAAAGGCGGCGGCGATGGCGCGGACCTCGCGGCGGGTGCCGGGCAGGGGGGCCAGCTGGCTGACATCGACGGTGCCGGTGGCGGCACGCACCACGGCGTCGGTGCCTTTGGTGCCGGTGAACAGCGGATCGCCGATGGCCAGCAGGGTGGTTGTGGGCAGGCCGCTGTCAGGCAGCGGGGCAGGGCGGTTCGCCCGCGCCGCCCGCAGGCTGACCGCGGAGGGCAGCATGGTGATCGCATGGTCGCGCAGCATCCAGCTGGCGCGGCGCAGCATGTCGGGGGTTGGGTCGCTGCCCGCCTGCGCCGGATCGGTCAGCAGGGTCGCGAAAGGCATCCCGATCCACGATTTGTCCGCGACGATCATCAGGTGGGGATACTGCGAAAGCTCGGCCTGAAAGGGTGCGAACAGCCATTGGTACAGGATTGCGGCCAGCCGTGTGTTGAAGGGCTGGGTGGCCACCGGTTCATCGTCCAGCGCGGCGGCGGCGCGCAGGGTGCCAGTCAGCCCCATGGTTTCGCGGTACATCGCCACCAGTTCCACCGCGTCGGATTGCGTCACCGGCAGGCGGTGCCACAGCACGTGCCGCCCCGAGATCAGCCAGAGCGTTAGCCAGTCCTTGCCCTGATGCATCTGGATCAGCGCCTCGTCGGGGTCGAGCAGCGCCTGCGCTTCGGCAATGGTCAGCGGGTCGGGGGCGACGATGTCGAGGTAGGCCGGAAACCCCTTGGCCAGCGCCTGATCGTTGACGCGCAGGGCGACGTCCAGTTCTTCCAGCCGCTGGCGGCGGACGGCATCGTCCAGCGCGGGGTCGGCGCGGGTGCGGGCGATGCGTTCGACCAGATCACGGCGTGCGATGGCCAGCGGTTCCAGCCCCTGCGCCTTGGCCGCGAGGCGCAAGGCGATCTGTTGCACCGCCTGCGCCGCTTCCGAGTTCTGCACGGTCTGCGCCATCTGGAACACCAGGTCGGTGCGCTGCAAAGGCGAGGGATCCTCCTGCGCGCGCAGCGGCAGGGGCAGCATCAGGGCACAGGCAAGGATCAGGCGCAGCATGGGGTGACTGTCCGCGACGGCGGGTTGAAGGGTCAAGTGACAAATGCTGTTTTGCGAGACGGGAAAGAGGCCAGAGTGACCTTGCCACTGAGGGCAGCGCCCGACCGCGGGTGGGCATCGGCACGTCGGTTCGTGCCACTTTATTTCTGATCTTTGGCGTGTGGGTGAATTGACGCAAGACGGTGAGAAAGCGCCCGCCCGTCGCACCAAAGGTGCGCCATTCATATTCGGCACGCCTCCGGCGTGACGGGCGGTCGGGCGCTGCCCGGCGGTGCTACGCACCTTGATTCCGGGCTTTGGTGGACGTCCGCAACGTCCCGCATAGCTGCCGTTGGCCGTCCGTTTCGACACCGATCATGCCTGCCAACGCAGCGAAGGGCAGGAAAGAGCCCTTTCCGCAGGTTCTAGGCGCGGAATCAAGGCCGCAGGCCGCCGCGCATCGACGGGCCGCCCGCCGGCACGGCGATTTGGCCGCTGTTGCGCGGGACGGATAGCTGGGATGTGCTTGGCTGCCATAAAGTGCCAGCCACGCAGGTCGGATCGCCGCACCACGGCCCGACGATGCGCGGCTTCGCGTTCCATTTCAAACGTCAGTTCCGTCCGCTCAGCAGGCCTTCGCGTACTTGTCGAAGGACCAGTTCGGAGTGCCCGGCACGGCCCGACCTTGCAACAGCGTTTACAGCACCCGGCGCAGCCCCTCCTGGACCTTCAGCAGGGCGGGCAGGTATGTGTCGCGCAGTTCTGTGGGGGTGGCGTGCAGGCTGGCCATGCCGATGTTCAGCGCGGCAACCACGCGGCCTTTGGCGTCCATGATCGGCACCGCCAGCGACCGCAGGCCCAGCTCGACCTCCTGATCTATCACGGCAAAGCCCTGTCCGCGCACGCGGGCGATCTCGGCCATGATTTCGGCGGGGTCGTGGCGGGCATGGACCGTGCGCGGGGTCAGGTCCGAGGCGTCGATCACCGCCTGCGCCTGTTCCTCGGTCAGGGCGGCCAGCAACACGCGGCCCATCGACGTGCAATGGGCGGGCAGCCGCGATCCGGGCATCAGGCCGATGGACATCACCCGCCGCTGTGCCGCGCGGGCGAGGTAGACGATTTCGGTGTCGTCCAGCATCGACACGGAACACGACTGTCCGATCTGCTCGGACAACTGGTCCAGCCACGGCTGCACGATCTGCGGCAGCGGCAGGGCGGCCAGCGCCCCCATGCCCAGCCGCAGGACGCGGGGGGTCAGGCTGAAATATTTGCCGTCATAGGCCGCATAGCCGATGTGGTGCAGCGTCAGCAGGCAGCGCCGCGCCGACGCGCGGTCCTGTCCTGTCAGGCTGGCCACTTCGGCAACCGACAGGCGGGGCCGGTCGCTGCCAAAGCATTCGAGGACCTGAAGCCCCTTGGCCAATGATCCGATGATGTCTGTTTTGTTCGCCATGCGCACCGATCTTATCGCGATGCGAACAAGTTTCAATATGCGAACGAAAACCCTTGCCCGATGCCCCGCGATCCCGGACATCAGACGGAGAGGATCAAACCGGGGATGCATATGGACAAGACAGTGACCACCGCAGCGCAGGCCGTGGCCGACATACCCGACGGGGCCACCGTGATGATCGGCGGCTTTGGCGGGTCGGGCGCGCCGATCGAGCTGATCCATGCGCTGATTGACGCAGGGCCAAAAAACCTGACCGTTGTGAACAACAACGCGGGCAACGGGCACGTGGGGCTGGCGGCGCTGATCGAACAGGGGCAGGTGGCGAAACTGATCTGTTCGTTCCCGCGCTCTGCCGATCCCAAGGTGTTTACCGATCTCTATCTGGCGGGCGGCATCGAACTGGAGATTGTGCCCCAAGGCACATTGGCCGAACGCATCCGCGCGGGCGGTGCCGGGATACCGGCGTTCTACACGCCCACCAGCTATGGCACCGATCTGGCGACGGGCAAGCCGGTGGCAGAGTTCGACGGGCGCATGTATGTGCAGGAACGCGGATTGAAGGCGGATTTTGCGCTGATCAAGGCCGAGCAGGGGGACCCGATGGGCAACCTGACCTACCGCATGGCCGCGCGCAACTTTAACCCCGTGATGGCGACGGCGGCGGCGGTGACCATCGCGCAGGTGTCGCATGTGGTGGCGGCGGGCGATCTGGACCCTGAAAACGTGATCACGCCGGGGATTTTCGTCAACCGCGTGGTCCATGTTCCCAACCCCCAACAGGAAGAAGTCCTGAACCGGCAAGAGGCGGTGTACCCATGAGCCTTGATCTGAACGATATTCAACTGAGCAACGCGCAAATCGCATGGCGGGCGGCGCAGGACATCGAGGACGGTGCCTATGTCAACCTTGGCATCGGCTTTCCCGAGATGGTGGCCAAGTTCCAGCCCGAGGGGCGCGAGGCGGTGTTTCACACCGAGAACGGCGTGCTGGGCTTTGGCCGTGCCCCTGCGGCGGGGGACGAGGACTGGGACCTGATCAACGCGGGCAAAAAGGCGATCACGCTGAACCCCGGTGCCGCATTTTTCCACCACGCCGACAGCTTTGCGATGGTGCGCGGCGGGCATCTGGACGTGGCGATCCTGGGCGCCTACGAGATTGCGCAGAACGGCGATCTGGCGAACTGGTCCACCGGGCGCGGTGGCGTGCCTGCGGTGGGCGGTGCGATGGATCTGGTGCATGGGGCGAAACGGGTGGCGGTGATCACTGATCACGTGACAAAGAAGGGCGCGCCCAAGCTGGTCGAGAGTTGCACCATGCCGCTGACCGGCGTGGGCTGTGTGACGCGGGTCTATACCTCGCTGTGCGTGGTGGACGTGACCGGCGGACGCTTTGTGCTGCGCGAGAAGCTGGCGGCGGTGTCGCTGGAGGATCTGCAGTCGGTGACGGGTGCGGAACTGCACCGCGACGGTGAAGTGGGTGATCTGGTGGTGCCGGAGCTGGGGTGACGGGTGGTCGCTATGCGGACTTAGCATTTGATCGCCAAGCCGCGCATCGTCGGGCCGTGGTGCGGCGATCCGACCTGAGTGCCTGCCACTTTATGGCAGCCAAACACATCCTAGCTAACGACAACACACAACAGCAGCCAAATCGCCGTGCCAGCGGACGGCCCGTCATGTCGCAGACATGCCTGCGGCATGATGCGCGGCGGCCTGCGGCCTTGATTCCGCGCAAATTCAGTTAGCGATCAAGGACGGCGGGACCGGCCTTCAACGGGCTCGCCCACCCTTGATTTGTATCTCAATTGAGTTACATATGGTCCCGTGACCACAGGAGAGCCTGCCATGCCCGCCCAAACCTCGATGCTGCACGTCCGCGTGGACGATGCCCTGAAGTCGCAAGCCGCTGATGCCCTGGCGGGTGTCGGGCTGACCTTGTCGGATGCGGTGCGCATCCTGTTGACGCGGGTGGCTGCCGAGGGCGGGTTGCCTGCGGGGCTGACCGCCGACCCGGACGCTTATGACGCATGGTTTCGCGCCAAGGTGCAGCAGGCGCTGACCGATCCGCGCCCGACCACGCCGCACGATCAGGTCATGCAGGACGCCCGCGCGCGGATTGAAGCCAAGCGCCGTGGCTGATCTGAACTGGACGGCTCCGGCGGTTGCCGACCTGATGGCGATTGTCGATTACATTTCGGATGACAATCCCGATGCGGCACTGGCGCTGATGTCAGAGATTGAAACCAAGGTCGCCGCCTTGCCAGACCAGCCGAAACGCGGGCGATCCGGTCGGGTGGCGGGCACGCGCGAGCTGGTGGTGCGGCCCAATTACATCGTGGTTTATGCCGAAACCAAAGTGGCCGTCACGGTGTTGCGTGTGCTGCATGCGGCGCAGATGTGGCCCTAGGCCGTCACCGTTGGATGAAAAACGGCCCCCCGGATCGGGGGGCCGCTGCGCCGGATCTTAGAAAAAGCCCAGCTTGTTGGGGTTGTAGCTGACCAGCAGGTTCTTGGTCTGTTGGTAGTGGTCCAGCATCATCTTGTGGTTCTCACGCCCGATGCCCGACTGTTTGTAGCCACCAAAGGCCGCGTGGGCGGGGTAGGCGTGGTAGTTGTTCACCCAGACCCGGCCCGCCTCTATCGCGCGGCCGACGCGGTAGCAGGTGTTCATGTCGCGCGACCACACGCCGGCGCCCAGCCCGTACATGGTGTCATTGGCAATCGCGAGGGCTTCGGCCTCGTCCTTGAAGGTGGTCACGGACACCACGGGGCCAAAGATTTCCTCCTGGAACACGCGCATCTTGTTGTGACCCTTCAGGATCGTCGGCTGGATATAGTTGCCGCCCGACAACTCGCCGGTGAACTCTGCCGCCGCGCCGCCGATCAGCACCTCGGCGCCCTCTTCGCGGCCGATGGTGAAATAGGACAGGATCTTGTCCTGCTGCGCCTTGCTGGCCTGCGCGCCCACCATGGTTTCGGGGTTGCGCGGGTCGCCGTGTTTGATCGCTTTGACCCGTGCAATGACGCGCTCCATGAAGGCGTCGTAGATGTCCTCGTGCACCAGCGCACGCGACGGGCAGGTGCAGACCTCGCCCTGGTTAAAGGCGAACAGAACGAACCCTTCGACCGCCTTGTCCAGAAACGCGTCATCCTCGCGCATGATGTCGGCAAAGAACAGGTTCGGGCTTTTGCCGCCCAGTTCCAGCGTCACGGGGATCAGGTTTTCGGTGGCGGCTTTCATGATCGTGCGGCCCGTTGCGGTCGAGCCGGTAAAGGCGATCTTGGCGATGCGTTTGGACGTGGCCAGCGCCGCGCCGACCTCGGCCCCGTAGCCGTTGACGATGTTCAGCACACCGGCGGGCAGGATGTCGGCGATGATCTCGGCCAGCACCATGATCGCGGCGGGGGTCTGTTCGGCGGGTTTCATCACCACGCAGTTGCCGGCGGCCAATGCGGGGGCCAGTTTCCACGCGGCCATCAGGATCGAGAAGTTCCACGGGATGATCTGGCCGACCACGCCCAGCGGTTCGTGGTAGTGATAGGCGACGGTGTCGGCGTCGATCTCGCTCATTGACCCTTCCTGCCCGCGCAGCACGCTGGAAAAGTAACGGAAGTGGTCAGCGGACAGCGGAATGTCGGCGGCCATGGTTTCGCGGATCGGCTTGCCGTTGTCCCATGTTTCGGCCTGCGCCAGCAGCTCAAGGTTCGCATCAATCGCATCGGCGATTTTCAGCAGCAGGTTGGCGCGTTCGGTGACCGAGGTCTTGGCCCAGGCACCCTTGGCAGCATGGGCGGCGTCCAGCGCCAGTTCGACATCAGCGGCGTCCGAGCGGGCGCAGTCGTTGATCTTTTCGCCGGTGATCGGCGTGACGTTTTCGAAATAGCGCCCGTTCACCGGGGCGACGAATGTGCCGCCGATGAAGTTGTCATAGCGGGTTTTGAACGGCGATGTGTAGGTGCCGGATTCGGTATGTGCGAGATCTTTCATGTGTGGTTCCTCCTGAGAATACCGGGTCTCCCTCCCGGATTGCGCTCAAGGTGACGGGGCGCGGGGCTGCCGTCATCAGGGGGAAACTGAAAGTTCGGGAAAACTGTCTCGGAAGTGAGACAGGCGGGTCTAGGTTTCGTCGAGTCCCAGCCGTTTCATGCGCCGGTACAGGGTGGCGCGGCCCACGCCCAGCTGTCGCGCGGCCTGCGAGACGTTGCCACCCGCACGGGCCAGCGCGCGCAGCACGGCGGCGCGTTCGGCCCGTTCAAAGCCGGTTACCTCGTCGTCGCGCCCCAGCAGGTCGGCGGCGGGGCGGGCGGTCAGCGGGCCGGTGCCCGCCATGCCGAACAGCGCCCGCGCGGCGCGGGTGGCCCCGACCACCAGATCGTTGCCGTCCACCGCCAGCAGCGTGGCGGCGTCGCTGTCGTTGCCTGCGGCGATGATCCGCGCGGGGGTATAGGTGGAGCGAAAGTTGGCCTCTTCGATGGCGCGGGCGGTCTGGGCGACCTGCGCGCTGATCAGCCGGTTGAACGCCTCGGTCTGGTCGGCGCGGGCCGACGACACGTCCAGCGCGCCGATGATCGCGCCATCGGCACCGTAGATCGGCGCGTCGATACAGCTCATGTCGGTGTTGCGGGACAGAAAATGATCGCCCTGGTGGATGATGACGCGGCGGCGTTCGGTCAGGCAGGTGCCGATGCCGTTGGTGCCCTCGCGCTCCTCGCTCCAGTTCGCCCCGGCGCACAGGCCCCAGCCTTCGAAGGCGGCGGTGTCGGCGTCCGAGATGCGCTGGTCCAGCACCACACCGTCGCTGTCGGTCAGCAGAACGGCAAAGCCGGACAGGCCCACCAGCGCAAAAAGCGCATCCAGACGCGGGGCGGCTACGCTGAGAAACTGTTCCACCGCGGCGCGGCGCTGGTTCAGCGCGCTTTGCTCCAGCCGTTCGGGGGCGCGGTGTTCGTCGGGGGTCAGCCCGTGTTTTTGCACCGACCGGTGCCAGCTGGCCGCGATCTGCGACCGGGCAGCCGCAGAAGGCGACTGTGTCGCTTGCAGGACCTTGTCGGCATGGGACGGGGCGCGGGGCACGGCTGACCTCTGGCGGTTGCGGGTGTGCTGCAGCCTACAGGCGATTCCCTTGATCGCGCAACAGGCTTGCGTCCAGGGGGGTGTCGGGTGGCGGTGAAGGTCCGGTTTAAGGCCAGAGTGACCTTGCCACAGAGGGCAGCGCCCGACCGCGGGTGGGCGCTGAGACCTTGGTTCATGCCACTTTATCTCACCGCCTTGGCGTGCGGCAGAAGAGGCGCAAGACGGTGAGGAAGCGCCCGCCCATGGGGCGGTCGGGCGCTGCCCGGCGGTGCTACGCACCTTGATTCCGGGCTTTGGTGGGGGGCAGCAATGTCCCGCACAGCGGACTTGGCAAAGGTCCCGAAGAAGACCCACATCACCACCCTAACCCGCCGGAATCTCGCCCATGACCTTTGGCACGTGATACCCCTTTTGCACCGCGGGGCGCGCCAGCAGGCGTTGGTACCATGCGCGGACGTTGGGGAAATCGGCCAGGTCAACCCCCTGCCATTCGTACCGCGACACCCACGGCCAGCAGGCCATGTCGGCGATGGAATAGGCGTCACAGATGTAATCGCGCCCCTCAAGCTGGGTGTTCAGCACGCCGTACAGGCGCTTGACCTCGGCGGCGTAACGCTCTTCGGCATAGGCGGCCTTGCCGGGGTTGAAGTGCAGGAAATGGTGCGCCTGCCCGGCCATGGGGCCAAGGCCGCCCATCTGCCACATCAGCCATTCCATCACCTTGGCGCGCCCTGCAGCGTCCGATGGCAGGAATTGGCCATGCTTGTCGGCCAGGTAATACATGATCGCGCCCGATTCCATCACCGACAGGCCGGTGTCCTGATCGACGATGGCGGGGATCTTGTTGTTGGGGCTGATCTTCAGGAAATCGGGGGCGAACTGTTCGTCCTTGCCGATGTTGATGGCATGGGCAGTGTAGGGCACGCCCAGTTCCTCAAGCAGGATCGAGACCTTGCGGCCATTCGGGGTGGTCCATGTGTACAGGTCGATCATCGGCGGTTCCTTGTCTGGGGCGGTTACAGCACCTTGCCCGGATTCATGATGTTGGCCGGATCAAGCGCCGATTTCAACTGCTGCATCAGCTCAAGCGCCACGGGGTCCTTGTAGCGGCGCAGCTCGGCGCGCTTGACCTGACCGATGCCGTGTTCGGCGGAAATAGAGCCGTCCATCTGGTGCACGATGTCATGCACGATGCGGTTGAAGGTGGGGTATTCGGCCAGAAAGGTCGCGTCGTCCATGGTCACGGGGCGCGACAGGTTGAAATGCAGGTTGCCGTCGCCAAAGTGGCCAAAGGGGCAGGGGCGCAGGTCGGGCATGTGGGCCAGACAGGCGGCCTTGGCCGTGGTGATGAAATCGGCGACGCGCGACACGGGCACCGACACGTCATGCTTGATCGACGCGCCCTCGGGCTTTTGCGATTCCGACAGGTGTTCGCGCAGCGCCCACAGCGCGTCTTTTTGCGCCTCGGATGCGCCGATGACGGCGTCGTGGATTTCGCCCGCCTCGAACGCCGCTTCCAGCGCGGTTTCCATGCGGGCGTCCAGCGTGTCGGCGGCATTGGCGCTGGTCAGTTCGATCAGGCAATAGGCGGGGTGTGCCTCGGCCATCGGGTCGGTGCAGCCCGGCGCATGGTCCAGCACCATTTGCAGCGCCATGCGTTCGACATATTCAAAGGTCGACAGCGTGTCGGCGTTCTGCGCGCGCATCCGTGCATAGAGCGCCAGCGCCGCGTCCGGTCCGTCGCAGGCAACAAGTGCCGTGGCGCGGGTGACCGGTTTGGGGAACAGTTTCAGCACGGCGGCGGTGATGATGCCCAGCGTGCCCTCGGCCCCGATGAACAGGTTGCGCAGGTCGTAGCCGGTGTTGTTCTTGCGCAGGCCGTTCAGGTCGTTCAGCACACGGCCATCGGGCAGCACAACCTCAAGCCCCAGTACCAGATCGCGCATGTTGCCATAGCGCAGCACGGCAGTGCCGCCCGCATTGGTCGCAAGGTTGCCGCCGATCTGGCAGGACCCTTCCGAGGCCAGCGATAGCGGGAACAGCGCATCGGCGTCGTCGGCGGCCTGCTGGATGTTGGCCAGGATACAGCCCGCATCGACCGTCATTGTGGCGTTGGTGGCATCGACGCTGCGGATGCGGTTCAGCCGGTCGGTGGTCAGGATCACGCCACCATCCGCCACGCCGCCGCCGACCAGTCCGGTGTTGCCGCCCTGCGGGACAATCGCCACGCCCGCCGCCGCGCACAGGCGCACGCAGGTGGCGACCTCATCGGTGGATCCGGGACGCAGCAGGGCGATGGCGGTGCCGGTGTACAGGCCCCGATCCTCGACCAGACGGCCCGCCATGTCGGCGGGGTCGGTCTGCACATAAGCGGCCCCGATGGCGTCGGTCAGTTTGGCGATCAGGGCGCTGTGATCCTCTGTCACGATGGCGGCAGAGGGGTGTGCAGTGGGGGACATTGGCAGACCCTTATCCGGCGGTTGCTTTTTGTTTCGCGGCGTCGCGCAGTTTGGTGATCGTGGTGCGGGTCGAGATCTGTTCGGGGTTGGTCACCAGTTCGATCACCGCCGGACGACCCGCCGCGCGGGCGCGGGCGAAGGCATCGGCGAAGTCGGCGGTTTTGGTCACACGCTCGGCATATGCGCCCAGACCTTCGGCCATTTTGACAAAGTCCTGATTTTTCAGCGTCGTGCCCGACACGCGTTCGGGGTGGTCACGCTCCTGATGCATGCGGATGGTGCCGTAGACGCCGTTGTTGAACACCAGAACGATGGGACAGCCGCCATATTGCGCGGCAGTGGCCAGTTCGTTGCCGCTCATCATGAAGCCACCGTCCCCGACAAAGGACAGCGCCAGCCGGTCGGGGTTTTCCAGCGATGCGGCCACGGCGGCGGGCACGGAATAGCCCATGGCGCCACAGGTCGACCCGATGATGCGCCCCGGACGGCCAAAGCGCAGGAACCGCTGCGCCCAGCCGGTGTGGTTGCCCGCGTCCAACGTGACCACCATGTCGTCGGGCAGGCTGTCGCGGATCTGGGTCAGGGCGACGCCCATGTCCAGTTCCCAGTCGCCGCCGTTGGGGGCTTCGGAATCGGTCAGGTAGTCGTTGTGCAGGGTTTCACACCAGCCGCCCCAAGCGTCGGCGCGGCCCAGATCGACATCCGCCAGTGCTGCGGCGACGGATGCAGGGGCGGCGGCCAGACCCAGGTCGGGCGAATAGACGCGGCCGATCTCGTCCGCGTCAGGATAGACATGCACCAGACGGGTCGCGGGGGTGGGCGACGTGATGGTGGTATAGGTTTTGGTCGTCATTTCCCCCAGACGGGCGCCGATGACCACCAGCAGATCGGCCTCGCGCTGGTGCGCGTACAGGCTGGGTGCGGTCGAGGTGCCAAAGTCGCCTGCAAAGACCGGCGACAGGTTGTTCACGATGTCCTGACGGCGGAAGGACGTGGTGACGGGGATGTTGTTGGCTTCGGCAAAGCGGGTGATGTTGGCCGCGGTTTCGTCCGACCAGCCCGAGCCGCCCAGCAACAGAAGCGGGCGTTCGGCGGTGGACAGTTCGGCCTTGAGCGCCTCAAGGCTGCTGTCCGACATCTCGGCGTGGGTTGCGGTGTAGGGGCGCGCATCGGCGACCTGCACCACATCCGTCAGCATATCCTCGGGCAGCGAGATGACGACAGGGCCGGGGCGGCCCGAGGTGGCGACGCGAAAGGCGCGGGCCATGTATTCGGGGATGCGGCGGGCGTCGTCGATCTGGGTGGCCCATTTGGCGATGGGGCCGAACATGGCGCGATAGTCGACCTCCTGGAACGCTTCGCGGTCGGTGGTGTCGCGGGCGATCTGGCCCACCAGCAGGATCATCGGGGTGCTGTCCTGCTGGGCGATGTGCACGCCGATGGCGGCGTGACAGGCACCGGGGCCACGGGTGACCATGCATATGCCGGGCTGGCCCGTCAGCTTGCCGTGGGTTTCGGCCATGTTGGCCGCCCCCGCCTCGTGACGGGCGTTGACCAGGGTGAACCGGTCCTGCACGTCATGCAGCGCGTCCAGCACTTCCAGATAGCTTTCGCCGGGCACGCAATAGGCGCGGTCGGCCCCGTGAATCAAAAGCTGGTCAACAAGAACCTGTCCGCCGGTCCGGCTTTTGGTCTGGGTGGTCTGGGTCATGTGGAAAACGCTCCGTTCGGTTCAGTTGTTGGCGGGTGTCGGCGGCACCGTATCGCGGTGCCGCACCTTTTGCAGTGCAAGAACGCCACCGGCAATGGCAAGGCCCACCACCGTGATCCGGTAATCGGGATAGATCAGGCACAAGGATGCGGCAAACAGCACCGCCGATGTGAGCAGATCCATGCGCCCGAAGAAATATCGTTGCAGCGCCGCCGCCAGCAGGATCACACCGATGGTGGCCTGCGTGATGACGATGGCAATGTGCACCCAGTCGCCCTGCATCAGGATCGCGGGTTCATAGACGAACATGAACGGCACGATGAATCCGGTGGCCCCCAGTTTCACCGCGGCCCAGCTGGCCTCGACGATCTTGGCGTGGGACAGGGTGTTGGCGGCATAGACCGCCATGGCCACGGGCGGCGTGATGGCCGACAGGATGGCAAAGTAGAACACGAAGAGGTGCGCCGCTTCGACCTGTACGCCCAGTTTCACCAGTGCGGGCACCAGCAGGGCCACCTGCACGATATAGGCAGGCGTCGTGGGCATCCCCATGCCCAGGATGATCCCCGCCACCATCGACAGGATCAGCGCGATCACCAGACGGTCCTGCGCTGCCTCGATCACGAAGTTCGAGAAGGTCAGGCCAAGGCCGGTGATGTCGATGACACCCACAACGATGCCCGCACAGGCACAGGCCGCCGCGATGGACAGCACGTTGCGCGCGCCGTTTTCCAGCGCGTCCAGGATGTTTTCGACGGTCACGTAATGGCGTGTGGTCTTGCGCAGGGCGGCCACGGGCACAACCGAGATGATGCCGCACAGCGCCGCGTAGGGGGCGGAATAGCCCATCACCAGAACGCCGACGATGACGATCAGCGGAATGAACAGGTGGCCGCGCTGGCTCAGCACTTCCTTGATCGGGATCTGGTCCTCTTTGGGGACCGAGCCGATGCCCTTGCGCTTGGCCTCGAAATGCACGGCGGCGAACAGCGCCACGTAGAACAGGATCGCAGGGGCCAGCGCGTATTTGGCGACGGTCAGGTAGCCCACGCCCAGGTATTCCGCCATGACAAAGGCCGCGGCCCCCATAACCGGCGGCATGATCTGCCCGCCGGTCGAGGCGACAGCTTCAACCGCGCCGGCAAAGGCGGGTTTGAAGCCCATGCGTTTCATCAGCGGGATCGAGAAGGTGCCCGTGGTCATCACGTTGGCCACGGCCGAGCCGGACACCGAGCCGAACAGGCCCGAGGTCACACAGGCCACCTTGGCCGGGCCACCGGCCTGACGGCCCGTCAGCGCCACGGCAAAGTCCATGAACAACTGCCCCACGCCCATCTTTTCAACCAGCGATCCGAACAGGATGAACAGCACCATATAGGTGGCCGACACCGCGATCGGGATGCCGAAGATGCCCTCGGGCGTCATGAACAGCTGTTCCAGGATCACCGACGGCAGGGTCGAGGTGAACATCAGCCCATAGGCCATGAATGCAATCGCGGTGATCGGCAGCATCGGCCCCAGCATCCGCCGTGTCGCTTCCAGCAGCAGGACCACCAGCGTGATGCCCACCACGATGTCGATGGGCAGCAGCGGGTCAACGTACAGGAACCGCTGGGTGATGTAATTCAGGTTGAACGACGGATACAGCGCCGCACTCATGGCCACCGCGCCCAGGATCACGTCGATCCAGCCGGGGGTGTCCGTGCGCACGCCGCGCCGGTCCGTGGTCCAGTAGATCAGCACCAGCGCCAGCGCCACGTGTACGCCGCGCATGATATAGGGGTTCGGGGGGCCGGCAAAGGCAACGTAGAGATGCCAAAGCGCCATGCCGATCAGCATGAGCCGCGAAATTCGGGCAAAGATGGGCATCTTGTCGGTGAGAATTGCCAGGTTCATGTGCAGGCCCCGCGCAGTTGGTAAGGATGAAAGTCAAAAACGGGCGAGGCCAGCGGCCCCGCCCGATCAGAATGCCAGGGCTGGATTATTCCATGCCCGCCACGCCACGTTCGGCGTAGAATTCCTTGGCTGCGGGGTGGAAGGGGATACCGATGTCGGTCGCCATCTGCTCGACGGTCAGGTTCGCCATGGTCTTGCTGATCGCGGCAAAGCTGTCCGGGTTGTCGGCAATCGCGCTGAGCACGGCCTTGATGGTTTCGCCGTTGTAGTCACAGGGCGCGACCATATGCGTGTCATAGCTGATGGCGTGCACGGTCTCGTCGAAACCGGGGTAGGCGCCTGCCTTGACTTCACGCAGTTGGAAGGCCGCGTTCTGGTCCTTGAAGTGCTTGAAGGTCTCGGGGTCCACGTCGACCAGCGTGATCTTGCGCGAGGACGCCAGATCCATCACCGAACCCGTGGGCAGCGAAGAGCCGAGGGTGAAGAAATCGGCATGGCCGTCTTTCATCTGCGAGGCAGAGTCCGAATAGGACGTGTGCGCAACGCTGCTGAGGTCGTCATAGGTCAGACCGGCGGTCGACAGCAGTTCGCGGGTCAGGAATTCGCCGGTGTTGCCCAGCTGTTGCGTGGTCAGGCCCTTGCCCTTCATGTCGGCCACGGTCTTGATGTTGGAATCGGCCAGCGCGACGATCTGGAAATACTGCGGATACAGGATGCCCAGGTTGCAGACGTTGGTGGTGGGTTTGCGGAACGGCTCTTTGCCGGTCAGGCTGTCCACGGTCGAGATCGAGTTGGCAAAGGCGATGGCAAACCGGCCCGCGTCCACGCCGACCACGTTGGACACACCCGCGCCGGGGGTCACGGTGATGGTGATGTCGGGGTGTTCCCGCTCGACAATCGCCTTGATCGCGCCGCCGACCGGATACCACGATCCGCCCTGCTGGCCCGTGGCCATCACAAATTCTTCGGCCTGTGCTGCAACGCCTGCGGCGGCAACCATAAGTGTGGCCGCCGTGGTGCGACGGACCGCTTTGGAAAACATGGACATGAAACCCCTCCCGAGTTCGATTATAGACGAAACCCGCAGTTTCGCGGGCTTGCTCCTCCTGTGACGACACGGGCGTGCCGACGCTGGGGGCAGACTGTGACGCTTCGGGGGACTTGTCAAATAAAAATACAAAAAAGGCAGTATTTCCTCTCTGCTGTCATGTTGAATTCCGAATATTAAACTGGAAAACGCATATTTCCTTTGGTTGTCATCAATATTGACAACTTGTCATACAGATGTATCACTCTTGCAAAAGGGGCGCACAGATGACCGATTTATTTCAAGCCTCGGCGCCACTGGCACGGGGGGCCACGCTGGGCGATCAGGTGACGGAAGTGCTGCGGCACAACGTGGTCAGCGGGGCCTGGCCCGTGGGGTCGATGCTGCCGTCAGAAACCACGCTGGCGCAGGATCTCGAGGTCAGCCGCACCGTGGTGCGCGAGGCCGTGTCGCGGCTGAAGGCCGAGGGGATGCTGTCCAGCCAGCAAGGGCGCGGGGCCTTCGTGTCCAGCGACCGGCCCCAGATGGGTTTTGCCATCGACAAGCAGGACGTCGAAAGCCTGCGCAAGCTGTCGCATATCCTGGAACTGCGCATGGGTATGGAGATCGAGGCCGCCGCCTTTGCCGCCGAACGCGCCACCGACGCGCACCGTGCCGAGATTCAGGCCGCTGCCGATATGTTCGACAACGCCGAAACCGGCGCCTCGGGTGTCTCCGAAGGGGTCGAGGCCGACCTGCGCTTTCACCGCGCGGTCAGCGATGCGACGGGCAACGATTACTATCTGGGGCTGTTCAACTATCTGGGCGCCAGCCTGCGCGAGACCATGCTGGCCGGACGGCTGAAGGCGGTCGAACGCGGCGGCAACAGCCGCGACGCGGTGGCCGAGCATCACGACATCGCGGCGGCGATTGCGGCAGGCGACAGCGATCTGGCGCGCGACCGGATGCGGCTGCACCTGCAACTGTCGGGGCAGCGGCTGTTGGGGAACCTGCGGCAGATCAAGGCAGGGGATGCATGATGTTGCCCGCAGCCTTGCACGACGCGCTGACTGCACCCGCATCGCTGACCGTGGCGCTGAGCGGGGGCATCGACAGCCTGACCCTGTCGGCGGCGGCGGCAATTGCGCGGGGGGCGGATGGCGTGACCCTGTGCCATGCGGTGTCGCCTGCGGTGCCTGCGGCGGCCACCACGCGCGTGCATGATTTTGCCGCCGCGCGGGGGCTGACCCTGAAGCTGGTGCAATCGGGTGAGTTTGACGATCCGTCCTATCGCGCCAATCCGGTGAACCGCTGTTATTTCTGCAAGGTGAACCTCTACGGCACCCTGTCGCGCATGGGCGATGTGGTGGCGGCGGGGACGAACACGGATGATCTGTCCGACTACCGCCCCGGCCTGATCGCGGCGGATGAGCATAATGTGATCCACCCCTTTGTTGCCGCCGATATGGCGAAATCGGACGTGCGCGCGCTGGCGCGGGCGCTGGGGCTGGGCGATCTGGCCGAGCTGCCGGCCGCCCCCTGTCTGGCCAGCCGGATCCAGACCGGCCTGCGGGTGGAACCGGAGGAGTTGCAAACCATCGACCGCGTGGAAACCCTGTTGCGGGACGAATTGGGGAACATCACCCTGCGCTGTCGGCGGTTGCACGGCGGCTGGGAAATCGCGCTGGAGGGGGCGGTGTTCGACGCCCTGAGCCCTGAGCGGCGTGTTGCCCTGCATGATCTGGCGCGCGGGGCCGTTGGCGGCGATCTGCCCGTGACGGTGCGGGCCTACAAACAAGGAAGCACCTTCGTTCATGTCTGAGACCGAAAAAGGCACGCCCAAAGACGGTGACCCCCACGTGACATTCGACCGCAACCGCGCCGCCCGCATCGGGATCGACGAGGCGGTGCTGTGCGGCCACAAGACCGACGCGCAGGTGGCGGCGATCATCGGGGATGCTGTGCGCGAGGGGCGGCGGTTGCTGCTGACCCGTCTGGATGCGGCGCAACACGGCCGGTTGCCGGACGAGTTGCGCGGGGCGCTCGACTATTGCGCGCTGTCGCGCAGCGCGATCCTGGGCGACCTGCCCGATCTTGTGACGACACCGCGCATCGCGCTGGTCAGCGCCGGCACGTCAGACGCGGGACCGATGGCCGAGGCGCAGCGGGTGCTGGCCTTTGCCGGGCTGGACGCCACCGCGATTTCCGATGTGGGGGTCGCGGGCCTGTGGCGGTTGCTGGCGCGCGAGGAGCAGTTGCGCGAGATGGATATCGTGATCGTCTTTGCGGGCATGGACGCGGCGTTGCCCTCGGTGCTGGCGGGGCTGGTGCCCGGCGTGGTGATCGGCGTGCCGACCTCGGTTGGCTATGGTGTCGCCACCGGCGGGCGCGTGGCGCTGGATGCGATGCTGGCAAGTTGTGCCGCGGGCGTTACAGTGGTGAACATCGACAACGGCTATGGCGCCGCCACGGCGGCGGTGCGTCTGGCCAACATGATGCGCCGCGCTGCACCGGCGCAATGACGCCAGGGGGGCGCCGATGGACCAGCCGAAACTGATGATCAAGAAACGGCAGACGCTGGCCGACCAATTGTATGGGCAGATCCTTGAACAGATCGTGTCGAACCTGCTGAAACAGGGGGAACGGTTGCCGTCTGAACACCAGATCGCCACCGGCTTTGGCGTGTCGCGGCCCGTGGTCCGCGAGGCGCTGCGCAAGCTGCAAGAGGACGGGCTGGTCGAGGCGCGGCGCGGGGTTGGGTCGTTCGTGCGCCGCCGTCCGCCGGAAAAGCTGATCGAATTTGCCACCGCCGGATCGGTCGCCGGGCTGATGCGCGCGATGGAGGCGCGGATGGTCGTGGAACACGCCACCGCCCGCATGGCCGCCCTGCGCGCAGGCCCCAAGGACATCGCCCGGATCGAATCCACGCTTGCCGAGCTGGAGGCGTCGATGCAGGCGCGCACGCCCTCGGTCGAGGCGGATTACCTGTTCCACCGCGCCATTGCCGAGGCCTCGGGCAATCCGGTCTTTGCGGGGATGCTGGACAGCACCCGGTCAGAGGTCGAACAGTCGATCGACGTGGCGCAAAAGCTGACGCGCGAAGGGTCGCAGGAACGCATCGACACGGTGCTGCGCGAGCACCGGCAGATCCTTGAGGCGATCAAATCCGGTGACAGCGAGGCGGCGGCGGTGTCGATGTCCTATCACCTGCTGCAAGCGCGCCAACGTGTCACCGACCACAGCCGAAATACCTGAGAAAACTGCATGATTTACGACCACCGCACCTATGTCTGCCGCCCCGGCACGATCAGGAAACACCTGGCGCTGTACGGCACCTATGGCTATCCGGCACAGCGCCGGATTCTGGGTGCGCCGGTGATGTTTGCGCAGGTGGAAACGGGGGACGTGAATTCATTCGTCCACGTCTGGACCTATGACGACGCCGCCGACCGCGCCGCGAAACGGGCACAGTTGATGGCGGACCCCGACTGGCAGGACTACCTGCGCCGCAGCGCCGAGGCGGGGTATCTGGTCAGCCAGATCAACAAGATCCTGACCCCGGCGCCGTTTTTCGAAGGGTAGGGGGCTTTGTCGCCCCGCCCAAGCTGCACGCAACGCCTATCCGAGATGACCGGCCAGCTTCACCCGCGGCCCTGACAGGTCGGGTTCACTGGCCTTTGCCGGAGCAAGCGACAGCACATGGTCCGCCGTCCGAGCGACCAGTTCGGGGTCGTGGCTGACCAGCATGATCGCGCAGCCCTCGGTCGTGGCGGTTTCGCACAGCAGGTCGATCACCTGTTTCTGGGTGATCGGGTCAAGCCGCGAGGTCGGCTCGTCGGCAAAGATGAACTTTGGCCGGACAAGGAGGAGCCGCAGCAAGGCCAGCCGCTGAAGCTCGCCGCCGGACACGGCATCGGGTTTGCGCGTCAACAGCACGGGCGCAAGGCCAAGGCGCGGCATGAGCCTGTCGATCCGGTCCTGCGGTTCGCCGTGGCGGGGGGCCACATCCGCAAGCGTGCGGCCAAGCGTGCGGTGGCGCGGAAAGGCCGCGACGGGGTCCTGATAGAGCTTCTGGAATGCGGTCGGGGCCAGCCCCGCAGACCTGGACATGCGGCCCGCAGACGGAGGGGCAAGGCCAAGAACCACATCCCCAAGCGTGGACTTGCCGCAACCGGAGGGGCCGGTCACGCCAAGGATGCGCCCCGCGGTCAGATCAAAGGAGAGGTCGGAGAAAAGCCGCACTCCGCCGCGACCGGCTGCAAGCCCCGTCGCTGTCAGCACCGGCGCACCGGCAGGCCGCCGGTTTCGCAGCTCCCAGTTTTCCGGATCGGCGGCGATCAGGTCGCGGGTATAGGCCTGTGTCGGCGCGCCCATCACGGTGGCGGTCGGACCGGTTTCCACCACGCGGCCCTCTCGCAGGACGATCATCCGCCCGCCGATGCGCCGCGCCAGCGCCAGGTCATGGGTAATGACCAACAGGCCACCGCCCCGCGCCAGTTCGGCCAGCAACAGGTCCGCGACCTCGTCCCGGCGCGCGGCGTCCAGCCCCTTGGTCGGCTCGTCCGCGATGACGATCCGCGCACCCCCGGCCCGCGCCGCCGCGATGGCCACGCGCTGTGCCATGCCGCCGGACAGCTCATGCGGATAACGCATTCCTGCTTCGGCAAGGCCAAGGCGGTCGAGGTCGGCTGTCGCCTGCGCGCCTGCGTCGGGCACGGTCATGCCGCGCACGAGGTGGTGCGCCTCGGTCACCTGCCCCTTGGCCCGCATCAACGGATCAAGTGACAGCCACGGCTCTTGCGGCAGCACCGCGATCTGGCGTCCCCAGAGCGGGCGGAACCCGCCGGGCCGCGCGGCGTCCAGCAGATGGTCGCCCAGAACAACTCGCCCCCGCGCCGCAAGGTCGCGCGGCAGGGTGCCCATGATGGCCTGCGCCAGCAGGCTTTTGCCCGATCCGGTTTCACCCAGGATGACCAAGGGCTCCCCCGGCTCCAGATGCAGGGAAACCGGGTGCAGGATCGGCGTGCCGCCTTGGGCGACGGTGATGTCATCGGCTTTCAAAAGGGTCATGTGTCACGGCTCCCGGCCAGAAGGGTAAGGCCCAGAAGCAGGGCAAAGGTGGCAATCACCGGCGACAGCAGCGCCAGCGGGGCCTCGCGCCAGTAGGGCAGCAGCTCGACCATCATCAGGCCCAACTCGGGCGTCGGCGCGCGCATGCCCACATGCACGAACCCCAGCGCGGCAATGGCCATGATCGCCGTGGCGGTGCCAAAGGCGGCGGCGGTCAGCATCATCGGCGCGATTTCGGGCCAGATGTGGGTGCGAAAGACATAGACCGGCCCGAACCCCAGCAGGCGCGTGGCCTGCACCGCCGGGGATGCCAGCACCGCGCGCGTGGCGGCGCGGGTCAGGCGAAAGAACTCGACCCACAGCACCAGCGACAGACCGGCCCAGAAACCAAGTGCTGTGCCCGGCACGATGGCGAGCACGATCAGCACCAGCAGCAGCCCCGGCAAGGCCAGCAGCGCATCCGCCAGTATCGTCAGGATCCGGTCGGTCCAGCCACCGCGCGCCGCCGCCCATGTGCCCAGCCCCAGCCCCGCCAGACCGGCGGTGAGGACGGCGGCCATGGCGATGGCGGGCGACAGGCGCAAGGCTGCGGCCAGACGGTGAAAGATCGACCGTCCAAGGTGGTCATAGCCAAGCGGTGCTGCCGGTTCCGGCCCTGACAGCGCCTTGATCAGCGACTGGGCAAAGGGATCGCCGGGCACGGCCAGCGGCCCGATCAGGGCAAGGACCAGAGCGGCGGCGACCAATGCGGCCCCCGTCCAGCGCAGGGCAAGGCCCGCAGGGCGCGGGATCATCACGGCATCGGTCATGCGGCTCTCCTTGGGTCAATGCGCCCTGTGACAAGGTCGATCACTGCGTTGATCAGCACAAAGCCAAGGCCCAGACACAGCGCCGTGCCCTGCACCATCGGCACATCGCGGGAAAAGATCGCATGCACCAGCGCATGGCCGATGCCGGGCCAGCCAAAGATCGCCTCGACCACGACGACCCCTTCGACGAGGGTGACGAACTGAAGCCCCAGATAGGTCAGCAGCGGCACCGAGACATTGCGCAGACCGTGGCGCAGCAGCGTCTGTCGCGGGCTCAGCCCCTTCCACTGCGCAAAGCTGTAGAAGGGCATCGCCCCGATCCGCGCCATGGCATCGCGCGCAATCCGCGCGTTCACCGCCGCCAGCCCCAGGGCGAGCGCCAGTGCCGGCAGGATAAAGTGCCGCGCCGCGCCGTATCCGGCGGCGGGCAGCAGGCGGAGCTGAACCGACAGGATCAGGATGAGGATCAGCGCCATCAGGAACTGCGGCACCGCTTTCAGCCCGGTCGACACGACCAGCAGCACCCGGTCGAGCATCCCGCCGGGCCGGAGCCCCGCAAGGATGCCCAGAGGTGGCCCCATGATCAGCGACAGCAGAACCGCAACCGCCGCCAGTGACAGCGATGCGCCCAACTGGTGGCCGATCTCTGCGATCACCGGCTGGCCCGAAACCAGCGAGTGGCCGAAATCCAGCCGCAGCAGGTCACCCAGCCAGTTCAGGAAAGCGGGCAGTGCCGGACCATCCAGCCCCAGTTCCGCGCGCACCGCATCGGCGGCGGCGGTGTCGACATTGTCATAGCCATACCGCCCGGCCGCGATGCGATAGGCCGCATCGCCGGGCAGGGCGCGCATCATTGCAAAGGTTGCAGCCCCGATCAGGACCGCGACCATCAGGGCCTGAATGCCCCGCGTCATCAGCGTATTCATTGCGACAGCTTCAACTCAGACAGGCCAAAGGTCCGCTCCCACGGGTCGATCACCACGCCCTCGACGCCTTTGGCCACGGCCAGAGTCTGGCGATACCAGGCAATCGGGATGATCGGCAGCTCGGTCTGCAGGATCTCGGTGATGCGGGCGCGCTCGGAGGCACTGGCGTCACCGCGCGCGACGCTGTGCGCAAGGCTCGTGATCTCGTCATTCTGCCAGCCCATCGCACCCCAGTCGCCCGCCGGCGCATAGTCCGACAGGATCGTGCCCACGGGGTTCGGGATCAGGCCAAAGTTGCGCGCGATCAGACCAAGGTCCAGCGACCCGTCGGCATGGCCCGCGCTGATCTCGGAGGAGTTGGTGGTGTTGATGGTCAGCTCGACCCCGATGGCGCGGAACTGCTGTTCCAGCACGGCGGCAACAAGCGGCAGTTCGGGCCGGTCGGGGTAGGTTGTCAGCGTCAGGGCAAAGCGTTCGCCATCGCGGGTCAGGATGCCGTCGCGGCCCATGGTCCAGCCCAGACCCAGCAGCAGCTCTTTCGCTTTTTCGGGGTTGTAGGACAGCGGCACAAGGCTGTCGTTATGCCAGTCCCCGACGGACGGCGGGAAAAGCTGTGTCGCCCCTTCGGGATAGCGCAGCACGGCCTTGGCGATGCCATCGCGGTCAATGGCCAGCGACAGGGCCTGACGGGCCTCTGGTTCGGACAGGGCCGGATGACCGGCATTGACCTTGATCAGCAGAACGCGCGGGATGGCCACGGAATGCACGGTGGCCGTGTCCGACAGGCCCAGCCGCGCGACCGAGGCCGGATCGAGGCCAAAGACAAAGTCCGCATCACCGGATTCCGCCATCAGCGCACGGGTTTCCACCCTGCTGACGGCGGAATAGCTGACGTGCGGCACATGCGGCGCGGGGCCCCAGTAGTCGCCAAAGGCCTCGGCCTTCAGGCTCAGCGGCGGGGTCAGTTCCGTGATCTTGTAGGGACCGGTGCCGATGGCCGCGACGCCCGCGTCCTCCGCCCCATAGGCGTCAGGCGCGAGGATCTGCGCGCTGAAGTGGGCGAGGTAAGCCGGGAGCGCGGCAAAGGGCTCTGACAGGGTGACCACGACCGCCCCGTCCGTGGCCTCGATCGCCGTGATCGGCGTCTTGGCCAGCGGGCCGGGCTTTGCGCGGGCAATGTCCAGCGCGGCGGCCACGGCCTCTGCGGTCATTGCGGTGCCGTCATGGAACCGGACGCCGTCGCGCAAGGTGAAGGTCCAGCTCAGCCCATCCTCCGAGGCCGCCCATTCCGTGGCAAGGCCGGGCGTCAGGACACCTTGGGGGTCGGCATTGGTCAGCGTCTCGGTGATGCCCATGCGCGTAAAGATATAGCCCGAGGTCGATGGCTCGGGCGACTGGATCTCGAATTGCGCGACCACGTCGAGCGTGTCGTCGGCCATGGCGGGCAGGGCCGCCGTGATCAGGGCTGCGGCAAGGAATGCCAGGGTGTGTTTCATGTGGTGTAGTCCTGTTGATCGTGAATGGGGGCGCGGCGCGCGTGCAGCGAGAACCGGTCGCGGGAAAGGGTCATCCGTTCGGCCCTTGCGAGCCGGTCGAGTATGTCGTCCTGGCTTGCGCCCTCGGCCCGGGCCTTGACCCAGATCCGGCGGCACGAGGCAGGCGACCAGGGCAGCGCGGCCTGCGCCATCCACGCCCTGAGCGGGCGCGGCAGGGCGTCATAGGCCTGCATCGGGTCGGGCCGCCGCCTGCGGCGCAGGGTGGTGGACACGTTGCGGCTCATGCCGCCGCCCTCCGCCAGACCGGGAAAGGATCGGGCAGATCGGGAAGCGCATCGGGACCCGGCGCGATCTCTTCCGGCACCAAAGCGCCATCAAGCCGCGCCTTCAGTGCGGGCCAGTCGATGCCCGCCCCGATAAAGACGATTTCCTGCCGCCGGTCGCCCCAGGGCTCCTGCCAGTGCTGCGCAAGATAGGCGCGGGCGCTGTCGTGATCCGGGTGACGGTCCTGCGGGATCGTGGCCCACCACTGTCCAAGCGGCGTGACCGACGACAGCGCACCGGCAAGCGAGAACTCGGCCACCCAGTCGGGGCGCGTCGCGATCCAGAAATGCCCCTTGGCACGGATGACACCGGGCAGATCCCCGTTGAGCACCGCCATGACCCTGGACGGATCGAACGGCTGGCGCGCGCGGTAGACAAAGGAGGCCACGCCATATTCTTCGGTCTCCGGCACATGATCGGCAAAGCCGTACAGCTCCTTGGCCCACATCGGATGTTCATGCGCCTTTTCGAAATCGAAAAGCCTTGTGTTCAGGATCGCATCCGGCGCGACATCCGAACGGTCTGTCTCGATGATCCGGGCATCGGCGTTCAGGCTGCGGATGATCTTGCGCGCGGCATCGACCTTTTCCGGTCCGGCGTCCGTGACCTTGTTCAGGATCACCACGTCGGCGAATTCGATCTGGTCGGTCAGCAGGTGAACCAGCGTGCGCGCGTCCTCCTCTCCCAATGTCTCGCCCCGGTCGCGCAGGAAATCGTGGCTGGCGTAGTCGTTCAACAGGTTCGCCGCATCGACCACCGTCACCATCGTATCAAGGCGCGCGACGTCCGACAGGCTGTGCCCCGCCGCGTCGCGAAAGTCGAAGGTCGCCGCGACGGGCAGGGGTTCGGAAATCCCGGTGGATTCGATCAGCAGGTAGTCAAAGCGCCCCTCTCCGGCCAGCTTGCGCACCTCTTGCAACAGGTCGTCGCGCAGGGTGCAGCAGATGCAGCCGTTGGACATCTCGACCAGGGTCTCGTCGGTGCGGGACAGCTCCGTATCCGCGCGGACAAGGTCGGCGTCGATGTTCACCTCTGACATGTCGTTGACGATGACGGCGACGCGGCGTCCGTCGCGGTTGTTCAGAACGCGGTTCAGCAGGGTCGTCTTGCCGGCACCAAGAAAGCCGGAGAGGACTGTAACGGGAAGGCGGGGGTCAGCGGTGGTCGTCATGCGGCCTCCTTGTCGATGGCTGGAGTGAAATCAGGGAAGCGACGTGGCAGGCGCGGCCCGTGCCGACTTGGGTGTCGTGCCGACGCGGTTTTTGCCGACTGTGATCGCGCGGCGCATGGCAAGAGTCCTCCTGTCCCGGTCACGCGCGCGCCGGGTGATTGCGTGTCCAAGGTCAGGCCGTGCCACGCAGCCGGGCGGACCCGAGGCGTGCACATCCCAAACAATGGTATGTTATAACGTAACTCGTTTGTTATCTTGTAACGTGCCCGGAGTTCAAGCCCGATTTTCGGCGGCAGGTCAGATTGGCGCAAAGTTTCGTGGGGAGAAACGTCGCGGACCTTTGACAGACTGCGGACCGGACCTCCGACGCAGGCCACAAGCGTGATCGTTGCCGAACCTGACGGCCAACGGCAGTTATGCGGGACTTAGCTGCCATTCGCGAAGCCGCGCATCGTCGGGCCGTGGTGCGGCGATACGACCTCTGTGACTGGCACTTTATGGTAGCCAAGCACATCCGACATATCCGTCTTGCGCAACAGCAGCCAAATCGCCGTGCCGGGGGACGGCCCGTCATGTCGCAGACATGCCTGAGGCATGATGCGCGGCGGCCTGCGGCCTCGATTCCGCGCGGGTAGAATGCGGAAAGGGCTCGATTCGGACCTTCGCCGCGCCCCGTACCAAGGTCCGCAGCGCGGACGAAGCGGGCTTTCGCCGCGATGGTGCCAATGGCGGCTTCAGGGTTTGTCTAAGGTAGTGACACAACGTCAGACGCAACCTAACGTACACATATGAACGCAACAAACAATCAAATGCAGAAGGTCATATTTGATCTCGGCTCAGACACTTGGCATGGTTTTTCAACTGAAAGTGTTTGGGCAACCAATCTTGGTTCCGGTGTCCATCGGCTTGAGAATTCGCCGTTCTTTGCAAAAGGCATCAGCTTAAGGGACGCTGTCATGACGAGCCAGGTTGAAGGCCAAATAAAAGTTGTCGGCCTCGGTCCAAAATCTGGGCATTCCACATACCGAATTCTTGTTTCGCACGGCAAACATAATCCAACGCTGTTTGCCGAACTTTGGGAACCACTCGAGCGCCTTGGATGCTCATACGAACACGGAGACTTTGGATACCAACTGTACGCGGTAGACGTTCCCGAGAAAGTAGGCATCGAAATCGCGTATGCGTTTTTGGAACGCGGAGAGCAAAAAGGCGCGTGGGATTTCGAGGAAGGCCACTGCGGTCATTTGTGACAACAACTTGCATTGATTGTGTGCATGACTCGCAATGAAGCGGCCATTCGTGCATCCCGCAGCATCGGTCAATAAGGGCTCGATTCGGACCTTCGCCGCGCCCCGTACCAAGATCCGCAGCGCTGACAAAACGCCCTTTCGCTGCAGCTGTGCCGATGGCTGCTTTCCAGTAACGCTGGGCGTTCTATGGCCCAATTGTTCGCTTGAGAAAGGACAGCAACAGCTCATAGTGACGGTTCTCGCCCTCACTGCCGGGGAGATGGCCTTCGTCTGCGTAGTAGTGGGCTTCAACCGGCTTCCCATTGGCTTTTCTGCGCTTGTGTAGCCTTTTGGTCATTTCCGGGGACCAGGTTTGGTCTTTTAGCCCAACAGATAAAAAGAGCGGACCTGAATAGGCCTCCACGTTGATCGGCTCTGACGGCAACAGCTTGTCCGTCGATCCCTGCCACATCCAAGCCCGCCGTGAAGGATCCCATGGTTGCCAGCCCGGGTCGCCACTATCACGAAAGCAACGCGCGTCGAACGCTCCACAGACGACATCCGGGGCAGCCAAGCAGGCCACTGAATCGGGTTGGCCCTGCATATTCGCCTCGCTCATCAAGGCTGCAAGAAGCAGAGCATGTTCCGCACCGCGCGACACACCATAAACAGCAACCTTCCCGTTGCATGGCGCGAAACTTCTTAGGGCAGAAAGGGCTTGGACGGTGTGCTCGATTTCAACGTCTTCGATGTGCCCAGCATTCCAAGCATTCCCCCCCTTCGAATAACTGTGGGGGTAGCACAAGAAACCGTCTGCCGCGAGAAGGGCAGCAGTTCGATGAGACCAACCGGACGTGCCTCCTTCAGAGCCGTGGAGGATCAGAATGGCTGAAGATTTTCCCTCATCGGAAGGGCCGTAAGTGGTTCCCCACCCCGGTAGGGTGCGCCGTATGATCGATGGATGCATCCGGTTACTCCACGATGAGCGTGTTGCATTTCCGCATAGCGGACTTTCATGCCTGCCGCAACACCAGGTAGTTTGGGCTCGATTCGGATCTTCGCCGCGCCCCGTACCAAGATCCGCAGCGCGGACATAGCTGCCCTTTGAAATGGAGTGCGAAGCCGCGCATCGTCGGGCCGTGGTGCGGCGATCCGACCTGCGTGACTGGCACTTTATGGCAGCCAAGCACATCCCGGCTATCCGTCCCGCGCAACAGCAGCCAAATCGCCGTGCCGGCGGACGGCCCGGCGATGCGCGGCGGCCTGCGGCCTTGATTCCGCGCGGGGACAGTCTGCTTTCGGATTTTGGCTCAGTTCCTGACGTGCAGGTCAAAATCGCCTGACCTTCCACACGCGGCGAGAGACATTCCCCGGCCCTTGCGTCTTGATGCTGCATTTCATTTGAACGACTGGTAAACCTCGCAGGGGTCCGGTCTGGGCCAAGGGCGATCGACGGGGTAAGCACGTGGGCAATATTGAACGGTTCTCGCTGTATGTTGCGCTCACGGCGCTGACGGCCCTGGCAATTGACGGCGTGCTTCCCGCGATGCTCTTGATCGAGACAGAGCTTGGCGCATCGCCTCCGTTTACCATCCCGCAGATCATCACTGTTTTCGTGTTTGGCATGGCATTCGGGGAACTGCTCATCGGCCCGATGAGCGACGCGGTGGGGCGGCGTCCGGCGGTGATCGCGGGGCTGGTCGTCTTTGTCGCCGGAACGGCGCTGGCGGCCACTGGCGACAGTCTCGGAGCCGTTGTCGCGGGGCGGTTTCTTCAGGGTGTCGGCGTGGCAGGGCCAAAAATCGGGACGCGGGCGATGATCCGGGATCGCTATGCGGGCGCGGACATGGCGCAGGTGATGTCCGTCATTTTCACCTTGCTGATCCTTGTGCCCATGATCGCGCCCGCCATCGGCGCGCAGATCGCAGCGGCAAGCGGGTGGCGGGGCGTGTTCTGGGGCTATTTCGGGCTGACCTTCGGGCTGGGCGCCTGGCTTTGGCTCAGACACCCTGAAACGCTGCCTGCGGAGAAACGGATTCCGTTTCAGTACAAGCGGCTGAGGGCGAACACCCTTGCCGTGCTCCGGCGCAAGGATGTCACGCCGATTGTCATCGCCACGGGTTTTGTCTTTGGCGCGCAGCTGACCTATTTCGCGGTCGCGGCGGATTTGTTCGGCACGGTGTATGGCCTGCCTGCGTCGATGCCCCTGTTTTTCGCACTGCTGGCAACAGGCACCGGGACTGCATTGCTTTTGAACGTGCGCTTTGTGCGCCGCACCGGCATGGAGGCTCCGATAGTCGCAGGCCTTGGCTTTCTCGGCCTGTCGGGGGCGGCGATCCTCGGGGCTGCGGCGTTGACGGGCGGCCATCCCCCGTTTGCGCTGTTGCTTGGGCTGGCGTGGTTCGGCTTTTTTGCGCTTGGGCTTTTGTTTGGCAATCTCAATGCATTCGCGATGCGGCCCTTGGGGGACCTGGCGGGCCTCAGCTCTTCAATCATCGCGTCGCTGTCCAGTGTCGTGGCCTTTGTCTTTGCCACGGCAATCGAACGCGCGGCAGAGGGGCCGGTCTATGCCATCGCCTTCGCTTTCCTGTGCGCAGCCTTGCTGTCCGCGCTGTTGATCCTGATCGCTGTCCCGAAGGGGTCGATTGGCCGGTTCCTGTCCGCGCGTACGGAACGATAATGGCCCACGCGCCTACGGCACGACTAAGACCAACGCGCCTAGGGCACGATGATCTCACCACGCGCCTACGGCACGATACACGCCGGATCGATCCCCTGACCCGCATCAAAGGCGCGGATGTTGGCGGCCCAATGGGACACCATCCGCTCCAGATTGTCGTCGGTGCGGCCGCCGATGTGGGGCAGGGCCACCACGTTGTCCAGCGCCAGCAGCGGGTTGTCCGGGTTCACCGGCTCTTGCGCGAACACATCCAGACCGGCCCCCGCGATGGCACGGGTTTGCAGCGCCGCGGTCAGCGCCGCCTCGTCCACCAGCCCGCCGCGCGAGGTGTTGATCAGGAAGGCGCCGGGCTTCATCTGCGCCAACTGCGCCGCCCCCACCAGATGCCGCGTGCTGTCGGTCAGCGGCGCGTGCAGGCTGACCACGTCGCAGGTGGTGAAAATCTCGTCCAGCGTCGCATGGCGTGCCGCTGTGTCCGCCATGGGACCCGAGCGGCGGTGATACAGTACCGTGCAGTTGAACCCCGACAGACGCCGCGCCACCTCTTGCCCGATGGCACCAAAGCCGACCAGCCCCACGGTCATCCCGTTCAGGTCCCGCGCGCCGGAAATCAGCGCCGCCGGACCCCAGTTGCCCGCCCGCGTGGTGGCGTCGATCTGCGGGATGCGGCGCAGGGTGGCCAGCATCAGCCCGATGGTCAGGTCGGCCACCGTGGGCGCGTTCACGCCCGGGCTGCGCGCCACCGGAATACCGCGCGCGCGGGCCACGTCCAGCGCGATGCCGTCCGTGCCCGTGCCCCACTGATGCACCAGCTGCACCGCGTCGGCCTGTTGCAGCACCTCGGCGGGCAAGCCGAGGCTGCGCGCCACGATATAGGGCGCACCCCGGACCGTGGCGGCAAAGTCCTGCGCCGAAGCGGAGGGGCTGAACCGCAGGTCCAGACCCGCCGCATAGCCGCGCACCTGTTCCTGCACCTCGGCTGTCAGCACGTCCAGCACGGCGACGGGGCCGATCAGACCGCTTGGCGATTTGCTGGCCATGGCCTTCAGCTTTCGGCCAGATCGTCGGACATGATCGAGGTCGGCACGTTCTGATAGGACACCGGCCGCAGGAAGCGGCGGATCGACATGGTGCCCACGGAGGTCGCGCCAAAGTTGGTCGAGGCGGGGTAGGGCCCGCCATGCACCATCGCCTCGCTGACCTCGACGCCGGTGGGAAAGCCGTTGACCAGCACGCGGCCGGCCTTGCGCTCCAGAATGGGCAGCAGGGCGCGGGCGGCATCGGCGTCGGCGTCGTCCATGTGGATCGTCGCGGTCAGCTGGCCTTCGAACCCTTTGGCCAGATCGCGCATGTCGTCGGCGGAATTGACGCGCACCACCAGACCCAGCGGGCCAAAGACCTCTTCCCCCAGCGCGTGATCTTGCAGGTAGGTGTCGGCGTCGGTCTCGTAGAGGTTCGGATTGGCAATGCGCCCTTCGCTCTTGGTCTCCAGCAGCGGCTGCACCGCGTTGCGTCCGGTAAAGCGGGCCTGCCCGTCGCGGTAGGCCTGCGCGATGCCGTCGGTCAGCATGACCTGCCCGTCCACCTTCTCAAGCGCGGATTTGGCGGCGGCCACGAAAGCATCGCCATCGGCACCCTTTTCCACCACGGCGATGCCGGGGTTGGTGCAGAACTGGCCCGCGCCCATGGTCAGCGATCCGGCCCAGCCGGTGCCGATGTCGGCCCCGCGTGCGGCGGCGGCGTTGGGCAGGATGAACATCGGGTTGACCGAGCCAAGTTCGCCAAAAAACGGGATCGGCTCGGGGCGTTGGGCGCACAGGTCGAACAGCGCGCGGCCACCGGCCAGCGATCCGGTAAAGCCCACGGCCTTGATCAGCGGATGCTGCACCAGCGCCTGGCCCATGTCGCGCTTGCCGCCCTGGATCAACGAGAACACGCCGGGATGCACGCCACAGGACTTGATCGCGGCGTGGATGGCTTCGGCGATGATTTCGCCGGTGCCGGGATGGGCCGAGTGGCCCTTGACCACAACGGGGCAGCCGGCAGCCAGTGCGGCGGCGGTGTCGCCCCCGGCGGTGGAAAAGGCCAGCGGAAAGTTCGACGCGCCGAACACGGCGACGGGGCCGATGGGCCGCTGCATCAGCCGGATTTCGGGACGCGGGGCGGGCTGGCGGTCAGGCAGGGCGGCGTCAATGCGCCGGTCCAGGTAGGCACCGCTGGTGATGTGGTCGGCGAACAGGCGCAGCTGGCCCGTGGTGCGGCCACGTTCACCTTGCAGGCGCGCAGTGGGCAGGCCGGATTCGCGGCTGCCGATGTCGGTGATCGCGTCGGCGCGGGCCTCGATCTCGTCCGCGATGGCGTTCAGAAAGGCGGCGCGTTCGGCGCGGGTGGAATAGCCGTAGGTCCAGAAGGCATCCTCGGCGGCGGCGGCAGCGGTGTCCACATGGGCGGGTGTTCCGACCGAAAATGTGTCGCGGCGGCCCGAAGCCGGTTCGTTTTCAAACGTGGTCTCGCCTGCGACCCATTCGCCCGCGATCAGGTGTTTGCCGTGCGGGGTGAAACCTTTGATGTCTGCGGTCATGAAGTGCTCCTGATTCATATGTGTTTCGGCGCGGTGGTGTTGCGCCGGTTTGTGTCACTTGTAGGTTTGCGGCCCGGCGGTATCAACCAAACGCCCCTTGCGGTGGCGGCGTGCCACCGGGGACTGTTGTGTGCACCGGCAGCGGGGCTTTTTCCAAAACAAGCTCGACATCTTGTCTGATATGGTAATATATTAGTTGGGAAAAGTTAAGGCCCAAACGCCAGAACTTCTGCAAAATCCACCGCTTTGGGAGGGCCAGGATGACCCAGCACAAGAAAACCGCCGATCAACTGCGCAGCGCGCGCTGGTTTGCCCCCGATGACCTGCGCAGCTTTGGCCACCGGTCACGGATGATGCAGATGGGCCTTGGCCCCGAGGACTGGGAAGGCCGGCCCGTCATCGGCATCCTGAACACCTGGTCGGAAATGAACCCCTGCCACCTGCATTTCCGCGACCGCGCCGAGGACGTGAAAAAGGGGATCGCGCAGGCCGGCGGTCTGGGGCTGGAAATTCCCACCATCTCGATTGACGAAAGCTTTACCAAGCCGACCTCGATGCTCTACCGCAACATGATCGCGATGGAGACCGAAGAGACGATCCGGTCGCACCCGCTGGACGGTGTGGTGCTGATGGGGGGCTGTGACAAATCCACCCCCGGCCTGACCATGGGCGCGATCAGCGCCGGTGTGCCGTTCATTTTCCTGCCCGCGGGCCCGATGCTGCGCGGCAACTATGCGGGCAAATCGCTGGGGTCCGGGTCGGATGCGTGGAAATACTGGGATGAACGGCGCGCGGGCACCATCACATCCGAGGAATGGGTCGGCGTCGAGGGTGGCATTGCGCGGTCCTACGGGCACTGCATGACCATGGGCACCGCATCCACCATGACGGCGATTGCCGAAGCCATGGGGCTGACCTTGCCCGGAGCGTCGTCGATCCCTGCCGCCGACGCGGGCCACAAACGGATGAGCGCGTCCTGCGGGCGGCGCATTGTCGATATGGTCTGGGAGGATCTGACGCCCGACAAGGTCATCACCCCCGCCGCCGTACGCAATGCGGCGATCGTGGCGATGGCGACGGGCTGTTCCACCAACGCTGTTGTGCACCTGCTGGCAATGGCACGCCGCGCCGGTGTGTCGCTTGAGCTGGACGATCTGGATGCGCTGGGGCGCACGACGCCGCTGATCGCCAACATCCGGCCCTCGGGCGCGGACTATCTGATGGAAGACTTCTATTTCGCGGGCGGGCTGCGCGCGCTGATGGATCAGCTGGGCGACAAGCTGGACCGTGACGCGATCACCTGCACCGGCAAACCGCTGTCCGACGGCATCGCGGGCGCGCCGGTCTACAATGACGACGTGATCCGCCCGCTGTCCAATCCGGTGTATAAAGAAGGCTCGTTGGCCGTGCTGCGCGGCAACCTGTGCCCCAACGGTGCGGTGATCAAGCCCGCCGCCTGCGATCCCAGGTTCTACCGCCACGAGGGCCCCGCTCTGGTGTTCGACAGCTACCCCGAGATGAAGGCGGCCATCGACGATGAAGATCTGGATGTCACCCCTGATCACGTGCTGGTGCTGCGCAACGCAGGCCCGCAAGGCGGCCCCGGCTTCCCCGAATGGGGCATGCTGCCGATGCCCAAGGCGCTGCTGAAGCAAGGCCACCGCGACATGCTGCGGATTTCCGATGCGCGGATGTCGGGCACATCCTACGGTGCGTGCATCCTGCACGTCGCCCCCGAGGCGTTCATCGGCGGGCCGCTGGCGCTGCTGAAAACCGGGGACATGGTGCGCATGGATCTGGAGGCGCGGACGCTGGACATGCTGGTCCCCGAAGAAGAGATCGCCGCGCGCCGTGCCGCTTGGGTCGCGCCGGCGCCCCGCTATGAACGCGGCTGGGGCTATATGTTCCAGCGCCACGTCGGGCAGGCCGATCAGGGCTGTGATTTCGACTATCTGACAACGCAATTCGGTGCGGCTGCGGCTGAACCGGACATTTTCTAAAGGCAGGCCCATGACCCACGATCTGACAAAAGCACTGACCGGCATATCGGGCATTCTGGTGACCCCCTATGACGCCGCAGGAGAGATCGCGCCCGACAAGCTCGCGCCGATCATCGACCGCGCCATCGGGGCGGGGGTGCATATACCTGTCGTCAACGGCAACACCGGCGAGTTCTACGCGCTGACCACCGACGAGGCCTGTACCATGGTGCGCGAAGTCACGCAGATGGTCGCTGGGCGCGCGCCGGTTCTGGCCGGTGTCGGGCGCGGCATCCGCGACGCCTGTGTGCTGGCCCGCGCCAGCGCCGACGCCGGTGCCGATGCGCTGATGATCCACCAGCCGCCCGATCCCTTCGTGTCGCCGCGCGGGACGGTGGATTACATCAAGGCGGTGCGCGAGGCGTCAGGCGGGCTGCCCGTCATGCTGTACCTGCGCAACGACGCCATGGGCCCCGAGGGCATCGCCCGCCTGTGCGAGGTCGAGGGGGTCAAGGGCGTGAAATGGGCCACGCCGCACCCGCTGAACCTGGCCCGTGCCATCGCGGCCTGTCCCGATCATATCGTCTGGGTCGGCGGTCTGGCCGAGGTCTGGGCACCGCCGCTCTATGCCGTGGGCGCGCGGGGGTTCACCTCGGGGTTGATCAACGTCTGGCCCGAACGGTCGATGGAAATTCACGCGGCACTGGACGCAGGCGATTATCCGACGGCCAACCGCCTGATCGACGAGATGCGCGTGTTCGAAGACATCCGCGCGGAAGAGCAGAACGGCACCAATGTCACCGGTGTCAAGGCCGCGCTGATGGCCATCGGCCAGGACTGCGGCCCGACGCGCCCGCCCTCCGCCTGGCCCCTGACCGACCGCCAACAGGCGGCGCTGGATGGGTTTGTGAAGGCGAACGGGTTGGCGGGGCTGTAAGCAGATGCGGATGGACCTGGCGCGCCGACGTGCATCCGCTGAGCTGTCTTGGTGCGGTGTGCGGGACAGAGCGGACGCATGAAATAGAGTGCTAAGCCGCGCATCGTCGGGCCGTGCCGGCGGACGGCCCGGCGATGCGCGGCGGCCTGCGGCCTTGATTCCGCGCGGGGGAATACGGAAAGGGCTCTAACCAGCCCTTAACCACGCGATGCACGAATACCCGCTTCGGGCGACCCTGCAACCGGACCCATGAACAGCTCCAGAGCTACCCCTTCTCGGGCGCGAAAAACTCGGGGAAGGCGGCGCGCTTTTCCGCAATGCGGTCCACCGTGCGTTGCAGGTGGCGGCGCAGGGCGTCCATGGCGCGGGCGGCGTCTCCGGCCTCGATGCCATCGACCACCTGCGTGTGCCCTTCGACCACCTGCTGGTTGTTGCGCATCCGGCCCGCGTCGTCGGTGTCGGACAGGTGCAGGCGGCGCAGGCGTTCCAGGTGGCCCGCGTGGCTGCGCAAAATCCGCTGGGTCTGTACGTGGCGCGCGGCGACGAACAGCGTCTGGTGAAACGCCTCGTCCAGTTCCTGAAAGGTCGGCACATCGCCTGGGTTCTGCGCGATCCCGGCCTGAAGCGCCACGATGCTGCGCAGCCGCGCCAGATCCTCGGGGGCAATCCCGGCTGCCAGCTCGCGCACCACCTCGGTTTCCAGCGCGATGCGCATGAACTGGGCCTCGCGGATGGCGGTCACGTCGATGGGCGTGACCAGCGTGCGCGACTGCGGGAAAATATGCACCAGCCCCTCTTTGGCCAGTTGCTGCAAGGCATCGCGCAGCGGTGTCAGGCTGACGCCATAGGTTTCGGCCAGCTCGGCCCGCAACAAGGGCGTGCCCGGTGGCAGGTCCAGCTTGACGATCTGGTCGCGCAGGCTGTCATAGACGCCGCGCCCGGTCGGCCCACCCTCGAACAGCGCCATGCCTGCGCTGCGCATGGCCTTGGGCAGCAGGCTCATCGCCGGGCCTTGTGATTTGCTGGATTCATTCATTGCGAGGGCACTTTGTTCCTGTTAATCCTAATATATCAGTTTGCTTCCCAAACCCGAAGTCTTTTTTCAGCCAACCGAAAGCACACAGCCGATGGACAGCCCCACCTTAGACCGAAACGCCACCGCAAGGGTACTCTTGCTGTCGGATGGCGACAACGTGGTGGTTGCCACCGGACCGATTGCCCAAGGGACACCGCTGCCCGACCACGGCGTGACCGCCAACCACGACACACCGCAGGGCCACAAGATCGCCATCCGCCCGATCCAGAGCGGCGCGCCGATCCTGAAATTCGAGACGGTCATCGGCTATGCCGCCCATGACATTGCACCCGGCGACTGGCTGCACAGCCACAACATCAAGTTCGACGCGGTGGACAAGGATTACGCCTTTGCCCGCGATTACGTGCCCACGGACATCCTGCCCGAGGACCAGCGCGCCAGCTTCATGGGCATCCGCCGCGACAACGGGCAGGTCGGCACGCGCAACTATATCGGCCTGTTCGTCACCGTGAACTGTTCCGCCACCGTGGCGCGCAAGATCGGCAATTATTTCGACGAAGAGCGCATGGAAGACTGGGCCAATGTCGACGGGGTGATCCCGTTTATCCACGAATCCGGCTGCGGCATGGAAATGACGGGCGAACCGATGGACCTGCTGCGGCGTACGCTGGCGGGCTATATCCGGCACCCCAACATGGCCGGCGCCGTGGTGCTGTCGCTGGGCTGCGAGCGGAACAATCTGGCGCAGTTCTTCGAGGAACAAAGCCTGGCCGAAGGCAAGATGCTGAAAACCATCACCATGCAGCATGTGGGCGGCACCGCGCGTGCCATCACCGAGGGCAAGGCCGCCGTGCGTGACATGCTGGACGCCGCCAATCAGGTACAGCGCACCCCGTGCAGCGCCGAACACATCACCATCGGGATGCAATGCGGCGGCTCGGACGGGCTGTCGGGGCTGTCGGCCAACCCGGGCCTTGGGGCGGCGGCGGATATTCTGGTGCGCAACGGTGGCACCGCGATCCTGTCCGAAACGCCCGAGATTTTCGGGGTGGAACACCTGCTGACCCGCCGTGCGCAGTCCGAGGCCGTGGGCCGCAAGCTGGTCGAGCGCATGGACTGGTGGCTGGACTATACCAAGGGCCGCGACACCCAGATCAACGGCGTCGTCAGCCCCGGCAATCAGGCCGGCGGGCTGGCCAACGTGTTGGAAAAATCGCTGGGCGGGGCCAAGAAAAGCGGCAGCACCGGATTGATGGAAGTCTACCGCTATGCCGAGCCGGTGACGCAAAAGGGGCTGGTGTTCATGGACACCCCCGGCTTTGATCCGGTGTCTGCGACGGGGCAGATCGCGGGCGGGGCCAACCTGATCTGTTTCACCACCGGGCGCGGCTCTTGCTTTGGGTCGTATCCGTCGCCCACGATCAAGCTGGCGTCGAACACGCCGATGTTCACCCAGATGCAGGACGATATGGACATCAACTGTGGCACGGTGATTGATGGGGACAAGACAATTGCCGAACTGGGGCAGGAGATTTTCGACCATATCCTGGCCGTCGCCTCTGGGCAGGCCAGCAAATCCGAGGCACTGGGCGTCGGAGAAGAAGAATTCGCACCCTGGCCGATTGGCGTGACGGGCTGACAAGGAAGACCACGATATGACACCCAATTATGTAAAGCTGGTGCAGGATACGGTGCTGCCGCGCATCGCGCTGTGCCGCCAGACCTTCGCCGCCACCCGCGCCGGTGACCCCGCCGCCGCCGTGCGCGATGCGATGGCGCGCGCCGCCTGCACGGACAAGGTCAAGCCGGGCATGTCCATCGCCATCACCGCAGGCAGCCGGGGCATCGCGGATTTCCCCGAACTGCTGACCGCCATCGTGGCCGAGGTCCGCGCACGCGGCGCCGACCCCTTTGTCGTGCCGTCCATGGGCAGCCACGGCGGCGCCACCGCCGAAGGGCAGACCGCCCTGCTGGCCAAGCTGGGCGTGACCGAGGAGGTGATCGGCTGCCCCATCCGTTCGTCGATGGACACCGATGAAATCGGCGTTCTGGACAACGGCATGTCGGTGCGCATGGACCGCTATGCCAATGCCGCCGACGGCATCATCCTGTTCAACCGGATCAAACCGCACACCTCTTTCCGCGCGCCCAACGAAAGCGGTCTGGCCAAGATGCTGTCGATCGGGCTGGGCAAGCAATCGGGGGCCGAGAACTGCCACGCGCGCGGCATCGACAACGTCGGCATCTTTGTCGCCAAGATGGCGCGGATGAAGCTGGAGCGCTGCAAGGTGCTGTTCGGCATCGGCACCATCGAGAACGCCTATGACGAACTGGCGCGGGTCGAGGTTCTGGACAGCGACGGCTTGCTCGAGGCCGAGGCACCGCTGTTGCAAGAGGCGATGGCCAACATGCCGCGCCTGCCGGTCGGGCCGCTGGACCAGCCCACGGCATCCGGCACGCTGGACGTGCTGGTGGTGGACGAGATCGGCAAGGAGTTTTCCGGCACCGGCATGGACCCCAACATCACCCACCGCTTTTCCAGCCCCAAGATGCAGGTCCACCTGCACATCGAACGGCTGGTGGCACTGGGGCTGTCGCCGCGCAGCAATGGCAACGGCAACGGGGCGGCGCGGGCCGATGTCATCACCGCGCAGATCGAGGAAAACTTTGACCGCGAGGCCGTCTATGCCAACTGCCTGACCTCGCAGGTGCTGATGCAGGCCAAGCTGCCGATGGTCATGCCCTGCGCGCGGTCGGCCATTCAAACGGTGGTGAAAACCTGCGGCGCCGAGGACATCACCAAGCCGCGCCTGCTGCGCATTCCGAACACGCTGAAGCTGGAATACCTCTATGCCTCCGAGGCGATGCTGCCCGAGCTGCGCGACCGTCCGGGGTTCGAGATTATTGGCGATCTGGAAGAGATGCAGTTCGAGGATGGCCGGCTGGTCAACCCCTGGCCGGACGCACACTGATGGGGCTGCATCTGCATCTGGACCCCGTCGGCGGGGCAGCGGGCGATATGTTCATCGCGGCGATGCTGCACGCACGTCCCGACCTGACCGACCGCGTTCTGGCCGATGTCGCCGCCGTATTGCCCGCCGAGGTGGGGCATCCCGCGCTGACCGAACATGTGGCATCCGGCATCATGTCGCGCCAGTTCAAGCTGGTTCTGGCGAAGGGTGGCATAAATGCGCGGCACGGGGCGGAAACCACCTACAAGGCGATGCGCGCCCTGCTGGAAACCGCGCCGCTGTCCGACGGCACGGCGGACGCCGCCTGTGCCATCCTGCACCGCATCGCCGAGGCCGAGGCGCAGGTGCATAACATTCCCATCGACCGCGTGCATTTCCACGAAATCGCGGATTGGGACGCGCTGATGGACGTGACGGCGGCGGGCAGCATTTGCGCCGCACTGGGCGGGGCGACCTACAGCCTGGCACCGCTGCCGCTGGGTGGCGGTCTGGTCGATACGGCACATGGCAAACTGCCGGTGCCCGCGCCTGCGACGGCGCTGATCCTGCAAGGCTATGACTGGCACGACGACGGCATCGCGGGCGAACGGGTGACGCCGACGGGGGCCGCGATCCTGGCCCATGTCACCGGCGGCAGCCACGGCACCCGCCCGCCCGGTCGGCTGTCGGGCGTGGGTTCGGGCGCAGGCACGCGTGTGATGAAAGGTCTGCCGAATATCCTGCGCGTCACGCTGTTCGACACCGCAGAAAGCGGCATGATGCACGACCAGCTTGTGCAACTGTCCTGCGACATCGACGACATGACCGGCGAGGAACTGGGTGCCGCCACCGACACCCTGCGCGCAACGGCGGGCGTGGTCGATGTGCTGCTGCTGACCGCCATGGGCAAGAAATCCCGCCCCGTGGTGCGCATCGACCTGCTGGTGCAACCGGACGCCGTCGAGGCTGTGGCCGCGCGCATGTTCGATGTGACCTCGACCCTGGGCCTGCGCCGCAGCGTGGTTGACCGGCTGATCCTGCCCCGCAGCATCGAGACAACCCCCGACGGCACCCGCCGCAAACGCACCCGCCGCCCCGCAGGGCATGACACGCTGAAAGTGGAAAGCGATGATCTGGACGCCAGCCCGACACTGGCCGACCGCCGGACAGCGGCGCGGAAGGGCGAAACCGAGGGATAAAGCGCCCGTGATTTAAATAATGATTTAAATCCTATAATACGGATTATGTAATCATCAGCCGCACACCCCAAAGCCCCCGGGTTCACACACACGCAAAGCAAAACGCCCCCGATCAGCGTGATCGGGGGCGCATTTTGCCAAATCTGATATGCAACGCGATCAGTTGGACGATTTAGTTGTGGTGTCTTCCGGCTTGGCCGCATCACCGGTTGCCGTGTCGGCTGTCGCATCTGCATCTGCTGCAGGTGCGGTATCCGTGGCAGTGCCGGCCGCGCTGTCGTCAGACATCGTGCTGCTGGACGAATCCGTTGCAGCGCCTGTGCTTTCGGTCGAATCCGCGGGCGCGATTGCCGCAGGGGCAGTCGTGTCAGCAGGCGCAGCCGTATCGTTGGCCGCCATCAGCGTGCTCAGCTGGGTTTCGTCCGGCAGGCTTTCGACATCGCTTTCGTCGAACTCAGGCAGCGCTTTCAACGCTTCCTTTGTCGTGTCCATCTGAACATTTTGCGACTCTGCGTCCAGGCTCAGCTCATCCAGCGGGACAGCGACGGTGTATTCGCCCAGGCCCAGGAAGCCGCCGATGCCAATCACCACGTTCGCGCTGCCTTCGCTGCCCAGAACATAGTCGACGTCACCGATGGAATCGCCGTTCGGGTCATAAACGCTTTTGCCCAGCAGATCGCCAACGGTCATCTCGTCAATCGACATGAATGTCGGTGCGATAGCTTGCTCGGTTGTGGTTGCCGCGTTCGGGTCTGCTTCGGGCGTGGTGCTCGTTTGAGCGAATGCGCCTGTTGCCATGACTGCGGAGACCGCGGTGGTCATCATGATTGCCTTGAGTTTCATTTCCAGTTCCTCCTTCAAGGTGGGTTATGCGAGGGCAACACTCGGACAGACGCGGTTGTTCCCCGCCCCTTTGGAGCGCTCGGGAAAATGGGCGATCTCTTGCCACCTATGGGTGTAAATTGACGGATTCTTGCCGAAACCGTGCATTACGGAGGAAAAAAACAACGGATAAACATAGGTTTACCCGGAACCGCCAAGAGGATGCCCTGGCACCCCGTCCGCTGTGCGGGCCGGTTTTGTCACGCAATCAATGGCAGATTGGCAGGTGCGGGCGTGGAACCGGCGCGGCCCTCACGCCCCTTCGTCGCAAATATCCATCAGGTATTGCCCATAAGCATTCTTGGCAAAGGCCGCCGCCCGCGCGCGCAGCGCCTCGCGGGTGATCAGGCCCATGCGGTACGCCACCTCGTCCGGCGATCCCACCTGTTGCCCCTGCCGCATGGTCAGCGTGCGCACGAAATTGCTGGCGTCCAGCAGGCTGGCGTGGGTGCCGGTGTCCAGCCAGGCATAGCCGCGCCCCATGGTCTCGACCGTCAGGCTGCCCTCGGCCAGATACAGCGACAACAGGTCCGCAATCTCCAGCTCGCCACGCGCCGACGGCGTGACCTGTTTCGCCAGCTCCGGCGCGCGCCCGTCCAGGAAATACAGCCCCGTCACCGCATAGTTCGACGGCGGCACCTGCGGCTTTTCCACGATCTGCTGCACGCGCCCCTGCGCGTCGAAGCCCACCACGCCGTAGCGCTCGGGATCGGACACCCGATAGCCGAACACCGTGCCGCCGCTGACCTGCGCATCCGCCGCCTGCAACTGCTCGGGCAATCCGTGGCCGAAAAAGATGTTGTCGCCCAGCACCAGCACCGACGGCGCACCGGCCAGAAAATCCTCGGCCAGCAGATAGGCCTGCGCCAGCCCGTCCGGCGACGGCTGCACGATATAGTCGAACCGCAGCCCCCATTGGCTGCCATCCCCCAGCAGCCGCTTGAACTGGTCCTGATCCTCGGGCGTGGTGATGATCGCGATCTCGGTCACGCCGGCCAGGATCAGCACGCTCAGCGGGTAATAGATCATCGGCTTGTCATAGACAGGGATCAGCTGTTTCGACAGGCCCATGGTGATCGGATAGAGCCGCGTGCCCGACCCGCCTGCCAGAATGATGCCCTTGCGTTTCATGTCGCTGCCTTTCCTGTGGATGTGCCCAGCCGCACGCCCACACCCTCGCGCGCCAGCAGCGGTTGCCACCAGTCCGCATTTTCGAGATACCACCGCACCGTCCGCGCGATGCCCTCTTGCAGCGTGACCGAAGGCCGCCAGCCCAGCTCGGTGCGGATGCGCGTGGGGTCGATGGCATAGCGCCGGTCGTGACCGGGGCGGTCGGTGACAAATGTGATCAGGTCGGCATGCGGGGCCGCGTCAGGGCGCAGCCGGTCCAGTTCGGCACAGATCATGCGCACCAGATCAATATTCGTCGCCTCGTTCTCGCCGCCGATGTTATAGGTCCGGCCCACCGCCCCCTGCCCCAGCACACACAGCAGCGCGTCGGCGTGATCCTCGACATAAAGCCAGTCGCGCACGTTCAGCCCGTCGCCGTAAACCGGGATCGCCTCGCCCGCCAGCGCCCGCAGGATCACCACCGGGATCAGCTTTTCGGGGAAATGATAGGGGCCGTAGTTGTTGGAACAGTTCGTCACCAGCACCGGCAAGCCATAGGTTTCCCCCCAGGCCCGCACCAGATGATCCGACGACGCCTTGGACGCGGAATAGGGCGATCGTGGGTCATAAGGCGTATCTTCGGTGAACAGTCCCGCCGCGCCCAGCGACCCAAACACCTCATCGGTCGAGATGTGGTGAAAGCGAAAGCCGGCAGGTTGCCCATGGGCAACCCAATACTGCCGCGCCGCCTCAAGCATGTTGAAGGTGCCGGTGATGTTCGTTTCGATAAAATCCGCAGGCCCGTCAATCGACCGGTCCACGTGGCTTTCCGCAGCCAGATGCATCACCGCATCCGGCTGGTGGGTGGCAAATATCCGGTCCAGCGCCGCGCGGTCGCGGATGTCGGCCTGCTCGAAACGGTACAGCGGGCTGTCCGCCACCGATGCTACATTCTCCAGACAGGCGGCATAGGTCAGCGCATCGACATTCACCACCGCGTGCCCCTGCCCCACGGCACGGCGCACCACGGCCGAGCCGATGAACCCCGCACCGCCTGTGACCAATATCTTCACGCCACGCCCTCCATGACAAAGGGCGATGTCCAGTCGCCAAAGGCAGGTGCCGCACGGTCCTTGTCGGACAGCACTGGTGCGCCAGCCAGCCCCCAGTCAATGCCCAGACTGTCCCAGGCGACCGACCCGTCGGCGTCCGGCGCATAGTAATCGGTGCACTTGTACTGCACCTCGCAATCAGGCGTGCGGGTGACAAAGCCGTGCAGGAACCCCTTGGGCACGAACAGCTGCGCGCCGCCCTCGGCGGTCAACGCGACCCCGACCCACTGGCCATAGCGCGGCGACCCGCGCCGCACGTCCACCGCCACGTCCCAGATCGCACCACGGGTGCAGCGCACCAGCTTGTCCTGCGCGTGGGGCGGTGCCTGATAATGCAGGCCGCGCAGCGTGCCCACGTCCGCCGACATCGAATGATTGTCCTGCACGAAATCCGCCCTGATCCCGCCCTGCGCCAGCGTGCGCTTGTTCCACGTCTCGGTGAACCAGCCACGCGCGTCCCCGAAACGGCGCGGCGTCAGCAAGATCACCTCGGGCAGGCGGGTCGGCTGGAAATTCATCGTCTGGTGCACCTTTGGCCGGGAAACCTGACCCTTCAAGAGCCTGATTTCGCGCCCGAATGCAACTCGTCTGGCCGGATCAGCCCGCTATTTCCCCCATTTCAGCGCGATCAGGTCCATGTCACCGGCCAGTTGCAACAGCCGGGTGCGGGTCCGGTCCGACAGCGGTTTCAGCGGATGGCGCACGTGGTCGCTGCGAATGACCCCGCCCGCCGCGTAAACCGTCTTGCAGGCGCGCAGCCCGCACTGGCGGTTCTCGTGGTTGATCAGCGGCAGACAGACCTGCCACTGTTTCAGCGCCGCATCGTGGTCGCCTGCCAGATAGCTGGTGACAATGGGCCGGATGTGTTCGGGAAACAGCCCCGATGTCATCGTCCCCGTCGCCCCCGCATCCAGATCGGCCAGCAAGGTCACCGCCTCTTCACCATCGAACGGCCCCGCGATGTGGTCGCCCGCCGCTTCGATCAATGCGGCCAGCTTGTCGGCGGCAAAGGGGCATTCGATCTTGAAGTAACTCACATTCTCCAGCTCGCGCGCCATCCGCGCCAGCAGCGGCACAGGCAGGGTCACACCGCTTAGCGGTGCGTCCTGCACCATGATCGGGATCGAAATCGCGCGGCTGACCGCGTCGAAATGCTCGAACACCCCCGCCTCGGCAGGGAACAGGCCCGACCCGTGATAGGGCGGCATCATCATCACCATCGACGCCCCCATCACCTGCGCCGCCTTGGCGCGGGCCACCACGATGTCGGTCGAGAAATGGCTGATCGTCACGATCACCGGCACACGGCCTGCCACATGCTCAAGGCTGATGCGCATCAGCGTGGCGCGTTCGGCGTCGGACAACAGGAACTGTTCGGAATAGTTGGCAAGGATGCAAATCGCATCCACGCCCATGTCGATCAAACAGTCCAGAACACGGCGCATGCCGTCTTCGTCCACCTGTCCGTCGTCCAGAAACGGGGTCGGGGCCACTGGCAAAATGCCTGTCAGAGTCTGTGTCAAAGCGAGATCCTTTCGGGTGTTCAAATGTCTCGGGGCTTACCAGTCAAAGGCGTCGACCGCCTGCCTGCGGCCCAATGTGAAGGCGTCGGCAACATGGATCATCGGGCGCAGGTCCACGTCGACCTCACGCGCCGCCACAACTTCGGCAAAGCGGGCGTAGAGCGCGCGGTATTCGTGATCCGGCCCCGCGCTGACCTCTGCGCCCTCCACCACCAGCCGCGCACCGCCATCGCTCAGCGTCGCGGTGCCTTGGGCCGTCTCGATGCGGATGTCCCAGGTCTGCGGCCCGGTCTGGCGCCAGTCGAACGCGGCGGTCATATCCGCGCCGCCGGGGTCGTGAAACGTCAGGTCGGCGGCAATCGGCGTGTCGCGGTTGGCGGGGAAATACAGTTCGGCCTGCGTCAGATGCACCGCACGCGGGTAAATCTCGGACAGCACCGACAGCGCGTTGATGCCCGGATCGAACACGCCAAGGCCCCCCGCCTGCCAGATCCAGTCCTGTCCGGGATGCCAGCGGCGCACGTCCTCTTTCCAGACGACTTCGACGCGGGTTATGTCCTTGCCCTGCACCCACGCCCGCGCCGCCTGAACGCTGGCGGCATGGCGCGAATGCCATGTGGCAAACAGCGCCACGCCCTGCGCGCGCGCCAATGCGATCAGGTCATGCACCTCGCTTAACGTCGCACCGGGCGGTTTCTCCAGCATCACGTGCCGCCCTGCCAGCAAGGCACGGCGCGCATCGGCGTAACGCACCTGTGGCGGTGTGCACAACGACACACAGGAAATCTCGGGATGCGCCGCCAGCAGATCCTCCAGCCGGTCATAGCGCGCGACCCCGTCCACCCCCGCATTGCGGCTGGCGGTGGCCTGCAAGGTGAACGCGGGCGTCGCCGCAATCGACGGAATGTGCTGGTCGCGGGCGATCTTGCCGACGCCAACAATCGCCAAACCCTGCCCCGCCATCAGTGCGAATCCCGTGGCACGGCATTGCCCCGACAGCCGACAAGGAAATCAAAGTCCGCCCCCGTGTCAGCCCCCTGCACATGGTCATGAAACAGCCGCGCATAGCCGCTGGCGGGTGGCACGACGGGGTTTTCCCACGCCGCCAGCCGCCGCGCAATCTCGTCATCCGGCACGTCCAGATGCAAACGCCGGTTGGGCATGTCCAGCTCGATCATGTCGCCATTCTGCACGATGGCCAGCGGCCCGCCCGCCGCCGCCTCGGGGCTGGTGTGCAGGATCACGGTGCCATAAGCGGTGCCCGACATCCGCGCATCGGAAATGCGCACCATATCGGTGATGCCCTTTTTCAGCACCTTCGGCGGCAGGCCCATATTGCCCACCTCGGACATGCCGGGATAGCCGCGCGGGCCGCACATTTTCAGCACCATCACACAGGTTTCATCAATGTCCAGATCGTCATCATTGATCCGCGCCTTGTAGTCGTCGATGTCCTCGAACACGACGGCGCGCCCCCGATGGGTCAGCAAATGCGGGCTGGCGGCGGACGGCTTCAACACCGCGCCCTTGGGTGCCAGATTGCCGCGCAGCACGGCAATGCCGCCCTGTTTCGCCAGCGGCTCCCCTGCGGGGCGGATCACGTCCTCGTTGTGGTTCACCGCATCCTTGACCTGATCCCACGCGGTGTCACCCGACACGGTCAGCGCGTCGCGGTTCAGCAATCCCGCCTCGCCCAGCCGCTTGATCACCACGGGCAGGCCGCCGGCATAAAAGAACTCTTCCATCAGGTATTTGCCCGACGGCATCAGGTTCACGATCGTCGGCACGTCGCGCCCGAAGGTGTCCCAATCGTCCAGCGTCAGATCAATCCCCACACGCCCCGCAATCGCCATCAGGTGAATGACCGCATTGGTCGACCCGCCAATCGCGCCATTGGTGCGGATCGCGTTCTGAAACGCGTCGCGCGTCAGAACGTCAGACGGCTTCAGGTCGTCCTTGACCATCTGCACGATGCGCCGGCCGGTGACGTGGCTCATCACCCGGCGGCGGCTGTCCACGGCAGGGATCGCCGCATTGCCCGACAGCGCCATGCCCAGTGCCTCGACCATGCTGGCCATCGACGACGCAGTGCCCATGGTGTTGCACGATCCGGGGCTGCGGCTCATCGCCTGCTCGGCTTCCAGAAAATCCTCGCGCGACATCTTGCCCGCCTTGATGTCCTCGGACATCTGCCACAGCGCCGTGCCCGACCCGACCCGCTCGCCGCGGAACCAGCCGTTCATCATCGGCCCGCCCGACACCATGATCGCCGGAAGATCGACCGACGCCGCCCCCATCAGCAGCGCGGGCGTCGTCTTGTCACAGCCGCAAAGCAGCACCACACCGTCCAGCGGATTGGCGCGAATGGCCTCTTCCACGTCCATCGCCGCAAGGTTGCGGTACATCATCGCCGTGGGGCGCAGCGCGCTTTCACCGGTCGAGAACACCGGGAACTCCAACGGCAGACCCCCCGCCTCGTAAATCCCGTGCTTCACCCGTTCGGCCAGATCACGCAGATGCGCGTTGCAGGGCGTCAGTTGCGACCAGGTGTTGCAGATGCCGATCACGGGCCGCCCGTCAAACAGATCGGCCGGCAGCCCCTGGTTCTTCATCCAGCTGCGGTGGTAGATATGGTCACGGCTGTCGCCCCCGAACCATTCCTGCGAGCGCAGTTTGCGGGGCCATGCGGCGGGTTGAAACGTCATCTTGAATGCCCCTCAGCGTTGTTTCTGTTTGTTGTAGACGTCGAAAATCACGGCAGCGAGCAGCACCATACCCTTGATCACCTGCTGGTAATCAATGCCGATGCCCATGATCGACATGCCGTTGTTCATCACGCCCATGATGAACGCCCCGATCACCGCGCCGACAATCTTGCCAACACCGCCCGACATCGACGCACCCCCGATGAACACCGCCGCGATCACGTCCAGCTCGACGGCAAAGCCCGCCTTGGGCGTCGCCGTGTTCAGCCTTGCTGCAAAGATCAGACCGGCCAGCGCCGCCAGCACCCCCATGTTGACAAAGGTCAGGAAGGTCAGCCGCTCGGTCGGGATGCCCGACAGCTTGGCCGCCTTCACATTCCCCCCCAGCGCATAGACACGCCGCCCGATGGTCGTCTGTTCGGTGATGAACGCATAGACGATGGTCAAAAGCCCCATGGTCACCAGCACGTTGGGCAAGCCCCGGAACGTCGACAGCTTGTAGATCACGAACAACAGCGCCCCCGCGACGATGGCATTGCGCACAACGAAAAAGCTCAGCGGCTCGTCCTCGATCCCGTAGGCCATGTTGCGGGCGCGTTTGCGCATCCCAAGGTAGACGATGGCACAGGCGGCAATCACCCCCACGGCCAGCGCCGTGGCATTGGGACGGCCCACCCCGAACACATCGGGAATGAACCCCGTCGACAGCAGCTGGAACGACCGCGGGAACGGCCCCACCGATTGCCCCTCAAGCAGCCACAGCGACAGCCCGCGAAACACCAGCATCCCCGCCAGCGTCACGATGAAACTGGGGATATTCCAATAGGCCACCCAGTACCCCTGTGCCGCGCCGATCAGACCACCCACCACCAGACAGACAGGGATGGTGATCGCCACCGGCACGTCCAGATTGACGATCATGACGGCGGCCAGCGCCCCGACAAAGCCCATGACAGAGCCGACCGACAGGTCGATGTGCCCGCCGACAATGACGATCAGCATCCCCAGCGCCATGATGATGATATAGCTGTTCTGCAAGAACAGGTTGGTGATGTTCACGGGCCGCAACAGCGTGCCGTCGGTCACCACTTCAAAGAACAGCATGATCGCGATCAGGGCGAACAACAGCCCGTATTCGCGCAAATGGCCCAGCAGATAGGCCCCCATGTTCGGTTGTGTGGCGCGTTCGCCCTGTGTGGTATCGGTCATTCTGCCGCTCCCTTAATCTGTGACGATGAACGACATGATGCGTTCCTGACTGGCCTCGGATGCGTCCAGCTCTCCGACAAACCGGCCCTCGTTCATGACGTAAATCCGGTCGCTCATGCCCAGCAGCTCGGGCATTTCGGAGCTGATCATGACCACCCCTTTGCCCTGCGCCGACAGCGCGTTGATAATCCCGTAAATCTCGAACTTCGCGCCCACGTCGATGCCGCGCGTCGGCTCGTCAAGGATCAGAACCTCGGGGCCGGCAAACAGCCACTTGGACAAAACCACCTTTTGCTGGTTGCCCCCCGACAGGTTCATGACCTTCTGGAACACGCTGGGCGTGCGGATGTTCATCGCCTTGCGATACCGCTCGGCCACCTTGGTTTCCTCGGCCTCGTTGATGACGCCGGAACTGGACACGTCGCGCAGGTTGGCCAGCGTGATGTTGCGCTGGATCGTGTCCTCCAGCACAAGACCCAGCTCCTTGCGGTCCTCAGTGACATAGGCCAGCCCGCTGCGGATCGCCGCCGCCACGGTCGAGGTGTCCACCGCCTGCCCTTTCAGCTTCACGGTGCCGCTGATGTTCTGCCCGTAGCTGCGGCCGAACAGGCTCATCGCCAGCTCGGTGCGCCCCGCACCCATCAGCCCGGCAATGCCCACGACCTCGCCCGCGCGCACGTGAAAGTTGATGTCCTTGATCATCTGGCGCGTGGCGTGTTCGGGGTGCCAGACGTTCCAGCCCTGAACCTCCATCAGCATGTCACCCGCACGCCGTTCCCGTTCGGGATAGCGTTGCGACATGTCGCGCCCCACCATGTCGCGCACGATGCGGTCCTCGGTGATGCTTTCGGTGCGCGCATCCAGCGTCGACACCGTCGCGCCGTCGCGGATCACCGTGATGGTGTCAGCCACGCGGCGCACTTCGTTCAGCTTGTGGCTGATGATGATCGAGGTCACCCCCTCGGCCTTCAGCTCCAGCAACAGATCCAGCAACGCCTGACTGTCCGATTCCGACAGCGCGGCGGTGGGTTCGTCCAGGATCAGCAACCGCACGTCCTTGGACAGCGCCTTGGCGATCTCGACCAGTTGCTGCTTGCCCACGCCCAGCCGGTCCACCGGCGTGGCGGGGGCCTCTTTCAGCCCCACCTTTTTCAACAGCGCCTCGGTGCGCCGAAAGGTTTCGGGCCAGTTCATCACACCCTTGCTGGCACATTCGTTGCCGACAAACAGGTTCTCCGCAATCGACAGCAACGGCACCAGCGCCAGCTCCTGGTGGATGATGATGATCCCCAGCGCCTCGCTGTCCGCGATCCCGCCAAAGCGCGCGACCTGCCCGTCGTAATGAATGTCACCGTCATAGGTGCCCTGCGGATAAACCCCCGACAGCACCTTCATCAGCGTGGACTTGCCCGCGCCGTTTTCACCGACCAGCGCGTGAATCTCGCCTTCGGTCACCTTCAGGTTGACGTTGTCCAGCGCCTTGACCCCCGGAAAGGTCTTGGTGATGTCGCGCATTTCCAGAAGAGTTGTCATACCCCTGCCCCCATTCCTGCGACCTGCCCCGGCACCGTTCACAGCGCGCGGGACAGGCGATTTTGCAATCGCGATCCGGTCTTACAGATCGTCTTTGGAGTGGTAGCCCGAGTCGATGACGATCGCCTCGTAGTTGCTGGCATCCACCGACACCGGCTCCAGCAGGTAGGACGGCACAACCTTGACGCCGTTGTCATAGGTGGTGGTGTCGTTGATCTCAGGCTCGCCGCCTTGCAGCAGCGCATCGACCATACCCACGGTCACACGGGCCAGTTCGCGGGTGTCCTTGAACACGGTCGAGTACTGTTCGCCCGCGATGATCGACTTGATCGACTGCAATTCCGCATCCTGACCGGACACGATGGGCATTTTCAGATCGCCCGAGCCGTATCCCACACCCTTGAGCGAGCTCAGGATACCAATCGACAACCCGTCATAGGGGCTCAGGACGCCATGCACGACCTTGTCGGTGTAATGCGCCGACAACAGGTTATCCATGCGCGCCTGTGCCACCGCACCGTCCCACCGCAGGGTGCCGACCGTGTCCATGCCCATCTGGCCGGACACGATGTTGATGGTGCCGTCGTCGATCAGCGGTTGCAGCACCGACATGGCACCGTTGTAGAAGAAATAGGCGTTGTTGTCGTCGGGCGACCCGCCGAACAGCTCGACGTTCCAGGGGCTGACATCGGGGAACCGTTCCTTCAGCCCGTCGACGATGGAACTGGCCTGTTGCACGCCGACCTTGAAGTTGTCGAAGGTGGCGTAATAGTCGACATATTCGCTGTCGCGGATCAGCCGGTCATAGGCAATCGTCTTGATGTCCGCGAAATGCGCGTTCTCCAGCGCGTTCGACAGGGTGGTGCCGTCAATCGCGGCAATCACCAGCACATCGACACCCTTGGTGATCATGTTTTCGATCTGGGCCAACTGGTTGGGAATGTCGTCTTCGGCATATTGCAGGTCAACGGTATAGCCTGCCGCCTCGAACTGTTCGACCATCGAGTTGCCGTCGGAAATCCAGCGGGCCGAGGATTTGGTCGGCATCGCAATGCCAATCGTGCCCTTGTCCTGAGCCAGGACCGGCGCGGTCATCAGACCCACGCCAAACGCAAGGGCGCTAAGCCCCGAAATAAGTTTGTTCATGTCTTCCTCCCAAAAGCTGACCGCGCCGCATTTGGGTTGGCCAGGTCCCGCGTACGGGACAAAATGATGGACATTTTTCTGCGTCCGGCGCCACGCTAACATCTTCAGGACATAGCGATCAAATTACATAAGTTGACAGGTGCATAGCAAAAATGGAATGTCTGACAGATGCAAGACCTGACCTCACGCCTGCAATGGCGCCACCTGCGGCTGATTCACGCGATTGACGAACACGGACAGCTGTCCGTGGCCGCCCAGCGTCTGTCGATCACCCAGCCCGCCGCCTCGCGGATGCTGGCCGAGGTCGAGGCGATGGTGGGCCAGCCGCTGTTCGCCCGCACGCCCAAGGGGATGGTGCCCACCGACATCGCCCGCGTCCTGATCCGCCACGCGGGCGGGCTGTTGCGCGGGCTGGCCGACACTGTGGACGAGGTCACCGCCTTTGGCGCGGGCCGCACCGGCACCGTGCGCGTGGGGTCGGTGACGGGGGCCGCGATTGCCTATGTGGTGCCCGCAATCCAGCGGCTGAAACAGGACATCGAAGGCGCCGAAGTCTATGTCGGCGTCGGCCCCAGCGACACGCTGATGCAGGACATGCTGCACGGCGAATACGACTTTGTGCTGGCCCGCGTGCCCACCGACCTGGACCCGCGCGCGTTCGACATCATGGAATGGCGCAATGAAACCGCCGAATTCCTGATCCGCGCAGGCCACCCCCTGACCCGCATCGCCCGCCCCTCGATCACCGATCTGGCCGGATACGGCTGGGTCGCGCAGGCCACCGGCACGCCGATGCGCCGCGCGGTCGAAGAGGCGTTTATCGCCCATGACATCCCCCTGCCCGATGACGTTGTGACCACCACATCGCTGCTGGTGATGATCGCCTATCTGCAAACCTCCGACCTGATCTCGCCCGTCTCAAGCGAGGTCGGCGACCTGGTCCGCAGCTCGGGCGTGGGCGGGATACAGGCGATTGCGGTCCGGGAACCGATGGTGATCTCGCCCTATCACCTGATCCAGCGCAAATCCGTCATGCTCAGCCCGCTGGCCCAACGCCTGCGCAATCTGGTGGTGGACGGGCTGTCAAAACCGCTGGCCTAGGGTCATTTTCCGTCCGCCATGTCACATCCCGCCCGTTTCGAACGTCTTACTCATATGCCGGGACACACCCGGCGCAACCGCATGAGGAGACACCATGTACGGCCTGATTATCGAACACCGCACCCTGCCCGGCAAACGCGACGCCCTGCGCGAAACCTGGGACGCGCTGATGCAACCTGCCATCGCCGCCAATCCCGACCACATCAGCTATGCCTATTCCTTCGGGCAGGACGCGGATGTGGTCATTGCCTTTCAAGCCTACAGTTCGCAAACTGCGGCGCAGGCGTTCCTGAACCATCCGTCCTATCTGGAATACCTCGCCCGATCCCGCCCTTACCTGGCGGGTGACCCGAAGATCACGCAGCTGGATGTGCAATGGCTGAAACCCGCCGCATAGGCTCTGACCCCATGACCGACCCCGCCCATATCTTTGACAGCGCGCGGCCGGGGCTGGTCAAACTGGCCTACCGGATGCTGGGATCCGTCGCCGATGCCGAGGACGTGGTGCAAACCGCGTTCTTGCGCTGGCAGGCGGTTGACCCCGCGTCGGTCCAGTCCCCGCCCGCCTATCTGCGCCGCATCGTCACCCGCCTGTGTCTGGACCTGCACCGCACGACCGCCCGCCGCCGCGAGGTCTACTTGGGCGAATGGCTGCCCGATCCGGTGGTCACGGACCCGTCCGAGGACATCACCCTGATGCTGATGCTGGCGCTGGAGCGCCTGTCCCCGCTCGAACGCGCGGCCTTCTTGTTGCACGACGTGTTCGGGGTTCCCTTTGACGAGGTTTCGGGCATCATCGACCGCACCCCCGCCGCCGCCCGCCAGCTGGCCGCCCGTGCGCGGCAGAACGTGCAACAGGACAACGCCCGGTTCAGCGTCGACGCGACACGCGGCCAACAGATCGCCGCCGCCTTCTTTGCCGCGTCGCGGGCGGGCGACATGGGCGCACTGCGCAGGCTGCTTGCCGAAGACATCAGCCTGCACGCGGACGGCGGCGGACAACGGCCCACGGTCATCCAGCCGGTCCTTGGCCGCGACGCGGTGGTACAGGCCCACGCCGGCTTTGCCGACCACTTCCGCGACAACGGCTCGACGCTGATTGCACTCACGCACATCAACGGGCTGCCCGGCTGCATCAGCCGCGAAAGCGACGGCCAGCTTCAGACCACGGCGCTGGAGATCGAGAACGGGCTGATCCGGGCAATCTATGTCACCCGCAACCCCGACAAACTGCGCCACCTCAAGGCGTCGGATGCCATGCCAATGCGACACTAGGGTCCGGTTTTCCTGAAGCGCGGCGGCAAGCCATGCCGACCCAGACCTTCGCTGCGGGAGGCGCGAGGGTCCGCTATGCGGACGAAGCTGCCGCTCTCAAAGCCGCGCATCGACGGGCCGAGGTGCGGCGATCCGACCGTCGTGCATGCCACTTTATGGCAGCCAAGCACATCCCAGCTATCCGTCCCGCGCAACAGCAACCAAATCGCCGTGCCGTGGGGCGGCCCGGCGATGCGCGGCGGCCTGCGGCCTTGATTCCGCGCGAACTTACTGCGGAAAGGCCTCTTTCCAGACCGTCACTGCAACCCGCGTGAAGGTCAGACAAGCGGACGGAGTTGCCATTGGCATCCGATCTCACAATGTGGCCAAGAGCACTCTCGCTTCCACATCAACTTCCTCAGCCACGTCTTCATCAGAGGGCTGGTCTGCTAACCGAGCGATATCGGGTATCAATTGAGCCAGGTCCGCTGGCGAAAGCCTGCCGCAAAGCCTGCTCAAGACCCAGTATTTCCATACAGAATCGTCGGACACGAGCACTCTTCGGATATGTGGTACAATCTCAGGGCCAGAGCCGGAGAGAAGTTCAACCGTCTGATCCGCCACCGGCCAGTTTATGTCCTGCAGCCATTCCAGCAACTCAGGCAAAATCGGATTGATGGCGGGAAATCCCGCTGCTCTCGCGCGGGCGATCGCAGCCAGGTCGAACTTGTCCTGG
>NZ_JIBC01000014.1 GCF_000620505.1 Sulfitobacter sp. 20_GPM-1509m | reverse complement strand
GCATCACTGCGCCGCCGGTGAAGGGGGTTCTAAGTCTAACGCCCAAAACCCGCAACCCCTTTTTTCAGCAATATGACAGTTTTCTGAAAAAAACCCGGAACTCGTTTTAAATCAATATGTTACCAATCAACATTTCTCACCAGAAGGTGGAGCAGGTTCATGTTTCAGACGCGGGACCCCGGTATTCCTGCGGGAATCCCCGCCCAAGCGCGATTCATCGCAGCGAACTGACCCGAGTCACGTCAGAATCGCGCTTTCGAATGCGTCATTTTCGGGATTTCGGGGAATTGGGCAGCCTCGAGGGGGAATCGCACAGGATCACGAGAGGCTTGGGGCAAGACGACCGCATCATCCGCGCGGTCGTCTGCAGTATATAGAGGGTTCGCGCTGTTTACGCGCCCAGACGGCAATAAAGGGCCGCCGCCAGCTTGGCGCGTTCGACCAGGCTGTCGATCTCGATGTGTTCGGTCAACGTGTGCAGCCCCTTGCCGCGCACCCCGATGGAATCCAGCGTGGGCAGACCCAGAAAGCCGGTAAAGTTGCCATCCGAGCCGCCACCTGCCGAGGCTCCCGACATTTCAAAGCCGATCTCGCCCGCGATCTCTTGTGCCAGCTTCAGCATTGCCATGGTGCCGGGCTGGTTCGGTTCCCACACGGGGCGGGTCACACCGCGCTTGACCTCCATGATCACGTCGCCACTGTCCGAGTTCAGCGCCATCATCTTGGCCACGCCTTCATCCAGCAGCTCCTGTGTCTTGGCCATGCTCAGCACTTCGGCGTCACAAAAGGACGACACGCAGTTCACCCATTGGCCCGCATGGAACACCCCCAGCGAGAACGTACAGTCGTCCGTGGTCATGCCTTCGATCACCGCCACCGACTTTGCCATCTCGGCAATCGCCGAGCGGCCTTCGGCCAGCGCCCAGCCGGCGTGGCTGGGTTTGCCGCGGGTTTGCAGGTTGAACCGGGCAATCGCATAGCGCCCGATCACCGCGCCGCCATCCGGGCGGGCCGGTTCGGGGACCAGGATGTATTTGTGCCGCTTGGCCTCGGTTTCGATCAACTCGCGGGTCGAGGGTGTGCCGATCTCTTCGTCCGGTGTAAACAGGACCGTGACCGGCAGCGGCGTTTCAACGCCTGCGGCCAGCAGTTTGCGCAGCGCATCCAGAAAGACATAGTTGCCGCCCTTCATGTCCATCAGGCCGGGACCATAGCAGATGCCGCCCTCACGCTTGAACGGCAGCTGTTTCAGCGTGCCAACAGGGTGGACCGTATCAAGGTGGCCCAGCAGCAGGATACCGCCTTCCCCGGCCTTTGGGTGGGGCATGGTGGCACGAACGCTGTCGCCCAACCCCATCCGGCCAGGAATACGCTCGACCCGCGCGCCCAGTGCCGCCAGATCGTGCTGGACCACGTCCATCATCCGGTTGACGGCAGCGGCGTCGAAGGTCGGGCTTTCGGTTTCGATCCAGGGTTTCAGCCCTGCGATCATTTCATCTGCGTCAAAGGGCAGATCAAGGGGGTTGGTCATGGTGTCTCCTCCGGTCCGGCGGCGATGCACCGGCAGTTGTTGTATATAGTGTAGCGCCTCAGGACTTGGGCAGGCGCGTCTCGACGATGCGGGCATAGATGGACGCGCCGACCGGCAGGATGGCATCGTCCAGCACAAAGGCAGGATTGTGCAGCGGAATGCTGCCCGCGTGACCCACACGGCAATAGGCGCCCGGCACCACCTTGAGCATGTCGGCAAAGTCTTCGGACCCTGTCGCCTGCTCGGTGCCTTCCGATGCCATATCCTCGCCGACCACTCCCGCAGCCGCAGCCACATAGGCGGTGGACAGATCCGGGTCGTTCATCAGCACGTCAAAGACATTGCGCAGGTCCACGTCGATCTTGACCCCGTAAGCGAGCGCCATGCCTTCGCACAGCTCGCGCATACGGCTTTCGGCCATCTCGATCACGTCGTCGTGGAAATAGCGGATCGTGCCCGCGATGGTCGCGGCCCCGGGCACGACGTTATAGGCCGAGCCGGAATTGAACTTGGTCACCGACAGCACCAACGGCTTGGTCGGGGGCGTGTTGCGGCTGACCACAGATTGCAGTTGCTGGATCAGCGCGGTGCCGATCACGATCGGATCTTTCGACTGGTGCGGCATGGCGGCGTGGCTGCCGGTGCCGGTGATGGTGATGTCGAAAAAGCTGGCTCCGGCCATCGCAGGCCCCGGTGTCACGCTGACCACGCCCGGTTCCGAATTCGGGTCGTTGTGCATCCCGTAGATTTCGTCACAGGGGAATTTCTCGAACAGGCCCTCTTCGATCATACGGCGCGCACCGCCCAAGCCCTCTTCGGCGGGCTGAAAGATCAGCACCACGGTGCCGTCGAAATCACGGGTCTCGGCCAGATAGCGGGCGGCGCCCAGCAGCATGGTGGTGTGCCCGTCATGGCCGCAAGCATGCATCCGTCCCGGATTGGTCGAGCTGTAGGCAACGCCAGACGCCTCTTCAATCGGCAGCGCATCCATATCGGCGCGCAGGCCGACGCGGCGGTTGCCACCGCCCTGCCCCTTGATCAGACCAATAACACCGGTGCCACCCAGACCTTCGTGCACCTCGTCCACACCATAGGCGCGCAGTTTCTCGGCCACGATGGCCGCCGTGCGGGTTTCCTCGAACCCAAGTTCGGGATGCGCGTGAAAATCGCGACGAATCTCGGTCAGCTCGGCAGCGAAGGCTTCGATTTTGGGGATAACGCTCATGAGATGGCTCCTTGTGGTGCGCGCGTTGTGTCCAGCGCGCGGAAATTGGCAAAGTCCCAATGGCGGCCCGGAGCCGCTTCGATCAGGTTGCGTGTGTAGTCGTGACTGGGGTTGGCCAGAACCTCGCCCGCGGGTCCGTGTTCGACGACCAATCCTTTTTGCATCACCAGAACCTCGTCGCATATCTGTGCCGCGACGCGCAGGTCGTGGGTGATGAACAACATGGCGATGCCAAAGCGGTCCTGAACATCGTCCAGCAGATCCAGCACTTGGGCCTGCACGCTGACATCCAGCGCCGACACAGCCTCATCCGCGACCAGCAGGTCGGGCTTCATCGCCACGGCGCGCGCGATGGCAAGCCGTTGACGTTGACCGCCTGAGAACTGGTGCGGATACCGGTCCAGCGCATCGCGCGGCAGGTTCACCAGCTCAAGCAGTTCGGCGGCATGAGCCATCGCATCGGCCTTTGACGTGCCAAAGTTGATCGGCCCCTCGCACAGGCTGCGCGCCACGGTCCAGCGCGGGTTCAGCGACCGGTAGGGGTCCTGGAACACGATCTGGAAATGTTTGCGGTGCGGCTGCAACTGGCGGCGGCTCAGCTGAGCGATCTCCTTGCCCGCCACGGTCACGGCACCGCCGGTGGGGTCGATCAACCGCATGACACAGCGCGCCACCGTGGACTTGCCCGATCCGCTTTCACCAACAATGCCCAGCGTCCGGCCGGGTGCTATGGAAAAGTTCACATCTTGCGCCGCCTTGACGCCTGCGGACTTCCGGAAGAACCCGGTGCCGCCATAGGTCATCTCAAGGCCTTCGACCTTGATGACATCGCCCGCCCCTGCTGCCGCACGCGCGGGGCGCGGTGCAAGGTTGGGCACAGCCGCCAGCAGGGTGCGGGTATACTCCTCTTTCGGGTGGGTCAGCAGATCGCGGATGGACGCGCGTTCGACGATCCGGCCCTTTTGCATCACACTGACGGTGTCGGCAATTTCAGCCACCACGCCCATATCGTGCGTGATGAACAGCACCGCGGTGCCGTGGCGTTCCTGCATTTCCGAGATCAGCTTGAGGATCTGCAACTGCGTGGTCACGTCCAGCGCCGTTGTCGGCTCGTCCGCGATCAGCAGGTCGGGATCAAGGATCAGGGCCATCGCAATCATGATACGCTGACGCTGACCACCCGAAAGCTGGTGCGGAAAGGCCGAATAGATACGCTCCACATCGGGCAGGTGCACCTGCTCCATCATGTCGATGGTGCGTTTCTTGGCCTCGGCGCGGGACATATCGGTGTGCATGTTCAGCACTTCTTCGATCTGCTCGCCCACCCGCAGCACCGGGTTCAGCGCCGTCATCGGTTCCTGAAAGATCATCGCGATCCGCCGCGCCCGCAACTCGCGCATCTGCGCAGGCTTGGCATTGGTGATCTCGGCGCCTTCCAGCTCGATCAATCCGCCCTGAATTTCCAGCGCATCCTTGGGCAACAGACCCATCACCGCCAGCGATGTCACCGACTTGCCCGAGCCACTTTCGCCCACAAGGCAGTGGGTTTCGCCCGCGCGAATATCCAGGTCGATCTCGTTCAGGACCGGATCGGCGTCGGGTCGCCCGGTCAGGCCGACACTGAGCTTGCGCAGTTTGAGAACGCGCTTGGCGTCGCTGAAGTCTTTGGATTTGAATTCCATCTTATCCCTCCCGCTTTTTCATGCGTGGGTCCAGAAGATCACGCGCGGTGTCGCCCAACAGGTTGATCGCCAGAATGCACAGCGACAGCATCAGCCCCGGCCAGAAGATCAGCCCCGGCTTGATCTGAAAATAGCTGCGCCCTTCGGCCATGATGTTCCCCCATGTGGGAATTTCCGTCGACACGCCCGCCCCCAGAAAGCTCAGGATCGCCTCGATCAGGATCGCCGAAGCACAGATATAAGTGCCTTGCACGATCAGCGGCGCAAAGGTGTTCGGCATCAGGTGTTGCATCAGGATCTTGGGCATCGACGAGCCCAGCGCAATCGCCGCCTCGACATATGGCTCTTCACGCGCAGACAGCACCACCGACCGCACCAGCCGCACGACGCGGGGCACTTCGGGCACCGTGATGGCGACGATCACCGATCCCAGGCTGGGACCGTTCAACGCCACCAGCGCAATCGCCAGCAGGATCGCGGGGATGGCCATCAGACTGTCCATGATCCGCATGATGATGCTGTCGGCGGTGCGGAAATAGCCCGCAACCAGACCGATGACCAGCCCCACCGCCACGCTGACCGCCGCCGCACCGATACCGATCAACAGCGACACCCGCCCGCCGGTCATCACCCGGCTAAAGATGTCGCGGCCATAGGGGTCGGTGCCCAGCAGGAATTCCGGTGACGGCGGTTTCAGCCGCGCCATCGCGTTCATCGCCAGCGGATCGTAGGGCACGTAATACGGTGCTAACAGGGCCGCCATCACGATAACCACAAGGATCACGGCGGCAAGGATCGGGCCGATGCCGACGCGGGCCCCTGCGGGCAGGGAAAACAGACCGGTGAGGACCTGAAAGGCACTGTGTCGGGATTGAGGAGTTTCGGCCATGTCAGTACCTGATCCTTGGGTCGAAGAATGAATAGGAGATATCAACCAGCAGGTTGACCATCACGTAGATGCCCGCGGTCAGCAGGATCATCGCCTGGATCACCGGATAGTCGCGCGCCAGAATGGCATCGACCGTCAGCCGCCCGATGCCGGGGATGTTGAACACGCTTTCGGTCACCACCACGCCCGAGATCAACAGCGCGAAACCGGTGCCGATGATCGTCAGGATCGGCACGGCGGCATTGCGCAGCGCGTGGCGGAACAGCACCACGTTTTCACGCACACCCTTGGCGCGGGCGGTGCGGATATAGTCTTCGCCCAGCACTTCCAGCATCGACGCGCGGGTCATCCGCGCAATCAGCGCGATATAGATCGTGGCCAGCGTCAGCGACGGCAGGATCGCGCGGCTGAAGAAAGCGCCGAACCCTTCCGAGGGGGCCTTGTACCCTTGTACCGGCACCCAGCGCAGGTCGATCGCAAAGATCTGGATCAGGATATAGCCGATCACAAAGACCGGCACCGAAAAGCCCAGAACCGAAAAGGACATGACCAGAAAATCGACCCATGTGCGGTGACGCCATGCGGCAATCACGCCCATCGGCACGGCCAGCAGGACCGAAATCACGATGGTCATCAACGCGATGTTGATGGTGGGCCCAAGCCGGGCCCCGACCATTCCGGCGACCGAGGTGTTCGACAACAGCGACGTGCCCAGATCGCCACGCGCCAACTGTCCCATCCATGTCATGAATTGCGTCAGCAGCGGATCGTTCAGACCCAGACTGTCGCGGATGCGTTCAAGTTGCGCAGGCGTGGCCGCATCTCCGGCAAGGATCGCAGCCGGATCACCCGGCGTCAGGCGCAGCAGCAGGAACACGAAGATGGCGACAATCACCATCACCGGTATCGTGGCCAGCACACGCTTAAGAATATAGACGAACATGCGGGATGCTCCTTGGGGTTGGTCGGGCGGGATGCGTCAGGCGCGCAATATAATGAGGAAAGGGGCGCACGCTGCCGCGCGCCCCTTGGTAAAGCTTATTCAGCTTCTTTGGTCACGTTCCAGAACACCGGCACCGGGGACGGCAGCATGTTCTGGATGTTGTTACGACGCGCCTGCGGGATCAGGTATTCGCCCATCATGAAGTAGTTGACGTTCGTCATGACGTGCTCCTGGATTTTCTCCGCGACCTCTTTTTGCGCGGCGGCATCAGGGGCGGCCACAAAGGCTGCACGCAGCTCTTCGATCTCGGGGTCTGTCGGCCAGCCGAACCATGCGTCATCCCCGCGTCCGTTGACCATCACGTTGATCAGCGGATCAGAGATTTCCGGCACCATCCAGTTGGTGAAGAACAGGTTCCAGCCACCTTCGCTGACCGGGTTCTGTTGGGCGCGACGTTGTACAACCGACTGCCAGTCCATGGATTGCAGATCGACGACAAAGCCTGCTTCGCGCAGGGCTTGCGCCGCCACGACCGGCTGGTTGATCAGGCTGACCACATCCGTGGGCGCCATCAACGTGACGGGCGTGCCGTCATAACCGGCCTCTTCCAGCAGCGCCTTGGCCTTTTCGATGTTCGCGCCGCCGGTCAGGTCTTCGGACCCGGCTTCGCTGCCCAGCGGAGTCGAGCAACCGAAGATCGCGCCACATACATTATAGTATTCGGGATCGCCCTGCATCGTCGCCAGCATCGATTCCTGGTCCAGAGCGGCCATGGCCGCCTGACGGATCAGCTGGTTGTCGAAGGGAGGCAGCAGGAAGTTGGGGCGGCCCACGGCGACATAGCCCAGTTCGTCGCGCTTTTCGACGGTGACATCGGGGTTCGAGGCAAGGATCGGCAACAGGTCGATCTGCACCTGCTCCAGATAGTCGATCTCGCCCGCCGACAGCGCGTTGATCGCAGTCAGCGCATCCGGCATCGTTGTCCAGACGACCTTGTCCACGTTGACGACTTTACCGCCGGCCATCCACGACGCAGGTTCCGAACGTGGCACATAGTCGTCGAATTTCTCGTAAGTGACCGACACGCCGGGTTCGTATTCGTCGGCATTAAAGACGAAGGGACCGGAACCGATATATTCGGTGATGGTCTCATCGGGCGACGTCGCTGCGATACGCGCAGGCATGATGAACGGCGGCACTGCCGACTGTTTGGAGATCACGTCCAGCAGGGGCGCGAAAGGTTCAGTCAGGGTCCAGACGACAGTCTTGTCATCCGTGGCCTCAAGGCTGGCGGTCACGTCAAAGATCAGCTGACCGCCGGAATCGCGCTTGCCCCAACGGTTCAGCGAGGCAACGACATCCTCACCGGTCACAGGCGCGCCATCGTGGAACAGCAGACCGTCGCGCAGCGTAAAGGTATAGACCAGACCGTCGTCCGACACTTCCCAGCTTGCCATCTGTGGCTGCGGGGCAAAATTCTCATCAACGGCCGTCAGCACGTCATAGATCATATAGGCATGGTCGCGGGTGATGTGCGCCGTGGTGATGACCGGATCAAGCACCCGCAAACCCGAGTGCATGACGGCGGTCAGTGTTTTCTCACCGTCCTGGGCCAGCAACGCGCTGGGGGCCATCAGGGCTGTGCCCGTGGCCAGAGCCGCGGCCAGACCGCGGGTGGTTTTCAAAGCAGATCTTAGTGTCAGCATTTTTTGTTTCCCTTGTTGGTTTTCGTTGGTGGTTTAAAGCGCGGCAGGGTTCTGCCGCGATCAAGGCGTGCCGGGGTCGGCACGCGCAGTCTTGAAAGCAGGGCCGTTCGGGCACAGTCGCAGCCCCTCGCGCAGCCGTGTGAACGGCAGGTCGGCGGGATTGAAAGGCATCGGGCCGGGGGCAACGGCCACGATGATCTCGCGGGCGATGGGCGTGAAATCGGCGCGAAAGTGGGTCGAGCTTTTGACAACCAGTATCGCCTGCTCTTCAGGTTCGACGCCCACAAAACGGAACATCTCGCGGTCGGCCATCTGGGCGATGCGGCTGGTCACCACCACCGATACACCGCCGATGCGCAGGCATGCGGATGGGCCAAAATCCAGATGGGTGCCGCCATAGTAGGGGCCTGTCGCCTGCATCTTGCCATCAGAGAGAAAGGCAACCTCCGCTTCAACCTCAACCGGCAGAATATCAGGCAACGCCGCGTGGCCACCGATGCGAAAGCGGGCCGTGGCCCCCTGCCCCGCGGCATGAGCCTGGCGGGCCGTTTCGGGATCAACGATCAGCCCGATGGCGGCGCTTCGGGCATTGGCATCGACCAGCGCGCGCAACATCCCCGTCGTGGCAGACACACCACCCGCACCGGGGTTGTCCTGTGTGTCGGCAATCACGATCGGACCCGCGCCCGCTGCGGCCCGGGCATAGGCGACAGCATCGTCCGGCTGGTAAGTGACGTTGTCGAAATCTGACTCGACCGCCTCATAAGAGGCTGCAATCGCATCGGCAGCACGGTCTGCCGCCTCTTGAGTATCGGCGAATGCAATCGCGCAGGGCCCGCAATCGGGAATGTCCGCAGCCGGAAATCCCATGAACAGCGACGCGGTCAACGCGCCATCGGCCTCGACCGTCTCCAGCCCCTCGTAAAGCGCACGGGCCGGGGACAGATCGGTGCTCTGGAACGGGATCGGCACCAGATAGGACATCTGCCGAAACGCCTTGGCCGGGCGCTGGCCGGTACGCATCAACTGGTCCAGCAGCCGCGCCGCGGATGCACCTGTGTCGGCCATGTCGATATGCGGATAGGTGCGGAATCCCACCAGCACATCGACCGTATCCACAAAGGCCTGGGAAATATTGCCATGCAGGTCCAGCGCCGCGGCAATGGGCACATCGGGCCCCACGACTGCACGCACGCGGGCGGCAATCTCGCCCTCGCCGTCGTCGACATGATCGGCAACCATCGCGCCGTGCAGGTCCAGAAATACCCCGTCCAGCGGCCCCGCAGCGCGGATACCTTCGACTATGTCGCCAAGGATCTGTTCAAACGCCTGTTCCGTCACCAGTGCCGAGGGAATCGCCCCCGCCCACAGGACCGGAACCGTATCCCATCCCTTTTCGGCAGCCACACCAAGCGCACCTGACATGCCCAGATTAACGCTGCGCAGGGCTTCAAACATCCCAGCACCCTTGACAAACGGAACGTATCCACCGCCCGCCTGGAACGCGGCCATATCCGCCGGATCGGGCGCAAAGGTATTCGTCTCGTGCAGAAAGCCTGCCAAGGCTACTTTCATGAAATCCCCATCCTCTTGCCCGACCCTTGTCGTGGAACATTAACCGAGCAAGTGTATTGCATAGCGATACATGTGTATCGTATCTCAATCATAGGAATGATTCTTCGCCTACGTCAACACAGAGGTATTTGATGCCCAGCATTCTGCGTTCGGATTCGCCCAAAGCGACCAATTTCCAAGCAGAGGAAGATCGGCTTTTTGTGCGGTCCGCGGCGCGTTCAATGCAGGTGCTCAGCGCCTTTCACCACGCAGATCGCCCCTTGAGCCTCGCGAATATCGCGGAAAGGGCAGGCATTGACCGGTCGGCGGCGCAACGGCTGGTGCACACGCTGCTGCAACTGGGTTATGTCCGGCGCAGCGCCGATGACCGGGGGTATCTTCCGGGGCTCAGGTTGCTGGATCACACGCTGGATACGCTGCGCATGGACCCCGTGGTTCAAAAGGCGACGCCGGTGCTGCTGGAACTGCGCAAGACTGTTGCCGAACGCGTCGACCTGAGCCTGTTTGACGAAACCCGACTGATCTACGCCCTGCGCATGCAAAGCAAACGCGAAACCTTTTACGCGACCCTTGTGGGTCACAGCATCCCGACCTTTTGCACCGCCGGTGGCCGCGCCGTCCTGTCCGCCATGTCCGACGATGCGGTGCGCGCGGTGATTGCACGCACACCGCTGCATGGCTACACATCAAAGACGCAAACCGACCCCGAAAAGATACTGGACGCAATCCGCACCGCGCGGCGCGAAGGTTTCGCGCTGCTGCATGACGAATTTGTGCTGGGCGAGGTGGCCATCGGCGTGGCCATCACCGGACGGGATGGCAGCCCGTTGGGCGCGATCCACGTCGCGGCGTCACTGTCTGAGTGGACACCCGAGGATTTCGCCCACCAAGCCGCACCAGTCGCCATCGAAGCCGCGCGGGCCATCGTCGGCAGCCTTTGATCACGCCAGCCGGATCAATGCTTGCGCAGGTAAGCCCAGGAAACATGCCCCTTCATCGCGCGCGCTGCCTTGAGCGACACTTCGCACCAGCGTGTGCCGCCGGTCTGCGTACAGCTGTGAACCCGCAGGACCGTGCCATTCGGCAACCCCAGAATCACCTTGTAGCCCGTACCGGGACCGGCCCGCATTTTCAGCATGTCGTCATCATCCACACCGGTGACCTCAAAATCCCCAAGAGAGGCGGCCATTGCCGGTCCGGTGGGGGATAGGGTGGCCAGCATCGCTGACACAACTGCAAGAAGGATGGCTTTGCGCATCTTTATCTCCTGTTTACTGCCTCGACTTCCTTCGTAGTCATTCCGCCGCGCGAAAGGAACCTACAGATGAAGCATAGGCGGCGTTGGTCCACCGCCCAAAACGCCCTGACGCGCGGTATGGGTCTTTCATTTGACGGCGGCCAAGCCTAGCTTCGCCGCAAATCGAAATTCCAACACACCCGAAGGAACGTCCCAATGGCCGACATCTCAGGCACCCGCACCAAGGTCACGACGAGCCACTGGGGTGCTTTTGAGGTCGATGTCGAAAACGACAGGATCGTGGCCACGCGCCCCTTTGCCGCCGACCCGCATCCCTCGGCCATTCCCGACATCCTGCCCGAGGCCGTGCATCACCACACCCGCGTCGCGCGCCCGTCCATCCGGCGCGGCTGGCTGGAAACGCGCACCCCTGCCGGTCGTGGCAGCGACACGTTCGTGGAATTGCCATGGGACGAGGCGCTGGACATTGCCGCCGCCGAATTGGACCGCGTCCGCAAGACCCATGGAAACACGGCCATCTACGGCGGCTCCTACGGCTGGGGATCAGCCGGGCGGTTTCACCACGCCCAAAGCCAGGTGCACAGGTTTCTGAATACGGCGGGCGGCTATGTGGCATCCTTCGGCAGCTATTCGACCGGCTGCGCACAGGCAATCATGCCCCATGTCATTGGCGAGAACTTCTTGAAGTTCCTCTACGAACATCAGGACGGCTGGCAGACCATCCACGACAACACCGAAACACTGGTGATGTTCGGCGGCGTCAATCCGAAGAATTCCCAGGTCAGCATGGGCGGCATCACCGAACACGAAACCGCCGGCTGGTTCGACCGCTTCGCCGCCAAGGGCATGCGCTGTGTCAACATCGGCCCGCAGCGGGTCGATGCGCCACAGATGTGCGAATGGATGCCGCTGCGCCCTGGCTCGGACACCGCCTTGATGCTGGCGCTCGCCTATGTGCTGCAAGACGAAGGCCTGGCAGATCACGCATTCCTTGAGCGCTACACCGTCGGCTTCGACCGCTTTCGCCCCTATCTGTTGGGTCTGACCGACGGCCAACCCAAGACACCCGAATGGGCCAGCCCGCTGTGCGGGGCTGAACCGGACGCGATCCGCGAACTGGCGCGGCGCATGGCCACGACCCGCACGCTGATCACCGTGGCCTGGTCGCTGCAACGGGGCGAACATGGCGAACAACCCTATTGGATGTCTGCGGTTCTGGCCGCGATGATCGGGCAGATCGGCCTGCCCGGCGGCGGGATCGGCTATGGCTACGGCGCCATCGGCGGGGTCGGAAAATCGCTGAAAGGGATGAGCGGCATGACCTTTTCCCAAGGTCAGAACCCCGTCAACACGGTCATCCCCGTGGCCCGCGTGGCCGACATGCTGCGCAATCCCGGCCAGATGTATGACTTTAACGGAACCCGCGCGCCCTACCCCGACATCCGGCTGGTCTATTGGGCGGGTGGCAATCCGTTCCATCACCATCAGGATTTGAACGCCCTGCACGAGGCATGGCAGCGCCCCGAGACGATCATCGTCAACGAACCGTGGTGGACCGCCACGGCGAAACGTGCCGACATCGTCTTTCCAGCCACCACACCCTACGAGCGTGAGGACATCGGGCGCACCAGTATGGACGATTACCTGTTCCACATGCCGCGCCTGATCCCGCCTGTGGGTGACGCACGCGACGACTATGCCATCTTTACCGGCCTCGCGCAGCGGATGGGTCTGGGCGAGGCTTTTACCGAAGGCAAGGACGCAGATGCCTGGATCGAAATCCTCTATCAGGAATATCGCGAACGGGCTGCCAGTCAGGGTGTCGATGTTCCCGATCTGGACGGGCTAAGGGCGCAAAACTGGGTGCATTTGCCGATCCAGAAAAGCGGCCCCAACCGGACGTTTTTCGCACTGTTCCGCGAGGACCCCGATGCGATGCCGCTGAAAACGCCATCGGGCAAGATCGAGATCTTTTCCGATACCATCGACGGCTTTGGCTATGACGACTGTCCCGGTCATCCGGTCTGGCTGCCCCCGACCGAATGGCTTGGCACGGCGACAGCCGCCACGCCGCTGCATCTGGTGTCGCCGCAACCGGGCGACAAGCTGCACAGCCAGTTGGAAAGCGCGCTGGCCGATGTGCCCGGCGCACGGCCAGAAACGCTGGTCATTCACCCCGAGGATGCCGCCGAACGCGGCGTGCAAAATGGCGATCTGGTGCGCGTGTTCAACGCCCGCGGAGCCTGCCGCGCGCGGGCCTCTGTCAGCGACAGCATCCGCCAGGGCGTGGTCGCGCTGCCAACAGGCGCATGGTTCGGCGATCCCGGCGAGAACATGGACCCGCACGGCAACCCCAACACGCTGACCCGCGACCTTGGCACCTCGCGTCTGGGACAGGGATGCAGCGCCCACACAACGCTTGTGGACGTTGGCAGGCTTGAAAGCTGACCCGGACCATTGGGAAAAGCTGCTGCACCCGTGCCCAAGGGTGCAGCACAAAGGAATATTAAACCTTTTCGTCCAGAACCGTATGCAAACTTGGGATTTGTATACGCATGTTGGCCTTTCTTCCGCCCCCACCGAACTGGAGCCGTCACGATAAGACACCGCTTGCGGGCCTCCCACCTTTAGGGGGCCTGCGCCATGTCCTCGCATGAGATGTTCCTTTACGCTCTGGACAGCGTCACCAGCTATACCGGCCCCGGAAGCTTGTTCCCAAACGCGTCTCTCGGGAATCTAAGCGTTGGCGGCACGGTCACATTCGGCGATTTGGCCGGTGAGAAAATCACTGTAAATGACGACGATTCCTACCTGGAAGACGGCGACACGGGCATTTTGGGAATTGGCGGGCAGACTTCGACAAGCTCGGGCAGCCTGTTCAACCTGACGGGGTCCACCGAAACCGAATATTCCTATGTGCTGACCGATCCGGGCACGGGCGACATCATCAGGATATATGCGTTCACTTCCTCAGGTTTGCTGGGTCTGAGCAACAATGTCGTTGGCTTCGTCGCGGACGGAGAGATCGACCCGAATGTCACCTATCTTATCGCCTATGACCACAGCGCGCCCAGCGTGCCCTATTCCAGTCTGGTCATCTGCTTTGCCGCGGGCACCCGGATTGCCACGGGTCCCCGCACAGCTGTCCGGGTCGAGGATCTGAGGGGCGGCGACCGGATTCTGACTGTCGATCACGGCCTTCAACCGATCCGCTGGATTGGCCTGCGCCACATTGGGAGGACGGAACTGTCCGACACGCCCGGCTTGCGTCCTGTCCGCATTTCCGCAGGCGCGCTGGGAAATGGCCTGCCTGCGGACGACCTGATCGTGTCTCCACAGCATCGCATCCTTGTCAGATCGGCAATCGCGCAGACCATGTTCAACACCCACGAAGTTCTGGTTGCCGCGAAACAACTCGTCGGAGTCGATGGTATCACCACCGCCGACGATCTGACCCAGATCAGCTATTTCCACTTTCTGTGCGATGCCCACGAGATCGTCTTTGCCAATGGTGCCGAAACCGAAAGCCTGTTTGCCGGCCCACAAACCCTCAAGGCCTTGTCAGAACGTGCTCTTGCAGAGGTTTCCGCCATTTTCCCCGACCTGAATGATGCTGCCGGGGGCCCGCCATCCTGCCGGGTTCAGGCTTCGGGCCGTCAGGGGCGCAGGCTGGCCCAGCGCCACCTGAAAAATCACAAACCCTTGGTGTCCTGCCATCGGCAGGATGGCCGCGCTACGGTGGCGCAAAACGCCCTCAGGCAACCGTCGGCGTAAAACCTGCGCCTTCCAACGCCGCGCGCGCCGTTTCGGCATCACCTGCGACCTGAACCATATGTGTGGGCAGATCGACCGTGACGGCAGCGTCCGGCAGCACTTGCGCCAAGGCACCGCGCACGGATTTCTCGCAATGCCCGCAAGTCATGTCCGGCACGTGAAACCGTGCGGCGGTGGGTGTGATGATGTTTTCGCTCATTGGATATGTCCTCTGGTCCGCCCAATTCGGGCACCTGTGCGTGACAACTTGGCTGCCGCTACACCGGTCTTGTTGGATACAGATGGGGGTTCCAGCCACTGGAGAGTCAAGGGGGCAGATATTTCTTTCGGCACCCCCTTTACCTTCCAGCAACTGGAGACCCTATGTAGGGGGCAATCATCTATCACCACACGGGATGCACTGCGATGGAAACGGCAAATACCCTAACTCTGCGGGTCGACGGCATGTCATGCGCCTCATGCGTCGGGCGGGTCGAAAAAGCGCTGAGCGCGGTGCCCGGAGTGCAGGAGGCTCAAGTGAACCTTGCCACCGAAACCGCCCGCATCCGCCACGATGGCACCGTCACCGCTGTGGCTTTGACCAATACGCTGGACACTGCAGGATACCCTGCACGCACGCGGGACATTGTCATCGAGGTTACCGACATGACCTGTGCCTCTTGCGTGGGGCGTGTGGAAAAGGCGTTGAACGCGCTGTCCGGTGTGACACAGGCGCAGGTCAACCTGGCCACGGGACGCGCCGCCGTGCGGTATGTCGATGACACGGTCACCCCGACAGAGATTGCCGCCACCGCGACCCGCGCGGGCTATCCGGCAAAGGTCCATGCCGCCGGTCAGGCGGATGACACCGCCACCCGCAAAGAGGAAGAAGCCGCCGACCTGCGCCGTTCGGTGCTGATGTCCGCGGCGCTGGCGCTGCCGGTGTTCGTGCTGGAAATGGGCGGCCACATGGTTCCGGCCTTTCACCTGTGGGTTCACAACACCATCGGCACCCAGACATCCTGGGTGATCCAGTTCGCCCTGACCACGCTTGTGCTGATCGGCCCGGGGCGCATGTTCTATGCCAAAGGCATCCCCGCCCTGCTGCGTGCCGCACCGGATATGAACAGCCTTGTCGCGGTGGGCACGCTGTCGGCCTATGCCTATTCCGTCATCGCAACCTTTCTGCCCCACCTGCTGCCCGAAGCGGTGCGCGCGGTCTATTTCGAAGCGGCGGCGGTCATTGTCGTGCTGATCCTGATCGGTCGCTGGCTTGAAGCGCGCGCCAAGGGACGTACCGGCGCTGCGATCCAGACGCTGCTGGGGCTCCAAGCTCGCACGTCCAACGTCGAACGGGACGGTGTCATCATGGAACTGGCCATCGACGACATTCGTGCAGGCGACATTCTGGTCGTGCGCCCCGGCGAACGGGTGGCCGTGGACGGTGAGATTGTCGATGGCGACAGTCATGTCGACGAAAGCATGATCACGGGCGAGCCGGTGCCTGTGACCAAGGGGACGGGCGACATCGTGACCGGTGGCACGGTCAACGGCACAGGCGGGTTCCGCTTTCGTGCGACACGAGTGGGCGGCGACACGACGCTGGCCCAGATCATCCGCATGGTCGAAGAGGCGCAAGGCGCGCGGCTGCCGATCCAGGGCATGGTGAACCGGATCACCCTGTGGTTCGTTCCTGCGATCATGGGCATCGCGGCGCTGACCGTTCTGGCGTGGCTGCTTCTGGCTCCGGCCCCTGCGCTGACCTATGCGCTGGTCGCGGGCGTATCGGTTCTGATCATCGCCTGCCCTTGCGCCATGGGCCTGGCCACGCCGACGTCGATCATGGTGGGCACGGGGCGCGCGGCGGAACTGGGCGTGCTCTTCCGCAAGGGCGATGCCCTGCAAGAACTGTGCGAGGTCGAAGTGGTTGCGCTGGACAAGACCGGAACCGTGACCGAAGGGCGCCCCGAGCTGACGGATCTGATACTGGCTGACGGGTTCGAGCGGTCCGAGGTTCTGGCGCTGGTCGCAGCGGTCGAGGAACGCTCGGAACACCCCATCGGACAGGCCATTGTCCGCGCGGCCCAGACCGCGGGCGTGGCGCGACATGATGTGAGCGATTTCACCGCGATTGCAGGCTACGGCGTCCGCGCTCAGGTGGCGGGACGCAGCGTGCTGGTGGGCGCGGATCGTCTGATGTCGCGCGACGGCATCGACACGGGCGCGCTGGCACAGGTCGAGACATCATTGGCGCAATCGGGACGTTCCGCGCTGTTTGCGGCCATCGACGGGCGCATCGCGGCGGTGATCGGTGTGGCCGATCCGGTAAAGCCCTCCAGCGCCGCCGCCATCGCCGCCCTGCGCGCCCAAGGGTTGCAGGTCGCCATGATCACCGGCGACAAACGCGAGACAGCCGATGCGATTGCCGCGGAATTGGGTATCGACCACGTGATCGCAGGCGTTCTGCCCGACGGCAAGGTCGCCGCGATCAACAGCCTGCGCAACGGTGGGCGCAAGGTGGCCTTTGTCGGGGACGGCATCAACGACGCGCCTGCACTGGCGCACGCCGACGTAGGCATTGCCATTGGCACCGGCACCGATGTGGCCATTGAATCAGCCCATGTGGTGCTGATGTCGGGGGATTTGCGCGGGGTGGTCAACGCCTTTGCCGTGTCCCGTGCGACCATGCGCAACATCCGGCAGAACCTGTTCTGGGCCTTTGGTTACAACACCGCGCTGATCCCGGTGGCGGCGGGCGTGCTGTACCCCGCGTTCGGCATCCTGCTGTCGCCGGTGCTGGCGGCCGGGGCGATGGCACTGTCGTCGGTCTTTGTGCTGAGCAACGCGCTGCGCTTGCGCAGGGTCCGGGCGCAGATGGACGAAGGTGACCAACCGCGTCCGCCCATGTCGCATGCAAGGGCGGTTCCTGCGGCGGCTGAGTGACATCCGCCCCCCACACCGCGACCGGCGCAAAGATCACGCAGGCTTGGGGCTGTGGTCGTGTGCGTGGGCATGGTTGTCGTGATCATGGTCATGGCCGCCCGCACCATCGACATCGGGGTCCAGCGCGCAAACCGCATCACTTTGACCAAAGTCCACTTCGATGGTCGAATGCGAAATTCCGTATTCCCGCGCCAGCAGGCTTTTGACTTCGGACAAGGCTCTGGCCGGATCCGTACCCTCGGCCAACTGCACGTCCATCGTCGCCACGGGCTGACCCGAAGTGATCGACCACACATGCACGTGGTCGACATTGACCAGTCCTGGAACCCGCGCGACCAGCGTCTCTTTCAAATCCGACACCACGACATTGCCCGGCGTGCCTTCCATCAGCACGTTCAGCGACGCCTTGAGCAGCGCCCAGGCCGAGCGCAGGACGATGGCCGACAACAGCACCGACAGGATCGGGTCAATCGGAGTCCAGCCGGTGAAATAGATGGCCACGGCTGCAATGATCGCGGCGACCGACCCCAACAGGTCGCCCATCACATGCACCATCGCCCCCCTGATGTTGACATGTGCGGTGTCGCCCTTTGTCAGCATCCAGAAGACACCGCAGTTGACCACCAGACCCAGCACCGCAATCACCATCATCGGCCCCGCCAGAACGGGCGCCGGCTCCAGCAGCCGCTGCACCGCTTCGTAAGCGATCCAGAGCACCAGCAGGATCAGCGAAATCGCATTGATAAAACCTGCGAGGATCTCGAAACGCATGTAGCCAAAGGTGCGCTTGTCATCCCGCTTGCGACGGCCAAAACGGAAGCCCGCCCAGGACAACGCCAAGGCAGCGGAATCCGTGAACATGTGCCCTGCATCGGCAATAAGTGCCAACGAGCCGGACAGCAGCCCGCCGATCAGCTCGGCGAACATGAAACCAAAGGTCAGAAGGAAACCGACCAGCACGACTTTTTCATTGCTGGCACTGACATCGGGGGCGTGGCTGTGCACCCCGTCGTGATCGTGGCCCGCGTGGTCATGGTCGTGGTCGTGAGACATGGCAGGGTCTTTCAACTGGTTATGTCGTGACGCGGCGCAATCAAAGCAACACAGGGCGGTGCGCGACAGAAATCAGCCTAACAGCACCGGATACCGGCCTCAAGGCAAGCAATCCGGCTGAAAGCGTCGGCCCCCACGTTGCGTCAGCTTGCAAACCCGGCAGCGCAAAACCGGACAAGATGGGCAAGCTGATCCTGCTCTGTCGATCCGCCATCTCCCAAGTCACCAATCCGGTTTTTCGAGGTCAGCAACGCGAGCATGGCCGACACAGAAAAGACAAAGCTTTCGGCGACCTGCTGTCTGGACGTATGTGGCAGTTGCAACAGGATTTCCTCGATAAAAACCCTCGCGGTCGGATCGAAACATTGCCCAGAGATTTCCCGCCAGCGGTCATCGACCGACACAAAGGCAACCAGACGTGCATAGCTCCGCCATCCCGGCTCTTCTTCCGACAGGGCAAAGAAGGGACGCATGAAGGCGTCGAGAATTCCGTGCAGGGACAACGCGCCGCTGCTCTTCACCTGTTCCAGCGATTGCAGACGTGCGCGCGACAAGGCCTCAGCGCGGCGCGCCACGGTCTGATGAAACAGCGCCTCTTTGCCGCCGCCGTGATGGTGGATTGTGCCGATGGGTTCCCCCGCCTCGGCTGCGATGTCACGAATCGTGGCTCCGTCGAAACCGCGGTGGGCAAACACCAGTTCTGCGGCATCAAGAACCCGCTCGCGCGTCGCCAAGGATCGCTTGGAAGGTGCTCTTTTCCGTTTCACATCAGAGGCTTGATCTGGATTCATTATTTCATCTTGCCTTATTTTGAACATTTGTTCAATCTAAAAACAGTACGGGAGGAAGCTATGACAGGTACAGGTGAACAGCTCGCCTTGATCGGGGCCGGACCGATGGGTCTCGCGGCGGCCAAGCTGCTGTCCGAGAACGGCGTGGCGTTTCAGGGGTTCGAGCTGCATTCCGGTGTCGGAGGGTTGTGGGACATAGATGGCCCGCTTTCGACAATGTACGAATCTGCTCATCTGATCTCGTCGAAGAGAATGACCGAATTCGCAGATTTCCCGATGCGCGACGAGGCTGCCGAATACCCGTCGCACCGCGAGATGAAACGGTATTTCGAAGCATTTTCAGAGGCTTTCGACCTGAACCGTCACTACCGTTTCGGAGCCAGGGTTTTGTCCTGCGTGCCGCTGGGCGGACCGGGTGACGGCTGGCGGGTGACATGGCAGGATGCCCAGGGCGAACATGCCCAGGACTTTTCCGGCGTGCTGATTGCAAACGGCACGCTCAGCACGCCGAACCTGCCCGAGTTCAAGGGCGAATTCAGCGGCGAGTTGATCCACTCCTCGCAATACCGCACGGCCAGCCAGTTCGACGGCAAGCGCGTGCTGGTGATCGGTGCGGGCAACTCGGGCTGTGACATCGCTGTCGATGCCATCCATCACGGGCTGTTGTGCGATTTGTCGATGCGGCGGGGGTATTACTTTGTGCCCAAATACATCTTTGGCAAACCCGCCGATACGATGGGCGGGGCGATCAAGTTGCCCATGGCGCTTAAACGGATCGTGGATGGCACGATCCTGAAGTGGTTCATCGGCGACCCGCAGAAATACGGCTTCCCCAAGCCGGACTATAAACTGTACGAAAGCCACCCGGTCGTGAACTCGCTGGTTCTGTACCATGCGGGACACGGCGATCTGACCGTGCGCCCCGACATAGACCGCTTTGACGGGCACAGAGTGCATTTCAAGGATGGCACCAGCGCGGATTACGACATGATCCTTGCCGCTACAGGCTACAGGCTCGACTATCCGTTCATCGACAACGCGCTCCTGAACTGGCAGGGCGATGCGCCGCATCTTTACCTGAACTGCATGCATCCCGAGCGTGACGATCTGTTCGTGTTGGGCATGGTCGAAGCCTCAGGGCTGGGCTGGCAGGGGCGGCACGAACAGGCCGAGATGGTCGTGCGCTATATCAAGGGACTGCGACAGGGCACCCCCGCGGCGAAAACCTTGCAGGACACCAAGGCGCAGAGGTTCACACGGGCCACCGGCGGCATGAACTATATCGAATTGCCCCGCATGGCCTATTACGTCGACAAGGCCACCTACCGCAAAGCAGTCAACGACTGGATCGGAAAACTGGCAGGTGACCAGTCATGATTGATGACGCTGTCGTCTCATTCTCGCCCGGGTCGTTGATGTTGCTCAACTGCATTCTGGCGGTTGTGATGTTTTCGATCGCCATTGATCTGAAGCCCGGCGATTTCCGGGCGTTCACGAAAGCGCCCAAGCCGCTGATCATCGGGCTGCTGTCACAATTCCTGTTGCTGCCCTTCCTGACCTACCTGTTGGTGATCGTCACGCAACCACAGGCCTCGGTGGCGCTGGGGCTGATCCTGGTGGCGGCCTGTCCGGGGGGAAATATCTCGAATTTCATCACCCACAGAGCAGGCGGGAACACGGCGCTGTCGGTGTCGATGACGGCGTTTTCCACGGTCGGGGCTATCCTGCTGACCCCTGCCAATATCGCATTCTGGGGCAGCCTCTATGCGCCCTCGGCCAACCTTTTGCGCAGCACGCAGATTGATCCGGTGAACATTGCGATCACGGTGGGGCTGATGTTGATCCTGCCCCTGATCCTCGGCCTGACACTGAACCGCAAACACCCCACGCTGACCGCGCGACTGCGCAAGCCGCTGCAATGGATATCCATGACCATCTTCGTGGGCTTTATCGTCATCGCCCTAGCCGCAAACTGGTCCATCTTCCTGGCCTTCGCGGGTGGCATTGCCGGATTGGTGATCGTCCACAATGCGCTGGGACTTGGCGGTGGCTATGCATTGGCCACCCTTGCACGGCTGTCGCCCTTTGACCGCAGGGCCGTGACGATCGAGACGGGCATTCAGAACTCGGGCCTTGGGCTGGTCCTGATTTTCGGCTTTTTCGGCGGATTGGGCGGCATGGCGATTGTCGCGGCTTTCTGGGGCATCTGGCACGCGATATCGGGACTGCTGCTGGCCTTTGTGATGTCGCGCACAAAGGCGCGGCAATGACACGTATTCTGATCACCGGTGGGGCGGGCATGGTCGGGCGCGCTCTGGTCGCGGCTTTGGGGCCCAAGGATGTCATTGCGACGGATCTATCCCGCACGGGCCTGCCCGCGGACGTGACGTTCCGGCGCATGGATGTGACCGGCAGCGATCCCGACACGGTGATCGGCGCAGAGCGGCCGGATGTGGTGGTACACCTTGCTTCAATCGTGACCCCGCCCCCCGGCATGACCCGCGCCCAGGCCTTTGCCGTGGATGTCACCGGCACGCGCAATGTCGTGGCGGCCTGTGTCGCGCATGGGGTCAAACGGCTGGTCGTCACCAGTTCCGGTGCCGCCTATGGCTATCACGCCGACAATCCGGTCCCGCTGACCGAGGACGCGCCGTGCCGTGGCAACCCGGAATTCGCCTATGCCGATCACAAGCGACAGGTCGAGGACATCCTGGCGGAAGCCCGCAGAGACCATCCAGCATTGGCGCAGGTCGTTCTGCGCGTGGGCACCGTGCTGGGCGCGGGCACCGACAACCAGATCACCGCACTGTTCCAGCGCAAAAGACTGCTCGCGATCCGCAACAGCGACAGCCCGTTCGTGTTCATCTGGACCGAGGACCTGGCCCGCATCGTTGAACGTGCCGCCACGGCTGGCCCTGCGGGCATTTACAACGTGGCTGGCGATGGCTGGCTGTCGGTCGATGACCTCGCGCAGGCGCTTGGCAAGCCGGTTCTGCGCCTTCCCGCCTGGGTCTTGAAGGCGGCATTGGCCGTCGCGCGCCCGCTGGGGCTGTCACAATACGGACCCGAGCAGGTCCGGTTCCTGCAATACCGGCCCGTTCTGGACAACACGCGCCTGAAGAACGTGTTTGGCTATACTCCCCAACTGACGTCAGCGCAGGTGTTCGATCTGTGGAAAAACGAGGCGGGACTGTGAAGACAGCGGTCATATCAGGCGGCAACGGTGGATTGGGGCGGGCTCTGGCCGCGCAACTTGAGGCACAGGGCTGGCATTGCGTGTTGATGGACATCGACATCCGCGGGCTGGAAACATCGCCAAGCCGTACACCCGTGGCCGTCGACCTGACGGACGTCGTGGCATTGACGCAAGCCGCCGCGCAGATCACGGCAGCGCGCCCTTCGATCGACATGGTGATCTACAACGCCGGCGTGTCGCAGATTGGCATGTTTGCGCAGGCAGACATGCCAAGTCACCGAAGGGTGTTCGAGATCAACTATTTCGCGGCAGTGGCCATGGCGCAGGCGTTTCTCGGACCGCTCCGCGACAGCCAAGGCACACATCTTGCCATCTCGTCAGTTGCCGGTTTCGCGCCCTTGCACGGGCGTACGGCCTATGCCGCGTCGAAACACGCATTGCAGGGTTTTTTCACGTCCCTCCGATCAGAAGAGGCCGCATACGGCGTGCGTTGCCTGATCGCCGCGCCCAGTTTCGTGGCCACAAATATCGGCAACCCCGAAATCACGGATGACGGGATCGTGCGGCCCGGCTCTGCGGCGGACGGGATCGACTATATGTCACCACAAGCAGCCGCCTCGGTGATCCTGAGCGGCGTTGAAAAGGGACGTGAATTCATCCCCGTTGGCCGCGTCGCCCGCCTTGCCGCGCTGATCATGCGCGCGTCGCCCGGGCTGTACCAGCGCCTGATGCGGCGCAACATCGCGGCGCAAAAGCCGACCCCTGACACCGGGTCGTGACAGGCATACAGGCCTTCAGTACCGGCTCAGACGGTCCGAAACCTTGGTCACGGCGACATGTAAAAGCAGCGTCATGATCGCCAGCGTGAACAGGCTGGCAAACATCAAATCCGTCTTGGCCCGCCCGTTTGCCAGCAGCATCAGGTATCCCAATCCCTTGGACGCTCCGACCCATTCGCCGATGACGGCACCAATGGGGGCATAGACGGCAGCCAGCTTCAGGCCCGTTCCCAGGGACGGCAAGGCATGGGGGATCTTGATCCGGCGCATGATCTGCCGCTCGGTGCCGCCCATTGTCCGTGCCATGTCCAATATCCCCGCGGGCACCCGCGTCAGCCCGTCGTAAAAGGCGGAAGTGACCGGGAAATAGATGATCAGGACGGCCATGACGACCTTGGAGGCGATACCGTAGCCGAACCAAAGCGTCAGGATGGGCGCCAGCGCGAAAACCGGCACCGCTTGCGTAAAGATCAACATCGGTGTCAGCAAACGATGCAGGCGCGGAGATGCCGCCAAGCGGACCGCCGTGATCGCCCCCAACACGGTGCCGATGATCAGGGCGAGGCCGACTTCGCATGCGGTCACCCATGCGTTTTCGGCAATCAGCACCCGGTTGGCATAGGCCGCCTGCCCGACCCGCACAGGCGAAGGCAGGATAAACGGCGGCACCCCCGTGATCCAGACGATCCCCTGCCACAGCAAGAGCGTAAAACCTGCCGCCGCGAATGCGTATCGCAGGCGCATCATTGTGCCCGCCTCAGATGGGCCAGCAACTGTGCCTGACATTCAACGGTTTCCGGGGCGTATTGATCGCGGATCGGGGGCAACGACGGCGGGGTCCACGGCTGTGCCGCATCGGCGGTCAGGACGATGATCTGGTGCCCCAGCCGCACAGCCTCTGCCGGATCATGTGTCACCAACAGAACTGTTTTGTCCTTCAGCAGCCCGGCGGCAAGGTCCTGCATATCGGCGCGGGTGCCAGCGTCCAGGGCCGAAAACGGCTCGTCCAGCAGCACAACGGGCCTGTCCTCCATCAGCGTGCGCGCAAGGGCGGTGCGCTGTCGCATTCCACCGGACAAAGAGTCGGGCTTCTTGCCCGCGTGGCGCGCCAAACCGACCCATTCCAGCAGATTGCCGGCCCTTTGCAAATCTGGCACCTCGCCGCGCAACCGCGCGCCCAGCACCGTGTTTTCCAGAACGCTAAGCCATGGCAACAGCAAATCCGATTGCGCCATCACGCTGACGCGCCCCACCAGCGGCAACCCGTCCGAGGCAGTGATTTCCCCCTGAAAATCGCCCTCACAGCGCACACCGGCGATCAGCCGCAGGATCGTGGATTTGCCCACGCCCGACCGCCCCAGAACACAGGTCCATTCCCCGGCGGGCAAGGTCATATCAATGGGCGCAAACAGGCAGGTGCCGTCGATATGATAGGATCCGGAAAGCTGTATCGCGGGGGCCTGCATCACGCCCCGCGCAACCCCATGTCCCAGAAGGCGACTTCCAGACGGGTTGCGGTGGCAAAGCGGTCCTGCAACGCAGGCCAGCGCGCGGAGGTGGCAAAATCAGGCCCCAGACGGCGCATGACCGCCGCGTCTATCATCTGTCCGACAGAGGCCATGACACCTTGATAGTCCTCATCGGCATAGGTCTCGATCCAGTCCCGATAGGGGGTATGCGCATCGGCAGACCCCGCCAGCCGCGCTCCGATCTCGCCATAGCCGAAACAGCAGGGGGCAAGGGCGGCCATCAGGTCCAGGAAATCCCCTTGCAGCCCTGCGTCCATCACATAGCGCGTATAGGCGACGTTCTCGATCTCTTCGGTTGCGGCAAACAGCGTGGCCTCGTCGATTCCGGCCTCGGCGCAGATTTTGACGTGCAAGGACATCTCGTGATTGACCAGCGCATCGACCGTACCGGCGCAGGTTTTCATTTCGTCCAGCGTCCCGGCCTTGACCACGCCAAGCGACCAGGCCCGGGCAAAATGTACCAAAAACAGGTAATCCTGTACAAGATAATGCAGGAACGCCGCCCGCGGCAGGGAACCGTGCCCCAGCCCTTCGACAAAGGCATGATGCGTATAGGCCCGCCACCCCTCGCCACACCCGTCCCGCCAATGCGCAAAGGCGGTCCCGTAAGACAGGCCGGTCATGGTGCGGTCACGTCAATGGCGATTGTGCCGACCGGCAGGATCGCATCGGTCAGGCCTGCGTCATTCAGGAACGTCTCGAACCTGGCATAGCGACCGGCATCCATCGCGGCCGGCCGCAGGGCAAAGCGGGGCACGGTATCCCTCCACGCCGCCGCGTTCAGCGCGTCGTTCAACTCGGGCGCCGTGCCTGCAAACACCTCCCAACTTTCGTCGGGGTGGTTGATGATGTATTGGGTCGCCTTTTCGGTGGCCGCAAGGAACCGCTGGATCATATCAACATCCATCGTGTCCCTGTTCGCCACGTAGATCAGTTCGTCATAGGACGGCAGGCCTTCCTCCTCGACAAAAAAGCAGCGCCCCGGCACGCCTTCGATTTCCATCTGGTTCAATTCGAAATTGCGAAAGGCACCGATCACGGCGTCGACCTGCCCCGACATCAGCGAGGGGGACATCGACCAGTTGACGTTGATCAACTCGATGTCGCTGGACGACAGCCCGTGAGTCTTCAGGATCTGCCCCAACATTGCCTCTTCGACGCCGCCGACGGAATAGCCGACCTTGCGACCCTTCAGATCAGCGGGAGTGGCAATCGGCCCGTCCTTGAGCACCAAGAGACAATTGAGCGGCGTGGCCACCAGCGTGCCGACCCGCTGAAGCGGCAGGCCCTCGTGAATTTGCAGATGCAACTGCGGCTGATAGGAAATCGCCAGATCGGCCTGACCTGCGGCAACCATTTTTGGCGGTGCGGCGGGATCGGCGGGCGCGATCACCTCGACCTCAAGGTTCTGTTCGGCAAAAAAGCCCTTTTCCTGCGCAATGATAACCGGCCCGTGGTCGGGGTTCACAAACCAGTCGAGCAGCAGGGTGACCTGATCCTGCGCAAAAAGCGGGGCGGCGCACAGCGAAAGGGCGCTTGCAAAAATAACGGATCTCATCGGATCATCCTTTTGAATTGGCATAAAAGCTGGCGAAATGGTGGGTCGGGCCGTGGCCCCTTCCCACGGACAAATCGCCCGCCTGGGCAACAGCGTTCGAGACATACGATTTCGCGGCAGCAGCGGCGGCAGCGGGCGCAAGCCCTTTAGCGAGTTGCGCCGCGAGAGCAGAGGACAGGGTGCAGCCCGTGCCATGGGTGTTGGCCGTTCGGATGCGCGGGGCCTCGAACCAGATCGCATCTTGCGCTGTGACCAGACAATCGGGGCTGGTCTCGCCATCCAGATGGCCGCCTTTCATCAGAACCGCTTGCGGACCCAGCGCGCACAGGGCCTGACCCTGCTCCACCATTTCGTCACGGGTGACCGCGGCCCGCACGCCCAGAAGTTGCGCAGCCTCGGGCAGGTTCGGCGTCAGCAGCGTCGCCAGTGGCAAAAGCAGGGTTCGCAGTGCCGCAACGGCGTCCTCTTGCAGCAAGGACGCACCGCCCTTGGCGATCATCACCGGGTCCAGCACAACGGGAATGGCCGCGTGCCCCGACAATGACCGCGCAATGGCATCCGAGACTTCGGCTGTCGCGATCATACCGATCTTGACCGCATCAACACGGATGTCGGCAAAGATGGCCTCAATCTGGCTTTGCACGAAGGCCGGAGGAACAAAATGAATATCGCTGACACCTTGGGTGTTCTGCGCGGTCAATGCGGTGAGGGCCGCCATCGCAAAGGCACCGTTTGCCGAAATCGCCTTGATATCGGCCTGAATGCCCGCCCCGCCTGAGGGATCGGAGCCGGCGATGCTCAGGACATTGGGGATCATCGGGCATACTCCGACGGGGCACAGGCAAAAGCGCGGGCGGCGGCACAAGGATCAGACTGTCCGCAAATGGCCGAAACGACAGCCATGCCGTCAGCGTTGGTCGCCCGAACGCTGTCAATATGGTCGGACTTCAGGCCACCGATCGCGACGGTGGGCAGGCTGGACGCGGCCACCATCCGTGCCAGCCCGTCAAACCCGACAGGCTGCGCGTGATCGGCTTTGGTCGCGGTGCCAAACACCGGCCCCAACCCGAGATAATCCACCAAGGCCGCATCGGCGGCCTTGACCATTTCCACGCTTTCGCAGGACAGTCCAAGGATCTTGTCCCGCCCAAGCAACGCGCGCGCCTGTGCGGGGTCGATGTCCCCCTGGCCGATATGCGCCCCATCGGCATCTGCGGCGACGGCCGCGTCGATGTCGTCGTTGATGACCAAAGGCACATCCGTACCGCGCAGGGCATGTCTGAGCGCAATCGCCAGCTCTGTACGTTGCGCCGTGGTCGCGGTCTTGTCGCGCAGTTGCACCATCGTGACCCCGCCCGCCACGGCCCGCATCACCGTCTCGACCAGACCCAGTTTTGCGCACAGGTCCCGGTCGGTCACCAGATACAGGCGCAGGTGTTTCCGGTGAAAGGCCATCACGCGATGACCTGACCAAGGTCCTGCGACTGCGTCGCCGCCAAAGCATCCAGGAAATGCATCTGGAAGCTGCCGGGGCCCTTCGCCTGCTTTGCCGCTGCGGTGCCTGCCACCTTGAAATGCGCGAGCGCGGCAAGGGTCGCCTCGAACGCGGGACCGGACGCGCAATAGCCCCCCATGAGGGCCGTCTGCGAGCATCCCAGCGCCGTGATCTTGGGCATCAGTGGTGAGCCGCCCGAGACATGGGCATCCCGCGTGCCGTCGGTCACGTAATCGACGGGTCCGGTGACCGCGACGACTGCGCCCCATTTGGATGCAAGCGCGTTTGCCGCCGATTGTGCGGCCTCCACGCTGTCCCCGCTGTCAGCCCCTTTGCCGGCGCCTGCCTCGCCTGCAAGGGCCAGTATTTCAGAGGCGTTCCCGCGTATCACCGTCGGGCGCAGTGCCAACAGGTCCTGTGCCGCACGCTCGCGATACTCCGAGACGAAATGGGCCACCGGATCGAACACCCACGGGATGTCATGCCTGCCCGCAAGGGTCGCGGCGGTGGTCATGCTGGCCAGCCACGAGGACGACAATGTGCCGATGTTGACCGTCAAAGCCCCGCAAATCGGCGTGAATTCCGGAATTTCCTCAGGCGCATGGACCATCGCAGGCGATGCACCCGCTGCCAGCACCACGTTGGCGGCAATGTTCATCGCCACATAATTGGTGATGCAGTGGACCAACGGATTCTGGTCACGCAAGGCTGTCAGAATGTCTTGGGGGGTCATGGTCTCTCCTTTTCGCGCAGGCAAAAAGGGAGGAATGGCACGCGGAAAAGCGGAACATACGACCTCCCTACGCCAGCATTATCTGGGTCAGGTTCAAAGGGTACGTCTCAGCTTTGCAGCGCCCCTGGTACGCAGAGGGATAGGGTGTTTGGACGGGACCGTCAAATGCAATCAATACGGCCGCACAAGATGCGGCCGCACGTTGCTTATGCCGATGTCGTCAGACGAAACGGTTCAGATCTTGTCGAACTGACTCCGCAGAATGAACAGCGCCACCAGCGTCACGACCACGCCCGAAACGAGGTAGAGCGCCGCCGCCCAAAGTCCGAAGGTGCTGGCCAGGAACAGCCCCACCAGCGGCGCGAATGCCGCGCCAAAGATCCAGGACAGGTTGGTGGCCAGCGCCGAGCCGGAATAGCGGCAATCGGGGGAAAACCGGTCGGGCACGATTGCGCTGGATTGGCCGTAGGACAGACCAAAGATGATGAATCCGGCGACGATATAGACGGACGGATTGTCGTTCAGCGTTCCGATGCTGAGGCACAACAGCAGCGTCAGCACGCTGGACCCGATGATCACGGCGCGTTTCGAATACCGGTCGGCCAGCATCCCCGACAAAATCACTGTTCCGACCGCCAGCGCGCCGCCAACCAGCTGCCACAGGATGATCCGGTCGATGGCGTTGTCTGTGAACAGCAGCGTATAGCTGATCGGGAAAACCGTCAGCATGTGCAGCAGCGCATAGCTGGACAGCGGCAGGAACGCCGACAGCAGAATCTCGCGCCATTGTGTCCGCAGCAAAAAGCCCAGCGGGGCGGATTTCATCATCGTGGCTTCGTCCGATCCGAAATTCGTGGTCAGCAACCGCAGCCGCGCGAACAAGGACACCACGTTGACCGCCATCACGGCGAAAAAGGCAAACCGCCAGCCGTATTGATAGAATTCCTCTTCGGTCAGGAATCCGGTCAGCACATAGAACATCGCGGCGGCAACACAGAATCCAATGGGTCCACCCAGTTGCGGCACCATGCTGTACAGGCCGTCACGTTCCTTTGGGGCGGCCGACTTGAGCTGCAGTGTCATGCCGTCCCAGGCGCCGCCCAGGCCCAGACCCTGAACAATGCGCAAAACCGCCAGCAGCGCGGGGGCGACCCAGCCGATCCGGTCGTATCCGGGCAGCAACCCGATTGCGACGGTCGAGGTTCCCAGCAGCATCAGCGCCACCGTGATTTTCCCGGGCTTTCCGATACGCGGCTCGAGCCTGCGGCCGATCAGGCTGGCCACGGGGCGGGCCAGAAAGGCCAGCGAGAACACCGCGAACGAGGCCAGTGTTGCAGGGACGGGTTCAAGGTAGGGAAAGAAAATCTTCGGAAAAACGAGCGCCGAGGCGATGGCGAATACGAAGAACCCGAAATAATCGGTCACCCGCGCCATCACCACCGTCGTGATAACGTCGTCCAGTTGCACAGTCTGTCTTGCATTCGAATCGGCGTCGCCCGATTTGCGAATGTCCGTGCCTGCCGCATTACCGATCGCCATGACCTAACCCCTTCTTCACTGTCATTCTTAGGATAGCGGCCAAGATAGAAATCACCACAATTTCCGACAGGCGTGCTAAAATACCGCAGCCTGCCCGGCAGCAGGCGTGCCAAAATACCGCAGCGATCGCGCTGTCTAAATCAGCCCCGAGTGTTATTTAGCTGCCACAGGTGAACACCCTCCAAAGAAACACACAAGAGGTCTTGGATGTCTTTCTTTCAACCCAGAACAAGCCGCAGGATTGGTCGATTCGGTTTGCTGGCGCTTGGCGCGCTGGCACTTTCGGGATGCAATCTGGTTGTAATGAACCCCGCCGGAGATGTTGCATCGCAGCAAGCTGACCTGATCATTTACGCGACCGTTCTGATGTTGATCGTGATTGTTCCGGTGCTGGTGCTGACGGTGTTCTTTGCGATCAGGTATCGGGCAGACAATGAAGAGGCGGCCTATGATCCCGAATGGGACCATTCGGTCAGCCTTGAAATCGTCGTCTGGTCGGTGCCGCTGGCGATCATCATCTGCCTGGCCGGTCTGACCTGGGTGGCGACTCACCGGCTGGATCCTTACCGCGACCTGCCCCGCATTACCGCCACCAAGGCCGTCGATGAAAACGTGACGCCCTTGCAGGTGCAGGTGGTGGCGCTGGATTGGAAATGGCTGTTCATCTATCCCGAATACAACATCGCCACCGTGAACGAGATGGCGGTTGTCGTGGACCGTCCGGTTGAATTCAAGCTGACGTCGACCACCGTCATGAACGCGTTCTATATCCCCGACATGGTCGGCATGATTTACGCGATGGCGGGCATGGAAACCGAGCTGAACGGCGTACTCAACAGCCCCGGCACTTACGCGGGCTTTGCCTCGCATTACAACGGTGCGGGATTTTCGCGGATGCGGTTTGACGTCAAGGCGCTGGACGAAGCCGGGTTCGACGCCTGGACCGCGCAAGTGGCCGACGCAGAGCAGCCCTTGGACCGCAATTCGTTTGTCCAACTGGAACAGCCCAGCATCGACAACGACGTCCACTATTACGGTTCGGTTCAGGACGGCCTGTGGCAGCGTATCCTGAACATGTGCGTCGGTGACGACAAACTGTGCATGAATGACATGATGATGGTGGACGCTCTTGGCGGCGGCGGCATCGAAGGGTTGTACAACCGCGAGCTTTACCGGGGCCTGTGCTCGGCTGACAATCCCGAGGGCATGTTTGCAATCCTGCGCCCGGACCTGTCCGACCGCGCCCAAGATATCACTGCCGCCATGGACCTGCTGCCGCCTGAGACGCCGCAGATGTCCGTGCCAAGGGAGAACTGAACATGGCCACAGCAACCGAAACAACCGCACACAGCTTTCCCGACATCACCAATCCGGTGAACTGGTTCTGGGGAAAACTGAGCTGGGACATCTTCCCGTTCTACGACCCGCTTATCCTGGGCACCTTTATCGTCACCATGGCGCTTGGTTTGGGCATCGTCGGCTGGCTGACCTACAAACGGCTTTGGGGCTATCTGTGGACGGAATGGTTCACCTCGGTCGATCACAAGAAAATCGGCATCATGTATATGGTGCTGGCCACCGTGATGCTGATCCGGGGTTTCTCTGACGCGATCCTGATGCGAATCCATCAGGCGCTTGCCTCGGCCGGCGTTCTCGAATTCCTGCCGCCCTACCACTATGATCAGGTCTTTACCGCGCACGGCGTGATCATGATCTTTTTCGTGGCGATGCCGTTCATCACCGGGTTCATGAACTATGTCATGCCGCTGCAAATCGGCGCGCGGGATGTCGCCTTTCCGTTTCTGAACAACTTGAGTTTCTGGCTGACGTTTTCCGGTGTAGTGCTGGTGATGCTGTCGCTGTTCGTGGGCGAATTCGCCGCGACCGGATGGTTGGCATTTCCACCGCTGTCGGGGCTGGAATTCAGTCCCGGTGTCGGCGTGGACTATTACCTGTGGTCGCTCAACATCGCAGGGATCGGCACGACGCTGTCGGGCATCAACCTGATCGTGACTATCGTAAAGATGCGCGCGCCGGGCATGACCTGGATGAAGATGCCGATCTTTACCTGGTCCACTTTGGTGACCAACATCCTGATCGTCGCATCCTTCCCGGTTCTGACCGCCACCTTGGCGCTGTTGACCGCCGACCGCTACCTTGGCACCCATTTCTTTACCAATGACATGGGCGGCAACGCGATGATGTACATCAACCTGATCTGGATCTGGGGCCACCCAGAGGTGTACATCCTGATCCTGCCGATCTTCGGCATCTTCTCGGAGATCGTGCCGACATTCTCGCGCAAGCGCCTGTTCGGCTATACGTCGATGGTCTACGCGCTGTGCGTGATCATGATCCTCAGCTATCTGGTCTGGCTGCACCACTTTTTCACCATGGGCGCGGGCGCGGACGTGAACTCGTTCTTCGGGATCACCACGATGATCATCTCGATCCCGACAGGGGCCAAGCTGTTTAACTGGCTGTTCACCATGTACAAGGGACGCATCCGGTTCGAGCTGCCGATGATGTGGGTCATCGCCTTCATGATCACCTTTACCATTGGCGGCATGACCGGCGTGTTGCTGGCGGTGCCGCCGGCGGATTACGTGCTGCACAACTCGTTGTTTCTGGTCGCGCACTTCCACAATGTGATCATCGGTGGCGTGGTCTTTGGCGTCTTTGCCGGGATCAACTACTGGTGGCCCAAGGCCTTTGGCTTCCACATGAACAAGTTCTGGGGACTGGTCAGCTTTTATGGCTGGGTCGGCGGGTTCTGGTTCGCCTTCATGCCGCTGTACATCCTTGGCCTGATGGGCGTGACACGACGCCTGAGCCAGTTCGAGGACACAAGCTATGCGCTGCTGTTCGGCATTGCCGCACTGGGCGTGGCAATGATCGCGGTGGGCGTGGTGGCCTTTATCATTCAGATCTTCGTGTCGATCCGCGACCGCGCCGCTCTGGCCTGTGACGGCGATCCGTGGAACGCCCGGACGCTGGAATGGTCCACGTCCTCGCCACCGCCCTACTACAACTTTTCGCATGTGCCGAACGTCTATGCGCTGGACGCCTGGGACCATATGAAGGCCCACAATGCCGAAGAACCGCAAGAAGGCTATGTGGCGATCCACATGCCAAAGCGCACGGCAACCGGCCTTGTCATCGCGGCCCTGATGACGGTGATGGGGTTTGCCATGATCTGGCACATCTGGTGGCTTGCGCTGGTCGGCTTCATCGGGTCGATTGCCTACGGCATCTACCACACCTTTGATTATGACCGTGATTTCTATTTGCAGCCGGACGAGGTCCGCGCCATCGCGAACGGGCGCAGGCCCGTGGTTCCGGCGGAGTAAACAGCCATGACAACAGCAACCCATCCCCCCGAGCCTTCCGAAGGCTTTGATTTCTACGACACAGATCCTGCCAGCCATGCGGACGGCCACCACGAAACCGGCACCATGCTGGGGTTCTGGATCTACTTGATGAGCGACAGCCTGATCTTTGGCATCCTCTTTGCGATCTATGCTGTCCTTGGAACGAACTATGCGGCCGGCCCGGCGCCCTCGGACCTGTTCGAGATCGAAAAGATCCTTCTGGCCACCTTCTTCTTGCTGTTCTCGTCGATCACCTACGGTTTCGCGGTGATCAACATGCAGCAGGGCAAGCAACGCGTCATGACCATCTGGTTGCTGGTCACCGGAGCCTTTGGCATCGGGTTCCTGACGATGGAGGTTCTTGAATTCCACCATCTGTGGCACCTGGGGGCCGGTCCGGGCGCAAGCGCCTTCCTGTCGTCCTTCTGGTTCCTGGTGGGCACCCACGGCCTGCACGTGTTGTCCGGGACGATCTGGCTGACGGTGTTGCTGGTGCAGGTGCAAAAACACGGGCTGAACCACGACAACAAACGCCGCATCCTGTGCCTGAGCCTGTTCTGGCACTTCCTCGACCTGATCTGGATCGGGGTGTTTTCCTTTGTCTACCTCACGGGGGTGTTGCTATGACCACCAACGATCACGACACAGACGACGCGCACGGGTCCTACCGGTCCTACCTGATCGGCTTTGCGCTTTCCGTTGTCCTCACGGTGATCCCCTTCTGGATCGTGCTGGGCGAGGTGGAAATCCACCTGTGGCTGGCGCTGACGATCATCTTTGGGCTGGGTGCCATTCAGATCATCGTCCACGTGATCTACTTCCTGCACGTCACGGTGAAGGCCGAAGCAGGATGGCAGGTCATGTCGCTGGTCTTTACCGGCATTCTCCTTTTGATCGTTCTGGTCGGTTCGATCTGGGTGATGACGCACCTGAACAACAACATGATGCCCGCACACGACCAGATCGAACGTGTGCGCGCGGTGAAGTGAGCAGCACCCGACGCCCGGTCTGGGTCGATGTGACGATACTGGTGCTGGCAGCCGTGATGTTTGCCAGCATGATCGCCCTCGGCAACTGGCAGATGCGCCGGTTGGCGTGGAAGCTGGACCTGATCGAAAGCGTCGAAAGCCGCGCCTACGGTGATCCGGTGCCCGCCCCGCAGGGTGCTGGACCGGAATACTTGCGGGTCTTTGCCACGGGCACCTTCGCCCATGATCAGAGCTTGCGGATCAAGGCCGTCACAGACCTTGGCCCCGGTTACTGGATCATGACGCCGCTTGCAGGCGACGACATGACCATTTGGGTCAACCGCGGCTTTGTGCCGAACGGGCTGGACCAAACGGCCTGGGACACCCCCGATGGCCGCCTCAGGGTGACAGGCCTGATACGGCTGGATCAACCGGGTGGCACCCTATTGGAAAGCAACCAGCCCGAAACAGGACGCTGGGTCTCGGCCGACCTGACCGAGATGAGCCGTGCCGCGGGCCTCGAAAACGTGCAAACCGCATATTTCATAGATGCCGAAGTCTCTGCTACGGATCGCAGCTGGCCGCGCGCCGGGCTCACCCGCCTGACCTTCCGCAACACCCATCTGGTCTACGCCCTGACCTGGTACGCGATGGCCGCCCTGTTCCTTGTCGCCATGGGATATGTCGTTCGTGCGCGGTTCAAGGCAACCGATTGAGCCCTCCGCCTGCCCCGCTTCCACTGGCACCAGGTCACATTTCAGGGCTCTTTGCAGGAAAACCGACGATTCCTGATGCGAAACAAGTTCTCCATTTTTGGCCTTGTAAACCCAATGTTTGCACGGCTATACGCGTCGGTGGAGACGTGGCCGAGTGGTCGAAGGCGCTCCCCTGCTAAGGGAGTAGGCCCGGAAGGGTCTCGAGGGTTCGAATCCCTTCGTCTCCGCCACCATTCCTCGGTGCGCTTTTGGATTTCCGCAATCTGGCGATCAAAATCATGTGCCGAGAGGCACTGCGCGAGAAGCTTCACACAATACACAACGGACATGCGGTTTGCCCCGCGGGCTTCGGAAATCCGGGCTTCTGTCTCGTGGAGCGGCAACTCGCGTCGAACGCCGAGGTCCGGCGCGGGTGATCGGTCACCGCTTTGACAGGTGGGAAACCTCGCGCGGTAAATTTGCGTCGGCTAAAGTACGGGGCCAATCGTGGCAATCACGTTGTACCAGATGCGCCTGGATTTCGGCCATGCGGACACCAAATCAAGGGTCATGGGATCGGACCGGGCAATATAGTCCTGTTGCCGTTCGCGCACTGCAAGGGTCACTTTAAGATCCTGCAAAAGGATGTTGTTTTCATAGTTCAGATCAAAGCTGCGCAGATCGAGGTTCGATGACCCGATCATTGTGACCTTGCCATCCAGTGTCAGCGTCTTTGCATGTAACAAGCCGCCCTTGAATTCATGGATCTCGCATCCCGCCGACAGCAGCTTGCTGTAATAGCTGCGGCTCGCGGCCGCGACGATCCAGCTATCGTTCACCTTGGGAAAGATCAGCTTGACCGCAACCCCGCGATGCGCCGCGGAACACAAGGCTTCCAGAACGGTCGCGTCCGGGACGAAATACGGGGTGGAGAGCGTCAGAGTGTCCTGCGCACATGCGATGAGGGCCGAAAAGAGCTGCGGCGTGGCCCCGCGACGCTCGGTCGGGCCATCGCCCATCACCTGCGCAGGGAAACCGTCCTCGACCGGGCTCGCGGTGAGGGTGAACCCCTCGATATTTTCTCCGGTGGCCTGCATCCAGTCGCTCAGGAACAACAGTTCGTTTTGTGCGACAACGGCCCCTTCAAACCGCAGCATGATATCGACCCAAGGCGCGTATTTGGCTTTGACACGGAATTCGGGATCGGCCGAATTCCGGCTGCCGCAATAGGTGATCTTGCTGTCGATGACCGTGATCTTCCGGTGGTTGCGCAGATCAACGCGGCTTTTCAGCATCGTGCGCACGAGGTTGTCCAGCGGCAGGGCCACGGCCATCTGCACCCCTGCATCTTTCATCTGTTGCCAAAGAGGCGACTTGATCAGGGCGCGCGACCCCAAACCGTCTGCCATCGCCCGGCAGGTGACCCCGCGCGCTGCGGCGCGGATCAAGGCGTGCGCGATATCCGTTCCTGTGCGATCGTCCAGCCAGATGTAATAGAGCACGTGAACATGGCTTTGCGCGGCGTCGATATCCGCGATGAGGCGCGCGTTCGTGGTCGCGGCATCGGCCATCAACTCAGCGTGGTTTGACGCAACTGCATGAAATCCGTTGATCGAGGCCGCATAGCGAAAAGCGGGTCTGTAAAGCGGATCAATCAGCCGCTCTGTGTCATCCTGCACCCCCATAAGGTGGGACCCCTTGGCGCGGATCTGCGCAAAAACCTCTGTGTGACGCGCGTTCGCATGGTTCCCGATGTCCACTTCCCCAAAGAGAAAATAGATGGCGCTGCCGATATAGGGCAGCACCGCAAGGATAATGAACCACGCCAACCGCGCCTGCGGGGACAGATTTTCCCGCAGCAAGATTCGAACCGTAAACCCAATCACGATGAACGCATGAAGGGTCAGGAGGAAGGTCGTCATTGTGCGGTCTCCGCAAAGGCAAGGTCGATGACGATGGGCAGGTGATCAGAGGCACGTTTTGCCAAAGATGAGTGATGCACATGCGATGATACAGCACGCAGCCCTTGGCCAAGCACAAATCGGTCAAGCGTGGCGGTCGGGCGGCTTGCGTGAAAGCTGGGCCCCGGAGAGACAACGGTTACAGGGGCCACAAACGGAAACTGCGCGGAATTCCATTCGTTGAAATCGCCCGCCAGCAACACGGGATGATCGCGCTCATCCACGACCTTTTGCAAGGCCAGCATCTGTTTGCGCCGCATGCCGGGTGTAAGGCCAAGGTGAACACCGATCACTTCGATGTGCGGTTGCTCCAGCAGGACGGAAACCGCGCCTCGGGGCTCCAGCACAGGCAACTCAATCCGTGCGGGCACATGATCGGCAAAGCCTGAGCGCAAGAGTATAGCGTTGCCGTGCCATCCATGACTGAGCGGGCGCAGCGAAACATCCGCCATGATGTAGCCAAGTTCGGTTTCCAGATACTCCAGCGGCAACACCCCCGCACGCGTGCCGACACGTTTGTCCGCTTCTTGCAAAACGATGACATCCGCGTCGATTTCGGCCAGCACATCAACAATCCGGTCCGGATCACGCCGCCAGTCGAGACCGACGGCTTTGCGGATATTGTAACTCGCGATCCGCATATCTTTACCCTCTGGCTACGCCACACATGGCACCAACGTCATGTGCATACCCCCACCACCAGCAACGATCATTTCGACCGGGAGTGCGGGCAATATCAAGCCCATAAGGCGCATCGTGATCATACATTCCAACTCACGGAAAGCTGGGCCAATTTTTTGCAGAATTCAACAGCATCTTGCCAATGTGGTCCGCGAAGGCAACCAACACCAATCTCTTTTCGCAGACGCTGTCTCTTCCGTTCAAGGTAAAGGGTCCGGGCGAAAACAGCTTGTCCTCTCCCACACCAACCGGTTCGTTACCCGGTCCGCTGAAAGGCCGCTTCTGCCCGCGTCAGGGTCAGGCGGAACGTGCTGCCTTTGCCCAGTTCGCTTTCCAAAGAGAGGGCGCCGCCGTGCAGCACGGCCAGTTGCTCGGCGATGGCCAGCCCCAGGCCCAGACCGCCCTTCTGGCGTGACATCGACCCGTCGACCTGCTGGAACCGTTGGAACACCCGTTCCAGATCGTCTTGCCCGATGCCGCATCCGGTGTCTGCCACGCTGAACACAATCTGGTCGCCCATCTGCTCGATCGAAAGGTGAATGTTGCCCGTGTCGGTGAACTTGATGGCGTTCGAGATCAGGTTGTACAGGATTTGTTTCAGCCTGATGGTGTCGGCCATCGCCTCCGCCGGTCCGTCTTCGGAATAGGTCAGTGTCAGCCCCTTGGCCTCGGCATCGGGGCGCAGGTCCTCGGCGACGGATCTGCCAAGGTCGGTGACCTCGATCCGCGCAAGGTCCAGTTCGAGCTGACCCCGCGCAACCCGTGTCCAATCCAGCAAATCCTCGACCAGACGCAGCATGTGCTTTGCGGAATTCTCGATGCCTGCACTTTGCTCGGACACGAACCGCTGAAAGCTGGTCACTGCCGTGGTCACCGTGCCATCGGCGGGCACAGCGTTTTCCAAGGCGGCGGCGAGGCTTTTGGACTGGGGCAACCTTTCGCTGTTGCGCAGAAACGATGCGCGCCCCGAAATCACGGTCAGCGGGGTGCGCAATTCGTGTGAGACATTGTTGAGGAATTCTGTCTTTTCGCGGTCGGCCGCTTCTGCAGCCTTCATGGCGCGCTGCTCGGCGGTAACATCGGTTGAAATGCCCACTGTATAGCCGTGCGGTGTCTTGGCTTCGGTCACCTTCAGCCAGCGATTGTCCGCAGCGGCCTCCAAAAAGGACACGCCCGGATTTCGGAACCGTTCAAGCCGCTCTGCAATCCATGTGTTTTCGTCTTCGATTGTGGTCGCGTCCGGCTGGTTCTTGACCGAATGCGCCAGCAACTCCTTGATCGTCATACCGGGTTGGATCAGCGGGCCGATCTCGGGGTAGTATTCGAGATATTTCTCGTTCACCAACATCAACCGTTCGTCATCGTCAAAAGCGATGAAGCCCTCGTTGAGGCAGCCAATGGATTCGGCCAGAAGCGCGCGCGCGCTTTCCTTTTCCGCTGCGAAACTGCGGATGATCAGCAACACGCCGACCAGAATAACCGCCAGAACAAGCACGAACGCCAGCAGGTAGGGGCTTTGCGGGGAGTAGGACGGCCATCCCGCTGTGGGACGGACGGTTGCCTTCCATGCGCTGCCCAGCATATTGAACTCGGTCGTCACCGGTCGCGCGTTCAGCGGTCCAGTATCGTCCTGCACATCGTCAGCGAGCGGGGACGACGCCGGGATCTCGCGCAGGCTGAAGCTGTACTTTTCGGCATCGCTAAAATCGTGTCGCTGCGCGCTGAGAAGTCCGTCTGCCGAGATGACGATCGAAATGACACCCCAGAACTGCTGCACGTTGGTCGACGGGTTGGGCAGAAAAACAGGATAGCGCAGGATATAGCCCGCGCCCCCCTGCACCAACGGCACCGGGCCATCGACAATCGGACTTTGCCGACGATAGGCCTGTGCCACACTGGCCATCTGTTCGGGCACTTGCCAATATTTCAGACCAATCGTTTTCTGATTGCCTGTGATCGGAAAACTGTGTGTCACGACCAACCCGGGGGCAAGCGCCACGGCCCGGACACCCGGATTGTGCAATTGCAGGTCAGCCACAAAGCGGGAAATCTGAGCCTCGTTCACTTCTTTTGAAGCGGTCAGGAGGTTTTCGATATGCTTGGCCACCAATACCGCTTCGAAAAAGCGCAATTGGATCTGATCTATCGCGGTATAAAGATCCTGTTCCAGATCACGGCGCACCGTTGCCAGATGGTTATCCCTGTCCAACTTGATTACGGAATATCCGATGCCAACAACGCTGCCCAAGGCGAGCGCGGTAAGCAAAATATAGGCTTTTGATGCCAGATAACTCTTGTACTTGTTCAACACACACTGTCCTTCACCAAGGCTTTATAGGGCATTCCCGCTATGGCTGTCGGGTTTTTCTTCCTGGCTGCTCTAAGCCTTTTACTGAGACAACTATATATCGAAAACTGGCGCAATTTGGGCGATCAATGTCATCACGATACTCACGGCTTACGGGTGTGTCCCCGACGCACTCTATCATAGGTAGTTTTCGGAATGATCATAACCAGAATTTTGAAGTAGCCGCAGTTTTTGGTCAAAGGGCCCATCAAATCGACATCTGCTTCCAGATGAAGGCGCCCCGCCCCGCCGAAGAGATTCACCAATAAAAAGGCCCGCACGCAAATGCGCACGGGCCAAAAGCATCAGTTGCAGTTGGTTCAGTTCACCGACTTGGCGTCAACGACATCCTTGCCAATCGATTTGGTCGCTGCCGAAATCTCGATCTGGCGGGGCTTAAGTGCTTCGGGCACTTCGCGTTGCAGGTCGATGTGCAGCATGCCATCAGCATGGGACGCGCCCGTCACGACGACATGATCCGCCAGATGGAACCGGCGTTCAAATGCGCGGGTGGCGATGCCGCGGTGCAGATAGCTGCGGTTGGTGTCTTCGTCCGCCTTGCGCGCCGAGACGATCAACGCTTTTTCACGCACTTCCACCGACAGGTCCTGATCCGAGAAGCCAGCGACGGCAATCGAGATGCGATAGGCATCGTCGTCGGTTTTCTCGATGTTGTAGGGGGGATAGCTGTTCTGCGCGTGGTCGTTGGTCAGAACCCGGTCCATCATGTCAGCAATCTGGTCAAAGCCGACGGTCGAGCGGTAAAGCGGTGCAAAATCAAAAGTTCGCATATGTGTCATCCTCTTAGAGTGAGCGATTTCATGTCGGGCCCTCCATCCATGGACGGACCCGTTTTGCAGTGACCAGAACCCTCTTCAGGCGTTCCGGCAGACCAAATGTGGGGATGGATCTTGCGGTTTCAAGACCTGTTGCAACCGCGTTCTGCGCAGGCGCTCAGGGCTTGACGAATTTCGCGCCGGTGTCGTTGCGGACGCCCACACGGACACGGCTGGCCGAGGGCGATGCCCCCTGTTGAAAACCGCTGCCTGCCAGCAATTCGGCCCGCAACTCTTCCAAGGGTTCGCCCAAAGATGTGCCCAGAGATACGTTTTTTCCGTCCAGTTCAGCCTTGGCCGAAACCACGGACACGATGCTGGCCTCGCCGTCGTCAAAGGTAAAAATCGGCGCGCCGGACGAGCCGAAATCGACACTGCACGAGGTGATCAACACGCCCTCCTGCCGCGACAGAACGGTGCAGACCTCTTGCAGCGAAGGCACCTCTGATCGCGATTTGGCGTAGCTGACCACGCCCACACTGTCGCCGGTCGCGGGCCGCACCGCGGTGCCAAAAGGGCGGATGGTGGTGTTGCGAATGGGCTGGCTCAGTTCCAGCAACGCCAGATCGTTGCGCACACGCTCAGACGACACCGCGCCGTCATAGACATAGGCCGGATGCACCACGGCACGCCGCACATTGCGATAAGCCGATGCGCGACCGTTGCGCCAACCGGCGAGAAATTCGATCTTGTCATGGTCGATGCGCTGTTTGGTGCGCTTGTCGAACAGACAATGCGCCGCCGTCAGCACCAGGTTGGGCGCAATCAGCGCGCCGGTGCAAAAACCGCTCCCGTCCATGTCCAGCCGCCCGACAGCTTCCCATTCACGGCCCGTGTTCGTGGTCTCAAGACGGCGCAGCTGCGCGTCCTGCGCAAAGGCCGCAGAGGTGGTCACAAGGGCCAAAAGTGACAGGGACATCCAGCGCCGCATCGATTTCTCCTAAAGGTATCGCATCCGGCTAACTGCGTCATACGGCGACATTATGGCAAGGCTGCAAATCAGCGCAAAATCGGCACCTGTGGGGGACTGTTTCTTGTGCGCGCCAGCGCAGGCGGCCTCGGACCACCGGTGGCCCAATCCAACAGTTCGACCGTATGCACGATGGGTATCCCCGTGGCACTGCCGATCTGCATCATGCACCCGATGTTACCGGCCGCGATGATGTCGGGATTCTTGGCCTCAAGCGTGCGGACCTTGCGGGCTTTCAGCTGCGCCGAAATTTCGGGCTGCATCAGGTTGTAGGTGCCTGCCGAGCCGCAACACAGGTGGCTGTCGGCGGGTTCGACCACGCCAAATCCGGCCATCTTGAGCAAGGTTTTCGGATGGGTCTTGATCTGCTGACCGTGCTGCAACGAACAGGCCGCGTGATAGGCAACGGTGACCGCACGTTCATTGCCGCCCGGCCCCGTGGCATCCGTCCCCGCGATGCCCATCGCCGCCATGTTCGGGCTGCGCGCGATATGCTCCGGCGTCATCAGCTGCACCAGCAACTCGCTGATATCCATCGCCTTTTCGGCCACACGCCTGGCGTCACCTTCCATATCGGTGCGCGTGAACATATGGCCATAGTCCTTTACCGTGGTGCCACAGCCCGAGGTGTTGATCACAATCGCATCCAGCCCGTCGCCGTCCATTTCGGCGGTCCAGGCCGTGATGTTTCTGGCCGCCGCCGCGTGGCTTTCCCCGCTCTTGCCCATGTGATGGGTCAACGCCCCGCAGCATCCCGCCCCTTTCGCCACCACCACCTCGCAGCCCAGCCGTGTCAGCAGGCGGATCGTGGCATCGTTGATGTCCGTGTTCAGCGCCTTTTGCGCACAGCCGGTCATCAGCGCCACACGCTTGATCCGGGGCACCACCGGCGCAAAGCTTTGCGGGTCGTCGTTGCGGCTGACGGGCGGCACCTGTTTCGGCGCCATCGCGATCATCGCACGCAGACGCGGATCGGGCAGCAACCGCGCAAAGGGTCGCGCCATCTTGGCCCCCAGCAGAGCAACCCGGAACCGCGTGGGATAGGGCAGCACCCGCGCCAGAACCCAGCGCAGGGCGCGGTCGCTGAACGGGCGTTTGTAGCGGTCCTCGATATATTCCCGCGCCTGATCCACCAGATGCATGTAATGCACCCCCGATGGGCATGTGGTCATGCACGCCAGACACGACAGGCAACGGTCAATGTGCCCCACCGTCTTGGCATCCGGCACCCGTTCGTTTTCCAGCATGTCCTTGATCAGGTAGATGCGCCCGCGCGGGCTGTCCAATTCGTCGCCCAGCACCTGGTAGGTGGGACAGGTGGCAGTGCAGAACCCGCAATGCACACAAGACCGCAGGATCTGGTTGGCACGCTGAATCTTTGGATCCTGCAACTGTTCGGGTGTGAAGGTCGTTTGCATCGTCTCTCTTTCAACTGCTCATCAGCCGGGCCGAGGCCAGACCGAACCACGGCACCGTTGTGCCCATTGCACCGATCACACCGGTCCAGCGTCGCATAGCGGGACCCTGATCCACCTGTCGCAAGGCCAGCGCCGCCAGCGCCAGCACCGCAATCCACGCCGTCCAGATCAGGATCATGCCGGTCCACGTCGCCCAGACATTCACGCCCCACGGAACCGGTGCCAGAAATCGCAACCACAGGCTTGCCGCCGCTGCCATCACCACAAAGGCGACCAGTCTGGCAAAGACGGCAGAGGATGGTGTCAGATGCATCAGCCGCAGGAACACCCATGGACCAAAGCCAAAGACCACCACGAACAGAGCAATCCAGAACACCATCAGGCCGCTTTCACCCCGCCACCGTTCAGCACCCCGCGCGGGTCGAACCGCGCACGCACGCCTTGCGTCAACGCGGCCAGCGCGGGTGCCTCGGGCTGGAATACACCCAGCCGCGCCCGCACGCCCGCGTCGGCCCGCACAAGGGTCGCGTGCCCTGCAAACGGCGCGAGTTTCGCGCGCAAATCCGTGCCTGCAGCACAGAGCACCCAAATCAGGCCACCGCCCCAATCCAGCATATAGTCCGCTCCCTCGGGCAATGCGGCGACAATCCCGGGCGCATCCCCAGGCTTGACCGACACACGCCACACATCTCCCGCGCGCCCGACAAAGGGCTGCACGTCCCGCACCCCGCGCCACAGGGCATGCGACGCGTCGGCGTTCAGCCGTTCGATTTCGCCAAAGCCGCTCAGAATACCTTCGAGCGCCCCCAACCGATAAGCGACAGAGGTTTCAAATCCCTCAATCCGCACCACTGCGCCCCGGTCCGGCAGAAAAGCCGCCCCCGTAACCTCGAAGGGCGATCCCAAGGCACGCGACAGCGCCGCGACCGCCTGTTCGGCAAGCTCAGTGCCAATCACCAGACTGGCTTCGGTCTCGGGCGCTGGCAGCACTTTCATCGAAATCTCGCTGAGCACACCCAGGGTGCCAAACGACCCGCACATCAACTTGACCAGATCATAGCCGGTGACGTTCTTCATCACCCGCCCGCCGTTCTTTACGATCCGCCCCGTGCCATCGACGAACCGCACGCCCAGCGCAAAATCACGCGCAGCGCCCACCGCGATTCGCCGCGGTCCGCTGACATTGGCCGCCATCACACCGCCAATGGTCGGTGTGCCTGTGGTGTCCAAGAGCGCACGGTGGTCCATCGGCTCGAACGCCAACCGCTGATGTTCCGCCGCCAGCGCCGCCTCGATCTCGGTCACCGGGGTGCCGGCACCTGCCACCAGCGTCAAGGCGCCCGGCTCGTACAACGTGATCCCGGCCAGCCCTGCAGAACACAGCACATCACCCGCCCCCGCAAAGCCGCGTGTGCCGCCACCCTGCACGGCCAGTGGCCCCGTGGCCCCCGCAATCATCCCGGCCAGCTCTTTTTCGCTCTGCGGTGTCATCATCTTCTTTTGGCTCCAAATATCCCGGGGGGTCAGGGGGCTGGCCCCCTATTGCGCCGCCATCTCGATCCTGCGGCGCGCATCCGAGGCGTCCAGCGGAAAGACCTTGGCAGGGTTCAGCAGCCATTGTGGATCGAACACGTCCTTCACCGCCATCTGGGCCTCAAGATCGTCCTTGTTGTACTGGACATGCATCAGATCGCGTTTCTCGATACCAACCCCGTGTTCGCCGGTCAGGCAGCCGCCCACTTCAACGCACAGTTTCAGCACCTCGGCGCCAAAGGTCTCGCACAGCTCCAGATCGCCCGGCTTGTTCGCATCGAACAGGATCAGCGGATGCATGTTGCCGTCGCCCGCATGGAACACGTTGCCCACCCGCAGCCCGTATTCCGCCGACATCTCGCCGATGCGCCGCAACACGAAAGGCAGCGACGACACCGGAATCGTCCCGTCCAGACACATATAATCGTTGATCTGCCCCATCGCGCCGAAGGCACTCTTGCGCCCCAGCCAGATGCGGGCGCTTTCCTCGGGCGACTTGCTTTCGCGCAGTTCCACTGGATTGTGCCGCCGCGCGATCTCCATGATCCGCGCCAGCTGGTCGTCAATTTCGGCGTCCGAGCCTTCAACCTCGACGATCAACAAGGCCTCGCAATCCGGGTATCCGGCCCCGGCAAAGGCTTCGGTCGCTTCGATACAGGGTCGGTCCATGAACTCGATCGCCACGGGCAGAACGCCCGCCTTGATGATATCCGACACGCAGGCTCCCGCCACCTCGTTGTCGTCAAAGCCCATCAGCACGGGCCGTGCACCCTCAGGCTTGTGCAGGATGCGCAGGGTCGCCTCGGTCACCACGCCCAACTGTCCTTCCGAGCCGCAGATGACACCCAACAGGTCCAGCCCGCCCGCGTCCAGATAGCCGCCGCCGATCTCGACGACAGTGCCATCCATCTGCACCAGCGTGACACCCATCAGGTTGTTGGTCGTCACCCCGTATTTCAGGCAATGCGCCCCGCCGCTGTTCATCGCGATATTGCCCGCGATGGCACAGGCCAACTGACTGGACGGGTCCGGCGCATAGAAAAAACCGTCTTCCTCGACTGCGCCTGTCACGCTCAGGTTGGTGCGTCCTGTCTGCACGCGGATGATCCGGTTGGCGTAATCCGTTTCGATCACATCGTTCATCCGCGCCACGCCCAGAATAACGCAATCCGCCGTAGGCAGCGCGCCACCGGCCAGCGAGGTGCCCGACCCGCGCGGCACCACGGGCACGCCCTCTTCGTGGCAAATGCGCAGCACGTCCGAAACTTCCCGTGTTGAAGCGGGCAAAACCGCCACCATCGGCGCGCATTTATAAGCGGTCAGCGCGTCGCATTCATAAGCGCGTGTCTCGGCCACGTCACTGATCACGGCGTCGGAAGGCAATACCTGCAACAACCGCGCAACCACACGGTCCTTGCGGGCCAGAACAGCAGGGTTCGGGATCGGCATTTCCATGGCAATTTCTCCTATTGGTAAAATAATATTACCAATTTCACCGCGTGACAAGGGGCCGGAATACACCCTATCACTCTAGCATGACCTGGACCAATCGCCTCGCCCTGTTTGGCACGCTTGACTACGTGGCCCTCGCCCTGCTTGTCGCGGCATGGCTGCTGATCGGCTGGCGCGTGGAAAGCACCACATCCAAACACCCTTCAACAGCCCGCATCATGGCGGGCTATCGCCGTGAATGGATGGTCCAGATGATCACCCGTACCCCCCGCATCTTCGACGCGCAAATTCTGGCCAGCCTGCGTCAAAGCACGGCCTTCTTCGCCTCGACCTCAGCCATTGCCATCGGCGGCGCACTGGCGATGATCGGCAATGCTGAACATATCACCGATATCGCCAACGATCTGGTTCTGGCGTCCGCACCCATCTTTGTATGGGAGGCCAAGTTGCTGATCATCAGCCTGTTCCTGACCAACGCCTTCCTGAAATTCGTCTGGTCCAACCGGCTGTTCGGCTACGCCGCCGTGGTCATGGCCTCGGTGCCCAATGATCCGAACGACCCGATTGCCCTGCCCCGCGCCAACCAGTCCGCCGAGATCAACATCACCGCCGCCCGCAGCTTTAACCGCGGCCTGCGCGCGGTTTATTTCGGCATCGCCATGGCGGCCTGGCTGCTGGGACCGATCCCGCTGATGATCGCCACCGCCTTCACGCTTGGCGTGATCTGGCGGCGCGAGTTTGCATCCCATTCGCGCAAGATCCTGATGGGCACAGCATCGTCAAAGTAGACGGCACGCAGTGTACTCTCGCGGAAAAATTTCCGGGGGCATCTACAGGACGGGGGCAGAGCCCCAAACTAATCCCGATGATAGGGCGCGCCGGCCAGGATGGACGCGGCGCGGTACAACTGCTCGGCCAGCATCACGCGCACCAGCATGTGCGGCCAGACCATCGCCCCGAAGGACAGCGCAAAATCCGCCTCGGCGCGCAGCGACGGGTCGATCCCGTCAGCCCCGCCGATCACCAGCGCCAGATCGGACCGCCCGCCGTCGCGCCATCCGGCCAGACGTTCGGCAAACTTTGGCGACGATTCCACCCGCCCCCGTTCGTCCATCACCGCCAGCAACGCGCCCTTCGGCACCGCGCGGCGCAACAGCTCGGCCTCGGCGGCCATGCCACCGCCCTTGCGGTCATCCACTTCCACGACCTGCGCCGGACCCAGGCTCAGAGCCCGTCCGGTGCGGTCGAATCGTGTCAGATAGTCGGAAATAAGATCAGCCTCGGGGCCGCCACGCAGGCGTCCCACGGCAACGATATGAACTTTCATAGATGCGTCAGCTGGCGGCGGGTGTTTCGCCTGTGCCCAACCACATCTTTTCAAGCTGGTAGAACTCGCGCACTTCGGGACGGAACACGTGAACGATCACATCACCCGTGTCGACCAGAACCCAGTCGCCCGTGTCCTTGCCTTCGATCCGCGCGGGGCGGCCGAATGCCTCTTTCAGGCGCACCAACAGCTTTTCGGCAATGGCGGAAACCTGACGCGAAGACCTGCCCGAACAGACGACCATATAGTCGCCAAAGGCCGTCTTGCCCTGCAGGTCGATCTGCACGACATCTTCGGCTTTGTCATCGGAAAGGGAAGAAAGGATCAAAGCCAGCTGCGCATCGCTGCCTGCTTCGGGTGCTGCGGCGCTCATCAGTGCGCCCGTGTGGCCGGCAGCCGGTGCCGACGTTGTGTGGATTGACAGGACATTGCCCTCCTAGATACGCGCCGTCAGGTCCCCGGCGCTGGGATATGCTCTTAAGGTAGCAAGCCAAAGGGCGGATTTCAACGCATGGCTGACATGTTCCCGACCGCAGACTGAATGCTGCTTAACTTGCGCGCAGCCCCAAGCCCTCTTTAAACTAGGCTGACGCGGCAACAAGGACCAATCTGGTGACGCATATCGTTAGAATTTTCTGCGCCGTTCTGGCGCTATGTGCCGCTGCCCGTCTGGCGGCTGGCCAAGAGGTTGTGTTCGAGGAATGGCACTATCACCAGCCCGGCGACCTGCTGTATGACGAAGGCGTCCACACTGCGGGCGTTATCCTCGAAGACTTCAGCTTTGCCATCATGGTGCTGGATGCCGAAGGGAAAAACACCGCAATAGGCGCAGTTATCCCCGGAACAGATTTTCAGGACAGCGTCACATCGACCCTGACCATGACTGACGGCTCGGCCCGCACGCTGACTGTCACCGGCGATCAACTGCGCCGCGAGCGGCCCAAGGCGCCGGGCATGGTGTCCTACAGCTTTTTCCTGTCGGACGAGGATGTCGAACTGTTTCAGGCCGCGCGCGACTGGACCCTGCAGGCAGGCGACCAAAAGGCCACCTTCCCGCTGGCGGGGTCGCGCATTGCGGTTGACGCCGCCCGCGAGGCTCAGAAAATCAGCGCAGGCGGACCCGAGGTGCGCGACGAATGGATCGCCGCCTGTGACGCGGCGGCGGCACACCCCTATGACGGCGAATCACCTGTGCCGGGTGTGGCCTGGGATGATATGGACGCCGATACCGCCACAACTGCCTGCCTGAACGCCTATGCCGCGGGCGATGTGCTGCCGCGTATCCGCTACGAGCTGGGCCGTGCCTATGACAAAGGGGGCGATTCCCGCGCGTTCGAGTTGCTGACCAAAGCTGCCCGCGATGACCACTATCCGATCGCCTACAATGCCCTTGCGACACTCTATGGCACGGGCACCTATACCATTCGCGACCTTGCTGCCGCCCACGAACTTCTGGAACAGGGGACGGCCTTGGGCGACATGGTCAGCGGCTATTCGCTGGGCCGGATGCTGATTGAGCGCGGCACTGGCGCGGACGATATAGAGCGTGGCCGCGCGCTGCTGCTGGACGCCGCCGAGGCAGGCTATCCTCCCGCCCAGCGCATCTATGGGCAATGGCTGGTGGACGGTACGCTGGGTGCGGGCGATCCCCTGCAGGCCAAGTCCTTTCTGGAAAAAGCCGCCCTGACCGGCGATGCCTCTGCCGCCTTTGTGCTGGCGCAGCTTTACATCGGTGACAGCGGTCTGGACCCCGACCCCAAAGCATATCTGAAATATCTCAAGCTGGCAGCCAAGGGCGGCAACCAGGCGGCGCTAGAGGCGCTGTCACTGGACTAACCGAACGAGGTATCGGGCGCCTTGTCGTCCTTTTCCGCAGGCGCATCTTCCTCCGGCGCGGGCGCAGGGGCGTCGTCGCCGAAATTCTGCTTGCCCGTGCTGCCCAGCATCCGCACCTCGCGCTGCGGGAAGGGAATAGAGATGTTGTTTTCCTTGAAGATGTCCCACAGCGCCAGATAGACATTCCCGCGAATGTTGGTCAGCCCGCCTGTGGGGTCCTTGATCCAGAAGCGCAGGATGTAATCCACACTGCTGTCGCCGAATCCCACGACATGGCAGACAGGCGGCCGGTGGCTCAGCACGCGGTCGGCGCTTTTGGCGGCCTCGATGGCCAGCCTGCGCACCTCATGCGGATCATCGTCGTAAGATGTGCCAAAATAGATGTCCAACCGCACAAAATCATTGGAGTGCGACCAGTTCACCACCTGACCCGTGATCAGGTCTTCGTTCGGGATCAGGTATTCCTTGCCGTCCCGCGTCACGACCGAGGCATAGCGCGCGCCCAGCGTCTGAATCCATCCAAAGGTATCGCCAAGGCTGATCACGTCCCCGGGCTTGATCGACTTGTCCAACAGGATGATCACGCCCGACACGAGGTTCGAAATCACCTTTTGCAGACCAAAGCCCAAACCCACACCGATGGCACCGGTCAGGACGGCAAGACCGGTCAGGTCGATGCCAACGGCCTTGATCCCTGCGAAAAAGGCAAAACCGTACAGGCCAATCTGCACGCCCTTGACCGCAAGCACTTGCATCGAAGGGCTGATATCTTCGTTCTTGCGGATCGTCGCAGCGGTTGTGTTGCTGACCAGCCGCGCCAGCGTAAACAATGTGCCGATCACCACGGCCGCGACAATCAGCGTGAGCAGGGACAGCCGGAAGTCACCGACCGAGATCGCGATCCGATCCAGAAACAGCGACACTTCGTCAGAAATGTTCAGGTAAAACAGCGTGACGTATATCCACAGGCCCCAGGTCACCGCCCGCCGCAGGAACCGGTTGCGCACAAGCCGTGCTGAAAAGCCGATGAAGGCCCAGGCTGTCGCCAGCGTTGCCGCCAACCCGATCAGATAGGAACGCGAAGGCCATGTGACCTCTTGCATCACCAACCAGACCGACCAGCCCAGCAGCGCATACCACAACAGCCCCAACCTCCGCCGGATCTGCACGATCATGCGCAATTGCCAGGCCTTCCAGCCTTCGCGCGAGCGCACCCAGTTTTGCAGAAGATGCCCCGAGAACTTGTGCAGGCCATAGCACAGCACCGCCAGCCCGAGGATGATCAGCACCTGATAGAGCCGCCAACCAGGTTGCATCAAGCTGACAAGGAAGGACTGAACCGTACCTGCCGAGATCCGAATAGCTTCCAGCAGATCCAACCCGAACTTGGCTCCCTTCTCGGTGGTGTTCTCCATGCGCACTCCCAGCGTTGGCGTTCAGGTTGCACTTAGACGCAATGCGGCGCAAGCCAAACACGATGACCGAATTGCCCTGTTATGCTGCGGTTGGGACCAAATGCCGGGCATTCGGGGATCGGCGCAGATTTTGTTAGTCCACCTTGCACCACAAGGGACATGCGCGTATCTCTTCGCCCATGAAACGTCTTTTTAACATCGACGACCGCGCACGGCTGCGCGAACGCTTCTTCGGGGCGACCCACGCGGTGCTGGCGCGACTATAACGTCGCACACACCCGAACCCCACGCCATTTCTGCATCCAAAATACGGGAGAGGTCCCTCATGTCCCCTACGAAATCCGCAAAAACGCTTTATGACAAGATCTGGGATGCCCACGTCGCCCACGAGGCCGACGACGGCACCTGCCTGCTTTATATCGACCGCCACCTGGTTCACGAAGTGACCAGCCCGCAGGCGTTCGAAGGTCTGCGCATGACCAACCGCACCGTGCGCAAGCCTCAGCAGACCATTGCTGTGCCCGACCACAACGTGCCCACCACGCTGGACCGCGCCAACGGCGGGATGAACGAAGAAAGCCGTATCCAGGTCGAGGCGCTGGACAAGAACGCCAAGGACTTTGGCATTCACTATTACCCCGTGTCCGACGTGCGTCAGGGCATCGTGCACATCGTCGGCCCCGAACAGGGCTGGACCCTGCCCGGCATGACCGTGGTCTGCGGTGACAGCCACACGGCAACCCACGGCGCATTCGGTGCGCTGGCCCACGGCATCGGCACATCCGAGGTCGAGCACGTTCTGGCGACGCAAACGCTGATCCAGAAAAAGTCCAAGAACATGAAGGTCGAGATCACCGGCAAACTGCGCCCCGGTGTTACGGCCAAGGACATCACCCTGTCGGTCATCGGCGTCACCGGCACCGCCGGCGGCACCGGCTATGTCATCGAATATTGCGGCGAAGCGATCCGCGACCTGTCGATGGAAGGCCGCATGACCGTCTGCAACATGGCGATCGAAGGCGGCGCACGCGCGGGCCTTATCGCGCCTGACGAAAAGACCTTTGAATACTGCATGGGCCGCCCCCACGCTCCCAAGGGTGCAGAGTGGGAAGCTGCAGTCACATGGTGGAAAACCCTGTTCTCGGATGAGGACGCCCATTGGGACAAGGTCATCACCCTGAAAGGCGAAGACATCGCCCCGGTCGTGACATGGGGCACTTCGCCCGAGGATGTTCTGCCGATCACGGCGAACGTGCCCTCGGCCAGCGATTTCAAAGGCGGCAAGGTCGACGCGGCACAACGGTCGCTGGACTATATGGGCCTGACACCGGGCACACCGCTGAGCGAAGTCGAAATCGACACCGTCTTTATCGGCTCGTGCACCAACGGCCGCATCGAGGACCTGCGCGCCGCGGCCGCGATCCTGAAGGGCAAGAAGATCAAGGACGGCATGCGCGCGATGATCGTGCCCGGCTCCGGTCTGGTGCGCGCACAGGCCGAAGAGGAGGGTCTGGCCGACATCTTCAAGGATGCGGGTTTTGAATGGCGTCTGGCCGGTTGCTCGATGTGTCTGGCGATGAACCCCGACCAGCTCAGCCCCGGCGAACGCTGTGCGGCCACGTCCAACCGCAACTTCGAAGGCCGTCAGGGTCGGGGCGGACGCACCCACCTGATGTCGCCCGCGATGGCAGCGGCTGCGGCGATCACAGGCCGGCTGACCGACGTGCGCGACCTGATGTAAGCCAGTGGACTTGGCGGCCCCGTTCCACACGGGGTCGCCCGGCCACCCGCCAAAGGAAGCCCGCGTGATGCAGCGCCTTCATCCACAACAGGACACCGCCCGTACATGAGCGCCGCCGATACCCCTATCGGCTCGCTTTGGGTCGGCACGGAACTGCGCTGGCTGGACCTTCTGGCCTTGCGCAGCTTTGCCCACCACGGCCATCCCGTGACCCTGTTCCACACCCACGACCTGCCTGATCCGCAGATCGAGGGTGTCACGCTGCGCCATGCGTCCGAGGTCTATCATTATTCGGATGAGCTTATGAGGCGGGTCACGCCCACGGTCTTTGCCGATCTGTTCCGCCTGCACATGGTTCAGGACACCGACCTGACATGGGTGGACACCGATTGCCTGTGCCACCGGCCTTTGACACCGAAAGACGGCTATCTGGTCGGATACGAATCGCCCACCACGGTGAACAACGCGGTGCTGCGCCTGCCAAAAGACAGCGCGGCGCTGGCCTTGCTGCTGAACCGGCTGAACGACCCCGGCTTTGTCCCGCCATGGCTAAAGCGGGCGCATCGCAAAAAGCTGGAGGCGCTGCCCGCAGGCGAACAGCTGCTGGGGGCCGCGCAATTGGTGCCGCCGGTTTTCGGCCCGCAGGCACTGACCTGGGCGCTGACCGAAACCGGCGAGATCGAACACGTGCTGCCGCGCCATGTGCTGAATCCGGTGCATTGGTCGATGGCAGATATCTACTTCAACCCCTACGGCGGCGTGGAGGGGTGGCTGCGCGACGACACGCAATGCATCCACCTGTACGCCAGCCGCATCCGCGCAGCCCATCGGCGCAACATTCCCTACGCAGGCTCTTTCATTGCCAACATCGCCGCACTGGTCAAACATGACTTTGGCGGCAAACCCTTCAGACAGACATAAGGACACCAGATATGGACAAGTTCGAAACAATCACTGGGGTTGCAGCCCCGATGCCGATGATCAACATCGACACCGACATGATCATCCCCAAGAACTTCCTGAAGACGATCAAACGGTCCGGCCTTGGCGTGAACCTCTTTGACGAGATGCGCTATGACGACGACCGCAACGAGATCCCCGATTTCGTGCTGAACAAGGACGCCTACCGCAACACTGAAATCCTGGTCACGGGCGACAACTTCGGCTGTGGCTCCAGCCGGGAACACGCGCCCTGGGCGATCAAGGACTTTGGCATTCGCTGCGTCATCGCCCCCAGCTTTGCCGACATCTTTTTCAACAACTGCTTCAAGAACGGCATCCTGCCCATCGCCCTGCCCCAGGAGCAGGTCGACCTGCTGATGAAGGACGCCGAAAAAGGATCGAACGCGCGGATGACCGTCGACCTTGGTGCGCAAACGATCACCACTTCGGATGGCGAAGTCATCAGCTTTGACGTCGACCCCTTCAAGAAACATTGCCTGATGGAAGGTCTGGACGACATCGGCCTGACCATGGCCAAGGCCGACGACATCGCCAACTACGAAGCGAAAACAAGCGCCGAGCGCCCCTGGGTCTGAGACCTGAAGTTCACGATGCACGAAATTTCGGGGCTGCAAGCAATGCTTGCGGCCCTTTTTATGTGGCCTGGAAGGATTGGACACAACATGTGCTACAATGCCCAGATTGCGTCTTATTTATGATGCAAGATGGCACCACCTTTTCCCACAAAATGCCTTAAGTTTTACGTTTGGTTTAAGCTGAACTTGAGCCGACCAGTGAAACAAGGCACAAATCGGGCAATAATGAGGCAAGCCGCCACAAACGGTGGAATCAAGTTGGAACAAGTTCGCGGCAACGTATCGCGTCTGGCCAGTTTGAAGGGAACGAGAAGTGATAGCACGACTGACAGGTGCCGCCATGCGCGGTCTCTTGGTGGCATTGATGATTGCCACTCCGGCGCTGATGCTGCCGGGGGTGTCTGCTGACACCACGCAGATCATTCTGCTTGTTGCCCTGTTGGCCGCCTTTCTTGTGTTCATCGAATACAACTCGAACTTTCCGTCCATCATTGAATTCCGCAACGCACCCCCATTGAACCGCCTGCGGTTCTGCGGGGCCTTTGTCACTGTCTTCCTTCTGACCGTGATCTGCTCGGGCTTGACGCAACCCACATTGATGACCGGCGCCACGACTTCGGTTGCGCGTCTGGTGGGACAAGTGCTCGACTTCCCGTTTTCACCTGTACGTCTTGTGGTTCTGGCCCTGCCTCCCGAATTGCCCGAAGCATCCTTGCGCATCGTGCGCGCCGCCGCCGGGCTCAGCTATCTGATCGCGCTGTTCACATGCGGCATTTTCGTTCTGATGGTGCGCCTGTTCGGCTGGCCGTCGTCGCGCAACGGCGCATTCAACGTCTGGATCAACCTGCCGCTGTTCGACCCGACCGCAGGCGGCGACGCGTTGACCCGGTTGCAGCGCGATGCACGGATCAACATGGTTCTGGGTATTTTGCTGCCCTTCGTATTGCCTGCAGTGGCCAAACTGGCGTCTCAGGTGATAGGTCCGATTACATTGCATGAACCGCAAACCCTGATCTGGACGATGACCCTATGGGCCTTTTTACCCGCCAGCCTTCTGATGCGCGGCATCGCGATGGGCAAGGTCGCCCACATGATCGAGGAAAAGCGCCGTCGCAGCTATGCCCGCGAAGCGGAAAGCGACTACCAAGTCGCCTGATCCCCTGGGTCTGCGCCCTTGCGCTCATGGCCCTGCCCGCAGTTGCCGACAGCCTGCGCATTGCCACCTACAATACCGAACTGGCCCGCAGGGGCCCCGGGTTGCTGTTGCGTGACATCACTGGTGGCGAGGATACACAGATCAACGCGGTGATCACTGTTCTGATCCACGCGCGGCCCGACATCGTGGCGTTGCAGGGGTTCGACTATGACCTGACCGGCGCGGCACTGGCTGCCTTTGCCAAGGCGCTCGAGGCCAGGGGCCTGCACTATCCTCACCAGTTTGCACTGCGCCCCAACACGGGCATGGCCACGGGGCTGGATATGGACGGCGATGGCCGTCTGGGCGGGCAACGCGATGCGCAGGGCTTTGGCGCATTCTCGGGTCAGGGCGGCATGGCAATCCTCTCGCGTTACCCGGTGGCCCGCGACGATGTGCGCGACTTCTCTGGACTGCTGTGGACCGATCTGCCGGACGCCACCCTGCCCCGCACGGACGCGGGCCCATTTCCCAGCGCCGAGGCACAAGCCGCCCAGCGCCTCTCCACCACCGGCCACTGGGTCGTCCCCATAGATGTGCCGGACACTGGCCGCATCACCCTGCTGACCTATCACGCCACCCCGCCCGTCTTTGACGGCCCCGAGGACCGCAACGGCCTGCGCAACGCCGATGAAACGCGGTTCTGGCAGCTCTATCTGGACGGCGCTTTCGGCCCGGTGGTCACCGACCGCCTTGTGCTGTTGGGCGATGCCAATCTGGACCCCGACGCGGGCGACGGCCACCGCCATGTGATGCGCGCGCTGCTGGACGATCCGCGCCTGACCGATCCGGCCCCCACCAGCGCCGGTGCGGCAGCGGGAGGCGATGCCACCGACACCGCAGACTGGGACGATCCGACACCGGGCAACCTACGCGCCGACTATGTCCTGCCCTCCTCTGACTGGACTGTCACAGACAGCGGCGTGCTGTGGCCGCTGTCTGCCGATCCGCTGGCCGAAACCGTTGCCACGGCCAGCCGCCACCGCCTTGTCTGGGTCGACCTCGCACGGTGACAACTTGACGCTTCCAACCCGTCGCGCTACGCCCCTTTCAACCCAATTTTCCGAGGAGAAAACCCATGTCGAACCCTTCCCTGTTGATCCTTCCCGGGGACGGCATTGGCCCGGAGGTCATGACCGAAGTGAAACGCATCATCGACTGGTTCGGTGCCAAGCGTGATCTGGCCTTTGACGTGGAAGAAGACCTTGTCGGCGGCTGTGCCTATGACAAGCACGGCACGCCGCTGCACGACGATACGATGGCCAAGGCCCTGCAAGTCGACGCCGTCCTGCTGGGCGCCGTGGGCGGGCCGAAATACGACAACCTCGATTTCAGCGTAAAACCCGAGCGTGGCCTGCTGCGCCTGCGCAAGGAAATGGACCTGTTCTCGAACCTGCGCCCGGCGCAATGCTTTGACGCGCTGGCCGACTTCTCGTCGCTGAAAAAGGACATCGTGGCCGGTCTGGACATCATGATCGTGCGCGAACTGACCTCGGGCGTCTATTTCGGCGAGCCGCGCGGCATCTTCGAAGAAGGCAACGAACGCGTCGGCATCAACACGCAACGCTACACCGAATCCGAGATCGACCGCGTTGCGCGCTCGGCCTTTGAACTGGCCCGCCGTCGCAACAACAAGGTCTGTTCGATGGAAAAGGCCAACGTGATGGAAAGCGGCATCCTGTGGCGTGAAGTCGTGCAAAAGGTACGCGACACCGATTACCCCGATGTCGAACTGACCCATATGTACGCCGACAACGGCGCGATGCAGCTGGTGCGTGCGCCCAAACAGTTCGATGTGATCGTGACCGACAACCTGTTCGGTGACATCCTGTCCGACTGCGCCGCGATGCTGACCGGCAGCCTGGGCATGCTGCCCTCGGCCAGCCTGGGCGCACCGAACGCAGATGGCCGCCCCAAGGCGCTGTACGAACCGGTACACGGCTCGGCACCCGACATTGCGGGTCAGGGCAAGGCAAACCCGATCGCCTGCATCCTCAGCTTTGCCATGGCGCTGCGCTACAGCTTTGATCAGGGCGAAGAAGCTGCCCGTCTGGAAGCCGCCGTTGAAAAGGTACTGGCCGATGGTGTGCGCACTGCCGACCTGCTGGGCGAAGAAGGTGTGACACCCGTTTCGACCACCGGCATGGGCGACGCCATTCTGGCAGCACTCGACGCCTCGCTCTAAGCGAAATCCCTTGCGTGCCCGCCCATCCGGCGCGGGCACGCATCCGACCCCTTGAAGATCCCCGAGAATCCGGCCAAGCCGAACGCAGGTTCCAAGAGGTCATCCCATGTCGCGCAATATCCAAGGCATCCTGATCGCCCTGCTGGGCTGTCTGATCTATTCCGCTCATGATGCGATCATCAAATGGCTGGGCGACACGCTGCCCGCCGTGCAGATCGCGTTCTTTGCCTATCTGCTGGGTCTGCCATATGTCGTCCTGCTGTTGATCCGCGACGCCACCCCCGGCACCCTGCGTCCCGCCAACCCGCTGTGGATGGCGATCCGCGTCGTGGCGGTGATGGTGGCAACGCTGGGCGCATTCTATGCGTTTCTGGTTCTGCGGCTGGCCGAGGCCTATACGATCCTGTTTGCGGCACCCCTGTTGGTCACCCTGCTGGCGGTCCCGCTGCTGGGCGAGGTGCTGCGCTGGCGGCGTGCCACGGCGGTGCTGGTGGGACTGGCCGGCGTGCTGGTGGTGCTGCGTCCCGACACCAACACGCTGAACATTGGCCATGCTGCGGCGCTGGCCTCGGCCATCGGCAACGCGATGGTCCACATCTCATCCCGCCGCATCGGCGGCTCGGAACGGCTGCCGCTGATGATCCTGTACCCGATGCTGGGCATCATCGTGCTGCTGGGTGCAGTCATGCCGTTCACCTTTGAACCGGTCAGCGGGCCGGCCTTTGGCGGGCTGGCAATCGTTGCGCTGTTTTCCTTCGTGGCCATGCTGTGCATGATCGAGGCCTTCAAACGGGGCGAAGCGGCACTGGTTGCCCCGATGCAGTATTCACAGCTGATCTGGGGCACACTGTTCGGCATCGTGTTCTTCTCCGAATACCCCAAAGGGCAGACGCTGTTGGGTGCTGCGCTGATCATCGGCTCGGGGTTGTATATCGTTTTCCGCGAGGCGGGCGCCAAACCCGGCGCGGCCATCACGCCTCCCATCGCCGCACGCCGCCCCTGATTTCAGGTGCCGATGGCGATTCAGACTTGCCAAATATGGGCAAAGAGGCTACCTCGCGGCCTCACGGTCGGGCTGTAGCGCAGCCTGGTAGCGCACCTGCTTCGGGAGCAGGGGGTCGGAGGTTCGAATCCTCTCAGCCCGACCAGTATCACCAAATTGCACGTCAGACGGCTTTGACATGAGCGTGGTCAATTGCCCCCCGGTGAAAACCACAAATCACTTTTTCAGTCCCTGCCAGAACAGGATCGCCTCTCGGCTTAAGGGCTTCGTTGAAGCAAACTGCTGTAGGGGCACACGTCTTTTTCAAACGGCACGTGGCGTTGCCGAAACTTTGTGCCCTCGACGACGGTTGGTGCACTGATGCGGTCCATGCGGAAATGCCTGAAGTCCGCGCGCGCAGGGTCCCAACCCACCAGATACCACAGCGGCGGCAGGATCAGCATCGCCTGTGGTTCAACTTCGCGGCAGGTCTGTCGCCCCTTGGCGTCACGATACCCAAACTTCAGGTGACGACGGTCCAGGAACGCCGTTTCGAAAGCAGGCAACAGATCGGTGTGGATCGTCCCCATGTCTGACAAGTCCTGAAGCGGCGACAGTTTTCCCACGTGCAGGCAGTCCAGAAAACGGCGCAGGTCGCGTATCTTTTCTGCGGGCAGGGTCTTTTCGATCTTGGCAAGGCCCGCATCCGCAAGCCCCGAAAACGGGAGGAACCCGGCCGCTCGCATTGCCGCGACGCTGATCAGCAGGGCAAAGACCTCGACCACGGCAAGGCGCGCCGTGGTCTGCATGGATTGTGGATCAAGTTGCAGGCCGCCCCCGCGTCCAGGCTCGGAATGGATGACAAATCCCTGATCGCGAAGGGCGGCGATGTCGCGCAACACCGTGCGCCGCGACGCGCCAACCTCGACGGCAAGCGCATCGACCGTTGCCGTGCCGGAACGGCGCAGGCTGCGCACGATGGCGTCATGACGGGTGCGAATGTTCATGTGACCAGCATAGCATCAATGGTGACACCTTTTGGCACCATTAAATTCCATAAACTCTTCATTGCCCCCAACAAGGAGAATTTTGTCATGCAACGTACCGCCGTCAATCCATGGGACTGGTCGCTAAAGCTGGGTTACAATCAGGCCGAGGTCATCCAAGGCGCAAGCCGCCAGGTCGTCTGCGCCGGTCAAACCGCCGTTGATGCGAACGGAAACCCGCAACATCCCGGCGACATGCGCGGCCAGATTGGCCTGGCACTGGAGAACCTTGAGGCGGTTCTGACCTCCGCAGGCATGGACCTGAGCAATGTTACCCGCCTTGGGATATACGCCACGGATGTGGATGAGGCGCTGAAGAACTTCGACGTGCTGGGGCAGCGGTTCGGGGCTGCGCAAAGTGCTCCGCCCATGACCCTTGTCGGCGTGACCCGTCTGGCGATTCCGGGTCTGCTGTTCGAAATTGAAGCGACCGCTTGCGACTAATGCGTCTGAAACCGCAAGCTTCAGGGATTGAGGCTTCGTTCCCCTCTCACCACGTCGCCGTGGCTTCCATCGCCACGGGGCCGTCAACATAGGCTGTCCACAACCTCAGACCCTCGCCTTCCACGGTCGCGTTCAAGGTGAAATCGGCATCATCGAACAGCGGCGACAGGCTGCGGAAATCAAATTGGGCGGGTGGCGCGCCCTTTATGGTTTCCGCGAACTGCGCCAGCATCGTCGCCTGCATCGGGCCATGAACGATCAATCCCGGATAGCCTTCCTCGTCGCGCACATAGGGCGCGTCATAGTGGATGCGATGACCGTTAAAAGTCAGCGCCGAATAGCGGAACAACAGCGCCGCTGATGGATTGACCTGCACCCGGTGCGCTCCATGCGGTGCGGCAGGCAATGCTTTGGCCGCTGCACCCTCAGGGTCCGGCCCGCGATACACGATATCCTGCCGCTCTGTCAGCACCGCCCGTCCGTCGCTGTCAATCTCGTGGACCACGGTCACAAAGCACAAGGTGCCGCTGCGGCCCTCTTTCACCACCACATCCTGAATGGTTGAAGTGCGGGTGACCGTTTCGCCCACGCGGATCACGTCATGAAAGGTGAACGCCCCGCCTGCCCACATCCGGCGAGGCAAGGGCACGGGCGGCAAAAAGCCGCCGCGCGCCGGATGCCCGTCAGGACCCAGTTGCGATGTCGGGGCGGCGGGCGGCGCCAGACACAGATGCACCAACAGAGGCGCCGCGCTGCCCGCGCCCGTCTCGCCCTCGCGGTCGAACGTGGCGTTGAACCGCTGCACCAGCGACGGGGTGACCCCTTCGGATTGTGTCTCGGTGCGCCCGATCCACTTGCGCAGATGCTGAATGTCCATATTTCCCCCTTTGCCGCCAAAACAGCCGTCAGACCAGATCACCCGTTACGGCTTTTGCAGCAACGACACCTGTTCCGGCACAAACGCCTCGCCGTTGCCGCGTTCGACCAGCCCGGCCAGCGTATCGTTCACGGCCTGCGCCATCAAACGGGCCGCGCCAAGTTCCGTGGCCATCTGCGTGTAGTAGCCTGCGTCCTTGAACGCATTCTGGATCGAGAAGCGCAGCGCGTCGGTGCTGCCTTCCAGGATATAAGGGGCTACCCGCTCCAACGCGACGCCGCCGGCACCGCCCTTGCGCAGGCAATCGACCATCGCCTCGGGGTCCATGCCGTCCTGGATGGCACAGGCGGCCACCTCGGCAATCAGCGTCGCCGTGCCCAGCGAGATGATATTGTGCGTCAGCTTCAATTGGTGACCGCTGCCGACGCCACCGGCGGCAAAGATGTTCTCGGCAAAGCAGTCGAACAATGGCCGCACCCGTTCGATTGTCGCGGCCTCCCCTCCAACGAGCAGGTTCAACCGTCCCTCTTCCGCTTCCTTGGGCGTACGGGTCATGGCCGCATCAACGAAATCGCACCCTTTTTCGCGCACTTGTGCAGCCAGCGCACGCGTCGAACTGGGGATCGCGGTCGAGCAATCAACAACCACCGCCCCCGGACGCAGGGCCGCAAGTGCAGCACCGCTGCCGACCAGCACATCCTCGACCTGCGGCGTGCCGGTCACACAGAGCAGCAGGATATCACAGGTTTCCGCCAGCTTGGCCGCGTTGTCCCATGCGACACCCCCCAGTGCGACCAGATCTTCCGTGGGCTGGTTGCCGACGTGGTCCAAAAAGCCAAGGTCCCAGCCCTTTTGCAGGATGTTCTTTGCAATGCCGTGCCCCATAAGCCCGACGCCGATAATTCCGACTTTTGTCATTCAACTGACCTCTTTTCGTTTACGCGCGGACAGAACCACGGCGAACGGCAAAAGGGAACGCCCTGTTCCGTGATTGGCCGCGCTGGTGGCAAATGGTGCAAAGGGACTTTACACACTCCGGCGAAATCCGTCTAACCTCGGGGATCACGCGGGCGGCTGTTGCAAGCCCCGCCACCGAACCAAAGGAACCGCCTCATGTCCTGGCTTATGCCCGCAGAAACCGCCCCTCAGGATCGCATCTGGATGGCCTTCCCGCGCGAGGGGCAGACGCTGGGTGAAACCCTGACCGAACGCGAGGCAGGCTATGCCGCATGGGCCCATGTGGCCAACACCATTGCTGAATTCCAGCCCGTGTCCATCGTCGTCGACCCGACCGAGATGGCGCGCGCCAAACAGATGTTGTCGGCAGGAATCACCATCCACGAGCGCACGATCGATGATTTCTGGATGCGCGATTCCGGTCCGACATTCGTGCATGACACGGACGGCAAGCTGGCGGCGGTGGACTGGGTGTTCAACGGCTGGGGTGGCGGCGACTGGACCGCCAGCGGCAACGACCGTGATCTGGCGCGGTTCATCGCCGATCTGGAAGGTGTCCCCGTCGTGCCCTCGTTGCTGGTGAACGAAGGCGGCGGCATCCATGTGGACGGTCAGGGCACCATCCTGCTGACCGAAACCGTGCAACTGGACCCCGGCCGCAACCCCAACCTCGACCGCACCCGCGTGGCCGAGGAAATCGCGCGCACGCTGGGCACCACCAAAGCGATCTGGCTGCCGCGCGGGCTTGAGCGTGATTATGAAACCTTTGGCACGCGCGGGCACGTCGACATTGTCGCCTGTATGCCGTCGCCCGGCGTGATCCTGTTGCACGACCAGCGCGACCCGGCCCATCCTGACCATAAGGTGATGCAGGACATCCGCGCGCAACTGGCGCAGGAAACCGACGCCCAGGGCCGCAGCTTCGAGATCATCGACCTGCCCGCGCCGGAAACCCAGACCGACGCCCACGGCCCTGTCGACTGGAGCTATGTGAACCATCTGGTCATCAACGAGGCGGTCATTGCCTGCGCCTTCAACGAGCCGCGCGCCGACGCACAGGCGCAAGAGATATTGGCCGCCGCCTATCCGGGCCGCGAGATCGTGGGTGTCGATGCAACCGAACTGTTTGCCCGTGGCGGTGGCGTGCATTGCATCACCCAGCAACAGCCCAAACCCCGCACGCAATGAACGTCGTCGAGGCCACAATCGCCGACCTGCGCACCGCGTTGGAGACAGGTGAAACCACCAGCGTCGCGCTGGTTGAAACCTACCTGGACCGTATCGCGCGCTTTGACCGCAGCGGCCCTTGCCTGAACGCGGTGCCGGTGCTGAACCCCGATGCGCTGTCCGACGCCGCGGCTTCGGATGCGCGACGCGCCGCTGGGCAGACACGCGGGCCGCTGGATGGCATCCCCTACACGGCCAAGGACAGCTACAAGGCCAAGGGGTTGACCGTCGCTGCAGGCTCGCCCGCCTTTGCCGATCTGGAGGCCAACGACGACGCCTTTGCCATCGCGCAGCTGCGCGAGGCCGGCGCGGTGCTGATCGGTCTGACCAACATGCCACCCATGGCCAATGGCGGGATGCAGCGCGGCGTCTATGGTCGCGCGGAATCGCCCTATAATGCCGACTACCTGACAGCCGCCTTTGCCTCTGGTTCGTCCAACGGATCAGGCACCGCGACCACCGCCAGCTTTGCCGCCTTCGGTCTGGGCGAGGAAACATGGTCCAGCGGACGCGCGCCTGCGTCGAACAACGCGCTCTGCGCCTATACGCCCAGCCGCGGCGTGATCTCGGTTCGGGGCAACTGGCCGCTGGTGCCGACCATGGACGTTGTTGTTCCGCACACGCGCACCATGGCGGACCTGTTCGAGGTGCTGGACGTGGTCGTGGCAGACGACCCCGAAACACGCGGCGACTTCTGGCGCGCGCAACCGTGGCTGCGCCTGCCCCGTGCATCCGATGTGCGGCCTGCGTCCTATGCGGCGCTGGCGGGGACCTCGCTGCGCGGCAAACGTTTTGGCGTGCCTGCGATGTATATCAACGCCGACCCCAAGGCGGGCACGGCCGAGGATGCAGGCATCGGCGGCCCCACCGGCCAGCGCATCGAAACACGCGCGTCGGTGATTGCCCTGTGGGAACAGGCGCGCAGCGCACTGGAACAGGCGGAGGCCGAGGTGGTCATCGTCGACTTTCCCGTCATCACGAATTACGAAGGCGACCGGCCCGGCGCGCCCAAGATCCACACGCGCGGGCTGGTGTCGGCAGATTACCTTAAGCGTGAAATCGTCGACCTGTCTGTCTGGGGGTGGGACGACTTTTTGCGCGCCAATGGTGATCCGTCCCTGAGCCGCCTTGCGGATGTGGACGGCGCACAGATCTTTCCCGCGCCAAAGGGCAGCCTGCCCGACCGCTACACCGGTTTTGACGACGACATCGCGCATTATCCCGCCCACGCCCGCGCGCATCCCGTCGATGATTTCACCACCATCCCCACACTCCCCGAAGGTCTGCAAGGGCTGGAAGACACGCGGCGCATCGACCTTGAGGACTGGATGGAGCGCCTTGGCCTTGATGCGGTGGTCTTTCCCACCGTCGCCGATGTGGGGCCTGCGGATGCCGACACCAATCCCGCCTCTGCCGATCTGGCGTGGCGCAACGGGGTCTGGGTGGCCAATGGCAACCTAGCGATCCGGCACCTGGGTATTCCGACAGTAAGCGTGCCCATGGGAACCATGGCCGACACCCGGATGCCTGTGGGCCTGACCTTTGCCGGGCGCGCCTATGACGACAACAGCCTGCTGTCCTACGCCTGCGCGTTCGAGGCAACGGGCCCCTACCGGACACCGCCGCCGCGCACAGCGGACTAAGCTCAGGGCTGCCCGGCCCTGTCAAAGGTTGTGCGCCAGTTGTCCTCGAACAAGAGCCGCCGCTGCCTGTCCATTGCCACCAAAAGCGTGGGATCAATGGAAATATACCGCTGGATGCTTTGCTCAAGCCCGGTCTCGTCGGCGCTGTCACGCTGCACCAGATTGCTGTCAGCCAAGATCGCCTGCCCCGGCCCGGAGAGCAGGAAATCCAGCAGCAAGGCGGCGTTCTGCGGGTTCTCTGCCGTCTTCGGGATCATATAGGCCCGCGACAGAAACAGGGTATAATCCTGCGGATAGATCACCCCGACGCGGGGAAAGGATGCAAAATCCAGATAGGACCCCAACACGTTATAGGCCAACAGGTACTGTCCGCTGTCCACGCCCGAAATGATCTCGGCCGAACAACACGTTGCCACCGCATCCACGCGCGAAAACCCTTCGAGAAGGCCGCCAAAGGTGGTCGCCTGCTGGCTGTCCATGAAGGCAAAGAGATAGCCCAGACCGGATTCCTCGATGTCATAGGTTGCGATCTTGCCGCTGTAGGTGGCGGGCTTGCGCCGCATCAGGTCCAGCAGGTCGAACCGTGTGCGCGGGGCATCGTCCAGCGGAACCAGATCGGTGTTGTAGATCACCACCGCCGCCTCTTTGGTAATGCCCCACAGCTCGTCCCGCCAGCGCCGCGCCTTGGGCAAGCCTGCTGTCAGGTCAGAGAGGTATGGTTCGGCACAGAACCGGTTCACCAGATCAACCATCTGGTGAACCCCTGACGAAAACACCGCGTCCGCCGCGGGAGTGTCCCCCATGCACGCCGCAAGACTGTCGGCATAGAGTGCATTTGATCCCCATTGTTCATAATTCAAACGGATACCCGGGTAGAGCGTCACAAAGGCCTGCAAGGCCGGGCTGAGAACGGCAATGTCGGTGGTGGACCGCAAGGTCAGTTCGGAGGCCGGCGTGGCACCGGGGGCGGTGAATTGTGCAACCGCTTCCTGTGCGTCGGCGCGGGGCAGCCACATCACCAGCCCCAGACAGACCAGAACAAACTGACGAAGCATCAGGGCAATCATACGAGGCCCCCTTCGGCGCCGGCTGGAAAGGTCAGCGTGACGCGGAACCCGTCGGCGACCCGGCCCATGTGCATCTGACCGTCAAAGGCCTCGGTCACCGCGCGCACGATGGACAGGCCAAGCCCCGCGCTGTTCCCTTTGGATGCGGCGGATCGTTCAAACCGTCGCCCCATGGTGGTCAGCACATCCGCAGGCGGGCCGCCGCCCGCATCCTGCACCCAGATCTCGCTGTGCGCGCCCTCGCCCGAAACGCCGATCACCACCGGGGCCACCCCGTGCCGCACCGCATTGGCAAGCATGTTCTTGACCGCCTCGCCCATCGAAATCTCGTCTGCCATGACCATCACCGGCTGGTCGCCAATGCTCAACTGGACCTGCGCATCAGGATCATCTTCGACGCTTTCAAACACGCCCAGTGCAATATCGCGCAGGTCGACCGGTGTGGGTGCGGCGTTTTCAGTGCGGTGAATGACCAGCGCCCGCGACAGCATCTGGTCCAGCAACGTGCCCAGCGACCGGGTCCGCTCCACCATCCGCTGCAATCGTTGGGCGCGGTTGTCCTCGTCGTCCTCAAGCGCCAGTTCGGCCTGCGCGCGGATCGCGGCGACCGGAGTGCGCAGCTGGTGCGCTGTATCAGAAATCAGATTCTTCATCGCCCCCACCTGCCGGTCCAGACGAAACATGAACCGGTTCATCGCCTGCACCATCACTGCCATCTCCGCTGGACCACCTGTAGACATCGGCGTCAGATCATAGGGATCGCGCCGCGACAGTTCGGCTGTCAGTCCCTCAAGCGGGCGCATCGCCGAGCGGATCACCAGAAAGGCACTGACAAGCAGCACAATCCCCACCGCGCCCGTCAGCATCAGCGCGCGTGTGGTCAAATCCAGCGCCAGCGCACTGCGCGCGCGCAGGGTCTGACCCACCGTGACGAATATCCGCCCGGAATAGGCGCGCTCCGCAAAAGGGCGGGCCACGGTCACGAAACGGGCTGGCTCTTGCTGCATGCGGCCATCAAAAAATGCGGGTTGGGTCAGGTCCTGCTGCGCCACCCCGCGCAGGTCAAAACCCGCGTAGCCGGTCAACAGGCTGCCATCGGTTTCATGGACCGCATAGAAAATGCGGTCATCTGCGGCCAGCGACAACAGGCTGAACGCGGACACCGGCAGATCGACCAGCGGCGCACCGTCCGAGATGCTGATGGATTCCGCAATGTCCTGTGCCGCCCCCACCAGCAACCTGTCGAACGATTGCCTCGCAGCGCTGCGACCGTATTCAAACGTGGCAATCGCCACCACCACACCGCCCAGCGCCAGCAGCGACAGAACCCCGATCATCACCCGCGCCAGCAATGTCCGCGGTCCGCCGCGCAGGGTTCTAGTCATCCTGGAAAATCCGGTAGCCCAGCCCGCGCTGCGTCTCGATCCGCACCGGTGATGGGGTCAGCTTCTTGCGCAGCCTTGCGATATAAAGCTCGATCGCGTTCAGCCCGACATCCGCGTCGTCAAAGGCGAACAGCCCGTCATAGAGCCGCTGCTTGCTGACGACCTGCCCCTGATGACGCAGGAGCATGCCCAAAAGCGTTGCCTCGCGGCGGGTCAGTTCCAGCGGCCTTTGATCCAGCGTCGCCGTCAGCGCAGCCGCCGAAAAGCGCAGCGGCCCCAGCGTGACCTCATCCGATTTCTGCGCGGCCTCGCGGCGCATAAGGGCGCGCAGGCGGGCGTCCAGTTCGCGCTGGTCAAAGGGTTTTACAAGGTAATCATCCGCACCAAGGTTCAGCGCCGAAATGCGGTCGTCCACGGAAAACTGTGCTGTCAGCATCAAAACCGGCGTGCGATCACCGCGTGCGCGCATGTCCTGCAACAGCGCGGTGCCGTTGCGGTCGGGCAGGTTGATGTCCAGAACAATCGCCTGATAGGTCTGCACCGCCAGAAAATCCTCGGCGGTCGCGACGCAATCGGCCACATCGCAGGCCATGCCGGACTTGCGCAGCCGAATGGCCACAGCCTCGGCCACATCGGTGGCATCCTCCACGATCAAAACCCGCATCAGCCTCTCCCCCGACTGCCTTGCGCCCACATGACAGGTTCACGACAGCTTTGTCGCCTAAAGTCTTATCAGCCATTCGCGAGGAGACTGCAATTTGCAGTGCGTTGGCACGGAATTCGGGCATCGAGACAGCCCGACACATATAAAGTGGAGGACCACCCATGATCAGCAAGATCACCAAGGCAAGCCGCCTGACCATCGCCGCGGCCTTTATGGCGACATTCGCCGCAGGCGCTCAGGCCCAGGGATTTACCCCCGAAAGCCCCGAATGCATCGCCCCCGCCAACCCCGGTGGCGGCTGGGATTTCACCTGCCGTCAGGTGGGCAAGATGCTGCAGGACGAAGGTCTGATCGAAAAGACCATGCAAGTCGTGAACCTTGCCGGTGGCGGCGGTGGCGTGGCCTATGCCGAAGTCGTCAACAAGCGCAATGACAGCAACGACCTGATCGTCGCAGCCTCGTCCGCCACGGCCACACGTCTGGCGCAGGGCGCCTATCCGGGCAACACTATGGACCAGGTTCGCTGGTTGGCGTCTGTCGGTGCCGACTATGGCGTGATCGCCGTGGCCGCAGACAGCGAAATCAAGGACCTGCCCGAGCTGCTTGAGAAAATCAAAACCGATCCCACCAGCATCTCGGTCGCGGGCGGTTCGGCTGTTGGCGGCTGGGACCACCTGAAAGTCCTGATCGCGGCGAATGCCTATGGCATCGACGACGTGCGTTCGGTCAAATACATCGCCTTTGACGGTGGCGGCGAGGCTGTGACCCAGCTGCTGGCCGGTTCGGTCCAGGCCTTCACCGGCGACGCCTCCGAAGCCAAAGGTTTCGTGGACAGCGGTGACATCCGCGTTATTGCGGTTCTGTCGCCCGAGCGTCTGGAAGGCGATTTCGCCAGTTTCCCCACAGCCAAGGAACAGGGCGTTGACGCCATCGGTGCCAACTGGCGCGGTTTCTACGCCCCCGGCGGCATGAGCGACGAAGCCTATGACGCCTGGGTCTCGAAGATCGGTGAACTTTACGCCAGCGACCAGTGGAAAGAGGTCATGGCGAACAACGGTCTGGCCCCGCTGGACCTGCAAGGCGCCGAGTTCGAGGCTTTCGTTGCTGACAACGTCGCCGAAATCGCCGCCATCTCGCGCGAGATCGGCATCATCAAGTAAGCCGCAGTCACTGCCGCTTTTCCCAAGGGGCGCTGCAACACGTTGCGGCGCCCCGCGTGCATCATCCCCTCGACATTCCAGCAAAGGATCATCCCATGTCTGATCGCATTTTTGGCGTCGTCGGCATCCTTCTCGCGATCGGCTTTGCATTCGCCGCACTCGCGATCGAAGAAAGCTTTCTGTCCGACGCCGTAGGCCCCAAGGCCTTCCCTCTGATCATCGCCGCCATTCTTGGCCTCAGCTCGCTTGCGATTGTGCTCAAGCCCGACGCGTCCCCGGCATGGCCCAGCCTTGGCCGTCTGGCAGAGATCCTCGCGGCGGCTGTCGTGATGATCTTGTACGCCGAGTTGCTGCCTGAGCTTGGGTTCATCATCGCCACCTGCTTTGCCGCCGGTTACCTGACCTGGCGTCTGGGCTCGGGGCTGCTGGCCTCGGTCGCCACGGGTGTCGGCACATCGGTGGGCATCTATGTCATTTTTCACCTCGTGCTGGGCCTGTCGCTCGCACGTGGTCCCCTCGGATTTTAAGGAGGCCCCCACATGGAAACCTTCGCATCTCTTGCTGACGGTTTTGCCATCGCGTTGACGTGGCAGAACATCCTGCTGGCCTTGTTGGGCTGTTTTCTGGGCACGATTATGGGCGCGCTGCCCGGCCTTGGGCCATCGAACGGCGTGGCGATCCTGATCCCGCTGGCCTTTACCCTTGGCCTGGGTCCGACCGCATCGCTGATCCTGCTGACCTCGGTCTATTATGGGGCGATGTACGGCGGGCGGATCTCGTCGATCCTGCTGAACATTCCCGGTGACGAACCGGCGATGATGACCTGCCTTGACGGGTATCCGATGGCGAAAAAAGGTCAGGCCGGCGAAGCTTTGGCCCTCTCCGGCATCGCATCTTTCGTTGGCGCGTTCTTTGCCACCTGGGGGCTGATCTTTCTGGCGCCGCAACTGGTAAAGATCGCGCTGCTGTTCGGTCCTGCTGAGTATTTCGCCCTGTTTGCACTGGCCTTCATGACACTGGGCGGCGTGTCGTCGACCAATCAGGCCAAGTCGGCCTTTGCTGCTGCCTTGGGCCTGGGCCTGGCGATGATCGGCGTCGACACGCAAACCGGTGTGCCGCGGTTCACCTTCGGCGAAGTGCACCTTTACGACGGGCTGGATTTCCTTGTGGCCATCGTGGGCCTGTTTGCCCTGTCCGAGGTGTTTATCTTCCTCGAGCATCGTCACGGTGACGCCAGCGGGTCCGCGTCCAAGATCAAGGTGGGCCGCCTGACGCCGCCCATGTCGATGCTCAAGCAAACGACGCCAACGATGATCCGTTCGACGATTCTGGGTTTTATCGCGGGCGTTCTGCCCGGTGCGGGTGCCTCGTTGGGGTCGTTCATCTCGTATTCGTTTGAGAAACGGCTGGTCGACAAGGATGGCAAGACCTTCGGCAAAGGCGATCCGCGCGGTGTCGCGGCGCCCGAAGCAGGCAACAACGCTGCAGCCGGTGGCGCGCTGGTGCCGATGCTGGCGCTGGGTGTTCCGGGGTCTGGGACCACTGCGGTTCTGCTGGCGGTTCTGCTGTCGCTGAACATTACACCCGGTCCGCTGCTGTTCACCCAGAACCCCGATGTGGTCTGGGGTCTGATCGCCGCGTTGTTCATCGCCAACTTTATGTTGCTGGCGATGAACATCCCGATGGTGGGCCTGTTCACCCGCGTGCTGATGGTGCCGCCGCGCATCCTGATGCCGGTGGTGGCGATGGTGTCCTTTGTCGGCATCTACGGCATCTCGGGGTCGTCTTTCGACCTGCTGGTGATGATCGGCTTTGGCCTGCTGGGCTGGGTGCTGCGCAAGTTTGACGTGCCACTGGTGCCCATCATCCTGGGCACGCTGCTGGGCAACGCCATGGAAAACAACCTGCGCCGCGCGATCACCATCGACAACGGCGACTGGTTCACCCTGATCGACAGCCCGCTGGCGATTGGTCTGTGGCTGGTCGCGATCATCGGCTTTATCCTGCCCCTGATCGTGGGCCGCAAGGTCAAGGCCAAGATGCACGAGCGCGGCGACGACGAAGGGTCGATTTCCGACTAATCGAAAACTGGCGGCGCGGTCATCCCACAAGACCGCGCCGCCGGACCCGACGCGGGTTAATCCCGCTCGGCCAGAACCTTGCGCGCCGCCAACAGCACCGTATCCGACGCCGCACTGGCGGACTGCCCCGCGCGTGTCATCACTCCGATTGGCCCCCGTGTTGGCCCCGTATCAAACGGCAGCCGCACCAGCCGCCCCGCCGCCAGCGCCGGGGCCACCACCCCGTGCGAAATGATCCACACCGCATCCGACGCGGGTGTGTAGACGTGGGCAAAGGCCCCCGACACGGTTTCCAGTTTGTCTGGCAAGTCACCGATGCCGTTGGCCAGCATGAAGGTTTCGACCAACCCGTAAATTGCACTGTCGCGCGGCGGATAGATCACTGGCCAGTCACGCAGGGATGCCAGTTGCGGGGCGCGCAGCAAAGGGTGACCGGGGCGCACCACCATGTCCACAACCTCGGTGTAAAGCTGGGTGAACGACAGGCCTTGCATCGTCTCGACCGCACCCAGTCGCCCGATCACCATGTCCAGCGCCCCCGCCCGCAGCCGTCCCACCAGATCGCCATGTGCACCCTCGACGATATGCATCTGCGTTTTGGGCGCGGCTGTTGCCAGATGCGCCACCACCTGCGGCATCAGGCTGGCCGCGACCGAGGGCAACGCGCCCACGGCCACCACGGTACGACCGCCGCGTGTCATCTGGTCAACACCGTCCAACCCCTGTTGCAGGGCGGCCATGGATGTCTGGGCGAAATGCCAGAACACCTCGCCTTGCGGGGTCAGGGTCACACCGCCCCTGTCGCGCTCCAACAGAATCGCACCCAGCGTTTCCTCAAGGTCCTTGAGCGTGCGCGAGACCCCGGGCTGGGTCAGGTTCAACCGCTCGGAAGCCCCCTTCAGGCTGCCCTGCCGGACAATTTCGACAAAGCACTGGATGTGGCGGAATTTGATGCGTGGATCAATCATAGTTACCAGGTTTGATAAGTTTATGACCAAACATATCAATTTACTTGCGCAGAAACACCATTAAGTTCGCAACAGGAAGAGGAACTCACTATGCGAACGCAAGTTATCATTATCGGCGGGGGTCCGTCCGGTCTGCTTTTGGGCCAACTTTTGCACACGCAAGGCATCGAAGCTGTCGTTCTGGAGCGCAAGACACAAGCCTATGTTCTGTCCCGCATCCGCGCGGGCGTGCTGGAACGCGGGCTTGTAGGTTTGATGGAACAGGCAGGCGTGTCCGACCGGATGCATGCCGAAGGCTTTGTTCACGATGGCACCATGGTCGGATATGACGGTGACATGTTCCGCATCGACTTTGCCGAACACACCGGTAGCTCTGTCATGGTCTATGGCCAAACCGAAGTGACCCGCGACCTTTACGAAGCCCGCGACAAGGCCGGCCTGCAAACGATCTACGAGGTCGAAGATGTCGTGATCCACGACGCCAAGACCGACGCGCCATACGTGACCTACACCAAGGCCGGACAGGCCAGCCGCATCGACTGCGACTTTGTCGCCGGATGCGACGGGTTCCACGGCGTCAGCCGCAAAACCATTCCCGAAGCGCAGCGGCGCGAATACGAGAAGGTCTATCCCTTTGGCTGGCTCGGCATCCTGTCGGAAACCCCGCCCGTGGATGACGAGCTGATCTATTCCAACTCGGAACGCGGTTTCGCCCTGTGCAGCATGCGCAACGCCCATCTCAGCCGCTATTACATCCAGTGCCCCGCCACCGACAGCGTCGACGACTGGTCAGACGAGGCATTCTGGGACGAATTGAAACGTCGCATCCCGCAAAGTGCCGCCGACACGATCATCACCGGCCCAAGCATCGAAAAATCCATCGCACCGCTGCGGTCTTTCGTGACCGAACCGATGCGTTGGGGGCGTTTGTTCCTGTGCGGGGATGCCGCCCATATCGTCCCACCCACGGGGGCCAAGGGGTTGAACACCGCCGCTTCCGACGTGCATTACCTGTTTAACGGGCTGAAACAGTTCTATCTGGACCATGACAGCGACGGCATCGACCACTACTCTGAACGCGCCCTGGCCCGCGTCTGGAAGGCCGAGCGGTTCAGCTGGTGGTTCTCGAACCTGATGCACACATATCCGGGCCAGTCCGAATTCGACAAGAAAATGCAACTGGCCGAGCTGGCCTTCTTGCGTCAAAGCCCTGCCGCCCAGGCCGTAATGGCCCAGAACTACGTCGGCCTGCCCTATTGAGGATCCTCACATGAGCGACAAGACAGACACCGGCATGAAAGTACGCCGCGAGGTGCTGGGCGATGCCCACGTCGACCGCGCCGAGGCGAACAAAACCGACTTTGATCAACCCTTTCAGGGGCTGATCACCGAAGCCGCCTGGGGCACCGTCTGGGCCAGCGATGCCATCAGCCGCCGCGAGCGGTCGATGCTGACGCTGGCGCTGCTGGCGGCGACCGGCAACTTTTCGGAAATCCCCATGCACATCCGCGCCACCGCCCGCACAGGCGCCAGCAAACAGGACGTGATCGAAGCGTTCCAGCACGTTGCGATTTATGCGGGTGTTCCCAAAGCCAACCACGCGATAGCCTTGGCCAAGGCGACCTACGCCGAAATGGAGGACACACAGTGACGGATAAAACCTCTGGCCTGTTCCATCGTGACCGCAGCTGGCACCCTGCCGCGCTGACGCCGCCGTATAAAACCAGCATCAAACGCTCGCCCGCTGCAGCCCCCATTTCGATGCCCTCGACGCTGAGCGAAGACACCGGACCCGTGTTCACCCGCGACATCCTGGGCCCGCAGGACGCCGACCTGATCCACAACTTCGCCAGCGAGGGACAATCGGCCATCGGTCCGCGCATCATCGTATATGGCCGCGTTCTGGACGAAACCGGGCGCGGTGTCCCTAATGCGCTGGTCGAGGTCTGGCAGGCCAACGCCGGAGGGCGCTATCGCCACAAGAAAGAAAGCTATCTGGCGCCGCTGGACCCGAACTTTGGCGGGTGCGGGCGTGTCATCACCGACGCGCACGGCAACTACGAATTCCGCACGATTCAGCCCGGCCCTTACCCGTGGCCCAACGGCCCCAACGACTGGCGCCCCGCACACATCCACTTTTCGATCTTTGGTGCGTCCTTTGGCCAGCGTCTGATCACCCAGATGTATTTCGAAGACGATCCCATGATCTGGCAATGCCCCATCGTCGGCACGATCCCGTCACGCGAGGCGATTGAAACGCTGGTGGCAGCGCTGGACATGCGCCGCACCGTGCCGATGGACGCACGCGCCTACAAGTTCGACATCGTGCTGCGCGGCGTGCGCCAGACCATGTTCGAAAACCGGATGGAGGGGCTGTGATGGTACAGAAACTGGAGAACCTGAAGGAAAGCCCATCGCAGACGGCTGGCCCCTATGTTCACATCGGCCTGACGCCGAATTTCAGCGGCATCACCGGCGTTTACGATGCCGATCTGGGCACCAAGATGCTGGGCGACGCACCCAAGGGCGAACGGATCACCATAACGGGCCGCGTGCTGGACGGCACAGGCACCCCCCTTCGCGATGCGCTGCTGGAAATCTGGCAGGCGGACGCCAACGGCATTTATCCGGGCCAGGACGGGGCTGATGCGGACGTCTACGGCTGGGGCCGCTGCCCCACCGATATGGACGACGGCACCTTCCGGTTCGAAACGATCAAACCCGGAGCCGTACAAAACCGCGATGGCACGCCGATGGCCCCCCACATCACCTTCTGGATCGTGGCGCGCGGCATCAACCTTGGGCTTCATACGCGGATGTATTTCGCCGACGAAACCGAAGCGAACGCCGCCGATCCGGTGCTGAAACGGATCGAACATCAAGTGCGGGTGCCGACGCTGATGGGACAGCCACAAGGCAATGGCACCTATCTGTTCGACATCCACTTGCAAGGGCCGGACGAGACGATCTTTTTCGACATCTGACGGCGAAACCTTCGGGACCCTGCAAAAGCCTTCGCAGCACGCTGCGGGGGCTTTCGCATTTTCAACCAGAGCTTGACGGCGCGCCGCACTGGCGCGAAAATCCGCGATGTATCGCCCCAATGACAGAGGTGTTTCATGTCAGACGCCGTTAAAGGCCCCGCGTCCTATTTCCCGTCTATCGAGGCAAAATACGGCCGCCCGATCGCAGAATGGAAAGCGTTGATCCGCGCGCAAACCGGTCTCAAACACATGGAGTTGGTGGCCAGGCTGAAAAGCGAGCACAACATGGGGCATGGCCACGCAAATGCTTTGGTCGCGGACACCCTGCGCGAGATGAAGAACGAAGGCTGACGGTGGGGCGGCGCGCAAACGTCGCCCGCTTGGGTCAATCGTCTGACTTTTGACTGCCGCTCATATTGCTCAGGTCTACGCCCTGACCAAAGGGAATGGTCGCAAACGGTCCGGCATGGCGCGTCTGGGCGGGGTCGGACGGATCGGCCGGAGCCGCTTGGGCAAAGATTTCCTCGGCGAATTGTTCGGCGTTGTCCTGCGGTCTGTAGCCCAGGAATGCCGCGCCCGAATTGTCCACCGGGCAGCGGTCGTTGTTGGACACACCGTAAATGATCGTGAATTCGGTGGTCGGCGTATCAATCGCGCGGGTCACCAGATGCACCAGATCGGGCATCGACAGCCAGGTGCCCAGCGCGCGCGTGCTGCGCACGGGGGCGGCGGACAGGATGCGCAGACACACCGCCTCGATCCCGTTTTTCTCCCACATCATGCGGCCCAGGTTTTCGCCAAAGCATTTCGCCAGCCCGTAAAACGTGTCGGGGCGGTGCGGCGTGTCGACGCCGATGTGCTGGTTCTTGGGATACATCCCGACCGCGTGGATCGAAGACGCATAGACAACCCGCTGCACCCCATGCCGCCGTGCGGCCTCCCAGATGTTATAGGTGCCGCGAAAGTTGGAATGCAGGATCGAATCGAAATCGGATTCGTTGGCGATGGCGCCAAAGTGGACGACCATGCTGGCGCCTTCCATCATCTTCAGGATGGGGTCGAAATCGCCCAGATCGGCGGTGACCCAGGTTTCGTTTGGCAACAGATCGCTTTGCGCTTCACCGATGTCCGTGGACACCAGTTCCTTGGCCATTTTCGACATCTGCTCGCGCAGGGCATGGCCCAACGCGCCCGCGGCGCCGGTCAGTACAATTTTGTTCAGCATGGATAAGTCCCTTATATGATGGCCTTTTCGACAAAGCCTGCGCCCTGTGCGATCCGGTCAAAGTGGAATGAGGTCAGGTCAAGCGACCGATACGCCCCGTGTATGATCATCTCGGCGGTGCCACGTCCGATGGCGGGGGATTGTTGCAGGCCGTGGCCCGAGAACCCGTTCACGAAGATGAAGTTCGAAACCTCTGGATGTGGTCCCAGAATGGCATTCTGATCGAGCGTGTTAAAGGCATAGTGACCAACCCATTCATTCACCAGCTTGATCTGCTCGAACTGCGGAACGCGGTGCGCCAGAACCGGCCAGACCTTGTTTTCCCAGATGCTGTGATCCGGGGCAAAGTCGTCGGCATCAACTGCCCCATCCTCATCTGGCGGGCAGCCCGCCATGTAATACAACCCGTCGCTGCGCATGTGCACGCCGCTGGGGTCGATGGTCAGCGGCAGGTCACGGTCCAACCGCTGGGCTGCGGCAAAGACAAAGGTAAAGCGTTTGCGCGGCTCAACCGGCAAGTGGATGCCCGCCATCTGCGCCACCCGCGCGGCACGCGGCCCCGCAGCGTTCACGACAGTGCCACAGGCAATCACTTGCCCTGTGGCCAGTGTCACGCCTGTCACTTGCGTGCCTGCCGCATTCAGGGTCAGCCCCGTCACCTCGTTCGCCACATATTCCACGCCACCAGCCCGCGCACCTTTGCGGAACCAGTCGAACACGGTGCCGCCGTCAAAGTAACCTTCGTCGATCAGGTTGTGGTTGCCCGCGATGATGTCATCGGTGTTGTAGAACGGATAGGCTGCCTTGATCGCGGCGGCGGTCATGTGGCGCGTCCCTGCCCCACACGCAGCCTGCACCGCTTGCGCCTGTTTCAGGTTTTCGGCCTGTGTTTCGGTTTCGGCCAGATACATATAGCCAAACGACTGGATCGGCAGGTTCGGCACCTGTGGGTCACCCATATGGGTGCGCATATTCTGGACAAAATCCGCCCCGAACTGCGAGATGCGCACGTTGACCTCGTTGCTGAACTGCTGCCGGATGCAGCTGTTGGTGTGCGCGGTCGAACACATCGCATAGCTGGGGTCGCGTTCGATCACCAGTATACGGCCGTCAAAACCCAGATGCGTCAGCCACCACGCAACAGATGATCCATACATCGCGCCACCGATCAGGATGACATCATAGCTGTCGTGTCGGGGCGGGGCAAAACTGGCGGTGGTCATGGGCGCGTTCCTGAGCCTGAGAGGTTGCTGCAGACCACACCACGCCAGGCCATTCCTTGCCAAGGGTCTGTGAGACAGGTTGGTCGGAAAAATGCAGCTACCGTCGGATCGGGCGAATTTCACCCCCGAATTTCAACATCGAACTCACCTGCCCTCATCGCCCGCAATTGACCCTACGGCAGCGTTTAGTTTTCGCCGCTGGCGGCCTTTTCACCTGCCTTAAAATTAAGCAATTCAGGGGGCTTAGAAGGGTCGAAATAACGGCGCAGTTGCGCATTGACCGCAAAGCTGTACTCTTGGGTCATGACATCACAAAGCCAGCATTTCAGCGAGATGATGGGGCAGGACAGCGTCCGCACGCCCTATGTCGATTATAACGCTTGGTTCTCGCGGCAAGACACCGCGCGACTGTCCCGCAAAGCCCAGGAGGCCGAAGCCTTCTTCCGCCGCACAGGCATCACCTTCAACGTCTACGGACAGGCCGATGCCGAAGAACGGCTGATCCCGTTCGACCTGGTGCCGCGCATCCTGACCTCGGCGGAATGGACCAAACTCAGCCGCGGGATCGACCAGCGGGTGCGTGCGGTCAATGCCTTTCTGCATGACATCTACAACCGTCAGGAAATCCTGCGGGCGGGTGTCGTTCCGATCGAGCTGATCCAGAACAACGACGCTTTTCTGCCGCAAATGATCGGATTCACCCCGCCGGGCGATGTTTACACCCACATCGTCGGCACCGATATCGTCTGCACCGGCGAGGGCGAATTCTTTGTTCTGGAGGACAACGCGCGCACGCCGTCCGGGGTCAGCTATATGCTGGAAAACCGCGAGACGATGCTGCAGATGTTCCCCGAGCTGTTCAGCAAGATCAAGGTTCAGCCGGTCAGCGATTACCCCAAGAACCTGCGCCGGTCGCTGGCGGCCTGTGCCCCGTCCAGCTGTGAAGGCCGCCCCACTGTGGCGGTTCTGACGCCGGGCATTCACAACTCGGCCTATTACGAACATTCGTTTTTGGCGGATCAAATGGGGGTCGAACTGGTCGAGGGGCACGATCTGCGAATCGTCGATGGCAGGATCGCCATGCGCACCACGCAGGGGCACAAGGTCATCGATGTGATCTATCGCCGGATCGACGACGATTTTCTGGACCCGCTGACGTTCAACCCGGACTCGATGCTGGGCGTGCCGGGCATCATGGACGTTTACCGCGCAGGCAACATCACCATTGCCAACGCTCCGGGCACCGGCGTGGCCGATGACAAGGCGATCTACAGCTACATGCCCGACATCGTCGAATTCTACACCGGCGAGCGGGCGATCCTGAAGAACGTTCAGACCTTCCGCTGTTCGGAAGCGGACTCGCTCAAATACGTGCTCGACAACCTGGCCGACCTGGTGGTCAAGGAAGTGCACGGTTCGGGCGGCTACGGCATGTTGGTCGGCCCCGCCGCCAGCAAACAAGAGCTTGCGGATTTTGCCGCCAAGCTGAAGGCGCGTCCGTCGAACTATATCGCACAACCAACGCTGTCGCTGTCCACCGTGCCGATCTTTACCGACGCCGGGCTGGCCCCGCGCCACGTCGACCTGCGCCCCTTTGCGCTGGTGTCACCCGAGGGCGTGAACATCACACCCGGCGGGCTGACGCGGGTTGCGCTGAAAGAAGGGTCGCTTGTGGTGAACTCAAGCCAGGGCGGCGGCACCAAAGACACATGGGTATTGGAAGACTGATATGCTGGGAAAAACCGCAGGCGGTCTGTACTGGATGTTCCGGGGTCTGGAGCGGGCGGAAAACAACGCCCGTTTGATCGAGGCCGGATTTCGCATCGCCCTGACACGTTCGACAAACACCGAAACCGAATGGAAATCGGTCATTGTGACCTCGGCGGCCCAAAGGGGGTTTACCGCCAAACATTCCGAATTCAACAGCACCAATGTGATCGACTATCTGCTGCGCGACACGGACAACCCGTCGTCGGTTCTGTCCGTGGTCAAGCAGGCCCGCGACAATGCGCGGCTGGTCCGCACGGCGCTGACCACCGAAGTGTGGTCCGCGGTGAACGAAACGTGGATGCTGATCACCGAGCTGCTGAAAAATCCGGTGCCCGACACCGACCTGCCCGAGGTGCTGTCGATCATCCGCCAGCAATCGGCGCTGGTACGCGGGGCGTTGCATGGCACCATGCTGCGCAACGATATCTATGATTTCTGCCGTCTGGGCACCTTCATCGAACGTATGGACAGCACCGCACGGATCATCGACGTGAAATATTACACGTTGCTGCCGTCGCCGTCGCTGGTGGGCAGCCGCATGGACAACGTGCAGTGGGAAACCCTGCTGCGCTCCGTCTCGGCGCACCGTTCCTATCGCTGGGCCGTGGAAGAGGACTATACCGCCACCAATATCGCCAACTTCCTGGTGCTGGACCGGCGGATGCCCCGATCACTGGCCTTCTGCGCAGGCCAGATTGTCGAAAACCTTGATTACCTGGCCGAAGAATACAACGACCGCCGCCCGTCGCATGACATGGCCGACCGACTGGCTGCACGGCTGAAAGGACGCGACATTCATTCGATCATCGAAGAAGGCCTGCACGACGTTCTGGGTACGATCATCTCGGATGTCGGCGCACTGGGCGCGCAGATCGAAAAAGACTATCGTTTCAACTATTAACCACAGACAGGACACATCAGTTGCAACTGCACGTCACGCACACGACCCGTTATGCCTATGACGCACCTGTCATCTACGGGCTGCAAAAGATCCGGCTGCGGCCGGTGGCGTCGCACATGCAATCTGTCTCGGATTGGACCCTGACCGTCACCGGCGGCAAGATCGAGTGTTCGTATACCGATCACCACGGCAACCTGACGGACCTGGTTTCGATCACACCCGAAGGCGACGCGGTAGAGATCACCGCACAGGGCACCATCAACACCGAAGACACCCACGGCGTCTTTGGCAAGGTCTATGGCCGCGTTCCGCTTTACCTGCTGCGGATGCCCACATCGACGACCGAAGCAGGCCCCAAGATCAAGGCATTTGCCCGCACGCTGGACAAACATGACGACTTGCTGACCGGACTGCATGCGCTGTCTGCCGCCATCCTGAAAGCGGTGCCCTACGAATCCGGCCACACCGACGCCACCACCACCGCCGAAGAGGCGCTGGCCGGTGGTAAGGGCGTGTGTCAGGACCACGCGCAAATCTTCATCGCGGCAGCCCGGCTGGCGGGCCTGCCTGCGCGCTATGTCTCGGGTTATCTGATGATGGACGATCAGGTCGATCAGGACGCCAGCCACGCCTGGGCCGAGGTGCATCTGGACACGCTGGGCTGGGTCGGCTTCGACGTCTCTAACGGCATTTCGCCGGACGAACGCTATATCCGCATCGCCGTGGGCCGTGACGCAAAAGAAGCATCTCCCATAGAAGGCATGCGAATGGGCTCTGCCGACGAATCGATGATTGTGTCTTTGCAGGTCCAGCAGTAATCACCGTCAACGAACCTTCTTTGGATTTTGCAAAATGACCTACTGCGTTGGGATGCGGCTTGATAAGGGCTTGGTCTTTATGGCCGACACGCGCACGAGTGCCGGCGTCGACAACTTTGCCGTCACCCGCAAAATGTTCAGTTTTGACGTGCCGGGGGAGCGGTCCATCGTTCTGATGACCGCGGGCAACCTTGCCACCACGCAGGCAATGATCAGCCTGCTGGAAGAACGGTCCAAAACCGCCGAAGAACGCGACCCTTCGATCCTACGCCAATCGACCATGTTCCAGGTCGCCCGTCTGGTCGGTGAAACCCTGAACGAAGTGATCGTAAACTCGTCCCCCAACGGACAGGGAGCAGTGGACCAGTTCCGCGCCTCGGTCATTCTGGGCGGCCAGATCGGGACCGGCAAACCGACGATCTTCCTGATCTACCCCGAAGGCAACTTTATCGAGATCACCGACGACACGCCGTTTTTCCAGATTGGTGAAACCAAGTATGGCAAGCCCATCCTTGTGCGGACCTATGACCGCGAGATGAGCTTTGAGGACGCGGTGAAACTGCTGCTGGTGTCGTTCGACTCGACGGTCAAATCGAACCTCAGCGTCGGCCTCCCCTTTGATCTGATGATCTATGACCGCGACAGCCTGAACCCCATGCGCCTGACCCGCATCGACGCCACCGACAGCGTCTATCAGGCCATCTCGAACGGGTGGGGTGATGCGTTGAAAGACGCGTTCCTGCAATTGCCCAGCTACACGCTGAAGGACTGACGCCGTTTACCCGCGCTGCGCCTGCCATTCGGCCAGCGCGCGCAGGATGTCAGCCAGCGCGGCTCCGTCCGGTGTCAGCGTATATGTCACCTGTGTCGTTTCGGTCCGCACAACAAGCTTATCGGTCGCAAGCTGTCGCAACGCCCGCACCAGCACGCGGCGGGCGGCATCGGGCAAGCGCTTTTGCAACTGTGGCAGACTTGCAGACCCTTCGGAAAGCGCAACGATGATCGACGCTTTCCACTGCCCCCGCACCGCCTGCACCCCCACGGCGAGATCGCACCATCCGTGCAAGGCATCACGGTTGCGCCCCTGCACAGTCGTCCAGCCGCGCGCAGCTATGTCAAAATTGTCAGACTGGTCCACACAGGTCCCTTCCGCACAGTATGCCTCCTGTAAATAAGAGAGGCTCCCATGACCAATCAACCCTTCATCGGCCTGCATCACGTCGCCCTGCGCGCACCGGACCTGGAACAGGCCGTGACCTTCTTTCAGGCCCTCGGCTACGAAAAGGTTCACCATTGGCACTTGCCAGAATATAAAATCGACACCGCCGTCATGATGCAAAGCGCCGACGCGCGCAGTTGGATCGAACTCTTTGATCTGGACGCCGCCATCCCGATGCAGGGCGTGAGCGCCACCCCAGGCCAAGAGGTCGCAACCGGTGCCTTGGCGCATATGTGCCTGGCGGTGAGTGATCTGCACAACGCCAGCCGCCACATCATTGCAGCAGGGGCGACGCGACTGACACAGGCTGAATCACTGGCGCTCGGCACCCCCGCAGTGAACGTGCGCAATGCCATCTTCGAAGGTCCCGGAGGCGTCATCATAGAACTGCTCGAGCCAGTCACCTTCCCACTGGACCGTGCACGTGCCTGAAGCGCCCCGATTGCGCAGGCCGCTCCGCAAAGTATGCAAGCAAGTCAGGCCTCAAGGATAATTGCCAATGCACCATAAGTTTGCACACCCAGATGATTCGGTGGCTGAGTAATGCATAAATACACCATTTATTTCAAACACTTGCCGTATGTCGCCTTTCACCGCAAGCCATAAGCATGCACAGCAGACACATAAGCATGCACGGCAGGGGCCAAAAAAAGGGCCCGCAATGCGAGCCCTGAAATGTCCATACCGGTATTGGCCAGCCGCTATTCGTCCAGCACCATCTCCATGAGTTTGTTGCCGTCGATCATTTCGCGATAGTCGGGCGCAGTGAAAGGGCACAAGCCCTGAGGCAGTCGGGAGTTCTGGGCATAGGCCTCGGAGAACATCTCGATCGTGGCGGTCTTCTGGCCATGAAGTCTGCACAAGCCGTAGGCGCGGATCAGCAGTTCGATGACGAGGCCCCAGCGTGAGGCGCAGGCAAAATCCAGGCGCTGCAAGAAATCGACGTCAACGAGGTCGTCGACATCGATATCGGCGCGCTCGGCATAGGTATAGACGAGCTTGTTCAGCTCGACCATGTCGGGATCCCTTGTTGGATCAGCAAACCTACCAAGGTGGATCTGCTCGAAATGAATGTGGGAGAGGAGATGGGCGATCTGCTCTTCAGAGTTCACATGCTCGGCCAAGACCGGGACGCCTGACAAGATGAGCATCAACTGCCAATCCGGCTCCTTCATCAGTGCTTTGAAACGCTCGAGGAGCTTCTCGTTGGACGTTTTGCCAGAGGTGAAGGCGTGCTGGCATTCGTCATAGTAGAGGCCGATGACGCCCTGTTCGCGGCACTGGTGGCGAACCATATTCCAGAGTTCCCCTTGGGTGCGCCGGGGGTTCGCGGAGTAACCGAGGGCCTCAAGAGTCTTGTGACCCAGATCCTTCCAGCTGATCGACCCATCCAGCTTGCAGTAGATAATCTTGCTTACCTTCCCGTTGGGCATTTCCGTCATGCTGGCGTTGAATTCCTCTATCAGTCTGACTGTCTCGGAAGTCTTGCCGACCCGGGATTCTCCGGTGACCAGCATGCCGCGCACTTCGAAATGCCCGCCGATGGTGGCTTTGACGTAGTAGTCGTGCAGGCAGTTTTCGAAAGTTTCGCGGAGCTTTGCCGCGCGCGGGAAGGTATAGTGGCCACGCTGCAGAGAAAGTGAAGCGTTGACGCGGTTCTGGTCGATGAAACTCATGAGTATCCTTGCATTGCTGGACTTCGTTGAGATGGCGGTAGTTACGAGAGCTCGCCCTTCTGGGCGGGGCGGCCGAGCCTGACAGGGGTTTCCGAAGAAGGTTTCTCCGCCTTGGGCTTCGATGTCTTGGCTGGTATTACGGGCGTAGAGGTCGGCTCCGCAGGCTCGTGATCGATGAGGCTTGCTCCGCCGAGTGGCAGGATCCCCGGGCCCGAGATCGCGGTGGCCAGAGTTCCTGGGGCGACCGTGTCGATCGGCACGTTCGTAGTGACCAGCCGAGATGAGGCAAACAGGCTCTTGGCCTTCTTGCGGGCTTCTTCCACGCTGACATAGCTCTTGGGCAGCCGTCGCTCGACGCCGATTTTCTTGAGCTGATCATGTCTCTCGAGGCGAACCTTTGCGATCCGATCTTCATAGAGCGTTGTCAACTCGGGGTTTTCGCGCCGGTACTGCGTCATCAGCTCCAGGAATTCGGATACTGTCAGATCAGCGAAGCCGGTCGTCTGGAGTGCCAGCTCGTATGGCTCTCGAGGACGCGGGATCACTGCGGTTGCAAAGCTCAGATCGTCCGGATCGATATAAACGGTGACCTTGCCCTTGTGTTGTTCGCGGGCAATCTGGAACTCGTCTGACGAATAGAAGAGGCCTTCAAGCACACGCACACCCTCATCGTTTGGTTGCAACTTGAAGGGCCAGCCCAAGTGGATGCGACGGCGATCTTTATCCAGAGGACGAAATGTCTCCCTGGTCTCATTCAGTTCTTTATAGACCTCGGCAGGCCGACGCCCGCCCATGCCGATGCCCATGTGTTTCAGGGACGGGTATTCGTCGATGAAAAACTTGGTCAGGATTTCATAGAGGAGATCGATGTTCAGGACGCCTGATTTTTTGGCGTCATATCCAGGCAGCTCTCCTGCTTTGCGACCCGTGTAGCCGTGAAGCAGTTTGAACAATACGGATTCCGTGATGCCGAACATGCGCTCGACATAGGGCTTGTCCGCGGAGGCGTGGGTCCGGACATCGGTATTCGCCGATGCGATCCCCATGAGCGCGGACTTGACCTCGGCGTTCCTCAGGCCAGTACCATTGTCATTGCGCACCATGCCGAGCCCCATGGCAGGCATAGCCTCGCCCTCACAACCGTAGATGCGCTTTTCGCGGGTCTTGTCACGCGTTGCCATCCGCAGCAGCTGCATCGTGGCTTCGGCTTTTGGCTGGTCACTGACAACCCAGGCCAACGGCATGCGTGTTGCGACATCGATCATCACAAGGATGCTGAGGCGGCTGCGGATCTCCTCATCTGCCCATTCCATGGCCTTCTTCATATCTTCAGAGAGCGTATGCCAATATCCCGTGGCCTTGGCCGAGGTAATCAGGGACGCCCGACATTCGTCCATCTCACAGAATTCGCCGATCATGAGGGCGCGCACGTCCGAACTGCCGCGTCCGCGCTTGTTGCGCGCACAGCGCTCGCCCTTGGTCGCGACCATGTATTCGCTCGGCGTGAGCAGCTCCTTGCGGTGACGCAAAACGGTTCGATGCGAGGGGACTTGGAGCGCGGGGAGATTGTTAAGCGCCCGCTGCCGGTTTTCCCTGTTGATCAGCGCTGCAAGGTAGCCATGCACGTTCGCCACCGACGGTCCCTTGAGATCCAGGCCGATCTCCTCCCACGCCTCTGTCATGAGTTCTTTCAAACGCAGGGGCAGACGCGGTGTCTCGTTGCCTTTGAGGTGATCAAGTTTCGCCAACCCGGCAATGACATCATCACCGTCCTGGAGACCCTGATAAATCCCATAGTATTTCTTCAGCGTCCGCCCTTTGTAGAGAAACCAGCTCTTCTGCCGGCCGCCCTTCAAGGTGGCTGCACCCAGATGCACGCGCTCGCCAAAAAAGGCTTCGACGAGCGGACGCAAAAACTTCCTGTTCACGGGGGCGTTCAAGGCGCCGATGGAAATCCGGAAGTCCTCATTGCCCTCGACAATGGTCCGGTGCCGATGGAGCTCGTCGATCGCCCTGCATACCGCGTAGTGGAAGCGGCCATAAGTCTGTTGCTCATCGGAGAGTTGGGCCGCGACGCTCAGACCACCCAGCCTGAGCTTGGCACTTCCCTCCGGCAACAGCTGCGAAAGGGCGAAAGTCACGACGCCGGATTTCATCATTTCGACGAAGGACGAAAACCCAAGGATACTCATCTGGCCGCCCATCGGGTCCGCCAGCTCATAGCCTTGCAAACCGACCTTGCGGAGCAGGAGGTCGCGCCCCTGGACCACGATTTCGGTTCCGGCTTCGAAGTTGTAGCGAGGCGCGATCGTCATGATGCAACCTCGACCCGCGACCATTCCGCGATCACATGATCGAGGTTCGCACGCAGGGCGCCACACGCGATCAGGCGGTAGCAGGACTTAAAGACCGTCTTCCGCGGCAAATCGAGCAGCGGAAAAAGATCACGCATCAGCCAGAGCGAACGATGGTTGCAGGCGGTCCAGAGCACGATGTCGTCGATTTCCTGATCGGGTGTCTGGATGGCCTCATGCAGCCGGAACAGGTTCTCCCGTCGCTGCCGCGAATAGCGGCCAGCATCGACGATGATCATGCTATCTGCAGCGCTCGGGGGTGTCGCCGCTTGGATCGCTTCGATATCGCGCCGCGTCCGAGGCTTTTGCAGGCTGTCAGAGTTGCGAACGAAGATGAGCGTGCGCCGTCCATCCACGAAAGTGGCAAGCAGGTCATGCGTATAGCTAGGACCTTTGCGGTCACCAGGACGCAGATAGACCTTCAGCGGCTGGAATTGCAGATCATAGAGGAGAGGCGAGAGCAGCAGCTCGTGGGCGACGGCGGCTTCCGCTGCACTCTCGGCAATGCCGCACTTGGGTTGGAAGTCATTCGCGATGGTCCGGTAGGTCATCCACACCCGATGCGAGCTCGAGCTCCGGAAGCCGGGATTGCGAACGCCGGTGAAAGGCAGGACACCGTGGATCCGCCCGAGTTTGATCTTGGACTGCCTGGGCAGCTTTGCCGGAGAATAGTTCCAGCTGTCGTGATCGATAGTCTGATCGTCAGACATGACGTTTCCGTTCCCGGAACAGCGTTGCGCCGGGTGCATTTTTGTTTCTTTTCAAGAGGACACGCCACTCTTGCCACGCTCAACCGCTATCAGTAGCGTGACAGGTGTGATGATGCGGCGGTACCTCTGCTTCTGGTGCCCGTTCTGGGCGAAATTCTGTACTGGCCCGCCTGATGATAATCAGCTTGGCCATGCACTTATTTTCTGGGAAGTCGGTGAAAAACCCAACTGGAAATGACGCCCTCAGCTTCGAAACATGTGGAAAACTCACTTAAGCCACTGAATATTAATAAAGAATCTGAGGCTCGCCCAAGATCAATCAGTGGAGGACTGGTCTATTCTGCTGATCCGAGCCAAGGTCCAGCATCCGTTTGACGGTCCGGACGTTGATCTGGTGGCCTGCCTCAAAGGCTTCGGCCAGTGCCGTCGTGATGGCCGCCGTGATGGAGGATGTCAGCTTCCGCTTCGAGGCCTCACGGAGCACGAGTTCATTGATCTGCGCCTGCGAGGGAGACGGTACGCTGAAGACGCGGATCCGAGACAGGAGCGGTTCCGGCAGGCCGCGCAGGCTATTGGAGGTGAAGACCCAGTTGATGAAGGACATATCGAACTGGTTCTGGAAATAGGGGCAAGTCCATCGGCAGGCTGTCATTTCCTCGAGCAGCGGGAGAAGCGCATTCGGCAGACTGAAAGACTGGCCCTTGTCGGACATGACCGAGCCAGACTTCTCTATCTCGTCGATGATGACGAGCGGATTTGCAACCTGCCGCATCAGCATCAGGCTAATGAGCCTGCCAGGGCCGGCATTCGACCAGCCGCGTTGGCTGCCGACAAACCCGAAGCTGGCATTCTCACCTGTCGCGTCTACGATCATGTCCGGAGTTCCCAGAAGCTGCGCGAGACGACGTGCCCATGCGCTTTTCCCGATTCCAGGCGGGCCGTCGAGAAGAATTGGCGCAAATCGGGCGCCGGGCATGCCACCTGCCAGGTTATGATGAAGGCTGCGCCAAACATGGGTTGTCGCTTCCGAGATCCAGGGGAACTCCGCATGAAGCGAAGCCGCGATCTCATCGATGTGATGTGCCGAGCGCAGCCCGAATACCTCAGCACCTTCCCGACATCCTTCCAGCATCGCGCGATCTTCTTTTGAAAGTCGGGTTGGCTCTACTTCCTTCAGATGGTTGCGGCGGATATTATGCGCCCACCGCCTGATGCGGGTGTCGAGCGCTTTTGGGAATTCGTTCGCTTGGTGATGCCAGAATTCACTGCGGGCGGCACGCTCCTCTTCGGAGAGGCCTTCTTCATTCTGTCGCTTGTCTTGCAAGCGGTTATAGAATGACTTGAGGCGCTCGATGATCGCGGTCTCTTCCAGCGCGGGATTGGGCAGTTCGCTCAGGATGAAGCGGATTTTGGGCATGGATGCGGTCTTTCGTAATAGCTCCGCCAGCCGCCATGACGGCGGTCATGCGGGCAGAGCCTCGGATTGGAGGGAATGCTGAGTTCGCTGTGCGTCGAACATCTCGCTGAGCCGGAGGCTGGCCGGCCAAGAAGAATTCAGTGTCAGCTAAGGGTATGTAGCGCAGGTATCATCGGGCACTCGCATAGGACAGACAAGGTAGGGACGCACCATTCCATCGGGAGTGGACGATTATTCGGCGAGCCCATGCCATAGCGCTCGGACCACCGCAAGTGATTCTAACTAACTGTTATTAAAAGAAGAAACTCAGTTCCGTTTTTCGCAAATATGAGGACGACTGACCGGCCAGGTGTTTTGGGCGACGCCTGCACTTCGCCAACAGCATGAGCAATGCGACCCACTAATTTTGATTAGCGGCGCTGCTGCAAACTTAACCGAGGCTGTAGGGGCCGTTCGGCATGCCGCCCATGAACGATTGATCAGCGACGCCATTGGTCCCTCGCCTGGCCAGATTGGAAGAACCTTCACGATTACTTGCCTTGCAGCTTGAGAGGCGTACCGCAGCACTGACATACCGGGCGCTTCGTTTTCAGTTCCTCGAGGAGATGCAGGGGCGCACTTTCCACAAACCTTTTGACCCGTTGAGGATCAACACGGGCGCACTGGACAGACTTCCGGTAGACCACCCAGCAATGAACGGCCCCCACAATACAGATCACGATGCCAGCGATGCAGATCATTGGTCCAATCATGCACATTCCTTTCTCACCTTGGATCGTCGTCATGCGGAAAGCATGCCCTGAGTATGACATTCTGCTTAGCAGGTGCCAGGATCAAGGTCCGCTCGGCCGACTTTCCAATTTTCGCTGCACCCGCGAAATTGGATTGGCTTGAAAGCTAGCGCCAACAACAATGGGCGGAATGCGGGCATTCGCTGCGGATGCAATGTCAAACTGCGCACCTGAAAAAAGCGAACGTTCAAAGCTGCAACGGACCATCTTTTGATGTGTAGCCGCGGCGAAGGTCCGCTTTGAGCCCAATTTTGCTGCTGCGACGTGGTCGAACGGCAGCTTTTGGGGCGTTACAGGAATGTTCCTGATGACAAACGGATGGATGAAAGGTGCCATACTCAAAGTCGACCGGGGTTGAGCGACTCGTTTGAGCTTTGACAACATCGGTCCGGGAGCGCTCGTAACTCTAGCTCTCCTGCCGCCGACGCATTACAGCGCTGGCGATAAAGCTGGCCAGTCGATCGGCCCGACCTGCAAAGGCGGGCTGATCGCCTATCCAACCGGCCGCGCCGATGAGGGCGAAAAGGTCCTCTCCATCAACATCGTTGCGGGCAACGCCGTCTTGCTGCGCGCTGCGCAGGAGGTGTGCCCCCGCCGTGCGCAGGTTCTTGCAATCGTCGTGCAGAGCGGAGCTGGGATCAGCGAGCGCCTTCGCCATCAGGTCGACGATCCCGTTGAATACGTGGACGAATGTCGTCGCTTCAATGAACCACGTCGTTAGGGCGATGTCGGATGGATGGTCACGCGAAAGGGTCTTTGACCGCGCGATCAGGTCGCAGAGCGCCTTGCGTAGCAGTGCTTCCAACAAGGCCTCGCGGGTTGGAAAATGGCGGTAGAGTGTTGCCAGCCCGACCCCGGCGCGCCGCGCGATATCGCGGAGCGATGCATCGACCCCCTGCTCGGTGATGACCTCGCGCGCGATGGCGAGGAGGCTTTCGTAATTCTTCTTTGCATCTGCACGCATTTATGGCCTCAACGTCTTCCCGTTGACAAACGGATCACTGATCCACATATAAATCGGAGCAGTGATCCGATTGTAGCGAGTCTGCGTTGGATTGGAAAGGCCAGACCGCCCAGAAGGGCGGTGTCGCCAAATGAGCTTGGAGACGACAATGCGATACAAACTCTTTGGGGCACATACCGGGCTCAGGGTGTCCGAACTGGTGCTCGGCACCTCTAACTTCGGCACACGCTGGGGGCATGGCACCGAATTGCCAGAAGCCCGAAGCATGCTGGATGCCTACGCCGAAGTAGGCGGCAATATCCTTGACAGTTCAAATGGTTACCAAAGTGGCCAGTCAGAGGAATTTCTTGGTGACATGCTGCAAGGTCACCGCGACAGGTTCGTACTGGGCACGAAGTTCGCGGTTGCCACCGACGAGACGGCAAATGTGCTGACAACAGGCAATAGCCGACAAGCTATGGTCGCTTCGGTCGAGGCGAGCCTGAAGCGTCTGGGGACCGACCGGATCGATCTTTATTGGGTCCACGTTGCAGACAGTGTGACCCCGATGGACGAGATTATGCGCGGCTTCGAAGACCTCGTGCGGCAAGGCAAGATCCTCTACGCAGGGCTTTCGGACTTCCCGGCTTGGCGGGTGTCCCGCGCGGCGACGCTGGCGGAACTGCGCGGGACCGTTCCGGTCGCGGGCCTTCAACTTGAACACAGCCTTGTTGCCCGCACCGCCGAAGCCGAATTGATCGATGCGGGTCGCGGCTTGGGCCTCGGGATCACCGCCTTCTCGCCACTTGGTGGGGGTGTCCTGACAGGCAAGTACCGCAAACCGCTGTCCGAGACGGGTCGCGAGGAAGGCTTGAACGGGGCCGCCTTCCACCCAGAGGACACCGCGCAACGCACCGCAATTCTGGATACCGTGATTGCAGTGGCCAAGGAGCATGAGGTCACGCCTGGCGAGGTCGCCATCGCGTGGGTCGCGTCAAAGGGAATTTTCCCGATTATTGGTCCGCGCAGCATGGCGCAGCTCAAGGAAAATTTGGCCGCCGCCGATCTGTGTTTGTCGGCAGAACAGATTACCCGCCTTGATCAGGTCAGCGCAATCCCTGACGTCTTTCCAAATACGGTTCTGAACGACCCCAGGATCCGGGGCCTGATCACTGCCGGACAAGATGCTCGCATCGACATGCCGAACTTACCGGTGGCCTGACCTGCTGTTCGCTTAGGCACCCAGCAGATACCCATTCCCTCTTCGATAACCAGGAAAACTTAAATGATTACTCTTTACTACCACCGGGGCGCTTGTTCGACCTCGAACCATTTTGCCCTAGAGGATGCCGGTGTCGCCTACGAGGCCATCGAAGTACATCTTGATCGCAAAGACGACCCCATTGCACAGAAGGTGCGTAAGCTGAATCCGATGTCGATGACGCCGGTTCTCGTGCTCGAAGATGGCGAAGTGCTGACCCAGAATGCCGCAACGCTATCCTACATAGCCGATCTGGTGCCAGAGAAGGCGCTTCTGCCGAAACCTGGCACCCTCGCGCGGGCACAAGCGGACAGCTGGATGGCCTTCGTGGCCTCCGACCTCCATCCCGTAATCATCGAATACATCTACAAAGGCTTTGGTGAAACGGATGCTGAACGAGCGCGTCTGGTCGCGTTCTACGAAGACCGGGTGGCGCGCCGCCTCATCGTGCTGGAAGAGCGGCTGGCCGGCCAACCCTATATCCTCGGCAGCGCTTACTCTGTCATTGATGGATATGCATTGATCGTCCTGAACTGGTCTGTCCCGGCTGGGCTCTCACTCGATGCCTATCCGAGCATCCGCAGGTATATGGAGCAGATTGAAGCCCGCCCGACAATCCGAAAGGTCCGCGAGGCCGAGGGTCCGATCGACTGGTGAGATCTGACCTCTGCACAAACCGTAACGTTAACTAATCTAGCAGCAATGGCGATTTCTAGATCTCCATTGCCGTTTACTTCTCGCAACGCCCAGAGCGTGGCCACTCTGGCAGCGGCCGTTCTTTGCTAAAGGTAACGGTGCCAGAGGTTGGCAAATCGGGATTCAAGGGCCTAAGGTCGAAAAATCCGCTTATCGGACATTGCCGCTTTTTGCGGCGAAGGTGTCGTCCGGCTCACCGGACCTTGGTGCCTTGCGCGGCGAAGGTCAGGTTCGAGCCCATTTGACAGATGCGGTGACGCGGTCGAATGGCCGCTCCGGAGCCGAGAGCCATGCCCCGCATGGTTTTAGCCTCCAACTGGGCGCCGGCTATGACACAGCCCCTTACCCGAGATCGGAACTCGCGAGGCGGTCGCGGCACGCCTCGTCGGCCTTCCTCGAGCCCATGCGCTAATCGGCCTCTCCCGCCTTCAGTCTCTCTACCGCGCTGCGCATTGTGGATACGAAAAGATGGAGGTCGTCGCCGTTCAAGTGCCCGAGGGCCATCGCGTTCACGTCTCGAGCGGCGGCCTGCGCCGGGTCGCGCAAGTCGCGGGCCCGTTCTGTAAGGTGAATTGTCTTGGCCCGTGCGTCCGTCGCGTGCGCCCGGCGCTCAATCAGCCCGTCCCGCTCCATCCTGGCGAGGGTGTTGGCCATGGTCGCCTGCTCGACATCGAGACGCTCGAACAATTCGCGTTGTGTCAGCCCGTCCTCCTCCCACAGTTCCAGCAGCGTCATGAACTGCGCGGGCGCGAGACCCAACGGGCGGATCCGCTCATTCAGGCGCTGCGCGAAAAGGCGAGCCATATGATTGGCGAGATAGCCAGCTGAGCGGGTGCGATCGAAGTTGTCGGTGGTCATAGCGACAGAATAGCCCTTGCATAGCATACTGTCTATCTCTATTAAATAGCATAGCGTGCTATTCAAAGGAGGTCAGCATGTCTCGAACGAACCTCATCGCGCTGCATGGCGTCGCCGGCGCCGCGGCCCTTCTCACTATCGTAACCTTCTGGGTTTCGGCGCTAACTGCCGAGCTCGCCCTGTCCACCGCTGGTGTCGTCGCCGTCCGCACAGCGATTCTTTATGCGGTGCCGGTCCTCGTGATCGCCATGATCGCCGCCGGGGCCAGCGGCGCACGTCTCGCGGGACGCTCCAAGGCTCTCGCCATCCTGGCAAAACGACGCCGCATGGCGCTCGCGGCGGCCAACGGCCTGCTCGTCCTCGTCCCCTCCGTCGTATTCCTCGGGTTGCGGGCGCAGGCCGGGCACATCGACGCGACCTTTGCCATCGTGCAGATCGTCGAACTGAGCGCTGGTGCCTTTAACATCGCCCTGCTCGCGCTGAACATGAAGGCCGGAATGGCAATGCGCGCCCGGCGGGTCCGGGTAGGGAAGGTCGTCGGATGAGAGCTGGCCTCGCCTATCTGGCGGTCCTTGGATCGGCCGCGTTCACCGGCACGATGCTCTGCATCGGCCTCGCCTTCGGCGGCTACTGGACGAGCCTGCCGCCGGACGAGTTCCTGGCATGGTTTCCCCTGAACAGCGGCTTCATCGCGCGGACCATACCGGTCGTTGCGGGACCCGCGTTGCTGGGTCTTCTCGGATCGCTCTGGCTGGCGCGGCGCGAAAGGGGCGCGCGCGGACCGTGGGCGATCGCCACCGCCGCAATGCTGGGTCTGGTGCTCGTCACGGGGGTCTATCACCTGCCAACAAATGCGGCCCTCGCCGGCGGAGCGATCTTGCCAGAAGCCGTGTCGGCGACGTTGCGGACATGGCTGATCCCCCACGCCCTCCGCATCGCGCTCGGTCTCACGGCCAGCGCCTTCGCTCTGCGCGCGGCCCGGCTCTAGAAAGGCGCTTCAATATGAGCGGTGTGCATTCTCAGTCTCGCCGCGAAGGCAGACCTTCGAACCATTGCGGCGAACGTCAGGCTAGTCCGCGTAGCTGCCGTTGCCATCAGGTTCAGCTCCGATCATGCTTGTGCGTGCGGCAAAAGTCCGCTTGAACCCATTGCGGTCACACGGTTGCATTTATTTTTTGACTCAATGGATTTGCAAAGCTGTGTTCCCCAGGACAAATTCGACCTGGCTGCGATCGCCCGCGCGAGAGCAGCGGGATTTCCTGCCATCAATCCGATTTTGCCTGAGTTGCTGGAGTGGCTGCAGGACATAAACTGGCCGGTGGCGGATCAGACGGTTGAGCTTCTCTCCGGCTCTGGCCCTGAGATTGTACCACATATCCGAAGAGTGCTCGTGTCCGACGATTCTGTATGGAAATACTGGGTCTTGAGCAGGCTTTGCGGCAGGCTTTCGCCAGTGGATCTGGCTCAATTGATACCCGATATCGCTCGGTTAGCAGACCAGCCCTCTGATGAAGACGTGGCTGAGGAAGTTGATGTGGAAGCGAGAGCGCTCTTGGCCACATTGTGAGATCGGATGCCAATGGCAACTCCGTCCCGCTCTGCTGACCTTCGTCTAACACAATGCTGCACAATGTGTCCAACGTCGGCTTCGGGGAAGCTGCAACGCAGCGAATGCACATCTGCCAACGGCAGGTCTGGGCCGCGAGCATCCGTCGCAATAGTTGGCTGTCACACACAATGATTGTAAAACAAGAATCAGCAACTATGGGCATCTTTCAGCTGTTTACTCGGATCAAGGCCCCAATAAGCCAGGACAGAACGGACTTCGTCCTTGGGATAATATTGACCTGCAAAATCCAGATCTTTTTGTATCGACTGCCATCGCCGGTTCGCAGCAGCCCGAATATCGTCATTGATCTCCATGACGCCAAGTGGCTCAGGCTCGCCTTCCTTTTTCGGCCAACTACGAGGATAGATATCCCAGTCGCTCCATGCATCCAGCTTAGAATTTGCGGGAGCTTGGCTCAAATGGTCACATTGCCAGCCATACATATTTCGCGCGCAGATCCGGAGCATAGCCTTAACCTCTGGTACGGTATCGGTGAAGGCCTTTAGCGGTGTCGGCAGGAGCACCATATTTGCTACGCAAGAGAAGAACTTGGGGTCCTGCACCACTGCGTTGGTTTCCTGATACAAGGGGTCATCCACCCCCCAAAGATGGCAACACGACCATCCTTCACGCCCTTTAGAGCGTAATCCTAGTGCATAAGTAAGGGCTTTGTTGGCGTTTAGATTGCCCTCTTGTTTATGAACAGACTGACGTGTTTGCCTGTTTGTATTCATTTGCGGCTCAGACCAGTTCGATTTGTAGAAGCAAACCTTGCGCGCAAATTCGGGGTACCAGACGGGTAGTAGGTCAAAGGTGGCAGGATCAACCCAACGTGCCGTGCGCTCTATCAACCTCATGACATCGGCTAAGGACAATTCCGTCATCAAGGCTTCCAAACCATTCGGCAGTGTTGTCTTGCTCATACGCCTACTTCCGCCATCCAGGGTTTGTTATTCGATAGCTTGAATGTAATTCCCCGCAGCTCCTGTAAATCGCAATTGTGTCCGCACTCTAGCAGTTTGCTGTCATGTCCATTTCGCACGCGTGGCGAATGTGCGGAAAGCTGGCTGCAACTGCAGCATCTGGAGGCATGGTGGAGGGCAGCTTTGGGCCGCGAGCGACGTCCGCCGTTGCCAGCCAAGCGCACGACACGGTGCGTCGCCGCATTACAGCGTCGAACCCTTCTTGCCGGAACAGCAAGATGTAGCGCTTGTCAGGTGTTAGCTTCGATGCCAGAACTGCCATTGTGTCCATCGTCGACTGAAAGGCATGTGATATGCATCTTCTAACAATTGCTGGAATATGGGCCATTGCAGCGGCCACGCCCGGACCGAATTTCTTCGTGGTTGCACAGTCGGCACTCTCAGGAAGCCGCATGGCGGCACTTGCGGCAGTTGCAGGCGTCGCTACCGGAACCTTGGTCTGGGGATTTGCAGGGTGGCTCGGAATTAGTGCCATGTTTTCAGCCGTTCCCACCGCCTATCTCCTGCTGAAGCTGGCGGGCGGTGCATATCTGATTTTTCTCGGTGTGCGGCTGCTTTGGTCAACCCGCAGGTCGTCAAACCCGCGCATCGGTCAATCCGCGGTGAAACAGGTCGAGATCGGCGGGTCATATCGACTTGGGCTCATGACGAATCTTGCCAATCCAAAGTCCGCCATCTTCGTGACAAGCATCTTCGCGACGGCGTTGCCCATCGATGCCGCCTGGACAGAAGGGCTTGCAGCAGTATCCGTCATGGTCATGGTGTCGGTCGCCTGGTATGCTCTGGTCGCTCTCGTCCTCGCCCGCCCCGGTATAAGTTCAGCTTATCTGAGGGGTCGTCGACTCATTGATGGCATCACGGGCCTGTTTTTCGCGGGGTTCGGTTTCCGGCTGTTGCTGTCGCAAAAATAACCGTTTTCGGTGACGTCCGTTTTGTCCGCATAGTCGAACTCCGACCGCCAACGGGGATCGCAATTGCAGCCACGGCAGCTCTGGCTGGCTGCGCGGCAGCAACGCAGTTCGATCCTGAAGGTCGACTTGGGGTCGTTCGCGACAGTCGGTCTGGCTTGGCTATGGCCTACTGCGCCGTACCGCTGCAAGTCCGGTTAGAGCCCACATTCACCGATGCTGCAAAAGTCACGGACGTCGGCTTTGCGGATTTTGCGTTTCACGTATCTCCCGGTTCTTTTGGTCCTCTGGTTCTTAGGACCATATGTATCACCGCCCACATTCCAGCCTCGCTGGTATGACACCAGCAGAATATGTTAACCGGTCAATGAAGGACCAAAACCTGAACAAAGCTAACCTAAAATAGCGGGCTCAAAGGGACGCAGGTCAAACGCCCTCGGCACCGCAAAGATCGTTCGCGTTGCATAGTGACATTGGGGTAAGGGGAAGTCACGCCTCAAGCAAGAGTTCTGTAACAACGCCGTTCTACATCTGACGCAAGCTCCCAGGTCACCGCGAGGTATTGAGCGTAGCAAAGGGCTTAACCCAGGTCCTTGAGCCAGTCGCACAATGCGTCAATCTCGCGCGCCGCAGCCTTGGAATACGCTCCTGCCCGAAGGTAGCCATGTGTCAGTCCCTTCCCATCCGTCAGGGTCACGGCTCCTCCGGAACGCCTCAAGGCTCCGGCATATTCAAGCCCGCTGTCCCGTACTGGATCGAATTCAGCAAGCGCAATATATGCAGGGGGCAGTCCTGCGTGGCTCGATGCCAGCAAGGGCGCCGCGAAGGGGTTCGTCCTCTGAACCTGCGTGTCGGGGCAATAGGCCGAAATGCAGCTTCGCATTCGCGCCGCAGTGAGGAGTGGGCCGTTCGCCCATGTGCGATACGAAGGGCGGGTCACGTCGAAGTCGCAGATGGGATAGGCTAGAAACTGTCCTGCCAGCGAGAAGCCCTCGTTGCGCGCGTAAAGCGTTAAGGATGCTGCGAGGTTAGCGCCCGCGCTGTCGCCGCCCACAAACACCCGGCTCCGATCCACATTAAGCTCTGACGCGTTTGACAGGATCCAGCGCAGCACTGATTGGCACTGCTGATTTGCCGTTGGAAAGCGGTGCTCTGGTGCGAGCGCATAGTCGACCGAGATCACAGACAAACCGGCCCTCATCGCCAATGTCGCCGTTAGCTCCCAATGGGTCTCAGGGCTGCCGATCTCCCAGCCGCCGCCATGCATGAAAAGAAGAGCGGGGCCGCAGCCATTGCCGCGTTTCCGAAACAGTCGCACTCGGACCGGGACAGGCTCACTGTTGATCCAGATCACGCGGTCTGCGTCGAGCCGCGGGTCGGATTCGGCTCTCATCACTTGTGCTTGTTTTTCTGCCACCTCCCGCCGCATTTGCGGCGATACGGTTGGCATATCACCCGCGACACGGGAAAGCGCCTTGATATAGCGGAGCATTCCACGGTCCAGCTTGGAAGGGAGTTCTTCCCCTGCAGAAGGTGCGTTCATCTGAGAGCGAAGGTTACTTCGATCTCGACCCCACCCCCGGCAGGCAGACTGGAGACCCCGACCGCGGTGCGAATACAGCGGACCTCCGGACCGAAAATAGAGTCGAAGATTTCCGAAGCTGCGTCGAGCACTTGGGAATGCCGGGTGAAATCTGGTTTGGCGGCGATGAAGCCCCGCAGTGCGGCAACACCTGCGACACGGTCGAGAGATCCGACGGCAGCCTGAGCTACGGCAAGTGCTCGGAGCGCGCAAACCCTCGCCGCCTCCTTGGCCTGGAGTGGATCGTCGTGAGGACCGAACGGACCGGGTATGACCCCATCAGCCGTCCTGGACAGGAGCCCGGCTGTGTAAAGACGGTCGCCGTCGAGGCGCCAGACCGCATAACGCCCCATTGCCTCTGGTTCATCCGGCAAGATCAGCCCCTGCGCTTGGAGCCGTCCTGTGGCGCGCTGCTCGATATTCATGCGGGAACCACGGTCAAGCTATGATCCAGCATGCAGGATCCACTCAGCCGGCAACCCTTCTCCTCCAATTTGACTTGGATACGTGAAGGGCAGCCCATTGCCTCACCTTGCCGGACTGTGACCTCGGAATGAGGCCTTACCAAATTATAGTGTAGGAGCCCATAAGAGAGAGCAGAAGCCGCGATTCCTGTCGCTGCGTCCTCAGCATAGCCGGATCCCCGCGGAAACTGCCGCGCATGGAATTCACCCGCATTTCCTACCGCAAAAGGGTAGAGGCCGGTTGAGTCAATGGCCAAACAGACTGCCGCCATTCGGTCGAAATCTGGATGTATTTCATGTAGCCGGTCGACGGAGCGCACTGGCACCAAGGTCTTCACTCGACTGGTACTGGCATTCAGGATTTCATCGGCGGCGAGGTCTGCCTCCTCCAGGCCTAGCACCTTCAGAACTTCCGCTCTCTCCTCTCGCGTCAATACGTCCGTAGAGCCCTCCGGCTGACTGATCGTGATATCCTGCGCTTCTGGAACTTCAGCTTCGACCAGACCACTGAGCGTTTCGATGGTGTAGGACCCCGGGGCAAGATATCCACGTAGCCGCATCAGCCAGAGCGCCCCGACCGTCGCATGGCCGCACATTTCCATTTCGTGATTTGGAACGAAATACCGCATGCGGAAGTCAGCGTCCTGACGCGTCGTGGCCATGACAAACCCGCTCTCGTGACCGTATTTTAGCGCGACGGCGCGCAGATCCTCGCTCGACATGCCGTCACAACCAAGACCGATTGGTGCCGGGTTTCCTCCGTTCGGCCCGTCCGGAAAAACACGCACCATCTGAAATTCGGCGCGTTCTATAGGGAAACTCATGCGGGAAATCATACTGTCTGTTCCGTTCGTTTGGAGGCCCGCAACCGGGCGTAGTTCATGACAAGAAACAGGGTCGCGATAGCCGCCCCGACGATCTGCAGCGCCAACAAGGGCCAGAGCAACAGGACTGCAGATAAACCAAAGGTCAGCCGTTCGAGCAAACGCAGCGGCGCGAAGGCTATTCCGACAACGCCGATTGCGAATACGGCGATGGCCGCCGTTCCCATCAAAGTTGCCAGAATGGCCGTTCCTACGCCTTGATCAAAGAGCAGACCGTGGAAGACAAACATCACCGGCATCAGATAAAGGCCCTTCCCGAGCAGCATGGCTTTAAAGCCTGTCTTGGCTGGATTCCCCCCGGAAATGCCCGCGGCAGCATAGGCGGCAAGGCAGACTGGCGGGGTCAGCACACTATCTTGGCTGAGCCAGAAGATCGCCATATGCGCTGCAACTGGCGGGATGCCCAGGCTTGTAAGCGCCGCCGCGCCAAAGCTTGCAACGACGATGTAGGAGGCAGTCACCGGCAGCCCCATCCCGAGGAACAACGAAATAACTGCCAGAAGGAGGAGGATCAGCAGCGGCTGACCGTGCCCTAGTGCATTCAGAGACTGTGCCATTGCCACCACCAGCCCGGAAGTTTCCAGGCAGACAACGATCAGACCAGCGCAGATCAGCACGGTTGCGGTCGGCAGCAACGTCTGCATTGTGTCCCGCGCGATATCGAGCCAACGGGAGGGTCCGAGCCGGTTTGGTGTGAAAAAGCTGCAAAGGATCACGGCGCCGCAGGTCCATGCGGCAGAATAAACCGGCGAGTATCCGATCGTCAGCAGGAAGATCAACAGTAGGATTGGCCCTAGAAAAGCCAGCCCCTGGGCCTTTCCGACCGGCTTCGGAAGATCCTCTTCCAGCACCGGTGTCAGCAGTCCGGCCTTCTTCAGTTCGAGGTGGATGTTGAAGGAGATAGAGAAGAAAAACAGCAGGGCCGGAATGATCGAGATCAGGACAAGTTCTGTGTAAGGCACGCCTATCCAGTCCGACATGATGAAAATGCCCGCGCCCATGATCGGTGGCGCAAGCTGTGAGCCGGTGGATGCCGCCGCCTCGACACCGCCCGCCAGTTCCCGGCTAAGCCCGGCCTTCTTCATCAGCGGTATCGTGATGGTGCCGGTACCGGTAACATTGGCGATAGCGCTTCCGCTCACTGTGCCCATCGCAGCGCTCGACAGGACCGCGACATGGGCCGAACCTCCAGGGATCCGTCGCATCAGGCGCATGGTGCCTGAAATAATGAAATCCGTCGCCCCTGCGAAGCGCATCAGCGAGCTTAGCAGGACAAACATGAAAATGATTGTGGCCGAGATCGTTACAGTGGGGCCCAGCAACGCACCGTCCTGCCAAAACACCCGGAAAGCCATGCGGTAGGTCGAAAGACCACCGAACCAGAACATCCCGTCGAACAACGGACCAAGCCAGAGGACGTAGGCGATGGCAACGACCGCGATAGCCGGGATTAACCATCCGACGGCACGACGCGTGAGCTCTAGCACAAGTAGAACCGCCGCCAACGCGATCAGCTGATCAGTCACCGTCAGGTAGTGACGTTCAAAAACAGCCGCTTCGTTGAGAATGAAATAGATACCGGTCACAAATCCCGCACAGGCCAGCGCGAGGTCTAGGGCATTTTGTACTCGATTACGTACCTTGCTGGCGAAAACCAAAGGAGCCGAGAACCCGAGAGCCATCACCGCGGAAAGGTGCCAAGCGTTCAGGAATGTGTCGGCCACGGGCACGAACAGGATGCAGGTGACGTGCAGGGCGATCGCCGCGAGCGCGGCAAGGCTCCACAGCATCACAGCCGGCGATTCTTGCCGGATTTTTTGGATAATGTCGGTCATGAGAGCGGTCCTTTGAGCCGGAACGCACAGACTACCGTAGCGGCAGTCCATATGCGTTCCGGCGGGCAGATGGCGTTATGGGCGGAGCCGGTCGGGGATGGCTATCCCGCGTTCCTCATAGAACCGTATCGCTCCGGGGTGCAGCGGCACCGGTAGCCCATCTAGGGCCGTCTCGAGCTGGATCTCCTTAGCTACCGAGGACGATTGGTGCAACCGTTCGAGGTTCGCGAAGATCAGCCGGGTGATCTGGTAGACGGTTTCTTCGGGCACATCGGCACTGACCGCCAGCAGGTTCGGCTCCTTGATTGTCTGGATCGGCTCCGTCTGCCCTTGGTAGGTTCCTGCGGGGATCGTGAACCGGGTAAACATGTCCCCGGCAATCGCATTGACCTTGGCCATTTGTTCATCGGTGATATTGAGATGCGATACATCCTCTCCAGAGGTCACATAGGCTTGCGCGATAGACGGCGTTGGCACACCTGAACTGGCATACATCCCGTCGACGCGCCCATTCTGGAAGGCTTCTGCGGCTACGTCATATTTCATGTGCAGAACCGAGAAGGCTTCGTCAGGGTTGATGCCATTGGCGTTCAGCAGCAGTCGGCTCGCCCCTTCGGTACCTGAGTTCCGAGGTCCGATGACGAACTGACTTCCGAAGGCGCTCATGTCAGACATGTCCCCCGACTTGATCTTGCTCTTGCGCACGACGAACTGTTCAACGTTTTGCCAAAGTGACGCAATAGAACGCAGTTTTTCAACCTTGGGCCGCCCTTCTCTCACTCCGGTTCCCATATAGCCATCGCGGCCGTAGAGCCCCATGAGGATCGCCATTTCGGCCTCGCCTGTGTCGATCAGGTCGACGTTCTCTGCCGAGCCTCCGGTGGAAATAGGAGAGATCCGCAGTCCGTCTTCAGCCATCTCTTCGGTCACGATCGTCGAGATTTGCACACCGATAGGATAATAGGACCCACCGGTTGCCCCGGTTGCAAGCGTCAGGTTTTGGGCTACCCCAGGTCCAGCGAGCACAAGCGTGCTGACCACTGCACCTAACATTCTGAATGAATATGTCATTTTTACCTCCTAGTTATGGCTCGACCTTAGGAGGTTTACGGCGCGTGGGTTTTGTAGCACCGGCCAAATTGCTTTGCGGTTTGGGTCTTTCCTAGCGTTGCGCTGCACGAAATTGCGAGGGCGTCTGATCAAAGCGGGACTTAAAAGCGATGGAGAACTGCGAAGCATTCTCGATTCCGCACATCATGGCGACCTGAAGGATCGTCCAGCGCGTGTCCCGCAATAGCTCCCGCGCCCGGGTCAGCCGCAGCTCGCGCAGCGTGCCGGCGATGGACCTCCCGGTCCTCTCGCGAAACAGCCGCGACAAATGCCTACGAGACACGCCCAGCATCTCGGCCAACGATTCCGGGCTGATGCCCGTTTCAAGGCTCTCCTGCATAACATCCAGCGCTGCATCCACGATTTCGGAGCCGTGATCACGCGGATGCCCGACAGCCGCAGGCTCCTGTGCCTCAATTTGAAAGACACATTCCTTCGCAAATAACTGCCCGAAGGAATGTACCTCCCCCGCCGGGAGCCCCCCGCCTTGGCTGCGGCGTCGGATGATCCGGCAAAGATCGACCACATCTTCGTTCATCCGCCAAATCCCGGCGCGGTGCGCATGGCGGGCACCCATTGTTTGGTGCAGATGCGCCAGCCACTCCGAATTTAGGTAGAAGGTTATATGCTCTTGCTTTGCCCGGTTCGCTTCGGTCCGGTGAGGAATGCCGGCGTCCACAAAGTAAAAAAATTTCGGCTCAAGCGCCCGTTTCAAACCCTTCTCGGCATCTATAACTGTCATTGTGCTGGCAAGTGGGATCAACAGCATCGCATGGTCTTCATGCGCATGCTCCGGCATCGCATAGTCGCGCACGTCGGATCTGAAACAGGTAAGAGTATCTATATGCGCCAAATCGACCATAGTGCGTATTCCCTTGTTGCGTGAACACGATTTCAGCTTGAGCGTGGCACGGAACTGACAGCAAAGGAACAGAGTTGCACCGGTTTTTTTTTGCAAAGTTGCGAGAGTGCCGTTATTTGCGGCGGACTCCGGCGGCAGACTCACGGACCCAGTTGGTGGGTCCAGTGGTGTGGAATTCTGCGAGGAATTGATCCAGTTTTCCGAAACGCCTTGACCCACTGGCATCAAGAATTCCGCCGCTTTTTCATGAGATTATCATGTTGCAGAGGGCTCAGCGCCAGATGAAAAAATGGGTCAATCCGACACGGAAATCAACAGACGGGCCTATCCGGCGGCCAACTCCGACACCGCGCGCTCGCCTTTGACGGCTTCCAGCGCCACCCGGGCCTTGAAGCTCCCGTCATAGTTCTTGCGTTTCGACATGTTTTGATCTCCTCGTGCTTGAAGACCAGCACACGGAAAATCGTAGCTTACGTCACTGTTCGATTTTCGGGAAACAGCCCAGTGATTTCCACCCATTCTGTTCATCTACACGCGGGTCTTGGCTTGTGAAGCGAGATGGCCGTTCGTGGGTATTGACTATCCAGACCTAGATCAGCACCAAAGAAGCAATTGAGGGGTTGTTGTCGTGTCATTCCCGCGCGCAGCAATCCAAACCATCTTCCGCCCGGTCCCCTTCATTGCCCACAAAACTTCCACTGACCGTTGAGCCGCACGAGCGCGAGACACTTTTTTCCTTTGTTTCACGCATGTCGGCGCTGAATGGGACCGATGCGATTGGGTTCGCCCTAGACATTGGCGCCAATTTAAAGCGGATTCTGACTCAAGATCCTGATGCCATTGCGATCGTCGCCACAAAATCTGGACTCAGTGATGAGCAGCTTGCGCAGTTAATGTCTTGGACAGGAGATCACGCTGGCGACGTTCGCATGCGTTTCCGTGGAGAATTGATGGTTTCCCGCGCCCTTAGAAGTCCGATCGTCCGAGGCTGCCCTCTCTGTTTACGGGGCATGGCGGCAGGCCAACGGGTGCCCTTGAAACAGATGGTGATGCAAGGCAACTGGCTATTTCGCGGTGTCGATGTTTGCCTACAGCACAACCATTCTCTGGTGCCTCTCTGGGAAAATTCCTCACCATTCAACCGCGACAATATTGGTGCCCGCCTGCAGGAAATATTGCCGAAGCTCATGGACGGGGGCTTCGACCAGCCCCTTATTCAACCATCGCTGTATGATTTCTGGTTAGACCGGCGGCTCTCCGACCATCAAGACGGGACATGGTTGGCGGATCAATCACTTTTTGCCGCCGTGACGATTTGTAGAGTGCTCGGCGCGGAACTGAGACGGGCAGAAGGTCTAGAGGAAAGTAAACGTGCCGCAAAGGCAGCGGGCTTCGAAGCCGCTTCTGGTGGGCCCATCGCGATCACTAAGGCCTTGGAAAAGCTGACAGATGCAGGGGATGGTGGGCAATTGGTTACGCGTAAAGCACTCGGGTATCTTTATGATGTGTTGAACACCCATTATCGCGATGATCAAAGTTTCGATGATTTCCGGGGCATCGTTTTGGAGCATGTCCTACGCATCTGGCCACTTGCAGTTGGAGATGTGGTCCTCGGGCAAGAGGTTAAGACCCGTCGCGTTCATTCCCTGGGAACAGCTGCGAAGGAAACGGGGATTGGATCTCGTCTACTCAACGACCTTCTCACCGAAGCTGGTGCTTTCACCAAGGAAGACAATCGGCCAAACAATCGAAAGACCTTCGATGCGGTGAGATTTGCAGACCTGTTGCAAGAAATACCGACGCGCGTCGGTCCGAGAGCAATGTCTCGCGCCATGGGTGCGACATTGTACGAACTAGCCGCCCTCGAAGCGGATTCGGTGCTCACGCCGCGAACGAAGATCAAAAACATTCTTTCACCATGGCGGCTCACAGATGGAATGAAGCTTGTCAAAGACTTGGAACAGTCTGCCCGCATCCTCAAAGCCGACGCTGCAGGGTGGGAGCCAATACAAAAGGCTCAAAAGAGACTCGGAATCACGGTCAGTAGAGTAATCTCAGCGATCCAAGAAGGGCATTTGCAGGCGGGCAAACGGCCGGAGGTGAAAGATTATGGTGGGATAGTTCTCAATGTCGCCGAAGTGGAGCGATACGGCGCTATTCTCGAAGAAGAATTGCCCGAAGGTGGACTGGTGAGTGCTGCCGTTTTTGCACGCTCTATCGGGATGCGGGACAGAAAAACGTTTCAAATGCTGATCGAGGCCGGGCATATCGAAGCGACACAGACCCGAAATTTGAAAACCGGGCGAGATCAATGGAAAATGAGTAGTGACCAGATAGCAGCATTTCGAAAGAAATACGTCACTCCGACGATCCTTGCCGAAGAGACAGGTCGGCACCGGAACACGATACGTGCAGCGTTTTGGAACCGAGACATTGCTCCATTCCAACCTGACGGCATAGATCTGGGTCCGATCTACTTACGAAAGGAAATAGAGCCAATTATGGGAGACCTTGCCGAAAACTCGTGAGGAAGAAGGCCAGACAACAAAGGTCTTTGCGCCTTGTCTAGTCAACGAACTGAATAGCACCTAGTATTGTAGACGCTTTCTTCCCTAATTTTGAGGCAAGGAGGCGGTTATGGGGAAGCCAAATTTCAGTGAAGATTTCAAGCGCGATGCTGTGCATCAGATTGCAGTTCGTGGGTACGCCGTTCGTGAGGTTTCAGAGCGGTTAGGCGTCAGCACTTACTCGCTCTACAAATGGATGAATGAGGTGCCCCTAGATTTGTAGACGCTTTGCTTGGTAATTTTGGAACCAAGGAGAAGCGCGGATGTCATCGCAAAAACGGTTTACAGATGAGTTCAAAAGGGACGCTGTGGCGCAGGTTGTGGACCGCGGTTATGCGGTCAGCGAAGTGGCTGAGCGACTAGGGGTGAGCACGAAGTCGCTTTACACATGGAAGGCTCAGTTTGCGAAGCCTGCCAAGGCTCGAGAGGCGGAGGCGGATCTGGCCGTCGAGCTCCGTCGGGTGAAGAAGGAATTGGCCCGCGTCACCGAGGAGCGCGATATTTTAAAAAAGGCCGCCACAT
>NZ_JIBC01000013.1:102406-112459 GCF_000620505.1 Sulfitobacter sp. 20_GPM-1509m | reverse complement strand
GCTGGCCGAGGACATGGCGGGGCGCGGCGGCGGCAAGGAACGCGACCGGTTCCCGCTGGCGGCGCGGGTGCTGGAACGGGCGCGGGTGATCGAGGCGCCACAGGCGGATGCCTCGCCGCTGATCCGCAAGGTCTTTGCGGCGCGGCTCGGGGAGGCGGCGCTGGCGCAGGGCTTTGCGCCCGAGCTGATGCGGTGGCTGCGGTCGAACCGGCAGTGGCCGAGCAGCTTTGTGGTCAACGGGATCCGCGACGGCGCGCGGGAGAACCTGCGCCGGGCCGAGGATCTGCGGGCAACACAGGGCAGGGGGCAGGAACTGGGCACGGGCGACCTGGTCTGGCTGGAGGCGCGGCAGGCGGAGATTGCCCGCTGCGTGCAGGCGCGTGAGCTGGGGCTGGGCGATGCCGCCGGTCGGGCAGGGGCGGCGGCATGAGCGTGCAGGGGGTGATCAAGCCGGACAGCATGGGCCGCGTGCGCCGGGAGATCTCGATCCAGCGGCTGCTGGAGTGGGCTTTCGCGGATGAATGCGCGCAGGTGGACTTCGAGGACCCGGGCCGCCTGGTGCAGGGCTATTGGCCCACGGGCAATGCCTACCGGATGGCGCAGCGCGGTGTGCTGGGCTGCCGGATCGATGGCGGGGGCCGGTCCGATCCGGATCCGGATGCGGACCTGGTCGCGTCGGCCGTTGCAACGCTGCCGGAGCGCTGTGGCGGGCGCCGGATGGCGGTTGCGATGGCGGAATATGCGCGGGCGCGGCGGGTGCCGGACTGCATGGCGGATGCGCGCATCGAGTGCGTGGTCACGGACTGGACCAGCAACCGCTATGGCAGGCGGGCCAAGACGGAGCGCATCGGAACGGAAATCGATTTGCGGGGCAAACGGCGGGTGAGCGTGCCGGTGCTGATCTGCCCGATCAGCTTCAGCCCGACGCAGGCCCAGATCGGTGCGGCGCGGCGTGCCTACCTGGCGTGGTACGGCGCGCTTCTGGAGCTGCGCGGAACGTTCCAGGCGCACCAGAACCTGAGCCGCTGGAAAGTGACCTCCGCCATGCCGGTGATGCGGCCGTGGAACAAGGAAGGGGCCAAAAGGTCATAGCTGCCCGGACGACGTGCCAGCACCATTCAAGCGCCCGGATCGGATTGCCCGCTCCGGGCGTTTTGCGTTGGGGGGAGGGGACGTCAATGAGATGCGTTTTCTCTTCAGGTCAGCTGAGGGGCCTGAATTTTGGTGTGCTGAACGCCGCGTGCATCGTCACAAAAGGTAGTAAATAGACCTTGTTCGTAAGTGCTTGGACTATGGGTGGCAAGGACGCCAGCAGACATTCCATGATCGACCTGTCTCCACTATGCCGTCGCCTCAATTTAAATCTGTCTTTGCAATGCTAGATGGTCAGCGCCGAGTTTCTCTCGTTCACCCGCCATAAAAAGTAGACAACAAATGGTTGCATAGAAGCGCGCCATTCGCCTAACCTTTAATAATCATTGAAGGAGACGCACGGATGCAACGCCCTGACTATCTTGCGCAAGGCGAAGCCGCCCGACTTTTTCCCGTTCTGGCAACGACCTCCAAAGAGGGACGTACAACGTCTATTCTTCTGGCCTGCATTTCAAAGATCGAAGAGTTCGGCTCGGAATTGATGAGTAGCGTTGGTAAGCGTGTCGGTAAGCGTGCAAATATAGAAACCTACACAGAAATTGTCTTCAAGAACGAGAAGGTGCAAGTTAAGGACCGTCCTGATGGTCTTATCGTATTGCGCAACGGTTCCAACGAATGGCGCGCGTTGGTTGAGGCAAAGGTTGGGAGTGCCGAGATAGGTGCTGACCAGGTCGAGAAATATAGGGAAATTGCAAAAGATCATGGGATCGATTGCGTTATCACGATTTCAAACCAATTTGCCACCCAACCGGAGCATCATCCGGTCGAAGATGTCCGAAAAAGTCGCTCTAAGATAGCTGTGTTCCATTGGTCTTGGATGTCTATTCTGACAACCACTGATCTCTTGCTCAATCAGGATGGGGTCGCTGATGAAGACCAAAAGCTACTCTTGAATGAACTCAGGCGCTTCCTCACGCACGAAAGTGCTGGCGTCAAAGGGTTTGATCGGATGCCTCCTGAGTGGGCAGAGATTAATAGGTTGGTGTCAGCCGGCGGCAAAATTCCAGCTAAGTCCTCTGAAGCGTCTGTGGTTATAGATGCTTGGCATCAGGAAACACGAGATCTCTCGCTCATTCTTAGCCGTCAGACTGAAACTACTGTTCAGGAAAAGCTGCCCAGGAAGCATCAGGCAGACCCTGCTCAACGCAAGAAGGACGAGTTACAGTCTCTGCGCGAGGATGGGCAAATCAAATCAGTATTGTCCGTGCCCAACGCCGCCGCCGCAGTAGAGGTGGTCGCAGATATTGCGCGAAGGACAATTGATGTCGGGATGACACTTCGTGCGCCAGACGACAAAGTTTCAACTAAGGCACGTGTAAATTGGGTTCTGCGGCAGGTGCAAACAGAGCAGATTAGCGAAATCTTTGTGAGGATGATTTGGCCTGGTAGCAGCGAGAGTACCCAATTTCAATTATCTGAACTTATGAAGGACCCGTCGATTTGTGAAAAAGACAAAAAGGGTTTGCAAGTCCTCAGGTTCCACCTCTTCATCTCAAGGCGACTGGGAGCCAAATTCACTCAACAAGTTAACTTTATCAAGGAACTCGAAGAGGTGGTGCCCTTCTTCTACCGTGAAATTGGGCAGAACTTGCGAGAATGGCGCAAGCCAGCTCCGAAGATTAAAGTGGGTCGCAGCGAGGCAGAAGACGTAGCAGTCGATGCTTTGCAGAAAGACGCAGAGGCGGATCGGGCAGAGCAAACTTTAGGATAGCATATGCACGATCTTTTAGACGAATTCAATTTTTAGTCATTCCAATTGAAGTGCGTAAATACTGTTTACGGTAAGGTTGATCATTCTGATGCAATCTCAATTAGGGTTGTTGTGGTCATGACGGGCGGGAAGTGTGAATTCGCCGCACATGCAAGATCACAGGCCTGCGTTGCGAAAGCTGCCATTCCCTCACCACGAGGGATTATCATTGATCCACTGGAAACGAGCGCTCGGAACCTTCAAGAGAGCTGACAATCGATGACGGCCCGCTCTGCGAAAAGGTGGCTTATCAAGCCGCGCTGAACCAGCCAGGCCGTAATGAGGGTGACAGACAGTTCTGTGTTACGTATCCTTGCTTCATTGAAATTTTTACTTTTGGGGGCTACGGGAATGGAGGCAAGATCAATAAGAGGGTTGATCGCAGGTGCACTGTCGCTGCTCTTTCTAGTGCTGGTATCCTGTGTCGGCAATGAAGTTCTGAAGAACCCTTCAACCTATGGGGTGAACGAAACTGGCGCTGGCTCAGAAGAGAACGCAGCAACGGTGGAAGCGGTTGAAAACGAGCCTTACGACGTGGAACGAGTTCTTTCGCTTGCCGAGAACATCAACACCTCTCAGACAACTCTTTTGATCGGAGTTTTTGTTCTTCTTGGCTTCTCGCTTTCTCGGGCTCCCATAAATAAACTCGCCTTTTCGCCAACGGAGTATGTCGCTCTAGCGCTATTCCTATTCGCATCATACCTATTCTTTTATTGCTCTTACTGGGTGAGAACTGATTTATTAGGCAGCCTTTCTGTGGAATTCGAAACCGAGAGATATGCAAGAAGCGCATTTTTATATCCCAGAGAAATATTCAGCAACATGGCAGTATTGCTCGGGTTAGCCTACTCCGCAGCATTGGTGGTGGTGGTCAGCAGGCTCTCGGCGGACACGCAGACCACACCAAAATCCGAGAACCCAAAGCCAGAAACCACTACAGGCCAAGAGGAACTCAGTACTGCGATAGGCAGAATAGCGGGTGTGATCGCAGTCGAAGTGCAACGAAGAGCTGAGGAAGGCCTGGACGATAAGATACAGGAAGCTATTGCCGCAGCTCAGGACGTTCCAGAGGAAAAGGGTTGATACGGATATGATGCCTCGCAATTATCAGAGGATTGGTGCTGCATGGATGCTTGCTTTCGGCTTTTTGGCTTGGCCCAGCTTGACCTATGCCCAAGCGGTTGATTGCATGCAAGTTACTAAAATAGGTGACCGGTATTTAAGCAGCGATTGGTCTTTCAGTTTTGATGCCACGAGCGGCCTTGCGGAACTATCGTCGGCAATCGGCTGTGACGTTAGTGCTTTTTCCGATCCCGTAGTTATAGGATCGGATGGGAAGGAGATCGCGTATATTAAAGGACTCTTTAACAGTCAGGAGGAAGCCAGAGACGGAAGCATTTTTTTGCGACCTTACTGGATAATCCAATCGGCTGGGGACGAGAATCTGTATACGGTTAACGCTGATGAGCTCGAACTTTCGTACGAGAAATCAAAGTTTCTCGCGTTCTCGGGCGTCAACGACGGCCTGGACTGGGTAAAGTACAACCCAGAGGAAGGCATTAATGAGCCTTCAAAGCAGGGACCCTCGGCCGAAGAACTCAGAAACTATCGCGATGTCTATTTGGCGGCGTACTTTTCATCGAGTCTTGGGCAGCAAGTCGGCAATGAGAAAATTCAGGTTACATTTGACTCCGACCCTTCCGGAGCAGAGGTCTTCATAGCGGGCTCGCGAGGTAAACGCACACGGTATGGGAGAGTGATGGAAACCTTCGAGAAATCCAACGTCATCTTTAAATTGAAAGATCACGCTGACTGCGCAGGTGACGACATCAAGGTGGATGATAGCCTGTACGGATATCTCGCAGTATTTTGCCAACTGGCCGAATTGGACTCGCAGCATTGACGGAACGGCTACCTGGGGCAGAGCTGCTCTTATCGGGCTTCCATTCAAACAGGTATCGGCTCATACGCTATCGGCGGAGGGAAGGTTTTGATCTCTTGTTTGAGATTGTAACCGCCGGGCGTAATCTCCCCGAAACCGCCGTTTGAAAATTCGCCAGCCGTAAGCGCCAGAGGCAATTCCGAACTTCATTTATTCTGACATTCGTCTATGGCGCGGGATGCTGCGCCATAGACGAATGTCCGATCCCACGGAACTGCACTGCTGAGATCGCTGGGCGGCGAGTGGCAACTTCTCTAATTGGGTGGTTGGGTCAAGCCCATTTTCTTTCTTTTGGGTCATTGTCGCTCATCCGGGTCACGCTTCTCTTCGCAGTCTGGTTGATGCCGTACCTATCCGTGATCAGAACACTTTCACTGGTAGAGCGCGTACCTACAGCGGTTCTATAGCTCGAATTCTTGGGCGACCTCGCACTCGATGCGTTGCGTAGATAATGCGCCCCGGAGATCCCTCAAGGAACGCTGCGAAATCCTTGATCGCCCGGATATGAGACTTTTGGTGTTTGTCGCCCATTCCACGGATGCGCATGTCTTCAATCATCCGCTGACGCAGCGGGGTTACTCTTTCCTCTGTCATGGGAGCCTCCTGTCTGATGATTGAGAAGACTCCAATCGTCAGTCAGGTCGGCCGGATCGCAAAGTGCGCGCCGTTATGGGCGGCTCATCCCATCAGCCAAATGTGCCAATGCCGCGGAGCGGCTTCGTCCAAGGGCCGTTCATGACTTTGGCCCTGCCGTCGACACGTAAGGGCGGGAAGCGGACATTCGCGGCGGACGCCAGCGATGCATCAGGCAACCGATACAGCGGACATTCAGACGCAGATTCTGCCGCCCCTCGCTCTGCGTTACCACAACTCGGCTCGGAGCCCATTGCTGCCGGTCGGATAGCCTGCGGTGCGGAATGTGGCGTCGACTCCTGCCAACCTCGGAGCGGGCTTTGTACAGGACGGCTGGAGTTGATAGAGCGAACCGATACGCCGGGCGTCAGAAAATCACCAGCATGAGGTGGTTCGCTTCGGGTGTCCATGGAGCAAAAGTGCGTTATCGGTTATAGGTTGGCCCGAATAGGCAAAACGGAGCAAATGCGTCCATGAGTAAAACAGATCGAAGATTGAAAGACCATCTGAACACCAATCAGGCAGCAAGGGAACGTATGTGTCTGGAAATCCTTTCTGTTCAAGAAGGTTACTCGGACGTTGAGCCTAGACTCCCAAAGGGCGGCCCAGATGGCGCGCGGGATATTCAGGCCAAATTCAAGGACGACCTCTGTTTTGGTGCCGTTGGTTTTGTCAATGACGCGAGCGACTTGGAGGAACACCGGAAACAAATAAGAAAGAAGTTCAAAGATGACCTGAGTAACGCGTTGAAAGAAAAAAAGGACATCTCGCCCAATCCACGCGCATTTGTTTTCTTCACGAACGTCGGGCTTACTCCTACCATCATCAAGAAGCTAAAAGAACATGCCTATGGCAAGGGTATTGATTATTGCGACATTTTCGATCGCGAGAGGTTGAGAATCGTACTCGACTCAAATCGCGGGTACGCAATCAGGTTTAGGTACCTCGATATTGGTTTGAACGATGCTGAGCAAAAAGACTTCTTCGCTACTTGGGGGGATAAGATTAACTCAGCAATAGGTTCAGGGTTGAGGGACCTCGATAAGACCACAAAAAGAATTCAGTTCCTGATGGAAGCCCAGTTTCCCCTCGATCACCTTGCCACCATCGTTAGGTTAGATTCGACCATCTGGGACATATGCAAAGGTGAGTTTTTCTTTCAGACAATATTGTCGCTGCGCGTTCATTCTGACGGCCTGCTGGGGATTACCTTTGGCGGCGGCACCAAAGAGATTCGAGAAACGCTTGCCGAATGGGAAGCGCGTGGGAAGAAGCATACCAAGAACGGGCAGTACGGCTTCGGGTTTAGTTCGCTGATACCGGACACTCCTCACCATGCTCGATATGTCGGAGATTTCGATAAACTGGAACACCCCAAGAACATTGGTGATGAAGAAAGGCTTGAATACATCCGAACTTCTGGATCAACCGGGATTCTGGAAGTGGATCAAAAAGCCCTGTATTTCAAAGCGCTTTCAGAGCCGTTCATTGAGAGGTTTCAACCGACCTGCAAGCTACAGGAGCTAGATGGTTGTATGCTACTCTTCGAAAGCAGTCGCGAGGTGGCAGAGCACATCGAGGAAATAGCGATCGTGGGCGGAGGCTACGAGCTGTTGGCACTCAAGAAAGATGATCTCCGGCTTCAATCGGGTTCTTATGATCGTTTGAAAGTGCCGAAGGAAGCAAAACACGAAGCCGATAGCCATGACTGGGTAACAGTTCGCCCGTCTAGTTTGTCGTCTTGCTTTTCAGTTGACCTAATGGGGAGAACGCCGCGTCGATACGACTGGTGAATGCGCGGCGAACGGCAGCTCCCTCCCGCTCTGCCGACCTTCAACCTCCGAAAATGCTGCACGATGGACGAATGGCCGGTCTCATGAAGCTGCACCGCAGCGCTCGGTCAGGAAGCGAACGGCCGGTAAGGGCCGAAATCTACCGTAGCAGCGTCTGGCTGGAACGATAGGAATTCACGTGCAGTGGATCTTAGGAAGACCTCGCCGCTGGGGGGGTATCCTAAAAACGGAGCCATCCAGCATAGGACCGGCGGGGGAACATTTCTTTTCGTGCGCGCGAAATTGGAGAAAAAAGCCCAAGGGTGAAAGCCTTATGGGACAATCAAGAATGGTTGAAGGAAGAGACTTAGGCTGAACACTGGCACGGTTGTGCCATTAGCTCCGGCGTTTCAGGCAGACATGCACCAATGCCTCGCGCAGCATTTGCAAAGATTGCAGGGTGTCGTTTTCCCGCAGGGTCACAAAACAGGTCTGGATGCGCAGGAAGTCAAGGTCGGGAGTGACCAATGGCACGATCCGACTCTCGGCTGCATAGGTTTCCAGAACAATCCGTGGCAGACAGGTCAGAAGCTCGATCCGTTGGGTCAGACGCAAAAGTGACGTGGGATCGGCCGAAACCTCGACCACTGGAACTGGCGCTTGCACGCCACAATTGCGAAAGGCTGTTTCAATGCTGCGGCGGTTGTTCGTATCACTGGACGGTAAGGCCCAGGGCCATTGTGTTAGCTCTGTCGCGGAGACACTGGAGCGGTTCGCAAGAGGGTGGTCGACCGAGCAGGCCACGACAAGGCTGGTCTCGGTCAGAGGTTCATATCGCAATGTATCTGCCATTTGCTTGGGCGTTGCGGTCCAGTCTACGCGCCCGACATAGCAATCCAGATCGCCGTTGAGCAGACCGGACATCATGTCGCCGACCGTTCCAGCCTCGATGCGAAAACGGATGTTGGCGCGATGCGCTTTCATATGGTGCAAGGCAGACGGCACAAGATCCAGCATGACGGCGGGATTGGTTCCGACTCGCACAACTGTTGGCAGATCAGCGTGCAAATCCGCCGCAAGGTTGTCAAAGATAGCCAGTCCCGTACGGGCTCGCTGCAAGGCAAGATGTCCCAGCGGGCTGAGCATCGCGCCACGGACTGACCGGTCAACCAGCGTGACACCAAAAGCAAATTCGAGATCTTTCAGCATCTGCGAAACAGCCGGTTGGGTCAGGTTCATCACTTCGCCCACCGCCCGTAAGGACTGATGGGTGTCAATCAGCTCAAGCAGACGAAGCTGACGCAAACGAAGCCGGTCGAGATGGGGGGCTGAACTGGTCATAAGAAATTTCTATTTCATTGAAGAATCTTCCGGCTACTCCTTTTAGCTGAGCTTCGTTACCCCTGAAGCAGGGGAGAGCCCGGGCCATGGAGGTGGCGCTGGCAACAATGACAGTTATGCGCGACAGATCGGTCGAGTGTGCGCGCAGGCTGTCAAAAGGGAGGACTTTTATGAAAAAAGCGGACCTTATATCGGGGATGGTGCTGGCGGTCTTCGGGCTGTTGATGCTGGCATTTGTGATCCCGATGCAGATCGAGGAGGCTCCAGCAGGATATGTTTCGCCTCGGCTGGTTCCCAATCTGGCGATGATCGTCATTGTCGGATTGTCAGGGCTTCTGATCGTGAAAAGCCTGCGCCAGGCGGATGCGCCGTCATTGCTGCCCGTTGTCGTATTCTCACGCAGCGAAATGATTGCGTTGCTGAAGGTTTCAGCGGTCTTTGCCGTCGCATTAGTATTGTTCTGGCTTGGAACGCCGCTTGGCTCGGGGCTCGCTCTGATTGCAGGGACACTCCTCTTGCTAGGTGAACACCGGCCTTTGATCTTGGTTCTGATGCCCGCAGGCTTGTTGCTGGCGACCTGGGTGCTTTTCTACAAAGTGCTCGGCACCGCGATCGTGTGACCGGGGCATGGAACATCTTCTTGTTGGCTTTCAAAACGTTCTGACACCAGTCACTTTATTCTGGGTGACCGTCGGCGTTACTCTTGGCTATGTCCTTGGCGCTCTGCCGGGGTTGGGCAAGGCCACCGGCGTCGCCGTGGCGATCCCCATGACGTTCTACCTGCAGCCTGTCGCAGCCATTGCTTTGCTGATCGGTATTGCCAAAGGCAGCGCGGCGGGCAGTGCCGTCTCGGCCATTTTGCTGAATACGCCTGGAGAGCCGTCTTCGGCACCCACGGCGCTTGATGGCTATCCGTTGGCGCGGCAGGGCAAGGCGCAAAAGGCGCTCAAGATGGGGCTGTTCGCCTCGGTCATTGGTGATTTCCTTTCCACCCTGGTCCTGATTGCCCTGGCTGCCCCCCTGGCGCGCTATGCCCTCTTGATCGGCCCGGTCGAGCTATGCGCAATTTTGCTGTTTTCATTGACGTTCATCGGAGGGCTGGCCGGGCGTTCCATGCTCAAGGGGCTGATCGCTGCCGCCTTTGGCGTATTCTTCGCGACCATCGGGATAGAAACAGAAACCTTTATCCCGCGCATGACCTTTGGCCTGTTGGAACTGGATGACGGCATTTCGCTCGTGCCGATGGCGATCGGGATGTTGGCAATTTCCGAAATGGTCATTCAGGCCGGCAATGCCCACAGGATCGACAGCGAAGCCGAAAAGATCAACGACAGCTCCTCGCCGGATGATCGGCGGGTTACACTGGCCGAATGGCGCCGGTGCCTGCCGGTGATCGGGCGCGGCACGCTGATCGGGTCGGTGGTCGGCATCCTGCCGGGCTTGGGCGCCAGCGTCGGGTCTTT
>NZ_JIBC01000013.1:0-102396 GCF_000620505.1 Sulfitobacter sp. 20_GPM-1509m | reverse complement strand
AGCGTGCCGGTGCTGATCTGCCCGATCAGCTTCAGCCCGACGCAGGCCCAGATCGGTGCGGCGCGGCGTGCCTACCTGGCGTGGTACGGCGCGCTGCTGGAGCTGCGCGGTACGTTCCAGGCGCACCAGAACCTGAGCCGCTGGAAGGTCACCTCGGCCATGCCGGTGATGCGGCCGTGGAACAGGGAAGGGGCCGGTCGGTCATAGCTGCCTGGACAGCGTGCCAGAACCACGCAAGCGCCCGGACCGGATTGCCCGTTCCGGGCGCTTTGCGTTGGGGGAGCGGGGGATTACCGGGCGCTCGCGTTGGTGGTGGGAAACTCGACATGAAGGGCGGAGAGCTGCCGTTCGCTGCATTTTGTCTGAACGTCCGCACTGCAATGCGAAATTTTCAAACCCTTATGAATTCGGCAACGGAACAAGAAAGCCAGCCATGATCACTAATCATTTCCGTAATCCATTCCGTCGTACAGGTAAACACCATGTCGTCGGGCTGCCTCTTCCAATTCGCTTATGTCCAATTCGCTGAGGTCAAAATAGTCCCGCGGGTCGACTTCGAAATGCTCGACCGGGTCAACCCAGCGTTCGTCAACAAATGTCGTAGGTAAGCCTACTGAGATCAGCTCCTCGCGGTTCAAATCAATACTGCATGCGCCACAGACAAACCTCGATGTGTCGACCGTGACCACCTGCGTTAGTTCATCATCTGCTAACTTGACCTTGCGCGAAATCTCCCTGTCCCCTCCAATCAAGCCTCGTGACTTACATGCGCAGCAATCGATTTCAGACATGAAAGAGATACCGGAGATCTTTTTCTTGGCCACCTCAATCGAATTGTGCCTGAGCTCATTTTGTGATGCTTCGGGCTGACCCTCAAACCAAGATTTATAAGTTTTCACTTTCCCCCTCGCAATTCCCTCCACCTCTTTTGAACTTGCCGCAAGAGCTTCTTCAATCGACATTGCCTCTTGCGGTTCAAAGAAGTGGCTAAGATTTTCACTCATAAAGTCACATAGGATTTTTGTAACCCGGTAGTGTTCAGGCTGCCACCTGTTATGGGTCATAGGTTCAAACCCGGATTCACCCGAATGAACTTCTGTATTTCGTGCCTTCGCCATAAAGCTACAATGCTGCAGAGCCTTATCATCAAACGCGGGGATCAGGGCCTGGCACCTGGTATAGACGGTCTTTGCTGGAACACTGACCGGTTCACCCTTGCCTGGATTCACTCCGAAAACATAAAGAATATTTTTTCCATCTTGTGGGTCGGCCAGCAATACAGGGTGGATGTGTGCCAAGGAAGCGCGTGCAAGTATTTCAAGATATAGGGCAGACCAGAATCCATACAACGGCGAAGACCTATCGGCATCTTTTGCATACTTTGCATAGACGATTGCCTTCGCCAAAAGCTTTCCCTTCTCCCACTCTGTATCACCGCTCATATATTGAAACCCTTTTTATTATTCGATTATCATTGACTTCATTGGTTGCATCACTTCTGCCGTGCAGAACTCTTCTGTTGTCGAGCAGTAAGGCACATGTAGAAGACCATGAAAATTCTGCTGCAGGTATCTTTTCAAGCTCTTGGTCAACTTCATTAGCGCTCAAATTACCAACAATACACTTTTGAAAGCAGCCACTATCCCATCGCAGCAGTTCATCACTTTCGACTACGCGGCGATAATGAAATCGTGTTGCGCTTGCTCTAACCATCCACACTGAATCTGATAATTTTCGCCAAAACCCTGGAGTTAGAAGCGATATGTCAAGCCTTCTAATGTGTGTCGTTGCATGTGCTGTTGTTGCATTCTCTGACCACAATAGTATGAACTTCGGCGGCCGCTCTTGGTGGGCCCCGTCGGTATGTGGTGGTTGCCTACCACGACCGTGAATGCGAGACAGGGAATTAGCACGCGCTTCTAACTGGCTTCGTGGCATTAAGCTTTCAACTGGGGCGAGCCTATATGCTTCTGGTTCGCCGATTTTTTCCAGTGCATAATTGATGGGATTGGCACCATGGGGGAAATTAATGCACTCCCAGAAATCATCCTTAATCGACATTTTCAATCACCTCGTGATCCGGTCTCCGCGTTCAGATTTTTCAGAAAAAAGATATGGAAATCTTTCTTGTCCAACTTTCAAATGCGGTTCAAATAGAATTAGTATCCAAAAGTAGTTCACCCGCAAAGTGCGCACCTCACCGCGATCGCTTGGGCCTCGGGCACACGACAACTTGAAGTTGCGACAGTTCATCCGCTACCGCAACACATAAGTTTCAGCTCAGAGCCGTTCATAAAAATGTAGCCCGAAGGATCAGTGAGCCGGGTCGCTCAAGTTCATCATCCAACTGGGAACTTCTGCCAAGCTTTCGCCAGCGAAACCTTCAACGAACGCACTGCAGAAAGAGAGCGCGGCATCCCGGGCCGCCCAATCGGCTGGAATAAGGTAACTCGCAGAGATAGCATCGCCTGATATGCCTGACCAGCCAACTATGTTTTCTTGATGCTTGATCATGATCATTTGCACAATCCATAAGAAATCTGACCGCTTATCGCTCATCGTCGCCTCCAGTTTCGGTCTACGTGCGCAGATCGGGCAACCAGCGACGCATCGCTTGCACTATATGGTTGATTATGGCTGAACAAAAGTCCCAACCTCGTCCGCAAGTTGATTGCTGAGCGTAGCTTGTGGGGTGTTGCAACGAACGTCCCCTATGACGGGCCGCACCGCAACACAAGATACTCACAGTCAACGGCAGCTCCGGGCCGCGAGCGTTAAATAGGCTTGATCGCTCACGAAAGCGTCTGGCTGCGCAGCCGCAAGGGAATGCGCTTCTTTCCATCCCCAGCTTAGATTGGCGGATTGATTTGGACGTCAGTTTCTTCCACTCTTTCAACGCGCGGCTTTAGGCCGAATGAAGGTTGCTGAGGCAATTGTTTCGGCGAAGTGAGTGTTGAGCATTGCAGCTTGCCAGCCGGCGCAGAATCGATCGAGGGCAGCATGAAAAGGTTTCAGATTCGTGAAGGAGTTAACTACGGCCACGGCTTCACTGCAGCGACCAATTCCGCCGAATGGAGCGGACATTTGATCAGTCTCGTGCCAACGAGCTTGCACTTAGACGTTCAAAATCGGCTAAGGTCGAACCTTGCCCATATCTTGTCGAGCCTCGATATCGAGGCCGGGCTGATATTACCGCACGCCGAGCGTGGTGGTCGCAACTCCGTGCTGTTCGAGCCGTTCTACAATACACTGATCCTGCATTTCTGCATCGGCACGTACTCCATCTGCGAAGGCCTTGGCGCGGCCTTTGTGCTAGATGCCAGGGCCGATGACGGAACCACGGGACCCTTCATCCCAAAGAGAGATTGGAAGCCAACGCTGGTAGATCGACTCGATCCAGCGGGGACCACGACCCTAGTTGATGATCTCGAGACGGTCATCTCGAAGCGGGATCTAATTCATCAAGATCAGCTCGGTGTGCGCGCTAACATCGATTGGCATTCCATCGGCTACGAAAGCGCTTTCCTCCCCGCTAAGCGTTTGATCGCGGCCATAATCGTGTGCAGCGGGGCGGATGCTCCTTCAGACACAAACCTCGTACCGTAGTTTAAGGATAGCTGGCTGGGCAGCCTCGGGCTCGTCGTTGAATTCGGGAAAGGGACGCTTCAGGTGGCCCAGATCAGGTTCGGTGTGGGCTACACCAATGTCCGCAATGCGGGCTGCGACTGCAGCAACGGCACTTGGTAACCAATGTCGGGAATGGGCTGAAATCTACCGTAGCTGGGTCTGGCGGGACCGATAAGAAATCACGCACAGCGGATCTTAGGATGACACCGCGGCCGGGGGGGGTATCCCAAAAACTCAGCCATCCAACATAGGACCGGCGGGGGAACATTTCTTTTCGTGCGCGCGTAATTGGAGAAAAAAGCCCAAAGGATAAGTGTAACGTGAAGCCATCTTGCGAGCGACGGCTGATCGAATGAATGACACTAGCTATGGCGCAACCTTGCCATAGCTCAGGAAAATTTCAGAAATGATCCACTTATGGGACGCCCACATTGAGTGCCGAGGGAGGCGCTGTTCACAGGCTTGCCGGTTTTGAAAAGTTCTTACACGACGTTCGCAAGAGCAGTAACGCGGCTAGAAATCTACCAAGTTTCACCCACTTTAGTCGCTAAGCTAATGCTATCACCAAGTTAAATGTTGCGAAGTGCTGTCGCATTCGAACAGAAGGTGGCCTAAGCGAGCCACGGGAGCGGCACGAAAGCGCAACATGTCCGGTTCTATGCTGTCGTCATGAGATGCCGCCTCACGTGGGCAAGAAAAGCCGAAGCAGTCGGGGAGAGTGACCGACCAGGTTGGTGGACGAGGCCGATCCGCCGTTTCGCACCAAAGTCGGAAATGGGGCGCTGAACCAGCCGCCCCATCGGCAGGACCGGCAGTGTCAGAGTTGGCAGCAACGTGATGCCTAGATTGACCGCGACCAGTGCCCCGGCAGTCGCGAGATGGGCCACTTCGAACCGCGGAGAGGCGACCCTGTCGAGACCTTGGCACGCACCGTCGAGCAGTTCGCGGACGCTGGTGCCCGGCTCCATCGCGATCAGTGGCATGTCGATCAGCTCGGCCAGGTCGTAAACCCGGTCTTCGGACAGCGGCCCTTGCGGCGCACCGACAGCGACAAACGGGTCATCCATCAACGGGTGAAATGTCAACCGCATCCGCGCCGACATGGTGCCCGCCGTAAATCCGATGTCCGCACGCCCGGTTTCGATGGCCTCCACCACGCTGCCAGACAGCGCGTCGATGATGCGCAGGTCGATATCAGGATGGGCAAGGGTAAAGCTCGCCAGCAGATCCGGCAGCAAACCCGCCGTCACGGAGGGCAGCCCGGCAATCGTCAGCCGCCCGTTGCTTGCGGAAAGATGCGCGTCGAACTCGGCCATGACATCCATGGATGTGTTGATCATCCGCTCGGCCAGCTTGGCAAAGGCCAGGCCCGAGGTCGTTGGGGTCACGTTGCGTGTGTCACGATCAAACAGCCGCGTGCCCAGCCGCGCCTCAAGTGCTGCGATTTGCCGCGACAGGGCGGAGGCTGACATGCCCAAAGCCTCAGATGCGGCGCGAAAGGTGCCGCTTTCGCTGACGGTCAGGGCCGCCTGGAAATCGGATATGGAGGGAGTATTGCGATTCATGCATCAATTATCAACAATATCGCACTTTTCACAATGGATGATCCAAGGCACTCTCGAATGGCCCGCGATGCGGTGCAAAATGGGAGGAAACCATGAAACATCTTGTACACGCCCTTTTGGGTGCAACACTGCTTGCCGGCCCCGTGGTCGCGCAAGACACCGACCTTTTGATCGGATCGACCTCGGCCTCGTCGAGCCATTACGGGTATTTCGTCGCCGTGGGCCAGTTGATCAACGAGAACGCCGAAGGGCTGCGCGCCTCGGTGGTGGAAACCGGTGCCACGATGGACAACATCCGCCGGATGGAGCGCGGTCAGGTTGACCTTGGGCTGGTCACGACAAACGTCGCGCAGCACGCCGTCGCAGGCACCAATGAATTCGAAGGTAAGCAACAGGACCTGACACTGCTCTGGGTTTATACTGGTGCACCTCAGAACGTGGTCATGCGGGCAGATGCAGGTGTCTCCGACCTGTCGGGCCTTGCAGGCGTGCGCTTTAATCCCGGTATCAAGGGATCGGCGACTGAATCAACGACCGAGGCGGTTTTCAATACGCTGGGTCTTACGGCGGACTACGTGCGCGGCTCGACAACCGATGTGGTCGACATGATCAAGGACAACCGCGTCGCCGGATATGTGAAATCGGGTTCGGGCAAAAAACTTGACGGCTCGACCATGGACATCGCGACATCGACCGACATTGCCATTCTGGGACTGACAGCCGCACAGTCGGACAAACTCAGGGCCGAAATGCCGGATATCTCGGTCGTCGACATCCCCGAAGGTGCAGCAGATGGCGTGCCTGCATATACAACCTGGAGCTTTGGCGTCGGTGTGGGTGCCCCGTCCTCGATGGACGAAGAAACCGCATATCAGATCGTCAAGGCGGTGATGGAAGACAAAGAGGCTCAGGCCAACGCGATGGCCAGCCTCAAGGGCGAGAACCTTGCCGACATCACATTGCAGTTCGGAACTATTCCGCTGCATCCCGGTGCCGTGCGCTGGTTCGAAGAGCAAGGCATCGACCTGCCTGCCAAGCTGAAGCCGACAGAGTAAGGTCAGGCCCATGACACTCCAACGCGTTCAGCGGGCTCTGGCGATCTTCGTCGGCCTCTTTGTTCTTTATACGGCGGCGACAGGCCCCTTCGAAGGGCTGATCCAAAGAGCATTATTTCTCGCGCTGGTGACCTGTCTGGGCTTTGCTCTATTCCCCTTGGGCGCCGGGAAACCCTGGCGTCCGGCCGGGTTGGCTGTCGATCTTGCGCTCTGTGCGGTGTCGGTGGCGGCCTGTGGCTATGTCGTGGTGAACTACGACGCGATCATGACGACCCTTCCCTGGGCGACGACACTGGACAAGGTGCTGACTGTCGGTCTGGTGCTGGCGGTTCTGGAACTGGGGCGGCGCACTGTCGGGCTTATCTTTCCGGTCCTCGTCCTGCTGGGACTGGGCTACGCGCTGTTCGGGAATTACCTGCCGGGTCCGTTGCGCCATCGGGGATTTGACACGGCCTTTGTCACCGAAACGATTTTCCTCGGTGACCTGGGGATTTGGGGCATGCTGACGGGCGTGGCCGCGACAGTGATCGCAGCTTTCGTCCTGTTCGGAGCCCTGTTGCTGCACACGGGTGGCGGTCAGGCGTTCATGGATCTCGCCATGCGGCTCGGCGGACGTCAGCCCGGCGGCGCAGCCAAGATCGCAACCATCGCCAGCGGGCTTTTCGGTATGATCTCGGGCTCGGCCGTTGCCAATGTGGCGACCACGGGCAACTTCACCATTCCGATGATGATCCGCCTTGGCTACCCGCGCCCCTTCGCGGCGGCGGTCGAGGCGGTCGCATCGACCGGCGGCCAGATCGCGCCGCCGATCATGGGGGCCGCGGCCTTTGTCATGGCCGAAATCCTGGGCGTTCCTTACCTTACCATCATCGTCGCGGCGATCCTGCCCGCGGTGCTGTTTTACCTGTCAGTGTTCATGACCGTGCATTTCGTGGCGCTGCGCCGCGGTCTGGCCATCGTACCCGAGGACGAAATGCCTGCGTGGACGACCATTCTCGCGCCGCGCCGCGTTCTGCCGATCCTTTGCGCGCTTGGCGGACTGGGCATCGGGATCTGGATGGGCCGCTCGATCTCGACCTCCGCTTTCTATGGCATCATCGGTCTGCTGATCGCCTTCATTGGGACCGAAACCGGGCGGCTCAGCATCCGCCAGATGGCAGGCAAGCTGTTCAACGGACTGGAAGACGCGGGCAAGGGCCTCGTTATTATCGGGGTGTTGCTGGCTGGTGCGCAGGTTCTGGTGTCGATGATCAACCTGACCGGCATTGGCGTTACCCTGTCGTCGCTGATCGTCAGCATGGCCGGAGATTCCGTTGTGCTGGTTGCGATGATCGTGGGGGCCGTCTGCCTTATCATGGGGATGGGCCTGCCTACGACCGCCGCCTATGTGCTGGTCGCTGCCGTTCTGGCCCCGGCGATGACAGCGGTGGGCGTCGATCCGTTGGCGGCACATCTGTTCGTGTTCTATTTTGCGACCATCTCGGTCATCACGCCGCCCGTCTGCGTCGCGGTCTTTGTCGGGGCAGGGATCGCCAATACCAACTGGCTGCCCGCCGCTGGCGAAGCTGTCCGGCTGGGTGCGGTCACCTATCTCGTGCCCTTCCTGCTGCTGCTTTATCCGGGAATGCTTCTGGGCGGCAGCCCGCTTGATATTCTTGAAGCCGTCGCTGCCGGTCTGGTGCTGGTGCTTGCTGTGCCGGCGCTGCTGTCGGGCGCGCAGCTTTTCGGGCGCAAAACCGTTGATGTTGCGATCTATGTCCTTGTCATCGCGCTTGCGATCTATCCGCAACCGGTGACGCCGTTCCTGGCCCTCGCGATCCTCATTGCGGCACATTTCTCTGGGCGGGTCCAAAGGAGGACACTGGCATGAGCATTTTACGCTTGGGTGCCGGAGCCGGATTTCAGGGCGACCGTATCGCACCCGCAGTGGACCTGGCCGAGCGCGGAAAGCTCGACTACCTGATTTTCGAGTGTCTGGGCGAACGGACCATCGCGCTTGCGCAGCAGGCGCGCAGCGCCGATCCTACAAAGGGCTACGATCCCCTGCTCGAACGACGCATGCGCGCTGTGCTGCCTGCCTGTGTGCGCAATGGCACGCGTATCGTAACCAACATGGGCGCGGCGAACCCGCGTGCGGCCGCCGAAAAAACCCGCGCCGTCGCCCGAGAGCTTGGCCTGACTGGGCTGAAGGTGGCAGCCGTGACGGGCGACGATGTGGTCGATAAGGTCGGCGATTTTGTCCTCGACGAAACCGGCAAACCGGCATCAGAGCTTGGCGACCGGCTGGTGTCGGCAAATGCCTATATCGGGATTGACGGGCTGGTCGCGGCACTGGAGGCAGGCGCGGATGTGGTCATCTGTGGACGCGCCTCCGATCCCTCCTTGTTCCTGGCTCCGCTGGTCCATGAATTCGGTTGGGCGCGGGATGACTGGACCCGTCTGGGGCGTGGTATCCTTGTTGGTCACCTTCTGGAATGTGCTGCACAGATCACTGGCGGATATTTCGCCGACCCCGGTTTGAAAGACGTGCCTGACCTGGCGAATGTCGGGCATCCGCTGGCCGAGGTGGACAGCGACGGCAACGCTGTGATCACCAAGCTGGAGGGGACCGGAGGACGCGTCAGCCGGGCGACCTGCATCGAACAGATGCTCTACGAGATCCACGACCCCGCCCGCTATCTACAGCCCGATGTGGTCGCGGATTTCTTGAAGGTGAATTTCGAGGAAATCGGACCCGATCGCGTAGCCGTGACCGGTGGGACGGGGACAAAAGCAACCGGGTTGCTGAAGGTCTCTGTGGGTTACCGCGATGGCTGGTTCGGCGAGGGCCAGATCAGCTACGCCGGGGCGAACTGCGTGGCGCGTGGCAATCTCGCCATCTCCCTTGTACGCGAACGGCTAGCGCAGACGTCCGGCGCAATCATCGAACACCGCGGCGAATTGATCGGTGTCAATTCTGTCTGGCCATACACGCATCAAACCGCCAACACCGCCGAAGTGCGCATGCGCTATGCCGCGCGGTGTCACGACGCAATATCCGCCCAAGCCATCGGAGAAGAAGTCGAAGGTCTTTATCTCGCCGGTCCGGCGGGAGGCGGGGGCGTGACAAAGAGCATACGCGAGGTGCTTGCCATTGGGTCAACGCTGATGCCGGCGTACAACGTTGCCACGACTTTCGAAATGAAAGGATCGTCGCATGAAGCTGCATGACATCGCCCACGCGCGTACCGGCGACAAGGGAGACATATCGAACATATCGGTCATCGCCTACGACCCTGCGCACTGGCCCCTGATCCGCGACATGGTAACGGCCGAGCGGGTCGCGGCGCATTTCGAAACATTCGATGCACGCGACATTTCCCGCTATGAAATTCCGCAGCTTCAAGCCCTTAATTTTGTGATCCGTGGTGCATTGGCCGGAGGCGTAACGCGGTCGCTCGCCCTTGATGCACATGGCAAATGCTTGGCATCGGTCCTGCTGGAGATGCAGGTCTGTTCGAGTAAATGAACCGAATTCGCTTTGGAGAACCGCTCTGAAGGTGTCATGCGTAAACAGCTCGCAAAGTCGGCATGCGCCGCAGCGACCGCGCAGTCGGTCTGGCGGGCGTTCGCTTCTGGCAGGTTGAGGATCAGTTTTCCGTTGCGCAGCTTCGAGTTGGATTCAAGGCGAACTCGCAGATAGAGCGCAGTGATTGGCCCGCGGGCGTTCCGCACGGACTATCTGAGGTCAGCCCTTACGAAACATGACATACTAAGAAACGTGTTTCTCCGGCACATCCGTAACAACAGGAAAGCGCGCCCAGAATTGGGCCCCGCCAGCTTTCGCGGGCGTATAGCCAACCGAACCGTTCATATTGATGGCCAGTTGTTTGCTGATAGCAAGGCCCAGTCCCGTCCCGCTAGTGTTGCGTGTATCCGACGCATCAAGCTGCGAGAATTTCTGGAACAAGCGCTCTTGAAAAGAGTCCGGAATGCCGGAGCCAAAGTCAGTCACGGTGCAAAGTATATCTTCGTCTTCCAGTGTAGCTTCAACAAGGACGCTCGACCCTTGCGGAGAAAACTTTACGGCATTGGAGAGGAAATTAGACAGGATCTGAACAAAGCGACCATCGTCAACTCGGATCGAAACCTCTGGCACTGGGGCCATCAGTTCAATGGACATATCACTATTGCCCGCATATGTTTCGTTGGCTTCGATTGCCTGCTTCAACAACGCATCTACCGGGTGGACGGCAAAGTTAAAATTCAACCGGTCAAACGTCAGCCGCTCCATATCAAGCAAATCTTCGATCAGGCGGGTCAGTCTGTGACTGTTGCGCACTGCCGTATCAAGAAGCTTAGTGGCCTTCTCGGGTATTGCTCCGGCGGCACCGCCTTTGAGCAAGGCGAGCGCCCCGGCAATCGACGTTAATGGCGTACGCAGTTCGTGGCTGACTGTGGCGACAAACTCCGTTTGCAACCGTTCAACGCGTTTTTGCTCAGTTAAATCGCGAATAACTCCGACAAATCCTCGTTCTCCGGCGTGGTGAAATTCAGTCACAGCCAATTCCATCGGGAATATCTCGCCGTTCTTGCGTATTCCGGCAAGTTCGCGAACTCTGCCAATAACCAATGGCTCTGCCCCGGACAAAAAGTTGGCCATATATTGGTGATGATTGTCCGCATAGGTCTGTGGCATTAGGATTGAAACGTTTTGTCCGATGACATTTCCGGACGGCCTGCCGAACACCGCTTCGGCCGCAGGATTAAAGGACGTGATGGTGCCGGATGCATCAATCGCCACAATGCAGTCGAACATATTGTCGATCACAGCCTGCATGTGCTGCGCCCGTTCCTGAAGCCTTTGCTCGAACATCTTTTCGTCCGTTACGTCGCGCACAACACCAAACATACGTTGTGCCCTGCCGTGCTCGTCACGCTCCATCTGTGCGCCGAGACTGATATATCGCTCACCCAGATTGGGGCTGAGAATACGGATCGTGATTGTAAGGGCATCTGCTGTGGTGTCGCGGAACATCCGCATGCGCCTGGTGATTGCATCGCGATCTTCAGGATGTAAAAGCGCTATCCAAGCTTCGGTCGTGCCATCAAATTCGGCCCGATTGACACCATAGATTTCGCAGCTGCGATCATCCAAGGATACTGTTTCAGTCGCTATTTCGTATTCCCAGATACCCAACTGAGCGATTTTTGCCAGCAGCCGCTCACGTTCGAGCGATTGCTGCAGGGTGATCTGTGTATCGTTACCGGATCGAAACCTATTCTTTAACAAAACGAACTCTCCCGCCTAAGGAGAGCATTGCGCACATATTCCCTTTTATCAAGAATTTGCTGCTCCTTGACGACGAGCTCTGCATGAACATTCGCTGCGATAGGCCATGGTGGCAGAGGGAGCTTCGCAGAAATTTGGCCGAATTGTTAAGTCGTGTCGCCGGTTGTGAAAAGTGAGCCAGAATGAAGGTACGAAAACCAATCATCATAGCGATATTCGCCCTCTTTGAAGTGTGTCGCTATCCGCCCAAAGCCGTCGTTTATCAGATACTGCGCAACGCGGCGCAGCTTCCCCAAACCGGTCATTCGCATCTGTCGTACACGACCGTTCGCTGACCCTTCGCAAACTGGTACGGAAAAGCCAGTTTGTATTCGTGATCGCTCGTGCCCCTTAGCTGCAAATAGTACCTCTTGTGCCTTCAACGTTCCAGGAGCATGCTCAACGAGAAATTGGAATGCTGGTCTACTTGAATGGCACGGTGATTCCAGAAATCGCGAAGTACTTCTGCGTGTGGGTGGCCATAAGTGTGATTGGGATCAGAACTAAATATGCTAAGAGCTGGTGATGCAGCCGCGGCCAGACCATCATACCAATTTGCACGCGCACCGTGATGGGGCACCTGAAAGACACTCGTTCGAACTGCCCTGCGACAATCAAGGTATTGTTCTAATGCGCCCCACTTCAAAACGCTGCTCAGATTGCCATCTCCGGTAAGCAAGATTGCAGCCTTTGTTTCGTGCTTTTGCCAGCAATCGCAATTGCCAAGAAAGTGGTGGAGACGACAATCGCAATAGCGATGCCCGCGCCACGTGCCGATCGCGCCGCCATAGAGAGTCAGGCTGACATCATTCATCGCTGACCGGCCAAATGTTGCCTCATAAAGGCCCCGCAGACTTTTCAACGCAGCTGCGCGTTCCTTTTCGGTCCCGCTCAACAACGCCAGTCGGTGGGTAACAACTTTCGCTTCAAAGTCTGTTGGGTCAGATGGACGTGTGTCAGGATCGTTGTAGGGAATGAACTCCCAAACGCGAAAGACGGGAATTGTCTGACCGGGCCGCAGCATGCGCACGCGGCGCTCACCGTGATCGCATGTCAGGTCCAGATCGCCATATGGAACAGAGTCGCCGAGTCCAGACACTTTGTCTGCTTCATCAAGGTCTTCTGGTGGTTCAGGATCAAAAGTCGGTTCGGTGGGAAATGGCGGGCCTTCTCCGTCTGAGGGCATGACGAATAAGACCTGCTCAAAGCCCTCACCGGCCTCTTGGATCAAATATTGTACCGGGTCTACGAAGAACAGTATCTCGGGGTCATCTTCGCGCAGGCCTTGGTCAAAACCAATCAGCAGGCGATGCCAGAGTGGAGCCCATGGTAACATGACCGTCTTGGCGCCGATGGCTTTCAGCAGGTCAACCACGCCGCTGATGTGGTCGTTGTGGAAATGCGATATCGTCAGAAGGTCGATCCTAGAACCACTGCAATCACTTTTCAGATCAGCGATTGCGTTGGTGACGAGGCGCTTTGCGGTCGAGCTGCCGCAGTCATAGACCCACCGGTAGGGTGGTTGTGCGGGCGGCTTTTCATAACCATCGATCTCAATTCGACGGCGCCGACTTGGCGGGGGTGGCCAGAACTCTATCGAACCCGCTACGAAGAGGCCTTGGCCCACTGGAAAGAAATTGTGTTTCACACCTACCTGGGTCAACCTGGCATCTCCTTGCTTTGTCGGGTTGAGTAGCCCGTTTAGAGCTTTCCCACCCTCGGGCCTTGCGGCATTTTAGTTATTAGTCAATCACATCACTGGCCTGCCCACCGCCCCAATACATCTGATAGTTCGGGCCATGGCTTTCTGGTCGCTGCCCTTTTTCAGGTTTGCTCATCATGATTGGCAAAGGAGCGGGCAGGTCGGGGCCAACGATGATCGCTTCGCCCTGTGATAGGGATGGGATGAAAGCAGCTGCGCTGCGATCCAGATCGCCGCAAGCTCTTTCAATGGTCTCCCGGTCTCGGTCATTCGTGAGCCTGTGGACAAACAAGGTTCCAAGCTGACTGAGAACATCCTGCGGCACATCTCTGGGACGCTGGGTCGCAATTACAGTCGTCAGCCCATACTTCCTACCTTCCTTTGCAATCAGGCCAAATGCATCAAGGCTCACGCTATTGGATTCATCGCCGACAGTACGACCAATAAACTGATGCGCTTCATCCAGACAACAAACGAGTGGATTCTCGCGAAACTGGCCGCTCCGTGCAAGGCCTAGCAGGTATCGGCCCAGTGCATTCAAAAGCAATTCTCTGGTGTTGTGCTTGAAGCTCACCTTCTCGAAGGAAAGAACCATTGCATTGGCATTTGGATCGGCCAAGAAACACTCAATCTCTCGACAAATGTCCAGTCCATTGTCTGAGAACAGACAAGCCAATTCAGGGGAGGTCAAGAAGGTTTCAATTCGAATAATCAATGAGTTGCAGTATCCAACGGCGTTGTTATCAAGTTGACCATATTTCGATGCATCGTTGTTATGAACTGGCCGTACGCACTCGTTTCGCACCTGTCGAGACAGTGCGCTGAAATCAAACCGGCAGGTTTCAACTGCCAACTCGTCCGCAAGTGTTAACTCAGCTTGACCGTATGCGAGGCGACTTTGATTTGCTTTTTCAATGGTTCCCTGCGCTTCCACAACGATATGCCCAACCGGATCGTCGCCCCTGCGGATTAACACATTTCGCCTTGAACCGTTCTCCTCGATGGGAAACCGTTCCGTATCAGCCTCCAAGACCCGAGCCATGCGAAGGCTCTTCGTTGCACTCCGTAAAGCTGGACCCTGACTTTGGCCGGTTGGAGTAAGAAGAGCGTGTAGGTCCAATTCCGACAAGTTCTCACTCGGGAACCGAACCAAGGGCTGGTCGTCACTGTCGCCTTCGCTGAACGAATACTGCCATGCGCGAGCCACCTTTCCTGTGAATTCTCCGGTGGGATCAAACAGGATACACTTCCCACCGATACGCACGATCTCATTCACGAGACGGGAAACCGTCCAACTCTTCCCCCCGCCAGTCGCACCAAATACTCCGCAATGACGACCGAACAGTTTCTCCGGCGGAATACTGAGGGCGGCATCATCCAGCCCGGATAGGTGCCCTAGCTCAACGAGTAACGGTGCACTGTCTCCCTTCACGTCGCCTTCCAGGGCATCCTTGATGGAATTGGATAGCGCTCCGCCCTCTGCGAGGTAGACCCCATCACCGACCCTCGGCTGCGTATTTATTCCGCGCGTCACTTTCCGAGTTGTCTTGCTGACAGTTGCCAGCAACTGAATAAGTCCCTGCGGTTCAACCTTAGGATCGGTTTCAATCTGGTGCTCAAGGACATTTCGCTGCCTGTCTGGAATGCCAACTTCCGTCACGCGCCCCAAGATCGCCGAGCGGTCACAATCGACAAACACGAAATCACCGACGGAGCCTTTGGCCAGTCCGCGCCTACCCAAGGCTGCAAGTGCATTCGGCAAGGTGAGTTCCACGGCGCTTGCCGTCACCCGTGTAACCGTTCCGATGCGTTTGGACGGGTCGATCAGAGAAGTAAGATCGCTCATGCGCCGTCGCTCTCGCGCAGCTTTTCAAGCCGATCCTGCAAGAGCTGGCGATCCGTCTTGCCCGATATCATCGGCAAGGCGTCTGCAAGGTCTTCGAAGCGGCCATTCAACATCGTGATGCGTGTATCGCCCTGCTGCACAAGTCGCGCGATCTTGCTCTGGTAGGGACGCTGTGAAGCCAGATCGAGGTCGATTTCCTGCGCGTCTTCGTTGAAGAGCTTTTGATGCTCCACGAACCCACGATCACAAAGGACAAGACGCAGCGAAAGGTTCGTTTCGATGGCTGACCAGATCGGGGCGCTGATATGATCGTCTGCAAAGCCGAAACCGGAGACGATCAACGTTGTATCGGGTTCTCGCAACGCTGCCTGCAACGCCGCGAACATGTCGAGATAGGGGCTTTCGAACGCCTCCTGATACTTCGATGAACGAGGATAGATCAAGACTGGCTTGCGGTCTTCGCCGGGGGCATCGACGCTTCGAATAACGACTTCATCCGACCGTCGCCGCCAATCCACCGAACCGTGCAGCTTGTAGAGGTGGAACACACCGTCGAGGTAGTCGGCCTTCGTGCTGGAAGCGGCGCGCCTTACGATATCATGGTCAAAGTGATCACGGTTGAACCGTTGCTCGGCGCTGTGGGAAAACCCGTCTATCAGCACGACGCCGAGGCGCAACCCCGCCGTTTCGATGCAAAGATCGTAATTCGTGGTGAACAGCTTCACTCTTGGTTTTTCTGGTGACCGGCGGGCGAACTTTTTCAAAAACGCCCAATGGGCTGGCAAATCAGTTTCGGCACCAACGAAACCCACTTTACCCAAGATCGTATTCTCAGCTACGCGAACGAACTCGATCAGCTCGTCCAACCAAAGCTGATCAACGAAATCAGGATCGTTCTTTGACCGAATGTTAAGCAGCTCGATTTGCATTTTGCAGAGGCTCAAAAGGCTCTCGATATCTCCGGCCTTCTGCCTCCTGTCACCGTCATTCGGCGGCAGGCCGCCCATTATTCTTTTCGCCAGATCATCGAACTCTTTATGGTCAACCAAATTGTCTTCTGAAACAGCGCCACGGACGGCATGCCAAAGGTCACCCATGCCCGGCGCATTCGGCCCGCTATCGTTCTTGGCGGAGAAAGACGCCCCGGACCCCAGCAGCACCACAACATTGGTGGAGTGCAGTGCCGACAGCAAAGCCTCTTCAGCCTGATCCTTGCATCCGGCCTTGGGCTTCCTGTTGGGATCGTTCGGGTCTTCCTTCTCTCCCTCCCAGCGAAGCCACTTACCGTCGCGCATTAAGAGACGCAGCAGCTCTTTCTTGCCTACTGGCTCTCCATCCCAGAAGTTTGCCACATCAAATACCTCAAAATACAACTCTGGAACGAAACTAGGTTGGTTAATCCGCCGAGTAAACCAAGCAAAAATCGATAACCACCTAGGCGTTTAGGGATCGCGCTTCTTGCTCATCAATGGCAGCTTTAGGTGTGAAGCGCGTTCAGTTTGCATCAGCAGCGAAAGGCCGCTTCCCACCCTTCGTGTTAAACGTCGCAAACGGCCCATAACATGCATAAACGGATATCCCTATTCAGAGGTCGAGTTCTCGGAGAAATCAGTCTCAGATTGTGAACATGGGAGATGAACGATGGAAAATTTTTGCTGATTTAGATAGTTTGCTTCGCGCACGTGCCATCTGTGTCGCCGAATGGGTTGGCCCAGGCGCCACTTGTCTGGTTCTACGATTTCGATCAGGATTGCGCTCACGACGGGCGGATATTCCGTACGATGAATATCAAAGACGAATTTACGGATGAGGCGCTGGTGATCCGCGTCTGTCGAAGAATTCATCAAACGGACGTGCGCAGGCGTTTGCGAACCTCGCGCGAGGCGATCTTGAGTTCGCCGCAGATTGCCTGGAGCGTTATGATGTCGGGCATGCGGACTTTGCTCATCTCAACAAGTAAGAACCAAGTACCAGTTACGCAGAAGATAGGACGTTTTGAAACTCAGGCAGTTCTTCTGCACTGTTGCGCAGCAATCTGACGAATGCTTCACGCTCCAACTCTAGCCCGCGTCGGTTGTGGGTTGCAAAATAATAGGATGTAGAAACTTCGGGATTGAAGGGGCGCACCGCAACGGTCCCCGCGGGCCAGAACCGCGCACTGAAGGGTTCAATGATACCCACCGCCAAACCCTGTGCGATTAAGGAATAGGCCGTCAAGGATGTGTCTACTTCGTAGGAGTCTTTGAAAGGTACCTTGTTGTCCCCAAGGATCTGGAAGACTTCGCTCCAGCTTGCGGGGCCGTCGGACATAATGCGCAGTACCGTTTCTCCTGCGAGGTCTTGTGGTGTCACCAAGGCTTTGGTCGCCAGAGCGTGCGATGATGGTGCAACACAAACCTGACGCACGCTACCAATAAGTTCTCGTTTGCTGCCAGGTACTTTCGGGATCTGCGAGCCAACTGCAATGTCGACCGACGCATTCTGCAAACGCAGAATTATTTGCGACAATCGATGCGAATGGACGACGACTTTGACCTTTGGAAAGCGGGCACTGAAGGCTTTTAGAACGGGCGGCAGAAGCGTCGCGGCCAGCGAATGGGTCACCGCGATGCGCAGGACCTGACCGCCCTCGCCGCGAATATGTCTGGCCGCGTTTTCAAGCCGTTGAATGCCCAAGAAACTTTCTTCAACTGCTTCAAAAAACGTCAACCCATTTGGCGTGGGGACAAGCATGCCCTGCTTGCGATTGAACAGGCTGAATTTCAGCTCTTTTTCCAGGTCGGAGATCAGACGGCTGACAGCGGGCTGGCTGATGTGCATGACTGCTGCCGCCGCCACCATAGAACCGCTGTTCATCACATGATTAAAGGCTTCAAGTTGTCTGAATTTCATAGGTCACTATATAACATTTACGTATGTATTATCAGATAAAATAATTTGATAAGATACCAAAATCTCGGCATCAACGCCACGACCCGCAAGGAGATGGACGTGCCCGCAGCCGTGAACAGTTTTTCAGCCACCTATGCCATTGCCCGCCGGCGGTTTGTGGATGCAGCGCAGCATCATGGGCTTGCCCATACGGCGCTGCTGCATCCTGTTCAGGACCCGCTGTTGCCTTCTGCCGTGGTGGATGTGGTTCGGATCGGTCCGCGAAATGCGCGCAAAGTGCTGTTTGTGACCTCCGGCGTGCATGGTACAGAACTGACGGCCGGATCGGGTATTCAGCTGCAGCTATTGGACGTATTTGCAGACACCTTGCCGCAAGATTGCGCGATGGTCTTGGTGCATGCAGTAAACCCGGTAGGCTGCGCGCGCCTATCGCGCACTGATGAAAACAATGTCGATCCAAACCGTAACATGTTGTCCTCTTTCGACAATTTGCCAGAGAACGACAGCTACTCCGATTTGCACGCAGAGTTGTGTCCGGTTCAGTGGTTACAGGATGCTGAAGTGCGGGACCGTGGCGTGCGCGACTATATTGCCAAGAACGGTGAAGCCGCTCTGGTCCAGAACGTCCTGAAGGGCCAGCACAGCCATCCCGCCGGTCTGTTCTATGGCGGAACATTGGAAAGCTGGACTGTCGCAAACCTGACAGAGATAGTGAAAGACCACGGGCAGGGGGCTCAACAGCTTGGAATAGTGGATCTGCACACCGGGGTCGGGCCTTACGGTTTTGGCGAGGTGATGCGCATGGACCGTCCCCCATTGGCTGGCGCCGAGTGGGAGAAGATCAGCAATCTGATCTGCGATGTGCTGGATCGTGTCAATTCCGAGCGCCCGCCGCTGAAAATCATCATGGAATACGGCACCTATCCGTTCGACCGCGTGCTGACCAACCTGCGCGCGGACAATTGGCTGCGCCACCATGGATCGCCACATACCCCCCAAGGTCGCAAGATCAAGAAGGACTTGCAGGACGCCCTGTTCGCGGATGATCCAAAATGGCTTGAGGACGTCTCGCGCCAAGGGCTCGAGGTCTGCCAGATGGCATTGGATGAGATGAACGCCGTCGATGATGCAGTGCGGGCCTTTGAGGCTTCCATCGCTGGGGCTACTACACCCGAAGCGATTTTCGGGCAGCTAGAAGCCGCAGCCCAGCAGCACGTCGGCGTGAAGCTCTTTACCGTCATGGACTATGTCGCCAGCCGCAACATGGGGCGCCGATGCTATACCAATAATCCGGAAAGCTATCCCGCTTCCGGCTGGATCGCACTGCGCGACAATCACTGGTTTGATCGTGTCATTCGGAAACGCCAAACCTATGTCGCCAACGATATCAAACAGATCGAACAAGACTTTGCTGATGCGGACCTGATCGATAGTCTTGGATGCGGAGCCATTCTCAACCTGCCCGTAACTCGGAACGGCAAGGTTATCGCGACTGTCAACCTGCTGAACCGCGCAGGGCATTTCAACGATAAGAAGCTGGCGGATGCGCACCGTGTTCTGCTGCCTTTGGCACGCATGGCCTATCTTGCATCCAGCACGCTCGCCCCACAAACCCTACCAACGGAGTAAACAAATGACCTATTCGACACCTGCACACATGGCCGCCGTGGTATTTGTCGCAGCCATCGCCTTGCCCGCCTCGGCGGAGACCACGTTCAACCTGGCCAATGAATATCAGGACACGACCTTTGCCGCAGTTGCCGACCATTTCTTTATCGACCGCGTGGCCGAGCTGACAAATGGGTCGGTCAAAATTGACTACTACCCTGGCGGTTCGCTTGGGTTCAAATCCGTAGATCATTTTGACTCTGTCGGCGATGGCGCAATTGATATTGCCGACACGTTTATCGGTCAGCTTTCGGGTATCAACCCCGTGTTCAGTTTGCCTTCGATGCCATTTCTCGCCACGACCAAGGAGAAGGCGCTGGCACTTGAGGCGACGTTGCGCCCCCACTATGATTCCGTTTTTGGCGATGCGAACCAGATGTATTTGTTCAGCACACCCTGGCCGCCGTCGGGCATCTGGACAGGTGAAGCGCTGGAGTCTTCCGAAGCGCTTGCAGGCATGAAGGTGCGCGTCGCTGACGTGACCTCGATGCAGACTTTCAAGGAAGCGGGCGCCAACCCGTTGCAGATCAGCTGGGCTGACGTGGTTCCGCAATTGTCTGCCAATGCCATCGACGCCGTCATCTCGTCGGCCGAGGGTGGTACAAACATCAAGCTCGGTGAATTCCTGCCCTATTACACCGCAGTCGACTATGTCATCCCAGTCAACGTCGTCCACATGAACCGCGATGCCTACGATGGTCTGACCGAGGCAGAACAGGGCGCTATCATGCAAGCCGCGGCGGACACTTCGGAGTTTATCTGGGGCAAGCTGGAGGAGCGTTTGAGCAACACCTACGACGATCTGGCGGCGCTGAAGGTCAACGTGCAACGCGAGCCGAACGCCGAGTTGATGGCGACATTGGAAGCGGCCAGTGCTGGTGCATTGGAGGACTGGAAGGAAAAGATGGGCCCCGAGGGTCAGGAGATCCTCGACACTTACGCAGCCGCGGCAAAGTAAGTTCAGCGTCGGGGCGGCTTTGACCTTTGTCAGGTCGCCCATTGCCCATAAGGAATCTGCATACCATGTCCCGAATGCTTGGCCATTACGCCCGTTTAACGAGCCAATTGTCGGATGCGGCGGCGCACTTTGCGATGCTCGCCATTGTTCTGATGGCAGGGCATATCCTGCTTGAGATCATTCTGCGGGCGTTCTGGTCCACCTCGACCTTCGTGATGGACGAATTTGTGGGCTACGAGGTCGCTGCAATGACCTTTCTGGGCTTGGGCGCCGCGCTGGACGATAAGGTTCTCTTGCGGGTCAATATCCTTTTGCTTCCTTTGAAAGGTTGGGCGCGGGCGATAGCTGAAGTGCTGAACGCTGTTGTCGCCTTGACCGTTTTCGGCTTTGTCACCTTCTATCTCCTCCGCCAGCTGATCCGCAGTTACGAACGCGGGACAACCTCGATCTCGATCCTCGAAGTGCCTTTATGGATCCCCCAGGGGCTGGTGGTGATCGGCCTGCTTGTCTTTTGCATCCAATTGACCGGCCTGATCGCCAAGGCGCTGCATGCGCCCGAAGAAATCGAGTGAGGCGTCGCAATGGGTCCCTATGAAATAAGCCTGTTCGTACTGGTGTTGATAGTGATCACACTTGGCTCTGGCATCTGGATTATGGCTTCTCTGGTCATTGTCGGGCTGGTCAGCCAGTTCATCATCGCCGACTTCAGCTTCGTGAAGATGGGTACGATCTCCGCCACGATCATCTCGCGCAATTCGATGTCATGGGAGTTGTCTGCGATCCCTCTTTTCATCTGGATGGGCGAGCTTTTGTTCCGTACCCGGTTGTCGCAGTCGATGTTCGAAGGGCTCACGCCGTTTGTAAATCGCATTCCGGGTCGCCTGCTGCACACCAGCGTTCTGGGGTCAACGATGTTTGCTGCTGTATCCGGGTCAAGTGCTGCGACCACTACAACAGTCGGTCGCATTACCGTGGGTGAACTACTGGACCGAGGGTATGATCGTGCGCTGACGACAGGATCACTGGCTGGGGCGGGGACGCTGGGTCTGTTGATCCCGCCCTCAATTATCCTGATCATCTACGGCGTCATTGCCGAAGTGTCTATTATCCGCCTTTTCGCAGCCGGTGTGTTGCCCGGACTGCTGATTGCGGCCCTCTACAGTGGGTACATCATCATCCGCGCTACGTTAAATCCCGAAATTGCACCCAAGCGCGACGTAATCTATTCCACTCGTGATCTGCTCGCCGCTGCGCGCAAGCTGGTGCCTGTGCTGATCTTGATGGCTGTGATCCTTGGCGCGATCTATTCAGGCATTGCAACACCATCCGAGGCGGCGGCCATCGGTCTGGCGGCAACAATCATTATCACGGTGGCCCTGCGACAACTGAGCTGGTTTGTGTTCTACGACTCGCTCAAGAGTGCGGTGAAAGTGTCGGCGATGATCACCAGCCTTGTGGTCTGTGCCGCTGTGCTTGCATCGTCTATGAGCTATGTACGTTTGCCACAATCCATTGCGGAAATCATAGTCGATCTTGCCCCGACCGAATTTCAGCTGATCCTGTTACTGTCCGTTTTCTATATTTTCCTCGGCCTGTTTCTGGACGGCACGTCGATCACAGTCATGAGCTTGCCCATCACCATGCCCATCGTGATGGCTGCAGGTGTCGATCCGATCTGGTTCGGAATTTTCTTGGTGATCATGATCGAACTGGGGCAGATCACGCCGCCGGTGGGTTTCAATCTGTACCTGTTACAAAGCCTGACGGGCGACAGCCTGCCCAAGGTGGCGCGTGCAACCCTGCCATTTTTCCTGTTGTTGTGCCTCGGCGTGGCGATCATATACGCGTTTCCGCAAATAGTTCTTTGGTTGCCTCAGATTATCTACGGTTAGCCTGTATGCGCGAATAAATTACAAATTTTCAGGCTTTACTATTGAATTTCAGCATCTTTAGTTTCCCTTCACCCGCACCATTTTGATATAATTGCAAAAATTCCCATGTAAGCAATGCGACTTATGTCGGCACACACAGCGGCAGCATCCGCGACGCGTCCTTGCCGTATACCGCTCGTTTCACAAGGGGATCGGTGCCGTTTGCCTGAATGAAATGCGCCTTGCGGATTTCCTCAGGGCTTAACGTCTTGTTCAGTCTCGCGGTGCTAACTGGTTTTATGGTTGGCAGACAGGGTAAGCACCGGATGAAATTTCTGAGCATGTTCGTGCTTTTGTCATGCGTGATACCGATGTGCGGTCTGGTGTCGGAAGCGACGGCACAGGTGGCGGCGTCGGACCCTGCTGTGGTGGTGCGTGTCGATATTTCGGGGCGGCAACGTATGTTGTCTCAGCGTATGGCGATGGCCTCGTGTTTTGTCATGGGCGATGTTCAGACCGAACGGAACATTCAAAACGCCCAGCAAGCCTATGATTTGTTTTCACAAACTCAAGATGTGCTGCGCCATGGCGGCACGCGCGACCAACTTGAGCCTGAACGCGATCCGCAGGTTCTGGCATTGCTGGACCAATCGGATGAGATATTCGACACCTACGGGCGCGCGGTTTTGCAGGTTTCCCATCGGGATTTGCAATCGGTGGTCGTGGCGCAGGTGACAGAGCTGGACCTGCCGCTGCTGAAACTCCTGAACCAGACGGTCGGCGCGATCGAAGTGTCGGGGGCATCCGCCACGCAAGGCGGCGTTTTGGCCAATACGGTCAACATCGCCGGACGGCAGCGGATGTTGTCCCAAAAGGTGCTCAAGGAATTCTGCTATGTCAGTCTGGGCGTCGACAGGGAACGGCAACAAAAACGTCTGGCCGAGACCTTGGAGTTGTTCGAGACCAGCCTGTCCCTGCTCGAAACAGGCAGCGCAGAGCACGATGTGCTGGCGCCTCCGAATGAGCGCGCAAAGGGGCGGTTAAAGCGGGCGCGACTGGTCTGGGAAAAGCTTTCTCCGCTCTTGCGCCGTGCGATTGCCGGGCAGGAGCTCGCGCGCGAAGACCTGCACCGCGTCGCCGCCTTCAGCGAGGATTTGCTGAAGGCCTCTCAGCATGTGGTGGCAAGCTATCTGAAACTTTGAACGGGGCGGCCTGAAGCTCGATTGCGTAACTTGAAGATTCTTCAAGTCGATTTCGCTGTTTGGACGTTGGGTCGCAGACGAAAAGATTGGTTGAGGGGCAGGGCCATCCGCGCCACACTCTCCCTCTGATGGCCATTTGTCCGCTCGACCATATGCTGTTCATATTGCGGCAAGGGCCAACACCATTCTTTTGGGAGGAAACTATGACCATGAAGTCACAAGGTATGAACCGCCGCGCCATGTTGCGCGGGGCTGCCGTTGCAGCCGTTGCCACTCCGGCACTTGTAGGCAAGGGGATTGCAGCGGGCGAAGTCACATGGCGTGTCCAAGCGCACTGGCCCAAGGCGTCCAGCTCGTTCACTGACAGCCTCGGCGTGCTGGCGACGGCTTTGGAAGAGCGCACCGAAGGCGCGTTCAAACTGGAACTGCTGGGCGCCGGCGAATTCGCCAAGGGTCCCGACATCTACAACATCGTGCGCAAGGGCGTGGTGCCCATGGGCTCGATCAGCCCGTCCTATATCATCGACAACGCCGAAGCCGCCTCCTTTGCCTATGGCATTCCGGGCACGCTGCGCCAGGCGTGGGAAATGGAACACGCGATCAAGAACCTCGGCATCGAGGATCTGGTGAACGAGGATCTGGCCTCGGACGGTGTGCGTCTGATGTCGGAAAAGGTTCTGCCGACCGAGATGGTCGTGTCGAAAAAGATCGAATCCGCCGCCGATTTCAAGGGCTTGAAAATCCGGTCCTCGGGCAAGATGCTCGACTATCTGGCCGCCGCCGGTGCCGCACCGCAGTTTGTGCCCGGCTCGGAACTGTATCAGTCCCTGTCGTCAGGCGTGGTTGATGGCGCGCATTGGGGTGCCGCCGTGGGCGCACAGTCGATGTCGCTGTGGGAAGTGTGCAAATACCACTACAAGCCGGTTCTGGCGCAAACCACCGATGCCTACATCATGAACGAGGACGCGCTTGCCGACCTTCCGGAAGACTTGCGCACGGCATTGCTGGACACTGTCACGAACCGTTTCTTCCTGCGTTCGGCCGAATACCAGCACAAGGAAGCCATCGCCCTGTCCGAAGGTGTGGCGAACGACGGCGTCGAAGTGATGCAGCTGCCCCAGGACGTGCTGGACATGCTGGCGGGTGCTTCGGCCCAGATCCTTGAGGAAGAGGGTCAGAAGGGCGAGAAAGCCGCCAAGGCCGCCGACATCTACCGTGGTCTGATGAAAGACCTCGGCTACGCCTAAAGCATCTGACGCGCCGGGCCACTTAACGGCGCGGTGAACAGGCTTTGATAACGCCTGCGCAGCTCTTCCGGGAGTCGCGCAGGCGCTTTGCCCTCATTCAGGAGACAGTGACATGTTTCAACTGGCCCGCGCCGTGACGCGCGTGAACAGGTTCATCGGGAAATGGGTCTCGCTGGCCGTTCTGGTGATCTTTGCCCTGCTGCTGGCCGATGTGGTCATGCGGTATCTGGTCGGAAGCCCGGCGATCTGGACGGCAGAACTGGCTGTGCTGATCTTTGGCGTCTATGCCGTTATCGGCGGTGGTTATCTGCTGACCGAGCGGGGGCATGTGAACGTCGACATCATCTATGGCGCGCAAAGCCTGCGCCGCCGTGCGATGCTGGACATTTTGACATGGCCGCTGTTTGCGCTCTTTGTCGGTGTGCTGCTGTGGCAGGGCTATGACATCGCCTCCGAGTCGCTCGCGGACTGGGAGCGGTCACAGTCGATGTGGAAAGCGCCCCTGTGGCCCACCAAGATCATGATCCCCGTCGCCGCCGCCCTGCTGTTGGTGCAGGGTGTGATCCGCCTGTGGGCGGACGTGCGCGTGGTCATGGGCCTGCCGGTGCCGGACGAGGTATTCGGCAAACCCGGCGCGCCCGAACCCGATAACACCCCCGAACCTTCCAAGGAGATGCAGCAATGAGCGTCGAACTTCTGACCCTGCTGTTCTTTGGCAGCCTGCTGGTCTTTCTTTTGCTCGGCACCCCGCTGGCTTTTGTGCTGGGCGGCGTGTCGGTGGTGTTCCTCTATTTCGAGATGGGCGAGATCGGGTTTTACCTGCTGGCCTCCAAGATGTGGGAGACGATGCAAAACCCCACGTTGATGGCAATTCCGCTGTTTGTCTTCATGGCAATCCTGCTGGAAAAGTCGGGGGTTGCGAATGATCTTTACGATATGATGCACCAATGGTGGGGCGGCCTGCGCGGCGGTCTGGCCATTGGTACGGTTCTGATCTGTGTGATCTTTGCGGCCATGTCCGGCATTTCCGGTGCCGCCGTTGTGACCATGGGCACCATTGCGCTGCCCAAGATGCTGGAACGGGGGTACGACAAGAAGCTGGCGCTGGGGGCGATCAACGCGGGCGGGGGCTGGGGCATCCTGATCCCGCCGTCGATCCTGATGGTGCTGTACGCACTGCTGACCGAGGTGTCGGTAGGCCGCCTGTTTGCGGCCGGTGTCGGCCCCGGCCTGACGCTGTTTGTGCTGGTGTCGCTCTATATCGGCGGGCGCTGCTGGTTGCAGCCTGATCTGGGCCCGGCCCTGCCACCCGAAGAGCGCGCGGACTGGGGCCAAAAATTCCGGTCGCTGCGCGCCGTGATCCTGCCGATCCTGATCGTAACAATCGTTCTGGGTGCGATCTTTGGCGGCTTTGCCACTGCGACCGAGGCCGCGGCCATCGGTGTGTTCGGCGCGCTGTTCGCCACGGGCGTGAACGGGCAACTGTCGTGGAAAGTGATCCACGAGGCGTCGATTGCCACGATGAAGCTGACGGCGCTGATCATCTGGATTCTGTTTGCGGCCCACGCGTTCTCCACCGCCTACACGGCACTGGGGGCACAAAGCCTGATCAGCGACCTTATGGCCTATATCCCCGGCGGTCGCTGGGGCGCGCTGGCGTTCATGCTGATGGTGCTGTTCTTCTTCGGAATGGTGCTGGACCCCGTCGGGATCATGCTGATCACGCTGCCGGTGTTCCTGCCAGTGGTGCAACAGGCAGGGTTTGACCCGATCTGGTTTGGCATCCTGTTCATCATCATGATGGAGGTGGGGTACATGACGCCGCCGTTCGGCTTCAACCTGTTCTACCTCAAGGGTGTGGCGCCACCGGACGTGACCATGGGCGATATCTATGCGTCGGTCATTCCTTACGTGATCGTCACGCTGATCGGCGTATTGCTGATCATCCTGTTCCCCGGCATCGCACTGTATCTGCCGAACCTGTTCTACAACTGACGGGACCGGTCCACCTGAACAATTGAATCCGCGCAGCCCCCCCGGCTTGCGCGGATTTGCACCTTGAACCCCTTGCGCCCGGCCCATTGGGCCAATAGAACGGCGCAAATTTTGCCAAGCACTCCGCATTGGGGTGCTGTTACGCTATGGAGCACACATGCAGGTCACCGAGACGCTGAACGAAGGTTTGAAACGCGGCTATGCCATCACGATCACTGCGGCCGAGATCGAAGCCAAAGTGAACGAAAAGCTGGCCGAGGCGCAGCCCGAAGTCGAAATGAAGGGCTTTCGCAAAGGCAAGGTTCCGATGGCGCTGCTGAAAAAGCAGTTCGGCCCGCGCATCATGGGCGAAGTCATGCAGGAAAGCGTCGATGGCGCGATGTCCAAGCATTTCGAAGACAGCGGCGACCGTCCCGCCATGCAGCCCGATGTCAAAATGACAAACGAGAACTGGAAAGAGGGCGACGACGTCAACGTCGAGATGTCCTATGAAAAGCTTCCCGAGATCCCCGAAGTCGACCTGAGCAAGATCGAGCTGGAAAAGCTGGTCGTGAAATCGGACGACGCTGCCGTGGAAGAGGCGCTGGGCAACCTGGCCGAAACCGCGCAGGATTTCAAAGACCGCAAGAAAGGCTCCAAAGCCAAGGACGGCGATCAGATCGTGATGGATTTCGTCGGCAAGGTTGACGGCGAAGCGTTCGAAGGCGGCTCTGCCGAAGATTACCCGCTGGTACTGGGCTCGAACAGCTTTATCCCCGGTTTCGAGGATCAGCTGGTTGGCGTGAAAGAAGGCGAAGAAAAAGCCGTGACCGTGTCCTTCCCCGAGGACTATCAGGCCGAGCATCTGGCAGGCAAAGAAGCCGTATTCGATTGCACCATCAAAGCGGTGAAAGAGCCCAAAGCCGCCGAGATCAACGACGAACTGGCCAAGAAGTTCGGCGCCGAAGATCTGGCCGCGCTGAAAGGTCAGATCGCCGAGCGTCTGGAAGCCGAATACGCCGGTGCCGCCCGCGCCGTGATGAAACGTGGCCTGCTGGACGCGCTGGACAAGGCCGTCAGCTTTGAGCTGCCCCCGTCGCTGGTCGACGCCGAAGCAGGCCAGATCGCGCACCAGCTGTGGCACGAGGAAAACCCTGACGTTCAGGGCCACGATCACCCCGACGTGACACCCACGGACGAGCACAAGACACTGGCCGAGCGCCGCGTGCGTCTGGGCCTGTTGCTGGCCGAACTGGGTCAAAAGGCCGAGGTCGAGGTGACCGACGCCGAAATGAGCCAGGCCGTCATGAACCAGGCGCGTCAGTACCCCGGTCAGGAACGCCAGTTCTTTGAATTCGTGCAGCAGAACCCGCAAATGCAGCAACAGCTGCGTGCGCCGCTGTTCGAAGACAAGGTTGTGGACTACGTCTTTGACAATGCAGCCGTCACCGAGAAAGAAATCTCGAAAGACGATCTGCAAAAAGCCGTCGAGGCGCTGGAAGACGAATAAGTCTTTCACTGGCCTTCGGGTCTGGAATTGGAAAAGGCCGCCTTTCGGGGCGGCCTTTTTCGTTTTGTGTGTCTTGTCATAGAGCGCTGCGTCGGCCTGTCCGGGCGGGGGGCGAACGCCGGGCAATCGCGACCTGATCTTACTGATCCATCAAACCAGCGCGGACCGATTGGATCCTCTATTTGCCCTCAATGGTTAGCAGGCTGGAGAACTGGACATGGGACCAGGCCAGACTGAGCTTGTAGCTCTTGAGTGCAGACGCGGGCAGCGTCAGCTGATCCTGTCGCGCCATTTCGGACAGCGCGCGGTTCAACTTGCGCAACTCGGTCATCATATGGCGGGCTGTATCCTCCGATATCCGGCGTGACTGGGTCAGGAAGGCCGCAGCCTCGGTGTCCGGCGCCAGAAACACCTGACGGACAAAGTCGAGGTTGATTTTCATCAGGGCACGATGCAACGGCCCGTCGCGCCTGAACCGGATCGGGTGGTCCAAAAGCAGGCGGATGCGTCCGGTGGCCTGCACTTCAGCAAGCCCGAGCCGTTCAAGTTGCTGCCCCATCCTGAGCGTATCGCCCGGCTCCAGCTTGAACTGTCGCGCGATTTCTTCGACGGGCATGCCATCGTGCAGCAGAATGAAGAAGTTGAACAGCGAGGGATCACCGGCCAGTTGCGCCTCGATACGGTCCCCGAGCATGACCGGCGTGACCGTCGTGCGTTTGGCCTGTGCCACCACGTCTTCCAGCGACAATCCCAGCGCATCGCAGATTTCGACGATCCTGCTTAGTTTGTCGTCGCTTGCGGCAAACACGCGTTTGATCGTCGGCTCGGACGTATCAAGCCTGCGGGCAAGCTCAGCATAGGTGATCTTGCGCGCCCGCAACACCGTCTTGAGTGTTTCGAAAATCCTGGCTTGCACGGCGGCCTCTCTGATGCTGCATTCGACAATCTGGTATCGAAAATTGATACCAGAAAGTTAAATATTCTCCATTTCGATCATTATCAGTAACTCAACTCAGGTCAAATGAGGATTTGGATATGATCAAGAAATCGATGTTGGCGGGGCTGGCTCTGCTCCTGAACACAAGCGCCGTACTGGCGGATGAAAACTGGACTGCGGGCGGTTTCGACATGCCGGAATCGGCTGTGTTCGATACGGCACGAAACCGGATCATTCTCAGCACCATCATCGGCAATCCGGGTGCTGCCGACGGGCAGGGCAGTCTTGTGCTTTTGTCGCCGGAGGGTGACGTGATCGACGCCAATTGGGCGGAGGGGCTGGACGCACCGAAAGGAATGGCAATCGTAGGTGACATGTTGCTGGTCGCAGATCTGACCCGACTGCACGAGGTCGACCTTGCGACAGGAGAAATCCGCCGGTCCATTGCCATGCCCGAGGCCGTTTTTCTCAATGACGTCACTTCCGACGGAGAGGTCGCCTTTGTGAGCGACATGATGACGGACAGCCTGTGGCGCTACGCTGATGGTGTGTTCACCCTCTGGCTCAGTGACCCGCAACTTGCCCACCCCAACGGCGTTTTTCTCGATGGCGACCGTTTGCTTGTCGGGTCGTGGGGTGCTGGCTTGCGCGACGATTTCACAACAGAAACGCCCGGGTCGCTTTTGTCCGTTTCGTTGGACACGAAGGAGATCAGCGTCATCGCTCCGGAAATCGGCAACATCGACGGTATTACCCGGATCGACGACGCAATCCTCGTGAGCGATTGGGTGACGGGCGGGCTGTTCGAGATCGGACGTGACGGCGCGGCACAGCAGACGGCCCAATTTGTGCCGGGACTTGCCGATATTTCTTCTGATGGAAGCACTCTCTATCTGCCAATGATGCTCGATGGCACGTTGATTTCTCGGGACTATCCCTGAACGGGGTGCTGGCACCCAAGGGGCCAGCACCAAAAATTCTAAATCAGGAAAAACGTTATGAACGATACATATGCGCGCGGTCGCGAATTGGCCGAAGCCCTCAACCCCGGAATGGAACAGGCCCTTGAAGAACGCTACGGTGCCCTGCTGCCAGGCATGCCGCAAAGCGTTGTGGATTTTGCCTGTGGTCAACAATATTGCCGTCCGGGTCTTGCCCTGCGGGACCGCTACCTTGCAACCATTGCAGCGCTGACAGCCCTTGGGGGGCAGACGGCACCACAGCTTAGGATCAATATTTCTGCGGGTCTGAAAGCTGGCTTGACCGAAACGGAAATTGCGGAAGCGATTTGGCAGATGTCGCTTTATGGCGGGTTTCCCGCAGCCATCAACGCTTTGAATGTGGCTCTGGATGTTTTCCGCCAGGGAGATGACACATGAATGGATCGTGACCGCTGGCCAGACCTGTAGCAGCGAAAACTGACCTTATGGCCCTCGGGTGCCCGCTCTGCGAACACCCGGCGGCCGATGGTGTTGCGCACCTTGCTTGCGGGCCGTTTTTTTCCTTCAGCCCTTGCGCAGGCCGGTTTCCACCAACATCCCGCGCTTCTTGGCCTCGTAGTAATACCCGCGCGCGTACCAGTGGATCGCGGTGCTCATGTCGCCGTCGGAGAGCAACCACGCGCCGCGCAGGTATTTCACGCCGTATTTCAGGTTGGTTTCGGCATCCAGCAGGTCCGAGGCAGACCCTTTGTGACCCATGCTGCGGGCTGTTGCAGGCAGGATCTGCAACAGGCCGTAATAGGGGCCGTTCCGGGCTTTGGGGTTGTGGGTGCTTTCGCGGATGGCAAGGCGGTGGATCAACGGGCGCGGGACTTCGTAGGCGTCGGCGTATTTGTTGATCAGGCGACGCAGTTCCGGCGTCTCGTTGGGGTACAGCGGCGGTTCCATGAAACCGGGGCCTTTTTCCGCGGTGGGCGCTGCGCTGCACGCGGACAGGGCAGGGGCGCAGGCCAGCATCAGCAGTGCGGTGCGACGGGTGAATGAAGGCATACTATGACCGTGAACAGTGAATATGCCAGCGATGTAGGCCGATCAGAGTGATTCCGGCCAGACACCTTGCCGCCATGGGCGCGAACACGCCGATGTGAGCGGCGGGTGAGCGCCAAGGCGCTTGTGCGCCTTGGGCCGGGGGCGTGGTGTTACAGCTGGATGCGGAAGCGGGCGAAGCCGTCGTCGCCTTCGCCTGCGGGGGCGATGTCCACGCCTTTGACGTCGGCCACATAGTCCGCAGCCTTGGGGCCGGTGTCGAACAGAACGCTGGCCCCGTCGACGGGCGCAAAGGTCCAGTTGGCATCGGCGCGGGGGCTGATGGTGCCCTGTTCGACGATATAGCGCACGATCACATCGCGGTTGGTGTCGGGGCCTTCAAACACGATGCTGTCGCCCATGGCACCGGGGAAAGCGCCGCCGCCACTGGCGCGGTAGTTGTTCGTGGCGACGATGAATTTCGCAGCCGGATCAATCGGTTTTCCGTCGTAGTTCAAGTTCACGATCCGGTTGGCATCGGGGTTGATGATCTCACCCTTGCTGTCGAATTTCGATGGTTGCGACAAGTCGATCTGATAGGTCACACCGTCCATCACATCAAAGTTGTAGCTGGGAAACTCGGGGTTCAGCAGCATCTGGTCCGCCTCGCCGGGTGTGACCTGATTGAACATACCCGCCGAGCGTTCCAGCCAGTCCTTGACCTGCGCCCCGGTCACCAGAACGGCGCGCGCGGTGTTGGGGTAGAGGTACAGATCCGAGACGTTCTTGATCGCCACGTCGCCTTTGGGCACGTCGGTGTAGTATTCAGGACCACCACGACCGCCGGCCTTGAAGGGGGCGGCGGCGGAGAGGATCGGCAGGTCCTCGTATTCGGTGCCCTTCATCATTTGCGCGATGTACCATGTCTGGGCAATCGACACGATCTGGACGGACGGATCATCCGCCACCAGTGCGAAATAGCTGTGCAGCGGTGCGTCGGTCTTGCCCACGGCGCGGCGGACATAGGCCAGCGTTGCGTCATGCTCTGCCTGCACCGAGGCCAACACCTCGGGATCGCTTTCCACCAGCGCGGTTACGCTGCGGTCTTCGTTGCGCTTGGAGATTGGCCGTGCTTCCGAGGCAGACCCCGCGATGCGCCAGCCGTTGCCGTCGCGTTCCAGCATCAGGTCGATCAGACCCATGTGGCTGCCCCAGAACCCGCCCATGGTGGCCGGTTTGCCGTGGATGGTGCCTGCGTCCGCGTCAACGGCGGCGTATTCGGTATAGGTGGCCGAGGGGAACACCAGATGGCTGTGACCGGTCATGATCGCGTCGATGCCGTCAACGGCCGCCAGCGGGACGGATGCGTTTTCCATGCCCTCGCTGTGATCGGCAGCACCGATGCCCGAGTGGGACAGGGCGATGATGATGTCGGCACCCTGTTCTTTCATTTGTGGTACATAAGCCTGCGCAGTTTGTACAATATCGCGGGTCTGCACGTTGCCTTCCAGGTGACGGCGGTCCCAGTTCATGATCTGCGGTGGGACAAAACCGATCAGCCCGATCTTGATCGGGTGGCTGTTGCCCGCGCCATCGGTGATCATGCGGTCGATCAGCACATAGGGTTCGATCAGCGTTGTGTCCTTGGTCGGGTCGCTGCCCATCTCCTTGACCACATTGGCCGAGACAACGGGATAGTTCGCACCCGCCAGCGATTTCATCAGGAAATCGAGACCGTAGTTGAATTCGTGGTTGCCCAGCGTCGAGGCGTCAAAGCCCAGCGTGTTCATGGCGGCGATGACGGGGTGCATGTCGCCCGCTTTCATCCCGCGTTCATAGGCGATGTAATCGCCCATCGGGTTGCCCTGAAGAAAGTCGCCGTTGTCCAGCAGCAGCGAGTTCGTGGCCTCGGCGCGGATGTCCTTGATGATCGACGCGGTGCGGGCAAGGCCCACGGTGTCCACCGGTTTGTCGGCGTAATAGTCGTAGGGAAAGACATGAACGTGCAGGTCGGTGGTTTCCATCAGCCGCAGGTGCGCCTGATTGGCGGTGGCATTGGCCGAAAACGGGTGTACGGCCAGCAGGCTGGCGGAGCTGGCGATAAAGGCGCGGCGTGAGAGGGTGAAGGGCATGACGTGATCCTTTGGTACATCTGCGACCGGCTATCGCTGCGGTCTGTGACAGGGGCATGACAGGCCGGAATGATGCCTGTGCGCGGATGCTGGCGTCAATGGGGGGAATGTGGGGGCGTTGGGTTACCTCGCGCCCAGGGGCGCGCGCCCGCTCAACCAGCTTCGGCAATCAGCCGCGTCATTGCGGCGGCTGTTTCGGGATCGGCGGGAAAGAAAGCCTCGATGGCCACTTCGGACAATGTCACGTCAACGGCCGTTCCGAACACGGTGGTCGTGCCAAGAAAGGTCAATGGGCCGTGGCGGCTTTTGAGTTTGAGGGGGACGGCGATCCGGGTCGGGTTTGCTGGCGATGGTCGCATCGCCTGGCTGTGCGCCGGGGCAGGCAGGGCAGCCAGTTCGGTGTGCAGGGCCAGCAGTCTGGGGTCGGCGGTCTGGTCGACCTCGTGCAGGAGCCGTGCGAGGATATAGGCGCGCCATTCGGCAAAGTTGACAATGCGCGGGGCCAGCCCTTCGGGGTGCATGCTGAGCCGCAGGACATTCACCGTCCCCTCAAGCAGGTGCGGAGCGACATCGTCCAGCAGCGCATAGATCGCCGCATTGGCGGACTGAAGCTCCCAATAGCGGTTCACCGCCAGCGCGGGATGGGGCAGGTGACCTTGCAGAATCTGCCCGATCACCGTCTGTGCGGCAGACAGCGCCGGAGCGTCCAACGGGTGCTGCGGGTAGTGCGGCGCATGGCCTGCGGCCACCAGAACCGCGTTGCGCTCGCGCAGGGGCACGTCCAGCTGTTCACACAGCCGCATCACCATCTCGCGGCTGGGGCGCGCGCGTCCCGATTCCACAAAGCTGAGATGGCGCTGGGAGATACCGGCCTCGGCGGACAGGTCCAGCTGGCTCAGACGTCTGCGGCCGCGCCACTGGCGCAGCAATTGCCCTGCGGTTTCTTGTGCTTCGATCATAAAGGCACCTTAGACGGACATTCTTTGCACAACGATTACCTGTGACGTAATCGACTTCACTACCTTTCGTCACGAAGTTCCGTACATCGCCCGACCCGGTTGGTGGGTCACCGCAGAAAAAAGGAACACGTTCATGATCAAATCAGCTTCTCAACTTTCGCTGCAATCCATTCTGAAACTTGATGCGGCCACCTGTGCCGCGATGGGGGCTTTGCATGCGCTTGCCTCCGCTCCGGTGTCGGCTCTGACGCAGATCAGCGCGCCGCTCTTGTTCTGGGCCGGGTTGGTCTTGTTTCCGGTGGCGGGGTTCATGTTCGCCTGCGCTCAGATGCGTCGCGTTCCGATGTGGGCCACTGGCCTTGTGGTCGTCGGAAACGGGCTGTGGGTGTTGGCCAGTCTGGCGCTGCCATTGGCCGGGCTGATTGCACCCAATGCGCTGGGGTGGCTTTTCCTTGTGGGGCAGGCCGTTGTCGTTCTGGTGTTCGCCGCCCTGGAATGGGGCGCCGTGCAGCAGCGGCCTGTTGCCTCCTAAGCCGCAAAGCGCAGGAGAACATGGCATGACCTGTTATGCCGTCGGCCATCTTCGCAACATCGCGATGGGACCGGATATCGTTGCCTATCTTGAAAGGATAGACGCCACGCTGGCCCCATTCCGCGGACAGTTCATCATTCACGGCGGCGAAAAACACATGCTGGAGGGGCAGTTTCGCGGGGACCTGATTGTCATCGCCTTTCCTGACCGCGAGCACGCGGAGGGATGGTACGCATCACGCGACTACAAGGCGTTGCTGTCGCTGCGCACGGATCACTCAGAAGGCGAGGTGTTCCTGATCCAGGGTGTCGATGCCAGCCACAAGGCCGTGGATGTGCTGGGCGCGGGTGCCGACAGGGCGTGACCCTTCGGTCATGCCGCTGCCCCGCGCGGCATCAAACGAAAAAGGCCGCCCCGAGGGGCGGCCTTTGGCATGGATCACTGTGCGTGGTGACGCGATCAGTTGTTCGATGTTTCTTCGTCGTCCGAGGACTTTTCGGAAACCGCTTCGGCCAGATCGTCGTCGTCGGATGCCGCGGCACCGATGTCTTCGAACAGCTCGGAGATTTCGAAATCGGCTGCGGCTTCTTCTTCCGCTGCCAGTTCCTGGATCGATTTACCGGAAGCTTGCAGTTCGGCTTCTTCCACCGAGCGTGCGACGTTCAGTTCGATTGTCACTTCGACTTCGGGGTGCAGGGTGACGGTCACTTCGTGCAGGCCCAGCTGTTTGATCGGCTGAACGATGACAACCTGTTTGCGGTCCAGCGAGAAACCTTCGGCTGTGGCAGCTTCGGCTGCGTCACGGGTGGTGACCGAACCGTAAAGGTTGCCGCCATCCGACGCCTGACGAATCACAACGAACTGTTGGCCGTTGAGTTTGTCGCCAAGTGCTTCGGCTTCTTTCTTGGTCTCCAGGTTCTGCGCTTCGAGCACAACTTTGCGTGCTTCGAAGTCTGCGATGTTCTGCTCGGAAGCAGACAGCGCCTTGCCCTGGGGCAGAAGGTAGTTGCGTGCAAAGCCGGGTTTGACGTCGACGACGTCGCCCATCTGGCCCAGTTTGGCCACGCGTTCGAGAAGGATCAGTTGCATGTACTTGGCTCCTTATTTCACTGCGTAAGGCAGCAGGGCGAGGAAGCGGGCGCGTTTGATGGCACGGGCCAGTTCACGTTGCTTCTTGGCCGAAACGGCGGTGATGCGCGAAGGCACGATCTTGCCACGCTCGGAAATGTAGCGTTGCAGCAGACGTGTGTCCTTGTAGTCGATCGCGGGCGCGTTCTCACCCGAGAAAGGGCACACTTTGCGACGGCGGAAAAATGGTTTTGCAGCCATGGGTTAGCTCCTTTTTTGCTCGGGGTTCAGCGGCGCTCGCGACGGGTGTCGCGTTCGTCACGTTTCTGCATCTGGACCGACGGGCCTTCTTCGTGGGCGTCGACTTTGATGGTCAGTACGCGCATGACGTCGTCGTGCAGACGCATCAGGCGTTCCATCTCTTGCACGGCAGCGGCCGGTGCGTCGGTGCGCAGGAAGGCATAGTGGCCTTTGCGGTTTTTGTTGATCTTGTACGCCATCGTTTTGACGCCCCAGTATTCGTTTTCAACCAGGGTGCCGCCGTTGTCGGCGAGGACGGTGCCAAAATGTTCGATCAGGCCTTCGGCTTGTGTGTTCGACAAGTCCTGGCGTGCGATCATGACATGCTCGTAAAGGGGCATGTTCGCTCCATTTATATCAAGGCGCATTTCATAGACGAAGCATTCAAGTCCCTTTGCGGCTTCGGCACGAGAGTCTGCGCGGTTCAGATGAGGTGCAAAAGGAAGTGCCCATATACACGGTTTGCGCGGGGGCGCAAGCGTGGCGGCCCGGCGGGCGCAGGTGCGGGGTTGTATTGTCGGGCCTGCCGCAACAATGCCCCGTAACCGACGGGCACCTGCCCAATTCCTGCCGCCTTCGCTGGTCAGGCTGCCCCTGACAACAGCGGCACAGCGTGCTCGCGTGGGGAGGGATAACAGAACATGACAACAACATCCGATTATATCACCGACGGTCCGGGCCGGAACCCGGCAGTCTTCGGCGTGTCTGTGCGGGCTCTGGACGCTGGACGCACCCTGGGCCGGTTGGCGCGGCGCGTGACGGGGGCAGGGCTGATCCTTGCGGCTGCGGGTCTGTGGCTGGCTCCGGGCAGCAGTTGGGCGGCGGACATCCTGCTGATCAAGCTGGTGCTGTCGCTGGTGGCGGGGGGTGTCGGGCTGGCGTTGGTCCAGACCGGGGGCGCTCCTGATACACCCGAGGTCGAGATTGATCTGGTCCGGCGTCGTGTCCGGGTGGTGGGCCGCACGGGGGGAAAAGACGTCGTCCTGCATGATTGCAGCTTTGCCGATCTGGGCCGTGTCGAGAAGACCAGCAACACGCTGATGCTGTGGGACGCACACGGCAACCTGCTGGCCGAGGTTGCACCCGCAGACCGGCGAGCGCTGAAGGCCTTGGTGTCGGGGTTGCGCGACGCGGGCAAGTTGTAGGGCGCAAGGCGGGCACCTATTTGCCCGCGGTATCCCGCGCAAATGTGATGTTCAAGAATGCGCATGTGCTGTTGATCTGTGTTGAATTGCCATAAAACGGACAAGACCCACATGTTCGGGTGAGTTTCATCAACACGGAGAGCCCCAAGTATGAAATCCCTTATTCTCGCCGCAGCCCTTTCGACTGCTGCCACGATGTCTTTTGCCGCCGATACCTATACGCTGGACCCCAGCCACAGCCAGATCGTGTTCCAATACGACCACCTTGGCTATTCGACCACATATGGCATGTTCTCGGGAATTGAGGGCGAAATCAGCCTGGACCAGGAAGACCCCGCAAAGTCGTCCGTTTCGGTGTCGTTTCCCGCCAACAGCCTGATCACCGGCTGGCAGCCGCGTTTCGACCATCTGATGACGAGCGATTTCTTTGGTGCCGATGAAAACGATACGGTGACTTTCAAATCCACCAGCATCGAGGTGACCGGTGAGGACACCGGCAAGATCACCGGTGACCTGACCATCAACGGCATCACCAAACCGGTGGTTCTGGACGCCGAGATGACCCAGATGGGCGATCACCCGCAGGCAGGCAAGCCGTGGGCCGGTTTCAACGCCACCACATCCGTGCTGCGGTCGGATTTCGACATGGGCATGTTCGCACCCTACGTGGGCGACGAAGTGGACATCATGATTTCGATCGAGGCGATGAAGGCGGACTAAGTCTTTCGTCTAAGTAAAGGAAAGGCCGCCGAAGTGCTTCGGCGGCCTTTTTTGTTGTATCGTCTGGCGTTGCGCGGGCAGGCAAGGTGCCTCCGGCGGGGATATTTGGGGCCAAAAGAAGACCCTGTGCCTAAAGTGCTTTAGTTGGTGGCCGCGGCGCGGGTGGCGGTCAGTTCGATCTGCACCTGGACGGGGAATTTCAGGCTGCCTTCGTCGTTCATGTTGTCCCCGATGTTGAAATCACGGCGGTCCAGGGTGGTCGTGGCCTTCATCGTGGCAGTGTCGCCATCAATGGCCAGATCAAAGGGCAGTTCCAGCGGCACCGACTGGTCCTTGATCGTCAGGGTGCCGTTGGCTGTGGTCCGGTCGGTGGTCGTGGTGATTGCGGCGTTGTAGGTCGCGGTGGGGAATTTTTCGACGTTGAAGAAATCCGGGCCCATGGCCTGATCGGTGACCGAGCCGAGGGTGAGCGAGCCGATGGAAATGGTCACCTCGACCGCGCCGGAGATGCCGTTTTGAACCGTTTCGTCAAAGGTGATGTCGGCGGTCCAGTCGGCAAAGCTGCCGGTCACGTCCGAGCCGAACTGGTTAACCACGATGGACAGGGTGCCGTTCTGGACCTGCCAGTCGGATTGCACCTGGGCCAGGGCAGTGGGGGCGGGACCGTCGTTTTCGCCGCCCGACATTCCCAGACCTGCACCAAAGGCGATGGCCAGGGCCCAGATCACGGCAGCGGTGATGGCGGGGCGGCGTACGTTATGCGTGCCGCCCGGCGTGGTGGCGGTGGTGGTGCCGAACCACATGCGGCGCAGGGTGCTGTCGCGGTCGATAAAGTGGTGTTTCAGAGCGCCCAGGATGTGCAGGGCAACGGAGGCTTCGAGCACATTGGTGGCAATGACGTGCATGGCGCCGAAGGCACCGGCGACGGCATCGGATTTGGGCACCAGAGGCAGGTCCTGACCGATCGGCCACCAGATCGGCGCAAAGCCCGAGGTGGCGGCGTGGTGAAGCCAGCCAGACAGCGGCACGATGACAAGGCTGGCATAAAGCAGCCAATGCACGGTTTCGGCGGCAAAGGTTTCAAGCTTGCGTTCGGGGTGCAGGTTGGCGGGCTTGTTTTGCGTCAGCGCCCAAAGGATACGGGCCAGCGCCACGAAAAAGACCGTGATGCCCAATGTCTTGTGCAGCGAGAACAACCACGCCTTGGTCGCCAGTTGCTCGGCGGTGTCATAGGCCATGTCATTGGCGATCAGTCCCAGGGGGATCAGGGTCAGGATCAGCAGGGCGATCAGCCAGTGAAATGTTTTGGTTACAGAGCCGTAGCGATCTTCGGCGTTGGTCAGGGGCATGTCTGTCTCCGGGTTGGAACGGATGAGGGTTTGCCCTGCGTCGGGCTTGGGTCTTAATGTGACCTATTGGCAGGTCTTTGTAACTGCAAATTGTTGCACAGGCTTGGTGCGGGATGTGTTGGGCGGCTTGTGCGCGGCGCGCAGGCTCTCTAAACCGCGCAGAACGGCAAAAGAGGGAGGGCAGCAGCCCATGAGCATAGCATTTGTATTTCCCGGTCAGGGTGCGCAGACCATCGGCATGGGCCGCGATCTGGCCGAGGCCTATCCGGCGGCGCGCGCGGTTTTTGACGAGGTGGACGATGCCTTGGGCGAAAAGCTGAGCGATCTGATCTGGGAAGGCGACATTGAAACGCTGACCCTGACGCAGAATGCGCAGCCTGCGCTGATGGCCACGTCGCTGGCGGCGATGCGCGCGCTTGAGGCCGAGGGCTATGGTATCAACACGGCGTCCTATGTGGCCGGACACTCGCTGGGTGAATACTCCGCCTTGGCGGCTGCGGGTGCGATCTCGGTCGCTGATACGGCGCGCCTGTTGCGGATTCGCGGTGCGGCGATGCAAGAGGCGGTGCCGGTCGGTGTTGGCGCAATGGCGGCGCTGCTGGGGCTGGATTTTGCCACGGCGACCGAAGTGGCCGAAGAGGCCGCGCAGGGCGAGGTGTGTCAGGCCGCAAATGACAACGATCCGGCGCAGGTCGTTGTGTCGGGTCACAAGGCGGCTGTTGAGCGTGCCATCGAGATTGCCAAGGCCAAAGGCGCGAAACGCGCGCTTTTGCTGCCCGTAAGCGCCCCGTTCCATTGTGCATTGATGGAACCGGCCGCCCGCAAGATGGCCGAGGCGCTGGACAAGGTAGACATCAGCGCCCCTGCCGTGCCGCTGGTCGCCAACGTGCGCGCCGAGGCGGTCGACAGTGCCATGGTGATCCGCAATCTGCTGGTTGATCAGGTCACTGGGTCGGTCCGCTGGCGGGAAAGTGTTATGTGGATGGCGGCACAGGGTGTCACCGAGATGTGGGAAATCGGTGCGGGCAAGGCGCTGAGCGGGATGATCCGCCGGATCGACCGCGACGTCGCCACGCGCAACGTCGGAGTGGCGGCGGATATTGCCGCCCTCAAAGCCTAATCGTGTGAAAAGGAAAAATTTGATGGATTTGACGGATAAAACGGCGCTGATCACCGGCGCATCGGGCGGCATTGGCGCCGAGATTGCACGGGTCCTGCACGCAGCGGGTGCCACGGTCGCGCTGTCCGGCACGCGGGTCGAACCGCTGGAGGCCTTGGCCGCCGAGCTGGGCGAGCGGGCGCATGTCCTGCCGTGCAACCTGAGCGATATGGAAGCGGTGGACGCGCTGCCCAAGCAGGCCATCGAGGCGATGGGCCGCGTGGATATTCTGGTGAACAACGCAGGGATCACCCGCGACAACCTGTTCATGCGGATGTCGGACGAGGACTGGTCCAGCGTCATGGACGTGAACCTGACCGCCACAATGAAACTGTGCCGTGGCGTTCTGCGCGGCATGATGAAGGCGCGCTGGGGCCGGATCATCAACATCAGCTCGATCGTGGGGGCCATCGGCAACCCTGGTCAGGCGAACTATGCCGCCAGCAAGGCGGGAATGATCGGTATGTCGAAAAGCCTGGCTTATGAAGTTGCCAGCCGTGGGATCACCGTGAATGCCGTCGCGCCGGGATTTATTACCACTCCGATGACAGACAAGTTGACAGATGACCAAAAAACCGCGCTTCTGTCGCAAATCCCTGCCGGTCGCATGGGCGAGCCGTCGGAAATCGCGGCCGCTGTGGCCTATCTTGCCAGCACGCAGGCAGGCTATGTCACAGGAACAACCTTGCACGTGAACGGCGGTATGGCCATGTTGTAAGGGCCGCGCCAGAAGCCTTGCCATCCTTTCGGGATATGCTATAGGCGGCGCAGATTTGAACCGGGGGCGCGGAGACGCGCCGTTGGAATAGCCGCTCCCTGGGGGGCACGACCATGTCGCACCAGCAGGGGCGGCACCACTGAAGGGCAAGATATTTTGCCCGTTTGGAATGAGGACTTAGAAATGAGCGACATCGCAGACCGCGTTAAAAAGATCGTTGTAGAGCACCTGGGTGTTGAAGAAGACAAAGTTGTCGAGAACGCGTCGTTCATCGATGATCTGGGCGCAGACAGCCTGGACACCGTTGAGCTGGTGATGGCGTTCGAAGAAGAATTCGGCATCGAGATCCCCGACGACGCGGCGGAAACGATCCAGACTTTTGGCGATGCAGTGAAATTCATCACCGAAGCGTCCTAAGTTCCAAAAGCTTCAGACTGATCAGAAACGGTGCCTTTCCTCGCGGAAAGGTGCCGTTTTTTTTGTTCGGGACAAAACGGGATTGCGCTGCGCCGCTGCGGACGGCACTGTTGTCACAGAGCCTTGGACAACAAGAGGCCGCAGCAGGTTACCAATACAATGCCCCCGATTGATCCATGTCGCGTGTAATTCCGACCATCAACACCAAAGGCCTGACGTTGCGCGCGTTGCGGCCCGATGATTTTGACCGCTATGCCGCCATCTGGGAAATGCCCGAGGTTGTCCGCTACATCGGCGGTGTCCCGTGGAGCCGCAGCCGCGCGTGGGATTCGTTTCTGCGCAATGCGGGGCATTGGCAGATGACCGGATTTGGCCAGTGGGCGATCGAGGCGCAGGGCACCAAGTCGCTGGTGGGGCAGACCGGGTTTTTCTATGGGGTACGGGGGCTTGGCACGGATTTTGATGCCTATCCCGAGGCTGCTTGGGTATTGTCACCGGATTTTCAGGGGCGCGGGCTGGGACGGCAGGCGGCACAGGCGGCACATGACTGGTTTGACCGCGTGGTGACGGGGCCGCTGGTGTGCCGGATTGCGTCTGAAAACGCGGTGTCGCTGCGGTTGGCCGAAGTGTTGGGCTACAAGCCGATGCGCCAGACCGAGGAAGAGGGCAGGCGGATCGAGCTGTTGATCCGCAAGTCGCCGCCGCAGGCCTAGGTTCCGGGGCGGCAGAAATCGGCCAATTCTGCCGCGAAATGCTGCGCTTGCAAAGGCTGCGTGATGTCGCGTTGGACTTGAACACGCGGGGCGTGACGGGCTATGAGCATCGAAACGAGACAGAGGGGCATTTCTATGCGCAGAGTTGTTGTGACGGGTTTGGGTTTGGTCACACCGTTGGCCGACGGGGTCGAAGCCAGTTGGAGCCGTATTCTGGACGGACAATCGGGCGCGGGTCCGATCACCGGATTTGACACCGAAGGACTGGTCACGACCTATGCCTGTGAAGTGCCCCTGGGCGACGGCAGCGACGGCACGTTCAATGCCGACAGCTATATGGAGCCGAAGGAACAGCGCAAGGTTGATACGTTCATCCTGTTCGGCATGGCAGCGGCGCAGCAGGCTGTCGAGGATTCCGGCTGGACCCCGCAAACCGACGATGATTTCGAGCGCACAGGCGTGTTGATCGGTTCGGGCATTGGCGGGCTGAACAGCATCGCCAACACCGCCGTGATGATGGAAGAAAAAGGCCCGCGCCGCGTCAGCCCGTTCTTTGTGCCCGGTGCGTTGATCAACCTGATCAGCGGGCAGGTCAGCATCCGGTATGGCTATAAGGGTCCGAACCATTCCGTTGTCACCGCCTGTTCGACCGGCGCGCATGCGATTGGCGATGCCAGCCGTCTGATCCAGCATGGAGATGCGGACGTGATGGTGGCAGGCGGGGCCGAGGCGGCGATCTGCAAGATCGGGATTGCCGGTTTTAACGCGTGCAAGGCGCTGTCGACCAAATATGCGGACGACCCCAAGAAGGCGAGCCGCCCCTATGACATCGACCGTGACGGCTTTGTCATGGGCGAGGGTGCGGGCATTGTCGTGTTGGAGGAATACGAACACGCCAAGGCGCGCGGTGCGAAGATCTACGCCGAGGTGAAGGGCTATGGCCTGTCGGGCGATGCCTATCACATCACGGCACCTTCGGAGTCCGGCGAAGGCGGCGAGCGCGCGATGCGCGCGGCGCTGCGCAATGCCGGTCTGCAGCCGTCTGACATTGATTACATCAACGCGCACGGCACCAGCACCATGGCCGACACCATCGAGTTGGGTGCGGTCGAGCGAATGCTGGGCGATCATGCGGGCAATGTGACCATGTCGTCGACCAAATCCGCCACCGGCCACCTGCTGGGCGCTGCGGGCGCGATCGAGGCGATCTTTGGCATTCTGGCAATCCGTGATCAGGTTTGCCCGCCGACGATCAACCTGGACAATCCTGCGGTCGAAACGGCAGTGGATCTGGCGCCCAACGCCAAGCGTGAACGTGAGGTGAATGTGGTGCTGTCGAACTCCTTCGGCTTTGGCGGGACCAATGCCTCGGTGATCTTTGCAAAGGTTGATGGTTGATGTGGCGTCATATCGCCTCGAACGCGTTGACGTTCATGTTGCTGGCCATGTTCCTGCTGGGGGGTGTCATCCTGTGGGGCAAGGCGCAGTACGAGGCTGAAGGTCCGCTCTCGGACGCGATTTGCGTGGAAGTGCCGCGTGGGACCAATTTTGACCGTGTGAGCCGATCTCTGGTGGATCAGGGCGCTGTCACCAGCGGCCCGATCCTGCGGATTGGCGCGAAATACGCTGAAAAGACCGAACAGTTGAAAGCGGGCAGCTTTCTGGTTGAGCCGGGTGCCTCGATGGAGCAGATCGTCGATGTGGTCACCCGTGGCGGGGCCAGCACCTGTGGGACCGAGGTTGTCTATCGCATCGGTGTGAACCGCGTGTCGGTTCAGGTGCGTGAGCTGGACCCTGCGACCAGCAAGTTCGTTGAGCGGGCCGAGTTCGATCAGACGGTCGAGGACATTCCCGAGATTTACACAGAAGTAAAAGCCAAGCCGGACACACGGTTTCGCGTCGCTGTGGCGGAGGGTGTGACCAGCTGGCAGGTGACCGAAGGGTTGCGCAGCATGGATGTGCTGGAGGGCGAGGTGCCGGATGTGCCTGCCGAGGGGTCGTTGGCCCCCGATAGCTATGAGGTGCGTCCCGGTGACGATCGTGCGGCCCTTCTGGCGCAGATGGAAGCGGCGCAGGAGGTTCTGGTGGCCGCTGCGTGGGAAGGGCGTGATGAGGGTCTGCCTGTGACCACGCCGGAGGAACTTCTGATCCTTGCGTCGATCATTGAAAAGGAAACCGGCGTGCCCGAAGAACGCCGTCAGGTGGCCAGCGTGTTCGTGAACCGTCTGAACCAGGGGATGCGTCTGCAGACCGACCCCACGGTGATTTATGGCATCACCAAGGGTGAGGGCGTGCTGGGCCGTGGTTTGCGCCAGTCGGAATTGCGCGGGGCGACGCCGTGGAACACCTATGTGATCCAAGGGTTGCCGCCGACCCCGATTGCGAACCCCGGACGGGCCAGTCTTGAGGCCGCAGCGCGGCCGGACAACACCGATTTTGTGTTCTTCGTCGCGGATGGCAGTGGCGGGCATGCCTTTGCCACCACGCTGGAAGAGCACAACCGGAACGTGGCTGAATGGCGCAAGATCGAAGCGCAACAACCGGCGCAGGACAACTGACCGACCCGCCCAATCGTTAAGTTTTCGTAATGATAACGGACGGTTGGGCGGCGGCGTTCAAGCCCTCAGACTTGACTTTGCGCACGGTCTGATGTAGAACCTGTGACATGCTGGAAGACATGGGCAAAACGGCCCCGAGGGTGACCTCGGCGGCCGTTTTTTCGTGTTTCTCTCGTGCGGGGGGCACAAACCCAAGAGAGGTGAATGACCAGTCATGATCATCATTACCCCAGATGAGGACGCCGAGCAGTTCCAACAGGCATTGGGCACGGTTTACCGTGAGCTTGGTGAACTCAGAGAGTAGCTTGCCGCCTTGAAAGAGGAGGCGCGGGACCGGGGGGATGCGGATGAAAAAGATGTCAGGGCGACGGTGGCTTCGCTGCGATCGTCGCTTGAGACCTGTATGAAACTGGAGACTCAAGTTGCAGAATGTCGACGTAAACAATCACATATCGCCCAAGGGGGCTATGCACTCGACCTTGATGCCGCACGGGCTGAGGTCGGGTGCCGACTTGCTCGCTTGCGCGAGTGCGGAGGAACAGGAGAGGTTCTTTCGTGACCTTGATGAGGGAGGGCTTTGTGCCCTCCCGTTTTTGTTCGAGTTCTGGGCGATGCCGCACCAGTTGCCGCCCGAGGGCGACTGGCGGGCCTGGGTGATCCTGGGCGGGCGTGGTGCGGGCAAGACGCGCGCGGGGGCCGAGTGGGTGCGCAGCAAGGTCGAGGGGGCGCGGCCATTTGATGAGGGCGCGTGCCGGCGCGTGGCGCTGGTGGGCGAGACGCAGGATCAGGTGCGCGAGGTGATGATCTTTGGCGACAGCGGCATCATGGCCTGTTCGCCGCCCGACCGTCGGCCCAAGTGGATTGCCACGCGCAAGCGGCTGGAATGGCCGAACGGGGCGGTGGCGACGGTGCATTCGGCGCATGATCCCGACGGGCTGCGCGGGCCACAGTTTGATGCGGCCTGGGTGGATGAGCTGGCGAAGTGGCGGAAATCGGAAGAGACTTGGGACCAGTTGCAGTTTGCGCTGCGTCTGGGCGATCAGCCGCAGGTGTGTGTGACGACGACGCCGCGCAATGTGGGGGTGCTGAAGGCGCTGCTGGAGGCGCCGTCGACCGTGACCAGCCATGCGCCGACAGAAGCGAACCGGGCCAATCTGGCGAAGAGTTTTCTGGAAGAGGTGCGCGCCCGCTATGCAGGGACGCGGATGGGGCGGCAGGAGCTGGACGGCATATTGCTGGCAGATGCGGAAGGGGCGCTGTGGACCTCGGCGGCATTGAGTGCGGTGCGGGTGGCCAAGGCACCAGATCTGGACCGCGTGGTGGTGGCGCTGGACCCTGCGACGACCAGCAGCAAGGGATCGGACGAATGCGGGATCGTGGTGGTGGGGGCGCAGACACAAGGGCCGCCCGAGACCTGGCGGGCCTATGTGCTGGCGGACCGGACGGTGACGGGGGCTAGCCCCGCGGAATGGGCGCGGGCGGCGATCCGTGCGCGGGATGAGTTCAACGCGGACAGGCTGGTGGCCGAGGTCAATCAGGGCGGGCAGATGGTGGGCGAAGTGATCCGGCAGGTGGACCCGCTGGTGCCCTACAAGGCGGTGCATGCGAGCCGGGGCAAGGTGGCCCGCGCCGAGCCTGTGGCAGCACTCTACGAGCAGGGGCGCGTGCATCACGCGGGGCCGCTGGATGCGCTGGAGGACCAGATGGTGAAGATGACCGCGCGCGGGTACGAGGGCACAGGGTCGCCCGACCGTGTGGATGCGCTGGTTTGGGCGCTGCACGAGTTGATGATCGTGCCTGCGGCAGAGTGGCGGCGACCGGGCGTACGGTCGCTTTGATCGGTATTAACACTTTGTTGGCATAGTGCCCTCAACGCCGACATCACCCAGCACGGACGGGTGGTGACGGTTCCCATTTAGACATCAAGGCGCGGCTTGAATGGTCGGCGGTGATCCCGCCGACGCAAGAGGGCTGCGGGGTGGTTGGCACCGGTTGCGTCAACCAAGGACAGGTGAGGAGCGAAGCGATGGTCTTGGATTTCTTTCGACGCGGTGGCGGGCAGGATGCGCCGCAGCAAAAGGCCAGCGCGACGGGGCCTGTGGTGGCCTATCAGACCTCGGGGCGTGTGGCCTGGAGCCCGCGCGATACCGTATCGCTGACGCGCACGGGGTTCAGCGGCAATCCGGTGGGCTTTCGCTGTGTGAAGCTGATTGCCGAAGCGGCGGCGGCGCTGCCGTTGGTGGTGCAGGACGATGTGCAACGCTACGAAGTGCACCCGCTGTTGCAACTGGTGACGCGGCCCAACGCGGCGCAGGGGCGGGCCGAATTGCTGGAGGCGCTGTACGGGCAGTTGCTGTTGTCGGGCAATGGCTATGTCGAGGCGGTGTCGGATGGCAGCGGCGCGCCGCAGGAACTGCATGTGCTGCGCAGCGACCGCATGAGCGTGGTGCCGGGGGCCGATGGCTGGCCTGTGGCATATGAATACGCGGTGGGCGGGCGCAAGCACCGGTTTGATGCCAGCGGTGTGCCTGCTCCGGTCTGCCATATCAAAAGCTTTCATCCGCAGGACGACCATTACGGGTTCAGCCCGATGCAGGCGGCGGCGATGGCGCTGGACGTGCACAACAGCGCCAGCCGCTGGTCCAAGGCGCTGCTGGACAATGCGGCACGGCCCAGCGGGGCGATTGTGTATCGCGGAGCCGAAGGGCAAGGCAGTCTGAGCTCGGATCAACATGACCGGCTGGTGAGCGAGATGGAGAGCCATCATCAAGGCGCGCGCAATGCGGGGCGGCCGATGCTGCTGGAAGGTGGGTTGGACTGGAAGCCGATGGGGTTTTCACCCAGCGATATGGAGTTCCAGAAGACCAAGGAAAGTGCCGCACGCGAGATTGCGCTGGCCTTTGGCGTGCCGCCGATGCTGCTGGGGATTCAGGGGGATGCGACCTATGCCAACTATCAGGAAGCGAACCGCGCGTTTTTCCGGCTGACGGTACTGCCGCTGGCGACGCGGGTGACGGCGGCGCTGGCTGAATGGTTGGGACAGTTCAGCGGTGATGCGGTGGCGCTGAAGCCCGATCTGGACCAGGTACCGGCACTGGCCGCAGAGCGCGATGCGCAATGGGCGCGGGTGGCGGGGGCAGATTTCCTGAGTGATGCGGAAAAGCGCAGTCTGTTGGGGCTGCCTGCCGCGCAGGAGGGCGACGATGCCTGAGGGGCCGTTGCTGGAGCGGTTCGAATGTGCGCCGGGGTTGCGGTTGCAGGCGCATGAGCGGGTGACGCAGATCCACCTGGAGAACATCGCCCGTCGGCTGGACCGGCTGGACGAGACCATGGAGCGGCTGGAGCGGCGGTTGTGGCTGACAGTGTACGGCGTGGTGGCGGTGATTTTGGCGCAGGCGCTGCAATCTTTTCTGGTGGCGACACCATGAGCGGACAAACAAAGGAGTGGGCCATGAGCGTGGACACTGGACTGGAAACGAAATTCGCCCGTTTCGGCGAATGCTTGCAGGTGCAGGACGGGGCGGTGATCGAAGGTTATGCCAGCCTGTTCGGGGCCTGCGATCAGGGCGGCGACGTGGTGGCCAAGGGGGCCTATGCGGCGTCGCTGAAAGCGCTGGTGGCATCGGGGCGCAAGGTCAAGATGCTGTGGCAGCATGATCCGTCCCAGCCGATCGGCGTGTGGGACGAGGTGCGCGAGGATGCCAGGGGCCTGTGGGTCAAGGGCCGGTTGCTGGACAGCGTCGAGAAAGGCCGCGAGGCAGCGTCGCTGATCGCAGCGGGGGCCATTGACGGGCTGAGCATCGGCTATCGCACGGTGCGGGCGGCGAAGAATGACAAGGGCCAGCGGCTCTTGACGGAACTGGAGCTTTGGGAGGTGTCACTGGTGACGTTCCCGATGCTGCCCAGTGCGCGTGTTGCGGGCAAGACGGACGCATTGCTGTCTGACGAGGTTGCGGCACTGCGCGGAATGGCGGCGGCCTTTGAGGGCGCGCGCACGAGGTTGATGCGCACGTAAGTCGCGTCTGAACTGCAATCAATCAAGGACATGCGGATGAGCAAGACCGAGATCAAGGCTCGGACCGGGGAAGATCTGTCTCCGGTTCAGGAAGTCATGCAGGCCGTCAACGGCTTTGTCAGCGACTTCAAGGGCTTTCAGGCTGACATTGAGATGAAACTTCAACAAACAGAAGAGCGACTGACCATGCTGGACCGGAAACAAATGACACCTGCGCGCACCCCTTTGGCGGGCGCTGTGGACACAGGCGCACCGCATCAGAAGGCGTTCAATGCCTATCTGCGGACGGGTGACGATGACGGCCTGCGCGGGCTGGAGATGGAAGTGAAATCGCTGTCGACCGCGGTGAACAGCGATGGGGGTTACCTGGTGGACCCGCAGACGGCGGACACGGTGAAGTCGGTGCTGAACGCGACCGCATCCGTGCGCTCGATTGCATCGGTGGTGAACGTCGAGGCGACGACATTCGACGTGCTGGTCGATCACACGGATGTGGGTGCGGGCTGGGCCACGGAAACGGGTGCTGTGTCGGAAACCGATACGCCGCAGATCGACCGGATCACCATCCCGCTGCACGAATTGTCGGCGTTGCCCAAGGCATCGCAACGGCTGCTGGATGACAGTGCGTTCGACATCGAAGGCTGGCTGGCCGGGCGTATTGCGGACAAGTTTTCGCGGGCCGAGGCGGCAGCCTTTGTCAACGGTGATGGTGTGGACAAGCCCAAGGGGTTTCTTGCGCATCCGACGGTTGCGAACGGCAGCTGGTCGTGGGGCAGCATCGGCTACGAGACGACGGGCATTGACGGGATTGTCACGCCAGATGCGATCATCGGCCTGGTTTATGCGCTGGGCGCGCAGTACCGCGCCGGCGCGAGCTTTGTCATGAACTCGAAAACCGCTGGCATTGTGCGCAAGCTGAAAGACAGCGACGGGCGGTTCCATTGGTCCGACGGCATGGGGGCGGGGCAGCCTGCGACCCTGCTGGGCTATCCGGTGCTGGTGGCCGAGGACATGCCGGACGCGGCAGACGAAGGTTTTGCCATTGCCTTTGGCAACTTTGCGGCGGGCTACACCATCGCAGAACGTCCCGACCTGCGCATTCTGCGCGATCCGTTCAGCGCTAAGCCGCATGTGCTGTTCTACGCGACCAAGCGCGTCGGCGGCGATGTCAGCGACTTTGCCGCGATCAAGCTGCTGAAATTCGCCGTCTCTTAATCGGGGTGGTGGATGGCGCGGGGGGCTTTGGTTTCCCCGCGTCTGCCGGGCGTATGCCCATTTGACAGGCCAGCGTTGTCTAGCTGCTCCCCTCCGTCTGAGCAACGCGGGCTGGTGTGCGTCCGGCTCTGATCTTTGAGGGGCCGGAATTTTGGAGATGTTCCATGATGTTGATCGAAGAAACCACGGTGCCTGACGCGGGCCTGCCGGTGGATGAATTCAAGGCGCATTTGCGTCTGGGCACCGGATTTGGCGCGGGATCGCTGCAGGACGAGGTATTGATAAGCTTCTTGCGGGCAGCACTGGCGGCGGTTGAGGCGCGTACGGGCAAGGTCCTGTTGCAGCGTGGTTTCAGCTGGTCGTTGACCCGCTGGCGGGACCGTGAAGCGGCGGCCTTTCCGGTGGCGCCTGTGGTGGCTGTGACCCGCGTCGAGATTGTGGACCGGTTGGGGGGGCGCAGCGATGTGCCGGCGGCGCAATACTGGCTGGAACAGGACGGGCAGCGGCCGCAGCTGCGCCCGGTGGGGACCTTGCTGCCTGCTATTCCAACGGCTGGTTCGGTCGTGATCGGCTTTGAGGCGGGATATGGAGCCTCATGGGCTGAGGTGCCTGCGGATCTGCGTCAGGCGGTGTTGCTGCTGGCGGCGCATTACTACGAGTTTCGCAATGAAACGACGCTGAGCGAGGGCTGTATGCCCTTTGGTGTCAGCAGTCTGATCGAGCGCTATCGCACGTTCCGCATCTGGTCGGGGGGTGTGGCATGAAGCTGCCGCGTTTGAGCCGCAAGCTTGCCTTGGAAACGCCTGTGCGGGTGTCTGATGGGGCGGGGGGATATGCGCAGAGCTGGACCGGTCTGGGTGTGCTGTGGGCGCAGGTTTTGCCGCGTACGGGGCGCGAGGCAGCGGCGGGGCCTGTTGCGGTGTCCAAGGTGTCCTTTCGCATCATCGTGCGCGGCGCGCCCGAGGGGCACCCTGAGCGGCCGGCGGCGGAGCAGCGGTTTCGGGATGGGGCGCGGGTGTTTCGCATCACGGCGGTGGCCGAGCATGACCCCGAGGGCCGCTATCTGACCTGTTTCGCAGACGAGGAGGTGGCGACATGAGCTATGGTGTATCGGCTGCGCTGCAAAGCGCGATTTACGGCGCCTTGACGGCGTCAACTGCGGTCACGGACCTGGTGGGGACGGACATTTACGACGCGGTGCCCACGGGGACCGTTCCGTCGCTGTATGTCAGCATCGGGGCCGAGACCGCGCGGGCGGCCAATGACAAGACCGGCACCGGCGCGCTGCATGATGTGCGGATTGCGGTTGTCACGGATGTGCAGGGCTTTGCCGCGGCCAAGGCGGTGGCGACGGCGGTTAGTGACACATTGCACGGTGCCGACCTGACGCTGACACGTGGCAGGCTGATTTACCTGAATTTCGACCGCGCGGTGGCCGACCGCAGCGATGGCGGTGCCGGGCGCACCATAACGCTGCGGTTCAAGGCCCGCGTCGAAGACGCATGACTTGGCGCGTGTCGAAGACAATTAACCTTTTGCCCTGATTGGAGAATTTCATGGCTGCTCAGAACGGAAAAGACCTGTTGGTCAAAGTGGATATGACCTCGGACGGTCAGTTCGAGACGATTGCGGGCCTGCGGGCCACGCGCGTCAGTTTTAATGCCGAGACGGTGGATGTCACCAGTCTGGAAAGCCAGGGCGGATGGCGCGAATTGCTGGCGGGGGCCGGCGTTCGGTCGAGCAGCATCAGCGGTGCGGGAGTGTTCAAGGACGAAGGCACGGACGAGCGCGCGCGCCAGTTGTTCTTTGATGGTGAAGTGCCGGATTTCCAGATCATCATTCCCGATTTCGGCGTGATCGAAGGGCCGTTTCAGGTCACCGCAATCGAATACGCAGGCAGCCACAATGGCGAGGCGACCTATGAGATGTCGATGGCCTCGGCGGGTCTGCTGACCTTTGTGGCGTTGTGATCTGAGATGGCCAATCCGTGGAGGGGGGACGTGGCGCTGACCATCAATGGCCAGCGCTACGTGATGCGCCTGACCCTGGGTGCGCTGGCGTCGCTTGAGGCGGCGCTGGACACCGGATCGCTGGTGGGGCTGGTGGAACGGTTCGAGAGCGGTGCGTTTTCGACCCGCGATGTGCTGGTCCTGCTGGGCGCGGGGTTGGAGGGGGGCGGTTGTGATCTGTCCGCCGCCGCGCTGGCGCAGGCCGAGATCGAGGGCGGCCCGATGGCGGCAGCACGGGCGGCGGCAGAGTTGCTGGCACGCGCCTTTGTGGTGCCCGCGGCATGAGCCAGGCAATGGACTGGCAGGCGTTGATGCGGGCGGGATTGCATGGGCTGGGGCTGTCCCCGGACGTGTTCTGGAGCCTGACGCCTGCCGAGTTGCGGATGATGCTGGGGGATACCGGTGCGGATGCGCCGCTGTTGAACGACGGGCTGGCGGCGCTGATGGCAGCCTATCCCGACAAAGAGTGTGAGGGAACAAGATGAGCGAGTATCAGGACAAGATCGAGGATCTGGATGCCAGTGCGGACGCGCTGTCGGACAGTTTGGGGCAGGCCTCGGTCATGGTGACGGGATTTGACAGTGAATTGCGCCGGATGCGCACGTCGCTGGCGGCGACGGGGCAGGATGTGCAGGTGCTGGAACGCGGGCTCAGCCGTGGCCTGCGCCGTGCCTTTGATGGGGTCGTCTTTGACGGGATGAAGCTGTCGGATGCGCTGCAAACCGTCGCGCAGTCGATGATCAACGCCACATACAATGCCGCACTTAGACCCGTGACCAACCATTTTGGCGGCTTGCTGGCGCAGGGGGTGAACAGGCTGGTGCAGGGTATCCTGCCTTTTGCCGAGGGGGCGTCGTTCAGCCAGGGGCGGGTGATGCCCTTTGCCAGTGGTGGCGTCGTCAGCAGTGCGACGCCCTTCGGGATGCGCGGCGGCATGGGGCTGATGGGCGAGGCAGGCCCCGAGGCGATCATGCCGCTGGCGCGCGGGGCTGATGGCAAGCTGGGCGTACGCGGTGGCGGGGTGTCAGCGCCGACCATCGTGATGAACATCACCACACCGGATGTGCAGGGGTTCCAGCGCAGCCAGAACCAGATCGCGGCCAAGATGGGCCGTGCGCTGGGCCGTGGCAATCGCAACCGCTGAGGAGGGGAAGAACATGAATTTTCACGAGGTAAGATTTCCCGCGTCGCTGAGTTTCGGATCGCTCGGGGGGCCGGAGCGGCGCACCGAGATCGTGACGCTGGCCAACGGGTACGAGGAACGCAACACGCCTTGGGTGCATTCACGCCGCCGCTATGATGCAGGCCTGGGGATGCGGTCGTTGGATGACATCGAGGCGTTGATCGCCTTTTTCGAGGCGCGGCGCGGGCAGATGTTCGGGTTTCGATGGAAAGACTGGGCCGACTTCAAGACCTGCAAGGCCAGCGGGCAGATCGCCTTTGACGATCAGGTGATCGCGGTGGGTGATGGGGCGACGGTCAGTTTTCCACTGGTGAAAACCTATCGGTCGGGCGTGCACAGCTATGACCGGATCATTTCCAAGCCGGTGGCGGGCACGGTGCGCGTTGGCGTCGAGCAGGACGAGCTGCAAGAGGGCGTGGACTATGAGGTGGACGTGACCACGGGCCTCGTTGCCTTTGCCCATCCGCCCGATCCGCAGATGCAGATCGTGGCAGGGTTCGAATTCGACGTGCCGGTGCGGTTTGCCACCGATCAGATCCAGACCAGTGTTGCCAGTTTCCAGGCGGGGCAGGTGCCCGATGTGCCGGTCGTCGAGGTGCGGGTCTGATGGCGGGGCTGAGTGCAGCGTTTCAGGCGCATGTGGCCACGGGCACGACGACACTGTGCCGTGTCTGGGCGATCACCCGCGCGGACGGGGTTCAATACGGGTTTACCGATCATGACAGGGCGCTGTCCTTTGACGGGATGACGTTCCGGGCGGACACCGGTCTGAGCGCGGCGGCGCTGGCGCAAAGCACGGGGCTGTCGGTGGACAACACCGAGGCGCTGGGCGCGCTGAGCGATGCCGCGATCACCGAGGCGGACATTGAGGCGGGACGTTTTGACGGGGCCGAGGTGCGGGCGTGGCTGGTGAACTGGCAGGACGTGTCCGTCCGCTGGTTGCAGTTTCGTGGCAGCATTGGCGAGTTGCGTCGTGCCAACGGTGCCTTTCAAGCCGAGTTGCGCGGGCTGACCGAGGCGTTGAACCGTCCTTTGGGCCGGATCTACCAAAAGCCGTGTACGGCCGTGCTGGGGGATGCGCAGTGTCGGTTCAATACCGCGACGCCTGGGTATTTTGTCGACGTCACACTGGAGGTTGGCAGCGAGGGGGTGCTGTTCGAATGGCCGGATGCGGGGGCGTTCGAACCGGACTGGTTCCGGCGCGGGCGGCTGGATGTACTGAGCGGTGCGGCGGCGGGCTTGTGGGGTGTCATCAAGGATGACGCGCTGGAGGGCGGGACGCGGCGGGTTGAGCTGTGGCAAAAGCTGCGGGTGCCGTTGGTGGCGGGCGACCGTGTGCGCGTGGTAGCGGGGTGTGACAAACGCACAGAGACCTGCCGGTTGAAATTTGACAATCTGGTGAACTTCCAGGGCTTTCCCGACATTCCGGGCGAGGATTGGGTGATGTCGGTCCCGCGCGCGGACGGAGTCAACACCGGGGGCAGCCTGCGATGAGCGGGGCGCGGGTGGTTCATGCGGCGCGGGGCTGGATCGGCACGCCCTATGTGCATCAGGCGTCCTGTCGCGGGGCCGGGGCCGACTGCCTGGGGCTGGTGCGGGGCATCTGGCGCGAGGTGATCGGGACGGAACCCGAAGTGCCGCCCGCTTATTCCATGGATTGGTCTGAGCCGCAGCGCGACGAAAGGTTGTGGGCAGCGGCCCTGCGGCATCTGAAGCCCAAGGCGCTTGAGGACGCGACTGCGGGCGACATCCTGTTGTTTCGGATGCGTGACGGGGCGGTGGCCAAACATCTGGGGGTGGCAGCGGACATCGGTGCGCGGCCCAGTTTCATACATGCCTATTCCGGTCACGGCGTGGTGGAGAGCCCGCTAAGCACGCCCTGGCGGCGGCGTCTGGTGGCGCGGTTTCAATTTCCCGAGGAAGAGTCCTGAATGGCGACGATAGTTCTTTCGGCGGCGGGTGCCGCAATTGGTGGCTCGGTTGGTGGTACGTTGGCGGGTCTTTCGTCTGTGGCCATCGGTCGGGCTGTTGGCGCGACGCTGGGCAAGGTGATCGACCAGCGGTTGATGGGGCAGGGCTCGGATGCTGTCGAAACCGGCCGCGTGGACCGCTTTCGCCTGACCAGTGCGGGCGAAGGCGATCCGGTCGCACAGGTTTACGGGCGGATGCGGGTCGGCGGTCAGGTGATCTGGGCGTCGGATTTCCGCGAGACGGTGGCGCAGTCGGGGGGCGGCAAGGGTGCGCCCAGTCGTCCCGTGACGCGCGCGTACAGCTATTCGGTGTCACTGGCGATTGCGCTGTGCGCGGGGGAAATCCTGCGTGTGGGTCGCGTTTGGGCGGATGGCGAGGAGCTGGCGGCGGATGAGCTGAACATGCGTGTCTATTCGGGCACGCAAGATCAGTTGCCCGATCCCACGATCGAGGCGGTCGAGGGCGCGGGGCAGGTGCCTGCCTATCGCGGGACGGCTTATGTGGTGATGGACGATCTGGGGCTGCAGCGCTTTGGCAACCGCGTACCGCAGTTCTCGTTCGAGGTGATCCGCGCCGAGCAAGCCGGCGAGGATGGCTATGCCGACGAGATGGCGCAGGCGGTGCGGGGTGTGGCGTTGATCCCCGGCACGGGGGAATATGCCCTGGCCACGACGCCGGTCTACTATGACGATGGCAAGGGCGGTCGGTGGAGTGCCAATGTGAACACGCCCGCGGGCAAGCCCGACTTTGCGCAATCGCTGGAGGTTCTGGACGGTGAGTTGCAGAATTGTGGTGCGGTGTCACTGGTGGTGTCGTGGTTCGGGGACGATCTGCGCTGTGACGCCTGTACGATCCGACCCAAGGTAGAGCGCAAGGATGCGGACGGGCAGAACATGCCGTGGGTCGTGTCGGGGCTGACACGCAGTGCTGCGCAGGAGATTGCCGAGGTGAGCGACCGTCCGGTCTATGGCGGTACGACGGCGGACGCTGCTGTGGTCGAGGCGATCCACGCGCTGAATGACGCGGGCAAGGCGGTGATGTTTTACCCTTTTGTGCTGATGGACCAGCTGGCGGGAAATGCGTTGCCTGATCCCTATTCGGATGCTTTGGGCCAGCCCGCTTTGCCATGGCGGGGGCGGATCACCACGTCCAAGGCGGCGGGGCAGAATGGGTCGCCGGACGGGACGGCTGTGGCAGACGCGGAGGTTGCGGCCTTTGTCGGCAGCGTGACGGCGGCGGATTTCATCGTGGGCGATGGCGCGGTCACCTACACCGGCCCCGAGGAATGGAGCCTGTCGCGGTTCATCCTGCACTATGCGGCGCTGTGTGCGGCGGCGGGTGGTGTTGATGCGTTCTGTGTGGGGTCCGAATTGCGCGGGCTGACGCAGATCCGGGGGGCCGGGAACAGCTTTCCCTTCGTAGCGGCCCTGCGTGGGCTGGCAGGTGAAGTGCGCAGCCTGCTGGGGGCCGGGACCAAGATCGGCTATGCGGCGGACTGGTCGGAATACTTCGGCTATCAACCGCAGGACGGGTCGGGTGATGTGTTCTTTCACCTTGATCCGCTGTGGGCCGATGACGAGATCGACTTTGTCGGGATCGACAATTACATGCCGCTGTCGGACTGGCGGGAGGGCGACGCGCATCTGGATGCGGATCAGGGGGAGATCTATAATCTGGATTATTTGCGTGCCAACATCGAGGGCGGCGAAGGCTATGACTGGTATTACCATTCCACGGATGCCCGCAACGCGCAGATCCGCACGCCGATCACCGATGGCGCACATGGTGAGCCGTGGGTCTACCGCTACAAGGACCTGCGCAACTGGTGGCAGAACACGCACCACGAACGGGTGAACGGCGTGCGCTGCGAAGTGCCGACCGCATGGGAGCCGCAATCCAAGCCAATATGGTTTACCGAACTGGGCTGTGCGGCGGTGGACAAGGGGACCAACCAGCCGAACAAGTTCCTGGATGCGAAATCCTCGGAAAGCGATTTGCCGCATTATTCGGACGGCACGCGCGACGATCTGATTCAGAAGCGGTATCTGCGGGCGATGTATTCCTATTGGGGGGAGGCCGCGCACAATCCGGTGTCGGTGGAATACGGGGCGCCGATGCTGGACCTGTCCCGCAGCTTTGTCTGGGCCTGGGACACGCGGCCCTATCCTTTCTTCCCCAACAACACAGCGCAGTGGAGCGATGGAGAGAATTATACCCGCGGTCACTGGATCAACGGGCGCACCGGCGCGCGCACGCTGGCGTCGGTTGTGGGTGAGATCTGCGAAAAGGCGGGCTTGCAGGCCTATGACACCTCGCACTTGCACGGTTATGTGCGCGGCTATGTGGTGGGCGATGTGGCCGACGCGCGGGCATCCTTGCAGCCGCTGATGCTGCGGTATGGCTTTGATGCGGTTGAACGCGACGGGGTGCTGGCCTTTCGCAAGCGGGATGGGGCCTTGACGGCAGATGTGGCAGGCAGCGATCTGGTCGTCAGTGACGAGATGGAAGGCACGCAGGAACGTATCCGCGAGGCCGAAGCCGAAATGGCAGGGCGCGTGCGGCTGCGGTTCGTGCAGGCCGATGGCAATTTCGAGACCATCGCGGAAGAAGCCGTGCTGCCGGATGACGCAACGCACGCGGTGGCCACATCCGAGGTGGCGCTGGCGATGACGCGCGCCGAGGGACGGCAGGTGTTGGAACGCTGGCTGGTCGAGGCGCGTGTGGCGCGCGACGCGGTGCGCGTGGCCTTGCCGCCGTCGTTGATGGGGGTTGGTGCGGGAGATGTGATCGGGTTGAACGGTGATGGCGACGATACCGCACGCTACCGCGTGGACCGGGTTGAGCAGGGCGCATTCCAGATGCTGGAAGCGGTGCGGATCGAGCCGGGTGTTTATGACCCCTCGGACATGGAGGATGCGCTGGCGCGGGTGCGCGACTTTGTCCCGCCGGTGCCGGTGTCGCCGTTCTTTCTGGACCTGCCGCTGATGACCGGCGACGAGGTGCCCCACGCGCCGCATCTGGCGGTGACGGCAGAGCCTTGGCCCGGGACAGTTGCCGTATACAGCGCACCGTCGGATGAGGATTACACGCTGAACAGCATCATTGCGCAGGAGGCGGTGATTGGCCTGACGCAATCGGCATTGGTGCGCCATGCGCCCGCGATCTGGGACGAGGGCGAGGCACTGGAAGTGCGCCTAATGCACGGGGCGCTTTCATCAGTGTCCGAGGCGGCGGTGCTGAACGGGCGCAACCTGTGCGCCATCGGGGACGGGAGCAGTGACAACTGGGAGCTGTTCCAGTTTCAGGAGGCGGAACTGATCGCGCCCGATACCTATCTGTTGCGCCGCAGATTGCGCGGACAGTTGGGTACCGATGCGCTGATGCCGGATGCCTGGCCGGTGGGGTCGTGGATGGTGCTGATGAACGGCACGCCAGCGCAGATCGCGATGGCCTCCAGCCTGCGGCGCGTGGCGCAACATTATCGCATCGGCCCTGCGCGGCGGGGGCTGGATGATCCGAGCTATGTCGCGCAGGTGCAAGCCTTTGATGGCAACGGGCTGCGGCCCTATGCGCCGGTGCATCTGCGCGCGGATGTGCTTGGCTCCGGTGATATTGCCGTGAGCTGGGTGCGGCGGACACGGATTGATGGCGATGGTTGGGACATGGTCGAGGTGCCGCTGGGAGAGGATATCGAAAGCTACCGTGTGCGGGTGCTGAAGAACGGGGCGGTGCTGCGCCAAGACAGTGTTGCGGGGCCTGCGTGGACCTATGACGCTGCGGCACAGGCTGCCGACGCGGCGCTGGGCGCGGTCGAGGTCGAGGTGGCGCAACTTTCGGCGCGCTACGGGGCGGGGCTGGCAGGGCGGATCACGGTCGATCTGTGATGCGTCCCGTGCTGCACACCGACCTGCGCGATGCGGCGCGGGCGCTGATGGCGGTGCCTGCGCGGTTGCGTCCCGATCAATGCAGGCGGATGCTGAAGGAGGCCACATGGGCCGACAGATATGCCCGCCAGACGGGGCGACCGCATCCGCTGTGGGGCAATGGCACCTTGTCGGATGCCGCGCGCAAGCGGCTTCTGGCGGACGAGCCGACGCTGGATGACAGCGGTTATTGCGACTGCCTGACCCTTGTTTTGTTGGGGTTAAGGGATCGCTTGGGGCAGGTCCGGGACGGTTTGTGACGCCGCCGGACCGAACCCATCAGATTTGGGAATATGTCCCTTCACAGGTTTGCGTTTGGTTATTTTACCGCTATTGCGCTATCAAGAAGCGTGAAAGGACAGGTGTCATGGCTGAATTGAGAACCAACGTCTCTGCAATGGACCCGGTGTGGGACCAGATCACAGACGAAGCCCGCACGGCGGTAGATGACGAACCCCTGATCGGGGGATTTGTCCACGCGTGTATCCTGCATCACAAGACCATCGACAAGGCGCTGAGTTACCGGATTGCCGCGAAACTGGCGTCGAACGAGATGTCGATGGTGGTGGTGCGCGAGATTGTCGACGAGGCTTATGCTGCGGCCCCCGAGTTGATCGAGGCGGCGCGTGCGGATCTGGTGGCGGTTTATGAACGTGATCCTGCCTGCCACCGGCTGGTGCAGCCGATCCTGTATTTCAAGGGATATCAGGCGGTCCAGGCCTATCGCGTGGGGCATTTCCTGTGGCAGCAGGGGCATCGCGATCTGGCCTATTTCTTCCAGATGCGGGTGAGCGAGATTTTCGGCGTGGACATCCACCCCGCTGCGCGCATCGGTAAGGGGATCATGATCGACCACGCCCATTCCATCGTGATTGGTGAAACCGCCGTGGTGGGCGACAACGTGTCGATGCTGCATTCGGTGACGCTGGGCGGGACCGGCAAGGAAGAACAGGACCGTCACCCCAAGATCGGCGATGGTGTGCTGATCGGGGCGGGGGCCAAGGTTCTGGGCAATATCAAGATCGGCCATTGCAGCCGGATCGCCGCAGGCTCCGTGGTTCTGGAAGAGGTGCCGCCCTGCAAGACGGTGGCGGGCATTCCCGCGCGCATCGTGGGCGAAGCGGGCTGTGACCAGCCTGCGATCTCGATGAACCACATGTTGGGCAAGAACGAAGAGTTTTAACCGGCTCTTTATGTGATTAGATTGAAAAAGCCGGGGCAGTGCCCCGGCTTTTGTCGTTTTGGTCTGCCGCCCAAGCGGGCGTCCCCGGAATTCTCAAACCAGAGAAGATACGGGCCTAAGCGAGCATCGCCATCGGATTTTCAAGGTTGTCCTTGATCGCGTTCAGCAGCTCGGCTCCCAATGCGCCGTCGATGACGCGGTGGTCGACCGAAAGTGTCACGGACATGACCGTGGCCACCGCCAGCTCGCCGTCCTTGCCGACAACCGGTTTCTTGACGCCTGCACCGACCGCAAGGATCGCGCCGTGGGGCGGGTTGATGACTGCGTCGAAATTGTCGATACCGAACATGCCAAGGTTCGAGATAGCAAAGCTGCCGCCCTGGTATTCATGCGGCGCAAGTTTGCGGTCGCGGGCGCGGGTGGCGAGGTCTTTCATTTCGGATGACAGGGCCGACAGCGACTTGTGGTGTGCATCTTGCAGGACCGGTGTGAACAGTCCTCCTTCGATTGCCACAGCCACAGCCACGTCCGAGGGTGTCAGCTTCAGAATACGGTCACCGGCCCAGACCGCGTTGGCATCGGGCACCTGTTGCAGGGCGTTGGCGCAGGCCTTGATGATGAAGTCGTTGACCGACAATTTCACACCGCGCCCTTCAAGCTGTTTGTTCAGCGTGGCGCGGAAGGCCAGCAGTTCGTCCAGCTGGATGTCGCGGCGCAGGTAGAAATGCGGCACGGTCTGCTTGGCCTCGGTCAGACGGGCGGCAATGGTTTTGCGCATGCCGTCCAGCTTGACCTCGGTATAGTCGCGGCCTTCGTACATCTTGGCGACGGCGCTTGCGGACGGGCCAGTGGCCATTGCCGCTTTGGGTGCATCCGACGCCTCGGCGGGTTTGGATGCAGCGGCCTTGGGGGTGTCCGAAGCGGACAGCCCTTCGACATCCGCCTTGACGATGCGCCCGTGCGGACCGGAGCCGGAGACCTGAGCCAGGTCCACGCCCTTGTCCGCCGCGATGCGACGGGCCAATGGCGAGGCAAAGATGCGTTTGCCGTCATCACCTTTGGGGGTGGCGGGTGCCGCGACCTCTGGTGCCGCAGCTTCGGCTGCCTTGGCTTGCGGCGCTTCCTTCGCATCCTCTTTCGGCGCGTCGGCCTTGGGGGCGGCTTTGGTCGATCCGAGGTCATCGGCACTTTCGCCGTCTTCCAGCAACACGGCGATCACGGTGTTGACCTTGACCCCTTCGCTGCCTTCCTCGACCATGATCTTGCCGATCACGCCTTCGTCCACGGCTTCGAATTCCATCGTCGCCTTGTCGGTCTCGATTTCCGCCAGCAGGTCGCCCGAGCTGACGGTGTCGCCTTCTTTCACCAGCCATTTGGCCAATGTGCCCTCTTCCATGGTGGGTGAAAGCGCGGGCATGAGAATTTCAATAGGCATATCGCGCGCTCCTTATTTGTATGTCACGGTTTTGACCGCTTCGATAACTTCGGCGGTGGTGACCAGTGCGTGTTTTTCCAGGTTCGCCGCATAGGGCATTGGCACATCCTTGCCCGTACAGTTGATGACAGGCGCATCCAGGTAATCGAACGCCTCCTGCATCAGAACCGAGCTGATGTAGTTGCCGACAGAACCCTGTGGCCAGCCTTCTTCGACAGTCACGCAGCGGTTGGTTTTCTGCACCGATTTGATGATGCTGGCCGTGTCCATCGGGCGCAGGGTGCGCAGGTCGATGACCTCGGCGCTGATGCCCTCTTCGGCCAGCTTCTCGGCGGCTTCCAGAGCATAGGTCATGCCGATGCCAAAGCTTACGATGGTCACATCGCTGCCTTCGCGCCAGATGCGGGCCTTGCCAAACGGCACGGTGTAATCTTCCACGTCCGGCACGTCAAAGCTGCGCCCGTAGAGGATTTCGTTCTCAAGGAAGATTACCGGGTTCGGGTCACGGATCGCGGTTTTCATCAGACCTTTGTAGTCCGAGGCCGAATAGGGCATCACCACGTTCAGGCCGGGGATCTGCATGTACCAGGCGGCGTAGTCCTGGCTGTGCTGCGCGCCGACGCGGGCGGCGGCACCGTTGGGGCCACGGAACACCATGGGCGAGCCCATCTGGCCGCCGGACATATAGAGCGTCTTGGCGGCGGAGTTGATGATCTGGTCGATCGCCTGCATGGCAAAGTTCCAGGTCATGAATTCGACGATCGGGCGCAGACCACCCCAGGAGGCGCCGACACCGATGCCGGCAAAACCATGTTCAGTGATCGGCGTGTCGATGACCCGTTTGGAGCCGAATTCATCCAGCAACCCTTGGGAAATCTTGTAGGCGCCTTGATATTCGGCCACCTCTTCGCCCATCAGGAACACGTTTTCGTCGCGGCGCATTTCCTCGGCCATGGCATCGCGCAGGGCCTCACGCACAGTCTGTTGTTTCAGCTTGGTGCCCTCGGGCCAGTCGGGCGTGGTGTCGACCGACGGTGCTGCGGGGGCAGGGTGGTCCTTGCCGCTGGCGGCACTGTCGCCTTTGGCCTCTTCCTTGGCAGGAGCCTCGGCGGGTTCGGCAGGCTTGGACACCTCTACGTCGCCGACCTCTTCGCCTTCTTCGACCAGAATGGCGATGGCGGTGTTCACTTTCACGCCTTCGGTGCCTTCTTCGATCAGGATCTTGCCGATCACACCTTCGTCGACGGCTTCGAACTCCATCGTGGCCTTGTCGGTTTCGATTTCGGCCATGATGTCACCGGATTTGACGGTGTCACCTTCCTTGACCAGCCATTTGGCCAGCGTGCCTTCTTCCATCGTGGGGCTCAGGGCGGGCATCAGAATTTCGGTTGCCATGGATCAAGCCTCCTGCGGAATTTCGGTTGCGTAAATGTCGGTCCACAGCTCGTCGAGCGCAGGCTCCGGGCTGTTCTTGGCGAACTCGGCACTTTCGTTCACCACGTCTTTGATCTTCTTGTCGATGGCTTTCAGGTCCTCTTCGGTGGCGTGCTCGCCTTGCAGCAGCAGCGTGCGCACGGCTTCGATCGGGTCGCGTTCGTCGCGCATTTTCTGCACTTCCTCGCGGGTCCGGTATTTGGCCGGGTCCGACATCGAGTGTCCGCGGTAGCGGTAGGTTTTGATTTCCAGGATATAGGGGCCCTTGCCCGAACGGCAGTGGGCCACAGCGGTCTCACCGGCGGCCTTGACGGCCAGAACATCCATGCCGTCCACTGCTTCGCCCGGAATGCCGAACGCCTTGCCGCGTTCCCAGATTTCGGCGCTGGAGGTCGAGCGCTGTTGCGATGTGCCCATGGCGTACTGGTTGTTTTCAATCACGAAAATACAGGGCAGCTGCCACAGGGCGGCCATGTTGAAGGTCTCGTAAACCTGACCCTGGTTGGCCGCGCCATCGCCGAAATAGGTGAATGTAACCGCGTCGTTGCCTTTGTACTTATCCGCAAAGGCCAGCCCGGCACCCAGCGGCACGTTGGCGCCGACGATGCCATGACCGCCGTAAAAGCGTTTGTCCTTGGAGAACATGTGCATCGAGCCGCCCTTGCCCTTGGAATAGCCGTCCTCGCGGCCGGTCAGCTCGGCCATGACGCCATTGGGGTCCATGCCGCAGGCCAGCATGTGGCCGTGGTCGCGGTAGGTGGTAATGCGGCTGTCGCCTTCCTTGGTCGTGGCTTCCAGGCCAACGACAACGGCTTCTTGCCCGATATAAAGGTGACAAAAGCCGCCGATCAGACCCATGCCATAAAGCTGGCCTGCCTTTTCCTCGAAACGGCGGATCAGCAGCATGTCGTGATAATAGGCCTTCAGCTCGTCTGCCGAGACATTCGGCTTCTTGGTGGTCTTTCTCGCGGCCATGCGCGACCCTCCCTGACGTTAATAGTTTAGCGTTAAACTATCTTTTATCGGATTCGGTGGAGCGATGCGAGAGGTTATATTCACGCGTGGCAATTCGCGCCCGTATTGTCGGGGCGTGCCTTGTTTTCCGGCACTTGAGCGTTTGAATCTGCGTGCAGACGGTGGATTTTCAGGGCGTAAACGCAGATCCGGGGGGCCAAACGTGCCACTGCCCCCGGCATAGCGGGGGCAGTGTGTCACTTGCTGTGCCGCGCCATCGCGGTGGAACGGGATGAATTCCTCTGCGACAGACCGGGGGCGCGGCGGCGGGGTTACAGAATGATATCCGACCCCAGCAAGGTGATTTCGCCGTCCAGGATCAGATGGAAGTCGGCCAGGCCATCGCCGTCCACGTCACCGCTTACAAAGGTACGACCGTCCGAGATTATCGACCGCAATTCGCCTGCGGTTCCGCTAAATTCTGCGTCGCCGACAAAGTTGAAGTTCTGGTCGCCGCCCGTGGTGATGTCCGCGTCGATGCCGCGCATCCGCAGGCGGTCCTCGCCTTGGGTAAAGTCGGTGATCACCTCGCGGGCGCCGCCGTTCCACAGGTCCTCGATCTCGGTAAAGATGAACAGATCGGCACCTGCACCCCCGGTCAGCGTGTCGTTGCCGTTGCCGCCATAGATCATGTCGTCGCCCGCACCGCCGTCGATGACATCGCGGCCTTTGCCGCCGTCAAGGATGTCGTTGCCGTCGCCGCCGTTGATCACGTCGTTGGCCCCTTCACCGCGCAGCAGGTCGTCGCCGCTGCCGCCGGTCATCGTGTCGTCACCCTGACCTGCAATCACGGTGCGGGCTTCGGATGATCCGGTGCTGTCAAAGGTGTCGTTGCCGTTGCCCAGCCGGACAAAGCCCGACAGGCTGCCGGTCGCGGTGACATTGTCATCGCCCGAACCGGTCAGCACATTGCCGTCGATCCCGGCATTGCTGCCAACGTTCAGGACATCATTGCCGCCTTTCATGTAAACACGTCCGTTGACCTGCGCCTGATTGGTCAGGTCCAATGTGTTGGCCAGATTGTTGAAGGTCAAATCGGTGTTCACGGCGGTGGTTCCCGTGACATCCAGCCCGCCGCCAAAGGTCAGCGATCCGGCCAGCGTGCCACCGGCCAGCGTGACATCGGAGAAAATAGTGCCCGTGCCCTGCAGCACGCCGGTGCCGGAGACGCTGACGTCTGATGCGGTGATGGACCCGTTCACCTCGAGCGTACCAACGCCGACAGTGGTTGCACCTGTGTGGCTGTTCGCACCGTTCAGGATCAGTGTGCCGGTGTCGCCCAGAACGACGTCGCCTGCGGTAATGTCCTGTGCGACGGTCAAGGTGGCACCGTTGGCGACCGAGACGAGTGATCCGGTTCCCAGGCGCAGATCTTCGTCGGCGTCGCCCGTAATCAGAACATTGCCGCCCTCAAGGGTGATGTCTCCTGCCCGAACGCCCAGCCCACCGGTTTCGATTGTTACGGTGTAGTCATCATCGACAAAGATGACATCGTCGCCATTGGCGAACAAGGCAGGAAGCGAAACGGTGAGCAATGTGATCACGTCGATGACTTCGACGCTCCAGTTAAGCGTGCCGAAATTCCACGTGCCGTTGTTGTTCGGGATAGAGAGGGGATTCCATGTAAGCTCAGACATACTGTTACCTCGTAAACAAAATGGTTAACTCTGCTTAAGGGTGTATTCGAACTGTGGCGGGAATTTGGCAAATACGTTGCTACTAGCAAATTAAAATTTTATAGCATTATATTTTGTTGATAATCGAGAATGACATCCCGCTCTTATTCAGGCTGTTGATTCAATATCATACACTTTATAGTTGTATGGTGGTTTTTCCTCCGGCAGCGTTAAAAACACCTTAAGTTGTGCGGCCTTGCTTTTCCGGGGTGGTCAAATTCTTGCCCAACACCAACAATCGAAAATGTTCTGTCCGCTGTTGCCAAAGCTGGGGTTTCAAGGGACCAAAAAACTGTCGCCCATTTGCGCTGGACTAGGGCGCAGCGGATGGGTCCGACGGTCAGCGCGTCCTAAAATCTGACGGGCGGGACGCGGCTTGGCACAGGTTTGCCACAATTGATGCGCGACTGTGCCATGTGCGATTCGAAAAATGTGGGGAGGGTTGGCGGCAGAGGCGCGCGCCCGGTTGCCGATGGCAACGTGTCAGCGAATGACGATCTCGTCGCTGCGGACCATGCCCAGAACCCGGCGGGCCTGTTCGTCCAGCAGGTCAAGGTCAAGATAGTCGTCGGACAAACGGTAGGTCAGGTTCTCCATGCGCGTCACGTCAGCGCGCACTTCGGCCAACTGCGCCGCCAGCACACGGCTTTCGGCATCAATCTGGGCGCGCTGGAACAGTCCGAAATCCCCCTGCACGGCGGCAAAGGTAAAGTAGACGCACAAGGCAAAGGCCACGGCGAAAAAGAGGAATGTACCAAATGCGGGGCGCGCGATGCGGGTCATGACTGCTGCCTTTAGGTTTCGCCTCTTGGGTGGGCGATGATTTCTTTATGTCACAGATGATTCGCCAAGGGAATCCCTCGATTCGCTATGTGTGAACACAAACGGGTCAGGTGAATCCGGTGTGCAACACTGTGAGATGTGCCGCCGCACCCCGGCGAGCAGGGCGGGGCGCGTGCGGCGATTGACCGGGTGCAGCTGCTTAGGAAAGCGCCGCGACGCCGGGCAATTCCTTGCCTTCCATCCACTCCAGAAACGCGCCTCCGGCGGTGGAGATATAGGTAAACGCCTCCGCCGCACCCGCCTGATTGAGGGCCGCGACTGTGTCGCCGCCGCCTGCCACCGTCACCAGAGCACCCTCGCGGGTCAGCTTGGCCGCTGCCTGGGCCGCAGCAACGGTTGCGGTGTCGAAGGGGGCAATTTCAAACGCGCCCAGCGGGCCGTTCCAGATCAGCGTTTTCAACGTCTCGAAGGCGGCGACGATCTCGACCACTGCCGCGTCACCTGCGTCCAGCACCATCTGGTCGGCCTCCAGCGACGTGTCACCGTTCAACGCGATCAGGTCATAGGGGGCACCGGCGGCAAACGTGCGTGCCACGCGACCGTCGACCGGCAGGATCACCCGGCAGCCCCGGGCTTTCGCCTCGTCCAGAATTGCGCGGGCGGTATCCAGCAGGTCATCCTCGCGCAGCGATGCGCCCATATCCGCCCCCATCGCGGCGAGAAACGTGTTGGCCATGCCGCCGCCGATCACCAGAATGTCCAGCTTTTGCACAAGGTTCTGCAACAGGTCGATCTTGGTCGAAACCTTGGCCCCGCCGACAACGGCCCCCACGGGACGCTCCGGCGCGCTCAGCGCGCTTTCCAGCGCTTGCAGTTCGGCCTGCATCAGACGGCCCGCGCAGGCAGGCAACAGCCGCGCCAGTGCCTCGGTGCTGGCGTGCGCACGGTGGGCTGCGGAAAAGGCATCGTTGCAATAGACATCACCCAGCCCCGCCAGACGTTCGGCAAAGGCAGGGTCGTTCTTTTCCTCGCCGGGGTAGAAACGGATGTTCTCCAAGAGCAGCACGTCGGCGCCAGCAATCTCGTCGGTGCCGGCCTCTGCGGCCTCGAGCGTTTCGATCAGACGCACCTTGCGGCCCAAAGCCTCGGACAGGGCAGGGACCACCACCCGCAGGCTCAGGTCCAGCGCGACCTTGCCCTTGGGGCGGCCAAAATGCGCGATCAGGATGGGGGTGCCGCCCTGTTCCAGGATATACTGTACCGTGGGCACGATCCGCTCGATCCGTGTGGCATCGGTGACGTGGCCGTGTTCGACCGGCACGTTGATGTCCACGCGGCACAGCACGCGTTTGCCGTTCAGGTCCATGTCGTCCAGTGTCTTCCAGGTCATCGTTTTGGTCCCCTTGATCCGATCCGTTGGGCGGTGTTTCGCGGCATTTCTCGTTCAGGTCAATGCAGCGGCTTGGCAAAAGCGGGTCTGCGCCTTAGGTATCCTTGCAATATCAAGACAGAGGAGCCGAAAATGGCCGAGATCAAAGACCCGGAAAACACCATCCTGATGGAGCTGAAAGGCGGCACCGTCGTCATCCAGCTGCTGCCCGACCTGGCGCCCAAGCATGTCGAGCGGATGAAAGAGCTGGCCCGTGCCGGTGAATATGACAACGTTGCCTTCCACCGCGTCATCGAGGGCTTCATGGCCCAGACCGGCGACGTGCAGAACGGCGACATGGAAGACGGCTTTAACATCCGTGCCGCTGGCACCGGTGGCTCGTCGCTGCCCGACCTGCCTGCCGAGTTCTCCAAGGTGCCGCATGCCCGCGGATCCATCGGTGCGGCCCGTTCTGCCAACCCCAACAGCGCCAACAGCCAGTTCTTCATCAACTTCAAGGACAATGATTTCCTGAACGGTCAGTACACCGTCTACGGTCAGGTCATTTCCGGTATGGAACATGTGGATGCGATCACCCGTGGCGAGCCGCCCGCGCAGCCCGACCGTATGATCAGCGTCAAGGTTGCCGCGGATGTTGCGTAACCTTCTGATCCCGCTTGCCTTTGTGGCCAGCCCCGCGCTGGCCACGGGGCTGGCCATCGAGGTCGACGGCGAAAACGCCAAGGGCACGATCCAGATCGACCTGCTGGAAGACGTGGCGCCTCAGCATGTGGCCCGCATCACCGAACTGGCCCGCGAAGGGGCCTATGATGGCGTGGTGTTCCACCGCGTGATCGACGGCTTCATGGCCCAGACAGGCGATGTCCAGTTCGGCAAGTCCGACGGCGACACCTCTCGTGCGGGGATGGGCGGATCGGACAAACCCGACCTGCCGCAAGAGTTCTCGGACATCCCGTTCGAGCGCGGCGTGGTCGGCATGGCCCGTTCGCAAAGCGTGGACAGCGCCAACAGCCAGTTCTTCATCATGTTCACCGAGTATCCCTCGTTGAACGGTCAATACACAGTCGTGGGCCGTGTGACCGAAGGTCTGGACGTGCTGGACAGCCTGAAGCTGGGCGACCCCCGCACAGGTGCCATCGACGGGCAACAGGACGTGATGAAGTCGGTGACCGTGACCGAGTGATCGTGTGCTGATCTGAATGCCTTGACAGGCCCTCGCAGGAAACTGCGGGGGCCTGTTGCGGTTTTGGGGGCAGGTGGTGCGGGTGGTTGGACCCCGCACCATCAAATCACGGATCAGCCTGCAACAGCCCGGCGAGAGTTGTTGCGCCGGTTTCAGCCCTTTGGTGTGATTGGTGATCCATCCGTGCGGGTGAAGGTCCACCCGGTTCTGTCGTGCCGCAAGATCATGTCGTGGTCGGGATAATGAACCACACCTGCGTCAGCCCGCGTGCCGATGACCAGCATCACCGCGTCGGCGTCCGAGCGGTTCTCAAGGCAATGGCCGGTCGGCTGGCCCGCGGCCCAGCCCGCCGCGTCACCTGCTGTAAGCAGGGTTTCGACATCCTCGATCAGGACAAGTTCGCCGGAGATCAGATAGATCAGCTCGTCTTCGGTCTCGTGCCAATGCCGGTGCGAAGATCGCGCACCGGGTGGCAGCCGTTCCAGATGCGCGCCGAACTGGGACAGACCCACCTGATCGCCAAGGGCGATTTCCGCATAGGGGCCATCGTTCTGGCCAGAGATTGCGTGGGTTGTGCCGACGTGTTCAGTCCAGTTTCCTGTGCTGATTTTTGGCATGTTTGAAAGGTCCCTGTTTCGGTGTCGAAAGGGTCGTGGATAGGCAGTCACATTGAGTGTGTGGGCGGAGCTTTGCAAGGTTGGTCCGCAAACTGGAAAGAGTTTGTCCGCTGATCATGGAGCGGTGCCCCGAGGCCTTGTGCGCCCTCTTTCGGGGTATTGGTGGGTCGTTGAAAAGACCAACGAAAACGGGCGTCGCGGCAATGCCGGACGCCCGTTTTCCTAATCTCTCATGCAAGCCTTAGCTTTGCGGCTGGCCTTGCGGTTTGGGCGCAGGGGCTGCAACCGCTTGTTTCGCACCGCCGGGGTTCAGCGGGTCGTCCTGACGCTGCACGGAACCTTCGAAGTGCGCACCGCTTTCGATGGCGATTGTCTTGTGGATGATGTCGCCCTCGACACGTGCGGTCGATGTCAGGCGAACCTTCAGACCACGCACGCGTCCGACGATGCGGCCATTGATGACGACGTCATCGGCGGTCACTTCGCCCTTGATGGTTGCGGTTTCGCCGATGGTCAGCAGGTGGGCGCGAATGTCGCCTTCCACGGTGCCTTCGACCTGGATGTCACCGGTTGTCTTCAGGTTGCCGGTGATGTGCAGATCGGACGACAGAACCGAAGCGGGCGGCTTTGCCTTGGGCGCGCTCGCCTTGAATTCGTTGGATTTCGGGGCCGCCGACGCCGGTTGGGCCGAAGCAGCAGGTGCGCTGGTTTTGGCCGCGTCGTCTTTGGGTCCGGGTTCGTTGATTTTGCTCTTAGAAAACATCGTTTGCAGCCTTGATATAGATCATGGGGTTTACAGCTTTGCCGCCAACGCGGACTTCGTAGTGCAGGTGCACGCCGGTCACCCGTCCAGAGGCTCCCATATCACCGATACGATCCCCGCGCGAGACCCTTTGGCCAACTTTCACACGAAGTTGCGACATATGGGCATAGCGTGTCTCGATGCCAAAATCGTGCTGGATCTTGACCAGACGGCCATAGCCGTTGGACCAGCCTGCGTGGGTGACCACGCCGTCGGCGGTGGCATAAAGGGGTGTGCCGGTGGGGGCGGCGAAATCAACGCCCTTGTGCATACGACGGCCGCCCGTTTTGGGGTCGCGGCGATAGCCGAAGCTGGACGTGAAGCGGAAGGCGTTTTTCACCGGCAGCGCAAAGGGCGCTTTCTGCGCGGCGATGCGGTACATGTTCAACTGGTCCATCTGGTTCAACAGACGGTTGGCGCGCAGGGCATCGGCGCTGGGTTCTTCACCGCGGGTCGAGAACGACAGCGGCGTCAGCGGGCCACCCTGACCGGAATAGCCGCGGCGGACCTGTTCGATAATCTGTTTGGTGGGCATGCCAGCGGCGCGGAACATCTTGTCCAGCGGGGCAACGGAGATGGTCATCGCATCCTCAAGCTGGCGGAAAATCGCGTCGTTCTGGTCTTTCATCGTGGCGATCTGGTCGGACAGCTCGTCGGCGGCCAACAGGGCGTCTTCGGCGTCGCGGGCGATCTGGTCACGTTCGGCTGCGGTTTCGGCCAGCGCGGTGGCAACAAAGTCCATCGGCGCGCCAGCGCCGCCATTGTCCATCGCCATGCCGGTATCGCCGTTGTCCAGACGTTCGGTCAGGGCGGCGACTTTCTCGCGGGCCTCTTCACGGTCCTTCATCGTGCCACGCAGGGTCGACTGGATCACTTCGATCCCGGTCTCCAGTTCACGGCGGCGCGTTTCGCTTTCCAACAGTTCCGATTGCATCACCGAAATCTGGGTCAGGGCGGCGTTGAACCGTTCCTGTGCAGCATGGGCTTCGGTGGCCCGTGCATCGCGTTGCCCCGCCAGATCGTTCAGCCGGGCCTGATAGGTGCGCTGGTCGCGTTTGGCCTGTTCGCGGAAGTTGCCCGACCCGATGCTGTCCATCAGGATCACGGCGGTCGCGACAATGGTCCAGGCAATCAACAGGGACGATCCGGTAAAGACCACCAGCTGTGTGACCGGACGCAGGCGTATGAAACGCGTGTCGCTGTCGGATTTGAGGAACACCCGACGTTCCGGAAACCACCGCTCGAGGGCGGCATCGAATTTGATTGCAAGGCGTGTGCGCAAACTGCCCGTCCTTTTCCCATCCCTAAACAGGCGATGTGTTCCCCAACACAGCCACCTTGTCGCTGTTGCATAAAGACCTCGGTGCAATCGGGCAACCGCTTTGGCCCTTGATCGGGGTTTTCCGGTAGATTCGGCGGCAAATGGGCAGAAAACCGCTTAAATAATTCGACTTAGCGGACAGGCCTCGGATGTGGTTGCCTCAGGTTGAAACTGCAAGCGGCCAGTAAAAGTCGGGCGGTATGCCGGCCTCGGCGCGCTTTTCCTCGTTGAACGGCGGCTTGAGCGCGCCGTGGAAGTATTTCTGCACCAGGCTGTGAAACACCTCCTTGGGGTCGGCGTTTTCGCGGCCGCAGAGGAAGTGAAACCATTTGGACCCGTATGCGACATGGGCCACTTCTTCGGCATAGATTGTCTCAAGCGCGGCGACCGCGCTGTCCGCTTTGGCCTGCTTGAAGATGCGGATCATGTTGGGGGTCACGTCCAGCCCGCGTGCTTCCAGAACCATCGGCACGACCGCCAGCCTGCCCATCAGATCGTCGGCGGTGTCCTCGGCGGCGCGCCACATGCCTGCGTGCGCGGACAAGGCCCCGTAATGGCTGCCCAGTTCTTCAAGACAGTCGGCCATCAGGTTGAAATGCTTGGATTCTTCGTCGGCGGCTTTGACCCAGTCATCAAAGAAACCCATTGGCATCGGCACATGGGAAAACCGCGCGATGATGTCCCAGTGCAGGTCGACCGCGTTCAATTCGATATGGGCGACGGCGTGCAACAGGGCTATGCGCCCCTCGAGGCTTCCGGGTTTGCGGTGGGGCACGTCGCGCGGCGCCAGCAGTTCGGGGCGCGCGGGGCGGGCGGGCTGCATCGGCGGGCTGGCGGTGCCCACTTCGGGCGTCTGACCTGTCGCGCGCGCGGCTTGCCACTGCGCAGCCAACTTGCGTGACAGCGCGGTTTTTTCACGGCCATCGCCACAGCGCAGCACGGCGTCGGCCATCTGGGCCAGCGGCATCATCGGGGCGTCGGTCACAGGGCCTTCACCGCCTCCAGAACCTCCTCGGCGTGACCGGGCACTTTGACCTTGGGCCAGATGCGGGCGATGGTGCCATCAGCGGCGATCAGTACCGTGGTGCGTTCGATCCCCAAAAAAGTCTTGCCATACATCTGTTTTTCCTTCCACACGCCATAGTCTTCGCAGACCGTGCCGTTCTCATCCGACAACAGCGGCACTGTCAGATCGTGTTTGGCGGTAAAATTGGCGTGTTTTTTCAGGCTGTCCTTGGAAATGCCATAGACCTGCGCCCCTGCATCGGCAAAGGCTTGCATATGCTCGGAAAAGGCAATGGATTCCTTGGTGCAGCCCGGCGTATTGTCCTTGGGATAAAAGAACAGAACCACAGGGGAGCCACGCAAGCCAGACAGCGTGACCTCCGGCCCTTCGGTTTGCGGCAAGGTGAAATCGGGTGCGGTTGAAGCTACTTCTATCATGACGGTCCTTGTCATACTGGCCCATCTGGGCATGCGCGAAACTGACTGTCATAGTAGCTTTGGAGCAGCAAGAATAAAGACATGACCGACACCAAGTCGCCAGAACACTCCGTGACCGACCTGCCAAAGGTCAAGGCCACGGGCCGCAAACGTCGCATCGCCAAGCGTGTGGGGCTGGGCAGTCTTGTGCTGATGGCGCTGTTGGGCGTGGCTGCCGTGGTGCTGATCACGGTGCTGGTGGGCAAGCCGATCGCGGCCCCCGACTGGCTGGAACAGCGGATTGCGACGCGGGTGAATGCCAACCTGCAAGGCGTGCAACTGACCTTTGACGAGGCCGAGCTTGTCGTGAACAAGGGCTGGCGACCCCGTGCGCGCATTCGCAACGTGACCCTGCGCACGGCGACCGGTGACGAAATCGTCAAGTTTTCCGAACTGGAAGCCAGCCTTGCGATGAAGCCGTTATTGTCGGGCGAGGTGGTGCCGAAAAAGATCGAGCTGACGGGGGTTTTCGTCACCCTGCGGCGAGATGCAGAAGGCCAGGTGTCATTGTCGAGCGGTCAGGGCATCGGCGGCGGCGTGGCCCGTAACGTGTCCTTGCCGGATGTCGTGGTTTCGCTGGATGCAGCCTTTGAACAGCCGCAACTGAAGGCGCTGACCAATGTCGACATTTACGGCGTCACCCTGCGCTATGAAGACGCACGTGCCGACCGGGCGTGGACGGCCGACGGTGGCCGCTTCCGGCTGATCCGCACGGGTGAAGAACTGGCGATCTCTGCCGATCTGGCGCTGTTGTCGGGCGGCACGGGCGTTGCCACCGTCGAGGCAAATTATTCCAGCCGCCTCGGCTCGGCTGCTGCCGAATTCGGGGTCACCATGGAAGACGTGGCCGCAGCCGACATCGCGGCCCAGGGACCGGCGTTCGCATGGCTCGACGCCTTGCGCGCACCGATCTCAGGGGCCTTGCGCTCGGGCGTGCTGGCCAATGGCAAGCTGGCCCCGATCAGTGCGACTTTGCGGATCGGCAAGGGCGTGCTGCAACCCAACAACGAAACCCGCCCGATCCCCTTTCAGTCTGCCGGGACCTATTTCAACTATGACCCGGCCACGCGCCTTTTGCGCTTTGACGAAGTGACCGTTGACAGCAAATGGGTCACGGGTCGCGCCGAGGGGCAGGCGATGGTTGGCGGGCTTGAGGGCGAGGTGGGGCAGGTCGACACGCTGATCGGACAGTTTTCGGCCTCGGACCTGAAATTCAATCCGCGCGATCTTTATGCCGTGCCGGTGGTGCTGGACGGCGCCAATCTGGATTTCCGGCTGGAACTGGACCCCTTTCGCGTGACGCTGGGGCAAATGCTGGTGTCGGATCAGGGCCAATGGCTTCGGGCCAACGGCAATATCACCGCCGAGCGCGAAGGCTGGCGGTTTGCCTTTGACGCGCAGGTCGACGAACTGGCCCCCGAACGGCTTTTGGCGTTGTGGCCTGAAAAGCTGATCGTCAAGACCCGTGACTGGGTGTCCGAAAACCTGCTGGCAGGGCATCTGCGCGAGGTCGATCTGGCGCTGCGGGGCGCGCCGAACACACCGATGGAAACCTATCTGAGCTTTGACTTTGCGGATGCGGACCTGCGTTTCATGAAGACGATGCCGCCCATCCAGGAGGCATCCGGCCATGCCAGCCTGCTGCGCAACCGTTTTGTCGCGTCGGTCGACCAGGGCTTTGTCAGCGCACCGCAGGGTGGGCGTGTGGGCATGGCCGGATCGTCTTTCATCATTCCTGACGTGACGGTCAAGGACGGGGCACCGGCCATTGCCCGGCTGGAAACCACCAGCACCGTGACCGCAGCCCTGTCGTTGCTGGATCAGGAGCCGCTGTTCGTGATGGACAAGGCTGGCCTGCCGGTTGGACTGGCGGACGGGCGGGTGACGCTGGACGGCACGATTGCCCTGCCGCTGCGCAAGGAACTGCAACCCGGTGACGTCACATATTCGGTCAGCGGTGCACTTGCGGATGTGCGCACCGACGCGTTGGTGCCCAATGAAACGCTTGCCGCCAGTGCGCTCACGCTCAGCGCGGACAATGACGGTGTGCGAATTGCAGGGCAGGGCCGGTTGGGCAATGTGCCCTTTGACGTGGCCTGGGACCAGCCGCTGGGCGTCGAGGCCAAGGGCGGCAGCCAGGTGCGTGGCACGGTCGAAATCTCGCAGGCCACGCTGGATGAATTCAATATCACCCTGCCGCCGGGATCGGTGCGCGGCAAGGGCGTCGGGGAGATCGTGGTTGATCTGCCGCCCAAGGGCGGCACGCCGCGCATGGTGCTGACCTCGAACCTGCGTGGCCTCAGTATGAGACTGGCGCCGCTGGGCTGGTCCAAGGCCGCAGGCACGGCAGGATCGCTGCGCATCGAGGCCACATTGGGCGAACGCCCCGAGGTGACCGCCATCAGCCTGGACGCCGCGGGGCTGCAGGCCAGGGGCAGCGTGACGCTGGATGCCGCGGGCGCGCTGCAAAAGGCCAGTTTCTCGCAGGTGAAGGTCGGCAACTGGATGAATGCGCCCGTCGACATCATCGGACGCGGCCGCAGCGCCGCGCCGGAAATCCACGTACGTGGCGGCACGATCGACCTGCGCACCGCCAATTTCGGTTCGGACAGCGCGGGCGGAAGTGGCCAGTCCACCGGCCCGCTGGTTCTGTCGCTGGACCAGTTGCGGATCACCGACACGATTGCGCTTACGGGGATGCAAGGGACTTTCAGCACGTCCAACGGGCTGGATGGCAAGTTCACCGGCAAGATCAATGGCGGCGCAGCGGTCGCGGGGCGCGTTGTGCCGCAGAACGGGCGCAGCGCGGTGCGGATCACCTCGCAGGACGCGGGCGGAGTCGTGGCCTCTGCCGGGATCATCCAGAACGCGCGGGGGGGTGACCTGAACCTGACCTTGTTGCCCGTGGGGCAGAACGGGGCCTTTGACGGTGAGCTGACCATTCGAAACACACGGGTCAAGAACGCGCCTGCCATCGCCGATCTGCTGGCAGCCATTTCGATTGTCGGCCTGCTGGAGCAGCTCAGCGGTGATGGCATCGTCTTTTCCGAGGTCGACGGATCGTTCCGGCTGACACCCAACCGCATGACCCTGACCAAAGCCAGCGCCACCGGCCCGTCTTTGGGCATTTCGATGGACGGCATCTATAATCTGAACGATTCCACGCTGGACATGCAGGGCGTGGTGTCACCGGTTTACCTGCTGAACGGGATCGGTGCGATCTTTACCCGCAAGGGCGAAGGGCTGATCGGCTTCAACTATCGGCTGACCGGTCCTTCCGCCAAACCCAAGGTCAGCGTGAACCCGCTTTCGGCGCTGACGCCGGGGCTGTTCCGCGAGATTTTCCGCCGCCCGCCGCCGCAGGTGCCGGATCTGGACAGCCCCGAAGTGCAAAACGGCGGCACGGTGCCAGAGGCATTCGCGCCGCCCGTGCAAAAGGTCACACCGGCGCAGGAGCGGCGGCGACGCCTTGATAGCCCGAATTATGGGCGTTAAGGGCGGGGTCATGAAACTGACCGACTTTGATTTCGACCTGCCCGAGGGGCTGATCGCCACCCGCCCTGCGGTGCCGCGCACCTCGGCGCGCCTGCTGGTGGCGGATGCCGCGCAGATCCACGATGCGCGGGTGTCCGACCTTGGCGGCTGGCTGCGTCCGGGGGACCGGCTGGTGCTGAACGACACCCGCGTGATACCTGCGCGTCTGTCAGGCCTGCGGGCGCGGATGTCCGCGCAGGGCGCGACCGAGGCACGGATCGAGGTGACCCTGCTGGAGCCACGCGCGGATGGCACATGGTCGGCTTTGGTCAAGCCGTTGAAAAAGTTGAAGGTCGGCGAAGTGGTCCGCTTTTCCGACGCGTTGTCCGCCACGTTGGAGGGGACTGCTGACGGGCAGGGACATCTGCGGTTCAACCTGACGGGCGACGATTTCGACGCGGCCCTGGCCGAGGCAGGTGCGATGCCGTTGCCGCCCTATATCGCGGCCAAGCGTCCGGCGGATGCGCAGGACAAGCACGATTACCAAACCGTCTGGGCGCGTCATTCGGGGGCCGTGGCCGCCCCAACTGCATCGCTGCATTTCGATCAGGCCTTGCTGGCAGACCTGGCGGCGATGGGTGTGACGTTCACCCATGTCACCTTGCACGTGGGGGCAGGCACGTTTTTGCCGGTGAAGGTCGACGATGTGACCACCCACAAGATGCACGCCGAATGGGGCCATGTCAGCGAAACCGCTGCGGCCGAAATTGCCGCGACCAAGGCCGCAGGCGGCCGTGTGATCCCCGTGGGCACCACCGCCCTGCGCCTGATCGAAAGTGCAGCCCGCAACAGCGGCGCCGTGCAGCCCTGGGAAGGTGAAACCGACATTTTCATCTATCCCGGCTTCCGCTTTCAGGTGGCCGACGGGCTGATGACCAATTTCCACCTGCCCAAATCGACACTGATGATGCTGGTGTCTGCCCTGATCGGTCAGGACCGCATCCGCGAAATTTACGCCCACGCCATAACGAAATCGTATAGATTTTTCAGCTACGGTGACGCGTCGCTTTTGCTTCCCCACGGGGCAGGCGACCCAAACAGACCGCAATAAGTCGTTTTCTTCCCTGACCGCACCGCGCATGGTGTGGGACAGGTGGACGGCACCCCCTATCGCAGCACCAGCCACACACGCGACACATATCGGAGCGCAAAATGTTTTCAGTTCTATCCAGTGCCTGGGCCTTGCTGTTCGGTATGGGGCTTTTGATGGTTGGCAACGGGATGCAGGGCACATTGCTGGGCATCCGCGGCAACATCGAAGGGTTTTCCACGCTGGAGATGTCGATTGTGATGTCGGCCTATTTCGTGGGCTTTCTGGGGGGCAGCCGGATGGCGCCCAACATGATCCGCCGCGTCGGCCACGTGCGGGTGTTCGCGGCGCTGGCCTCGCTGATCTCGGCGGTGATGATCCTCTATCCGACCTTTGCCGAGCCCTGGGCCTGGACGCTGGGGCGGGTTCTGATCGGCTTTTGTTTCTCGGCGGTCTATGTGACGGCGGAAAGCTGGCTGAACAATGCGGCCACCAACGAAAACCGTGGACAGGCGCTGTCGCTTTACATGATCGTGCAGACGCTGGGCATTGTCGCGTCGCAAGCCTTGATGGTGACGGCGGACCCATCCGGCTACGTATTGTTCGTGATTCCCTCGGTGCTGGTCAGCCTTGCGGTCACACCTATTTTGCTTTCGATCAGCCCGACACCGGCCTTTGACACCACCAAGCCGATGTCGCTGCGTGCGCTGGTCAAGTTCTCGCCGCTGGGCTGTGTCGGCATGTTCCTGCTGGGCGGCGTGTTCTCGGCCCAGTTCGGCATGGCCTCGGTCTATGGCGCGCAGGCGGGATTGAGCATTCCACAAATCTCGACCTTCGTGGCGATGTTCTTTGTTGGCGCGGTGATCCTGCAATACCCCATCGGCTGGATTTCCGACCGGATGGACCGCCGCCTGTTGATCGTCGCGGTCAGCGCCATCGGTGGCGCCGGGTCGATCCTGGGTATGGTGATGGGGCATAACTTTACCGTGCTGCTGGTGTCGGCCTTTGTTGTGGGCGGGATGTCCAACCCGTTGTATTCGCTGCTGATTGCGCACACGAATGACTTTCTGGAACCCGAAGACATGGCCGCAGCGTCTGGCGGGATGCTGTTCTTGAACGGTCTTGGCGCTGTGGCGGGGCCGCTGATCACCGGTTGGCTGATGGACAAGGTCGGGCCGGGAGGCTTTTATCTGTTCACCGCCGTGCTTTTTGCGGCCCTCGTGGTCTATGCCATCTATCGCTCGACCCAGCGCGCCGCCATTCCGGTGGAAGAGACAGGGTCCTTCGTGGCCATGTCCCCGGCGGGCACCACGGTTGTCGGCATGGAGATCGCGCAGGAATGGGCGATCGAATCCGCAGAAGCCGCGCAGGATGACACCGACGGTACAGAAGCGGCGTGATGCTCATGAATCCGGCGCCGCCGGATTTATGTCGCCGCTGTTGCATTTCGTGAATTGAACCATTGTTACAAAACTTTAACAGTGCAGGGGCAGAGCAGGCGCAAACGGAGTAACCCATGGCCCAGCAAACCGAAGTGACCGCGGATGACGTTCTGAAATTCTGGCTGGACGACTGTACGCCAGCGGATTGGTACAAGGCCGAAGATGCCTTTGACGACAAGATCCGTGCGCAGTTCGAGGATGCCTGGGAGAACCTGTGCGACGGTCATTATTCGCTTTGGCTGACCTATCCCAGCGGCGCGCTGGCCTATATCATTCTGGCGGACCAGTTTTCGCGCAACATGTTCCGCGGAGAGGCCAAGGCCTTTGCCAGCGACCGCATTGCTCTGGCTGCTGCCAAATCCGCCATCGACAAGGGGTGGGACCTGCGCATCGATCCACCAGCGCGGCAGTTTTTTTACATGCCGCTGATGCATTCGGAAAACCTGTGCGATCAGGAACGGTGTGTGCGGTTGATGTGCGAACGTATGAACGATGGCGGCAACAATCTGCTGCATGCACGGGCGCATCGTGAAGTGATCCGCAAATTTGGCCGCTTTCCCTATCGCAACGATGCATTGGGCCGCAGTTCGACCACGCTGGAACAAAGCTATGTCGAGGGCGGTGGTTATCGCACCACGGTGAACGCGCTGGAACAGTCCGAAGCGGCCTGACAACGTTTTTGTCGTCCTGAAACCTTGCGGTTGTGACGGAATGAAATATGGTTTAACGCTAAACTATATTCCATTTCGCAGCCAGCGAGGACACATATGGCCGAGACTTCCTTTGATCTGATCGTGATTGGTGCAGGCCCGGGCGGCTATGTCGCTGCGATCCGTGGTGCACAGTTGGGCATGAAAGTGGCCATTGTCGAACGTGAAAACCTGGGCGGCATCTGTCTGAACTGGGGCTGTATCCCGACCAAGGCGCTGCTGCGCACGTCCGAGGTGTTCCACCTGATGCACCGGGCCAAGGAATTCGGGCTGAAGGCCGAGAACATCGATTTCGATCTGCCCGCGGTGGTCAAACGCTCGCGCCAGGTGGCGGGGCAGTTGTCGGGTGGCATTGCCCACCTGATGAAAAAGAACAAGATCACCGTGTTCATGGGGGTGGCCACGTTGCCCGCCAAGCGCAAGGTAAAGGTAAAGACCGACAAGGAAACGCTGGACCTGACCGCCAAGAACATCGTTCTGGCGACCGGCGCGCGGGCACGTGAACTGCCAGGTCTTGAGGCAGATGGCGATCTGGTCTGGACCTATCGCCACGCGCTGGACCCCAAACGGATGCCCAAGAAATTGCTGGTCATCGGGTCGGGGGCCATCGGCATCGAATTTGCAAGCTTCTACAACACGCTGGGCGCTGACACGACCGTGGTCGAGGTGATGGACCGCGTGTTGCCTGTCGAAGACGAGGAAATCTCGAAATTCGCCAAGAAGCAGTTCGAGAAACAAGGCATGAAGATCATGCAAAAGGCGATGGTCAAGAAACTGGACCGCGCCAAGGGCAAGGTCACCGCGCATATCGAAGTGGGCGGCAAGGTCGAAACGCAGGAATTTGACACCGTCATTTCCGCCGTGGGCATCGTCGGCAACGTCGAGGGGCTGGGCCTGGAAGAGCTGGGCGTGAAAATCGACCGCACCCATGTCGTCACTGACAAATACTGCCGCACCGGTGTCGACGGTCTTTATGCCATTGGCGACATCGCCGGTGCGCCATGGCTGGCCCACAAGGCCAGCCACGAGGGCGTGATGGTGGCCGAACTGATGGCCGGGATGCATCCCCATGCGGTCAAACCCGAAAGCATCGCAGGCTGCACCTATTGCTATCCGCAGGTCGCATCGGTCGGCTACACCGAGGCCAAGGCCAAGGAGCTGGGTTACGACGTCAAAGTGGGGCGTTTCCCCTTCATCGGCAACGGCAAGGCAATCGCATTGGGCGAAGCCGAGGGCATGGTGAAAACCGTCTTTGACGCCAAAACCGGCGAACTGCTGGGCGCGCACATGGTCGGGGCAGAGGTGACCGAGCTGATCCAAGGCTATGTCGTCGGTCGCCAGCTGGAAACCACCGAAGAAGACCTGATGAACACCGTATTCCCGCACCCGACGCTCAGCGAGATGATGCATGAAAGCGTGCTGGATGCCTATGGTCGTGTGATCCATATGTAAGGGCAGGGACCTGCCTGACGAAATACCGCCCGCAGGTGATCCCTGCGGGCGGTTTGCGTTTTGAGAGGTGTCTTGGTTGGAATGAAGTGCCTTAGATAAAATCCATCATGATAAAAAACTGTTCCTCGGTGGCAAACGACCCGCCGTTGATGATCATCTCGGCCTCGCCGTTGAAATCCACGGTCCAGACGGACCCGACATTGGTGGCCGAAATACCGGCATCGCGGATCGCCTGAAACCGGTCGCCCAGATCCAGATCCATCACGCTGGCATCCAGCCCGTCAAACCCTTCCAACAACAGGTGATCGCCGCCAAAGCGGGTGATATCCACCAGCTTGGTGCCACTGATCTTGCCGCTTTGGAACACGAAGGTATCCGCGCCGTTCTGTCCGTGCAGCACATCGTTGCCGCGTCCTGCTATCAGCACGTCATCGCCCGCACCGCCATAGACAATGTCGCTGTTCTTGCCGCCATCCAGCGTGTCGTTGAAATCGCCGCCATAGAGGAAATCATTGCCCTTGCCGCCCTTGAGATGGTTCACATCGTCCAGCGCATCGCTGTCGCCGTTCTTGTCCGAAGCATAGAGCGTGTCGTCGCCCAATCCGCCGCGCAGCACGTCGCGTCCGGCGCCTCCGACCAGCAGGTCATTGCCGGCATCACCGTTGATCTTGTCGCCGCCCAGACCGCCGTGCAATTCGTCGTTGCCACGGCCTCCGATCAGCAGGTCATTGCCATCGTCGCCGAACATCGTGTCGTCGCCATCCAGCCCGCGCAGACGGTCATTGCCGTCCTGCCCGTGCAACACATCATCCAACGCGGTGCCGCTGAAGATGTCCGCACCATCCGTGCCGGTCCAGTCCAGCGGTTCGGGCGGCAAAACGTTCACCAGGTCCTCTTCGGCCCACGAGGTGACCAGCTCGCGCGGGGTGGGGCCTTCGCCGTCAAAGTCGATGTCGATCTTGAACCCGCCGCCGCGCGTGTCGATCAGCGTCAGCTGGTCAATCTGGATGTCGCCTGCCGCCTGTAGCCAGCCGTTCAGGGTGTTGATGTTGGACATCTCAGCAGGGCTGAGCGGCGCAGGCCAGTTGCCGGTAAAGAAGGCCGTCACCGATTGCGGTACGCCGTTCACGGTGCCCAGGTTCATGGTGATGGTGAAAATGTTTTCGGTCTGAAAGATGGTTTCGGGCGCACCGGCCAGGACCGACGAATTGGGCGGAAAGCTGTAGGCCGCCTGGTTGAAAAATGTCAGCTCGACATCGTCGAGTGTCAGCTGTTGCAAGGTGGTCAGATTGATCGCGGTGTAGGATACGGGCATCTTTGAATTCTACCTTTTGGTATGTGTAAACGTTTGTAATGATGGGCATTAAGTCACGTTTTTGCGGTGCATCAAGGTGGATAATGGGGGGCAGAGATGACAATTGCAGTTAGGTTTTGGTCCGCTGTGTCATGTGACGTGCCCCTGTCGCGCAAAGCGGCTCTTTGCGGATTTGCGCGCGCCTGAAATCTGGCCTGAAATCTGGTTTGGGCGGCCTAAATCAGGTCTCGGCTGACGCAACCGCCTTTACAGTGCCGCGAAGGCGCGTATGCCTTGATGCGTCAGCACGCCGCTGAACATTTTGACAAAAGGACACATGCGCCATGTCTGACAAAACCCAGGACAACAGCCCGTTCAAGAAACCCACCGTCGCCGTCACCGGGGCCAGCCGCGGGATCGGACATGCCATCGTCAAGGAGTTCCACAATTCGGGCTGGGAGGTATTCACGCTGGCCCGGACGCCGTTCTCGGATGTGTGCCCCTGGGCCGAAGGGATCGTTCAGCACATCGAGGTCGACCTTGCCGATCCCGTGTCGATCCGCGCCAGCATGGCCGAGCTGAAGAAACGTCTGGGCGCACGGGGGTTGAACGCGCTGGTGAACAATGCCGGTATCTCGCCCAAGGCCGCGGATGGCGGGCGCATGTCTGCGACGGGCACATCGCTGGAGGATTTCCAGCGGGTGATGATGGTCAACCTGATGGCGCCGATGATGCTGTGCAGCGAACTGCTGGGCCCGTTGCAACAGGCCAGGGGCGCAGTGGTGAACGTGACCTCGATCGCGGGGCAGCAAATCCATCCCTTTGCAGGGTCCGCCTATGCGGTGTCCAAGGCAGGGTTGTCGGCGCTGACCCGCGAGCTGGCGTTCGAGCTGGGCGACAAGGGCGTGCGGGTGAACGCCGTATCACCCGGCGAGATTGCCACGTCGATCCTGTCGGCGGGCACCGAGGAAATGGTAGAACAGCAAGTGCCGATGAAACGTCTGGGCAGCCCTGCGGAGGTGGCCGAAGTGGTCAGCTTCCTGTGCAGCGCCAAGGCGTCCTATGTGACGGGGGCAGAGATCCCGATCAACGGGGGGCAGCACGTCTGATCGCGTCGCGCCCCCCCAAGCCCTTATTTCCCCGCCAGCCCCGCCGCGAAATCGCACAGGGTTTCCAGCGCTGCGATGAACCGGTCGTCATCAATGGTCATCGCCACGCGGATATGGCCCGCCGCTGACTGACCAAAGCTTTCGCCCGGCATCACGGCAATATGGTGCGCGTCCAGCAGGTCGTTGGCAAAGTCATCGCCGCTGAGGCCCGTCGCGCGGATGTCCAGCATCAGGTACATGGCCCCCTGTGCCGGCACCAGTGAAACGGTGTTCTGTTTTGCCAGCACCTGCATCGCCTTTTCGCGGCGACGGCGGAAGGGTTCCGAGACTTCGGCCTCGACCTGCAGTCCCTGGTTCAGGGCAAAGTTGGCAGCGTCCTGGATATAGCCCGGCACGCCGTAGGTGGTGTTGGTGGCAAGGTTCACCAGATTGGCGATCACATCCTGGGGCCCCACGATCCAGCCACAGCGCGACCCGGTCATGGCGTGGGATTTGGACATCGACCCCACCACCAGCGTGCGTTCCGCCATTCCGGGCAGGGCACGCGGGCTCAGGTGGTCGCCGGTCCAGACTTGGGTGTCATAAACCTCGTCCGAGATCAGCCACAGGTCGTGCGCCTTGCAAACCTGTGCGATCCCGTCCAGCGTCTCGCGGCTGTAGACCACGCCCGTGGGATTGTTGGGCGAGTTGATCAACAGGGATTCCGCACCGTGTTCGGCGGCCTTGGCAATATCGGCCGCGCGGGGCTGAAAGGCGTTTTCGGCGTGGGCGGGCACCGATTGCGGCACCGCACTGACCGCGCGGATCGTGCCGGGGTAGGTGGCGTAATAGGGATCAATGTACAGCGCAGTGTCACCGGGATCGCAGGCAACGGAATGGGCCGCGAACAGGGCCGCCTGACCGCCCGGCGTGATGATCACATTGTCGCGCGTGGTCGGCACGCCGGTGCGTGCCTGAACCCGTGCCGCCACCGTGTCGCGCAGCGCGTTGATGCCCGGCACCATGGCATAGCCGGTGTGCCCGCCCAGGGCGCTGCGGTGCATCTCTTGCAGGATCGGGGCGGCGGTGCGGATATCATGTTCGCCAATGGTCAGTTCGGTGACCGCGGTCCCCTCGGCGATCATGCCGCGCGCTTTCAGGAACACGTCCCAGCCGTCCGATCCGCCACCATTGATATTTGCGACCCGATGCGAAATCTTCATGTGCTGTTTCCTTGTAGCGTCCGTTTGCCGCCAAGGGGTCAGAGCGGCACAGCATTGTCAACACCGGGTCTATGCTGCCCGGGGCTTGACCCCGCGTGCCGCTGCGGGTTAGCTGGCGACATGACAAGAACCTGCATCATTATCACCTGCTGCATTATCTGCTGATCCACTCAGCGGGCCGGTTCTTTGTTTCCATGACACATCAGAATTGCTAGGCCCGCGCCAACACCTGCGCGAGGACGCCTGATGGACATTCATCTGTATAACACCGCCACCCGCCGCAAAGAGAGCTTTGTGCCGTTGGACCCTGAAAACGTGCGGATGTATGTCTGTGGCCCGACGGTCTATGACCGCGCCCATCTGGGCAATGCGCGGCCTGTGCTGGTGTTCGATATTCTCTACCGTCTGCTGAAAACGCAGTATCCGCGCGTGACCTATGTGCGGAATTTCACGGATGTGGACGACAAGATCAACGCCCGCGCCGCCGAAAGCGGGCGCAGCATCGGCGAGATCACCGCCGAGACGTCTCAGTGGTTTCTGGACGACATGGGTGCGATTGGCGCGCTGGAGCCGGACCACATGCCGCGTGCGACGGCCTATATTGGCGAGATGGTCGAGATGATCGCAGGGTTGATCGAGGGCGGCTTTGCCTATGCCAACGAAGGCCACGTCCTGTTCCGCGTGCGCGAATACGCCCGCTATGGCGCGCTGTCTGGACGGTCGGTCGATGACATGATCGCGGGCGCGCGGGTCGAGGTTGCCCCCTACAAAGAGGATCCGATGGACTTCGTGTTGTGGAAGCCGTCGGACGACCAGACGCCGGGTTGGGACAGCCCCTGGGGGCGGGGACGGCCCGGTTGGCACATCGAATGCTCGGCCATGGCCAAGGCGCTGTTGGGCGACCGCTTTGACATTCACGGCGGCGGTAACGACCTGATGTTTCCTCACCACGAGAACGAGATTGCGCAAAGCTGCTGCGCCAACGGCACCGAGCAGATGGCGAATGTGTGGATGCACAACGAGATGTTGCAGGTCGAGGGCAAGAAGATGTCCAAGTCCTTGGGCAACTTTTTCACCGTGCGCGATTTGCTGGAGCAGGGGGTGCCGGGCGAGGTGATCCGCTTTGTGATGCTGTCGACGCATTATCGCAAGCCGATGGACTGGACCGAGAAGAAGCGGGCCGAGGCGGAGGCGACGTTGCGCAAGTGGTATGGGCAGGTTGAGGGGACGTCCGAAGGGCCGGTGCCGGAGGCTGTGGTTCAGGCACTGGCCGACGATCTGAACACACCGCAAGCGATTGTCGAGATGCACCAGCTTGCGCAAAAGAGTGATGCAAGCGCGCTCTTGGCGAGCCTGCGTTTGCTTGGACTGGTTGCAGATGGCGTGCCCGCGTGGGCTGCGGCGTCTGATGCGGATTTGAGTGCTTATGAGGCGGCCTTTTCCACCGTCCGTGCTGAAGCCATGGCATCCAAGGACTTTTCCAAGCTTGATGCCATGAAGCAGATGCTGGTGGCGGCTGGCGTCGAGGTGAAGATGCGCAAGGACGGCGTTGATCTGGTCGCGGGGCCTGCTTTTGATCCCGATAAGCTGGAGGATCTGTGATGGTGCGCTGTCTTCAGTCTTCCGCCCGGCGGCACGCCGGGCAGCCCCCGACCGCCCCCCCGGGCGGGGGCTTCTCCCCCACCCGCGGCCGGGGGCTGCCCTATGATCTGAAAAGCGAACATAAAGTTGCTGCTGGGCGCCTCGTAAACACCACAGCCCAACTGGTCGGGAGGGTATCATGACCCGCGAACGCCTCTACCTCTTCGACACCACCCTGCGTGACGGGCAGCAGACGCAAGGCGTGCAATTCTCCACCGACGAGAAAGTCACCATCGCCCGCGCCCTCGACAGCCTTGGCATCGACCACATCGAAGGCGGCTGGCCCGGGGCCAACCCCACCGACAGCGCCTTTTTCGACGCGGCCCCAAAAACCCGCGCCACCATGACCGCATTCGGCATGACCAAGCGCAATGGCATGTCCGCCGAGAACGACGATGTGCTGGCCGCCGTGCTGAATGCCAATACTCCCGCTGTCTGCCTTGTGGGCAAGACTCATGACTTTCATGTCGAGACCGCCCTTGGCATCACGCTGGACGAAAACACAGACAACATCGCCAAATCCGTCGCCCATCTGGTCGCCCAAGGCCGCGAGGCGATCTTTGACGCGGAACATTTCTTTGACGGCTACAAGGCCAACCCCGACTATGCGCTGACCGCGATCCGCGCTGCCTATGACGCAGGTGCGCGGTGGATTGCGCTCTGTGATACCAACGGCGGCACACTGCCTGCGGATGTGGGGCGGATCACGGCGCAGGTGATCGACGTGGGCATACCGGGCGACCACTTGGGCATCCACACCCACAACGACACCGAAAACGCCGTGGCCTGTGCGCTGGCTGCTGTCGATGCAGGCGCGCGCCAGATTCAAGGCACGCTGAACGGGCTTGGCGAACGCTGTGGCAATGCCAACCTGACCACGCTGATCCCGATCCTGCTGCTGAAAGAGCCCTACGCCAGCCGGTTCGAGACCGGCGTGCCGCCCGAGGCGCTGGAGAACCTGACGCGCATCAGCCGGATGCTGGACGAAATCCTGAACCGGGTACCACAGAAACAGGCGGCTTTTGTCGGCGCTTCCGCCTTTGCCCACAAGGCGGGGTTGCACGCCAGCGCCATCGCCAAGGACCCCACGACCTACGAACACATCGACCCCGCCCGCGTCGGCAACACGCGCATCATCCCGATGTCCAACCAGGCGGGCCAGTCGAACCTGCGCGAGCGTCTGACCGGCATGGGGCTGAGCGTGGACCGCGCCGACCCCGCGCTGGGGCGCATTCTGGACCGGATCAAGACGCGGGAAGCCGAAGGTTACAGCTATGACACGGCGCAGGCCTCTTTCGAACTGCTGGCCCGTGAAGAGTTGGGACAATTGCCCGAGTTCTTCGAGGTCAAACGCTACCGCGTCACCGTCGAGCGGCGCAAAAACAAATACGACAAGATGATCAGCCTGTCCGAAGCGGTGGTCGTCGTGAAGGTTGACGGTGAAAAACTGTTGTCGGTCAGCGAAAGCATGGACGACACCGGCGGCGATCGCGGCCCGGTGAACGCGCTGTCCAAAGCATTGTCCAAGGATCTGGGGCGTTATTCGGCGCATCTGGAGGACCTGCGGCTGGTGGATTTCAAGGTGCGCATCACACAAGGCGGGACCGAGGCCGTCACGCGCGTCATCATTGACAGCGAGGACGGGCAGGGACGGCGCTGGTCGACCGTGGGGGTCAGCGCCAACATAGTCGATGCGTCCTTCGAGGCCTTGCTGGACGCCATCCGGTGGAAGCTGATCCGCGATGTTGCTTAGTGTCCTGAAATTCGCGGCGATCTCGGCAGGATCAACCTTGCTGATCGCGCTGGGGCTGATTGTCACCCAACGCCCGCACCAGATGGCGGCGAACGGCAACAGCGGCCTTGATTTCAGCGAGACGCTTGCGCGGGCCTATGACGAAGTCGCACCAACGGTGCCGGTGCGGATGCGCGACGGTTACGCGCTGCAAATCCGGCGGTACGGGGCGTCGGGTCGTGAAGATGTGCCGCTGGTCGTGCTGGTGCACGGGTCGGGCTGGCATGGTTTGCAGTTTCACGCGCTGGCCACAGCGCTGGCGTCCAACGCCGACGTGGTGGTACCTGATCTGCGCGGCCATGGGGCGGCACCGGGTCGGCGTGGTGACGTGGATTACATCGGCCAGTTCGAGGATGATCTGGCCGACCTGATCACCGATCAGACCCGAAAGGGGCAAAAGGTCGTGATGGTGGGCCATTCCTCGGGTGGGGGGCTGGTCGTGCGTATGGCTGGCGGCGCACAGGGGGCGCTGATGGACCGTGCGGTTCTGCTGGCCCCGTTCCTGAAACACAACGCCGCCACCACACGGCGCAATTCAGGCGGCTGGGCGCGGGTGCTGGTGCGCCGACTTGTCGGACTGAGTATGCTGAACGCGGTGGGCATCCGCGCGTTGAACCATCTGAAGATCATTCAGTTCAACATGCCCCCTGCGGTGCTGGACGGCCCGCTGGGAGACACGGCGACCACGGCCTATTCCTATCGCTTGAACAGCAGCTTTGCGCCGCGTTCCAATTTCCGGCAAGACGTTGCAGCCCTGCCGCCCTTCACCTTGGTGGTCGGTGCGCAAGACGAAGCCTTTGTTGCCGAGGCCTATGCGCCGCTGATGCGCAGCGTGACCGGGGCGGGGCAGTACCATGTTGTCCCGAACGTGGGGCACCTGGGCATCGTGGACGCACCGCAAACCTTGAATTTTATCCAAGAGGCGATCCATGCCGTTCGACAGTGACCTGACCGCCTGTGCATCCCTTGTCGAGCGTGCCGATCCCGACCGGTTTCGCGCAGCGATGGCGGCACCTGTGCCGGCGCGACCGGTGCTTTTCGCGCTGTATGCTTTCAACGTCGAGGTTGCCCGTGCCCCGTGGGTGACCCAGGAGGCGATGATTGCCGAGATGCGCCTGCAATGGTGGCGCGATGCGCTGGAAGAAATCGCGAAAGGCGGGATCGTGCGGCGGCACGAGGTGGTGACACCGCTGGCCCATGCGCTGGACACCGACGCGGCCAAGGCGCTGGACCGTCTGGTGGCCGCGCGGCGCTGGGACATCTACCGTGATCCTTTCGAGGATGCGGATCACTTCCACGCCTATCTGGCCGACACGTCGGGTGCACTGATGTGGGCGGCGGCGCAGGCATTGGGGGCAGGGGCCGAGGCTGAAGCTCCGGTGCGCGCCTTTGGCACCGCGACGGGACTGGCGCGGTTCCTGCAGGCTGTGCCCGAGCTTGAGGCGCAAAAGCGCGTGCCGCTGGTGGACGGGCGCGCCGAGGCGATTGCCGCCCTCTGCCGCGAGACGCTGAGCACTTTGCCGACCCGCGCCGCATTGCGCCGCGCCGCAGGGCCGGGCGCGCCCGCGTTGACCGAGGGGTTCCTGACGCAGGCGATCCTGAAACAGGCGGCCCGCGATCCGGGCCGCGTGGCGGCAGGGGCGTTGCAGATCAATCCGGCGCGTCAGTCGCTGTTGCTGTGGCGCTGGTCCTGATGGCTTAGGCTGCGGCCTCTTTGGGGCGCAGCATCAGCCAGATCAGCGACCCGCCTGCCAGCACCAGAAACGGCACCATGGCGATGTTGACCGCGGCCCAGCCCTGGACAGGGCTGCCGCCGGAACAGTTCATCAACCCGCCCGATGCCAGCGATGCCATCGTGACGCCGCCGAACACCAGCAGGTCGTTCAGACCCTGCATCCGTCCGCGTTCATGCGGCAGGTGCGATCCCGACAGCATCGTCGTGGCCCCGATAAAGCCAAAGTTCCAGCCCAGTCCCAGAAGGATCAGCGCCACGAAGAAATTGGGTAGGGTCACGCCGGACAGCGCAACGATGCCGGCCGCGCCCAGAATGGCGATACCCAGCCCCATGATCTTTTCCACGCCAAAGCGGTTGATCAGGTGGCCGGTAAAGAAGGACGGCGCGAACATGGCCAGCACGTGGCCAGTGACCACGTTGGACGCCAGATTGATAAAGGTCGAGCGTTGCTCGGCAGCACTCAGCCCGCTCAGGTCCGTGCCGGGCAGCAGATCGCCCGATAACCCACAGCCCACAACCGCCAGCGGCGTCGAGGTCATCACAAGGTTCATCAGCGCATAGGACACGGTGGCACAGATCACAGCCACGGCAATGCGCGGTGTTTTCAACAGCTCAAGACGGCTGCGGCCTCTGGGCGCGTCCATCGCGGGCACGGGCGGCTTGGGGATGTCGATGAACAGGAACAGCAGCGAGCCGACCACGTTGACGGTGATGACCGCGAGATATGTGCCAAGGAAGGGGATCACATAGGCATCCGCCGTCAGCTTGACCACCTGCGGGCCGATCACCGCAGAGAGCAGCCCCCCGGCCATCACATAGGAAATTGCCTTGGGGCGGAATTCGTCCGAAGCGGTGTCAGCCGCTGCAAAGCGGTAAAAGCCCTGCGCCGACATATAGATGCCGGTCAGAAAGCTTCCCGCCAGAAAGATCGGGAATGATCCCAGGTACAGGCCGTAAGCCCCCACCATGCCACCCACAGCCCCCCCGGTTGCGCCCACGAAAAAGCCCGCGCGGCGGCCAAAGCGTTGCATGATCGCCGACACCGGCGTCGCCGCCAGCATGGAGCCCAGAACGATCAGCGAAATCGGCAGGGTGGCGAAACAGATGTTTGTCGCCAGCGATTGTCCCGCCAGCCCCGCCACCACGAAAATCATCGGCATCTGGCTGCCCAGGAACGCTTGGGCGCAGACCAGAACGGCCACGTTACGCTTGGCCCGGCTGTCATGTGTGTGTGTCATTTCGAGAGGCGTAAACCTGAAATTTGACATCGGCAAGTATCGCGTCGCAGATATTTTCCAGCGGGGCCTTTTCGCGGCTTCAGCTACGTTACGTCACTTCAGGGGCAATTCAGCGGCTGCGCGCCCGCGTGGCCTGTGCTATAGGCGCCGCACCGGAAAACTGAACGCAACACTGACCAGCCGATCCCTCGGGGTATTTTTCCCCGACCGGCCTGGGACACGGGACCAAGACATCATGACAGAGACCAAACGCATCGTTATCTCCAGCGATCACGCCGACATTGCAATGCGCCAGAACATCGCCGCGCATATCGCAAAACAAGGCTGGGAGGTCGTCGACATCGGCCCGACCACATCCGAAAGCACCCACTATCCGCTGCATGGCAAGGCAGCGGCCGAACGTGTCGCATCGGGCGATTGCCAGCTTGGCATTCTGTTGTGTGGCACCGGGCAGGGCATCATGATGGCAGCAAACAAGGTTGCAGGCATCCGTTGCGGTGTGTGTTCCGACACATTCTCGGCCCGCATGATCCGCCAGCACAACGATGCCAACATGATGTCGCTGGGCGCGCGCGTGCTGGGTGAGGGGCTGGCGCTGGACATCGTCGATGCCTTTCTGAACGCCACGTTTGAAGGTGGCCGCCACGCCACGCGCGTGGATATGATCGAAGCAGGCGCGGACGTGACCGCCTGAGGCACCTGCAAGGGGTATGGCATGACACCAAAAGCGCCGCGTGCGCGCATATTGATGCTGGGCGGCGCCGGTGAAACGGCAGCGGCTCTGGCGGCGGTGCGCGGGCGTGCGGGGCTTGAGGTGCGTGTTCTATGCGACGGTGCCACGCCCAAAGGGGTGGTATCGGACTTGCTGGACGTCACGCCGGATCGTGCGGGGCTGACACAGGCGCTGCGGGCAGGTGGCTTTACCCATCTTTTGGATGTGACCCACGGGTTTGCGGGGCAGATCAGCACCGACGCGGCGGCGGCTTGTAAGGCGACAGGCGCGCAATATGCGCTGTTGCATCGGCCTGCTTGGACGCCTGCACCGGGCGATCGATGGACCGAAGTGCCAGATGTGGCCGCGGCATCCGATTCGATTGCGCCGTTCGAACGCGTCTTTACCAACGTGGGCCGCGCGCTGTTGCCGGCGCTTGCGGGGTTCGGTGGCCAGTTGTTCGTGCGTCAGACCACGCGGCACAGCATGCTGCCACCGCAGGGCAACATTCGCTATGTTTTCGGCAGCCCGCCGTTCTCGCATGACGCCGAGGTCGCCTTGTTGCGCGACCTGGCGGTCGATGCCGTCCTGTTTCGCAACACCGGTGGGACCGCGTCGGAAACCAAGGTGACAGCGGCGCGTGCCTTGGGATTGCAGATGGTGATGCTGTCGCGGCCCGTTGCACCGGAAGGCACACATTTGCCCGATGTCGCCGCCGTCGCCCGCTGGGCTGATAACCTGTGAGCGTGGGGCGCATCATCGAAACCGACGCCGATGTGGCCGAGGGGGCCGCGTGGCTGGCGGCAAACGATTCACAGATGGCGCGGGCGCTGGCGCAGACCGGACCCTTGCCGTTGCGCCGCCGCCCGGACGGCTTTGCACATCTGCTGTCCGCAATCATCAGCCAACAGGTCAGCACCGCCTCGGCTGCCGCGATCTGGGGGCGGATGGATGGTGCGGGCCTGACGACGCAATCCGCCGTTCTGGACGCGGGTGATGACGGCCTTCGCGCCGTCGGCCTGAGCCGTCAGAAAATCGCCTATGCGCAGGCGCTGGCGGGGGCTGATATCGACTATGCCGCCTTGCGCGACGCGCCCGACGCGCAGGTCATTGCCACATTGGTCGCCGTCAAGGGCATCGGTGTTTGGACCGCCGAGATCTACGCCATGTTCAGCCTGGGCCGCGCCGACGTGTTCGCGCCGGGTGATCTGGCCCTACAAGAGGCAGCGCGGGTGCTCTATGATCTGCCCGAACGCCCCACACCCAAAGAGCTGCGGACCATGGCCGAACGCTGGACACCGTGGCGGTCGGTTGCGGCGCGCTGTCTGTTTGCGTACTACCGAGTAGCAAAAGGCAGGGAAGGGATCACATGACTCGCGTTCTTCAATCGCAACGCCGCGAACCGACATCAGGCGAGGTCCGCTCGGCCGTCGTCTTTCTGCATGGCTACGGTGCCAACGGGGCCGACCTTCTGGGACTGGCCGATCCTTTGTCGGAACATCTGCCCGACACGCTGTTCGTCTCGCCCGACGCGCCCGAACGCATCGACGGGATGCCCAATGCCTTTCAATGGTTCCCGATCCCCTGGATCGACGGATCAAGCGAGGAAGAGGCCGAACGCGGGATGCGCGCGGCGGTCGAGGATGTGAACGCCTATCTTGACGCGCTGATGGTCGACGAGGATCTGATGCCGGAACAGGTGGCCCTGTTCGGGTTTAGCCAAGGCACAATGATGGCCCTGCACGTGGCCCCGCGCCGCGAGGATGCGCTGGCCGGTGTCGTTGCTTTTTCAGGCCGCTTGCTGCGTCCCGAAGCGCTGGTGGACGAGGTTGTTTCGCGCCCTCCGGTGCTGCTGGTTCATGGCGATCAGGATGACGTTGTGCCACCACAGTCGCTGCCACAGGCCGCCGAAGCCTTGCAGGAAGCGGGCTGGAAGGACGTGTTTGCCCACGTCATGAAGGGCACCGCCCATGGCATCGCCCCGGATGGTCTGAGCATTTCTCTGGCGTTTTTGCGCGACAAACTGGGATTCTGACGCGGATCGGGGTCATCCCCCTTTTTTTCAGCAAATTTTTATGCCTCACTTGTCATAATAACAAAAGAGCAATGGCAAGCAGGGACAGCACATGTTGAATAAACGCGTAAAGTCCGCCTTAACTCAGGCGGTTATGGGAATTTCGGTTCTGCTGGGGACGCAGTTTTACGCACCCCCAGGCTTCGCCCAACGCGGGGCCGGAGATTTTGTTCCACCGATCACGCTGGAAAAAGAGCTGGGCCGCAAATTTGTTTTGCGCATGGCCGGAATGCCCGAAGGGGTCGGTCGCGCGATGATGCAGATTGATGCACCAGATCAGGCGATGAACCGACATCAAGAGGTGTCGGACCTCGCGGGCGCCGATGTCTGGATCGTCGGTTTGCAGGACTGGCAACAGACCGACTGGCTGCGTGATACCCCGTGGAGCACGCTCTTTGCCGAACGTCTGAACGAAACACCCGACAGCACAGTTTACCGGTCGTTTCAGTGGCGGGTGCGCACGGGCCAGTATGTTGACGTACATTTTGTGAATTTGTCTCAAACCCAAGGGATGCCGCCGCTGTGTCTCGCACTGGCGGTCTATGATCTGAGCCGCGAAGTCATGCCGGAACTGCGCGTGAACGGGCGTGCGATCCGGTCGGCGCGGGCGCGCAGCTGCGCGCGCGAGGGATGGCGCGATATGCCGTTCGCCAGCAATTAAAGGCGATTCCAGTTGTAATTGCGGCCACAGGCACCCTCTAGGGTGCCTGTTTTTGTAACGGGGATGTGAAATTTTGCCCCTTTGCAGGCGTGGAACATCTTGTGGGAAAAACCGGACTTGTCAGAAACTTGCTACGAGATATAGTCGGTGACATCAGGCGTGAGCAGATGCTCTGACCCGATGTCGCAGGGTCGGCGCGGGTGTCAAATCGGGCGAGGGTGATTGCACGAAATGGACGGCGATTTCAGAACGGAATTTACACGCGCTCCGGGCGCGTTGAAACAGCATCCGGCGCTGGTGCTGAATGCGGATTACAGGCCACTCAGTTACTATCCTCTGTCGCTGTGGCCCTGGCAGGAAGCGGTCAAGGCGGCCTGGCTGGACCGGGTGGACATCGTCGCCGAATACGACGAAGTGGTCCGAAGCCCCAGTACGGTGTTCAGGATACCGTCCGTTGTCGTCCTCAAAGATTATGTCAAACCTCAAAAGCGCGTGGCCTTCACGCGCTTTAATTTATTTTTAAGGGATGAATTCCGCTGCCAGTACTGTGGCGCGCGGGGCGATCTGACCTTTGACCACGTGGTGCCACGTGCCAGCGGGGGCGTGACCAGCTGGCAGAACGTGGTGGCCGCATGCAGCCCCTGCAACCTGAAAAAAGGGTCCAAGGCACTGCACCGCACCGGCATGGCCCTGCGCAAACCACCGCGTCAGCCAGCGGCGGAAGAATTGCGGAACATGGGCCGGAAATTCCCGCCCAACCACCTGCACGAGGCATGGATGGACTTTTTGTACTGGGACGCCGAGCTGGAGGCGTAAACTTGCGCGACAGTGGGCTGCGCTGATTGGGGTGAACCCCTCAGGCGTTCGACCTTTGCAGCATCCCGAACAAATCCCGTGGATCGTCAGGGTCGGCCAGCAAATCCAGCGGGTGGAAATAGTCTGTCCCCGCAATCTGGTCCCGTACATAGCGAAGTGCGCTGAAATCCTCGGTGGCAAAGCCGACGCTGTCGAACAGGGTGATCTGTGATTGCGACGTGCGCCCCGGCTTGGCCCCGCTCAGAACCTCCCAGAACTCGGTGACCGGATGGTCGGGAGCAAGCTGTTGTATCTCGCCCTCGATCCGGGTCTGGGCCGGGAATTCCACAAAGATGTCCGACCGCGTCAGGATGGCCGGGGCGAGTTCCGTCTTGCCGGGGCAGTCGCCGCCGATGGCGTTGATGTGCACGCCGGCCCCCACCATATTGTCGGTCAGGATCGTCGCATACTGCTTGTCCGCGGTGCAGGTGGTCAGGATATGGGCGCCTTCGATGGCCTCCTGTGCGCTGTCGCAGGACACCACGGTCAGCCCGCTGTCCGCCAGGTTGGCTGCGCATTTCGCGGTGGCTTTCGCATCGACGTCATAGAGCCGCACCGTATCAATGCCGACGATCGCCTTCATCGCGATGCTCTGGAATTCGGATTGTGCGCCGTTGCCGATCATGGCCATGGTCGTGGCCCCCTTGGGCGCCAGCACCCGCGCCACCAGCGCCGAGGTGGCGGCTGTGCGCATCGCGGTCAGCATGGTCATTTCCGACAGCAGCACCGGGTACCCCGTCGCCACATCCGCCAGCAGGCCAAAGGCGGTGACCGTCTGCAGGCCCTCGGCGGTGTTCTTGGGGTGACCGTTCACATATTTGAACCCGTACACCTCACCGTCCGAGGTCGGCATCAACTCGATCACGCCCTCGGGCGAATGCGACGCCACGCGGGGGGATTTGTCGAACAGCTCCCAGCGGCGAAAGTCGGCTTCGATATAGTCGGCCAGCCCTTTCAGCGCGGCCTCGATGCCGATGTGGTGGATCAGCTGCATCATGTGATCGACGGAGACGAAGGGCACGAGGGCCTTGTCGGAGGGGGTCAGCATGGCGGTCTCCTTAGCTGAAGGCGCGAGTGGGTCGGTCAAAGATGCGGCGGCCAAGGGCCGAGGCGGTCAGTTCCACCATCAGCTGCGCAGTGCGGCCGCGTTCGTCCAGGAACGGGTTCAACTCGACCAGATCAAGCGAGGTCATCAGCCCGCTGTCGTGCAGCATCTCCATCACCAGATGCGCCTCGCGCACTGTGGCGCCGCCCGGAACCGTGGTGCCGACGGCGGGGGCGACGGAAGGGTCCAGGAAATCGACGTCCAGCGAGACATGCAGCATCCCGCCCGCCGCGCCCACCTTGTCGAGAAAGGCATTCAGCGGACCGGCGATGCCGTGTTCGTCGATGGCGCGCATGTCGATATAAGTTACATCCGTGTCCTGCAGCGCCGCACGCTCCGCCGGATCGACCGAGCGCAGGCCCAGCATACAGATGTTGGCGTGCGGTACGGGGTGGTCGACCATCGGAAAGCCGTCAAAGCCCTCGCGGCCCGCGAGGTATCCCATCGGCGTGCCGTGCAGGTTGCCGGAATCGGTGGTCTGCGGGGTGTGGTAATCGGTGTGCGCGTCCAGCCAGAGCACGAACAGGGGTTTGTTTTGCGCGGCGGCATGACGTGTGGCGCCCAGCACAGTGCCAAGGGCCAGCGCGTGATCGCCCCCCATGAAAATCGGGAAGCCGTCCTGCAAGGCGGCCTCGCTGGCATCAGCCAGCGCCTCGGTCCAGGCAATCGTTTCGGCCAGCTTGTGCAACCGGTCATGGGGGATCGGATCCACCGGGGCAGGGGTGACGTTGCCACGGTCCTGCACCTTATGACCCAGCGATTGCAGCGCCCCGGCCAGATCGGCGGTGCGATAGGCATCGGGTCCCATCAGGCAGCCGGTGCGGCGCTTGCCGCAATCCATCGGCGCGCCGATCAGAATACAGTTTTGAGTGGTCATGGTGGCTCTCCTGTCTGGTTGGGGCAAATGGTATTGTGCGAAACGGGTTGCCTGCAAGCGACCAAAGTGATCGTATCGGGTGACGATTGATCAAAACGGAAGGCGGAAATGGACGAAATGGACAGGCGGCTGATCGCGGCCCTGCGCCACGATGCGCGCGCGTCGCTGTCGGATCTGGCCGCTAGCCTGGGCGTGACCCGCACCACCGTGCGTGGACGCATCGAAAAGCTGCAGGCGCGGGGCGATATTCTGGGCTTCTCTGTGGTTCTGCGAGAGGATGCACTGCACGATCCCGTGCGCGGCTTGATGATGATCGGCATCGAGGGACGCGGCACCGAACGGATCATCCGCCAGCTTCAGGGTATCAGCGCAGTGCGCCACATCCATTCGACCAACGGACGCTGGGACGTGATCGTTGAAATCGGGACCGAGACGCTGGAAAGCTTTGACAGGGTGCTGTTCGACATCCGCCGCCTGGACGGGGTGGTCGCTTCGGAAACCTCGTTGCTGCTGTCGACGCGGAAATCGTCCTAGGCGCGGCGCAGCGCCATCAGCCAGCAACCGACCAGCACGAAGGACAGGATCGCATTCCAGCCCGCCATCGAAAGACCCGCCAGTTGCCAGACGATATCGTCGCAGCGGGTCAGGGGGGCATTCATGATCTGGTCGAACAGTGCATCCGTGCTCATCCCCGAGATGTCGCCCGAGGTGCAGGTGGTCGGACCCTCCCACCATTTCCATTCAACGCCCGCGTGATAGACGCCAAAGCCGCCCGTTACCGCGGCACTGAGCGCGCCCAGCACGATCAGAAGGCGGTTGGGCATCCACAGCGCAATCGCGCCGATGACAATGGCGACCACATGGGGATAGCGTTGCCAATAGCACAGCTTGCACGGGTGGAACCCGCCCAGGTACTGAAATCCCAGTGCGCCCAGCATCAGGGCGGCGGACCCGAAGGTTGCGATCGCGATCCAGTGGCGCTGTGTCATAGATACCTCGTGGCAAAGAACCCGCCGATCAAAAGCAGCAGGCAGAGGGTAAAGACAAGGCCCAAACGCCGCTCGATGAAATCACGAATTGGTGCGCCAAACTTCCAGAGCAGACCCGCGACAACAAAGAACCGTATTCCGCGCGCCAGGATCGAGGTTGCGACAAAGGTGCCCAGCGGCATCCCGGTCCAGCCGGACATGATGGTGATCACCTTGAACGGGAAGGGGGTGATGCCTGCGCCCAGAACTGCCCAGAACCCCATGTCATTGAACCGCGTGCTGAACTCGGCCATCGCGTCAGCCTTGCCCAGCATGGCCAGGAGCGGCCGTCCCAGTGTCTCGAACGCCTGCGCGCCGATGGCATAGCCCAACAGGCCGCCCAGCACCGACGCCACAAGGGCCACGCCGGCGATCAACCAGGCCCGCGAGGGGCGGGCGATGATCATCGGGATCATCAGGACATCGGGCGGGATCGGAAAGACCGAGCTTTCGATAAAGGCGATGAAGGCCAGAAACCACAAGGCTTTGGGATGGTCCGCAAGGCGCAGAACCCAGTCATATAAATTGCGTATCACCCGATGGCCCTCTTTATGGCGCTTTGTCATGCCAGACCATGTGGGACAAAGCCCGTCAAGACTGCGCGCGACAGGACTTCGCTGCAAAAAGCCTCTGGACGTGCGCAAATCAGCAGGCTAAACGGCGGATGTGAGGCCCAAGTGGCGGAATGGTAGACGCAGGGGATTCAAAATCCCCCGCCGCGAGGCGTGCCGGTTCGAGTCCGGCCTTGGGTACCACCTCATCAACGCGCAACTGATATTGTTCAGTTTTTTCCGTTTTCTGTCCCACGCATTTTTTTCGTGGGACACTTTGATCTCGAACAGATCAGAAAACGACGTGTCGAATACCGTCCATTGCGAGTGCCGCCATTCGGCGACGATCGGCATTTTCAGTGTAGATCGCGCTCGTTGCGGGCTTGGTGTGTGCCATCACAGACATGATCTGATGCTGTGTGCATCCAGCTTCTGCCAGCAGTTCGCCCATCGCCTTTCTGACACCGTGCTGTGACCGGCCGGTTAGTCCCGCCTGTGCTGTCCATGCTTGGATCATTCGACGTAGCGATTCCGGTGTTCGGTATGGGCGCCCGTGTTGGCTGAGCAGGTAGGTTGCCCCTTCGACGGTTGGGGCTCGTAATTCTTCCAGCAGCTGCGGTGCAATCGGGATAGACACGAATGCTGACCCGCGTTTCTGCGGTTGCCAGTCAAGCCAAAGACGGCCGTCACGTGTGACCTCATGCTTCCTGCCGTGCTTGACGGTGTCGCTAATGCGTCCAGCTGTGAACATCGCCAGAAACAGCCAACGGCGCGCCGTGGTACCCTTTCCGTGTGCTTGTAGGAAGGCTTTTAAATCATCTGCTGACCATGGCGTTGCGCCGCCTTTGGAGATGTGAACCTTGCGGACGCCTGCGACTGGGTTAACCGACACCCTCCGACGCTCGATCCCCCATTTGTAGGCGGCGCTGAGGCCCTTTAGTGTGTTGTCTGCCTGCGCCGTGCGTCCGGCCCAGCTGTCACGGATTAGCACGAAGGCTTCGGGGGGCAGATCGACGTGCAGGGATCCTATGCGATCGCCCTGATCGTCAGTTACGTCCATGGCGCGAGTCAGCAGCGACTTGCGCTGTTTAAGCGTCAGTGGCGACATCAGCTTGGCTAGTACCTGACTCTCGATCCAAGCCAGATAGTCTTGGATCAGCTCATCTGCGGAATAGCGCGCGACGGGCGGTGGGGCAGGTGGTGCATCGACGGTGCTGCCCGCACGGGCCGCATAGTAATGTTCAGAGAACGTCGGATGCTCTGGACCAACGGGTATCCGGATTCGGCGCTTTGGATTCCCCTCAACCCGCACTCTGTGGCGCACTTCGCCCGAGGGGAGCTTTTCGGGTACGTAACCCTTAAATCTGACCTTCACATCGATGTCCGTCATTGTCCAAACCTGCGCGGTTCGGCGCGGTTCTGATGCAAGGGTATGACCTTCTGTCCGCGGTCGGCAATGATTCTGACCGATCCGTCCTTGTCGACAATGACCTCGGCTATGAGCATGCCGCATGCTTTTGCTGCCTCGATGGCATTGGTGATTACTGCTTTGGTCGCTCTAGGGGCTGGCATAAGTCAGTTGCCTTCTTTGCCCAAGTGCAGTTCTCCATGGCGCAGGTCATAGTCCCGCGCCGCGTCGCCCCATGCGTCGCTGGGGCAATCCCGCCAACCGGCGTTCATAACGGGGATCCAGATCGGGATCAGCCAAAGCAGCTTGATGCGCCGCTCGGCGCGCCAGCAAAGGCCTTCCTGTCCTCGCCTCCTGATCGTGAAGATCGCGGGCCGGACCCGGTAATCCTTGAGCTCTCTTTCGTTGTTCATTCTTCCACCTCGATCCGCTTGACGGCCTTGAACGGCCAGTCCCGACCTTCCATCGCCGCCCGATCGCGCAAAGCGCGCGCCTGGGCCTTTGTCCCGCTCCAGGCGTACCGCGTGCCATCGGTCACACCCGCGCCGGACAGGTGCAGGTATTGCCTGGTGCCCGCGATCCTGAACCGCACCTTGGGCTTCAGGCTGTGGTACTCGGTCTTGATCCGGGGCAGCCCGCTGGTGAGCATGGTCATGTCTTAACCTCCGCAGAAGAGTTGACGTAGCATCGACCCCGCACCGGCGCCGGACAAAAACACGGCCCCCAGTGACCACCAGTCAATGCGTTTATGGCTTGGCCTGTCTGTGACGGCCCACCAGGGCACAGTGCGGGCGCGGCACAGATCGCAGTCACTGGCGCCGCACCGGCATTCCAGCTCAGACATCGCGCCGCAGCCGAGACAGTCGGGGCGCCCGCAGGGGCACTTGGGGGGAGAGCAGCTCATAGGGACCGGCCTTTCCTTGCTTCACGTGCGCCGTGCTCGAGCCGCGCAATGGCCAGAAGGGTGGGACGCACCTCCGGCTCGAAGCGGTCGTAGCTTTTGCCATGGGGGCCGCCGGACAGGCGCGGCATGCAGGCCTTGGGGACCAGCGCCCAGTTCGCGGGATCACAGTTGGTCTTGTCGCCATCGAGGCACTTCAGAACATGAGCCTTGGGGATCGGGCCGTTGGCCTGTTCCCAAAGCCAGCAGTGCTTGCGGACCGGACGCGTGGGCGCGCCCGTTCGCGGGTTCGGCGCATCGATGATCA
>NZ_JIBC01000012.1 GCF_000620505.1 Sulfitobacter sp. 20_GPM-1509m | reverse complement strand
CTGACTTAATTGCAAACGGGAGGGGAGGAGACGCGGGTCTTTGAACAAGACCCGCGCTGTTGAAAGCGGCAGGGCGTTAGCCGCTGATGTAAGGCGACCAGCACTGGGCACGCGGGCCGTTGTAAGGCTGATAGCTGTTGTCGTGGGCGTTGTAGGACTTGAACCGGTCAAAACACCAGCCGACGTGCTGGTTCCAGACCCGGTCCTGGATATGCGAAAACGGGTTTTTGTAGCCGTGGTTCTGGCCAGAGTAGCCTTGGTTGTAGCTCTGCTGCTTTTTGTGGCCATAGCCATAATCACTGGCCGAGGCGGCGGATGCAGCGACAGTGGCGGTCAGGATTGCCAGGGCGGTGGTCTTCAGGATGGTCTTGCGAAACATGGTCATTTCCTTCTTGGGTCTGGGTTTCTGGCGGCCTTGTGACCGCCGATGACGTCACCCTAGGAAAATACCCGCGCCGCGACCTGTGACGCGCGACACACCGAAATCACAGCATCGAAAGAAATTGGGACATCGACATCAATCTCTGGATAGTGGTCCTGCCAAGCTGTTCGCCCGCCTGATGCCTCCAATTCTCACCAGCTTGAGGACCGCGTTTGCGATGGTGATCAAACGCGGCCACATTCATAACAAACAACCAGGCGCAAAAGGCGCGATCAAATTCATCAGCACGCTTTTCGGTATCCCCGCGTGATCCAGTCAGCCGGCACGTGCCAGATGCGTCTTCCAAAAATGGGTGCAACCGTCCCCGCTCCCGTTTTGCCGGATTTATGCCGTCAGATCTTGCCTCGCGATGATCGTTCCGGTGTCGACACCACGCGGGAGATCCCCGTAAATTCCGGACCGACAGGCGCCCAGTCGGGTCGCGATGAAGCCGTCCGCAACCGCCTGCGGGGCGTGGCGGGCAAGCAGCGCCCCCTGAAGCACCAGCGCCAGACGCTCTGCCACGTGACGGGCGCGATATTCCGCCACCTCGCCCTTCGCCAGTTCGTCGAAGATGTCATCGATGCCGCGGTCCAGATCGGTATTCGCGCCGCGGCCCAGTTCGATTTCGGCACGCAGCGCCTCGATTGCCAAAGGCTCGCGGGCCAAGGTGCGGAGGATATCCAGCGCGATCACGAGGAAGCCATCCTCGTCGGACCGCGCCAGATCGCCGGTCTTGTACCAGCCATCGGCCAGGACCTCTGCCGTCGCCTCAGGATTATTCAGATACCCCTTCATGATTGTCGGCGATTTCAGCCATATCTCGCCCACTGCGACGGGGCGTGCGTCGCGCGCGTCCACCACCAGGCGCATCTCGATGCCGGCGATCGAGCCGGGCCGCGCATAGAGGTCCTCGGGATGCAGCAAGGTTCCGCCTGGACCCGTCTCGGTCATGCCGTATGTGTGGTAGAACCGATCGGTCCGGTATTCATTGGCAAGCTTGAGTGAAAGTTCGGGGCCGATCGGACCTCCGCCATACAGCATCACCCTGAGATGTGGACCTGTCGCGCTTTCGTGCCGCCCCAAGGGTCTGGACCGTCGGTGGTCAGATTTTCCCGGCTGTGCGTGGTCAACCACCGATGACGTAAAGCTTGCGCATGTGCTCGTGGATGGTCCATTCCCCCTTCCAGCCTTTCGGGAGGATCAACAAGTCGCCGGGGCCAATCTCGCGGGGGTTTGATCCGTCCTGATTTTGCACGGTCGCCCGACCGGCGATGATATGGCAATATTCGCCCGCCGCCGTGCGGTCTGCGGTGAACCGGCCCGGCGTGCATTCCCAGACACCGATGTTGGTCTGCCCGTCCTGTGATGCCCACAGATTGACGGACGCTTCGGTCTGGCCCGAGGTCAGCGTGGTCGGTTTCGGGGCGAAGTCGCCCACGTCAGTTGCGGAAAGATGGGAAAAGCTGTTCAGGTCGGTCATCGTCATGGTTCCTTTGTCACTCAAAGCTGGTCGGCGCTGGATACGCTGTAGTGGGCGCGGGCCAGCCAGTCGGGGCAAACTTCGATCCCCCAGCCGGGGGCGTCCGTCACGATGGCTTGCCCGTCGTCAATGCGGTAGGGGTCAGTGGTAAACAGCCCGTCCTGCCAGGGATAGTAATCGGCCCCCTCGATCGAAAACTCCAGGTATTTTCCCGCGTTGGGAATGGCGCGCAAAAGGTGCATCGTGAACAGCGTGACCAGCGACAGGTTCGCGCAATGCGGCGTCACCGGCAACTTCGCGGCCTCTGCCATGCGGGCGACGCGCAGCGTCCGCGCGATCCCGCCAAGATAGAGAATGTCGGGCTGCACGATGTCGACGGCGCGCATGTCGATCATGCGCTTCCAGATCGTCAGGTCGCAATCCTGTTCGCCCCCCGTCACGTCGATGTCCAGCGTGTCGGTGACCTGCTTGGTCTGCTCCAGCTCCCAATAGGGGCAGGGTTCCTCGAAATGGCTGAAGCCGTTCTGTTCCAGCATCCGCCCGATCTCGATGGCACGCTCGGGGGAATAGCAACTGTTGGCATCGATCAGCAGGGTGGCCGTGTCGCCCATCTCGCGGTGCATGGTGGTGATGATCTCTTCGGTCCGGCCCGGCCATTCATCGCGGTTGCGTCCCACTTCGGCGCCTGCCCGGACCTTAAACGCGTCAAAACCGTGCTGGTCCCGCAGCCGCTTCATCCGGTCCGCCTCGTCTGCCGGTGTAATGTCACGCTTCATCGAACTGGCGTAGGCGCGGATCGGGCCGGGCGTCCCGCCCAGAAGTTCGGCCACGGATTTACCCGCCTGCCGCCCTCGCAGATCCCAGACCGCCGTGTCGAAACCGGCCATGGCGCGGCGCAGGTAGGATCCCGGAAACTTGTGCTCGCGTTCGGTGACAAGGTCGAGCAGGTCGTCCAGATCGCTGGTGTCCCGGTTCAGAACCCACCGCGCGACCTGCCGGTGCAGGACCTGGCATGTGATGTCGGAATTGTAGGTTGATACCTGCCCCCAACCGATGCTGCCGTCTTCGGCGGTGATGCGTACAAAGCCTACGTATTTGGTGTCGAAAGTCTCGATCCGGGTGATCTTCATCCTGCTTTATCCTTGCGTCATCAAGTCATATGCACGCTCGCCCACCATGACGGCGGCGGCGTTTGTGTTGCCCGTCGGGATAGTCGGAAAGATCGCGGCATCCGCCACGCGCAATCCGGCGATCCCGTGAACCCGCAGGTGCGGGTCCACGACAGAGGTTGCGGCATCGGTGCCCATTCGGCAGGTGCCGCACTGGTGAAAGACGGTGCCAGCCCGGTCGCGTACGAATTCAAGGATATCCGCATCGCTCTGATAGCCCGGTCCGGGTTCAAGCTCGCGCTCTATCAGGTTTTCCAGCGCAGGCATGGACGCGATGCGCCGGATCTCGCGCACGCCGCGCACCATCAGGTCGCAATCATGTGCGCTGGTCAGATAGCCGCCGCGCAAAGCGGGCGGCGCGAAGGGGTCGTTGCTGGTCAGGCCGACACTGCCCCGGCTGGTGGGTTTGCAGGGGTTGAAGCCCATGCGCATCGCGGGAAAGGCGTCCGGGCTCATCAACGGGCGTTTGCCCTTGGGCGCGGTCGAATAGCTGAGCGGCGAAAAATAAAGTTGGGTGTCGGGCACGCCCGCACCCTTGGCCAGCCGCGTGAACCCGCCGCCCTGATTGAGGCTCATCGCCAGAGGCCCCTTCTGCATCGTCACATATTGCATCCCGGCCCAGGCTTTGCCCCACCACGGGCGCAGGGTCTGGTTCAGACTGGGCCTGCGGGTTCTGTACAGCAGATCATAGCCCAGATGGTCCATCAGGTGCGCGCCCACATGCGGCGCGTCCAGCACGACATCAATCCCGTGCTCGCGCAGATGCGCCGCAGGCCCGATCCCCGACAGCATCAAAAGCTGTGGTGAATTCAGCGCCCCGCCGCACAGGATTACCTCGTTGGCAAAGGCTTTTTCGCGGCAGCCCTTCTTCACGTATTCCACGCCCGTCGCGCGCTGCCCCTCAAGCAGGATGCGCGTCGTCATGGCGGCGGTTTCGATCCGGAAGTTTGGCAAGTGGCTGGCGCGGCGCAGGTAGGCCTGCGCCGTCGATGCACGGCGTCCACCTGCGGTCGAGATCTGGTAGAACCCCGCGCCGTTCATGTCGGCACCGTTGTAGTCCGCGTTGGTGGGGATGCCCGCCTCTGCCGCAGCGGCGATACAGGCATGGGTCAGCGGGTGCATCTGCGCGCTCATGTCCGTGACAGACAAGGGCCCGTCACCACCGCGCTCGGGGCTTTGCGCGCCCGACCAGCGTTCGATCCGCCGAAAGACCGGGGCCACGTCCTTCCAGCTCCAGCCGGGGGCCAGCGCGCCCCATTCGTCGAAATCGGCGGGATGACCACGCACCCAGACCATCGCGTTGATCGCGGAGGATCCGCCAAGAACCTTGCCACGCGGCCAATAGACCTGACGGCCGTTCAGCCCCGGTTCGGGTTCGGTCGTATATTTCCAGTTGAACCGCGCGTCGTGGAACACCTTGCCATATCCCAGCGGAATATTGACCCAAGGGTGTTTGCCCGCGCCGCCCGCCTCCAGCAGCAGCACGCGCCGCCCTGCCTCGGCCAGCCGCGTTGCGAGCGGGGCGCCGGCAGAGCCGGCACCGACGATGATGTAATCATATCGTTCCATGATGTCAGGTTTTGCCCCGCCCAAATATCGCCACCAGCACCATCATCACGGTCGTGATCAGGATCATGATCGTCGAAATCGCGGCAATCGTGGGGTCGATCTGGTCGCGCAGGGCATTGAACATATTGCGTGTCAGGGTCGGATTGTCGCCGCCGGAGATAAACATGGCGATCACCACCTCATCGAAGGACGCGAGGAACGACAACAGCATCGACGTCACCACTGCAAAGCGGATTTGCGGCAGTGTGATCGTCAGGAAGGCACGCCATCGCGGCGCACCAAGGGACCGGGCCGCCTGTTCAAGGTTCATGTCAAACCCCTGCAACGCGGACCCCGTCACGATGACCACCAGCGGAATCGCCAGCAGTGAATGCGCCAGCACCAGCCCGGTGATCGTGTAAAGGATCTGGAGTTTCACATAGGCATAGAAGGCACCCACCGCGATCAGCACCACCGGCACCATCATCGGCGTAATCAGCAGGACAAAGGCAGCGCGGATATAGGGCAGCCTGGAGGCGTGAAGCGCATAAGCGGCCAGCACTCCGATCGGCGTCGCGACCAGCATGGTCAGCACAGCGGTCTTGAGCGATGTCGCCGTCGCCTGCATCCATTCGGCCGATCCGAAATAGTTCCGGTACCACCGCAACGACCAGGTTTCGGGCGGAAACTCCAGATATTGCGAGTCCGAGAAGGACATCGGGATCACGATCAGTGTCGGCAGGACCAACAGCATCATGATGACGGCGGCAAAGAGGTACAGCCACAGGCGCTGACCATGGGTCACCTGTGTTTCGGAGGCCGGGGATTTGAGCCAGTTCAGCATCAGTGACCTCCCCCCGCCATCTGCTCCAGCCGGGTGAACCGCGAGGCGATCCACAGGATGATGACGGTCAGCACCAACAGCACCACGCCAAGCGAGCTTGCGGCACCCCAATTCACGAAAAGCTCGATATTAGAGACGATTTTCATCGACACCATGATGACGCGCCCGCCGCCCAGAACCGCCGGCGTGACGAAAAAGCCCAGGCACAGCACAAAGACCATCAACGAACCCGCGAACAGGCCCGGCGTGGACAGCGGGAAAAACACCGTCCAGAAGGCGCGGCGCGGGCTGGCGCCAAGGTTCGACGCGGCCTTGAGGTAATCCTTGTCGATCGCGCGCATCGCGCCATAGACGGGCAGGATCAGAAACGGCAACATGATGTGCACCATGCCGATCAGCGTGCCGGTCATGTTGTGTACGAATTTCAGCGGCTCGTCCCAAAGTCCGAGGCTGATGGCCCATTGGTTCACCAGACCCTGTTTCTGCAACAAGACCAGCCATGCGTAGGTGCGCACCAAAAGCGAGGTCCAGAAGGGAAGCAGCACCGTCACCAGACACAGGTTGGCCCAGCGTGTCGGCAGCTGTGATATAAAATAGGCCAGCGGATAGCCGATAACGATGCACAGCGCCGTGGTCAGGATACTGACCTGAAAGGTGGTCACAAATATCCGCAGATAGGATTTCCGCGACACCATCCGCTCGTAATTCTCAAGCGAGAAATTCCCGTCGGCCCCGACAAAAGACACGTAGAACAGCCAGCCCACAGGGATCACCAGAACGACCAGCACCAGAAGAATTGCGGGCGATGCAAGGCCGAACAGCTTCCACCGTTCCAGCCGTTCATCCCGGCGCAGGCCCGCGGCATGAAGATCGGTCACGGACATCTACCTCTCTCCATCTGCGATGACGACCGTATCGGCCTTGTGCAGTCCCAGTTTCACCGCATCTCCCACCTGCGGCAGCTTGCCAAAGGTCCCTTCGCGGATCGCCCCGCGCACGGCGATTTCGCTGCCCTCCGGCAGGCGCGCATACAGCAGATAGCTTTCGCCCTGATAGACCAGCTCGGTCACCTTGGCGTCGAAGATGTTCGTATCGCCGGGCAAATCACCCGTCAGCAGCCGGACCCGTTCCGGCCGCACCATCAGCAGCAGGTCGTTCCCCTCAGGCACCGCGCCATCCATCAGCAGCGTCGCACCGGCAAAGCTGACACCCGCACCCTCGCGCGCGACGGGCAGAAAGGACGAGTCCCCGATGAAATCGGCGACGAACTTGTTGGCGGGCCGGTCGTACAATTGCTGGGGTTCGGCAAGCTGCATGATGCGGCCGCGGTTCACCACCGCAATCCTGTCCGACATGGTCAGTGCCTCGCGCTGGTCATGCGTGACGTAAACGGTCGTCATGCCCAACTGTTCATGCAAATGCCGCAACTCGATCTGCATCCGGTCGCGCAGCTTCTTGTCCAGCGCGCTCAGCGGTTCGTCCATCAGCAGGATGCGCGGCTCGAACACGATGGACCGCGCCAGCGCCACCCGCTGTTTCTGGCCCCCCGACAGCTGGTCAATCCCGCGATCCCCGTAGCCGCCAAGCTGCACAAGCTCCAGCGCCCTGTCGATCCGGTCCCGCGCCTCGGCCTTGGGCACATTGCGCAGTTTCAGCGGATAGCCGACGTTGCCCGCCACGGTCATATGCGGAAACAGCGCGTAATTCTGGAACACCATGCCGACGCCGCGCAGGTGGGGCGGCGTGCGGATCATCTCGTCCTCGCCGAACTTCAGGCTGCCGCAATCCGGGCGCGTGAACCCCGCCAGAACCATAAGCAACGTCGTCTTGCCCGACCCGGACGGGCCCAGAAGGGTGAGAAACTCGCCGCTCTTCACATTGAGCGATACGCCGTCCAAGGCATGGACCGAGCCATAGGTCTTGGTGACGTCGCGGACGGTGATTGGCAAGGCGCCGGTTTTCGCTGTCAATTCTTCACTCCCTCAACTGTAGTTTTCCGGAGGCCGGCCGACGCCGACCCCCGGTCACGCGCTATGCCTATTCGGTCAGCATTTCCTGATACATTTCCGCCGCGACGGGTTCCCACTTGGCATACCATTCCAGAGAGATCGGAAGCTGCATCGCCATGTTCGCGGGCGAAGACGGCAGACCAGCCGCCACTTGTTCCGTGATTTCGCCGGTCTCGTAAGCCGCGCCGTTGGTCGGCCCGTAGGTGATGAACTTGGGCAGATCGTCCTGGTATTCGGGCTTGGAGATCTCGGCGATGAATGCCATCGCCAGATCCTTGTTCGGCGCCCCCTTCGGAATCGCAAAGCAATCGTAGTCAAGCAGTCCCTGATCAAAGTTATAGGCAACTGCGGCACCATCTGCGGCGGCATTGTCAAAACGACCGTTCCAGCCCGTGGTCATGTCAACCTCGCCGTCCTTCATCAGCTGCGCATGCTGCGCGCCCGAAGTCCAGAAAACCGCAATGTTCGGCTTCAGCTCGCGGATCTTGTCCAGCGCGCGTTCGATGCCTTCTTCGCTGTCCAGTTCGGTATAAACGTCCTCGGGGGCGACACCCAGCGCCATCATCGCAGGCTCAAGCGCGCCTGCAACCGTGCCACGATATCCGCGCGAACCGGGGAATTTCTCCGTGTCGAAGAAATCGGCCCAACCCCGGGGTCCGTTGTCGCCATAGGTCTTGGTGCTGTAGGCGGGCACGACCGAAAAGACATCTCCGCCAACGCAATATTCGCTGTAGAAGGAATCGGGAAAGCGGCTGACGTCGATCACGTCATAGTCCAGCGGTTCCAGCAGACCTTCCGCACCAGCGCGCGCCGCCGATCCCGATCCGCTGGCCACGACATCAAGCGTGACCTGCCCAGATGTGACCTGCAAACGGACATCCGACATCCCGCCGTAGGATTCCTGTTTCACCGTAACGCCGGTCGCGGCTTCGTATGGTTCAAACAGCGCTTTGCTCTGTGCTTCCTGATAGGACCCGCCCCAGCTTGCGACGGTCAGCGACTTGTCTTGTGCCAGCGCCGTCGTGGCCAATAGGCTTGCGGCAATTGTAAGTGCAATCTTGTGATTCATGTCGTACTCCTCTGTTGGTTGCTGGCCCCGGTTTTCCGGTGACCTGTTGATTATGCTTGTGCCGGTTCCGCCCGATCCCGCGCGCCCTGCCCTGCCCTCTTGCGTTGCTGGCCATCCCGCCAGCGATACCAGGCGACAGCCGCAGGCAGAAACCAGGGCCGTCCCGTGTAAAGCGGCCGCGTCGGAAAGGGCAGATCGTCAAAGGCCGTGCGCCCCTCGGCCAGTCCCAGCACCTTCTGGCCCATGCGCATCCCCAGGTAGGACGACATCGCAACACCCGACCCGCAGTATCCCATCGCGTAATGCACGCCGTCATGGGTGCCCGTATGGGCCAGCTCGTCAAAGGTATAGGCGACGGTGCCGCTCCAGCTGTGGCTGATCCGGGTCGCGCGCAATTCGGGAAAGATCTGGCACATCACCTTGTGCAGCCGGGGGCCGCTGACCGCAGGATCGGTTTCCCCGGCGGACACACGCCCGCCGAACAGCACGCGCCTGCGGTCGGGCGAGGGGCGATAGTAATAGATGACCTTGCAGGTGTCGGTCACAACCCGACCTGTGGGGAACAGACGGTCGATCAGGTCTGGGTCCAGCGGTTCGGTCGCAATAACATAGCTGCCAATCGGGATCACCCGGCGTTGATGCCAGGGGGTCGCACCAACAGTATAGCCGTTGGTCGCAACGATCACCTCCCGCGCCCGCACCAGACCTCTTGATGTGCGCACCTCGTGCCCCTGCGGACCGGACGCAATATCCAGCACCCGGGTCTGCGCCAGAACCTGCGCGTCGGCATTCAGCGCGGTTTGCAGCAATCCCCGCATGTATCGCGCCGGGTCAAGCGCGCCATGTGCCGCAAAGACGGCGGCCCCATGATAGGCATCCGTCCCCAGTTCGGCCCGCTGTTCCGCGCGGGAAATCATTTCGACATCGGTGTTCTCGGTACGCCGCAGCAGGTCAGCCTCGCGGGCCAGCACCTCATAGGCTTGCGGTGTATGCGCCGCGTGAACCCGCCCGGACCGCTGGAAATCACAGCTTATGTTTTCGGCAGTGATACGATCCTCGATCCACTCAAGCGCCGCATCTCCCTCCGCACGAATGGCCTGTGCCCTCTTCGCGCCATGGCGCGATGTCAGCTTGGCCAGGGACGGCTTGATGCCCGTCCCGACCTGTCCCCCATTCCGCGAACTGCACCCCCAGCCAGGGGTCTCGGCCTCGACCACCAACGTGCTGCGCCCGCCGCGCGCGGTTTCTATCGCCGCGTTCAGACCGGTGTAGCCGGAACCGACAATCAGGACATCCACCGTTGGCGGCAGGTCGACCTGCGGCACATCGGGCGGCGACAACCCGTCCAGCCAATAGGACGTGTCCGACCAATCCTGCGTCCACAGACCTGGATCGCGGTCTGCAGCATTTCGCCCACCCCTGTTCATGTGGCCCGTACTCCCGTTGAACCCAGATTTTCATCGAGAGTAGGAGGCAGTCTTGGATTTAGCAATTTAATGTGTGTAATAGTATATTTCGATTTCTTTATACAAGAAGAGGGCGTTCCACCCATGCCTCTGAAGTTGCGACATCTCGAAGTCTTCAATGCGGTGTTCGAAACCGGGTCGATCAGCAATGCCGCGCTGCGCCTGAACCTGACCCAGCCCGCTGTCAGCATCGCGCTTGGCAATCTGGAAGAAGAACTTGGTTTCCGGCTCTTTCACCGCAAGCGCGGGTTTTTCGCCCCGACCGGCGAGGCGCTGCAATTGCGCGGCGAAGTCACGCAGGGCCTGATGGCGCTTGGCCGGATCGAAAAGCGCGCCGACGAAATCCGGCGCGGATCGGCACGGGGTCTCAGCCTTGCGACCAACGGTGCCCTGTCGATGAATTTCCTGCCGCGCGTCATCACCGAATTTCAGGCCCTGCACCCCGGCACGCCGATCGAACTGCGGGTTCATTCTTCGCGACAGATTGCGGATTGGACAGCCAGTGGCCAGATCGACATCGGCCTGATCGACTCCCCTGTTCCGGTCGCCGGGTTAAAGGCCTCGGTCTTTGCGATGGAATGCGTGTGCATCATGCGCCAGGACGATGAACTGGCCAGCCGCGATATCATCACCCCCGCCTGTCTGGCCGACCGCGAGATGATCGGAATCAACGGCGACCATGCGCTGGACCGCCAGTTGAACCAGATGATGTTCGAGGTCGGCTTGCCACTGCATTTTCGGGCGTTCAGCTACTATTATGCCATCGCGCGCAACATGGTGGCCGCCGGCGGGGGCCTCGCGATCATCGACCCGATCAATGCCAAGGCAGACCTGGGCGATGGCGTGATCTGGCGTCCTTTTGCCCCGCTCATCCTGCACGAGACCGTGATGATCTCGTCCAGGGACCATCCCGCCGCAGAGATCCGGGAGCAGATGCAGGATTTCGTACAACAAAGCATCGCGCCCTTCACCTTGCCAGCCGGGTAACCCCGCCCTCGTTCAGTTTCAGAACCCCGTGGTTAGCTTTTTCCAAAGCATGACTGCGAAAGAGTTTGCTTTATTTACCTTCGATCTCTCACGATGTGTAGGACGCGACGGAGGCGTTGCCCCCCTGCTGTCTCCGCGCTCTGCCCCTCTTGCCGCGCGGGTGTATTGCAAAGGAACGGGACACTCTCAGAAACGGCGGCCGAGAGTCCCAAAAAAACCACGACCGTCACAAAGGGACACAGGATGAAAGACGCAGCCGAAGAACTTCTTGAAAATGTGGCGCTTCCGTTTGAACAGGCCCGTGCGATGCCGCCGTCGGTTTATACATCCGAGGCTTTTCTGGCACGCGAAACCTCGTCGATTTTCGCGCAAGACTGGTTCTGCGCAGGACGTGTGGACGCGCTGGCCAATCCCGGCGACTACATCACTCTGGACCTCGCGGACCAACCGATCATCATCTTGCGCGACCAGTCCGGTGCTTTGCGCGCGATGTCAAATGTCTGTCGTCACCGCATGTCGACCCTGCTCGAAGGCCGTGGCAACACGCGCAGCATTGTCTGCCCCTATCACGCCTGGACCTACAATCTGGACGGATCGCTGCGCGGCGCGCCTGCGATGGATCAGAACGATGGTTTTTGCAAATCGGACTACAGCCTGCCGGATATCCGCTGTGAAGAATGGCTTGGCTGGGTCTTTGTGACGCTCAACCCGGACGCCCCGGCTGTCGCACGGCAACTGGCCAAGGTCGAGGATCTTGTCGGTGACTATGACATGGAAAACTACACCGAGACCTTCTTCGAAAACCACATCTGGAATACCAACTGGAAGGTTCTGGCCGAGAACTTCATGGAGAGCTACCACTTGCCGGTCTGCCATGCCGGGACAATCGGCGGCTTGTCCAGGTTGAATGACATGATCTGCCCGCCGGGCGAAGAGGCCTTCAACTACCACACCATCCTGAAAGACGACTCGCTGAGGATCGCGCTGGCACATCCCAGCAACACGCGCATGCAGGGCGACCGTCGCCGCACGACCTTTCTGCTGGCCATCTATCCCAGTTTGCTGATCACCCTGACGCCGGGGTATTTCTGGTATCTGACCCTGCATCCCCATGGCGTGGGCCAGGTCCGCATCGGCTTTGGCGGCGGCATGTCGAATGACTACAAGGACGATCCCGACGCGCAGGCGAATTTCGTTCAACTCAAGACCTTGCTGGATGAGGTGAACGTTGAGGACAAGGGATGCACGGAAAAGGTCTATCGCGGGCTGCGGTCACAGGCGGCATCGCCGGGGCATCTGTCGCATCTTGAACGGCCAAACTACGATTTTGCGCAGTATATCAATGCCCGCATACAGGCGGCGGACAACAGGCAGGACCAGACATGACCCATCTTCGCATCCGCAAGTTCAACACCCGCGACACCTATCCGGAACAGTCGCTGGACAACGATCTGTGTCAGGCGGTGGTGACGCAAGGTGGCAAGACGGTCTATCTGCGGGGCCAGTGCCCGCAAAGCCTGGATGATTTCAAGAACATCGACAGCCATGACCCTGTGGAACAGACCCACAAGGTCATGCAGAACATCAAGCAGCTGCTCGAAGAGGCGGGCGGCGAGATGGCCGATCTGGTCAAGGTGGTCGTCTATATCACCGACGTGCGGCACCGGGAGGCGGTTTACCGCACCATGGGCGAATACATCAAAGGCGTGCATCCCGTGTCGACCGGGCTGGTCGTACAGGCCCTGGCCCGGCCGGAATGGCTGGTGGAGATTGACGGCACTGCGGTGATCCCGGCATGACCTTTTCCTTGGTTGCGCGCTGCGCTGATACGGGCATGTTCGGCACGGCAATCGCCTCGTCCTCGCCCGCCGTCGCGGCGCGATGTTCCTATACCCGCGCAGGTGTCGGTGCGGTCTCCAGCCAGAACATTACCGATCCCAGACTGGGGCCATTGGCGCTGGATCTGATGCAAGGCGGCTTGTCCGCAAAGGCCGCGATTTCGAAACTTCAGGCGCAGGGGCAGTTCATGGAGTATCGTCAGGTGCTGGCGATTGATCCGACCGGCAGCACGGCGATCCACTCCGGGCCGCGTTCGCTTGGCATCTGGACGCAAGCAAGCGGGCAGGACGTGATTGCGGCGGGCAACCTGCTGGCCAATGCACAGGTGCCGCAGGCGATGGTGGCGGGCTTCGAGGCCGCAACGGGCCATCTGGGCGATCGCCTGATCGCGGCAATGAAGGCGGGCCTTGCGGCAGGGGGAGAGGCCGGCCCGGTTCATTCAGCGGGACTTCAGATCTGCAGCACCGTACCCTGGCCGGTGGCCGATCTGCGGTGCGACTGGACCGACGACTGCCCGATTGCGGCGCTGGCAGAAGCATGGGCCGTATATTCTCCGCAGCTTGACGCTTATGTGCAACGCGCCATCGACCCAAGAAAGGCGCCGTCCTATGGCGTCGCAGGGGATGAGTAACGCCGCTTGAATTTGCGGGCACCGAAAGCCACTGTTGCACATGCCTTTGCGTTTTTCATTCAGACAGCTGGAGTATCTGGTCGCCGTTGGCGAAGCCGGCACGATTGCCATGGCCGCACAGCGCGTCAACGTGTCGTCGCCGTCCATTTCCTCTGCCATCAGCCAGTTGGAAACCGATCTGGGCCTGCAACTGTTCGTGCGCCATCATGCGCAGGGCCTGTCCCTGACGCCCGGCGGACGGCGGGTGTTTATTGCGGCAAAACAGATCCTGTCCGACGCCAATGGCCTGACCGATCTGGCCAATGACATCCTGGAAACGGCACGGGGGCCGATCGCGATCGGCGCACTGTCGACCCTCGCCCCCATCGTCAGCGCCCGCTTGCGCCGGTCGTTCGAGGCCGCCTATCCGGACGCAACGGTCAGCCTGAAGGAAGGCAGCCAGACCCACCTGCTGCGTATGCTGGGCCAGGCCGAAATCGACGTGGCGATCACCTATGATCTGGACATCCCCAAGGATATCCAGTTCGAGCCGGTGGCGACCCTGCCACCCTATGTCATGTTGGCCAAGGATCACCCCAAGGCCGCCCACCCCGCGTTGAACCTGGCAGAGCTGCAAGACGAGCCCCTGATCCTGCTCGACCTGCCGCTAAGCCGCGATTATTTCCTGTCGTTGTTTCACGATTGCGGTCTGCGCCCGAACATCGCCGCGCGGACATCCGACATGTCGATGGTCCGCAGCCTCGTCGCCAATGGCTTCGGGTTCGGTCTGGTCAACATGCGCTTGCGGTCTGATCTGGCACCGGACGGTGAAACGCTGGTAACGCGGCCGCTGACCGGGCCGGTCCGGCCCGTGGTGCTGGGATTGGCCACCAAGGGGTCTGATCATCGGTCCGGCATCGTCGCGGCCTTCTTCCGCCACGCCATGGACCAGCTGGGCCGCGGCGAACACCCAAGGCCGGACGATCAGCCCTGAATGCCCGCGACAAGCCGGTTCAGAAGCGCGTCCATCATAAGGTCGCATTTGGCCAGTTGCGCGCGGCTGACAAATTCGTCGGGCCGGTGCCCCTGCGCCATGGATCCCGGCCCGCAAACGACCGTCGGAATATCCAGTTGCGTTGAAAACAAACCGCCTTCCGTGCCAAAGGCGACTTTGATCGTCGCATTGCCACCGGTCAGGGAGGTCACGAAGCTGACCACCTCGGTGTCCCGCCCCGTGGCAAGGGGAGGATAGCTGCCGGTGGTTTCAATCTGGATATCAGCCTCTGGAAAGCTCTGACGCAGCGGTTTCAGCACGTCCTGCGCGGCCTCTTTCAGCCGGTCCAGAATGATCTGCGGGTCATCGGCTGGCAGGTTGCGGATCTCGAACAGGAATTCTGCCGTATTGGGCACGATGTTCAACGCGACTCCGCCACTGATGCGCCCGACATGCACCGTAGAATAGGGGATATCAAAATCATCATCCGGCAGTGACGTGCGGCTGATTTCGGATTGGATCGCGCGGATTGCCGCGATCATGTCACAGGCCAGGTGGATGGCATTCAGCGCCGTTGGCGCCAGCGCGGAATGTCCTTCGCGCCCTGAACACCGGACGCGACACGCCGTCTTGCCCTTGTGGCCTGTGGCAACCCTCATCTCTGTCGGTTCTCCCACGATGCAGAACATGGGCCGAAACGGCGCCGCAGCCAGCAGGTCGATCAGCGACCGCACCCCGACACAGCCAATCTCCTCGTCATAGGACAAGGCAAGGTGCAATGGCGTCTTCAAATCCATCTTCGCGGCGCGCAAGGCGGCGGACAGTGCGCAGGCGACAAAACCTTTCATGTCTGCTGTGCCGCGCCCGTACACCTTGCCTTCGGACTCCGTCAGCACGAAGGGTGGCACCGACCAGGTCTGGCCCGTCACGGGCACCACATCGGTATGGCCAGACAACAGCACCCCCGCACGGTCCAGCGGACCTATGGTGGCGTAAAGGTTCGCCTTGGGCTGCACCGGATCCCGGATCACCGTGACATGCGCCCCGGCCTCGCGCAAAAGGTCCGCGCAATAGGCGATCAGATCGTCATTGGGGTCGGCGCTGATTGTCGGAAACCCGATCAGCGTCTTTAGAATATCAACCGTTTGCATGCGCAGCCTGCCCCACCGCCGGTGCAGGCCGGTCCGCGATATGCTGTGCGATATGTTGCGCATCGACCCAGACGCCCCATATGAACGCCGATCCCCGCATCGACAGCCAGGGCAAGCCGATGAAATAGACGCCGGGTACGGATGCAACGCCGCGATCATGCTGCGGCTTGCCATTCGGCGCAAAGGTATCGACATGCAGCCAGCTGAAATCCTGCGAAAAACCTGTCGCCCAGATGACGGTCGTGATGCCTGCTTCAGTCAAATCAAGTGACAGGATCGGATTGGTCAGGCACGCGGGATCGGACGGAATAACATGTGCCTCGGGCTCTGCCGGAAGATCAAGTTTCTCTCTCTCGGCGTAGTCGTCCGCCTCTTGCAACAGCGACAGGTAGTTTGCATCCCCCGCTTCAATATTTGCGACAAGATCGTCGTTGAACCGCACGACACCATTCTCATACCCTCGCGTCCGACCAACCAGCGTGATGCCGGTGTCCGCAAGTCTGCGAAAATCGACCGTTTCACCGCCGTTGGCTCCGCTGACCGCAATGGTCACATGCGCTTTTCCAGCGGGCGGCGTCTTGGCCTGCCATTTGCCCAGAACGCCCAGCCACCAGCAAAAGTCCCGTCCGCGGTAGCGGCGTGGCGGCCGGTCGTGCGGCCCCACAGACAGATAAACCCGGCGTCCGGCGCGCTGCAATTCACTGGCGATCTGCGTGCCGGACGATCCGGCACCGACGACCATAACAGCCCCCGGTCTCAGCTGGTCCGGGTTGCGGTAGGTCGATGAATGCATCTGCGTCACACCGTCCAGGGCGGGCAGCACGGGCGGAATGACGGGCGTTTGAAACGGCCCCGTCGCGGCAACGATGTTTTGCGCATCGATCGTCCCCTTGGATGTCTCGACCCGGAAACCTGTGCCGCCGCCCCCGTGCCGGACATGCCGGACTTCCACGCCGCAGTGAATCGGGGCTTTGATCTGCTGCGCGAAATCCTCGAAATAGGACGCGACGCTGTGCTTGGTCGCAAAGGCGTCCGGAGCCGTATCCGCAAAAACCTTGCCGGGGAAACGGTCGTGCCAGGCCGGGCCGTTGGCCACAAGGGAATCCCACCGCTCCGTGCGCCATCGTTCGGCAATGCGGGCACGTTCCAGCACCACATGCGGGACACCGCAAGCGCTCAGATGCGCGCTCATCGCCAGCCCGGCCTGACCGCCACCTACGACAACCGTATCCGTTTTTTCGGGTAACATGGGAATCCTTTGCGCATCTGCGAGCCGTCTGGCACATCTCGGATCAACCTACTCAGGGTAAGGGCTGACCGAAAATACGATTGCGCTAAGCACTGCTTGCGCACAGGCTTATGCCGCGGATCGGGATTTTGAAAAGATCATGCCACGTTGAACCGCTAGCCGGAGTTGAATCCGCAAGAGCCAACTTGGTCAGAACGGGGGGCTCACCGATCAAGCAACCCACGACAAAATCGCAACATCTGCAAGGTTTCCAACCCGTGAAGAGGTGACCTCGCCCGCGCATCCGGGGTAGAATACTCGTATCGCTGGTTTGATCCTGTCGAAGATACCTCATGCCTTCGGCCCACATCCGTCGCGGCGCTTTAACCCTGAAAACAGCGTACAAACCGCCCCACCCTTACCTTCTCAGGTATGTCCGATAATATTTCGGGCGCAGCGCTCTGGCGTCAGTCATCCACCACAAATGCAATGCGTCTGCCAAGCCCCACCTCGGCCACCACCGCCTCGGCCATGACTGTGCTGAAATGTGTCTCTAAATAGCGCACAACAAACCCGCTGCGCGCCGCCAGCGTGTATGTGCCGCCCTCGTCCGAGACAAAGCGCAGCGGCGCGAACCAGTTGCGATGCTTCTCCGGGTACAGCGCCTTGAGCCGTTGGGACACCGCATACCAGGACGTGCCATCGTCCGGGACAGCGACCTCTTGCACGGGTTTGGTGAAATCAACCTTCACGACAGACGACCGTTGCCCCGGGTCCATCTCCTGCATCCGCTCGGCATAGTCCGGCCCCACCGCGCCCCAGATATCGCGCGACAGTTCGAACACCCGCAGGATGTTCAGCCTATAGGCCCCTATCCTGCCCCGCACGCCCTTGCGCACACAGATCAACAGCCGATCCTCGACCCAGCGTTTGATCTCGCGTTTTACGGTGCGTTCCGTCACATGCCACATACGTGCCATTTCTGGCTGGCCCACGCAGAAATGATCCAGTTTCCAATTGTACCGCGCCGTGATCAAAGCACAGAGCCGCGTCATCGAAATTTGCTGGGCGGGTGATCCATGCAGACCCGAGACGGTCAGCGCGGTCAGCACGTCATATTTCATCGACCCCGCGCCGGGCCCTGTCAGTCGCTTGGGTTCCATGTTGATCTCACTGTCTCGCCTCTCAATGGCGGCCATCTGTGGGCCGATTCTCATTGAGGTTGATAAGTGCATAAAATCCCGTTTTCTGTCAACGCCCCTGAAAATACACGAATTCCAAAAAGAATAAATTGAATCTGGTATATAAGGTATAGGGTGACACCCCTGATGTCACTATATCTGTCCCTCTGTGTCACCAAATAGAGCCTGATGCAGCCCTATGTGTCACTAAATAAAGGGCCTGATTTCCTGTGATCGCTGGAATGGGACAGATTAACAGGAGCGGAAACGGTAAAGTTTGCTTTTGCCAATTTGGCTATATCCCGTTATTGAAGAAAAATATCCAAATAGCAAGAGCAGCACCATGAGAGATCATTCAGACCTTCAGGACATGAACGCGCGCAGTTTGGCACAACAGGCTTCCGTGCGTCGCGCAACCTTCGACCCCGGCGTGGTCAAGGCGCTGCGGCCCTTCTCGATCTGGGAAATCAGCCAGTTCATGTTCGACATTCCCCCCGACACCCTGCGCAAGAAACTGGCAGAGGACCCGACCCTGCCGCAAGGCGAAACCCAGGACGATGGCCGCCAGCGCTGGTTCTCGCTGAAAGAGATCAACGAATTGCGCCGCCGCCTGCGCTTTCGCGGCAAATCCCTGCTGCCCCGCCGGCCCGATGGCCGTGCCATCCGCGTGGCCGTGTCCAACTTCAAGGGCGGTGTGGGCAAGACCGTCGTGGCGCAGCACTTGGCGAATGCCGCCGCCCTGGATGGCTACCGCGTGCTGTGCATCGACTTTGACCCGCAGGCGACGCTGACCCATTCGATGGGGCTGGTCGAGGTCAAGGAAGGCAACACCGTCTGGGGCATCATGTGCCGCGATCTGTGCCGCGAGGCGGACCGGATCATGAACAGCTATGACCTGCCCGAGGAATGCCCCTACCCCGCCGCCGACGAATTGCCAGAAGACGTGCAAACCATCGGCGCGCAGCGGACGCAGGATTTCATCCAGCCGACCTGCTGGCCCACCATTGACATCATCCCCAGCTGCGCCAACGCGGCCTTTGTCGAATTTGCCAGCGCGCAGTACCGCGCGCTGCACAAGGCGTGGTCGTTCTTTGGCTGCGTCGCCCGTTACCTGGATGAACTGCCTGACGACCAATATGACGTCATCATTTTCGACTGCCCGCCGGCCATCGGCTATCAATCCCTGAACGCGGCCTTTGCGGCGGACATTCTCTATATCCCCTCCGGTCCCGGCTATTGGGAATACGATTCCACCACCAGCTATCTGGGTCAGTTGGGCGACGCGATGGAGGATATTTCGGACGGGTTCGGCAAGCTGGCAGCGGACGCAGGGATTACGCTTCCTAAACAGTTTTTGGACATTCGTATTCTCATGACCCGGTTCGAAACCAACAACCCGCTGCACACTGCGATGATGGACGCCTTTCGCAATGTGTTCGGCGCGGACGTTTGCCAGAACCCGATTGAAATGACCCGCGCGGTTGAACAATCGGGCCGGTTCCAGATGTCGGTTTACGAACAGGACTATCGGCAGATGACCCGCGAAACCTGGAAACGGGCACGGCAAAGTTTTGACCGGGCGTACGAGGAATTCAGGGCGACCATGCTAACGGCCTGGGATCGCACCGCAGACAAGGGAGAGACATGAGATGGCCAAGAGCAACAAGTTCGGGTTCGCCCCTCTGGAGACCGAGCCGCCGCAGCGGCGGGAACGGTCTGTTGGCCCCATGGGGGCCGCGGTGCGCGAGGCGGCAGAAAGCCTGACGGACGCCACCGAGGCCAAGGTTGAAAAGCGCCGCCAGAACGCTGTGGATGCCGAAGCGTTTCGCGCCGCCCAAGACGAGGGGCGGGTTCTGATGTCGCTGGAGCTGTCGCAGATTGCGACGGATGATCTGCCGCGCGACCGGATGGATCTTGAGGCGGTCGCGGCCTCGGACGAGATGGAAGAGCTTAAGGCGTCCATTCGCGAACGCGGTCAGAAAGAGCCGATCGAGATTTATCCCGGACCTGATGGCAGCTATCAGCTTAAGAAAGGCTGGCGCCGGTTCACCGCGCTGTCGCAGCTTTTGGCCGAAACCGGCGATGCGCGGTTTGGCACCATTATCGCGCGGATCGAGCGGGGCGATGACGGGCGGCTGGCGCGGTACATCGACATGGTCGAGGAAAACGTTGTGCGCGAGGATCTGACCTTTGCCGAGATGGCACAGGTTGTCATCACCGCCGCGCAGGACGACGCGGTGGGCGAGCCGGACCCCGATGCGCTGGTGGCGCGGCTTTATGGCTCGCTGCACAAGATGAAAAAATCCTACATCCGCAGCTTTGTCTTCCTGCTGTCGCAGCTGGGCGATGTGCTGCCGTTCCCCAAGGCGGTGTCGCGCAACCTTGGCGTGGATGTGTCGCGGGCGTTCAAGACCCAAGGTGCGGCCGAAGCCTTGCGGGAAAAGCTGGCCACGTGCCAGACCCCCGAGGAGCAGAACAAGGCGCTGGCGGCCTTTGTCGACGCGGCGAAAGCGACCCCGCCGACGCCGAAGAAAAAGCTGGAGCCACGGGAAAAGTTCGAGTTTCACGTGGGCAGCCTGAAGGTGACAGCGCGGCGGGGCGAGTGCCGGATCGTCAGCAAGGACGATTTCGCGGCGATCCCCAAGTCGCAGCTTGAGCGTGCCATCAAGGCATTCGAGGAAGAGCTGCGCGGCGGTCCGTCGGTCAAGCCGCTGTGACGGGCGGTAACCCATGGGTTACCCCGGCGACCAAATGCTGAGGGTAACCCACGGGTTACCTTGATGGCCGGGGCAGGGTGGGTAACCCATGGGTTACCTTTGCTATTATAAAGCAAAAACAATAACTTAATCGAAATCTCCGTCAGAAATACAGCGCTGGACGCATAGCGGGACACCCGCACACAGGTGCTTTGCCGCATAATCCTTGCGGTGTGCGAACTAATATATTAGTTAGAGAGCCAACCCACAGCCTGCACCTGTACCAAGGATTTCCCCATGAGCGATTACATCCTGTCCGACGCCACCAAGGCGCAACTCAAGCGCACCGGCACCGCGTCGATCGCGACGCAGTTGTACAAGCGCGGTCTGCGCAACCAGTTCATCCAAGGCGTTGTGCCGGTGTCGCCCAAGGCCGAGCGGATGGTGGGGCAGGCGTTTACCCTGCGCTACATTCCGGCACGCGAGGATCGCAACCAACTGGACGTGTTCCGCAATGCCGATCACCCGCAGCGGGTGGCGGTGGAAACCTGTCCCGAGGGGCATGTGCTGGTGATGGACGCGCGGCAGGATTCAACTGCGGCGACCGCCGGGTCGATCCTGATCACACGGATGGCGGTGCGCGGCTGTGCCGGTGTGGTCACCGACGGCGGTCTGCGCGATGCGGCAGGGATCGGTGCGCTGGATATGCCCGCCTTTCACGCGCGCGCTTCGGCGCCGACCAACCTGACCAAACACGAGGCGCTGGACATCAACGTGCCCATCGGTTGCGGCGGGGTTGCGGTGTTTCCCGGTGACGTGATCGTGGGGGACGGCGACGGGGTCATGGTGATCCCTGCGCATCTGGCCGACGAGATTGCCGAGGTCTGCGCAGGCATGGAAGCGTTCGAGGATTTCGTGCTGGAGGAAGTTCTGGCGGGTGCGCCGATCATCGGGCTGTATCCCTGCACGCTGGAAGAGAACCAGAAAAAGTTTGACGCCTGGCGCGCCAAGACGGGCCGGTAGTCCCATGCCCTGACGGGCGCGGGTCACTTGACTTAGGTCTGGCCGGTAACAGGCCGGTTTTCTGCGCTGCAGGCTTTGGCCGCGTGGCCCACAAGGCTTTGTCACAAAAGCACTAATTTCAGAGCAAGAACATTACCAAAAGTTATATCTTGGCGACCAATCGGTATTTTTAATGAAAATGGCGACTGGCTAGGCTGCGAGGAACCCAGACACCTTCACACAGGGGCTTTTCCTCGGATGCCGACACTTCCACAGATCGCTGCAATGCACGACGAGATGACCGAATGGCGGCGCGATTTTCATGCGCATCCCGAGTTGAACTATCAGGAGCAGCGGACATCCGACCTGGTGGCGCAGCGGCTGGAAAGCTGGGGGATCGAGGTGCATCGCGGGCTGGGCGGGACCGGGGTGATCGGGGTGCTGCGGTCGGGCGACGGGGGCGGGGCCATCGGGTTGCGGGCCGATATGGATGCGCTGCCGATGGAGGAGCAGACCAACCTGCCGTATCGGTCGACCAACAGCGGCGTCATGCATGCCTGTGGCCACGACGGGCACACGACGATGCTGTTGGGGGCCGCCAAATATCTGGCCGGTACACGCGATTTCTCGGGCACGGTGCATTTCATTTTCCAGCCCGCCGAAGAGGCCGGGGCAGGGGCCAAGCGCATGATTGCCGAAGGGCTGTTCGATCAGTTTCCCTGCGACAGCGTCTGGGCCCTGCACAACGCGCCGAACCGTCCTGTTGGCACGGCGTCGGTGCGCGCGGGGGCGGTGATGGCGGCGGTGGATACGATGAAGATCGTGATCCACGGCAAGGGCAGCCACGCGGCGCGTCCGCACAACGGCAATGATCCCATCGCGGTGGGTCTGCAATTGCACACGGCGTTTCAACACCTGTGCACCAAGAACATCGACCCCATCGAGGTGGCCGTGGTGAATGTGACCCGTTTCATCGCGGGCACTGCCGTCAACGTGGTTCCGCCCACCGCCGAGCTGCACGCGACGATCCGTACTTTCGATCCCGGCGTGCGCGAGACCGTGCGGCGGCGGGTGCAAGAGATTTGCAAGGGGATCGAGGTGGCCTACGGCGTCACGCTGGACCTTGAGTATCGCATGGGCTGTCCGCCCACGATCAACACCCCCGCCGAGGCGACATCCGCAGACCGTGCGATTTCGTCTATACTGGGGTCCGACGCTATTGTTCGCGATCAAAAGCCGGTGGCGGGCGGAGAGGATTTTGCCGAGATGCTGGCGGTTCTGCCCGGTGCCTATATCCATGTCGGTTCAGCCAAGGGGGCGGACGATCCCCAGCTGCATCATCCAGCATATGACTTCAACGACGAGATCCTGCCCATTGGCGCGTCTTATTTCGCCGCCCTGGTCGAGGATCAATTGCCAGCGAAACGCTGACATCTTTCAGGGAGAGAGAAACATGAAACATTCGAAATTTATGTCTGCGCTGGCCATGTCCACGGCGGTTGTGCTTGCGACGGGGCAGGGGGCCGTGGCGCAGGAGAACGTGCTGAAGTGGGCCTCGCAGGCGGATATTGCCAACCTGGACCCGCATGGCACCACCGGGGCGCTGCCGCTGACCATTCTGGGCAACGTCTACGAGCCGCTGGTGATGCGCGCGTCGGATATGTCGTTGGCGCCGGGGTTGGCCACAAGCTGGGAGGTGATCGACCCGACCACCTGGCGGTTCCATTTGCGTGAAGGGGTCAAGTTCCAGAACGGCAACGATTTCAACGCCGACGACGTGATCTTTTCCATGGGGCGGGTGGGCAATGAATATTCGTTCCTGCGCGACCGGGTGACCATGGTCACCGAGATGACCAAGGTGGACGATTACACCATCGACTTTCACACCGCCGAGCCGAACCCGATCCTGCCGAACATGTGGACCAGCATCTATATGATGGACAAGGAATGGTCAGAAGAAAACAGCGCGACCGTGCCGTCGAACACGGTGGAAAACATCGAAAGCTATGCGGGTTTGCATTCGAACGGCACCGGCCCGTTCATGGTGACCGAACGCCAGCCCGAGACCAAAACCGTGTTCGAGCCGTTTGACGGCTGGTGGGGCGAGCGGACGGACAATCTGGACCGTGTGATCTATACGCCGATCACCCAGGACGGCACCCGCGTGGCGGCGCTGTTGTCGGGCGAGATCGACATGATGTTCCCCGTGCCGCTGCAAGACATCGACCGGGTGAATGCCAATGAGGGCACAAAGGTTCTGATCCAGCCCGAGCTGCGCACGATCATGCTGGGCATGGACCAGAACCGCGATGTGGCGCTGATGACGAACACGCCGACCAATCCGTTCAAGGACCGGCGCGTGCGGCTGGCGCTGTATCAGGCGATTGATATTGACGGCATCCAGTCCAAGCTGATGAACGGTTTGTCCGAGCCTGCGGCGACGCTGATTTCGCCGCTGCTGTTCGCCCCCGCGGGCCAGATGGAGCGCTATCCCTTCGACCCCGAAGCGTCGCGCAAGCTGCTGGCCGAGGCGGGCTATCCCGACGGGTTCAGGACGGCGCTGGTGTGCCCCAACAACCGCTATGTGAATGACGAAAAGATCTGTCAGGCGGTGGCGTCGATGCTGGCGCGTGTGGGGATTCAGGTGGACCTGCGCACCATGAACGTCAGCCAGTACTGGAAGGTCGTGGGGCGTCCGGTGCAGGAGTTCGCGATTTACATGATGGGTTGGACGCCCGGCGGTCTGGACAGCTATTCGGTGCTGTTCAACCTGATGGGCACCTGGGACGAGGCGTCGGGCCGTGGCCGGATCAACAATGGCGACTTTTCCAATCCGCGCATCGACGAGATCGTGGCATTGGTCGAAAGCGAAACAGACACGGCCAAGCGTGATGCCCTGATCGCCGAGGCCTATCAGATCGTGCACGACGAGGTCTATTACCTGCCGCTGCACCAACAGGCCGTGGTCTGGGGTGTGCGGGACGGTGTCGAGGTCAAACAGCGGGCCGATGACGGGTTCAACTATGCCGATGCGAAGATCACCCGCTAAGCCACTCCCCGGCGGCCTTGTTGCGGGCCGCTGACTTCCGGGGACCAGGCTGATCTGGTCCCCGGTTTTTTCTTTCGGAAGGTACGCCATGATCCGCTATATCTCGGGCCGTCTGGCCCAGTCGTTTATCGTGATGTTCATCGTCGCTGCGGTCGCCTTTGCGCTGTTTGATTTCGTCGGTGATCCGGTGCGCCAGATGGTGACCGAAGATGCCTCGCAGGCCGAGATCGAGCGGCTGCGCGAGATGATGGGGCTGAACGATTCCGTGGCGGTGCAGTTCTGGCGCTATGTCAGCGGTGCGGTGCAGGGCGATTTCGGCGTGTCCTATTTCCATAAGCGGCCCGTGGGGGTGCTGTTGCAGGAACGTATGCCTGCCACCTTCGAGCTGGCGGGCACATCGGTTTTGCTGTCGATCCTGCTGGGCATACCCTTGGGCGTCTACACCGGCCTGCACCGCAACGGGCGGATTGCGCGGGGGCTGATGGCGGTGTCGCTGGTGGGGATTTCGATCCCGACATTCCTGATCGGGATCATGCTGATCTATCTGTTCTCGGTCGTGCTGGGCTGGTTGCCGTCCTTTGGGCGCGGCGAGACCACCGAGGTGTTTGGCGGCGCGTGGACCACCGGATTCCTGACCACATCGGGGTTGCGGGCGCTGATCCTGCCGTCGATCACGCTGGCGCTGTTCCAGACCACGATGGTGATGCGGCTGGTGCGCGCCGAGATGCTGGACGTGATGCGCACCGATTATATCAAGTTCGCCCGTGCGCGGGGCTTGCGTGACCGGGTGGTCCACTTTCGCCATGCGCTGAAGAACACGCTGATGCCTGTGGTGACGGTGATCGGGTTGCAGTTGGGGGCGGTCATCGCCTTTGCCATCATCACCGAAAGCGTTTTTCAGTGGCCGGGCATGGGACGGCTGTTTTTGCAGGCGATCCAGCAGGTCGATATTCCTGTGATGTCCGCCTATCTGATCATGATCGCGTTCTTTTTCGTGGTGATCAACCTGATCACCGACCTGACCTATTATGCCATCGACCCGCGTCTGCGGTCCGGGGCGCTGAAGGGGAACGCCCATGCGTAATTCTGTGTTTGCCCCACCCGTCACCCGTTGGCAGCGCATCCGGCAAAGCGACCTGATGCTGAGCTTTCTTGAATCGCCCGTGACCGTGATTGCGGCGGTGGTGGCGCTGTTGATGATCCTCGCCGCCCTTGGTGCCGGGTTCATCGCCTTTCACGATCCTTACGACATGGCGTCGATCGACATATTCGATTCCAACCTGCCGCCCGCGTGGGTTGAGGGCGGTGATGCGCGCTATCCGCTGGGCACGGATGCGGTGGGGCGGGGGATATTCTCGACCATTCTGTATGGCAGCCGCATGTCGATTTTCATCGGGGTGACCAGCGTGGCGCTGTCGCTGGTGATCGGGGTGACTGCGGGGCTGATCGCGGGCTATCGCGGCGGGTTCCTGGATGCGGTCATCATGCGGATCGCCGAGGTGCAACTGGCGCTGCCGACGATCCTTGTCGCGCTGTTGATCAGCGGCATCTTGCGGGCCATCGCGCCGCCGTCGACCATGGACAAGGTGGCCATTCTGGTGCTGATCCTGTCGATTGGCCTGTCGAACTGGGTGCAGTTTGCGCGCGCGGTCCGTGCGTCGACCATGGTCGAGCGCAGTCAGGAATATGTGCTGGCGGCGCGGTTGATCGGGATCGGGCCGCTGACGATCATGTTCCGCCACATCCTGCCCAATGTCATGGGGCCGATCATGGTGATTGCCACGCTGAACCTGTCGGGTGCGATCCTGACCGAGGCGACGCTGTCCTTTCTGGGGGTTGGCGTGCCGCCGACCCAGCCGTCGCTGGGGACGCTGATCAACGGCGGGACCGATTACCTGTTTTCGGGGTCGTGGTGGATCACCATTTTCCCCGGTGCCGCGCTGGCCCTGTTGGTGCTGACTGTCAATCTGGTCGGTGACTGGCTGCGCGACGCCCTTAACCCGACGTTGGGATGATAACATGAGCCTTCTGGACCTGCGCGATCTGAAGATCCATTTTGACACCCGCCGGGGCACCGTCGAGGCGGTGCGTGGCATCGACTTGAGCATTGCGCGCGGTGAAATCGTGGGCATCGTGGGCGAATCCGGTGCGGGCAAGTCGACCATCGGCAACGCGGTGATCGGCCTGTTGGAGCCGCCCGGCCGGATCGCGGGCGGCGAGGTCTGGTTTGACGGGCAGCGCATCGACACCCTGTCCGAGGCCGCGATGCGGCGGATACGCGGGCGGCGGATCGGGATGATCTTTCAGGACCCGATGACCAGCCTGAATCCGCTGCTGACCATCGGTGACCAGATCGCCGAAACCATCTGTCAGCACAGCGACACCAGCCGCGCCGAGGCGACCCGGCAGGCGGTGGCCTTGTTGGCCGAAGTGGGCATTCCGAACCCCGAGCAGCGGATGAACGAATACCCCCACCAGTTCTCGGGCGGGATGCGGCAGCGGGTGGTGATCACGCTGGCGCTGTGCGCCAACCCCGATCTGGTGATCTGTGACGAGCCGACGACGGCGCTGGATGTATCGGTGCAGGCGCAGATCCTGTCGTTGTTGCGGCGGCTGTGCCGCGAGCGGAACGTGGGCGCGATTTTCATCACCCATGACATGGGGGTGATTTCCGAAGTCACCGACCGCGTGGCGGTGATGCACCACGGGGTGATCGTGGAAACCGGCGACACGCAGACCGTTCTGGCGCACCCGCGTCATGCCTACAGCCAAAGCCTGTTGTCCGCCGTGCCGCGTGCCGATGCGCGGCTGGCGCGGTTCCCGCAGCTGGAGTATCGCGAGGATGGCGCGCCGCCCGCTGAGCGGCAGGTGATCGATCTGCAGACCCATTGGCTGGGGCGGCGGGGCAAGGCGGTGCAGGGCGGCGATCAGACCCTGTTGGAGGCGCGCAACCTGACCATGCGCTTTGTCAGCCACCGGTCGATCATTCCGGCCTGGCGGCGTGATTTCACGGCTGTGGATGACCTGAGCTTTGACATCAAGCGCGGCGAGACGTTCGGGCTGGTGGGGGAAAGCGGGTCGGGCAAGTCCACGGTGGCGCGGATGATCGCGGGGCTGTACACGCCCAGCGTCGGGCAGGTGGTCTATGACGGGCAGGTGATCGGCGGCACTGATGCGCAGCCGATGGCGGCCAAGGTGCGCCAGCAGATCCAGATGATTTTCCAGGACCCGTTTTCATCGCTGAACCGGCGGATGCGGGTGGGGGACATCGTGGCGGAACCGATCCTGCATCACGGTCTGGCCGCCAGCCGCGCCGAGGCGCAAAGCGTGGTGGCGGACCTGCTGGACCACGTGGGTCTGGGGGCCGATGCGGCGCGCAAGTATCCGCATGCGTTTTCCGGCGGACAGCGGCAGCGGATTTCCATCGCGCGGGCGCTGGCGACGCGGCCACAGTTCCTGATCTGTGACGAGCCGACCTCGGCCTTGGATGTGTCGATCCAGGCGCAGATCCTGAACCTGCTGAAAGACCTGCAGGCCGAGCTGGGCCTGACGCTGCTCTTCATCAGCCACGACCTTCCGGTGATCCGCCAGATGTGCGACCGTGTGGGTGTGATGAAGGCGGGCAAGCTGGTGGAGCTGGCGACGGCGGAGGATATTTTCGAGGCGCCCAAGCATCCCTATACCACGGAACTGCTGTCGCTGATGCCGCGCGTGACGGCACCGGATGCTTCGGAGTGGGCGGCGGTCAAAGGCTGAGCTTACAGCCCCCACCAGCGCAGGGTCTGCACCAGATGCAGGTCGATGGCGGCGATGGTCTTTTGGGTGTCGCCGGCCTGAAGCGCTGCGATGATCGACAGGTGTTCCCGCATGGCGGGCACGATCCGGTCCTGTAGCAGCGGGCGCGAATTCTGGATCACCGCGATCCGGTTGCGGTTCTCGGTATAGCATTGCACCAGCAGCGGGTTTTCCAGCCCGGCGGCCAGTGCGTCGTGCAGGCTGAGATCGACTGTGATCGCCTGGGGCGGCAGCAGCGGGGTCATGTTCTGCTGGGCGCGCGTCAGCATCTGTTGGTGGCTGTCGCGCAGGGGGTCAAGCCCTTGCACCGGGCCGCGCGCCAGCAACCGCCGCGCGCCTTCCTTGTCCAGCGTGGCGCGCATGTCCATGCAGTGGCGGGTGAATTCCGGGCCTGCATCCATCACCGTGATCCCGCGTTTGGGCAGGATTTTCAGCAAGGATTGCTGTTCGGCCCGTTTCGTCGCCTCGCGGATGGCGGCGATGGGAAACCCCAGTTCCTCGACGAGATTGGGCATCGAAAAATAGGTGCCCGAACGCAGTTTCCCCGCGCGCAGGGCCTGTAGCAGCGCGTCAAAGGCCCTGTCGTATTGCGGCTGTGTGTCAGGCTTTGGCGTCATGTTCATAAGGGCGGGCCGTCATTTTCAAGTTTATTTTGAAAGTCCTGTCGGTTCTGCAGCGTTGTCTTTTCGAAAATATCGCACGTAAAATGTTAGACGAAATTTTATAACCGATCAACGCTATTTCTTGGGAGGAGATGCGATGAGCACGCAAGATGTTGAACTGGAGACAGGCGAGGACAAGCCGGGGTTTCAGATGCCCCATATTTACGTGATCCTGTTTGTCTTTACCGCGCTGGCGGCGCTGGCCACGCATTTCATTCCGGCGGGTCTGTATGACCGGGTCACGCTGGAAAACGGCAGAACGGCGATTGATGCCAGCACCTATCGCACGGTCCCGTCCAGCCCTGTGGGCCTTGAAGATTTCATGATGGCGGTGCCGCGCGGTCTGGCGGATGCGTCGGTCGTGGTGTTCTTTACCTTCATCATTGGCGGCATGTTCATGGTGATCCGGCGCACCGGGCTGATCGACGTGGCCGTGGACAAGCTGACCCGTCGTTTTGCCGCGCGGTCGATCCTGATCCTGCCGGTTCTGATGGTGACATTCGCGGTTGTGGCGACGCTGATCGGCACGCAGGAACTGGCGCTGGTTTACGTGCCCGTCATCCTGCCGCTGATGATCGCGCTGCGGTTTGACAGCATCACGGCGGCGGGGGTTGCGTTGCTGGCGACGACGGCGGGCTTCACCTCGGGCGTGCTGAACCCGATCAACACCGGGCTGGGCCAGACCATTGCCGAGCTGCCGCTGTATTCAGGCGCGGGTCTGCGCACGGTGCTGTTCGTTGCCCTGCTGGGGGCGGCGGTTTTGTACATCACACGATATGCGCTGCGGGTGCGCCGCGATCCCGAGCTGGGGTTGATGGCAGGTGACGCCAAGGAGATCGAAAAGCGCGCCATCTATCAAAACAACATCGACAGCCCCGCCTTGCGGTTCACGGGGCGTCAGATGGTGGCCGGTCTGGCGGCCCTCGGGTTTTTCGCGATCATGGTCTGGGGCGTGCTGACGCGCGGCTGGTTCATGATGGAGATGGCGGGGCTGTTCGTGCTGATGGGCATTTCCGTGGGCCTGATCGCCGGTCTGTCCACCACCAGGATCTGCGAGGCTTTCAACGAAGGGTTTCGCGACGTGCTGGTGGGCGCGATGATCGTGGGGCTGGCGCGTGCCGTGGCGGTGATGCTGGAGCAGGGGCAGGTCATGGACACGCTGGTGCACGGGCTGGGCAACCTGGTGGGCAGTTTCCCGCACACGCTGTCTGCGGTCGGCATGTTCCTGTCGCAGCTGGGGTTCAACTTTGTCATTCCGTCGGGCAGCGGTCAGGCGCTGGTGACGATGCCGATCATGGCACCGCTGTCGGACCTGATCGGCGTGACCCGTCAGAACGCGGTGCTGGCCTATCAACTGGGCGACGGGCTGTCGAATATCCTGTATCCGACCTCGGGCTATTTCATGGCGACGCTGGCGCTGGCGGGGGTAAGCTGGGACCGCTGGGTGCGTTTCTTCCTGCCGCTGTTCGGTATCTGGGTCGCGATTGCGGCGGGGTTCCTGGTCTATGCCCAGTTGACCGGCTGGATCGGCTGACAGGGTTTTACGGAACGCAGGGGGGCCGGTGCAGGGATGCGCCGGCCCTTTTTAGTTGTTTTGCAGGACTGAGCCAACGGCTGTCCTGGTTTTGGCTCGCCCGACAGGAACTATGTTTGTTTCCGAAAATTGATAGGAATGTAGTTGGCTCGATCAGCCTTTATGGAGGAAGGAATCTCGGGTCGCCCGCCCCGTCTTTGGTGAAATAGTGTCATTTCCTCAACAGCGACGTCGTAAGCCGTTTGATCCTCCCACACCACATGGGTGACCACATTGAAGCGACCTTCACCCTGGCATTTCATCATGACTTCGTTTCGAACGCATCCCTCAAGTCCGTCAATCTGCCGATGCGACGCGACGACTGTGGAGAGAAATTGTTGCAGCTCATTCTCCGGGACCTCGAACTTGTCTATCCGGTGAAACGTTTTGATTTCAGACATATTCCAGCTCCTTCAAAAAGCTATCCAGATCAGCGGCTATATCGTCCGGCACCTCAAAGCCGGGGAAGTGTCCGCCGATTTCGAATTCAGTCCACCGCAAAACGTTGAACCGTTCTTTAGCCAGTGACCTGATGGGCAAGACAAGGTCCCGTGGCATGACAGCCACGCCCAAGGGGACCTGCGGCGCGGGCGACGGCATGCGTTTTCTGTTCGCATGGTAGATATGCATGGAGGATGCCGCACTGCGCGTGGCCCAATACAATGTGGCTGTTCTGAGAATGGCAACCGGATCGAATGGCAAGGCCGGGTCTCGCCACGACAGGAAACGATCTGCAATCCATGCAAGAAGTCCGACCGGTGACGTGTCCAATGCGAGGCCAAGCGTCTGTGGGGCTTGTGACTGTATGCGCCAGTACGGTGCGCGGTCTTTGACATACTCGCGCGTCATGGTTGCCCTTCGACCATCTTCGCCAGTGAACACTCGGTTCTCCGGCGGTGGCGTTGGAAGGAACGACGCGTGAAGCCCCATTACCCGCTCGGGCGCACGCCGTGCAATCTCTTGTGCAACCACCGAGCCCCAATCGTTGGCGTGGATAAAGAATTTTGTATGCCCCAAAGACGTCATTAATATCAGCAGAGTGCAGGCAATGGTCCCTACGCTTGGTGGTACCTCCAGAGGCCTGGAAAAGGCAAATCCCGGCAAGGACGGAATGACGCAAGTCGCGGAGCGTAACCGGGCGAGCGATTGCTGAATCGCATGCATCTCGAGAAACGAGCTGGGCCAGCCATGGAGCATGAGGACTGCAGGTGCGGGCGTGGTGGTCTGGAAATGCAAGAAGTGCTGAGTTTGGCCGTCGATCCGGGCGACGAAATGCGGCATGTCGCCCAGGTTCTTTGCAAAAGCCGGAAAATCCATATCTCGCCAGTCTTCCAGCAGGTCGGTGAGAACCTCGCGCGAGATGCAGTCCTCTTGCCAAATTTCTCCAGCGGGTATGCGCGTCTCGGCGAGAATTTCCGAAAGGATTTCAAGTCTTGCCTGAAACGCCGCGTTGGCACCGGCAACCAATGGTTCGACAAGGCACATTTTAAGGTCTTCTCATTTGACAGCATACTGTCATATTGTCGTGTCGACAGCATGCTGTCAATGATGTATCTCATGCCAATGACCCAGAATGAAAATGATACAGCCAGTTTGATTTTCGAGATCTTGCGATTGCAGGGTAAACTTACGACTGCGGGTGAGCAGTTGGTTGGTCCGCTCGGGCTGACACCCGCCAGATGGCAAATTCTGGGAAGCATCGCCAACGTGCCAATGACGATGGCTGACATCGCCCGCTTTTTGGGCAACGCGCGTCAATCGGTGCGCCGCATCGTTAGCGAGTTGGAAGCCGAAGGCCTTGTGGAATTGCGAGAAAACCCACGTCATAAGAGGGCTCCCTTGATCGCACTGACGCCGCAAGGCACGAAGATCTATGCGCTTGCAAATCAGCAACGCCTGCCATGGAACGCGCGCCTTGCAGCAGAACTTGATGATGGGGAAGCCGCGCAGGCTCTTAGAACGCTGCAAAAGCTGTCGGCGCTTTTGAAATAAGCTGACGGGGCACCTTCAACGCTCAACTGCGTTTGGGCGAGAAGGGCCAGAACCGGCCGGTGCAGGGATGCGCCGGCCCTTTTTGCATGGGGCTACAGGCCGGTCATCCGTTCCACCGCGTCGCGGAAGCGATACCAGCCGGTGACGGCGGGCAGGAACCACGGGGTTTCGCGGTAGAAGGGCACGGTGGGGAAATCCAGATTCCAGAAGGCGGATTTTGGGCCCCCCGACATCGCCTGACCCGCCATGTGGCCCAGATAGCTTTGCATGGCCACGCCCGAGCCGTTGCAGCCAAGGGCGTGAACGATGCCTTCGTGTTCGCCCAGGTGCGGCAGCAGGTCGAAGGTAAAGGCGATCTTGCCCGACCACGCGTAGCGCATCGGCAGGCCGGTGATCTGCGGAAACACCGCATAGAGCCGTGCGGCGAGTTCGCAGGCCACCTCTTGCGCGGGGCGTTCCTGCAGGCTGGCGCGGCCGCCGAAGAGGATGCGTTTGCGGTCGGGGGTGGGGCGGTAGTAGCTGAGCAGCCGTTTGCTGTCGACGGCGGTGCGGCCATGGGGCAGCAGCTCGTCGATGACACCGTCGGGCAGTTCGTCGGTGACCACGATGTAGCTGGCCGCTGGGATCACCCGGCGGCGCATCCACGGGCGCAGGGTGTCGGAATAGCCGTTGGTGGCGATGAACACCTTTTCGCAATCCACCCGCGCATTGGCCGCGGCGACCCGCCATCCGGTGCCTGCGCGGCTGATGCCGCTGACGCGGTGGTTGTCGCACAGGACCGCGCCTTCGCTTGCGGCGAGGTCGACCAGACCCTGCACGTATTTGCCCGGATGCAACTGGCCTGCGCGGTCGATGGTCATGACGCCGTGGTAGAGATCCGTGCCGATCACCTGACGCTGGTCGGTCTTTGGGTAGAGGTGCGTGCCGTCCCTGGTCATCTTGGTGCTTTTGGCCTGCATCGCTGTGAAATGGGCGGGCAGGGCGGCGCAGACGACGCGGCCCGAGCGGCGGTATTCCGCATCGCGCGGCAGCTGCGGCATCAAGGCTTCGATATGGTCGAAGGAGGCGGCGGCCTCGGCCTTCAGGGTGTCGTAGACGCCGGGGGGCAAGCGCCCCTCAAGCGGTGAGCGGACGTTGGACGACGCGGCGGATTTGCCAAGGTTCACGCCGCTGGACACATGGCCCGCATTGCGCCCGCTGGCGCCAAAGCCAAAGGCTTCGGCTTCGAGCACCACCACAGACACGCCGGCGCGGCGCAGGGTGATGGCCGCGTTCAGGCCGGTAAAGCCGCCACCGACGATCACCACATCGGTTTTCGCAGGCGGCGTGTTGCCCAGACGGCGCGGGGGTGCGGCCTCCCACCAGTAGGGAGTGCTGATCAGGTTTTGCATCAGTCGCGTTCCACGAAGAACTGGATGCCGATGACTCGGTCCAGAATGAACACCATGGCCGAAGTGAACAGCACCAGCGCCGCCGATACGGCTGCGATGATGGGGCTGGCGCTTTCCAGCACTTCGGAAAACACCTGAACGGGCAGGGTCATCACGAAGGGGCCGACAAGGAACAGGGTCACCGTCACCTCGTCGAACGAGATGATAAAGGTGAACAGCAGCGACGTGACCAGACCGGGGCGCACGGCGGGCAGGGTCACCATCCAGAAGGTGCGCCAGGGGCGTGCGCCCAGGCTGGCGGCGGCCTCTTCCAGTGCGGCGTCGGATTTGCGCAGGGCGGCGGCGACGGGGCGATAGGCGTAGGGAATGGTCAGGATGCAATGCACCAGCACCAGCCCCGAGAACGTGCCAAGCCAGCCCAGACTGGACAGGGTGACGATCATGATCACGCCAATCGCGGCATGGGGAAAGATCAGCGGCGCCAGCAGGATGGTTTCATAGGTGGCGCCAAAGCGGATCTTGTGGCGGACCACGGCCCAGGCGGCGGCAAAACAGGCGCCGGTGCTGACCACGGCGCCAATCAGCGCCAGCAGCGCCGAGGTGCCCAGAACCCGCAGCCAGTCGGCCGAGCCGAGGAATTCCGCATACCAGCGCAGCGACAGCCCCTTGATCGGGAAGGACAGATAGCCCGCCGAGGTAAAGGACGACAGCACCACGATGATGATCGGCATGGGCAGGAACAACAGGACGGCGATGCCGATGTAACGGGCGATCATGAGGGGGCTCCATCGGTCAGACGTTTGGACAGCCAGCGTTCCAGAAATTGCAGCGGCAGCACGACGGCCATGGCGGTGACCAGCAGGACGGTCGCCAGGGCTGCGGCCTTGGGGTAGTCAAAGAAGTGCATGACCTCCTGGAAAATCTCGGTGCCGATCATCGTGTCACCCAAGCCCCCCAGCAGCAGCGGGGTGACAATCGCGCCGGTGGACATCAGGTAGACCAGCGTCACGCCGGTCAGGATGCCGGGCAGGGACAGCGGCAGCAGAACGGTGCGAAAGCTGTAGAAGGGGTGGCCGCCAAGGCTCATCGAAGCCTCTTCGAGATTGCGCGAGATTTGCATCAGCACCGACAGGATGGCGATGATCATGAAGGGCAGCAGCACATGCACCAGCCCCATCACCACGCCAAAGTCGTTGTACATCAGTTTGAGCGGGCGGTCGGCCATGCCGGTCCACATCAGGAACCCGTTGACCAGCCCGCGCGGGCCCAGGATCACGACCCAGCCATAGCTGCGCACCACGATGGACACCAGCCACGGGAAGATGATCAGCAGCAGCAGGATGTTCCGGTTGCCCTGATAGCGCGCCACGTAATAGGCGGTGGGATAGCCCAGCAGCAGGCAGAAAAACGTGGTCAGCGCCGCCGTGCGCAGGGTCCGGCCCAGCATGGCGATATAGTCGGGGCGGTTCATGATGTCGACGTAATGGTGCAGGTCGATCTGCCCGTCGAACAGGACCGAGGACGCGATCAGCCGCACCAGTCCGATCAGGAAAATCCCGATCAGCACCGCCGAGGGGGCAAGCAACAGGGCAGACCGCAGGGTCCTGGCCATAAGAAGGCTCCGTTCGTGTGGGCGAGAGGGGGCAGGCCCGGATTGTGCCGGGCCTGCAGTTAGATCACAGGGTCGACATCATCTGGTCGATGGCGGCGACGGTCTCTTTTTGGTGTTCCGCGATATAGCCCCAGTCGGGCTGGTACAGCTTGGCGCGCAGGTCGGTGTAATCCATGCCCAGCTTGGCCTTGATGTCATCCGTTGCGACCGCGTTCGAGTTGGCGGGGATGTAGCCGGAATATGCCATGCCCTCTTCTTGCGGTTTGGCGCTGGCGCAGAAGTTCAGCCATTCCGCGACCTGTTCGCGGTCCTTGACGCCCTTGGGGGCAAAGACGGCATAGGGCAACAACAGGCTGCCTTCGGTGGGGATCACCATCTTGACGTAGTCCACGCCCGCTTCGTTCAGGGCCCAGACGCGGGTGGAATAGAAGGGCATCGCCGCCACTTCGCCGCGTTCCAGCATGGTGTTCTGCTGCGCGAGCGAGTTCGACACGATCAGCACGTTGCGCGCCATGCCGGTCAACAGCTCCATGCCGCCTGCGGTGTTTTTCTCGTCGCCGCCTGCGGCGATCGAGAACATGGTCAGGTCGTAGGTCGACAGGTAGATCGGGCGGGTCATGCCCAGACGGCCGCGCCATTTCTCGTTCGCCAGATCCTTCCAGGACTGGAAGTCGTCAACCGAGGCTTCGTTGGTGTTCACGGCGATGCCGTAATAGGCGAAATAGGGTGTGACACCGGCCAGACGGCCATCGGGGGTTTTCAGCCAGTATTTCTCGTCGATGTCCTTCATCGCGGGCAGTTCGTCGATGCTGAAGGTTTCCAGCATGTCGTCGCGCATCAGGTTCACGCCCTGCACAAAGGTGCCGATGCCGGTGTGATATTGTGGCGCGCCGGCCTGGGCGCGGAACTGGGCCTCGGGGTTGGGGACCTCGACCACGCGCACGGCGGTGCCGGATTGTTCCTGATAGGGGGTGGCAAAGGAATGGGTCCAGGTGTCCCCCGTGCCGCCGCCCCAGGAGGCGTGCAGCAGCTGGTCGGTCTGGGCCGAAAGACGTCCCGGAAGGCTGAGGGCGGCGGCTGTGCCGAGCGCCCCGGCGATGGTCTGGCGTCGTGTCAGGTTCATGTCAGTTCTCCATGTCAGATTGTGAATGTCCCGGTTTGCCCGGGATCAAGGTGACCGCAGTGTCGGCCCATCCGACCGATACCGAAGCTTTGGCCGGCAGCGGGTGACCGCCGCCCGGTTGGAACGGCACCTGCGCCAGAAGGCGGCCCGCCGCGCTGTCCAGCGCATAGGTGATCGTGGCGCCGGAAAAGCTGTGGGACAGGACCGTTGCTGCAATCGGCTGGTCGGTGCCTGTGCCAAGGGTCATGTGTTCGGGCCGGATCGAGATGGCCACGTCGGTGCCCAGCCCCAGCGAGCTGTCACCCGCAGGGACGGTCACGGTGGCGTTGACGTTGTCGAGTTTCAGCGTCACCCGTCCGCCGCTGGCCGCCTGAACCTGTCCGCGCAGCAGGTTGGTTTCCCCGACGAACCGGGCCACGAATTCGGTGGCCGGGCGGTGATAGGTGTCGACCGCCGAGCCGAATTGCTCGACCCGGCCCGCGTTCATCACGGCGATGCGGTCGGACATCGACAGGGCTTCTTCCTGATCGTGGGTGACGAAGACGAAGGTGATGCCGGTTTCCTGCTGGATGCGCTTCAACTCGGTCTGCAACTGGCGGCGCAGTTTCAGGTCCAGTGCCGACAGCGGCTCGTCCAGCAGCAGCACATCGGGCTGGGTGACCAGCGACCGCGCCAGCGCCACGCGCTGCCGTTGCCCGCCGGAGATCTGTCCGGTGCGGCGGTCGTCAAACCCGTCAAGGCCGACCAGCGCCAGCATGTCCTGCACCTTGGCTTTCAGCCCGTCAGTGCGGCCCCGTGCGCGCAGCCCGAAGGCCACGTTGTCAAAGACGTTCATATGCGGAAACAGCGCAAGGTTCTGAAAGACCAGCCCGATCTCGCGGTCATAGGCGGGGCGGTGGGACATATCCTCGCCGCGCATCAGGATGCGGCCATGGGTGGGCGTCTCGAACCCTGCGATCATGCGCAGCAAGGTGGACTTGCCACAGCCCGAGGGCCCCAGAAGGGTGACGAATTCGCCCTGCATGATGTCGATGCACACGCTGCTGACCGCCGTGGCTCCGTCAAACCGTTTGGTGACGTGATCAATGGACAGGATCGGTTCGGCAGGGGTGTTGTCACGGGCCAAATTCTGGGTCTCCACGATGGATGCGATGGGGATATGAGGTGTCTGGATCATGGACCAAGTTCGCGCCACCGACCCCGTTCAAGTCAAATAGCAAGTTTTTCCAATATCATTCGATTATGGAATGTTTGTTGCGATTGCTCGCAAGACGGGTGCGCGAAAACCGTCAGCGCCATCCCTGTAGGCTGCTGAAACATGCCCGTTTTCCTCGGTATACCAATCATAATCTGGGGTAATGTTTAGTGAACCATTTGGCATTTGCGCGCCGGCAGAATGGCTGTCTAGGTGAAAGGCAAGAGGGACGCTGGTCCATCTGATGCACGTAGAAATCGCAGGACATAAGCCCGGATGACACCCGTACCTCTGACCCGCCCGGATCAAACTCCAGACCAACGCCGCGCCACGATCGAGGCGGCCGAATTGCCGCAATCGGTGCCTGCGCTGCTGGACGAGGCGGTGCGCGACAGCCCCGACCAGATGCTGTGGGATTTCTTCGAGGACGGCAGGCAGACGACCTATGCCCAAGGCCAGCATGACAGCCGCCGGATGGCGGCGTTGCTGGCCGAACTGGGGGTGCGTCAGGGCGACAAGGTGGCGGTGATGCTGCCCAACGTATGCGAAATGCCACTGGTCTGGCTGGCGCTTGGCCGGTTGGGCGCGGTGATGGTGCCGGTGAACACCCGCTATTCCCCGCGCGAGCTGGATTATGCGGTGACCAATGCGAATGCAAAGTTTCTGGTGATCCATCAGGAGCTGGCGGAAATTCTGAAGGCCGCGACCGTGACCCCGACCGTGGCTGTTGTCGGTTCGGACGACTGGGCCGACCGCTGGCAGCGCGCCGATGCGCAGGATTGCCCGCAGGTGACGGTGGGCTGCGATGATCTGTTGAACATTCAGTATACCTCGGGGACCACGGGGTTGCCCAAGGGGTGCCTGTTGTCGCACCGCTATTGGCTGACCATCGGCATGGTGAACGCATGGCGCGACGGGCAGCGGTTCGGGCGGGTTCTGGCAACGACGCCCTTCAGCTACATGGACCCGCAATGGCTGTTGCTGATGGCGATTTATCAGCGCGGCACGCTGGTGGTGGGACGCAAGCAGAGCGCGTCGAAATTCTCGCACTGGCTGTCCGCGCACCGGATCAATTTCTGCCTGTTCCCGGAGGCGGCGCTGAAACAACCCCCTGCCGCCCATGATGCGGACAACCCCGTGGTGCGGGCGAACATCTACGGCGTGCGCGCCTCGGCGCATCGCGAGATCGAGGAGCGTTACGGGCTGATCGCGCGCGAGGCCTTTGGCATGACCGAGATCGGATCGGGCATGTATATGCCGCTGGAATCCGACGACATGATCGGGTCGGGCAGCTGCGGCATCGCATCGCCGTTCCGCGAGACGAAAATCGTCGATGATGCGGGCCGCGAGGTGCCGACGGGCGAGATCGGTGAATTGCTGGTGCGCGGTCCCGGCATGGCGGCGGGCTATTTCGACAACCCCAAGGCGTCGGCAGAGCTGTTGGCGGGGGGCTGGCTGCACACGGGTGATCTGTTCCGCAAGGATGCGCAGGGCTATCATTACATCGTCGGCCGCAAGAAGGACATGATCCGGCGGTCGGGCGAAAACATCGCCTGCCGCGAGGTCGAGGGCGTGTTGCGCGACATGGAGGCCATCGAAGAGGTGGCGCTGATCGCGGTGCCGGACGCGCTGCGTGGTGAAGAGGTCAAGGCCTTTATCTCGTTGCAGAAGGGGGCGACCGGCGATGCGGCGCTGGTCGGGCAGATCGTGGAATATGCGGGTCACCGGCTCGCCTCGTTCAAGGTGCCGCGGTACTTTGAGTTTATCGAAACCATGCCCCGCACCACGTCATTCAAAGTGGCCAAGACCGAACTGGCCAAGGCGCGCGACGATCACCGGATCGGTGCATTCGACCGCGTGGAACACCTGTGGCGTTAGGAGAATTGCCATGATCATCGACTTTGGCGCAACGCCGCCCATCAAGACGCTGTCGCTGGGCGATGGCAGCCATCTGGCGAATTATCGGCGGGTCTATGCGTCCAGCGAAAAGGACGCGGCGCGGGGCGAGACCACGCTGGAACAGTGGTTTGCCAACGTGGATGCGGCGGGGATTGACCTGACGGTGATCAAGGCGCGCGATGTGGAAACCACCTTTGGCGGGCGGGTCACCAACGAAGCGGTGGCCGAGGTGGTCGCGGCCCATCCGGGGCGGTTTCTGGGCTTTGCCGGCGTGGACCCCAACAAGGGCATGACGGCGGTGCGCGAGCTGGAATACGCGGTGCGCGAGCTGGGTCTGAAAGGTCTGAACCTGCAATGTTTCGAGAACCAGTTGGCCATCGACGACCGGCGTATGTACCCGCTGTATGCCAAATGCGTGGAACTGGACATTCCGGTGAACATCCATGTCGGTGTCAACTTTTCGCTGAAATCCTCGCCTGATTTCGGACGACCCGAGATGCTGGACCGGGTGCTGTGCGATTTTCCCGAACTGCGCGCCATCGCGTCGCCGCCGGGCTGGCCGTGGGTGCAGGAATTGCTGGCGGTCGCGTGGCGGCATCCGAACCTGTGGATCGGGCTGGTGGCGATGCGGCCCAAGCTGATGGCGGTTGAAAACTCGGGCTATGGTCCGCTGATGCAATACGGGCGCACGGTGCTGAAGGACCGCATGATCGTGGGCACCGCATGGCCGATGCAGCCGATGGACCGTGTGCTGGACGAGGTGCGCCAGTTGCCGATCGAAGACGACATTGTCGCGCGCTGGCTGGGCGGAAACGCCAGGACGTTCCTACAGCTTTAACCGTTGCGTTCGCCTTTGGGGACATCCCTAATCCGGCGGACAGGACCAAAGGGAGACCGAAGATGACCGATGACGATCTGTGCCGGATGACGGCAACCGAGCTTTTGCCGCTGACGCAATCCGGCAAGGTCAAGGCGGCGCGGCTGATGCGTGCCGTGCTGGACCGGATCGAGCGGTTGGACAAGGACACCAACGGCATCGCCAACATGGACCCCGAGGCCGCGATGGCCGAGGCCGAGGCCCGCGATGCGGCACTGGCGCGCGGCGAAGCGCCCGGCGCGTTTCAGGGCATTCCGATCACCGCCAAGGATCTGCTGAACGTCAAAGGGTTGCCGACGGAAAGCGGGTCTTTTGCCCACAAGGGGCTGATGCCCGACGCCGATGTCGAAGCCGTCGCGCGTTTGCGCCGCAAGGGGGCCATTCCCTTTGCCAAGACCGCAACGCCGGAGTTCGGGCACAAGGTGATCACCGATTGCCCCACCAACGGAATCACCCGCAACCCCTGGGACTTGTCGCGCAGTTGCGGCGGGTCGTCGGGCGGCACGGGTGTTGCGACCGCCATGGGGTTCGGTCCACTGCACCTGTCGTCGGACGGGGCTGGGTCGGGGCGCATTCCGGCGTCGGCCTGCGGTGTTGCAGGCATCAAGCCCACCTGGGGGCTGATCCCGCACGAATCCACCACGGATGTGTTCGGCTCGTTCACCGTGATCGGGGTGATGGGGCGGTCGATAGCGGACCTTGCCCTGGGCCTGAACGGGATGAAGGGCATGGACCGCCGCGACCCGTGGTCCTTTGGCAGCCCTGCAGCGCCCATCACGCTGCCGGGCGATCCGGTCAAGGCGATGAAGGGGATGCGCGTGCGGGTGATGATGCGCACGGTCAACGACTGGGTCGATCCCGAGGTCGAGGCGGCGGTGCTGAACGCTGTGTCGGCGCTGACCGGGGCAGGGGCGCAAGAGGTCGCCATGATTGACGATCCGGTGCATGATATCGCCAGCGCGCTGACCCATATGCGCGCCTATCAATACGGTCGTTTCGGCCATCTGGTCGAGGAGTTTGGCGACCGGATGGACCGCACGGCAAAGTTGTCGCTGACGTCGAGCCCGCATCATTCCTATGACGCGCTGGCCATGGCGCTGCGCGCGCGGACGGATATTTTCCACAATATGGAGCATCTGCTGGACGGCACCGATGTTTACGTCACGCCCACCATCACCACGCCGTCGCTGCCGATTGATCAGGTGCAGGATGCGCCGCTGGTCGTGGACGGGGTGGATTACGGGCCGCTGCGCGAGGCGTGGTATCCCTATACCGTGCCGCAGAATGCCAGCGGCCATCCGGCGATGTCGGTGCCCGTGGGGATGAGCAGCAAGGGCATTCCCATCGGGATGCAGATCGTGGGCCCGTGGCATTCCGAGGCGACGTTGCTGACGGTCGCGGCGGCGCTGGAGAAACTGATGCCCTGGGCCGACCGCTGGCCGCCTGCGGCCGCGTGATCGGGGCCAAGGCCCGACGGTGATGCCGGGCCTTGGGTATATTGTGGTCTTACATCGGCCAGGGGCGCATGGCGGGCCGCATGTGTTCATAGGCTTTGGCCATCCGCAGCACGCCCAGATCGTCAAACCTGTGACCCGCGATTTGCAGGCCCATCGGCACGCCGTTGGTGTCATAGCCACAGCACAGCGACACGGCGGGCTGTTCGCTCATGTTATAGGGCACGGTAAAGCCGATCTGGTCGTGGGCGCGGGTCACGTCGTTGTTGGCATAGCCCCATTCCGCCGGAAAGCTGATGTGCGCCGACAGCGGCGACAGCATGAAGTCGTAGGGTTTGGTGGCGGCGACGGTCAGCTTGCGAATGTCGACCGTTGCCTGGAACGCGCGATAGCCTTCGAGGGCGGTAAAGCCCGGCACCGGTTCGACCCACTCCAGGAAAATCGGCAGGATCTTTTCGCGGTGGCCCGGCGGCAGGTCGGCGATGTCCTTGGCGGCGCGGATGCTCCAGAAGCGGTTCAGCCCTTGCAGGATCTCGTCGGTCATCCAGGGGGCGACTTCCTCGATGATGGCGCCTGCGGCCTCGAACGCCTTGGCGGCCTCGAGAACCGGCGGGATCACCTGCGGGTCGATGGGCATGCCGCAACCGGCATCCAGTTGCAGACCGATTTTGACGCCGGTCAGGTCCATGTCCAGATCGGTCCAGTTGATGTCGGCGGGCGGCAGGTTCATCCAGTCGCGTTGATCCGGGTCGGGGCGCGACAGGACGGCCATCATCAGCGCGGCATCGTCAACGGTGCGGGTCATCGGACCGGCACAGCGGCCCATGAACGGCGGGTCGATCTGGACGCGGCCCAGGCTGGGTTTCAGGCCGACCAGCCCATTCCAGCCTGCGGGAAAGCGGATCGAGCCGCCGATGTCGGTGCCGACGTGCAGCGGGCCATAGCCTGCGGCCCCTGCCGCACCGGCCCCTGCGCTGGAGCCGCCGGGGTTCATTTTCAGGTTCCACGGGTTGCGCGTCAGCGGGTGGATGCTGGACAGGCCCGAAGACATCGCGCCGAATTCGGGCATCGTGGTCTTGCCCAGAATGACAGCCCCCGCTTCGCGCAGGCGGGCCGAGGGCGGCGCGTCCTGTTCGGCGGGAACCAGCGGCGTGGCGGCGGTGCCAAAGGGGACGGGCGTGCCCTTGGTGGCGATGTTTTCCTTGATGGTGGTCGGGATGCCGTCAATGGTCACGCCGTCTTGGGTGATCTGTTCGCCGTTTTTCCAGCGGGCGGCCGATTCCTCGGCGGTCTTCAACGCGCCTTCGGGGTCATAGGCATAGGTCGCCTGCAGCTCGGGCTCGCGGCGGGCGATCTGGGCGATCACGTCGCGGGTCGCGTCGACGGGCGTGGCCTTGCCGGATTTATAAAGCTCAATCAGTTGGGTCGCGGTCAGTTCGTGCAATGACGTGCTGGTCATTCCTTGGGTCCTTGTTTTTGCCGATGGGCAGTGCGGGTGCCGCAGGCTATTTTTGATGCAACTGTATCAATTGTTGACATAGGCATATCAACCCGACAAGCCTATTCAGGAAATTTCAGGCAAAATGCGGCGGTTTGCGTGATCTGGTGCCACACATGCCGCCCGCAGGGGCGCATCGGGGCAGAAATGTCGGGCGGGCGTTGCGACCGACGTGATATAGCGGCCGGATGCCACGCAAGAGAGGGTGAGAATGACGAACGAGACGATCCACGCCTGGAATGGTTCCTATCCGGCTGCTGTCAACGACACCGAAGCGGGGGGCAGCGACGCGTTGTTCGTCCGCGCGGCGGCGCGCACCATGCAGGTGCTGTCGGCCTTTCACGGGGCGCAGGGCCCTCTGAGCTTGACCGATATGTCCAAGGCCGCGGGGCTGGACCGCAGCACCACGCAACGGATCATCCACACCCTGCGCAAGCTGGGGTATATCCAGCGCGACGACCGCGACACGGGCTATTTGCCGGGCATTCGTCTGTACGACCATATCTTTGACACCATGCGCCTGAACGGCCTGATCCAGCGCGCCATTCCGGTGCTGTTGCAACTGCGCGACACGGTGGGCGAACGGGTGGACCTGTCGCTGATCGACGACGTGCGGCTGATCTATGCGACGCGGTTCCAGCCCAAGCGGGACACGCTGCACGCGATGATGCTGGGGCACAGCGTGCCGATGTATTGCACGTCAACCGGCTGGTCCGTGCTGTCGCAGATGGACGAGGACGCCGCGCGGGATGTTCTGGCGCGGTCCGACCGGATGAAGTTCACCGAACATACGCTGACCGATCCCGATGCGATATTTGAGAAAACGCGGCAGGTGAAACAACAAGGCTACGCCGTGGCGTTGGAACAGTTGATGCCGGGCGAGATTGCCATCGGCGCCGCCATCGTCAACGCCCAAGGCGTGCCGATCGGGGCCGTCACGATCACGGCGATGCTGGCAGACTGGCCCGAAGAGGATTTCGTCCGCGCCATGCGCCCCTCGCTGATGCAGGCGGTGAACATGTTGGGGCGGGGGTGAATGATCTGACGACACAGGGCAGCGGCTGACCGCGGGTGGGCGCCGATACCTTCGTTCATGCCACTTTATCTATCCGCCTTGGCGTGGGGATACAGAATTGCAATACGGTGAAGAAGCGCCCGCCCATGGGGCGGTCGGGCGCTGCCCGGCGGCACTGCGTGCCTTGATTCCGGGCTTTGGTGCTGGGCTTAAGCTAGGAGTTCGGTTGCACGGACAGGGTCAGCGCTGTGAAAGCTCTGGCAAGTTGATTGGAAAAAGAATGAATACGGATCAACGCGACTGAGCGCCCTCTACAATCTCGTACCCTGTCTCGAACCAATGTTCCTCAAGGTTCGCGCCGTTTCCAATGCGGTCGACCACGGCGAACAGCCCCGGCGCGTGGATCGGGGTCAGGACGCCGTGCCATGTGCCGCGGTGCAGGTTGATCGCCTGTCCTGCCTCGGTCACGAACGCGCGGGGGGCTCCGGGTTTGCCGTTTTCGTCGGGGGCGACCACCACGACGAAGGGATGCAGGCTCATCGGGATAAAGGCCTGAGACCCCTCGGGGTGACGTTCCACCATATCCAGCGTGATCGGAAACTGGCGCGGTTCGGCGTTGAACAGGCTGATGCCCGCGCGCCCGTCGCCGAAGTCCAGCCTGGCGCGGTCGTGATGGCGGCCGCACAGGCCCTGGTTGATGATCTTGTCCGGCGTGCCCGAGACATCCAGAACATCGCCGAAGGGGGCAAACGCTTCGGCCGTCAGGGCGCTGAGTTTCAGCGTCTGGGTCATGCGCCGAACTTCTCGATCAGGCGCAGTTCCGCAATGCGTTCGACCTGTGCGCAGGCCTCGGCAAACTCGGTGTCGCGGTCGTTGTCGATGCGGCGGGCGAAGGCGTCCATGATCGACGCCTTGGTGTTGTCGCGCACGGCGATGATGAAGGGAAAGCCGAACTTGGCGGTGTAGGCGACGTTCAGTTCGGTGAATTTCGCACGTTCGTCGTCGGTCAGCGCATCAAGGCCGACCGAGGCTTGCTCGGCGGTGGATTCTGCGGTCAGACGTTTCGCCGTCGCCAGCTTGCCCGCCAGATCGGGGTGGGCGGTCAGCACGGCCAGACGTTGCTGTTCTGACGCAGTGCGGAACACCCGCGCCAGCGCCTGATGGATGCCCTGCGCGGTGTCGTGGGTGCGGCCCAGTTCCAGCGCGTGCGCGCCCTCGGCGATCCAGGGGCTGTGTTCAAAGATGCCGCCGAAGGCCTGCACGAATGTGTCGCGGTCCATGTCCGAAGGGCGCTGTGCCGTCGGGGCAGGGTGAGCGCGCGCCCAATGTTCGGCGATCTCCAGACGGCTGGCGAACCAGACGCCCTCGTGCGACTTCATGTAATCCAGTGCCCGTTTCAGCCCGGCGGCCCGCCCCGGACGGCCCGCGATGCGGCAATGCAGGCCGATCGACAGCATCTTGGGCGCGCCCTCTTGTCCTTCGGCATAGAGCATGTCGAAACTGTCCATCAGATAGCTTTCGAACTGCGCCCCGGTGGTAAAGCCCGCCTGAATGCCAAAGCGCATGTCGTTGCAGTCCATCGTATAGGGCACCATCAGCTGATCGCGCCCGTCAAAACGTTCCCAATAGGGCAGCTCGTCGGAATAGGTGTCGGCCAGATAGGCAAACTGCCCCGTCTCGGCGGCCAGACGGTTGGTGTTCATCGAACACCGCCCCGTGTACCAGCCGCGCGGCGGGGTGCCGGTGACTTCGGTGTGCAGGCGGATGGCCTCGGCGATCGCGGCGCGCTCCTCGTCCTCGGGCATGTCCTTGTGTTCGACCCATTTCAACCCGTGGCTGGCGATCTCCCAGCCTGCGGTCTGCATCGCCTTGACCTGTTCCGGCGCACGGGCCAGCGCGGTGGCCACGCCGTAGACGGTGACGGGCAGGTCGGCCATCATGCGGTGCAGGCGCCAGAAACCTACGCGCGATCCGTATTCATAGATGGTTTCCATGTTCCAGTGCCGCTGTCCGACCCAGGGCTGCGCGCCGGTGATTTCGGACAGGAATGCCTCGGATGCCGCATCGCCGTGCAGGATGTTGTTTTCGCCACCCTCTTCGTAGTTCAGCACGATCTGAACGGCGATCTTTGCGCCATCGGGCCAGTTGGCTGCGGGCGGGGTGGCACCATGGCCGGTCATGTCACGGGGGTAGCGGTTCATGGTGGTCTCCTTTGATCGGGTCTACACCCCTGTAATCCAAAACAATCGCGGGGATTATCAAAAAATATCAGAAGCAGCCTCTTGTGCGCGATGCTTTGCCGGGGGTGCGGCACTCTGTCTATATGCCAGCGGAACGCACAGGAGGAAATGCGATGGCCGGATATTTGACAACCCATGTTCTGGATACGGCGCGGGGGTGTCCCGCGGCGGGGCTGCGGATTGACCTGTTTCGGGTCGAGGATGGGGGGCGGACGCATCTGAGAACGGTTGAAACCAATGCGGACGGGCGCACGGATGCGCAGATCCTGCCCGAGGCGGAGTTTCAGGTCGGCACCTACGAGCTGGTGTTTCACGCGGGCGATTATCTGGATGCCTGCGGTGTGCCACCCGAAGCGCCGCGCTTTCTGGACGTGATCCCGCTGCGGTTCGGGATGTCGGAGGCGATGCACTACCACGTGCCGCTGTTGCTGTCGCCGTTCGGGTATTCGACGTATCGGGGGAGTTGAGGTTTACGCTGAAAATGGAGCCCGAAGCCGCGCATCGCCGGGCCGAGGTGCGGCGATCCGACCGTCGTGCATGCCACTTTATGGCAGCCAAGCACTTCCCACCCATCTGTTTCGCGCAACAGAAACCAAATCGCCGTGCCGTGGGGCGGCCCGGCGATGCGCGGCGGCCTGCGGCCTTGAATCCGCGCAGGGGTCCGCTACGCGCAACGATGCTGCTCTCCACCAAAGCCCGGAATCAAGGCACGCAGTGCCGCCGGGCAGCGCCCGACCGCCCGTCACGCCGGAGGCGTGCCTGAAATAGTCGGCGCACCTTTGGTGCGACGGGCGGGCGCTTTCTCACTGTATTGCGTTTCTTCATCCGCACGCCAAAGCGGATAGATAAAGTGGCATGAACGAAGGTATCGGCGCCCACCCGCGGTCGGGCGCTGCCCTTTGTGGCAAGGTCACTCCCCCTTATAGCATCCCGCTGTCGCGCACGTCCTTGCTGATGCGGTCGATCACGAAATCCATGAACAGGCGCGTTTTGGGGTCCTGGCGTTTGCGGTGGGTGAACAGGCACGCCATCTGGATCGGCTCGGGCGGGGTGGCGGTGGCCACGGGCACCAGCCGACCGGCGCGCAGGTGGTCGGCCACTTCGAAGATCGGTTTCAGCACGATCCCTTGCCCCGCCAGCGCCCAGTCGATCAGCACGTCGCCGTCGTCGGATTCGTAGCGCCCCGTCACGGCAAAGCGCTTCGGCCCCTCGGGCGTCATCAGCCGCCACTGGAATTCGGGCGCACCGGGAAAGCGCAGGTTCAGGCATTCGTGGCGGTCGCTCACCAGCGCCTCGCCCGACACCGGATTGCCGCGCGCGGCGATGTAGTCGGGGGCGGCGCACAGCACCCGTTCCACATCGGCGATCTTGCGGATGCGCAGGTTGCTGTCCTCGGGCTGGCCGAGGAAAAACGCCAGATCCAGCCCTTCGGTGGTCAGGTCCACCTTGCGGTCGGTCAGGCGCAGGCGCACGGACACCTCGGGGTAGGCTTTCAGAAACGCAGGCACCTGCGGCGCGATCAGCCGCCGGCCGACGCCCAGGGGGGCGGCCACGAACAAGGCACCCTTGGGGTTGTCGGTGATCGACACCACCTGTGCCTCGGCGTTGTCGACGGATTCCAGTATCTCGCAGGCCCCGCTGTAAAACGCTTTGCCCTGCTCGGTCGGGGTCAGGCTGCGGGTGGTGCGCTGGAACAGGCGCACGCTCAGATGATCCTCAAGCTGGGAAATCCGCGACGACGTCACTGCCGGAGAAATGCGCAAATCGCGCCCGGCGGCGGACATGCTGCCCAATTCGTAGACACGCACAAAGGTGCGGATATTATCAAGATAGGACATTGTTCTGAATTTTTTGATGCTGCTTGGTCTTTTGCGTTAATAGCAGAAGAATGTGCAAACGCCTAGAGTGGCGGGACATAGGAATCGAGGGAGAAGTGCCATGTATGATCTGGCTGTCTTGTGGGACTGGGCCGCGTTCGCTGTCCGCTGGTTGCATGTTGTCACCGCGATGGCATGGATCGGCGCGTCGTTCTTTTTCATCGCGCTGGATCTGGGCCTGAAAAAAGTACCGAACATGCCCGTGGGTGCGCATGGCGAGGAATGGCAGGTGCACGGCGGGGGATTTTATCACATCCAGAAATATCTGGTGGCCCCTGAAAACATGCCCGAGCACCTGATCTGGCACAAATGGCAAAGCTACATCACATGGGTGTCGGGGGCGGCGCTGTTGATGATCGTCTATTGGGTCGGGGGCGAGTTGTTCTTGCTGGACCCGACCAAGGCGGACCTGGCCCTGTGGCAGGGCATCCTGATTTCGGGTGGCTCGCTGACGATTGGCTGGATTCTCTACGATCTGATGTGCAAATCGAAGCTGGGTGAGACGCCCACGTTCCTGATGCTGCTGTTGTTCGTGATCCTTGTGGTGATGTCCTGGGGCTATAACCAGATTTTCACCGGCCGCGCGGCGCTGCTGCATCTGGGGGCGTTCACGGCGACGATCATGACGGCCAACGTGTTTTTCATCATCATGCCGAACCAGCGCATCGTGGTCAAAGACCTGCAGGAAGGGCGCACGCCCGACCCCAAATACGGCAAGATCGCCAAGCTGCGGTCGACCCACAACAATTACCTGACGCTGCCTGTCGTCTTTCTGATGCTGTCGACGCATTACCCGCTGTCCTTTGCGACCGAATACAGCTGGATCATTGCCAGCCTTGTGTTCCTGACAGGGGTGACGATCCGGCATTACTTCAACACCATGCACGCCACCGGCAAGGGGCCGCACTGGACGTGGGGCGTGACGGTGATCCTGTTCATCCTGATCGCGTGGCTGTCCACGGCACCGATGAACGACACCTATGAAGAGGCCGAGGCGCGGCCCCTGACCGCGACCGAACAGCGGTTTGCCTCGGCAGAGGGGTTTGACGCGGCCTATGACGTGGTGATTTCCAACTGTTCCATGTGCCACGCCCGCGAGCCGGTTTGGGAAGGGCTGCAATGGCCGCCCAAGGGCGTGCTGCTGGAGACCAAAAGCGACGTGGTGCGCCATGCGCCGCAGATCTACATGCAGGCGGGGTTGAGCCACGCGATGCCACCGCCCAATGCGGTGCAGATGGATGATGACGCCCGTCGCCAGATCGTGGCGTGGGTGCGGGCGGCGTCGGGGGATTAGGGCAGGCGCTGCTACGGAGCGCTAAGCCGCGCATTGACGGGCCGAGGTGCGGCGATCCGACCTTGGTGTCTGGCACTTTATGGCAGCCAAGCACGTCCGAGCTTTCGTAAAGCACTAACAGAAGCCAAATCGCCGTGCCGTGGGGCGGCCCGGCGATGCGCGGCGGCCTTCGGCCTTGTTCCGCGCGGGGGGTGAGCGGAAAGGGTTCGTCCCTAACCCGCAGGCAACAGCCCCTCGCAGTGTTTCACCACGAAATCGACGAACAGCCGTACCTTCGGGTCCTGCAACTTCTTGTGCGGATACAAGCACCCAAAGATCGTGGGCACCGGCGGCGTATCAGGCAGCACCTCGACCAGATCGCCGCGCGCCAGATGCGCCGCCACGTCAAACCGTGGCTTGTTCACGATCCCGCGCCCGTCCAGCGCCCAATCGGTCAGCACATCCCCGTCATCGGCATCGTATTTCCCCGCCACTTCCAGCTTGTGCGGCCCCTGCGCGGTTTGCAGCGTCCAGAAGTATTCGGGTGAGCGGGGATAGCGCAGCAACAGGCAGTTGTGATCCATCAGATCGTCGGGCCGCGCGGGCGTGCCCCGTTGCGCCAGATAGCGCGGGGCGGCGCACAGCACGCGGGCGCAATCCGCGATCTTGCGCAGCTTCATGTTCGAATCCCCCGGCGTGCCGATGAAAAACGCGATGTCCAGGCCGTCGGCCAGTATGTCCACCTTGCGATCCGACAGGCGCATCCGCACCCGTGTGTCGGGAAAGGCATCGACGAATCGCGGCACCAGCGGCGCGATCAGGCGGCGGCCGGCCCCCAGCGGTGCAGTGATCTGGATGGTGCCGCGTGGCTGCGCGGAATAATTGGCGACCTTGGCCTCTGCTGTCTCCAGCGCGCCCAGAACCGACTTTGCCTCGTCATAGAACACATGGCCGACCTCGGTGGGCGACAGCGACCGCGTGGTGCGGTTGAACAGGCGCACGCCCAGATGTTTTTCCAATTCCTTGATACGTTTACTGGCCACGGCCGGGGTCAGGCGCAGGTCGCGCCCGCCCGATGTGATGCTGCCCAGTTCAACCACGCGCACAAAGACTTTCAGGCTTTCGATATAGGACATGGCGCAGGTTTCCTTGGCTGGTGGCCCTGTCGGTATACTCGCGTTTCACGCCATCATTATCAACACTTTGTTGAAAGTCTTTGCCGAAAGCTGCAGTTTTTCGATGCAGTGCGCTGGTGTATCCTGCCTCAAATCCCGTCTGCCGCAACAGCAGACAGGGCGACCCCGAGGAGACCCCCATGACCCAACGCCACGACATCCGCTTTCTTCTGAATGGCCGCGAGGTCACTGTCCCCGACGTGGGCGCCAGCCAGACGCTGCTGGATTTCCTGCGGCTTGACCGGCGCATGACCGGCACCAAGGAAGGCTGTGCCGAGGGCGATTGCGGGGCGTGTACGGTTCTGGTCGGACGGTTGGGGCCGGAGGGTCTGAGCTATGCGCCGGTCAACGCCTGTATCCGGTTTCTGGCCTCGGTCGACGGCTGCCACGTCGTCACCATTGAACATCTGTCCGGCCCCGACGGGCGGCTGCATCCGGTGCAACAGGCGATGGTGGACCATCACGGCAGCCAGTGCGGGTTCTGCACGCCGGGGTTCGTGATGTCCCTCTATGCGCTGTGGATGGCGGTGCCGGAGCCGACGGAAACGCAGGTGGAAACTGCGCTGCAAGGCAACCTGTGCCGCTGCACCGGCTATGCGCCGATCATCCGCGCCGCCGTGGCGGTCAGCCGCTATGGCTCCCCCGCTGCCGATCATCTGAACACGGAGCGCGCCCGCGTGACCGCACAGCTGACGGCGCTGCGCGACGGGGTGCGGGTCGTGACGGGGCCTGCGGATGATCTGGCGATCCTGCCTGCGGATGTGGACGATCTGGCGTCGGCATTGCTGGAGTATCCCGATGCCACGTTGATCGCCGGAGCCACCGATGTGGGCCTGTGGGTGACGAAATTCCTGCGGCCCATTGGCCCCGCGATTTTCCTGGGCCATCTGGATGCGCTGAAGGCGGTTCAGGTGGACGGTGATGCGTTGCACATCGGGGCAGGGGCCAGTTACAGCGAGTGTCAGGATGCCATCGCGGACCACTTCCCGCATCTGGCCCCCTATTGGGACCGCATCGCGGGCTGGCAGGTGCGCAATATGGGCACCGTGGGCGGCAACATCGCCAACGGCTCGCCCATCGGGGACACGCCGCCGGTGCTGATCGCGCTGGGGGCCGAGATCACTTTGCGCCGTGGCGATGTGCGGCGGGTGCTGCCGCTGGAGACGTTTTTCATCGACTACGGCAAACAGGACCGCGCGGCGGGCGAATTTGTCGAAAGCATCCGCGTGCCGCTGCCCGCAGAGGGGCAGATCGACGCTGCCTACAAGATTTCGAAACGGCGGGACGAGGATATTTCCTCGGTCGCGGCAGGCATCAGCGTGACGCGCGATGGCGATACGATCGCGGATGTGCGCATCGCCTTTGGCGGGATGGCGGCGACGCCGAAACGGGCCGCGCAGGCCGAGGCGGCTTTGCGTGGCGCGGTGTGGTCGGAAGGTGCCTTTGAGCAGGCAGCGCAGGCTTTGGCGCAGGACTTTGCCCCGCTCAGCGATTGGCGGGCCTCAGCGGACTACCGGATGCTGGCGGCACAGAACCTGCTGCGCCGGTTCTTTCTGGAACAGGACGACGCGACGACCGCGCCGGTGCAACTGGCCACAGCGTAAGGAGGAGAATGCGATGAAAGACGAACTTTCGATCCGGGGCGCGGTCCACACCGACCGTATTCACGACAGCGCCATCAAACATGTGACGGGTTCGGCGGATTACACCGACGACATTCCGCAACCGCAGGGCACGCTGCACGCCTATCTGGGCGTGTCGAAGGTGGCGCACGCCACGCTGAACGCGATTGACCTGAGCGCGGTGCGCACAGCCCCCGGTGTGGTCGGCGTACTGACCGCCGCCGATGTGCCGGGGTGCAATGACATCAGCCCCACGGGGCAGAACGACGAGCCGGTGTTCCCCACCGACAAGATCGAATTCCACGGCCAGCCGCTGTTTGCGGTGATTGCAGACACCCGCGATGCTGCCCGCCGCGCGGCAGAGCTGGCGCAGGTGGATTGCACCGTTCTGCCCCATGCGCTGGATGTGGGTGCCGCGCAGGAGGCCGGATACCCCCATGTCACAGCACCCTTGAAGCTGGAGCGTGGCACGGTCGAAGACGGCTTTGCCGCAGCTGCCAACCGCCTTCAGGGGCGGATCACCATCGGCGGGCAGGATCATATGTATCTGGAAGGGCAGATTGCCTTTGCCATTCCGGGCGAGGATGACGACGTGGTGGTGCATTGCAGCACCCAGCACCCGTCCGAGGCGCAGCATATGGTGGCGCATGTGCTGGGTGTGCCGTCCAATGCGGTCACGGTGAACGTGCGGCGGATGGGCGGCGGCTTTGGCGGCAAGGAAAGCCAGATGAACCTGTTCTGCGTGGTCGCCGCGATGGCTGCAAAGAAATGGAACCGCGCGGTGAAAATCCGCCCCGACCGCGATCAGGACATGACCGCGACGGGCAAGCGCCATGATTTCGTGGTGGATTACGACGTGGGCTTTGACAACGACGGGCGCATTCAAGCGGTCGAAAGCAGTTTTGCCGCGCGCTGCGGGTATTCGTCGGACCTGTCCGGGCCGGTGACGGACCGCGCGCTGTTTCACGCCGACAACGCCTATTTCTACCCGCATGTGCGGCTGACCAGCCGTCCGATGAAGACGAATACAGTCTCGAACACGGCCTTTCGCGGCTTTGGCGGGCCGCAGGGTGTGGTCGCTGCCGAACGGATGATCGAAGAGATTGCATACGCCACGGGCCGCGATCCGCTGGACGTGCGCAAGGTGAATTTCTATGGCGATGCGGGGCGGGATCTGACGCCGTATCACCAGCAGGTGCAGGACAATATCATCGGCCGGCTGGTGGACGAGCTGGAGGAAGCCGCCGCCTATCGCCAGCGGCGGGCAGAGATTGTTGAGTTCAATGCAGGGTCTAAAATCCTGAAAAAGGGCATCGCCCTGACGCCGGTCAAATTCGGCATCTCGTTCACCGCCACCCACTACAATCAGGCCGGTGCGCTGGTGCATGTATACTCTGACGGCTCCATCGCGCTGAACCACGGCGGCACCGAGATGGGGCAGGGGCTGAACACCAAGGTGGCGCAGGTTGTGGCCGATGCGTTCCAGGTGGATTTCGACCGCATCAAGATCACCAGGACCACGACGGAAAAGGTGCCGAACACATCCGCCACGGCGGCGTCGTCGGGGTCGGACCTGAACGGGATGGCGGCGCTGAATGCGGTCGAGCAGATCAAGGGGCGGCTGGTTGCGTTCGCCGCTGACAAATGGGGCGTGGCACCCGAAGATGTACGGTTTCTGCCCAATCTTGTACAAATCGGTACCGACACGCTGTCCTTCGACAGTTTCATCAAACAGGCCTATATGGCGCGCGTGCAGCTTTCGGCGGCAGGCTTTTACAAAACGCCCGACATCCATTGGGACCGTGCCAGCGGCAAGGGGCGTCCGTTCTATTATTACGCCTATGGCGCGTCCTGTTCCGAGGTGATGATCGACACGCTGACCGGCGAATACCGCGTCACGCGGACCGACATCCTGCACGACGTGGGCCGGTCGCTGAACCCTGTTCTGGACAAGGGACAGGTCGAGGGCGCGTTCATTCAGGGCATGGGTTGGCTGACCACGGAAGAGCTGTGGTGGGACGACAAGGGCGCGCTGCGCACCCATGCGCCGTCGACCTACAAGATCCCGCTGGCCAGCGACCGGCCGCGCATTTTCAACGTCAATTTGGCCGACTGGTCCGAGAACCGCGAGCTGACGATCAAACGGTCCAAGGCCGTGGGCGAGCCGCCCTTCATGCTGGGCATTTCGGTGTTCGAGGCACTGTCGATGGCGGTGGCGTCAGTGGCGGATTACACCGTCTGCCCGCGTCTGGATGCCCCTGCGACGCCCGAACGGGTGCTGATGGCGGTGGCGCGGTTGCGGGCGGGGGCGTGACGCCATGAGCGCGCTTGCTGATTTCCTGTCGGCCCATGCGTCGGTGATCTGTGTCACGCTGACCCGCGTGCGCGGATCGTCGCCGCGCAACGAAGGCACGCAAATGTTCGTGGCCCCGCACGCGCTGTGCGGCACCATCGGTGGTGGTCAGCTGGAGCATATGGCGATTGAACGCGCCCGCGCCATGCTGACGGACGGTGCGCTGAACGCCGCGATGGACGTGCCGCTGGGGCCGGAGATTGGCCAGTGTTGCGGTGGCCGGGTCGAGCTGTCGCTGGTGCGGATGCGGCAGGGGGACCGTCGCGCGGCGCTGAAACAGGCGCAACAGGCGCAGGCGGCCTTGCCTTCGGTCTACGTGATGGGGGCCGGCCATGTGGGTCGGGCGCTGGCGGACCAGTTGCAGCACCTGCCGGTGAACTGCGTTCTGGTCGACACCCGCCCCGAGGAACTGGCGCAGTGCCGTGCGGATGTGGACATGCGGTTCAGCATGATCCCCGAGGTCGAGATTGCGACCGCCCCTTCGGGCAGCGCCTTTGTCGTGCTGACGCATGATCACGGGCTGGACTTTCTGCTGACATCAGCGGCGCTGGAACGGGGCGACGCGGCCTATGTGGGCATGATCGGATCGGCCACCAAACGGGTGAAATTCCGCAACTGGCTGCGCGACCATTGCGACGGCCAAAGCATCGAACATTTGAATTGCCCCATCGGGGCAAGCGGCAGCCGCGACAAGCGGCCCAGCGTCATTGCGGCCTTTGTGGTGGCCGAAGTGATGGCTGAATTGACCTCTGAAACTGCCGCGACTGCCCCCTTGGGGGAAAACGAAGCGCCCGGAGGGGGCGCACAATCAGACCGGGCAGGGAGGACCGCCTGACATCAGGCGTGCGTGTCCGGTCGCAGTGGAGGAGTGCCCGTCATGGACGGCAAAACATACAATTACAGACTGTTCGCGCGCAGTGATTTCAGCGCGTTCTGGGCGTTGTTTACCGACAACCTGATCAACCTGATCGTGCTGGCGGGGGTCTGCCAGTTCGTGTTCGACATGCCCGCGGCCATCGTGTTCGGGCGCATCCTGCCCGGGGCTGCGGTGGCGATCATGGCGGGGGTTGCGGTGTACACCTGGCTGGCCAAACGCGCCGCCACGCGGGCAGGGCGGGATTTCACCGCGCTGCCTTACGGCATTTCGACGCCGGTGATGTTTGTCTATCTGTTCGGTGTCATCGGCCCGATTTACTGGGCCACGAATGATCCGCTGCTGGCGTGGCAGGTGGGCATCGGTGCGGGGTTCATGGGCGGTATCGTGGCGGCGATGGGCGCCATTGTCGGCCCCTTGCTGAAACGTGTGACACCGCGTGCGGGGATGCTGGGCACGCTGTGCGGCATCGCGCTGGTGTTCATCGGCACGGTGCCCTTGGCCACGGTGTTCGAGGACCCCTATGTCGGCTTCGCGTCGATGATCATCATCCTGTGGGGGCTGGTGGGGCGGTTCCGGCTGCCGTTCAACATGCCCGCCGGCCTGCTGGCGCTGATCGTGGGCACCGTGGTGGCACTGGGCATGGGCAAGGCCAGCGTCAGCTTTGACGGCGTCGCGTTCTATCCGCCGCTGCCCTATTTCGGTGACCTGATCGCGGGCATCCAGCACCTGTTTGCCAACCCCGAGCTGTTTCTGGTTCTGGTGCCGGTGCAGATCTATAACTTCATCGAAACCATGAACAACGTCGAAAGCGCCGAGGCGGCGGGCGACACCTATCCTGTGGCGACCTGTCAGGTGACGGATGGTGTGGGCACGATGGTGGGCGCGCTGTTCGGCTCGCCCTTTCCGACGACGGCCTATATCGGGCATCCGGCCTACAAACGCATGGGCGCGCATTCGGGCTATATCATCGGGGTCGGGCTGGTCATTCCCTTTGCCGTGTTCTTTGGCCTGCTGGCCTTTCTGAACAACCTGATCCCGGTGGCCGCCGCCGCGCCCGTGCTGGTGTTCGTGGCGCTGAGCCTGATCACCAACACCGCCCATTCGGTCAAGACCGAGCATATGGCGGCTGTGACAATTGCGATGATGCCCCATATCTCGGGGTTTCTGGTCATCAAGTGGGGCGCGATGATGGGGGCGCTGGCCGCGGTCGGGGCGCAGTCGCTGCCTGAAATGGGCGATCCGGCGCTGACGGCGGCATTGCTGCAACAGGGCGCGCATTTCGAGGGGCATCTGGCGCTGAGCCAGGGCGCGATCCTGACCGGCCTGATCTGGGGCGCCATCGTGGCCAGCGTCATCGACGGCAATTTCCGCAACGCGGGCGGCTTTGCGCTGGCGGCGTTCGGCATGTCGCTGGTGGGGATCATCCACGCGGCCAGCCTGCATTGGCCTGCGTTCAGCGGGGTTGCCGTGGGCTATCTGATCGCGGCGGCGTTCCTGTTCATCTACCCGATCTTTCACCGCGAGGATGAAATCCCCGAGATGCCCCTGCCCGAGAACGCCCCGGGCATAGCCCCCGGCGAATGACCAAACAGACCCAAGGCGCACACAGCGCCTTGGGTGCCTATTTCCAAGGACGGATGACATGACACCCAAGCAGACCCTGTTGCGTGGCCGCACGCTGAACTTTTCCGCCGAACCCACGGGGCCGGAGGACACCGGCGCCTATCGCTATTGCGAGGACGGCGCGGTGCTGATCGAGGGGGGGATGATCGTCGCCTCTGGCGATTATGCATCCGTTGCGGCCCAGGCGGTGCAGCCGCAGGTGATCGACCACCGCCCGCATCTGCTGATGGCGGGGTTCATCGACACGCATATCCATTTCCCGCAGGTGCAGGTGATCGCCTCGTGGGGGGCGCAGTTGCTGGACTGGTTGAACAGCTATACGTTTCCCGAGGAGACCCGATTTGCCAGCCCGGAACATAGTGCTGCGATGGCGGGCAAATTCTACGACCTGCTACTGGGGCACGGCACGACGACGGCGGTGGCCTATTGTTCGGTTCACAAGGCATCTGCGGATGCGTTTTTCACCGAGGCCGCGCGGCGCGACATGCGGATGATCGGCGGCAAGGTGATGATGGACCGCAACGCGCCCGACGGGCTGATGGACACGCCGCAATCGGGCTATGACGACACACAGGCGTTGATCCGCGACTGGCACGGCAAGGGGCGGGTGTCCTATGCGATCACGCCGCGGTTTGCCATCACCTCGACGCCTGCGCAGATGGAGATGGCGCAGGCGCTGGTGGCGGAAAACCCCGATTGCTATGTGCAGACGCATCTGTCGGAAAACCACGCCGAGATTGCTTTTACCCGCGAGCTGTACCCGCAGGCGCGGGACTATCTGGATGTCTATCAGTCTTATGGTTTGCTTGGCCCCAAGGCGCTGTTGGGCCATGCCATCCACCTGACCCCGCGCGAGATCGACGCGTTGGTCGAGACGGGAAGCCATCCGGTGTTTTGCCCCACGTCAAACCTGTTCCTAGGCAGCGGGCTGTTCGATGACGCGGGCCTGAGGACGCGCGGGATCGGTAATGCGATTGCGACGGATGTGGGGGCGGGGACCAGCTATTCCATGCTGCAAACGCTGAACGAGGGCTACAAGGTGCTGCAATTGCAGGGCCAGTCGCTGCACCCCTTGCGCGCGTTCCACTGGATCACGCGGGGCAATGCGGTGACGCTGGGGCTGGAAGGCAAGATTGGCACGCTGGACGCAGGGACCGAAGCCGATGTCGTGGTGCTGGATGCGCGCGCGACGCCGGCGATGGACCTGCGGATGGACCGCGCGGGCAGCCTGTCCGACGAATTGTTCATCCTGCAGATGCTGGGCGACGACCGCGCGGTGGCGCAGGTTTACGTGGCGGGGCGGGCCAGCAAGGGGGCACAGCCCGCGCCTGTGCTGGAAGCCGCGATTTAGTTGGAAAACCGATAACCCTGCGATGATTGTCAAATCAAACCGAAAGGTGCTGTCGCCGTTTTCCAGATGGCGGCGGCGGGCGGTGTGGCCCATACTGATCCAAATATCATGCGCTTACAGGAGATGCTGATGTCAGCGAAATATTACGCCCCCACCGGCGGGCACCCGGGGCAAGAGCAGCTTTTGACCGACCGCGCGGTGTTCACCGATGCCTATGCGGTGATCCCAAAGGGCACGATGCGCGACATCGTCACCAGCTTTTTGCCGTTCTGGGAGGGCACGCGCCTGTGGGTTCTGTCGCGCCCCCTGAGCGGTTTTGCCGAGACGTTTTCGCAATACATCATGGAAGTCGCGCCCGGTGGCGGGTCGGACAAGCCCGAGAATGACGACGGCGCCGAGGGCGTGTTGTTCATCGTCGAGGGCACCGCGACCCTGCGGGTGAATGGCGAGGTGCACAAGATGGTGCCCGGTGGCTATGCGTTCCTGCCGCCGAGCTCCGGCTGGACCCTGCACAACGAAAGCGACGCGATGCTGCGGTTTCACTGGGTGCGCAAGGCCTATGAGGCGGTCGAGGGGCTGCCGATGCCCGAGGTGATCGTGACCAACGAGGCGGATATTGCGCCCACGGTGATGCCGGATACGGATGGCAAATGGGCGACCACGCGCTTTGTCGACCCCAGCGATTTGCGCCACGACATGCACGTGACGGTTGTGACCTTCGAGCCGGGGGCGGTGATCCCTTTTGCCGAGACGCATGTGATGGAGCATGGGCTCTATGTGCTTGAAGGGAAAGCGGTTTACCGGCTGAACCAGGACTGGGTCGAGGTCGAGGCCGGCGATTACATGTGGCTGCGCGCGTTCTGCCCGCAGGCCTGTTACGCGGGCGGGCCGGGGCGGTTTCGGTATCTGCTGTATAAGGACGTGAACCGGCATATGAACCTGCGGCGGACGTTTTAGGTCACGATAGAGGGCAGCGCCTGACCGCGGGTGGGCATCGCCACCCTTGTAACTGGCACTTTATCTCACGTCTTTGGCGTGAGGTATTTGGATCGCAAGCCGGTGAGGAAGCGCCCGCCCATGGGGCGGTCGGGCGCTGCCCGGCGGCACTGCGTGCCTTGATTCCGGGCTCTGGTGTTTGGAGCTAGCCCCCCAACGTCGCTGTCAAATCCCGCGCCGCTGCCCGCACCGCTTCGCTCAGCCGTTCGATATCCTCCAGACCCACGCGGCTTGTCGGGCCAGAGACCGAAATCCCCGCCACCGCTTCTTGATGAATGTCGAACACCGGCGCCGCGATGCAGCGCATGCCGATGTTGCGTTCTTCGGCGTCCACCGCATAGCCGCGCGCGCGGACCTGTTCCAGATCGGCGCGCAGGGCGTCCAGATGGGTGATGCTGTACGGGGTGAAGGCGGTCAACTCTTTGCCCGCCAAAGCCCGTTGCAACCGCGCGTCGTCCATTTCCGCCAACAACGCCTTGCCGATGCCCGAGGCGTGCATGGGCGACAGGGTGCCGGGGGGGAAGAAGGCGCGAATGGTGGCCTCGGTTTCGACCTGGCTGACGAACAGAACCTGTCCGCCGCGTTCGATGCCCAGATTTGCCGTCTCGCCCGTTTGCTCCATCAGCCGCCGCATCACCGGGCGGGCGCGTTCGACAAGGCTGGTGCGGCGCAGGAACCGCGCACCGATGACAAAGGCGCGCGGGCCGATGTGCCAAAGCTGTTCGACAGCGTCAAATTCCACCAACCCGCGCCCTTCGAGCGTCACCAGGATTCGGTAGACCGTGGCCGGAGACTGGTCGGTTTCCGATGCCAGCGTGGTCAGCGCCTTGCCCTGATGTTCGCTGAGAAACTCGAACACCTCCATCGCGCGGTCCAGCGATTTGATGGTGTTCTGCGCGGTCTTGTCGGACCAGTCGCGGGGGCGGCCACGGGCGCGGCGGGGTTCGGAGGGGGGATTATCTTGGGAAACCATATAATGCCTTTGATTTAACGCGAAAGCCGTTTTCACGATATGAAAAATGCAAGGCACTGACATGACGTGATTTTTCCCTTTATAGCATTTTTGAAAAACGATTTCAAAAAAATTGGGTGCGCGCGATCACTGTCCTAAGGTGGGTGCAACACATCAAGGAGACGGACATGAGCTTTCAGAACCCAGTTTTCATTCCGGGGCCGACCAACATCCCCGAGAACCTGCGCAAGGCCTGTGACATGCCGACCATCGACCACCGGTCGCCGCTGTTCGGGCAAATCCTGCACCCCGCCCGCGCTGGCGTGCGCAAGGTGCTGAAAAGCACCAGCGCCGAGGTGTTCATCTTCCCCTCGACCGGCACGGGGGGCTGGGAAACCGCGCTGACCAACACGCTCAGCGCGGGCGACACCGTTCTGGCCGCGCGCAACGGGATGTTTTCGCAACGCTGGATCGACATGTGCCAGCGCCACGGGCTGAACGTGAACGTGGTCGAAACCCCATGGGGGCAGGGCGTGCCTGCGGATCGGTACGCCGAGATTCTGGCCGCCGACACGGGCCACCAGATCAAGGCGGTGCTGGCCACGCACAACGAAACCGCGACCGGCGTGCGGTCGAACATTGCGGCCGTGCGGCACGCGTTGGATACGGCGGGCCACCCTGCGATGTTGTTCGTGGACGGCGTGTCGTCGATCGGGTCGATGGAATTCCGGTTTGACGACTGGGGCGTGGATGTGGCCGTGACCGGATCGCAAAAGGGCTTCATGCTGCCCGCCGGTCTGGGCATCGTCGGGTTCAGCGCCAAGGCGATGGAGGCGACCAAATCCGCCAAGCTGCCGCGCACCTTCTTTGACGTGCACGATATGGCCAAGGGCTATGCCAACAACGCCTATCCCTACACGCCTGCGGTGGGCCTGCTGAATGGTCTGAACACCGCCTGCGGGATGCTGCTGAGCGAGGGGCTGGATGCTGTCTTTGCCCGCCATCACCGTATTGCCGAAGGCGTGCGGGCGGCGGTGGGCGCCTGGGGGCTTGAGCTGTGTGCGGCCAGCCCGGATCTTTATTCCGACACGGTCAGCGCCATCCGCACGCCCGAGGGGTTCAACGCGACCGACATCGTGACCCATGCGGCGGAAGCCTACGGCGTCGCCTTTGGCGTCGGTCTGGGCGAGGTTGCGGGCAAGGTGTTCCGCATCGGCCATCTGGGCAGCCTGACGGACGTCATGATGCTGTCGGGGATTGCGACGGCGGAAATGTGCATGGCTGACCTGGGTCTGGATATAACGCTTGGCTCGGGCGTGGCGGCGGCGCAGGATTATTATCGCGCCAACCGCACTGTGCGGCAGCAGGACGCCGCGTGATGAAAGATACGGCCATGTATATCCCGACCTTTGACGACATGCTGACGGCGCACGCGCGGATTGCGCCCTATATCCACCGCACGCCGGTTTTGACGTCATCGTTCCTGAACGAGCTGACCGGCGCGCAGTTGTTTTTCAAATGCGAGAACTTCCAGAAGGCGGGCGCGTTCAAGGTGCGTGGCGCGTCGAACGCGGTGTTCGGCCTGTCCGATGCCGAGGCGCAGGCCGGTGTCTGCACCCATTCGTCGGGCAACCACGCGCTGTCGCTGAGCTACGCCGCCGGGCGGCGGGGTATTCCGTGCAACGTGGTCATGCCCCGCACCGCGCCACAGGCGAAAAAGGATGCGGTGCGCGGCTATGGCGGGGTCATCACCGAATGCGAGCCGTCGACCACATCGCGCGAGGCGGTCTTTGCCGAGGTGCAGGCGCGCACGGGGGGTGATTTTGTGCATCCTTACAACGATCCGCGCGTGATCGCGGGCCAAGGCACCTGTTCGCGCGAGCTGATGGAGCAGACCGACGGGCTGGACATGGTCGTGGCCCCCATCGGTGGCGGCGGCATGATTTCGGGCACCTGCCTGACCCTGTCGCATCTGGCGCCCGAGGTTCAGATCATCGCCGCCGAGCCGGAACAGGCCGACGATGCCGCACGCAGTTTCCGTGCGGGTCACATCATTGCGGATGACGCGCCGGATACGATTGCCGACGGGCTGAAGGTGCCGCTGAAGGATTTGACATGGCATTTTGTGTCAAACCACGTCAGCGATGTGCTGACAGCCTCGGAAGATCAGATCGTGGGCGCGATGAAACTGACGTGGAAGCGTATGAAAATCGTGATGGAGGCCAGCAGCGCGGTGCCGCTGGCCACCATTCTTGCCAACAAGGACCGGTTCGCGGGCAAGCGGGTCGGGATCATCATCACCGGTGGGAACGTCGATCTTGACGCCCTGCCGTGGTCCAATTGAAGGAGCCAACACCATGAACGCACCTGTTAAATTCGACGGCCTTGAAGTGGGCTATGACGTGCCGGCGCTGCCGGGCATGGATGCGGCGGACATCCAGACGCCGTGCCTTGTGCTGGATCTGGACGCGCTGGAGCGCAATATCGTCAAGATGGGCGATTACGCAAAAGCGCACGGGATGCGCCACCGCGTGCATGGCAAGATGCACAAGTCGGTGGACGTGGCCAAGCTGCAGGAACGTCTGGGCGGTGCCGTGGGCGTGTGCTGTCAGAAAGTGTCCGAGGCCGAGGTTTTCGCCCGTGGCGGGATCAAGGATATTCTGGTGTCGAACCAGGTCCGCGACGCGGCCAAGATCGACCGTCTGGCGCGGCTGCCCAAGTTCGGCGCGCGCACCATCGTCTGCGTGGATGATGTGGCCAACGTGGCCGAGCTGTCGGCGGCGGCGGTGAAACATGGCACCGACATCGAAGTGCTGGTCGAGATCGACTGTGGCGCGGGGCGGTGCGGTGTGACCACCACGGATGCGGTGATCGAGATTGCCAAGGCGGTGCAGGCGGCGGACGGTTTGACCTTCACCGGCATTCAGGCCTATCAGGGCGCGATGCAGCATCTGGACAGCTACGAGGCCCGCAAGGCCAAGCTGGACATTGCCATTGCACAGGTCAAGGACGCGGTTGACGGGCTGAAGGCCGAGGGGATTGAATGCGAACTGGTCTCGGGCGGCGGCACGGGCAGCTATTATTTTGAGAGCAACTCGGGCGTTTATAACGAACTGCAATGCGGGTCTTATGCGTTTATGGATGCTGACTATGGGCGCATTCTGGATGCCAGCGGCCAGCGCATTGACCAGGGCGAATGGGAAAACGCGTTCTTTATCCTCACGCAGGTGATGAGCCACGCCAAGCCCGGCCTTGCGGTTGTGGACGCGGGCCTGAAGGCGCAGTCGGTGGACAGCGGGTTGCCGGTGATCTTTGGCCGTGGGGACGTCGAATACACCAAGTGTTCCGATGAGCATGGCGTGGTCGCTGACCCCGACGGTGTGCTGAAAGTGGGCGACAAGCTGCGGCTGGTGCCTGGGCACTGTGATCCCACCGCCAATGTGCACGACTGGTATGTGGGCGTGCGCGGCGACAAGGTCGAGGTCCTGTGGCCGGTGTCCGCACGCGGCAAAGCTTACTGATCCTCTTTGGTGCAGGCGGCACACGGTCGCCTGCGCTGTCCCCAACTGACCGGAGCCACTCCCATGCTGATCGTCCCCGAACGCGAGATTGCCAACCTGATGACCCGTGCCGCTGCTTTTGATGCGGTCGAACAGGTCTTTGCCGCCATGGCGGCGGGCGATGCCTATAATTTTCCGGTCGTGCGCGAGGCGATTGGCCACGAAGATGCGCTGTATGGGTTCAAGGGCGGATTTGACCGCGCCGGGTTGACGCTGGGGCTGAAGGCGGGCGGGTATTGGCCGAACAACCTGGAAAAGCGGGACCTGATCAACCACCAGTCCACGGTGTTCCTGTTCGATCCCGACACCGGCAAGGCGCGGGCGATGGTGGGGGGCAACCTGTTGACCGCCCTTCGCACCGCCGCCGCGTCATCGGTGTCGATCAAACATCTGGCGCGCAAGGATGCGCGTGTGATCGGCATGGTGGGTGCCGGCCATCAGGCGACGTTCCAGCTGCGCGCGGCGTTGGAGCAGCGGGATTTCGACAAGGTGATCGGCTGGAACTATCACCCCGAAATGCTGCCCAACATCGAGAAGATCGCGCGCGAGGCAGGCGTGCCGTTCCAGGCGGTCGATCTGCCCGGCATGGTCGAAGCGGATGTGATCATTTCCATCACGTCTGCGTTTTCCCCGTCGCTGATGGCGGATCATGTGGCACCCGGTTGCCATCTGGCGTGCATGGGCACCGACACCAAGGGCAAACAAGAGGTCGAGGCGGCGCTGTTGGCGCGGGCCACGGTCTTTACCGACGAGGTCGCGCAATCGGTGTCGATTGGCGAGGCACAGCACGCGGTGGCTGAGGGGCTGATTGCCGAAAGCGACGTGCACCAGTTGGGCGCGGTCATCAACGGCACACACGCGGGGCGGGTCAGCGACGACCAGATCACGCTGTTCGATGGCACCGGCGTGGGATTGCAGGATCTGGCCGTGGCGGCGGCGGTTGTGGATCTGGCGGTGGCGCAGGGGATTGCGATCGAGGTGGATTTTTAGGAGAGCTAAACGTCGCAGTTTCGAAATGTGAATGCGAATGGTTCACACATCTTCAAGGGGGTCTTTGGGATCACCTGTGCGCAACACATGGAAATGGTGTACGGGATTGGACCCTTTGAAAAGTTGAGTGACACTTAGATCTCCATTGCCCCAAGCACTTGAAAAAAGATGCAGAGAAGATCCACTTCTCGATTTTTGCAGGCTCTGTAGGTCCACGATCAACTGATCGATTTCATCTGCGGTGATGATAAGGTTCACAACCGGCGTTGGCCCGTATTCGGGATCATCATGATTTTCTACTTCAACTGAAATCATCTATTTGGCCACTTTCTTAACCTAGGCTTCGTTGTTTATAGCACATCAGCCTCGGCAAAGAGGTTGGGAAAAAGCCGCTCGCGGTAGTCCAGCGGAAAGGCCAGCCGCACCGGCGTTTTCGGCCCGCTTGAGGTCAGGAAACCCGCGCTTGTCAGCAATTTCAGCGTGTTGCGTGCCGTGCGTTCGGATGTTTTCAGGACGATCTGCGCGTCGCCACGGTCCAGCGTGCCGTGGCGCAGGACCGCCGCCATCAGGTCGGGCGCGCGCTTGTCGTCGATGGTGTCGGCCACCAGCCTGCGATAGCGTTTTTCCAGCCCGCCCAGATCGAACAGTTTCGCCGAAAAGGTGACCTGATCCAGCGCCACCTGCAGAAACCACGTGCAGAATGTTTGCAGCGCCGCCTGGGACAGGTTGCCGCGTCCGTCGCGGTCGCCCCGGCGGGGGCTGTCGGCGTGGTCCATCATCTGTTTGTATTCGCCGCGATCCTCAAGCCCCCGCGCCAGCCCGCGCGAGATCGACCACAGCCCGTTGCCCCCGATCCCCGCATTCAGCGCCATCGCGTGCGACATCAGCCGGCTGACGCGGCCGTTTCCGTCGGGAAAGGGGTGGATAAAGTTCAGCCGGTGATGGGCCGAGGCGATGGCGATGATCCGCCCGCTTGCGGACCGTTCCGCGATGCGAAACCGCTTGTCGAAATGCTCCATGAAGGCCGCCACACGGTCGGACGACGGCGGCAGGTGCCGCCCCACGGCCACCTCGCGGTCGCCGGGCTGACGCATCCGGCCCGGAACGATGGGTTCCTGTGTGCCATCGGGGTGGTCGATCACACGGAATTCGTCGGGCATTTCGTCATAAAAGGCGCGGTGCACCCATGTGAGGAACTCGACCGAGGTCGGCGTGGGCATGGTGCCGTCGCGGTGCATCTGGTCGATGGCGCGCTGTACGATGACGTGGGCGCGCGCCTCGAGCGCGAGGGGGCGGGTTTCCGCCTCGAGTTCGGCCCCGGCCAGCGCACGTGCGATATCGCGGGGGCGGGTGTTGTGGCCTTCGATCAGGTTGGAATAATAACAGTTCATCATCCGCACCAGATCGGCCAGTTCGGCGGCGCTGTCGGGGTGCAGGCCCTGACCCAGACCGCTGGCGGCGCGCTGGATCTCGACCGACAGGTCGGCCAGTGCGGTGGGAACGTGATCTTCGAAAAAGCAGGGTTCTATACGGCCCGGGGTTTCCAACATATTTTGCCGATCTTGGTTCGTCAAAAGTTGAATGTTTATAAGCCGTAAATAGAAAAAATTGCAAGAGTTTGCCGATGTAGGTTGCCGATCTTGCCTGCCGGTCTTTGACATGGGCCACCCCGGAGGGCAGCCCATGTGCGGCCGGGGAGGGATCAGCCGTCTTTGTAGTAGGACGCGTAACCGTTCAGCGCCGGTGCGCCGCCCAGGTGGGCGTAGAGCACTTTGGACCCTTCGGGGAAGAAGCCCTTGCGCGTCAGGTCGATCATGCCCTGCATGGATTTGCCTTCGTAAACCGGATCGGTGATCATCGCCTCGGTGCGGGCCGACAGGCGGATCGCCTCGTTGGTTTCGTCCGACGGCACGCCGTAGGCCGGATAGGCATAGTCGTTGTTGATCACGATCTCGTCTTCGCGGACCTTGCGGCCAAGGCCGACCAGATCGGCGGTGTCGTCAACGATGCTGCGCACCTGGGCGCGGGTCTGTTCGGGGGTTCCGGATGCATCAATGCCGATCACGCTTTCGGCGCGGTCCTGTGCGGCAAAGCCCACGATCATGCCGGCCTGGGTAGAGCCTGTCACGACGCAGACGACGATATAGTCGAACTTGAAGCCCAGCTCTTTCTCTTGCTCGGCGACCTCTTCGGCAAAGCCGATATAGCCAAGCGCACCGTATTTGTGCACCGAGGCACCGGCGGGAATGGCGTAGGGCTTGCCGCCCTTGTCCTCGACGGATTTGATCGCGTCTTCCCAGCTTTTGCGAATGCCGATGTCAAAGCCTTCATCGACCAGACGCGAATCCGCGCCCATCAGGCGGGTCATCATGATGTTGCCGACGCGGTCATAGACGGCATCGTGGTGCGGCACCCATTTTTCCTGGATCACAACGCAGTCCATGCCGATTTTCGCGGCGGTGGCGGCGACCATGCGGGTGTGGTTCGACTGGACACCGCCGATGGACACCAGCGTGTCGGCACCGGACGCGATGGCGTCGGGGACGATATATTCCAGCTTGCGCAGCTTGTTGCCGCCCATGGCCAGACCCGAGTTACAGTCTTCGCGTTTGGCATAGATTTCGACCTTGCCGCCCAGGGCTTCGCTCAGGCGGGGCAGGTGTTCGATGGCGGTGCGCCCGAATGTCAGCGGGTAGCGTTCGAATTTATCAAGCAGGGACATGGTTTTCCTTCCGGTTTGGCTGTGGCGCATGTTAGGGGAAGAAGGATGAAATGTGCTTTCTAAGTTGGGGTCATGGTTTCTGTATTTCTGATGAGCAACCGAAAATACTATGCAGTATGAGAGATAGTTAGGTAAATTATGGAAGAATCTTCCACAGAAGGCATCGACAGAATCGACCGCAGGATTCTGCGCCTGTTGCAGCAGGACGGGCGGTTGACCAATGCCGAGATCGCGCAGCGGGTGAACATCAGCCCGGCCACCTGTCACCGCCGGATGCGGCGTCTGTCTGCGGACCAGCATGTGCTGGACGTGCGGGCGCGGATCAATCCGGTGTCGGTGGGTCTGGGGTCGCTGGTGATGGTGGGTGTGGTGCTGGACCGGTCCACACCCGACAGCTTTGCCGCCTTCGAGGATGCGGTGATTGCCATGCCCGAGGTGCTGGATTGCAACCTGGTGGCGGGGGATTTCGATTACCTGCTGAAAATCCGCGTGCGGGATATGGCGGATTTCAACGCGCTGCACAGCAAGATGCTGATCGCCCTGCCCGGCGTGCGGCAGATTCGCAGCTTTTTCGTGATGAAAGAGGTGAAGGACAACGCGCCCTTGCCGTTTTAGGGCGCAAGCGCCCGCGTCAGCGCATCGTCCCGGCCATCCACAATATCGGCCAGCAGCGCGCCTGTGGTCGGCCCAAGGGTCAGGCCCTGATGCCCGTGGCCAAAATTGAACCACAGCTTTTCGTGGCGCGGCGCACGGCCCACCATCGGCAACATGCGCGGCAGGCAGGGCCGCACGCCTTGCCACTGGCTGTCAGGCACGGGGCCGTTCAGGGTGACCAATGCGCCCGCCGCGGCTGCTCCGTGGGTCAGCTGCGCCAGATTTTGCGGGGCCGTCGTGCGGGCCAGATGCGCGCCCGTGGTGATGCGCAGGCCGCGCGCCATATTCGAGATGACCACGCCGTGATCGGCCAGCAGATAGGGCCGCGTCAGCGTCCCTTGCATGTCGTAATGCCCGTGATAGCCGCGTTTCATCACCATCGGCACACGGTAGCCCAGCGTTTTCAACATCGCAGGCGACCATGGACCCAGCGCCACCACCAGATGTTCCGCGCTCAGGTGGCCGCCGTCGCGGTCCACGCGCCAGCCTGTGATGGTCTCGGTGATCTGGTGCACGGCACTTTGCAGGATCGTGCCGCCGCGTGTTTCGAACAGTTTGGCATAGGCGCGGACCAGCGCGCCGGGGTCGGATGTGCTCCAGCTTTCGTCCCAGACGATGGCACCCGCCGGGCTGCGGGTCAGCGCCGGTTCTTCGGCGCGCAGGTCGGACCCGTCCACGCAGCGCAGCGCCAACCCGTGGGTTTCGGCAAAGTCGGTGGCGGTCTGCGCCCGCGCGTCGAAATCCTGCGCGGTCTCGTAAATCTCGCCCAGTCCGGTGCGGCGGATCAGGGCGTCGGCGCCTGCGTCGGCCACCAGCGGGCCGTGATCGTTGGTCGCGCGGGCGATCAGTGCGGCGTAATGCGGGATCGCTTGGGCATAGCGGGCGGGGGCCGAGTGGCGGAAATAGCCCAGCAGCGCCCGTGCCGACCCCGGCAGAACCGTGGGGTCCAGCCGAAAGTCGTTGCTGCGCCCCAGACCATAACGCAGCAGTGTCGCCAGATCGCGCGGCATGGCATAGGGCGCGCGGGCCTCGGCCTGAATGACGCCCGCGTTGCCATGGCTGGTTCCCTCGCCCGGTCCGCGCTGATCGATCACGCGCACCGCGTGGCCCTGCGCCTGCAAGGCCAGTGCGGTGCCGATACCGACCATGCCGGCACCCAGAACGAGGAAATCGGCCATTCCGGTCAGCCTTGTGCGATCACGGTGATTTCGACCTTGGCGTCGATCATCAGCGCGGCGGCAAGGGTTGTGCGCACGGGGTAAGGCTGCGGGAAAGCGGCGGCATAGACCGCGTTAAAGTCGGCAAAATCCGCCGGATCGGTCAGGTAGCAGGTGGCCGAGATCACGTGCGACAAATCCAGCCCTTCGGTGGCCAGCGTTGCCTTGATGTTGGCGATGCAGTTTTCGGTCTGCGCAGTGATGCCCTCGGGAATCTTGCCGTCGGTGTCAAAGCCCAGTTCGCCGGACAGGTACAGGGTGTTGTCGATGCGGCGTGTTTTCGAGAGGGGGATGTTCATGGCTTTGGCCTTTCAGTTGAATGTCAGGAATTCGTCCGCCTGCGACAGCGGCGGGGCGGCGCGCAGGGCGGCAAAGTCGGGGGCGGGCACGGCCAGATCGGTGCCTGCGATGATCGCTTCCAGTTCGGCGGCGACGGCCAGCACGCCCAGATCGTCGTGGCGACGACCAACGATTTGCAGGCCAAAGGGCATGCCGTTCGCGTCCATCCCGCAGGGGATCGTGATCGACGGATGCCCCGGAATGGTCGAGGCATAAGCCATCGCCAGCCAGTGATAATAGCTTTTGGTGGGTGTGCCGTCGATTTCGGTCGGGTACAGTTCACGCCACGGGCGCGGGCTGATGGTGACGGCGGGCGAGATGATAAAGTCGTGCAACTCGAAGAACGCCTGCCAGTCGCGGTGATAGCGCCCTTGGGCAAAAATCGCCTGTGCCACGTCCTCGGCGGAATAGCTGCGGCCTTCGCGGACGTTGTCAGCGACGTTGGGGCCGACCTGATCGGGCGTTTCGTCGTAAAGTTTTGCGTGGACACCCAGAAACTGCACCCCGCGCAGCACCGAGAAAATGCGGTCGGCGTCGATGCAATCGGGGGTGGCTTCGATCATGTCGCCTATGAACGGTGCCAGCTTGGGCAGGATCGCGCGGAAGTGGTTGCGGATCATGCGCTCGGTGGGGGCAAAGCCGTAGTCTTCGGTGACCGCGATGCGCAAGGATGTCAGATCACGGCGCGGCAGGTTGGCAAAGCTTGCCGCATCCCACGGTGTGCGTCCGTCGATCACGGTGTTGAACGGGTCGTTGCGGTCGGGGCGGGCCAGCACCGAGAGCATCAACCCCGCATCCGCCACGCTGCGCGCCATCGGGCCCGAGGTGGGCATGGGGATCAACCCTGCCGCGCGGGTGTTGCCCGGCACCACGCCGGGGCTGGGCCGGTAGCCCACGATGCCGCAATAGGCCGCCGGATTGCGCAGGCTGCCGCCGGTGTCCGATCCGGTGGCCAGCGGGGCATAGTCACAGGCCAGCGCCACCGCCGAGCCGCCCGATGATCCGGCACAAGTGCGCGTCAGGTCGTAGGGGTTGGCTGTTACACCGTTGACGCGGTTGCGGGTGTTGCCGCCCGCACTCCATTCCGGAGTATTGGTCTTGCCCATCGGCAAACCGCCCGCCGCGCGCATGGCGGCAACAATGGCGTCGTCGCCGGTGGCGATGTTGTTGGCAAAGGCTTCGGACCCGAAGGTGGTGGGCAGGCCCGTCACGTCGATCATGTCTTTCACGGCAAAGGGCAGCCCGTGCAGCGCCCCGAGCGGCGCGCCCGACATCACGGCGGTTTCGGCCTTTTTCGCCCCCTCCAGCATCCCGTCAAAGTCGCGCGCGATCAGGGCGTTTACCGCGTGGTCCAGCGTTTCAACCTGCGCGATGCACGCCTGCGCCAGCTCGACCGGCGACAATTTTTTGCGCGCGATCAGTTGACGGGCGTCGATGGCGCCAAGGCTGGCGGGGTTGGTCATGGGGTGATCTCCTGTGGCAGGTCAAGGGCGGCGGGCAGGGCCGCTGCCGCGTCCAGAAAGGCGCGGTGGGCGGCGTCGGGGACGAACAGGCCGCCGGTGGCCCAGACGACGTGGACGATGTTTTCGGGCGCGACATGGGGCATGTGAGCCGTGCGAAACGCCGCACCGGCCGCGCTGTGCATCAGATGGTGCGGTCCTGCAAAACCGGCGGTGGCGGATGGTTCGAATCGCAGCCCGTGCGCATGGCCCGCCGCGACCCAGCGCAGCATGTCGGCATCGCCCACGGTGCAGACGCCCGCCAGACGGTCGTGCATGCGCGCGCGCACCAGCGGGGACAGGGTGGCGACCGCCATGCCGTCGGCCTCGGTCCGGTTGCTGAGGCCCAGATCGTGCACGGACGGCGCATCGAACGCCATATGGCACAGGGCCGAGGCAGATTGCTGCGGCTCGACGAAAAAGCTGTGGGCGTGGAGGCCGAACACCGCCCGCGCGCCATAGGCGATGCCACCCGGCGCGCCGCCGATGCCGCAGGGCAGGTACAGGCACAGCGGGCGGTCGGGGCCGATTGTGATGCCCATCGCATCCAGTTGCGCGGCCAGTTCCGCCGCTGCCGCACTGTAGCCGCGAAACAGCAGTTCCGAGGATTCGTCGTCAACGAAATAGCTGTCGGGATCATCCGCCGTGGCATCGCGCGCGGCGGCAACGGCGGTGGTGTAATCCGCCGTGTGCAGCACCACCTCGACCCCCAGCTTGCGCAGGCGGTCGACCTTCCACGGTTTCGCGTCGCTGGACATATGCACGACACAGGCATACCCAAGCGCGCGCGCGGCAATGCCGACGCTCAGGCCCAGATTGCCGGTGGACCCCACAGCAATCGTGCGGGCCGCAAAGAAATCGCGCATATCAGCCAGATCGGTGAGCGGCGCGTCGGGGGCCAGCACCCCTGCCGCGCGGGCCTGGGTGACGGCGCACATGAACACCTCGAACAGGCCACCGCGTGCCTTGATCGACCCGGCGACCGGCAGGGCATGGTCGCCTTTTATCAGCAGGGTGCCTGCGCCGTCGCAAAAGGCACCGGCAGGGGCCGCGATCAGGTCCGAGGCGATGCGCCCGCCCGAGGCTTCCAATTCAGGGAACAGCCGCGCCAACAGCGGGGCCAGCATGGCCCAGTCATCGCAGGCCTGGTCCAGATCGGCGCGCGCCACGGGATCGGGGGCGGGCACATAGGCGGGATTGACCCACAGGGCCGACTGCCCCGCACGCACGGTGTCGCGCAGGGCGATCATGTCCTGAGGGGCAACGGGCACCGGATCAATCCTTTGGCAGGCCTTGTTCGGCCAGATCGGCGAACAGTCCGGTCATTGCGACCAGCGCCTGACGCGACAGGGATTTCAGGATATGTTCGTTGGGCGCGTGCTGCGAGCAACCCGCATAGGAATGCGGCACCCAGATCGTCGGCAGGCCCAGCACCTCGGCAAAGCAGTCGTTGGGCAACGAGCCGCCAAGGTTCGGCAGGATGTCCGGCGCGGTGCCCACGCTTTTTTCAATCGACGCGGTGGCGAAACGGACCATCGGGTGGTCGGGGTCCAGCCGTGTCGCGGGGAAACTGTTGCGGCTGTGCGCGACGATCTCGACCTTGTCGAACCCTTCGCGGTCCAGATGGCGGCGCAGGGCGGGCAGGATGTCGTCAACCTCGGTGCCGACCACGAACCGCAGCTGGCAGGTGGCGCGGGCCGATCCGGCGATGGCGTTGACGGGTGCGGCGGGCACGCCTGCGGTCATGGCCAGAATGGCAAAACTGTTCCAGCCGAACACACGCTCGGCGGGGCTCAGGTCCGCCTCGCCCCAATCGGCGTCAAGGTCGATGCCGGTGTCGTGGGCGGGCAGGGCGGCCAGCACCTCGCGGATGCGGGGGGTCAGGCTGGTGGGGCGCCATTCCGGCACGCGGATCTGGCCGCGCGCGTCGGTGATGCTGGCCAGGGCGTGCGACAGGATCATCGCGGGGTCCGCCAGCAGGCCGCCGAAGTTGCCCGAGTGGTTGGCGCCCTCGCGCAGGTTGACCTCAAGGTCAAAGCTGACGCCGCCGCGTGATCCGGTGAAGATCGTGGGCGCCGCAGGGCGCAGGCGCGGGCCGTCGGACGCGATGAACACATCCGCCTTGAGCAGGCCGGCGTTGGCAGTGCAGAATTCCTTCAGGCCGGGCGATCCGGCCTCTTCGCCCATTTCGATGATGACTTTGGCGTTAAAGCCCAAGTGGCCCTGCGCCTTGATCACGGCATCCATGGCACGCAGGTTGATCAGGTGCTGCACCTTGTTGTCAGCCGATCCGCGCCCGTACAGGCGGTCGCCTTCCTCGATCAGCTCGAACGGGGTCAGCCCCTCGCGCCACTGGCCCTCTTGCGCGCGCACCACGTCACCGTGGCCATAGGTCAGAACCGTGGGCAGGCTTGCATCCTCGATCCGCTCGGCGGTCAGGATGGGCGGGCCGTCGGGCACGGGGTTGTCGTGAAACTGGCAGGTGAACCCCATGGCTTCCAGCATCGGGGCCATGTCGTCGTGCAGATAAGCGTGCAGGTGCGGCTTGCCGCGCGGGTCCTGGCTTTCTGTTGGGCGCGACACCAGCGTGGCCAGCTCGCGTTGGAAATCACCATCGTCGAAATAGGTTTCGATATTGGCGCGGGCAGAGTCTTGCAGGGTCATTCAAGGGGCCTTTTTGGTTTCGGGTTCAGCCACGCCATCGCCCCAGGGGGACATGGTTTCGGTGGTGCCGGAATTGGTGGTGCCCTCGCGCATCACCCCTGCGGGGCAGGCAAAGGCAAAGGGGAACGGCAGCCGTTGCGCCAGCGCCAGCGGGAAGTTGTCCGCCAGCGCGTCGGCCACGGGACCGGCAAGCCGTTCGTCTGCCACAACCTGCGCACCGCCCGAGGCGTCAATGCGCGGCGCTTCGATGGCGTCCTGCATCGACATGCCCTGTTCCATCAGGTGACCGCTGATCTGCGCCACGGCGGGCATGATCTTGCGCCCACCCGAGGCCCCCAGCGCAAAGCGGCGGGTGGGGGTTTCGCCCACGACGGGGCAGACGTTCATCAGACAGACTTTGTCGGGACCCAGAGAGTTGGGCTTGCCCGGTTCGGGGTCGAACCACATGATGCCGTTGTTCAGGCTCAGCCCGGTCGAGGGCGACACCACCTTGGAGCCGAAGATCGACAGCAGGGTTTGTGTCATTGACACCATGTTGCCCGCGCTGTCCACGATGGAAAAATGCGTGGTGCAACCGGGGGCCTTGGCGCTGTCGTGATCGCCCATGTTGGTCAGCCGGTCCGCATAGGCCGCGCGCAGCCCGTTGGCGCGGGCGACATAGGCGGCGGGGCTGTCGGCATCGGCGGCGTCATAGCCATCCTGCCAGCGGGCCAGCGCGTCAGCCAGCGTGGGGCCGGCGGTCAGGCCGGGCATGGCATAGACGGTGCCATCGCGGAACGGGATCGACAGCGGATCGGACCACGTGGCGCTGTAGTCGCGCATGTCGTCCATGGACAGGAAGCCGCCCTTGTCAGTCACGTCACGCACAAGCGCTGCAGCGATGTCGCCGCGATAGAACGCCGCTTCGCCCTCGCGGGCCAGCTGTTCCAGCGTTTCGGCCATCTTGCTTTGGTCCAGCCGCTGATCGGCCAGCGCGGTCCAGCCGGAGCCTTTGGGCCATTGGCCATCGTCCAGATACAGCGCCGCCGCGTCCGGGTCACGGGCCAGATCACGCGCGCTGGAGGCGATGACAAGGGCCGCGTACCAATCCACGTGCAAGCCGCGTTTGGCCAGATCGACGGCGGGGGCCAGCAGCGTGTCCCACGGCATCCGGCCAAAGCGGCCGTGTGCGGCGGAAATGCCAGCCATCGTGCCGGGCACGGCGACCGAGGTGGCACCGGTGACGTTGCGATCCTCGACCACAGCTTCCCATGGGAACAGGTCCGAGGCCTTGCCGGCACCCGACAGCGGATAATGCGACACGTCCAGCGTGGCGGACGAGCGCATGCCATAGTTCAGCGCATGGGCGCGGCCTTCGCCTTCGCGCCACAGCATCATGGCGCCGCCGCCCATGGGGCCGGACATCCACGGTTCGACCACGCCAATGGCAAAGCTTACGGCGACGGCGGCGTCGACCGCGTCACCGCCTGCGGCCAGGACTTCGGCCCCAATCTCGGCTGCAACCACATGCTGGGCGGCGACGACACCGCCCGAGGTGGCCGTGACACCGGGTTTGCGGGTCTGCTGGCTGCGCGAAAACGACCCGCTCATGCGACGGCCGGGGGCAAGGTGGAGACATCGGGCACGACCCAATGCTTGCCGGGCTGCGCGTCCAGCAGCATCTTGGTATAAGGGTGCGACGGCGCGCCAAAGACCTGTTCGACAGTGCCGCGTTCCACCACATCGCCCTGTTGCATGACGATCAGCGTGTCGCAAACCTGCGCGGCGACGCGCAGGTCGTGGGTGATGAACAAGACGGTCAGCCCCATCCGGTCGCGGATTTCATTCAGCAATTTCAGCACCTCCTTTTGCACGGAGACATCCAAGGCCGAAACCGCCTCGTCCGCAATCAGGATTTTCGGCTCGACCATCAGCGCGCGTGCGATGCAGATCCGCTGGCGTTGACCGCCCGAGAACTGGTTGGGATAGCGGTTCAGCACCTCGGGATCGAGCCGCACGATCTTCATCAGCTCGCGGGCACGTTCCATGGCCGATGCGCGGTTTTCGCCAAAGTTCACCGGTCCCTCGACCAGCTGGTCGCCAATGGTGCGGCGCGGGTTGAGCGAGCCGTAGGGGTCCTGGAACACGATCTGGATGTGTTTGCGGTAAGGGTGCAGGTCGTGGCGCGACATCAGCGCGATGTCCTTGCCCTCGACCGAGACAACGCCGCTTTCGGGGTCTTCAAGACGGATCAGGCATTTGACCAGCGTCGACTTGCCCGAGCCGCTTTCGCCCACGATGCCCAGGGTTTCGCCCTGATGGACGGTAAAGTTCACGTCCTTGCAGGCGTGGACCGTGCGCGCGGGGCGGAACATGCCGCCGGCGACGTGGTAGGTCTTGTTCAGGTTCGACACCTTCAGCACTTCGCGGCTGGTGATCGGTTCGGGCACGTCGCGGGTGCGGCGCGGCACCGCGTCGATCAGCAGGCGGGTGTAGGGATGTTGCGGGCGGTTCAGGACCTCTTCGGCGGTGCCCTGTTCGACGATCTTGCCGTGCTGCATCACCACGACGCGATCGGCAATTTCGGCCACCACGTCAAAGTCGTGGGTGACGAACATGATGCCCGCGTCATGCTTTTCGCGCAGTTCCTTGAACAGGTGCAAAATCTGCTGTTGCGTGGACAGGTCCAGTGCCGTTGTCGGCTCGTCCGCGATCAACAAGGCCGGGTCCAGCGCCAGGGCCATCGCAATCACGATACGCTGGCGTTGACCGCCGGAAAGCTGGTGGGGGTAGGAGTTGTAGACGCGCGGCGGGTCGGGCAGGTGGACCTCTTCCAGCAGCTTGATCGTGCGGGCCTTGCGCTCGGACGCGCCCAGATCGGTGTGTTGCTGGAACATCTCTTCGATCTGGTCACCCACGGTATAACAGGGGTTCAGCGCCGACATCGGTTCCTGAAAGATCATCGCCATGCGACGCCCGCGCAAGGCACTGTGCGCGCGCTTGGACAGTTTCAGCAGGTCGTGCCCGTCAAAGCGGATCTCGCCCTGCGACGGTTTCAGCGCCTGTGGCAGCAGCCCCATGGTGGTAAAGGCGGTGATCGACTTGCCCGAGCCGCTTTCACCGACGATACAGACGATTTCCTTTGGCATCACTTGCAAGGACAGGTTTTCGACAGCATGGGCGCGGTCGGCGGCCTTGGGCAGGTCAACGGTCAGGTTGTTGATGGACAGGATAGGATCGGTCATCAGTTGCGGCCCTCCGGTGCGGTGACGTCACGCAGGCCGTCGCCCAGCATGTTGATGGCGAGAACAAGAAAGAACAGGGCGACGCCGGGAATGGTGATCAGCCACGGCTCGAACAGCAGCATGTCCTTGCCTTCGGAAATCATCAGGCCCCACGACGGGGTGGGCGGCTGCACGCCAAGGCCCAGGAAGGACAGTGCCGCCTCGAGGATGATGGCGTGGGCCATTTCCAGCGTGAAGATCACGATCAGGTGGTTCATCACGTTGGGCAGCACGTCCTTGAACAGGACCCGCGGCAGCGAGGCGCCCAGCACTTCGGCGGCGGCGACATATTCCTGTTTGCGCACCTGCATCGTGGCCGAGCGCAGAACCACGGCAAAGCGGTCCCACAGCAGCAGACCCAGGACCGAGACAACAACGGTCAGCGATCCGCCGAACAGCGCCACGACAGCCAGCGCCACCAGCACGACGGGCATCGCCAGCCGCACGTTGATCAGAAAGGTCACGACCATATCGACGCGACCGCCAAAGTAGCCGGCCAGAATGCCCAGCGTCGAGCCGATGATGCCCGAGATGACAGCGGCCATGATGCCGATCATCAGCGAGATGCGCGCGCCGTACGCCAGACGCGCCCAGAAATCCCGGCCCAGCCCGTCGGTGCCCAGCCAGTGTTCGGATGTGCCGCCCAGAAACACCGGGGGTTTCATTCGTGCCAGCAGGCTTTGCTGGTACGGGTCATATTGGGTCAGCAGCGGGGCAAAGATGGCAATGCCCACGACGATCAGCATGACGACGGCACCGAACATCAGCCCCTTGTGGCGCAGCGCGCGTCTGCGCATGGCCTGTCCGGGTGTCAGCGGTTTGTCGCGGGGGGCCTGCACGGGCAGGTCGGCGGGTGTGGTTGTATCGGTCATATCGGTCCTCAGCCCACGCGCAGCCGTGGGTCCAGCCATGCGTTCAGAACGTCAGCCAGGAAGGTGAACAGAATATAGAAAGTCGAGAAAATCAGGATCAGCGCCTGCATCGTCGGCAGGTCGTTCCGCGCGATGGATTCCCACGCCAGATAGCCGGCCCCATGCAGCGCAAAGACGGTTTCGACCACGATCGAACCACCGAGCATAAAGCCCATCTGCACCGCAGCCAGGCTGACCACGGGAATGATTGCATTGCGCAGGGCGTGTTTGAACATCACCTTGCGCGTGCGCAGCCCCTTGGCCCGCGCGGTGCGGATATAGTCCGAGGACAGCACTTCCATCATGCCCGCCCGCGTCAGGCGCATGATCGCGGGGGTGGCGTAATAGCCCAGCACGATGGTGGGCAGGACAAAGTGCTGCCATGTCTCGTTGCCCGAGGCGGGCAAGAGCCGCATCTTGATCGAGAAGATGACAATCAGGATCAGGCCGAACCAGAAGGACGGGATGGCCTGACCGACCACGGACAGAAACAGCGCAAAGCGGTCGATCATCGAATTCGGATTGGCCGCCGCGGCGACCCCCAGCGGAATTGCAACCGCCAGTGCCAGTGTGATGGCGAAAAGGCCCAGCTTCATGGTGACGGTCAGACGGTCGGCAATCAGCTCGGTGACGGGGATGTCGAAATACCATGAATTGCCAAGATCACCGGTGACAGCAGACCCCAGCCAGTCGCCGTATTGCACGATCATCGGCCGGTCAAAGCCATAGCGTTCGTTGACCAGCGCAATGTCCTCGGCGCTGGCGTTTTCGCCGGCGATGGCCACAGCCGGATCGCCCGCCATGAACAAAAGACTGAAGCTGAGGAATGAAACGGTCAGGGCCACCAAAAGGGCAAGACCGAGACGTTTAAGTATGAAGACGGCCATCGTGCGTCACCTTCCGGGCAAAGAAAAAACACGGGCCGCGCACCAAAAGCTGCGCGGCCCGTCAAATGGTTACTTCCAGGAGAAGTCCGCGAAACGGATGACTTCGTCGTCCGTGGGGTCAAAGTTCAGCTCTTTGCTGAGCACATAGTTCACGTTGTAGGTCCACAGCGGCACCCAATACGCTTCGTCCGCGATTTTGGCGTGTGCTTTGGAATACAGCGCCTGACGCTCGGCGCGGTCGGTGATCGAACCGGCCTGTTTCACCCAGTCGATGATTTCGGGGTCTTGTGCGTCGTCCAGCGGGCCACCGGTAAAGAATTCACCCGTGATGGCCGACACGTCGGGCAGCGAATAGGAACCCCATGTCTGGAACGAGATGGCCACTTCTTTCTTCTCACGCTTTTCACGCAGGGCGGCGTACTTCAGGTAGTTGAAGTTTGTCTTGATGCCGATCTCGTTCAGCATCCCCATAAGCGCCTCGGCGTAGGGCCGGTCGCGGTAGGCGTAAAAGTCGATCTCGAACCCGTCGGGATAGCCCGCTTCGGCCAGCAATGCCTTGGCTTTTTCGGGATCGTAATCATAGGTCGTCACGCTGAGGTCACAGCCGAACTGGATCGGCGCGCAACCTGCGTTGATAACTTCGGACGACCCTTTGACCAGCGCATCGACAATCGCCTGACGGTCGATGGCGTGATAGATCGCCTGACGGACCTCTTTCTTGGTCATCGGACCGTCGGGATCAACCGCACCCGCCGCGTCCATCGTGATATAGCCGATGCGGATCGCCTGTGCGTTGACCACGTCGAACCGGTCATCCATTTCCGCCAGTTTTTCGGCCTGATCGGCGGGCACGTTCCACAGGAAATCCAGACCGCCGTTAAACAGTTCGGCCACTTGGGTGTTCATGTCGGGGATCGTCTTGATCTCGATCTTGCCGATCTGCGCCTTGCCTTTGGGGCTGTCGTGGTAATCGGCATAGGCGCTCAGCTCGTAGCGCTGGCCCGGCTCGACCGTGTCGACCTTGTAGGGGCCCGTTCCGACCGGCTTGGTGGCCATGCCGCTGGGGCCGACTTCGGCATAGTATTCATCGGGGTAGATGACGACGACGCTGGCCAGATAATCCTCGGCGGGCGGGAACGGCGCGTTCAGGTTGATGCGCACGGTGTTGTCGTCAACCTTTTCGGCGCCTTTCATCCAGCTTACGTTGGTCATGACTTTGACCCCGTTGTCCGGGTTCACCATGTAATTGACCGTATAGACCACATCGTCGGCGTTGAACGCCTCGCCGTTGTGGAATTTCACGCCTTCGCGCAGTTTGAATTCAACGGTGACGTCGTCGATCCAGGTCCACTCGGTGGCCAGGTTGCCCTTCATCTCGCCTGTCTCAGGGTCGCGATACAGCAAACCGTCCCAGACGCCGCGCGTGAACAGAATGCCTTCGCGGGCCGAGTTGTAATAGTTGTCGACCGATTCCAGTTCTTTGGTGATCGCCATATGCAGCGTGTCATCGGCCTTGTTGGCAAATACGGGTGCGGCAGTCACCAAGCTTAGGGCGGTGCCGATCATCAGGGTCTTCAGTGTCATGATAGTCCTCACTGTTGTGCTTCGGGGTTCTGTATTTTTATTCTTGTTTTTGTATACAACATCGATGGATTGTAATTGGTCAAGAGGAGATTGCAATTCACTGCCCGAACATCGGGCATATTTTGCGCTTTGATGCATATCCGGGCGTCGGGTCTGGACAACGGTTAAAGAGCGATTGCGACATCATCCTTGCAGGGGCATTCCCGATCGGCGCATGCTTGCAGTCACATGCCTATTAACCGGGAGTTTTCGTGACAGGTGGCTAGGATGCGGCCGCCTTCAGGCCCGCCATCAAGCTTTGGAAACGCTCGCCTTGCACCGTTACGTGGTCGCGCAGCGCATTGGCCGCGGCGTTGGAATCACCGGAGGTCAGCGCCGCGACAATCGCCTCGTGCTCGGTCAGCGATTGCGCCATCCGTCCGCGAAAGCGCAGTTGCTGCCGGCGGAAGGGGCGCAGCCGTTTTTGCAGTTTCAGGCTTTCCTGCTCCAGAAAGCTGTTGCCCGATTCGCGGTAGATCGTGGCGTGAAAGCGTTCGTTCTCGGCATAGTACAGATCGCTGTCCTGCGCTTCGGCGGCCATCTGGCAGCGCGTGTTGGCGTGTCGCAGCTCTTCCAGCGCTTCGTTCGACATGCGCCGTGCGGCCAGACGGGCACAGACCGCTTCCAGCTCGGCCATCACTTCGAACATCTCAAGCAGTTCCAGCGGGCCGGGCTGGCGCACGAAAGCGCCCCGTCGCGGGATCAGGGTGACCAGCCCCGAGCTTTCCAGCCGTTGCAGTGCCTCGCGCAGCGGGGTGCGCGATACGCCGAACTGTTCGGCCAGCCGAACCTCGTCCAGCCGATCCCCATCGGCAAAGGTGCCGTCAAAGATCATGTGTTCAAGCGAATTGGCGATATTTACGGCGCTGCGTTGTTCCATGCTGAAAAAGCTAGCTTGGGGATTTGAAGCACGCAATAACTAATATCTTGTATACAAAGTGATTGACCTAAAAAACATCATACACCTATGATCAAGCTGCCCATGCTTGGCGTTTGTGCCTTCTGACTCGGGACCTATGCCCGAAAAACAGGCACTTATCCTGCCGCTTCGGCGCGCGGTTCCTTTTCGAGGGTCTGCGACATCACGCGAAAAGGACTGGAACATGACGATACTTGCCGACCTGCTTTCCACCATGTTCGATCGCCGGTACCGCACGCCGGGGCAGGGGCGCGCGTCGGGCCGTCCGGTCGAGGCGCTGATGGCCGACCTGCTGGGCAGCGCGGGCGAAACCTCCGAACTGGCGCTGGCGCAGGACATTCTGGGGCACTACGCCGGCCTTGACGATGCGGGCAAGCTGGCCTTTCTGCGGCATCTGGCCCACGATATGAACATCGACCCCGAAACCGTGCGGTCGGCGCTGGATGCGTATGAACAGGCACCGTCCAAGCTGAGCTATCGCGCGTTCATGGGCGCGGCCGAGCCGCAGCGGCAGGAACTGATCCGTCGTATGAACCGCGTCCCCGGTGCCACCGGTGCATTGGTGCGGATGCGCGCCGATCTGCTGCGGCTGGCGGGCGACGATCCCGAACTGGCCGCGCTGGATCTGGATTTCCGCCACCTGTTCGCCTCTTGGTTCAACCGCGGTTTTCTGGTGCTGCGCCCGATCAACTGGGAAAGCCCCGCGCATATCCTTGAAAAGATCATCGCCTACGAGGCGGTGCACGCCATACACAGCTGGGACGACCTGCGCCGCCGCCTGCAACCGCAGGACCGCCGCTGCTTTGCCTTTTTCCACCCCGCCATGCCGGACGAGCCGCTGATTTTCGTCGAGGTGGCCCTGACCAAGGGCATCCCCGGCTCGATCCAGACATTGCTGGCCGAGGACCGCGCGGCCCTGAACCCCGAGGCCTGCGACACCGCCGTCTTTTATTCGATTTCGAACTGTCAGGCGGGGCTGGCCAGCATTTCGTTCGGCAACTCGCTGATCAAACAGGTGGCGGCGGACCTTGCGTCCGAGCTGAAGGGGCTGAAATCCTTTGTCACCCTGTCGCCGATCCCGCTGCTGACCAAATGGGCCAAGGGCGAAGGCATCGAACTGCCGCAAGAGCCCGAGGCGCGCCGCGCGCTGGCCGCGCATTACCTGCTGAACGCCAAAGGACGCGGTGATGCGCCCTTTGATCCTGTGGCGCGCTTTCATCTGGGCAACGGGGCGCTGGTGCATGCGGTGCACGCTGACGCCGATGCCTCGGACAACGGGCAGGCACAATCGGGCGGCGTTATGGTGAATTATCTTTATGATCTCGCGCAAGTCGCGGTAAACCACGAAAACTTTGCGACCAAACGCAAAATCGTTGCCAGTTCCGAGGTCACCTCGCTGGCGAAAACAGGCGCCAACGCGACGACTGCGGAAAGGTAAGACATGGCCAACCCTCTTTACGATACCCTGTTCGGAGCCCACGCGGGGCGGGATGCACCATTCTTGCACCTGAGCGATGGCAGCACGGTGACCTATGCCGGTTTCCTGGCACAGGCGGCGCAGATCGCTCATGTGCTGACAGGGTTGGGGTTGCAGCCGGGTGACCGTGTCGCGGTGCAGGTTCACAAATCACCGCAGGCGCTGGCGCTGTGCGCGGCCTGTGCGCAGGCCGGTCTGGTGTTCCTGCCGCTGAACACGGCCTATACCACGGATGAGCTGACTTATTTCATCGAAAACAGCGGTGCGGCGCTGGTGGTCTGCGACGCGGCCAAGACAGGATCGCTGGAGCCTGTGGCCGAAGGGTTGGGCGCCAAGGTGGAAACCCTGAACGCTGACGGCACCGGATCGCTGACCGACAAGGCGGCGGAGCAGCCCGACCAGTTTGACACGGTTGACCGCTCTGAGGACGACCTGGCCGCGTTCCTGTACACCTCGGGCACCACGGGCCGGTCCAAGGGCGCGATGCTGACGCAGGCGAACCTGCTGTCGAACGCGCAGACGCTGGTGAAAGAGTGGCAGTTCACGGCGGATGATGTGCTGTTGCACGCGCTGCCGATCTTTCACACGCACGGGCTGTTCGTGGCCACCAACGTGACGCTGGTTGCAGGCGGCAGCATGATCTTTATGCCCGGTTTCGATCTGGAGCAGATTCTGGCCCAGATGCCCCGCGCCACGACGATGATGGGCGTGCCCACGTTCTATACGCGCCTGCTGGACGACGACCGCTTTACCCGCGAGGCCGCAGCGCACATGCGGCTGTTCATCTCGGGGTCGGCGCCGCTGCTGGCAGAAACACATGTGCAGTTCGAAGGGCGCACCGGCCAGCGCATTCTGGAACGCTACGGCATGACCGAAACGAACATGAACACGTCAAACCCCTATGACGGCGAACGCCGCGCGGGCACCGTGGGCTTTCCGCTGCCGGGGGTCGAGCTGAAGATCACCGACCCCGACACCGGCGCGACCCTGCCGCAGGGCGAGGTCGGCGTGATCGAAGTGCGCGGGCCGAACGTGTTCAAGGGCTATTGGCAGATGCCCGAAAAAACCGCCGCCGAACTGCGCGAGGACGGGTTTTTCATCACCGGCGATCTGGGTCAGATCGACGCCGACGGATACGTCAGCATCGTGGGCCGGGGCAAGGATCTGATCATTTCGGGCGGCTACAACATCTATCCCAAAGAGGTCGAGCTGGTGCTGGACGAACAGCCCGGCGTGCTGGAAAGCGCGGTGATCGGCGTGCCGCACCCCGACTTTGGCGAAACTGTCGTCGGCGTGCTGGTGCCGCAAAAGGGTCAGTGCCCCGACACCGACGCGATCATGGAGACGATCAAGGGGCCGCTGGCGCGCTTCAAGCACCCGCGCCGCTTGGTGGTGATCGACAGCCTGCCGCGCAACACCATGGGCAAGGTGCAAAAGAACATCCTGCGCGACGCTTACAAGGATATGTTCGCCCCCACCTGATGCAGCGGCAGATCGGTGTCGATCTGTGCGCCGAACTGGCGTAGCAATGGCGCATCATTGTTTGCAGCAAGGGACAGCCGCCATGACCACTGACGCACCGACACCCCGGATCGCCATTCTGGGCGCGGGCCTGATCGGGGCCGCTTGGGCCGCGCTGTTCCAGCATCATGGCGCGGATGTGCGGGTGTGGGACCCGCAGGCCGATGCGCTGGCCGCCACGCCCGCGCGGATGGCAAAGCCGCTGGCGCAACTGGCCGAAGCCGCCCTTGACGCGGGTCCGCTCGGCAGCGTGACCCTGTGCGACACACTGGCCGAGGCGGTGGACGGTGCCGATCTGGTGCAGGAAAACGCGCCCGAGAACATCCCCGTGAAACACGACCTTTATGCACAGGTCGAACCGTTTCTGGCCGATCATGCGGTGCTGGCCTCGTCCACATCGGCGCTGACGTGGTCCGAACTGGCCCCCGGTCTGCAAGACCCCGCACGGCTGATCACGGCCCACCCCTTCAACCCACCGCATCTGGTGCCGCTGGTCGAAATCTACGGCACCGACGACGCGCGCATCGCACGGGCCGAGGCGCTGTATCGCGGTGCGGGTCGTGTGCCGGTGCGGCTGAACAAGGACGCAACGGGGCACATTGCCAACCGTCTGGCCTCGGCCTTGTGGCGCGAGGCGGTGTTCATGGTGCAGGACGGCATTGCCGATGTCGAAGCGATTGACGCGGCATTGGTCAACGGGCCGGGGCTGCGCTGGTCGGTGCTGGGCGCGCATATGGCCTATCACCTGGGCGGCGGGGCAGGGGGAATGCAAGGCTATCTGGCGCATCTGGGGTCCAGCCAGGAACGCCGCTGGGCTGCTTTGGGGTCGCCCACGCTTGACCCCGAGGTTCAGGCCGAACTGGTCGCCGGCGTCACCCGCGAGGCCGCAGGGCGCGACATTTCGGAACTGGAAGACACCCGCGACAAGGCGCTGATTGCCGCCCTGCGCGCGCGCAAGGATGCCCCCCATGTCTGATGCCAATCCACCGCGCATTGCGCTGATCCACGCGCTGGAAGAATCCGTTCTGCCGATCCGCGACGCCTTTGTCCGGCTTTGGCCGCAGGCGCTGCGGGCCGATCTGCTGGACGCGTCCCTGTCCGCCGATCTGGCCGCTGCCGGCACGCTGGACGCCGCGATGACCGACCGTTTTGTCACGCTGGGCCGCTATGCCGCGCGCGGAACCGGCACCGACGACACCCGCGCCGTGCTGTTCACCTGTTCCGCCTTTGGCCCTGCCATCGAGGCCGTGAAGGCCGACCTGGCCATCCCGGTGATGCGCCCCAACGAGGCCGCGTTCGACGCAGCACTGGACATCGGATCGCGCATCGCACTGGTGGTCACCTTTGGCCCGTCCCTGCCCGCGCTCAGCCGCGAGTTGCAGCAGATGGCTGCCCAGCGGGGGCAAACCATCGAGATCACACCGGTTCTGGCCGATGGCGCGCTGGCCGCGCTCAAGGCAGGCGATGGCGCAGCCCATGACGCGGCGGTGCGCGAAGCATGCAAGGCGCTGGGGCCGCAGGACGCGGTGGTGCTGGGCCAGTTCAGCCTGGCGCGGGCTGAAAAACTATTGACCCCGATGCTGGACTGCCCCGTGATCACCACCCCCGACAGCGCCGTGCGCGCCCTGCGCCAGATGTTGGACGCAGGCCATTCCGGGGCCATGAAAGGGTAAAACCCGCACCCGAAATGTGGCCACATTGCAACGGCTGGACCGTGTTCCAAAGATGGTCGGAAGTTGCTACTTGTGGTTGCATGATCCGGCGCTGTCGCGATGCGGGAACGGCCTGAAACGGTGCCGCAAGAACGCCAAGTGCATGTGTATAATATGTTGTTTCTTTCGCACGGCTTCGAAGCGAACGCTTTCGTCGAGGGCGATAGATTTAGACAGACACCAAAATTCAGGCTAACAACCCATGAGGGCGTAATTCGATAAGCCACGCAAAAGTTGTGGCAACACTGTATCGAGCAAGTATTGTTAGTAACGTAACCAGAACAGGCTCTTTTAGTGCGCAAGCTTGATATTTTTCTTATCGCTCTATTCGTACTGATCACGGTCGGTATGGCGACGCTGCGCTATCAAACATCGCAAACGGCTGCTCAGCAGGAGTTCATGCGCCTGTCGCTGGACGGGACCGAAGCACTGGACACACGGTTCGACAGCTATTTGCACAGCCTGACCGGAGTTGCGGCGTTTATCGTGGCCTCTGATGAGGTCACCAAGCAAGAGTTCGATTCATACGTCAAATCCCTGAAAGTCGAAGACTACCTGCCCGGAGTTCTGGGCATGGGTCTGATCGAGGGCGTGCCCCAAGCGGATATGGAAAGCTTTATGGCGCTGCATGCGGCGCCGGGACTCGAGGCATTTGAAGTACACCCGAAGGTCGATGCCGACGAGCATCTGATCATCAGTCACATCTCGCCATTGGAAAGCAACCGCGGCGCCTTGGGGCTGGATTTGCGGTTTGAAGAAGCGCGCACCGAGGCGCTTGAAAATTCGCGCGCGACGGGCAAACCACAAATGACCCGCCGGATCACGCTGGTGCAGGACGAAATGGAGCAGGCGGGTTTCCTGCTGGTAATGCCGGTCACGGTACCTCAACAGGCGGGCTGGTCGCATGACCTGTGGGTCTATGTGCCGTTTGTCGGGCCGGACATCCTGTCCAATCTGACCCCCAGCCAGGGCAAGAGCTACGAAATCTCGGTCTATGACGGCAAGACAACCGATCCTGAACACCTGATCTTTGACACCGACCCCGACCGTGAGAATGCGGGCGCATTTTCCACCGTCCTGACCACCACGAACCTGGGGCGGGCCTGGACCGTGGTCTACCGCAGCACTCCGGCCTATGACGCGCTGTTCAAGAAATACGCGCACGTTCTGATCGTGATCGCGGGCACGCTGCTGACGTTCATGCTGTATGTCGCCTTGCGCAGCACGCGCATCCGCAGCGAAGCCATGGCCGAAGTGGCCGAGATGCGCGCCCGCAAGCTGAATGCGCAAGAGGCCGAGAAAAGTTCGATCCTTGAAAACGCCGTATCGGCGGTGTTCGTCCTGGATGGCGACGGCAGGGTGCTGTCTGCGAACCAGGCGGCGCTTGATATGTTCGGCCACGATTCATCCGAGTTGCCCGCGCGCGCGTTCGAAACACTGGTGCAACCGGTTGAGCAGGTCGAGCCCGGAACCCGTCACAACGCAATCGGCCAGACCAAGGACGGCAGACGCCTGTTGCTGGATGTGCAGCGCAACGACTGGCAGTCGTTCGACGAAGAACTGCGCAAGACGATCATTGTCCACGACCTGACCGAAGAAATCCGCACCCAGGACGAATTGAAAAACACCAAGACCTTGTACGATCTTGCCCTGCAAGGTGCGCAGATCGGGGTGTTTGACGTGGATCTGACCACGGGCACCTCGGACGTGTCCGACACCTGGTGCCGGATCATGGGCATCGAGCCGGTCACACAGCCCATGGACACCCAAACCATGGACACTCAAAGCCTGTTCATGGAACGGATCCACCCCGAAGACCGTCAGATCCTGATCAACGCCGATGTCGCCTGCATGCGCGGCGAGACCGAACGCTCGATCGCGGAATACCGTATCCGGTTCGACACCCCCGACGGGTTGGTCTGGCGCTGGATGAAATCCGACGCCATCGTGGTGGAGCGGGATGAAAACGGCAGGGCGACGCGGCTGATCGGCACCCAGACCGACGTCACCGATCTGCGTCATTCGCGCAATGCGCTGGAAGCCAGCGAGAAACGGTTCCGCAAGGTGATCAGCGTTGCCCCCGTGGGCATGGTCATGATGGATGACCAGAGCAACATCACCGGCGTGAACAATGCCTTTTGCGCGGTCAGCGGTTATTCCGAAGACGAATTGATGGCGCCGATGCGCATGGCGGACCTGATCCCGCCCGACGGGCGTGGTCCGATCTATAAGGCCGTGGCCGAAATGGTCGCCGCGCGCGCCGAACTGTACGAAGGCGAGCATCAGGTCGTACATTCCAGCGGCGAACTGCGCTGGTGTTATTTCCGCGTCAGCTGGGTCTATGACAAGAACGAAGGCCGCTATTTCTATGTGGCGCAGGTTCTGGACATCACCGACCAGAAAAAGGTCGAGCATATGAAGAACGAATTCGTGGCCACGGTCAGCCACGAATTGCGCACGCCGCTGACCTCGATCAAGGGCGCGCTCGGGCTGATCCGTGCAACCGGTGGCGACGACATGCCCCCCGCCACACAGCGGCTGATGGACATCGCCACCACGAACGTCGACCGGCTGACCTCGATCGTCAACGACATCCTGGACCTTGAAAAGATCTCGTCGGGCGAGGTCACGTTCAACTTTGAAAACGTCGATATGGGCGGGCTGATCCGCGACACTGTTGACGAATTGTCGCCTTATATCAAAACGCATCTCGCCACTGTTGAGATCGACCTGCCCGAGATCCCGCTTGAGGTTTTTGCCGATCCCGGACGGACGAAACAGGTTCTGGTCAACCTGTTGTCGAACGCCTGCAAATACTCGCCCGATAACAGCGCCGTGCGGATCAAGGCCGAAAGGCTGGGGGGCGTGGGCATTGTCTATATCCAGAACGAAGGCCCCGGCATCCCGGAGCATTTCCGTGTGCGCATCTTCAAGGCTTTCTCGCAGGCCGACAGTTCGGACACGCGCGCCAAGGGGGGCACCGGTCTGGGCCTGAACATCACCCGCCAGATCGTAAAGCGTCATGGCGGCGAGATCGGATTTGAAAGCGTTCCCAATCGCGTGACCGTGTTCTGGTTCACCTGCCCGCTGGCGGAAGAAAAACCGCTTTTGCCGCCCCCGGATGCGATAAAGCCATCGAAAAACCGCGAACGGCTGAAAGTGCTGCACCTCGAAGACGATCTGGATTTTGCCGAAGTCATCCACTCGGGCCTGAACCCGGTGGCCGATGTGTCTCATGCCAAAAACCTTGCAGAGGCACGCAAGCGTCTGAAGCACAACGATTACGATGTGATCGTCCTGGACTGGACACTGCCCGACGGCGACGCATCAGAGTTGCTGGACGAAGTGTACCAGTCGGGCAAGAAGATTCGCATTGTGGCATTGTCTGCTGATGGCAGCCGCCGCGCCGATCAGCGGCTGTCTGCAAATCTTGTCAAATCGCGCACGGATCTGGCGGGAATCTCGGCAAGTGTCCTGGGTCTCGAGGCTCAAGCGTCATAGCACCACCCAACCAGCGACACCCTGATAGACCAAGCCTGCCCTATTTTTGCCAATTTGGACTGTAATAAATGACACATCCGCAGAACGACCGGCGGGTTTGTAAGAATACGACGCGAATAAGCCGAGTGTTGCGGTTCAGGGATGAGCAGTGTGTTAGTTAAGGGTTTTACCGATAAAACGGCGGTTGGATTTGCATTAGGCAGTGCTTTGGCATTTGGCTGGTACGCATATAGTCCAAGCTTCCTACCAGGCCTCAGCGCAGAGGTGCTGCCGATCGCGGGCGCAATTACGCTTGCCGGGCTGACCCCTCTGGCCCTTGTCAAATACAACATTCGCCGCATGACCTCGGGTCGGGCCTTGTCCATGGCCCAGCGGCTGAGCGCGCTGGACCGGCACGCAATGGTCACCATCGTCAATGAGAAACACGAGCTGTCAGAAGCGAACGACCTGTTTCTGGAAATGACCGGCTATACCCGCAGCGAGCTGATGGGCGAGCAGGTGCTCAAGGTCTATGACGTCGCCCATCGCGGGCTGGCGCTTGAGATTCGCACCTGCCTGCAACGTGGCGAGATGTGGCAGGGTGAAACGCCGCTGCGCTGCAAGGACGGTTCGATCATCTACACGCACAGCACCATTATGCCGTTGTTCGACAACAAGGGTGTCTGGAAAGGGTCGATTTCCGTGCGCACCGACATCACGCGCACGCGCCAGCTTCTGGCAGAACGCAACGTCGCAGAGTCCCTGCACGAACTGCGCGATGACATCTGGATTGTCCGCGCCGATTCCGAGAAATTCGCCTATGTCAACGCCGCCGCGCGTCGCCGTCTGGGCTGGCAGGACAATGAGGTCGAACGGCATTCACTGTCCGAACTGGCGATGCAGCCGGGCGCCAAGGCCATTCGCAGCGCGTGCCGGCGCATGATCGAACGCAACGAAACGTCGACCCAGTTCGAAGAGACCCTGTTTGATGTGCCCTTTCACATCAGCATCAAGTTTCTGCCCAGCCATCATAACGATGGCCGATTCCTGATCGTGCTGAACGACATTTCTGCCCGGATCGAGCAGGAGCGGGCACAGTCCGATTTCATCTCGACCGTCAGCCACGAGCTGCGTTCGCCGCTGACTTCGATCAAGGGAGCCATGGGGCTGATGCTGTCGAACGCCACCGGCGACCTGCCGGACAAGGCGGTCGACCTGTTGGGCATCGCACATCGCAACGCCGACCGGCTGGTGCTGATCCTGAACGACATTCTGGACCTCGAGAAAATCTCGGCCGGTCGTATGGAATTCACGCTGGACGATGTGGACATGCGCGATCTGATCCGCGAAGCGCAGGTCGCCAATGCGAACATCGGCGAGCGTTTCGGCATTTCGCTCGAAGCTATTGGCCTGGACGATCCGCTGCCGCTGCGCACCGATCCCAACCGTGTGATTCAGGTGTTGAACAACCTTGTCTCCAACGCTTGCAAGTTCTCCAAGGCCGGCGACACCGTCGCCATCCGTGTCCGCGACGAGGGCGACAGCCTGCGCATTTCGGTGCGTGACCAGGGGCAGGGGATTCCGCTTCAGGATCAGCACAAGATTTTCGAAAAGTTTGCCGATCTGGCCAATTCCTCCCGCACAACCAAGGGTGGAACAGGTTTGGGGTTGAGCATTTGCAAGGCAATTGTACAAAGTCTTGGAGGTACGATCGGCTTCACCAGTGTCGAAGGTGTTGGAACGACATTTTTCTTTAATTTGCCCAAGCTCGAGGCTATATCCTCGGAAGCCAGCAACGAGCCTAAATTGCGCGTGGCCTCTTGATTGGAAATTAGATGATAAAAATATTACACGTTGAAGATGATGCAGATATTCGCGAGATCGCCCAGCTTGCGCTCGGGCTCTCCGGAGATTTCGAAGTGGTCCAAAGCGCCTCTGGCGAAGAGGCGCTTTTGCTGGTTCAGGCCTTTGTTCCCGATGTGCTCTTGCTGGATGTGATGATGCCCGGCATGACCGGTCGCCAGACGCTCGAGCGGATGCGCCAGATCCCCGCACTGGAAAAAACCCCGGCGATCTTCATGACCGCCCGCGCACAGAATTCCGAAGTCGAAGAGCTGCGCGAACTTGGGGCGGCCGAGGTGATCAGCAAGCCGTTTGATCCGATGCTGCTGGGTGACCAGATCAAGGCCGCCTTGAAAGCCTACGCAGAGACCTGAAGAGGTCCTTCAGACATGACACGGGCTCACAGGCATCCACAATTGTGGGTGCCTTTTGCATTCAGGGACAACCGGTCGAAGGATGGGGCAGGGCATACGCGCAACGCAATAGGCCGCACAAACGAAAAAACGCGCCTGCTATAGCGCGTTTCTTCAGGTTCCTGCCGGTCCGTTGCTAATGCAACATCCCTTTGCACTGTTCGACAAAGTCGTCGATCTGTACCAGCAACGCATCGGGGCACAGTGCCAGGTCGTTGTCCGGGCCGTTCAGATGGGCGACAATCTCGTTCTCACACATCCGCGCCGCATTGCCCAGATCGTCAAAGCCAAGCGATCCCGCAGTGCCCGCGATCTGGTGCAGGATGTCACGGGCAGCAGCCAGGTTACCGTTCACTTCATCAAGCGTGTGGCTTTCATAGGCCAGCACCGCGTGGTGCGCGATGCTTTGCTGACGGGTGACCAGAAGATCCAGAAATCGTCCCCGGATCTTTTCCAGACCCGACATCATATCCAAGCCGCCGTCCATTATGCGCGTTGCTCAGTCAGCCAAAAGTCATGGCGGTTGCGTTCATACTTTTCCGCGGCCGCCTTGGCGCTGGAATGCGCCTCGCCCAGGGCGTCCATCACGGCACTGCCGCTTTTCCAGATCATCCGCACGGCGCTGCCCACGCTGACGCGGGGTTCCAGCGGTTGGCCGTCGTTGTTGAACATCTCCATCCGCGACAGCGCCAGGTTCACGTCGTCCATCAGACGTTCGGTGTCGGGCCGCCAGCCGCTTTCGGTGACGCACACAAAGGTGCCGTCGCCGCCATAGGACATCAGGAACTGATGGCCCGCCAGCGTGTCCGAGATCACCTCGGCCACATCCGAGATCAGGCCGCTGAATTCAAAAGCGTTCAGCGCCTGGTGAAACCCTTCGACATCGCGCACGGAAAAGCCGAAGGCGGTCGAGCCGAACAGCGCATTGCGCGACAGCTGGGCCACATAGTTTTCCATCGCGATAAAGTCGATCACGTTGTCCACGTCATAGACCGACAGCGGCTCATGCAGCTCAAGCGTCTGCGGAACGGCGGCGGCGGTCTTGGCGGCGAAAATTTTCTTGGTGCGCAGCTGGCGGGTCTGGGTGATCTTTTCGACCATACCCACACGCACGCGCAATTCGTTCACCTCGAACGGTTTGGTCACATAGTCGGTGGCGCCCGCCTTGAACGCGGCATCGATGTAACGCTTGTCGGACATGGCCGTGACCATCAGCACCGGCGTGTCCGCATAGCGGGCAATATCGCGGATGCGGGTCAACAGTTCGACGCCGTCCATCTGCGGCATCTGAATGTCCAGCATGAAACACTCGAACGGCGCGCATCCGGGTGTCTTGAGAATGTCCAGCGCCTCGGCGCCGGACTCGGCGGTGGTCAGCTCGTGCTCGCCAATAGCCGCAACGAACTGTGTCAACAGTTCGAGAATGATGGGATCATCGTCTACAGCCAAAATACGCACTGCTAGTCTCCATTTTTTCTTTTCTGGCCCCAATCGCCTGTCTGGAGGCCATATGACAACTCTACGGGGAAAGATGGCATCAATTGGGCGATTGGCGAAACAATTGGAATTTTTCGAAAAAATTGTAGCTTCTGCCCGCTTTAATCCGCACGCAATGGGTGCAGAACTGCACCGCAACACACGTGCGATTAAAAATTGGGCAAACGGCGGCTTCGGCGAAATGCCACAAGCCGCCGTTCGGATTGCACCGGGGCGCAGGCCCCGGGATCAGTCGCGCGAGTCCACGTAGCTTTCGAATTTGGCGAAGAGGTTGCTTTCTTCCTCCTCGACGCTCTCGCTGAACGGCTCGGACTTGATGCTTGTCTCGCGCAGTTTCTCGCTTGCGGACATACCGGACCAGTAGCGTTGGTTCCCCACAGAGGCGACCCGCACCTTGGGCGGTGTGGCGATCTGGCTGGTTTCCTCGTCCCAGTTCCGCGCAAGGTCCTGGGTCATGTCGCGGCGCAGCTTGTTCAGGTCCAGACGGCGGCGACCGATGGTCAGCCCCAGGAACCGACCCGAGCCGACATAGGCGACGTGGGCGGCAAATCCGTTCAGCGAATCCAGCGTGATCTCGGCCAGCTGTTCGATCGCGTTGCGGAAGGCAGGGGGCGACACGTTGGCGTGGGCGGCTTTCATGCCCTGTGCCTCGATGCTGAAAAGGTTCATCGCATAGCAGCCGGTTTGCAGACGCAGCAGATGGTTTTCCATTTCAAGCAGGTTGGACATGCCGGGCACGTCCAGCTTGAACGGCTCCTCAAAGCGGACTTTGACCAGCGCAGTCAGCTCGCCCAGCGTGTGCTGTGCCTCACGCTCGCGCAGCAGGCTTGCGTTCAGCAGGCCGGCCGAGTTGATGCGCGCGCCCAGCTCGACACCTTCCAGGGGTTTCGAGATGTAATCGGTCGCACCGGCAAAGAACGCACGTTGCATCAGCCCTGCTTCGCGGCTGGCGGTCATCATCAGGATCGGGGTGCTGCGGTAGGCCGCGCAGGCGCGGATCATTTCGCACATCTCGATCCCGTCCACGCCGGGCAGCATGATATCGACAAGGAAACAGTCGAACAGACGCGGCGATTCACGAACGATGTCCAAAGCATCCTCGGCCGAAGCAGCGCAGGTCAGTTTATAGTTTTTCTCTTCGGTCAAACTGCCACGCAGCAAGTCCAGAATGACCGGATCGTCATCTACGGCAAGAATATGCATCATTGGTTTCGTTCCCCATATACGTTTCCACCTCAAGCAGCGGTTGATCTGCTTTAAGTTGTTAACAAAAGGTCAGTGAAACGGGGCAATTTTGAGACCACTTGACGGAAAAACAGTGTTTAATATGGCTTTGCCTGCCTTGGACCGGACGGATTGAGCGGGTTCCCTCTCAACCATAGCCTGAAATGTGGCCGATTTGTGGTATTACGCGTAAAGCACCTTGGTCCCGGAGGTTTCGCAAAAGCTGGCGCAAGCGGGCGACAGGGGCAGGTCCGTCACGAACAAATCGACCTGCGCCATCGAGGCGATGCGGGCCGGGGCCTTGCGTTCGAACTTGGACCCGTCGGCCACCAGGAACACCTCTTCCGAATGGGCGATGATCGTTTTGCTGACGCCGACCTCCTGAATATCGAAATCCATCAGATCGCCATTTTCGCGCAGCGCCGAACAGCTGATGACCGCATAGTCGAACTGGAACTGGCGGATGGTCTGCGTCGCCAGGTCGCCGATCAGCCCGCCATCGGACCGGCGCAGGTTGCCGCCCGTCACCACAACCTCGATGCTGTGGTTTTGCGACAGGATCATGGCAATGTTGATGTTATTGGTCACAACCAGCAGCCCCTGATGATGCAACAGTTCCGCGGCGACGGCTTCGGTCGTGGTGCCGATGTTCAGGAACACTGAACAGTCGTTTGGAATCTGCGCCGCACAGACGCGGGCAATGTCGACCTTGGCCGGCTGGTTCAACTCGCGGCGTTCGCTGTATCCGATGTTCGTGGTCGTCGAGGGCAGCACAGCCCCCCCGTGCACCCGCTCAAGCTTGCCTGAATCCGCAAGCTCGGTCAGGTCGCGGCGAATGGTCTGCGGGGCAACGCCGAAATGATCCACCAGCCCGTCCACCGTCACCCGGCCTTCGCGGCGGGCGATCTTGATGATCTCGGGTTTGCGCAAAGATTGACTCATTCTGCCTCCCATACGGTCACGAATCGAAGCCTGTAACCTGCGCTATTGTGCGGTTCGCAGCGCGTACTTGTAAATTGCCATGCATTTTTGCGCGAAATCCAGTGTAAATTCAGCCTCTTGGCGAAAAACGAGCGAAAACGAACATTTTTACCTTCCAAACGCGCGTGAATTTTGTACGCTGTGCCCCAAGCGGCGGTAACGTCGCAGGGGAGGCTTTTGATGAAACCGGACTGTGACCTGCTGATTATCGGCGGCGGCATCAATGGATGTGGCATCGCGCGTGACGCGGCGGGCCGGGGTTTGTCGGTCTGTCTGGCCGAGATGAACGACATCGGTTCGGCCACCTCTGCGTCATCGACAAAGCTGTTTCACGGCGGCCTGCGCTATCTGGAATATTTCGAACTGCGGCTGGTCCGCGAGGCGCTGATCGAACGCGAGGTGCTGTTGCGCGCGATGCCGCATATCTCGTGGCCCATGCGCTTCGTGCTGCCCCATCACCGCTCGATGCGCTTTGACATGACCACGCCCACGTCCAGGCTGCTGAACGTGGTGATGCCGTGGATGCGTGGACGCAGGCCCGCTTGGCTGATCCGGCTGGGACTGTTTCTGTACGACAATCTGGGCGGGCGCAAAATCCTGCCCGGCACCTCCAGGCTGGACCTGCGCAGCGCCCCCGAGGGGCGTGGCCTGAACCCGAAGTTCGAGAAGGCGTTCGAATATTCGGATTGCTGGGTCGAGGATTCGCGTCTGGTGGTGCTGAACGCCCGCGACGCCGAAGCACGCGGCGCGCGGATCCTGCCGCGCACCAAGGTGACAGGCGCCGAGGTGGTGGACGGCCTGTGGCAGGTCACTGTGCAAGAGGGCGACCAAAGCCGCACGATGACCGCCCGAATGGTGGTGAATGCCGCAGGCCCATGGGTTGGCGACGTCTTGCGCGGCACGCTGAAAAGCAATTCGCAAAGCGGTGTGCGTCTGGTGCGCGGCAGTCACATCGTGACCAAGCGGCTGTTCGACCACGACAAATGCTATTTCTTCCAGGGCACCGACGGGCGCATCATCTTTGCGATCCCCTACGAGACCGACTTTACCCTGATCGGCACCACCGACATGGACCATACGGATGCGGATGTGAAACCGCAGATCACACCCGAGGAACAAACGTACCTGATCGACTTTATCAACGGCTATCTGGCCAAGCCCATTTCCGACGCGGATGTGGTCTGGACCTATTCCGGCGTGCGTCCGCTCTATGACGATGGCGCCAGCAGCGCCAGCGCCGCGACCCGTGATTACGTGATCAAGACCGACACCAGCCGCGGCGCCCCCGCGCTCAGCGTTTTTGGCGGCAAGATCACGACCTATCGCCGGCTGGCCGAAACCGCGCTGGAACAGATCGCCCACCATTTCGACGGTGTCGACAAGGTCTGGACCGCAGGCGTGCCGCTGCCGGGGGGTGATTTCCCGGTGGACGGGGTCGACGCATTGGTGGCCGGTCTGAAACGCGACTTTCCCTTCCTGACCGACCGCTGGGCGCTGCGGCTGGTGCGCGCCTACGGGACCGAAGCCGCGCAGATGCTGGACGGGGCCAGAACGCTGGCCGATCTCGGCACGGACTTTGGCGCGACGCTGACCGCGCGCGAGGTCACGTGGCTGATGGACAAGGAATACGCACGCACGGCGCAGGACGTGGTCTGGCGGCGCAGCAAGCAGGGCTTGCGGATGGATGCAGCGGAAATCGACCGCTTGCAGGGATGGATGAAAGACCACGCACAGCAGTCGAATGCTGCGGCGGCGGAATAGGGGGGGCGGCATGACGCTTGAGTTCAAAAACGTGTCCAAGGTGGTGAACGGCGATGTGCATATTCATCCCACCGACCTGACGCTCGCGCGTGGCACGATGAACGTGCTGCTGGGGCCGACCTCGTCGGGGAAAACATCGCTGATGCGGCTGATGGCCGGGCTGGATGTGCCGACCGAGGGACGTCTGTTCTGGGAAGGTCAGGACGTGACCGGAATGCGCGTGCAGGACCGCAAGGTCGCGATGGTCTACCAACAGTTCATCAACTACCCGTCGATGACCGTTTACGACAACATCGCCTCGCCCCTGCGGCTGATGGGCAAGTCCAGGGCCGAGATTGACACAGCGGTGAAACAGGCCGCCGACCTGATGAAGCTTGGCCCGTTCCTGAACCGCAAACCGCTGGAGCTGTCCGGCGGGCAACAACAGCGTTGCGCACTGGCGCGGGCGCTGGTCAAGAACGCGGGGCTGGTGTTGCTGGACGAGCCGCTGGCGAACCTCGATTACAAACTGCGCGAGGAATTGCGCGTCGAGATCCCCAAGATCTTCGAGGAATCCGGCGCTGTCTTTGTCTATGCGACCACCGAACCCGAAGAGGCGCTGTTGCTGGGCGGCAATTGCGCGACCCTGTGGCAGGGCCGCGTGACCCAGTTCGGCCCGACACCGCAGGTCTATCGCCAGCCGGTCGATGCGACCACGGCGCGGGTGTTCAGCGATCCGCCGATGAACTTTATGACCATCAGCAAGACCGGCGGCACGCTGATGTTCGGCAAAGGGCAAAGCGCCAAGGCCACCGGCCCGCTGGCCGATCTGGCCGACGGGCGCTATCTGGCGGGCTTCCGGCCCAACCATCTGGAGATTGCCCGCCACAAGGACGGTGCGTTGCAGTTCGACGCCCGCGTGATCGTGACCGAGCTGACGGGGTCCGAAACATTTGTTCACCTGAACCACCACGGCGACACATGGGTCGGGCTGGTTCACGGCGTGCACGACCTGAAACCGGGGACGGCGCAACCGGTCTATCTGGACCCTGCGCATGTCTACATCTTCACCGAAGCGGGCGACCTGGTTGCACCCGCCTCTTATGCATTGGCGGCTTGAGACATGGCAAAGATCACGCTCGACAATCTGGCACATTCCTACCTGCCAAACCCGAAATCCGAGGCCGACTTTGCGCTGAAGGAATTGAACCACGACTGGGCTGACGGCGAAGCCTATGCCCTGCTGGGTGCCTCGGGCTGTGGGAAATCCACGCTGCTGAACATCATTTCAGGCCTGCTGCATCCCAGCCAGGGGCGCATCCTGTTTGACGGCAAGGACGTGACCCAATCCAGCACCGCCGACCGCAACATCGCGCAGGTGTTCCAGTTTCCGGTCGTCTACGACACGATGACCGTGCACGACAATCTGGCCTTTCCGCTGCGCAACCGGGGCGAACCTGCGTCTTACGTGGCTGAACGGGTGCAGAAGATCGCGCAGATGATCGGCATGGAGGACGTGCTGAACAAACGCGCCCGTGGTCTGACAGCAGATGCCAAGCAAAAGATCAGCCTCGGCCGTGGCATGGTGCGCGAGGACGTGAACGCATTGCTGTTCGACGAGCCGCTGACCGTGATCGACCCGCATATGAAATGGGAACTGCGCACACAGTTGAAATCGCTGCACCACGAATTCGGGCACACGATGATCTATGTGACCCACGACCAGACCGAAGCGCTGACCTTCGCCGACAAGGTGGTGGTCATGCACGACGGTCGTGTGGTCCAGATCGGCACACCGCAGGAACTGTTCGAGCGGCCCGAACATACATTCGTGGGCTATTTCATCGGCTCGCCCGGCATGAACCTGATCCCGGCGTCGGTCGAGGGCACGCAGGCCACGGTACACGGCGCACAGGTCGCGCTGGGGCAGCGTTATGGCGCGCTGAACGGTGACGTGAAACTGGGCGTGCGCCCCGAATTCGTGACCCTGACCGATGGCGACGGCCTGCCGGTCAAAGTGCGCCGCGTCGAGGATGTCGGCCGTCACAAGATCATCCGCGCCGACCTGTTCGGAAACGAGATCAACATCGTCGCCGCCGAAGGCACCGAGATCACGCCGGACATGACCCGGGTGGCTTTTGATACTGCGCAGGTCAACGTCTATGTCGACGACTGGCGCCAACAGGGGGAGGCCGCCTGATGAACAAGACAGTCAATCAAAAAGCATGGTTTCTGGTGCTGCCGGTGCTGCTGCTGGTCGCCTTTTCCGCCGTCATCCCGCTGATGACCGTCGTCAACTATTCGGTGCAGGACACCTTTGGCCAGAACCAGTTCTTCTGGGCGGGGCTGGAGTGGTTCGAGGAAATGCTGCACTCGGACCGCATGTGGGATGCGCTGGGGCGTCAGCTGATGTTCTCGGGGATCATTCTGGCCATTGAAATCCCGCTGGGCATTTTCGTGGCGCTGAACATGCCCAAATCGGGGTTCTGGTCCAGCTTCTGCCTTGTGCTGATGTCGCTGCCGCTGCTGATCCCGTGGAACGTGGTCGGCACCATCTGGCAGATTTTCGGGCGCGTCGACATCGGCCTGCTGGGCTATACGCTGGACAAGCTGGGCATCTCCTACAACTACACCCAAGACACCTTTGCCGCCTGGGCCACGGTGGTGGTGATGGATGTCTGGCACTGGACATCGCTGGTGGCGCTGCTGGCCTTTGCCGGGCTGAAATCCATTCCTGACGCCTATTACCAAGCCGCCAAGATTGATCAGGCGAGCCGCTGGAAGGTGTTCCGCTTTATCGAGCTGCCCAAGATGGCGGGCGTGCTGATGATCGCCATCCTGCTGCGGTTCATGGACAGCTTCATGATCTACACCGAGCCGTTCGTGGTCACCGGCGGCGGACCGGGCAATGCCACCACGTTGCTGTCGATCGATCTGGTCAAGATGGCGCTGGGGCAGTTCGACCTGGGACCTGCCGCGGCGTTCTCGCTGATGTATTTCCTCGTGATCCTGTTGATTTCATGGGTGTTCTACACCGTCATGACCACCCTTGACGCGAAGGAGGGATAAGATGACCGACACCGCAACCATCCCCGCCGAGATGACCACGCGCACCCCTGCGAAACGCCGGGTGCGGATCAACGGCTCTGCCGTGGTGATGACCGTCTATCTGCTGTTCCTGATGCTGCCGATCTATTGGCTGCTGAACATGAGCCTGAAGACCAACACCGAAATCCTGAACAGCTTTACCCTGTTTCCACGCGATCTGACCTTCGACAACTACGCGACGATCCTGACCGATCCCGCGTGGTACATGGGCTATGTCAACTCGCTGATCTACGTGGTGATGAACACCGTGATCAGCCTGACCGTGGCGCTGCCTGCGGCCTATGCGTTCAGCCGCTACAGCTTTATGGGCGACAAACATCTGTTCTTCTGGCTGCTGACCAACCGCATGGCCCCGCCTGCCGTTTTCGCGCTGCCGTTCTTTCAACTCTATTCCTCCGTGGGCCTGTTCGACACCCACATCGCGGTGGCGCTGGCGCATTGCCTGTTCAACGTGCCGCTGGCGGTCTGGATTCTCGAAGGCTTCATGCGTGGCGTGCCCAAGGAAATTGATGAAACCGCCTATATCGACGGTTACAGCTTTGGCCGTTTCTTCATCAAGATCTTCATGCCCCTGATCGCCAGCGGCATCGGCGTCGCGGCCTTCTTCTGCTTCATGTTCTCGTGGGTCGAGCTGCTGCTGAGCCGCACGCTGACCACGGTAGACGCCAAGCCCATCGCGGCCATCATGACACGGACCCAAGGGGCCAGCGGCATCGACTGGGGCGTGCTGGCGGCGGCGGGCATCCTGACCGTCGTGCCGGGGGCCTTGGTCATCTATTTCGTGCGCAACTACATCGCCAAGGGCTTTGCCCTGGGCCGGGTTTAAGGGGAGGGCCGACACATGGACTGGATGGCTTGGACATGGCCGACCGCGATCTTCTTCATGGTCATCGCGTCGCTGCTGGTCACCTTCACGGTGCTGGCGATCAAATTCCCCGAAACGCCGCGCCGTGGCGTTCTGGGGATGGAGACCACGCGCGGGGACCGTTTGTTTATCACGCTTCTGGGCAGCGCCTTTATCAACCTCGGCTGGCTGGGGTTGGTGGGGACGGCGCAGCCCTATGCGATGATTGTCTGTCTGATCTACGCCGCAGCGGTGTTCCGCTGGGTGTAAGTGATGGGCGCAGGGGCATGTGGGGCCCTGCGACCACGTAAATATCCACATTCATAAGGGAGGAAACATTATGAATTTATCACTGAAATCCTCAACGGCCGTGGTCGTTGCGCTGGGACTGCTTGGCAGCCCGGCCTTTGCCGACATGGAGGCCGCCAAGGCGTTCCTCGATGCCGAGATCGGCGATCTCTCGACCCTGTCGCGCGCCGACCAGGAAGCCGAGATGCAGTTCTTTGTCGACGCTGCCAAACCCTTCGAGGGCATGGAGATCAAGGTCGTCTCGGAAACCATCACCACGCATGAGTACGAAAGCCAGGTGCTGGCGCCTGCGTTCACCGCGATCACCGGCATCAAGGTCACCCATGACCTGATCGGCGAAGGCGACGTTGTCGAAAAGCTGCAAACACAGATGCAGTCGGGCGAGAACATCTATGACGCCTATATCAACGACAGCGACCTGATCGGCACCCACTGGCGCTACAAGCAGGTCCGCAACCTGACCGACTGGATGGCGAACGAAGGCAAGGACGTCACCCTGCCCACGCTGGATCTGGACGATTTCATCGGCACGTCGTTCACCACCGGCCCCGATGGCAAGCTGTACCAGCTTCCGACCCAGCAGTTCGCGAACCTTTATTGGTTCCGCTATGACTGGTTCAACGACGAAAAGAACATGGCCGATTTCAAAGAGAAATATGGCTATGATCTGGGTGTTCCGGTCAACTGGTCAGCCTATGAGGACATCGCGGAATTCTTCACGGGCCGCGACCTGTCGCACATGGACGTGACTGGCGAAGTCTATGGCAACATGGACTACGGCAAGAAAGACCCCAGCCTGGGCTGGCGTTACACCGATGCGTGGATGTCGATGGCCGGCATGGGCGACGTGGGTGAACCCAACGGCCTGCCGGTCGATGAATGGGGCATTCGCGTCAACGAACAGTCGCAGCCCACAGGCTCGTGCGTGACACGTGGCGGCGCCACCAACTCGCCCGCTGCCGTCTATGCGGTGACCAAGGCGATCGAATGGCTGCAGAAATACTCGCCGCCCGCCGCGGCCGGTATGACCTTCTCCGAAGCGGGCCCGATCCCCGCACAGGGCAACGTCGCGCAACAGATGTTCTGGTACACTGCCTTTACCGCCGACACGGTGAAGCCCGGTCTGCCCGTGATGAACGAAGACGGCACGCCCAAATGGCGCATGGCCCCTTCGCCCCACGGTGCCTATTGGAAAGAAGGCCAGAAGATCGGCTATCAGGACGCCGGCAGCTGGACGCTGATGGAATCGACCCCCGTGGACCGCGCACAGGCCGCTTGGCTCTATGCACAGTTCGTGGTGTCCAAAACGGTGGACGTGAAGAAATCGGATGTGGGTCTGACCTTTATCCGTGAATCGACCATCGACAGCGAACACTTCACCGAACGCGCACCGCGTCTGGGTGGTCTGGTGGAATTCTACCGCTCGCCCGCCCGCGTGGCATGGTCGCCCACCGGCACCAACGTTCCGGATTACCCCAAGCTGGCCCAACTGTGGTGGCAGAACATCGGCGACGCCATGTCCGGTGCGAAAACACCGCAACAGGCTCTGGATGCACTCTGTGCCGATCAGGAAAAAGTGCTTGAGCGTCTGGAACGCGCAGGTGTGCAAGGCGACCTTGGTCCCAAGCTGAACCCTGAGGAAAGCGCCGAATACTGGTTCGAACAGCCCGGTGCACCCTATCCCAAGCTGGCGAACGAGGACGAAGATCCGAAAACCGTCGCTTATGACGAGCTGATCAAGTCCTGGGAATAACACCCGGTTTGCATGAAACTGCGGGGGGCCTTGAACGGCCCCCCGTTTTGCCCTTTGATCCAGAGCGTGCGCCCCATGAAATACATCCTGTCGATCGACCAAGGCACCACGTCCAGCCGTGCCATCCTGTTTGACGAAACGCTGAACCTCAAAGCGACATCGCAAGAGGAGTTTCGCCAGATTTTCCCCAAATCCGGCTGGGTCGAACATGATCCTTCCGATCTGTGGAGCACCACCGCAGGCACCTGTCGCGCCGTGATCGAACGCGCAGGCATCGACGCCCGCGACATCATTTCCATCGGCATCACCAACCAGCGTGAAACCACCGTCGTGTGGGACAAGAAGACTGGCAAGCCGGTCTATAACGCCATCGTCTGGCAGGACCGGCGCACCGCCGAATTCTGCAAATCCCTGCGTGATGCAGGCCACGCCGACATGGTGGCCGACCGCACCGGCCTGCTGCTGGACCCGTATTTTTCCGCAACCAAGGTCAAGTGGATTCTCGACAACGTCGACGGCGCACGTGACGCCGCACAGGCGGGCGATCTGTTGTTCGGCACTGTCGATTGCTATCTGATCTGGAAGCTGACCGGCGGCGAGGTGCACGCCACCGACGCCACCAACGCCGCGCGCACCATGCTCTATGACATCCGCAAGGGACGCTGGAGCCAGACCATCTGTGACCTGATGGGCGTGCCCATGTCGATGCTGCCGGATGTGCGCGACAGCGCCGCCGATTTCGGCACCACCCGCGCAGACCTCTTTGGCCGGCCGATCCCCATTCTGGGCGTGGCGGGCGACCAGCAGGCCGCGACCATCGGGCAGGCCTGCTTTGAACCCGGCATGATGAAATCGACCTATGGCACCGGCTGCTTTGCCCTGCTGAACACGGGCGACACGCCGGTGCGCTCGAACAACCGTCTGCTGACGACGATTGCCTATCAACTGGACGGCAAGCCGACCTATGCGCTGGAAGGGTCGATTTTTGTGGCCGGTGCCGTGGTCCAATGGCTGCGCGACGGGTTGAAGATCATCCGCGAGGCGTCGCAGACCCAACCGCTGGCCGAAAACGCCGACCCCGCGCAGGACGTGATCCTTGTGCCCGCCTTCACCGGCCTTGGCGCGCCCTATTGGAACCCCGATTGCCGTGGCGCGATCTTTGGCCTGTCGCGCAACTCGGGCCCAGAGGAACTGGCCAAGGCGGCGCTGGAAAGTGTCGGCTACCAGACCCGCGATCTGCTGGAGGCGATGTATGCCGACTGGACCGACGAGGGCGCGAAGAACGTGCTGCGCGTGGATGGCGGGATGAGCGCATCCGATTGGGCGATGCAATTCCTGTCGGACATCATCGGCGCACCGGTGGACCGGCCCAAGGTTCTGGAAACCACCGCTCTGGGCGCGGCATGGCTGGCCGGTATGCAGGCAGATGCGTTGCCGGACCAGGAGACGTTCGGCAAGCAATGGGCGCTGGACCGGCAGTTCACGCCGAACATGGCCGACGACGCCCGTGCCACAAAATACGCCAACTGGAAACGCGCCGTCGACAGCACGCTGCGGTATTGATCCGATGACACCCTTTGCCATCGACTGCCCCGTGCAGATTGCCTTTGGCGCGGGCAGTATGGCGCGGTTGCCGGATCTGGTACAGGATCCGGTGGTTTTTGTACAAGGTGCCAGCGGGGCGGCCTCGGATCCCGTGTTGCAGATGCTGGGCGATGTGGCCTGCGTGATCCGCTGCACGGGCGAGCCGTCGGTGGACAGCATCAACACCGCGCTGGACGCGTTGGAGGGGATCGCGGTGGGCACCGTGGTCGCCTGTGGCGGCGGCTCGGTTCTGGACACGGCCAAGGTGCTGGCGGTGCTGGCAGGGTCCGGCACACGGCTGAGCGACGATTTCTCGCGCATCGATCCCGCGCTGCTGAACCGGCGCGCCGATGTGCGCCTGATCGCGCTGCCCACGACGGCAGGGACGGGGGCCGAGGTCACGCGCAACGCGGTGCTGGACGTGCCGACACTGGGCACCAAACTGAGCATACGCGGCCGCGCCCTGTTTCCCGATCACGCGCTGGTGGACCCCGACCTGATGGCCGGAGCACCGCGCGCCATCGCCCTGCACGCGGGGCTGGATGCGGTCACGCAACTGATCGAGGCGCATACATCGGTCGCCGCCACCCCCTTTACCCGCGCGCTGACGGCGCAGGCCTTGCCCGCTGCCCTGCGTGCCCTGCGCGACGTGGTCGCGGGTGACAGGGCAGGCTGGCCCGCGATGGCCTGGGCGTCACTGGCCAGTGGCATGGCGCTGGCCAACGGCGGGCTGGGGGCGGCGCATGGTCTGGCGGCGGTTCTGGGCGCACGGCTGGGCGCACCGCACGGGGCGCTGTGCGGACGGTTGCTGGTGCCGGTGATGCGCGCCAACGCCGCCGCCGGAGCCAGCAATGTCGCCGATTGCGCCGCCGAAGTGGCCGATGTCTTTGCCCCCGAGCAGGGTGGCGACGCGCTGTCAGGGCTGGCCGCGTGGATAACCGCGCAGGGATTGCCGCGACTGGCCGACTATGGCGCAACCGGTGCAATGCTGCCCGATCTGGCAGCCCAGGGCCGCGCCGCATCCTCCAGCCAGAAAAACGCCCTTCCGCTGACCGTGGAAAACTATGTGACGATCCTGCAGGCCGCCCTGTGACCCAACGCCCCGACAACCGCGCGTGGCTGCTGATGTTGCCCGCGATGTCGGTGCTGGGGATCGTCGGGTTGGTGCCGCTGATCGCGGTGTTCAACTATGCGTTCTTCGATATCTTCACCCTGCAAAGCCGGTTCTGGGTAAGCACCGAATGGTTTGCCGAACTGGTCGGCACGCCGGACCTCTACGCTGCCCTCGGGCGCAGCCTGTTGTTCTCGACGCTGGTGGTTCTGGTGCAGTTCCCGCTGGGCATTGCCATCGCCCTGATGATCCCGCGCGGTCGGCTGGCGGGCAGTCTGGTGCTGATGCTGGTGGCGATCCCGATGGTGGTGCCGTGGAACCTGATCCCGATGATCTGGCTGAACCTGCTGCACCCGACCTACGGGACCGTGGCGCAGATGTTCGACGCCATCGGGTTCGATTTCGACTATAAGTTCAACGCCGTTCACACCTATGCGCTGCTGGTCACGGTGGACACATGGCACTGGATCGGGCTGGTGGTGATCCTGGCCTATTCCGGCCTGTCCGCGATCCCGCCGTCCTATTACCAGGCCGCCCGCATCGACGGCGCCTCGCGCGCTCAGGTGTTCTGGCACATCCAGCTGCCCAAGATCCGGCCCGTTCTGCTGATGGCGCTTTTGTTGCGGGTGATCGACAGCCTGATGATCTATGTCGAGGCCTTTGGCATCAACGCAGGCGGACCGATGGGGGCTACCGCGTTCCTGTCGCTGGAGCTGGGCGAGGAAATCAACGCCTTCAACTACGGCCCCGCCGCCGCGCGGTCGGTGCTGTATTTCCTGCTGGTGCTCAGCGTGGCCTGGCTGTTCCGTGTTGCCATGCAGCGTGAAACGCAATGACCCTGCGGGGCCTCCTGCGGGCGCTGGCCTTTCTGGCGCTGGCGGTGTTCATCATCGGGCCGCTGGTGCAGGCGATTGTGCTCAGCCTGACCGTGACCCTGCCGCATCCGGGGGTAGCTGTGGGTGACTGGTCACTGGTGAACTACCGTAATATCTTTGCCAGCCCCGCGCTGGTCGCATCCTTGGGCAACTCGCTGACCTATGTGACCGCCAACGTGGTGCTGACCCTGGCCGTGGCGCTGCCTGCCGCTTATGCGCTGTCACGCTACCGCTTTGTCGGAGACCGGCATGTGTTCCTGTTGCTGCTGGCCTTTCGCATCACGCCGCCGGTGGTGCTGTCGCTGCCGATCTTTTTGCTGTTCGCGCGGCTGGGGCTGCTGAATTCCCCCTTTGGCATCGCGCTGGTGCATTGCCTGTTCAACATCCCCATCGCCATCTGGATATTAGAGAGCTTCATCTCTGCCGTGCCGCGCGAATTTGACGAAACCGCCTTTCTGGACGGGCATTCGCTGCCACGGTTCTTTGTTGGCCACCTGCTGCCGGTGATCGCGCCCGGGGTCGGCGTGGCCTGTTTTTTCTGTTTCATCTTTTCGTGGGTCGAGGTCGTCTTTGCCCGCATCCTGACGTCGACTGGGGGCAAGCCGATCACCATGGCAATCGACGCGCTGTTCACCTTCCAGACCGACATCGGGCTTGTGATGGCGATGATGGTGCTGTCACTGGTGCCGGGGGTGGCGCTGATCTGGTTCGTGCGCAACCACATCGCGCGGGGGTTCCAGCTGCGGGCCTGAGCCCGCAGCCGGTTTGGTTCATCCGGTTTCGGCGCGGCCCTTGCGGGTCAGGCGCGAGATGATGACGAAGAAGAACGGCACGAACAGCACGCCAAAGACCGTGGCCGAAATCGTGCCCGCCAGCACGCCGCTGCCGATGGCCGTACGCCCGCCCGAACCCGCGCCGGTGCTGAGCAACAGCGGCAGAACGCCCAGCGAAAAGGCCATCGAGGTCATGATGATCGGACGGAACCGCTGTTTTGCGGCATCCACCGCGGCCTCGATCACGGTCTCGCCTTCGGCGCGGCGGTCGCGGGCAAATTCGACGATCAGGATCGCGTTTTTCCCCGTCAGGCCGATGACCGTAAGCAGGCCGACCTGAAAGAACACACCGTTCTCAAAGCCGCCCAGATAGGCCCCCGTCAGCGCACCCAACACGCCGATGGGCATGGCCAGCATCACCGCAAAGGGGATCGACCAGCTTTCATAAAGCGCCGCCAGTGCCAGGAAAATCGCGGCCAGCGACAGCCCGTACAACAGCGGCGCCTGACTGCCGGATTCCTGTTCTTCCAGCGACAGGCCGGTGGGCGCGATCTGGAAACCGGGAGGAAGCTGTGCGCCCAGACGGTACAGTTCGGCCAGACCGTCGCCGGTGCTGACACCAGGTGCGGGCGATCCCTGAAGCTGCATCGCGGGCACGCCGTTGTAACGGGTCACGCCCTGCGGCGCGAAGGCCCAACTTGCATCGGCAAAGTTCGAGAAGGGCACCAGCCCACCGCTGGCATTGCGCACGCGCCATTTGTCCAGATCCGAGGGCACCGCACGGGCGTCAGCCTCGCCCTGGACATAGACGCGTTTGATCCGTCCCTCGTCGATAAAGTCGTTCACGTAGCGCCCCGCCCAGGCAATGGTCAGCAGGTTGCCCACGTCGGTCGCAGTCACACCCATTGCACCGGCCCGTCGCCAGTCGATGTCCAGCTTGAACTGGGCCGCGTCTTCCAGCCCGCTGGGGCGCAGCGATGCGATCAGCGGGCTTTGCGCCGCCATGCCCAGCAACTGGTTGCGCGCATCCAGCAACTGTTCGTGGGTCTGCCCGCCCCGCGCCTGCAGATAGAAATCAAAGCCGGACACGTTGCCCAGTTCGATCACCGAAGGCGGCACGACGGGGAACACCATCGCGTCCTGTATCTGGCTGAACGCGCCAAAGGCACGGCCCGCCAGCGCCTGCGCGCTTTGGTTCGCCGCCTCGCGGTCTTTCCAGTCCTTGAGACGCACAAACATGATACCGACGTTCTGGCCCTGACCGGCAAAGCTGAAACCGACGACCCCGAACACGGAATCCACGATGTCGGATTCCTGTTCCAGATAGTAATCCTCGACCTGTTTCAGCACATCCAGCGTGCGTTCGGTCGTGGCCCCCGTCGGGCCCTGGATCAAGGTGAACAGGATGCCCTGATCCTCGTCGGGCAGGAAACCCTGCGGCGTGCGCACGAACAGCAGGCCCATGGCAACAAAGATGCCAATATAAGCCAGCCCGGTCAGGAACCGCCAGCGCACCAGCCTGCCCACGGTCTTGCCATAGCCTGTCATCAGCTTGTCAAAACCCCAGTTGAACACACCGAACAGCCCACCGCGTTTCTCGTGGCCCTTGGCTTTCAGCATGGTTGCGCACAGCGCCGGCGTCAGGGTCAGCGCCACCAGAACAGACAGCGACATGGCCGAAATGATCGTCACCGCGAACTGTTTGTAAATCACGCCGGTTGAACCCGGAAAGAACGCCATCGGTACGAACACCGCAGACAGCACCACGGCGATGCCGATCAGCGCGCCGGTGATCTGGTCCATCGACTTGCGCGTTGCCTCGACGGGGCCCAGCCCCTCCTGCTCCATGATCCGTTCGACGTTTTCGACCACGACAATCGCATCATCCACCAGCAGACCGATGGCCAGCACCATGGCCAGCATGGTCAGCGTGTTGATCGAAAAGCCGAATGCCGCCAGCACGCCAAAGGTGCCCAGCAACACCACAGGCACCGCCAGCGTCGGCACCAGCGTGGCACGGAAGTTCTGCAGGAACAGATACATCACCAAGAACACCAGCACGATGGCCTCGACCAGCGTCTTGATCACTTCCTCGATCGAGATCTGCACAAAGGGCGTGGTGTCGAAGGGGATCACATAGTCGACCCCCTCGGGGAAGAACGCGGCCAGCTCTTCCAGCCGGTCCTCGACCAGCTTGGCCGTGTCCAGCGCGTTGGCCCCCGGTGCCAGCGAAATCGCAAGACCGGCAGAGGGATTGCGGTTATAGCGCGATACGGTGGCATAGCTTTCGGCGCCAATCTCGACCCGTGCCACATCGTTGACCAGCACCAGACCGCCATCGGTCTCGGCCCGCAAAACGATCTGGCGGAAGTCCTCGGGCGTGCGCAACAGCGATTGCGCGGTGATGGTGGCGTTCAGCATCTGCCCCTCAACCGCAGGACGCGAGCCGAAGGCCCCGGCCGAAATCTGTGCGTTCTCGGCCGAGACAGCCGCGACCACATCCGCCGGTGTCAGTTCGAACGCGGCCAGCTTGGAGGGGTCCAGCCAGATGCGCATGGCGTATTGCGCGCCAAAGACCTGGGCGCTGCCCACGCCCTCGACACGGCTCAGCTCGTTGACCAGGTTCGTGGACAGGTAATCGCCCAGATCGGTCGCATCATATGTGCCGTCCTCGGCAATCAGCGACACCACCATCAAAAAGCCTGCGGACGACTTTTGCACCGTCACACCCTGCCGCTGCACCACTTCGGGCAACAGCGCGCTGGCCTGCGACAGCTTGTTCTGAACCTGCACCTGCGCGATGTCGGGATCGGTGCCTGTTTCGAACGTCAGCGTCACGGTGGCGCTGCCCGAGGAGGTCGAGGACGACGACACATAGCGCAAACCGTCCAGCCCGGTCATCTGCTGTTCGATCACCTGTGTGACGGTATTGGCCACGGTCTCTGCCGAGGCACCGGGATAAACCGCGCTGACCGTGACAGTGGGCGGGGCAATCTGGGGGTATTGCGCGACCGGCAGCGTCTGGATCGCCAAAATGCCGATCCCCATGATAAAGATAGAGATGACCCAGGCAAAGATCGGGCGGTCGATGAAAAAACGGGCCATGGCGGGATCTGATCCTGAACTATTCTGTTGCGGCAGGCGCGGCGGACGGGTCCGCCTCGGGCGCGGCTTCGGGGGCAGGGGCTGCGTCTTGTTCCTGCGGGGTCACGGTGGCACCGGGCGCGGCCTTTTGCAGGCCCTTCACGATCACGCGGTCGCCGGGGTTCAGACCGCTGTCGACCACCCAGTTGCTGCCCTGATCGCTGATCACCGAAAGCTGACGCATCTCGACCACGTTTTCCGCGCCAACCACCAGTGCCGTGGGCTGTCCCCGCCGGTCGCGGCTGACGGCCTCTTGGGGCACCAGATAGACGCCCTTGGCCGTGGTCGTTGCGATCTGCACCTGCACGTACATGCCGGGCAACAGCAGCTTGTCGGGGTTGGCAAACTGCATCCGCAACACAACAACGCCGGTCTGCTCGTTCACATCCGGCTCGGCTGCGGTCAGGGTGCCGGTCTGGTCGAACAAGCTGCCATCGGCCAGCGTCAGGGTCACTTCGGTGGGCAGGTCTTCCAGGCGCGCACCGATGTTGTCACGCCGCCATGCAATGATGTCCGCCGCCGATTGCGTCACGTCCACATAGACCGGATCAATGTTGCGGATCACCGCCATCGGCTCGGCCTGGCTGGCCGTCACCAGCGCGCCACGGCTGGCCAGCGACCGGCCGATCTCGCCTGACAGGCGGGCACGGATCTGGGTGCGGTCCAGCTGGATCTGCGCCGCTTGCAATTGCGCCTCTGCCGCCTGAACCGCAGCCGCGGCAATATCGCGGGCTGCCACGGCGGAATCCAGCGCCTGTTCGCTTGCCACATTGCGCGATTGCAGCTCTTGCAGGCGCGTTTCTTCCTTCTGCGCCGACTTCAGCTGTGCATTCGCCTGCGCCACGGCCGCAACGGCCTGTGCCACGGCAGCCTCGTAGGTGGCAGCGTCGATGGTATAAAGAACGTCACCCTCTTCGACGCGCCCGCCTTCCTTGAACTTGCGCTCGGTGATGATCCCGGCCACCTGCGGGCGCACCTCGGCCTGCGCCGAGGCCAGAACCCGACCGGGCAGGGTGGTGGTCAACGGCACATCCTGAGGCTGGACCGTGATGACGGTCACCGCAGCGGGCGGCATCCCTTGCTGCTGGGCTGTGGCCGGCACGCTGAAACCGACAAGCAGCAGGGCCAGCACCATGGGGCGCTGGCGGAGATTTTGAAAAAGCATGATCTGTGTCCAGTCTGGTTCTTACACGCGCGGTCAGTCGATAATACTAACGAAATGCGGCGGCGCAGCAAGACCCGGCGACGTCAAGCTTCGTGCATAGATGCACAGTGTGCTCTGCTGCCACGGAACATAACCGCAACAGCAGAGACAAGTTCAACGGCGTACGGCTGTTACGATGATTTCCACCTTGTACTCCGGCGTGGCCAGAGGTGCACCACCGCAGGCGCGTGCAGGCGTGTGGCCCTGCGGGACCCAGGCGTCCCAAACCGCGTTCATTTCGGCGAAATCAGACATGTCCGCCAGCCAGATGATCGCCTGCAGAATCTGTTCCTTGTCCGAACCGACCTCGGCCAGCAACGTGTCGATCTGCTCGAGAATGCCCTTTGTCTGCTCGGTGACGCTGGCGCCGGGGGCCGCGACCTGACCTGCAAGATAGATCATGTCGCCATGGGTGACGATCTGGCTCATGCGGTGGTTGGAATGGTGGCGTTCGATGGTGGCCATGTGTGTTTCCTCTTGGATTTGAATTGGACCTGCGTGCCTGTGTTCGCAAACCGCGTGCGGATGGCAAGCGGAAAACGGGGTTGGCGGGGTTCACCCTCAATAATTTAACATAACTAGGATTATGCGGACATGCGCACAGCCTCGTAAACTCCCCTCATCCGATCATATGGATCGTCGGCGGCACGGCGCAGACCTGTTTGGCAATCTCGACCACATGGCGGTGGTGCGTAAGATAGATCGCCTGCCCGCGCTGCCCTATATCTTCCATCATGAGACAGGCCGCGGCGGTGCGGTCCTCGTCGAAGGTTTCGAAAATATCGTCGCACAGGAACGGCAGGCTGACACCGGTCTCCACCAGCTGCTGATAGGCCGCCGCCCGCAGCGCCAGGTACAGCTGGAACCGCGTGCCTTTGGACAGATCCTGCGCCTGTTTGCTGGTGCCCGACGCGTCAAGGACCAGCAGGGTTTCGGCCCCGTTTGCCCCGGGCTGCGTGCCCAGCCGCGTATAGGCCCCGCCCGTCAGCGTGCAAAACGCGGTCTCGGTGGCCTGCATCATGCCGCTGCGGTGGCTGTCACGATAACGCCGCAGCGCCTCCTCGGCCAGCCGCTGGCCCATGCGCAATTCCAGATAGGTCAGCGCGCAGTCTTCCAGCTCCAGCTCCAGCGTCGCGCGCCGTTCGGTCAGTTGCGCGATGTCCGTGTCACCGGTGATCGCCGTCAGCGCCGATTGCGCGTTGGCCCGGGCGGCGATGGCGGTCTCGAGCCGGGCGGTCAGGCCGGCGCTTTCGGTCTCTAACGTGGCCCGTTCCGCCTCCAGACCGGCGCTGGTGGTGTCATCCAGCACGGCGCGGGCTGCGTCCAGACGGTCCACCGACAGCGCCAGCCGCGCCTGCGTGTCCAGCTCTGCCATGCGGGCGCGGGCGGCGATCACCGTGGTGGCGTCCTGCACGGCGGCACGCAGGTCGGACAGCGTTCCGGTGTCAACATGGGCCGGAAAGGCATCGGCCCAGACTGCAACCTTGCGCGCAATCGCGGCGCGGCTGTCCTCTGCGGCGGCGTGCCCTGCCCGCGCCTGTTCCAGCGCCTGCATCAGGCTGGTGTGCAATGTGCCTGCCGCCGTGGCCTGCTCTGCCAGCTTGCGCAGCGCCTCGAATATCGCGCCGGCGTCGTCCCCCTCGACCCCGTGCCGCTGTCCCAGTTCGGCCATCAACGCCGTGAACTGCGCCTGATCTGCCTCCAGCTTTCCGACCCGCTCTGCCATCCCCGCGCGCTGGTCGTTCAAGGTTGCCAAGGTCCGCAGCGGGTCCAGCGTGGCCTCCAGAACCTCGGGCTGGACGCGGCCCCCCAACGTCATGCGCACGCCCTCTGTCCATGCCCGCGCGCAGCCCTCTTTCTCCTGTGTCAGAGCCTGCAATGTCTCTGTCCGCGCCTTCAGATCCTGCGCACAGCCATCCCGCGCCCTGCCCGCCTGGGCCACCGCTTCGGCGGCCCCCCGCTCTTGCGCAGCACGGCGGCGGGCGGCGTCGATCAGCGTGGCAAACTCTGGGTCGTGCAAGTCGATCAGCGGCGCCAGTTCCGCAGCCAGCGCCGCAGCCTTGTCCAGGGTCGCGCGGTGGGCCCCGGCACAGCGTTTCAGCTTTTGCTCCGCCGCCCGCGCCAGACCCTGCGCCGCGACCCAGACCGCCAGATCGGCAGGGGTCACAAAGCCCAGCAGTCCCGCACCTGCCGCCGCTTCGGTTGCGGTCCCTGTCGCCGCATCGATCCGGTCCTGAGCGGCTTCTGCCGCCTGCCCGGCCTGTTCCGCCCGCGTCTCGGCCCGTGTCTGCGCCAGCTCGGCCGCCCGCAGATCCGCCAGCGCCCGCGCATGGGCCAGCCGCGCGTCAGACACCGAGTCGGACTGTGCCATCGCCTGCGCAAACCGCTCTGCTGTCTCCGCGCTCAACGCCGCGCTGTGGGCCGCCCACATCGCGTCCCGAGTGTCACGTTTGGCCTGCGCCTCGGCATCGCCGATCTGGCCCACCTGCGCCGTGCTGCGGGCAATCTGGGCTTTCGCCTCCTCGGCAAGCCCCCGATGCTCGCGCATGGTCTCCAGCGCCTGCGCCTTGTCGCGGCTGGCCTCGGCATGTTGGGTAGCCAGCGCCTGCGCCTCTTGCAGCGACAGCGGACAGGCGGGCACCGCATCAAAGTCCTGACCCTTGAAATGCAACCCGTCCAGCGCCGTGCGCAAAGCGGCCTCTGCCGTGTCCACCTCGGCCCGTGCGGTGGCATATGCCCCTTGCAGGCTATCCGCGGCATAGCGGTCCAGCAGCGCGCCGATGCCGCTGTCCGGTTCCGCCCCCTGCCCCGCCAGCACCGCCTCGGCCTCTCGCAGCCGCTCCTCCAGCGCCGCAACCTCGCGCGCCTCGGCGGCGGCGGCCTGAGTGGCGGTCCGCGCCGCGTCGCGCGCACGCTCCAGCCGCTGGATTTGCACCGCCGTCAACACCAGCCCGTCGGCTTGCGCCCCGGCCTCAAGCTGGCGGGCCACCTCTGCCATCTGCGCCTCGAACCCACGCAAATCGTCCCGCCGACGCGGCAGGTCACGGCCGGCCGTGACAAACCGGCTGCGCAGATCGTCCAGCCCGGCCAGCACCTGCACCAGTTCCTGCCGGTCAGGGTGCAGCGTCAGCCCGTCGATCCTTGTCTCCAAGGCGGCAATTTCATCGTCCAGCCGTGCGATGTCCGCCTCGGCCTTGCTGTCCTCGGTCAGCACGCCCACCAGCGCCTCGGCGGTGATGTCCAGCGTGGCGGGGAAATCGGCCTTGTCCGCGATCTGCGCGGCCAGCGCGTCGTATTCCATCACCAACGGCAGCGCCGTCAGTTGCGCCGCCACCTGCGCCTGCGCGCGTGCCTGTGCATCCCGTTCGTCGCGCAGCTGCGCCTCAAGCTCTTGCGCCTGCGCCAGTTCCGATTTCAACCGGGCAAAGGCGCTGGCCGACACGTCGCCATCGCGGATCGCCCTGTCCACCTCGGCCAGCTCTTTTTTCAAGGCCGCCATCGTCGTGCTGCTGGCCCGCTTGCGGTACAGCGCATCCGCCTGCGTCCCCGCCTGATCCAATACGGCGCCCAGATCCCCCAGCCCCGCCGCAGCGGAGAACAACAGCCGCCCGATGTCGCCCTTGCTGGCGGCAATCGCCTCGCCGCCCTTCTCGATTGTCTCGTCGTCCAGACACAACAGCATCCGGTAATCGTCCAGCCCCAGCCCGCCCAGATGCGCCGACACCGCCGTTTCGGGCAGCACGGCTCCGGTGGCATCGGTCAGCGCCCCTTTGCGGCCCGTCATGCGCACCAGCTTTTGCGCCGTGCCCTCCGCCTCGATGGTGCCCGACACCTGCAGGGTCTTGCGCTGGTGCTGGAAATCATAGGTCTCGCGGGTCGGAAACCCGTACAACAGGCGCAGAACCGCCTCCATCGTGGTGGTCTTGCCCGCCTCGTTGGGGCCGTAGATCACGTGGAAATCGGACGCGCCTCGGCCGTCGCCAAAGTCATAGGATTTGCCGGTGAAGTGACCGAAGTAATCCAGGGACAGGTGCCGCAGGCGCATCAGCCGTCCGCCCCTTTCATCCGCGCAATCATCTGCGCCGCACCGGATGCCGCCAGCTGCTGTGCCCGCGCGGCGGCGGCCTCGGGCGTGGGGGCCAGAACGGTGCGCCGCGATGCGGGCAGTTCGGCCAGCAGCGCGTCAAATTCCTCTTGCAGCGCGGCCATCATCCCCGGCTCGGCCAGCATGTCGCGCATCATCTGCCCCAGCGCATCGGTGGCAGAGGCGTCAGAGGGCGCATGGTCGTCCGTCACCTCGATCCGCAGTTTCTCCAGCCACAGCACACCGGTGTCCTGCGCCATCTGCGCAAGCGTTTCCTGCCAGACGTCGCGGTCACGCAACAATTGCCAGTGCAGCGGCGTCGCCCCCTTCAACGTCAGCCGCAGGATCGCATCGCTGGGCTGCGCCGCGGCCAGCGCTGTCAGCGCCTCTCGCAGATGGGCGCGCAGCCCGTCGGCGTGGTCGTGCGCCGATACGTCAATATCATGGTGCAGGAAAGAGATGGCCGAGGTCGGCACCTCGCTGACCGTGATCGCCCTATCGTCCAGCGTCAGCAGGCTGGCGGTTTTCGCGCCAGCCTCGCCGATGTCCCGCCCCTGCGGCGTGCCCGGCATCACGATCCACGGCGCCTGCCCGTGGACCTGTCGTTTGTGAACATGCCCCAGCGCCCAGTAATCGAACCCCATGCCCGCCAGCTCGGCCACCGTACAGGGCGCATAGGGATCATGCCCCGCGGCCCCCACCAGCGACGTGTGCAGCATGGCAATGTTGACCGCCCCGGCCACCGGCGCCGGAAACTTGCCCAGCAGACTGTCGGGCGCGTGCCGGCCTGCAAAGCTGACGCCGTGAATCCACACGTCTGTGTCACCCAGCTGCACCTTGCCGCCACGCCCGTCAAAGATGTGGACATTCTCCGGCAGGCTCAGCGCCCCGGTGATCGGGTTCTCGGCATCGTGATTGCCCTTGATGTAGAACACCGCAATCCCCGCCGCGTGCAATCGGTCCAGCTGCGCGGTCAGGAACGCCGCCGTCCTGGCGCTGCGCTCGGCCCCGTCGAACAGATCGCCCGCGATCAGCAGCGCCTGCACCTGCCCGGCCAGCGCCGTGTCGATGATGCGTGCAAATGCGGTGCGGGTCGCGGTCTGCACCCGGTCGCGCAGCTCGGGGTCGCGCAGCGCCAGCGATTGCAGCGGCGAATCCAAATGGCAATCGGCAGTGTGCAGGATGCGGATCGTCATGCCACAAGGATCGGCCAAAGGGCACAACGGTGCGGCGCAAGGCAATGGTCTGGCATGATGAGGTCCTGTTCAGCGCCCCTCAGGGTAGACAGCTTGCCGCGGGTTTTCAACGCGGCTCTTGCCCCGTGCCGCAATCGCTTGCCGCGATTCCCCCGCGATCCGGCAAAATCTGCGGCCCGTGTCGTTTTTCCATCGCACCGCGCCGTTGTGCATCCTTGATGAAGTCCTGCGCTGGCGCATAGGTAGCGTCACAGGGGCCAAGCCCACCGCGTCCAAAGATTGGGATTCTGACGATGATGAAATATTGCCTGAACGTTAGCTGCGCCTCGCGCCGTGGCATCGTGTCCGCCATCTCGGCCTTTCTGGCCGACCACGGGTGTAACATTCTGGACAGCGCCCAGTTCGACGACACGAACACGGGCAAATTCTTCATGCGCGTGGGCTTTGCCTCGGAGCTGGACGCCACGCTGGACACGCTGATCGCCGAGTTCGGCGCGGTCGCCGAGCCGCTGGACCTGGACTGGTCGTTCCACGACGAAACCACCAAGATGAAAGCCGTGATCATGGTGTCGCGCTTTGGTCACTGCCTGAACGACCTGCTCTACCGCTGGCGTATCGGGGCACTGCCCATCGATATCGTGGCGGTGATCTCGAACCACACCGATTACCAGAAGGTCGTGGTCAACCACGACATCCCGTTCCACCACATCAAGGTGACGCCGGAAAACAAACCGCAGGCCGAGGCGCGGATCATGGAAGTGGTCGAGGATGTCGACGCCGATCTGGTGGTGCTGGCGCGCTACATGCAGATCCTGTCGGACAGCATGTGCCAGAAGATGTCGGGCCGGATCATCAACATCCACCACTCTTTCCTGCCGTCGTTCAAGGGGGCAAACCCCTACAAGCAGGCCTTCGAGCGCGGCGTGAAACTGATCGGGGCCACCGCCCATTATGTCACCGCCGACCTGGACGAAGGTCCGATCATCGAACAGGACATCGTGCGGGTGACCCACGCCCAGAACAGCACCGATTACGTGTCGCTGGGCCGCGACGTCGAAGCGCAGGTTCTGGCCCGCGCCATCCACGCCCACGCCAACCGCCGCGTGTTCCTGAACGGCAACAAGACCGTGGTGTTCCCACCCTCGCCCGGCGCCTACAGCAGCGACCGCATGGGCTGATCCCGCAGGCCGTCGGCGCCTGACGCTTTTTACAGTATTTTCACGCAAGGGCTGCGCCAGAACAGGCGCGGCCCTTTTGCGTGGGTGACCGCCAGAACCGGCTTTTCCCCTTTGCGATATACGGCTCGCACCACAAACTGCTCTTATTACCGCAAATATTCTTCAGAGAGGACGGATCATGCCCATCGAATACATTCTTACCAGCACGTCCACCGCTTATGCGGTTCAAGGATCGGACGACGTCTTCGTCATGGACGACGTAAACATCACATCGATAACAAACGCCATTTTCACAGACCTGGCAGGGATCAATGACGGCATCACCGTCACTGTGCGTGGTGGCCTGTATGGCACCACAGGCATCAACCTGTGGACCACTTCCACCGAAAACAGCAATACATATATTTATCTGGCCAAAGGCGCTCACGTTCACGGCACCCAGGACGGCATCACGATCCGGCAGGGTGACGACAATCTGGTCATCAACTATGGCGAGATTTCAGCGCAGCAAGCGGGCGTATATTTTCAGGGCGGCGAGGCCAGCGTCATCAATCACGGCAGCATCAGCTCGTTCGGCGCGACATCTCAAGGTGCGATCATCTTCAATAGCACGTCCTTCGGAGACGATGTTCGCGAGGTGGTCAACACTGGTATCATCAGCGGCGCACCACAAAGCACGGCCTCGATTATTTACGCGACGATCATCAATGCCGGCGGTGCCGAATTCCGCCTGAACAATTCGGGCCTGATCGAAGGCATTGGCGCCACCGCACTTAATAGCAGCGCAGCCCTGAATCTTCTGAACAACTCAGGCGAAATCAACGGAAATCTCATTCTGTCCAACACCACCACATTGTCCAATACCGGCACGATCTTTGGCGATGTCGATTTTGGAAGCGGTGACGACATCTACACCGGCATCGGCAACGGGGTGATCACGGGCGGGCTGGATCTTGGGTCTGGCGACGACACCGCCACCTTGGGCAACTTTGGCGGCACCGTCTATGGCGGGACCGGAAACGACACTCTTACAGGTGGCGCGGGTGCCGACTTCATGGACGGCGGCGACGACAACGACCGCTTGTACGGGCGCGGCGGTGACGACGACCTGCGCGGGGGCCTTGGCAGCGATTTCATGTCTGGCGGCATGGGCGACGACCAGTTGATCGGCGATGATGGCAGCGACAAGATGTTCGGCGGTTCCGGTGACGACACGCTGAACGGCGGCCGTGACAAGGACACCATTCACGGCGGCGACGGCAACGACGAGATCAAGGGCGGACGTCTGAACGACGTGCTGAGCGGTGGTGCCGGGGCGGATGTGTTTGTCTATGACGTCAAGCAGGACAGCAGCACCGGGGCCAGCGACGTGATCCAGGATTTCGAAGTGGGCATCGACATGATCGACCTGAGCGGCGTGGCATCGGGGCTGACATTCGTCGGCACAGCGGCATTCTCCGGCACCGGCAACGAGGTCCGCTATGACATCGCGGGCAACGGCCGCACCTATATCCAGGTCGACACAGACGCCAACGGCAGCGCCGACATGCGCATATGGCTCACGGACGTGGGCGCGCTGAGTGCGGATGATTTCGTGCTGTAACGCGCCTGAAATAACGCGCGTGTAACGACACCGGCCCCGTGGTGTTAACAAAGCCTCGGGGCCGGTCGTTTGGCAGGTCCTGCGCAGGATGATGCGTTCGAACTGCCGGGGCTGGCGACCTCGGACGAAGCCACGGTGATTTGGGGCGACTTCGACCGCCCTTCGCGCAACAACACAGGCGCCACTTCCTTTTCAGGTCGGTGGTGTCTGCGCCGATCCTGCCGCCTGCGCTGGCTCCGGGGCAAGTTTTGCAGCAATCAAAAAAATTTACCCCCCGCATGAACCTTCTGGCCGCGCGTTGTCACTAACCAAGTATCCAGAGCGAGATGGTCTGGGCCAGACAACACCACAGGAGACCTTTGAATGAAACTTCTCACCCTGATCACAGGCGCCGCCCTGTTCGTCGCCGCAACCACCGCCATTGCAGCGCCAGCCGGCATGTCCGGCGGTGTGCTCGCGGATGGCAAGGGGATGACACTCTACATCTTTGACAAGGACGCACCGGGCACCTCCAACTGCTACGCCGGATGTGCCGCGAACTGGCCGCCTTTTGTTGCCAAGGCAGGTGCAAGCGCTGACGGCGACTTCAGCCTCGTGACACGCAAAGACGGTGCCGAGCAGTGGGCCTTCAAGGGCATGCCGCTCTACTACTGGGCGGGTGACAGCAAGCCCGGCGATACGAATGGCGATGGCGTCGGCGGCGTCTGGCACGTGTTGAAGTAACCCTTCCGCGCGTCTATCCCGCACACGGTCCGGCTGGCGAACAGTCTTCCGGGCCGTGTTGCAACTGTACGGGGATGCCAGCACACACCAGACCGCTTCCGCCTGAGGGCCGTTTTCGATAGGGTGATCCGAGCCCGACACTTCCAGGTGATCCGATGAACCTTTTGCCGCCGCCGGGGCACCTACGACCGCAGACAGCAAGGCAATGATTTTTTCATGCGCATATTCGACACCCTCAGGGCCGCGCGCACAGGCCCCAAACCCCGAAGCGACGAGGCCCTGCTGGCTGACATTGCAAAGGGTGACGTCTCCGCATTGGAGGAACTGCATCGAAAGTACTTTCCCAAGCTGATGCATTTCGCGCGGCGCATCACCGACAACGCCGAATCCGCCGAAGAGGTGGCCAATGATGCGTTGATGACGGTCTGGCGCACGGCCGACCGTTTTGAAGGGCGCTCAAAGCCCTCGTCATGGATCTTCGGCATCGCCTACCGGATGGCTCTCAGGCAGCGCGAGAAGATTGGCAAGCGCAAAGGAGACGTGGAATTGGACGAAGGACTTGTGGCCGACGACAGCAACACGGAGACGGCGGTCATGCACAAGAAGGATCTCGCAGCCGCGCTCCTGAAGCTGACCCCGGAATTGCGCGCGGTTGTGGAACTGACATATTACAACGGCTATCTCTACACAGAGATCGCGGACATCCTGGAGTGCCCGGTGGGCACCGTGAAAACGCGCATGATGACGGCGCGCAAACGCCTGCGCGAGATGCTGTCGGACGAGGCGCTTGAAAGCTCGGAGAACGCAGTTGCCTGAATCCCGCGACATAAACAGACCCGACGCCTTCGAAACCGCATGGGAGCTGATCCCGTGGTACGTGAACGGCAGCCTGCCCGCAAACGAGGCCGCCTTGGTCCGCGATCAGGCCCGGATATCTCCGCAGCTTGCCGCCGAAATTGCGCGTCAACGTGCCCTTGCCCAACAGGTCGCCACCGTCGACCCTTCTGAAGCCCCCGTCGACCGCAGCTGGGAAAAGCTGCGCGCCCAGATCGCATCCGAAAAGCGGGCCCAGATGCCCCGGCAGGAGGCGAAAGGCTGGCTGGCCGGTCTGCGCGGGGGCTATGCGCTTGGAGGACTCGGCGTTGCCGCTTGTGTGCTGCTCGCAGTGCTTTTGGTTGAGCCGGCCGGCGTCACCTACCGCACCTTGACCAGCAGCCCCGAGACAGGGCCCGCGATCAAGTTCCAGCTTGCCGGTGATCTGGCCGAGGGCGAGCTGACACAACTGTTGGCCGCGCATGGGTTGACGTTGCTCGAAGGGCCGTCCGACGCCGGCGTCTACACCGCCACCGCTGCGCCGGGGGTCGATCTTGCACGTGCCGCAAAAGACCTGATGGCCACCGCGGACGTTCAGTTCGCGGCCCCGGCCGAGTGATTGCCATGCTGCGTGCCGCCCTTGCCCTCGTGATCGCGACCTTTCTGCTCGCCGCGCCGCTGCGCGCGCAGCAGGCGGTGCCCTGGCTGCTGGTTCCGGCGGACAGCATCGCAACGCAGACCCATCTCATCCTGACCGTGCCGCTGGACGACCCCGACGCGCTGAATGCCGTCGCCGCCGGGATCGAAGCCCGTTTTGGCGTCACTCTCACGGCAGAATGGCCGCTGCAATCGCTCGCCGTGCACTGCCTGGTGGTCGACACGGCGGGGACACCGGACCTCGATGCGCTGATCGCGCGGATGCAGGCAGACGCGCAGATCCGCACAGTACAGCGGATGAACGACTTCCAGCTGTTCGAGACACTGCACAGCGACCCGCTGCTGCCGATGCAGAGCGCGCTGCGCCAGATCAACGCCGCAGCGGCCCACAGGCTCAGCACCGGGACCGGTGTGCGTGTCGGCATTGTCGACACCGCCATCGACCGTGACCACCCGGATCTCGAAGGCCGCCTCGCCGACCTGCGCGATTTCGTCGGCAACGCGCAAGGCAGCGCCGCAGAGCCGCATGCCACCGCCATCGCAGGCATCATCGCTGCCGACGCCGACAACGGGATCGGCATGATGGGCGTGGCACCGCAGGCCGAGCTGATCGGGCTGCGCGCCTGCTGGCAGGCGCAGGGCGAAGGCGGGCGTTGCAACAGCTTCTCTTTGGCCCGGGCGCTGAACTTTGCCATCCTCAACGATGTGCAGGTGCTCAACATGAGCCTCGGTGGCCCGCCCGATCCGTTGCTCCAGGAACTGATTGAGGCAGCGGAGGCGGCAGGTATAGTCGTCGTGGCCGCCTGGGGCGAAAACCCCGACCCCACCTTCCCGGCCTCAATGCCCGGCGTCATCGCCGCAAGCCAGGGCACCGAACATCAGGTTCCCGCCCCCGCGGTCGACGTCCTCAGTGCCGCGCCGGACAATGATTACCGCTATGTCTCGGGTTCCTCCGTCGCTGCCGCCCACGTGAGCGGCGTCGTCGCACTTTTGATCGCCCGGCATCACGACATCACCGCGCGCGACATCGCCCTTGCTCTGGACGACGCGGTGGTGATGCAACACGACGGTCCGATGGTTGATGCCTGCGAGGCACTGCTTGCGATCGAAACAACCGCCTCAGTGTGCAACGACTGAAGGCACCGCGCCCTGGCAATCGACCCGGCGACTGCGCCGCGGGAAGCCCTCAAGCAGAAATGGAATGAAGATGAGCACCGATACCGACGTACAAAGGGAAAAGCTGCTCTGCAAAAGTTTCATTTTCGAGGCGCTGGACGCGCAGGCCCGACAGGAACTGGCGCGTTGCTCCGTGGTCAAGCGCTACATGGCCGGTGACACTATTTTCAATATGGGCGATCCCAGCCAGAGCATGATGGCGATTGCAGAGGGCACCGTCCGGGTGAGTATGCTCACACCCAGTGGCCGCGAAGTGACGCTGAGTGATCTTCAGGCTGGTGAGGTCTTTGGTGAAATCGCCATGCTGGACGGCGGGGAACGGTCTGCCAGTGTCAAATCGCTGACCAACTGCACGCTCGTCGTGCTGGAGCGGCGGCCATTGCTGGATCTTCTCAATCGCAATCCGGGGTGCTCAATCCAGCTGATCGAGCTGCTCTGCCAGCGCGTGCGCCGGTCGGACGAACGCATGATCGAAATCGCGTTCCTGGATATTCCGGCAAGACTTGCCAAACTTGTGCTGCGCCTGACATTGGCTGCGCCCGCCTCGGAACACAGACCGCTGTCCAAACTGCCCCAGTCCCAGTCCGAACTGGCCGGCATGATCGGCAACAGCCGCGAAAACGTGAACCGGTGCCTGCGCCGGTGGCAAAAGGCGGGGCTGGTCGACATCAGTGACGGCTGGCTGATCGTTAAGGACCGTGCCCGGCTGGAGGCCTTGGCCGAAGGGGAGTAAAACTGCTTACAACCGGAGGCATTCCGAGGCGCCCGGTAAATGTCCCAATTTCTTTCGCTGCTGTGATTTCGGTGTGTCGCACGTCACAGGTCGCGGCGCAGGTATTTTCCTAGGGTGACGTCATCGGCGGTCACAAGGCCGCCAGAAACCCAGACCCAAGAAGGAAATTGACCATGTTTCGCAAGACCATCCTGAAGACCACCACCCTGGCAATCCTGACCGCCACTGTCGCTGCATCCGCCGCCTCGGCCAGTGATTATGGCTATGGCCACAAAAAGCAGCAGAGCTACAACCAAGGCTACTCTGGCCAGAACCACGGCTACAAAAACCCGTTTTCGCATATCCAGGACCGGGTCTGGAACCAGCACGTCGGCTGGTGTTTTGACCGGTTCAAGTCCTACAACGCCCACGACAACAGCTATCAGCCTTACAACGGCCCGCGTGCCCAGTGCTGGTCGCCTTACATCAGCGGCTAACGCCCTGCCGCTTTCAACAGCGCGGGTCTTGTTCAAAGACCCGCGTCTCC
>NZ_JIBC01000011.1 GCF_000620505.1 Sulfitobacter sp. 20_GPM-1509m | reverse complement strand
TCGCAAACCCAAGACCAAGGTGATGATCCATTCTGATCAGGGATCGCAGTTCACCAGCCGCGAGTGGCAAGTGTTTCTCAGCCAGCATAACCTCGAAGCCAGCATGAGCCGACGTGGGAATTGTCACGATAACGCTGTCGCCGAGAGCTTCTTTCAACTCTTGAAGCGGGAACGGATAAGGCGACGCACATACCCGACACGCGACGCCGCACGGCAGGACGTCTTCGAATACATCGAGATGTTCTACAACCCCAAGCGCAAGCACACGAACAACGGCATGCTGTCGCCCGTTGACTTCGAAGCGAGACAGCAGAAACTGAACGAGGCAGGTGTCTAGCAAACTAGGGGCACCTCACTGGTCAAATAGCGCCCACAAATGGAGAGGCACGACTGTCGTAGATCGTGGCCACGCCCCCGCGGCTTATTCCGATTCCACGTTTAGGCGATCGCCGTCAGCTCTCCAACGACCGACATCGAGGCGTGAAACGGACACGGATCTCGATGCTCGTGGACGGCAACTAAGGCCGATCACAACCGATACTCGGGCTCCCGCATTGGCGTACGCCAATATAAGGTGCCTAAAGGAGCGTGGAATAGACCAACTAGGGGACCCTTTGTAACGCTTACGCGTGTTCGACGGCCAGTTCAAAAAAGTGGATTGGTTAACCACTCGGATCGCGACGGGCAATATTTATCCTTTCGCTATACCGAGCGTTTAGCAGAAACTGACATTGAGCCATCGCTCAGCAGCGTTGGAGACACGTATGACAACCCCCTCGCTGAGACGATAACTTGGTTTTGCAAACCTGAACTGGTTCACCGGCAATGCCCGGGGCATAACATTCAGGATCTGTAAATGGCGACCCTCGGATTGGTCGATTGGTTCAACAGCGGGCGTCTACTCGGAGTTATCGGAAACATCCCTCCAACAGAGGCTGACCGGAACTTCTATGCACAACGCGACTTGCTCGATATGGTCACGTGAAATGAAGCTACGGGTCTCCGGCGAAACCTGGGCGATTCAGGTTTCCTGACACTCCACTGATCTCAATGAAAAAGACCCGCCCGACAAAACCGCCGATGCGGGCCTTTTCTTGTAAGAGCTGCCTATTCAACCTTCAGGGGCTGGCAGGGAACCCGGCGAGCCGGTAGGCACCCAGTTCGAAGCTGGTATCACCTCCCGCCCCACTGCGAACGCCTTCGGAGAAATAAATTTCCTCGGCTTCGACGTTGGCAAGGTTAACCCGCGTTCCGAAGCGCGAGACAAGCCAGTGCGACACCTTTTCCTTAATTGCTCGAGACGATCCCGGAAGAACTGAGACTGGCAGCTCCCACAAAAGACGGCTCTGGTCATAGCGGTCCGAGACAGTGTCAATCAAAGCTTCACGAATATTCCCGTTCTCAAAGAATTCGTTAGCTTCGAGGATCACAAAATCCGCATAGTTAAGGCTCAGCTCAATATCAGCCAAGATGCTGCTATCGTCCATTTCATCAGACTTTTTGCCAACTTCTGAGATCGTCTTGAAACCAGCGGCAGAAGCTGCCTTAATCGCTTCGATTTTTTCGGCAGGTGTCAGATCGAGCAGGGTGTCGGAAACCTCGAACGAAGTGAAACCAACGTCCCGGGCTTCTTCCAGGAAATATTCATAGTTGCCCTGTTTGAACGCGAGTTCAAAAAAGACGCCTCCAGGCGAAGCTGAAATACCTAGTTCATTATACGCTGCCAACTTTTCGCAAAGCAGGTCCCGAGGCATGAAACGTGCAACGCATCCGCCAACTTTAGCCATGTCGATCAAGTGGCCTGTGGAAGCAAGCATATCTTTTTGAGCGCCTAACGGCATACCCCAGTCGATCAAACTTGTGATGCCATCTTTACGCGGCTTGTCGGAGCGAGTGGGTACGTCGATCTGAGAGAATGCCATTGTCATTTGTAAGTTCCTTAACTCTTATTGGAATGCCTTCGGGTCGGGAACATTCGACAGCTGCGCCCCATCTTCGAGCACAAAAGTAAAGCCGCTCTCACGCGCCATACGTCGGCGCATGCCATCAAGTTGGCTTAACTGGTTGACGAAGATATTTTCCAAATTCACTTCAGGGCCGAACTGGTCAATGCACCAAAGTGGAACTTCAGGCCAGCCGTAGGGGCCAGCTTCAAAGCGCAATCTCTCCAAGCCGACGCCCTTGACAATTTCAATGATCGGAGCCGGATCCGAGTCCATCAACAAACGGATGTCGGTATTTTCAACGGTTGCTTTGGACGCGCCATTTTCAAAGTCAATCATCATAAGATCAATGGTTTCTTGGGCCCCCACAGGCTCTTCGGCTTCTTTCTTGCCAAACTCGGTGAAAACTTCGAGCCCCATGTCGACGGCCATCTTGATGTGATCCGCGCGCGTTTCTTGAGAGATCGTGTGTTGTGTGCCCATAGCATCTTCACAGATTTCTACGGTGTCAAAGCCCAGATCCAGAAGCGAACGGAAATATTCCTTAGCCTTACCTTGCAATGCAGCAACTTGATAAACGACACCGCCTATAAACACGCGAACATCGTTGTCGTGGTAGATGTCTACTTTGCTACGGATCCAGTTTTGATCGTAACGCGCGATCATCGCACCGTGATCGACGAACTTCACGTAATCCAGCAAATCGGACTGGTGCTCCATCAGATCGTTGAGTTCCCGTACCGAGAGGTTGATGTCACAAAAAATAGTGAGACCCTTTACCCTGGGCTTTTCCGATCGCGTGGGCACCTCCAGGAAGGGGAAGGGAACCTTGGCATTCTTCATGATTTTAACCTTTTTCGCTTGTGTCTTTGATGCCTTCTTTCACATAAAAATTGTCAAGTCAACTTAATAGTTTTGACCCAATCTTTGCAATTTTAGATTTTATGAGGGATCTACCTTTACGCACTTACCAGTTGAAATAGACCGAAAATACTAGACAAGAAGTGAAAAACTCTCCGACTCTGATAGAAAACGTTGACAAGACAACGCGTCTTTGCAATCGTTTGAGTCATACAAGTTGCAAGGAATAGGTTGCCAACCTGACAAAGCGCCAACAGCTGCAACTTTAACGGGAGGAAACCAAATGAACCTAATCAAAGCACGCTGCCTCGCAGTGTTCACGGCTAGTCTGGCCATCGCTACGACGGGCCCCCTGCCTGCACTAGCTCAATATCCTGAAGATACCGTGCGAGTGGTATCTGCTTTCCCGCCTGGAGGAGGCGTGGATGCAATCGCGCGATATATTTCTGCATCCCTGACAAAGCAGTTCAATGAGAATGTTGTTGTTGAAGATCGGCCCGGCGCAGGTGGAGCAGTCGCTGCAAACTATGTAAAAACCAGGGCGGCTGACGGATATAGCCTGTTGCACACAATCACAAGTACAGTGGCAATCGAACCCGTCTTTCAAGAGTTGGAATATACAAAGGACGATTTTGAATACGTTGCTGGTGTCGTACGGTTTGAAGCGGCGATCGTTGCCAAAGGCGACACGCCATGGACCGACCTGAACGACCTTCTTGAGAAAGTACGTGCCGAGGGACGAAAAGCAACCTTCGCAGGGCAAACCCGCTTGGATCGCATGGTTATCGCCTCCGTCAATGAGCGCCGAGACAATTCGGTTGAGATTGTACCATTCAAGGGAGGCAGCGACATAATTGCTGCTATTCTCGGTGGCCATGTTGATATGGGCTGGAGTGGGTCGCTTCATGTGCCGTTAGTCGAAGCGGGCCAGATGAAGATCTTGGCCGCAGTTGGCGATGAGCGCTACGAAAGTTATCCCGAAACTCCAACTTTAACAGAACTGGGTTATCCAAACTCGTTCAATCTGGTTGATATCTTTGCGGTCCCGAAAGGAACGCCAAAAGAAGTGATAGATGCCCTATCAACGGCAATCTTATCTGCGGCACAGGAACCCGGCTTTCTTGAGCTCTGCGCAAAATACAACCTAGCGCCCCTGACATTGGGACCATCTGAAACAACTGCATTGATCCAAGAGCAGCTGGAGCGGACCCAACAAGCAGTCGCCCAAAACTGATCCACCGCGCACTGTGACTGACCTTTGCACTAGGTCAGTCATAATCAAAACACTCAAATTCCAGGAGAATATTTCTGATGTTCATCAATGGTAAAATTGAAGAACCAACTGCGACAAACTTTCAGCGACACGACCCGGTCACCGGGGATGTTGCGTCGACAATGCCCGACGCCAGCGATGCGGATGTAGACCGCGCCATCGAAGCAGCTTCAAAAGCTTTTCCGGCATGGTCCTCAACGACCCCAGGCGAACGACGGACAGTCCTCATGAAAGCCGCCGACAAACTAGAATCGCGCACAGACGAGTTCGTGAAGGTTGGCATCGCGGAAACCGGCGCAACCGGCTCTTGGATCGGTTTTAACGTTTCTTTTGCCGCGTCTTTATTGCGTGAAGCTGCAGCGATGACCACACAAATCAAGGGGGAAATCATACCTTCGAACAAACCTGGCAGCCTTGCGATGGCTATGCGCCAGCCCGTCGGGGTCCTTGTCGGAATGGCCCCTTGGAATGCGCCGATAATTCTTGGAGTACGGGCGGTGGCGCTGCCCTTGGCGTGCGGCAACACGGTTGTATTGAAAGCCTCGGAAATCTGTCCCAGATTACACCAGATGATCGGGGAGTGCCTCTGCGACGCCGGACTTGTCGACGGGGCTTTGAACGTCGTGACCCACAGCGCAGAGCGCGCTCCATCGGTTGTCGCCCGCTTGATCGAGCACCCTAAAGTTATGCGCATTAACTTTACCGGCTCGACACGCGTCGGGAAAATTGTAGCGAGCCTCGCTGCTCCTCATCTGAAACCTGTACTGCTTGAGCTTGGCGGAAAAGCGCCCTTGATTGTCTTGGACGATGCAGATCTTGACGCTGCAGTGAAAGCTGCGGCCTTTGGGTCGTTCATGAACCAAGGACAGATTTGCATGTCAACCGAACGCATAATCGTTGACGAAAAAGTAGCAGATGCCTTCGTCCAGAAACTTTCGGAAAAGGCAGCAAGCTTACCTAGTGGCAACCCACGTGAAAATGTAGTGCTGGGTGCGCTGTATGATATCAAATCAACTCGCCACGTCAGCGAATTGATTGATAAGGCCGTTGCACAAGGCGCTAAGATCACTGCTGGCGGAGCGAGTGACAGTACCATAATGGCCGCGACCGTAGTGGATATGGTAGAGCAGGAAATGGATCTGTTCCACGAGGAAACCTTTGCGCCTGTGGTCTGCGTAACACGGGCGCGCAACAGTGAACACGCCATCGAACTTGCCAATGACACTATTTACGGACTGTCCGCAGCTGTGTTTGGTTCGGATATCAACCGAACCCTGGACGTAGCTAAGCGGATCGAATCCGGCATCTGCCACATCAATGGACCGACTGTTTTCGACGAGGGGCAAATGCCATTTGGCGGGATGAAGCAGTCTGGCTATGGTAGATTTGGGGGAATGGCTGGCATTGACGCTTTCACCGAGTTGCGCTGGGTGACGATTGAGAACCCCAAACAGCATTACCCCTTTTAAAGTTCTGGAAAAATGACCAATAACACATCACTTCTATTCTCACCCTTGCGCATACGTGGGGTTGAGCTTCCCAATCGTATCGCCATGTCTCCGATGTCGATGTATTCCTGCAAGGACGGCTTGGCGACAGAATGGCACATCGTGCATTTGGGCAGTCGAGCCATTGGTGGCGCTGGTCTGATCATGGCGGAGTGCACCGCGATTTCGCCAGATGGCAGGATCGGACCGGGCGACCTTGGCCTCTGGTCGGATGCGCATGTCGAGGCTCTGAAACCTGTCACTGCCTTCATCTCAGAACAGGGTTCCGTTCCTGCAATCCAAATCTCTCATGCAGGAAGGAAGGGTGGGAGGTATATTCCTTGGATCAGTCGTGCGCCGATCCCTGAAGCGGAATGGGGACACCTGATCGCGCCGAGCGCCTTAGCGTTTGAGGAGGGCTGGCAGGTTCCGCGTGCAGTGAGTGAAGATGAAATAACGCAGTTGATCAAGCTCTTTGCAAGTGCAGCAGAAAGGGCGGTTGAGGCAGGCTTTCGTGTTGTCGAAATCCATGCAGCACACGGCTATCTGTTGCATCAGTTTCTGTCGCCAATCAGCAACAAGCGGTCGGATGGATACGGCGGATCCCTGGAAGCACGCGCTCGCTTCCCTCGTGAAGTTGTCCGCGCCGTGCGCGCAAGCATTCCACAAAACATACCGGTTTTCGTTCGCCTCTCGATGAGAGACTGGCTTGATGGCGGGATATCACCTGAAGATGCGGTGCGTACGGCGGCCTTGCTTGCCAAAGATGGTGTCGACCTGATTGACTGCTCTAGCGGCGCGATTGCGCCTGGCGAGAGCATCAACCTGTCGCCAGGCTATCATGCAGCCTATTCCAGTCTCGTCCGCGCAGGCGCTGATCTGAAAACTGGTGTCGTCGGACTAATTACCGAAGCGGAACAAGCGGAAGCAATTTTGCAAGATGGAGCAGCCGACCTCATTATCATCGGCCGTAAATTGTTGAGGGAGCCTTACTGGCCCCGGCGTGCGGCAGATGCGTTGAGAGAGCAAAACGCGAATGTTATTCCCGTTCAATACGCACGATCCGTTTCAGTTCCGGGAAAGCTGACACAATGGTAAGAGCCACTTCTAGCCGATATCCATTGACTTGCGAAAAAGCTTCCACAAACAGTGGTCGAATACATCACGCTCCGTTTCCGTGAGCTCGCTCAAAAGTTCGGCCTCACGAGCTCGAGCAACCGGATTGATAGTGTTGAACAATTCGGTGCCGGACGGGGTAATCTCAAGAAGATAGCGCTTCTTTGTCATGCCGGGCTTGCGCCGAACCAATCCGCGCTTCTCCAAAAGTGGCAAACTTCTACTCATATGGGCTTTGTCGATCGCACCCTTCAAGCAAATATTGCTGGCACTACTCGGCCCTTCAAATTGAAGTACACAAAGTGTTCGCCAGGAAGCAAGCGTGAGTCCGAATGTTCGCGAAAGCATTCGCGTCGTGCCTGCGCTGAGGTTCGAAGCGAGTATCGAGATTCGGAAGGTGGAATTGTCCGCCAAGGTTCGGCCGGGAGTGTCGTCATTTAACGCACTGTCTGCGCGATTGTCTTTTGGTGTGTTCAAAGCGGGCAAGAGCCACCTCCTATCATCTGGAACAAGCCATCGTCCAAGGTAAAAAAATTCGTTGTTGTCTTAGTATAATAGCACAACTCCATAGGATCAATTATTGATTACAAAGGGATAGAAGCACATTAAATATATTGACTTGACAACAATTTAGCTTAATCTGCAAGGGGTGCCGATCCAAATCGGCCCGCACAAATGGGAGGGAAACATGAGGCAAACAGATGTCTGGTTTGGAATCTTAGGGTTCTGCGGAGCAATAATTATTCTAATTGTGGCGATACCCATGGGGATTCCCGACAGAGTCATAAGTGGAATCTCAATAAGAATGTTCCCCAAGACGATCGTGACTTTAATTGCGATCCTATCGCTGATGTTGGTCGTTCAGCGGCTAATCTGGCCAGCCTGTTCAGAGAATAATTTCACAAAACAAGAGCTCCCGCTCGACGCGCTTATGCTTTTGACTCTTCCCGTGAGCTACCTGATCGTCAAGTTTTTAGGCATCCCTGCCTTTGCATTGGTCGCAACCCCAATCGCGATGTGGGTCTACGGAGACAGAAGCTGGCTCAGAATCGGGATCACCGCAGTATCGTTTGCCGTCTTGGCACGTGTTGTTGTTGTTCACCTCTTGCAACGCCCTCCCCTTGGTATCTTTTAGGTTATTTGGCTCATGGATTTTGTTGCTATTTTTTCTTATTTTCAGTCACCTGAGCCCTTCTTCGCTATTCTGCTTGGGGTCTTGCTAGGTTACTTTGTCGGCGCAATGCCCGGCCTTAGCCGCCCGACAGCACTGGCCATCGCTATTCCCTTTACATATGCACTGTCGCCACTGGCAGCGGTGGCGCTGCTACTTGGCGTCGCCAAAGGCAGCGCAGCAGGAGGGGCCATCGCAGCCATCCTTTTGAACGTGCCAGGCGAACCCGGCTCAGCCGCGACGACATTCGACGGCTATCCTATGGCAAAAAAAGGCGAAGCAGGCAAAGCACTTGAGATCGCGCTTTATGCTTCTGTTGCAGGCGATTTGATCGCAACCATTGCTCTGATCTTGGTAGCGCAACCTATGGCAAAAATGGCATTGCAGATCGGACCAGTTGAGCTGTGTGCACTCATCGTATTCTCGCTAACCTTCGTTGCGGGTCTTGCGGGAGATTCACTCATCAAGGGTGTCATCGCAGCACTGGCAGGGATGGCGCTGGCGACAGTGGGCATCGACGCTGGCTCTGGCTTTTCGCGCATGACCTTCAGCAACATCGAGTTGGCGGATGGCATTCCGCTTATTCCTCTAGGCGTGGGAATAATGGCCTGGTCGGAACTTATGATCCAAATGCGCAAAAAGATCATGTACAGGGACGCCCCGGAGCCGAAATTACTAAAAGGCAGCTACTCTGACAGTAGACTGTCTTGGGCAGAGGCCCGTCTGCTTGGCCCAACGATCCTTCGGTCGGGAATCATCGGGCTAATCGTCGGGATCATCCCAGGACTGGGCGCGCTTATGGCCGCTTTCATTTGTTACTCAATCGAGAGGCAAAAGTCCAAGACTCCCGAAGAATTTGGCAAGGGGGCACATGCTGGTGTGGCCGCGACTGAAACTGCGGACAACGCGGCAACGATTGGCGCGTTCATCCCACTTCTGGCTTTGGGCATTCCTGGTTCGGTCACCGCTGCCATCTTGCTTGGAGCCTTCACCCTGCATGGATTGGTGCCTGGTCCATTACTATTTCAACGCAACCCGGATCTGGTATATGCCATGTTCATCGCCCTTATCCTGTCGAGCGGAGCCTTGCTGCTAGTCGGCAAATATGGAATGCGTCTTTTCGTCCTGCTTGTCCGCTCTCCAATGGGAATGATCATTCCCGCAGCGCTGACGACCTGCGTCATTGGAGTCTATGTTGAGGGCATCTCTGCCTTTTCCGTCACTATGCTGATGATCTTTGCTGCCATCGGCTATCTCATGAACCGGGCCTGGGTGCCATTTGTCCCATTCATCATCGGTTTTATCTTGGGTCCGATGATGGAGCTCTACTTTCGGCAGACACTTATTCTGACTCAGTACAATCTGATAAATATTGTGAACCACCCGATTGCACTAGCATTTTTGATGGCGTCGTTCATCAGCATCATCGTCTTCCTTCGTGGCCGCAAGCCGACCACGTCTGAAAAACTTGATCTCCCAAACTAAACTCCAAAGATCGGATTTGAATTGCAGAAGTTGTCCACAGCACTTCTCGCTACATTTTGCGCGCACATGGCCGCGATGTTTGCGACTCTCGTTGCTCCAGTAATGGCGCCTTTCATCGCGACCCTCTATGGGGTCGAAGGCCAGTATATCGGCTACTATTCATCAACTGTCCATTTCGGGTCATTCGTGGCTGCACTGCTTTCGGTAAGTCTGATCAAGAGCATTGGTGCCGTAAAAACGTTGAAGATAGCGCTGCTTCTTACGATTGTTGGATCGCTGCTCTTGTTGGTGCGTCACCCTAGTACGCTGTTTTTATCAGCCTTGGTGGTTGGGCTGGCTTTTGGCCCTATGAACCCGATCAGCTCTGTTGTCCTTGCAGCCGTCTGTCCTCCTGAGGTGCGCGGGCGAATATTCTCGATCAAACAAGGGGCCGTGCCAATCGGTGCTGGTCTAGCGGCACTGCTGATACCGCTTACCTACACGCATTTTGGGCTGAATGCAGTCGGGGCGCTTTCGGCAGGGATTGGCGCCATTGCTTTGATCCTGACCATTCACTTCAACAGAGCTGAACCAAATGCATCGCGGCCAGAGGCGCAACCTTTTCAGGGTCCTCTAACTATGCTGGCAGGTTTCCAGCGCACCTTTGCGTTGCGCGAACTTCGGAAAATGGCGTGGATTTCTTGCGGTATGGCAGGTGTGCAGTTCACGTTCGGATCGACAACAATATACATTCTTGTCAGCGAAGGGGGATACTCCGTCAGCCAGGCTGGGTTTATCTTCTCAGTTGTAATGGTGTTAAGCTTCTTTATCCGCCCTACGCTTGGCACATTAGCCGACCGCATTGGCGCGCGTGTCGTATTGGTGGGTATTGCAGCGGCGACGCTGGCACTATCACTTGCATTTCCGTTCATACTGAATGGAAAGCCTGGGCCAATTATCTTATTTGCGACAATTCTTTTCGGTGTTTCATGCTTTGCGTGGAACGGTGTCGCATTGTCCGTGCTTGCAAATCGAGCGCCACCCGACCGGATTGCAGAGGCAACGGCGGGCATGATGGCCGTGACGCTACTATCTGCCTCATTGGCTCCAATCATTTTCACATGGCTTCTGTCCCAAACGTCAAATGCGCTACTGAGCTATCTAGCCTTGGCGGGATATGCTGGGCTTGCACTCTATTCTGCGCTCGGGTTGACAAAAGATTAGGCGCTCTAAACAAAGAGCGCCTGTTCGATGGCTCCAAAAGTGTGATGAATCATTCGCCCATCAGTGTCTTTGTCTCCATCACACTTTTCAACTGCCTCTCAACGATATCGGTCGCCTGTGCACTGTTAAGCGCCACTGGGATTGCATCTAGCTTCACAACGAGGTCCTTAAATTCATTTTGCTGGGCGGCCGCAACGATCGCATCTGAAAGATGCTCAACAATTTCGGTCGGCGTGTCTCCAGGAACGGCAAAGATCGAGTACATGTTGAGCGAAAAGGGAATACCTAGTTCGATCAGCGTCGGTGTCTCTGGAAGGCTATCATACCGCTCCTCTCCGATTACGGCGATGGCTTTCATCTGACCTTCAGCGATCATAGGCAGGTGCCGACTTCCGCTAAACCCTAGGTCAATGTGACCACCAAGCAAAGATGTACGCAGATCGGGGCCCCCTGAGAAAGGCACCATGACCAAATCATTCTCTGCAGCATTATTGATCTGGGCCAATACCATCTGGTCAATGCGGGCCTGAGAGCCAAAGGTGATCTGGCTTTTATCGCTCTCGAGGTTTTCCAGCAATTCTCCTAAGTCGTTCCAAGGCAGGTCTGCACGACCAACAATTGCCTCCTGGAACTGGGCGACCCCGCCAACAATGATAAAATCGTCCTTTGTGAATTCGAGATCCTGAAACACCGGCTCTACAGATAGCGTTCCTGATATTGTTTGCAGGATCGTATAGCCATCACCGGGCCGAGTACTAACATAGGTTGCCGCTACCCCGCCGCCAGCCCCGGGACGGTTTTCCACAACCAAAGTTTGACCCAGTTTATCACTCACCGATTTAGCGATGTACCGAGCGATGGCATCGGTGCCCCCGCCAGCAGGGAAGCCCGAAACAACAGTGATTGTCTCACTTGGATAAGTCTGCGCCACGCCCATGCTTCCGAATAGGGTAGCAGATACAAGCACCGCCCCCTTGATGACTTCTTTTGTAAAACTCTCCATTTCGTCCTCCCTAAAATGACGCCTCCCACTCTTACTAAAAAATGTTGTTTTGTCAACATATCATGGCTTCACTGCAAATGAATAATGTCAGCATGTGCCAAGCCATCGCCTATATAAGTTGCCCAGTCAACTTATGGGGGGGGTATATTTCTACCTCTCCAAAATTAGGCTATACGTCACGCAGGATAAACCCGGTTCCAGGGCGAATTTTTCCAGAACCTACAGAAGAGCATTACCCCATCGCCACATTCCAGCAGCCGAGGCATCCTGCCCCTAGCGGAAATGCAAGTACTAAAGCGGTTCGCCTTTGATCTGAGTCTAATTGGGGTTCACAGGCCCGTCCTTGCCTGATTCATATCTGTTGGGAGATGGATCATAAGGCGAACCTTACTCTTTGGACCTTTGGGAACGGATTTGCGCCTGCGTCGCTAAAGGCAACTCGGCCCGTGCAGCGGCGCGGCTGTTCGACGTTAACGCGGCAACAGCGGTGCGATTGGAAAGGGAGCATCGTGAACACAGCGGGGAAGTTGCCAGACCCGCAAGGTCGCCTTGCCGGTCAGTTCGGCGAACTTGCCCCGTTTCAAGATTTTCTGCTGGAGATCGCGCAGGTCGATCCGGACATTACGCTCAAGGAATTGGCCGCCACCCTCACCGAGACATCTGGCGTGGAGGTGCAGCTCTACTCGCTGCACGGTGCCCCCCCAAGCGCCGGACTGTCATATAAAAGGGACTGATCACTGCGAAACGTGACCGACAGGCGCTGCGCCAGGCCCTCTATGAGTGGATCAAACGCCGCAAGCCTCCCATGCGCCAGGAGCCGCACAGGCTGATCTGTATCGGCGAGACAGTGGATTCATAAACGAAGTGCAAATATGAGCAGCCCGTGCGATCCATCGCAAGATGATCATTCACCCTGATTTGAAAGCCGCGATCGAAGACCGCCTGAAGGCTGGCTGGTCGCCCGAACAGATAGTCGGCCGGATGCAGCTCGAACGGCACCCGATCCGCGTGGGCCACGAGACGATCTATCGCTTTGCTTATTCCAAAGACGGTCGCGAGGAACAGTTCTACCGCCATCTCCCTGAGCATCGTCGCCGCCGTCGGCCGCGTGTTTGCCGCAGGCACAACAGAACCCACATATTCGACGTTCAAAGCCTGTCACACAGGCCTGAGCGCGTTTCAGAACGCTGGAATTCGGCCATTGGGAGTGCGACTTGATGATGTTCCGCAAGGAGCATTGGAAGGTAAACGTGACGTCACTGGTCGAGCGCTTCAGCCGCTATGCCGTGGTGATACGTAATGAAGATAGCCAATCCAAACCGATCATGGAGTCCCTGATCAACGGGTTGGCTCCCCTGCCCGCCGACTCGCGCAAGTCGATCACCTACTACCGCGGCACCGAGTTCTCGGCCTGAAAACATCTCAAGGCCGGGATCGGTGCGGATGCCTGGTTCTGTGACCCGCAGCCGCCCTATCAGAAAGTCACTGTTGAGAATACGACCAACAGGCTGCTGCTGGTACCTGCCAAGATCAATCGCACCGACGGCGCGCAAGTGCCTTGGCTACCCGACACCCGCTGAGGTCTTTGAAAGCAACCTGATGGAAATACAGAACCGGTTGGAGCAAAACGAGATATCAAGAACTGAATTTCAACGTGAGTTCACATCGAAGCCGTCGGCATGATGGGAGCGGTCGCAAGAAGGTGCTGAAAACAGGCGTGAGAATAATTAGCCACGCCTGTTCCAGGCTAGCTGTAATTATGGCTTTGCAATATGCCAAACACCTTTGACTCCATCGCCAGTGGTGTCGCCGGGAGCCACATCTTTCACCCAAGTATAAAGAGGCAGACCCTTATATGTCCACTGACGCTCACCATCAGCGCGAACAATAATGCCAAAGTTCTCGATGGGACGAGCATTGTTGCTGGCCTCAAGCGGAGGCCAGAGATCAGCACATTCGCCATTACAATTTGAGATTGCAGCACTATCCTTGTCAAAGACGTAGAGTGTCATTCCGGAACCATTAGTCAAAATTTTACCAGCCGGCGTATCAGCGGTTTCGATGACATTCGCAGCAAATGTTGCGCCGACAGTCAGCAGTCCAGCGAGAAGGCTGCCTGCAATGATAGTGAGTGGTTTAGTCATGCTGTATCCTATTCTAAATGTAAACCAGCGAATTAAAATCGCGGCGGCCCATCTTATCAAGGGCTATATAAGATACGAAATTAGTCTTTGATTTATTCCACAAATTAAAAATAAAGTTGGCCAGGCAAATAAAATGCCTGGCCTTCGCTGTGGGATAAAATTGCCTTTGGCAAGCGCGCTTCTACGGGTCGGCAAAGCCGCGGGTCCCATTAAGCGGTGGATACTCGTCCCTGTCTTTTTCCTTCTGCACCCTCAGTGTCGCGAGTCGGGCTTTCATAGCTAGAATCTCGGTGTGCTGGTTTGAAATGATACCTTCTGCCATTGCACGTACCAATTCATCAGAACCGAATATTAGGGCTAGACGGGCCATATCGACAGCACCTTGATGATGCGGAATCATCATGTTTAGAAAATCAATGTCCGGGTTTCCAGTATAGCCGGATCCATGCATGCCATGCATCATAATTTGCATGTCTTGGTCCATTTGCTTTTCAAACTCTATCATGGCAATAGCTTTAACCAGTATGCATCTGTGCGCCAGGGCGTACATAGATCAGGTTGATACTCTTTTTGTTGCGCAACTGACCCGATGGTAAGTCCAAGAACCCAAGTGGGATTTGCTTAACAAATACCGGTTTAAGAGGGTCGGTGATGTCGAACACAGACGTGATCGTTTGACCTTCGTTTGGTGTTCCAGGCAACTCATCCTGCTCATGGGCAACATATAGTTTTGTTGCGTCTGGATCAGTCCAAACCCCGTGAGATTCACGCCCGTGGCTAAAAAACATGGAGACAACTTTGCGTTCGCCTGCAGGCGCATTCCGATCTATGATTGCGATCTGGCTTGAGGCAACCCCACCGGGGCCTTCATCGTCGATACGGCCCAAGCTTGCATATACAACGCGGCCTTTATCGTTTTCAGCAAACTCAACGTGGTTTGGCCGCGCTTTCTCGCCTAGCGAGATGTAGTCCAGCAAGTCGTAGTTCTCACCGATTTCACGAACCGAAAGATGATCGGCAATCTTATGCGACATCCACATTTCCGCCCCATCCGGCGAAACCTTTTGGAAAGGAGTGAAGGCGAAAGGATCCTGATCAGAGATGTCTATCGTTTTAATACGTTTGGGGGCGCTGAAACCGTCGTTGCCGACATTTGTGTGGAATACATCAATCTCCGCTGTCTTTTGTGAGATCACGTAGGCAAGCGTTCCATCTTTGGAAAACCAAGTTTGTGCCGGACCGTGGATTGTCTCGACATACTCACGAACAGCGCGCACCGGCTTGCCGGCACTTTCTTCTTTTGCCAGTTCAACGTCGACAATCGCAATACGACCCTCACCGCGCAGGGCAACCCAAATTTCTTTGCCGTTGCGAGAGAACGTCGGCTCATGCGGCTCACGTCCCACAAGGACGCCGCTTGTAAGTCGCTCTGCAGTTGTCTCACTGGAGGCCAAAGGGTTCGCTGCGTTGCCAACGATTGACAGATCCTTGTAGTCAATCAAGTAAATATTACTGGAACCACGGCCAGTAACGGCTGAAAGACGTTGATCTGGAGAGGGTGCGCCGCCATGAATGTTGATCGCCCCGTGATAAAGCGCTTTCCCAGTCATCGCGGCGTGGGTCGGGATGATACCGCCTGTCACAAATCGGAATGGCGGGCGCCGGTCTTCATCAAAGCTGGTTAGATTAATTGATTTTACAACGGTATCTGTTACCGGATCAATGATTGAAAGTGTTTGGCTGTCTTCGTTACACACCAAAACATAGTCGCCTACTTGCGGGCCAATCGCTCCTGCAGCCATACCTTTGGAGGATAGTGCCATGAGCGCCATTGCTGCTGTGGTGCCGACAAGTACGTTTCTTCGAGTGATCATAATCTATTTCCCCTGATCTATCATTCTTGATTTACGTTGAATAACTATGCAAAATTCCCTCACAGACGCTCACGAAACTTCACGGTAATGTGACTATACCTTCTTCCAGCCTGACTCTTTTCGCAGGCACCATGAGCTAATGGGGTGAACTGCTTTCCCAGCACGCCGACAGCGGCACCAACGACTCGCAAGGGCGCCCTTGTCCAACGCACGCCTGCAGAGATCGCAAATTTTTTTCCGTTTTCATGGAATATTACGGCCTAGGGAACGTAAATAGACCATAACAACGATATCTAATGCGTAGGCAGCAGAACTATTGAAAATAGTTGGATACATTCATGAACATATCTGATCGCCATATTTGCGGCCACGTTTGCGCCATGTCCTATGCGCGTTGACCGAGGCCTGTTGATCGCAGAGATCCCCCACTTGCGCAGATACGCACGTGCGCTGGTGCGTGACGTTGATGCTGCGGACGATCTTGTGCAGCTTTGCCTTGAACGCGCGATTAACAAACTACATCTATGGCAAACTGATCGAAAGCTGCGCACTTGGCTATTTACCATCATGCGCAATATATACATTGACATGGTCCGACATAGGGCCACTAACGGCCCACAGGTTTCTATAGATTTAGTTGCTGAACCTTCAGTAGCGGCGCAACAAGAAGAAGTTGTTTTTGCAAAATCAGTTTTAGCGGCAATAGATCAACTTCCGACGGAGCACCGGGATGTGTTGATCTTGGTCGGAGTGAACGAATTAAGTTACTCAGATGCAGCATCCATCTTATCAATTCCGGTTGGCACATTAATGTCACGATTAACCCGTGCGCGCGAAAGGCTAAGAGTAACATTGAACATGGAAAAGCCTCGCGCATTACTACGGCAGGTCAAATAATGAAGTTTAACTCCTCCACTCCCTCTGCAATCAGCACAGATGACCTGCACGCTTATGTCGATGGCCGACTTTCAAATGAGAGGTTTGAGCATGTTGAAAAATATCTTTCTCAAAACCCATCAGAGGCTGCCAAAGTGGCTGAATACAGAGCAATAAATCACGCACTTGGCATCTCCTTCAACGACACGATGACCGATGCAATTCCCACAGAGCTGTTAAGTGTTGCCTGGAGAACGTCAAACTCACGAATGCTCAAGGTGGCGGCATCGCTTGCTTGGTTAGCCCTCGGCGTCGGCATTGGATGGGCGACAAACCATGGTGGAACTGCCCACCCAGATGACTTTACGCGGCTGGCACAGAGTGCAAAATCTGCTTATGCTGTCTATTCGCCGGAGTTGGTGCATCCTGTCGAGATAAAAGCGGAAGACAGTGATCATCTTTCAACATGGCTATCAAATAGGTTGGGAAGCAACGTGCCAATTCCCAGCCTGAATGACCTTGGATACTCCTTCATGGGCGGGCGACTGTTGGCCGGTCTTAGACAGCCTGCTGCAATGCTGATGTATCAAGATACCAAGGGGCAACGGATTATTCTTTATGTAAGTAATGATCTGGCGCCAAATACCAATGCGCCCATGGAGTTTCAACAAACACCAGCCGCGGGAGTAATAACTTGGGCGCGCAATGGAACAGGATTTGGCGTAGCTGGCGGCGGGCTCGAGGAGGAGCTTATGCCTGCGGCGAACTTGATTCGCGCCCAAATCTAATTCAAAAGAATATCTTTATTTCGAGTACGGTCGCAAAGAAAAGGATAATAGCGCAAGCTTTGATTCTCTGATTAAGGTTTTTCAACACGACGGAGGTCAAAATGGGAGTGTCATGAACTTTGTGTATCTGGTCAGGCCCATGCGGGATTTAGATACAGTCACGCATTGAGCGATCCTCGAACATTATGGCGAAATGATTGCGGGCCGCAACCCTTTCTCGAACATTCCGGACGCCTTTCTCAAAGTTGCGGATCGCCAAGTAGATCAACTTCGTGGCTGCGTCTTCGGTCGGGAACAATCCTCGCGTCTTGATCGATTTTCGGATTACCCGGTTCAAGCTTTCATTTGCGCTGGTGGTGTAGATGATTTTCCGGATTGCGGAATCAAAGGTGTGAACAGGCATGCAAAAATGGCTCTGTCGCGCATTTGGTGCAGTTGAATTGCCAGAACGCTATATCTCGGCGAACTTGATGGAGGTTGCCGATGGGTTCATTGTTTTCGCGACGAGATTTGCTACCGTCAGGGTTGAAGGCTGACCAAGTTGAGCTTGATGGCAACAGGATCCGGGTCCACGCCCGTTCCCTGGATGCCTCGGCAGCATGTCCCCGCTGTGGCACGGTCTCTCGTCATGTCCACTGCAAGTATTGGCGTCTGCCAGCCGATCTCCCTGCCCATGCCCGAGAAGTCTAACTGGTTCTGCTGGTTCGTCGATTTCGTTGCCGCGCTGTAGGTTGCCCAACGAAGATTTTTTTAGAACGGTTCCCGCCTGATGTCACGCGGCCTGACCTGCCCCCCGCAAAATCCCTCACCGTAGTGTAGAGTCTGCGCCAACTCTAAAGGAGCAGACGAATGCGAAAGAGCCGTTTCACCGAGGCGCAAATCATCGGGATGATCAAGGAACAGGGTTTAAGCGTGAAGCGATTGATCCAGTGGATCAATCGTAGCGCAGAACGGGATGCCGACAGCGGAGGTGTGTCGTAGGCATGGCCTGAGCCCGACGACGTCCTACAAACTGAAGGCCAAGTATGGCGGCATGGAGGTTTCCGAGGCCGCGAGGCTGAAAGCTCTGGAAGATGAGAATGCCAAGCTCAAGCGGCTGCTGGCTGACACCATGCTGGATAACGTTGTCTTGAAAGACCTGCTGGGAAAGAGCTGACGACATTGATGAAGCGGCGAGATGCGGCGCTCCGGGTTATGCGGGATCATGACGTCTCGCAACGCCGGGCCTGCAGGTTGGTCGGTGTCGACCCCAAGGCTGTCCGGCGAGAACGCCCGCCGGACAGTGCCGAGATCCGCAAGGAGATGCAGGAGATCGCTGGCAAGCGGCGCAGGTTCGGCTACCGCCGGATCGGCATCCTGCTGGAACGAAAAGGCATACGTATGAACCACAAGAAGCTGTATCGCATCTACCGCGAGGAAGGGCTGTCAGTGAAGCGGAGGCGCGGCCGGAAACGGGCGCGTGGCACCAGAACACCGATGCCGTCGGCCGCGGACGTCAACGCACGCTGGTCGCTAGACTTCGTATCGGACAGGTTCAGCGCCTCACGGAAGTTTAGGATTCTGGCGGTGATCGACGACTGCACCCGGGAATGCCTGTGCTTGGTTGCCGATACCCGCCTGTCCGGCGCTCGGGTTGCCCGTGAACTCAGCGCCCTCATCCGGGTCTACGGCAAACCCGACTGTATTGTCAGCGACAATGGAACCGAGTTCACCAGTCGGGCCATCCTGAAATGGGCCGACGAGAATAGCGTGCCTTGGCACTACATCGACCCGGGCAAGCCCCAGCAGAATGCCTTGGTCGAAAGCTTCAACGGCAGCCTCAGGGACGAACTTCTGAACGAGGAGATCTTCGACAGCTTGGATGGCGCTCGGCGTAAGCTCACCCTCTGGCGCAACGACTACAATACGGTCCGGCCGCACTCGTCCCTGGCCAACCAGACACCGCAGCAAGCGCGCCGGACGCTTGAGCAATTTAAGGGCTCCGCGCCCGGCGCGCTTGCGTCAGAAGACAAAGCCGAATACCCAAATCCAACCTGCAGACTCTCGTTATGAATGAGGGGCCAGCAGGGGGCAGGTCAATTAAATTGTCATCATGATCCGTTCGAGTTCTTGGATCGAACTGCAATCCGTCTTGCGGTAAATGTTGTGACGATGCGTCTCTACAGTACGCACCGATATATCGAGCGAGTTCGCGAGCTCCTTACTAGAGGAGCCGCCGAGCCAAGCTTCCAAGACTTCGATCTCTCGGGATGAAAGTCCAAAAATGTTTCCACTGCGAATGAATTTACGCCGCGCATGAACAAACTCCTGAACAAGTTTGACAGGCAGATAAGTATGACCGCTTACCGCAGCACGAACCGCGTTGACGTAATCGTCAGCCGATGCCGAGCGAGACAAGATACTGACGACCCCTTGCGAAAGGGCGACAAATGCTGTCGATATCTTTGGATCGTCGCTCACGACAATGACTTTCATACTGGGAAGCGGTGCCCGTAGGCGGGTCAACACCTCAGTCCCATTCGGATGCGAGACCGCCATATCGAGCAATAGCAAATCAGGTAAAAGCTGCCGACAGGACTTCAAAGTCTGATAACCGTCTTTAGTCTGCGCGACAACAGTTGCCCCGCAATGGCGCTCTAGATGGGCAGAAATGGTCTCTCTCACGATCCCATTAGTATCGGCAACAACGACCTTAGGCCCCATCGACTGGTTCATCCACAAATCTCCCACTTCAATTGCAATGGACGGTGAAATATTCGCCCATGAATAGAAATGTTAAGACTCATTTTTGTGTCGTAATGTAAACCTGCCATCACATTTTGATCTATGTGCTGTATCTAGATATATGCATTAGTCGGAAGCGCTCGATATCATAAACTTCTTTTGGTAAATCTATCATTTTCAAAAGAAACTACGGTATTCTTAGGACAGAAAGCGGAATTGTTCGAACGTCATCAGCGATCTCGTGTGGAGCAAGCACAATTACGTGAATATCATTGATGGCGAGAAATTGCCTAAGTTTGCGCCGCAAATCACTCGAAGCGACGATGGCGAGATGCCGACTCCTTTTACCGCTATCGCGAATGATTCTACGCAGCTCGCTAAGAAGTGCCTCCAGCTTGTCGGAGGCCGTATGGAGCGATTGCGCTAAAGACACCCCATCAAACTCTGAACGCCGTCCAATACGTCGCTGGAAAAGTGCTTCGACATCTGGATCGAGCAGCACGAGCCCCAACAAGCCATCCTCGCCTATGGCCGCATGGCACAGCTGACGACGCAGGGAAAGTCGTAACGCATCCGCTAGCTCCATTGGGTCGCTGATCCCTCTCTCCTCTACCCAACGCTGCAAGGCTTCTGTGACGACACCAATTGGGCGCAGCGGCACACCATCTTCGATCAGGCTACGCATGGTCGCCATCAGACACGCTGCTCCAAGCGCGCTTGTTACTCGCTGCGTCGCGGCGAGATCCTGCACCTCGCAATCGGCGATGACCGCATCAAATTCGCGCCGTGTAAAGAGTTGGCTCACACGGCATTCGAAACTATGGAAGACAAGATCTCCCACAACGTCACCGAAGGACATATGCAGTTCGGCCGCCTCCTCAGACACGAAGCGTTCAACTGCGTTACCCGTCACGCCGATCCCGCGGAACGTTGGCCAAGTGAATTCGCGCCAATCTTCGTCAGCGATGCCGACTTCACGTAGGTCTTCAGCCTCAATGCGGAACAATCGTAAGTCCGCCGAAAGCGTCTCTCGTATAACTGGCACATCGTCGAATTCAATCTGCAACCCCCAATCGCCAAGCTGCGGCGCAATCACAATCGCCGGGCGAGCGAAGGTCACGCCGCGCCTCTCGTTGAACGCGATGACTCGTGCTTCAAGACGCGCCGACATCTCGGCAACATCAATGCGCTCCGCCAACGCCAACCCAAGGCCCAGGACCAAACGGTCGCTCACGGGAAACGCTAGGACATCCTCGGACGCCCCCACGTCGGCAGCGAAGGCCTCCACCTCGTTGTCTGGCTCGGGACGGGCGTCACTGCCGGCCTCGGCGGCTTCGCGCCGCAAACGTGCTGCGATCAGAAGCGCAAAGATCGCGAGCGCTGCTGCCGCCGCACCGAATACGGGCAGCGGAAACCCCGGTACAAGCCCGATGCTGAAAACAATCGCTGCGGCCACGCCAGGCACGCGCGGCTCTACCAGAAGTTCACGCCCGATATCGGTGCCGAGGTCGGCATTATCGATATTCGTCGCACGCGTGACAATAATACCCGCGCAAAGCGACATAAGCAGCGCAGGCACCTGCGCCACGAGACCATCACCGATTGTCAGTAACGAAAAAACCGCTCCGGCCTCGCCAAATGATAGGCTGTGCGTTGTTACGCCGACTGCGATTCCTCCTACGAGGTTGATAACGATGATGATCAGGCCGGCAATTGCGTCACCCTTCACGAACTTCATCGCGCCGTCCATCGAGCCAAAGAACTGGCTGTTACGATCCAACTGGCGACGCATCTGCTCACCCAGTGTAGGATCGAGTGTCCCAGCGCGAATATCAGCGTCGATACTCATTTGTTTGCCCGGCAGAGCGTCGAGCGCGAAGCGCGCTCCGACCTCAGCAACCCGTTCAGCACCCTTTGTGACAACTAGGAATTGCACAACAGTAATAATAAGAAAGATGACGAGACCAATCGCAACGCTGCCGCTGACTACAAACTCGCCGAAGGTCTCAATGATCTGCCCTCCATCTGCCTCCGAGAGGATTAAGCGCGTTGTCGCGATCGACAACGCCAATCTAAAGGCTGTACCGATCAGGATAACGGACGGGAAAGTAGAGAAATCGGATGGTTGTTTAAGATAGATTGCCACCATCAACAGTACTATCGCCAGCGTGATGTTCAATGACAGCAACACGTCGATAACGACCTGCTGTAGTGGCACGATCATCAGCATGAGGATCGCCACCAAAAGGCCGACGAGGATGAGGTCCTTACGCAGCGCCATCCTATAGGTCTCCCGCAGCTAACGTGGTGGGTGTCATACAGGCTGCTTCAAGTGGTCCTGCATGATAAAGGCGCCCCCACAAGGGGCGCCTTCGGTCTCAACGGCTTCAGGTATTAGCCCTTACCGGCGTTTTGGTTGTCCGTTTTGAAGGGCTCGACGGCCTCCTTAAACGAAACCTGCTTTTCCATCATCGCCATGTAAAGCGCCTGGAAGCGCCCTTCGAGTGCTGCCTGATTGCTGTCGGAGCCTTTGATATCGCCTTCAGATGCGCCAGGGTTGATCGTGTTCGCCATGTCTTTCTCCTTTGTTTTAAAAATATGCCGAGCCCAGCGGCCCGATCCCTCACTTTAAGGGTGGATTCTGCCCGCTTAGGTGGCACAAGATCTTGCCGGAATCGGTGCGTTTGGATTCCTTGCTGCGGCCCCCGCCCGAGAATTGCGCCCGGTCGAGAAAGCCTTTGCTGTCTGGGGGCGCAAATTGCGAGCCGCCATCATTTTAATTTAGGGCCATCCACGCACCCCTCCTACGGTTTCTTTTTCCGTATTCCAATCATACCAAGCCTTTGCAGCCGGGCGCCTTCGGGGTAAATACGCAATCTGATAAGTACCCCCCCTCACTCGCCTACCGGAGTGGCCACATGCTCGATCTCGGTGCCGCGGCGAACGATGATGGAGCGCTTTGCAGAACGCGGTACCGGTATGTCCACAGAGCGATCGGGAATCGATTCTATCACCGCTTCGGCCAAGGCTAGCATACGCGGGGGGCCGGACATCGCGATGGTCGAGCGTTCCGCGGTTGTACGTATCGGGTAGTGTTCGAGCGCGAGGCCCGCCTCTTGCAGCACCTCAATCGCGCTTTCGGAATCAAGGTCGCCCAACCTGATCAGACGGGTCATCGCCTCACTGCGGGCCGAGATATGTATCACCCCATTGAATGCAAACCAGTCGAGCGCGTAAACATCGCACACACGGTCTAGGATCATATTGACGGTACCGGTCAGACGCATGTCCGTAATCGTGCCCCGTACCCGCTGTGTCACATCGAGCCGCAGAGACCCATCGCGTGCGAGCAAGTCAAGAAAATCGGGCACCGATATTTTGAGGACAAAGTAATCCTCCTCTTGCTCGAGCGTTTCCTCTGACTGGACTTGCTCTCCCGCCAATTCGCTTAATTGTGGCAAGGCCCCTATGTTGCCTTCGACCGCCAGCGCAGGCTGTGTTAGCGAAAATACCGAAAAGATTACGAACAGTTGTCGGTTGATACGCATAAGGTTGCCTCCGCTGTCGCAACTTCCTCACCTTTCTTTCCAACTGCTCACAAATGGGGACACCCGAACTAAACACGCAACTCCCTGCGTAGCCCGTAGACAGCCACGTAATCGGCGTGGTCGTCCCTCCTCCCGCGACGTCACAATATCGGCATAGAAACCATCTTGCGTTTGAAAAAACTAATGGAGAATGGACATGGAAGTGAATCAGATTTCTGGGTCAGAGAGCCCAGTCTCGGATGATAGTGTGAGTGAAGAAGAACTTCAGGAGAAGGCCTTCGAAATGGTGGCCATGCTGTTTCTGACCGATGAGGTTATGGACGCGATACGGGACAACGACGATGAGTGATTGTGGTATCGATCCTGGCAGCAGCCTTAACATGGGTGGAACCTGCATGTCCCTGCGAGAGGCGATAGGCAGCGAACAGATCGAAAACGAGATGCGGGCGAACTTCGCAGAAATAGCGAGCAAGGCCGTAGGCGTTGCCGTCCAACGCCCTGATTCCTCGCCAAATGCTCTCGAAAACGAGCGGTCGAGCCTAATGGGGTCGATTGACGGTTCAGTGAGAGAAGAAAAAATGCAGATTCTGTCCCGCGTCGAACGCACCGGTGGCGCGCCACGCACTGACCAAGTGGATCACAGCGACAGTAGTGAAGTGCTCGAAGAACGCGTGCGCTCGCTCTATTTCGAGCTGACAAATTATCAGGTTGCATGGAAGATCGCACAACGGATGCAGCAGGATACCTCGCAGCTGCTGCGAGGACAGTAGATATTTATGTTTCCAGGGATTTCGTTGCATTTCCGTTGGCTTAAAGGTCGCGCCGAAGCGTGTGTACGCGGCTGGTTCGAGCTTGACAGTATGGCTATGATTGAGGTCGAGTCGATTTCAGGACTGCTCTCGGGCAACTACGCAGAATTCGAAACGGACACACTGTTAGTCGGCGCGGGGGACCACGACGACGTAATGATCATCGATGAGGGGATCTCGGAGGCTCATGCAATCCTGCGCCTGAAGCGCACGCTATTTGGAACCTTTTTGGCGATCGAGGCAAACGGTGGCGAGCTTTATATTGACGGAGTAGAGGTCGCCGTCGGCGAAATCTCCAAGGAAAACCGCCTCCCCGTCACGTTGACTATAGGCGAAACGAATTTGGCGTTGCGCGTCCCTCCATCGCCGCAAAGTTCAGCTCCGGGACCAGCGCTTTGGCTGGCGGGTTGCTGCGCGACTGCTACGGTGCTTTTGGGAATGTCCTGGTGGATGATCTCCGACAACGGATCGCAGAAGATCAGCGCCGTCATTGCACGTGGCCTGCCTGGCGCCGACACCAAAACGGCGCCGTCCGATGCCGCGGTCGAGGAAGCACTCGGCACCGCGCATGCGCGTTTAACCAAAGTCGGGCTCACCCCTTTTCTTGAAGGAAGCGTCACTGGAAGTGGAACATTAACCGTGACTGGCATCCTTCCCGGTAGGCTAGTACCGGAGTGGCAGCGCTTTCAGCATTGGTATGACAGCCACCCCGACATGCCGGTCCTAGTGCGCAAAGTCTCAATCGCGGGGGGCCTATCGGGACTTCCCCCAGTCTCGCTTATACGATTGCGTGCACCGCGCCAGGTGGTTTTCGCAGACGGGACGGAGATCGTAGTCGGCGACACGGTCCTCGATGAATGGACACTCGAGGCCATCGACGAGGAAACGATGACGCTCAAGCGCCGCAGCGAACGAATCACAATCACCTACTGAACCGAGGCACCAGAATGGTAAAAGTCATAGAAAATCGACCGGGCAGTGTGCATCGCGCCGACGCCCGGGAGCCGGATCACATGCGCGTGCCCGCACCATCACCGAGCATGAACATCAGCGATGTCGCGCCGCCCACACCACGCAGATCCGCGCCAGCCTCCAAACGACTGCACGAAAGGCTGACAGTCGACTATCGCGCCGAGCCGGACCAGCCCGACCCAGCGTTGATCGCACCACTCGCCGCTACCGATCCGCGTAAACTTGCCTTCGATGTTGCACTACTGTCTTTGCGTCTCAGACCTGAAGTGGAGGCCTCCGGAGACACAAAGGCGATGCGCGGAATAGAGGCGCTTGATAGGCAAGCGAGACTTTACGAACATCTCCACATCCTGCGCACCGAAGCCGAAAGCGGGCAATGTTGAAACGCAATCTACCGCCTCAGTCCATCGCGACCAGCAGCAAGCCTTTCGATCCCAGGGGCGAGTGGTCAAGTGATATGGCACTAATGAATGGGCTCTCAGCGCTCTATATTGCCTACGGCCAGTTCGAACAGGCGCATGACGTTCTGACACTAGCGCAGTGGCACGACCCGGACGACATGCATACTTTCGGACTCGTCGCGCGGCTCGCATTGCGCCAAGGGGATCGTGCGCGTGCAGTATCTGCCCTACGAACGATCCTACAGCGCAACCCCGGCATGACCGACCGAGACAGACGATTGCTTGCGCGCCTGACGCGCAGCTGAACGATTCCCCTTTGCCACCACCGGTTAAAGTGTTGGAGAGCGCCTGGAAACTGATGCCGCATGGAAAATAGTCAGACGCACGTAGAATCGCATATGACACGCAGTCCTCTACGTAGTCACACCGGAGCACGTTAGCTTCATGATATAGGGCATCATCGAAGAGCCAATTTGAACTGCCTTACCGTAAAGCCGCACACCATGCTTCGCATTTCATTCAAGCTCCGGTTCATTCTCGCGCTATTCTTGTCGTTCGCGTTACTGGGATGCAAAGAACCCCTATACTCTGGCCTCGACGAGTCGCAGGCCAACGAGATGGTGGCGGCATTGCAGGCCGCAAACATTGAAGCCGGCCGACTCCGAGACAAGGACGGTCTCTATACTGTCACCGTTTTGCCGAATGAGGTCGGTATAGCAGTTACGCTTCTGCGCCGCGAAGGCTATCCTCGACCGCAATTCGCGACGCTAGGTGACGTATTTCCCGACGCAGGTATTGTCGGAACCCCTTTCGAAGAACGCGCCCGATTTATGTATGCACTCAACGAGGAGTTGTCGCACACGGTTTCGGAAATCGCCGGGATCCGCAACGCACGGGTACAAGTGATGATACCCCCGTCGCCACGCTACGGAGATACATTAACACCTTCCTCCGCAGCGGTTGCCGTACATTACGAGGATGGTTTTGACGCGGCGCCGCTCGTGCCGGTAATCAAGTCCTTGATTGCCCACGCCGTGCCTAATCTAGAGTATGATCAGGTAGAGGTGGCCCTGTTCGTAGCGGCCGGCACACGCGTCCCCGTGCCTGCGCCCGATCCAGAAATAACAGCTTCGGACAAGGGCCAATCGGCAGTAAGATTAGCGGCGTTGGGCCCGATTAATTTTGTGCGCATCGAGGTCCTGCTGGCTGTAGCTGCATTGCTGGTCTTGGCGCTCGGAATCGGCGCATTCATCCACGGCATTCGTTCGGACAAACGTCGGTGAGCGCCTCAGCTGGAATCCTTGACCGCGCACGGCGCAATCGGGAAGCAGCACCGGACAAGCTGGCCCGTATCGCGCTCGGCCCGATTGAGGATTCTCAGCTCCGTCGTGCCATGATGGAGAATCCGCGGCTCGCTTCGGCCCTCCAAGCCCGGTTAGAAGACGGAGGGGCGCTTGCCCTGCCCCAGCAGCTTCCCCCCTTCTCCGGCGATACCGGGCTGGCCTACTTGCTGACGCTACCCCTAGATAAAATGCGGTTCGACATCGGGCTTGGATGGTATGCCAATGCACTGTCAGCCGCGTTGATCGACGGTCGCAAGTTTACGCTCCAGATCCCGCATGACGCGCTTCGGCGTGCATTGGCGCTGCGGGATGCAGCGCCCTCCGCACAAATTGCCGGAACCATACCCGAAACGGAACACGCGGTCGCAGAGGCAGGGCGCCTGTGTCTTGCCGCTTGGTGCGGCGCGCTAGAACGCGCAGCAGCACTGATCACAATGGAACTCGACTTGATAGACGCCTCGGAGATCCGCTCCGCCGGTGAAGAACACATCACGGTCCGGGAGGCGCGCCGTCGCTTTATGTCGGACTGGATCAACCGAGCTGTGCCAAAGGCGACAAAGCGATGAAAGTCACACGTGTCCAAGCTGCCACGCTTGACCAATGGATCGAAGACGACACGGCGCGCCAAACCGCCTCGCGCGACGCCGAGGCCATCCTGGTCCGCGCGCGTGCAGAGGCAAATCGGATCACCGCCGAGGCGGAGCGCCGCGCAGCAGCCCGGCTTGCCGATCTGTCCGATCTATCGGACAAGCAGCTAGAGACCTTTATCGACAAGACCCGATTGGAAGCTGCTGCCAAGGCAATGCGTCAGTTTACAGCTGAGAGTGGCCGCCTGACAGAACGGTTCGACGCGCTTGGTCCCTGGGTTGCCGAAATCGTCGAAACGATCTTGACCCGTATCCTCGATACCTTGCCGAAGCCTGAGCTTTTTCAATCCATGGTCGCGCGTGCCCTATCCGAGGCCCGTGCCGATTGGGAGTTGTCGATACGTGCCGCTCCTTCCTCAGTCGCCGCGCTTCGCGCCGCGATCTGTAACGATACGGGCCGTCCAACTGGGCAGTTCACCGCAATCCGCGAAATCATTTCCGACCCGCGACTGTCGGATGGGACAGTCCTGCTGGTTTCAGGCCAGGGCGCGGTCGACCTGTCGATCGAGACACAAATCGACGCTTTTACCAATCGAATACGAGAAACGGATAGACGGAACGGCATAAAATGACAGTGACTTCTCGTTCCATCAGCAAAGCCGCGGACGCTGAAGCTATTGCCGAGATCCGCGCGGCACTCTCCAATGTGATTCCGCGTCCGCAACTCGGCTGGGTACGCGCAGTCTCGGCAACGGTGGTGCATGTAGCACTCGGGGATGCGCCCATCGGGGCGATCTGCCGCATCGGGTCTCGTCCGTACGCTATCCTGGCCGAAGTTATCGCCACCTCCGCCGACACCGCAATTCTAAGCCCCTATGGCGGCACCGTCGGCCTGTCCGGCGGCACCTTGGTGACGGTAATCGATACCTGCCAGCGGGTGGCCGTTGGCGATGCCCTACTTGGCCGGGTGCTCGACGGGCTTGGTCGCCCGATCGACGGCGCTCCGGTGCCGGTCACAACGGCCCTGCGCCCGATCCGAGCTGATGCGCCCGACCCACTAACTCGCCCCCTGATCGAGGAACGGTTGCATTCCGGGCTGCGCGCCATCGACGCATTCACCCCATTGGGACGTGGCCAGCGCATGGCAATTCTCGGACCGCCCGGTGCCGGCAAGTCCGGGCTTCTTTCCGCGCTTGCCGCCAACTGCGATGTCGATGCGGTCGTCATCGCCATGGTGGGCGAACGCGGACGTGAGGTCCGAGAGTTCATCGAAGTCGCCCTGCCAGCCGAGAAACGGGACCGCGCGGTCGTCATCGTGGCCACATCGGACCGACCGCCCTCGGAGCGTGTGGCCTGCGTTCATACAGCAACCACAATCGCAGAAGACATGCGGGCCCGTGGTAAGTCTGTCCTCCTGCTGGTCGACAGCCTGACGCGCGTCGCCCGCGCGCTGCGCGAGATCGGCCTAGCGGCGGGCGAGCCGCCGACGAGGCGCGGCTACCCGGCATCGGTCTATGCCGCATTGCCTGCCATCGTGGAGCGGGCCGGCACGGCGGGCGAGGGCGCGATCACAGCGCTTTACACCGTGCTCGTGGAAGGCGACGGCGAGGGCGACCCCATCGCCGAAGAGGTTCGATCACTGACCGATGGGCATATCTCACTGGACGCCGCAATTGCGGCGCGTGGAAGATACCCGGCAATCGACATTCTGAACAGCCTCAGCCGCCTTGCCACCGCCATCTCCGAGACCGAGGACCTGGACCGTGCCCGCGAAGCCCGCAAGTTGCTCGCGAAATACAACGAGATCGAGCTATTGTTGCAAATTGGTGAATATGAAGCAGGCTCCGACGCGGTTGCCGACCGGGCGATTGCTACGCATGACCCGCTGGATACTTTCCTGTCCCAACCATTGTCGGAAGGTGCGTGTTCCATGCAAGCTACACGCGCAGGCTTGACCAAAGTGCTGTCGTGAGCACCCGCACCCAGCAACTCGCCAAACTTGTGAAGTTTCGCGAAGATCGTCTGCGGCGCCTTGAGGTAACCATCGCCGGGCTAACTCGCGCCACCGAAACCGCTCGCCTCGAAGCGGTGGAGGCTCTCACAGCGCGCGATGAGCTAATGCGGACACAAGTCGTCCGCATGTCCGGGGTGCTTGCACAGGCGACTCGCCCACGACTGCCGGAGGATCAGTTTGCCGCGTTCCGACTGGCGCTCGCCCGGGAACGAGTATTGGAGGGCAAGGTCGCATGGAAACTCGATATCGCGAACTCCCGGCTATCCGATACGCGCAAGCGGCTGAAAGCGATGACAGAGCACCAAGCGGAGATGCTTCGTCGCACTGACGCGTTGCGTGGCTCGCTGCGCGATATGCTCAAGGCTGACCGAGCCAAATCTGAACGAAGTACTGAAGAAGAGCTGATTTTCCGACCCACCGCGCCACATTTCAGGTGGCTCGACCCGGTGCAGTCACCTTTCGCACTCGGAGAGAAACAGCCTTGACCCAAATGCCCTTTTTCAATGCCTCCGAAAAAGCCGCGCGGCGCGTCACGCCAATCGCATGGCCCGCACGTCGGATTTCCGCCGCAGGCGCCGAACTGTCGTCGCGCCTTGCTTCCCTATTGCCGGACTTGAAGCTCGAATTGCCATCCTTGGGCCCCCTTACCCTCTCGCTTTATCACGGCGACGCGCCGCTGTACCCCGCGGAAACATTGCATCTCCAGTGTGGCGACATGCGTTTCACCCTCGCATTCGCACGACCGTTGCTAGAACCGCTCCTTGCCCAGCACAGTCTAGAGTCTGAACTGGGCGCGCTTCTGGCCGATCCGGGGCTTGCCGCGCTGGTCATCGAACATTTGCTTACACCGCTTCTCGAACGGTTCGAAGCCGCCTCCGGGCATAGGATCGCGCTGACCAAATTAACGCCCTGGAAGGAGGGGACCTCCGTCGATCCCTCCAAAGCGGTTGTTGCACTCCGTCTCGATGGACCACTGTGGGACGGTGATACGAACTGCCTGCTATTTTCCGACGATACTAATGCGCCGATTACGTTGCAAAACCTGATCCATGCCGCACCAGCCGGGACATCAAATCCAAGGGCCCGCGCCGCGGCGTTGAACCTCAGCGTTCGCGTATCGCTGCAAGGGCCGGACCTGACCATGACACAGCGCGAGGCGGCTAAGTTTCAGGTGGGCGACGGAATTTTTCTTCCTACCGGTGCCAGCTTGACTGACGAAATGCGCCTCGTCTTCGCCAACCGGCTTGCAGCCCCCTGCGAGACCGCCCCAAGCGAGGGTGGCGTACGCCTGATCGCACCTCTCTTCCCTCTGCAAAAGACACGACACGAGGAGCCCCAGATGCGTGGAACCGATACCGAGCACGACACGGATACGGACGCTGACACCGTCCCGATCTCCGAGTTGCCCGTCACCCTGAGCGTCGAACTCGACCGGTGCGAAACGACGTTCCATGAGCTTGAGAAAATGCGCGAAGGATCCATCGTCCCCTTCAACGGTGACGGCGATCAGACCCTGCGTCTTCTGGCCAATGGCAGAGCCTTCGCCGTCGGAGAGATGGTGGCGATCGAGGACGAATACGGCACCATTCAGCACGGTATCCGTATCCTGCGTTTTGCCGCCCACCCGCGCGAGACCGCGCCTCACAGAGAGACCGACGCAAGCTGATGGAAGGAGAACTGACGTCACCGCTGATCATCGGCTTCATCGGCAGCTTCTTTTTGCTGGCGGTGCTGACGCTAACGTCCTTTGTCAAAATATCCGTGGTGTTTCTTATTCTGCGCAACGCCCTTGGCCTGCAACAGGTGCCGTCGAATATGATCGTCATGGCACTGGCGGTGATCCTATCCGTCTTCATCTCGCTGCCAGTCCTGCAAGCATCGCTTAACGCTCTGGCCGACGTCGAGATCGATGCGATGACGCCCGAAGCGATCTTTGAATTGGTGGCCGTTGGGCTGGCACCCTTTCAAACCTTTCTCGCCGCGAATATCGACCCGATGCAGCTCGATTTTTTTGTCGGCATCGCCAACGAGGTCTGGCGTGGTTCGGGGCTTGTCGGCGAGGGAAGCGATTTCGTGATCCAGGTGCCAGCCTTCATGATGTCAGAACTCACCCGTGCCTTCGAGATTGGCTTCCTCATCTACCTGCCCTTCGTGGCCATCGACCTCGCCGTGACCGGAATTCTGATGGCGATGGGTATGCAGCAGGTGCAGCCAAACATAATTTCGGTCCCGTTCAAGCTGCTGATTTTTGTGGTGATCGACGGCTGGCTGTCGCTGGTCGAAGGGCTGCTGACCAGCTACGTCACCTGACCCGGAAGGACACACACATGGGTGAGACCAGTTATGTTGGATTTCTCGTTGCCTTCATGGTCGACGCGGCGTTTCTTGCGGGAATTCCGCTTGCGGTGGCAACGATCGTCGGCCTGATCGTTTCGATCTTCCAGGCCGTTACCCAGATTCAGGACCAGACCCTGTCGCAAACGGTCAAGATCACGGCGATCGGCTTTGTGCTGCTGACTTTCGGGGGTATGCTCGTCTCTCCCTTGATGACCAGCACAACAAGCCTCTTTGACTCCATCGGCACATTGGGACGCTGAGCACATGGACGATGTCGCAGTTGCACGATTCCTGTCGCTGCCATTCGAATCTGCATTTCTGTTCATTGCCGTGAACATGCTGCGATCGTTTGGGCTGACGTTCGGATTCGTGGCCTTCGCCTGGGGCCTCGGGCAGGCGGTCGTCACCCGCGCCGCGATTTCTATCGCGCTGTCCCTGCCCATCATGCTTTTGGCAGTTCCCGACTTTCGTGATCTGCGGGCTGAGACCCCGCAGATCGAGATTCCGCTTCTGCTCATCAAGGAATTTGCCGTGGGCTACGGGCTTGGTCTGTTGGCCGCCCTGCCGTTCCTCGCGTTGCAATACGCCGGCGCGGTGACGGACTCCTATCGCGGCGACAACAATAACGGCATCCCCGATCCGGTCGGCGGCCAGTTGCCTGCCTTCGGCCTGCTTTTCATGCTGATCGGGCTTTACGCGTTCTTTGCCTCCGGCGGTCTATGGCAGCTCACCGCAGGTCTCTACCACAGTTATGAACTTTGGCCGGTGTCGAGCGCCTTGCCCAATTTTGCGCCCAACGCCTGGAGAATCTTCGCGGACCTGGTCGATGGGCTGATGCGCGACGCGCTATTGATCGCCGCGCCGCTTCTGGCGATCCTTATAGCCACCGACTTCATGCTTGCGGTGGCGAGCCGCCTGTCCGCCAAGTTCCAGATCTACCAGAACGTTTTCACTGCCAAGAACCTCGTGGCGGTTCTGTCGCTGCCGCTCATGGCGCTCTACATCGAACGGGTCAGCAATGGCCGCATCGTTCAGGCCTTCGACGCGCTGCCGATCCTCCAGGGCATCCTGCGATGAGCGACACCGAAGAGAAGACCAAACCTCCAAGCGAAAAGAAGCTGCGTAAACAGCGCGAAGAGGGCAACGTCGCCCAGAGCCAGGCGATGACTGGGTTTGCGACCTGCGCGCTCGGCCTTGGGGTGCTTTTGGCGGTGGCCCCGCTGATGCTCGACCGGATCGTAAAGCTGTTCGCCGCGATCTTTCGCGCCGTGCCCCTGCCTCTGTCAGAGACGCGTGGAGGCATCGTCACACTCGCAATCGAAGCCGTCGTCGGTGCGGTTGCCCCCTTGGTTGGGGCCACAGTCGGCGCGGCGCTCCTGATCACCATGCTGTTCCACCGCGGCCTGCCGTTTTCGATGAAACCGCTCACCCCTAAGTTCGATAAGCTATCGCCCGCTTCGGGGTTCAAGCGACTGGTCTCGCGCCGCGCCTGGACCGAGACGGGGATTGGGCTTGTGCGTATCGTGCTTTGGTTCATCTCGGCGGCGTTTGTCGTCTGGATGTTGGCGGACACGCTGTTCCGGCTGGACCTGTGCGGTGCACCCTGCACTGCGGAACTGGCGCTTACGCTGGTCTGGCGGCTTCTTCCGCTGGCGATCGCGATGCTCTTGGTCAATGCCGGGCTGGACATGCTGGTTCAGACGCAACTCTATCACCACGAACAGAAGATGTCGGTGTCGGAATTCAAGCGCGAGCAGAAGGACTCCCATGGCGCTCCCGAGATCCGCCAGGCCCGCAACCAAATTCGCAAGGAAAGCGCGCGCGGGGCCGAACATGCTGGCGTGGAGCGCGCCAATATGTGCTTTTACAGCGAAGAAGGAGCCGTCGGTATCCGCTTTCACCCGGATCACACACCCCTGCCCCGCGTAGCCGCCACCGCGCGCGGCCCGGAAGCTGCCGCTGCGCTGCGCGCCACGATCCGTAACCAGGACCACCCCGAGGAACACAATCCTCTGATCACTGGCTATTGCCTGCGGTCAACCCTCGGCACCCCGGTGCCAGAGGCTGCCTTTGCAGAGCTTGCTCAGGCGCTGGGTCGGCTATTTGGATGACGCGGGTTGACAAGGCGACGCTGCGGTGAGGCTCGCATCTGGGATCAAACGGAGTTTCTGCAGAGTTCCTTATCAGGTTAGAACGATTTTGAAGCACCTGAAGGCTGCTATCACGTGAGCGCCCGAGTTAGACTTGTGAAATTATTCCGTAGCAAGACCATGCAACCGCGGCATGGTCGCCGCTTTTGCGCAGTAATGCAGCCAAGCAGGACTAAGTCGGTAGACAGTTACGGTTAGCTGATGGCTCGCGCATCAACTCACCCTAACTACACGGATCCGCAATGCGAACCCGTGCAGTAGTCTCGTCCTTTTCAGAAGATCGCAAAAGGCAGCACTAATAGTCCAAAAGGGTATCTAGATTGGCTCCGTCGCCCTTGTAATCTTTGTGATTTTCGTGATCCAGTCCCGAGGTCGAAGAAAACTGGCCTCGTCCCTCAAGGCGTTGGCCGCTTTCACTGTTCCAGAAGTCGTGGAAATGCTCAGCCTCTTTCGCACGGTATTCAAAGATGCTGACTTCTTCTGGGGTATCACGCTGACCATAACTGTACATATATGCGTCGAGGAAGCGAAAATTATTTAACCCATCCTCAGTCAACAGCCCCTGATCATTCAAGGTCACAATAAAGTCCTGCAACTCGTCGCGGTAGTTATTGATTTCGTCTGTTTTCTTGATATCCAGTACAATGTCCGGGATTATCGTTATGATCGACAGGACAGCCGATGCTAAAAGTGCCGGTGCGGCGGCGGCCTTCGCAGCTTGCAGACCTTTCAACAGACCAAGTCCAGCCCCAACGCCACCGCTCAGACCGAACCCGCCCGCAGCCAGCTGGATCGCACCCTTGGCGATAAGTGCATCGTTCCCCGTTGCGCGCCCCTTCTTGATAGTCAGTGCCCCAATCACGATGTCTGCGGCACCGGCGAATGTGTCGGCTCCAGCACTGGCGATCAAAAGCGCTGCGGCAGCCCCCCTCTGCAAGCCACTGAGGGGATTTCCCTTGGCGTCCTTAACGCCGGGGCGAGTATTATAGCTATCTTCCACCGCACTGACGAGCTTTTCGCCTTCTTTATCGCTGATCTCGAACTCATCACCCAGCCGTTTGTATCTATCACTGTTGTCCGTGGCATCCAATGAATCGGAGAAGGCGTTGACGAAGTCATCATAGACGTTGTGGGGCCCCGCCGGAGTAGGTGTATTGGGGGCGCCCAATAGATCCGTCAGCGTCTTATCCAGGCCCAGAAATGATCCTGTTGGACGCTTTTTCATTGCGTCTATTTCTTCCTGCGTCCTAACCTGTCGCGGGTCATCCCCGACTTCATCCGCTACTCTATCTCCAGCGACATATGTATTATCGATGTGATCGTTAAATTTTTTAACGTTTTTGTTGTGATCGCCGATAATATTGTTGCCCAAATCAGCGAAATGCTTGCCTGCGCCGATGAAGCTGATGAAATCTTTTGAAATGCCTAACCGTTCCTCAGGTGTGTCCGCCAGTTTGCCGCCCTGACCAGCCAGCTGGTAGATCCCTGAGGCCAACGATATCGCACCGCCGAGCGATCCGATGATGCCGGCCTTGGTCATCGTCTCAAAGAATGCCCGGGCACCGTCTGTTTGCAAACCTTTGTACTTGCCACCACCGATAAGCCGCTCGACATCCCGAATAGTGACCTCGCCGGTATGGGAGAATTTCGCGCCAAGCTCTGTTAAAGCTTCCACGAACTCTTTACTGGTTTTTTTATTAGCGAGCACCCCTTCCAAGAACTTCTGAGCTTCTGCAGAACGGCGGCCCAGGTCCAACCCTCCCTTCTTGAGTAGCGTCAGCAGTAACTTGCCAACGTCCATACCGGCAAGTTCCTTGTTCTCATCGCTTATCAAGCTAGGATCGGCCATGAGAGCGTCCAAATCCATCGTCAGACTGTTCATCTGCATGTTCCGGGCGAAATCGGTCGCAGCCTCAGGGTCGACGGCCAAAAGCGATATATAAGTCGCCGCGATGTCATCCTCGGCCACCTGCTTCAACTCCGGATCAAGAGACAGCTTTTGAATATGCTTGGCGTAATCGGAGCTAAAGGCCATTTCTTTCAGATCTTCTACGACCCTCTCACCGCCCTCAACCTTAGTAAGCGCATCGACACGGGCCGCGACAAGGTCGTTGTTCACAACCTCAGACCCCAGCAATTCCTTGATCCGCTCATTGACCTTGGACATATCAATGACGCTTTCCATGTCTCGGCCGGTAACGGAGGCGGTGGTCACGCCCTCCGAAATGCTAAGCGTATAAACATCCACGCCGCTCTCGACATAAGCACTGGCTTTTAGTGCATTGTATAGCTTGGCACGATCATCGTCGGCCGAGATGGAACCATCCTTGATCCCCTCCCCCCACTTTTTCATGACCTGTTGCCACGCAACATCACCCACGGAAAGCTTATTGCCGTCAGCGTCTTCTTCATTTGTAAGTACGCCCGCGACATCCAAATCCTCGAGACCGGGCAAGCCCGCAGCTTCCCGGGCTTCGTTGACAGCAGTCAAGGGGTCCTTTGCTGTGGCGAGTCCCATTCTAGGCCTCCAGCGGATGACATCGCCCGTGCCGTCACTTTCAACCCTAGCCTCTGGCACGGGAGAATTGACCCCCCCTGTACTGGCCGTGCCAGGGTCACCTGCATTTTTTATCGCTAGGTTCCAGGCCGACACGTTTTCAGGATGGGTGAAACGAGCGTTGGCGGGTGAAGATTTAATAACATTGTCCATGGGGTACTTTCGAAGATTGATAATCTCTTCAATAAAATAAGTGGAAGTATGGGACCTGCGTATGGCGCTTAGTACGTAATACTATAGGTATTTCTTACTATTGTTTACGGGCACTTCTTAACACGAGTGGCCTGCTCCTCTTTGAGGCCTTCAGTTAAGGAACATCTGAAGAACTCCCCTTTTGAGCGCGATCTGGTAAACTTGGGCATCCCTGCAAGGAGCCTTTCTGATGCCGAAGCAACCTGCATTTCCCGGCCTGCGCGATGCGATGAAGAAGAAGCAGACGCGGCGCGAGGTGTTCCTGTCCGAGATGGACGCAGTGGTCCCTTGGGTTCGGCTGATGGGGTTGATCACACCGCACTATCCGTAGGCCGGCCAGAAGGGCGGGCGGCCACCGATGCTGCTGGAGACGATGTTGCGGATATACCTCCTTCAGAATTGGTATGCGCTGAGCGACCCGATGGCCGAGGAGATGCTCTACGACAGCGAAGCAATGCGCTGTTTTGCCGGGATCGAGCTGGGCGACGACCGTATTCCGGACGAGACCACCATCCTCTACTTTCGCCACCTGCTGGAGCGGCATGGGCTGACCGAAGCGATCTTTGCCGAGGTGAATGCACACCTCGCCGACAAGGGCATCACCCTGCGCTCAGGCACACTGGTGGATGCCACGATCATCGACGCGCCGTCCTCGACCAAGAACAAGGCCAAGGCGCGAGACCCCGAGATGTCGTCCACGAAGAAGGGCAACGACTGGTTCTTCGGCATGAAAGCCCACATCGGCGTCGATGCCGAGAGCGGCGTGACCCACAGCCTCGAGACCTCGACGGCCAAGCTACACGACAGCCGGGTCTGGGACGAACTGTTGCATGGCAACGAGACCTCGGTCTGGGTCGACAAAGGCTATGTCAGCGCCGAGCGCGAGGCCGCGTTCAATGGGCCTGGCCGATTTTGGGGTGTCATGCGCAAGGCCCCGAAGGGCGGCAAGCTGCATCCCATCGCGGAAACGACCAACCGCATCATCGCCAAGGTGCGGGCCAAGGTCGAGCATCCGTTCCGCGTCATCTAACGCCAGTTTGGCCATGTGAAGACCCGCTACCGCGGCCTCGCCAAAAACCGTGCGAAGCTCTTTACACTGTTCGCGCTCGGCAATCTGTTTCTGGTGCGACGAAAGCTGATAGCCTGAGGATGAGTCCGCCCGAAAATGGGTGTGACGCCGCAATAGCGGCCTATAAATCGTGAAATCAGATGTTTCTGCCTCAAAAAGGCAGCGCCGCAACGTTCAGGCGGCAATCTCGGCGTAGCCGACGTTAATCAGACGTTCCTTAAGGTTAGATCTGTTCCATAAAATTTCGCCACCCCAAACTCTGACCGTTTCGTGACTGACAGTAATGCTGCGTTCCACCAGCAGATCCTTAGCGTTCCTCAAACTCACCGCGAAACGGTCGTAGGGACAAACATCATAGCCTATAACCAAACGCGGGAAACGATGGCGCGACAGGACTAGGAGTGAAAAACTAAAATCATCTCCCTACATTCGGCTCACAGATCGGTATCACCAACCTGACAATGTCAGAAAAGACGGCAAAGGTGGCTGTAGCAAAGGAGGCCAGTGTATTCAGAAATGCAAAAGTGGCCCCCTCAAACATCGTTACTACATTATGTAGAACCGGTGAAAAGAACGCATCTGTCCTCCTCCGTCATTGTTTTGGTCAGATGTCAAATGCCGTGGGCAAAATGATCATATCCCGGATCGTCACGTTGCGTCCGCGCGTCAGTACATAGATCAGAGCGTCCGACACTTCGGTAGGTTCGATGATAGAACCACTGTCCTTGGCCTTTTGCAACCTGTCTGCGGGCCAGTCGACCAACAGCGCGGACACCACAGGACCGGGCGATACCTGACCCACGCGAATGCCATATTCACGCAACTGGCGCCGCATGGTCTGCACGAAACAGGTGATGGCCCATTTGGACCCCGAGTAGACCGGCTCCCACGGGATGGCGGCGTGACCGGCAACCGAACAGGTCACCCAGATGTCACCGATGCCGCGCTGTTTCATATGCGGGATGACCGCGTGCACATTCTTCATCACTGCATTGACGTTCAAGTTCAGCATCCGGTCGATGGTATCGGGATCGGTCTGGTCAAGGTCACCGCCGATATAGGTGCCGGCGTTGCAATAAAGGATATCAATGTGATCCACCTTTTTGAGGATCGACGGGACCATCGCCTTGCAGCTGTCGGCATTCAGCAGATTGGTGACCTGCGCGATCGCCTTTTCGCCGAGCCGGTCGATACAAGCCTGCAGCGCGTTTTCGTCTCTGTCGACCATGACCACTGTCGCGCCCTCGGCCAACAGAGCCTCGGTGGCGGCAAGGCCGATGCCAGAGGCAGCCCCGGTGACTGCTGCGATTTTTCCGTTAAGACTTTCGGCCATATCGGCCTCCTTTGTTCAGGTTAAGACGTTCAGACGGCGAGAAACCCGCCGTCGACGGGAAGAACGGCGCCGGTCACCATGGGGGCATCGTCGGACAGGAGCATGACGATGGATTTGGCCACCTCATCGACCTCGGCAAAGCGGCCGATGGGGTGGCGTACCATCATCGGATCTTTCTTCGCGGGGTCGGACCACGCGGCGGCGGCCAGTTCTGTCATCGTCACGGTCGGTGCAACGGCATTGACGCGGATGCCATAGGCGCCCAGTTCTTTTGCCATAACGCGCGTCGCACCTTCGAGGCCGGCCTTTGAGGCAGCGTAGCACAAGTGTTCACCAAACCCGCGATGCCCAGCAATCGACGTAACATTCAGGATCGCGCCGCCCCCGCCCGCCTGAACGCGGGCCCTGGCGAACTCCTGAGCACAGATCAGCGCTGCACGCAGGTTGATGCCCATCACGGCCTCGTACCCCGCGTCCGTCATGTCCAGTATTGTTTCGAGGACATTGGTCCCGGCGCAATTGATCAGAAAATCACAGGTGCCGACCTCTTTCATCGCGGCGCGGGCAGCAGTGTTGTCCATCAGATCGACGATAATGGAACGGCAACCGGTTTCCTGTCTGAGACTGTCCAGATCGGATTTGGTTCTGGCCATGGCGACAACGGATGCGCCACGTTTAGCCATCACCACCGCGCAGGCCCGTCCAATACCTTTTCCGGCACCTGTGATGATGACCGATTTTCCTTCGAATTGGGCGTTCATCGCTGTGTTCCTTATTCTGATAAGTATCTGCCAGGGCGTGAAGTTCGAGCCATTTGAAGTTCAGACCTCATTGGGTGTGCAGGCGGCGTGGTAGGCGGCCAGCGTATCGCAGACGCGCTGGATCAAAAGCGCTTCGGGGTCGAGCGGTCGGCCAGCGGCATGAGCCGCGCGGGGCATGTGTTGCCACATCAGAGGCAGGGGCACGGTCCGACCGTCAAGGGCCGCCAAAAGGTTTGCGACGGCTTCCTGCGCCTTTTTTTCTGTCCAATAATATCGAATGCGGTCCGATAGTGAGTAGTGGCGCATGACGCGTTGTTCTGCCGCCGTGCCAGGATAGTGACGTGTCCAATTCTCCTTTTGGGTCTCCATCAAATCTTCCATTGCTCTATAAAGAGGGCGGTTACCATAGTCGGGCAGGATGTCACTTGCGATAAGGTCGAGCGCGTAAAGTGCCTCGCGTAGCACGAAGGTCAACTCAGGACCGACTTTGAGGATCGCGAAGCCGTCTCTGACCATTTCCGACAGCGGACCAGTGCCCTGATAATCCGTACTGTGTGCCTCAAACACGAGACCGTCATGCGCCTCCAAAACGCTTAGTAGGTCGCGCGCCCTCGATGCCTCATAAGGGATGACGTTCTGGTTTCCGAATTCCACGCCAGGCTGGACTACTAACCCAATGACGCGGGCCTCCATTCCCAAAAGACCATGTTCCGTGAAAATCCTGTTATGAACCTCAATTGTCTTGCGGGCCGCATCTGATTTTGTCGGCGTAATCGTTTCCAGCGCGTGGTCCGCGCCCCCGGGTGGAGGAACCTCGGTGCCAATGATGTAAAGCGGCAACGGAAAATCCAAGTGTTCTGCGGTTTGTTCTGCGCGGGCGACAAGCTGTGCTGCCCGCAGAGCAGTCGTCTCGTCATCCAGCGCCGCGGCTTCGCCTGCACAGCCCATCGACGTATCAAGGTGAATTTTGCGGAACCCCGCGCTGATATAAGCCGCGATCATGTCGCTGGCCTGCTCCATCGCCGCCGCGACCGGAAGATGGCGCCACGGATTGGGCCCAAGGTGGTCCCCCCCAAGCACGATCAATTCGCGTGGGCAGCCTTCTTCATCGGCAAGTTCATGGACCAGATCGGCGAAATCAGACGGGGTCATGCCTGTATAACCGCCAGCATGGTTGACTTGATTACAGGTCGCTTCAATCAGGACAGTGCTGCCATATTTGCGCCCATGGCGCAGTGCTGCGCGCAGGACGATTGGGTGGGCAGAGCAAACAGACGTTATCCCTCTGGCCTGCCCCATACGATGGAACCCCGCAAGGTCCGTCAACTGGACGGCCGTCATAATGAAAGCTCCGTTTCTTGAATGAATTTGTCTAGCTCATGTCGCGTCCCGATCCCTTCCATAGGACCGCGGAACGTTACGTTGCGTGCCCCGGCGGCATTTGCATAGGTCAGGCATTGTCGGGGGCTCATGCCCAGTCGGCGTGCCGCAACATACGCTCCGCCAAAGCAGTCTCCGGCACCGGTGGGGTCAGTTTCTTTGACGCGGAATGCCGGAACACGTGTCAATGTACCATTGGCCTCGTGACAGCTTGATCCGTGCCAGCCGCGCTTAATCGCGATTTCCGAAACGCCCAGACGGAACAGATGTTGGATTGCCGCTTCCTCACCCTCATCCGGGGACATGCCGGCAGCAACAAACATCTCGTCTCCGGACGGCAACAAAAGATCCGACATAGCGATCATCGTTGCGACCCGCGCGCTGGTCGCTTGATCGGCCTGTAGTTCCTTGCGCATATTGGGGTCGAGCGAAATGCTCCCGCCCCGGTCCGATATGATTTCAGCCGCGCATTCAATTATCGGCCAGACAGTTGCGTTACTTAACAGAGTACCCATAACGTGTAGGTGCCCTGCGCGCGAAACGATCGCGTCGACTGCATCGGTCCATGTCAGCCTTCCGGCGGCGGATGTCCACATGTTGAATACGAAGTCACGATCGCCGTCAGGCCGATATCGAACGAATGCTGTCCCAGTAGGTAATTCCGCATCGACACCTATTCCGGAGACATCGACATTGTCCCGCCGCAGCCGGTCGATGTTCATGCGCCCGAAATCATCGTTACCAACCGTCCCGATCATCGCAGCCGACCCGCCAAAACGCGCGCACTGATCTATGAAGATTGCTGGGGCACCGCTGGGATAAGGCCCCATCAAGGGAATCGGCTCGCCAAAGCCTGAGCCGATCGTTGTGGCAACGATTTCGGTAAGAATTTCGCCGATGCACACCGTTGGGCCAACACTGTCCGCGGCCAATGTCATTGCTTCACCCGCATTTTGATAGCGCGACAAAACCTGGTGCCTACGGGTGTCATCAAAGCGAAATCTAATCCCGACGAAGCTTGACCGCTTGTCCAGACAAAATACTGAGCTCCAAACCTTCGCATCAAGTGACTCTCCGGTTATTCTGCGCCACTGGCTCGCACCGGCGCGTCCGCAAGCAGAAGGCGCGCGGTCACATCGTCGGTCACCAGCGTATCGACCAAGTTGCGTTTGCAGGCGGCCCGGATGATTTCGACCTTGTGCGGGCCTGCGGCGGCCATAATCTTTTCCGGCACGTCCAGAACCTGACTGAGCGGCATTCCGACGGTCCGATTGTCCACTGCCTCGGACACCGAGGCGCCGTCGCGATCAAGAAACTGCCCCAGTACATCCCCGATGGCCCCGGCGTCGATCAGGGCCTGTGGCGTCAGTTCATGCGGCAGCCCGTGTTCAACCAGAAAGGATTTTTCCGATACGTTCGAACAGGTCAAAAGCACCGCATCAAGGGTTTTGAATTTCTCGAAATGTTCCTTAAGCGCGTATTGCGAAAGGAAAACTTTGCGGTCGATTCCTTCGGACAGATAGATCGGCGCAGTCAGAACCGAAAAATGCGCGCCCAGCACGTTGGCAAAGCCCGAGGCGATGCCAAAAGAGTTCAGCGTCGATCCCTTTGCCGTGCCACCAAGAATGGACACAACCTCCAGATCCGGGTGCGATTGCCGCGTAAGCTTTCTGATAGCGGCGTCCAGAGTCACACCCCAGGACACGCCCAGCGACGTCCAACCGCCCGTTGCCAGACGTTCCGCAAGCAGTGCCGCAAGCGCTGCGCCGACGGGTTTGTGATAGTCGTAATCCGCCTCGTTTGCGGACCCGACGACGACACGCCGCAGCCCTAGAGCCGCCTTCAGGTTCTCCTGCAACTCAACACGCGGCAAAAACGGCGATTCGATCTGGATTTTCACAAAACCCAGCGATTTCGCTCGTTGAATCGCCTGATTCACACGCAGCCTTGTGACGCCCATCTGACGTGCAACCTCGGCCTGGGTCATTTCATTCACATAATAATGCCAGCAAACCTCGGTGACGAAGGCATCGCTGTCTTCAATTGCTTCACGCCCCAAATTGAACCCCCCAGACACGCCGACGTCATATGCGACAACTGCACAACGAGGTAGCACATATACATATGGGCGGCAATGCTTACAGATGAAAATTTACACTTGAATTACAGCTCATGCAATTGCATGTTCGTAGTGGGAGGTGGCGTGCAACGATTCGCTTAGTGTGTTCAACAGCCTGCGCTGCGCCCTTAAAAATGGGAGGAAAACCGTGAGTTTTGCATTCAAGATAGGCGCATCCGCGCTTGCACTGACCGTAGCCGCAACCTCGGCATTTGCCGAAATCGACGCGGCCTGGTGGAAAGCAGCCGCCGAACCGTATCAGGGAGTCACCATCCGTGGCGTGACGGAATCGTCGCCGCCATCACTGTACATCCGTGAAGTTCTCGCGCCGGAATTCGAGGCGCTGACCGGCATTCGGGTCGACGTCGAAACCACATCCTGGGATCAGATGTTCGACAAAGCCATCAAGGACATGGAAGCCGGCACCGGCATCTATGATATGGCCTATATCGAACAAGACATCATCTATTCGTATCTGTCCCGCGACTTTCTGACCGACCTGACCCAGTTCCTGGCCGACAATCCGGATCTGAAGGCGGGCACCTACGACGAGAGCAATTTCACCACCTTTGCAGACTACTTCAAGGATGACGCAGGCCATCTGTACGGTGTGCCGATGGAAGCCTTCCTGAAGGTCTATCTTTACCGGACCGACCTATTTAACGATCCCGATATTCAGGCGGCATTCAAGGAAAAGACCGGTCGCGACCTCGCCCCCGCGACGACCCATGCGGAATATGCCGAGATCGCGCAGTTCTTTACCGACTATGGCAATGAAAACGACATGGATCTGTGGGGCACCACCGCGCAGGCCCATACCGGTCACGTGGCGTCCTGGTATGAATATTTCGAGTCGGTCGCTCCAACCTTTGGCGTCTACAACTGGGGCATCGACGCGGACAACAACTATGGCGCTTCGGTTGAAAACGGCGGCGAAATGAACAGCCCCGAAGCCGTTGAGGCAATGGAATGGTGGCTGTCCATGCGTGACATCGCACCGCCCGAAAGCCCCGCATCAACCTGGACCGAGGTTGGCACCACCTTTGGCGCAGGTCGCGCTGCGCAGGGTCTGGTTTACGGCGAAAACGCAGGCTGGATCGCCGCGGACGAAACCAAATCGCTGGTTGTCGGCAAGGTCGGCGTGGCGCTGCCGCCGCTGAAAGACGGCATTCTGGAAGAGGTCGAAGGCGGCACAGGTTACATCGGCTATTATGATGGCGGCGCGTTCGGCATGCCCCATTCGTCCAAAAACAAAGAAGCCACCGCGCTGTTCCTGCAGTATATCGGCCAGAACGAAGTTCAGCCCGATTGGGCGGTTGCCGCGCCGCGTGTGACCAACACCGCGACCTATGACGATCCCAAGGTTCAGGAGATGAACACCAAGCTGAGCGGATATTATGACCTGATCAAGGACAAGGGTTACCTGTTCGCAGGGGCTCCTGCCTATCCGTTCCACGCGCAGGTCCGCGAAGCGACAGCGCCGGTCTTTTACCAGATCCTGACAGGCGATCTGGGGGTTCAGGAAGGTCTGGACCAGATGGCCGCAACGGCGGAAACCACTTTGACCGAACTGGGCTACCGCAAGTAACCTGATCTCCTCTCAGGTTGCCGACAGGGTCGCCGCCGCTGGTTTCAAGCGGCGACCCACATCAAAACCAGGTCATATTCACTCAAGACACGGTCGATGTCATCGTCGGGCATCGACAACAGCAAAGGTGCGTCATGCAATCCAAAACACTTGGCTGGATCCTTCTGGCACCGACACTGTTGATTCTGTTCTTCTTTGGTGTCTTGCCCTTCATCTATGTCGTCTTTGTCTCGTTTCATCAATGGAACCCTTTCGCGGTCGATCCAGAGATGGTGTTCAACGGCGCGGACAACTTTCGTCAGATCGTCTTTGATCCTGCGTTCCTGAATTCGATTGGCGTAACGGTGCTGTTCGTTTTATTCGCCGTGGTGTCGGAACTGATCCTGGGCTATGTGCTGGCGCAGGCGTTCATGCGCGATTTTCCGGGCAAGGCCATCTTTCGCACGATCCACACGCTGCCGTTGATCATGGCGCCGATTATCGTCGGGTCGGTCTGGAAACTGATGACAACGCCGTCAATCGGGATCATTCCAAAGTTCCTCGACGATTGGTTCGGGATCACGATGAACATCGCCACTTCCGCGCCTGCCGCCTTTGCCACGGTGGTTATCATGGATATCTGGCACTGGACACCGCTTGTGACGCTGACGCTGATTGCTGCTTTGGTTTCGCTGCCGTCCGACCCCTTTGAACAGGCTCAGATCGACGGTGCGAACAAGCGTCAGATCTTTTGGCACATTACGCTGCCGATGATTGCCCCCGCCGTCGTTGCAACCGTTTTTATCCGTCTCATGGACGCCCTTAGAACGGTTGACGAGGTTTGGATGCTGACCGGAGGCGGGCCCGGCTCGGCCACCCGCTTTGTCGGGGTTCACATCTTCAAGGAAGTATTCCCGAAAACCAATTACGGTTACGGGTCGACCATCTCGGTCGTCGTTCTCTACCTCACCATCGTCGCCTGCTGGTTGCTGTACGTGACCATGCTTGCCCCTCGCAGCAAGAAGGACTGATGCTATGAAAAAGCAAAGCCCGATCATCGGTATCGTCTTCTGGAGCCTTGTCAGCGTACTAACCCTGTTCCCGATCTACTGGCTGTTCGTCATTTCGGTAAAGCCTGCCGTTCAGCTTTTCTCGACACCCGAGCTGATCCTGTCGGACCCCTACTGGGGGAACTATGCCAAAGTCTGGGGTGACCGGCTCTTGCGCAGCTATATGCTGAATTCGGTCATCATTTCGACCGGGAACGCAGTGCTGTGCACGGTGCTGGGGTTCTTTGCCTGCTATGCGTTGTCGAGGTTCAACATGAGCGGCAAGGAGTCGATATTCTTCTGGACCATCACCAACCGGATGGCGCCGCCGGCGGTGTTCCTGTTGCCCTTGTTTTTGCTGATGACACAAGTCTATGCGGTGGGGGACTGGAACCTGCTGGACACGCGGATCGGCATGATCCTGGTCTATTGCACCTTCAACCTGCCCTTTGCCATCTGGACGCTGCGGCCAACCCTGGACGGCATTCCCAAAGAACTGGACGAGGCGGCCTATGTCGACGGTGCCAGCGCATGGAAGGTCATCACCGAGATCGTATTTCCGCTGTGCCGTCCCGGTCTGGCCGTGACCCTGATCCTGACGTGGGTCTTTGCCTGGAACGAATACCTGCTGGCCGCGACCCTGACCAATTTCAACGCGCGCACCCTGACCACGGGTCTGTCCGAATACGTGACGTCGACCGGCACAGAATGGGGCATCATGGCGACAATTTCGGTCTTTACGCTGATCCCGGCCTTGATCGTCTTTGGCCTGGTGCAAAAACACATCGTCGCGGGGCTGACCTTTGGCGCGGTGAAAGGATAACAACATGAGCAAGCCCCTCCACACTCCACTTGCCACGACAGAGCAAGAGGACGAAACCGCACCACCTGAGGAGAATGCAGGCTTTTTGCCCATCGAGACGAACTGGTTCGACCGGCTTTTTATTTCGGTTGTCCTGTGGATTGCGCTGTCGCTGTTCTGGTTCCGCTTTCTGGAACCTGCCGGGCTTTCGATCTGGATCGCCAACGCTATCGCCTTGGTGATGGCATTTATCATCATCAGGAAAGGCTGAGACATGAAAGCGCTCGTTCTTGAAAAAAAAGACGAACTCAACCTGCGGGATTTTCCCGCCATCGACAGGGTCGAAGAAACGCTGGGCCCGCGCGATGTGCGTATCAAGCTGCACACTGTGGGCATTTGCGGGTCGGACGTCCATTACTACACCCACGGGCGCATCGGGCCGTTCGTGGTCAATGAACCGATGATCCTGGGCCACGAGGCGTCGGGCACCGTGATCGAGGTCGGCGCCGAGGTGCAAACGCTGAAAACCGGCGACCGTGTTTGTATGGAGCCGGGCATTCCCGATCCCAACAGCCGTGCCACACTGCTGGGCATGTATAACATCGATCCCGCCGTGCGGTTCTGGGCGACGCCGCCTGTTCATGGCATCTTGCGTCCCACGTGCGTACATCCCGAGGCCTTTACCTTCAAACTGCCGGACAATGTGAGCTTTGCCGAGGCCGCGATGGTCGAACCCCTGGCAGTCGGTGTCCATGCCGCCACCAAGGCGCGGGTCAAGCCCGGCGACAACGCGATTGTCATGGGGGCGGGGCCCATCGGCCTTGTGACGGCGTTGGCGGCGTTGGCGGCAGGCTGTGCGCGGGTTTATGTGACCGATCTGGCCGCGAAAAAGCTGGAGATTGCCGGATCGCTCAGCGATGCCATCACGCCGGTGGACGTCAGTTCAGAGAATATCGTCGATATCGTCAAACGCGACACGGACGGTTGGGGTGTGGACCTTGTCTTTGAGGCGACCGGATCGCCGCATGCGGCCAGAACCGTGTTCGAACCGCTTTGCCCCGGCGGCTGTGTCGTCATGATCGGCGGTCAACCCGATCCGATCCAATATGATGCGGGCGCCGCCATGGTCCGCGAGGCGCGCGTCGAGAACATCTTTCGTTACGCCCATGTGTTTCCGCGCTGCGTCGGCATGCTCAGCTCGGGCGCTATCGACGTCAAACCGCTGATCACCAGAACATTCGACTTTTCGGACAGCGTGCGCGCATTCGAAATCGCCGCGTCTGCCCCTCCGGCAGATGTGAAGATGCAAATCGTACTTCTGCAATAGGGGACCGCGACATGGCCACCGTAACCATAAAAGACGTCATCAAGCGCTACGGCAACGTGCAGGTCATGCATGGCGTCAGCGTCGATATCGAGGATGGCGAATTCGTCGTGCTGGTCGGTCCTTCGGGCTGTGGCAAGTCCACGCTTTTGCGGATGCTTGCCGGCCTGGAAGAGGTTAGCGAGGGCACGATTTCCATTGGCGAACGTGTCGTGAACGACATTCCGCCCAAGGAACGGGACATCGCGATGGTGTTTCAGAGCTATGCGCTGTATCCGCACAAAACCGTCTATGACAACATCGGTTTCCCGCTAAAGATGGCAAAACGCCCGGCATCCGAGATCGACGAAAAGGTCACCAAGGCCGCCGATATCCTTGACCTGACCAAATATCTCAAACGCTATCCCAAAGAACTGTCGGGGGGCCAGCGCCAGCGCGTTGCCATGGGCAGGGCCATCGTGCGTGATCCGCAGGTTTTCCTGTTCGATGAGCCGCTGTCGAACTTGGATGCCAAGCTGCGCGTGACCATGCGCGTCGAGATCAAGGAACTGCATCAGCGTCTGGGAACCACCATCGTCTATGTGACCCACGACCAGATCGAAGCCATGACCATGGCCGACAAGATTGTCGTGATGCGCGACGGGCGCGTCGAACAAATCGGGTCGCCGCTGGACCTGTACGACAATCCGCGCAACACCTTTGTCGCCAGCTTTATCGGATCGCCGTCGATGAATTTCGTGCACGGGAAAGTTGCCTCCGCAGATGGCGACAAGGTTTTTGTCTCGGACGGCGGGCTGAAACTGCCCCTGCCCCGGACAACGGCACAGGACGGGCAGGACGTGACATACGGCATCCGCCCCGAGCACATTCAAATCGGCGCAGAGGGCATTCCGATGGACGTGGTTGTCGTCGAACCCACCGGATCGGAAACGCAAATTTTTGCCAAATCCGGCAAGGATCTGATCGACGCGCTGGTCAAGGACCGCATCAACGCGCGTCCCGGTGCGCAGCTTGGATACGTCATCAATCCGGATGACGTGCATCTATTCGACCGCAAATCCGAGCAGCGCATTTGAAGACCCTTCTTTCGAGCTGCCCAGACAAGAGGGGACGCGCCATGCCCAGAACACGGGCCGTGATATTCGATCTGGACGGGTGTCTGGTGGACAGCGAGCCGCTGTCGCTTGAGGCCATCGCCGTCGAGATGCGCAATCTCGGCATTCACGACGCCAGCGCCCGTGAAGTCGGCGAACGGTTTCTGGGGGTCGCGATGCCGGTGATTGCCGACTACGTCTCCGAACGGCTTGGCCGCCCCGTCCCCGCGGATTTCGCACAGCGGGTCGAGGACCGGTTGCTGGCCTCCTACGCGACCAAACTGGCCAAGATCGCGGGAGCGGGTGCGCTGCTGTGGGGTTTGCAGGGACAGGGCACCGCGATGGCAATTGCAACCGGCGGGTCGTTGCGGCGCATGGCTGCAACGCTGGAACTGGCGGGACTGGCACAGTGCTTTGCAGATACGGCCTGCAGCGCGGAAGAGGTCGCAAACGGTAAGCCCGCGCCGGACCTTTTCGTGCTGGCGCTTGAGCGGCTGGGCCTGAAACCCGGCGAGTGCCTGGTCCTGGAGGATTCTCCGCATGGCATCCGGGGCGCGGCTGCGGCCGGCATTCCCGCCATCGGCTTTGTCGGCGGGGGGCATCTGGACGGCAAACGGGACCAACATGCTGCGGTGTTGCGCGACGCCGGTGCAATCGCGGTCTTTACAGAACTTTCGCAGGTCGCGGCGTTCATTCAGGAACGCGCGCAGGAGGCCACGAATTGATTGCCCTTTCAAATGAAACGCTTGGCGCCCTGCCCGCAGGCATTGACGTGCCCCGCGATGACCGCTGCACGCTGAAGGCCGAAACTGTCCACATCGGAGTGGGCGACCTTCACCGGGCGCATCAGTCGTGGTATCCGCACGGTCTGATGCTGCAGGGCCTCATCTTATCTAAAGGACGCCTGAATGACATTTCTTGGCATTGACCTTGGCACGTCTGGCCTGCGCGTATTGCTTGTGGACGGCGACGGAACACCCATCGGCGCGACCGAGCGGCACTATGACGCCACCCATCCGCATTCCGGTTGGTCCGAACAGGATCCGGCCGACTGGATCGCGGCCCTCGAAGCCGCCATTGACGAAATGCGCGCCACCTTCCCCGCCTTTGCGCATCTGTGCGGCATCGGAGTGGCGGGACATATGCACGGTGCGACGCTGCTGGATGCATCGGGGGCGGTGCTCAGGCCGTGCATCCTGTGGAACGACAGCCGATCCTTTGCCGAGGCCGCTCATCTGGACGCCAGTGAAGGGGTGCGCGCGCTGTCGGGCAACATCGTCTTTCCCGGCTTTACCGCACCCAAGCTGGAGTGGGTCCGCAAGCATGAGCCCAAGATATTCAGCAAGGTCGCCAAGGTGCTGCTGCCGGCGGCCTATCTGAACTATTACCTGACCGGCGACTATGTTGCAGATATGTCCGACAGCGCAGGCACCTCGTGGCTGGATGTGGGCGGGCGGTCGTGGTCGCCCCGTTTGCTGGAGGCCAGCCATATGCGTGCCGATCAGATGCCGCGCCTGGTCGAAGGCTCCAAGGTCGCCGGGGAACTTCGCACCGATCTGGCCGCACGATGGGGGATCGCCGGACCGGTGACGGTCGCGGGCGGTGCGGGCGACAATGCAGCCGCCGCATGCGGCATCGGCGCGCTGGATGAGGGACAAGGATTTGTGTCGCTCGGCACCTCGGGCGTTTTGCTGGCGGCCCGTGACGGTTATAGGCCTGCGCCCGAGACCGCTGTTCACACCTTTTGCCACGCCCTGCCCGGTCGATGGTATCAGATGGGCGTCATGCTGTCGGCCACCGACAGTCTCAACTGGCTGGCCCGGATCGCGGGCAAAAAGCCGTCGGAGTTGACCGGCGCACTGGGCGATACCCTGCTGCCGCCGTCGTCGCTCAGATTTTTGCCATATCTTTCGGGGGAACGCACCCCGCACAACGATGCCGAGATCAGGGGCGCCTTTACCGGGCTTTCAACCAGCACAACGCGCGAAGATCTGACGCGCGCGGTGCTGGAAGGGGTGGCGTTCGGACTGCGTGACAGCTTTGACGCGTTGCAGGCCACGGATGCCAAGCTGGAAAGCCTTATCGCGATTGGCGGTGGAAGCGCGTCGCGCTACTGGCTGCGGATGATCGCGACCGCGCTGGACATCCCGCTGCGGCTGCCGGCCTCGGGCGAATTCGGTGCGGCCCTTGGTGCCGCACGCCTGGGCATGATTGCTGCCTGTGACGGCCCTCCCGAAAGCATCATCCTGCCGCCAGAGATCAAAGAGGAAATCCTGCCGAACCAAGGCTGCCGCGCCGCCTTCGTAGAGGCGTACGCGGCGTTTCGTGCCGCTTATCCCGGACTAAAGGCCATCCAGTGATTTGGCTGCGGCCCATTTTGCGTGCCCCCCAGGCAGGATTCAACACGTCGCCGCGCCCCGCCAAATATATACGACGCGACACAATTCCCCCAGCTCCGGCACCACCAGATCGCCCACATCGCCGTCACGGTGCAGCGTCGCTCCCGTCCCCGATTGCAAATCCTCCAGCGATATCGCCGCCAGCTTTTCGCGCAGCACGAAACGCCCGTCGGACACGTCCACCACACACAGCGACGTGTACATTCGCGTCACACACCCAACGCCGGTCGGCAACATGGTTCAAGTTACGACTTTTGCACACCTCAACTGGTACTAACCTCGGACCGTTTCAGTGGTGCCGACAGATGACAAAACCGCCACATTTTCCAGAATTTCAGCGCCAGTCAAAGTGACCTGCTCGGGCACCTGCATTAGTGTGATTGGGTCGCTGAAGTGATCCAGTCAAAAAATATCATGCTCGGATCCATATCAAAGCGGTACTTTATCTCAGTAAATCGCACAATAAATGCATCGCATTACAGGCATCCAGAAAGCTCATTAATTTCGCACTATCAGGCAACTAGATATTGGAAAGCTAGAGAAAGGGAAGCCCGGATGCCGGGCTTGAAAGGATAGAGAGAGTCTCGTCCGGGTCCGGCGTGAAGAGGACTCTGACCATGGCCAAGACCACGACCCGCCCGAAGCCCACGACTCCAAAGAAGACTGAGAGCCCCGGTTCAACCGCCCCTGACGGTGCGGCCGACATCCGTATGATCCCGCTCGACCAGTTGGAACCGAGCCCACTCAACGTCCGCAAGGTTGCGGCAACCGCGAACGATGACGCAGAACTCCTCGCCAGCATCCGCGAGACTGGCATCAAGCAGAACTTCGTGGTGCATGCGCTCTCCGACACACGTTTTGCCGTCGATGCGGGCGGTCGCCGCCTCAAGGCACTGAAACAGCTCGCAGAGGACAGCATCATTCCCGCTGATCATCCTGTGCCCTGCCTCGTCGAAGATGAGCGCGATGCCATCCTCACCTCCGCCACCGAAAACCTCCAGCGCGCGGCAATGCATCCCGCTGACCAGTTCGAGGCCTTTGAGGCGATGATCAGCGAAGGGCGCAGTGAAGACGAAATCGCGCTCAAGTTTGGTGTCTCGGTTGACCTGGTGCGCCGCCGCCTCAAGCTGGCCCGTGTCGCGCCCGAAATCATCGAGCAGTTCCGCGCGGGCGATCTAACCCTCGAATGTGTGATGGCTTTCACGCTAACGGATGACCATGATCGCCAACTGGCGGTCTGGAACGCGGTGAAGGGCGGCTATCACGTCCATCCGCAGAGCATTAAGCGCCACCTGACCGAGACGGCGCATTCGGCGAACTCGGGCCTCGGGCGCTTCGTCGGTATCGAAGCCTATGAGGCGGCGGGTGCTGTTCTGCTGCGCGACCTCTTCGACGACCGCGCCAGCGCCCATATGGAGAACCCCGAACTCCTGGAGCGCCTCGCCATCGAGAAGCTGCAGGCTGCGGCGAAAACCTTCGAAGGAATGTGGAAATGGGTCGAGGTGCATCTCTCGGTGGATTACGGCGCGTTTCGCAGTTTCGGGCGGGTCTATCCGCAGGACATAGAACCCGACCCGGACCTACTGGCCGAGGAGAAACGTCTCATCGCGCGGGAGGAAGAACTGGCGGCGCAGAATGACGATGAGAACTGGACGGAAGCCGAGACCGAAGAGTATTACGCCATCGAGCCGCGTCTGCGCGAGATCGAGACTCTGCAGCGCGAACGGCAGCCTTACGCAGACGAAGATCTCGCCATCGCAGGCGTCGTTCTGACTATCGGCCACGATGGGGCGCTTAGGGTCGAGAAGGGCCTCGTGCGGCCCGAGGATATTCCAGCCGCGCCCGAGCCTGATGAGATCAACGCCGATGCGGATGGCGCCCCCTCTCCTGCCCGCCCCCACGTGACGCCGCCGACCTCCTCCACACCGGTGCCGACCTCCGATCCTGCTGCGACTTTGCGCAAGGCGGACGGGATTTCGGCAAGCCTGACCGACGATCTGCGCGCGACGCATCAGCACATCCTGCGGGCGCATCTGGCGGCGGATTTCGAGGTTGCATTCGATGCGATGCTCTACGCGCTCTGCGAGCAGACACTGGGACGGTATTACAACAACGAGGCGCTCGACATCTCGATCCGGCCCTTCCAGGCGCAAAACCATGAGGTGCTGCACGGCGACACCGTCGCCCAGAAGATGCTTGAGGCGCTGGAACAGGACCTCGCCACCGACTGGATGAAGCTGGAGAAGCCCAAGGACTTCCGGGCGATGTCGTCACTGCCCATTGCGGACAAGCAGGCGCTCTTCGCCTGACCGCCAACCTCGACCACTTGGCACTTTATGGCGCAACACCGGGAACCGGTGAGACCGATCACCGCCCCCTGCCCCAGCCAGACGAAGTAGACCTCGCCATTGCGACACTGTTCGAGACCACCACTGGCCTCCTCACCGGCAGCCAGTTGGAAGACAATCTCGAGGAGATGCTCTGGTCCCTCACCTCGATCTTCCATCGCCGGCTCACCCAAATCCAGAAGCGCCTCGACGACAACGAATTCGAGGTCCGGGAAAGCCTGGCAATCCAGGACGGATCCGAGTTCGCCTCGGTCGAGCTTGAGCGTCTGCAGATGATCGGGCTGAAACTCTGGGACCATCGTGACGCTTTCGAACAAATGCGCGATCTGGCCGTGGACCACTTCTCGGCCGCCACTGGCTCGCCCTGGCTGCCCCGCACCGGATCCAAGGTTTCGCATCGCGGCCTGACCTCCGCCGTGGTGGACAGCCGAGCCTATCTCTCGGCCAAGCGCCGCAAGGAGACCGAGGTGCACTGCCCCGAAGGCACGCGGATCGCCTTTTCAGGCGGGGACAATCAGGCCTACGATCTGATCTGGTCCGTCATTGACGCCACCCATGCGAAATACCCCGACATGGTGCTGCTGCATGGTGGCACGCCCAAAGGCGCCGAGATGATCGCGGCCCGCTGGGCAGAAACCCGTGGTGTCACCCAGGTGGTCTTCAAACCTGACTGGAAGAGCCACGGCAAGGCCGCTCCCTTCAAGCGCAACGACAAGATGCTCGAGACCATACCTCAGGGTCTGATCGCAACACCCGGTTCGGGCATCACCGAGAACATCGTCGACAAGGCCCGCAGGCTCGGGATCCGCATCAAGAGGATCGGGGCTTAGGCCTCGGTTCGATCAAACTGTGAAATGGACCACACCCGTCGGAAGATAAGCGCCCTTTTTGCGCACCGTAAACGTCTATGTCCGCGACGGCTTCTTGGCAGAGACCATGCTTGAACGTACCGGACGGCCGTCTGCCAGCCATTGTCGCAGGCATCAAGGGCTCAGATCCCGACATCATGCATCGGGCTATCCGTGATCGGCTGGAGGTGATGCGCGAACGCACGCCCCGTGGACGCACAAGCTGGCAGCCGTTATCGGTCAAGATGCTGTTGGAGCGGGCCGAGAAGCTGGGGTTGCTCGACTAAGCTCCCCGAGAATCGCCCATCCGATTCTGTGGGCTGATTTCTGTACGCACTCACAATACATCTTGTGGTCATTTCATAGCGGACAACGAACTGTTGAAGTAGAGTGAGAGCACAGTCGCCCAAGACGCTGATTTTTAACAGTTTACCGTCGCCAGAAATAGGTGCCTTCAACACCACTGAGCCGCTCAACGGTTTGGGCTGGATTTATTCACCATACCTGTTAAGCTCTGCAAAACAATAAAGACTTGAGGGCAGTAATGAACGGGATACGGGCCTCCCAGAGATTCGAAGTCATGTCCAAGCGGCTTGGTAGCCGGTTGCGTGAACATGCGCAGGAAACCTTCCCACCGGACGCTCAGAAAGGGCTTCGCCGCTTCGCCATGCGGGAAGCGGCTGAACTGCTTCGCATCAATCAGAATACCTTTCGCCATCATGTGTCAAACCTCGAAGGCTTTCCCGAAGGCGTCCTGGAGGGCGGCAACCGCCGTAGCTTTTCTGCAGAGGAGATGGTCGAGGCACAACGCGTACTTCTGGAGACCGGAAGGATCAAGCCAGAAGAACACCCGCACAGAAGACCTGGAGAGGCTTGTCAGATCTTGACGATCTTTAACCTGAAGGGTGGCTCCGCCAAGACGTCGTCTGTTGCCCATGTAGGTCAACTACTGGGTCTGCGCGGCTACCGGGTCTTACTGATCGACCTCGACAGCCAAGCAAGTCTGACAAACCTGTTCGGGGTTACTCCCGAGCTCGATCCAGATATGCCGACTTCATACGATCTTATCCGATCCGACGATCCATTACCCGCAGCAGAGATCATTCGCAAAACGAACTTCCCGACCGTGGATCTGATCCCGGCATCTATGGACATCATGGAGTACGAGTTCGAGGTCGCCTTGAGCTTCAGACACGGCGCCACCACGTTCCATAGCCGCATCCGGGAAGCGCTTGAGCCCCTCCTCAACCGATATGATGTGGTGATATTTGACACACCACCGCAGCTGAACTTCTCGGTGATTTCTGCTCTCTTTGCATCGACCGGGGTCCTGATCCCGCTCAACGCATCGATGCTTGATGTCATGTCGCTGTCGAGTTTTCTTGGCATGGCGAGCAACCTAATGGGCGTCGTTGAGGCACACGCCCCAGAACATGGACTGAACTTCGTGCGCGTTCTGATCACCCGCTACGAGAATACGGATGGTCCGCAGGTGCAGATTTCGTCTCTGCTTCGGACAGTCCTCGGGGATGCCGTCCTATCTGCCGAGTTTCTGAAATCAACAGCCGTAGGTGACGCTGCGAACACCCAGCAGAGCATCTTCGAGGTCGAACCTCGCGACGTGAACCGCAGAACTTACGAGCGTGCGATCGAGTCTGTTTCGCGCGTGACCGACGAAGTCGAACGCGAAATCCTGAAGGCATGGGGGCGTAGCCATGGCGCGTAAGGTCTTCGGGGACTCACTCAAGAACGCGATGGGCAAAACTCCGTTTTCGGACGATGATCTGGATGTGAAGCGCACGAGCCCGACTGTAGCTCGCGCTCAAGCATCCGTGCTCGAAGAGGATAAACACGCCACGCGGCTGATCGACCCGACCACCATACGGATGTCCGCGGTCATGGACCGCATCGATCCTAGCGATGGTCTGGATGAACTTGTCTCGTCGATCCGCGAGCACGGTCAAAAGGTTCCAGTGCTAGTTCGCCGAACCCAGGATGGTGCGCTTGAGATCGTCTATGGACGCCGTCGGCTTCTCGCTTGTCGCCAACTTGGTCAGAAGGTGCGCGCAACGGTCATGGAGATGACCGACGAGGAAGCTCTCATTGCCCAAGGTGTGGAGAATAATGCGCGCCAAGACCCATCGTTCATCGAAAGGGCCCTGTTTGTCGCCGGGATCATTCGAGAACTTGGGAAAAACGACGAGACGCGCAAGAACGCTCAAACAATCGCTTACCGTGCACTTCAGATCGATGAATCGCTCGTCTCGCGGATGAACCGTATCGCGACGGGTATCCCGATAGAACTGATCCAGGCTATTGGACCTGCACACGGCGTTGGTCGGCGGGTCTGGGAGAAACTCTTCAGGTTGTGCGAGAAAGACGTCGCGCGAGCCCGAGAAGTTGCCAGCGAAATTCCTCGCAACTTTTCAGGCCCCGACCGTCTCGAAGCCGCGGTTACGTTGCTAACAGCCACCAAGCCGTCGACGCAGAAGACACATCCCAGTGAGCGGGTGAAGATCGGCCGAAAGGGCAACCGCATCACCATCGACGTAGACGCTGATTTTGCCCCGCAAGTTGAGGAGGCAGTCCGGAAGTTGGTCACCGAGCTTCTTGACCGCGGTCAAGATGGGCCAGAGTGACGACCCCGTGTCTTGACCGCGGTCAAGACATCAACACCAACGAGCAGAAAACGAAAGGAGGACCGGCTAGAAAAAGAAAGACCCCCCGAAAGCGACGCTTCCGAAGGGCCTCAATCAGTCTCGACACCTGATTGATACCCCCAAAACAAATCGATTTCAACACCGCTCGCGGTGAACGGGGAAGCTTTTTCTTCCGAAACACTATGAGACATGCAACTAAGGCAACAACCGCCCTGGCGGAACGGACATCTTTACCCTGCGCTAACCCCTATGAGCTTCTGGGCCCGGTTCGCGTAATGAGGAAGGAGCTCGGCCTAACAACCAATGACCTCGCCGTTCTAACCGCGCTCATTAGCTTCCTCCCTCGCAACGAACGTGAGCTTCAGAACAGCCAGCGACTTCCACTCACTGTCGTGTTCCCATCGAACGCTTCTCTGTCAGAGCGCGCAAATGGACTCGATGAGAGAACACTTCGACGCAGTCTGGGACGTCTATCAGCTGCTGAACTGATCGAACGCAAGAACTCAGCAAATGGTAAACGCTTCCCGCTACGGTATGGAGGCGTCATCAGAGATGCCTTCGGTATCGATCTGAAGCCCTTGATGCAGAGGTATGGCTCGCTCACGACGCAAGCCTTGCAGCTCACCGAAGAACGCGAGCGCCTGCGCTCACTGAAGGCTGAGGCATTGGCCCTACGTGCATCGCTAGTCCAACAGACACGCTTCGATGAAGCAAAGATCTCTACCCTCAACATGATCAGAAATGTCCTGCGTCGAGCGACATTAACCATGGATAGAGTCCTGAGCGTTATCTCTGAACTTAGAGCCCTCGGAGCCGATACAGACGCATGCTACGGTGAACTCCATAATGCAGCGAGAGATAAAACCGAAGATAATTTACAAGCTGTCGAACACCGGCATCGTGGACCCCATTCCATCGATCTGCCCGCCACAAACGGACAAAATGTCCGGCACATAGAGTCTATAAAAAAAGATATTAATAAGATTGTTGTCACACCAGTCCAATACCCTGAACAAACTACACGAACCAAACCCACGATGAACCGAGACCCAGCACAAATGGCATGGGAAGACTTCACCCATGTTACGGGATTTTTCCCAGAACCACCTCGCTCAGGAGAAGCGCTCACGCGCATTCTATATGACCTCGCTCGATTGCTTAGAATAAGCCAGGATGAACTGAAGCGTGGAATCCAAAAAGCTGGCGCAGGAAAACTGCTTCTCGTTTTCGACTATCTGATTGCACGAGCAGACACGATCAAACACCCTGATGCCTATTTTGAAAGGATCCTACGCACAAACTTACTCCCACACGTGCTTCTTGACCGCGGTCAAGAAGCACCATGAGATCGAAAGAGTGACTTCCAGCGGCAGTCTTGGAGTAAAACTGATGATGAAAACAGTCCGGAAAATCACTCTATCCCCGTCCCAAGATATCCCCTTCGACAAGCTGATACTGAACCACTCCAACGTAAGGCGCAGTAGGCCAGGCCTATCCGTCGAGAACCTGGTCGAAGACATCGCGCTAGTCCCTCTTACAGAGTTTAAGCGTGCGGGATACAGAGTCCGCGCTTCTCGCCGAGCATGGTTCTCTTGCGGAAAAATGCACCGCGTCACCCCTGCCCTGCTCGCGGTCTATGCTGAGAATGGCGTGATGCTGGAGCAGCCTATGGCTTTCACTGTAAACTCGGGTCAAGCGCGTCAGGTTCAAATCTGGGATGTAGTCAATTCATCCTGGAACAAGGAGCCGTTCCAGCTCTGTCACATGCTGACTGATCTCTTTCAGGGCGATGACGGTGGTTAGATCGAAGACACTGCGCTGCTCGATCGTCTGATGACGCGAAAACTCCACCCCAAGACACAGACCAGTGCGGTTGAGGGTTGGAAGTGGATCAAGATAGCACTTGACCTGCCCTACAGCTATAGTCACGACCTAAGTTCCCTGCCCGACGATCCGGAGTCGATGACGGATAACGAAGGTGCCACTCATGCCATGCCGTGCGTCGATTATCGGGCGCTGGAAGAAGAGAATGCGGGTCAGGGTGAATTGCCGGACGAGATCGACACTCCGGGAGCCGTGGTGAAAAAGTTCGAGACCCGGTCATTGACCTTTGATCAGTCGGAAGTCGATCGGGCAGGAGTGTTTGACACATGTCACCGTTACGGCGCAGTCGCTGTCTATCGCCGCTATTTGTGCCCAGAGAATGAGCTCCGCGAAGAGACCGCGGTCCATAACGGTGCTAATTCTGAACAGGTGGGGTGTGAGATGATCGTAATCTTGCGATCATGCCGATGCTACCACGTTGGAACTATGCATCATGCAGGGTGGTCACGCCAAACGGAGCTGACCTGCCGAAAGAGCAAGATGATGGAGCGGTCGGTCATGAAGTTGACGGCTCCCTGGACGCTGGGGTTGCATAAGCTATGAGACGCACTCTGGGATTACGTAACTCCCTTCGGCGAGAGCAGCCATCTAGCCCTGCTGGAGCATTTCCTTAGCTTCGGCGCCAACGCGCTGCTTGGAAAGGTGACCCCTAGCGGGCAGGCATCTTGGGAGCTTATAATCCGGCGGCGTTGGTAACGGCGGGTCATCTCGGCGGAAGCATGGCCGAGCTGATTCTGAACATAGAGCTCATCCACCTCTGCCGAGGACGCGAGACCGGCGAGCAAGCTGTGGCCAGAGAACAGCGCCAAGCGCTCTTTCTCGGGCAGCTCTGATCGGATGCCCGCGTCCAGGACCGTATGCTTGATCAGGCGGGCGACTTACTTGTCGTCCAGTCGTGTTTCCGTGGCGCGTTTGCCATCGCGCGAAGTGCCACCGAAGACTGGACCGAAGTCTATCTTTGCGAAGTTCAGCCATTGTTCCAACGCGTGCACGGGGCAGGTCTGCTCCTTGGAGCCGCGGCCTATCTCCACCTCGCGCCAGCCCGTCTTGGCATTGAGGGTGAACTGGGCACCCTTGTCGAAGATCTCGATCCAACCGCCAGAGTCCGGCGTGTCGTCCTTGTGGACGTCAAGGCTGACGATCTCCGAGCGGCAGAGGCCCCCAGCGTAGTCCAGCGGAAGGATGGCGCGATCCCGTAATCCGCGCAGGTCCTGGGGCAGGGTGGCGACCATGGCCAGGATCTCCTGGGCCAGGATCGCCTCTTTCTGCACTGGCGGGCGGGCGTGCTTGCGCTTGATCCCGGCCAGCACCGTGGCGATGTGCCGGTTCTTGCGGTCGAGGGTGAAGCCGCGCTGTGCGTAATTCCAGGCCAGCCCGGACAGACGGCGGTCGATCGTGCTGACAGAGAGCGGGCGCGTACCGGCGGCAAGGTCCGCCAGATACAGCCCGATCAATTCGGACGCGGGGGGCAGGGGGGGCTGTACCCTTCATCCGGCACCAGCGGGTGAAATGCGCCCAGTCCGTGCTGTAGGCTTTCAGCGTGTTGTCCGAGGTTGCGGCCCGCGCATAATCGCGCGCGGTGTCGACCAGACGATCCAGGGTCCCTGAACCCGCCACACCGGCAGGCAGGGCAATCGCGGCACTTTCGTCTGTCTCGTCCTGAGCAAGATCATCAGGGCGTGCATCGTTTGATTCATTGTCTTTTGACGTCATCAGATCCACCGAAAACCGTGTAAATTCCGGTGTCGTTCTTGTTACATTCTTGGATTTCGGGTTCATTGATGGATTCCAGAACTTTGCTGATCGAACGGGCTTAAAAGTCGGCTACGGGTTGTCGATGCTGCATTCATCCGGAGTATGTTAGTCTTGTTCAAAATTTTCTTACGCTGCCATTGAGTCCAGAGTTTGAACAAGAGCCCAGTACACTGGGTAAATGGAAGCTTCCTCGACGAGAGAGGCGATTTCGGCTGAATCCACCCATGAAATCAAAACGACATCCGAACTGGTGCAAAGCATAAGCAATCAGTCCGATAATGCAAACTTATTGGACATAGAAAAGACTGACAGAGTGGGGCGGTTTAGGTGATATTTTGTGGATATAAGCGCCGTGCTGAGGTATCGTTCTAGCATGACCTTTCAGCCTGCCACTGTCTCAAACGACTTGATCAGCCTACCGAAGCTTCCTGCCTGGGTCACCTCAGGGCGTGCAGAAACCCTTGAAACTGTGGCATTTCGGTCTGGTGTGGCCCTTACGATCCTCGATCAGCTGGTCAGCGATCCATCCGGAGGCGTGCCAGTGAAATTGCTTGCCAACCGATTGGCGCTGACTGCCGCGTCGGCAACCTCAAAGCTAGAGGGGCGGATGGCGCGAGAGGTCGATATCCGCGACGCTTTTCATCTGACGCCAGCGGGTGAGGCACGTGGTCCGGATGGAGATCTCTTGGCCTTCTGGCGCGACGCGGCGCGGCTGCGCATAACTGGGCGCGATTGGAATGCGGCGCTCAAGGCATTTGTTGGATTGGACCTTGAAACGGAAGTCGATGGTTGGCTTCGATCGGCCGCTTCCCGCTGTCAAACCCATGGGCCGCTGGTCGGGTGCGTTTCGGTGATGCGTTCGGTGCTGGAGGTGGACGACCGGGCGGAGCGGGTTGCTTGTCTGTTCTCTGATGTGGTGCTGGCGCGAGTCTTGAACTGGCCGGTCGTTTTGCCCGTCTCGGCGCATTGTCTTACTAAGGCCATACTACGAGATCTGGACGAGGACGAGCCGGAACTCGCGGTTCAGCTGCGCATCCTGCAGTCCATCGAAGATGCGGTCCACCGCTCATGTGACCTTGCTCAACGCGCTGCCGCGCTTCAGGCAGTCGCGCCGAAGCTGCGGGCCAAGGGATCCGATGCGGCCGTTGCGCTGTTTTTGTCTGAGGATGCCGTGGCACCTTCGACCGCGCTGTCGCCGATGATCCAAGGGACGACTATTCCGATGACAGATCGCGCGGCGCGGCGGCTTTGTGATCGGTTGGTCGAATTGGGAGTGGCGCGTGAGCTGACCGGTCGACCGACGTTTCGGCTGTATGGTATCGCGCCATGACCGGCGCGGCCAAAGGTAAAACAGCGAAAGAAAATGAGGGCTCGGGACGCGATTGTGTCTTTGACCGCGAGCTCGAAGACTTGCCGCAAGATCTACGCTGGCGCGAATGGATGGGGCGGATCGAAGCGGTGCTCTTTGCCAGTGCGTCGCCCGTGGGTCGCGATGACCTAGCGCGCGTGTTAGGGCAGGAGGCCTCGGTCGACATGCTGATTGACGATATCCAAGCCGAGTTGACGGGTCGTCCCTACGAACTGGTGCAGGTTTCTGGCGGGTGGATGTTCCGCACGAAGACGCAGTTTGCGGACGCGATCAAGGCGGCTGCGGATCTTGGTGGCAGAAGCCCGATCGAATACCGTAAAAGCCTCGGCCATATGCCGTGAAAACAGTCCAAGTTTTTGTCCGCACCCCCGGCGGGTCAGTTCTCAGCGACAATCAACAAAAGGTCCCTGATCTCCCATCCCCGCGCTTGAAGCTGCTCCAATGCCTGAGCTCTATTTGCCGCTATTGCTGAATCGCGCAAAGCTATCGCCACGAGATGCGTTGGTCGTGTGATCGCAACATAGGATTGTTTTAGTCGCGAGACGTTCTGAACACCTTCGCCGATTCCGGCTAATTTTTCTCCCGTGAGCCAGCGAACGATCTTCTCCGATGAATGGTGGTTTTGGAAAGTGCTCAATAGCAGCGTCGCAAAGTGTGTCTGCCCCTTAGCCTGATGAATCGAACCAAGGCGGATAGACACTTCCCGGTCACCCAAACTCACATTGACGACGTTGTCGGTATGCGCCTGCGCAACTCCTGGTTCAGGCAGGTCGGCTTGCGGGTCCTCCCAAGCCAAAAAACCAGCACCAGCGTCAAGGTTGATATCGCCTTGGCATAGTTGTCCAGCTAGCTCGCGAAATTGCTGCGCGTAACCCGGCCATACTTCCTCAGTCACCGGCGTCATCGCAATGAGGAAAGTATTGACGAACTGATCATATCGCGCCAGTGCGTCAGGGATAGGTGCAAGCACGCCTCGAATGGCCATGTGCTTACGCGTTCGCTCCAGCGTGCTTTCTGGCTTACCGATTTGTCGAGCGAGTCGCTTAAGGCCTGTCGCAAAATGCGCGATCCCCCCGGCGGTATCTCCGGACATTCGCATCATGATCTGAGCATGATGAACGTAACCGACAAGTGTTTTGGGATGCCGGTCTGACTTTAATACCTCGGGGCTATACCCGCCCCAATAGTGTTCCACAGACCTTGGAAACTTTGCATGCCCTGCGGCGATCGCCTCTGGTGCCGGCCGATGAACCCCGCCAACCGCAACGCAATCTCCGATCGCAATTGTTTCATCGTCGAAAGTTTCGAGGAGGTGCGTTCCAAACGCGTCTAGAACACCATCTGTATTGTTATCGGGGAAGACAATGATGAGGTTGCGATTGTGATCAGAGAATGCGGCTGCGCGCTGCGGACCACTTCCCTGCAGTCCGCCGTCGTCTATCGGAACGATGGCAAGTGGATTTGCGAGGTCGGCGACAGGGGCACCAAACCGCCGGCTACTTCCGATCGACATAGTGCGACCTTCGCCAACATCAGGAAATGGATCGGCAATGTTCTGCTCCTGCCCGCTCTTGAATATCTCCTGATTTGGGTCTCCCACTCTTTGTACAAAACAGGGTCCGTTTGTGCGGTCGAAAATCGACGCAAGAAGTGCTGCCTGCCGTTGCGACGTGTCCTGCATCTCGTCCATCAGAACCAGTGGAAACCGGCGAGATAAGCTTACCGAAATTTCCGGAAACTGCTCCAGAAGGCACTCCGCCCAAACAAACATTTCTTCATATCGGAAGTGACCCGCGGTTGCCGACTCTACGATAATCCGCTTTGCCCTTTGATAAGTTGCAGTATGAGGTCCAGCGGGAAAATCTCTTGAAGTCAACGCCACCGATAAGTCGCTATCGAGGAAGGTGATGTCATCTATGCTGGTGTGTCTGTTATTCAACCAGTTTTCGAAGTTCCAGCGCTCTTGACCTTGCAACACATTCCAGCGGAACGCTTTTGCAACGTCATCATCAACGAGCGGTGATGGGAAGCCGTTCGAGCGCAGATACGGCAAAGCCAGAAAGCGATTGGCAAAGGCATGTATCGTGTCGATGAAATGCGGATAGTGAAGCAGGCGGTGCCCCACTGGTGTGTGACCCAATCGGTTCTGAATCTCTTCACGGGCGACATTCGTGTGTGAAAGTACGCATATGCCTGACGTGGGGTGACGCCATTTCCTTGCTAAAATTGCGAGTTTCGCCACAACCAGTGTGGTTTTTCCGCTACCTGGGCAAGCCGACACATCGAACGTACCAGTTCTTTTGAGGAAGGCTCGCCGGTCCCCATCCAGGTCGTCCAAACCCATCGTGTCGGCAATCCAGGCAATGTCCTCGTCGGTCACTTCCGGTATGGTCGGATGATCTGTCATTGCTCAGCCGCAACGACACCTGGCTGAGCTTCATCAGCAAGGACTGGCGCCGATCCTTTGTCACAGGCGTGTTTGATCGCATCTACAAGATAAGTCGGAAGGCATGCCTCAAATGCTGCAGAGTCAAATCCTTCACTTGCCGCCTCAATGTCGATAGCGGCAGCCAAGTATTGTGCCGCGATCGCCTTGGATGCCTTTTTCGAAGTGAAGAGTTGGTAGATATGGATTGCCGTGAGTTCATCGTCTTTGCCACAATCGGCGAACAATTTTTCGAAAGCCTCCCCCGCTTCTGCAAGAATATCATCTTGTGTCGCGGTCCCATCGCAAATTTTGTCGTGAGCTTTGGCGAGCATTGCAGCATTGAATACCATTGAGGCGATTCCATTGCGGGCAAGATCATATTCCAAGGTCCAGTGACTGCTGACGAACGTTCGTACGTTTTGTGCGTCATCCTTGCAGAGACCTTCAGAACGTTCTTTCAAACCTGCTTCAATGGCGGAAGCATCTGGCCCAAAGTGCTTGTTCGCTTTCCACCGCCGCTTCGGATTAGTCCACTTTGGATCATCATCGCCGGTGACGAGGCCAAGTATCTCGGGCGCAGCGTCTGGCATGACATCCATGTCTGCGATGCAAGCCACAGGAATTGATATCCAGGTCTTGGCTTCATCGGACTTTTGAAAAACCTTGCTGAAACGGCGAAGCCCCGTGCCCTTTACATTGACGATTGAAACGCCATGCGTACTAAGATCGAGACCAATCGCTCGCGCTATGGCGGGCAGGACCAAGGCTTCACCATCACCCTCCACAATCAAAACCCCATGCGCAAAGAAGAGGTTTGCTTTCGTCGCGTCGAGAAATCGTTCCAAAAACGAATAGTCATTTGAGGAAAGGCAAGTGTGGTCGTGCGACAGAGGGTGCGCATTCTCTCCGTCCAAGAGAACGGTGTTTGCTACAGGAAGTCCCGAGGCCAAATTCGGGCTGTGCGTTGATAAGATGACCTGGACTTTACGACCTTCTTCATCCTGCACCCTTCCCTCAGCAGCGGTCTTGAGAAACTGCATAAGCCGAAGTTGCCGTTGAGGGTGGAGATGTGCCTCTGGCTCTTCGACCAATAACAGTGGCAACCCTTCTGGTTCGCGTCCAAGAAGCAGCAATTCGCAAGCCATGTAGAGAATATTGTTGGACCCAAGGCCAAACCTGCCTCGGGGTTGAGTGCCGCTGGCATCCATGAGGCCAAGTTCTAACCGCTCAAGAATTTGGCGAAGCCGAGCATCTTTGTTTCCACCTTCTGTTAAATCGATCTTGCCGGTCATTTTGTCACCAGCCAGAAGTAACGACTTCAGGTAATTGGAGTTGATAGCGCTTTGCGCATCCACAACACCCTTGTGAGATTTCACGTTGTGTCCAAAGTATTCTGAAAGACCGAGCAGGCTTAACCCAGTTGTTGCCGCCGGTGTCGCAGGTGGGTTTTCGGGATCAAACGAAGCACCCTCTTTGATTCCATCCACGTGGTAGAGGATTTGTGACAGTCTGGATCCGCGACCAGACGAGAGTTCACGCTCGGCGTCCCGCAACGGTTTGAGATATGCTGAGGCAAGCAATTCGCGAACAGTCATCTCAAGTGCAGGGCCCACACCATCCAACCCCGACCGGACATTGACTTCTACCCATCTGCGTGCAGACCCCTCTGTGGCAAGACGTCTGGCATGAAGATTCACCAATAGCGAAACCTTCCCGTCCAAGTAAGTAAGATGTTCCGCAAAGGTTGCCTGATCACCGGTTCCGAGATCCGATAAATCGCACGTGATCCTGATATCGTCGACACTGCTGCCGGCCGCATCGACGTGAAAGTCTTCCGGTTGCACCTTGAAATACATTTGATCACGGCTCAGCAATGCATAGCGAATAGCATCAATGATCGCTGTTTTGCCACTATCGTTCTTGCCAATCAGCGCTGTCACCCCTGGCTGGAAGGTCAATTCAGCAGCTGCGTCGCCTTGTCCAAATTGTCGGAATCCGCTGATGGTTAGTTTTGACAAATACATAAGTGACCTCAGGAAGCATTGAAATTGCGATAAATGTTCTCGACCCGTTCGACTTCGTGATCAGTAAGGGCTGCAAATTCCTTGCCACGTGCTCTCGCAGAGAGCTGGCCATTATTCTGCTGCAAAAAACGGAACAAAAGATCGACGGTGCGCGTGGGCATGTCGAACATGTCGTCTATCGCTGCGCGGAACTGGTCGTAGCGACGGAGGAATTCTGTTTCATAGGGGAGGTCAACTTCGATCGTTTTTTGGACGCAGCTGTAGAGAAACGCAGCGTGTGGTGTGGCATCAAAGAAGCGGTAAAAATCGCCTGTCTCATTTGTGACTTCGACATTGAATTTTTCAGTTGGGTTCCATTCGATGAACGGCAGTAGCCGTGCTGAATAACTTTCGAGAACAGCACGATAGTCATCTATCCGTTCAAGGATTGCTGATGAGATCGGGAATACGACACCTGGCGGATTGAACCCGCGCTCGGCCAAAACATGGTGGAAGATGTATCGGTGCAGACGCCCGTTCCCGTCCTCAAACGGATGAATGTAGACAAAGCCAAACGCGAGCACAGCAGAGGCAATCACTGGATCGAGGGTCTGCCCACTCGTGCGGTCAAACGCGACCATGCCGGCAATCAAGTCGTCCAAATCTTCATGCCTGGCGCTTATGTGATCCGGGAGAGGCATCTGGCTTTCGCGATCATGCGATCCAACAAAGCCGCCTTCCTGTCGAAAGCCCAATTTTATGAAACGGTCATCCCCAATGACAATCTGTTGGAGGCGGAGCAGTTCGTCTTGATCAAGGGCCTGTCGGCCTGCCTCGCCAATGGCGCGGCCCCAACGTTGAATACGATCTTGGGGGGGGCGTTCGCCTTCAATGGCGTAACTGGATCGAGAGTCCTTCAGTAGCAAAAATGCGGCTGTACGCGCTAAAAGATCGCGGGGCACTTCGTCGACGATCTGTTGGGCCCTACGCGCAAGGTCCATCGCGCAGAAAGCTTCAAGCTCCGGCGTACGAAACACCAGAGGACAGAAGTCTGGTGTCCCGGGCAGATTGTTTTTTATCCGATGCCGTGAAGAGTTTGACTCGGTCGATCCATATTGAAGACGGTCGTCCAGCACTTGGACGTAGCGTCCGCCAGTTGCGTCTTCCAGCCGGATCTGCGTTTGGAAGAGCCATTCATAGAGGAACCAAATCCTCCGCGCATAACTACCATTGGGTTCATCACTGACCCATGCGATGATTGGCTCATCGCCAACAGCTTCAAACAAACGTTTGAGGATAGCGAGATCGAGCCCTTCATATTTTAGGGCGAATGTCAGATGACCACGTAGTGAAGCCTGGGGTTCATGGCGCGGTGTCATGATGCGCCATTCATCCGAAATCACAACGCGGTGCCGGTCTCCGATCGCGGAGAGTTGGTGTGGGATAGGGACTGCGAGGGAATAGGCGTCAATAAGCGCACCATAGCCTACGGGAATAGCGTTCTCTGGTAACCTTCGTTGGTGAATTGTGTTTACGGTCCCTGAAAATTGGACTTCTGCCGGTTGAGTTCTGATTTTCGTCCCTCCTGTGCGAATATCGTTACCAAAGACAAGGTGCCTCGAAAAATGTTCCTAACACATGAAATATGTTTCTAAAATAGAAAAATCATGAAAAAAGTTACTCGGAAGGAAATGCCAATGACATCACTATACACCCGCATGCGCACCCACGGGACACTGACCGAGACACCGGAGGAGATTCCAGACGCGGTTTTTGCACTCCCATCCACACTAAACTGGATGCGGGCGGAAGCCATACTGGTCTCAGATTGCGCTTTGGATTTCAGTACGGCCCAAGCATTCTATGGACGGGTTCAACGTAAGGAGTTGAGCGAGCGCCAATTGAATTCGGTATTCGAACAATTGCTTTTCTCGCTGCATCAGATCGCTGCTCTTCGCGGAATGGCCGCAGTGCCGAACAAGGCCGACGTTGCACGTGTTGGGATTGTGACATGGTACTATGGTGTCTACGGCGCAGCCTCTGCAATGATCGCCGCAGCCGACGGCTCGTTTCCAGAGACCCACGCTTCAACGGCCCGCCAGTGGGACCGACAAATCGTCGAAGCAAAGTTGGCAATGGCGCCCTTCAGCGACCGGCTAGGCAGCCTCGTCAAATCTGATGTGGAGGGCGATCTAACCGGGCCTCGATCCCGTGGCAGTCACTCACTCACATCTGTACCCAGAACCCCAGAACAGGCGTGGGGCTGTCACGCAGAGTACTTGTCGGGCACTGCATCTTGGGAGCAATGGAACCTTGAGCAACAAGTTAGAAATTCGCGTGAATTCAAGGAATTGGGAGTAGACAATTTTCGCACTAAAGCCGCACGCGCGTTGCGGGACGATGCCTTTGGTAGAAAGAGCATATGCTTCTTGCATGAGGCCTCCAGATATCGGGGAAAAGCAAACTATCGTGATGCAATCTACCTCGCGTATGGCAAGGCAGTTTCAAAACTCGCAGACGGATTCATCGATGACCTGACAACAGTCCTAACTGGCTTTTCGGCTATGGCTGCAGGGTACTGCTCTGTCAGAATGGGGCGGGAGCGGTGGAAGACGTTTATGGAAGATTTGGAAGAAGGAAGGGCTATCTCATTCTCACCATTAGCGGTGTGGTCATAGCAGGTCATTTGTAATCGCCTCATCAAGAATTGCCGATTGGAAAGACGGATACCTACCCTGTCAACTGTTTGCCAAGCCGCTTCAATGCGACACGGTCCTCTGAGGCCATCGTGAAATACCTCGCCGGATAGTCAGGCGAGTATGTGCGGCTCACACGACCTTCGCCAATCTCTGCCACGATCATCCCTGCCGCCGGGTTGAACCGCCTTTGGTCCATTCCGCTTTGATCATGTAAGTCGGATAAGCTCACTGAGTCATCTCCCGCCAAAACGAGATCGACGAGATGCAAAGCGTCTGTGATCGGGCTCGACTTCAAGACAAGGGGGTCAAAAACCAGAAAGAGTTCCTCTGCCGTTTGGATGCGTGGGAGGCGCGTTCCGATTACATGCGACAGCACGACACAGCTCTCCATTTCAAGCTCAGCTAACGCCTCCTTCAGCTCGCCTTCTTCCATATCCGAAAATGCCGTCAGAACGCCCTCCTCGTCGATATTGTCGGGCATACCAGTAACCGAATGTTCACAGAGCCAACGGCCAATCCTGGATGCCAGACTACCAAGATCCCCCACTGTGCCTTCCTTAGTCTCGGGTTCGTTCCCGCCGCCCGTTTCCCCCTCAGCCTTTGGGGCAATCGGAAAGCTTAAGCCCCCAAGCCAATCATCCAGCGCCGAAATCACTAGTTGGCACAATCTGGCGAACTCCCGAATTTCAGACCCAACTAGCTCCACGGTTTCACCTAGGCGCGCGTCTCGCGCGTTTTCTGCGAACTTGGCATCAACCACACCGAGATTGTGTCCGATCACATGCCGCTTCTGAATATTGAGATCGAGCAGCTCTCGTTCGTCCTCGGACAGCGCGCAGAACGGATTGAAGCCAAATTCAGCATAGCGTTTTTGAGCCCTTTCGACATTCTGAAAATCGTTGCGCACAGGTTTGGCAGGCACAACACCTGATTCCTCCTTAGAAACCCTGTGAACGTAGACTACCTTTTGTACCGCTTCAAAGGCGGTCAGGACATCTTCATGCGCGTTACCCAAGAGACGGTACGCAAGTTCTTGTCGATCTTCACCCAAATCCTCTGCTATCCGGGCTTGCTGCAAGACGAGCTCGACTTCTCGCCCGAAGTGAAGTGCGATATTTGGGGCACCGCAGTCCGGACAGTAGAGCGCAATCGCGAAGACGCCATAATCTCGCCCGCAGCAGTCACAAATCAGAAGGCGCATGAGATCACGTCGACCAAATTGCGGGTTTGGGCGACGTGTACGTGCACCTGGCTTGAAAGTGATCCCACCACGACTTTTCTGAGCGACGCCTTTGAGCATATCCGACAATGCAGATTCGACGTCTTGCATTGCCGCATGTTTGACGATCTTGATCGCGGCCTCCTGGTCCTTCGGATGTGTGAAGTCCCCGTCATCGCCGATGACACCACTGTAAGGACATACAGTCTTTGTCGTCCCTGGTTCCTGCCTCATCCGCTCACGCTTGTGCTCTTCGACGACAAAACCGGCTTCCCTATTGCCAAGAACGAAGTGTCGGGGATGCGCGATTTCATTCGGAGAATAGCGGTAAACGCGTCCGTCCGGTGTTTGAGGCAGCGGAATAGCTAGCTGCATTTTGGATCCTGTGCCGCCCACCTTGTATTTTTTTAGGCTCTTCATTTTCATCAGTCAGCCCCCACTCGTTCGAATTTCTTGGAAGGAAACACACATCATTTCGCCATGGTACGTCACATTCTGCCTGTCCTGCACCAAGCTGACCACTGGTATTATCAGTCCTCGAAATACTTCTTAGCTTGCGGGTGTTCCCTAAGCTGTTCAGGCCGGTAGGGCTTCACCTCACCAACTTGAGGCACAGAGTCAGCCTTAAGCCGCTGAATTACCGATGGGTGCAGCTTAAAAATTGGATCGACGATACGTGGTTTGGCCGGCCACTTCCTCTTTTGTCACTGTGCCCTAATTAATCAGAATCGTGCCTGAAATTGTCCCCTGAAATCAATGGCAGTTTGTACCCTTAATTTTCATATTGTACCGTTAATTAGCATACTGTACCCCTAATTGCCATACAGTCTGTATCTGTGGATAAGTGTCGATCTATTGGGGAGAGGGATTTGCGTGGTAAACGAGCGTCTTGCGAAACACCGTGCGGCGGTTCTTCGGCCGATCCTGGAGCTTGAGAAAAGAGGTGAGCCGATCAGCGCGGCTATCGGAGATGCCGCTTGGGAACTGGGTTTGGCGAAAAGCCACACATGGTCGCTCTACCGGCGTCTGAGAGAGAACGATGCACGTGCCACGGCGTTAGAGTTGGACCGTCGCGGGCCGAAACGTGGGTCGAAACGGATTGCCCAAGACGTCGAAATCATCATCGATGAGAGCCTGCGAAGATACTATCTGGTCCGCGAGCGTTCGAGCTTTCTTCGCATCTGGCGTGAGATCCGTGCCGAGTGCGAGGCGAAGGGGTTTCAGCCGCCGACCCGGAGAACGGTGAAAGCCCGTCTAGACGCTATGGATCAGCGAGAGGTCTTCCGGAAACGGCGCGGGGCTGAGGAGGCTGACAAGGTCTTTGCCGCGCGTCCTGGCCGCCTTGAAGTTTCAGCCCCGCTGGAAGTCGTTCAGATCGATCATACAACTTCAGACATTACGTTGGTCGATCACGTCAATCGACGGCCGCTTGCGCGCCCCTATTTGACGGTTGCCATTGATGTCGCGACCCGGATCGTTCTCGGGGTCTATGTAACTTTCGACGAGCCATCTGTCTTGTCGATCGCATTGTGTCTCGATCACTGCGTGCGCCGGAAATCGGTGCACATTCCGGGGACATTGGAAGAGCTGGTTTGGCCGACGGCTGGCATCCCGAAGGCGATCCACGTCGACAATGCGCAGGAGTTTCACAGCGACGCCTTCAGAAAAGCCTGCGAAGATTGGGGCATTGCTGTCGAGTATCGTCCGCTTGGCGGCAAACACTATGGTGGCCATGTCGAACGGCTGATCGGAACGACCATGGGTGCCGTTCATGTGCTGCCCGGGACCACCCAGTCCTCAATCGTCGAGAAGGGCGACTATGACAGTGAGAAACATGCGGCCCTGACCCTGGTCGAGTTCGAGGATTGGCTTCATCTGGAAATCTGCCGCTACCACAATACGGTTCACGAAGCCCTCGGGCGAACGCCGCTTGCGGCATGGGCGGACATGCGCGGGGATACTGCGGGACGGCAGATTGTCGATGTCGATGCCTTTCGGACAAGCTTCCTGCCCTTTGAGTGGCGTCAGCTCGGGCGCACCGGGATCACGCTCTTCGGGGTGCACTACTGGAGTGATGCCTTCGCGTCGTTGGTCGGACGCCGGCATGGTAAGGTACAGGTGAAATACGATCCGCGAGACTTGTCGCAGGTCTGGGTCATCACCGATGATGGCCGCGTGATCTCGGCCCGGTACCGGGATCTCAGCCACCCGCGTATATCGCTTTGGGAAAGTCGGCGGGCGCGGAAAGAATGGCATGATAAACATTGTGGCCGGATCAATGAGCGGGTCCTATTCCAATTGATTGACGCGCAGCGGCGGCTGGCTGAGGCGGCGCGCCAAAAGACGCGGACTGCCCGGTTGGAAAACGAAAGAGGTGCTCGGCTTCCCCGGCACCAACCGCGCCGCGATCCATCGCGCGAAATGTTCGCGATTGATACAGGCAACCCTGATCTGCCAACCTATGAGATTGATGAGTTTAATGACCCCAGACGAAAGAATTGACCGTATCCGCGGCGATCATTGGATCGCGTTTGACCGTGCCACCATCGTTCTCAACCGATTGGAATCCCTGATGGAAATGCCTCAGCAGAGCCGGGTGCCGGGGCTGATGGTCTATGGAAGCTCTGGCATCGGCAAGACGATGATCGCCAAGCGCATGGCGAGCAAATATCCAACACAGTACAACGCCGAACTGGGCGCCACGAAGACACCCATCCTGTTGGTTCAGGCCCCGCCCGCGCCGGATGAGCGCCGGTTCTATCAACACATCCTGTCGACGATCGGGGCGCCGATGTGGGGGCGTCACACGGTGTCCGAGCTTGAGGTGCGCGCGCTCAGCCATCTTCGGGACATGGACCTGAAAATGCTGATGATCGACGAGGTGCATAACCTGCTTGCCGGCAGTTACCGGGAGCAACGACGGTTCCTGAACAAGCTACGGTTCCTGTCCAACGATCTCTGCGCGTCGCTTGTCGTCTTCGGTGTCAACGAAGCCCTCGAGGCCGTCCGTGGTGACGACCAACTGGCCCGTCGGCTGGACGAACACTACCTGCCGCTCTGGGAGGACGACGTGGAGTTCTCCCGTCTGATCCAGACGTTAATTGCCGCGATGGCACTCGAGCAGCGGTCTGGCCTGACGGTTGGGTCGCTTCGAACGATCCTGAAAGTGACAGGCGGCGTCACCTCACGCGTGTTCATCATGATCAAGTCCCTGGCTATCGATGCGATCGAGACCGGAGAAGAGCGGATCACGGACGAAGCGGTTCAGGCCTGGCAACCGGTTTGGACGAAGCACGCCTGGAACATCCCTCGCCAACCCGCCGCAGCATTCGGGTGACTGTCAGACCGTTACCGTTTCGACCTCCACCGGCGCGGGACGAGCTCTTATCCAGCTGGATTGGTCGGTTGGCGGAAGCCAATCACTGCTCCGCTGAAGAACTTTGCGGCTATCTGGGTTTGGGGCAGGGCAGGGTGCCGGAGCGTATCAACGATCTCGGACAGGTAGACTGGACTCGCCTCTGCTCGGCAGTTCAACTGACCCGGCATGAGATTGCGGCTATGACCCTTCCGGATGCGACGCAACACGGCGGACAATACGTGTCGCGGCATGACTTCCAGTATTGTCCGAGGTGTGTTGAGAAAACACCCGATCTGGTGCTTCGCCATTGGCGCTTGGCGTGGTCGATTACCTGCGAAACTTGCGGTCAGGCTCTGGCAACCAATTATCCAGCCAAAGATGTGTCAGGCAGACTTTGTGCTCGAGCTTTGCGCGGCGTAGAAGCTCTAAAGACGGCTGTCGCCACGAACAATCGCGCGCGGTTGCGCCGGGTGGATTTGACCATGCATCTCATGGCAGTTCTGGAGATCGGGAACCTGAGGGCGCTCATTTCGGGGAACGAGCGCGAAAGGTTAATGGCGCTTGCCGCGGTCGGTGTTAGCGTGACCCGTCCCGTTTTGGGTGCTGCCATCATTCTACGTGGAAACGAACGGATGGTCTTTGAGTTGCGCCGCGCCTTTCCTCAACATCGTCGAGTGATTGAGCAGGCCCGTGGGTTGTCGCAGGACCTCGGCCAGCGGTTATCTGGGCGGTGGAAAACAGAGTATCCGACCAGGAAGACGCATGGAACGAGCCGCCCAGGTGCATCCGTGAGCGCTCTGCAGGCAGCTCGTCAGGCCATATCCGAGCTTGGTGCCGGCGCAAACCGCGAAGCGCTTCTGACCCGCGCCGATGCAATCTGGAAAAGCTCAGGTGGTGTCAAATCCTGAGGCGTGGAGCCTGTGGAAATATTGCAATTAAGGGTACTAAAACGCCCCAAAATGCGCTGAATCCGCAGAATCTGATTAAATAGGGTACAGTGACAGCTGCCTCCAATGCTGCGATGTAATCTTCCCATGCGAACAGACCTTTAAACTGATCGTTCACGACGGTGCGAGAAGCATGGATATGGGGCTTTCAACGGCGTCATACGGACCCCCGACTAAGCATAGATATTCACTTTCTTCCCGTTCATGATTGGTCGTCTTTCGATTGCGGTTTGTGGCGCATTGCGGTGGCCGCGGCCGACATCAGAAATCCCGCCAACGTTTCAACTACGCGCGGCAGCGGTCCCGGGTCGAAGGAGACGTCTCGAATGAAAGCCGCCCACTGGCGCTGTTTGGCTTCGTCTTTACTGAACGCGGCCGTCAACGCATCTGGCGCCTCTGTCGGAATGGCTGTATCGCGCCGTTCAAAGGTCGCCGCGATTGCGCGGCCGAGTTGCCCCTCGTCAAACTCGAATGATCGGCTGGGCAACCAGACGTCATAATAGTCCTTGATCCTCGTATTGGTGAGGCCGAGGGCCACCATTGCCTGGAATTTCTCCGCGACGACGGTTTCGCGCGCATACCCCCGGAGCGGCGCAGTCGGCATGTCGAGAAGTCCAGGCAGATCAAGAATCTGTGGTTCGGGCTCCATGGCATCGCCAAACCCGACATCGACGCTGATCGCAACCCGGGCACCACCAACATTAGCGGTGGTCTTGATCCGCAGCCCTCCATACTCGGTGTCTTCGCGGATACGTCCAATCTGCGCACCGTCGGCGTCAAATTGGACACCGTCCGGTGCTTCCCTTGCGAAGATGTCTTTGAAAACGCCAAGAACGGCGTCTGGGTCAGGATCTCCGTGGCCCAGTAGATCGACATCACGGGTGCCGCGAAAGGGTTCGTCGAACCAAGCCATCAACAAAACAGCACCTTTGAGAACAAAACGTTCGGCATGCGCAGACTTTGCTAAGCGATAGAGCAAGCGCTCATTGGCATAGCGTGTGAGGACAAGCTGATAGTTTTGTTCGCTGTCTTTGCTGATCTTGAGCAGCCGCGCGCGAACCGACGCGCCCATATTCTTGATCTCTCTAACCATTCGCCGTGAGCGCCTCGAGATAAGGGTGGACGATTGTGGAGACGCCGCCGCTGGCCGCCGAGCGTGCGATCTCTGCCGGAGTAGCCTTGCGCTGTCTCAGCGCCTCCTGAAGCCCCTCCAGAGCAACCGATTGACCAACCGACCGCCTATGCCGAAAGCAATCGGCGATGGTTTTGGCGACACCGAAGACCTTGACCGGGACGCCTTCAATCGATGTCGTCTTGACGTCTTGGGCCAGGAGAGTGTCCGTGAACCGAACGATGCGCAGCGCTCGCTCATCCTGCGGGGACCAATCGTTCTTGCCGATTGCCATCCAGACGGACCGAGGCAGTTGATCGGTGAGCTCGTGAAACGCGAGCGCGGATGTAAGGCAGACAACACCTTTGGGAACACGCTTCGCCGCTTCGGCTAGGCTGTGATTGGTATGCAGCGGCGCATCCGGTAGTTGATATAGTCCTCGCGCCAGACGAATTACCTCGCCATCGTCCCGCATCCGGCCGATGGTCGCAGCCGTGATGCCCGCCGTCTTGAATTCAGAAAGCCGGACGATGCCCCTATCCCAGAGCATCTCTTTTGCTTGTTCACGCTGTGTTTTGCGCTCTGGCATTGATATCAAACCACCGATCTCTGGAGCTATGTTCTGAGGTTTAGTATTAACTCCACGGCTTCCGGTAAAGCCAGTCCGGTGGTCGAAAGCGCAAACTTACAAAGGAGTTCAGAACACGCACTTGATCCAAACCAGCCCCGTCTCTGGCAACCTTAGCTGTCTACGCCCGCTCACGATGCCATTCGGAGACCCGCAGAGTCATCCCTGCAAAATGACCTCATCCGGGAGTCCCTGACGAGCTCGTTGTGCAGGATCAAAACCAAGGCCCGCCCGCGCAACAGTAAAATCTATGGGATGTGGCCTCCCCCTTACGCTGGAAATTGATGACGAACGCGACCGGGAGAAGGATCAGGAAGTCGAGAAGTATCGTGATATCGACCGCGATTCGGGCCTCAGTCACTGACGAGGCTATGAGAGGTCGTTTCCCCGTTCTTCATGGGAATGCTCGCCTGAGAGAACCCAACACCAATCAAAAACGAGATCACGCCGGTTGCCGTCTTGAATTCGCGCACCCTAATCGCATTTTGCGTCACGCGCGTCCTGGCAGTGACAAGGATTTTCGCCTGCCCATCACTCCCAACCGTCCGCATGATCCACAGGCCGTACCAGCTTGGTCCCTTGCGTTCAGGATCGGCTTTGCACAGCACTTCGACCGTGTGTCCCTCCTCAGCAAGTGCCCGAAGGCCTTGTTCGGTGGTGACGTTTAGTTCGAGGTCAATCGTCTGGTTCATCGCGCATACCAACAGAAACAATGATGGTCGTCTTGTGCCGGAATCTAACGAAGGCATCAATCGTATATTATCAAATTAGATATGGCTCTATAGTGGTCAGTGATCCCGGCAGTGTGCCGGTCTCGCTGTGTGCGATAGACAGGGCAGGGGATCGACGGGCTGACGCCCGCTCACCCCAACCCTGACAGTTTCCAATTCCTGTTGATCCGCCTGCCATCCTGGCAGGGCCGAGAAAACCGGCAAGCGCCGCCTGTGGCGTCGGTTCCGGTCGAGAATTCCGGTTCCTCCCACGCGCAGGCGCGCGGTTCCCTCCCAAATTCACGCCCTCCACCCGGTTGTCACGGCCCCGCCAGGCCGCAGGACGGGCTTTGCCCTTACCTGCTCTGCCCTTCGGAATGCATGGGCATTCCAAAGATCAGAACAGGAAGGCCCGCCCATCGGCGGAAAGGGGAAGAGACCCGGACCGCGTCACTCGAAGGAGGGTCACAAATGACCGCAGAGAAGTTTGACGTTTATTCCCATGTCACCAATCAGATCATCGTGCAGATCGAGGCGGGAACGCCGCCCTGGCGCAAGCCGTGGACCGGCGGCGGGGCATCGGTCAGCTTGCCGGAACGGTTCAACGGCGAAGCCTATCGAGGCATCAATATCCTGATGCTTTGGGCGACCGCGATGGCCAAGGACTATACCTCTGCCCGCTGGATGACGTTCAATCAGGCCAAGCAGCTTGGGGGCCGTGTCGGCAAGGGCGAGAAATCCGCCACGGTCGTGAAATACGGCACCGTCGAGCGCGAAGACGAGAACGGCGAGGAACGCCAGATCCCCTATGCCAAGGCCTACCGCGTGTTCAACGCCGACCAGATCGAGGGCTTGCCCGCTGAATTCTATATCCTGCCTGATCCGCCCCGTGATCTTGGCACCGAGGCCGATCCCGAGCTGGAGGCGTTCTTTGCCGCGACCGGCGCGCAGATCGACAGCACCAAGGAGCCGCGTGCCTATTACAACATCAAGACGGACCGCATCCACATGCCGCCGATTGCGACGTTTCACAAGGCCGCCGGATATTACGGCACCTTGGCGCATGAGCTGACCCACTGGACAGGGGCGACAAAGCGGCTTGACCGTTTGGGCCGGTTCAATGATCGCAAGGCCTACGCCTTCGAGGAGCTGGTCGCGGAAATCGGAAACTGCATGCTTTGCGCGCAGATTGGGGTAGAGCCTGAGTTCGATCAGAGCGCTGCCTATGTCGAAGGATGGCTTGAGGCGATGAAAGAAGACAGCCGCGCGATATTTCGGGCAGCCTCGGAGGCGCAGAAGGCCGTGGATTACATCATGGACCGCACCGCACAGGCCGACCGGATGGCCGCCGAGTAACAGCCCGCACCACTGAAATAATCGAGGCCCCCGTCAGCAAGTGGGGGTCTTTTTGCGTTGTGGCGTGATCGTGGGCGTGGACGGTTTCAGGGTGACCTGTCGGCGGGCAACCTGAAGGCCACCCGCCGACAGGCCCGGCGCTTCGCGCGGACGCCCCAAGGGCGAGGGCGACGTAATGTCTGCTGTAGCTTCAATGCTTCAGATCGCGTATTTCTTCATCGGAAGCTATGCATAGCCCACACGAGCACCGGTGGTAAACCTTCGGCCACGTGCAAATGCTGGTTGGGTTGATAGCTGACCGCAATGTCGCCCCGGCCAGCCGCCACCAGTTTCGGCGGGACGGACGGATCAGCGGGTGGGACAATCTCGACCTCCAGGCCTTGAGCGGCGAAATAGCCCAACTCCTTGGCCACGATGATCGGGCCGTGATCGGGGTTGATGAACCAGTCCAGCAGCACGGTCATTTTGTCTTGTGCCAATGCTGGCGTTGCGACCAGTAGCGCCGCAGCGGTGAAGAGGTATTTCATATGGGTTTCCTTACTCTCCGAGCGCGAGAAGTTTGATCTCCCCCTGCCAATGTTGTGAAAGCCGCTCCGCCGCCTGCCAGGCGCGAAGGCCCGACCGACAGGCCAGAACGGCGCGTTGGGTGTCGTGTGGTGTGGGGCCGTCTGGTCCAAAATCGGATACGGCATGGCGTGTGGCGCGCGGCAGGTCCGGGCCAGGCTCTCCCTGAGCGCGCAGGTCGATCAGAAAATCGGCTCCGGTGATGTCGCAGGGTGCAATAAAGGCCACGCTGGGCGCGGGATCGATGCCTGTGTCAAAGCGGAACCCGCCGAACCGTAGCGTGGCCGCATCATAGGTCACAAGCTGACCCAAACCGCGCATGTCGCCCGTCAGGACCGCCATCGCCATTTGCGCCTGAAGGCTGCCGATCACGCCGACGCTCGGCCCCAGCACACCATCCGTGTCGCAAGACCCGAGTTGGTCCGGCAGGTCCGGAAATACCGCGCGCAAGCCCGGTTTGCCGCCACAAAAGCCGCCGACATAGCCGTCACGCCCCACCACGCTGGCGCTGATCAGCGGCTGGCCCGTGCCAAGGCAATGATCGGACGCGATATAGCTCACCGCAAAGCTGTCCGCACAATCAAGGACCAGCGTCATGCCCTGACAGAGCGCCGTGATATTGGAGGGATCGACACGCTCAGGCACGGGCTCAATGGTGGTGTCAGGGTTCAATGCGGCCATCGCGGTGGCAATCACGTCGACCTTGGGCCGACCAATATCCGCCTCCCGAAACAGCGTCTGGCGGTGCAGGTTTGACAGGCTGACCACATCTGCATCCACAATGCGAAGATGCCCGACCCCCGCGCCCACGAGGTATTGCATCACTGGGGCGGCCAGACCGCCACCGCCAACAACAAGAACCGAGGCTTGGGCAAGACGCGCCTGCGCGCCATCCCCCAAGACAGCCGTTTGGCGGGCGTAACGGCTCATCCGCAGACCTCAAGCCATGCCATGACACGGTCCTCGGGGTCGGGGTGCAGGGTGATGTCCGTAACGGCCGAAACCACATCCGCCCCGGCCTCGAATGCCCCCGTTGCGCGGTCCGTGCTCATCCCGCCAATGGCGATAAGCGGTATGTCCCCCACAAGCCCTTTCCACACACTCAGCTTCTCAATACCCTGCTGATGCCATTTCATCTTTTTCAGGATCGTCGGATAAATCGGACCAAGGGCCACATAGTCGGGCTGCAACACCAGCGCGCGGGCCAGCTCGGTCTTGTCATGGGTGGAGACCCCCAGCTTGAGACCCGCAGCCCGGATTGCCGCCACATCTGCCGCGTTAAGATCCTCTTGGCCCAGATGGACCCAGTCGCAGCCCAGCTCGATGGCCAGCTGCCAATGGTCATTGACCACCAGCACCGCCCCATGAGCCGCGCAGAGTTCACGCGCTTCGCTCAGTTGGACGCGCAGCGTGTCTTCGGGTTTGTCCTTCAGGCGCATCTGCACCAGCTTGACCCCTAAGGGCAGCATTCGCCGTAGCCATGCCACATCGTCGAAAATCGGATAAAAGCGAGGCAGCATCATAGCATGGCCTTTCCAAAGACAGGAGTCGACGGGGCCGCCATATCGCGCGCGTCCATCGGATCGGCGCGGGCGGCCAGCGCGCCAGCCTCCACTGCAAGGCCAAAGGCCTGTGCCATCGCCGCAGGGTCGCCCGCTTTTGCGACGGCGGTGTTCAGCAAAACGGCGTCATAGCCCAGCTCCAGCGCGTGGGCGGCTTGCGACGGTAGGCCCAGCCCTGCATCGACCACCAACGGAATGTCGGGAAAATGCGCCCGCAAGCTGCGCAGCCCGTAGATGTTGTTCAGGCCCAGCCCTGTACCGATGGGCGCGCCCCATGGCATCAACACCTTGCAGCCTACGTCCACCAGCCGCTCGCACAGCACCAGATCCTCGGTGCAATAGGGGAACACCTCGAACCCGTCCTCGGCCAGCTCTGCCGCCGCGTCGACCAGGCCGAACGGGTCAGGTTGCAGCGTGTCCGCATGGCCAATGACCTCCAGCTTGATCCAGTTGGTGTCGAACAATTCCCGCGCCATCTGTGCCGTGGTCACGGCCTCGCGCACGGAATAGCAGCCGGCCGTGTTGGGTAGCACCGCGACGCCCAGATCGCGAATCAACGCCCAGAAATCCTGCCCTGCCTGATCGCCGCCCGCCTCGCGGCGCACAGACACTGTCGCGATCCCCGCGCCGGAGCGGCGAAACGCCTCCGCCAACACAGCCGGAGAGGGGTATTGCGCGGTGCCCAGCATCAGCCGCGATGTCACTTCGGTGCCGTAAAACGTAGGCATGCTATCCTCCTTGTCGGGGGGCGACGATTTCGACACGGTCACCCTCCCGCAAGCTGTGATCCGCGCGCTGTTGTTTGGGCACGAACCCCTCGTTGACGGACGTAGCGATCTTGGCCGCGCCCTTTCCAAGCGCATCCAGCAGCGCCGCCAGCGTGGGTGCGCCGGTCTCAAGCGCCTCACCGTTCACGATAATCTTCATACCAAACCTCCGGTTTCTTGCCCTCCAGCACCAGATCCACCGTCATCTGCGCCAAAGCCGGTGCAAGCAGAAACCCGTGCCGAAACAGACCATTTGCGTAAATCACATCCCCAATCCGCCGAATGCGGGGCTGGTTGTCGGGAAAGGCGGGGCGTGCATCGACGCCGATCTCCAGCAGCTCCGCCTCGCCAAAGGCGGGGTGCAGGGCGTAGGCCGCATTCATCAATTCCATGACGGACCGCAGGGTGGCGCGGCTGCGCTCGCCGGTTTCAATCTGCGTGGCTCCCAACATGAACACCCCGTCGCCGCGCGGCACAATATAAAGCGGAAACCGTGGATGAAGCAGTCGAACGGGCCGCGACAACCTCACGTCCGGGCAGCGGACCACAAGCATCTCGCCTTTCACGCCGCGTAAATCTGTGAGGGTGTCACGCGCAACAAGGCCACGGCAGTCAATCACCTGACCCGCAATATCACCGCCAAAATGCACGCCCCGATGTGCAAGCCTCGCATGCAAAGCCGTCAGGGTCGCGCGGGGGTCAAGATGGCCTTCATCCGCCAAAAACAACGCCTTGGAATAGCGCTCCGCCAGATGCGGCTCCTGCTCGGCGATCTGCGCTTTCGTCAGGGTGGCAGCACGTGGCGCACGCCGCGCAAACGTCGCCAGATCGCTTTGATCGCGATTAAGTGCGACCACAAGCGTCCCCGCATGATGGACCGCCGCCCCTTGGCTTTCCCACCACCCGGCGGCCTTGCGGCCTTGGCGCACGATCTCCGGCTCTGCGCTCACCCCTTCGCAATCAGGCGCCAGCATGCCGCCGGCCCACCACGAACAGGCATGACCGCCGGGCGCCCCTTTTGGGTCAATGACCGTGACCCGCGCGCCGCGAGACGACAGTTCGGCAGCCATGGTAAGGCCACACACACCGCCACCAAGAATGGTGAAAGGGCCGCTCATGGCCAAAGCGCGTGAAAGTGGTGAACCGGCCCATGGCCTTGCCCAACATGCAGCCCATCTGCATGCAAGATCGCCTGATGCAGCCACGTATGGGCCCGCGATACCGCATCGTTCAATTCCATGCCCCGAGCCAACCCCGCCGCGATGGCCGAGGAATAGGAACAACCCGTGCCATGGGTGTTGCGTGTGTTCACACGCTGGGCCGAAATTTCCTGCGTGCCCGTTTGCGAAATAAGCTGATCTGTACAAACCGCCTCATCCGCATGCCCGCCCTTCATCAAAACCGCCCCGACGCCAAGCTCCAAAAGCGCTTTCGCCTGTGCGTCGGCGCTGCCTTCGCCGACCAGTTTCGCAGCTTCAGGCAGGTTCGGTGTCAGCAGGGTCGCGCGGCCAAACAGCAAAGATGTCAACGCGTCAATCGCGCTATCTGCTAGCAGCGTATCCCCTGATTTGGCGACCATCACCGGGTCCAGCACAATCGGGCCGTCATAGCCCGCCAACGCCTCCGCCACCGCCGCGATCAGCGACGGGGTCCCCAGCATCCCGATCTTGATCGCATCAATTTCGATATCGTCCAAAACCGCCCTGATCTGCGCTGCAACCACGTCATCGGGGACCGGGTGAATGGCCGTCACCGCCTGCGTATTCTGCGCGGTCACCGCCGTGACCACTGACGCCCCATAGACACCCATCGCTGAAAACGTCTTGAGGTCCGCCTGAATACCAGCCCCGCCACCGGAATCGGACCCGGCAATCGTTAATGCCTTAGCCACCATGTCGCCGCCCCTTGGTTCAAGGATCAGGATGGCAAAGAGAGGAAAGGCCAATGCGGACGAGAGCTCCGCAAGCTGTTCCCTCCGCCGGTCCTAACCGGTTCAGGTTCAATGGGTTTGCAGCGCGTGCATCTCAGCCCGGATAGGGCACCCCAACAGTTGTGCCCTTATCGTTAGATTGATCGCGCATATGCGTCAAATGGATAAATGATCTCAGATGACCTGCTCTGACCGTTTCCAAAAATGAGCTTTGAAAGAGGTGGTGAACCGCGACTATGGGCTCTGCACCAAGCGAGACGAAACGGCTTCCTATCGCTGGGATGGATGACTGCTTTTTGCATGCCTTAGTAACGCAAGTCTTTTTGCCCCTGCAGCGATTTTCGTGCTGCATTACACACGCAGCGAGAAACGAAGATCACCGGGTTGGGCTCAATCCAGACCTTCGCCGCAAATGGCACGAACGGCTGCTGTTGGACTAAAACCTCTGATCAGAACGTGTGAGACTAAGATGGTCCTTTGCGTCTGTGTCACAAACGCAGGGTTTTGACCAATTTGGTCGGTTAATTTGACGTTTGGCATGCGTCTATTGAAGAACCGCTACTCAGGACATAACAACCCAGTCGGAGGCATCTTCTGCGATACCCGTCCCGATATTGGCCCACTTTGCGTAAATCAAGCGGACCGAATGGTTGGTGACTTGAGCGTTGATAGTTGCCTTACCTTTCCGCCAAGTGGGTCATTAGAGACCGCGGATGCTTTTCTCCCTCAATTATCCCCACCTGATGATCTGGGCCCGTCCTGCCCTATGATCAGGACCGCGCCCTAGTCGGTCGGCTGCACGCCCCGTCTTCCCCGAGCTAAAACGCCGCCTCTCCCTGCGACGGCTGATCGTGGCAAGGCTTCATCTCGGCCGTCTCGGTAACGGTCGCTGGGGCGGGCAAGTGACATCATTGATCTCGTTCCTCGCGTCTCGGCCGGTGTTGTTCCTCGCTTTGTCGGACATGCTGTGCTCCCAATCTTCATGGGTCGCAAACGGTTTTAGACACTCGGTGGATTGCATTGGCCGCAGCCGACAGAAGGCCGGTGATTGTCGTGATGCGCGGATCGCAAGTTATCAGGGTGCCGTAGAGGGTCCGTTAGAAATCCGGGTGAGCCGAGCACGGTATCGATGCTTCGACGGTCTTCCTGCTGCTCTTCCAGACAACACACATCGCGTTACCACGGAAACCAGTCGACGCGGCAGGTGAGCCTGGGTCAGGGAAAAGCTCTGACTCGCCCGGATCCGGATCGGTGCAAGAAGACAGAGAAGACACCGCCCGCCCCCCCCCGCAGCATCTCTGTCTGCAGTTCACATTTCCTTCGTGGCCACCGCACTTCTCCGGGTGTCTGAGTTGCATGACATGCCGGTCGCAGCTGTCGTCCCGTCCACAAAGGTTGTCTCCGATCTTTTTCCCCTGACCCTGCGGGCCATTCCTCGCGGATCAAAAAGACCGCCGCCTGCCCCTCTCCGCTCCGCTTCGCCTTCGGTGTGGCCGGGCCTTGGCCAGCTGCAAGGTGACCATCATTGCAACGCAAACAAGGAGAAGAGCAATGACCACGAACTGCATCAAATTCACCAGCGCCGACTTTGAGACCGCCAAGGGCGTCGGCTCCATCTCGACCCTGACGTTCGACCTCGACATCACGGTCGAACCCGTCGCGAGCACGAACCCGATGGCCCCCACGCACCGCGTCCTTGGCCGCTCCCCGCGCGGCAAGCTGGTCGAGTGCGGCGGCATCTGGAAGAAGCAGAACAAGGAGACCGGCGCCGACTACTACACGCTGACCATCCGCGATCACGGCTTCAACGCCAACCTCGGCAAGGCCGCGAACCAGGACGATCTGTCCCTGCAGGCCGTCATTCCCTGGGGCCCCAAAGACGCCGCCTAAGCCAACGGCCAGACCGCTCCGGCGGTCTGGCTATTTCTCGTTCTTAGGTGCGCCCTAAGGACGGGCCGGATGCCGGTGTCCGAAGAATGCGGCATATTTCGGACGTGGACGCAGAGGCGGGTCGTCAGACTGGATAGGTCGCAGATGCGGCTCCGATCCTTCTGTTCAGTGACAACGTGCATCTCGCGAACTCGAGTCGGAACCGAATGTCAGCCGGAGAACTGGCAGCCCGCTGAGAGAGGCAAGCGCACCCTTTCTCTCATTCGAGCAACCCGTGCCTGGGTCGTGTTGGCGGAGCTGCCAGGGGCGCCGAATTCACCCTGTGCCGCGAGGGTGGAAACCGCAAACCAACGTCATGCTACCGAGGGCAACGTCTCACGTGAAGGTCACCGCCGTGCGCCTTTCCGTCGACCTGTTGGCCTCAGAAATCGCTAGCCCGGGGTCGAGCGGTCAGCAACGCCGGGGGCAGGTTTGTTGTGAGCGCTGCTGAGGCATCGCTCACAACAAACCTGCCCCCGGCGTGCTCCATTTTATTCCGCCCCGTGCCGGGTGCAGCCCGCTCTCATGCCCCCGGTCTTTTCCACGATCCGTTTGGGCGACGATCGTTGGGCCGGATCACATCATGACACTCGAACACTCCATCGACCTCGCCGAACTGCAAGCCGACATGGCCCTTGATGCCTACCTCGCCGCCTTCGATGACGACGCCCATCCCGAGACCCTCGACAGCCTCGAGACCGAGGCGCTGATCGCCCGCCGCCGCTATGACGACCTACGCGTTCGGGGGCTGGGTAACTAACCCAGATACCCCTGCGGGTCTTCGGACCCGCAGGGGTCTGACGCCGTCTCTCAGAAACTTCGTGACGCCCCTAACGGGCTTGACCCGCGCTATCCCGCGCGGGCCGTTTTCGTGTTCCTGGCGCCCGATCCTTGACCGGCTCGGGCGCTCGGTTTGCCTGACTTCGCGTGCTGCTCCAGCACAAGTTCAGCAGTTTTTTCAACCTGATTGCCGCGCATCGATGAGGACTGCGCCCGTTCCATCTCGCGCTGCGCAGCGGTTTTGGACGCGCTCAAATGCCAGCAAAAAGACACAACATGCAAAACGTAATATTGCGCAATGTGATTTATTGAAGTATAAACGAAGGAGAGAAGGAAGACGTTGGCAGGATATGGCCAATGTTTGCACATTTTGTCCGAGGGGTCTGTCATGGGCGTTTCCCGCAAAGCTGAATGCTCCGCCGCAAGCGAACGCGATTGCGAACAATCGCTGCCTCGCGCGCGTCTGCGCATGCATCCATTTCCTTGAAGCGGGAGAACGCCCTAGTGCCGAGGCCAGCGAAAAACCTGAAGCTTGAAGAGCGTATCGAAGTCGCGCGGCGCTTTGCAGCGGGTGAGAGTGCAAAGGAGCTGGCGGCGGCATTTAGCATCTCTCCGCGCCACGTGAACCGGCTCGCGAAAGAAGAGGCGGGCGAGGGCATCGCGATGCGCGATCCGAGCGAGGCGGTGGCGTTCCGGGCGAGCCGATCCGAGCTGGACGCCTTCGATGCCGAGTGGCGCGAACGGGGTTATGCCAACCGGTCTCAAGCGCTGAATGCGGTGCTGCGCGGGCGGAGCGGGTTTCTCGATGTGCCGCGCGATCTGATCGCAGAATTCTGCGCGGCTTGGCGTCAGGCGAAGGATGTGAGCGACGCGGGATTGGCGCTCGCCAAGGCGGTCCATCGCGGTCGGCTCGAGGTCTCGGAGGCGGATCGCGCGGTGCTGATCGAATTGCTCGATCTGGCGCAGTCCATGAGCCGTGAGATGGGCCGGATGAAGGATGCGGCGCAGGCGCTGCGTCATCAGGAGTGGCCGCAAAAGGAAGAAGGGCAGGGGGCACAGAGCGCGGCTCTGGAGGACGGCCCGCGCACGATCGAGCGCGGATTGAGGCTCGTGCGTGAGAGTTCCGACTCAGAATTGGATCGCCCTTCGCTGCCTCTCGGCAAGCCTCGAACGCGAACGGTGATACCCGATGATTTTCTGAAGAACCGGAACTCTCGAAATGGCTGATCCCCTCGCTCTCTACACCTCGGTCATGGGGCGGCTCTGGGAGGATGAGCGCATCCGGGGCCAGGCCGCGGCGCGGATCGACGCGCGGTTGGCGGGGCGTCGGCAGGGGCGGAGTTTCGCGCGCGTCGGATCCATGTCGGCGCGCAACGCGCTGAAGGCGGCGTCGGGTCAGAGCCGGGCGGCGGTCTTCAAAAGGATCCGAGCCGGAGGCTGCAAGACGCGTGCTTCGCTCGGGGCGCAGATCTCTTACATCAACGACAAGGCGGTCTACACCTACTCGACGATGACCAACGTGCTGACCGATACGGCGGTGCTTTCCGAGGAGCAGAAAGAGGACATCATCGAGGACTGGGCCGGGACCTGGCGCGGCTCGACCAAGCTCGGTTTCACCTCCCACATGCTGCTGTCCTTCCCGACCGATGTGACGGTCGATCAGGTTCGCGACATCGCGATGGACTGGACGGAACATTTCTTCGAGAGCGGCGAATACGGCGACCAGTGGGACTATGTGCTCGCGGTCCATGACGACCGGGCGCACAAGCACGCGCACATCATCCTGAACAATCGCGGCGTCGAAAACGGCACCTGGTTCTCCTGCTGGGCCGAGGGCGTGATGTCGCCGCAGCTCATGCGCGAGAAGCAGGCCGAGATCGCTGAAGGCTATGGCGTGATGCTCGACGCCACCACCCGGCTTGAGCGCGGCATCTTCGAGAAGCCCGCCGGGATCGAAGAGATTTACCGCGCTAAGGAAGAGGCCCGCCTGCCGTGCGAGATCGTCATGACGGCCCAGGAAGCCGCCATCGCGCAGGCGCAGGTGGTGGGCTTCGCCAAAGACTACAAGAACCTCGCCGACCTGCTGGACCGGATGGACCGGCACCACATGGCGCGCGCCGTGCGCGGCATGGCGGACGGGCTTGGTTCGGGCACGCCGTGGAATTTCACCGAAGGAGAGATAGACATGAAGGACATCAAGACCGTCGGTGATGCGATCGACTATTCCGAGCGTACGATCGAGGCGTTGAGGCTCAAGGCCGAGGAACTGGACCCGGCCGAGCGGGCTGCATTCGAGGCCAAGGCCGCGCCGGTCATTGTGGATCTCTCGCAGATGGTGCCGGACCCAGACCTGCGCGCGCGCTTTGGCAAGCAGCTCAAAGAACCCTATCCGCCGGGGGCGGGCAGCAAGGTGTTGATCGCCGCGCTGCAGTCCGGCAATGACGAGGGGTTACGCGACGTGCTCGAGCGCGGCGAAGAAGCAGGCATGGACAGCGCGGAGTTGGTGGCCCGGATCGCTGCCGGCGGTACGCGAAACTACGGCATGGCGCAGGACTGGGTCGAGCGGGACATGAATGCTGTTCTGGCGAAGGATGGTCTCAGCGTCGAGACCGCCAATGACGACCAGCTCGATACCGCGCTCGAGAAGGTCGACGGCGTGATGGATGCGCTGATGGAACGCGCCAAGGAACTTGGCGTCGAGATCGGTCGAACCCTCGCGGACGAGGAACAGGAGATCCTGCCGCTCATCGACGACGACCGGACACCCAATCCCTATCTGCAGGACCTTGCAGACATGTTGCGGGACGGCAAACTCACCGAGGAACAAGAGGAGACCGTCGAGCGGACCCTGCAGTCCGAGCTCTTCAAGGAGTTGGGCGAGGAGGGCTTGGCCGAGCTTCGGCGTGGCAACTACGAGGTGCTGGACGCGGCCCTGCCGAGCAAGCTCGACCAGATCACTGTTACGCAGGAGTTCCTCGAGATGACCTTCGAGGAAACCGGCGATCAGGTCTTCACCGACCGCGCCGCCGGGTTGCAGCAGGGCAAGGCGACCGAAGTGGCGCGGATGCGCGGCCAGCAGGAGGCGCAGGAGCTGGGTCGCGATCTCGGTCGGGATCGCGGTCTGGACGACGAGATGGACTTTTGAAGGGGATGACCACCATGACCAAGACACTTCCCCTCTGGGCCGCGCTCCTCTTCGGTGTGATCTGCGGCGCCGTCATCGGCACTATCGTCGCCGCTTTCTACCTGACCCTAGCCCTGAAAACCGGCTTCGGCAGTTTCGACATGTTGGCGCTTTGGAAGGTCGGCGCCGCCACGCGCGCGGCGCACCCCGAGGCCTTCAAGGTGGGGTTTGGCGCTGTCGGCTTCGGGGCCATCGGCCTCGGCGCCCTGGCGCTCGCTTGGACCTGGAAGAAGGAGCGGGACGATTATGGCTCGGCTCATTGGCAAACCAAGGCGGAGCTGAAGAAGAACGACATGCTGCAGGCCCCCAGCAAGGGTTTTGTCTGCGGCAAGCTCGGTGCGCCGACTTCGAAGGCAGAGTTCATTTCCTCAACCACAATCCCGCATGTGATGATGGTCGCTCCAACGCGCGCTGGTAAGGGCGTCGGTTTCGTGATCCCGAACCTCCTGAGTTTCGCAGGGTCCATGGTGGTACTCGATGTGAAGGGCGAGAACTTCGAGAAGACCGCCCGGCTCCGGGCGCTTAACGGCGACGAGGTTTATCGTTTCAGCCCCTTCGACTGGGCCAACGCCACGCACCGCTACAACCCTCTGGCGCGGATCGCCAAGGCCCCGACATTCGCGCAGCGCTTCACCGAGGTGTCGATCCTCGCCGACCTTTTCCTCGACAAGGACAACAAGACGCTCGACACCTTCTCTGAGGCGGGCAAGTCGATCTTCGTCGCGGCCTGCCTTCTAGCGATCCAGCGCGGCACGCCAAACCTTGGCGAGGTTAACAAGATCGTCGCCGGGGGCGAGTACAAGAACGCTCAGTACAAGACCTATGCCGACGAGGCCGAGGAAGACATCCTGCGCGAGCTCTGGACAAACGCGGCTTCGGCATCGTCGCGGCTGCTGACCTCGAACATCCAGGCGCTGATGACTGCCGGTCTCAAGCAATGGGACAACCCGGCGGTCCGCTCGGCCACCGAGGCGAGCGACTTTGATTTCTCGACCTTCCGCAAGACCCCGCAATCACTCTACATCGCGGTGTCAGAGGATCACATCGCGACGCTGGCGCCGCTCCTGCGCCTGATGTTCGCCGATCTCATCGCCTCGATCCGGCTGAACGAGCCGGGTCCGGACGAACCCTGGCCCGTGATGATGATGATCGACGAATTCCAGCAGATGGGGGCCATGCCCTATCTCGAGCGCGCAATCCACTCGCTGGCAAGCTATGGCGGCCGCGTTGCGATGATCGCGCAGTCGCTGGCATCGCTCGACCGGATCTACGGACCCGAGGGGCGGGAGAGCCTCGAGAACGGGGCAGGGCTGAAGCTCTACATCACCCCTCGCGACCTGCGCACCGTGAAGGAGGTCTCAGCGGCGGTCGGCAGCACGACCCGCGAGGCGGTGACCCGGATGTATGGTCGCAACAAAGGCTTCCTTGGTGCGACCTCGACCTCGGCGCGGCTCGAAGAGCGGCCGCTGCTTTCTGAGACAGAGGCACGCTTGATGGATCCCGACGAGGTCATCATTCTCGCCTCGCCGCAACATCCGATCAAGGCAAGTCGGATCAAGTATTATGACGATCCGTTCTTCAAAGAGATGCTGGCCCGCCAGGAGGGCAAGCCATTCCCCTATCCGCCAAGTGTGCAGGGGGTCGGCCCATGGGGTGGCGACGGTGGTGACGAGACCGGTGCAGGCGAGCCGAAGAAACCTGCGGAAGGCACGCCCGTCCGAGATCGTGCAAAGCGTCGCGAATCGCGGGCGATGAACGTGATGGCGATGGAGGCTGGGCGAGCGCAACCTGAACCGGAGACTCTTGAGCGGGACGCGGTCGTGCCGAAGGAATGGGAGAACGTGCTCGACCGACAGGAAGGTTTCATCGAGGAGTTGTTGGGTGGGTGACGGTTGTGCTGCATACCCAGAAGGCGTGAGGAAGTTGAGGGAGCGCATACGGCTACACCGGAGTGCACAGCCCTGCGTTCGTGACGTGAAACGTGACCTCCATCTAATGCGAGGGCGGGGGCATCTGCCGATTCTCTCCATCATCGTTGGGCGGAATGACCTGGCGGTGTGTGCTTTTGCTGTGGATGGCAATGGCACACTCACTTGAAGTTATCGAAGATCCTTGCCAAAACTTCCCGACACGATACTGCTGCGCGATACTCACCTGAGAAGCAAATTATATTAGGTTGGTTTGATGTCTGAAGAATTTGGCCGCGATGAAGACTACACAGAACCCAGGGAATGGGTTCAGCTCGGTCGTACGCTGTGGAAACGAGTTTCCCATCCGTTCGGGAAACCTACCTACGTATTTTATTTTCTGTTGTCTATGATAATTGGAGCCGTCGGAATATGGATTGCATTGATTGAAAGTGTGGTCATGTTGTCGAATGATGTGGTGTCGCTGCAGGCCAGTTCAAATGTATTTCAGTCAATTCTTACATTCTTTGCGGCAGTTGGTTCAATTTCTTGTGTTCAAGTTCTTATAATGGAGGATGAAGATAAACATCTTCGGGGCTTGTTCATTTTGGTTCTGTTTCTCTTCTTGATTCTGGCGGGGGCTGCGGCATTTGCTGAGCCTATCGCTCCAGGTTTGCCGTATCCTGCGCTGACAATCGGTACAATCCTAGCGATTGTCACTTGGTGGATCGCTAATTGGGATGACAAAAAATTCAGTCAAGCGAATGCACAAGCGCCGTTGGGCGGCAACCTAAGTGATGATGCAGCTGGCGACACCGAGGGTTTCACAGTATGACCGATAATCAGATTTATGCTCGTTTTCCAGCTATTCGGGTAGACCAGCCGCTTGGAGAGTTCTACGCTGTTGCAATCCCTGCCGAGATACTTCTCGATGTCTGCTACACTGATAAGCTTACCGCAATCAGGAGTGACGACGCCTACCAGCTTCGAGGTTCCCAGCGTCAATTACGGGATTCACGCCTCCGGGACATCGGTCGGTATATATCAACAGATGAAGCAGCGTTTCCCAATTCTATTATTCTCGCAGCCAATTATTCGAGCGAAGATGGCTTGGCAGTGCAAGATGAAGCCGTGAAATGGCAAATCCGGAGCAGGGGCGGCAGTGAAGATTGCCTGGAGTTGGTCATCCCTACAAGTCAACGCCTCGCGCCAGTTATTGACGGTCAGCATCGGTTGTTCGGGTTTACGGAGGCTAAACCTGGCAGGCTGAAAATGCCGGTATTGTGCTCGGTGTTTCTTGATCTTCCTCGACCGTATCAGGCGTACTTGTTCGCTACGATTAACTCGACTCAGAAACCAGTCGATCGTAGTCAGACATACGAACTGTTCGGATACAACATTGAAGAAGAGCCTGCTGATCGATGGTCTCCAGAGAAGCTTGCGGTATTCCTGTCACGCAAGCTCAACACTGAGGAGAGTAGTCCACTATATCAAAGGATTCTTGTAGCGGCAGAAAATGACTTCGCGATCTCCCGCGTTGAGGCGCGCTCAAAGAACCGCTGGATGGTATCTACTGCGACTGTAGTGGACGGTATTACCCGACTAATATCGTCGTCGCCGAAGCAGGATGCGGACGCACTACGAACAGGAAAGCAGCAGACGAGGGCGATGATTTCGGAACTGAGGCCGAGAGATAGTTCTCCCCTGCGTAGTCTGTATCTGGAGACCAGGGACAAGGTACTTCTGGGAGCGGTTACAAACTTCTTCCGTGCTGTTATTAATGTTTGTGGACCAGAAATGCCTGTCACTTCATACCTGACGAAGACTGTCGGTGTTCAAGCCCTGTTTGATACCCTAAGAGAACTGGCGCCGACTGCACTGGATGAACGAGAATTCTCAGAGGAGTGGTTTGGGCGTAAGCTTAAACCTCTTGGGACAGTAGATTTCACCAACCAAGTATTCCAACAAGCTTCTGGCCAAGGCCGGACGTTAATCAGGCGCGTAATTTTCACATTGTTGGGCCTTGAAACTCGCCTCGAAAAGGAAAAACAAGAGGAGATTGACGCATTAATTGCGTCAGCCGCTAAATAAGTGCATTGAATTGCGGGCCTCCTGTATCGTTTCCGTTTTAAAGCAAAGCGGATGATTTGGTTCTTGATGTTAGGTTTGATCGCATGCCATTAAATGCGCCGGTTCGGAGCTTGGCTGGTGAAAGTACGTTCCGCATACGACGATGCAGCAGCGGGTTTAGCCCGTGCCTTCGGTCTTTAAGGTGCGGATGATCACTATAAGGCCTTTAGGGGACAACGGGCGTATTAGTGGACGATGCGATTCAAAGGTAGGTGTCGATCCAGCAGATGAGCCGTGCGAGAGCAGGCCAAGCACAGCCGCTTGTTGAGCGGACGGCTGCCAAGGCGGTCTAACCAAGATCGACAGGCTTACAATATCGATGTGCTGGCACGTCGCACGTTACGATAGTACAAAAATGGACTTACTCCTTTCATGTCTCGCCGACGTGCAGCAAGATAGGCCTATGAACAAATCCTTGAGATCCCTGACCTTTCCCTCTGACTTAGACACGTCAAAGGATGATATCGACCAAGTTCTGATGAATCCATGCCTTGCCCATTCCGTGTCCTATGACCGAGGTGTGGGATACTTCACTTCGAGTTGGCTCCAACGGGTTGCGACTGGGATCGCAGGTTTCGCACAGAACGGTGGGAAAATGAGGTTACTCACCAGTCCCAAACTAAAGCCTGAGGACTGGGCTGCGATAAAACAAGGCGCGGATGCGATCGAAGACGATGTACTCCTTCAGGCTCTGAGAGCTGAGGTGGATGAACTTGCACAATGCGCGAGTTCTAAGCCCGTCCAAACACTCTCCTACATGATCGCTGAGAAGCTTCTGACTGTCCGGTTGGCTGTCCCAACCGGCAAGCTAAGTGGTGATTACCATCCCAAGCTCGGAGTTTTTAGGGATCATACTGGTAATAGTGTTGTGTTCCACGGTTCTCAAAACGAAACGGAGCAAGGGCGCAGAAATTTTGAAAGCCTTGACGTCTTCCTGAGCTGGGCAGACCCACGAGATGCCTCGCGGGTTGAGTCGCATCGCAAGCGTTTTGAGCGGCTCTGGACTAACAGCGACCCGAATGTCCGATGCTTCGATATTCCCGAAGCCATCCGTGGAAACCTGGCGCAGTTCTACCGACCGAGCCGTAGCTCCGAACGACAAGACAAAACTGATAGCAGGTGGCGTCACCAAGACGACGCGATTGAGTGCTTTTTGTCCAAAAAGAGCGGTGTGCTTGAAATGGCTACCGGAACTGGAAAGACTCGAACCGCACTTCGCATCATTGAAAAGCTCACATCTCTAAATTTAGTGGATACCGTTATTGTAACGATGCGGGGAAATGACCTGCTAGAGCAATGGTTTCAGGCAATGGTGCCTGACAGCGCCTACCGAATCTATCGCCATTTTGGTCCAAACCGGGAAGGGCCGCGATTTGTCGCCAGTCGTGGAAAGAGACTTTTGCTTGTTTCTCAAAGCTATTTATCAGATTTCCTATCCAGCGTTGATGGCGCGTTGGAAAAGACTCTCATAATTTGCGATGAGGTGCATGGCTTCGGTTCTCCCGCGCAAGTTAGCTCTCTAACCGGATGGGTTTCTCCGATTGGATATCGATTGGGGCTGAGCGCAACGCCAGAGAGAGAATATGATGAAATTGGCAACAGTTTCATTGAAGCGGAAATTGGCCCAGTCATCTTTAAATTTGAAATTGAAGACGCGATTCGTAGGGGCATCTTGTGTGAGTTCGACTACACCGCCCTAGAGTACGAACTATCGGATGAAGATCGGGTAGAAATCCGAAACTTGATCAAGCGACATCACGGAAAAAAAGCGGCGGGTGAAGTCGTAAGTGATGAAGCGCTCTATCGCGAGCTGTCACGCGTTCGAAAGGTTACGACTGAGAAGCTGGAGCCCTTCAAGGACCACTTAGCGGCAAAGCCTGAGCTCTATGAGAGATCTCTGATCTTCGTAGAAACGCGAAAATATGGGGAACTGGTTCAGAGGTATCTTTTGGAAGCAGGCATTGTCTTTGGCACCTATTATGAAGGAGATGAGTCGCAGCGCTTGTTGGATTTTGCCCACGGGAAACTCGATTGTTTGGTGAGTTGCCATCGCCTATCTGAAGGCATCGACATTAAATCTGTCAGGAATATTGTGCTGTTTTCATCTGCGCGCGCCAAGCTCGAAACCATCCAGCGACTGGGTCGTTGCTTGCGTACCGATCCTAGCAACGTCAATAAAAGAGCGCATGTACTGGATTTTATCGATTTCGGCGATGAAGATGACAGCGACACGACAGACCTTAGACGTTATGAGTGGCTTGCTGAGCTGAGCGGGACGCGGAGGGATGAACAATGAATGATCAGGATCAGACCACGGCTGCACAAGAAATTGCAGCTGCTATCGCAGAAGCTTCCAAGAAAGTTTCTCACAGCACTTCGGTTCAGCAGTCCACTGAGCGACTGCTGAAGGCCACATTAGAAGCTTTGCCTCCACCACATAGGATTGAGGATACAATAGAAATTATCCTCGACGAGGATGCTCAACGTGACAAGTAATAACGTTCTTGTTCTAGGTTGGAACGCAAAGGGGCTGCGCGGCTATTTGCGCGATGCCAGTGTCACTCTTGATCCGGATAAATACAGTCACGTCCTCCTGCAAATGCCAAACGGAACGGGTAAAACCACGACGATGGCGCTTCTGCGGTCGGCTCTAACAGGCCGGTTGGATCAATCACTTTCGATTGCCGCGTTGCAGGCTGACCGAACGACTAAGGAAGGATATTTCGAGCTCGTTCTGTCGGTTTACGGAGAAAGGTTGACGTTCCGGATTGATTTCGATTTTGAGATGGGGCGTCACTATCTCTACACAACAACCGTCCAGAGCGGTAAGCAATCTGGACACCTCCTAAACTCGATTGACCCGGCTTTAGCCTCAGCTTTGAGTCGAAGTATTGATCTGTTCGTCTTCGATGGTGAGCTTGCAAAAGATATGCTTAAAGACGGTGCCGCTGCCGCGGACAAGGCGATTGAGGCGCTATACAGAACTGATTCTTTTGACGACCTTGTCGCTCGAATAGAGACGCTTAAAGGTAATCGAAAGAAGAGAAACAGGGATGTAACCACGGCTTCTGAACAGGCGGCTGTAAATCGCCTGGAGCGAGAGTACACCGAAGCGAAGGAAGTTCTTGCTAAACTAAATCAGGAAAAAGTGTCTCTTGATCGAGCTCTCGATAAAATTGACGGAAGAGTAGACGAAATCGATGACCGATGTCGTGAGTTGGGTTACGAGAATGAGGAGTTTCAGGATAGGCAAAAGGATATTGATGATCGAAGTCGGGCAGCGAGTAGTGATATCGCAAAATATTCCAGCAGCGCGATTTCGAGCTTTCGGTCGCCATTAAGTCTCCACAGTTTTGTTGCTGCGAGACTAAATACGTTGAGTGAAACGCTTAGAGAAAAAAGGTTGCCGAGATCCTCTAGATCCTTTTTTGAAGATCTTGCAGTACAAGATAGGTGCGTTTGCGGCGTTGATTTGGATGACGAGAAGCGGAGCCATATCCTTTCGCATGCTGACGACCATCTGGGTGACGAACAAGTAAGTGTCATCAACGATATCCGTTACAAGCTTACGGACAGTGTCGATCGGCGCTCCTTCTCCGAGGTGACCGAAGACCTGAGTGATGCCGAAGATCGGCTGACCTCGGTCGCACAGGAACGGGCGCGCCTGGATATCGAGAAAGCGCAAGCTGGCATGGAGGAAGTAGAGAGGCTCACATCTGAAAAAGGGGAGCTTCTGGCCGAAAAGGCGAGAAAAGATCAAGCGCTACGCTTCCTGACAGATGTACCTATTTCGCTTGATGAGGCCGATTGGAAGCGAAACCTTCCCGCTTGCCGAGAAATGGAAAGAGAGCGCAGGAAAGCATACGAAACAGCCAGCGAGAATAATCGCTACTTTACGGCTGCAGACAAACTGATCCTTGCAGCGAGGCGCGCGCGGAAGCTCTCCAAAGAACGGCTTCAAGTGTTCGTCAAAGATCGAACAAACGTTCAGCTGGAAAAGATTCTGGACAATGAGATCATCCGCGTGTCCAGGATCGACGGCCGCCTTCATCTTGTTAATGAAGAAAACCTCCCAAAAGATAGTGCGAGTGAAGGGCAAAAGCTCGCGGTTTGCTATGCGTTTTTGACCGCTCTCCTAGCGGAAGCGCCAGCGCGGCTTCCCTTCATTGTCGACTCTCCGGCCGTCTCCTTAGACTTGGTTTTGCGGAAGAACGTTGGCGCATTGATCCCGAAGATCTTTGACCAACTCATCATTTTTGTCATTTCGAGTGAGCGTGAGGGCTTTGCCGATTCTTTTGAAGGGCGGGCGGACACCCAATTTATAACAGCTTCAATCGATCAGTCGGACGGATCCGTAAAAATAGATGACAGCAAGAGCGCATTCTTCCAATTCCAAAGCGGGAGAACATCGGCATGACAATTGATCAAAATGCCCGGGCGCGTGGATTTGTGCTCCACAAGGAGGCCCGTATTTATTTCGATTATGTCGATCAACGGATGTTTGGCCGAACAAAGTCATCAGATGCGGCTCGAGGGTCACTCATCCTTTTCGACGCATATTATGCGGGACTGATGCTTGGTCTTTCTTGCAGAAAGACGAGTACGAATGAAATGCTCGATGGAGCCAACTTTCTTGCAAGTTATCCCAATGAGTACGAGCCGTACCGTGAGTACATCGCAGGATTGCTGGTAGATGCGGAAGTAACGGCTCTTCATTCTGAAGACTATTCCGAACAGCAGCTAGAGAGGTCGATCTCGAAACTGCTTCAAGTTGCCTCGCCCACGAGGTTGTCGGCGGAGGGCATGCACATTTTGAATCTTTATGCCGCCGGCGGATTTGAACTGCTCCGAAGCAGAATGGGACCAAAGCCGTCGGACCCATCGAATTTTCTAATCCGCTATCAGGGCATACTTAAAAGTGAAATTGGATAACGTCATCTAAAATGGAAAAAGTCTCAGATCTGCTGTGCCAGCGTGCTACGCCGACCACTGTGTCCGCACTTTTTGGTGGTATGACACTCTTTCGCGTGCCCGCTTACCAGCGTGCCTACGAATGGGAAAATGAGCAAATCGATGCGTTCATTGACGACGTGCGGCGTTGTTGGCAAAGACGAATAAATGGAGAGCGCGAACGGCATTTTTTCGGCTCAGTGGTCACTTCACCAAAAGACCCTGGCGGCTTGGTACGACCCAGACGAGAAGTCATTGACGGCCAACAGCGCTTTGCCACTTTCTTGCTGTTTGTAGCGTCCTTGCGCGAACATTGCCTCTCGGCTTCCGAATTATTTCGCGAGGGTTCTCCGGAGCTAGCATCGGCGTTGTCGACAATGGCGGAAACACTTTTTACGCGCTTCATCATGAACAAAGACCTAGAGTTCATGGAAACCAAGGATGTCTATCCGTTAACCTTGAATGATACCGATGATGCTGTTTTCAAAGGGCTTTTGAGAGGGGATGATGTGCAAACAACAGCTCCGTCGCATCGGCTACTTCAAGCAGCGTATCAAGCATGTTTCGCTATGCTTCAGGATCGCCGGGACGCCACGGGTTCGCATGAGCGTGAGTTCAACGCGCTGAACCAGTTTTACGCGAGCGCCCTCGAGGACTGGGAAGTTGTGCACATTGAGGCAAATGCCCCCGAACACGCGAGCCTGATATTTAGAGTTCTGAACAACAGAGGCCTGCCTGTTAGCGACTGCGATCTTCTTCGTGCAACCACGATGGAGCGGGCCGGTCAAAGGCTAGAAGCGGCGGAGAGAGACCAGCTGGCTGCGGCATGGAGGGAAATAGGTGGCATCGCTCCCAATCCCGATGACTACCTTGTGCTTGCCTACCAAGCGCGGACGGGTCGGCGTTTCAATATCGCCCGCACATCCACTGAATTTGAGGCGATGCACTTTGAGGAGCTCGCGAGCGGTGAGCTGCTGGGAGCAGCAGACGCCAGAGCTCTCGTCCAGAGAGTTGAAGCTCTCAAAGTGGATATGTTGAAGATCAGAGCCCTCGCTGAAGGAAACATCGCCGGCGGCGGGTTGAACCTGTCACAGGTTATGTCGGATCGGCTTGCTTACACGCTTCGCGACTTGAAGCAACACTGGATCCTCCCTCTCGTCTATGCGGCCCAGAGTCTTCACGCAGACCATCAAGAACGTTTGATGTGTGTCCTTGAGCGGTTTGCGTTTCGCTACGGGGTGTTGGCGCGCGCCAGGATTGCCGAATACGATAGAAAAATTGGCCCGATGATCACGAAGATTAGAGATACTCCAAACGAGTATCGCCTCGCTGATTTTGAGGCAATCTTGAGAGATCTTTTGGATCGCTATGCGACCACTGACGCGCTAGAGCGCCAACTTGATGGATTGGACTACGACAAGAACAAGAAGGAGATTAAGTACCTTCTTGCCATCTCAGAGTTCATGTCGGCTTGGTACAACGGCCAAGCAAACGGCCGACCAACTGTGATGGCCCCGAATGTATCGATCGACATTCGTGCAATGACTTTGGAGCATGTCAGCCCACAAAACCCCGAAGAAGCGGGAGTGGAGATGCTACCTCATCTGCATAAGCTTGGAAATCTGACATTGCTTAGCGAGGATGAGAACAACCGGGCGGGCAATAGACCTTTCCATAACAAGAGAGCGATTTTGCAGGAGTCCCGCCTGCAGATCAATCAAGTCTTGGCCGAGAATGACGAATGGGGTGCCGACCAAGCGAGAGCGCGGCAGGAGGCCTTGAGGACGCAGGCGATGAGGATCTTCAACTTAAATTTCTAAAGTTAGGCGGCACTTCCTACGCGGCCCTGACGAATGCCGGAAACCGCTTCGATAAATAGTTCTGCGGCAGTTTCGACTTGATCCTTTGTAGTGCCAAAGCCCAGACCGAGGCGAAATGCGCTTTTCGTGCGCTCAGTATTTGCGCCAAACATAGCCTCAAGAACATGCGAGTCTTTTACTGACTGTGTCGAACAGGCGCTGGAGCTCGAAAAAGTAATCTGCCCACTCAGCCGTCTCATCAGTGCAAGAGGTTCGATGCCGGGAATCGATAGATTGAGAGTATTGGGTAAGCGATCAGCCTCGCCACCATTTACGAAGGCGCCCGTTTCCTGGACAAGACGCCGTTCCAAAGCGTTTCGAAGATCAGCGATATTGGCGGCAATTTTCAGCCGCGGTTCTCTCAGCTCGAAAGCCGCCGCCAGCCCGACGATCCCAGAAGTATTTAGAGTGCCAGAGCGCAGGCCGCGCTCCTGGCCGCCGCCTCGAAGGATCGGTTCTAGTGCGACGTGAGGACGTCGGCGGCGACAATAGAGTGCACCGGTTCCCTTGGGGCCATACATCTTATGCCCGGAAAGGCTCGCGAGGTGAATGTTAGAGGATTGGACGTCAATGGGATGGTATGCCGTCAGTTGCGTAAGGTCGCAGTGAAAGAGTGCGCCGTACTTTTCACAAAGCCGCCCGATTGCCGAAAGGGGATGGCAGACACCTGTTTCATTATTCGCGGCCATGGAGCTTACGAGCGCTGTGCCCCTTTTAAGCTCCGACTCAAGCAAGTTGAGGTCGATCCGTCCCTGGTCGTCAACGGGGAGCACGACGATCTCATTACCGACACCAGTATTTCTGGCTGCTTCGAGCACCGATGGGTGCTCTGTTGCGATGGTAACAATCCGGGTGCGGCCCGTTTTGTTTTGAGCTCGCATCGTGCCGACAATTGCCAAATTATTGGCCTCCGTCGCACCACTCACGAAGATGATGTCGGCCGACCTGGCATTTATCCCCTTCGCGACCCGCTCACGGGCCTCTTCAACGGCAGCCGAGGCGGCGGCTCCCTCGCGATGGTCTACGGAAGATGGATTGGCTGGCAACTCGCGCATCGCCGCGACGATTTTGTCGATTACCTTTTCATCTACAGGTGTAGAGGCATTGTGATCCAAATAGATTGTAGATCGGGTCATGCGGCCTCCCCTGCCAACAGCCTAGCTGCATCGGCAGGTGTGTCGATGCGGATGGCGATGTGACCTATGCCGCGGTCTATGTGGCACCGCAGGCGGCGTATGAGCTCCTCGTCGTTGAGCTCGTCTTCATCGCTTGTCTCAACGAGGGAGAGAAGCGACAGGAAAATGGGTTGATCGGATCCGAACAAAGTATACGCGTTGAATTCTTGCCCACTCTCCTCAGGTGCAACCATTCCGCCCACTGGACCCATCTCCAGAGATGAGGTTAGCGCCATGCGGCATAACAGGTTTGGCGTAAGGCCGCTGCGTTGCCTCAGCATTCTCAGGCGACCGGTAGCCTCCGAGGATACTCTGAGTTTTGTAAAATGCATCAGACGAGTTCCTCGTACAGGTCATTTACTGATGATACGGATGTTCTCCTGGCGTCCGTCGTCGCTTCCAGTTTGTAGGTCCGGGCGATATGTGGCGTAAGGGTCTCAGCAAGAGTTGGCGTCATCTCTGTATCGGTGCAAAGCAAGATCACTTGGTTGCTTGCCGTTGGCAGATAATCTCGCACGATCGAGAGCCGATGGGATTGGTCGAGCCGCGAGAACGGGGTGTCAATCACGATCGGCAATTGACGCCCGCTCGTTTTACCGAGCGCCCAAAGCATGGAGATCGCATATATCTGACGTTCGCCCGCTGATAGGCTGCTCTTCTCGATCGTATCGCCGTCACTGCCTATCAGGATTACGCTAAAGTCGGTTGGGTTGATCTCGACTTTGGAAACCAAGGACTTCTTGCGACTTAGGCGATTGAAACATCCGACGAATTCGGATTGCAGTCGGCTGATACGATCCTTCAGCAATGCGCTGCCAAAAGAAGCGAGCGCGCTCTGAGCACGTAGAGCGAAAGCTGAACCTCTCTCCTCCTGCGCTAGCTTTTTCAGTGCGTTTTCCTCCTGCTTGAAACGACGCTCAACCGTGTCCAGCTCTCGCAACTTTCGATCGATTGCTTCATCACGGAACTCCAGATCACGTTCTAACCCGCCGAGTGTGCGCTCAGCTTCTTTCAGATCTGCAAGTGCCTTTTCAGCTTGTCCCGTGTCGAAACCCTCCAGTTCTCTCTTGAGTTTGGCCCTAAGCTCCCGATTTCGGTCAAATTTAGCGGCGAGTTGTGCCATGAGGTTCTGGCGACCGTCAGAGAGCAAGCCGAGTCTTTGAAGAATCCAATCAGGCTCGGCAAAGAGGTGTATGTTCTGCCCCCCTCTATCGGTGCCGAAATCCGAACGCAGATCATCGAAGTGATTGTCAGACCAAATATTCATTTTCGATCTGTCGGTGCGGCATCGCTTCTCGAATGCATCGACGAAATCTCGGATGGCATTCGAGTGATTTCCCTGACGCGCCTCACTGGCCCTATGATGGAGCTGTTGTACCAAGAGTGGGGCTAGGCTTAGCGGCAAGAGTTCGTTTGCTGCGCGCTTTAACTGTGAGCTCAGTTCGGCCTGCTCATCTTCGGCCAAACGAAGTCTTGCAAGGGCATCTTCGCGGGACAGGGCATGTCGGCCGCCTTCGCTACGGTATGCCGCTTCTGATCGCTCAACGCGCCTGGCTGCTTGATCGCACCTGCTCTGTAGTTCGGCACGGCGATCTTGTTCTGCCGCGAGCTCTTTTTGTAAAGTTTCTTTTTCTGCGAGTAGGCGTTCTATATTGCCAGATGTCTTTTGATCCGCCCTGCGGCTGGTGTAGACTGTCAAGTCAGTTTGCAATTGGTCAATAATGTCCAACCCGAGAAGAGATCGAATGGCATCTCGCAGTCCGACGCTGCCGTCCTCATCCGCAATTTCCTGAATTTTTTCTCCATCGAAGAAGAACAGTTGAGAGAGACCAAATGGAACAAGGTCTTCTACGTACTGGGCGTACTCAGTGCGGTCCAGATCGGAAATCGGCTGACCTTCCCTGACAAGGTCTAACGTTTCAACGATTGATTTGCCTCTTGCTGACCAAGCCCTCGTAATTTCGTATGAAATATCCCGTCCGTTCTCTACTCTCACAAATGAAAGTGTGATTGCAGCCTCACGAGACGAAGCGGTTGCACTGATTTTTCTTAGAAGATGATCTTCATATGTCGATTGAGCGGTTCTTGGACCGAGTGATCTACGGCCATATAGAGCCAGTCGGATCGAGTCGAGAAAAGTGGTCTTCCCGCCGCCATTGTGCCCTAGAATGGCAACGACATTAGCTCCTTCCGTGGGCGCAGTCTCCAGATTGAAAGTGTGTTTTCCTACGTAGAGGCCAACATTTTCCAAAGCTATTTCACGGAATTTCATCTGACTAATCCTTCTTCCGAAGGTTCGCCTTCTTCGGTATCGATTGCCAAATCAGCCAGCACTTCTTCTTCCGAACGCCACTCTTTTTCGAGAATGCTAGCGATCCGATTATGAATGGACGTCCGGCGACGCATGCCTTGAACGGATCGTTCAGCATCGAGCAGTTCACTCAGTAATTGCAATGAGATTTCATACTCATCGCAAACCTGACGTAAGATGTCGCCGTCTCTTGACGAAAACTCGAAGTCGTCCGCTTTCTGAGCGTAGAGGTCATTGCCAAGTTCTTCTTTGACGATCCTATATGCGGTGTTCCCCCAATCTCCTAGTTCTCTGCGCCAGATGCGCTGGATCTCGTGAATCTCAGCCTCATGAATAAGCGTTGGCGCTGGCTCGTCCACAACAAGGTTGGAAGCCTCCTTCTGTGCTCCCAACAACCGCTTCAAAACTTCCTGGCGGAACTCGAATTTGTAGGGGCCAGGGACCAAACCGTCGCCAGTGCGATTGAGTGTCACGCGCCCAGTTCGCCTGCGGAAGTCGCGCACAACTTTCTTACGTTCCGGGTCGAGTGTTTCCGCCAAGAAATCACGGACGTCCAATAGTGGTTCGAGCCATTCTTCTCCATTGTCGACCATAGCTTCCATGGCCTTGTCTTTAGTCACGACAGTGCACACCCAACAGCCAAATCGCGAGTTGCCACAGCTCTCCGTGTTCTTGTCTACGACGAGTGGGCATTCGCCTGCTTGAGCGTTCCGATACATTTTGAGCAACTGGCGGTTGTCCGCTCCCCAAGGGGCGGGTGTTTGCAGTATGTAATCCCAGACATCATCAACTGACAGCGCTTCAATAGGCGTGAAGACAAAAGCGCCCAGTAGCGATGAATGGCGTGAAAAAAGGCTCCCTTCCAATTTGTGTAGCGCCATGACCTGTGCTCGTGTTGCGCTTTCTGCGCTCCGCACACCGAGGACCATAACTACTTCGCCAAACTCTGCGACCCGACTTTTTATAAATGCATTCGCGGGGTCAATTTTCAAACGCTCTGTACACCACCGGAAACGCCGCGAAGGTGCAGGATAGCCGCGTCCTATTAGATTTACCCAAAAGCTATCGCCAACATCGGGTACGACCTTATGTGCCGTAATTGGCATGCCTTGTGCCTTGGCGGAGCTATTGATCTTCGCGAGCGCCTCATCGATATAGTCCACAATCACGGGTGTTTCGACCAATGTGTCTGAGCTTAATACGTAAATCGGTTTCTGCCGTTCCGATTCTGGTAGCGCTTGTAGCGCGCGCCAGATCATCTGTAGTGCGCATGTCGAGTCCTTGCCGCCACTATATCCGATGACCCAAGGCCGATTATCGTTGCAATAGGCGACCCGGACCCGTTCTTCTAGCGCGTCAAAGGTGAGTGGCGCGGTTAGCGCATTTGCATTTTTGTCTGTGTTCATGCCGCAACCTGGCCCTGCGCGTCGATCGCAGCTTTCATTCTGAGTTCTAATGGTAAACCGACCGTTTCAAACAGAATCGCTGCACCAAGTAGAACGCTTCTGCGTTGGCCATTCATACGCGCGTCATTCATTACTTTACCTTCCCAAAGTGTCGCATTGCGTCGTGACCAGTCCAAGGATGACAGTGATTGGAGTTTCTCGGGCCATGTCTCCGGAAATGCATCAATTAAAGATCCTCCAAGAACGCCGAACGACTGCAACAAAACACCGTGGGAGTGTACGGTGTTCTGTCGGAGGTCATGTGCATTCAGACTACCCCCGTCCAGCCGTTGCCAATCGTCCATGATGTTATAAAGCACATTCCAGAATTGTACGACGCGATCGAGGGTTGAAGCGCCAAAGCGATCACCCGTAGGACCGACCATCCACTCATGCGCTTGTTGCAAACTTGACAGCGTGTAAAGTTTCGTCGTCCGATTTGAGAGAGATTTTTTTTCAAGCTCGAGAAAACGATTAAAGAAAGGGACCTGACGAAATACGTCAACAGATAGTCCCGCAAGTGGATCGCGCTTGTCGTAAAGTATATTGAGTGAATTCGAGGGTCTTACTGCGTTCATGTTTAAATCAGAAAACATTTGCTGGCTTCTTCCCAGTCCGCGATCCGCAAAAACTACGACCGAAATAGTCTCGTTCTCTAGCGCAGGCCGGGTCTTCAGGGCTTCTTCGATTGCTGCGCGGCGATGCTGACCGTCGTTCAAGATAATGCGTGCATCCATAGCAAAACTGAGGGTGCCGACATTTCTTAGTGAACCATCGCTACCAGCTGGCGTGAACGTGAGGTCTCCGTCTACAGAAGCGCAAAGGGAGGATAGGATGTAATTATCCCAATTTTCCGCCAGATAGTTCGCAATTTGGGGAACCCTTGCTTTCGAAAGTACACGTTGTGCACGAAGATCAGGCGGCAAACCGTCTCCATCGAAGATGAATAGGCGTGGAACCATTTTCATCGGCACCATTACGGTGTAGTAAGCAGTGCGAGACTGCACACCCCGGATCGCTTCAAAGGTCAGTTCATTTGCCATGGATACCTCCTAGCCGGAAGTTAGTGGAAGTTAGTCTGGAAGTCCATACTTGCATCTGATTTTTGATCAGCCCGTTTTGACAGATACAAATTGACGGTGCGTGCCGCCTGTTGCTGCGCGTCGTCGAGTTTTCCCTGAACGATAGAATCCGTGATGGCCACAGCGCCGCAGTTTCTGCCTGATTGCTTCTGAACGACGAGCTGTCTCACTTTCCCGGCAAATAAAACTCCGTAATCCCGCGACTTCCCTCGGCCCGCCCGAGCTGAACGATCACGTCGATGGACTTCCGAATGTATTCCCGCACCTCGGCGAAGGTCAGCAGCGTGCCGGCCTGAAGCACCATGATTGCCAGCCGGTCGATGGCGAGTTCTGCGGTCTCGGCATGGATGGTCGAGACAGATCCGCCATGGCCGGTGTTGATTGCCTCGAGATAGGTCAGGGCCTCGGCACCGCGCAGCTCGCCGACGATGATCCGGTCGGGGCGCATGCGGAGGGAAGCCTGAAGGAGGGCGTTGGAGCTGCGTTGCGAACCGGCTCCGCGGTCGGCCAGAAGTGCGACGGTGTTCGGCTGGCTGGGTAAGAGCTCGAACGCGTCCTCGATGGTGATCAGCCGCTCGTGTTCGCCCACATGGGTCAGAAGGTGCCGTGCGAAGGTGGTCTTGCCGGTCGATGTGCCGCCGCTGATCAGGACGTTCAATCGCGCCTCGACCAAGGTTTGAAGTGCACCCTCAAGGTTTTCCTCGGCAAGTTGGGCGATGTTCTTCATCTTTTCAGCGCGGAGGGCGTCGAGCGAGACGGCCTTGCCGAACAGATAGGTCGGGGCGTAGTCCCTGACGCTGCCCGAGGCGAAGAGGCGGATCGTGATCGATGCGCCGCGATCGATGGCGGGTGGCACAGCGACCTGGACCCGAAGCGGACGGCCTGCATATTCCACCTTGCCGGAGACGAGCGGGTTCTTTTCAGAGACGCGGGCCTTGGCATCGCCGACAATGGTTTGGGCCATGTTGAGGGCCGTGGTACGGTCCACGGTCTGGCCTTCGTGGCGCATGGTGGCGTCGCCCGCCACCTCGAGCCAGACCTTGCCGTCCGGATTGATCGCGATCTCGACCACGTCGTCGCGCCTCAGGAGGTCGCGGAACGGGTCGAGATAACGTTCGAGATACGACGCTGGTGATCCGGCCTCGGTCAATAGATCACCACATCCCGGTCGACGAGTACGCTCACCGATGCGCCCTGATCGACATAGATCGTCGGCGCGATTGAGACTTGGTCGGCGATGACCGACCCGACCGCATCCTGAAGGTCGCTGCCGACATCGCCCAGAACGATGCTGGTGGTCTCATTGTTGCTGCTCTCGGCCGCGACGGCTGGTGCCGCCCCGATCACGGAAATCAACGCTGCCCCGCCGAAGCGTTCGGCGAACTTGTTGTCGACCAGGCCGGTCAGGCCCGAGCGGCCCAGCTGGTCCCCGCCCACGGCGGCGATCTCCATCGAGGTGCCGTCCGGGGTCAGGACGCGGGTCCAACGGATCAGGATACGCTTTTGGTGCATGTCGATCCCGGAGCGATATTGGCCAAAAAGGCGGGAACCCCGGGGGATCAGGATCCGGTCCCCGGAAAACGCCGGAACCGGTTCATTCACCACCGCGACGACGGACCCGGGCAGGTCGCTGTTGATGGCGGTCTGCAAGGCCGCCTGGACGACCGAACCCTGGGTCAGCGTGCGCTCGGGATGGGTGAGGCGGGCGGCCTCCTGCACCTCGAGCGGTGGCGCGCTCTGCAGGAACCGCTCATTGCCCGAGAGCATCGTTACACCGGTGCCAGTGGCAGCAGGGTCGGTCACCGCCGCGCCATTCGCACCCCCGCGGGGACCATCGGCATAGACCACCGCGGGGGATTTGATCTGCGCGGTCAGAAGCTCCTCGGCGACCCTCTCGGCCTCGCGTTGTCGTTGTTCCTCTTCCTGACGACGGCGTTCCTCAAGAAGGCGTTGGTCGGCGATCAGCCCTTCGCGGTCAAGTTCGGCCTCGAGCCCTTCGCGCTGCGCCCGTTCGGCATCGAGCATGGATTGCAGCCCTTCTAACCGGGACTCGGTCTGGCGCTGCAGATTGGCAAGCTCGACCTCCTTTGCGGCCAGAGTGGCTTCCAGCGCGGCCTTCTGCTCGTCGAAGGCCTCGCGCAGGTCCGCGACGGCGGACTGTATTTCCGAATTGCGGGTGGACTGGCTGGCGGCGAGGGCTTCGCGCAGTTTGGCGATCTCCGCCAGCACCTCGGCGCTCGGTTCCGGGGCAGGGGCGGCGGGCACGTCGAGGGCCTCCTCGACGGCGATCAGCGCGTCATTGACCCTTTGCTCGGTCTCGTCGGGAGGGAACTCCAACCGTCCACCGGTACCGGGGCGGCGATCCTGGAAGGTCTCGACATCGGAAGTCTCGAGGGCGCTGTCACTCTCCTGCAGGCCGGTTGCCAGAAAATACGCGACCCCGGCGCCGCCCAGGGCGAGGGCAGCGGCGAGCGCGCCGACCCCGAGGCTGTTGCCCCGGCGCTTGGATTTGCCGCGCTGGCTGAATTGATCGAGGCGGTCCTGCAGATCGGGAGGGGTTTGATCGGCCATGGTCAGTTGCTCACGTAGATCGCGCTTTCGTCGCGCCAGGCGCAGATCGCTTCGTCACCGATGCGCAGTGTCCAGTAGGTGTTCACCCCGAGCACGCGGACGGTGTTGCCTTGCTGGGTCCAGTTCACCGTGCGCTCACGGCCCTGGTCATCGGCCTTGAAAAGCGCTGGCTGTCGACCGTTCTCCGGGAAGACGAAATACGTATAGCGCCCGTCGTCATAGATATGGCTGGGGCGGAAGTCGCCGATCCCCGAGACGCGGTAGTTGTAGTTGCGCGGCGCATCATAGCCCTTGGGCTGGGTGGCACCCGCCGCGCGGCGTTCCTCATCGGGGTAGCGGAAGCGCACCTCGAAGAACATGCCGGTGCGGTTTGGGATCGAGCCCTCGCGCAGATGGAAGGAATAGGTGCGGCGGTTGGTGATCACCGTCATGTTGGTCTCAGCCTTGGCCACATGCGGCTTGATGGTCAGCACGTTGCCAAGCTCGGGGATCGGATCGACCTGGAAGCTCTCGGTGTCGCCGACAATCACCGCCTCGAACCGCTCACCTGCCCCGAAATGAATCGTGGTCGAATGCCTTAGATCGGTTTCGATCCGGTAAACCTGGTTTTCGTTATAGACGGCGGTTCGGATGCGGATGTCGAGCGACCCGCCCTGGGGCGTGGCCTCGGCGAGTGCGGTCATAGGGAAGGCAAGCGTTAGGAGGAGCGCGGGCAGGGATTTCATGAGGGTCAGTTCTCCAGGGTCTCGGCGTCAACGCGGTAGGAGGTCACCACGAAGCCCAAGGGATTGGCCCAGACGTCCTGAAGGCGCTGGCGGGTTTCGGGTTGGAAGTCGTAGCCGACCGTAGCGACGTAAGGCCGGGTGACAGTGCGCGTGTCGCGCGGGCGGCGCAGCGTGCGGGTGAAGCGGACCTGGGCCACGCCGCGCTCGATCTGGTTCACCGACTTGATCACCACTTCGATCTTGGCGTCGCGGCCATAGACGGTAATCGGGTAGTCCTCATTGGTCGAGGACCAGAGATCGCGCAATGTGCGGGCGGCATCGCCGTCCGAACGGTCGAGCACTCCATTGATACGTTGCTCACCATCGGTCAGGTCATAGGTCTCGCGATCGTCGACATAGGCTACGAGATTGGCCTGAATGATGGCGTCGCTCTCGGAAAGGGTCAGCGCCTGAACCGCGGCCACCCGGTCCATCTCGCCGGTTTCCTTGTCGACCACGACCACGAAGGTCTCGGTCGTTTTGAGGGGAAAGAGGCTCGCGCCTGCGACCAGTCCGGCCACGCCGACCAGCACGCCCGCCGCCGCGACGAACCAGGCAAAGCGCTCGCGCCGCCTCGGCCCGTAGATGAAATCCGCTTCAAATGCGTCCCGGTCGGGCGCGGGAGAACTGGTCACAAGCTTCTTCAAGTCAGTCGTCTTTCAAATCTGGTTTGCGGAAGGTCTTGGCGGCGGAGAGAAGCGCGCCGGGGCTTTGCCGGATCATCTCGCCGGTCTTCACCACACCCGCATTGGCCATCTGGTTCAGCTCATGCGGGGACTTGCCGGTGACGAGGCGCGCGGTTGCGCCGGTGCCATATTGGCGCGTGTTCACGAAACCCTGCCGCGCGAGGCCGGTCAGACCCACGGCGTTGGAGGCAATGCCGACGACACCGGTCAAGTTGGACGCGATGTAGGGGACCGAGGCCATGATCCCGGCGCTGAGGATCAAGATCACGAGGAAGGGCAGGATGAGGCTGACGGTCTCGACATCGCCGGGGTCGGCGGAAGCATCCCCGATGGCCTCTGCGATCGCAACGATAATGCCCGCCGCGCCTGCGGCCGCGACGGGCATGAGCGCATAGCCGATGGTGGCGCGGGTCCAGGCCTCGAAGAGGGATTGGGTCGGTTTAAACAGCGAGGTCATGATCATGAAGGGTGCGATGACGATCATCAGCGCGAAGACGATTTTGGCAAAGGCGATGATCCCGGCGGTGACGGCGGCAAAGACGGCGGAAAGCACGAAGAAGATCGCGCCCAGGACCGCGCCGAAGACCCAGCCCGCGCGGTCGCCGATCGTGTCGCCATAGGCGGTGATACGCGCGACCATATTGTCGAGGCTTTCATAGATCCCAGCTTCGTCGCCAGTTGCGGTCAGGTCGAGGATAGCCGCACCTATGCTGTCAGGAACGTCCGTGACGATATCATAGATGACGCTGAAGTTGGCCCAACTTTGCGCGAAGATCCCCACGAGCGCGACCTTCACGCCAAAGGCGAAACCGGTACCGAAGGGCAGAGGGCGCAGTTGCATTACGGCGTTGATGCCCAGAAGCACGAGGAGCAGTGTCGCACCCGCCGAGATGACGTTGCCGACCGAGGCGGCCGAAGAGATAAAGCCGTCCTGCGCCACGGTATTCACAGCAACATCGACCTGACTCAGGATATCGCGTATGATGCCCATTAGTCGACGCAGGCCTGATCACGCTGAGCCAGTATGGCATCTGCTCGTTGCCTCAGGTCGGACACATCGAAAGGTCGGCGGGGGTCATCGGAAACTTTGAATGCGTCTGACTGCTCGATGACTTCCTCCCAAGAAATCGTCTCCAAAAAGCATTCACACGACCCTGTCTTCTGCCATCTCTCTGCAGCCATCAGTCTCATGATCGCGCGGTAACCATTCCGAACATAGGCTGTCTCGGCCAGCTCGACGGGCGGTTTCGGGACACGGCAGGCGTCGCCCTCGTCCCGCGCGATGGCCATCGTGCTGAAGGGCGTATTGCTGGACAGGTCCGTGGTCGGGGCCTGGGCCAGCGCGGCACAGGGCAGGGCACTCACGACAAGCGCTGCAAGACCAAGGCACCGAAACTCGGGGAGGTGGCGGAACGATCTCATCTTCATGGATCCACCGCCATCGACCGGAACTTGCGCTCATCCGCGAGGGTCGCGGCATCGACGACGCCGAGCTGACCGGCGCTGACACCCTGGGCCGCTTCCAGCCGCCAGATCTGGGTCAGGATGATGCCGAGCTCGGCGGTGACGCGGGTATTGAGATCGACGGCGGCTTTCAGCCCGTCCTGATCGTCGATCAGCCCGACCATGGTCTCGAGCCGCCCGAGGCTTTGGCCGGCCTCCTCGTGGCTTTCCTGCGCGGCGACGGAGAGCATGGCGCTGGCCCCGGCCGAGGTCGCGATGCGGTTGTCGGCGGGCTGATCCGATCCCGACAGCGTGGTCAACCGTTCCGAGGTGAAGCCACTGCCGGAGAGCACCCGTTCGACCGAGGCCGATAGCTCAGCGCCGGGATTGAAGCCACTCAGGAAATCGCCGCTGGCCAAGGATTGCGCGGTATTCAGCGGGGCCACCAGCTTGCCGCGCAGCGCGCGGAATTCTTCGACCGTTGCGAAGAGCTCGCCCAAGCCGCTGCCCTCGATCAACGAAGTCAGTTGCGCTTCGAGGTTCGTCAGTTGCGACAGCTGGGTTTCCAACTCCAGCCGCATTGTGGTCAGCTGTTGCATCTGGACGTTCAAGTCTTCGGCCATGTGTTCGAGCTGCGCCACGAACTGCTGTAGCGCCGAGCCGTCAAAGGTTGGGACACCCTGGGCCGTGGCGGGGCCTGAGAGCCCGAGCGTTGTAACCGCGGCGGCGGTCAGAAGAAGTCGTTTCATTCGGGAACTCCCATTTGCATGAAATCGCGCTCAGTGAGCCGGTCAGCGACGAGGTGCTGCGCATAGGCCGCCTCGCGCTGCTGGTTTGCGGCCATCAGCCGGACGCGGAGGTTGAGGATGCGGCCGATCTCGGCCTTGGCATAGGTGTTGAGCTCCCAGGCCGCCTTGGCATTGGGCTGGGCGTCGATCTGCAGGATGATCGCGACCAGGCGGTTGATCACCTGTTCCGTGGTTGCGGAGCTGTCGGCCGCGTAATAGACGCCCGCCTCGGAGATGCTGGCATATTCGGCGAGTGCAAAGTCCGAAGGCGAGAGCGTGCCGAGCGCGTCGGCGCCATCCACGACAGCGAGGTATTCGTTGTAGAACTTCGAGATGTTGCGCACGTAACCTTGGGTCTCGGCGAAAGGCGGCACGCCGCCGTATTCGATGACCCGGCCAGGTCCCGCGTTATAGGCCGCGAGTGCATGGGGGATGTTGCCGAAGCGATTCAGTTGCGTGGTGATGTAACGCGCGCCGCCGCGCAGGTTGTCCTTCACGTTGTAGCGGTCGACGCCAAGGTCGGAGGCGGTGCCGGGCATGAGCTGGGTCAGCCCATAGGCTCCAACCGGGCTTTGTGCGGCGACATTGAAGCGGCTTTCCTGCTTGATCAGGGCCTGGAAGAGGCAGCGCCATTGGGTGGCTGAGAGGCCTGTGCGGGCCACGCCGGGGGCGCCTGCGAACTCGTCCGCGACCTCGACGATCATAATCTCGACGGTCTCGCGACCCTCGCCAAAGAGGCGGTTGTTCATCGGGTTCGGGTCGGTACTGGGATAGACGGCCGCCACTCCGAAATCCGCATTGCTCTCGAGCACGCGGATATCGAAGCCGGGCCCGGAGATGGCCGCCGTCATCTCCTCAAGTACGCGTAGCTGGTCGGCCTGGACATCGGCCAGGGTCGTCTCGGTGCCGTTTTTGTCCTGCTGGACGCCCAGGTCCTCGGCGAGTGCTGTCACCCGCGCGATGGCGCGGCCGATCGCGGAATTGTCCTGCGTCGGCACGCCTTGGGCGAACGCAGGCAGGGCACCGAGGCCAAGGCAGAGCCCGGCGGATATAATCGCGGCGCGGCTCATTCCGGACGGGGCAGGGGCTCGAAGCTGCAGTCGGGCTTGGACGGCTCCTCAACCGGTTCGCCCATGGTCGAGAAGGAAAGCGCGGCCCGCGTGACCTGCGGTTCGCCATCGCGTCCGAAGCAGGGCGAGGTCTGTTCGGTGTATGTCTCACACGCCGAAAGGAGGCCAGCGGCGGCGCAAAGGACGAAGTGGGGTTTCAAACTCATGTCACATGTCTCCAGAAATCGGGATCGGAGCGCCAATCGGCAGGCACGCGGGCTTCGCCGGTGGCACCGCCGCCAAGGATGGGGAGGAGGTCACCAAATGCGGAAAGATCCGCATCGACGAATACACTGTCACCTGCCGAGCGGACGAGCGCGATGCGCTGGCCGATAGTTGGCTGGACGAGGAGGGCGGCCTCCTTTGCATTTACGCGCAGGAAGTCATAATCCGAAATTGTGGCGCGATCGTTCGGGAAGAGGATCTGGGTCGGAACCGTCTCGACGATGGTCTTGCCAACGCGGCTGTCGCGCAACTGGCTCGGATACTGCGTCATCATGATCACGACGCAGTTCATTTTGCGCAGGGTCACCAGCCAGTTTTCCAGCCTTGCCCCAAAATACGGATCGTCCAAGAGCTTCCAGGCCTCGTCGAGCACGATGATGGTGGGACGGCGATCCTCGACCACGCGTTCGATCTGCCGGAAGATGTAGGAGAGCACCGCCATGCGCTCGGTGGTCATGTCGAGGATCTCGGTCATGTCGAAGCCGATGATGTCGGAGGCCAGTTCAAGCCCCGTGCCATATTCTGGCTCGTCGAACACCCAGCCATAGCGTCCGCCCGGGGCCCATTCGGCGACACGGGACTGCAGCTCGCCATCGTCATCAAGGGACTGGAACAGGGTCTCGAAACTCGCAAATCGCCGAAGCGAACCCTCGGCATGAGCATTTTGCGCGACCGCGCTCTGGATGTGGCGGGATTGCTCGCCGGTGAGGGTTCCGCTCCGGGAAAGTAGGGTCGAAAGCCAGTCCGACAGCCAGGCGCGGCCACGTTCATCGATTTCGGTATTGAGGGGGTTCAAGCCCGAGGGCACCCCGGCACGGATTTCGTTGTAGCGGCCGCCAAGGGCGCGAACGGCCATCTCGAGGCCACGGTCCTTATCGAAAAAGAAAAGCCGTGCGCCGACCCGCTGCGCCTGCGTCGCGAGGAAGGCGGTAGTGAGCGTCTTGCCGGTGCCTGTGCGACCCAACACAAGGGTGTGGCCAACGGTCGGTTCCTTGCCCAGGCTTCCCGCCTCGTGGAAGTTGAAGCGATAGCCTGAGGTGCCGACCGTCGGCAGCACAGAGATAGTCTGGCCCCAAGGCGACTGATCAGGACCGCGCCCTTCGACGCTGCCGTGAAGGGCGGCGAAGTCGGCGAAGTTGATCGAGGAGATCGGCGTCTTGCGGGCGCGGTAGCCGAAATTGCCGGGGCTTTGCGCGAAGTAGGTGGCTTTCAGCGCCATGCTTTCGCGCACGACCACTGACATGATTTCCTGGCCGACGCGCTTGATTTGGGCTGCAGCGCGCTCAAGCGTGTCGCGGTCGGGCGCATAGACCGCGATGGAGAGGTGATGATCGCCGAAGGCAATGCGGCCCGCCTCCTGGTCGTCGGCGGCTTGTCCGAGCTGTTCCCGCAAGGAGACGGCGGCATCGTCGGAAGCCTGCATTTGACGGATGATCCGCTGGATGCGTTCGGCCATGATGTTGTTCGGGATCGGGCTGAAGGAATTCGTCAGCACGATGTCGAGCGGCAGGTCGAGCGCATCGAGCAGCGTGACGTCGGTGAGCGCCGGATAGGTTTTCATCGAAAAGAGCGCGCCGTATTTGACCTGACCGGTCACGGCGTCGGTCAGGGTGACGACGTCGCCATCAAAGGTAGCGTGGCAATTGCTTAGCGTGTGCGAGAGCGGCACGGCGCTTTGCCCGAAGGCGATGGGGGAGAAACTGCCCGCGTTCAGCGTGTTGAGATAGCCCAACCATTCCCCGCCCGACTTCGTGAGTCTTAAGGGATTGGCCGAGGCAAGCGCCACTTCGAAGAAACCCATGACCTCATTCAGCTCCTGCATCCGGGTCGCACGGTCCTTGACCCAGGCCTTGCGGGCCAGCGCCCGTAGGAGCGGGATGCGCGCGGTGATATCGGGCCGCCGGATGACGCTGAGATAGAGTTGGCGCTTGGCTGGACGCAGGTCCTTCACGTGTGACTGCCAGCGCGCGTCGATCGCGGCAGCGAAGCTGTCGCCCTCAATTGCACGCATCCCGAGATCCTGTGGCACGGAGATGCGGTGGATGTAGAAGCCGAAGGCATTGCCGGTCTGGGCGACGATGGCCGCAACCGCGCGTTTGAGCGCATCGAGCCGGGCGTCTTCGCTGGTCATCGGGTTCAGACCATCGAGGCGCAGGGTCGCCATAAGGTCGCCCTCGCGCAGGACCATGACATCGTCATCCGCGAGCGCGAAATACGGCAAGTGTTCGGCGAGATAGCTCTCCCGCGCGAACTCTCCACCGCCCGCTTGAAGCAGGGCGGGTCCGTGAGTGGAAAGTGTGCCCGCATCAAGCGCCAAAGCTATCGCCTCCGTGCAGGGCCCGGTTCTTCGTCGGGCGCACCGAGCCGTAGGAGACCCGCAGTACTTCGAAGAAATGCGGTTCGCGGTCGGCGACGAACCAGAGGATCGGATAGGCAATGATCCCGATCAGGAAAAAGACCATCGACTTCGTCCAGATGAACGGCAGAACGACCCCGGTCGCCAGCACCACGAGGTATCCGACAGGGAGGCCCAGATACTTGGGCGGTCGGGCGAGGCCTAGAAAGAGGGGGGATCGTTCTGCCACTTTGATGCGTCCCTGCTTAGAGTTGCAAGTGAATCCGCAGGTCGGCTCGAGGCAGCGTTTGCGCAGCACAACGCGTTCGAGTTGATCGCAGGATTCCGTTTTGCGGGATTGTCACAGTGATGCTCCGGCACATCAGGAGAAGCCGTCAACGATGGTGCCGGCCGAGAAGATTAGCACGATCCCGATGATGACGGATGCGAACCAGCCCCAGTTCAACCGCCCCATCATGCACATGAAACCGGTGCCAATGACGGCGAGCGTGGAGACCGCAATCCCGATCGGACCGGTCAGCGCGGCCTCGACGGTCTCGAGCATGGTCTGGATGGGAGACAAGTCTTGCGCGAGAGCTGGCGTGGCGAGTGTCGCCAGGGTTGTAGCGGCGGGCAAGAGGCGGCTGAGGCGATGTCTGAGCATGCGGGAGTTCCCTTGTTTTACTGAAGATCGATGAGTACAGGCGCGCGGGCGGGCACCCGGTCTGCGACGCGGATGTCCGGCGCGGAAACGGGTGTGCCCGCCAGCCGGGATCGGATCCGGTGGATACGCGCGATGTAGTTGCGAGTCTCGGTGAAGGGTGGGATGCCGGAGTACTCAACCACCCGATGTGGTCCGGCATTGTAGGCCGCGAGCGCCAGGTCGATGTCTTTGAACGTGGCGAGCTGCGCGAGCAGGTAGCGCGCCGCCCCGTCGAGATTCTGGGAGGGGTCACGCGGGTCAACCCCGAGGGCACGGGCGGTGCCCGGCATCAACTGGCCCAAGCCATAGGCGCCTTTGGGGCTGACGGAGGTCGGAATGTAACTGCTTTCGGCCTCGACGAGCGCGCGGAGCAGGATCTGCCAGTCCTGCGTGTTGAGACCGACGCGACCCAAGGCGCGATTGCCTGCATGGCGTTCAGCGGTGGTGCGGATCAGCGAGAGGATGTCGTCGCGACCGGAAGGCGCTGTGGCGTCCAGCGAGGCCAGCACAACATTGTCCTCAGCGCCATCACCCAGCCCCGCCCATGGTGGCTTTCCCTCGTGAAACGTCCAACCTGATGTTCTGGCCGAGCCGTCTCGCGCGAATGCGATGACGTCAGCTGCGCTCTTCGAGGGAGAGGCTGTAGTCAGAGCCAAAACGCAAATCGCGCCCGTCACCGAACTCGTGATGATGTTTAAAGAGCCCTGGCCATATGTTGAAATATCGCGGTTCTGGCCCATGTGGGGTGATCCGGGTCGAGACCAGGATGGCTTCGGGTTCGCCATCACGCAGATAGATGCATTGGTAGCGCGGCTTGCCATCGTCCGTGAACCCCACGAGTTCATACCGGCAGCGGAACGCAATGCCCTTTTCGGACAAGTCTTTGACACCATCAATGGTGATCAGGATCTGGTTGCGCGCTATCGGCATGTTCGGACTCTCCCTTTGAGAGTCCTTCTATTTGGCCTGACCATCTTCATAAAGTCATATAGTGTCAATAAGACATATTGCAGAAAAAGACATAATGTTGGTAACTGGGGCAACCAGATGAGGTATAGCAGATGCGCAAACGGATCTTGGCCGCGACGATGAGTGCTGTTTCCGGGCTGGGTTTGTCACAACAAGCTCAGGCTTATGACATTGATTGCGCCATTATGCTTTGCATGGCGGGTGGCTTCCCACCAGGAGCGGTTTGTGCGCGTGCTTATCGCACAATGATTCGTCGAATCACACCCTGGCCGAGTTTGCCACCGTTCGGTGTATGCACCTTCGCTGCAGCTCCTGTGCAGCTTGGGGGAACAGGGGGGATGAGTGAAATTGACACCAGTTCACCTGAATATAATTGGCTAAACCGAACGCGTGTCATCTGGTGGCATATGTCCCGTGTAGGCGAACGCGAGGGAGGAGTGTCTTATAGTTGGACAATCAAGTCTTGCGATGGGGAGAATGAGCACTGCAGGGATCTTGAATCTGTGTTTTTCTCTGGCCTTCCGCGGGGCACCTTCATAACGGAAAATGGTCAGGATGTGCTGAGGCCCACTACTCATAGCCGCGGAGTGATGATCGAGTTTGGCGATTATGAAGGCAACATGTCCAAATCCGAATGGTTTTTCTACTGATTTGAGTGGCAGCTTGAAGTGATCAAGAACGGTCGCAATTCTACGTCTGAACCATTTGTGTCAAAGGGGGCGATCTTCCAGGAGCGCTCTATTAGGCCTGTGTTCCAGCGGTAGTCGGTGAAGGCATGAACAGACTCACCATCTTTCCACAGGTATCCCTCTTGAAAGGGTACGCCCATCTGCTTGGTCACCATCTTTAGACCACCTCAAAAATTTCTGACTCTGAAAATGGGTCGCGTGAAGCTGCCTCGATTCAATGACGTCAAACCTATACTTTAGATACCAGGGGTTAGACAAAAGTTCAATTAATGCGGGAAGTTTTAAAGGTCAACCAGGCAAAAATTGAGTTTTTGCGACTTCAGTTTCTGGTTGGCGAATGCTGAGCCATCATTGGGAAACCCTTCACACGGAAACGATCAGCAGGTTAAATTCAAGTTTAGGGGCGGTTCTGGGTTAGTATAGCCTTTTTAAAGGCAACATAAATTACATAATCCGTATTATAGGATTGAAATCATTATAGGGGGCGCGCGCTACCTTGAAGTGCGAATCTTGTTAGAAAACAGTAGTTTATCTAGTGAGAGGAGTCGGTATGGGAGCCGTTTACAGCCAACTGAGTATCACAGAACGACGAAAGATAGAACGCTGGAGACACGCAAAGGTCCCTGTAGATGAGATGGCGCGCGTTTTGAAGCGCTGCAGATCCACGATATTCCGTGAGCTAAAGCGCAACCATTTTTCGGATGAAAGCATGCCTGGATGCGACGGCTATTACGGCGCCGCCGCGCACCTGATGCAAGCGGAACGTCGTGCTCGGGAGCGCAAATTGATCAAACATCCCGACCTTCGCAAGCGTGTGATTGAGCGTATCAAGAAAGGTTGGACACCAGAGCAGATCAGTAACCGCATGATCCACGAGCGCACTCCCCTCAGGGTCTGCCAGGAAACCATCTATCGCTACATCTATTCCAAGGAAGGTCAGCGCGAAGACCTGTGGTGGTATCTGCCGACCCACCGTGTCGCCCGCAGACCACGTCGCACCAGAAGGCGCAGAGAACCCAAATTCCACCGCGATGTCAGTATCCTGTTCCGACCCGATGATGTCGCTCATCGCCGTCAATTTGGCCACTGGGAAGCTGATTTGATGCTGTTTAAACAAAAGCTTGGCCAGTCCAACGTTACCTCATTGGTTGAGCGCGTCAGCCGCTTTTCCGTGATCCTGAAAAACCCCAACAAGCGCACCAAGCCGGTCATGGGAAAAATCATAAGGTCTCTCAAAGATCTTCCCCTCGTCGCCCGTCGGTCCAACACTTTTGACCGCGGAACCGAGTTTGTCAGTTGGCCACACCTACAAGCCGAGATCGGAACCCAAACGTGGTTCTGCGACCCCTCCAGCCCCTGGCAGAAAGGCACTGTCGAGAACACAAATCGACGCCTTCGAAGGTGGCTGCCCCGAAAACGCGACATCCGGCAATGCACAGATCACGATATGAAGGTGATCTGTGATCGCCTCAATAACACGCCACGCAAGAGCCTTGGATGGAAGACGCCGGCCGAGGTCTTTCGCGAAAAGATGTTGGAGGAAATGCGATGACGCCCCTACCCTGACCCCAACAAGAGTCGCGGTTCAGGTATCGCTCACACACAGACGACGAACTGGCTGAGTTAAACGGGTATCACGCGCTTATCGCTCAGGATAAATATGAGCAGCGACGCGCGATCCATCGCAAGATGATCATTCACCCTGATTTGAAAGCCGCTGTTGAATACCGCCTGAAGGCTGGCTGGTCGCCCGAACAGATAGCCGGCCGGATGCCGCTCGAATCCCCACTGCTCTGTGCCAGAATTGCCACCCGTTAAAACAGACGCTGTGCTTTTACTTCTTCCTCGGGCTTAATTTTTTGCAGCGCTGCAAGAGAACCCAAAGTAATTGGCTTGACTGGATTTCTAATATTGTAGTGTCCGGTATCTGCAACTGGCTGGTTTAATTCGTTTGCCATAAGTTCGCTAACTGTCAGTCCGCATAAACGACCTTGGCAGGGCCCCATGCCGGACCGGCAAAAAGTCTTGGCCTGATTTGGTCCCTGAGCTCCATTTCTCGCTATTTCGCGAATGGTACCTGCGGTGACCCCCTCACATCGGCAGGCAATGACATCATCACCAGGCATTCGAAACTGCGGCGCAGGTTTATAGAACCGGTCGATAAATCCGCGGCCAAGCATAGCGGCGCTCCAAATTGAACGCTGACTTTCAACGGCGATCCCATTGCTGGGTAGCCCCAGATAGGTCAAAATGCCGACAGCTGCGATTGCCCCCGAAGCTTCTGCCGCATCCGCGCCAACTATTCCAGTATTATCGCCTGCAATAAAAATGCCGGGAATTGAGCTCTCTGCGAAATCACCTGTTTGCGGCTCAAATGCCAGTCTGAGTTGATTCCAATGATGATCGCAGCCGGCCGCCATTGTCAAATTGACTTGGGGCACCACCCCTTGGTGCAGCACTAGTGAATCCGCTTTTATAGTGTGGGCCTTTGACCCTTTGCGGTACGTGACACCTGTGATTTTCGTGGGACCGATAGCTTCGAGCGTATCGACGCCGCGGACGACTCTGGTCTTTGAGTAGACCTCTTTGAGGATGGTCAAACCTTTGAAAAAATAGCGCGACCGCATGAATTCAAACGCAAAGGGCAAAGCCGTGCGCATTCCGTTAAATGATGTTGTGTCCAGCAACGCCTCGATCTTCACCCCGCTGCGCGCGAATTGGGCGGCAAGTAAATAAAGAAGAGGTCCAGTACCCGCTAAGACCACTTTGCCATCAGGCACCAAGGCTGCGGATTTCAATATTGTCTGGGCTGCACCGGCAGTGATAACGCCCGGTAACGTCCACCCAGCAATAGGGAATGGACGTTCCAGAGCGCCCGTCGCGATCAATACTGATTTGGCCTGAAACACCTCTGACTTCGCGGTCTCGCCTGAGCTGTGGGCAGAGTATTGAACTCCGATACCAAAGCAGCTGCCATCGGCCTCCCTCTCTACCATCCAAACTGAACACGTCGATATATATTCCAAATTGGATCGAGAGAACTCAGTGACCAGTTTTTCACCTTTGAAATAGTCATCGCCCAACAAGGAGCGGTCACCAGCAAAGGGGCTCGTACTTACTGATCTGTAAATTTGTCCGCCAGGCGATTTGCCCTCATCAAGAACCAAGACCCGAGCGCCGTTTTTGGAACATGCAATCGCTGCGGCCATTCCCGCGGGACCAGCGCCCACAACGATAAGATCATACCGTTTTTTTTCCCGCACAGTACTCATGCCCCTATCTCATTTGAAATGTTCCGGCGTCCTGTGCCTGTTGTGACAACCATCCCCTCACGTACCTGAGTGAGACAGGCCTGCTGGTTGCCTTCCCCATCAATGGTCACCAAACAATCGAAGCAAACACCCATGCCGCAATACAAACCCCGAGGCGCGGAGGTCTCTTGGGATATCCTAAATCGAGAAATACCTGCGTCTAAAAGAGCGACTGCCACAGTATCGTTGAACCCAGCCTTAACTTTGGCGCCGTCGACAATAATAGTGATCGTCTTGATGGGAGCTATGAGTCGCCTAAACATTTTCAAACCTTTGCGGACCAAATTTTCTGGACTGATCAGACAGCTTTCCGCCCGCAATTTCCTTCGTAAGCTCAAGAGCATGTGCAGCAGATAACGTTACGCCACTATGGCAAGTCACGAGGAAAGCGTCGTGGGTGGAACTGTCTTCGTCGTAGAGCGGAAATCCGTCAGGGCACATGACACGCAATGATCCCCAGGCCCTCACGATGCGCGCACGTGCTAGTACAGGGAACATTTTCACCGCCTCGGCAGCCAAATCAGACATGACATTGGAGGACGTACTTACATCGAAGCCAGCGTCTTCTTTGGAGGCTCCGATCAGCACACTCCCTTCATCTGTTTGACGAATTGTGCCGATTGGATAATCTAAAAACTTATCGAGCTTTTCAGTCACTATGATTTGACCACGCTGTGGAGAAAGCGGAGCTTTAAGGCCGATCATCGGAGCTAGCTTTGCGTTTCCCAAGCCTGCTGCCAACACAACTTTTGGTGTCCCAAAAGTACCTTTTAGCGTTTCGATGACGTATTCGCCGTTTGCGCGCGCCAGCTTTGTGACAGAGGCATTTGGGACGTAATCAACCCCACGATTGACGCAGGCTTTGTGTAGGGCGTTAAATAGGCGCAGCGCATTAACGTGGCCATCCAAAGGACAGTATGTTCCGCCAACAACATCGGGCCCCAGCCCCGGCAGCATCTTCTGGAGCTCGCCATTGTCCATCTGGGTGAACGGAATTCGGTGGTTGGCAAGATCTTGGTTCAAGATGGTGAGGCGGTTCACATGTTGTTCAAGACCATCCTCGTCCAAATACAGTAGAAATCCACCTTTTTGAGATAGGCCGACATCAATACCGGTTTCTTGCAGCAGCGCATTGGACAACGTCGGCCAAAGACTGATAGAGCGTTGTGTCCAAACAGAATAATCGCTCAGACCGAAGCCTTTACTTTGCAACCATACCAAGGCAAAATTACCCCGTGAAGCGCGGAAATCCAAGTCACCTTCGTCAAGGATCCGGACGGTTTTTCCTTCTCTAAGCAAGCCGTAAGCGATGGATAGTCCAACGACCCCTCCGCCAATGACGGTAAATTCAACTTCAGTGCTGTTACCGTTGTTTGACAATGCTTTGCTCCTAAATGAAACTGACCGTGTCAACGCTGCATCTCATGGGTCAAAGTGTTGACGGTTTGAAGACTATTGCCCCAGACGTTGCACTTATTCCCCATAAGCTGCGGTGATCAGAATTTCGACTTTCAGGTGATTTGCCGTCGGTTTGCATTCGCCGCAGGCACGTGCAGGTGCGCCCCCCAACGGTACCCAGGCGTCCCAAACAGAATTCATTTCGCTAAAGTCCTCGGCGTTAGCGAGCCAAATAGTCGCCTGAAGAATATTCTCTTTCGAGGTGCCGGCCTGCTTCAAAAGGGCGTCAATTCTGGATAGACAGTCTGTCGTTTGATCCGTGACCGTGTCTCCGGATCCAACCTGACCACAAAGATAAACAACGCCCTTGTGTTTGACGATCTTGCTCATTCTTTGGTTGGTCTCAAGTCTTTCAATAATCAGCGTCATTCGTATGTTCTTTCGATCTCGAAAAAGGAGGGCGGCGGTTAAACCGCCCTCAGTTCAGGGAAGTTTTTAATTAATCTGGTCAAGAATGGATTGACCCCATTCAGCACCAACATCGTTTAGAATGACTGGCCAGATCTCGGCTCGGGCTTTTTCTGCCATAGCGGCCAGTTGCTCGCCGGTTAGCTCAACAATTGTTGTGCCCGCTTCGTCGACCAAACGCTGTTCATTCAACTCTTGGTCGGCTTCAGCATTTTCCCAACGCGACGTTTCAAACGTCAATGCGGCGGCCAGCAGAGCCTTACGATCATCGTCACCCATTCCGTCTAGGGTCTCTTGCGAAGCCATGAGGAACCATGCCTCAAAGTGGGTATTCGCTGGAATGTAGGTCTTCGTCACATCGCGGAAAGACGCGAAGTATCCTTCGGCGCCGGAGCCGATTACGCCATCAACCACGCCGGTTTGAACGGCCGTAAAAGCCTCAGAGAACGGGATAGGTGTCGAGATATAACCAAGTGCGTCACCAGTTAGTTGGAAACTCTTAATCCCCGGGACGCGGACTTTGATGCCGTTCTTGACACTAGGGTCGCCGGGTGAGATCGCGTCCCTGTTTAAGGATATTCCACCAAAATAGACAGGATAGGTTGCGAGAACCGCGATACCTTGATCTGCGAGAAGTTCTTTAACGACATTCGCAATTGGACCACCGGTTGCATATAGATCCCTCGCCTGATCCCAGTTCGACGCAATATAGGGGAAAGTGGCTAATTGCAGCCTACGGTCGACAGAAGCTGAGGCCGGTTGAACTGCCATGTCAATTGCACCAACTGTGATGCGTTCCTGAACTGTCGTGTAGTCCCCTAGCGCCGAGGCGGCAAAGATTTCTAGGTTAACTTGGCCGTCCGTAGCGCCATTTAATGCCTCCGCCATTGCGCGAATGTCATTATCGACCGCAGTTCCCTGCGGACGGACATGGCTGATTTTGTAGTCTTTAGCCTGAGCGATGGGTGCTAACATGGCAAAGCTAGCAATAGCTGAGATGAACAGTTTTTTCATTTTGAGTCTCTCCTGTTGATTGTAGTTTTTTAGTGACATGAAGTTTGTTTAGATCGCTTCTAGTAGCCAAATAGTCTTGGCAAAAAGAGCGACAGATCTGGCCATGCGGATGTCAGGACAACCACCGGTAGATACCCGACAGCGATCAACGTCATCGCGGGTGGAATGACTTTAGTTACTTTGACGTTTCCGATACGCGCTCCGAGATAAAGTACTGAAGCGTAAGGGGGTGTGACTCCCCCCATGGCAGTATTGACGCCCATGATTGCAGCAAATTGTACTGGTGATACGCCAATTGCCGTCATTAAGGGCAGCAGCAGCGGTCCGATCAGAATTACGGCAGTCAAGTCATTTACAATCATTCCGGTGAAAAACAGCAGGATGTTCACAAGAATCAGAAGCGCAATTTTATTCTCTGTTATCGAGAAGATTGCCTGTACCAATTTTTGCGGGATGCTCTCGAGCGTTAGCATCTGGCTCAAAATCATAGAGAACAAGATCATCAACATTATAGCGCCAACAGCGGTCGCTGCTTCTTTACCAATAACTAAGAAGTTTTTGATCGTTAGGCCTTTGTAGATGAGGAAGCCGACAGGCAGTGAATAGATCACAGCGATTGCAGCTGCTTCGGTCGGCGTAACGATACCTCCGTAGATGCCACCTAAAATGATGATGGGCATCAACAATGCAGGCGCAGCATTGAAACCCTGCTTGCTTACATTGGAGACCAGTTTGGAGAAACTAGGTTTTTTGTCCAAAACCAGATCGAATTTACGTGACATCCAGATGTTCGCGAGCGAAAAGAACAACATGACCAACAGACCTGGTCCGAGCGTGGACAAGAAGCAGGCCAAGATCGAAGTATCGGTGACCCAACCATAGACAATCATTGTCACTGAGGGCGGGATTAAAAGCCCGAGCAAAGAGGCATTGGCAACCAACGCGGTTGCATATTCCCTCGGATAGCCTTTCGCGGCCATCTCAGGAATGAGCAATGGCCCGATCGCTGCGACACCTGTCAAGCCAGAGCCAGAGATAGCGCCGATTATGGCGCAACTCACCGTTGCGACAACACCTAGACCACCTCTGATGTGTCCAACGAAAGCGTTTACGAACCGCAGTAGCGCCGCCGCTATCCCACTTTCCGCCATAATGGTGCCGGCAAGGATAAACAGGGGGATGGCAAGGATCACAGGGTTGCCCATCTGCTGATACCCCCAAAGCATGTTGCCTTTCATGGTGGTATCGCCAATGAAATACATCACCATCAGACCGCCACCGAAGCAATATGGAAGTGGGACGCCGAGGGTGAGCAAAATAACCAATATTGCAATTGCGAGAAGTGCGATTTCGACCATTATGCAGATTCCTGTCTGAGTTGTGTGAGATGTCCGACAAGATGAATGGCTGTGTAAGACATCATCAAGAACAGCCCCAGACAGAGCGCTACGTCACCGTAAAAGGTTGGAATGTAGAGGGTTGGGCTTTCACGCCAAACGCGCCAAGCGTACTCAGTGAAATCCCATGCCCAAGTTAGCAACCAAACCCCGATGACCAGGCTCGCGACCTCTCCTACGATGGCTAGAATAATATGCGCACGTTCAGTTGTAAGAAAAATTTCAAGCACATTGGCGCGAATATGCGTGTTCTCGCGAGAGGCATTCACAGCGCCCAAGATATACAGCCAGAGCGTTGGAAACATGATGGTTTCTTCGAGGCCCATAATTGGTACCTGAAAAACGTATCGGGTTAGCACCTGAACAAACTGCCCTAATGCAACGACACATATGAGCACTGTCAGAATATATTTTACTAAATTTTCCATCCCCCCCCCCTGTGATCTGCCGGACAGTATCAGGCAGCATTGACACAGAAAATTAATAGAAGATAATTCGAAATATCGCTTATCATATAGATTGAGCCTATGCATGCGTCAGGGATTAACAATAAAGCAGCTCGAGACCCTCAGAGAGGTCATGCGTACTGGTTCAATGTCTGCGGCGGCCAGTTCGTTGCTGCGGGCTCAACCTTCAGTTAGCGCCATGATCGCTTCTCTAGAAGAGCAACTGGGGTTCCTTTTGTTTGAAAGAGAGGGGCGAAAAATCGTCCCAACACCAGAGGCACATTTTGTCCTTGAAGAAGCCGAAGCAATACTTGGCCGACTCGAGCAGATGAACCGCACTCTGAAACGCATTTCGGCGCTGGAGTTGTCTCACCTTAAAATCGCTACCTACCCAGCGGCATCTGATGAACTCATCCCGAGCGTCCTAGTTCAGTTGCTGAATAAAAATCCCGGTATTAGAAGCTCAATTCTTACTCACGCGTCAAATTCAGTATATGATCTTGTTGCGTCCCAAAAGTTTGATGCTGGTCTTGCCGAAACTTTACCGCCTAGAGAAACGGTCAATCAGAAAAAGTTTAATATTGAATTTCTTTGCGCGGTTCCTGCTGACAGTCCTCTCGCTCAACTTTCAGAGATCAGCCCTGTCGACCTCGACGGTATGGCGGCCGCGACGCTATACCACAAACACCCTATCACTAAGAAGTTGGTTGAGACCTTCGAAGAAGGTGGATATCATTTCAGCCAGATAGTTGAACTGCAGACATTTAGTTCGGGGCTAAAGCTCGTCGAACAGGGCGTGTGCTACATGATCTGTGATAGAATTACCGCGTATGGTCATCGGCCATTGAATACAGCCAAGTCACAGATCGTCTTCCGACCTTTCAAGCCAGAACTTAGCACAGATATATCTATTCTTACACCAGCACATCGCCCGTTATCCCTGTCGACAAAGCTATTTATAGAATTATTATCTACTGAAATCAAAGCAGTGCAGAACGCATCATTTAGTGGTTGGTCGTAGAGTGAAAAGTATTCACTTCCTGAAGGATCGGCGCCTTTGCTGTAATGATGAAACAAAGCACGGCGAAATGGTATCAGGAGATACATGTGGGAGAGAAATTCGATTTCCTCGACGTTGGAAAAAGACTGATTTCGGTCAGTATCCCTAATCGTGGACTGAATCGCCCGGGTTTCACTGGAAACCTATAGCTTCATTTCATGAGACCATATCGGCACGTCGCAGTGTGCATAGAAGTTGTCCTCAGCCCTCTGCTGGTGGGATGTTTCCTCTTCTCATCGCTTCGAGTAGCGATTGCCGGGCAATGGATGGGTCTGAGCTCGCGTCTGTTCTTGAACCCTTTGATCAGCGTAAAGCGATTAAACGACTAATCATTCCAACCGAGTGTGGCCATTTCCAGATCCTACATGTTGCGCCACGGTCCCTGCCGATGGACCAGTTCTGTTTTATAGAGACCGTTTATCGTCTCAGCGAAGGCTTTATCTTGCGAGTCGCCGATACAGCGTATTGACGGCTCGATCCGGGCTTCGGCCAGACGCTCATCCTTACTTAAGTTGGGGATCTCGGACAACTTCGGGACGCTTCAGACAAGCTGAATCGCGACAGGCTAAACAATATGTATGATGTTGGTCGCATTTATTATTCCGCCCGCATACATGACAGTGCGAAGAATTGAAACTTGGCATTCAGATAACAATGGACAACCCTATTATGTTGAGTTTTTAGCCATAAGCTATCAAAGCATCTGATGAGATGAATCACGGAACTGCAGCGTTCGCGACTATGTCCACCTTCCCGGTGAAATGACACCGTGCGCCGTGTCCCGGCTCAAAGGGCATTAAGGGCGGCATCGTTTCGCACTCGCTTTGCTTTGCGGGGCAACGGGTGCGGAAGCGGCAACCGGAAGGTGGGTTGATCGGGCTAGGTACTTCGCCCCTCAAAAGAATACGCCGTCGCGATTGTTCTTCATCAGGGTTGGTTAAAGGCACCGCGCTTAGCAATGCCTGCGTATAGGGATGCGCTGGCTTGCGATAAAGGCTGGCACTTTGGCCTTCTTCCATGATTTGTCCCAAATACATCACATAAACCCGCTGTGCCGCGAGTCGAACAATAGAAAGGTCATGCGCGATCAAAAGACAAGCCATGCCCATATCGTCGCGTAGCTTCAGAAACAGGTTCATGATTTGGGCACGTATTGACACGTCAAGCGAGCTCACGGGTTCGTCGCAAACCAGCACTTTGGGATCAGCCGCAAGCGCCCTGGCAATGCAGACCCTTTGTCGCTGCCCACCTGACATTTCTCGAGCGTAGCGGTCGACCAATTGCGACGGTAGACTGACCTCTTCCAGAAGTTCCAACGTGCGGGCTCTCCGCGCGGCGCTGTTTCCTTCACCGTTAATAATCAACGCCTCATTCAAGGCTTCTCCGACGGTCTGACGTGGGCTAAGCGATGAAAGGGGGTCCTGAAAGATATATTGAATCTCGCGGCGTGTGGCGGCACCTTCGCGGCCTTTCAGGGCAAGTACATCCTGGCCCTTGAACATGATGCTTCCCGATCGAGCGCGCTCCAGCCCCACAATTGTACGGCCTAGCGTAGATTTTCCGCAGCCCGATTCACCCACAAGCCCGACGATCTCACCGGGATTCAGGTGTAACGTTACTCCGTCGCAGGCGCGGATATCTGCACCAGTACGGCTGTCGCGGAAGTGCGTCTTCAGATCGGTAATTTGAAGAATGGGTTCTAGCATTTAGCCTCCTCAGGCAAACTGATTGACTATGACTGGACAGGCTGCAAGACGGTCGGACGCAGAGTGTGGGACAGACAGCAAGCTCGGTCGATTCACGTGGCAGTCGGCGCGTGCCTCTATGCAACGAGGAGCAAAAGCACAGCCTTCGATCCGATATGCCATGTTTGGCGGCTGACCGGGAAGGCCTAGGAATTTCGTGTCCATGGGAACGGTGAGCGATGGGACCGACTGCAAAAGACCGCGGGTGTAAGGGTGGGCTGGGTCAATCAAGACGTCGCGAACACTTCCCAGTTCCGACAGCCGTCCTGCATACATTACGGCTACTTTGTCGGCCAAGCCCGATACCACGCCAAAGTCATGCGTGATAATGACGATGGCCATTCCCATCCTTTTCTGTAGATCCTTTAGAAGTTCTACTATCTGCGCCTGGACGGTCACGTCCAATGCAGTGGTTGGTTCATCTGCAATCAACACTCGTGGCTCGCCAGATATGCCCATGGCGATACCCACCCTCTGACGCTGTCCACCGGATAGTTCGTGCGGATATTGTTGCATGCGGCTTTTGGGGTCTGGCAAGCCTACTAGGGTCAGCAACTCGGCGGTGCGGTTCTCAGCTTGTGTCGGCGTGAGGCCGAGGTGGCGCTCGATTCCTTCAGTTAGCTGGCGCCCTATCTTGCGTACTGGGTTCAGAGCGGAAAGAGGATCTTGAAACACTACTCCGATGCCGCCGCCACGAACTGCTTCCAGTTCAGAGGTAGACATGTTCAAGAGATCGCGTCCCTCGAACCGCACACTTCCCTTCATTTCGGCATCCACGCCCACTGGCAACAGATCCAAAGGAGCCATGTTAAGGATGGTTTTGCCGCTCCCGCTTTCCCCAACGACGGCCAGAACCTCGCCAGCTTGTACGCTGTAGCTTACGCCATCGACCGGGCGCACACTGAGAGTGGGCGTGTGCAGTGTGACTGTGAAGTCATCTACCTCAAGCGGGGGCATGGTGGTCGAGTTCATGCTTCAAGTTCCTTTTTGAAAATGGCACGGCGTAGTGTCAGTTTGCGACGGCTCATGGCTCGGGGGTTCTTGGCTAGTGCGATACGTTCCCCCAGGAGATTGAAGCCGATCACGAGCAACGTCAGGGCAATGCCGGGCAGGATCACTAGGCGCGGCGCTTCCTGAATATAGGGCATGGCCGATACCAGCATTTGTCCCCATTCGGCTTGTGGCGGCTGCACGCCCAGCCCAAGAAAGCTGAGGTTAGCGATTGCGAGCGCCAGTAAGCCCGCATCCGCGCTGGCATAGACTAGCACTTGCCCCAATGCGACCGGAACCAGATGGCGAAAGATGATCCTTGCAGGGCTGGCACCCAGTACGCGTAGACTTTCGATATAAGCTTGGCTTGCAGCTGCGGCGACGACACCACGGGTCAGGCGGGCATAAATAGGTACCCAAGCAATCGACAGGGCGAGGATCATGTTGCCGTAACTGGGGCCAAAGACACCCACAAAGGCCAGTGCCACAAAGAGGCTGGGCACAGAAAAGCCGAAATCGCAAAATCGCATCACGATTTCATCCAGCCAGCCTCCAAAGTAGCCGGCCAGCGTGCCTAGCATCATGCCCACTGTCCCGGCGAGCAATAAAACGGTGACGACGCCAAGCAAAGTGGTCTGTGCTCCGGCGATCAGACGGCTCAGCGTGTCGCGTCCAAGATTGTCGGCGCCTAGCCAATGATCTCCGCTAAAAGACTGCATTGAATGCGATAGGTTTTGCATTGTCGGGTCATAAGGGCTAATGACAGAGCCGAAAATAGCAATGAAGGCGAAAGATGAGACCAGCAAAAGCGTGGGCCAGCCTACGATGTGGAAAGTTTTCCGAAGCCAGATCATCTTAAGCTCCCCTTGCGCGGCGTTGCAGTGGATCGGCCAACATGACGATCAAGTCGACCGCCAGATTGACCAGGATAAACAGGATTGAAAACATCAAGAGACAGCTTTGAAGAACCGGCAGATCTCGGAATCGCGCTGCCTCGACAAAATAGGCCCCGATGCCATTCCAAGAAAAGATTGGTTCAATAATCAGCGATGACTGAGTTACGAAAGCTATATTCATGCCAAAAGTTGTCAGGAACACAGGTACGATATTGGGCAGCGCATCCTGAAACAGGATATGCCGACGGCCAAAGCCTTTGCTTTTCGCTGTGATTACATAGGGCCGACTCATTGCCTCCTCTAGTGCAACACGGATCAAACGACTGAGCAGCGCTCCTGGTACCGCTCCCACAGCGATACAGGGCAGGATCCATGAAAGTGGACCGCGAAATCCAAAGGTGGGCAGAATCTGCAGTTGCACGCCAAAGATATAGATCAGCATGGCAGCCAGAAAGAACTTGGGCAGCGATACGTTGAACACGGCAATGACGCGGATTAACTGATCGATGCTACCATTGGGTCTCATTGCCCCAGCAAAACCCATCATGACACCCATTAACAGCGTTACAACGCTGCCGCCCAATACCAGGACGATGGTGGGTTCAAGTCGCTGTGCCATCGCCGTGGAAACGTTCTCGCCTGTGCGTAGTGACACCCCTAGGTTGCCCTGTAGCACGTCACCTAGCCAGTGTAAGTATCGCAGGGCGAGCGGGTCGTTCAGGCGGAATTCTTCGGCTACAGCGTCAACTACTTCCTGGCTGACAAAGCCGCCCCGCATTTCGGCGATCAATCCTGCGACGTTGCCTGGAAACGCAGCGATGATCATGAAGGAAAAAACCGACGCGATGACTATCAGGATTGCCGCCGAGATCGCGCGATTCAAAACGATTCTAAACATACGGGTATGCACCTTGCAACATCGTGTTAAGGGGCCCGAGCACGATGGTCCGGGCTCCGATGCGTTTGCCTATAGCGAGAGGGATTTCAGCGGCATTTCGTATTCCGTTGCCGGAATAGTAAAGCTCTTGATCCGCGAACTGTGGGCCCAGATTCGGTCGCCGTGGAACAGCGGCGCAATGGCCCAGTTGTCATACAGCCAGTCTGAAACGGCTTGGAAAGCAGCCGGGCGCTCCCCCTCGCGCGCACCTAGTGCGGCCTGGATAAGTGCGTCCAGATCTTCGTCTTCATAGATCTTGCCGTCCGTACCTGGCTCGACGGAAGAGAGGAACATTAGCCCTAACGTGTTGTATGGATCGTAGGGTGCGCCGTTGGTTACAAACAGTGAAAGATCATATTTGAACTCAGGGATATCACCGTGACGCGCAGCGTGGTCCACATTGCGCAATGTTAGGCCAATTCCAGCCTCCAAGAACCCAGCCTGAAGCACTTCGCCCAGTGCGCGGGATCCGGCAACGGCGTCTTCCGAGATCACCAACTCGACGTTCAGCGGCATTCCGTCTTTATTGCGGGTTCCTTCGCCCGTCCATCCTGCTTCTTCAAGCAAGGCCTTGGCGCGCTCCACATCTCGGGATGGCACCGGGTGGCGAGTGCCGGAATATGGAATCACTTCTGGGTAAAGGTTCATCGTAGGTTGGGCATAGTCCTTCATTACGACCTTTGCGATACCCTCACGATCAATGAGCAAGTTGAACGCTTCACGCAGACGAATGTCTTTGAACTGTTCCCTGCGTGGGTTGAATCCGAGAACCATGGTGTCCGTGCCTGTTTCAGTGACAACCGTCACGCCGTTTCTGTTCAGAGTACTGGCCTCTTGTGGGCTGATCGGTGCGATAAACTTGCCGCCTATAGCATCGATCTCTCCACCGATAATCGACGAGATGCGGCTCATCCCATCAGGGATCACCACAAGGGAAACCCGATCAAGCTCGGGTTTGGGACCCCAGTAATTGCGGTTCGGAACTAAATCTGTGCCGCTGGGACCTTCTCGCTCAACAATCCAAGGCCCGGTGCCGATCGGAGTTTTGTAAAGCCCCGTCTCATCAACTGCATTAGGGCTGAGGAAGCGCACGGGGCGCACATAGCCTAGTTCGGTCAGGGCTGTCGGCGTTGGCTTTGTGAAGTGTAGGGCAACGGTCATCTCGTCTATCACTTCGATGGACTTATAATTCGCGGCTACCTGAAGCCAGCGATACTCTTCATTGGGAAGCCAACGGTTCAAATTCCAAACCATCGAGGTGGCATCCCAAGGCACACCATCCGTAAAACTTACGCCCGGCCTTAGATGAAAGGTGATACTGATGTCGTCGGGTGTCACATCCCAGCTATCGGCCAAGCTTGGCTCGATTTTGCCGCCGGGGCCGTATTGCACTAAAGGGTCAAAGATCATATCCTGAACTGCAAATATACCGACATAGCGTTGCGGATCCAGGTTGCCGCTTCCACGCAAAAGCGGCAGACGCAGCGTTTTGCTGCCATCCTGTGCCAAGACTGGGAGTGTTGAAAGGTTAAAGGCCATCGCAGCACCAAGTGCACTAGCGCCTGCAATTACAGATCTACGGGAGAGAGAGTCCATTACTTTTCCTCTGTTGGGTGGGACTTGCGGCGCTCTTCGGCGTCTTAGTCTAGTTTGTTTTTAGTAGGGATATCTGCTGAATCGGACAGCAGCATTCCTTGGAGGCTGTTCCGGGAAATGTCCCGGCTCTGCGTCTCACTTCAGGGTGTTCCGTTCTTGCTGATCAGTCAACAAAGTTGGGCAGCTAAGATTATATCAAAATGTAATGAACGTTCATCAATGGTGCCTTGATAGTACTTTGTAGTATCTCGATAAAACCTGAATCACGTAACGCTGCCTGAAATCATAGATTTCAACGCGTTAAGCGGTGCGCTGTGTATCATGTTTTCCGAGAAATGCTTTAGGGACAGATTAAAAAAATGCCTGCGCAAGGCAGGCAACAGCTTTCAGACGATGCGAAGGATGGCGCGCCGTACTCGGTGTCCCACGGCAGTGGTGAACAGAATCTCTAGCCGAGTGTTTGACAGTGCAAATTCTCCGCCGAAGTTCACGCTACAGGTGGGGCCGCACCGTCAAACCAGCTCATCCACCTAAGGTTCTTCACAGTGAAATCGGCGGTGTCACCTAGGTAGATCTGCGCCAGCAATATGATGTTGTGGTTCGTTCTGGTTTCCGCCAGTAGCGGATCTGCTCTTTGCAGGATTTGTTTCGTCTGTCTCGTTGTCTCGTTGTCTCATGCGACGGGTCGGCGGTTATTAGGCCCGCCAGATAGGCTGCATGACAGGGTACAAGGTTTCGACTGAGCTTTTCGTTAAATGGTGACGGATGATCTTTAGCTTAGCTAAGTTTTCTTTTTCGTAAGTTAACAGCAGCCCACAACGCAGCCCTGTTCAGATTTAAGTCTATGGGTAAAGTTCAGACTTCGACATGCAGTATTGGCTCACAACCCAATCTGAAAAAAGCGGTCAGGGCGGAAATCGTCCAAATCGGCATGAGCCTCGCCGCGTACAACCTCGTCTGCGACGGCGCGGCCAAGATAAGGAGAGATCGTGACTCCACTGTGGGTGACGGCCATATAATGGCCTGCCAACCCTGGCATCGACCCCACACAGGTATATCCGTCTTCGGGATAAGGGCGTACGGTGGTGCGGATCGCCTCAAGTCCGACGGTGTCAAGCGCGGGTAGTACCTGTCGTGCTGCCTGAAGTAAGGTCTCGGCCTGCGGGCCTCCAAGTGTCAAAAGGTTAGCCCCTGTCATCATAGCATCGACACCTATTTTGTGGATCATGATGCGCCCAGCACCATCGGGACGCAGATCAAGATCGTCCGCGTGCAACTGGCTGCGCAGGGTCAGCGCCACGGGAGGGGTGAGGCCAAGCACACCAATGGTTGAGGCTAGCGGAATTCCTATTGCGTCTCCCAGTTTCGCGTCAGCCCACCCGCCGGTGCAGTTCACCACCGCATCGGCCAGAAAACGGGTGCCCTCAGCAATCTGCACCTCCCGCACTCGCCCGCTTTCTTCATGAATCGCGCTCACGCGAGCGAATTCATGTACTTTCGCTCCATAACGCTCACGCGCCACCCGCAGGAGCCAGGCGCAATAAAGGGCTGGATCGACCCAGCCCTCTTCGGGAAAATACGAAATCGGTCCATCCTCAATGCTCGTCACATTCACATCCGGCTCCATCTGTGCAAGTTGGGCGCGGCTAATCCATTCGATCCCGTAGCCCCATTCCTTCATCTGGCGAAAATTTTCCAGATAGGTTGCCTGATCTGAAGCTTGGTTGCGCCATTCAAAGCTGCCGCTCTGGGTGAACCAAGGGGCTCCCCCGAATTCGCGGCGCAGGTCAAGATGTGCACGCATTCCAGCGACATTCAGATCGTAATAGGATCGCGGCCGCTTCGCTGTGGCATTGGTCCAAGCAAAACTGATTGTCGATGTAGCCCCCGCGATGCGCCCCGCTTCAAGAACTGTGACATTTGCCCCAGCCTTTGCGCATTCGTAAGCCACAGCGCTTCCCACGATGCCAGCGCCGATGACGATTACCTGCATCCTGTAGCCCCCTTTTTCCAAAGAAAGCCAAAGCAGAGTTTCCCAGTCCGGCTCACAACTTTACCCCGGGGCGCTTAGCCTCTTCTGAGACAAGGCTTCCGGTTAGGTGCCCTTTGGACGCCTTGATCGTATTATCGCGCGCTGACTTGGTCCGGGCAACTGCTCTGACCGCAGTGGGTTGTGTGACAAAGTTATGAAGTTTCTAGACGGGACAACCTCGTCAGTCGACAGTGCCTCGTGCAATTGAATCGTCCACGCCCTTCATGAACGCGCGGGTTTTCTGTAGCAATATGTCATGAAAAGCATCGGCGGCGCTCGATGCGATGACCCCCCAAGGCCGATAAACGCTAAGTCTCAGATCAAGCTTGGGTTCGAATTTGCGGATAACGATTCCTTTGTCCCGCGCCGCCCAGGCAGAAAGTCGATCAACAACGGCCACCCCTACACCTTCGGCTACCAGATCCAGACATGCGCTGGACAGCAAAACCTCAACCCTTTCACGACGTCGCACGCCTTGTGCCTCGCACAAAGGGTCAAGTTGGCGCCGCAGCGGATCAGCGGATCCCATGGATACGAAATCTTGCCCATCCAAGTCACTGCAATCGACAATTGCCTTTTGGGCGAGAGGGTGGCCGACCCGCATCACACAGACCGGCTCTGTGTCAACAAGCGCGCGAACCGACACGGATGGTACTTCCTCCTCCGCGGTGACGGCAACGCCGATGTCAAGTTGGTTTCGGCTCGCGCGTTGAATCACCGTAGTCGAACTGCGAATATCCAGCGCAATCGACACCGCCGGATGCGCACGCGAAAATTCGGCGACCAGACTGGGTAGCAGAGTCAGGCCAAAAGCAGGCATCGCGCAAAGTGATAGACGCCCGTTTCGCAGTTCACGAATCTCTTGAGCCGCTCGAGAGATCGAGCGTGCGGATTCAAAAACTCGCTCCACCTCAGCGTAAAGCATATGAGCTTCGGGCGTCGGTACCAACCGTTGACGGGTTTTGCAAAATAGCTGGAAGCCCGCTTTTTCCGCCAAAAGTTGAAGGGTTTTGCTGACAGCGGGCTGAGTTATGTCTAAAGCATCGGCGGCTTTGGTGGTTGTGCCGTGCAACATTACGGACGCAAAGATTTCAATTTCGCGGGGCGTGAAATCTGAACTGACAATCTTGGCCGACATTTTACCAACATCCATACACTTGTTCTACCATCATCTCGCATGGCTTCCAGTGAACAGACAATTCTTGAATTAATCAATAAGCGCGCTGTGCGCCACGACATGATACGCTATGTCCCAGTTTTGTGAAGCCATCGCCGACTCACTCTGGCACATCGAGTTCATTGGGGGCGGCCACATTTTCAATGTTTTCTAAACCTTAAATTTTTGCAGTGTTAGAAACGGCAAAAGTAAACTCAGAGCCGATCCTTGATTTAGATCTGGTCATCGGTGGTTTCGAATATGTCTTGCGCATTTTGGTGACCGAAATGGCCAACTTCAACCGGCTTGATGCGTGTAAGGTGATCTCCTTTCCTGACGTGCTCTGCAATCTAACAGATCAAAGAGATTGCATTGATGAATTTTTGAGGAGGTTGATATTCCTCGGCGACCAAAGCAATATGCTCTGGTCGCCGCATTGACGCGGTTAATTGGCTCAGTTGGCAGGAACCGGAGCATTGCGTGCGGCGTCGTCGATCGTGTCAGCTACGACGTCCGGCTGGGTCATGAATACAGAGTGGCTTGCTGCAACTTCAGTCACCTTTGCGCCGATGCGGTCAGCCATGTGGTGCAGCATCGCTTGATCGAAGGCTTTGTCTTCTGTTGCGATGACAGCCCAGCTGGGTTTCGTCCGCCACGCAGCGTTTTCCAGCACGGTGCCGAATACATCCATGTTGATCGGAACTTGAGCGTCGCGGTTAAACGCGGCATCTTCATCACTTGTGTCATTCGCAAAGCCCGCCTTGAATTGCTCGGGCTTCACATAACCATAGTTGTCCGGCCCTACGTCCAGTACAAATTCCGGCGGCGTGGTAAACCCGTCATATTGCTGCCCGGTTGTCTCGCCCGCATCTGGCGAGAGCGCTGAAACGTAGACCAACCCAGCCACCGATGGGTGAATGCCTGCCTCGGTAATCACGGTGCCGCCCCACGAATGGCCAACCAGAATTGTAGGGCCCTCGGCCCGGTCAAGGGCGCGGTTGGTTGCAGCAACATCGTCAGCAAGCGAGGTCAGCGGGTTCTGGACCATTGTTACCTTGTAACCGCGTGCCGTCAGATTGTCATAAACACCACGCCAACCAGAGGCGTCGGCAAAAGCACCGTGAACCAGAACGATGCTGCGGATTTGCTGGTCTGCGGGGATTTGCTCTTGAGCTCCAGCAACACCTGCTGCCCAGATTGCTCCGGCTGCTGCAGTAGCTGCGAGTGCGTTTTTCAGTTTCGAAGTCATGGCGTAATTCCCTTCATTGATATGGCAATAACTGTTATTGCGATAATCTTTAGATAATCGTCGCTGCAAGCCTTGTCAACCCATCATTTATCGCGATAATGGATTTAGCGAGAAATTTTACAGAAGATAGGTAAGGTCATCATGAAAAAGATCCCAAACAACCCAGCGGTGCCCTTGGACGAGCAACTTTGCTTTGCCATCCACACGTCAAGCATGGCTGTTCAGCGTCTGTACAAACCGCTGCTCGATGAGCTTGGGCTGACATATCAACAGTATCTGGTTTTGAATGTACTTTGGGGCCAGGACGCGCTCACAGTTGGCGCTATCGCGTCTAGACTTGCTTTGGAATCGAGCACGCTGACGCCGATCTTAAAACGGCTTGAGACAGCCGATTTGTTGCGACGCACCCGCAATCCTTCAAATGAACGTCAGGTTATTATCGAATTGACGGATCAGGGTCGGGCGATCCGCCAACGGTCGGGATGCTTGGGTGATGCACTTTTGATGGCCTCCGGTGAGACTGCAGAGGAACTCGGCCGCCTCAATCGCCAATTGATTGATTTGCGCGACCGCATTTATGCCCAAACCGGCACTTGGGGCTCGGCGCTTTAGGCGCCGTCTCCTCGGGAAGTAACATGCTATCTGAGCAGTTTGGGGGCAAGCGCCAGAAGTTGTTGCGAGTATGCGTGCTGTGGGCTGGCGAACAGCTGTTCTGTCTCCTGTTGCTCGACGATCACGCCCTTTTTCATAACACAGACGCGATCGCACATCTGTCGCACCACCGGCAGGTCATGGCTGATAAACAAAAGGGTCAGGCCCAGTTCCTGCTGGAGGTCTTTCAGAAGGTTTAGCAGTTGCGCCTGTATGGACACATCCAGCGCCGAGGTCGGTTCGTCGCAAATGATAAAATTGGCCCCAGTCGCCAACGCACGCGCGATTGAAATGCGCTGCCGCTGACCTCCAGAAAATTCGTGCGGAAACTTGCGCCCCGCAGCACCGCCAAGGCCAACGATGTCAAGAAGATCGTCAGCGGTGCGCATCGCCTCGTCTCGCGCGGCGCGGCCCTTTTGGAACAGGATCGGTTCGGCAATGATCTGCTGGACTCGCATCCGAGCATTTAGCGACGAATAGGGATCCTGAAAGATCATCTGAAGATCGCGACGACGCAGTTTGGCGTCGCGGGTGCTGGCCTTAGTAAGGGACATCCCGTTCAAGGTCACTTCACCCTCGGCTGGCTGGTAAATTCCGGCGATGGTGCGCGCGATGGTGGACTTGCCAGACCCGCTTTCGCCAACGATGCCAAGCGTGGTGCCGCGCGGGATGTCAAAGGAAACGCTTTGGACCGCACGGAACACCTTCGACTTGCGCCCGGTCCACGCGCGTTGGGTGATGAATTCGACGGACATATCGCGTACGCTGAGCGCGATATCGGACTGTGCGCCCTTAGGTTTGGTCCAGCGCGCTTTTAGACGGGCAAGGTCCGGTGTGCCTGCATCCTCGATATAGCTGATCAGCGGGAACCGCTCGATTTTGACGTCCGCGCGCGGGACGGCGGAGATCAGGCTTTGGGTGTATTTGTGCTGTGGCGCAGTCAGGATCTCGCGGGTCTTGCCCACTTCCACGACCTCGCCGCGATACATGACCGCCACGCGGTCCGCGACTTCGGCAATCACGCCCATGTCGTGAGTTACCAAGATCATCCCCACCCCGCGTTCGCGGCAGATTGTCCTGAGCAGGTCGAGAATTGTCGATTGCACAGACACATCCAGCGCGGTTGTCGGCTCGTCCGCGATGATCACGTCCGGATCACCGCAGATCGCCAGCGCAATCACCACCCGCTGCCGCATCCCGCCGGAAAACTGATGCGGGTAGTGGTCGAACCGCTCCCCGGCGTCTCGAATGCCGACACTTTCCATCATGTCGATCGCGTGGGTGCGGGCCGCGCGGCGCGTGCAGTGCTTGTGCAGCATAATGGTTTCGCACAACTGCCAGCCCACCGTTTCAAGCGGGTTGAGCGAGGTCATCGGATCCTGGAAGATCATCCCCACCCGCGCACCGCGCAACAGCTCCATCTCTGGCTCAGGGCGGCCCACAAGCTGCTGACCGGTCAATGTGATGCGTCCGTGGTCGACAAAGCCGGGCTTGGCCAGCAGACCGATCACGGCATTGCCCACAGTCGACTTGCCTGCACCTGACTCACCAACCAGCCCCAGGATCTCGCCCGCTTCAAGCGTCAGAGTCACATCCTTGAGCGCCGTAAACTCGCCGTGGCGGGACGGGTATTTGACGGTCAGATTTGAAATATCAAGCAGCATGTAACCTCCTAGAGAAGTTTGGGGTTCATGGCGTCACGCAGCCAATCGCCAAAGAGGTTGACCGAAAGCGAGAAGATCATCAGCGCAGCCCCCGGAAAGATCGTGATCCACCAGTCGCCGGAAAAGAGATATTCGTTGCCGGTGCGGATCAGCGTGCCCAGCGACGGTGTCGTCGGCGGCAGACCAAGGCCCAGAAAGCTCAGCGTCGCTTCGATGATGATCGCCATGGCGATGTGCAGGGTCGCCACAACAAAAACCGGCCCCATGACGTTGGGCAGGATATGGCGCACCATGATCAGGACCGGACCCAGCCCGATGATCCGCGCCGCTTCGACGTATTCCTTGCCCTTCTCGGACAGCACGCAAGAGCGCACGGTGCGCGCATATTGCACCCAACCCGAGGCCGCGATGGCCAGGATGATGACGTAGATCGCCGCACGGTCGTGCATTTCCTTATCCAGCAGGATGCGGAAAGCGCCGTCGACGATCAGTGCAATTAGGATGGCAGGGAACGACAGCTGGACATCGGCCACCCGCATGATGAGCGTATCAACGATCCCGCCAAGATAGCCCGACACCAGCCCAAGCGTCACGCCGACCAGCAGCGACAGGGCCACCGACAGCACGCCGATGATCAGCGAAATCCGAAGGCCGTAAAGGGTTGCCGAAAGCATGTCGCGGCCCTGATCGTCGGTGCCCAGCAGAAACTTTGGGTCGCCACCGCTTTCCCAAGCCGGAGGCAGGTTGGACTCCATGATATCCAGCGACATCAGATCAAACGGGTTCTGGGGCGATAGTACAGGCGCCAGCATGCTGGCCGCGATGATGAGCAGGGCCACCACGGCCGAGCCGACTGCGACGCGGCTGCGTGTGAAATTGTAGACCAGATCGGACTGGAGAAAATGGGAGAAGGATTTGAACATTAGTTTGCTCCCGAGCTGTGCAGGCGGGGATCGAGGACAAAGTGCAGCAGGTCCACGATCAGGTTGATCAGCACGAAGATGAGGGCAATGATCATCAGATAGGCCACCATCACCGGAATATCGGCGTTCCCGATGGCCTGAACGAACAGCAGACCCATCCCCGGCCACTGAAACACGCTTTCGGTGATCAGCGAAAAGGCGATGATATTGCCCAGTTGCAGACCAACAACGGTGATCACCGGCATCATCGTGTTCTTCAGCGCGTGGCGATAGTTCAGTGCCTTGCGGCGGATCCCACGGGCGCGGGCGAACTTGATGAAATCAGTGCGCAGGACCTCCATCATCTCGGCCCGCACAAGCCGGATTATCAGGGTCAGTTGAAAGATGGTCAGGGTTGCCACCGGCAACACCAGCGACCGCAGGCCCGAACTGGTCAGCAATCCCGTGCTCCATCCGCCGATCATCACAACGTCGCCGCGACCGAAGGTGGGCAGCCAGCGCAGCATCACGCCAAAGATCAGGATCAGCAGGATACCAATCAGGAAGGTCGGAAGCGATACGCCGACAAGGGACGAGCTGAGAATGGCCTGCGTGGTGAAGCTGTCGCGGTTGATCGCCGTGTGGATGCCCAGTGGTATCCCGATCAGCAGAGCGAAGATCGCAGAAATTATCGACAGCTCAAGCGTTGCAGGCATTCGTTCGGCAAAAAGTTCGCTGACTGGCACCCGCAGACTGTAGCTTAGTCCAAAGTCACCTTGGACGGCGTGGCTTAGGAAGCGGACGAATTGCACCGGCAATGGATCGTTCAGCCCCAGGTTTTCACGCAACGCTGCACGTTCAGCGACAGTTGTGTCCTGACCGACCATGTTCGAGATGGGATCGCCCAGAAAGGCGACCATGGAGAATGCGATCAGCGCCACGGCCAGCATCACAACGACACTGTGGGCAAGCCTGTTTAGAATGAGTTTCAGCATGTTTGGCCCCGCTCTTGGAGAGGTCGGCCGGTGAAGGACACCGACCGGCAGGTTTGCGGCAGATCAGTTCCCGACGACCACTGAGCGCAGGTCCAGAACATCGTCGCTGCGTTGCGTGACCGTCACCCGGTCGCTCACACCCCAGGACAAAGGCTGTTGGAACAGGGGGATGTAGGCCACATCGTCACGCGACAACTTCAGGGCTTCGCTGATTAGGGCCTGACGCTTGTCGGGATCCACTTCCGAGGCAATGATATCGGTGATTTCAGCCACACGCGCGTTGCAGTAGCCGCCGATGTTATAGGCCCCTGCCCCGGTTTCCGTGTTGCGGCAGGTCAGGATGTTGAAGAACGAGTTGTGGGCATCCACCGAGGCAGGCGTCCAACCGAGGAAGTAGAAACTGGTCTCGTAACCGCCCTGCGCAAACAGACGACCGAAGTAGCGCGACTTGGTTTCTGCGACCACATCGACGTCGATACCCACCTTGCTGAGCATCGAGGCCGCCGCGACGCAGATTTTCTCGTCGTTGACATAGCGGTCGTTCGGGCAATCCAGCGTGATCGAGAACCCGTCGGGATAGCCCGCCTCGGCCAGCAGTTTTTTCGACAGTTCGGGGTCATAGACAAAAGGTGTGTTCAGCGTCTCGTCAAAGCCGGTGACCTGCGGAGCGATGATAATGCCCGCCGGAGTGGCCGCGCCACGCATAACCTTGTCGGCAATCGCTTGTACGTTGATCGCATGTGCAAAGGCCGCGCGGACGCGCACATCCTTCATCGGGTTCTTACCCTTGACCGACGAAAACAACAGCTCGTCGCGGGACTGGTCCATACCGAAATACATGGTGCGGATTTCCGGACCGGACAACGGGGCAATGCCCTCGGCGCTTTCCAGGCGGCTCCAGTCCTGAACAGGAACAGGGAAGATCAGATCCATCTCGCCAGAGATCAGGGCCGACACGCGGGTCGCCGGTTCCTGAATGGGGACAAACTCCGCATGGGTCACGTTCGTGGCGATGTCGTCGTTCCAATAACCATCAAACCGGTCAAAGGTGGTAGAGACCCCGGGCTGACGCGCGGTGATCCGGAACGGCCCCGTGCCGTTCGTGTGCTGACCGGCATAGCCGACGTTGGAGGAATCCTTGATGCTTGAGGCTTCGGTCGCACCGTTCTCCTCGGACCATTCCTTGTCCATGATGAAGAACGAGGTCATTTCCTGCATCAGGATCGGATAGGGATCATGGGTCTCTATCTTGATCTCGTAAGGACCCAGCTTTTCAATCGCCTTGATAAGCCCGGCGCGGCCTTTTTGGTCGGATCCTTCAGTCAGACCGCGCTGCCACGAAAATATCACATCGTCTGCGTCGAACGTACCACCCTCGTGGAAGGTCACGCCCTCGCGCAGTTTGACGCGCCAGGTGGTCGGCGAGGTTGTTTCCCACCCGACCGCCAGCCCGGGCTGAAGTTTCATCTCGCCGTCATAGAGGGCCAGACCCTCGTAGACGTTGTTCATCATGCCAAGCGTGAACACTTCGTTCAGGCTGTGCGGGTCAAGCGTCGAGATGTCCCCCTGATAGGAAAACTTGAAATTTTCGGCGGCGGCCGGTGCGGCCATGGCCACGCAGGCCAACAGCGCTTTGGTTGCGGTGCTTAGGTACATTGGTTTCTCCTTGTTGAGACGTTTTTTATTTTTTCCGCGGATTATTGGGACTGCTGCGCAATCACCAATTCGATGGCGTCCATAGCCTTATCCAGTTGTTCGATGTCGATGAATTCGTCGACGGTATGGGCCTGGTCGATATGTCCAGGCCCCATTACAACCGTGGACCAGCCGACCTGCTGGAACTGGCCTGCCTCGGTGGCAAAGGGGACGGTAATGGCCTGATTGGCACCGACGAGGTTTTTAAGCCGCACCTCGGCGGATGTGTCTTTCTCGGGATCGAGAGAGGGAATGAAATGTGTGTCCCAGCGCACGCCCAGCTTAGGATTAATGCGTTTCAGCCGCGCATCGGTCGCGTTCAGGATATCCAGAATTTGGGTCCGGTGCGTTTCAAGCTCACCTTCTTTCAGGTACCGCAGACCGATGGAGAAGGTGCAGGTGCCCGCAATGATATTGTTGGCGGTGCCGCCGTTCACTTGCCCCACGTTCAGGGTCGGGCGGGTTTGCACGTCAAGCGACGGGTCTTCAATCTTGTAGAGGTCGGCGATCATGCCTGCCGCTGCCTCGATGGCACTGACACCGATGTCGGGGCGGCTGGAATGCGCCTCCAGACCCGTGACTGTCACTGTCAGGAGCAACACGCCCTTGTGCATGTTGGCGATCTTCATGCCGGTTGGCTCGCCCACGATCACCATGTCTACGTCCGGCAGGACGCTGTGCATGTCTGCGATCATCTCGGGTGCTGCGATACATCCCGGTTCTTCGTCGTAGCTAAAGGCCAGATGGATCGGCTTGGTCAGATTGGCCGCACACATCTTTGGCACCGCAGCCAGACAGACCGCCAGAAATCCTTTCATATCCGTGGTACCGCGCCCGTATGCACGACCTTCGCGCACATCAAGCGTAAAGGGATCGCTCAGCCATTCGTCGGCGGCAGAGGGAACAACGTCCGTATGCCCGCTGAGAACGACGCCGCCGGCAATGTTCGGCCCGACAGTCGCAAAGAGGCTGGCTTTCTCGCCGCAAGCACTGGGAACGCGACGGGAGTCGATCCCAAATTCTTTCAGATAGGTTTCGATATATGCGACCAAATCCAGGTTGCTCTTGTGCGATGTCGTATCGAGCGACACCAGTTTTTCCAAAACGTCCAGGGTATCGGTGCTCTGCATTATTCATCTCGTCAGGTTTCGTTGAGCGCAACTCTGACAGATGCTTGACTTTGTAAAAAATATCCTTTTTTACAAAAGGTATTCATAATGGATATACCTATGAAACTTAGCTTCAGAGAGCTCGAAGTGTTTTTTCAGGTCATGCGCTTTGGCACGCTGACATCGGCGGCGGCCGAGCTTTACACCTCTCAGCCCACCGTCAGCCGGACACTTTCCAACCTTGAAAGGCGCTTGGGTCTAACCCTGTTCGAACGGCGCAAAGGGCACGTGTCCCCATCGGCAGAGGCCGAGGCGCTGTATGATGAAATGTTAAAAAGTTACATCGGGCTCGAGCGTATCTCGACGCGGGTTCAGGAGATTAAAGTCAAGCGAAACAGAGGCTTGAACCTTGGGTGTTATCCAGCACTGGCGCAGGCTTTCATACCAGAAGTGATCGCGCGATTTGCTAAGGATCACCCGGACTTCACTGCGTCGATCCAGGTCTGCGGCCCGGCAGAGGCGCGGCGGATGATGGAGAAAGGCGAGATTGACCTTTTGATTTGCAACGAAATGCACTCGGAAGGAGATTTGGTAAAAATCCCATTGGTCACCGCAAAATTTCGCTGTGTTTTGCCCGAGGGCCACCCTTTGACCCAAAAGTACGTCGTGACACTCGAAGACCTGCGCGATGAGCGGCTTATCGCGCTCGACGCCGAGCCTGACTTGGATTGGCGCGGGCATTACGAGCTGTTTGCACTCTTCGATCCGCCACCATTGGTTGCCTTTCACGTTAAGAGATCGGCGGTTGCTTACAGCCTTGTCGCACAGGGACTGGGTATCTCGATACTAGAGCCATTCTCGGCAGCCCACTGGCGCGCCTCGGGCGTCGTCACCCGACCTTTTGTCCCAGAGATCAAATATAACTATTGCATTTACATGCCAAAAAACCGGCTTCCCTCAAAGTTCACCTCTGCCTTTATTGATGCTCTCAAGAGCCATTGCGGAACGCTGGATCTGGATTCGCAAGGACCCCACGCATAATCCGCAAGCGATCTCGCACCGCTGCCGGTAAACCTGATCATCGGAACGATGAAGCCACTTAGCAAAACTCAGGCTCGCCCATTTTCACTTGAATTTGGACATTTCTGCCTGCGCATCGGCGTTCGCACGGACAAATTGGCCCCTTCCACAGACAACCCATTTTTGAACTGAAGCGCGTCAACTCTGGCGCTACCACGACTTCAGATTGAACCCTTTGCTATGATTCAATCATAAAATCGTGATAAAATGATAGAACTGATAGAATCGATTGTTATTGAAGCCAAAGCCGCCTACTAGCTCATTTCATTAGCCAGAGAGAAAGGACGGCCATGATAAATACCAAGAGTAAGACGATGCACCCACAGCAGGGCTCGTCGACTGAAGAGCAGCGGGATTTTGACTTCATTGTATGTGGTGCCGGTTCAAGCGGTTCCGTTGTGGCCGCACGCTTGGCCAAAGATGAAAGTGTAAAAGTACTGTTAATAGAAGCCGGTGGAGGGGATCACGACGAAAAGGTTTCCAATCCAGCCATGTGGCCCTTGAACCTTGGAACTGAACGCGATTGGGGTTTCCTCAGCGCACCTACTCCTGAACTCGCAGGCCGACGTTTGCAGTTGAATATGGGTAAGGGGCTTGGCGGGGGCTCAAGCATTAACGTAATGGTTTGGGCGCGCGGCCATAAAGCAGACTGGGATTATTTTGCGCACGTGTCTGGGGATCCTGCATGGGGCTATGACTCGATTCTGGGATACTACCGCCGTATCGAGAATTGGCAGGGTTCGCCGGATCAAAAAAGACGGGGAACTGACGGCCCGGTCTACGTTGCGCCGCCCAAGTCACCTCATAGCGCTGCTTTGGCACTTACCAAATCTGCTCAATCACTCGGTATTCCGGTTTTTGACAGCCCCAACGGCGAGATGATGGAAGGCTCCGGAGGCGCGGCTATCGCCGACCTGCGAATCCGTGATGGGAAAAGGGAAACGGTATTCGATTCCTACATTGGCCTGGCACCTTTGCGCCCTAACTTGACAATCGTCACACACGCAATGGTCACGCGGGTGTTATTTGAAGGGAAGAAAGCCATTGGCGTCGAGATTTCGAAAGACGGTGAGCTTCAACAATACCGTGCGCGCTGCGAAACCATCCTGTCAATGGGGGCAATCAACACCCCAAAAGTGCTGATGCAGTCTGGCGTTGGAGATCAGGAAGAACTGAGTAAACACGGGATCGCCGTGGTTCAGCATCTTCCAGGGGTTGGACGAAATCATCAGGACCATATCGCCTTTGGATGTACTTGGGCGTATAAGAAAGCACAGGAGCCGCAAGCAGGCGGCTGTGAGGCGACACTATACTGGAAAAGCCAATCCCACCTGACCCAGCCTGACATTTTACAATGTCAATTGGAGTTTCCGGTTCCGTCCCCTGAAGAAACTCAGCTTGAGACGCCCGAGCACGGGTGGACAATGTTTGCAGGGCTAGCTCAACCAAAGAGCCGTGGGCGTATTCGCCTGTCAGGTCCAGGCGTCAATGATCCTATGATTATTGAACCGAACACCCTCAGCGACCCCGAGGATATGGCAGCTGCCTTAGCCGCCGTGAATCTCTGCCGCGAGGTTGGAAATGATGCGGCGTTTCGGTCGTTGGTTCAAAATGAAACAGCGCCCGGCGCGCGGGACGAAGCGGGAATGATCGACTTTATTCGGAAATCGGGGGTTACCTATTGGCACCAGTCATGCACGGCCAAGATGGGGCAGGACAGCGATTCTGTGGTTGACGGACAGCTTAGGGTCTACGGTATCGAAAATTTGCGTGTCGCAGATTCTTCCATAATGCCGCGTATTACCTCGGGCAACACTATGGCGCCATGCGTCGTTATTGGCGAGCGGGCTGCAGACATGATCTTGGCTCAGCACAGCACTCATCAGGTCTTGGCTGATCAGGCTGTCTAGGTCCACACCTCTCCCAGGCTTCGATCAGCAAACAATAAATGTGGCAAACTTCTTTGCCACATTTTCTAAACTACAGACTTACCATCCAAAATTTCATTATGAAGATATCGGGTAGCTGTCCTGCAAACCATCTTGATCGACAGTGTTTGAGGCAAGAATTCTTGTGAAATCCCAATTTTCGACCTACATGTTTGGCATGGATGAGCACAAAGATATTTTAACTTCAGCGAAGGCGGCTAGCATATTGGGCGTCTCTACCCGTACGGTTCAACTTTGGGTGGAGGGCGGAGAACTCCCGTCTTGGAAAACACCGGGTGGACATAGGCGTATTCCACTTCAGGCTGTTCTTGATCTCGTTCACAATTCCGACAAACAAGGGGCGGATACGCGAGCCTATGCGATCGTGTTGGCCGGACAAGGGCGTGGCGATCAATGGCGCGACGTAGGTCTGCCGGGTCTGGGTTTACTTTTAGAGGTTACTGAGGACATCAAAGTTGCTCAGGATTGGCTAGAGCTAGGGCCGCCAACGCTCGTTGTCATCGAAGCAGCTGACGTCTCAGATCGCAGAAAACTGATAGCTAAAATTTCATCAGAAACGCGGTTTGATCAGACTAAGATTGTGAGTGTCGCAAAAACGCAGACACATCTCACGAAGCAGCCAGTGAAGCCTCGCATGATCGAGGTTGAAATGTCTCCCGAGGTTTCCTCAACTAGCGCCAGTATTATTCAAAGTCTCTTTGACATGGCCCCTCGCAACGACAGGATTGCGGGGCCGCTGACTGTCTGGAACGAAGAAGCAAGGCTTCAAGCCGTAAAAAAATCAGGGTTGGTTGGCTCGGAGCCTGACAAAAGCTTTGATAGACTTGTAAGGCTAGCTGCATTTACAGCCAATACCCCAATAGCAATGTTTACACTCGTCACTGAGAAAGAGCAGTGGTTCAAAGCGCGGATAGGTTTTGATGGTGATCAGACAACAAGAGATTGGGCGTTTTGTAATGAGACAATTTATGAAAATCAGATCACAATTATAGAAGACCTGCAAAAATCGGGAAGATACAGTTCCAATCCCACACTCGAAAAGCCTTTTGGTTTCAACTTTTACGCGGGTGCTCCGGTTCGTGATCCAATCGGTTACATCCTTGGGTCTATGTGTGTAATTGATGTTCGTCCCAGAAGATTGAACCTCGAACAACGCGAGGCTTTGGAGACTGTCGCTGATGCGGTTTCAAGTCTTGTTAACTTGCGAATGCTCGAACGAGATTTGAACCAGCAGCAATGACCTGCCACGGGAACTTTCTTCTGGATATGATTAGAGCCCGGCCAAACTTGAGGACGGGCTCAATGGGAGCAGGCCAGTTGACCTAAGGGGTCACGCTCCCTGAATAGCTGTACCGAACACGAGTAGAATGAAACAATTCGTATAAGTCTCATGCTTCCTGAGGAGCTTCGAAATGGGCCTGGATCAGCCAACGGTGCTTATCTGCCAGCCGCGATTGGCTCGTGAACAGATCGGAAGTGCCTGCATCGCCAAACTCAGCAGTAAGGTCGATGGCATGACGGAGAGCTTCGGCATGAATGGTCAATGCACTGGCAATTGTAGCGAGTACACTTGATTGACCTTGGGCGAGTTCAAGTCCTTCCGGCAGGGTGCTATTCTTCGCAGTCGTAACAATCCGCCCGTCAGCGCGCCCGCCCAAAGCAACAATGCGTTCTGCCACTTCATCTGACGCTGCATCAACTTCTTCGGCAATCTGGTCGAACAGGTTATGCAGAGATATGAAGTTCGGCCCTTTTACGTTCCAATGTGCCTGCTTCAATTGGGCGTGCAGATCGAGTGTGTCCGATAGACGTGCCTGTAGGATGGTTAAGACAGAAGCCGCCACCGGTTCGTTGGTGTATTCGCTTGAAGTGAGAGTCATCTTGGGTCTTCCTTTTGTAATAATGTTCGTCCATTTTTTTGGTGAACGAACTGCGAATTGTGGAGAAACTTTGTTCGAGGGGCAGGGTCAGACCCACCCCCCGACGTTTCACTGGTCAAGCCTTTGCAAAGGCCAGCAGGTCTGCGTTGACCAATTCGGGATGGGTCGCGAATGGAGCGTGCGACAGGCCCGGATAGGTTTTCAGCGTGCCGTTTTTCAGCAGTTTGACCGCCTTGCGCGCTGTATTGTCGATCGGAACGATCTGGTCGTCTTCCCCGTGAAGGATCAAGACCGGGATGTTCAGCCCCTTGAGGTCTTCGGTGAAGTCTGTTTCCGAGAATGCCTTGACGCAATCATAATGGGCTTTGACGCTGCCCATCATGCCTTGGCGCCACCAGTTCTGGATCTGGCCCTGACTCACGGTCGCACCTTCGCGGTTGAAGCCAAAGAAGGGACCCGAGGGAATATCCAGGAAGAATTGTGCCCGGTTAGCGATCAGAGCGGACCGGAAACCGTCGAACACTTCAAGTGGAACGCCCTCGGGGTTGCTGGCGGTCTGCGCCATTACCGGCGTTACCGCGCCGATCAGCACAACCTTGGCAACACGTCCGGGTTCGGCGACGGCTGCATAACGCGTGGCTTCACCGCCCCCGGTCGAGTGACCGATGTGGATGGCGTTCTTGAGATCCAGAGTGCGGGCCAGTTCGACAACATCCTGCGCATAGGTGTCCATATCGTTGCCGTGTTCCGTTTGATCCGACCGCCCATGACCGCGCCGGTCATGAGCGATGACGCGGTACCCTTCTTCGAGGAAGGTCAGCATCTGGTTGTCCCAGTCGTCGCTCGACAGCGGCCAGCCGTGGTGGAAGACAATCGGTTGGGCATCACGGGGGCCCCAGTCTTTGTAAAAGATGTTTGTTCCGTCGGTGGTGGCGAATGTTGACATGATGATATCTCCTTGGGTTTGTGCATTGGTGCTTTTGCGTTGCAGGATAAGCAGGGCGGCTGCCGCTGCTGCGGATGTGATCAGCGTCCGTCGTGTGATCGTCGTCTTCATTGCGGTGCCTTTCGTTTCGATATGGACAAAGTATGTGACTTGGTGAACGCATGAACGTGGCGGAAATGACAGAGAGGGAGGCAAAAATGACAAAACAAGTGATCGTCGCGGATATTGGCTTGTTGATGTACCCCGGCTGTCAGCTGGCTGCGATTTACGGGCTGACGGATCTGTTCCGCATAGCTGGGGAGTGGACGGGCGAAGTGGCACGAGTAATACGCGTGTCACACTGGGAGACAGGCGATGACGGCGTGGCATGTGTCTGGGACAGCCACCCCGATAACCCGAACAAGTTGACCCATATAATCGCACCGCCCAGCATCATTATGCCCGAACGCATGACCCCTGCGCCTGTCGCGGCTGCCTGGATGCAGGATCAACATTCAAAGGGCGCCACGCTGTGTTCAGTTTGTGCAGGCGCTTTCGTTTTAGCCGAAACCGGGTTGATCGACGGGCGCAGCGTGACAACTCATTGGGCCTTTGCCCAACAACTGGCGGATCGGTTTCCCAAGATCCATCTGGCTGATGAGCATATGGTGGTGGATGACGGAGACATTATTACCGCCGGCGGTATACTTGCATGGGCGGATTTGGGTCTTACGCTTGTTGATCGCTTGCTTGGTCCCGCCACGATGCTCGCAACAGCACGGTTTCTGCTGATCGAGCCGCCTCGGCAAAGCCAGCGCCCGTTTGCACAGTTCGTTCCCAAGTTCGATCATGGTGATGATGCCGTTCGCGGTAGACAGCAGTATATTCATGCCAATGCCCCGACGATGCAGGGTGTGGCCGAACTGGCCGAGCAAACTGGAATGACTGGACGCACATTCCTGCGCAGGTTCCATGCGGCGACAGGCTTTACGCCCGTGGAATATTTGCAGCAGGTACGCATCGCCAAAGCCCGCGAAGCACTGGAGCGTTCGCTGACCCCTGTAGAAAACATCGCATGGGATGTTGGGTATTCAGACGTGGCGGCGTTTCGTAAACTATTCCAAAAGCTGACCGGCATGCCACCCGCGGCCTATCGCAAGCAATTCGGCATCGCGCATTGAGCCAAAATGCCAAGGCAGTGCCGGAGACAGTCGGACAGACTGGAGCCGATACTGCCTTGGTGGTGCAGGCACCACGTGCCCAAGACGGTTAGATTAGGCAGGTTCACCCAGTAAGGCTTCAAACTCTTTTCTGATCTTGTTTTTCGCGCTGCCCAACGACGCTTCGCGTTCCTCGGGTCCGAAAGCAAGCTTTTCCGCCAGCACGAATTTCTGGTCCGTGATCCCGACAAAACCGAAGAGAGCACGCAGATGGGGCGCTTGCGCGTCCATTACAGCGGCCGGGCCTTCGCTGTAATATCCACCACGCGACAATACCACGATCGCAGTTTTTCCCGTCAGCAACCCCTCTGGTCCAGCTTCGGAATAACGAAAGGTGACACCTGCGCGCAGAATATAGTCAAACCAGCTTTTCAACGTCGACGGGATCCCGAAGTTATACATAGGTGCGCCGACCAAAAGGATGTCGGCCGCCTGAACTTCCTCAATAAGCGTGTCGGACAGGGCGCGTGCCGCGCGCTGTTCCGCTGTGGACGGCTCTTGCTGAAGTCCACTGGCTGCGTCGCTGTCAAAATGGGGCACAGGATTGGACGCCAGATCACGCTCCGTGATCTGAAGGTTTGGATCCTTGGCGCTTAGGCTGATGATCGTTTCGTCGATGAGTTGGTTAGAGGCAGAAGCGGCACCGAGGATACTGCTTCTCAGAACAAGAAGATTGGTCATGGTAGAAAACTCCGTAAAGGTCACTTGTCTTGCGATCCCTATCTAGTGTTGTAAAAACGTCGTCGATAGACCTCCAAAATGCGCTATAGTGTTGCAAAAAGAGGAACGCTGGAATGAACGGGTTCGATGACATGCGCTTCTTTGTTGAAGTTGCGAACGCGGGCGGTGTTAGCCGTGCGGCTTCCCGATTGGGAGTCTCCAAGTCTATCGTCAGCCGTCGCATCTCTGCCATAGAGGACGATCTTGGTGTCAAGCTGCTTTCGCGCTCGACGCGGGGTGTTGTGCCAACTGAGGCCGGACAGGAGTTTCGGAGGCGCTGCGAGCGGATACTGGCAGATTTAGCCGAAACGCGCGAAGCCGTGATCGGCAAGGAGGGCGACCTGACCGGACAGCTGCGATTGACGGCACCACTTGCGATGGGTCGCAGAGTTGTCACGCCGTTGCTTGGCAAGATTGCAAAGAATTATCCCCGCTTGCAGATCGATGCCATATATACCGACCGGGTTGTCGATTTGGTGGGAGAAGGGTTCGACCTTGCCATACGTATTGGCGAGCCACGCGAGGCCAGTCTCATCGGCCGTAAAATCGCACCGATCCGTGCGGTTCTGTTTGCCAGCCCCGAATATCTCGATGGCGCGGGCGTCCCGCAGGTCCCTGGCGACCTGGAAAACCACCAATGTCTTTTGTACACAGGCGGCGGCGACTGGCGGTTTCGCGTTGGGCGTCGGTGGGTTTCAATCAGACCGCAAGGCCGGTTGCGGACGGACAGTGGCGAAGCTATCTTAGAATGGGCGACAGCGGGCCTTGGGATTGGAAATGTTCCTGAGTTCATGGCCCTGCGCCACATTGAACGCGGCGAGCTCGTCCCGCTTCTTACAGAGTTTCCGTCGCCCGAGTACGGTGTCTATACTCTGCGTCCGCCCGACGCTCGCGCGCCCGCGAAAGTCACATTGCTGATCGAGGCCCTGATCAATGAGCTAAAAATACGTGAGGGTTTGACTGGGCAGGATGCTTGTTGACCGGTTACTTTGCGATGCTGAATACGTACCCAGAAATGAAAACATTCGGACGTGGCAGTACGTGCATTGCTCATCTCCTGGTCGGCAAAACCTTCGGTCAATCCGGTGTGAGGGATTTGCCCATATTATCCTATTTACCTGAATAACGCATCCTGCTTTATCCAGCTTATCGATAGAGACATTCTTACCTAAATTGTGAATTGCCGGGGGATCAAGCCAACGTTGTTCGTGGATGTCCGTAGGGCTCGCCAAGTTCAACCGCGTGCTCCTTTGGTCTATCCAAAAACTCGGCGGTCTTGAAAGCGAACGCTCAACATTATCGTCCAAAGCAAGTGGAGATGACTATGAAAATTCTTTACCAAACCAGTGCAACCGCAACGGGCGGACGTACCGGCACTGCCACCGTTGACGACGGCTCTCTGACGCTTTCCCTCACCACCCCCAAGGAGCTGGGCGGAACAGGCGGCGATGGTACCAACCCTGAACAATTGTTTGCATCAGGCTATGCCGCCTGTTTCTTGAGCGCCCTCCGATTTATCGCGGGTCGCCACAAGCAAACGCTCTCTGAAGAAAGCAGCGTTACCGTCAGCGTGGGCATCGGTCCGCGTGCTGATGGTGCCGGATTTTGTCTTGACGTTGCTTTGAACGCAAGCCTTCCCGGTCTCGACACGAAAATGGCGACGCGGTTGGTGGAAGAGGCGCATGCCACGTGCCCTTATTCGCACCTCACCCGCGAAGGGACCGATGTGCGTCTTACAGTCTCCTGAGCTTCTTTAGGCAGTCAGACGCGAACACTTTCTAACGTGTCTTTGCGGGGACTGTCCTGCGAAGACATTTTACGCTCGAACACCCCTCAGCGCTTGCGAGAGGAACGTGCAAGCTCGCGGGCGAGATCGACGAATACCTTGAAGGCAGCAGGGGGATTTCGGCGGCTGGGGTAGTACAAGCACAGCGGCGAAATCGTTGGCGTCCATTCTTCCAAAAGGCGCACCAATCGCCCAGCTTCAATGTCGGGCAGCACATCCGATTCCATGAAAAAGCCGATCCCCATCCCGCCCATCACCGCGGTGCGTGCTAAACTGGCTTCGTCCAGGGTGATGGGGCCGCGCACATCCACCTGCAAAACCTGATCTTTGTCCTTAAATTGCCAGCGAAACATGGAACCATTGGGCAGACGCGTACAGACACATGCGTGTGCCAGCAAGTCGGATGGCACGCGCGGCTGATCGCGATGGGCCAAATATGATGGTGCTGCAACCACGGCATATCGCCGCGCAGGGCCAAGCGGGATCGCAATCATATCCGCGGGGATACGGTTTTCGCTGCGTATCCCGAAATCAAACCCTTCGGCCACGATGTCGACGAAATTGCCTTCGGTCACCAGATCGACATGCACTTGTGGAAACCGTCGCAGGAATTCGATGATCAATGGTTCGATGATCTCACGCGCTGCTGTCGCAAACGCATTGATGCGCAATGTGCCCGATGGAGTTTCCTGCTCGGAACGGACCGCATCGAGCGCTTGGTAGATGTCTTTTAGTGCAGGTGTCACCTGATCCACAAACCGGCGCCCCGCGTCAGTCAGCGAGACACTACGCGTCGTTCGGTTGAACAAACGCACACCTAACTGGCCCTCAAGCTTGGCTATCGCATTGCTCAAAGCAGTGGTTGACATGCCGAGATCCAGCGCCGCCGCGCGGAACGACCCCCGGCGGCTGATCGCAATCACCGCATCGAAATCTGTGAGACTGTAGCTGATCATTGTCCCAAAATTCGAAATTCCTCATCCATTTCTATCCCCATTATCAGGACACACTCAAGGGGCTAGATTACAAGCACACAGTAATGGAGTTGAAAAATGCAATACTACCAAGCCTTCATCAGCGCCGAGCAAACCGCTCAGGCATACCGAATTCTCGACGCACTGATCGCCAAACAACTTGTATTTGGCGGCCCGATCGTCGGCGGTCCTGCAAAGTTCCTTTGGAACTTCAAGGACAGCGATGTGCCCGAAAGTATGCGAGAGCCCAAGCTTTACACCCTGGATCAGGATTACAAGTATATCATCACCTACACACGCGAAGATCTGAAGGAAGAGCTCATTGAAGTTGCCGAGGCAGCGTCACTGGAAGAGGTCTGTATGATTTCCTTCCTTCCGATGGAGACTAACAGATCACTGCGTTTGTTGCTCGATGCATCCTTTGAAGGTCGCGACGCACAGGCCAAACCCGAGGCAGTCGACGCGGTCGCCGCCCTGACCTTCGTGCCCAAGGCGCAAATCCCCAGCCGCACCAAAAGCTCTGACGGCCCCGTTGGCGGCCGCCGTTGAATTCCACAAAACAGAAAGGAAAAACCAATGTCTATCGAACTTCCAAGTGTCATCGCAGCATACTTTGTCAGCGATAAAAAGGGCAACGCACAGGCCATCTCCGAATGCTTCACCCAGGATGCTGTCGTTATTGACGAGGGCAACACCTATACGGGTCGTGATGCGATCCGGCAGTGGATGGCAAATGCCTCTACGAAATACAGTTACACGGTCGAACCGTTTTCGATCACGGCAGAGAGCGGGAAAACCGTCGTCAGCAGCCACCTCGTCGGAGACTTCCCCGGCAGCCCGGTGGACCTTCGTTATTTTTTTGCCCTCGAAGACGACAAGATTGCGGAACTGGAGATCATTGTATGACTTCTTTCCTGGACCTGGAGGGCAAACGCGCCCTCATCACCTCTGGCACACGTGGTGCCGGAGCCGCCACGGTTGGCCTGTTCGAACAGCTCGGAGCGCGCGTGCTTACAACGGCCCGCACCAAGCCGTCTGACATGGACGATGCAAAATTCGTCGCCTCGGACCTGACCACCGCAGAAGGTTGTGCCAAAGTTGCAGACGAGGTTCGCAAGCGTCTGGGCGGGGTGGATGTTATCGTTCACATGCTTGGTGGATCGTCTGCACCCGCTGGTGGTTATCAGGCTCTCGACGACCTCCAGTGGCAAAAGGAATTGGATCTGAACCTCATGCCTGCGGTTCGCTTGGACCGCGAACTTTTGCCTGAAATGGTGACACGCGGATCGGGTGTGGTGATCCATGTAACGTCCATTCAACGGGAACTGCCATTGCCCGAGGCCACCACCGCCTACGCCGCTGCAAAAGCCGCCCTTTCGACTTACAGCAAGAGCCTCTCAAAAGAAGTTTCGCCCAGAGGGGTGCGCGTCGTGCGGGTCTCTCCAGGTTGGATCGAGACAGAATCGTCCGTAGACTTGGCGCAGCGGCTTGCCGATGAACATGGCGTCGACGTTGACGAGGGCAAACGAATGATCATGCGCTCCTTAGGTGGTGTGCCGATCGGCCGACCGTCAAAACCTGCAGAGATTGCAAACCTCGTCGCATTTCTTGCGTCCGATCTGGCCGGTACGATCACTGGCACCGAATATGTGATTGATGGCGGAACAGTGCCGACGTCTTAAGATGCCGCTTCAAGGCGCAATCCCATCAGTGCAGAATGATGATGTCTGGCTGTAAATATCCGCGGGCGGCCCTGGTTTAGCTGGGGCCGCCTAGCGCGGGGAGGCCCGTCGCACGGAATCAAGTGAGGTGTAATGTGAAGACCGCCGTTTCGCTAGTTTTGAGTATGCTCATCGCAATCCCTGCTTTCCCAACTAATGGTCTGGCTCAAGAGCCGGAAACAGCTTTGCATTCATTTACCTGCCGCGAACGCCGAGGCAATGAATCCTTCTCAATGCAAAGCCGCATTGGGGCGCCCGCCCCGGAAGTTATCGAAATATTTTCCGGCTCAGGCGCTTCTGATATTTCTGAGCATGTTTTGACACAATCAGAATTGGCCCAGGTGAACAGTGCCTTCGAGCGGCTGCCATTCCTGCATCGTGAGGTGCTTCAGACCCATCTGCGGCGACTGAGTTTTCTTGATCTCCAGCCTGGTTCAGGAAGCGCGCTTACAAGCAAAGTAGAGACAGGCGATGAACCCCTTCAGTTCGACATAACCTTACGCGCCAGCCTGCTGGACGAAAGTTTGACAACGTTTCTGAACACCAAGGAGGCTAGGTTGTTCAACGATGAGGGGTCGGGGGTGCAAATTGCATTCGATGCCGGTGATAGTGACGCACTTATCTATATCCTGTTGCATGAGGCGACACATATCGTTGATCAAGTTTTAGGGCTCAGTGAAAATGACGAAAGCCCGTTTCGTTCCGGCATTTGGATGGACAATCGAGCGCTTGCCGCGCCCCACGCATCCAGTCCCATCTCAAAAACTCGTTTTCGAGGCGCGCCTCCGATTCCCTTGAAAAATGCCCAAGAAGTCTACCAGGCGCTTCAAGAAAGTCCCTTCGTCTCATTCTACGCTACTGCGGCATTGTCAGAGGACATCGCCGAGCTATTTGCTTGGCAGCATCTCGCATCAGATCTTGATCAAACCTTGACGCTTTCCATAACGGACAGTCAAGGCGGCACGCTTTTTAGCTATAAACCGCTTGAAACACCAGAAGTTCTGGCGCGATTTGAGGACGTGAAAAAGCTCTACGAGCTGTATCGAAAGGACTGTAATCCAACCTAATATCATTCGAGCTCAAGCGGGCTAAGAGGTCACTTGCTAAGCCAAAACACCAGTAAAATGTCTCTTTATACCCTTAAAGCCCTTCGCCAATGACAATGCGATCACTTTCATCGTGAGCGCCCCTCTGAACAAAACGCGTCATAGAAGTTGCATCCCCGCGTGTGAACTTCTTCGCCAACAGATCGTGATTAAGAGAATGAGAACTACAAATCTTTTGCAAATTACAATCGCAAGCCTGCTTATTTTGCTGATGCAAGGATCACCCGGCATCGCCTCATCAGAAAATTCGTGGGACCAGTTTCGTGCCGACGTTGTTTCAAAATGCCGCCTCGCTGCCAATGTCAGTGAGGATGTGCTAATCGAGGTTGACCCTTTCGGAAGCGAAAACTTCGGACTTGCAGTCATCTATTCCGTAGATGGCAAATCGGTTTGCGTTTATGATAAGGTCACCAAAAAAGTGGAACTTGGTTCATCGTTGATTGGGCCACTTCAATAGTTTGATCGGCCCCCATACTGCCACGGCTTTCCTGCAAATTTACAATGTCATTTGGTAGACCCTCAGAAACTTTTCAGGGGGCCCTCTTACCCAGAGGGCCAGTGTAGTCCGACCACGCCAGAAATTCAGCGGCGCCGCCCTGCTTGACCCAAGCGGATCCAATCACAGGCCACTTCAATTGGAAAAAGCGACTAAAACGCGCGATCGCGCGTACGTTGCTAGGGTGACATTTGCCCGCCCCACACAGCCTCAAACGAAATCTTCCTGCGGACAAACACACACTGGAAACGACAGGTTTGCTGACGTTACCTCACCTTTAAGTGATAGAAATGATAAAAACGTTGTAATTGAAACTCCGGTTAGTTAAGTCGACAAACAGACGGTAGCGAAGGAGTCGAACACAGCTGCCTAAGCAATGAACAGGTAGGAGAAGAAAGCCAAAGTACTGGCACATCAAAGCCACCTGACATCAAAACCCTAAACGAGAACTTGCGCATATTGCCGCGCAGGTCAGCGACACCTCAAAGCCAGGACAGGCCTATTTCAAATGAACGAAGTACCCACCATACCAGCAACGGCCCTAAAGCGGAACGCGCACGCCGCCTTTCAGACAGTCAGAGCTTCCCACCCGATCGCCCGTCTGGAGGCCGGAGGTTACATTGTCCTGAGACACAAGGATGTAAACCGCCTCTCGAAGGACAAAAGACTGCAAGCGACGGGAACGGCGATTCCACAACAAGCCGGTATCACTGAGGGTGCCTTATTCGATATTTTCCAACATGGCATGTTGACAGCAAACGATGCGACTCACGCGCAGCGCCGGGCACCTCTATCGCGGGCGATGACAATCCTCGCCTTGGATAGTTTCCGCCTGGAAGTCCGTCGTGCCGCCACAACGCTCATCAAAGAATTTCGCTCTCGGGGAAGGCTAGAGCTTGGGCGCGAATATGCCGATAAGCTGCCTGTCCATACTCTGGCATGGTTGTTGGGCGTTTCGGATGATGAATTTCCCTCATTCATAGAAAAAATATATGAAATGAACGCATTCTTCCGCCCTGATGTGACGGATGAAGCCGTCAAAAAGGCCGAAGCCGCATGCCACAAGGTGCGATGCTATCTGGAACATCTGATAGATCGTGAGCGCCTCGCCCAAGGTGAAAGCTTTCTAGCGCGGTATCTTGCGCTCTCGGATGCTGATTCAAGACTCACGCGCGTCGAGATTGCGATGCAGTTGATACAGATGATCATTGGCGGCACTGAATCTGTGCGGACATCGATCTTGGCTCAGACTTCCTACTTACTTTCAAACCCGGAGCAGTGGAAAGCCGTTTGCAACGATTCCAATCTTGTGCCCGCCGCTGTAGCCGAGGGAATGAGAATCGAGCCAGGTATCGCAGGTATCGCGCGCCTATCTGTTGAAGATATAGACGTAGATGGCTGGACCCTGCCCGCTGGTCAGCTTGTGGTCCTTTCGGCGATGTCCGCTCTTCGAGATGAAACGGTATTTAGGGATGGGGATAGCTTCGATATTTCGCGCGAAAATAGCGCTCTCTCTCGCCTCGCATTTGGCGGCGGTGCGCATCAATGCATCGCCGAAGCTTTTGGACGATGCCAGCTGGAAGAGGCCCTTAGGGCTTTGACCACGCAGTTGCCGGAACTTGTTTTGGAAACCGCTCCTCAGTTTCATGGTCATATTTTTGTACGTAGTACAACAGACTGCAATGTCAGCTGGTAATGTAGTAAAAATTCTTGTGATGGATAGTCCATGAAAACCAAGCGTGTACTGGAAATAAAATGCGTATTCTAATAGTCGGGGCCGGAATTGCCGGGCTCGCGATGCACCGAGCCTTGTCGCAAAATGGCCATGATGCTTGCATCGTCGAACGCAACCTTGATGCTGATCAGGGAGGGGCGGGAATATTTTTGCCCGGCAATGGCGTAAGGGCTATGCAAAAACTCGGATTGGGCGATGAAATTTTGCAGCAGTCCGAGGCGATTGCCTATCAAAAATTTTATGACGAGAACGGTAATTTACTCAATCTGATCGATACGGAAGCGGTGTGGCAATCTGTTGCTCCCTGCCGCGCAACCAAACGCGCGACCCTATGGAAAATGCTGGCAAAGGGTTTAGGCGATGGAGCTATTCAATACCGACAGGTCAAGAGCCTGGCCAATAATTCTGAAACTTGCAAAGTAACTTTTCAGGACGGACAAACCGATGAATACGACCTCGTCATCGGAGCCGATGGAATAAACTCGACCCTGAGGCATCAGGTGTTCCCTGATGCTCCTGAACCAGAATATGTCGGCAATATCTGCTGGCGTGCCATTGTACCGAACACCCTGGGTCTCACAGATTGGACAGTGATGTTGGGAACTCAAAAAAGCCTTTTGCTAAAGGCCGTGTCCCCAACAGAGGTTTACATTTATGCCGATATGTCGATCCAAGAAGCCGATGTCGAAAAGTTTGATGCCGCGACACCGCTTGATCGACTGTTTAATGATATTGCCGGTCCATATGCACAGATGCTTCAAGTGCCTGAAAATGTCACAGTAATTTTTGGCAAATTGATGCGTTTGCAAATGGATGGTTGGAGCAAGAATCGCGTGGTACTGATAGGTGACGCCGTCCATGCTTCACCGCCCAGCATGGCGCAGGGCGCTTGCCTGGCGATAGAAGATGCCCTCGTACTCGCAGATGAGCTTTCCACCTCAACGAGCGTCGACTTTGCGCTTGAACGGTATGAGGACCGCCGAAAAGCGCGCGTTAATTGGGTTCACAATCAATGCAGTGCGCGCGACAAAATGCGCCGCATGCCTAGAATTGCGCGCAATCTGATTTTGCGTATTGGCGGCAGCAGACTTTACCATCGATCCTATAAACCTCTTATGAAACTGATCTGATCCTCTCGCTCAATTGTTGAACAAAAGGGCTCTCTTGCGAAATTACACATTGTGAGTAGCGTTCCGGTATGCAGATCCATCAGATATCATGAAGAACAGCCGACTAGAGCGAATAACCTGATTGGCGAAACTCCTATTGTTTAGGCAATGTCAAAAGAAGAGGGCTTATATCTTGTTTCAGAAAATTTCGCTGCCTAAGCTCAACTTATCCATCTTTGCATCCATTGTTTGCGCCACATTCCTGATACTCATTGCAATCCTATTTGACAAAGACGCGATACTTTTTATCCGTAAATTTCCGCCGGAAATTCGTACTCTTTTCGAGACCTCAACAATGTTGACCGATCCAGCGTTGATCATACCCCTCCTGTCGTGTATGGAAATTGCTAGCGTCCTGGTGGTAAAATATCGTAAATTGGAACGGCCAATTATGATAATACGCCTTTGCCTAAGTAGTGCAGTTCTCGCACTTGCGTTTTCGCTCATATTTAAAGCCTTGATAGGTCGAGCGCGTCCCCAATTTGATTCAGAGTTAAACCCTTTTATTCTGATTCCATTTTCAGGATCCCATCTCTACGAATCTCTCCCGTCAGCTCAGGCGGCAACGATCTCGGCTATCTGCTGCTGTATCGCCTTACGCTTCCCAAGTAGTCGGCTCTTCGTTGCTTCCTTAGCTTTTTTGATAACTTTGTCGCGCGTCATTGTAGAAAGGCATTGGTTAAGTGATGTCTTGGCTGGGTGGATCGTAGGAGGTGTTGCAACTTTTATTTCAGCTCTCTTGCTCAACAGTCTCCTTGACTTCGGCAAACGACAGAGGTGAAATGCGAACATTAGTATTCTAGTGTTCGCGTTTCCGGAAAGACCAATCACGGGTCGAGATCCAGCGTTAAAGCACAGAGTAAGAGCCAATGTACGCGAAAGCTTTTGCTTTGTCCGTCTGTCGGTTGGCCGTTCGTGCTCCTGACCGATCGCCAGGGGGGAAATTCACAGACGAATATATACCAGGATCGTTGAATGGCTTTGAACCCCGAATGCACGAAGCGAAACGTCCCTCATGCCCGGGCGTCCTTGCTCCGGCGATGCGCCTTTGATTTGATCGGATTCCCATTTCGATTTCTAGAAAAATATGATACTTTCTTGAGAGCCTTCGGAAGCTGCGGTCATGACCGTTTCGGCCCTTCCAAGGGCTTCAACGAATACACCCTTTATCGGCCGTTTGAAGCGCGATGTTACAGCTTTCATCTCGTGATTCAGCGGCGCCTGCAATCGATTTCAGCTTGAGAAACCCAAATATGTGGATCCCTGTGGCGCCTCGTTCTTAAAATAGAAATTCGTAAAGTCAGACAAAACAGACTTCAAATCGTCAAGGGATATCCCGTAGAATGCGCAGCTCAATCATCGTATCTGCACTTGTCGCCGTACTTGTCGGATTTGGGGGCTCTGTCGCAATCGTCATAGCGGCCGCTCAGGCCGTTGGTGCAACACAGGCGCAGACGTCATCATGGGTTACAATGTTTTGTATCTCTATCATGATAACGTCAACGCTTTTGAGCGTGATGTACAAGAAACCCTTGATCACTGCATGGTCAACACCAGGAGCTGCGCTCATCGCAACATCATCTGGCTTATCCATAGAGCAGGCCACTGGCGCGTTTATTTTCGTAGGGGTACTCATAACACTATCTGGACTTATCGGACCTTTCGGTCGCCTCATTGAGCGAATACCAGCATCGATCGCAACCGCAATCTTAGCTGGAGTTTTATTCCCTTTCATTTTAGCGGTCACACAAAGCGTCAATAGTGATCCGTGGTTTGGGCTTCCACTCGTCCTGACTTTCATCGTTGTGCGGATATTTTCACCATCTTGGGCGGTAATTTGCACCCTAGCGCTTGGAATTTTGATGGCAGTGGGTTTTGGCCGAATGACCCCAATTCACCAGCTTGAAGTGTCTGGCCTTGCTTGGGTAACACCCACCTTTGATCCGGCCGCGTTAATCAGTGTCGGATTGCCATTATTCTTAGTCACCATGGCCTCCCAGAATCTCCCCGGATTTGCGGTGTTGAGAGCTTCCGGCTACTCTATTCAAGCGAAGCCCATATTTCTAACAACCGGTATAGCTTCAATTCTCAGTGGCTTCTTTTCGGCTCATACGACCAGCCTGGCCGCAATAACAGCATCTATCTGTACCAGCCCAGACGCGCACCCGGATCCTCAAAAACGCTGGATGTGTGGGCCTGTATATTCTGTCGGATACGGTGTCCTCGCGGTTTTCGGAGCGTCTTTGGTCACCCTATTCACCAGCTTTCCGGCCGAGCTCATCTCAATCGTTGCAGGCGTTGCGCTCATTGGCTCCTTCGTCAACTCTCTTTCTACGTCTTTTTGGACAAGGGATGATCATCTTCCTGCAACAATTGCCTTTGTTGTCACTGCTTCAGGCACAAGTTTTGCCGGTATCGGATCTGCATTCTGGGGGCTGATTATAGGGCTAACACTCCTCTCGATGAACAAGATCGCTGGCGTTCGCGCTCTCGATCCGTCAGATAAGCCCTGAAAGCGTATGCTTTAAGCGCGGACGTGGGGGCTGACCCAGGCAAGGGTGATCTGGGAGATGCGATCAGATTGGAGAGCTCGCTGGCGAAATGGAGCCAGCGGATCACCGCGGAACGCATCCCACATACAAAAAGCGCCATCCAGCCCATCGCTGCCGTACTCTACGAAAGCCAGCAAGTCGTCCTGCTCGACGATCCTAGCAAGGACTGGATCGCCATTCGCGCCAAGCTTGCTGATGGAGCGTGTCCCCGACTACGGGCGATTGCGAACGACGCCCGCAACGTGGGTCTGCTCGAGAGGGGCAATATGCTGCGCAATACGTTGGAACAGAACTGGCCAGAGCGAGGTCGATATGCTGATGCGCTTGACATCACGCGGCTTGCGTTCGTTCAGGACCACTTTGCCACCACGCAGCGCCCCCGAGACGGGTATCGTTGTGATGAACATGCACAAGGCAAAGGGAAGGCAGTTCGACGAAGTCGATCATCTTCGAAGGATGGCCAGTGCCGGTCGGCAAGGAGGTCAAGGCGAGCCCGGATCGTCCGCGAGAGCAACGAAGACGGCGATCTTTCCCAAGCTCGCCAGAATTTTCGTGTAAGCGTTACCAGGGCTAAATTGCCTACGACGATCTTGATGCCACACGACGACGTCTGCATTCTTCTGAAATCTGGTTGAGAGGTGGCCGATGTCATCTCAGGCGCCACTTTAGAGAACTCACAATGTGAGCGCTGCCGCTGCTCAACTCCGTCGGCAAGCGAGCTACCATCTGTCCTGTGAGGTGCCCCTAGATTTGTAGACGCTTTGCTTGGTAATTTTGGAACCAAGGAGAAGCGCGGATGTCATCGCAAAAACGGTTTACAGATGAGTTCAAAAGGGACGCTGTGGCGCAGGTTGTGGACCGCGGTTATGCGGTCAGCGAAGTGGCTGAGCGACTAGGGGTGAGCACGAAGTCGCTTTACACATGGAAGGCTCAGTTTGCGAAGCCTGCCAAGGCTCGAGAGGCGGAGGCGGATCTGGCCGTCGAGCTCCGTCGGGTGAAGAAGGAATTGGCCCGCGTCACCGAGGAGCGCGATATTTTA
>NZ_JIBC01000010.1 GCF_000620505.1 Sulfitobacter sp. 20_GPM-1509m | reverse complement strand
GCAGAAATGCACACCGGCGCGTGTTTTTCCGGCAGCGCCATGTTGCGGAACTGGCGATAGGTCTGGCGGGCCATCCATTTCACCTCGACGGTGCGCCCGTCGGCGGTGGTGACCACGTCCCCGATCCGCAAATCCTCGACCGCCGTTTCGCCCGAGGGCGTGGCGATGCGCGTGCCGGTCAGGAAACAGTTCGCGACTTCGGCGTTTTCGGGGACTAATTTGAATGTCCATGTGGACGGGTCGGTAAAGGCGCCCAGGTCGTCATAGGCGATATCGTAGGGGATATAGTGGCCGCCGCCACCGTCAGAAAAAATAGCGTAATCAGATCCGTTTATGGTGACAGTCGCGCCAGCATAACTAATATTGCTGGCAAAAAAGTAATCCGTACTATCAATATCGCCATCGTTGTTGTTATCAACAACTACAGTGTCAAAGGGATTATTGCTCACCACACCAGGAGCGTCTGTCGGACTACTACCGGAATAATAGACCAGATAGTGCGTTGTGCTGAAATCTGCCATGGATGCCTTCTCTCTTTTGCCTGGTACGTCCGTTCGCAATGACGGAGTCGTAGATTAACCTTTTTTAAGTTTAGAGCTTGGTCAGACTGAAACGCAAGAAAGCACGAGCGAATTTTAGACCGATGTCTCCTTTTCAAAAGGCCGGTTGTTTTGGCAGCACACTGCGACGGGACTTTCGAGTGGCGCAGCCTCGAAAGGGTTAACCCTTGTAAAGCCACCTCGTTCAAACCGAAGAGAAAAAGCACTCGCTTCATCAGCGTTTCGTCACCCCGACCATGGAACACCTCACGCGCTGTCTTGCGGCTGTGGCGTGACCTGCACAGCGCCTGCCAGTTGAGCCGGTCGCCCTTGCGGGGCGTGATAAGGTCGGCATCAGAACACAAAATCCGTAGCATCCAGCAGGGTGTGATCCACCCCCAGCAATACAAACGTCACATCGGCAAAGGTCACCCGCGTGTCTGCGCCCAGATCGGTGATGGTCAGGTCGTCCATGGATGCGGCCCCTGTCGCGATCCTGATACGATCCACGCCGTCTTCGAAGTCGGTGATGATGTCGGCGCCATCTCCGGCCTTGAACACGAACAGGTCCGCCCCTGCGCCACCCGTCAGCGTGTCGGCACCTTCATCGCCCGACAGGCGGTCGGCACCCGCATCGCCAAACAGGACATCATCACCCAGATTGCCATAGAGCGCGTCCCTGCTGTCGCCGCCATACAGCGTGTCATCACCGCGCCCGCCGTCCAGCACGTCGCGCGACCGCCCCCCGTCCAGCAGATCGCGGCCCCGCCCGCCGTTCAGCCGGTCGCGGTTGCTGCCACCGCTGAGGGTGTCGTGGCCTGCGCCGCCGTCCAGCGTGTCATTGCCCCGCAGCCCGCTCAGGTCATCGTCCCCGTCCAGGCCGTCCAGGGTGTCATCGCCATCATGGCCCATAAGCGTGTCGTTCAGCGCACCCAGAAACAGATGGTCATCGCCTGCGGTGCCATCCACCGGAACCGCGTCGACGGTCAGGATCTGCGCCATGACATCGTCCGCCCCATTCCGCAGCGCCGTATAGGTCACCAACAGTCGTCCGTCTGCCAGCTCTGCCAGTTGCGGCTGGGCCGATCCGTCGGCGTCCTCCAGCGTCAACGCCAACTGCGTGCCCACAGCCAGCCCCGTATCGGTGTAACGCTGGGCAAAGACCTGGGCCATGCCGGAATAGACGGTCCAGAACACCACGAACCCACCCGCCGACAGGGCCAGAGCATCGCCCTGCACCTCGTAGCGCGTCGGATCGCTGGTCACGTCGATCACGCTCAGCGCCGTGCCGGTTGCGTCAAAGACGGTCGCCTGCACATCGCCGTTGCTGGCCAGCATGACAAAACCACCGCTGTCCAGCGCGTGAAGGTCGGGGGCATAGGCCGTCGTGCTCAGCAGGATCTGCGCCGACACGATGCCGGTGTCCGCGTCGTAGATATGCGCAACCGCATGCCCATCCGCATTGCGAAAGCCGATGACAAAGCGGGTGCCCTCCCCGGCCAATTGCAGGACGCGCGTTTCGCTGTTGGCCTCGGCCTCGGCACTGATCAACAGCGGTGCGGCCGCAGCCCCGGGCGACAGCACCGTCAGGAACACCGATGTTCCCGAGGTATAGCTTGCCACCTGCCCCGCCAGCCGCACATTGATTTGCCAGCCCGCGTCGGTGTCGTGCAATGCGAACACATCCGTCGGTCCCGACACATCGTCAAAGCTGCGGCCCAGCACGTCGAAGTCACCGGCATCCAAGCGGTTCCAGACCACCGTATAGCCGCCATCATATGCCCACACATCAGGTCGAAGATCGCGACCTGACACGTCGGTATTGACCCTGAAATCCGTGCCCACCTTGGCGCCCGTGGCGTCATAGCGGCAGGCATAGATGTCATATACGCCGTCATGGTCCGAAGCCCAGCTGACGACAAAGCCGCCATCAGACAGGGCCGCCACCTCGCCTCGTGTCTGGATCCCCGAAGTAACGGTGTTGATCGTGAATTCAGAAAGGCTGCGTGTCCAAGACATGGGGGGTCCTTTGATCCGGCTTGGCGCAAGGCTCAAGATCGTTGCGCACAGCCAAACTATACAAGTCCCACCACCCGACAACCCCTGGGGCGGATCTGTTAACCATTTTCAATTAAAGGATGAATCGGTGCAGAGCCGCGAACGAAAAAGGGCCAGCGCGTGGTGCACTGGCCCTTTTCAATGTGTTGTCCGGTCGGCCTCAGCCCATCAGAACTTCGCCGAATTCCTCGCGCAGGTTGCGCTTCAGAACCTTGCCCGTTGCATTGCGCGGCAACACATCGGTGAACACCACGCGGTCAGGAATTTGCCATTTGGCGATCTTGTCTTCGAAAATGGCCAGAATTTCCGCCTCGGACGGGTCCTGCCCCTCGGCCTTGACCGCAACCAGAACGGGGCGTTCGTCCCATTTCTCGTGACGCGCGCCGATCACGGCGGCGTCTGCCAGCTTGGGGTGCGCAATCGCGATGTTTTCCAGGTCGACCGAGCTGATCCATTCGCCGCCCGATTTGATGATGTCCTTGGACCGGTCCTTGATGCTGAGGTAACCGTCAGCGTCCAGCGTCGCCACATCGCCCGTGTCGAACCAACCGTTGGTCAGCGTCTCTTCGGTGGATTTGCGGAAATAGCTGTCCAGAATCCAGTGCCCGCGCACGTGCAAGTCGCCTTGGGTCTTTCCGTCGTTGGGCAGCGTCTTGCCCTCTTCGTCCACGATCTTCAGCTCGACGCCAAAGGGCGGCCGGCCCTGGTTTTCGCGCATCTTGTACCGCGCCTCGTCGCTTAGCTGGTCGTGTTTGGCCAGCAACTGGTTGACCGAACCCAGAGGCGACATTTCCGTCATGCCCCAGGCGTGGATGGTCTCGACGCCGAAATTCTCGCGGAAGGCGGTGATCATCGACGGCGGACAGGCCGAGCCGCCAATGACGGTGCGCTCCAGCGTTTCCAGCTTGCTGCCGGATTTCAGCGCCTCGTTCACCAGCCCCAGCCAGATCGTCGGCACACCCAAGGCAACCGACACCTTGTAGCTGTCAATCAGCTTGACCAGCGACGCCCCGTCCAGACCCGGCCCCGGCAGCACCATCGACGCCCCCGTCATGGCACAGGCATAGGGCGTGCCCCAGGCGTTGACGTGGAACATCGGCACCACGGGCAGCACCCGTTTCGTGGCCGACAGGTCCAGGCTGTCGGGCAGCGCCGCCACAAGGCTGTGCAGCACGGTCGAGCGGTGGGAATACAACACGCCCTTGGGATTGCCGGTGGTGCCAGACGTGTAGCACAGCGACGAGGCTGTGTTCTCGTCCAGATCAGGCCATGCGAAATCGGCGTCTCCGGTCGCAATCAGGTCGTCATAGAATTGCAGCCCTTCGATGGCGGCAGCGGCCTCGTCATCGTGGCCTTCCATCAGGACGATGTATTTCAGATTGGGGCACTTGTCACGGATCGCGGCAATCAGCGGCACAAAGGTCTTGTCGATGAACAGGACCTGATCGTCGGCGTGGTTGATGATATACACCAACTGCTCGGGGAACAGACGCGGGTTGATCGTGTGACAGACAAAGCCCGCACCCGACACACCAAAATAGATCTCCAGATGACGGCGGTTGTTCCACGCAATCGTGCCACAACGCGCTTGCGGCTCAAGCCCCAGCTTGGTCAGCGCATCGCCCAGACGGTGGGCATTGGCGCCCACATCGCGCCAGCTTGTCGTTTCGACACCACCCGCAGTCTGAACCGAGACAATCTCGGTGTCGCCGTGATACCGCGCTGCGTGATCCACGAGCGAAGAAATCGTCAAAGGGGCAGTCATCATTTGGCCAAGCATGGGCACGTCCTCCATAACATACAGAGGTACGCCGCCTGACCTGTTGTCCTGCGTGCGCTGTCCTCCCGTTGGGACCGACTTTGCCAATCAGATGCGGGGCTTGCAAGCGCCAGCGCACAGATTTACGCATCGTCAAATGGACATAGCTTACCACACACCGCTCAGCGCCCAGCAACAGACAAGCCTTGGCATCAGCCCCGCCGCCCCGCTGGCCGTGGCAGACCGCGTGCATCACGACGATCTGGACACGCTGAACCACGTCAACAACACCCGCTATTTCGTCTGGTTCGAACGGCTGCGCATCCGGCATATGCGGATGTATGGCATCGGCAAGCTGAACGACCCCGACAGCCCCCGCATCGTCATACGCTCCGGCGAGGTGCGTTTTATCGAGGAAATCCGCGCAGGCACCGATTACGTCGTTACCACCACGTGCAGCGCGCTGCGGACAACCTCGATGACGCTGGATCAGGCGATCTGGGCTGAAGGGCGCAAACGCGCGACCTTCAGCTGCGTGATGGTGCTGCTGACCCAAGACGGGGCCGAACGCATGCCGATCCCGCAGGACATCCGACAGCGCCTGATCGCAGACGGGGCGCGCGAAACCTAAGCCGCCCCGTTCACTGGTTCAGAAAATCCGCGCCGGAAACCGCGGTTTCCGCAAGGGGACCAAATAACTCAAATGTGCCGTCAGGCACGCCATTCAATCACGGTGCCGGTGAATGAACGCCACCAGCCCGCGTGTCGAGCCATCCTTGCTGTCCGCGCTCTCGGTTCCCTCGACCACGGGCTGCAAGGCGGTCGCCAGTTCCTTGCCCAACTCGACACCCCATTGGTCATAAGAGTTGATGCCCAGGATCACCCCTTCGACAAACACCCGATGCTCGTACAGCGCCACGATCATGCCCAGCGTCTCGGGGTCCAGCAACGGATAGGCCAGCGTCACCGAAGGCCGGTTGCCCGGAAACACCCGGTGCGCCGCCTGACGCTCCAGTTCGTCCCCCGTAAACTTGTCCGCCACCTTGGCCCGCGCCTCATCCAGCGACCGGCCTCGCATCAACGCCTCGGATTGGGCAAGACAGTTGGCCACCAGCAGATCATGGTGGTGGCGCAACTCGGGCTCGTGTCCCTGGGCGGCAATCATGAATTCACAGGGGATCACGTCCGTCCCCTGATGGATCAGCTGATAGAACGCATGTTGCCCGTTGGTGCCCGGCGCCCCCCAGACCACGGGGCCGCTTTCAACCGCAACGGGCTTGCCGTCCATCGTCACCGACTTGCCGTTGCTCTCCATCTCGAGCTGCTGGAAATAGGCAGGCAAAAGCGCCAGCCGCTGGTCATAGGGCAGCACGGCGCGTGTGGCATGGCCCAGCACCTGCCGGTGCCACATCCCCACCAGCGCATGCATCAGGGGCATGTTTTCCACCCCCTCGGCGGCACAGAAATGCCGGTCCATCGCCTGCCCGCCGCGCAGGAAGGCATCAAAGGCTTTGGGACCCACGGCGATCATCACGCTCAGCCCGATCGGTCCCCACATCGAATAGCGCCCGCCGACCCAGTCCTCGAAGCCGAACACGCGTTCAGCGGGAATGCCAAAATCAGCAGTCTTTTCCAAATTCGTCGACAGCGCCGCGAATTGCGCCGACGGATCGCCGCCCTGGTCCTGCATCCATGCGCGCGCGGTGCGGGCATTGGTCATCGTCTCGATGGTGGTGAACGTCTTGGACGCGACAATCACCAGCGTCGTCTTGGCGTCCAGCCCACGCAGTGTGTCGGCGATATGCGCGCCGTCCACGTTGGACACGAAATGCACCCTTGGCCCGTCGTGATAGGGCGCCAGCGCCTGCGCGGCCATCGCAGGCCCAAGGTCCGAGCCACCAATGCCGATGTTGATCACATCCGTAATGTCCGAGCCGCGCACCGCATCCGCATAGCTGCGCATCCGTGCCAGCGTGTCCAGCACGCCCGGCATGACATCCGCGCCGTCTACCATGACCGCGCCGCCATCCAGATTGCGCAGAGCGGTGTGCAGGACAGCCCGCCCCTCGGTCTGGTTGATCGCCTCGCCCGCGAACATCGCGTCGCGTTTCGCCTGCCAGCCGGCGGCATCGGCCAGGGCCAGCAACTGATCGCGTGTGTCGTCGTCCAAATTCGTCTTGGAATAATCCAGCCGCATGTCGCCGGTTTGCGCGCTGAAACGGTCCGCGCGATCCGGATCGGCCTCGAACAGGTCCAGCATATGCCGGTCTGCCACGGCTGCGGCTTTTGCTTTCAACTCAGTCCACATGAAATCACTCCGCCCAGTGTACAGTCAGGTCTTCCAGAACCGCTGCAATTGGCGCGTTCCGGGGGTCCATATCCACGGCACGTTCAAATGCCGCACGTTTTTCCGCGCCAAAGATCACCAGGTGCTTGGACATGGCACTGTCCAGAACATGCGCCGACAGGCTGATCCGCGGCTCTTGCCCTTCGGCGTGGATCGGCAGCGCCACGGGCGCATCTGCGGCCAGCGCATCGTCCAGCCCATCCGCCCCTGGAAACAAGGAGGCGGTGTGCATATCCGCGCCCATGCCCAGCAACAACACCGAGATCGGCAGATGATCGGTCAGCACCGCAGACACGTCCAAGGCCCCCGCATCCACATCCATACCCGCACGATAAAGCGGCTTGAACGTTGCCACTGCCGCGCGGTCCACCAGCAGGTGCCTGCGCAACAGCGCCCCGTTCGAGCGGTCCGAGGTTTCGTCCACCCAGCGTTCATCCGTCAGGGTCACATCGACGCGGCTCCAGTCCAGTCGCGCCGCCGACAGCACGTCGAAAATCGGACCCGGAGAAGTCCCCCCCGGCACTGCCAGTGTCGCACGTTCGTGGGTGAACAGCGCATTTTCCAGGCGTCCCGCCATGACGTTGGCCACGTCGATGGCCAGCATGTCGCGGTCGTGATATTCCTCGAACTTCACGGCTTCACCTCGCGCCAGACGCGGGTGTCGCGGGCCAGCATCTGTACCGCGTCACCGGGACCTGCGCTGCCGCTGTCATAGGGTTTGGGCACATCGCCGCGCGTTTCCCAGCCGGCGATGATCGGATCGGTCCACGCCCACGCCGCCTCGACCTCGTCGCCGCGCATGAACAGGGTCTGGTTGCCCCGGATCACGTCCATGATCAGCCGTTCGTATGCGTCGGGCGGATCCTCGCCCTCTTCTCCCAACGCCTCGGCAAATGTCATGTCCAGCGGCACATCGACCAGCCGCATCCCGCCCGGTCCCGGTTCCTTGATCGTCACGTTCAGCGTGATGCCCTCGTTCGGTTGCAGGCGGATCGACAGGGTGTTGCGGTGGTCCTGTTTCTCGCCAAATATCGAATGGTTCAACTCCTTGAACACAACCGAGATTTCACTCGAGCGCGCCACCAGCCGCTTGCCCGTGCGCAGGTAGAACGGCGTGCCCGCCCAACGCCAGTTGGAAATCCCCACCTTCATCGCGACATAGCTTTCGGTGCGCGAACGGGGATCCTCGACGGCCTCGCGATAGCTGGGACCGTCGGCGCTGGCCTCATATTGACCGCGCACGACATGGTGCGGTGCCACAGGGTCCAGCGCGCGGATCACCTTCAGCTTTTCGTCGCGCACTGCGTCGGGGTCGAACTTGCTGGGCGGCTCCATCGCGATCAGGCACAGCAGTTGCATCAGGTGGTTCTGCACCATGTCGCGCATCGCACCAGAGCGGTCATAATAATCGCCCCTGCCCCCGACACCGACGGTTTCGGCCACGGTGATCTGGATATGATCGACATATTGCGAATTCCACAGCGGCTCGAACAGCATGTTGCCAAAGCGCACGGCCATCAGGTTCTGCACCGTCTCCTTGCCCAGATAATGGTCGATCCGGTAAATCTGACCCTCGTCAAAGTGTTCGGCCAGCGAGGCGTTCAGCGCCTTGGCACTGGCCAGATCGCGGCCAAAAGGCTTTTCGACCACGATGCGGGTCTGATCGTTGGTCAGCTTCCATTTGTGCAAGCGCGATGCCAGATCGCCGAACAGGCTGGGTGCGACCGAGAAATAATAGGCCCGCACCACGTCGCGCCCGTCCATCAGCTTGACCATCTCGGCCCAGCCGTCATCGCCCTTGGCATCGACCGTCACATACTCCAGCCGCGCCTGGAACGCCTCGAGCGTGCCGTTCTCGCAGGACTTGCCGCCGCCGAATTCGCGAATCGCATCCGCAACAAAGGCGCGGTACTCGTCCGAGGTCATCTCGGAGCGTGCTGCACCGATCACCCGTGCAGTATCAGGCATTTGCCCCGAACAGAACCGCCGGAACAGGCCCGGCAGGATCTTGCGGCGGGCCAGATCGCCGGTCCCCCCGAATATGACAAGATCAAAAGGATCGACCGGAATGACGCGCGAAACCATGCTGTAGGCCCTTGTTTCATCAATTGTTAGCGCAAACATGCCTTAAACCGCCCCGGATCACAATAGTGTCAGGCCAAGGGGGTCGGCAGTTCTTGCCTTTGCGGGTACCCTAGCACAAATGAAGGACAGGCAAAGACCGGAGGCGCTGCGAAAATGAAAGACATTTCAGAAGCACAGGCACGCGGCAACGCGGGCAAATTCCAGGACCCTGTGCGCACCGCCAAGGGCGAGCAGCGCGCGACCGTCGCCCTGACCCACCCCGAAACGCTGTGGTTCAACACCGGCACGCTGTGCAACATCGAATGCGTGAACTGCTATATCGAAAGCAGCCCCACCAATGATGCGCTGGTCTATATCACTGCCGACGAGGTGCGCGATTATCTGGACCAGTTGACCGAACGCGCGTGGCCAGTGACCGAGATCGCCTTTACCGGCGGCGAGCCGTTCATGAACCCGCAGATGATCGACATGACCGAAGCCGCGCTGGAGCGCGGCTATGAGGTGTTGATCCTGACCAACGCCATGCGCCCGATGATGCGCAAATCCATGCAGGACGGGCTGGTGCGGTTGAACGCCGAATACCCCGGCAAGCTGACCCTGCGCATCTCTGTCGATCACCACCGCGCCGAACTGCACGACGCCGAACGCGGCAAGGGCAGCTTTGACAAGACGCTGAAAGGCATGGAATGGCTGCGCGACAACGGCTTTCGCATGGCGGTTGCAGGCCGGTCGATCTTTGAAGAGGACGAGACGACCTCGCGGGCGGGATATGCCGAATTCTTCACACGTCACGGCTTTAACATCGACGCACAAAACCCTGGCATGACTGTTCTTTTCCCCGAAATGGATGAACAGGTCGAAGTGCCCGAAATCACCACCGCCTGTTGGGGCATTCTGGACAAATCCCCCGATGCGGTCATGTGTTCGTCGTCGCGCATGGTGGTCAAGCGCAAGGGTGCCGACCACCCTGCGGTGCTGGCCTGCACCCTGCTGCCCTATGCGCCCGAATTCGAACTGGGCACCACATTGCAACAGGCCGAAGCCCCCGTCGCCCTGAACCACCCGCATTGCGCGAAGTTCTGCGTTCTGGGTGGTGCAAGCTGCTCGGCATGACGGGTATCTTCATTTGACATAAGGCAACGCTCTGGCAAAACTGGCGTCCTGATCACAAGGACACCGGATATGAACAAACTTATTGCCAGCACCGCCACCGCCCTTTTCCTGGCCTCGGCGCAGATCACCTTTGCGCAATCCATCAGCGCGTCGAATCCCGAAACCCTGACCAACATGCTGAGCGAATCCGGCTATCCGACAGAGATCGTGACCGACAGCTATGGCGATCCGCAGATCAAGACCGAGATTGACGGCACCAAAATGGACATCAACTTTTACGGCTGCACCGATGGCCGCAACTGCCGCGACATCCAGTTCCGCGCCAGCTTTGACACCTCGGGCAACACGTCGTTGCAAACCCTGCACGACTGGAACCGCGACTTTTTCATCGGCAAAGCCTATCAGAACAATCAGGGCTATTCGGTGATCGAACATGCCGTCGCGGGTGTGGACGGCATGTCGCGCTATACCTTTGATCGCATCCTGGCCCGCTGGACCAGTGCGGTTGACAGCTTCAAGGAACACATCGGGTTCTGATCCCTTCGGGGCTGCGGCCCCTCAGTGAATGATGAACTCACCGACCTGGTTGCGCCACTCACCCGGCGCAATCAGCTTGCGGTGGGTGAAACGCACCGAATGCAGCGGTCCCTCGATCTCGCGCTGCCAGAATTCGACGAATTCAAACAGGCGCGGGTGGTCGGGCGCCGTGTCGTAATCCTGCCAGGTGTAGCTGTTCAACACGTGCTGGTAATCCGGCATCCGATAGAAAAATTCGGCTGTGGTCAGACCATACCCGCGAAGCATCATTTCCGTTTCAGAGACCTGCATTTTGCGCACCTTTCATGCTGCTTTTCTTTCATCCTGCCACAGCCAGATTACTTTTCAATAAAAACAGTATGTTGGCACTCGCGCCCCTGTGCTGCCAAAGCCACAGAGCCACCTGCCATTGCACCTTATATGCGGCATCTGATAAGGTTTCTCACAACATATAGACACTCAGAAAAAGACGGGCAGCCAAGTGAACGACACGCCAGAAACACCTGAGAACAATGATGAAATGCCGCCAGAGCGTCCCGTTTACTCGGGACCAACGGTTACCATCGAACACGAGATGCGCACATCCTATCTGGATTATGCCATGTCGGTCATCGTCAGCCGCGCGATCCCCGATCTGCGCGACGGGCTGAAACCGGTGCACCGGCGCATCCTGTTTGCGATGCACGAAACCGGCAACACGCACGACAAATCCTACCGCAAATCCGCCCGTCCCGTAGGCGACGTAATGGGTCAGTATCACCCGCACGGCGACAGTGCGATCTATGACGCGCTGGTGCGGATGGCGCAGGATTTCTCGATGTCGCTGCCGCTGCTGGACGGTCAGGGCAACTTTGGCTCGATGGACGGCGATAACGCCGCCGCCATGCGCTATACCGAAGTGCGCATGGACAAACCCGCCGCCTATCTGCTGGCCGATATCGACAAGGACACCGTCGATTTCCAGGACAACTACGACGGCAAGCAAAAAGAACCCACCGTTCTGCCTGCGCGTTTCCCCAACATGCTGGTCAACGGCGCGGGCGGCATTGCGGTCGGCATGGCCACCAACATCCCGCCGCACAATCTGGGCGAAGTCGTGGACGCCACGCTGGCGCTGATCGAAGACCCGGACCTGACCTCGGAACAGCTGATCGACTATGTGCCCGGCCCCGACTTTCCCACTGGCGGCACCATGCTGGGCCGCTCGGGCGCGCGCAAAGCCTATCTTGAGGGGCGCGGCAGCGTCGTGATCCGTGCCAAGACCCGCGTCGAGGAGATCCGCAAGGACCGCTTTGCCATCATCATCGACGAGATTCCCTATCAGGTGAACAAGGCAACGATGATCGAACGCATCGCCGAGGCCGCACGTGAGAAACGGATCGAAGGCATCGCGCACGTACAGGACGAATCCGACCGCAACGGTGTGCGGGTTGTCGTGGAACTTAAACGCGACGCCACCGCCGAGGTGGTGCTGAACCAGCTGTTCCGCTTTACCCCCATGCAGGTCTATTTCGGCTGTAACATGCTGGCGCTGAACGGCGGTCGCCCCGAGCAATTGACCCTGCGCCGGTTCCTGACCTGCTTTATCGACTTCCGCGAGGATGTCGTGGCGCGCCGCACCGCCTATCTGCTGCGCAAGGCGCGTGAACGCAGCCACATCCTGTGTGGTCTGGCCGTGGCCGTCACCAACATCGACGAAATCGTGGCCACCATCCGGTCGTCCGCCGACGCCGCCGAGGCGCGCGAAAAGCTGATGACACGCCGCTGGCCTGCGGCGTCGATCCTGGATTACATCGCACTGATCGACGATCCGACCCACACCGCCAACGACGACGGCACCTATAACCTGTCCGAAACCCAGGCCCGCGCCATTCTGGAACTGCGGTTGCAGCGCCTGACCCAGATCGGCGTCAAGGAAGTGACCGACGAGTTGGAAGAGCTGGCTGGCAAGATCAAGGAATACCTTGAGATTCTGGGCAGCCGCGACCGCATCATGGGCATCATCGCGGACGAGCTGCGCGAGGTGCGCGAGCTGTTCGCCGTGCCGCGCCGCACCGAGATTGTCGACTGGTCCGGCGACATGGACGACGAGGATCTGATCGAGCGCGAGGATATGGTCGTGACCGTCACATCGGGCGGCTACATCAAACGCACGCCGCTGGCCGATTTCCGCGCCCAGAAACGCGGCGGCAAGGGCGTGTCGGGGATGCAGACCAAGGAAGAGGACGTGATCACCACCCTCTTTGTGGCCAACACCCACACGCAACTGTTGTTCTTCACCACTGACGGGATGTCCTACAAGCTGAAGACATGGCGCCTGCCCCAGGGTGGACGGACCTCAAAGGGCAAGGCGATCGTCAACATCCTGCCGATCCCGGTCGGCGTGTCTGTGGCGGCCATCATGCCTGTGGACCGCGACGAAAAGGATTGGGACGACCTGCAAGTGGTCTTTGCCACATCCGCAGGCACCGTGCGCCGCAACAAGCTGTCGGATTTCACCAACGTCATGCGCAACGGCAAGATCGCGATGAAGTTCGAGGGCGAACACGAAGGCACCACGCTGATCAATGCGCGTATCGCGTCGAACGACGACGATGTGATGCTGATCACCAACTCGGGCCGCGCCATCCGCTTCCCTGCGACGGACGTGCGGGTGTTCAACAGCCGCGCCTCGGTCGGGGTGCGGGGCATCAAGCTGGGGGCGAACGACACGGTCGTGTCCATGTCGATCATCCGCCACTTTGACGCGACATCTGAAGAACGCACCGCTTATCTGAAAATGCGCCGTGCGATGGCCGGTCTGGCCGACGAGGAAACCGACGAGGAAGAAGCGCCCGCCGATCCGAACTTCTCGAACGAACGCTATGTCGAAATGTCGGCGGCTGAAAACCTGATCCTGACCATCACCGCAAATGGTGCGGGCAAGCTGAGCTCAAGCCACGATTACCCCGTGCGCGGGCGTGGCGGACTGGGCGTCACCGCGATGGACAAGGCCATGCGCGGCGGTCAGATCGTGGCCTCTTTCCCGGTCGAGATGGACGACCAGATCATGCTGGCCACGTCCAAGGGCCAGTCGATCCGCGTGCCGGTTGAGGGCATCAGCTTCCGGTCGCGCAGCGCGGGCGGTGTGCGGGTGTTCAACACCGGCAAGAACGAAGAAGTCGTCAGCGTCGCCTGGATCGCCGATCAGGGTGACACCGATGTCGATGCCGAAGGCGGAAATGCCCCCGAGGCAGATGCGCCAGACGCGGAATAATCGTCACGACACTATGAACAGGAACGCGGCGGCCCCCGAAAGGGCCGCCGTTTTCCGTTTGAATGCTCAGAACTGACATCGCTTAACCAAGTGGAAACACCCCATGGTCAAAGCTTTCCCCGACGTTTGCCAAGGGGACCGATATGAATCTCTATCACTGCCTGATCGACCTGAAACACGACGCCAAGGCCCTCAGCTTTTCCAAGGCGCTGGAGGACTGGATGGCGCATTTGCAGCGTGCAGGTGCAATCGAAAACTGGCGCTTGCTGCGCCGCAAGCTGAACCTGGCCTCGGACGGTCACCGCGACTTTCTGCTTGAGATCGAGGTGCGCGATCTGGCGCAGCTGGATCAGGCTTTCCGCTTGTCCGGCGCCCAGGACGAAGACGTGGCGGCCCTGCACCGGGCGGTGCACGACCACGTGGCACAAGCCGAATTTGGCCTTTACCGCCCCTTCCCCGATCCTGAAAGATCAGAGCGTATGGCGTTGATCTAAGCCCAGAGGGATATCGGACCGGCTGCTGGACTCATCCTGATAAACGTAAAACGGCGGCCCATCTCAGGGCCGCCGTTCAATATCTCAGCGCGATGCGAAACCCGCATCAGCAAGAACCTATTACGGTGTCGATGTGGTGGTCGATTCGTTGTCGTCACCGGCCAGCAGGGCCACGACGGCAAGTGCGCCAAGGCCTGCGCCAACGGCGCCCAGGTCACCAGCGACCAGTGTCGAACCAGTTGCACCGGCGGGAACATCTGCGCGGACGCACAGACGTTTTTGAACGCCATTCTCAAGGTAGAGGTTTGCCTCGCAGGCATAGTTAACCCCGTTGGACCCCTGAACAGCAACCGGATAGTTCGGGTTGCCTGTAGAACCTTCAACCGCAACTTGACGTACAACGTCTTGTGCCATTGCTGTGCTTGCCATCAAAGCGAGGACGCCTGCGCCTGTAAAAATCTTCTTCATGTGGTGCCTCCATGCGAAACCATTAAATCTTATGTCTCTCTTAGCAGCTAAATGCGGGATAGCCTACTATTGTTCCTAATTTTTTTGCTCTCAGCGGCAGCTTGCCCAAATAATGGAATAAACTGCCTAAATATTGGAAAACCGAATATCCTGATCGCACTGTTATTCATCATCCAATAACGCGTTTCAAGCAATATGCCAAACCGTCGAAATCAAAAATAACGGCCTTTTATCAACGGCCTCACAGCTTGTAGATCGCCGAAAACTTGTCCCGAAGATAGTCAAGCAGTGGCGCCTCGCTCGGCTCCATCCCACTGGCCATGGTGATGGTTACGCGCGGTTCATAGAGGCCACCGTTCACCTGTACATTGTCGCGCAGCCAGCTGGTGGCGGGTTCTGTATTACCCTGCGCCAGATGGTCATCCAGATCCGGTACGGCGGTGCGCAGCGTCTGGTGCAGGCAACCTGCATAGACGTTGCCCAACGAATAGGTCGGGAAATAGCCGAACAGCCCCACAGACCAATGCACGTCTTGCAGCACGCCGTTGCTGGCCTTGTCGACAGCATAGCCAAAGTCGGCCTTGAACCGGTCGTTCCATGCCGCCTCGAGGTCCGCAATCGCCAGATCACCCGACATCAGCGCGCGTTCCAGATCAAAGCGCAGCATGACATGCAGGTTGTACTGCAATTCGTCTGCTTCGGTGCGGATATAGCCGTTGTTGACGCTGTTCACACAGGCGTAAAACGCATCCTCGTCGGCAATGCCAAAGTCGCCAAAGGTCTCCTTCATCTGGCCGAACAGCCAACCGGTAAAGGCACGGCTGCGACCGATCTGGTTTTCGTAAATGCGGCTCTGGCTTTCGTGAACTCCCATCGACACGCCATTGCCCAGCGGTGTCAGCAGATAGGCCTGGTCGATGTTCTGTTCATAGGCCGCGTGCCCCACCTCGTGAATGGTGGAATAAAAGCAGTTGAACGGATCGACGGGGTTGGTGCGCGTGGTGATGCGCACGTCATTGCCGCTGCCCGAACTGAACGGGTGCACCGCCTTGTCGACGCGCCCCCGCTGCATGTCATAGCCAAAGGTGCGCGCCAGATGGCGGCTCAGCTTCATCTGCGCCGCTTCGTCAAATGTGCCGGTCAGGGTGGCGGGTTTTTCCGCCTCCAGTACGGCGGCACGCAGATCGGCCAGAACCGGTCGCATGGCCGAAAACATCGCCTCAAGCTCGGCGCCAGTGGTGCCGGGTTCATAGTCCTGCAGCATCGCATCGTACAGATCGCCACCCGCAGCCAGCGCGGCACCTTCTTCGCGTTTCAGCGCCACGACTTCTTGCAAAACCGGCGCAAAGGCCGCGAAATCATCCGCGCCGCGTGCCTCGGCCCATTTGCCCTGGGCCACCGATGTCAGCCGCGCCAGTTTGGTGGCCAATGCGGCGGGCACCTTGGTCGCGCGGGCGTGGCTGCGGCGGATGTGGCGCATCTGCGCCTGTCCCACCGCGTCCAGCGTGCTGTCGTCAATCCCGTCCAGCCATTCACCCACCTGTGGCGCGGTGCGGCGCGCGTGCAGCACCGCCTCCATCGCCGCCATTTCCTCGCCGCGCTGGTCGGCGGCACCGCGTGGCATCATGGTTTCCTGATCCCACCCCAGACGCCCCGCCACCTGGGCCAAAGCCTGTGTGTCACGGTCGTAAGCCATCAGTGCGTCATAGGGGGTCATGAGAAATCAGCCTTCACGGATTGAGGATTGGATAGGGTAAGCAGTGAGGAACCGCGCCCGCAGGATCAAGACCCACAGGACCACCGCCAGACCCTGGTGCAGGATCGCCACCTGCCATGCCGCGCCATAAAGCACGGTGGTGATGCCAAGGGCGATCTGCAAAGCCAGTGCGGCAATGACAGCGTTGAACGCAAAGCGCGTGCGCCGGTGTGCACTGCGCCGTCCGCGCAGCCAGACCACCACGCCAAAGGCCGCCAGCAGATAGCCGGTGATGCGGTGAATGAACTGCACCAGACCGGGGCTTTCAAAGATGTTGCGCCACATCGGCTCCACCGGAAACGCATTCGGCGGGAACCATTGCCCGCCCATCATCGGCCAGTCGGTATAGCTGCGGCCTGCATCAATGCCCGCGACCAGCGCGCCGATCAGGATTTGCAGGAATGCGAAATGCAGCAATCCGGTGGACAGGCCAAACAGCTTGGCCTCCTTGCTGCGACGGGCCTGCATCAGATCACGCTCGGTGCGTCCCAACAGCATTATATACCACGCCAGCACCCCCAGGATGATGAACGCCAGCCCCAGATGGGTGGCCAATCGGTAGCTGGCAACGCTGGTGGCCCCTTCGCCTTGCGTCACACCGCTGGACACCATCCACCAGCCAATCGCGCCCTGCGCACCGCCCAGCAGACCGACCAGCCAAAGCTTGCTGGTCCAGCCCACGGGCACCTGACGGCGCAGCGTGAAATAGACAAAGCCCACGGCCCAGACCAGCCCGATCACGCGACCCAGCTGGCGATGCCCCCATTCCCACCAATAGATCGCCTTGAAATCCGACAGGTCCATCCACTGGTTCATGATGCGGAACTGGTCAATCGCCTGATATTTGGCAAATTCCGCTTCCCAATGGGCCTGTGTCAGCGGCGGCAATGCACCGGTGAAGGGTTTCCATTCGGTGATCGACAATCCGCTGTCGGTCAACCGCGTCAGCCCGCCCACCGCGATCATCACAAAGACCAGCGCGAACAGGATCATCAACCAAATGCGAATGCCCCGCCGCGCGCCGCGCCGTCCACGGTCGATCACACCGGTGGCCGGTGCGGTCTTGGCCGCGGCCTCGGGGCTTGCGACCTCTTCGAAAATGCTACGTTTGCCGCTCATTGTCTGGTCCTCGTCTTTGTCGCGCAACCTAGGGCCGCGCCGCACGATGGTCCAGAACCTTCATGCCCCATCAGGGCCGCTTTTGCGCCCATCGGACCATCTGCCGCATCACGCCGTGGAACATCTGGACATCGGCGCGGGTCAGCGGCATCCGGCTCCACATGTTGCGCAGGTTGGTGCGCATGCTGGCCGACTTGTGTTCGGGGAAGAAAAAGCCCGCCTCGTCCAGCGCATCCTCGTAATGCACGGCCAGATGTTCGACCTCGACGCCCTGCGCCCAGTCGGTGCCTGCCATCTCGTCGCTGCGGTGCACAACCTCGCCGCTGGCGCGCATCCATTCGTATCCCACCAACAGCACGCATTGCGCCAGGTTGAGCGAGGCGAATTTCGGGTTCACCGGCACCGAGATGATCGCATTGGCCCGCGCAATGTCCTCGTTCTCAAGCCCCGCACGTTCCGGGCCGAACATCACGGCGACCTTCTGGCCCTGTGCAATCCGGGCAGCCGCGTCACGCATCGCCTCTTCGGGCGACAGCACCGGTTTGGTCAGATCGCGTGCCCGCGCAGTGGTGGCATAGACATAGGTACAGTCAGCCAAAGCATCCGGCAGATCCGGCGACAACTGCGCCTCGTCCAGCAACCGCCCCGCCCCCGAGGCCAGCGCCACAGCCGATTGGTTCGGCCAGCCGTCACGGGGCGCGACGATGCGCATCCGGTCCAGACCAAAGTTCCACATCGCCCGCGCGGCGGACCCGATGTTTTCGCCCATCTGCGGGCGCACCAGCACAAAGAAAGGAATATCGCTCATGCCGCCCCCATACACAGCCCCGCGCCGGTGGAAAAGCCCCCCGAAGCCTGCAAGCACTTGTTTCCTTTCGTCGCGCGATCCGCTATCTGCGCTGCCAGTGACGACAAAGGATCAGACGATCATGGCCGAGACCGAGCAGCAGCCGCAACTTTACCTTATCAGCCCGCCCGAGCTGGAGCTGACACAGTTCCCCGACACGCTGGCGCGGGTTCTGGACGCCCATGCCATCGCCTGTGTGCGGCTGGCGCTGGATACAAAAGACGAAGACCGCCTGTCCCGCGCCGCCGATGCGCTGCGTGCGGTGACCGATGCGCGCGATGTGGCACTGGTGGTCACCGACAACGTGCCGCTGGCCGAACGGCTGGGTCTGGACGGTGTGCACCTGACCATTCCCGGATCGGTGCGCGATGCGCGCAAGGTGCTGGGACCCGATGACATCGTCGGCGCCTTCTGCGGCGGATCGCGCCACGACGGGCTGTCGGCGGGCGAAGCGGGTGCGGATTACATCGCCTTTGGTCCGGTGCAGGGCAAGACGCCCGAGGATGACAGCTTTGCCGAGGCAGAGCTGTTCCAGTGGTGGTCCGAAGTCATTGAAATCCCTGTCATAGCCGAGGGCAACCTGAACCGCGCACAAATCGCGGCCCTTGCCCCCTTCACCGACTTTTTCGGCATCGGCACGGAAATCTGGGGTCAGGACGACCCTTCGGCCGCCCTGACGGCCCTGTTGGCCGATATGTAAAAACCGAAAGGCGGCGGGTGTTACAAGAACACCCGCTCGACCACCCACCACGCGCCGATCAGCGCGATCACCAGCGACCCTGTGATCGAGATGGCGCGGAACATCACATCCCGCTCCTGCACAAAGATCTCGTCTCCGTCCAGCTCGACCGAACGGGCCGCCGCGACGGACAGCGATACGATGATCGCCGCCAGCGCCACCACAGTCAGCTGCCCCACTTCGACGCCCACGTTGAACCCCAGCAGCGCCGGAATGAACTGATCCGCAGGCAGGCCAAATTCGCCCAGCACGGAGGCAAACCCCAGCCCGTGCAACAGGCCAAAGCCGAAGATCACAAAGGGCCGCCACGGCGACAGCTTGCGCCAGAAAATGTTCTCGACCGCGACGTAGACGATGCTGGCGGCAATCAGCGGCTCGACAATGCTGCCGGGAATGCTGACAATCCCCAGCGCCCCCAGCGCCAGCGTGACCGTGTGGGCCACGGTAAAGGCACTGATCTGCAGCAGCAAAGGCCGCCATGCAGTGCTCAGCAGGAACAGCCCCAGCACGAACAGGATATGGTCCAGACCCTGCGGCAGGATGTGATCGAACCCCACCGGGATATAGCCCGCAAAGGTGCCCCAACCGGTCAGCGCACCGCCACCCGACAGCGCAATCGCACCGCTGTCCGCGCCACTTTCCACGTAGCCGGTGAACGGATCATCGACGCCCTGCTGGCGCAGCACCAGCGACCCCTGCCCCTTTGGCCAGGCCACCACCACCTCGGTTGCACCCGACGGCAGCTGCCCCACCAGCGTCAGCAACGACTGGCGCGGCTGCGCGGGGTCAGGCGCCTCTGCGACCTCGAAATCTTGCAACACCAGCGGCACCGCTTCGCCATCCGCCCGCAGCATCGGCAGCGCGTTCCATTGCTGGACCAGCCCGGTCATCCGCTCCCGGATTTCCTCGACCGGGCGTGCACGCAATGCGTCGTAATCCTCGGCCTGCGCGGCCTCGTCCGTGTCGCTGACCGCATCCATGTCGATGCCGGCCAGAAACGCCTCGACGTTGGCGCGCATCTGGATCGTGACAGTGCCGCCCTCATCGCTGAGGTCCGCAATGGTCGGCAGTATCTCGTGGGCATGAGCCGCTGACGCAACCGTCAGCAGCCACAGGGTTGACATTGCTGCAATACGGCGCAGCTTTCTCGTTAACTTAACAAAAGGGTTTATCATGCGTCTGTCCCGGTTCGTGTTTCTCGCCGCCATGTTCCTCGCCCCCTTTGCAGGGGCCAATGCGGTCATTGCCCATGAGTCTTGGCTGGAACCGCAACAGTATCAAGTCGAAAGCGGCGGAGATCTGAAAGCTGACCTGAAAAACGGTCAGAATTTTGCCGGATCGACGCTGGCCTATTTCAAAAACAACATCGTGCGCTTTGACATGATCATGGGAGAGACATCCGTGCCGGTCGAGGGGCGGCTTGGCAATATTCCCGCCCTTGCCACACAGGCCCCTGCCGTCGACGGTCTGTTGGTGCTGGTCTATCAATCCACGGAGTCCTCGCTGAAATACAGCGAATGGGAGAAATTCCTGGCTTTCGCCAAGCACAAGGATTTCAAGACCGCCGAGACCGACCACATCTCCGCAGGCTGGCCCCAGGAGGGTTTCCGCGAGATTTATGCCCGTTATATCAAGTCGCTGGTGGGCGTTGGCAACGGTGAAGGCGCGGATGTGGTCACCGGCATGGAGACCGAGTTTGTCGCCCTGACCAACCCCTATTCCGCCGCCTTTGACGGCACGATGCAGGTGCAGGTTCTGTATCAGGCCCAGCCGCGCGCCGATGCACAGGTCGAGATTTTCCAACGCGATCCAAAGGGCGAGGTCGTGGTGACCACCACCCGCACCGACGATCATGGGGTGGCCCGTATTCCCGTCACACCGGGCAGCGAATACCTGCTGGATGCGGTGGTGCTGCGCCCCTATGCGGGTGACAAGGACGCGGTGTGGGAAACGCTGTGGGCGGCGCTGACGTTCAAGGTGCCCGAGTAGCGCCGAAACGCTTGCATCACAGACCGCTTCCAGCCATGAAGCGCGGATGAAAAAGACAGCAGACATCCTTTGTATCGGATCGGTCCTGTGGGACGTGATCGGGCGCTCTGCCTCGGTCATGCGACAGGGGTCGGACGTGCCCGGACGGATCACCCGCCTGCCCGGCGGCGTGGCGATGAACATCGCCATGACGCTGGCGCGGTTCGGGCTGACGCCTGCGCTGCTGACGGCGATTGGCCGCGACGCCGAGGGCGACGAGTTGATGGCCGCCTGCGCCGCGCGTGGCATGATCACCGATACCATTTACCGGTCGGACGACCTGCCCACCGACCGCTATATGGCGGTCGAGGGCGCGAACGGGCTGATCGCCGCCATCGCCGACGCCCACTCGCTTGAGGCCGCAGGCGCCAAGATCCTGCGCCCTCTGACCGATGGCAACCTGCCCGCGCCCTATGCCGGGCTGGTGGCACTTGATGGCAACCTGACGCTGGACCTGCTGGCCGAGATCGCCACCGGCGACGCGCTGGCACAGGCCGATCTGCGCGTCGCCCCCGCCTCGCCCGGCAAGGCCGAGCGGCTCACGCCCTTTCTGAACAACCGCCGCGGCACGCTCTATGTGAACTGCGAAGAGGCCGGCCTGCTGTGTCAGACCACCTTTGCCACGGCCCCCGACGCCGCCGCCGCCCTGCTGAACCGCGGCGCTGCCCGCGTTCTGGTCACCAACGGCGGCGATGATGCTGCCGAAGGCGACGCCACGGGCGGCGTCATTCACGCCACACCGCCGCAAGTGCTGGTCACCCGCGTGACCGGTGCCGGCGACACCTTCATGGCCGCCCATATCGCCGCAGAAGCCCGCGGCGCAGACCGCCACGCGGCCCTCGCGCAAGCATTGGAAGCGGCCGCCATCTATGTCTCAGGAGACACGCCAAATTGACCCATTCCTACGCCCGCTCCTCCGAAGTCGCCAACGCACAGGCCAGCGGATCGCCCGTTGTCGCATTGGAAAGCACGATCATCACCCACGGCATGCCCTATCCGCAAAACCTTGAGGTTGCGCGGCAGGTCGAGGAAGACTTGCGCGCCGCCGGAGCCACGCCCGCCACGATGGCGGTGATCGCGGGGCGGCTGCATGTGGGTCTGACCGACAAGCAACTGGAAGCATTGGCGCAGGCCAAGGATGTGGACAAGATCAGCCGCGCCGACATGGCCGTCTGCATGGCCAAGGGCCGCACGGGGGCGACCACCGTGGCCGCCACCATGATCGCGGCCCGTCTGGCCAACATCAGCGTCTTTGCCACCGGCGGCATCGGCGGCGTACACATGGGCGCGGACCAGACCTTTGACATCTCCGCCGACCTGATGGAACTGGCACAGACCGCCGTCACGGTCGTCGCAGCCGGCCCCAAGGCGATCCTCGACATCCCCAAAACGCTGGAAGTGCTGGAAACCCAAGGCGTGCCCGTCATCGCCTATGGTCAGGACGCGCTGCCCGCCTTCTGGTCGCGCAGTGCAGGCTTTGACGCGCCCCTGCGCATGGACACCGCCGCCGAGATCGCCGCCGCCCACAAGATGCGCGCCCGCCTCGCCGTGCCCGGCGGGCAACTGGTGGCCAACCCGATCCCGCAAAGCGACGAGATTGCCCCAGAGGTGCTGGCCCCGATCATAGCACAGGCCCAGGCCGAAGCCGACGCCCAAGGCATCAGCGCCAAGGCGGTCACACCCTTCCTGTTGCAGCGCATCTTTGAGTTGACCGAAGGCCGCTCGCTGACCGCCAACATCGCACTTGTGCGCAATAATGCACGGCTGGCTGCACAGATTGCGGTCGAAATGACCAAACTGACCTGAAAGACATTGATTCAAATCATCAACCGGTGTTGAAGGCGGCAGCAAAATCCCTATTTTCAAGGGGACTGCTGCAGGATTACAGAATCCACCTTTTTCCGGGAACCTGATGAACACACCTTTTGACGAGGAACCACGCCGCAAGGGCAGCCTGCTCGGGCGTTTGCGGGCGTCTTTCCTGACCGGACTTGTGGTGATCGCGCCTGTCGGCCTGACCATCTGGCTGATCTGGACCGTTGTCGGCTGGATCGACGGCATGGTGCTGCCCTTTGTCCCGCGTGCCTATCATCCCGACCGGATGATCCAGGATTTCTTTGGCTTCGCACGCGACTCGCAGATCAACGTGCGCGGCATCGGCGTTATCATCTTTCTGGTGTTCACCATCATTGTCGGCTGGATGGCCAAGGGGCTGATCGGCCGCTCGGTCCTGCGCTTTGGCGAAAGCCTGGTTGAACGGACGCCGGTTGTGCGATCGATCTATTCGGGGATCAAACAGATTTCCGAAACCGTCTTTGCCCAGTCCGAACGCAGCTTTGAAAAGGCCTGCCTGGTCGAATATCCCCGTCGCGGTATCTGGGCCATCGGCTTTGTCTCGACCACCGCCAAGGGCGAGATCAAGAACCGCGCAGGCAACCAGAACGGGCTGATGTCGGTATTCTTGCCGACCACGCCGAACCCGACCTCGGGGTTCTTGCTGTTCGTGCCCGCCGAAGAGGTGATCGAACTGGACATGAGCGTGGAAGATGCCGCGAAACTGGTGATTTCGGCGGGTCTGGTCTATCCGAATTCCAAGGACCCCAGCCAGCCGCCGGAATAACCGCTCAGCTGTACATCGCACGCATGTCGATGCTGGACCGCTGGTTCAGATCGTCGAAATGCTGTGACAGGAAAAGGTCCGCAGCCGCGCGCCCCGCCTGCTTGAGCTTGCCCAGAACATAGCCGTTCGGCACGGTTTTAGTGGCCACCGACAGATCGTTCATCAGATCATCGTCGGCAATCATGTGCATGTGCACCCGTGCCATACGCTCCTCGGGGATGGTGCCGTCGTCCAACAGACGCTGCACCAGCGCAATCGCCCGCATCTCGCGCAGCAGCGACGAGTTAAAGCTGATCTCGTTGATCCGGTTCTGGATCTGCTGCGGGGTATAGGGCACGTCCTCCCGCTCCAGCGGGTTGATGTTGATCACCACGATATCCGGCGGCAGCCGCCGCTCGAAGAACGGGAACAGCGCCGGATTGCCGGTATAGCCACCGTCCCAAAACGCCTCGGTCCGGCCTGTCTGACTGTCATACAGCTCGACCGCCTGAAACAGCGTCGGCAGACAGGCCGAGGCCATGATCACATCGGCGGTCACCTCGTCGCCTTTGAACACCCGCAGCTTGCCATTGCGCACACGGGTGGCGTTCACAAAGAACGCAGGTCCGTCGTCGGCGCAGACCTTGTCATAGTTGAACGCGCCGACAATCGACGTCAGCGGGTTGGTATAGAACGGCCCCATGGCATAGGGCGACAGACCGTGGCTGATCGCCTCGCCCATCAGATAGAGCGGATTCATCTCCATCGCCTGACTGACGCTGCGCACGCCAAAGGGCGCCATCCAGCTTTGGGCCTCGACACCTTGCAGCCCCGCAACCTCGGTCCAGAGCGCGTCCAGCGCGGCCCGCGCGCCCTCGGCGCCGCCGGTGACCATGCCGGATTTCAACGCAGCGCCGTTCAGAGCCCCGGCGGAGGTGCCGGAAATTCCAGCAATTTCAATCCGGTCGTCCTCGAGAATGCGGTCCAGCGCGCCCCAGGTGAACGCGCCATGCGCGCCGCCACCTTGCAGGGCCAGGTTGATGCGTTTGCGTGTCATGTCAGGGCCTTTCGGTCCGCCGCAGACTTCGGGAGCCTCCGGCGGGAGTTTATTGGCAAGATGAAATCGGCAGGCCCGCGTTAAAGCGCCGTCCAGCCGCCGTCGACGCTGATGGTGGTGCCGGTGATCTGGGCGGCGGCATCCGAGCACAGGAACACGGCCGTGCCACCCAGTTGTTCGGTAGTGGCAAACTCCTTGCTGGGCTGGCGTGTCAGCATGACGTTCTGGATCACCTCTTCGCGGGTCATGTTGTATTCTTTCATCGTGTCGGGGATCTGCTTTTCCACGATGGGGGTCAGCACATAGCCCGGACAGATCGCATTGGCGGTGATCGGATCAGTCGCGGTTTCCAGCGCCACGGTTTTTGTCAGCCCTACAATGCCGTGCTTGGCCGCGACATAGGCCGATTTATAGGGCGACGCGGTCAGACCATGGGCCGATGCAATGTTGATGATCCGCCCCCATCCCCGTTCGCGCATCCCCGTCACCGCCACGGCGCTGGTATGAAAGGCCGAGCTGAGGTTGATCGCGATGATCGCGTTCCATTTGTCGATGGGAAAGTCCTGAATCGCCGCGACATGCTGGATGCCTGCGTTGTTCACCAGAATGTCGCAACCACCTGCGGCCACAACCAGACGGCGACAATCCTCGGCCTTGGACATATCGGCCTGAATATACGTCACATCGACCCCAAGGCTGCGGGACAGTTCGGCGGCCAGATCGTGATCTTCGTCAGAATCGGTAAAGCTGTTGAGAACCAGATTCGCCCCCGCCTTGCCCATTTCCTTGGCAATGCCCAGGCCGATACCAGAGTTCGAGCCGGTGATGACGGCGGTTTTGCCGGACAGGTCGTGTGTGATGGCCATGAGAATGCTCCTTCGCGGTTTGCGTGCTACGGCAACCTTGCCATGCTGCATCTGCAAAAGGAACGGCAAAGCGCGCGGTGTGGTTCCGCAAGGCACCCGCAAGCGTCAGGCCAAAAAAAAACGCCAGCACGAAGCTGGCGTTAAGTTATTGAGGCAGGTTTCATACAGGCAAGAAACCTATCGAGCAGTGAGGTCTTTATAAGCAATCTAAGGCCGAGGGCCAAGCTAAAAGTTTGAAATCACCTGAAAGCCCAGATACCGCTGGGTCTAGCAAAACAAGGGCAGAAGGGAATTGTTGCCAAAATGGGTGTCAATATTTTCCACGCGGGTCTTCGGAATGTCGCCATCGCGGTGCTGATTCTCGGTGCGGGCACCGCAGCATCCGAGCCGGTGCATGGCATAGCTATGTATGGCGATCCCGCCCTGCCACCCGATTTTGTGTCGCTCTCTTACGTGAACCCGGACGCCCCGCGCGGCGGGTCCATCGTGCTGGGCAACACGGGCGGCTTTGATTCCCTCAATCCCTTCGTGCGCAAAGGCAACGCGCCCTGGCAACTTTCCACCTTCACGCACGAAAGTTTGATGGGGCGCAGTCTGGACGAACCCTTCACTTTGTACGGTCTGCTCGCCGAATCGGTCGAAGTGTCGGACGACCGGACCGAAGTACGATTCGTGCTGCGCCCCGAGGCGGCGTTCTCGGACGGCACACCCGTCACGGTTGAGGACGTGATCTGGAGCTATGAGACTCTGGGCACCGAAGGGCACCCCCGCTACCACGGGCTGTGGGCTCAGATCACCTCGATCACCAAAGACGGGCCGCGCGCGGTCAAGATGACCTTCGAGCCGGGCAATCGTGAACTGGTCTTGCTGGCCGGTATGCGCCCGATCCTCAGCAAGGCGCAGTGGGAGGGCCGCGATTTTGCCAATGCCCCGCTGGCCGACGTGCCGCTGGGCAGCGGCCCTTATGTGGTATCCGGTTTTGAGGGCGGGCGGTACGTGCAACTCGCCCGCAACCCGGACTACTGGGGCGCGGATGTCCCGGTGCGGCGCGGCACCAACAACTTTGACAAGATCCGCATCGATTTCTACGGCGACAGCACCGTGCTGCTCGAAGGGTTCAAGGCCGGCGAGATTTCCGCCATCCGTGAATTCAACTCTGAAAGCTGGACGTCGCAGTATGATTTTCCCCGCGCGGTCAACGGTGACGTGGTTCAGACCGAGATCCCCCACGGCAAGCCCTCAGGCATGACCGGGCTGGCGATGAACACCCGCCGCGCGCCCTTTGACGACTGGCGTGTGCGCTCGGCGCTGATCCATGCGTTCAACTTCGAATATATCAACGACACGCTCACGGGGGGCGTTCAGCCGCGCATCACTTCGTATTTCTCGAACTCGGTGCTGTCGATGCAGGACGGTCCCGCCGCGCCGGATGTGGCGGCCTTGCTGGAACCCTATGCCGACGATCTGCCCCCGGACACGCTGCAAGGCTTTGCCCTGCCCGTTTCGGACGGCAGCGCACGCAACCGTCAGGGTCTGCGCGCAGCAACCAAGCTGTTGCAAGAGGCAGGCTTTTCCGCCGAGGGCGGCACATTGCGCGGACCGGACGGCACGCCGTTCACATTCGACATTCTCCTGCCCAAGGGCAGCACCGAGAATATCGCCATCGCCGATATTTACATCGGCGCGCTAAAGCGTCTGGGCATCACCGCAAAGATCGAAACCGTGGACGACGCGCAATTTCTGTCGCGCACCAACAGCTTTGATTTCGACATGACCTTTTTCCGTCGCGCCCTGTCGCTGTCGCCGGGCAACGAGCAGCGGTATTATTGGGGCAGCGACGCCGCCACCGCCGAAGGATCGCGCAACCTGCCCGGCATTCACAGCCCTGCGGTGGATGCGATGATCGACGCGATGCTGAAGGCCGAGGGTCAGGACCAGTTCGTCGCCGCCACCCGCGCGCTGGACCGGGTGCTGACGGCAGGAGCCTATGTGATCCCCTTCTGGCAATATGCCGAAGGACGTATCGCCCATATCAAGGAAATGAAGCACCCTGACGTGATACCGATCTATGGCGACGGGCCGAATTACATGCCCGAAGTGTGGTGGTGGGAAGAGTGATGTCACAAAACCGTTACAAATGATCGTTAACGGCAGCCTCATGAATATCCTTGTCCTGTGCACCGGCAACTCGGCCCGGTCGATCCTGTTGGAACATATCCTGAATGACGCGGGCATTGGCCGCGTGCGTGCTTTTTCGGCGGGGTCACACCCGACGGGTCAGGTGCATCCGCAATCGCTGAAACTTCTGGACGCGATGGAGATCGACACCTCTGGCGCGCGATCCAAAAGCTGGGACGAATTCGCCGCCGAGGATGCGCCGATCATGGATCTGGTGATCACCGTCTGTGGCTCTGCCGCGGCCGAGACCTGCCCGATGTGGCCGGGTGCGCCGGTGCGCGCGCACTGGGGTGTCGAGGACCCCGCCGCAGCACCGGACGCAGAACAGCAAGCGGCCTTCCAGACCGCGTTCGAGATCCTGAACCGGCGCACACAGGCGCTGCTGGACCATCCTTTTGAAACGATGGATGTGGGCGAGCTGAACGCGCTTTTGAAACGGATCGGCACCCTGCAATGATGCGCAAATTTGTCGCCGAAGGGCTGGGCACCGCCCTTTTGCTGGTGGGTGTTGTCGGTTCCGGCATCATGGGACAGACGCTGGCGGACGGAAACACCGCCATCGCGTTGCTGGCCAATGCGGTGGCCACGGGCTGTATGCTTTACGTGATCATCACAACGCTGGGGCCGATTTCGGGTGCGCACTTCAACCCCGCTGTGACGCTGGCCTTTTGGCTGCGCGGCGAGATCACGACGCGCCCCGCCGTGGGTTATGTTCTGGTTCAGATCGCGGGCGGGATCGTCGGCGTCTGGGCGACACATGCGATGTTCGATCAACCGATCCTGCAAGCCTCGACCACCATGCACCGCACCGGCATCGCGCAATGGTGGTCCGAGGCGATGGCGACGTTTGGGCTGTTGTTCGTGATCTTCGGCGGCCTGAAATCACGTCCCGAGGCAGTGCCTGCTTTGGTCGCCTTCTACATCACGGGGGCCTATTGGTTCACCGCATCCACCAGCTTTGCCAACCCTGCGGTGACCATTGCACGCGGCTTTTCCGACACGTTTGCGGGCATCTATCCCGGCCATATCGCGGCCTTTATCGTGGTGCAGCTGATCACGGTGCCATTGGCGCATCTGATCCTGACGCGGCTGTTCCGCGACTAGTCAGGTCAGCGAGGTCACCCAAAGGATCATCGCATCCTCGGGACTGGTGCTAACCACGTTGTGGCCCATGGTCGCGTCGTAATAGGCACTGTCGCCGCGCCGCATCTCGATGGGCTCGTAGAATTCCGTGTACAGCGTGATGACCCCTGTCAGCACGTATAGAAACTCTTCGCCGTCATGGCGCACCCAGCCGTCGAATTCGTCCATGCTGCGGGCGCGCACACGGGCGCGGTACGGCAGCATCTGCTTTTTCACCAGCGTTTCGGCCAGCAATTCGTGCTCATAGGTGGCCGTGGCCTGATGGTTGCCCTGCCCGTCCTTGGTCACCGACATACGGCCATTCACCCGCTCGGCCTGTGGCGGGGTGAACAGCTGCGGCACGGAAATCTGCAGGCCCACGGCCAGCTTTTTCAGCGCGTCATAGGTGGGCGACATCTGACCGTTCTCGATCTTGGACAGGGTCGAGCGCGCAATGCCCGCCTGTTTCGCCGCCTGTTCCAGCGTCCAGTCGCGCGCCTTGCGCAGATCACGCACCCGCGCGCCCAGGTCGAGAGGCTGCGCAGGCATATCCTCGCCGCTGGTGCGGGCGATTTCTATCAGCGATCTGGGGCTCCTTCCTGTCATGGCCATTTCTATAAGCTGCGCCCCAACGCCTTGCAACGGCGCTGCGGGCGGGCTACCGATTTGCCATGCTGTCTATCTTTGCCCAAGGGGTTCACCCCCGCTGCCCCGCCCCGTTCAACATGGCCGATCACGTCCTGCGTGCAGGTGCCGCGCGACCTGATCATCCGGCGCTGAGCATCCTGCATTCGGATCATTCCGACGACTGGACCTATGCCGACCTGATTGCTGCCATTCGTGGCACCGCGACGGGGCTGCTGCAGCACGCCGAGGCCGGGCAGATGGTGTTGATGCGGCTGGGCAATACGGTGGATTTCCCGATTGCCTACCTTGGGGCCATCTGGGCGGGTCTGGTGCCGATCCCGACCTCGGCGGCGCTGACGGACCCCGAGGTTGCGGCGATCCTGGCCGAATTGCCCGTGGCCGCGATCCTGCGCGATCCGGCTGTGTCCTGCCCGGATGATCCGCGCTGCATCCCGCTGGACGACCTGCAAGCCATGCGTACCTTGCCTCCAGCGAATGCTGCCATGGGCGATCCCGACCGGATGGCCTATGTGATCTATACCTCTGGCACCTCCGGCAAACCGCGCGCCGTGGCCCATGCGCATCGTGCGATCTGGGCGCGCGGGATGATGCATCAGGGTTGGTACGGGCTGCGCAGTGATGACCGGCTGTGCCATGCGGGTGCGTTCAACTGGACCTATACGCTGGGCACCGGCCTGATGGATCCCTGGACGCTGGGCGCCACGGCGCTGATCCCCGCGCCGGGCACCGCTGCGGCGGATCTGCCCGATCTGCTGGCCCATCACCGCGCCACCATCTTTGCCGCCGCCCCCGGCGTCTATCGCCAGATGCTGAAAGGGCGCGAGACGCTGTCCCTGCCCGTCCTGCGCCACGGGCTGAGCGCGGGGGAAAAGCTGCCCGACCGCATTCGCGACGCATGGGTCGCGGCCACGGGCACGCCTGTCTACGAGGCTTACGGCATGTCCGAATGTTCCACCTTCATCTCGTCCAGCCCGACCAATCCCGCCGCCGCAGGAGCATCCGGCCAGCCGCAACCGGGCCGTCACATCGCCATCGTCGACGAGGCGGGCACGCCACAGCCCATCGGCCTGCCGGGCATCATCGCCGTGCACCGCAGCGATCCGGGGCTGATGCTGGAATATATCGGCGCGCCCGAGGAAACCGCCCAGAAATTTGCAGGCGACTGGTTCCTGACCGGAGACGAGGCGCAGATGGACGCCGATTATCAGGTCACATATCTGGGCCGCGCTGATGATATGATGAACGCAGGCGGCTACCGTGTCTCTCCCATCGAGGTGGAACAGGCTCTGTTGTCACATGGCGGCATCACCGCCGTCGCTGCGACCGACGTATTGGTCAAGGCAGACACCCGCGTGATCGCCGCCTTCTACACCGGCCCTGCGGAACTGGACGAAACCGAACTGAAAGCCTGGGCCGAACCGCGCCTTGCGCAATACAAACGTCCGCGCCTTTTTGTCCATGTCGACGCCCTGCCCACAGGTGCCAACAACAAGATCCTGCGCCGCCAGTTGCGCGCGGCCTTTGACGCAGGCCAGATCACACCCACGTAAGCGGGGGGTGCATCCAGCCCCAAACCCCGCTATGTGACCCCAAACAACCAAGGTGACCCCGATGCCCGCAACCACGATCAAGCTTGATATCATGTCCGATCCGATTTGCCCGTGGTGCTATATCGGCAAAACCTATCTGGACCGCGCGCTTGAGCAGAACCCCGATCATCCCTTTGTCATCGAATGGCATCCCTTCCAGCTGAACCCCGACATGCCCGCCGAAGGCATGGACCGCCGCGCCTATCTCGAGGCCAAGTTCGGCGGCAAGGAAGGCGCGGTCAAAGCCTATGCGCCCGTGGTCGAACACGCGCAAAAAGCAGGCCTGAAAATCGACTTTGAGGCGATGAAGCGCACGCCCAACACCCTGAACGCCCACCGGCTGATCCACTGGGCCGGCATCGAAGGCCGCCAGACCGCCGCCGTGTCGTCCCTGTTCAAGGCCTATTTCGTCGAAGGCCGCGACATCGGCGACACCGACACGCTGGCCGACATTGCCGACGGCATCGAACTGGACGCGGCCGTGATCCGCCGCTTGCTGGACACCGACGCCGATCAACAACAGATCATCGACCGCGACGCGCACAGCCGCAAGATGGGCATCACATCGGTGCCCACCTTCATCGTTGCGGGCAAACACGCCGTCCCCGGCGCACAGCCCCCCGACCTGTGGTCCAAGGTGATCGCGGAACTGACGGCGCAAGAAAGCAACAGCTAAGCCCTGTTGCCTGCCTTAATCTTAACAAAATTGTAGCAAAACCCGCCAACCTGCCGTAACCTGTCAGCAATGAGGGGCAAAAGCCCCCGTTTCTAATAATAAAAATAACCTATTGAGCGGGTGACATGGCAGAACAACAGGTATCGCCCTCGGAGGCGAGAAGCCTGCGCATATCCGAAATACGGATGATCGCACTGGCCGAAATTGCAACAAAATCCACAGATCTGGACCATTGGTCCTATTACATCGAGTTGAACGAGCTGAAGCGCCGCCCGTTGTCCATTGAATGGCTCGAGGGTGTGATCATGCTGGCCGTGATCGGCCGCATCCGCCCTGCCCGCGTTTTCGGCTGGCTGAACAAGCTGCGCGACCGGCGCGAAAAAGCCGGGCAACTGGACGCCTTCGAAGCCTTTGACGCGCGGCTGCGCAGCTATCTTTTTCCCGAAACGCTGACCAACCACGGCTATGACCGCCAGACCTTTGCCGATCTGGACCACGAAAGTGTCTGGGCACAGGTCGAAAGCCACCTCAGCGCGCTGCGCGACGAAGGCTACGAGGTGTTCCTGAACTCGGGCACCCTGCTGGGCGTGGTCCGCGACGAAAAGCTGATCGCACATGACGACGACATCGACCTTGCCGTGATCCTGAAAGCAGGCACCGAGGAAGAGGCCGCGCAGGAATGGCGCGCCCTCAAGGGCCGCCTGCAAGAGCTGGCACTGTTTGATGAGGACAACCACAATCAGGCCGCGATCTACAAGCTGACACCTGCAGGCCAGACCCAGATCGACCTGTTCCCCGCCTGGGTGCAAGGCGGCAAGGTTTTTGTCTATCCGCACACCCACGGCGAACTGGCACTGGAAGACGTGCTGCCGCTGCGCAAATGCGCGGTGACCGGCAACGCCCTGCCCGCCGTGCCCGAAAAGATGCTGACGCTGAACTATGGCGCCGGATGGGATACGCCCGATCCGCTGTTCAAATTCCCCTGGGCCGCTGCGAACGACCGCTTTGCCCCCTTCCTGAAAAGGCTGGCCAAATGATCCGTCCTGCGACCACCGTCCTGACTTATGGCACTTTCGATCTGTTCCACCACGGCCACGTGCGCCTGTTGCAGCGCCTTTCGCAACTGGGTGACGAATTGATCGTGGGCTGTTCGACCGATGAATTCAACGCGGTCAAAGGCAAGCGGTGCGTGATGCCCTATGGCCAGCGCCGCGAGATACTGGAAGCCTGCCGCTATGTCGCCCGCGTGATCCCCGAGGAAAGCTGGGCGCAAAAGCGGTCGGACATCGTGAATTACAACGTGTCGATCTTTGCCATGGGCGACGACTGGACCGGCCATTTCGACGATCTGGGCGATCTCACGCGGGTGATTTACCTGCCGCGCACCCAGGATGTGTCCACGACCGAGTTGAAAGAACGCATCCAGCAACGGGTCAGCGCCGCCTGACACGTCCCGTCACGGGCCTTTGCCCGGCATTGTGATCCTGAAAACGCTGGGTTAAACCCCCGCGTGTATGACGCCGTTGCGCGCCACTTCCAGGAGCCAACCGCCCATGACCACTCAAAAATCCTCGCCTATCGGCCGTGTCGAATTCATCGCGCTGATGGGCATGATGTTCGCAACCATCGCCTTTTCCATCGACGCGATGCTGCCCGCCCTGCCGCAGATCGCAGACGACCTGACGGATGGCGATGCCGCTCAGGCGGCGCTGATCCTGACCGTGTTCCTGATGGGCATGGGGCTGGGCACATTCTTCACCGGCCCCCTGTCCGACGCGCTGGGGCGCAAGCCGGTGGTTTATGCGGGTGCGGCCCTTTACATCCTCTCGGCCGCGGTAGGCTGGTACGAAGACAGCTTTGTGCCGGTGCTGATCGCGCGGTTCTTTCAGGGTCTGGGGGCCGCGGGTCCGCGCGTCGTGGCGCTGGCGATCATCCGCGATCTCTACGAAGGTCGTGGCATGGCGCGGATCATGTCCATCGTGATGATGATCTTTACGCTGGTGCCCGCCTTTGCCCCCGCCATGGGGGCCCTGATCATGGGCTTTACCGGATGGCGCGGCATTTTCGGGGCGTTCGTGGTGTTCTCGGTCGTATCCGTGGGCTGGCTGGGCCTGCGGTTGCCTGAAACCCTGCCCCGCGAAGCACGCCGCCCGCTGCGCCTGCGCCTGATGCGCGACGCGGTGATCGAGATGTTCCGACATCCCACCGTGCGCCTGTCGATCATCGTGCAAACCCTGATCGTGGCGATGCTGTTCAGCACGCTGATGCTGATCCAGCCGATCTATGCCGATGTCTACGGGCGCGGTGACAGCTTTCCGTTCTGGTTCGGGCTGGTGGCGCTGGTGTCGGGGTTGGCCAGCCTGACGAACGCGCTGGTGGTGGTGCGGCTGGGGATGCGGCGTCTGGTGACCTGGGCGCTGGCCACACAGGTCGTTCTGGCGGCGGCGATGCTGGCGCTGACCACCGCGCATCTGCCGGGCGAATTCTACCTGTTCCTGCTGTGGCAGCTGTCGCTGTTCTGCACCGCCAGCTTTGCCATCGGCAACCTGAACGCCATCGCCATGGACCCGATGGGCCATATCGCGGGCATGGCCGCATCCGTGATCGGCGCGTTTTCCACGCTGGCCGCCGCCGCCATCGCATCCCCCGTGGCGCTGTTCTATGACGGAACCGCGCGCCCCCTGGCCGTTGCCGCCCTGCTGTTCGTGGCGGTGGGCTATGTGCTGATGCTGTGGATGGGCCGGATCGAACGGGCCGAGGCGCAGGTCTAGCAGACCTTACGCTTAACCCTTTGCCTTGGTCTTTTTCTTCTCGGCCACAACCTTTTCCGCCAGATCACGGGCAATCGCAAAGGCGCCCTTGATCTTGTCCGCGTCCGATTTCCAGTCGCGGCGCACCACGATCTTGTTGTCCTTGACCTTGGCCAGCCCGCGCTGGTCCTGAATAAAGGTGACCAAGCCCGCAGGCGACGCGAACTTGTCGTTGTGGAACTGGATCACGGCCCCTTTTGGCCCGCCGTCTAGCTTGGCAATGCCCGCGCGTTTGCACATCGCCTTGATCCGCACGACCAGCATCAGCGTGTTGACCTCGCGCGGCAGCGTGCCGAACCGGTCGATCAACTCGGCGGCAAAGCCTTCCAACTCGACCTTGGTGCTCAGACCGCTGAGACGGCGATACAGGCCCAGTCGCACGTCCAGATCCGGTACATAATCCTCGGGAATAAGTACAGGAACGCCCAGGTTGATCTGCGGTGCCCATTGCTCATCGGCCTCGCTCAGACCTTCCAGTTCGCCCGCCTTGATCTTGGCAATCGCCTCTTCCAGCATCGACTGGTACAGCTCAAACCCAACATCGCGCATCTGGCCCGACTGTTCCTCGCCCAGCAGGTTGCCCGCGCCGCGAATGTCCAGATCTTGACTGGCCAACGTAAAGCCGGCCCCCAGCGTGTCAAGCGACCCAAGCACCCGCAGGCGTTTCTCGGCCACCGCCGTCAGCTTGGCGCGCGGTTTGGTCGTGAGGTACGCATAGGCGCGGGTCTTCGACCGCCCCACCCGTCCGCGAATTTGATACAGCTGCGCCAGCCCGAACATGTCGGCGCGGTGCACCACCATCGTGTTGGCCGTGGGAATATCCAGACCGGATTCGACAATCGTTGTCGCCAGCAGCACGTCGAACTTGCCATCGTAAAAGGCGTTCATCCGGTCATCCAACTCACCCGCCGCCATCTGGCCGTGGGCGACGACATAGGTCAGCTCGGGCAGTTGCGCCTTCAGGAACTCTTCGATCTCGGGCAGGTCAGACAGGCGCGGCACCACATAGAACGACTGCCCGCCACGGTAATGTTCGCGCAGCAGCGCCTCGCGGATGGTCACCGTGTCAAACTCGCTGACATAGGTACGGATCGCCAGACGGTCGACAGGCGGCGTGCCGATGATCGACAGATCGCGCACCCCCGTCAGCGACAGTTGCAGCGTGCGCGGGATCGGGGTGGCGGTCAGCGTCAGCACATGCACGTCCGACCGCATCTGTTTCAGCCGTTCCTTGTGGCCGACGCCAAAGTGTTGTTCTTCATCAATAATCAGCAGGCCCAGGTCCTTGAACCGCGTGTTCTTGGCCAGCAACGCATGGGTGCCGATGACAATATCCGCCGTGCCGCGCGACATCGCCTCGCGGGTGTCGGATGCCTCTTTGGTGCTGACAAACCGGCTGAGCGTGCGCACCTCGATGGGGAAACCACGGAACCGTTCCGAAAAACTTTTGTAGTGTTGCCGCGCCAGCAGGGTCGTGGGCGCAATCACCGCCACCTGCACGCCCGCCATCGCCGCGACAAAGGCCGCGCGCATCGCCACTTCGGTCTTGCCAAAGCCCACGTCACCCACCACCAGCCGGTCCATCGGCGCACCGCTGGTCAGATCCTGGATCACGTCGCCGATGGCCTTGAGCTGGTCGTCGGTCTCCTCGTAAGGAAAGCGCGCGCTGAACGCGTCCCACATGCCGGGGGGCGGCTCCAGCACCGGCGCGCGGCGCAGGGCGCGCTCAGCAGCGATGCGGATCAGCTTGTCGGCCATCTCGCGAATGCGCTCTTTCAGCTTGGCCTTTTTCGACTGCCACGCGCCGCCGCCCAGACGGTCCAGCAGACCCTCGTCATGGCCATATTTCGACAGCAGTTCGATGTTCTCGACCGGCAGATACAGCTTTGAATTCTCCGCATATTCCAGCAGCAGACATTCATGCGCAGCCCCGGCGGCGGTGATCACCTCCATGCCGTGATAACGGCCGATGCCGTGGTCCACATGCACGATCAGATCGCCGGGCGTCAGGCTGGTGGCCTCGGTCAGGAAATTGTCGGCACGGCGCTTGCGCTTGGGCTGGCGGATCAGCCGGTCGCCCAGCACGTCCTGTTCCGAAATCACCGTCAGATGTTTGTCGCCCACCGGCCCTTCGAACCCGTGCTCCAGCGCCCAAACCACCAGATGCAGTCCGCGTTTGCCGATGCGCGTGCCGTCGGTGATGGGAATGGTCTCGGCCAGCCCCTCATCCTCGATCAGCCCGCTCAGCCGTTCGCGCGCGCCTGCGGAATAGCTGGCAACCACCACGGGGCCATCCGCAAGCTTTGCCTTAATATGAGCTGCCAAGGCCCCGAAAAGGCTGATAGTTTCCTGCTGCCGCTCGGGCGAGAAATTGCGCCCGATGCGCCCGCCTGCGTCCACCACACCCAGGCCCGTGGATTGCGCCAGCGCCCGAAACTGCACCACGCGGCGGCCTTTGACTGCGGCCTCCCAGGCGGCATCGTCCAGATACAGCCCCTGCGGCGGTGCCGGTTTATAGACCGTGTCCATCTTGGAGCGGTTCAGCATCGCCAGCCTGCGAGTCTCGTATTGGTCGGCAATCGTGTCCCAGCGCGCCAGCCGCGTCGGCGTTACCTGATCGTCCAGCGTGATCGCGGCATTGGGCAGATAGTCGAACAGCGTTTCCAAATGGTCGTGGAAGAACGACAGCCAATGCTCGGCACCCTGATGCTTGCGCCCCGCGCTGATCGCCTCGTACAGCGGATCGTCGGTGCCCGCGGCGCCAAACTCCAGCCGGTAGTTCTGGCGAAACCGCGTCACTGCTGCCTCGTCCAATATCACCTCGGACACCGGGGCCAGTTCGATCACGTCCAGCTTTTCCGTGGTCCGCTGGGTCGCGGGATCAAACCGGCGCGCCCCGTCCAGCACATCGCCGAACAGGTCCAGCCGCACCGGCCCCAGATCGCCGGGCGGGTAAATGTCGATGATCCCGCCGCGCACCGCGTAATCGCCGGGCTCCGTCACCGTGGGCGATTGCACGAACCCCATGCGCACCAGAAATCCGCGCAACGCCGCATCGTCAATCCGGTCACCGACCCGCGCCGCGAACGCGGCCTCGCGCAACACGGACCGCGCAGGCAGCTTTTGCGTGGCGGCGTTCAGTGTGGTCAGCAGGACAAACTTGTCCGGCATCCCATGCGCAAGTGCCGCCAGCGTCGCCATGCGTTGCGCCGAGATGTCGGCGTTCGGCGACACACGGTCATAGGGCAGACAGTCCCAGGCGGGAAACACCACAACCGGCACATCCGGCGCAAAGAACCGCAGCGCATCGCGCATCGCAACCAGCCGCTTGTCATCGCGTGCCACGTGGCACACGGGCACACCCCGGTCCAGTTCGGCCAGTATACGGGTGGCGTCAAACCCTTCGGGCGCGCCGGATACGGTGATATGTGCAGGATCAGTCATAAGCGGGTTTCATGTGGGGCAGAGCGGTCCGCTGTCAACTGCCCAACGCCCCGATGGCCAGATTCTGATACATGCCCCACATCGCGGTGACAAAGATCGACAACATGCCGATCGCCTGCGTGTAGGTGCGGTGGCGCGTCAGGCGTCGGCGCAGACCTTCACCGCTCAGCTGGTCGCGCTCGATCAACCGCGCGGTGGAGAGGTTCAGCGCCCCGACCAAGGACATGGGAAAGGCCAGCAGGAACACAGCCTGGGCAAATTCGATATCATAGACCCAGCCCAGCAGGCCCAGCATGGTCAGCACGAAGCAGACCATGCCCAGCAACCACAGGCCCGACAACCGCGCGATATACAAGAAACGGTTCACGTTGATGCGCACGAGATCTTCGAGATCTTCCTCGATCTGCCCGCCCGTCTTGCGGGCGCGCGCCACCATGTCAAAGGGCACCCCCAGCACCCAATGGCTGGCCGTGGACCACATGACCGCAAGGACAATCCAGAACCAGAGGTTGGAGAATGACCGCATGTCGATCAGTTCGAAAATCGTTTGATGCCAGTTCAACGCCGCTGCCTTTTGCGTGGGGTTTGTCCCTCATACCGCTGCACTGCGCCAATTCCTACCCTTGCACGGTGCAATTTTACATGGCACCCAAGAATGACTTTGAAAAAGGCTACACCATGCGCCCAACACTTGCTCCCTACCCCGCCACCCGCCTGCGCCGCACCCGCGCCACGCCGCAAATCCGCGCTCTGGTGCGCCAGAACACGCTGTCGGTGGATGATTTCATCTGGCCGGTCTTTGTGCGCTCGGGCGAAGGTGTCATGGAACCTGTGCCTTCCATGCCCGGTGTCTACCGCCGTTCGGTCGACAAGGTGGTCGAGGCCGCGCGCGAGGCTGCCGATCTGGGGATCAAGGCGATCTGCCTGTTTCCCTACACCGGCATCGAGGACCGCACCGAGGATTGTGCCGGCGCGTGGGATCCCGACAACAACATCAACCGCGCCATCCGTGCGATCAAATCGGCGGTGCCCGACATCGCGATCATGACCGATGTGGCGCTGGACACCTATAACATCAACGGCCACGACGGTTTTGTCGAGAATGGCGAGATCGTCAACGACCGCTCGGTTGCCGCTCTGGTCAAGATGGCCCTGGCACAGGCGGACGCGGGCGCGGACATCATCGGGCCATCCGACATGATGGACGGACGGATCGGCGCGATGCGCACCGCATTCGAGGCCGCAGGCCATCAGCACGTGATGATCCTCAGCTATGCCGCCAAATACGCCAGCGCCTTTTACGGACCGTTCCGGGACGCGGTGGGTGCATCGGCAGCGCTGACGGGGGACAAGAACACCTATCAAATGGACCCCGGCAACGCGGATGAAGCGATGCGCCTGATCGAGCGTGATCTCGCCGAGGGGGCGGACATGATCATGGTCAAGCCCGGCATGCCCTATCTGGACATCTGCCGCCGCGCCCGCGACACCTTTGGCGCGCCGACATTCGCCTATCAGGTGTCGGGCGAATTCTCGATGATCCAGGCCGCCGCGCAAAACGGCTGGATCGACGGCGAAAAGGTGATGATGGAAAGCCTGACCGCGTTCAAACGTGCAGGCTGTGACGGGATTCTGACCTATTTTGCCCCCGCCGCCGCGCGGTTGCTGGCCAAGGGTTAAATCCCTTCATCTTGCCAGGTAAACTCCGGGGGCGCAGGGGGCAGCGCCCCCGCATCCGCGCTGACGGCAAGCGTATACGTCAAAAGACAGGCATACCCCCGCCCATAGACGCCTTCATGGGTGACAGGTGGCAATCTTGCGCCTATAGTTTCGGCCAAGACCGGACAACCGGCAGCAGAGCAACAATCACAGGCGGTTCACAATGACCCACTCCTCCCTTTCACGTCGGGCCTTTGCCCTGGGTGCACTTTCCTCCACGGCAGCCCTTGCGGCTTGCGGCAATGGTGTCGGCGGACGTGGCTCTGCCATGATCGACGCGCGCGTCGATGCGACGCTGGCCGAAATGTACCGACTGTATCCCAACACCCAATCGCTCGCGCAAAAGGCGAACGGCATGCTGGTCATGCCGCTTGTAACCGAAGCTGGCCTTGGACTGGGCGGCGCTTACGGGCGCGGCGCACTGCGGGTCAACGACGTGACGGTGGATTATTATTCCGTGACCAAGGCCTCGGGCGGCCTGCAAATCGGTGCACAGCAATATGCGCATGTTCTGTTCTTCATGACCGAGCAGGCGCTGACCGATTTCCGCCGCTCGCCCGGCTGGGCCGCAGGTGCGGATCTGGAGTACGTCATTTCGGATCAGGGCGACAGCCTAAACGCCGAAACCACAACCGTGCTGGCCCCTGTTCTGGCCGCCGTGTTTGGCCGCGCCGGCCTGCGCCTTGGCGCGACGCTGGAAGGCACCAAGTATTCGCGCATCATTCCCTGACGCGCACATCTTGCCAAACCTATGAACCGCGTAGCGAACACCCGCCTCAGGCGGGTGTTTTGCCGTGTGGATCAGGCGGCCCGGCCCGGCATCAACCGGTTGGTCCGGTCCTCGATCGCACCGACGCTGGTTTCGATGGCGTCGATCACCTCGCTCAGCTGACGTTCCGCGCGGTGCAACCGCCCCACAATCTCGTTCAGCCCGTCCACGTTCTTGGCGTATTTCGACTGCTCGATCTTGCACATGACGCGGCTCATCTCCAGACCCGACATCACCCGACGCATGTCCGTCGACATACCTCGATAGACCGCAGCCGCGCCCATCACCTTTGATACGGAGGCATTTTCGCGGATCTGGCATTCGGTGCTGAGTGCTGCCAGCCGTCGGGCTTCGGCATCGCAGTCCAGACCGGCCACTGGCGGATTGTTGCGAAACTGCGCGGTCATTTCCTGCGTCAGGACCCTGACAGCGGCGTTGAACCGCGCCATCACCGTGTGGGACACACCGTCTTCCACCGCCGTTCGAAACCGCCGCAGGATATCCCCCAGCGATTGCGCCATGAGCTGATGATTGTTCGAAATCACGCTGATCGGACCGTTTGCCCCTTCCAGGCTGCGGGCCTGTATGCTCAGGTTGTTGGGGATCAAAGCCGTGCTGTGGAAAATCGTATCGACCATATCGCCGTAACGGTGCATCTTCTCCACCGCCTCGGCCAGTTCGCACATGGACTGAAGACCGTGATCCACCCGCCGCTGCAACCCGGTGCCCCGCGTGGCAATCTCTGCGGCCAGTGCGGTGCTCATGAACGCTTCATAATCAGGATGTCCCATTTCCCGCAGCTTTTGCAGCAACAGGTCCCCTGATTGCTCGGGCGTGGTGCGGCCTGCCTGTTCTTCGGTCAGCAGGGCGGCATAAAGGTCGTTGATCTGCGCGAAAATATCACTGCCAGGTTTCAGCCGCATCGACAGGTAACCATCGTCCAGCGGCAGAACCACGGCGAAGACCCAGTAGTGTGTATGATCGGTCGCAAGATTCTTGACATAGCCGCCAAAGGGCCGTCCCGCCGCAATCTCCTGCCACATCAGGTGAAACACACCCGCGGGCATATCGGGATGGCGCACGATCTTGTGTGGCGCCCCGTCCAGCGCGGACCATTCATAGCCCGAGACATGGACAAAAACGCTGTTCGCGGCCTGAATCACCCCGCGCGGATCAGTCCGCGAGAAAAACAGGTCTTCTGATTTGAAACGGTCGGTCTCGCGGGTGGGATGGTCGTTGGACAAGGGGCAACCTCAAAATAGGATGTGTGCCCCAAGCCTAGCTCCGCAAAGTTTCAGGATGGTTAAACAAGCCGGTCAAATCGGCCCTGGCGGCAACCGCCAGAGCCGCGACTGCTCAGCCCATCGCGCGCAGGCGTTTGATCAGGCTGGATGTGTCCCAACGCCCGCCGCCCAGCTTCTGCACGTCCTTGTAGAACTGATCCACCAGCGCCGTCACCGGCAGCGACGCGCCGTTTTCATCGGCAGTGTCCAGACAGATGCCCAGATCCTTGCGCATCCAGTCCACCGCAAAGCCGTGGTCGAACTTGTCGTCCAGCATGGTTTCATAGCGGTTGGACATCTGCCACGACCCGGCGGCCCCCTGGCTGATCACCTCGACCACCGCGCGCCCGTCGAGACCCGCTTTTTCGGCAAAATGCAGCGCTTCGGACAGGCCCTGGACCAGACCGGCAATGGCAATCTGGTTGCACATCTTGGTCTTCTGACCTGCGCCGCTTTCACCCAGGCGGCGGCACGTCTTGGAGTAAATCTCCATGATCGGCAGCGCGCGGTCAAAGGCACCCTGATCGCCGCCACACATGATCGACAGGACACCGTTTTCGGCCCCCGCCTGTCCCCCCGACACCGGTGCATCGACAAAGCTGATCTGCGCGGCATCGGCAGCGGCATAAAGCTCGGCCGTCACTTGCGCCGAAACGGTGGTATGATCGACAAAGATCGCGCCGCTGGTCATACCCGCAAATGCGCCCTCGTCGCCCAGACAGACTGACCGCAGGTCGTCGTCATTGCCCACACAGGACATCACGAATTCGGCACCCTTGGCCGCCTCGAAGGGCGTCTTGGCCATTTTGCCGCCGTGATCCTCGACCCAGTCCTGCGCCTTGGAGGTGGTGCGGTTATAGACAGTTACGTCGTGACCCGCCTTTTGCAGGTGCCCCGCCATCGGCGCGCCCATGACGCCCAACCCCAGAAATGCCAGCTTTGCCATTCGTTCTTCCTTTTACGTCGGTATTGCCTATCGCTTGCGCCTTTCCTAACAGTCAGGCACATCGGGTCAACTGTGCAAGCAAAGTGAGAGTGCGTCTATGGCTGTCGTATTTCAGTGGCTGGTCCGTCTGACCGCCGGGCTGATCGTGCTGGCCGTGCTGGGCGTGGGAATGATCTATTATCTCGCCTCACGGTCGCTGCCCAACTATGACGCGACGCTGCGGGTCCAGGGCATCAGCGCCCCGGCGGAAATCGTGCGCGACAATGCAAATGTGCCTCATATCCTTGCCCAGACGGATGCCGACGCGTTCTTTGCACTGGGGTTTGTCCATGCCCAGGACCGCCTGTGGCAGATGATGCTGCTGCGCCGCACGGCACAGGGACGGCTGTCCGAAGTGTTTGGCGTCAAGACCGTCGAAACCGACAGCTTTATCCGCCGGCTGGATATTTACCGTCTGGCCGTGCAATCGGTCGCCGCGCAATCGCCCCAGACGCTGACCGCGCTCGAAGCCTATTCCGCAGGCGTCAATGCACGCATCGCCCAGATCAACCAAGAGGCGCTGGGGCGTGGTGCGCCGGAATTCTTCATATTTCCCATGGCACTGGCCCCATGGCAACCGGCCGACAGCATCGCGGTTGGCAAGCTGATGGCCCTGCAACTGTCGGGCCAGCTGGACGCCGAAGTCATGCGCGCCCGCATGTCGCTGGCGCTGCCCGATCCGGACCGGCTGGTGGATATCCTGCCCGATGCTCCCGGCACCGGTGTGGCCGCGCTGCCCGAATATGCCGCGCTTGTGCCGGACGTTCCGCGCTATGCCGCCGTGGCACCGCAGACCATCAACCCGCTGTCCCCCTTCGGACCCGAAGCCTTTGCCGGTGCGTCCAACGCATGGGCGGCAGCACCCTCGCGTTCGGCCTCGGGCGGCACCCTGCTGGCCAATGATCCGCACCTGGGTTTCAGCGCCCCCGGCATCTGGTATCTGGCACATCTCGATCTGGCTGCGGGCGGTGTGATCGGGGCGACGATACCGGGGATACCCGCAGTGCTGACAGGTCGGTCTGACAGCCTGGGCTGGGGGCTGACGTCCGCCTATGTCGACGATCAGGACCTGTTCATCGAAGAGCTGAACCCCGACAATCCCACCCAGTACCGCACCCCCGACGGCTGGAAAGAATTCGAGACCCGCAAGTCCATCATCACAATCAAGGACGCAGACCCGATCACGCTGACCCTGCGCTGGACCGACAACGGACCTGTCCTGCCGGGCCGCTTCAAGAACATCGGAGCGGTGACGCCCCCGGGGCATGTGGCGGCGCTGAGCTGGACCGCGCTGTCGCCCAATGACACCTCGCTGAGCGGGGCAGTCGGGCTGATGTCGGCGCAGGATGTGGCCGAGGCGATCAATGCATCCGAGATGTTCGTGGCACCCGCACAGAACTTGACACTGGCCGATCTGGACACGATCGCCATGAAAACCGTCGGCGCCGTGCCGCGCCGCGATCCCAACCACCAGTCCAAGGGGCGGATGCCATCGTTTGGCTACCTGCCCGAGAACCGCTGGCAGGGCGTGATGTCCTTTGCCTCGAACCCCGGTTTTGTCGCGCCGCTGGGCGGCATCCTGGGCAACACCAACAACAAAACGGTCGAGCGGCCCTTTCCCAACCACATCAGCTATCGCTGGGGCGACACGCAGCGGGTGCAACGCTGGCAGCGGTTGATGCAGGCGCGGCAGGTCCATACCCGCGACAGCTTTATCGAGGCGCAACTGGACACGGTCAGCGCCACCGCGCGCACCCTGTTGCCGCTGATCGGGGCCGAACTGTGGTTCACCGGCGAGGCCGCCCCCGACGGCACCGCAGAACGCCAGCGCCAGCGCGCTCTGACCCTGCTGGCCGACTGGAACGGCGAGATGAACGAACACCTGCCCGAGCCGCTGATCTACGCCGCATGGCTGCGTGCGCTGCAAGACCGCATGGTGCGTGACGACATCGGCCCGCTGGCAAACGAACTGACCCATGTGGAGCCGCTGTTCATCGAACGCGCCTTCCGTGACGTGGGCGGGGCCTCTGTCTGGTGCGACGTGCGCCAAAGCGCGCCGGTCGAGACCTGCCCCGACATGGCCCGCATGGCGCTGGACGATGCGCTGATCTGGATCGGCGAGACTTATGGCACGCAACTGGAATCGCTACGCTGGGGCGACGCACACCAGGCCATTCAGGACCACCCGGTGCTGGGCGACGTGCCGGTGCTGCGCTACTTCGTGAACATCCGCCAAAGCACCTCGGGCGGCGACAACACCCTGCAACGCGGGCTGACGCGCGGCGGCGCCGGGGCGGATGCATTCGAGAACGTGCATGGGGCGGGGTATCGCGGCGTCTACGACTTTGCCGATCCCGACAGTTCGGTCTTTATCGAATCCACCGGGCAATCCGGCCACTTCCTGTCACGGCACTATGACGACATGGCACAGCTGTGGCGGCGCGGCGAATATATCCCGATGTCACTGGATCAGGGGCTGGCCCGTGCGGCATCCGTGGGCATCACCAAACTGGAACCGGCCACGCAATGACGACCATCCTGTTCAACAAACCCTTTGGCGTGCTGCCGCAGTTCACCGACCGGGGCAGCCCGACGACACGCCCCACCCTGTCGGATTACATCGACGTGCCCGGCGTCTATCCCGCCGGACGTCTGGACCGGGACAGCGAGGGGCTGATGGTGCTGACCTCGGACGGAGCCCTGCAAGCCCGCATCGCCCACCCCAAGTTCAAGAAGCCCAAGACATATTGGGTTCAGGTCGAAGGCACCCCCACCGAGGCGCATATGGCGCAGTTGCGGGATGGTGTGACGTTGAAGGACGGACCAACACTGCCTGCAAAGGCGCGGCTGATCGACGAACCTGCCGGCCTGTGGCCCCGCACCCCCCCGATCCGGGTGCGCAAGACCGTGCCCGATGGCTGGATCGAGCTGACCCTGACCGAAGGGCGCAACCGCCAGGTGCGCCGGATGACCGCCCATGTGGGCCTGCCCACGCTGCGGCTGGTGCGTGTCAGCATTGGCGACTGGACGCTTGAGGGGCTGGACAGCGGCATGTGGCGGTCGGTTGAGGTTTAGGAAGATATGCGGGGGCGCTGCCCGTTTGGATAATAGACGGGGGCGCTGCCCGCTTTGATAATAGCCGGGGGCGCTGCCCCCGGACCCCCGGGATATTTGAGGCCAAAAGAAAGCGGGATCAGACCTGTTCGAACTGGGCGCGCTGTTTCGGGGTCCAGCGGACGGTGACGGCAAAACCGTCTTCGTCCTGTACTTCGTCCACGGCCACGCCTTCGGAGAAGAGCCAGGCGCGTTTTTTGCCCTGGGCAAAGCTCAGGCGCAGAACCTCTTGGCTGACGCGGCCCTGAAGGGCCTCGGAAATGATCGACATGAAGCTTTCGACACCGGTGCCATGCAGCGCCGAAATCGCGATGATGTCCTGATCGCGCGCGGCGCGGGCCTGGGCGGCGTCTGCCTCGGCTTGCGGAAGCAGGTCGATCTTGTTCCAGATCTCGAACATCGGGCGTTCGTTGCCCACCCCCAGCGTGGTCAGGATCTCGCGCACGTCGTCGGCCTGATCCTCGGTCTCGGGGTGCGAGATGTCGCGCACGTGGCAGATGATGTCCGCGGCAAGCACCTCTTCGAGTGTGGCGCGGAAGGCGGCGACCAGTTCCGTGGGCAGGTCAGAGATGAAACCCACCGTGTCCGACAGAATGATCTCGGGGCCGTTGTCCAGTTCCACACGGCGCATGGTCGGGTCCAGCGTGGCGAAAAGCATATCCTCGGCCATGACGTTGGCACCGGTCAGGCGGTTGAACAGCGTCGATTTGCCGGCGTTGGTATAGCCCACAAGCGCCACGATCGGGAACGGCACCTTGGCCCGCGCGGCGCGGTGCAGGGTGCGGGTCTTGACCACCTTGTCCAACTGACGGCGCAGGCGCACCAGTTGCAGGTCAATCGCACGGCGGTCGGCCTCGATCTGGGTTTCGCCGGGGCCGCCGACAAAGCCCAATCCACCACGCTGGCGCTCCAGGTGGGTCCAGGCGCGCACAAGGCGGGTGCGTTGATAGTTCAGGGCCGCCATCTCCACCTGCAACACGCCCTCGCGGGTGGCAGCACGGTCGCTGAAAATTTCCAAAATCAGGCCGGTGCGGTCAAGCAGTTTGACCCCCCATGCCTTTTCAAGGTTGCGCTGTTGCACGGGCGTGACGGGACCGTCGACCAGCACCAGCTCGATCTCTTCCGCCTCGAACCGGGCGCGCAGCTCTTCGATCTTGCCTTTGCCGAACAACATACCCGCGTGCACCTTGGGCAGCGGCACGGCCAGATGGCCCACCACTTCAAGATGCCGCAGCGCATGGGCCAAAGACACGGCTTCGGCCAGCGCCAGCTCGGCGCCGCGCCGGTTGCGGTCGGATTTTATGTCTGGGTGCAGCACAAAGGCCCGTGTGAAACGGGGCCCTTCGCTTTCGTCCACCTGAAACGGAGGTTTGCTCAAGAGGCGTCTTCGCCCTCGTACAGGCTGATCGGCTGGCTCGGCATGATTGTCGAAATCGCGTGTTTGTACACCAGCTGCGACTGACCATCGCGGCGCAGCAGCACGCAGAAGTTGTCAAACCATGTGATGACGCCTTGCAACTTTACACCATTGATCAGGAAAATGGTCACGGGCACCTTGGTTTTGCGCACGTGGTTCAGGAAGGCATCCTGCAAATTCTGTCTGTCCGAAGCCATGTCGGTTCTTACCTTTTTTCTTGTCGTAGGCTTGCGGACCAAGCCATCCCTCATTGTGGCTGAGTATGAAGGCCAAGTTCCCGAGTTTCCAGCCCAAAAACAGAGACACCCCACACAGCGCGATTGACATTGTCTACCAGTGCGTCAACCGCGCCACAGGTCCGGGGTCAAAAGGGCGATGATGGCCAGTGTTTCCAGCCGTCCCAGCACCATCGCGGCGGCAAAAACCGATTTTGCGCCCGTCCCCAGTTCCTGAAGGCGGATCGGCGCGTCGCCTGCCCAGTCCAGCAACGGGCCTGTTGTCGACAATGCCGCCACCGCCATGGTCAGCGAAGACTCGAAGTCCACCCCGAGACTGCCCAATATCATGGTGACAAATGTCAGGCTGATCGCGAACAGCATGAAGAATATCCAGGCGATAAAGGCGCCGCCCTTCAGCACACGACGACCCAGCGCCGTGCCACCGCCGACCGAATGGGGATGCACCAGCTTTTCCATCTCGCGCAGGCCCGCCTGATAAAGCGCAAAGACCCGCAACAGCTTGACCCCACCAGCAGTGGTGGCCACACCACCGCCAATCATGGCCAGTCCCATCAGGATCATGCCCGGTGTCGCCAGACCCGACCAGTTCTGCGAGGTTTCCCAATGGGCACTGGCAAAGCCGGTGGTGGTCAGAAAGGACAGCACCGTAAACACGCTGCCCCACAGCGCCACGACCGCCGCAATCAGGCGGTTCTGTTCGCCGATGTCGATGGCGCCGATGAAATGCCGCAGGAACAGGATCAGCGGCACGCCCAGCACAAGGGCGATGCCGATGCGAAATTCGGGGTCGTGGCGCAAACCGCCAGATTCCGAGGTCACCGTGTCCGTGGAAAAGGTCATGCGCGACAGCGCGAACAGCATGAACAGCGCCATGACCATCTCACCGCTGATGCCCGCCGCCGAGCCGGAAATGCCGCCCACAGGAGAGATACCGGAGGTGGCCATGATCGACATCGCGTGGCACAGCGCCACCAGCGACCGGTCGCCGCCAAAGATCAGCAGAACCCACAAAAGCAACGTCAGCCCGATGTAGATCGGCACCAGTGTCTTGGACACCTTGACCAGCCGCGCGCGGCCTTCGGGGTGGTGATATCGCATGTTGCGTTCGTCAAAGCGGCCTGGCTCTGCGCGGGCCGTCACCTCGAACCCGCCAAGGTTCAGCGGCGCAAGGATGGCGCTGGCAGCAATCCACATCAGCAACCCGCCCATCCAGCCAACCTGGGCACGCCACAAATGCAGGCTGTCGTTCAACCGCCCCGGCGTGTCGAACAATGTGGCCCCGGTCGTGGTGAACGAGCTGATCATCTCGATATAGGCGTTCAGAAACGACGTGGTGCCCAGACCCTCGTGAAAGGGCACGGCCAGAAACAGCGGCAAAAAGGCAAAGGCGGCAAAGAGGCTCATCAACGGCCCAAGCGTGCCGTGACGCGGGGCGCGGCCTGCGTGGGCCAGCGCGATCAACCCGAAAATCACGATGCCCAGCGTGGCGGAATACAAAAACGCCCGCGCCGTGGCCAGTTCGCGGATCACCCCGCCGTGGATCGCGGGCACCAGCATCGACACAGATGCCGCGCCGAACATCAGCAGGAACAGCGGCAACTGCAAGACGCGATCCTGAAGGTTGGGCGGGCGCATCATCTTAGAAAAAGTCGATGGACACTTGCATCAGCCGTTCGACCTCGGGGACATCCTTGGTCAGACTGAAAATCGCGATCGTGTCGCCTTCGTCGATGCGGGTGGACGACAGCGGGCGGATCACTTCGCCGCCCTTGCGCAGGGCGCCGACCAGCACACCCTCGGGAAACTCGATCTCGCCGATCTTGCGGCCCGCCAGCGGCGAGGTCGACAGCACTTCGGCCTCGATCACTTCGGCCTCGGCGTCCCCGATGGAATAGACCGAGCGCACCCGCCCGTGGCGGATGTGGCGCAGGATCGACGACACGGTCGTGGCGCGCGGGTTGATATAGGCGTCGATGCCCAATGGCCCCATCATCGGGACCAGCGTGGGATCGTTGATCAGCGCGATGGCATAGGGGCAGCCCTCGCTCTTGGCACGCACGGCGGCCAGCATGTTGGTCTTGTCATCATCCGTCACCGCCAGCATCGCATCGGCGCGCGACACGCCGGCCTCGTGCAACAGGGCCACGTCCAGACCGTCACCGTTCAGCACGATCGTACGCTCCAGCGCCTCGGCGGCGCGTTCCGCGATCCTGCGGTTCTTTTCGATGATCTTCACCCGCACGCGGCTGGTGCGTTTCTCCAGCTCGGATGCCACCGCAAGACCGACATTGCCGCCGCCCACCAGGACGATACGTTCCTGTTTGGACAGCTTCTTGCCAAATATCTCCATCGTGCGCGGCACGTCGTCGACATGGGCAAAGACATAGCAATCGTCACCGACGAAAAGCTGGTCCTTGGCCTCGGGCGTGAACAGCGTACCGTCGCGGCGCACGCCGACCACCACCGCACGCAGGGTCGAGAACAGGTCGGTCAACTGCCGCAGGGGCGTGTTCACGACGGGGCATTCTTCCTCGATGGTGATGCCCAGCAGGTGCGCCTTGCCGTCCATGAACCGTTCGGTGTCAAAGGCGGCCGTGGTGTGCAGCCGTTGCAGGGCTGCTGCCGCGACCTCGCGTTCGGGGCTGATCACCACGTCGATGGGCATGTGATCGCGCCGGTAGAGATCGGAATAGATCGCATCCAGATAGGATTGCGACCGCAGCCGCGCAATCTTGCGGTTGATGCCGAACACCGAATGCGCCACCTGACAGGTGACCATGTTCACCTCGTCCGAATGGGTGGCGGCGATGATCATGTCGGCATCGCGCGCACCGGCCCGGTCCAGAATGTTGGGATAGCTGGCATAACCCGCAACCCCCTGAACATCCAGAGAATCGGTGGCGCGGCGCACCAGGTCGGGGTCGCTGTCGACCACGGTAACATCGTTGCGCTCATTCGACAGGTGACGTGCGATCTGCCAGCCAACCTGACCCGCGCCGCAAATGATGACCTTCATGCGTTCCTTGCCCCTTTGGCAACCGCAACCACAGTGATCGGAAACATCTGCATGACAGATGGCCGAAACCGGGTCAATTCAATTGTAAATCGTAAAGATTTGGGTCAGTCTTGCCACATGAAAACACGACTTGCCACCCTGATCCTGACGCTTGCGCTGCCTGCCTGCGCACCGCTGACGCTGTATTACAAAGCGGGCACGCCCGTCGCCACGGTCCAGCGTGACACAACCGCCTGCCAGGTGGTGGCCCTGCGCGATGCGCCGGTCGCCAACCAGGTGCGCCGCACACCGCCCAGATATGTGCCGCCGCGCCAGGTGTGCAACTCTTCCGGTGCATGCAGCACCACGGGCGGATATTACCTGCCGGGCGATGTCTATACGGTCGATGTGAACGCGCCACTGCGCAAAAGGGTCGAAAACCAGTGCATGGCTGACCGCGGCTATAGCCCCGCCAGCATTCCGGCCTGTCCTGCAGGTGTGAAACAGGCAGCCCCCGTCGGTGCCACCTCCACCCTGCCCCAGCTGACGCCAAAATCCTGCGCGATCCGCAATTCCGACGGCAGCTTCCAGATCGTCAACCAAGGCTGATTTCTGCACGCGGAGTATCGGGGGCGCTGCCCCCACGCCTGCGGCGTTCCCCCGGAGTTTGTACGGCAAGATGAAGCCTGATCAGGCTTCGTCTGCCTCGTCCACATGAGCCACGCGCGAACCGGCCTTGGCCGAGGTGACCACGCCCAGGCTTTTCAGTTTGCGATGCAGCGCCGAGCGTTCCATGCCGACAAAGTTGGCGGTGCGGCTGATGTTGCCGCCAAAGCGGTTGATCTGGGTCAGCAGATATTCCCGCTCGAAGGCCTCGCGCGCCTCGCGCAGGGGCAGCGTCGCCAGCGCACCGGACAGCACGACGCGTCCCTCTTCGCCGCCTGAGGATTCGTCGGTGCCCGGCAATTCGCGCGCCTCGATCGGGCCGGTGCCATCGCCGAGGATCAGCACGCGTTCGATCAGGTTCTTGAGCTGGCGCACGTTGCCGGGCCAGACCATCGTTTGCAGCAGGGCCAGCGCCTCGTCGCTGATGTCGCGTTTGGGCAGTCCTTGAACCGTGTTGAATTCGGCTATGAAATGGTCCGCCAGAACGGGAATATCCTCGCGGCGGTCCTCCAGCGACGGCACGGCGATGGGCACCACGTTCAGGCGATGGAACAGCTCCTGACGGAAGGTTTCGGCGACGATGGCTTTTTCCAGATCGCGGTTGGTCGAGGAAATCACCCGCAGATCCACCCGCACCTTGTCGTTGCCCCCCACACGGGTGAACTGTTGATCCACCAGCACACGCAGGATCTTGGACTGGGTCCCCAGCGGCATGTCGGCGACCTCGTCAAAATAGATCACCCCGCCATGTGCCTGCTCCAGCAACCCCGGTTCGACCCCGCGTTCGGCGTTTTCACGTCCAAACAGGACCTCTTCCATGCGGTCGGGAGCGACGCCCGCACAGTTCACGGTCACAAAAGGTGCAGAGGCGCGGTTCGAATGGGCATGGATATACCGCGCGGCCAGCTCCTTGCCCGCGCCCGCAGGACCGGTCAGCATCACGCGACCATTGGATTTGGTGACCTTGTCCAGCTGCGAGATCAGCCCCTTGAAGGACGCGCTGGACCCGATCATCTGGGTCGGGCTGCTGTCCTGGCGGCGCAGGCTCTGGTTTTCGCGGCGCAGGCGCGAGGTTTCCATGGCGCGGCGGATCACCACCAGAAGCTGGTCGATGTTGAACGGCTTTTCGATAAAGTCGTAAGCGCCCTGTTTGATCGCAGCGACGGCAATCTCGATGTTGCCGTGCCCCGAGATGATCACAACCGGCACATCCGGGTTGTCACGTTTGACCGTCTTGAGGATGTCGATGCCGTCCATGCGACTGTCTTTCAGCCAGATGTCCAGGATCATCAGCGCAGGTGCCTCGGCGTTGATCGCGCTCATCGCGTCATCGGAATTGCCAGCAAGCCGCGTTGCGAAACCTTCGTCCTTGAGAATATCGGAAATCAGCTCGCGGATGTCCCGCTCGTCATCCACAATCAGAATATCACTCATGTTACCTCACTCTTTTTTGGTTGCGGCGTCAGCGGCAGCGTAATGACCGCCATCGCGCCGAAATGCGTTTGGCCCTCGAACACGGGCGCATCTTCCAGAACCAGCGTGCCGCCGTGTTCCTCGATTATCTTTTTCACGATCGGCAGGCCCAGCCCCGTGCCACTGGACCGTGTCGTCACATAGGGTTCGAACAGCCGCGCGCGATCCTCCGGCAGACCGATGCCATTGTCCGCGATACGGATGATGGCGCGGGTGTTCTGGGTTTCAAGGGAGACCCGAATGCGCGGATCAAGTGCGTCAGGCGGATTCTTTTCCACCAAAGTTTCAATAGCTTCGCCCGCGTTCTTGATCAGGTTTGTCAGCGCCTGCCCAATCATGGTGGCATCCAGATCGGTCTGAATCCGCGCATCGGGCAGATCGGCGTCGATGGTCACATTAGGCTGGCCTGCGCTTTGCAAGGTCACTGCGTCGCGGACGATCTGCACCAAATCGTGGTTCTGCCGGTCGGGTTCCGGCATACGGGCGAATTTGGAAAACTCATCAACAATACGGCGCAAGTCATTGGTTTGACGCACAATCACGTCTGTCATCTGCTCAAGGCTGTCGCTTTCATCGCCGACCCGCGAGGAAAACTTGCGCTTGATGCGTTCGGCGCTCAACTGAATGGGTGTGAGCGGGTTCTTGATTTCATGGGCAATGCGGCGGGCCACGTCACCCCAGGCGGCCATCCGCTGAGCGCTGACCAGATCCGTGACATCGTCAAAGGCCACAACATAGCCTTCAAGCCGCCCGTCATCGGTGCGCCGGGTGGCCATGCGCACCAGCAGGTTTTCCAGATGACCGTTGCGGCTGACCTTGACCTCGCCTTGACTTACCTCTTGAAGATTAGACTTCAAGGTGTTGAAAAGTGGTCCAAACTCAGGAACCGCAACTGCAATCGCAGTCGCCTGGTTGTTGTCCTGCCAGTCCAGAAGCCGTTCTGCCGATCTGTTCACGAAAGCCACACGGCCTTCGGGGTCCAGCCCGACCACGCCGGAGGTCACCGAACTGAGCACGGAATCGAACAGACGGCGGCGGCGTTCGATCTGGCGGGTGTTGTCCAGCAGGGTGTCGCGCTGACCTTTGAGCTGCAGGGTCATCTGGTTGAAATAGCGCCCCAGCATCGCGATCTCGTCATCGCCCTCTTCTTCGGGCACGCGCACGTCCATGTCACCCGCGCCCACACGTTGCGCAGCGCCGGTCAAACGGCCCACGGGACCGGACAGCCGTTCCGCAAACCACAGCCCCAGCCAGATCGCGGCCAGGATCAGGATCACCGCGAAGCCCAGATAGAGCAGCCCGAACTCGAACAGGACGCGCCCCCGTTCGTTTTCAAGCTGTTGATACAGGCGCACGGTTTCCTGCGTTTCGTCCAGCAGCGACAGGATTTCACCGTCCACATCGCGGCTGACATAAAGAAAGCGGTCCACTAGGCTGGTCAGTGGCACAAGCGCGCGGAATTCGTTGTTGGGCCAGTCCTCGATGATGGCCACACCGTCCTTGCGGGCCAGGTCGAACTTGCTGTCCTCGGGTTTTTCGAAATCGAACAGATAGGACCGGTCGCCACGCGCGCGGATCTCGCCGGTGCCGTCGATCAGATAGGCTTCGCGCAGGCCCCGCTGGATCTGGCGCTGGCCGTCTGCCAGAATTTCGATGTCGCTCTGGCTGGGTTGGTTGCGACGCACCCGGTCGATGAATTCGGCCAGGGCAATGGCATCCTCGATCAGATCGTCGTGCTGCTCGTCCTCATAAGCCTCGGCCGCTGCCAGCGACGAGCCGACGACGTTGCTGACGCGGTCCGAAAACCACCCCTCAAGACCGATGTTCACCGTCAGACCGGCAAAGACCGCAACCGTCACCGTGGGAATCAGCGCCATCAGCGCAAACACGCCGGTCAGGCGCAGGTGCAGGCGGGACCCCGCAGATTTCGCCCGCCGCGCGGCGATCAGACGAGCGACCTGGCTCATGACCAAGGCCGCGACGACCAGGATATAGACAAAGTCGGCCAGCAGAATCAGGCGCAGCGACATGTTGTTCGAGCCCTGATCCAGCGGCCCCAGAATCAGGAAGGTGGCCAGCGCCAGCGCAGGCCCGAGAATGACCAATCCCAGTGTCGCGGCGTTGCGCACACGCTTTTGGCGGCGCAAACGCCCCAATGTTGCCCATTGTGATTGCCGTGTCCGGGTTGCCACCCTGCACCCACCTGTTGATGCGGTGCCCGCAAGCACCTACCGCCATATATCGTGGTCCTGATCCGAAAGTGTCCGGATGGCCACGGTTTGATGTGGCAGTTTTACATCATCTTTCGACCGCGTGTCACCTGTATTCCAAGGTCAGTGATCTTCTTGCGCAGCGTATTTCTGTTGATCCCGAGAAGTTCGGCGGCTTTTGCCTGATTTCCAGCGGTTGCAGAGAGGGCAATCTCGATCAACGGCGCTTCGACCTCGCGCAAGATCCTGCCGTGCAGGCCCGCAGGTGGCAGCATATCGCCGTGCAGATCAAAATAGCGCTGCAAATGGCGCGCGACGGATGCGCCCAGTTTCTCGGTGTCACCCACCGCTTGCAGAGGCTCCATTTCCGGCTGGCTGCCCAGGGCCTGTTTGACCTCTGTGGCAGCGATTTCAGGCAGACGGCTGGTCAGGCCCAGACGGCGCACGGTGTTTTCCAGCTGACGCACGTTGCCCGGCCAGGAATAGGTGCGGAAAACCTCTGCCGCCTCGTCCGACAGGGTCCGCTGGGCGGCACCCGATTTTTCGCCACGCGCCAGAAAATGATGGGCCAGCAGGGGAATGTCGTCGACACGCTCGCGCAGGGCCGGCACATGCAGCGTGGCCCCGCTGAGCCGGTAATACAGATCCTTGCGCACGCGACCGCTTTCCATGGCGGCAGCCAGATCGGTCTGGCTGGTGGCCAGGAACCGCGGCACGTCATCGCCCGAGGCATCGGTCATGCGCACGATACGCGCCTGGATTTCGTCCGGAATGTCGCCGATCTCGTCGATCAGCAACGTACCCCCCCGTACGCGGGCCATGACCCGTGCCGGGCCTTCAAGGTCTTGCAGATCGGCGGGGGTCACGGCCACGAAGGGCATCGACCGACGGTCCGAAAAATCGTGAATCGCACGTGCGATCAGCGACTTGCCCGTGCCACTTTCACCCCAGATCAGCACTGGAAGATCAGTGTTCATCACCTGTGCCACCACGCGGTACAGCGCCTGCATCACCGGCGTGCGCCCCACCAGCGGCAGATCGTCGGGCCGGTCATCCTCGATCATCTGCGCGCGGGGGCGTTTTTGTTTGCTTTCCAGCGCGCGCGCGGTGCGTTTCATCAGGTCGGGCAGATCGAAGGGCTTTGGCAGATAGTCATAGGCTTCGGCCTCGGCGGCCTGAATGGCGGTCATGATCGTGTTCTGGGCCGAGATCACGATAACCGGCAGACCGGGGCGATCCTGCGCGATTTTCGGCAGCATTTCCAAACCGTTGCCGTCGGGCATCATGACATCCGAAATGACGACATCGCCTTTGCCCTCGCCCACCCAGCGCATGAGGGTGGTCAGCGAGGACGTGGCATGTACCTTGCACCCTGCCCGCGTCAGCGCCTGCGTCAGCACCGTGCGAATTGTGCGATCATCGTCTGCAACCAGAACCGTGCCGTCCATGCTCTATACTTCCTTTTTGGGTTTTGTTTGCTTAGGTGCGCGCGCCAGCGACAGGCGGAACACCGTCTTCCCCGGCACCGACGTCACCGAGATTGACCCGCCGTGGTCGGATATGATCTTGCTGACCAGCGCCAGCCCCAGTCCGGTGCCATTCTCGCGGCCCGACACGAAGGGATCGAACACATCCGCCTTGATCGCCTCGGGCAGACCGGGGCCATCGTCGATGATCTCGACCTGCAAGGGCAGCGACCGGCCCGTGCCATCGGCGCGGCGCAGGCGGAACGAATGTTCAAAATAGCTGTGCAGCCGGATCGTGCCGCCGTCCTTGCCCGCCGCCTCAGATGCGTTTTTCAGCAGGTTCAGCACCACTTGCAGCAACTGGTCGGGATCGCCCTGCGCCATCGGCAGCGAGGGGTCGTAATCCTCGATGATCTTCATGTTCGCGCCAAAGCCCAGCAACGCCGAGCGGCGGGCGCGGTCCAGCACGTCGTGAATGTTCACTTCGCGGAAATCGGGCGGCGACAGGTTGCCGAACTGCTCGACCTGCTCCAGCAGCTTCACGATGCGGCGGCTTTCCTCGACGATCAGGTCGGTCAGTTCCAGATCGTCCTTGCTCAGGCTCATGCTCAGCAGTTGCGCGGCACCGGTGATGCCCGCCAGCGGGTTCTTGATCTCGTGGGCCAGCATTTCGGCCATGCCGATGGCGGATTTGGCGGCGGATTTCACGCTGTCGTGCTGGGTGATGCGCCCGGCAAGCTCGCGTGGGCTGATCAGCATGATCATCTGACCCGGCGCCCCTTGCAGCGGGGCAATCTGCAATGCGCATTGCAGCGGCGCGCGCTGGCCGCCGCCCACGTCCACGTCGTTGACGAACAGCGGCGTTTCATAGGTCCGCGCGCGGGCGAACGCCTCTTCCAGGGGCGAATCCACGTTGACCTGATCCCAGATGGGCACACCCACCACCGATTTGGCCGATACGTTCAGGAACCCCTCGGCGGCGGCGTTTATTTCCAGGATACGGTCGTCTGCGTCGATCAACAGCGCCGGAACGGGCAAGGACGCCCAGATGTCTGCGGCCGGGCTCATGCAGCCTCCTGTCCGGTCCAGGGCGACAGCGCATCGGGCAGCAGGCGCATCGCCTCGTCGGGGGTCCTGGCGGTCAGCACCGCGCGGCGCAGGTCAGGCGACGTGCCCGCCGTGTCCATGTACCAGCCCAGATGTTTGCGTGCGACGCGCAGGCCCAGCACCTCGCCGTAGAACCGCAGCATTTCAGCGTAATGCGCCATGACCATTTCTGCAAAAGCCTCACCCGTGGGGACGTCCGGCGCGGGCGTGCCATACAGCGCGTGCGCCACCTCGGCCAGCAACCAGGGGCGGCCTTGCGCCCCGCGTCCGATCATCACGCCATCGGCGCCGGACTGCTCCAAGGCCTGCCGCGCGCTGGCCACGTCGATGATGTCACCGTTGGCGATCACCGGAATGCTGACGGCATCTTTCACGCCCCGGATCGCTGCCCAGTCTGCACGACCCTTGTAGAACTGACAGCGGGTGCGTCCGTGAATGACGATCTGGCGGATGCCTGCCGCCTCGGCCCGTGCAGCGATCTGCGGGGCGTTCAGCATGTCGTCGTCCCAGCCCAGCCGTGTTTTCAGCGTCACGGGGATGCTGACCGCATTCACCACCGCCTCGATCAGGGTCAGTGCATGGTCCGGCGTCTTCATCAGCGCCGAGCCGGAATATCCTTGGGTGACCTTTTTGGCGGGGCAGCCCATGTTGATGTCGATCACCGCAGCGCCCTGCTCTTCAACCATCCGCGCGGCTTCGGCCATGGGCGCGGCCTCGCGGCCCGCAAGCTGAACGGCGGTGCCCTGCTGGTCCAGGCCCAGCTCGGCCTTTTCGCGGGTGCCGGGGCGGGCGTTCAGCATATCAACACTGGCAACCATTTCAGACACCACCATGCCCGCACCAAACCGCGCCACCAGGCTGCGATACGGCAGGTCGGTGATTCCGGCCATCGGGGCCAGCATCACCGGTGCAATCATGGTCAATGGGTCGTTGTGTTCAGACAAATGCCTAATCCTTGTGCGTGTCTTCGACGTAGCCGACCAAAAGGCTGGCCTCAATGCTGCATGGCGTTTTTGCGCCCGATCCCGCAGCATGTGCCCAATATTTAGGCACATCAACTGCCGAATTGCCAGGCCGCCCCATTGGCCCTACACATCAGGCATGACAGGAACATCCCCGCCCGCCCCCATGACATGCGCCGCGATCATCGTCGCTGCGGGCCGTGGCCTGCGTGCGGGCGGTCCTGTGGCAAAGCAATGGCAGCCGCTGTGCGGCAAGCGTGTGATCGACCATACAGTAACCGCGTTCCTGAACCATCCCTGGATCGACCGAGTGGTGTTGGTCCTGCACGCGGATGACATGCCCGACGCTGGTTTTGACGGGGTGACCCTGACCACCGGCGGCGCGGACCGTGCCGCTTCGGTGCGCGCAGGTCTGGCCGCGCTGAGCGATCCGGCCATCACCCATGTACTGATCCACGACGTCGCCCGCCCCTGCATCACCGCGCGCACCATCAGCGATGTAATTGACGCGCTGGACCACAGCCCCGGCGCGGCGCCCGCCCTACCCGTGACCGATGCGCTGTGGACAGGCGCCGATGACCGCGTGACCGGCACGCAGGACCGCACCGGCCTGTACCGTGCGCAAACACCGCAAGGGTTCGACCGTGCCGCCATCACCGCCGCCCACGCCGCCCACGCAGGCCACGCCGCCGACGATGTCGAGGTTGCCCGCGCCGCAGGGCTTGACGTGGCGATCGTTGCGGGGGACGAGGACAACCTGAAAATCACCCATCCGGCCGACTTCGACCGCGCCGCACGGATATTAAGAGGACGCAATGGACATCAGACTGGGTAACGGCTTTGACGTACATGCCTTTGACGACGGCGATCATGTGACGCTGTGCGGCGTGCGGATTGCGCACGATCACGGGCTCAAGGGCCATTCGGATGCGGATGTTGCGATGCACGCCGTCACCGACGCGATCTATGGTGCGCTGGCGATGGGCGACATCGGTCAGCATTTCCCGCCTTCGGACCCGCAGTGGAAGGGCGCGGCCAGCCACAACTTTCTGAGCCATGCCGTGAAACTGGCGCAGGACAGCGGTTTTGCCATCGGCAACATCGATTGCACGATCATCTGCGAATTCCCAAAGATCGGCCCACACAGCGACGCCATGCGCCGCGAAATGGCCCGGATCACGGGGGTTGAGTACACGCGTATCTCGGTCAAGGCGACCACCTCGGAACGCCTGGGCTTTACCGGGCGCGGCGAAGGCATCGCTTCGCTGGCAACCTGCACATTGGTGAAATCATGACACAGAAACTCGCGACCGCCATCGGCACCGTTCTGGGTGTCGGCTATATCCGTCCCGCCTCGGGCACCTGGGGGTCGCTGGTGGCTCTGCCCTGGGCATGGCTGCTGCATGTGATCGGCGGCTGGCCTCTGCTGATGGTCGGAATCGTGGTGATCTTTGCCGCCGGATGGTGGGCCACCGGTGTGATGACCGAGGGCAAGACCGACCATGACCCGTCCGAGATTGTCGCGGACGAGGTGGTCGGACAGTGGATCGCCCTGCTGCCGCTGTCGATTGGTGCCACGAACAACGGCGTGTCGATGCTGGATCTGTGGCCGGGCTGGGTCGCGGCATTTGTGCTGTTCCGTCTTTTCGACATCTGGAAACCCTGGCTGGTGGGCCGGGCCGACCGACGCGGTGATCCGTTGGGCGTGATGCTGGACGACGTGATCGCGGGCATCTTTGCCGCCATCGGCGTCGTGCTGCTGGCCGGGCTGGCGCATGGGGTGTTGATGCGATGAGCCTGCCCGTCAGCGTGCTGGAGGCCGCAAAGGCGCGCGGTGTGATGATTGCCACCGCCGAAAGCTGCACGGGTGGCATGGTGGCGGCTGCGCTGACCGACATTCCCGGATCGTCAGCGGTGGTGGACCGTGGCATGGTCACCTACACCAATGCCGCCAAGGTCGAGATGCTGGGCGTATTGCAAGCCACGCTGGACGCATTTGGCGCAGTGTCCGAAGAAACAGCCGCCGAGATGGCCGCAGGCGCGCTGCGCCACAGCCACGCGCAGATGGCCGTGGCGATCACCGGAATCGCAGGCCCCGGCGGGTCCGATCACAAGCCCGAGGGACGGGTGTGTTTCGGGTTGGCGGATGGCAACGGTGTGACCACGCAGACGGTGGAATTCGGGGCGCAAGGCCGCGCGCAGGTCCGTGCGGCGGCACGCGATCATGCCTTGGGTCTGCTGTTGGGAGCATTGACCAAGGGCTGAAACCAAAGGTTCACACGCTGCATATTTTTGAGGCATCACGCCCCGATTTCCGCCCTAAAACCGCGCAATCCAAAAATCGCCCTGATTTTAAGCGCGCTGACGCAAAAACTTGCTTTCCCATTGCGCGCCGTCTTGGCACCTCCCCCGAAACCAATCGGGAGGGGACCCATATGAACGCCGCTGACACAGCCTGGATCATCACCGCAACAGCCCTTGTGCTGTTCATGACATTGCCGGGGCTTGCCCTGTTTTACGGCGGCCTTGTGCGCGCCCGCAATGTTCTGAGCGTGTTCATGCATGTCTATGCCATCGCCTGCCTGATGAGCGTGCTGTGGTTCGTCGTCGGTTATTCCATTGCATTTGGCGGCGGCGACAGCGGCATCTGGGGCGGCCTGGACAAGCTGTTGTTGCTGGGTGTGACCGCCGACAGCCTGACCGGCACCCTGCCCGAAGTGCTTTTCTTTGCCTTCCAGATGACATTTGCCATCATCACGCCTGCGCTGATCGTGGGGTCCTACGTGGAGCGCATCGGCTTCGGCTTTGTGCTGCTGTTTTCGGCGCTGTGGATGCTGCTGTGCTATGCGCCGGTGGTGCACTGGATCTGGGGCGGCGGGTTTCTGTCCGACGGCGGTATCTTTGGCGACATCGGCGTGCGTGACTTTGCAGGCGGCATCGTGGTGCACGAGACCGCGGGGCTCGCCGCGCTGATCCTTGCGATATTTCTGGGCAAACGCCGCAACCACACCACGCCGCCGCACAACCCCGGTCTGGTGATGATCGGTGCGGCCATGCTGTGGGTCGGCTGGTTCGGCTTCAATGGCGGGTCGCAACTGGCGGCAGACGGTGGTGCCGCGATGGCGCTGACAGTCACCCATATCTCGGCGGCCACCGCATCGCTGACATGGGCGCTGTGGGAGCGGTTGAAGTTCGGCAAATCGTCGCTGGTGGGCATCGTCACCGGCACCATCGCGGGGCTGGCGTCGATCACCCCTGCATCGGGCTTTGTCGGTCCGGTCGAGGCGCTGGTGATCGGGGCCGTCGCGGGCATCCTGTGCCAGGAGGCCGTGAACCTGATCCGCAACAAGGTGGTCATTGACGACACGTTGGATGTCTTTGCCGTGCACGGTGTCGGCGGTATCTTTGGCACGATCATGATCGCCGTCTTTGGCGCAGGCACATGGGCGGCACAGCTGGGATCGCTGGCGATTGTCGGGGTGTACACCACCGTCGTGACCATCGTGCTGATCGTCGTCGTGCGCGCCATCACGCCCCTGCGGGTGGATGCCGAGACCGAGACCAACGGTCTTGACCTCGCGGTCCACGGCGAACGCGCCTACGACATCACCAGCTAGGCGGCAATCACGCCCACAAAACCGGCAAGGTCGTTGCCCTGCACGGCCTGCCATAGATCATCGGCGCGCGTCCCCACAAGGGCGTGCGCCTTTTTCATGATCTTGACCTGACGGTCGGCCAGCGGGATCGGCGCATCCAGATCATGGAACGCCGCCTGCCCGTCGACAAAGACCCGCGCCTGCATTTCCGTCAGGCTCTCGTCGGTGTCGACGCGCACGCGGGTGCGGAATTGCGCCAGATCGGCGCGCGCGGCGGTGGCATCGCTGAACTGCGCGATGTCGCCGGTGTCCAGCCCGTGCGCCGCCATTGCGGCCACCTGGGCATAGCTGAACTTGCATTCCAGCCCCGTGCGCGGGGTTTCGATGTTGCAAACGGTCATCCAGCGCGGATGGGTGGTGATCTCGACCGTGCTGTCGGGTGTCAGGTCGGTGTCGGCCAGCGCCTCAAGCGTGGCGTGCAGCCCATGGCAGCAAGCGTGAAACTTGTGGCTGACACGCGTCATGCGCCAGTCGGTGCCCAGCGTCACGGGATCGCCCGCCCCGTGGTGGGTGGGGCCAAAGCCCAGCGGCCCCGCCAGCCCGTCATCGGCAGAGGTCATCCCCGCCGCCGCCCATTCCGCAGCCTCGACGCCGCAGCGCGCGGCAAGCCCTGCGTTCAGCGGTTTGCCCATGGTGCCGAACTGCGACTTCAGCCCCGAGGCCATGGTGCTGCACAGACCCAGCGCGTGACGCATCTGCACGTCGCTCAGGCCCCGCAAACGGCCAGCTGCAATGGTGGCCCCGAACGCACCGGCTGTTGCCGTCTGGTGATAGCCCACCTGATAATGCCCGCGCCCCAGCCAGATGCCGACAGCCACCGACGCCTCGGCGCCGATCAATGCCGCGTCGATGATGCTGTCCAGCGTCGCGCCTGCCGCCTGTCCTGCGGCCAGTGCTGCCGACACAACCGCGACCGACGGGTGGCCGATGTGCGCGAAATGGGTGTCGTCATAGTCCAGCGCATGGCTGAGCGTGCCGTTGATCAGCGCCGCCGCCGCGGGTGCGCCCTGCCCGCCTGCGAACTGCGTACAGTCACCCGCGACATGCGCAGCGGCGACAAAACCGTCAAAGCTGCCTTCGGCGGCACCGGCAATGCCGCACGCGGCCCAATCCAGCACCGACAATGCCATGACCGCGCGCGCATCCGCATCGGGTGCGGCGCCTGCAAAGGTCACCAGTTGCTCGGTGATATCTGTTGTTGCCATCGGACGATCTCCTCTTGTGGAAGGCCGCCTAGCTGTAGAGTTCAGCCGCCCGCCGTTCAAATGCGCGCACGATCCGCTGCATTGCTTCGTTGAACACGACCCCGATGATGCCCTGCAACACGCGATTGCGAAACTCGAAATCGACAAAGAACGACACGTCGCAGCCGCCTGTCACATCCGAAAACGCCCAGTTCGATTTCATATAGCGAAACGGACCGTCCAGATATTCGGTGTCGATCTTATGCGCATCCGGCCACAGCACCACGCGGCTGGTGAACCGTTCGCGGAACACCTTGAAGCTGATGACCAGATCGGCCTCCATCACCGTATGATCGCCCTGATCGGTGGTCGATTTGACGCGCGCGGCGGCACACCACGGCAGGAACTGCGGATAAGACCCGACATCGGCCACCAGATCATACATCTGTTGGGCGGTATAAGGCAGGAAACGGGTTTCGGAATGTGTCGGCATCACGCTATGAGTTATGGCAAGGGTTCAGGCCCATGTGTTACGAAACAGTCCTGAGTTCAAGGGGAACGCCATGCCGGACCGGCCTTATGTGATCGACCAGATGATTTCCGCAAAGATGATTGCCGCGCGGATCGAAGAGCTGTGCGCTGAGATTCAGGCGGAATTCAACGGCACCGACAAGCTGGTGGTCGTGGGGCTGTTGCGCGGGTCGTTCGTGTTCATTGCGGACCTTGTGCGCGAGCTGGACCTGCCGATCGAGGTCGATTTCCTTGAAGCGTCCTCTTATGGCGATGCGATGGAATCCAGCCGCGAGGTGCGTATCCTCAAGGACCTGCGCGGTGCCATCGAAGGCCGCGACGTGCTGGTGGTCGAGGACATCGTGGACACAGGCCACACGTTGCACCACGTGGTCAACCTGCTGCGGTCGCGCGCACCTGCACGGCTGAAATCCATTGCCCTGCTGGACAAGCCCGACCGCCGCGAGATCGACATGAAAGCGGATTGGACCGGCTTTGAAATCCCGGACGAGTTTGTCGTGGGCTACGGCATCGACTTTGCCCAACGCAACCGCAACCTCGGCTATATCGGCAAGGTGCGCTTTACATGAACCCCATCTGGTTCGTGCGCATGGCCCGCTGGGCGCGCAACCCGCCGTCGTCGGCGCGGGTGAAGCTGGTGTTCGGGATCATCGCGGTTTTGCTGATGATCTGGGGCATCGAGAAACTGGGCTGGTGGCCCGACTGGGCCACGGCAACGCGCGCGCGGCCCTGAAGGTCGGGGGCATAAGGGGCCATCGAAATCTTTTCATTTAGGGGGCTCTGCCCCCGACGCTATCGCGTCTCCCCCGGAGTTTATCCTGCAAGATGAAGATCAGGCGCCCGCGCGCCGCAGGCCCGGAATGCCCCCCAGCGCCACGGCAAGGCCGGTGGTCGCCATAACAGCCCCCAGCCATTCGGGGGCCGTGGGGATTTCCCCTGCAAGCGGAATGCCCAGAATCAGCGCCACGGCAGGCACGACCGCAGGAAACAGCGCGGCAGAGCCAACCCCCAGCAGTGCGACCGAGCGCGCATAGGCCACCATTGCCAGAACACCCGCCATCACACCGTGCACGACGATTTGCACGATCAACGTTTCCACGGGCAGTGCGGCAAGCCGGTCCAGCGTGCCAAAAATCAGCACGCCCGGCACCACGACAACCGCGGACAGGACCGAAGCGGCTGCGGTCGCGGCAATCGCGCCCATCTGCCATCGCCGCAACAGGATGGTGAAGGTTGCCCAGCACCCACCTGCGGCCATGAACATCAGGTGACCCTTCCACGCGTCCGGCTCGCTGGCGCTGGAGCCCACCAGTGAAATCAGCGCGATACCACCCAGCACCATGGCGATGCCCGCGATCCGTGCCGCGTGCAGCTTTTCCCCCAGAAACAGGATCGCCACGGCGGTGGCCACAAGGGCCGCGGTCGAGGGTTGGATCACGGCTCCATGGGCCAATGGCGCAAACAAAAAGCCGCCCGCGCCGAACATCAGGAACAGCGGTCCGACGATGATCGCCAGCACAACGCCCCGTCCCCAGCCGATGCCGCCCAGATCCCGCAATCCCTTGCGCAAGAGCCAGGGCAGCAGGATCAGCCCCGCCACACCATAGCGCAGCAGAATAATGTCGATGGGCAGCAATCCCGCCTGCGCGGCATCGCGGGCATAGACGAAATACAGCGCCCACATCACAACAGCGGACAGACCGAAGAAAACCCCGATCATCCGCACCCGCGCCGCGGCGCTCTCTGTCTTATCCAAACTTCGCCAGCCGCGCAGCCCGCAGCCGCGCAAAATCATCACCGGCGTGATAGGACGAGCGGGTCAGCGGTGTGGCCGACACCATCAGGAACCCCTTGCCGTAAGCTGCCTTTTCATAGGCTGCAAACTCGTCCGGGTGCACAAAGCGGTCCACACGGTGGTGCTTGGGTGTGGGCTGCAGATATTGCCCGATGGTCAGAAAGTCGATGTCGGCGGCGCGCATGTCTTCCATGACCTGCATCACGGCCTGACGATCCTCGCCCAGACCCACCATGATGCCCGATTTGGTGAACATGGTCGGGTCCAGTTCCTTGACCCGCTGCAACAGGCGCAGACTGTGGAAATAGCGCGCACCGGGGCGCACTTCGGGGTACAGGCCCGGCACGGTTTCAAGGTTGTGGTTGAACACATCGGGGCGCGCCTCGACCACGACTTCCAAAACGGAAGGATCGCAGCGGATAAAGTCCGGCGTCAGGATCTCGATTGTGGTGCCGGGGCTGCGGTGGCGGATGGCGCGGATGGTCTGGGCAAAGTGATCTGCCCCGCCATCGGTCACGTCATCGCGGTCCACGCTGGTGATGACCACATGGTTCAGCCCCAGTTTCTCGACCGCATGGGCCACGCGGCCCGGCTCGAACGCGTCCAGCGCCTCGGGCGGTTTGCCGGTGGCGATGTTGCAGAAGGTACAGGCGCGGGTGCAGACCTCGCCCATGATCATCATGGTGGCGTGTCCTTGCGACCAGCATTCGCCGACGTTGGGGCATCCCGCCTCTTCGCAGACCGTGGTCAGGTTGTTGTCGCGCATGATCTTGCGCGTCTCGGCATAGCCCTTGCCGCCCGGCGCCTTGACGCGAATCCAGTCCGGTTTCTTCGGCTGCGGATTGTCGGGACGACGCGCCTTTTCAGGGTGGCGTTGCTCGGGAATTTTCAGATCGCGCATCAGACATCGCTTTCGGCAGATGGTTTAACGTTGAACAGTCTATAACATAAGGGATTGTGGAATGAACACCAGCCTGCGCATGGCAGCTATGTTAATGCGCAAGATGCATTATTGCGCCGCTGACGCGATCAGATTTTCCCGATTTTTCAACGGCCCGCGCAAAAACACGATTATTTTAGTGGGATATCCCGCCTGAGGTATTTCACCCCGCACGTCGTTAGTTTAGATTGATTCTAGAAAGGCCCGCATCGCCTGCCGGGTCGCATCACAACACGATAATGCACGAAACAGATCGGAGACTGCACCATGGACGGCGAAATGAAATGCCCTTTCAACAGCAAGAAACAAGTGACCAACCGTGATTGGTGGCCGGATGCGCTGAACCTGAAAGTGCTCAGCCAGCATTCGTCGCTGGTGAACCCGCTGGGCGAAGAGTTTGATTATGCTGCTGCCTTTGGCACGCTGGATCTGGATGCCGTCAAACAGGACCTGTTTGCGCTGATGACCGACAGCCAGCCGTGGTGGCCTGCGGACTATGGTCACTATGGCCCGCTGTTCATCCGCATGGCATGGCACAGCGCAGGCACCTATCGTTCGGCCGATGGCCGTGGCGGTGCCTCGACCGGCAACCAGCGCTTTGCGCCGCTGAACTCCTGGCCCGACAACGGCAACCTGGACAAGGCGCGCCGCCTGCTGTGGCCGATCAAGAAGAAATACGGCAACGCCCTGTCCTGGGCCGACCTGATGATCCTTGCGGGCAACTGCGCCATCGAATCGATGGGCGGCAAGGTGTTCGGCTTTGGCGGCGGTCGCGTGGACATTTACGAGCCCGAGGAAGACATCCACTGGGGTGCCGAGACCGAATGGCTGGCCACCTCCGACAAACCCGGTGGCCGCTATTCCGAGGGTCGCCAGCTGGACAACCCGCTGGCCGCTGTGCAGATGGGTCTGATCTATGTGAACCCCGAAGGCCCCGACGGAAACCCCGATCCTGTCGCATCCGGCTTTGACGTGCGCGACACCTTCCGCCGCATGGGCATGGAAGACGACGAAACCGTGGCGCTGGTTGCCGGTGGTCACACCTTCGGCAAGGCGCACGGCGCGGGCGATCCGATCTATGTCGGTCCCGAGCCCGAAGCGGGCGACATGCACCAGATGGGTCTGGGCTGGATCAACAGCCACGAAAGCGGCATCGGCGGCCATGCGACCACATCGGGCATCGAAGGCGCGTGGAAACCCAACCCGACCACATGGGACATGGGCTATTTCGACGTCCTGTTTAAATATGAATGGAAGCTGACCAAAAGCCCCGCAGGCGCACAGCAATGGACCCCCATTGATGTGGAAGAGGCCGACATGGTCGTCGACGCCCACGACCCCGACAAGAAACATCCGCCGATGATGACCACCGCGGATATGTCGATGAAGATGGACGAAGGCTTTGCCGCCATTTCGCGCCGCTTTCATGCCGACCCCGAGCTGTTCGCCGACGCCTTTGCCCGCGCATGGTTCAAGCTGACGCACCGCGACATGGGCCCCAAGGCCCGGTATCTGGGCGCCGATGTGCCTGCCGAAGACCTGATCTGGCAAGACCCCCTGCCCGCAGCGACCTTTGCGCCGCTGGGCGAGGCAGACATCGCCAAGCTGAAATCCGACATTCTGGCCACCGGCCTGTCGGTGTCGGAACTGGTATCGGTCGCATGGGCATCCGCGTCGACCTATCGCGGGTCGGACCACCGCGGCGGCGCAAACGGTGCGCGCATCCGTCTGGCGCCGCAGAAAGACTGGACCGTCAACGAGCCTGCGAAACTGTCCAAGGTGCTGAGCGCACTGGAAGGCGTGCAAGCGTCCTTCAACAGTGGCGACAAGGGCGTCTCGATGGCCGATCTGATCGTGCTGGGCGGTGTGGCTGCCATTGAAAAGGCTGCTGCGGACGCGGGCCAGAAGATCGCTGTGCCCTTCACATCGGGCCGTGTCGACGCAACACAGGAACAGACTGACATTGACGGTATGAACCTGCTGGAACCGATGGCCGACGGCTATCGCAACTATGTCGCCGACGGCATCACGGTTAAGGCGGAAAAGCTGCTGATCGACCGCACGCAACTGCTGAACCTGACAGCGCCGGAAATGACCGTTCTGATCGGTGGTCTGCGCGTGCTGGGCGCCAACTATGGCGACAGCAAAGCAGGCGTGATGACGGATCGTCCCGGCCAGTTGACCAACGACTTCTTTGTCAACCTGCTGGACATGAACATCCGCTGGGGTGCTTCGAACGACGAGCAGTCGGCCTTTGAAGGCACGGATGCGAACAGCGGTCAGGTTGTCTGGACCGGCACCCGCGCCGATCTGGTGTTCGGCTCGCACGCGCAACTGCGCGCGCTGGCGGAAATCTACGGCCAGGACGACGCAGGCCCCCGCTTTGTGCGGGACTTTGTCGCCGCATGGACCAAGGTGATGAACGCCGACCGTTTCGATCTGGCCTGATCACCACCACCGCAATCATGGGGCGTTCCGGTTCACCACCGGGGCGCCCTTTTGTCATGGCACTTCGGCTTCATCTTGCCAGATAAACTCCGGGGGAGCGCCGCAAGGCGCGGGGGCTGGCCCCCAAAAGGCACCCCGACCGACGACTGGCGCGGCCTAGCCGATCAGCCCGCCGCCTGCACCTGAGACCGCATCATAATGCCGCTTCAGCCGCATCAACGCGATCCTCAACACGATCTTGCCCGACCGCGCCGACCAGCCAAGCCGCTTTTCAGCAGTCTCCAGACCTTCCAGATAGCAACAGCAGCGCAGCACGACATCCGACAACCCCGGCCCCAGATCGGCCAGTGCCGCCGACACACGCCTGCGTGCGGCCTCGGGACCTGTGCCGCCGTCGGACGCACCGCTGCCCCGCACGCCACCGGTCAGGAACCTTTCCCAGTTCTGCGTGACGTTCGGCCCCATATTGGCAAGCTCGAAATCCTCGCGCAGCCGCTCGCCCGCGCGCACAAGATCGCTGCCGAGAAACTGCGTGCCGTCCTTGTCACGCCGCCGCGCCAATGCGGTGAGGGGCGATTCCGACAGGCTGTAGCGCATCCGCCGCGCGGCTCCGACGTTGCTGTCATCGTTCAACGCATCGTCGTCCGGCACCCGGCTTGCCCCTGCAAAAGCCGCCGGTGCTTCGGCAAAGCCTTCGGCCAGATCCTCTTCGCCTGCCGCACGGATCATGCGTGTCAGTGCCTGACGCCCGACCGCCGTGATACGGTATCGTATGATCCGCCCCTGCCCGTCCGGTGCGATCCAGTCCTTCAGCGCCATCGCTTCGGCCACCGTCCGGTCCACCACCGCCGTACGCGTGGTCCCGTCCCGCACCACGACGGCTTTGTCCATGTCGCCGGCAACGGCCAGAACCGCGCCCTTTTCGCACATCCGCCGCAACACACGCCGCGCGTCCTGCGTCAGCGGGTCGGCATCCGGCGTGTCGTGTTTCCTGTAGATCTGGTTCATCTTCGGGGCGTCCTTATGTTCAAAATCACATTGTTCGACAGCAACTCTGGCAATGTCCCTGGGGGTCTTTCGGCGGAAGAACCGGGCGCCCAGCGTCTGCAGGGCAGCATCGACCAAAGGATCGTCACGACGGCTTTCCAACCGCCTGACCTGCCGCAACACCGTTGACGCGTGGCACCCCGAAATGCGCGCCAGCTCCCTGATGGTCAGCCCTGCTTCTGTATGTGCCAAATAGGTCCGCGCAGCCTTGGGCACCCAACCCGGAGTGTCGGCAATACGCGGTTGTTGATCCGAAAATCGGTCCATCCTCATAATTTTCCCCTGAGCGACGTCTGCTTGGTTATCCACAGACTTATCCCCACAACCTTGAGGTGCAGTTGTTACTCATTCCTTAACAAATTGCCGGTGAAACAATCATTGTTTCCAAAAGATAAACTGAGGTGAAGACGCCGAACGGTGCTCGCGCGCAACGCGCAACACCCGTTCTGGCTGTGCCACTGTGGCGACCTGCCGGTCAGATCCCGGCCCGATGTTCTGTCATTGCAAAGGAGCCACCCCATGCAAGATATCCTGTCGATGCTTTCCGCCATTCACCGCCCGCGCCTGTTGATGCGGGCCGCCCGTTTCGGCGCCCAGGACTATCGCCGCGAGGTGCATCTGCCGCGCCTGTTGGGTTACGGCAAACTGCCCCGTTACGGGGCCGCGCTGATGCAGTTGATGGAAATGGAGTCGGCGCTGAATGCCCAACGCAAGGGGGATGATGCCGCCTATTGCCTGACGCGGCACATCGAAGTTCTGATCGCCATCGTCGCCGAGGCGCGGATCATGCGCACCGCCCAAAGCTAGGGGCGATGCGCATATCATTTACATGAACGAATCGGGCTCGGCTGCCTTGCGTTTGGCCACAAAGGCATCCAGCGCCTCGACAATCGCGGGATCAATCGGCGGTTGCTGGTAATCGTTCAGCATCTTTTCGACACGTACGGTCGCCAGCGCCTGCGTGTCGCGCGCGCCTTCGTCCTGCCATGTCTCGAAGGGTTTGTAGTCCAGCAAATCGGACTTCCAGAAGGCGGATTTGAAATTCGCCTGCGTATGGGCGCACCCCAGATAGTGGCCACCCGGACCGACTTCGCGGATCGCATCCATGGCTTGGGCGTTCTCGTCAATCTGAACGCCTTTGGCCAGATGATGCAGCGTGCCAAGCTGGTCGGCGTCCATCACGAATTTCTCGAAAGAAGACACCAGCCCCCCCTCCAGCCATCCGCAGGCGTGCAGCATGAAGTTCACACCCGACAACAGACCCATGTTCAGCGAGTTCGATGTCTCATAAGCCGCCTGCGCATCCGGCAGCTTCGATCCGCAGAACGATCCCGCCGAGCGGAACGGCAGCCCCATGCGCCGTGCCAGTTGGCCCGCGCCATAAGTGATGTGTGCCGCTTCGGGTGTGCCAAAGGTCGGCGCGCCCGAGTTCATGTCGATCGAGGTGACGAAGGCCCCGAAGATCACCGGCGCACCCTTGCGGCACAGCTGGCTATAGGCGATGCCCGCCAGAACTTCGGCCAGCACCTGCGTCAGCGTGCCCATGACCGACACCGGCGCCATGGCGCCACCCACGATAAAGGGCGAGATGATGCAGGCCTGGTTGTTCTTTGCATAGACTTCCAGCGCGCCCATCATGACGTCGTCGAATGTCATGGGCGAGTTGATGTTGATCAGCGAGGTCATCACGGTGTTCTGCTGAACAAAGTCTTCGCCGAACAGCACGCCGCACATGTCCACCGAATCCTGCGCGCGGCTGGGTTCGGTGACCGACCCCATGAACGGTTTGTCCGACAGGGTCATGTGGGCATAAAGCATGTCCAGGTGACGCTTGTTCACCGGAATGTCGGTGGGTTCGCACACGGTGCCGCCCGAATGGTGCAGCCATTTCGACATATAGGCCAGCTTCACGAACTTCTGGAAATCCGCCAGCGTCGCATAGCGACGGCCACCAGCGGCGTCGCGCACAAAGGGCGGGCCATAGACCGGCGCCAGAACCAGATTGCGGCCGCCGACCACGACATTGCGCTCGGGGTTGCGGGCGTGCTGGGTGTATTCGCTGGGCGCGGTCTTGCACAGTTCGCGTGCCAGCCCCTTGGGAATGCGCACCCGTTCGCCGTCCACTTGCGCACCGGCATCACGCCAGCGCTGCAACGCAGCCGGGTTGTCGGGAAAGTTGACGCCGATCTCTTCGAGGATCGTCTCGGCATTGGCCTCGATGATCTGCAACGCTTCTTCGTTCAGGATATCGAGGTTGGGAATGTTGCGTTCGATATACTTGGCTGTCTCGAACGACACTGCGCTGCGCTCTGCGCGCCGTGCGGCTCCGCCGCCCCCGCGTCCACGCCGTCCGGTTGCTGCTGTATCCGTCATGATTCCATTCCCTCGTCTGTGCGGGTGCTTGTCTTGACCCGCTGATTAGCCCAGCACCATGCCCGAACGCACGCCCTGAACGGCAGCCAAGGGCAAAAAGCGACATATCGCGCGCTGTGACCGCATTCGGGCGCAAATTTTACACCGCCCCGCGCCGCCAGAACCCGTCAGACGCTTGCCACAGGCGGCGCGCAGCCTTAACAGGTCTGCATGAAACAAAGCTCCCATGACCGCCTCCTGATCATCGACTTCGGCAGCCAGGTAACGCAGCTGATTGCGCGTCGCCTGCGCGAACTGAATGTCTATTGCGAAATCCACCCGTTCAACACCGTGACGGATGCCTTTCTGGAAGACTTCGCGCCCAAGGCCGTGATCTTCTCGGGCGGGCCGTCTTCGGTGTTTGCCGAGGGTGCGCCGATGCCGCCCATGTCGGTCTTTGACCTGGGTGTGCCGATCCTTGGCATTTGCTACGGCCAGCAGGTGATGATGCATTGCCTGGGCGGCAAAGTCGAACGCGGCCACGGCACCGCCGAATTTGGCCGCGCCTATGTCTCCAAGGGCGCCAAACCGCTGGACTGGCTGAACGGCTGGTTCCTGGAGGACCGCGAACAGGTCTGGATGAGCCACGGCGACCACGTCAGCGCGCTGGCCCCCGGCTTCGAAGTCTACGGCACCTCGCCCAACGCACCCTTTGCGATCACGGCGGACACCGACCGCAATTTCTTTGCCGTGCAGTTCCACCCCGAGGTGCACCACACCCCCAACGGCAAGACGCTGTACCAGAACTTTGTCAAACTGGCGGGTTTCAAAGGCGACTGGACCATGGACGCCTACCGCGAGGAAGCCATCGCGCGCATCCGCGAGCAGGTCGGCGACGGCAAGGTGATCTGCGCGCTTTCGGGCGGCGTAGACAGCTCGGTCGCTGCCGTGCTGATCCACGAGGCCATCGGCGAGCAGCTGACTTGCGTCTATGTCGATCACGGGTTGATGCGCAAAAACGAAAGCGAACAGGTCGTCGGCATGTTCCGCGAGCATTACAACCTGCCGCTGATCCACGCCGACGAATCCGAACTGTTCCTGGGCAAGCTGGACGGCGTCAGCGACCCCGAGACCAAGCGCAAGATTATCGGCGGTCTGTTCATCGACGTGTTCGAGAAATACGCCAAGCAGATCGGCGGCGCGGATTTCCTGGCACAGGGCACGCTGTACCCCGACGTGATCGAAAGCGTGTCGTTTTCCGGCGGCCCCTCGGTCACCATCAAATCGCACCACAACGTCGGCGGCCTGCCCGAGCGGATGAACATGAAGCTGGTCGAACCGCTGCGCGAACTGTTCAAGGACGAGGTGCGCGCATTGGGCCGCGAACTGGGTCTGCCCGACAGCTTTATCGGGCGTCACCCCTTCCCCGGTCCGGGTCTGGCGATCCGCTGCCCCGGCGAGATCACCCGCGCCAAGCTGGACATCCTGCGCGAGGCGGATGCGGTCTATATCGACCAGATCCGCAAGCATGGGCTGTACGACGAAATCTGGCAGGCCTTCGTTGCCATCCTTCCCGTGCGCACCGTGGGCGTGATGGGCGACGGGCGCACCTATGATTTTGCCTGTGCGCTGCGCGCGGTAACTTCGGTGGACGGCATGACCGCCGACTATTACCCCTTCAGTCACGATTTCCTTGGCGAAACCGCCACGCGGATTATCAACGAAGTGCCGGGGATCAACCGGGTGACCTATGACATCACCTCGAAACCTCCGGGCACCATCGAGTGGGAATGACAAACGATGGATGATGGCTTCTCTGACTGGTTAAGGAATGCAGTGCCAACCCAAGTCACTTGGTCAACCAAAATGAGTGAAGTCCGTCGCCTCGAAAATGTTTACGGCGACCTAGATGACCATTTTGAGCGCGACGGACTGGAACTGATCGCGGGAGAATTAGCATACTCCTCTGTCGATAAACGCAATGAAGAACCGAACCCCTCGCGGATTCCGATTGACGGAGACCTTTACGGCAATCTGTCTTCCTACAGGTCTGCCCTGCGCAAATATCAGTTGTTCTGCGAAGAACGCGATACAATGCCTCTCTCTGAAGCGGCAGCGTCATCGGCCGTCGAAAGCGCGCAGGATGCGCGCGCACTTGGTTTCCGGTATGAACAAGATTTGCAGACGGCTCTAATCGCCTGCATTGGTCAGATTGAACCGGGCATGACACTCGCCGAGAATGGCAAGGAACGTATTGTAGCCTCCGGACGCATAGACGCGCTGGCTGTAGATGCATCCAATGCACCGGTGGTCATAGAATTGAAAGCCGTCACAGCCAAGCGTGAAGTCCTTGGCCAGATTGCGGCTTACATGGCCGACATTGAGGACGAAACTGGAACACGCCCGCGTGGGATCCTGATTGCACCAGATTTCGATCCGAAGCTTATCAGTGGCGCACGGATGGTGCACGGGCTGACATTGATGACCTATTCCTTCCGTTTTGAATTCGCGCCCGCGCAAGTGTCGTCATGAACCCCATCCTCAAGGCCGCCCTCTGGATGAGCGGGTCGATAGCGTCGTTTTCGGCGATGGCCGTGGCCGGGCGCGAAGTGGCCTCACAGCTCGATACCTTTGAAATCATGATGTACCGCAGCCTTGTGGGTGTGGTGATTGTCTGTCTGGTGGCAGGTGTCACCGGCACCTGGCGGCAGATCAACACCCAGCAGATGGGCACGCATCTGGTTCGCAATATCGCGCATTTCACCGGGCAGAACCTGTGGTTTTATGCGGTGACGGTGATCCCGCTGGCACAGGTCTTTGCGCTGGAGTTTACCTCGCCGATCTGGGTTATCGTGCTGTCGCCGCTGATCCTGGGCGAACGGCTGACGGCGGTGCGGGCGCTGGCGGCCCTTATGGGATTTGCAGGCATCCTGATCGTGGCCCGCCCCGATGTGGGGGCGATCAACGCGGGCGTTGTCACCGCGACCTCGGCGGCAATCTTTTTCGCGCTGACCATCATGTTCACCAAACGGCTGACGCGCACCCAGTCGATCATCTGCATCATGTTCTGGCTGACCGCGATGCAGTTGGTTATGGGCTTGGCGCTGGCAGGATATGACGGCGACGTGATGCTGCCCACCGCTGCCACCCTGCCGTGGCTTGTGCTGATCGGGCTGGCTGGCCTGCTGGCGCATTTCTGTCTGACCAACGCGCTGAAAATCGCACCGGCCACGGTGGTGGTGCCCATCGACTTTATCCGCTTGCCGACCATCGCTATCGTGGGGATGCTCTTGTACCGTGAGAGCATTGATGTCTGGGTGTTCGTGGGGGCCGCCGTGATTTTTGCGGGCAACTATCTGAACATCTGGTTCGAAACCCGCCGCCGCTGATTGCGCAGCTTTCGGATCGTGCGCGCATCCCTATGTGCTAGGTCCGGGATCATGACAGAACAAAAATCCATATCAGGACGCGCATGGGCAGAAATGCTGCTGTTGGGGTTGATCTGGGGCGGGTCGTTCCTGTCGATCCGCGTTGCACTGGATGAAATCGGCCCGTTGACCGCTGTGGCGCATCGCACCGGTTGGGCCATGGTCGTGTTGTGGATCGTGGTCCTGCTGCGCCGTATTCCCGTGCCGCGCGATCCGAAAGTCTGGGGCGCGTTTGTGGTCATGGGTCTGCTGAACAACGTGATCCCCTTTGGGCTGATGGCCTGGGGACAGTTGCACATCGCCAGTGGCCTGACCTCGATCTTTAACGCGGCGACAGCGATCTTTGGTGTTGTGGCGGCAGCGCTGTTCTTTGCGGACGAACGTATGACCGCGCGTCGTGCCATTGGCGTCACCCTTGGTTTTGCGGGCGTGGCGACGGCCATCGGTCTGGACAGCCTGCACAATTTCGACCTGCAAAGCCTGGCCCAGCTTGCGGTCCTCGGCGGTGCCGCCAGCTATGCGCTGGCCGGTGTCTGGGCGCGCAAGCATCTGGGCGGCTTGCACCCGGTGCTGGCCGCTGCAGGAATGCTGACCGGTTCCAGCCTGATCACCCTGCCCCTGGCCTGGCAGGTCGAGGGGCCGATCACGCTGGCGTTGGCCCCCGACACGCTGGTCGCCATCGCCTATTACGCGATCATCGCAACGGCCGGTGCCTATCTGCTGTATTACCGCATCCTGCAGATGGCGGGCAGCGGCAACCTGATGGTGGTGACCTTGTTGATCCCGCCCGTTGCCATAACCCTGGGCGCCTGGGTGCGCAACGAAACGCTGGGGCCGCAGGCCTATGTCGGTTTTGCCTTGCTTGCCTTGGGGTTGGTGGTGCTGGATGGCCGCACCTGGCGCGCAATACGTGCGCGGCTGATTGACCGAAGCCTCCCGCATAGATAGCATTATTCCAAGGTTTGGACCTACGTTCACGCCGTAAGTTTGCGGCAGATTAACCTTGCGTCAGGCAACCAATCTTGCCCATGCGTCAACATTGACGCAACGCCGTTCTCTACGCTTAATTTCATTTGTCTTCGCCAAATTTTTTCCGCGAAGCAACTTCTGGGGAGGAGTGACATGACAGTAAAGACCATCGCCATTGCGGCGCTTCTCGGCTCGGCTTGCACGGCGCAAGCGGGCGGTATCGACCGTTCGGGCCAATCCATTCTGGCTCTGTTCGAAAGCGGGCGTTACGCCGAATTCAGCCTTGGGTCCGTATCCCCCGACACCTCGGGCACGGCTGTTGCCGGTCTGGGCGGTTTCGGCTCGGGCGACATGACGTCCAGCTTCTTGCAACTGGGTGCGGCGTACAAGGCCGACATCAACGACCGGCTGTCCTATGCGATCATCTATGACCAGCCCTTCGGCGCGGATGTGGATTATCCCACGGGCACGGGCTATTTCGCAGCTGGCTCCATGGCTGAGCTGGACGCCCACGCCATCACCGGCCTGATGCGCTACAAGTTTGAAAACAACTTCAGCGTTCACGGCGGTATCCGTGTGCAGAGCATCGAGGCGACGGCTGCGGTGCCCTTTGTTGGCGGATACGCCGTTGAAGGAGACCGCGACGTTGGCGTCGGCTATGTCATCGGTGGTGCCTACGAGCGCCCCGACATCGCCCTGCGTGTGGCCCTGACCTACAACTCGCGGATCAAACACGACGTGCAGACATCTGAAAGCTTTGGCGGCGGTCCGGCTGCGACCTCGAACACCCACATCGAGACCCCGCAATCGGTCAATCTGGATTTTCAGACCGGCATCGCTCAGGACACGCTACTGTTCGGTGGCATCCGCTGGGCCGAGTGGTCCGAATTCGACATCACGCCCGTCGGCTATCAGGGTGCGACAGGCGGGTCGCTGGTCAGCTACGACAACGACGTGTTCAGCTATTCGCTGGGTGTCGGCCGTCGTCTGAACGAAAACTGGTCGGTGTCGGCCTCGGTCGGCTATGAAAAATCCAACGGCGGCTTTGCCAGCAACCTTGGACCCACTGACGGGTCCAAAAGCATGGCGCTGGCGGCGATCTATACCAAGGACAACATGAAGATCACCACCGGCATCCGTTATATCAATATCGGTGACGCCCAGACCGCGATCCCCGGCTTTGCGCCTGCCTCGGACTTCAAGGACAACCACGCCGTCGCGATTGGTGTGAAAGTCGGCTACACGTTCTGACCTGATCCTTTTCAGGAAACCCCTGAAACCCGCAGCCCACACAGGCTGCGGGTTTTTTCATGGGAAGACAGCCCGAACTGGCGTCTTGTCCGGCGCTCGGTTAGGAACGTGGTCAAACAGATAACGGACCTCGATCGATGCTATACCCCGATGCCGCAAGCTGGCATGACGCCAAGGAAAAACGTGTGCTTGTCTATGGCATGTCTGGCTTGGGCAAAACCCATATGTCGACCCTGCTGCGCGCCTCCGGTGACTGGTTCCACTACTCGATCGACTACCGCATCGGCACCCGCTACATGGGCGAATATATCGCCGACAATGCCAAGGCCGAGGCGATGAAGGTGCCCTTCCTGCGCGATCTGCTGATGACGGACAGCATCTACATCGGCTCGAACATCACTTTCGACAACCTGTCGCCCGTCGCCACCTATCTGGGCAAGCCGGGCGATCCCGCCTTGGGCGGTCTGGCGATCGACGAATACACCCGCCGTCAGGAACAGTTCCGCCGCGCCGAGATCAGCGCCCTGCGCGACACCGCTTATTTCGCGGACCGGGGCCGTTCGCTTTATGGCTACCCGCATTTCATCTGCGACACTGGCGGGTCGATCTGCGAGTGGGTCGATCCCGACGACGATCACGATCCGCTGATGACCGAACTGTCGGCCAGCTGCCTGCCCGTTTGGATCAAGGGCAGCGAGGCGCACACCGCCGAACTGATCCGCCGCTTTGACAAGGCGCCAAAGCCGATGGCCTATCTGCCTGCATTCCTCAAGCAATGCTGGGAAGAATACCTTGCGGAATCAGGGCTGTCCGAACACCAGGTGAACCCCGACACCTTTATCCGCTGGACCTATGCCCGCGCGCTGGCTCATCGTCAGCCGCGCTATGAGGCCATGGCGCGCTGGGGTGTCACTGTTACCGCTGACGAGGTGGCAGCCCTGAAAACCACCTCCGATTTCACCGACCTGATCGCCGCAGCCCTTGAGCGACGCACACAAAACCCTATCTGACCTTTCTCTGAACAAGACCGGACCCAAGCCAATGCCCATCAAGATCCCAGCCACCCTGCCCGCTTACGACGTGCTGACCCGCGAGGGTGTCATGGTGCTGGACGAGGAGCTGGCCGCCAGTCAGGACATCCGCCCGCTGCGCATTGCGCTGCTGAACCTGATGCCCAAGAAGATCCAGACCGAAAACCAGTTTGCCCGCCTGATCGGGGCCACGCCCCTTCAGATCGAATTCAGCTTGCTGCGGATGACGGACCACAACACCCGCAACACCGCCGCCGAACATATGGAGGCGTTCTACCGCCCCGTGTCCGAGGTGATGGATGAGAAATTCGACGGGCTGATCATCACCGGTGCCCCGATTGAACACCTTGATTTTGACGAGGTTGGCTATTGGGACGAATTGAAGCGCGTGATGGACTGGACCCAGACCAACGTGCATTCCACCTTTGGTGTGTGCTGGGGCGGGATGGCGATGATCAACCATTTCCACGGCGTGCAGAAACACATGCTGGAGAAAAAGGCGTTCGGCTGCTTCCGGCACCGCAACCTTGCGCCTGCCTCGCCGTATTTGCGCGGGTTCTCGGACGACTGCGTGATCCCTGTCAGCCGCTGGACCGAAATGCGTCAGGCGGAAGTCGACAGCGTGAGCGCCTTGCGCACGCTGCTGGGCAGCGACGAGGTCGGCCCCTGTCTGGTCGAGGATGTGGACCACCGCGCACTCTATATCTTCAACCACTTTGAATACGACAGTGACACGCTGAAACAGGAATACGACCGTGACGTGGCCTCGGGCACCGAGATCAACGTGCCGCTGAATTACTATCCCAACGACGACCCCAGCCAGCCGCCGCAGAACCGCTGGCGCAGTCACGCACATCTTTTGTACGGCAACTGGATCAACGAAATCTACCAGTCCACCCCCTTTGATCTGGCCAAAATTGGGACGTAAGGCGTTGATAACCATTGCTGTTCTTGCGCTGGCCTTGGTGGCCACCGTGCAAATCGCTGCGGGTTACCGCGAGGCACGGGCCGCGCGGACGCATCCGCCCCTGGGGCAGATCCTGGATGTGGACGGAACCAAGGTGCACGCAATGGTCATGGGCCAGGGGCCCGATCTGGTGCTGATCCATGGAGCCGGCGGCAACCTGCGCGACTTTACCTTCGATTTCGCCGAACGGCTGACCGACCGTTACCGCGTGATCCTGTTTGACCGTCCCGGGCTGGGCTGGACCGACCTGCCCCATGATGCCCCAAGCGGCGCTTGGGCCTCGGAAGGGACATCGCCTCAGGCACAGGCCGCTTTGTTGCAGGCCGCTGCTGACCAGTTGGACGTGCACGATCCGATCGTGCTGGGCCACAGCTTCGGCGGTTCGGTCGCCCTCGCCTGGGCATTGGCGCGGCCCGATGACACCGCCGCCGTTGTGATGGTCGCGGGCGTCGCACAACCGTGGCCGGGCGATCTGGGGCCCTTCTACACGGTTTTTGGGGCCCCTTGGGGTGGCGCGCTGGTGGTGCCGCTGATCACCGCCTTTACCCCCCGTCCTTACGTCAAGGACCGCATCGACAGCATCTTTGCCCCGCAGACAGCGCCTGAAGGCTATGCCGACTATATCGGCGCAGGCCTGTCCATGCGCCGCACCACCCTGCGCGCCAACGTGCGGCAGGTGAACACGCTGCGCCCGCATATGGTGGCAATGCAACCCAAACTGCCCACGCTGACGATGCCAATGGAAATCGTGCACGGCGACGCCGACGACACCGTGCCACTGGCAGTCCACTCGATCCCGCTCTCACAACAAGTGCCCGGTGCCAATCTGACCGTGCTGCCCGGTGTCGGCCACATGCCCCATCACGTCGATCCGCAGGCCGTTGTCGACGCGATCGACCGCGCTGCGCAACGTGCGGGTTTGCGTTAATCGTCACGCCGCACCATATTGATGTTAATGGAAATCACTTCACGGGAGCACGCCGCGTGACCAAACCCTTCGACGGCGCCATCAGCGCCTTTGCCGAGAGCGAAGCCCCCGAGCATATTCGCAAGACCATCGCGCGGGCCGACAAGGACGATATGCTGTCCGACAGCTATCCGCATTCCGAACGCATGTCGGGCAAGGCCTATGACAAGCAGATGGAGCGGTTGCAGATCGAACTGGTCAAGATGCAGGCTTGGGTGCAGGAAAGCGGCGCGCGGGTGGCTTGTGTGTTCGAAGGCCGCGACGCGGCGGGCAAAGGCGGCACGATCAAACGGTTCCGCGAGAACCTGAACCCGCGCAGCGCGCAGGTGGTGGCCCTGCCCAAGCCCACCGAAAAAGAGGCCGGAGAGTGGTATTTCCAACGCTACATCAGACGTTTGCCCAGTGCGGGCAACCTGTCGTTCTTTGACCGCAGCTGGTACAACCGCGGCGTCGTGGAAAAGGTTTTCGGTTTTTGCACCGACGCACAGCGCGCCCATTTCTTTCAACAGGTCCAACCTTTCGAGGAGATGCTGGTCGAGGACGGCATTCACCTGTTCAAGTTCTGGCTGAATGTGGGCCGCGAAGAGCAGCTGCGCCGGATGATGGACCGCGAGTCCGATCCGCTGAAACAATGGAAGCTCAGCTGGATCGACGTTGAAGGCTTGAAGAAATGGGACGACTATTCAACCGCCATCCGCGAAACGCTGGACCTCAGCCATTCGGACCATGCGCCGTGGACCATCGTGCGTTCGGACGACAAGAGGCGCGCGCGTCTGGCGGCGATCCGCTGTGTGCTGCATGGGCTGGACTATACCAACAAGGACGCTCAGGCCATTGGCGAAATTGACCAAAAAATCTGTGGTGGACCGGACATCTGGGATGCCTAAACGCGGTTATCATCACGGCAACCTGCGGCAGGCGCTGGTCGATGCGGCTCTTGAGTTGATCGAGCTAAGGGGCCCGACCGGCTTTACCCTGTCGGAGGCGGCAAAACAGGCCGGCGTGACCCCCGCCGCCGTCTACCGCCACTTTGAGGGCCGCGAGGACCTGATCGCCGAAGCGGCCCTGCAGGGCTACGAGATTTTCGCCGACCTGATGGATTATGCCTATCAGTCCGGCCAGCCCTCGGCGCTGGCGGCATTCGAGGCGACGGGCCGCGCCTATCTGGCCTTTGCGCGCAAACACCCGGGCCACTATATCTCGATGTTCGAAAGCGGCATTTCGATCAACCGCACACCGGAACTGGCCGCCGCCGCCAACCGCGCGAATGGCGTTCTGGAAAAGGCCGCCGCCGATCTGTCGCAACACATTCCGGCCGACAAACGCCCGCCGGCGTCGATGTTCAGCGCGCACATCTGGGCAATGAGCCACGGCGTCGTCGAACTCTTCGCCCGCAACAGCCCCGGCCGCGCCAGCCCCTTCCCGCCAGAGGACCTGCTGGAAAGCGGTATCGGCATATACTTGCGCGGTTTGGGGTTGGTGGCGCCGGACAGTTAGCACCAACGAGTTAACGCTTGTGACGAAAGGTTTGCTGACCTATCAACCTTAGGAAGATACACAAATGAGTGAATTTTCCGACTATGCCCAATATATTTTCAAACGCCACATTGACCCGCAAAGACCGTCTGCGCGACCTGAAGCGACGCGAACCCGGCTATTTCGACCTGAACTTCATCAAATCGGTGGCACCAGAACATCGCAGTACCTGCATCGACCTTTTGGACCAATCCAAATCACAATTGCGGCAGGACCTGTTCGCCCTTGCGCGACTGGACTTCAAAAGGAACGGCTATTTTGTAGAATTCGGTGCAACGAACGGGGTTGATCTGAACAACACCTGGTTGATGGAAACCGCATTCGGCTGGACTGGAATTTTGGCCGAACCTGCGCGCAACTGGCAGGATGAATTGATGGCCAACCGCGCTTGTTCTATCGAAAAGCGCTGTGTCTGGCGCGCCTCTGGCGAGACGCTTCAATTCACCGAAGCGCCTCGTGGCGAAAACTCGTCGATTTCCAGCTTTGTATCAACCTCCCGTAAAATCCGCGGCACCACCTATGATGTGACCACGATTGCCCTGAACGATCTGCTGTCCGAGCACGGCGCACCAGAGGTGATCGACTATATGTCCGTGGACACCGAAGGCAGCGAATTTGATATCCTGAACGCGGTGGATTTTGATCGCTGGACGTTCCGTATCATGACAGTCGAGCATAACTTTGCGCCGCAACGCCAGGACATCCACGGCCTGTTAACTTCGAAGGGTTACAAGCGGGTACTGGAGGACGTTTCGCGCTTTGATGACTGGTACATCAAAGAGAGCTAAAGCGGCGAAGGGTTTGCCATAAAAAGCGGCGTTTTCACCGCTCAACAGCCTGCCCCTCGCACGCGGCAGGCTTTCACATTGCAAGCCCCCCACCTGTACCTTAGTGAAAGACTCACTCAAAAATCCGTCCCAGCCACTCCTCCCGAACAGCTACGGACCTTTCACTGAAAGCACACTTATGATGTTTAAAACCCTCCTCGGCGCGGGCCTGTCCGCGACGCTGCTTGCCGGTGCCGCCTTGGCCCAAGACAACATCACCGTCGGCGCCGATCCGATCTTTGATCCGGTTCAGAACCGTCCCGTTCTGTCATGGACCGCAGGCATCGCGGCCACGGCACGTTTTGCCACGTCGGATGATCTGGACCATGCCGAAAACGAAGTCGAAGGCTTTGTCGAGCTGGCCTATTCCGGCTTTCACGGCGGGCTGACCATCACCACGCTCTATCAGGACCCGGCTGATGACGTGGAATACGAGGCCAACCTTGGCTACGGCGCCGAGTTTGGCAATGGCATGTCGTGGGATCTGACCTATGGCTATATCTGGCTGAACAACACCGATGGCCACAGCGAAGAGATCACCGCGACGCTGGCCTTCCCCGTCACCGACAGCGTTGAGGGTGCCTTTGCCGTGATCGTCGATCCCGACACCGGCAAAAGCGATCAGGAATTCGCATTCGAAGCCCCCCTGAACGACCGCTGGTCGCTGGTGGGTCTGGTCGGCAACTCGGACCGTGACGACAACGTCTACGGTGAACTGGGCGCGGTCTATGCGATCAATGACAGCACCGCATTTCAGGTTCTGTACGAAGACACCAACGACAGCGGCGGCCTGCTGGGCTTTACCGTGTCCTATGAGTTCGGCGGCTGATCCAGCCACCACCTGACAGACAATTGGCGCGTGATCTCGTACAGATTGCGCGCCTTTTTGTACGTAAATTCTGAAAAAGAAAAAACCCGCGCCGTGGCGCGGGTTTTTCCGAGTATTCGCAGTGTAAGCCGGATTAACGCTTGGAGAACTGGAAGCTCTTACGCGCTTTCGCTTTACCGTATTTCTTACGTTCCACAACGCGGCTGTCGCGTGTCAGGAAGCCTGCGGCTTTCAATGCGCCACGCAGCGAGGGATCGTACAGTTGCAACGCTTTGGACACGCCGTGCTTGACCGCACCGGCCTGGCCGGACAGACCGCCGCCCTTGACCGTTGCGACAACGTCGAACTGACCTTCGACACCGGCAACCGAGAACGGCTGTGCCAGGATCATTTGCAGAACCGGACGGGCGAAATATGCGTTCATTTCCTTGCCGTTCACGGTGACCTTGCCCGAACCGGGTTTGATCCAGACGCGGGCAACCGCATCTTTCCGTTTGCCTGTGGCATAGGACCGGCCGAATTCGTCACGAACGGGCTCGCGCGGGGTCAGGTCGGTTTCGGTACCTTGCACGCCGCCGACATTGTCGGTCACTGCAGCTTGCAGATCTTCGAGTGTGTTGATTTCGTCGGCCATGCTCATGCGCTCCGCGTGTTTTTCTTGTTCATCGACTTGACGTCGAGAACTTCGGGGTTTTGCGCTTCGTGCGGGTGTTCACCGCCAGCATAGACGCGCAGGTTGGTCATGACCTGACGGCTCAGACGGTTGCCGGGCAGCATCCGCTTGACGGCCAGCGTGACCACGCGTTCGGGGTGTGCACCTTCGAGGATCTGTTCTTTGGTGCGCGACTTGATCCCACCGGGGTGACCGGTGTGCCAGAAATGCTCTTCCTGACGCTTCTTGCCAGTCAGCTGCACTTTTTCAGCGTTGATGATGATCACGTTGTCGCCCATGTCCATGTGCGGTGTGAACGACGGCTTGTGCTTGCCGCGCAGGCGGCTTGCGACGATCGAGGCAAGACGGCCCAGAACGATGCCTTCGGCGTCGATCAGGATCCATTTCTTGTCGATGTCCGCAGGTGTTGCGGTAAAGGTTTTCATTGCAGGAGTTTCCTGTTTGCTGTTGCGGGCCACGCAGGACGTGTCCCTGATATGCGATGGGCGGGTTATATAGCACGCGCACGCATGGTCAAGCGGCGCAAATCTTTTATAACCCTTGCAAATCAAAGGCTTGCAAATAAGGTATCATTATACCCCACAGTTTAGACGTTGATTTGCTCGGGCGGATTGTCCAACAACATGCGCAACCGCCCCACCGCATCCTTGAAGGTCTCCAGCCGCACCCCTGCATTGATGGCAAACCGGATCGCATGGGGGCTGCGCGCGTCGCGACAGGCGTATTCCTCGCCCGCACGCACCTGTACGCCCTGCGCCTCGGCGGCCTGACAAAACGCGGTGGCACGCCAACCTTCGGGCAGCGGCAGCCAGACAAAGGGGACATTCTCGCTCCACCGCAGGTCGAAACGGCCCAGAATGTTCATCGCCGCCTGTACATACTGGTTGATGCCCGCCTGCACCTGCGCGGTCAGCGCAGGCAATTGCGGGTGGGTCAACAAGGCCGCCGTCAGGTCCAGGATCGGTGTCGGCAAGCCAAAGAAGGCATGTTCTGCCGCACGCCGCAGCGGGGCCGCACGCCCGTGCGGGGCAATGGCCATGCCAACCCGCAAGGCCGGCGTCAGCGATTTCGAGATCGACGAGACATACCAACCGCGCTCCGGCGCCAGCTTGCGGTAGGACGGCGCCTTGGCCGCAGCGATCTGATAGCAATCGTCGTCGATGATTTGCAGATCATGCGCGCGGGCCACTTCGACCAGTTCCAGCCGACGCTGTAGCGGCGTGAACAAACATGTCGGATTGTGCACTTCGGGCGAGGTGCAGAATATCTGCGCGTCGTGCTGGGCGGCCGCACGGGCCAGCGCCTCGGGGATGACCCCCTGTGCGTCCATTGCAACCGGCACCACATCGGCGCGCACCAGATCGGCCGCCCGGCGGAAACCGGGATAGGACAGCTCTTCGACCAGCACCACGGGTTTGCGCCCCTTCAACAGGGCCTGCATCAGCAGCACGATGGCGCTTTGCCCCCCATTGGCCAGCACCACATCGCCCTGGTCCATATGACCCAGCTGCGCCCCTGCCAGCCATTTCACCACCGCTTCGCGTGCGGGGCGGGCGTTGGTGCGGTCGGGATAGTGCATCATGCCCGACGGCGGATCGCGTGCAATGTCGGCCAGCAAGTTGCGGATCAGCTGCGCTTGCCCGACGCTGGGCAGATGCGGCGACACCATGTTCACCCGCCAGTCCTGCGCCTCGCGGTTGTGGGCGGCGCTGTCAACCTCGATCGGCGGCGCAAAGGCAGCATCGTCATCCACTGGCGGGGCCACAAAGGTGCCGCGCCCGACTTCGGCGTTCAGCAATCCCTCGTCGGTCAGGATCGTATAAGCCCGCGCCACGGTGCCCGGTGTAATCTTGAGTTGCCAGGCAAGATCGCGCACCGGAGGCAAGCGTGTGCCCTGGGTCAGCGTCCCCTCGGCCACTGCCGCGCGGATGATCTGTGCCACCGCCTTATACTTGGGGCCCGCTTCCGTCGCGAGCGTATCCGGCCAAATTGTATCCATTACAATGTTTCCATAGATTCTTTGTACCCGCTTTTGTATCAATAATCATGGCAATAACGCCAAATTGTGTCAATACAATTCATCGGAAGAACCAAAGGAGATTTCCCATGACACAGACAACTGCCCTGTCCGCCGACGCCCTGGCCCACCTGCGCGATACGCGCACGCTGCCGGTCATCTCTGTTGTTGCGATCAACCTGGCCGTTGTCCTGTCGAAATGGGCCACTCGTCGCCGCACGCGCCTGGCTTTGAGCCAGTTGACGCAACAGCAGCTGAACGATGTGGGGCTGACCCCGCACGTGGCTTATACCGAGTCACGTCGGGTATTCTGGCGCGCGTAACTTCCCTGTGACGCACGACAGACCTCTTCCTTGCCGCCGGGTTCGCCCCGGCGGTCTTTTCATTTCTGAACGCTATTTCTGCGGGATCGCGTAGGTCAGGGTGGCACGGGCCACCGGCGCGTCCATGCCGTGCGAATGTATCAATACATCCGTGACCGACAGCAGCTTGCCCAGCTTCAAAACCGTCGCATGGGCCACCAGATCGACGCCTGCGGCCGGTTTGCGCATGAAGTCGATGGAACAATTCGTGGTCACCGCCAGCGCCTTGGGGCCGACCAACGCCAAAGTGGCCAGATAGGCCGCCACATCCGCCAGCGCGAACATCGACGGTCCCGACACTGTGCCACCGGGCCGCAAGTGGCGGTCATCCACCACCAAACGAACACGAATCTTCCCTTCGCCCACCTCTTCGACCACAAAGTCATTCGCAACCTGATCAAATTCGACCACCAAAAAGGCCATCAGATCTTCTGCGCTCATCACCGTTTGCATGGCTTTCCCTCTGTCCATCCCTGACCTAAGGTCCCTGTCAAACATCCGGAGGGCAAGATGGCAATTCTTGAACGTCGGGTCACGGACGGCGTGGCCCATCTGACCATGAACGCACCCGAGCGGCTGAACGCCCTCTCGGACGAGATGATTCTGGCGCTGCACACCACGCTGGACGACATCGCCGAGACACGCAGCATCCGCGCGGTGATCCTGTCCGGCAGTGGCAAGGCATTTTGCGCGGGCCACGACCTGAAACAAATGACCGAAGGACGCCAGAAGCCGGACGGCGGGCGCGGCTATTTCGCCGACCTGTTCAACCGCTGCGCGTCGATGATGGCGCGGGTACAGTCCCTGCCCCAGCCGGTGATCGCACAGGTGCATGGCATCGCCACCGCTGCGGGTTGCCAATTGGTCGCCACCTGCGACATGGCGATTGCAGCGCAAGGCACACGCTTTGGCGTCAACGGCGTGAACATCGGCCTGTTTTGCTCCACCCCGATGGTGGCGCTGACCCGCAACATCCCGCGCAAACAGGCGTTCGAGATGCTGACCACCGGCCAGTTCATCGAAGCCGACCGCGCCGAGGCGCTGGGGCTGATCAACCGTGCGGTGCTGCCCGAGCATCTGGCGGCGGAGACGCAAGAGTTGGCAAATACGGTCGCGGCCAAGCTGGGATCGGCGGTCAAGATCGGCAAGCAGGCGTTTTATGACCAATTGTCGATGACCACCGATGCCGCCTATGCCCACACCGGGAATGTCATGGTCGAGAACATGCTGCACCGGGACACTGAAGAAGGAATTGCGGCGTTTCTGGACAAGCGCGATCCGCGTTGGGAACAGTAGGCGGAAAAACACCGGACTGTGCAGGCGATTGTAAATAAATGAATTTTCTCGTCTAAACGGCTGAAATCACCGATTGTTTCCAATGTGAATTTGATTGTATCAACGGAATCACTGGCAAATCGGGCATTCCTGTGTCACAAACGAGACAAGCCAGATGGCCCAGAAGATTTTGGGTCGCCGTCGGCGGAAGGTCCCTCCAGGTCAGCTCTCTCTGACCGACCGTTCCCGCCACGGCGACCCCAAAATACCCCCCAAAAGCAAAAGCCCTAAACGCACCCCACGGCACAAGCCTGTCTGCGCCCCGTTGCGCATGTCCGCGCCCTGCCCTACATCAGGCCCATGACAGATACACTTCATATCGTGGGCGGCGGCATGGCCGGGTCCGAAGCTGCATGGCAAGCCGCCAACATGGGCGTGCAGGTCGTAATCCATGAAATGCGCCCGCAGGTCGGCACCTTTGCCCACCAGACCGGGTTGCTGGGCGAAATGGTGTGCTCCAACTCGTTCCGGTCCGACGACAGCGAACAGAACGCCGTGGGCCTGCTGCATTGGGAAATGCGCGCCGCGAACGGGCTGATCATGGCAACCGCCGACAAGCACCGCCTGCCTGCCGGTGGCGCGCTGGCCGTGGACCGCGATCCCTTTGCCCAGACTGTCACCGATACGCTGATGGCGCATCCGAATATTTCCGTGGAATATGGCGAGATCACCGCGCTGCCCGACACCGGTACGTGGATTTTTGCAACCGGTCCGCTGACCTCGTCGACATTGGGTCAGGCGATTGCCGTTGAAACCGGCGCCGAGGCGCTGGCCTTTTTCGATGCCATCGCCCCCATCGTTTACCACGACAGCATCGACATGGAACGCGCCTGGATGCAATCGCGCTATGACAAGGGCGAGACCGAGGAAGAGCGCACCGCTTACCTGAACTGTCCGATGGACAAGGCGCAATATGACGCCTTCATCGACGCCCTGCTGGCCGCCGACAAGACCGAATTTCACGAGGGCGAAACGGCTGGCTATTTCGACGGCTGCCTGCCCATCGAGGTAATGGCCGAACGGGGCCGCGAGACCCTGCGCCACGGGCCGATGAAACCCGTGGGCCTGACCAACCCGCACCAGCCGGACGTCAAGGCGCACGCCGTCGTCCAGTTGCGCCGCGACAACAAGCTGGGCACGTTGTACAACATCGTCGGTTTCCAGACCAAAATGAAATACGGCGCGCAGACCGAGGTGTTCAAGATGATCCCGGGCCTGGAAAACGCCAGCTTTGCCCGTCTGGGCGGCATCCATCGCAACACCTTCCTGAACAGCCCCACGTTGCTGGACGGCCAGATGCGCCTGCGCTCGCGGCCCAATGTGCGCTTTGCGGGTCAGATCACCGGTGTCGAGGGCTATGTGGAATCCGCCGCCATGGGTCTGCTGGCCGGTCGCATGGCCGCCGCCGAGCTGCTGGGCAGTTCGCTGGACACCCCACCCGCCACCACGGCGATGGGCGCGCTGATCACCCATATCTCGGGTGGTGCCGATGCCAAGACGTTCCAGCCGATGAACGTGAACTTTGGCCTGTTCCCGCCCGTAGACGGGTTGAAATCAGGCCGTCGCGGCCGCAAGGACCGCTACAAAGCCTATACCGACCGCGCAAAGTCCGATTGGCAGGCATGGCTGGCCCCGCAGGCGGCGATTGCCTGACGACAGGCTGGACGCACGCACCGCTTGGCCCTACTTTCGGGGCATGTCTTCATTCCTGAGCAAAGCTTTCACAGCGCGTGATTCTGCGGAAACCCGCACCCTCTATGACGAATGGGCCTCAAGTTACGAGGCCGAGATCACGGCGCAGGGCTATGCAACCCCTGCCCGCTGCGCGGCCGCACTGTTGAAATACGCCGGCAACACCAACGCACCGGTTCTGGATTTCGGCTGTGGTACGGGCCTGGCGGGTCAGGCGCTGAAAGACGCCGGTTTCGCGGTCATCGACGGTGTGGATCTGTCCCCGGCGATGCTGGCCGAGGCGCAAGCCAAAGATGTCTATCGCACCCTGACGCGGATCGAGCCCGGACAGGCCTTGCCCTTTGCCGATGGCGCCTATTCGTTGATGGCCGCCGTCGGAGTGATTGGCGCAGGCGCAGCCCCGGCGGGCGCGCTGCACACGTTGATGCGCAAGCTGCCCAAGGGTGGCAGGCTGGTGCTTTCCCAGAATGACCACACCCTGAAGGACCCTGCGTTCATGGGCGCCTTGTCTGAATGGACCGACTGCGGCGCCGCCCGATTGCTGTTTCGCGAGGACGGTCCGCACCTGCCGGGAATCGACTTGAATGCCACCGTATATGTGATTGAAAAAGCGTGACATTCACCACAAGGTTCGCGCCATCTCCGACAGGGCCGCTGCATCTGGGGCACGCCTATTCCGCGATGCTGGCATACGACATGGCGCAGGCCCACGGCGGGCGGTTCCTTTTGCGGATCGAGGATATAGATACATCGCGTGCGCGCCCTGCTTTCGAGGCCCAGATATACGACGATCTGGCATGGCTGGGCCTGACGTGGGAAGCCCCGGTGCTGCGACAGTCGGACAACATGAACTTTTACCGGCAGGCTATTGATACGCTTTGGAAATCAGGACTGATTTATCCCTGCACCTGTAATCGCCGCGACATTCAGGCGGCCCTGTCTGCACCGCAGGAAGGTGCGATCCTGACCGGACCCGACGGCCCGATCTATCCCGGCACCTGTCGCCATGTACCTGCCCCCGATATGCCCATCCCTGACACCGCCGCCCTGCGCCTGAACATGGCCCGCGTCGTGCCGCTGCTGCACGATTTACGCTATACCGAGACAGGCACCGACGCAGGCGCGGTTGATTTCAGCGCCGAGGATCTCACCCAAACGCTGGGTGACATTGTGCTGGCGCGCCGTGATATGGGCACCTCTTACCATTTGTCCGTGGTGCTGGACGACGCCGCCCAAGGCATCACCCACGTGGTGCGCGGGGCGGACCTGGCCGAGGCGACGCGCATTCATGTGGTGCTGCAACGCCTGCTGGACCTGCCGACGCCTGTCTACCACCACCACCGGCTGATCCGCGATGATGCGGGCAAACGGCTGGCCAAACGCGACGACGCGCGCGCCATCGCCAAATACCGCGCTGACGGGGCCACGCCCGGCGACATCCGCGCGATGGTTGGATTGCCGGGTTAAGGCGCGGCTTCCAGCTCGACCACCTCACCGCCCCGCACCGCGCGGTAAAAGCAGTTCTGCCGCCCGGTGTGGCAAGCCGGCCCCGACTGGTTGACCATCACCAACAGGCAATCGCTGTCGCAATCAAAGCGGAAATCGACCAGTTCCTGCACATTGCCCGAGGTCTCGCCCTTGACCCAGAACGCCTGGCGGGAGCGCGACCAATAGGTAACCTTGCCGGTTGCCAGCGTACGGGCCACTGCGTCGGCATTCATCCACGCCATCATCAGCACGTCGCCGCTGGTGGCATCCTGCGCAATTGCGGGGATCAGCCCGGCGTCGTTATAGGTCAGCGTCGCGGGATCAAACCTTTGGTCGGACATTTCAGAAAACCTTTTTGCATCTCGGGCCGGGGCGCTTATGTATCAGACAAGACCGAAAGGAAAGCGGACATGGCTGACAGCGACCTGATCAAACTTTACTCGGGCCAGATTCTGGCGCTGGCCACGAATATTCCGCACCGCGAACGGCTGGCCTCTCCCGGCGCCACGGTCAAGAAACGCGCACCCCTGTGCGGCTCTACCGTGACGGTGGATGTCAGCGTCCAAGACGGCGTGATTTCGGACTTTGGGCAGGATGTAAAAGCCTGTGCGCTGGGTCAGGCGTCGGCGGCTGTTGTCGGAGGGGCGGTGATCGGGCGCACGCTGGCCGAGATTGAAACCGCCCGCGACCAGCTGCGCGCCATGCTAAAAGACAACGGGCCGGTGCCGGACGCCCCTTTCGACGGCTTCAAGGTTCTGGAACCCGCCCGCGATTATCGCAACCGGCACGCCTCGATCCTGCTGAGCATAGAAGCCACCGCCGAAGCCATGCAGCAGGCCCTGCAAGCACACTGCGCTTGATGCAATCGCATTAGGAACTTGTGAACCAATCTGCGCTAGCCATTAATCGACAACTGGCGGGGCGAGATGACTGCACATTCCGAAATTGCCGAACTTCAACAGATCAACCGACTGGCCGCGCGCGCGTCAGAGCTGGGCTATGAAATTGTCGACCTCGCCGGATTTCTGGACGTGGTCGAAACCCAGTCGCGTGAACAGCGCACAGCCCTGGCCGCGCTGACGCAATCAGCGATCAAGGTTGAGACGGCCAATGCCGACATGCGTGAGGCCACAGAAGCATTGACCGGCAGCACCCGTGATGCCGTGCGGGACGTTAAGACCTCGGCTGACACCATTCGCGGACTGGGCACGCAAACCACCACGGTGGCCGGATGGGTTCAGGACCTGCGCGAACGCACGCAGTCCATCGGCGGCACTCTGGATGCGGTCAAGGACAACAACACCCAGATCGCCGCCATTGCGATGCAGGTGAACACACTGGCCATCAACGCCAAGATCGAGGCCGCACGCGCGGGCGATGCGGGGCGCGGTTTTGCCGTCGTGGCCGAGGCGATCAACGCGCTCAGCCAGAAAACAAAGGATGCCGCCACCCGCATCACCCGTAACATCGAATCGCTGACCGACTGGATATCGCTGCTGGACAACGAGGCGCAGACGATTTCCAACACCGCCGAAACCGTGATTGACCTGACCGGAGCCAGCGACAACGCCCTGACCCAGATCGAAAACTCGATGCAACAGGCATTTGACCAGGTCGCGCGGATTGCGGACCGCACACAGGTGGTGGGTGCGGCGATGGCCAGTTTCTCGCCGAACCTCGCAGGGATCGAGGCGGCGGTGACCCACACGACCAACGGGATCAAGTCCACGCACGACCGCATCAACCGTCTGATCGACCGGTCGGAACAGATCGTGCAATCCAGCGCGGCCTTGGGTGGCACGACCAAGGACGCACCGATGATCGACTATGTGCGCCAGCTGGCCGCCACCGCCGGTGCGCGGCTGGAACAGGCGATTGCCACGGGACAAATCACGCAGGCGCAGATGTTCGACCGCACCTATCGCCCTGTGCCCGGCAGCGATCCGGTGCAGGTCGTGACCGATTTTACCCGGCTCATGGATCGGGTGATGCCTGAAATCCAGGAACCGGCATTGAATTTTGACGATCGCGTGGTCTTTTGTGCCGCTGTCGATGTGAACGGGTATCTGCCGACCCACAACCGCAAATTCTCGCAACCCCAAGGCTCCGATCCGGTGTGGAATATGGCCAACTGCCGCAACAGACGCATCTTTGACGACCGCGTGGGACTAAAGGCGGGGCGCAACACCGATCCGTTCCTGTTGCAGGTCTATCGCCGCGACATGGGCGGCGGCGAATTTGCCATGATGAAGGATTTGTCAGCCCCGATTTTCATCAACGGCACCCTTTGGGGCGGCTTGCGGCTGGCCTATCGGTTCTGAAACCACTCCCATAAAAAAAGCGCCGCACATCCGGTTCGGGATGGCGGCGCAGGAAAAGCGTTTGTCGTGTGGGACCCGGACTGTCCGGCCAAGGGGGACCTTGGTTAACGCGGGACAGGCAATCCCGTTAAAGCGCATCAATTTGGGACGGATGCGCCAGACAGCCGGCACGACATCGCAGGCAGAAAATCAGACAAAGGCAGGCAGGTGCAGGCCGACAACCAGCATCACCATCAAGGCCGCTGCGCCCACCGCATCCTGCAACAATGTGCTTTCTGCGCGGGTGGCGATGGATTTGATCAGTCGCATGGTGGTCATCTTTGCATCTCCCGTTCCTCTGTTGCCCCTTTGTTCTCATATCCTTTACGACCTGTAAAGAACTTTATGAGAACATTTGTGAACTTATTGGAACATCAGCGAGGGGTTCACGCCTAACCGACTGAAATCAAACGAATCGCTTCGTCCTGCCGCATCAGCCACAACAGCACCCGCGCCGCCTTGCCACGCGGTGTTTCCAATTTTGGGTCATCGGCCAGCAGCTTGCGCGCATCACTTTGGGCGATGGCCATCAATCCGGCCTGCCGTTCAAGGTCGGCAACGGCGAACCGGGGCAGACCGGATTGCGCGGTGCCAATCACATCGCCCGCCCCACGCATCTGCAAATCGGTCTCGGCAATCACGAATCCGTCTTCGGTTTCGCGCAGCACTTCCAGACGTTTCTGCCCCGTATCGCTCAGCGGGGCCTGATACATCAGCAAACAGGTCGAGGCCGCATCGCCCCGCCCCACCCGTCCGCGCAGTTGGTGCAACTGGGCCAAACCAAAAATCTCGGCCCGCTCGATCACCATGATCGTCGCATTGGGCACGTTCACCCCCACCTCGATCACCGTTGTCGCCACCAGCACCGAGGTTTCACCGGCCTGGAACGCCGCCATGGCCGCGTCTTTTTCGGCGGGCGGCATCTGGCCGTGGACCAGCCCGACCACCCCTTCGCCCAAGGCTGCGCGCAACCGTTTGAACCGCTCACCCGCCGAAGTCAGATCCACGACTTCGCTTTCCTCGACCAGCGGGCAGACCCAATAACATTGCTGCCCTTTGGCAATCGCCGCACGCAACCTGTCGATCACCTCGTCCATGCGCCCCGTGCTGACCAGCGCGGTGCGGATCGGTTTGCGCCCCGGTGGCTTTTCATCCAGCACCGAAACGTCCATATCGCCATATTGTGCCAGCGACAGAGACCGCGGGATCGGCGTTGCGGTCATCACCATCACGTCCGCGCGCGCGCCTTTGGCCCCCAGGGCCAGACGTTGGCGCACGCCAAAGCGGTGCTGTTCGTCGATGATCGCCAGCCGCAGATCGCGGAATTCCACATCCTTTTGAAACACGGCATGGGTGCCCACCAGGATCTGAATGCGCCCGTCCGCCAATGCCGCCAGCTTTGCCTTGCGCTCGTTCCCCTTGTCACGGCCCGTGAGCAACTCCAGCACAACGCCTGCGTCCTCGGCCAGCGGCTGCAACCCTTCAAGGTGTTGACGCGCAAGGATTTCTGTCGGGGCCATCAGCACACCCTGCCCGCCTGCCTCGACCGCGACCAGCAGCGCCATGAAGGCGACCAGGGTCTTGCCCGCGCCCACATCGCCCTGCAACAGGCGATTCATCCGTTGCGGCCGCGCCATGTCGTCCGTGATTTCGGCAATCGCGCGCTCCTGCGCGCTGGTGGGCCTGTAGGGCAATGCGGCCAGAACCTTGCGCTGCAAGGCCCCCGTTGCGACACTTTCGCGACCCGGCTTGCGTCTTTCCGCGGCACGGGCCAGCGCCAGCGTGATCTGGTGCGCGATCAATTCATCATAGGCCAGCCGTTCGCGCGCCGGTGATGTCATTGCGATGTCGCGCAGCGACTGCGGCGCATGTGCCTGTGCCACCGCCTCACCAAAACCGGGCCATTTCGCCTGTGCCATCTGCCCCGGATCAATCCATTCGGCCAGTTCCGGCACGCGCGCCAGTGCGCCGCGCGTCGCCTTCCACATCACCTTTTGCGTGACACCGGCCGTCAGCGGATAGACCGGCTCGAATGCGGGAATGTCTCCGGCTTCGGCCTCGGGCAGGATGTGATCGGGGTGCAGCATCTGGGCCATCCCGTCGAACATTTCGACCTTGCCGGACACCACGCGCCGCGATCCCTCAGGCAGTTGAGCCAGCAGGAAATCGGCGCGCCCACGGAAAAATACGATCTGAAAGGCGGTCTCGGCATCCTCGACCGTGATGCGATAGGCCCCGCCCTTGTTGCGCGGTGGCTGGTGGCGGCCCACGGTGACAACCACCGTGTAAGTGCCGGGCAAAACGGCATCTTTCAGCGTCGCGCGCGGGGTGCGGTCGATGCCGGTGTGCGGCAGGGTGAACAGCAGGTCGCGGGGCGTGGTGATGCCGATCGCGGCCAGCAGGTCGGCGGTTTTCGGGCCGATCCCGTCAAGTGTCTGCGCTTCGGCAAAAAGCGGGAAAAGCTGTTCTGGACGCCCGCTCATGCGCCCTCAATCAGCGCCAGCCAGCCGTCTTCGTCCAAGGTTTCAATGCCCAGTTCAGCGGCTTTCTTCGCCTTTGAACCCGCGCCCGGTCCCGCGACCAGAATATCGGTCTTGGCGCTGACCGAACCCGACACTTTCGCGCCCAGGGATTCAGCCCGCGCCTTGGCCTCGGCGCGGGTCATTTTCTCAAGCGTTCCGGTAAAGACCACCGTTTTGCCCGCCACCGGGCTGCCCGAAGTGTCGGGGCGCTCGGCAGCTTGTACGTCCAGATGGGCGATCAGCCGGTCGATGGCGGCGCGCTCGGTCTCTTGGGCAAAGGTCGCGGTCAACGATCCCGCCATGACCCCGCCCACGCCGTCGATGCCTGTGAGGTCGGCCCAGGCCTCGCTTTCAGCATCGGCGGCGGCGTCCATGGCAGCGGCAAAAGCCTCCCATGTGCCGTAGTGCAAAGCCAGCAAGTTTGAAGCCGATTCCCCCACATGACGGATGCCAAGGCCAAAGATCAGCCGCGACAGCGCGATCTGTCGGCGGTCGTCGATGGCGTCGAAAAGGTTGCTGGCGGATTTTTCCCCCCAGCCTTCGCGGTTTTTCAGCTGTTGCAGGCCACTGCCGTAGCGGTCGCGCAGGGTGAAGATGTCCGCAGGCTCGGCGATCCAGCCGTCGGCGTGGAATTGTTCGACTTGTTTCGCCCCCAGACCGTCAATGTCAAAGGCACTGCGCGAAACGAAATGTTTCAACTTTTCAACGGCCTGCGCGGGACAGATCATGCCGCCCGAACAGCGACGGATGGCATCGCCCGGCTCGCGGATGGCGTCGCTGCCGCACTGGGGGCAGAGCTGCGGGAACACATAGGGCTCCGCATCTTCGGGACGTTTGCCCAGGTCCACATCCGCAACCTTGGGGATCACATCGCCCGCGCGATAGACCTGAACCCAATCACCGACGCGAATGTCCTTGCCCGCGCGTATATCTCCGCCCTTGGAGTCGCGGCCCGCGATGTAATCCTCGTTGTGCAACGTGGCGTTCGACACGACCACACCGCCGACCGTGACCGGGGCAAGCCGCGCCACGGGGCTGAGCGCACCGGTGCGGCCGACCTGAATGTCGATGGCTTCAAGCCGTGTCCAGGCCAGTTCGGCCGGGAATTTATGCGCGGTGGCCCAACGGGGCGTGGTCGACCGGAAGCCCAGCCGCCCTTGCAGCGCAAGGTCGTTCACCTTGTAGACGACGCCGTCGATGTCATAGCCCAGTTCGCTGCGCATCTGTTCGATCTTGGCGTAATGGACCAGCATTTCGGCAGGCCCGTCGCACAGTTGCGTCAGCGGATTGGTCTGGAACCCCATTTGCGCCAGACGCGCGATGGCGGCCATTTGGGTGTCCGCCAGCGGTTCGGAAATCTCGCCCCACGTGTAGGCGAAAAACTTCAACGGGCGCGCACGGGTGATCGACGCGTCCAGTTGGCGCAGCGATCCCGCAGCCGCGTTGCGCGGGTTGGCAAAGGTCTTGCCACCGCGTTCGGAGTGACGTGCGTTCAGCGCTTCGAAATCGGCGTGGCTCATGTAGACTTCGCCGCGCACTTCCAGAACTGCGGGCGCGTTTTTGATCTCTTGCGGGATGTCGTCGATGGTCCGCGCGTTGGCGGTCACATTCTCGCCGACCTGCCCGTCCCCCCGCGTGGCTGCCGACACCAGCGTGCCGTTTTCATAGCGCAGCGACAGCGACAATCCGTCGATCTTGGGTTCTGCCGTGTACTGCAGCGGTGCATCTGCCCCCAACCCAAGGTATTTGCGGACCCGCCCGTCGAATTCCTCGACCTCTTCAGCCTCGAAAGCGTTGGACAGCGACAGCATCGACACTGCGTGCCGTATTTTAGAGAATCCCTCGGCTGTCTCGGCGCCCACTTGGTCGCTGGGACTGTCATCACGCTTCAGCTGCGGAAAGCGTGCCTCGATATCCATATTGCGCCGTTTCAGGGCATCATAATCGGCGTCAGTGATCTGCGGCGCGTCTTCGGTATGATAGGCGCGGTTCGCGTGGGCGAGCACATCCGCCAGCCGAGCCAATTCCTCGCGCGCCTGCGCTTCGGTCATGTCAGAGATATTTATGGTGTCAGACACAGACCTGCCTCTTTCGTGATGTCGCGCCCTAGAGATAGAAGCGTGACAGGGACAGGTCCAGTTCAATCCGGCCAGAAAGTCTGTGTGAGTGGTGGTCGTCTGCCATCAGCCCCGTATCCTTGGGGCAGACGTCGATGTTACGCGCCGATTGCCAGTCGTTGACTGTCATCCCCCGACAGCACGCCGGGTTCAGGGTCGCACAGCACATATCCACGCCCCCACACGGTTTCGATATAATTCTGACCGCCCGTTGCCGTGCTCAGCTTCTTGCGCAGCTTGCAGATGAAAACATCGATGATCTTCAACTCGGGTTCGTCCATGCCGCCATAAAGATGGTTCAGGAACATTTCCTTGGTCAGGGTGGTCCCCTTGCGAAGGCTCAGCAGTTCGAGCATCTGGTATTCCTTGCCCGTCAGATGAACGGATTTGTTGTCCACGCTGACAGTTTTCGCATCCAGGTTCACCGAAATCATGCCCGTTTCAATGACCGATTGCGAATGCCCCTTGGACCGTCGAATTATGGCATGAATGCGCGCGACCAGTTCTTCGCGGTGGAAGGGTTTGGTCAGGTAATCATCCGCCCCAAAGCCGAAACCCTTGATCTTGTTTTCGGTGTCGTCCGCCCCCGAAAGGATCAGAATGGGCGTTTCGATCCGCGACAAACGCAGCTGTCGCAACACCTCGTGGCCGTTCATATCCGGCAAATCCAGATCAAGAAGGATCAGATCGTAGTCGTAAAGCTTGGCCAGATCGATCCCCTCTTCACCCAGATCCGTCGCATAGACGTTCAAGTTGGCATGGGTCAGCATCAATTCGATACTTTTCGAGGTCGTCGGATCATCTTCAACAAGCAAAACACGCATTATCAGTCTCCGGATCACGTCAAGAATAAGGCAGTGATCACACACTGTACAAAAAAGGTTAATCAGCCGTTACTGAAACTGAGGTTACAACAGGCAACTGCAGGTTGCTAACATTAAACTTGTCATGATTCTGGTTTTACCCGCCGAAACCGCTGTAAAGCCGTAGCTTTTAACGCCTCTTCACCATGCAGGCTGACCGCACGGACCCATTCCCCGAACTCCTCGGCGCTGATGTCATAACGTTGCAGCGCCGCCGCCTGCCCGATCAGACCATACAGCACCCCCCGCACCACCGCCGCCTTGCGCGACGCCACCCACCGCCGCGTCTGCGCGGGCGGCAGATCGGCCTGCGTCATTACAGACCCGTCCAGCAATGTGACTGCCCTTGGACCGTCGACTTTTTTCAGATACATGACTGTCTCGTGTAGCGCCTTTACAGGTCCAACTGCGCGTCTCGGTCTTAAGGTTCGGTGAAGCCGCCTCTTGAGAGTAATTAGGATTTTCCTATATATCGCCTGACACCCTCGGAGTTCGTCATGCCACTTGATACTGCACACCCGCTGAATTCGCTGGGTTTTGCCAAGCCGCCCGCAGAAACACGCGTCGTCGTTGCCATGTCCGGCGGCGTCGACAGCTCGGTCGTGGCGGCCCAGCTGGCCGAAGAAGGCTATGACGTGGTTGGCGTCACATTGCAGTTGTATGACCACGGCGCGGCGCTGGCGAAAAAGGGCGCGTGCTGTGCAGGGCGCGACATTCACGATGCCCGCCGCGTGGCCGAGGAAATGGGCTTTCCCCACTATGTTCTGGACTATGAAAACGTGTTCAAGGACGCGGTGATCGACGAGTTTGCCGACAGCTACCTTGGTGGCGCGACGCCTGTGCCCTGCATCCGCTGCAACGAACGGGTCAAGTTCAAGGATCTGCTGGAAACCGCCAAGGACCTTGAAGCCGATTGCATGGCCACAGGCCACTATATCCAGCGCAAGATGGGTGCCGACGGGGCCGAACTGCATTGCGCCACCGATGCCGCGCGCGATCAAAGCTATTTCCTGTTCTCGACCACCGCAGAGCAGCTGGATTACCTGCGCTTTCCGCTGGGCCACTTGCCGTCCAAGGATGCGACCCGCGCATTGGCCGCGAAATACGGGCTGAGCGTGGCGGACAAGCCGGACAGTCAGGACATCTGTTTCGTGCCGAACGGCGATTATGCCAGCGTTATCCGCAAGTTGCGCCCCGAAGCCGCGGCACCGGGCGAGATTGTCGATATGAACGGCACGGTTTTGGGCACCCATGACGGGGTGATCAACTATACCATCGGTCAGCGTCGGGGCCTGGGCATCGGCGGGCTGGCTGATCCGCTGTATGTGGTCAAACTGGACGCCGACACCGCCCGCGTGGTGGTCGGCCCAAAAGAGATGCTTGCCACCCGCACCGTTCCGGTGCGCGAGATCAACTGGCTGGGCGATGAACCGATGATGTCGCGCGACGCATGGAACATCGCCGTGCGCGTCCGCTCGACACGCCCCCCCACTGACGCGATCCTGCGTCCGATTTCCGCCACCGAGGCGACGGTAGAGCTGACCCTGCCCGAAGAGGGCGTCAGCCCCGGACAGGCCTGCGTGTTCTATGACCGCGACAGCAGCCGCATCTTTGGCGGCGGCTGGATTCACAAAGGGTAATCGGGGGCTGTCCGGCCGCTAAAGCCGCGCCAGCACGGCCTGTGCGGCGCGCAGGCCGGGGTCTTCGCCGTTCCGGCCCAGCAGGTCCATGGTGGTGCGCATCGCGGCGCGCTGCGGTTCGGGATCTTGCAGCAAATCCAGCACGCCCTGGGCAATCAGGTCCGACCGGCATTGCGCCCCGATAAACTCGGGCACGGTGCGGGTTTCCGATACGATATTGATCAAATTGGTCGTATCTATCTGCATCATCCGTTGCACGATGCGGCGGCTGAGCCAGTTCATGTCATAGATGCTGACCATCGGCGTATCTGCTGCTGCAAGCTCCAGCGCCACGGTGCCAGAGGCCGCAAGCGCCGCATCGGCGGCGGCAAAAGCGACCCGTTTGGCATTGGCGGCCGTTTCCACATCCAGCCCGCGCGGGTCCAGAACCTTGGGCACCAGCGGCCAGTCGGCGACGGCAGCGATCACCAATTCGGCCACAGGTGCGGCTGCGGGCACCACGACGCGCAGGCCGGGATGCGCGGCCAGCACCGGCCGCAAGGCCGCCCCCAGACGCGGGGCCAGGCGCGACACCTCGCCCCTGCGCGATCCGGGCAGGACCAACAGCAGCGGGTCGGCGGCCTCCATCCCGTATTGCACGCGGAAGTTGTCCACATCCTGCACAGAGGGTTGCGGCTCTGACACCACGGGATGCCCCACAAAGTCGCAGTCCATACCTGCGGCCTGCATATAGGGCGGCTCGAACGGGAACAGCGCCAGCACGTGGTCGATGACCTCGGCCATGTGGTCCGCGCGCTTGGGACGCCATGCCCAGACGGTCGGGGCGACGTAATGCACGGTGCGAATGGTGCTGGACGCCTTGACCAGCCGCGCGACGCGCAGGCAGAAATCGGGGCTGTCGATCGTGATCATCACATCCGGTGCCGTATCGATCACCGTCTGTGCTGTCTGGGCGATGCGGCGTTTCAGATGGCGGTACTTGGGCAGCACCTCCATGATCCCCATGATGCTGAGCTCGGACATGTCAAAGCGGCTGGTCAGCCCCTGCGCCTGCATCTCGCCGCCACCCACACCGTCAAAGGTGACATCCGGCACCAGCGTCCGTAGCCCTGCCATCAGCGCGCCACCCAGCTTGTCGCCTGACGGCTCTCCCGCGATGATGAACACCCGCATCACTCGCCCGTCCGCGCCCACAGGACCAGTCCGTGCCGGTCGGCCAATTCGGCGCATTTCGCGCGTTCCAGCACCAGCACATCACCTGCGTCGATGACTACGCCGGCAAAGCCTGCGGCGGCGCAGGCCTCAATCGTATCGGGGCCGATGGTGGGCAGGTCGATGCGCCGCTCCTGCCCCGGCTTCGGGGCTTTGAACAGGATGGCGCGGTCTTTGGGCTTGCCTGCCATCCGCGCGATCAGCGCGTCGGTGCCTGCGGCATCCTCCATGCCGATCACCACGCCATTCGCCACGACACAGGCCTGCCCAATGTCGCGCGCACCTTCGCGGGCGATATGCGCGGCACCGGCCTCTGCGTCCCGGCGCATCTGCGCGTCGGGCCATGTGTCGCCATAGACACCGCCTTCGGCCAGAAGCGACGGCACCAGATCCTCGACCCCGCGCACGGCAAAGCCGGTCTTTTCGAAAATATCCAGCACGATCCGCAAGGCCCCGTCGTCGCCCTGCTCCAATGCCTGCTGGAACAGCGGCACCAGCGGCGCGGTCTCGGCGTCCAGCGCCGCAGGATCCAGCACGGGCCGCGCAATGCCGCCGACAAAGCACACGTCGGTCACACCGCGCGTGCCCAGATCGACCAGCAGCGAACCCAAGGTTTCCAGGCGAAAGGTGATGTCAGGTTCCAGCCCGTCCGGCGCATTGCCCGCCAGCATACAGACCAGCGGCGGCTGGGGCATCTTCTCGGCCACCACCTTGGGCATCTGCCCCGTTCCCGCGATCAGCGCCAGCATCAAAGCCTCACTTGGGTGTCAGGAAGGACCGGTCGGATTCACCCAGGATGAAATCGACGATCTGTTTGACATAATCGCTGTCGGTCTCGGCCCCCAACCGCTCGGCGCGGTCGTGGAAGGTGCCCTCGCCCTGCGCCAGCATCTGGAACGCGGCGCGCAGTGCGGTGATGTCGGCACGTTTCACACCACGACGTTTCAGCCCGACCAGGTTCAGCCCGTCCAGATCGCCGCGCGGGGCCTGCACCAGACCGTAGGGAATCACATCGTTGGTCACCATGGTGACCGCCCCGATGATTGCGCCCTGCCCGATGCGCACGAACTGGTGGATGCCCGACAGGCCGCCGATGATCACGTCATCCTCAAGCACACAGTGCCCCGCCACGGCGGCGTTGTTGACCACGATCACCCGGTTGCCGACCTGTGCGTCATGCGCAATGTGACAGCCCGCCATGAACAGCCCGTCATCGCCCACACGGGTCACACCGCCGCCACCCTCGGTGCCACCGTTCATCGTGACATGTTCGCGGATGCGGTTGCGCTTGCCGATTTCCAGCGCCGAGGTTTCGCCCTTGAATTTCAGGTCCTGCGGAATCTCACCGATCACGGCAAAGGAAAAGATCACGGTGCCTTCGCCCACCGTGGTGCGCCCAGTGACGACCACATGGCTTTTCAGCTCGACATCGGGACCAAGCACGACCTCGGACCCGATCAGGCAGAACGGACCAACCGTGGCGCTGGGGTCGATCTGTGCGCCGTCTTCGACGACCGCAGAGGGGTGGATGCCACTCATGCCACCACATCCTTGGGCAGGTCCATCATCGCGGTGAACGAGGCTTCGCAGGCCATCTCGCCCTCGACCTCGGCCACGCCCGAGAATTTCCAGACCTTGCCGCCCGGCTTGCCACGCACGGTTTGCAGTTTCAGTTCCAGCACATCACCGGGCACGACCATGCGGCGGAACTTGCAGCCCTCGATCGCCATGAAATAAACCAGCATATCACGGTCGGCCATGTTCAGCGCAGTGCCCACCATCACGGCCGCCGTCTGCGCCATCGCCTCGACAATGGTCACGCCTGGCATGATCGGCTTGCCCGGAAAATGGCCTTGAAAATGGGGCTCGTTCATCGTGACGTTCTTGATGCCGCGTGCCGTCTGATAGCCGTCGATGTCCACGACCTTGTCCACCAGCAGGAACGGATAGCGGTGCGGCAGGATACGCTGGATCAGATCAATGTCGGCACTCAGAAGCTCGGAGGTCATAGGTTGTTCTTTCGGTGATGTTACAGGCTGTTAGAGTACCAAGCCGCGCGCGGCGGGGCAAGCAAACGGCCCTGTGATGCTATTTGGTTCCGTCGCCCAGGGCGGCGTCGATCCGCGCAATGGCGGCATCGGTGATATCAATGACATTGGCGCTGAGGAACACGCTGCGCCGTTCCAGGATCACCGCAGCCCCCGCCTCGCGCATCAGGGTCTCCAACACCGGCGCCGCGGCGTTCAAAAAGGCGATCTGTTCCTTTTCCAGCAGTTGCGACAGCTCGCGTCCCTTTGCTTCCTGAGCGCGCCGGGTGCTTTGCACCTTTTCGTCGAACGCATCCGCGAGGGATCGAAAGGCTTCGGCGTCCATCGTGGCGCGCTTGTCGGTCAGGTCCTGTTCTTCGGCGGTCAGCTCCGCTTCGATCTTGCGGTTCTCGGCGGCCAGGTCGGCACCGCGTTCCTCGATCTCCTTGGCGGCCCGCAGGCCAAAGGCGCTTTGCGAATACAAGCGGTCCGTGTCGACGGTCAGGATCGGGCTTTGCATCACGCTGGGTGCGGCCGGGGCCGGTTGTTCCTGCGCCGCAACAAAAGACCCTGCCAGCACGGTGGCCAGCAGGGTCAAAAAGATGCGCACAAAACGTCGCATCACAATCCTCAGAACGAGGTCGACAGGGTCAGGTCGAAGCTTTGATCGCGGTCAAAGTCCTCTTTCTTGATCGCATCGGTAAAGTTGAACCGCAGCGGACCAATCGGCGTATCCCACAGGATCGAAACGCCCAGCACGTGACGGAACGAGCCGCTTTCGCCATCAACGGCGGCACCGCCGAGGTTCACGTCGCTGAGGTCCCACAGGTTGCCTACGTCGTAGAAGACCGCGCCACGAATGCCGTATTCTTCCGGCAGCCCCAGCGGGAATTCAGCTTCGAAACGTGCAGCAACGAACATGTTCCCGCCCAGAGCGTCACCATTCGCCTGATCCCGCGGCCCGATGCCACCCGGCTCAAAGCCGCGCATGATGTTCGGCCCGAGGATAAAGCGGTCGATCACGCGGTTGTTGCCCTCCGACCAGCTTAGCACACCACCCTCAAGCGTCGCGCTCAGGATGACCTCGTCGTTGAAGATACGTTTCTGACCGACAACCTTACCCGTTGTGCGGATGAACTTGCTGTCCCCTCCCAGACCGGCAAAGTCCTGGCCGAATTGCAGAAGAACCCCCGCAGTCGGGTCCAGGCCGGACCGGCGTGTATCATAGGTGTAGGTATATCCAACCGACGAGCGGAATTGTGCCCCTGCATCAATGTCATTTTGAACGATAGTGCCGTTTTCAGATGGATCACGTGCCAGAGCTTCGGTGCTTTCCGCGGTATAACGCACGGCCAGACGACCGTTTTCGCTCAGCGGGAAATCAAGGCTGGGTTGGAAAATGATGGTTTCGGAGTCAAAGGTGTAGCTGCTGCTGTTGCTTGTGCCGTACGACAATTGCAGACCAAAACCCAAATCACGCCCCAGCAAGGCCGGTTCGCGGAAGCTGATACCATATGTTTCAGCTTCTTCGGCGGAAGAGAAATCCAGCTTGAGCGACTGACCACGGCCGACAAAGTTGCGCTCCACAAATGAGATCGCAAGACCAAAGCCGTTCGAAGTCGAGAACGTCCCGCCAAAGCTCAGCGAGCCTGTCGGTTTCTCTATCACGTCCACGTCAACGATCACCTGCTCGGGGCTGGAGCCTTCGCGGGCGTTCACTTGCGCGGTTTCAAAATAGTCCAGCGCCCGGATGCGTTCCGCGCTTTCGCGGATTTCGCGCGGGTTGAACGGGTCACCCTCGGCTGCCGGGAACTGGCGGCGGATCACACGGTCCAGCGTGGTGGTGTTGCCTTCGATGTCGATACGTTCAACAAAGACGCGCGGGCCACGGCTGATTACAAATTCGATGTCCAGCGTCAGGTCACGGTCGTTGCGGGTGATACGCGGTTCGACCCGCATGAAATCAACCGTGTTGCGGATCGCCAGCGCTTCCATGCGCGAGATTTCCTGCTCGACCAGCGCGGGCGAATAGACAACACCGGGACGGATCTTCGTGACCGCCTGATATTCATCCGCATCAACGCCCGGCATCTCGGAAACCGTGGTCACCTGCCCGATCTTGAATTGCTGACCTTCCTGCACGTTGAAGACCAGGAAATATCCGTCACGTTCCTGCGTCAGTTCTGCGTTCACCGAATTGATGCGGAAATCGACATAGCCGCGCGACAGGTAGAAATCCCGCAGCATCTGCTTGTCGGCTTCGATCCGGTCGGCCACAAATGTATCAGCCTTGATCAGAGTGCGGAACAGGCCCGCCTGCTTTGTACCCAGAACCCGGCGCAAACGACTGTCCGAGAACACGCGGTTGCCGACAAAGCTCAGTCGCTCGACTTCGACGACATCGCCTTCGAAGATTTCGAACACCAGATCGACGCGGTTGTCGCGACGCTTGATCACACGCGGTGTGACCCGCGCTGCCAGACGGCCTTCGTTCGAGTAAGCCTCGGCGATGGCGGCGGCATCTTTCTCGGCAAGGCTGGGGTTGAACACCCGACGCTCGGACGAGCTGACCATTGCAGTCAAAGCGTCATCCTTGATGCGGCGGTTGCCCTCGAAACTGATGCGGTTGATCGTCGGCAGTTCAACAACCGTGATCCGCAACGTGTTGCCCTGGGGCGCAATTGCGACGCTTTCAAACAATCCGCTGGCCACCAGACGCTGATATGCGTCGTTCAATTGCCCCGCAGAAAGCGTTTGCCCGCGTGCGATTCCGGCCTGGCTGAGGATGGCTGACTGGCCAATCCGCGCATTGCCGTCGACAACCACATTGTCAAACCGATAGGTCTGAGCCTGTGCTTCCGCAGTAAAATATGTATAACTTGTTGCAGTTGCTGCACAAAAAACGAAGGCTTGCAAAAGCCCTGTCGCGATGTAGGCACGACCTTGTCGCTTGGCTGCACCGCCCTCTAACCCCAGTCTCATGGTTTTGACCCATTCTTTTAGACACCCATTGACCCTCTGAGTACCCAAGAAGGGGGGCCTTGTCAAAACGACAAAGCCCGCCGTGAACGGCGGGCTGTTACAAGTTGTAATGAAGTTGCCTGCAATCAGCCGGCGATATAGGTGCCAATGCACAACGCGAGCGCGATTGTACCCAGACAAAGTGCACGATCCCAGTTCAGCAACATCAAAAGGCTCAGGCCTTTGTAACCGTTTTGCAGTGTTTGCATGATGCATATTCCTTTTTCTCGGAACGTGCTTAGAGAGCCATTATGGCGTCAGTTTGTCAGAATGTGGCGAAACTGTGGCAACCTTGTCGACCTGCCCCATCAGGGGCAGAAAATATCGTTTCCAAGGGCAAAGATCATCAGCGTCAGCACCAAGGTCAAACCGATCCCCATCAGGATGCGCAGCGCGCCATCGCTGGGCGGACGCTTCATCACGGCCTCATAGGCGTAAAACACCAGATGACCGCCGTCCAGCGCCGGGATCGGGAACAGGTTCAACAGACCCACAGCCGTGCTCAGCACCGCGATGAACCGCAAGAAAGACTGCGTGCCCTGGCTTGCCATCGCGCCCGATGTCTGTGCGATACCGATGGGGCCCGACAGGTTACAGGTGCTGATCGCTCCGGTGATGATATGACTCAGGCCAGACAGCGAGCCGGTGATGATACCACCTGTTTCAATGACCCCGTCACTCAGCGCACGCCAGACGCCCATCGGCTCTGTGGCCAGTTCGAATGCCATGCCACCGACAATGCCGATGCGCCATTCGGTTGTATAACTGCCATCAGCCTGCGGTTCGTCCACACGCTTGGCGGACAGGGTTTTGTCCAGGATGGCACCGTCGCGCCAGACTGTCAGCGCCACCGGCGCCCCGTCCGAGGCCTCGACATTGGTTTTCAGCTGCTCAAAGACGGAAATCGGCGTGCCATTCACTCCCACGATCACGTCACCCACGTCCAGGTCTGCCTGATAGGCCGCACTGCGTGGAACAAGCCCGACGACCAGCGGCGGAAAGATCTGGGGCCCCTGCACATCCAGTTCCGCCCCGTCGCGCATGACACGGTAGTCCAGCTGCTCTGTCTTGGGCACACTGCTCAGGAACGGCCCAAAGCTGTCGTCGCTGATCAACGGAACCGGTTTACCCGCGATTTGCAGGATCTCGTCGCCCGGCTGCAATTCGTTCACCTGGGTCGGCAAGGCACGCAATTCACCAACCGTCAGCTGGTCGCGCGTTGTCCCTGATCCCAAGAACAGGGCAGCAAACAACAGGATCGAAAAGACAAAGTTGAACACAGGCCCCGCGGCCACGGTCGCGGCACGTGCCCAAAGCGGTGCGCCGTGCATCGTCCGCCGCAGCGCCACGGCATCGGCTTCCACCGCCTGCATGGCATCCGTGTCCTTGCCCGAGGCCGCGTTTGCGTCGCCCGCAAACTTGACATAGCCGCCAAAGGGAAGCGCTGCGATCTGCCACTGGGTGCCGCGTTTGTCGGTGCGTTTGTAGATCACCGGACCAAAGCCCAATGAGAACACATCGGCATGGATGCCCGACCAGCGCCCGACGATATAGTGGCCATATTCATGGATCGTCACGATGATGCTCAGCGCCACGACAAAGGCGACGACGATCCAGATCAGCCCGCCGGCCTGTGGAAGCAATCCGATAATGTCCAAAACTCTACCCTGCTCTTTTTTCTATTATGTTTCGCGCGGCCTTGCGTGCCACATGGTCAGCGACAACGACGTTATCAAGTGTCATAGGGGCGTCAATGTGACCGCCCGCCGCGTCCATCTGCGTCAGCACCTGTTCGACCACTTCGGCCATGGCGGTAAAATTCAGATGGCCTGCGATAAATCCGTCCAGCGCGGTTTCCTTGGCGGCGTTGAACACCGCTCCTGCCAGACCGCCGCGCGCCATTACCTCGCGCGCCAGCCGCAATGCGGGCCAGCGGTCGGTGTCGGGGGCACGGAACGTCAGGCTGCCGATGGCCGCAAGGTCCAGCCGCTCGACCGGCAGCGCGCGCCGGTCGGGCCAGTGCAGCGCATAGCCGATGGCGTGGCGCATATCGGGGGGGCCGACGTGCGCCATAAGCGCCCCGTCATGAAAGCCGACAAGCGCGTGGATCATGGATTCAGGGTGCACCAGCACTTCGATCTTCTCAGGCTCAACGCCGAAATACTCCCGCGTTTCAATGACTTCCAACGCCTTGTTGAACATCGAGGCGGAATCGATGGTGATCCGCTGCCCCATGTCCCAATTGGGATGGCTCGACGCTTGCGCAAGTGTGGCATTTGGCAGATCTTCCAGCGGCCAGTCGCGGAAGGCACCGCCCGACGCGGTGATGATGATGCGTTCGACCGCTGCCATATCCTCGCCCACCAGCGCCTGAAACACGGCGCTGTGTTCGCTGTCGACGGGCAGCAGCCGCGCGTTGTGCTTGCGCGCCGTCTCAAGGATCAATGCGCCAGCGCAGACCAGCGACTCCTTGTTGGCCAGCGCCAGTGTTGCGCCCTGTTCCAGCGCCGCCATGCCGGGTGCCAGCCCCGCCGCACCGACAATCGCGGACATCACCCAATCGGCAGGGCGCGCCGCAGCCTCGGACAGGGCCGCCTGCCCTGCCGCCGCCTCGATCCCCGATCCGGCCAAGGCCGCGCGCAGATCGTCCAGACGGTGCGCATCTGCGGTCACGGCTACCTGCGCGCTCAACGCCCGCGCGTCGGCCGCCAGTTGCGTGATATTGCCCGCTCCGGTCAGCGCCACAACCTCGTAGGCCGCCAGATCCCGTTTGATCAGGTCAATGGTGTTCTGCCCGATGGACCCTGTGGCCCCCAGAATGCTGATCCGCCTGCGCGTCATGTCGGCTCAGACCAATCCGGGTGGAAAGCCGATGATCTGTCCCACGATCAGCAGGAACACCGAGGCCCCCATCATCCCGTCGAACCGGTCGAGAAAGCCGCCGTGTCCGGGGATCAGCGTGCTGCTGTCCTTGACGCCCATGTGCCGCTTGATCGCGCTTTCTGCGATGTCGCCCATCTGGGAAGCCATTGAAATAGCGATGGAAATGCCGATCAATTCACTGGTGGCCCCGGTCAGGATCGCGGTGATCCAACCGACCACAGCCGCACCGACCCAGCCTGCAGCGGTGCCCGACCACGTCTTTTTCGGGCTGACGCGCGGCCAGAATTTCGGTCCGCCGATCATCCGGCCTGCGAAATAACCGACAACATCGGTGACCACCACGACCACGACCAGCCACAGCATCCAGCCAAAGCCCAACTCGTCGCGCACCGACAACATGCCAAAACCGGCAAGCTGCACCAGAACCGCATAGGACATGAAGATCGTGCGATGCTGCGACAGTTGCCCGAAGCCCACCATCATCGGCGCCAGCAGCACCGGCAAGGCCCAGCCCGCAGGCAGGTAACCCGACAGCAACAACGCCGTCCCCGACAGCAGCGCCAACTGCCACGCCACCGCAGGGGTGCGCGGGGTCAGCATCCGCACCAGTTCCCAGACCGACAGCCCGCAGATCAGCGCCACCATCACGTTGAACGCATGTCCGCCAATGGCCACACCGGCCAGTCCCACGATCACCAGAACCGCAGCCGACCCCATGCGCACCGCCAGATCAGACCATTTCGTATCGCTCGTGTTCATGTCTTTACCCCTCCGAACCGGCGGTCACGGCCTCCGTAAGAGGCGCAGAGCCGCGCGAATTCCTCTTTGGTGAAATCCGGCCAAAGCGTATCGATAAATTCATATTCCGCATAGGCCGACTGCCACAGCAAAAAGTTGGAAATCCGCGCTTCGCCCGATGTGCGGATCACCAGATCGGGATCGGGCAGCACGCAGGTGTCCAGATATTTGGGCAGCGTTTCCTCGTCCACGTCCTCGGGCTTCAGGTTCCCGGTGGCCACATCCTGCGCAAGCCGCTTGGTCGCGCGGGCGACCTCATCGCGGCCCCCGTAGTTCAGCGCGATGGTCAGGTGCACCGAGGTGTTTTCCTGGGTCAGCACCTCGAGATCGTCCATCAGCTTGACCAGCTTGGCGTCCAGCTTGACCCGGTCGCCGATGAACCGAACCCGTGCCCCGAATTCGTCCAGCGCACGGGCCTCGCGGCTGATATACATGCGAAACAGGCTCATCAGCCCGGCCACTTCGGTCTGGGTCCGGCGCCAGTTTTCCGTCGAGAAGGCAAAGATCGTCAGATATTCGACACCGACATCCGGGCAGCTTTCCACCACCTCGCGCACGCGCTTTGCCCCGGCCCGGTGACCGAACAGGCGCGGCCGCCCGCGCTGGGTTGCCCAACGGCCGTTGCCGTCCATGATAATGGCAACATGACGCGGGCCGTTTGGGGGCAGATCAGCGATGGCGAGGCTCCTAATGCAGTGACGAGGTGAACGATGGCCACTGTTCGGACCCGGTGCCGCAGTGACGCAAGTCAGATCCGGTCAGACCTGCATGATCTCCGCCTGCTTGTTCTCAAGCGCATCATCGATCTGCTTGATATAGGCGTTGGTCATATCCTGAACTTCGCCTTCCCAGATCTTCTGGTCGTCCTCGGACAGGCCGTCAGCCTTGCCCTTCTTGATCTGGTCCATGCCATCGCGGCGCACGTTGCGGATGCTGACGCGGGCATGTTCGGCGTATTGCCCCGCCACTTTCGACAGTTCGCGGCGGCGTTCTTCGTTCAGTTCGGGGATCGGCAGCATGATGATGGTGCCGTTCAGCTGCGGGTTGATGCCCAGACCGCTTTCGCGAATCGCCTTTTCCACGGCGTTGACCATGGATTTGTCCCACACGTTGATCGTGACCATACGCGGCTCGGGCACGTTGACCGTGCCGACCTGGTTGATCGGCGTGCGCTGGCCGTAGGCCTCGACCATCACAGGCTCCAGCATCGACGCCGACCCGCGGCCCGTGCGCAAAGAGGCAAATTCGGTTTTCAGCGAAGAAATGGCACCGTCCATGCGCCGCTTCAGATCGTCGGTATCCAGCATAAAGTCTTCGGACATGAGGTTTTCCCCTTATTGGTCGCGCGCCCCTTCCCCGGGCGTGGTGCGGGTATAGATCAACCCACGGCCCAAAGGCCAGCAGGCTTTCGCGTGATGGCGCGCAGTCGGCTTAGCCCTGAACGCGCGTATGAGTGCCCTTGCCTGCCAGGATACCTTTGAAGCCACCCGGCTCGTCCAGCGAAAAAACGATGATCGGCAGATTGTTGTCCCGCGTCAGCGCAATGGCCGAAGCGTCCATGACGCCAAGCCGCTTTTGCAACACGTCGTCATAGCTGACCACGTCATAGCGTTTGGCATCGGGGAATTTCTTGGGGTCCTTATCATACACCCCGTCGACACCGTTCTTGCCCATGAAAATCGCCTCGCAGGCCATTTCGTTGGCCCGCAGCGCGGCGGCCGTGTCGGTGGTGAAATAGGGGTTGCCGGTGCCCGCGGCAAAGATGCAGACCCGCTTTTTCTCAAGGTGGCGCACGGCGCGGCGGCGGATATAGGGCTCGGCCACCTCGTTCATGGTGATTGCGGAAATCACCCGCGTGTGAATGCCCAGACTTTCCAGCGAAGATTGCATCGCCAGCGCGTTCATCACCGTGGCCAGCATCCCCATATAGTCCGCCGTGGTCCGCTCCATCCCCTGCGCCGACCCTTGCAGGCCGCGAAAGATGTTACCGCCACCAATGACCATGCAGATCTCGACGCCGAGTTCCTGCACCGACTGCACTTCGCGGGCGATGCGTTCGACGGTGGGCGGGTGCAGGCCAAAACCTTGATCTCCCATCAGCGCCTCGCCGGAAATTTTCAGCATCACACGTTTGAATGTGACATCCGAGGCAGCTTGGATCTCTTCGCTCATGGGGTTCTCCGGTTTTGGGCAGTTTTGTTTGGGCGCAAACTGTCCTAAAACCCCGCTCAGTTCAATGCACTGCACAAAGGTATCGGCAAGAAATGGGCGCTTTGGGGTCATTTGATCTGTCTTTGGTTGATCCCCGGCGCCCCGTGCTGATCGCGGGGCCGACGGCCTCGGGCAAATCCGGGCTGGCGCTGGCCATCGCCGAGGCGCAGGGCGGCGTGATCGTGAACGCCGATGCCAGCCAGGTTTACGACTGCTGGCAGGTGGTCACCGCACGGCCTGACGCGGCTGATCTGGCACGCGCGCCACATCTTTTGTACGGGCATGTGGCCCATGATGCGCCCTACTCTGCCGGTCACTGGCTGCGCGAGGTTGCCCCCCTGCTGTCGGACGGCACGCGGCCCATCATCGTCGGCGGCACGGGGCTGTATTTTACCGCACTGACCAAGGGGCTGGCCGAGATTCCCGCCACGCCGGACCATGTGCGCAAACGCGGCGATGCGATCCCGCTTGCGGACCTGCTGGCCGCGCTGGACGCCGAGACCATCGCGCGGATCGACACCAACAACCGCGCGCGGGTTCAGCGCGCATGGGAAGTCCTGCAGGCCACAGGCCGCGGGCTGGCCGCATGGCACGACGACACGCCGCCGCCGCTCTTGCCCGAAGGGGCCGCCACCTGCATCGCGCTCAGCAGCCCGCCCGACTGGCTGAACGCACGTATCGCACAGCGGTTCGACATGATGCTGGCAGGCGGCGCGCTGGACGAGGTGGCCGCCATGCGCGACCGCTATGACCCCGCCCTGCCCAGTTGTCGCGCGATTGGTGTGCCCGAACTGATGGCCTATGCGCAGGGGGATGCGACCCTTGACGAGGCCCGCGAGGCTGCGGTCATCGCCACGCGGCAATACGCCAAGCGCCAACGCACATGGCAGCGCTCGAAAATGGCGCATTGGCGGTGGGTTGACCCGTCTTCAGGCTGAGCCCAATTTCACTTTGAACATATTCTCGCCACATTTCAGGGGGGTAACCGCCAGAAATATTGCAATTATCAAACAAACACGTATAGATGGCACCATGACCCTTGATGCCATCCGTATCACCACGCTCACCCCTTCAGGCGGGGCGCACGACTGGCGCTGGACGCTGGTGCATGACCTGCCGCAACACCTGCTGATCTGGACCACGCGCGGACAGGGCCGGCTGTTGCTGAACGGCACGCGGCGCGGTGTCGGGGCGCACAATGCGATCTTTGTGCCAGCGGGCGAATTGTTCGCACTGGAGCTGAGCCGCCAGAGCATCGGGCTGATGGCCACGATCCCTGTCGGCACCGAAGTGCGCCTGCCCCAGACCCCGCGCCAATTGCGCCTGCGCGAGAGTGGACCGATCGCGGAACTGACCGGATTTCTGGACGCCGCGGGGCGCGAGGCTGCGGCCAAACGCAGCCTGACGCAGGATGCGCTGGATGGCTACATGGCGCTGGTGTCCGTCTGGCTGCGCCGCCAGATGGCCGAGGATGACCACCTGCCGCAAAAGCAGAACGCCGGAGCGCGGCTGTCGGCGCGCTATTGCGCCCGGATTGCCCGCGACTACGCCAACGGGATGAGCTCGGGCGAACACGCCGAAGCCCTGGGCGTGACCGGCACCCATCTGGCCCGTGCCTGCAAGACCGCAACCGGCCACACCGCTGCCGAACTGCTGAGCCAGCGCATCCTGCACGCGGCACGCGCGGCGCTTGAGGACACCGATGTGCCGATGCAGGACATCGCCCGCCACCTGGGTTTCGGCAGCGCGGCCTATTTCACGCGCTATATCCAGACCCAGACCGGCAAGACCCCAAGCCAGCTGCGCAAGGCCGCGAACCCGCGCGCGATCTGACCTCCCTCCGGGACGCAGCGGCCGCGAATGTCGCTTTCGTGCAACTTGTGTGTCGCTTTTATTCCGCCAAATCCGAAACCTTCCGTTGACCCCGGATTTTCATTGTTGCCAGATGGCAGAACACATTTGCCATTTGCCCGCCGCGCGCCATCTTGATGACCGCACGGTCGCCAGATCGACGCCGACCTGCAAATTGGGCATTCGAACAGGGAGCCAGATCGCCACCCATCCGGCGCAAACGGTCGCAACAGGCCAATCCAGCATCAGAACGGCCACGCCAGACGGCAGGTCACCATCCGCGACGCAGCGCACCGTCGCAGCCTACCAACAGGGGCATCCATGGGACTATTTATCCTCAGAAGACTGGGCGTCATGATCGTCACGGCCCTGTGCCTGACCTTTATCGTGTTCTTCCTCACGAACCTTTACCCGAACCTCGAAAAGCTGGCCAAATCCCAAGGCAACGTGCGCATGTCGGACGAAGCGGTCGAAAGCTTTCTGGACAAACGCGGCTATCTGGACCCCATGCCGGTCAAATTCGGCCGCTGGCTGGGCGTGGTGCCCGGTTGGGTCACCGAAGCCCCGGATGGCACCGTTACGGGACGGTGTTTTGCCAAAGATACGCCACCCGAACAGCGCCCCGCCTTTTGCGGCGTGCTGCAAGGCAACTGGGGCCAGTCGACCGTGTTCAAGGACGATGTCGGCAGCATTGTGCTGGAGCGGCTGGGCAAGACCGGCAAGCTGATGGGCTTTGTCCTGCTGGTGATGGTGCCAGCCTCGCTGATTGTCGGCGTGCTGGCGGGGATGCGCGAAGGGTCGGCGCTGGACCGGTCGCTTTCGACATTCTCCATCGCAACCACGGCGACGCCGGAATACGTGTCGGGCGTGATCTTTATCGCGGTGTTCTCGTCCTCGGCCTTCGGGCTGAAATGGTTCAAAGGCTCGGCCAGGTCCGCCATGGAGGACATCACATTCGAGAATTTCACGCTGCCGGTCCTGACCATCGCGCTGTACGGCATGGGGTACATCGCCCGCATGACCCGCGCATCGATGACCGAGGTGATGACCACCCAATACATCCGAACCGCACGGCTCAAGGGCGTCAGCTTTGGTAACATCGTGCTGAAACACGCCTTGCGCAACGCGCTGATCGCGCCGTTCACGGTGATCATGCTGCAGATACCGTGGCTGTTGAACGGCGTGGTCATCGTGGAAACCCTGTTCAATTACAGAGGCTTCGGCTGGGTTCTTGTGCAAGCCGCGGGCGGCAACGACATCGAGCTGTTGCTGGCCGTGTCGGTCGTGTCGGTGATCGTCGTGCTGCTGACACAGCTGATCTCGGACATCGGCTATGTCATCCTAAACCCGCGCATCCGCATTTCATGAGGAAGGCCTGACACATGGAACCATTGACATGGACAGGCACCCTGAGCGGTCTGAATGTCGCCTTTTTCGCAGTGGTGGTGGCGCTGGCCTTGTCGGTCGTCGCGCGCATGTTCTTTGCGGTGTTCGGACCCGCCGCCGCACGGCCAGGTGTGAACAGCGATGGCACGCTGACGGGCCCGGTCGGGGTGAGCGGCGTGCTGTCCAAGGCCGTGCGCTACAGCTTCTTTGCGCTGGCGACGCTGGTGCTGATCTATGTGCTGGGCGGCGTGATCCTGGGCACACGGGCGGGAATCGTTGGCGGGCTTGCGCGCAATATGCTGCCTGTCTGGATCGCGCTGATCGTGCTGTTCGCCGTCTCGATCACCTTCAAGCGCAAGCTGGGGCTTTACGGCAAGCTTTTTGACAGCACCATCGGCATGATCGGCTTTGCGCTGGTGATGTTCTGGGTGTTCACCGGCATCATGGGCGGCGCATTTGACATGCTGATCACCCATGACCCGCTGAGCCAGTTCCCGGGCATGAAAAACAAGCTGCCCGGCACGCCCCTGAGCGGTGCGGGAGAACAGGATTACCAGTGGTTCCTGCTGGGTGGCGACAATCTGGCGCGCGATGTGTTCTCGCGGTTGATCAAGGGCGCGTGGATCGTGGTCAAGATCGCACCGATGGCGACGCTGTTCGCCTTCATGGTGGGCATCACGCTGGGCCTGCCTGCGGGGTATTACAGCGGGCGGCTGGACACGTTCCTGTCCTTCCTCGCCAACCTGATCCTCGCCTTTCCGGTCATCTTGCTGTTCTACCTGCTGGTCACCCCCGAGATCGTTGCAACAGGCATACCGAATTTCATGGCTGCCGTGCTCTTTGCCTTTCCGATCATTTTCTGCGCGGTGCTGCTGAATGCGCGCTATTTCACGCAACCTGCCCTGCGCACGCCGCTGTTGATCGTGGTACTGGGCGGGCTGGTGTGGACCTATCTGGCGCTGATTTCGAACAACGGGTCGATCGTGGCCAACGACAGCTACCGCATTCCCGGGCTGCCCGCAGCTGTGGATTGGATCGACATGGGCAGCGGGTTGCTGACGGTTTTTGTGGCGGTGGTCTTTGTCAACGCACCCACGGTGTTTCGCATCGTGCGCGGCCTCGCGCTGGACATCAAGACACGTGACTATGTGGCCGCTGCACAAACCCGTGGCGAAGGTCCGTGGTACATCATGTTATGGGAAATCCTGCCCAACGCACGTGGGCCGCTGATTGTCGATTTCTGCCTGCGCATCGGCTACACGACGATCCTTCTGGGCACGCTGGGGTTCTTTGGCTTGGGGCTGGAGAGCGAAAGCCCGGACTGGGGCACCACGATCAATTCCGGCAGGCAGTTGCTGTCGATCTATCCGCATGCCGCGATGGCACCGGCCTTTGCGCTGATGACGCTGGTGTTGGGATTGAACCTGCTGGCGGACGGGCTGCGCGAGGAATCCTTGCGCGATTGACGACACGGGCGCGCTTGGGGGCGCGTTCGGGGGCGCTGCCCCCGGACCCCCGGGATATTTAAGGCCAAAAGAAGCCCCAAGGACACTTGAGGCAAGGGAGAACGACGATGGTCAAAGACGCATATGACGGCCCCATTCTGGAGATCGACAAACTGTCGATTTCGTTTTTCACCCGCCTGCGTGAAATTCCTGCGGTCATGGACTTTTCCCTCAGCGTCCAGCCGGGCGAGGCCGTCGGGCTGGTCGGTGAAAGCGGATGCGGAAAATCCACCGTGGCCTTGGGCGTGATGCAGGACCTGGGCGTGAACGGGCGCGTCGTGGGTGGCTCGATCAAGTTCAAGGGCCAGGATCTGGGGACCATGTCGCAAAAGGAATTGCGCCGCATTCGCGGGTCCGACATCGCGATGATCTATCAGGAGCCGATGGCCTCGCTGAACCCGGCGATGAAGGTCGGCAGGCAGCTGATGGAAGTGCCGATGATCCACGCCGGAATGAGCGAGAAAGATGCGCACGCGCGGGCCTTGCAGGTGGTGACGGATGTAAAGCTGCCCGATCCCAAACGGATACTGGACGCCTATCCGCACCAGTTGTCGGGCGGCCAGCAACAGCGGATCGTGATCGCCATGGCGCTGATGTCCGAGCCATCGCTGCTGATCCTGGACGAGCCGACCACGGCGCTGGACGTGACGGTAGAGGCCGCGGTGGTGGAACTGGTCAAGGATCTGGGCAAGAAATACGGCACCTCGATGCTGTTCATCAGCCACAACCTCGGGCTGGTGCTGGAGACCTGTGACCGCATCTGCGTGATGTATTCGGGCGAAGCCGTCGAACGCGGCAGCATCGAGGATGTGTTCGACGAGATGCAGCACCCCTATACACAGGCGCTGTTCCGTTCGATCCCCCTGCCCGGTGCCGACAAGAACACGCGCCCCCTGATCGCCATCCCAGGCAATTTTCCCCTGCCGCACGAACGGCCTCCGGGCTGCAACTTTGGGCCGCGCTGCGACTATTTCGAAGCGGGGCGCTGTGATCAGGGCGATATTCCGATGTTCCCCGTCCCCGGTGACGATGTGCACAACACCCGCTGTCTGCGCTTTCAAGAGATCGACTGGCAGGCCCAGCCGGTGCTGGCCGAGGTCAAGGAAAAGGGAGAGGTCGGCAAGGTCGTGCTGCGTATGGACAACCTGAAGAAATATTACGAGGTCGCCGCCAACGCGCTGTTCGGCGGTGTTGCGACCAAAGTCGTCAAGGCCAACGAAACGCTGAGCTTCGAGGCGCGCGAATCCGAAACGCTGGCGATTGTCGGGGAAAGCGGATGTGGCAAGTCGACCTTTGCCAAGGTTCTGATGGGGCTTGAGACAGCGACCGAGGGCACGATCACCCTGGACGGCCACGACATTCAGGACATCCCGATTGAGAAACGCGACACGCAGACCGTGGCCGACGTGCAAATGGTGTTCCAGAACCCCTTTGACACGCTGAACCCGTCCATGACCGTGGGCCGCCAGATCATCCGGGCGCTGGAGATTTTCAAGATCGGCAAGACCGCGGCCGACAGACGGCAACGGATGCTGGAGCTCTTGGATCTGGTCAAACTGCCCCGCGAATTTGCCGACCGGATGCCGCGACAACTGTCGGGCGGGCAAAAGCAGCGGGTCGGCATCGCCCGCGCCTTTGCCGGCGACGCGCGGATCGTGGTGGCGGACGAACCCGTCTCGGCGCTGGATGTGTCGGTGCAGGCGGCGGTGACCGATCTGCTGATGGAGATCCAGCGCGAACAGAAGACAACGCTGCTGTTCATCAGCCACGATCTGAGCATCGTGCGATACCTCGCGGACCGCGTCATGGTGATGTACCTGGGCCATGTGGTCGAACTGGGCACCACGGCACAGGTGTTCGCGCCGCCCTACCACCCCTACACCGAGGCGCTGCTGTCCGCCGTGCCGATTGCAGACACGAAGGTGAAAAAGAAACACATCGTGTTGGAGGGGGAAATTCCCTCGGCCATGAACCCGCCGTCCGGCTGCCCGTTCCAGACGCGGTGTGGCTGGAAGGCACAGGTGCCGGGCAACTTGTGTGAAACAGAGGTGCCGCCCTTGCGGGAGCTGGCGTCGGGTCATCAGGTCAAATGCCACCTGAGCGCAGACAAGTTTGCGGAAATGGAACCCGTGATCCAGATCGCAGCCGAATAACGAAAAGGGCCACAGCATGAACTGTGGCCCTGAGCAGATTGATGTTCTTCAGTTATTTCGATTTGTCGCTGCGGGTGATCTGGGGGATGTTGTCGACAACCGTGTCAGCCAGCGTCGAAATCATCGCAACATAGAAATCATCCTGGCCGGGCGCGAGATAGACCACGCCGTCCATGGGTGTCTCGCCGGTCGATGCCTTGATCCAGACGGGATAGGCCTCGGCGTTGATCTCGTTGTTGTCATCGGTGTAGTTGATTGTCGCCCGAAGTTCGTTGAACTCAGCGCTGTCGGGCAGCACGGAATCGCCATCCAGCATCACGCCCTTGATCTCGACATCAATCATCGGATCGCCCGCGTCGCCGGTCAGGTCCAGGCGCTCGGCGATCAGACGTTGCACGTCTGTTTCGATCTGCGGGTAATATTGCATCGCGTTGGCGTCGACGTTTTCATTCAAATTCGCATGAACCTTCACTTCAGAAATCGGCGTCTCGGCGAAAGCCCCAATTGGCAGCAGGGCGAGCGCTGTTACAGCAGTCAGTTTTGCAAAAGTCGTTTTCATGGTCTTGCTCCTTCAACGGCCGTTATGGCCCAGGTTGTGCTGAACAACGGGCCACGCGTTGATTTGGTTCCGAAGCGACGGGTAAAACGGCAGTGATTACCGGACACCGCCAGCGGAAGTGCGCTCAAAAATCTGAAAATAAACGATTTTTCAGAGTTTAGGCCAAGTGCGGATACCATCTCTGACAACAAAACGGAGATTTTTCGCGGCGGCGGGAACCTGCCTGTGCCACGTGTCAGGCGCCGCGCGCCGAAGCGCGCACGTCGAAACCGAGGCGCCCTGCGAATACCGCTTAGCTGCCCCAGATCACTTTGACGTAATTCTGGGTTTCCTTGTAGGGCGGCACGCCCTTGTGGCGTTTCACGGCCCCGGGACCCGCATTATATGCGGCCAGCGCCAACCTCCAGCTGCCAAAGGTGCGATATTGCTGGCTGAGATAGCGTGCGCCGCCGTCCAGATTTTCGTGCGGATCGCTGGGGTCCACCCGCAGACGCCGCGCCGTGGAAGGCATCAGTTGCGCCAGACCCAGCGCCCCCTTGTGCGATTTGGCCGTGGGGTTCCAGCCTGATTCCTGCTGGATCAGCCGCAAGAACAGGTCCTCGGGCACCCCGTGACGCCGCGCGGCCTCGCGGGCGGCACTCAGATAGATGCCCTTGTACTTGCCGTTATAGGCCGGGTTCATATTCCATTTGGTCGGCGTGTTCACCTTGGGCGGCTGCAACTGGACCGATGCCGTGTATTGTTGTGACGCGCGGCTGTCCAAAACTTTTGTCTGTGATCCGAACAGCTTGCCGCGGCTGCGTGTCGCAAACACGTCCGCATGCGCGGCCCCCGCCAGTGTCGTACCTATCACCAGCGCAGAAATACATACGCGCATAAATCTCAGCCCCCAGATCGACAAAGCCCGCACGGCTCTGGTTTCACCCGTTTGCGCACTATACTTGATCTTGTGCCTTGGGCCACCCCATAAGGTGCCAATATCCGTTAGGCTTCTGTTTACCATGTTCCGGCCAGTCTGTAGGTTGTCACGACCGTTCGGGAATCGCCCGAACGGGTACGAATGAGTGAGAGGACATCATGGCTGGCTCAGTGAATAAAGTGATCCTTATCGGCAATCTGGGCCGCGATCCCGAAGTGCGCAGCTTTCAGAACGGCGGCAAGGTGTGCAACCTGCGCATCGCCACCTCCGAGACATGGAAAGACCGCAACACCGGTGAGCGCAAAGAGCGGACCGAATGGCATTCGGTTGCCATCTTCCAAGAGGGACTGGTGCGCATTGCCGAACAGTACCTGAAAAAGGGCTCGAAAGTGTATATCGAAGGCCAGTTGCAAACGCGCAAATGGCAGGATCAATCCGGCCAGGACCGCTATTCAACCGAGGTTGTTTTGCAAGGGTTCGGCGGCACGCTGACCATGCTGGACGGACCCAGCGGTGGCGGCGGCGGCGGTGGCGGCAACTATGGTGGCGGCGGTGGCGGCTATGACAGCGGCCCCTCGGATGACCGTTACGGCGGTCCGTCTTCCGGTGGTGGCAACAGTGCGCCCACGCCTTCGCGCGACCTGGACGACGAAATTCCGTTCTGAGGATTTGGTTCTGCGCGGCGTCTAGGCGTCGCGCAGAACATCCAACACCGCCTCGGGCGGCACGTCACCCGTGACAAAGGCATCGCCGATGCCCCGCGCCAGCACAAAACGCAGCTGGCCATTCACCACCTTCTTGTCCTGCCCCATCAGATCCAGCAACGCCTGCGGCCCCGGCAGATCGCCGTCGATGTCGGCCAGATCGGTCTTCATGCCCATGGCACGCAAATGCGCGCGCACGCGGCTGGGCTCTTCCTGGCTGCACAGGCCCAGACGCGCCGAAAGCGCAAAGGCCAGCGCACAGCCCACCGCCACGCCTTCGCCGTGATACAACCGATCAGAGTAACCGGTCGCGGCTTCAAGCGCGTGACAGAACGTGTGCCCAAGGTTCAGCAAGGCCCGCTCGCCCTGTTCCGTCTCGTCGCGCGCGACAATATCGGCCTTCATCTGTACCGACCGGCGGACCGCTTCGATGCGCGCAGGCACGTCGCCCGCGGCCAATGCCGGTCCCTGCCCTTCGAGCCATTCAAAAAACGCGGCATCGCCCAGCAGCCCGTATTTCACGACCTCGCCGTAGCCTGCCAGAAAATCGCGCGCGTTCAGCGTGCCCAGAACATCCACATCCGCCAGCACCAGGCTGGGCTGATGAAAGGCGCCGATCAGGTTCTTGCCGTGGCGTGCGTTGATTCCTGTCTTGCCGCCGACCGAGCTGTCCACCTGCGCCAGCAGCGACGTGGGCATCTGCACAAAGCGCACCCCGCGCCGCAGGATCGCGGCGGCAAAGCCCACCAGATCGCCGATCACGCCGCCGCCCAATGCCACGACGATATCGCCCCGCTCGACCTTCTGGTCCAGCAGCCAGTCGACACAGGTCATCAGATGCGGCCAGCTTTTGGTGGCCTCGCCCGCAGGCAGGGTCATCGCGGCACTGTCGATCCCGTGGCTGCGCAGGCCCTCTTGCAATGGCGACAGGTGCAAGGCCGCGACATTCTCGTCCGAGATCACAACCACCCGCGACCGTTTCAGCAGCGGTGCAATGTGCGCCCCCGCCTCGGCCAGCAGGCCGGTGCCGATCACCACGTCATAGTCACGCCCCGGCAGGTTCACATGCACGGTTTCACGCATCTGTCTTCTCCAACACATCGGGCCGCGTCAGCAGCGCCGCAATCACCCGGTCCGCCATTTCGTCGATGCTGTACGACGGTTTGGACGGCACATGCAGATCGGCCAGCTTGTAAAGCGGCACCCGCGCCTCATACAGCCGCGTCAGTTTGCCCTTGGGGTCGGGATCGCGCAGCAGAGGACGCGTGTCCTTGTAACGCACCCGTTGCCACAGCAACGGCAGGTCGGCGTTCAGCCAGACGGAAACGCCCCGCCGCGAGATGTTGTTGCGATTTTCCTCACTCAGGAATGCGCCGCCCCCGGTGGACAGGATGCCCTGCGCCGTATCCAGCAGGCGCGAGATCACCTGGGTTTCCTTGATTCGGAAAAACGGCTCGCCGTCGCGTTCGAAAATTTCGGGCACGGTCATGTTCGCCGCCGCCTCGATCTCGTGATCGCTGTCGATAAAGGGCACGCCCAGCTTCGCCGCCAGCGCCTTGCCGACAGCGGTCTTGCCAGCGCCCATCATCCCCACCATCACAACGGTTTTATGCAACGCAAATTGCGGAGTATCTGCTGGACTACCTGGCATGGATTGCTGAATTTCGCTCATATTCCGGTGAATGACGTGATATTGGAGAAAAGGCCATATATAACTTGGTCAAAATCATAAGACCCGGGGCAGGCTGAGACATGGGAAAACTAATCAAGTATCTGATATATCTAATCGTTCTGGGGCTTCTGGGTTTGGTGGTCTACGCCTATGTCGGTCCATTTTTCGGCGCCGACTTTGACCCGCCGCAAGCCGAAGTACGTGTGCCCGTGACACTCGATGGCAAATAAGAGCGGCGTAAATTCGCGCAGACCGGGCGGCATTCCCGGCCTGATCCTGGGTGTTGCCATGTCCGTGGGAACCGCACAGGCGCAAGAAGCGCCCTTGTCGGTGATCGAATGGCTGGACCGCAACGCGCCCACGCCGGCAGCCCAGACAAGGCCGCCCGCTGATGAGCCCGCCGTCACACCCAACGGCAATGTGCCCTCGATCACGGTATCGCCGCTGGACGGCCCCGCAGCCCGGCGCGTGGGACTTGCGCCTGCGTCGGTGACCGGCCTGCCCGACACATTGTGGCAAGGGTCGGACGGTGTCGAATTGGCAAATGCCATAGCCGAGGCCAGGGCGATCCGTCTGCCCGCCACGCTATCGCTGTTTTACACACTGCTGCTGGCCGAGGCGCTGCCGCCTTCGGTGCAGGACCAGGCCTTTAACCTTGCGCGGGTGGATGCGTTGTTGCGCATGGGTGCGCTTGATCCTGCGCTGGCGTTGCTGGAACAGATCGGCCCCGAATCGTCGCGGGCCGTCTTTGCCCGCTATTTCGACGCCAGCCTTTTGGCCGGCACCGAAGACACCGCCTGTGCCAAGATCACCACCAAACCGTCGCTCAGCCCGGATTACGCCACACGGGTGTTCTGTGCCGCCCGCGCAGGCGACTGGGAGACCGCCGTGCTGCTGCTGGGCACCGCCCGCGCCCTGGACGCGATCACCGCATCGCGCGCCGACATGCTGGAGCGGTTCCTTGACCCTGACCTGTTCGAGGGCGAGCCGGACCTGCCGACACCGGCCAAGGCCGACCCGCTGGCCTTTCGCGTTTACGAGGCGATCGGCACCCCGATCTCGACGACCCTGTGGCCCCGCGTCTATGCCAACGCTGACCTGCGCGAACTCGCCGGATGGCGGTCGCAACTGTTGGCGGTCGAGCGTCTGGCACAAACCGGAGCCATCGCGGACAACCGCCTGCTGGGCATCTACACCGACCGGCAGCCTGCCGCTTCGGGTGGTCTGTGGGACCGGGTGCGTGCCGTCCAGCGGTTCGAGACAGCCTTGAACAGCAACAGCGCCGAGGCGGTGGCCAAGACCCTGCCGAAAGCCTGGTTCGAGATGCAGGCTGCAGGCCTGGCCGTGCCCTTCGCCAACCTCTTTGGCGACCGCCTGCCCGCGTTGCAGGACGCTGCCGCCAGCACTGCCGCTTTCGAAACGATGCTGCTGTCACCGGTTTACGAAATGGCCGCCGCCCAATACCCCACCGCCGCCGCGCGTGCGCCGTTTCTGGTGGCCTTGGCGCAGGGCGACACCACCGGCGCGCAACCCAATGGCCCGATGGAACAGGCATTGGCCGATGCCTTTGCCAATGCCACCCCCGATGCCGAACTGATCGGGCTGGCGCGCACCGGCAAACTGGGGCGTGCGTTGTTGGGAGCGCTGGAGTTGGTGAACGAAGGGGCCAAGGGCGATCCTGACAACCTGCGTCAGGGTCTGGCTACGCTGCGCGCGCTGGGGCTGGAAGACAACGCCCGCCGCACCGCCCTGCAAATCATGCTCAGGCCCGCGTTATGAGCGCCGACACCGACCGCTGGATTTCCACATTTATCGAAGCGCAGGCCGCCGAACTGGGGGCTGCACAGAACACCCTGTTGGCCTACGGGCGCGATCTGAAGGATTTCGCCGAATGGGCCACCCGTCGGGGCCGTACCTTCGACACCGTGAAACAGGACGATATCGAGGCCTATCTCGTCTTTTGCGACGATCAGGGCCTGGCCAAATCCACCCGTGCGCGTCGGCTGTCGTCGATCAAGCAGATGTACCGCTTTGCCTTCGAGGAAAGCTGGCGCGCCGAAAACCCCGCGATCCAGATTTCGGGTCCGGGTCAGGACAAACGCCTGCCCAAGACCTTGGATATTGCCGAGGTCGACCGCCTGCTGGAGGCCGCCCGCGCATCGGGGCGCAATGAGGCGGATGCCGCGCGCAACACCTGTTTGATGGAACTGCTCTATGCCACGGGGATGCGCGTGACGGAGCTGGTCGGACTGCCCGTCAGTGCGACACGGGGCGATCCGCGCATGTTGCTAATACTGGGCAAAGGCGGCAAGGAACGCATCGTGCCGCTGTCTCCCCCGGCCCGCGCGGCCCTGGCCGACTGGCTGAAAATCCGCGATGCACACGAGGATGCAGGTCGCGCCAAGGGCAAGCCCGCCTCGCGCTTTCTCTTTCCGTCGCGCGGGGCCGCGGGGCATCTGACGCGGCATCGTTTCTATCTGATGATCAAGGAATTCGCCCTCGCCGGCGGCGTGAACCCCGACAAGGTCACACCGCACACGCTGCGCCATGCCTTTGCCACGCACCTGCTGGCGGGTGGCGCCGATCTGCGGTCGATCCAGGCGTTGCTGGGGCACGCAGATGTGGCCACGACCGAGATTTACACCCATGTGCTGGACGCGCGCCTGACGGAACTGGTGCTGGATCATCATCCGCTGGCAGGCGACAGCGCGCGCAAAACACCGGTCAAGACTCCGACGGACGAACAATAAACTCTTCGATCCGGCCCGATCGTCTGCAATCATCTGCCTGCATTCCCTTGAATGCGCGGCCCATCGCCCCCATAACCCTATGAACCCACAAGGATCACAGACTTACCAATGGACCCATCTTCTGCAACGCTGGACGGCGCTTTCTGGATAACCTGCGGGATCATCCTGTTTCTTCTGGTTCTCTCCGGCTTTTTCTCCGGCTCGGAAACCGCCCTGACGGCGGCATCGCGCGGGAAACTGCGCAGCCAGGCCGACAAAGGGTCACGCGGCGCGCAACGGGCGCTGAAAATCACCGAAGACAATGAACGGCTGATCGGCTCTGTCCTGCTGGGCAACAACCTTGTGAACATCCTGGCGGCCTCGATGGCCACCGCCCTGTTCACCCGCGTCTTTGGCGAAAGCGGCGTGGCGCTGGCGACGCTGGTGATGACGCTGCTGGTGCTGATCTTTGCCGAGGTGCTGCCGAAAACCTATGCGATCACCAATGCCGAAAGCGCGGCTGCCACCGTGTCGCGGCCCATTGCGCTGATCATTCTGGTGTTCTCGCCCATCGTGGCGGCGGTCCGTTATTTCGTGCGCGGTGTTTTGTTCGTATTCGGCGTGCGCATCGACCCCAACAGCAACGTTCTGGCCGTGCGCGAGGAAATCGCGGGCGCGCTGCATCTGGGACATTCCGAAGGTGTGGTCGAGAAAGAAGACCGCGACCGGATTCTGGGCGCGCTGGATCTGGGCGACCGTATGGTCGAAGAGATCATGTTGCACCGCTCGGGCATCGAGATGATCAACGCCCAGGACGACCCCGAGACCATCTTTGAGCAGTGTCTGAAATCCAGCCACACCCGTCTGCCGCTGTACCGTGATGACGTGGAAAACATCATTGGCGTGGTTCATGCCAAGGACCTGCTGCGCGCGATGTACAAGATCGTCGGCGGCCCGGATGGCGACGCCAAGGCGCTGAAGTCGTTCAACATTCTGGACGTGGCCACCAGCCCTTATTTCGTGCCCGAAACAACCACTCTGGACGACCAGATGCGCCAGTTCCTGCGTCTGAACACGCATTTCGCGCTGGTGGTGGATGAATACGGCAGCCTTCAGGGGCTGATCACGCTTGAGGATATTCTGGAAGAGATCGTCGGAGAGATCACCGACGAGTTCGACCCCGACGCCGACCACCCGCTGACACGCGGCGAGGACGGACAGTTTATCGTCGATGGATCAATGACCATCCGCGACCTGAACCGTGCGACCGAATGGACCCTGCCCGATGACGAGGCGAACACCGTCGCCGGTCTGGTGATCCACGAGGCCCAGATGATCCCCGACGTCGGTCAGGTGTTTTCGTTCCACGGATTCCGGTTCGAGGTCACCGCCCGCGACGGCAACCGCATCGCGGCGCTGGCTATTCGGCCGCTAGTTCGACGTTAGGCGCGTCTTTCATCGGCACCTGCATGTTCAGGTGATAGCCGTCTGCCCGCGCCTCAAGCGTGAATTCCGCCCCGATCTGAAGGGCAGCGGCCTGCATCAGGCGCTGGCCCAGGCGGGTCACTTCGTTCTCTTCGGCCGGGTTCGCGTTGCCGATGCCGTCATCACGGCATTGGACGTGCATGTTCGAATGGTCCTGGGACATCTCGACCGTGATTGCCACCGTGCCGCGCCGTCCGCCCGGAAAGGCGTGCTTGATCGCGTTGGCGGTGAATTCGCTGACGATCATGCCGATATTGGCCGCTGTCGACGATTCCACCTGCACCGTGCAGACATCCATGTCCAGACGCACATTCGACGGGGCCGAGGCCTCGAGCAGCGAGGCGACGCGCACCAGATAGGGCGCCAGCGCCACGCGGTTCGACTGGCTGGCCTGGTACAACTCCTGATGCAGCATCGCCACCGCATCAATGCGCCGCTCGACCGCCGACAGCGCTTCGACCGCCACAGCATTGTCGACCCGCGATTTGTACATCCGCACCACCGACGCCACGGTTTGCAGCGAATTCTTGACGCGGTGGTCGATCTCGTCACGCAGAACCGCCGCCTGATGCAGGGCCAGCCGCAATTCGATCTGACGCATCAACTGCATGCCCAGCACCCGCAGCGTGGTGCGTTGCAGGTCCGTCAGAACGCGCGGTTCGGTGTCCAGCACGCAAAGCGTTCCGATCGGCAACCCCTCGCCCGAAATCAACGGCATACCGGCATAAAAACGGATGTGTTCCTCGCCCATGACCAAGGGGTTGTCCGCCGTGCGCACATCCTGCGTCGTGTCGGAAATTTCGACCAGATCATCCTGCAGGATCACGTGACTGCAAATCGACCGATCCAGGTCGGTCTGGGGCGCATCCAGCCCCACGCGCGCCTTGAACCACTGGCGGGTTTCATCCACTAGAGAGATCAAAGAGATCGGCACATCGCAAATTTTAGAAGCCAAATCAACGACTTCATCAAATTGGCTTTCCGCCTCGGTGTCCAGAATGCCAAGCTCGCGCAGATGTGCCAGCCGTTCGCTCTGTTTGGGATGGAGCAGTGCGCGCATTGCAGGCCCTCATTACGCTTTATCGAAATGGTTTATACCATCACGTCACGAGATCAAGGGTTTGCCCTACAATTAGGCGCGCAGACGCGTCCCTTTGGGATCAAAGGGCGACGCGTGCAGGATCGTGGCACGGTGCGGGCGGCCCAACACCATCACGTCAACGACTTCACCGTCCCCGACACCCCTGACGTAGCCAAGTGCCAGCGACATCCCCACCGAATAGCCATAAGCGCCCGAGGTCACGCGCCCGATCCCCTGCCCGTCCTTGAAAATCGGCTCACCGCCCGTCGCATCCGCATGCGAGGCCTCGGTGTCCGCGGCCTCCAGCCCCAGCAGCACCAACCGTTCACGCGCAGGCTGAACCAGTGTCGTGGCCAGCGCATCGCTGTTCAAAAACACCTTGTCCATCTTGCACAGCCGGTCGAGCCCAACCTCTTGCGGCCAGTATTCGGGGCTGTATTCGCGGCCCCATGATCCGTATCCCTTTTCGATCCGCAGGCTCATCAGCGCGCGGCTGCCGACGGGTCCTGCATCAAACTCTTTCGCCGTCGCAATCAGCGCCGCATAAAGCCGGGCCTGATCCTGCGTGCGGCAATGCAGCTCCCAGCCCAGATCACCAGTGAACGACACGCGCAGCGCCAGCACCTGCACGCCTGCCATTTCGATCCACTGCGACCGCATGAAAGGAAAATCCTGCGTCTCCAGCGACGTATTGGTCAACCGCTGCAACAGCGCGCGACTGTCCGGTCCAGCGACGTTGAACCCGCACATCGCCTCGGTCATGCTTTCAAAGCAGGTTCCTTCCGGCAATGGCACAGCGCGGAAAAACCGTTGATGATAACGCTCTGCCATGCCCGAGCCGATGACCCAGAAGTCATCCTCGGCAAGCCGTGTCACGGTGAAATCGCCTGCAATCCCGCCGCGTTTCCCGATCAGCGGCGTCAGGCACGACCGTCCCACCGCCACGGGCATCCGGTTGGCAAAGACCGCGTTCAGCCACGCCTCGGCCCCCGGCCCCTTGCAACGGTATTTGGCAAAATTCGAGATGTCGATGATCCCCGCCCGCTCGCGCAGCATCCGGCATTCAGCGCCCACGGGCCCCCACCAGTTCTGCCGCGTGAACCCGTCAGTGTCCTGCGCGCCGGGTGCATCAGCAAACCACAGCGGATGTTCCCAGCCTGCGTTCAGCCCGAACATCGCGCCCATCTGACCTTGGACATCGTAAACGGGCCGCGTGCGCGCAGGCCGTCCGGCGCTGCGTTCCTCGTTGGGGAAATGGATCTTGAACCGGTTCGCATATTGGTCGCGCACCCGCGCCTTGGTAAAGGCCTTGTCCGCCCAGTCCCCGAACCGTGCCATGTCCCAAGCGAACATGTCGTATTGCGTCTCACCCTCGATGATCCACTGCGCCGCCAACAGGCCCATGCCGCCGGATTGGGAAAAGCCCGGAATGATGCCGTTGCAGCAGAAATAGCCGCGCAGTTCCGGCACCGGCCCGAACAGGACATTGGCATCGGGTGACCAGATCATCGGCCCGTTGATCACCCGCTTGATCCCTGCGGTGCCCACCACGGGCACCCGGTCGATGGCGCGCATCATGTTGTCCTCGATCCGCTCCAGATCATCGGCGAACAGCTCGTGGCCGAACCCTTGCGGCGTGCCGTCCTCGGCCCAGAACCGCATGTCTTTCTCATAGGCGCCCACCAGCAGCCCCTTGCCCTCCTGCCGCAGGTAATATTCGCCGTCCCGGTCCGCGACCGAGGGCAAACGCCGGTCCAGTGCCGCGATCTCGGGGATGGTCTCGGTCACGAAATACTGGTGCTCGGTCGGCTGCAACGGCAGCGTCAGCCCCGCCATCGCCGCCACCTCGCGCCCCCAGAGGCCGGCAGCGTTCACCACCCAAGGCGTTGCAATATCGCCCTTTTCCGTGCGCACGATCCATGTGCCATCAGCTTGCTGCTCTGTGCCCGTGACGGGGCAGAACCGGATGATCTCGGCCCCCATGGCCCGTGCGCCAGCGGCATAGGCATTGGTCACGCCGGACGGGTCCACATTGCCGCCCTCGGGTTCCCACATGATGCAGCGGATACCGTCGAAATCCACCAAAGGGTGCAACCGCTCGGCCTCGTTGCGGTCCACCTCGTAAAAGTTCATGCCGTAAAGCTTGGCCTTGGCCGCCTGCAAACGCAGTTGATGCTCACGCGCTTCGGTCTGGGCCAAATACAGCGATCCGGGCTGGAACACGCCACAGCCCTGCCCCGTTTCCTGCTCCAGCTCCTTGTACAGCCCCATGGTGTAATGCTGGATACGGCTGATGTTGGTGCTGTCATGCAGCCCGTGAATGTTGGCCGCCGCGTGCCAGGTGCTGCCCGAGGTCAGCTCGTCCCGTTCCAGCAGCACCACGTCCCGCCAGCCCAGCTTGGCCAGATGGTACAGGATCGAACATCCGATAACGCCGCCGCCGATCACGACAGCTTGGGCATGGGTGCGCATGGGGTTTGGCCTTTGTTGAATTCACCTGGCCTTCAACCTGCCGCCTTGTGGCGCATAAGATTGATCGTTTCCGACGCCCGATGTCGGCCAAACACCAAGCACAGGAATAATCCTCTTCATCTTGCCAGACAAACTCCGGGGTCCGGGGCAGCGCCCCGGCCTGCCCTGGCACCCCGCACCAGCGACGCAATCCGTCGCAAACGGACCAGCCCACGCCCCCTTGCCCCCTAAAATCGGGGGCGTACCACCCAACCGGAGGCTGCCCCATGCAAACCACCACCCGCGTTGCCGTCATCGGTGGAGGCGTAGTCGGCGCATCCGTGCTCTACCACCTGACGAAACTCGGCTGGTCCGACGTGATGCTGATCGAACGGTCAGAGCTGACCTCGGGCAGCACGTGGCACGCGGCGGGCGGATTTCACACACTGAACGGCGACACCAATATGGCCGCGCTTCAGGGTTATACGATCCGCCTGTACAAAGAGTTGGAAGCGATCACCGGAATGTCCTGCGGCCTGCACCATGTGGGCGGCATTACGCTGGCCGACAATCGGGATCGGTTCGACATGCTGCTGGCGGAACGGGCCAAGCATCGTTTCATGGGGCTGGAGACCGAGATCGTCACGCCCGACGAGATCGCCAGGATTGCCCCCGTAACCAATATCGACGGCATCATTGGCGGGCTTTACGACCCCCTCGACGGCCACCTTGACCCCTCGGGCACCACCCACGCCTATGCCAAGGCCGCGCGGATGGGCGGGGCCACGATCCAGACACACACGATGGTCACCGAAACCAACCAACGCCCCGACGGCACCTGGGATGTGGTGACCGATCAGGGCACGATCCATGCCGAGCACATCGTCAACGCGGGCGGGTTGTGGGCGCGCGAAGTGGGCGCGATGGCGGGCATCTATTTCCCCCTGCACCCGATGGAGCACCAGTATATCGTCACCGAAGAGGTGCCGATGATCGCCGACATCGTGAACGCGGGCGGCGAACACCCTCATGTCATGGACCCGGCCGGCGAAAGCTATCTGCGGCAGGAAGGACGCGGACTGTGCATCGGGTTTTATGAACAGCGTTGCCGCCCCTGGGCGGTGAACGGCACGCCGTGGACCTTTGGCCACGAACTGTTGCCCGATGATTTCGACAAGATCGAGGACAGCATCGCCTTTGCCTACAAGCGCTTTCCGGCGCTGGAGACCGCAGGCGTCAAATCGGTGATCCACGGGCCGTTTACCTTCGCCCCCGATGGCAATCCGCTGGTCGGCCCGGTGCCCGGCGTGCGCAATTACTGGTCCGCCTGCGGCGTCATGGCGGGCTTTTCCCAAGGCGGCGGCGTCGGGTTGACGCTGGCGCAATGGATGATCGAAGGCGAGCCGGAACGTGACGTGATGGCCATGGACGTGGCCCGCTTTGGCGACTGGATCAGCCCCGGATACACGCTGCCCAAGGTCATCGAGAACTATCAGAAGCGGTTTTCCGTCAGCTATCCCAACGAAGAACTGCCCGCCGCGCGTCCCAACCGCACCACGCCGATGTATGACATTTTTTCCGACATGGGTGCGGTCTGGGGCCAGCAATACGGGCTTGAGGTGGTGAACTATTTTGCCCAGGACGGCGAGCCGTCCTTTGAAACGCCGTCCTTCCGCCGTTCGGACGCTTTTGACGCGACCGCGCGCGAGGTTCGCGGCGTGCGCGGCGGTGTTGGCATCAACGAAGTGCAAAACTTTGGCAAATACCGCGTCACAGGTCCGCGCGCGCGGGCAAGGCTGGACCGGATCATGGCAGGCCGCGTGCCGCAACCGGGGCGGCTGTCGCTGACACCGATGCTGTCGGACAAGGGCAAGCTGATCGGAGATTTCACCATATCCTGCCTGGGCGCGGAAGAGTTTCAGCTGACGGCCTCCTACGGCAGCCAGAATTATCATTTCAGATGGTTTTCCAGTCACTTGGAAGATGGTGTTCATGTCGAAAACATCAGTGACACGCGCACAGGGTTCCAGATCGCAGGGCCAATGGCGCGCGCGGTTCTGGCCGCATGCACGCGCACCGATATTTCGGACCTGAAGTTTCGCGATGTCCGCCGCATGACCGTTGGCATGACCGACTGTATCGTGCAGCGGGTCAGCTACACCGGCGATCTGGGCTATGAAGTTTACTGCGATCCGATGGGCCAGCGTGCGCTGTGGTGGACCCTGTGGGCCGCGGGTCAGCCGCACGGCATGGTCCCCTTTGGAATGCGCGCGATGATGTCGCTGCGGCTGGACAAGCATTTCGGCAGCTGGATGGCCGAATTTTCACCCGATTACACCGCCGCCGAGACGGGGCTGGATCGCTTTATCGACTTCAAAAAGGGCACGGAATTCATCGGCCGTGCCGCCGCCGAAGCTGAACGCGTCCGGGGGACCACACGCAGGCTGGTTGCTCTTGCGGTCGATGCGGATGACGCTGACGTGCACGGCTACGAGCCGATCTGGCTGGACGGCGAGGTTGTGGGCTTTTGTACCTCGGGCGGCTATTCGCACCACACGGGCACCTCAATCGCCCAAGGTTTCCTGCCCAGACAGGCCGTGTCGGACGGGCTGAAGGTCGAAATCGAAATCCTCGGCCAGATGCGCCCCGCCACCGTCACGCTGACGCCACCCTTTGATGCCGATGGCGCACGGATGCGTGGCTGAGTATGGTGGGCCAATGTGTGCGCTCGAACATATCCCTGCCATCGTCCTTGCCGCCGGGCAATCGTCGCGGATGCGCGGCGCGGACAAGCTTATGCAGGACGTGGATGGCGAGCCGCTGATCCGGCGGCAATGCCGGATCGCGCGTCAGGTCTGCGAACGGGTCTTCGTGGCACTGCCGCCCGCGCCTCACGACCGTTATACGGCAATCTCGGGGCTGGACGTGACACCGGTGCCGGTTGCAGATGCGGCCGAAGGAATGGGTGCATCGCTGCGCACGGCCTTTGCGGCATTGCCCAAGACTGCAAAGGCCGCGCTTTTGCTGTTGGGCGACTTGCCCGATCTGACGGAGGATGACTTGAATAACGTGATCCAAGCCGTTGACTTGAGTACAGAAATACTGATCTGGCGCGGAACAACTGCGGACGGGCGCGACGGGCATCCCATCGTATTTGCAAAGCCGTTGTTCGCACAGTTTGCAAAGCTGACCGGCGATCACGGCGGCCAGTCGATTGTCAAATCCGCCGGACATCGCGTCGCGCGGATTGCCCTGTCAGGCAACCGCGCGCGCAATGATCTGGACACGCCCGAGGATTGGGCCAACTGGCGCGCGCTCAGGGATTAACCCAAGAGCGAACGCGCCTCGAAGGACCGCAGCGACCGGCGGGCCGAAGTGTAGTCTTCCAAACCTTGAACCGTCTCAAGCTCGGGGAACAGCGACAGGATTTCCTGACGTTGCTCTGATCCGATACCGCGCAGTGACATGTCACCGGGCTGAAAGCTTTCGGTCCATGTGCCGTCGCCCAGGATCACCTCGTGGTGGTCGAACATCAGGTGGATATAGCTGACGCTGTCCGCCTCGACCACGTCCACGCCATCCATCATTGTCAGGTGCTTGGCCGCGACCAGCACCTCGCGGTCGTCGAACATCACGGCCGCCAGATCCGAAGTGATCAGCATCCGGTGGTTCGGGCTGACCAGCATGTCGCGGTCAGGCAAGCCACGCCCCAAGGCACCCTGGCGGATCAGCACGGGGTTAAAGGTCGGATTTGCAGCCAGTTCCGCACGGGTCAAATCGCGCCGCCCTGCCCACCGCAGTTTTTGCAGACCATTGTCACGGGTGAACACCCGCATACCCGGTTTCAATGCCTCGACGGCCACCTCGCCCTTGTCCGTGGCGATCATGGTGCCGGGAGTAAAGCACATGATGATCTGTTCGATCTCGGAATAGTTGGTGCGACCCGAAATGTTGCCATGCTCGTCGTAAAAATCGATCCGGCCGGATTCCGAACCCGGCCCGTCGGAATAGACCTTGGCGCGCACGCCGGTCAGGTCGATCACGTCGATATCTTTGCCATCCGCATCCTCGCCGCCGACAATGGTGCCGCCGTTGATGCCGTCAAAGGTAAAGCGATCACTGCCAAACCCGCCGCTGGCGCTGTCATGGTCCTTGCCCATCACAAACAGATCCTGGCCGTCACCGCCGGTCATTGTGTCGTCGCCGGTGCCGCCGATCAACGTATCGTTGCCCGCGCCGCCAATCAGCGTATCCTGACCCTGACCACCGTCCAGAAGGTCGTTGCCTTCGCCGCCATCGAGAATATCGTCACCGTCGCCGCCAGACATCATGTCGTTGCCCGCGCCGCCGATCAGCCTATCCTGACCCTGACCGCCATCCATCACGTCATTGTCTTCGCCGCCATCAAGAGAGTCATCGCCCTCTCCGCCGGACATCGTGTCGTTGCCCGCGCCACCGATCAGCGTATCCTGACCCTGACCGCCATCCAGCAGGTCGTTGCCTTCGCCGCCGTCGACATAGTCGTTGCCGCTGCCGCCATACAGCACGTCATTGCCGCCCTGGCCAAAGATCACATCGTTGCCTGCGCCACCGTCGATGGTGTCGTTGCCCGCCACGATGGGGGTGACAATCGCGTCGTCGATCAGGTCGCCCGAGAAGGTAAAGCCCGACTGTGTGCTGCGCGATTCCAGTGTAAATTCAATGAACGTCCGGTTTTCAAACTGGGCGCTAAACCAAGCTTCTTGATCCTCGGGGTCGTTGTTACCGCTACCGATCGCCTTGACCGTCGTCGATGTGGTCTGGACGTTCAGAACGGAATTTGACGCCACGCCAAAGGCCGAGAAACTGGACGCTTGCAGCGTCACCGCTTCTTGGTCGCCGGTGCCGTTCTTGTCGAGGTCGTTGAACGTCGCGACCGAGTTCAGCGCCACAGGCTGACCTGTTGCGGGGTTGAAAAACTCGAACCGGAATGTGGCGGTGTCGCCCTTGCCCGAGCTGACATACTGATTGTTCAGCAGAATTTCTGAACCACGGCCACCGGTCAGATCGACCGAAAGCTTGTGGTCGGATTTCGACACCAGAACCAGACGACCCGAGATCGGAGTGCCGTCCGCCAATGTCGCAACATTGCTGTAAATCGCAGAGTCGCCCGCGCTGGCATTGTTTCCGTAATAGGTTTGCGACACCACGTTCTCGCTGCGCAAAGACAGCGCAGAGGCGTCCTTGCCGGGGGCTGTGCCTTCGCCTGCGTCCCCGAAAAGCGTGTCGTTCCCGTCACCGCCCGAGATATAGTCGTTGCCGCCCTCGCCCGAGATGCGGTCCTGGCCGTTCAGGCCTGAAATCGAGTCGTCACCAGCGCCACCCTGAAGAGTGTCGTTGTTATTTGTCCCATTGATCACGGTCATGGCAGCGGTTTCCCAAAGCTGAATCATTAGACGTCGCGCCCCCACGCTCGTCTTAAAGATGTATTAACCTACAATTCCGGGAAGTATATGGGGATTGGCCATATTTTGGTCCAAGATCACGTAAATTTGCCTTAGTTGCCGCAACGAAATGCGGCACATTTTCATTTACGGAAACAGTCTTGAAAATTCCAGACCATTGAACGCGAAAAGCGGCGCAGCCCCCTGCGCCGTTTTCCTCGTCCGGTGTGGTCTGGGACCACACCGGCGACTCACTCACTGCATATTTTGGATGTGCGCGAGGCGCGCTTACTTGGTCAAAAGGACCGCCTCGTGCTTTTTCAGGGACCGGCGTGCCGATGTATAGGCGTCGATGCCTTCGCGCGTTTTCAACTCAGGGAAGAGCTCGAAAAGTTCGTTGCGCTGCGCATTGCCGATACCGGCGAGTGTCAGGTCGCCGGGCTGGAAGCTTTCGGTCCAGGCGCCGTCCGACAGGATCACCTCGTGCTGGTCGAACATCAGGTGGATGTATGTTGTTGCGCTGACGTCAACAATATCGACCCCCTCAAGTCCGGTCAGGTGTTTCGCCGCGACCAGAACTTCACGCTCTTCGAAATAGAGCGCGGTCTTGTCATTGGCCACCAGAACGCGGTGGTTGGGCGAGACCATCATGTCACGCTCTGGCAGACCGCCCCCCAGCGCGCCCTTCTGGATCAGGACAGGCTTGAGGTGCTCTGCACGCTCGAACTCGGCGCCGGACATCGACTTTTGACCCACCCAGCGGATTTCCTGGATGCCGTTGTCGCGGGTGATAACCCGGTCGCCGACTTGCAGATCCTCGACGCGACGCTCGCCTTTGGGCGTGGCGATCAGGGTGCCGGGGGTAAAGCAGGGGATGATCGACTCGATCTCGTAGAAATCAAGCGTGCCCTTGCTGGTGCCATCCGCGTTCAGGAACCGGATGGTGCCCGAGGTTGAATCGCCGTCCGCATCCACGGTGCGCGACACATACTCGTATTTGCCAGCACCGGTCAGATCCAGCGTGTCAAAGTCGTCACCGCCTGTGCCGCCGTCGACGGTGTCACCGGCATTGGCATTCAGGAAGGTGTCGCGACCATCGCCACCCGACATATAGTCGTCGCCGCCGTTGCCGCCGTCCATGGTGTCATTGCCCGCACCGCCGGTCATCACGTCATCGCCGGTTGCGCCGATGATCATGTCATCGCCGTCGCCGCCGTCCAGCGTGTCATCACCGGTGCCGCCGTCGATCCAGTCATCGCCGTCGCCGCCGTAAAGCTTGTCAGCGCCGTTTTCGCCAAAGATCGTGTCGTTGCCTGTGCCGCCATAGACAGTGTCGGCATTGCGGCCTGCGTTGATATAGTCGTCGCCTTCGCCGCCGTCGATCTCGTCGTTGCCCTGACCGCCCAGAAGGGTGTCATTGCCAACACCACCAAAGATGGTGTCGTCGTCGATTTCGCCGTCGATGTAGTCGTCGCCTTCGTCACCGTACAGCAGGTCATCGTCGTCCGCGCCGTAGATCACGTCGTTGCCTTCGCCGCCATAAACGGTGTCACGGCCGTTGTCCTGGCGTTTGTCGGCACCGAAGGGGTTCGATCCGTCGTCTTCGATGTTGGTCGAATCCGGGACCTTCAGCGGGTCGTTGCCAGCATAGATCGTGTCGTTGCCGATGCCACCATAGATGATGTCGTTGCCTTCGCCGCCGACAATCCGGTCGTCGCCTTCGTCGCCCGAGACTTCGTCGTCGTCGATGCCTGCGTCGATCACGTCATTGCCGGTGCCGCCCACGATGGTGTCACGGTCGTCACCGGTGCTGATGGTATCGTCGCCCGCACCGCCATCGACATAGTCGCGCTCGTTTTCGGCAGCAGCCGTGCCTTCTTCGCCGGTGAACAGACCCGGATAGCCCTTGTCGATCTTGAAATCGTTGTCGGGATCGCTCGAGGTGATCACGTCGTTGCCGTCACCGCCGTAGATGGTGTCGGACCCGTCGCCGCCCTTGATGACATCGTCACCCGCGCCGCCGTTGATCAGATCGTCACCGGCCCCGCCGTTGATGGTGTCGTTGCCGTCGTCACCGTTCAGCGTGTCATCGCCCATGCCGCCGTTCAGGCTGTCATCGCCTGCGCCGCCATTGACCAGATCGTCGCCGTTTCCGGCAAAGACCGTGTCATTGCCATCGCCTGCTTCGATGATGTCATCGTCCGCTTTGGCCGGATCGTCCGAGAACTCGTTGTCGCCAGCGTCGACCATATCCCCACCAGCATCACCGGTGTAGCCTGCGTTGATCAGATCATTGCCGTCTGTGCCGCTGACGATACCGTCATTGACCAGAACCTGAATGTTGGCCGTGTCGGACGCGCCCGAGGGATCCTCGACGGTGTAGCTGATGTTCACGATGCCTTCGTAGTCTGCGGCAGGTGTGAACAGGACCTTGTTGTCCTGAATGATCGCCACACCCAGAGCCGCAGGAACCGAAACATTGGTGATGGTCAGCTTGTCGCCATCGGGATCGGTGTCATTGGCCAGCGCGTCGATCAGAACCGGGTCCTGGTTGAATGTCGCAGCTTCGTCATCCACCGCGTCGGGCGCGTCGTTGACATTGTTCACGGTCACGACCGCTTCGCCGGTGTCTTCGCCGCCGTTGCCGTCCTGAACCACGTAGGTGATGGTCGCATCCCCTACAAAGTCGGTGGCCGGCGTGAACACAACCTTGTTGTCGACGATTTCGACAGAGCCTTGGTCGGCCGGAACGGTCGCCGACTTGATGGTCAGCGTATCGCCGTCCACGTCCGTGTCGTTGGCGAGCACGTCGATGGTAACTTGCGTGTTCTCGTCTGTTGTCGCGGTGTCGTCCACAGCAACCGGATCGTCGTTGACCGGGGTCACGGTCACAACCGCCTCGCCCGTGTCTTCACCGCCGTTGCCGTCCTGAACCACGTAAGTGATCGTCGCCTCGCCGTTGAAGTCGTCGGCAGGCGTGAACACCAGTTTGTTGTCAACGATCTGCACGGTGCCCTGATCGGCAGGCACGGTCGCCGATTTGATGGTCAGCGTGTCGCCGTCCACATCGGTGTCGTTCGCCAGCACATCCACCGTCACGGCGGTGTCTTCGTCTGTGGTCGCAGTGTCGTCCACAGCAACCGGATCGTCGTTGACCGGGTTCACGGTCACGACCGCCTCGCCGGTGTCTTCACCGCCGTTGCCGTCCTGAACCACGTAGGTGATCGTCGCCTCGCCGTTGAAGTTGTCGGCGGGTGTGAACACCAGTTTGTTGTCAACGATCTCAACGGAGCCCTGATCGGCAGGCACGGTCGCAGATTTGATGGTCAGCGTGTCGCCATCGGGATCGGTGTCGTTGGCCAACACGTCGATGGTGACAGCCGTGTCCTCATCCGTGGTCGCGGTGTCGTCCATGGCGTCGGGGCCACGGTTCACTTCGTCGCCAATGATGTTTTCAATCTCGGTGAACGTCAGCGTGTCGCCTGTCGGTTTGCCGTCGCCGTCCACAAAGACGATCGTGCCGTCGAAACCGTTGCCGTTGCTGTCCACCACCTTGTCGGTGATGTAGAACGGCCCCTGGCCTGTCAGGTCCAATGTGTCGTTGTCGGTGTTCAGCGCCGGATCGGCGTCAAAGCCACCTGCCCCGCCGTCGACCACATCACCTGCGCCGCCAAAGATCACGTCGGCATCATCGCCGCCGGACAGTGTGTCGTCACCTTCGCCGCCGGTCAGCGTGTCGTTGCCGCCTTCGCCAAAGATCATGTCGTCGCCGTCGCCGCCGTTCAGCACGTCGTTGCCGTCTTCGCCGGCAGGCACGCCAACCGTTGCGTCAAAGTATACGTCCGTGACGTTGATGCCCGAGTTGTTCGAACCGTTCTGGTCGTGTTCGATGGTGATACGGCTCACCGGTCCGGGGATATCCACCAAGATCGAATAGTTGCCCGATGTATCTTCCTCGTAGCCGCCATTGCTGTCCGCCGTGTCGACCCCGAATTTACCATCGCTGTCGATCAGTGTCAGCTTGCTGCCGCCGGTCATGTCGACGTTGATTTCGTTGCCGTTCACGTCATAGGCACGGATGCGTACGACACCGTCGCCGTCAATGTCGTTGACGCGGAAGGACACGTTTTCGACCGCATCGCTGAACGACAGCTCATAGTCGGCCTGGTTGCCCTTGCCCTTGGTTTCGCTGTCCAGCGAGCTGTAGGCGTCCACGCCCTTGCCGTCATCCTCGATCGAGTGGACTTTTTGCTGGTCCGTGGAAAATTCGGTATCCGCCGCGCCGGTTTCTTGCAGCACTTTGAACGTTACATTCACGTTGCCGGTGTTCTGGGTGAAACCGTCCAGATCTTGGCCGTTGGCCACGCCTGCCTGATCCCACTCAAAGCTTTCGCGCACGGTCTCGGTCGATGTCGGGGGTGTTTCGCCGGCATTGTCGCCGTAGATCACGTCGTCGCCAGAGCCGCCGTCGATGCTGTCATCGCCCGAACCACCCACCAACAGGTCGTTGTCCGCGCCACCGTTGATGGTGTCGTCGCCACCCTGACCATAGATCGTGTCGTTGCCTGCGTCACCGTTCAGGAAATCGGCACCTGCGCCCTGCGCTGCGGTGGCTTCGCCGTCAGTGCCTTCGATGGTTTCAAAGGTTTCGACAATTCCGATGTCCGACAGGTAAATGTTCGACTGGCCGTGGCCGTCGCCCGCGTGGATCACTTCGATCCGGCTGACGGGGCCGGTCACAGTCACGGTCACCGACGCGTCTGCATCGGTGCGTGCATCCTGATGATCGTCATTGGCGGTGATGGTGTTGTTGCCACCCACGGACAGACCGGAACCGGCCTGAAAATCAACCGGGATCAATGTGCCATCGGGGCCATAGGCCAGCACGCGGACATAACCCACATCGGCGTCGATGTCGGTGATGTTAAAGCGTACCTGATCAACAGCTTTGTCGAAACCGATCTTGTAGGTGCCGCATTCTCCGTTGTCGGCTTCGGATTCAAGGCTGGAGCGTGTGTTGATGCTGTCCTTGAGACCGCCAACGTAAATCGCTTCGTTGTCGAATTCGGTTTCAAGACCGTTTGAGTGCCACGAGGGACGCGGCGGTGTCTCGACCGTCACCTTGACGCCACCAACCTGTTGGCTCAGCTTCATGTTTTCCAGATCGTCGCCGTCGTCGACCTTGCCGTGCCATGATCCGTCCGGATCGGGCAGCTCGCTCCAGCGGAACATGTTTTCGTCGCCGGTGGTCTTGCCGATGGTGCCGCCGGTATAGCCGCTGTCACCGTAAATCAGATCGTCGCCCGTGCCGCCATATACAGTGTCGTCGCCCGCGCCTGCATAAACTTCGTCATCGTCTGCGCCCGCATAGACCTTGTCGTCTCCGCCCCGCGCATCAACGATATCCTGATCACCGGTGTCCGAGCCGATGATCGCATCGTTGTTGTCAATCTTGTCGCCCTCAGGGTCGCCTGTGTAGGCCGCGTTAATCACGTTGGCATTGTTGTCACCATCGACCACGCCGTCCCGTGTTGTTTTCTCTGGGTCCACCGGGTCCACGGGGGTCTTTGGATCGTAATAAAATGTCATCGCTTTATTTCCTCTAAAGGCGTGGTGCACGCCAATGCCGCACCACCGCGGACTAACCAAACTCGAACCCTTTAAAGAACGATTCCTGCATCGGTCGGGCGAACCACGCGGAAACACACAAATGATGGGAAGATGACCTGACACACAGGTTCAGTCGCCAAGGAGAGACCTTGACCACATTGCGTATACGGTGTTGCGGCAGCAACCCGGCGGACGCACATCTTCCACACCGAAATTTGGTGTGCCTCAGTGCGGTCGCCCCCGTGACCTACAGACATCGCCCCCCAGTTGGGCAGGATCAGTCATACAATTGCCAATGGGGCGAACAAAGGAAAAAATGTCCACAAATTCGCAACATTGCTGCATTCCCAACAAACTTGAGGCGCAATTCAGCCAGAAGTTGTGCGCAGTTTTCCCTCGATTGTTTCCACGCAAGATCGCAAAATTCAATGTTTCTTGAACCTAAAACACAGGGAGCACGCCAAACTGCGAGAAGGCCGTTTCCAATACAGAAACAACACGCATCCCTAAGGTTGTGCCTAGATTTTGCCCCATTTAACCGCCGACCTGGACAGTCCACGTTCCCAAACCGGAACCAATTGTGTCCTAAATGAGATTTTGGCTCAAATTAACCAATAAACCAGAACCCCAAGCCGATTCGTCGCACCAATCCCGCAGCTGCGGGCTCATGGAAAGTGAGCCGGGACAATCACATTTCGAAAGGAGTAACATGAAAGGAATTTACTTGATGTTTGCAGGACGGCACATTGCGGCCTGAGCAAGGTCGATGCCGCACCTTGACAGATTTGTAGAGTATCAGTGCCTTCCGAGAGCGGCTGGACAGGCGACGACGAGCAGGGTGAGTGTAAATGTCAGAAACATTTAACGGATTTTATGAACTTATCGATCTGGGTGGAGGAAACTTTCAAATCAATGGAGCCTTTCTTTCGGTCGTCACCACGTTCACCGACACAGCGGATGGAACAAACGATGGTTCTGTCGCGATTGGTGACCCGATAACAGTAACCGAAGCCGGAGGCAGCGGTGTCGAAACACTGACAGGGATCGTTCCTGGTGCGGGTATGATCACGGAGAACGCGTTCCTCGGTTTCGTGTACAACAGCGACGATTCCACCTTGCCCATCGGGACGATCATAACGATCGATCAGGCCTCTCCCTACACCTTCTGCTTTCTCGCCGGCACGATGATCTCCACCCCTACCGGCGAGGTTCCCGTCGAAACCCTGCGCAATGGCGACGAAATCTTGACCGCTTCAGGCAAGGCCGTCGCCGTCAAATGGTTGGGCCAACAGACGATTCACAACAACATGTTCACATCGCCGGCACGGGCTCCGGTTTGCATTTCGTCCGGGGCTCTGGGCGATGGTCTTCCGCATAGTGACCTCTTCCTGACGGCCGAACACGGGCTGATCCTCGACGGTCTTGTGATCAATGCCGGGGCCATGATCAATGGCGAGACGATCCGCACGGTTTCCATGACCGAAATGCCAGAAGTCTTTGTTTACTACCATGTCGAGACGGAAGACCACGACGTGATCCTCGCCAATGGCGCACCGGCCGAGACATTTATCGACTACAAGGAACGCCGCTCTTTCGACAACTATGACGAATACCTGGCGCTTTTCGGTGAAGAGCGGTCGATCGAAGAGATGAACATGCCACGCGTCTCGGCTGCACGCCTGCTGCCGCCAGCAATAAGGGCACGCTTGAACACTCGGGCCGCGGCCTGATCCTGCCTGCCTCAGGGAACGGCGTCCTCGGGATGCCGTTCTCCTGCAGCGATAAGAGCGGATCGGGAAGCGCCTCGGAGAGCCGCTCGGGATAGGCGAAGCTGAAGAACGTGCATGGGAGCAGAACAAGAATTCTGCAGTGTGCAGTTGTTTCGCACTATCCGGAAAACCCTGCAAAAAATCAGGGTGGTACCCAAGGCCGGACTGGCCATAGTTGGGATTATCGTTTTGATTTCAAACGACGCATGTCCCAAAGCAGCTTTAATGACCGGTCATAAAAATCAACAGCTTACGACCGAAGTGTCCCACGATTTTTAGCTGCTCCGACCTAAGCGCCTAACCTTTCTGACGTTCGGAACCCAGGGGGGAAAGTGGTCATTAGCCGCGGGTCGCAGAGATCACTCTCGATCATCGTAAAGCTGACTTTGTTGGATTGGAGGAAAAGAGCTCGCGTCGTTAGATTGACGCGGGTCCTCATCGAACGCTGGACATGCCGAAGCCCCTGCTTACCGGAACCAAATGACCTTTTGCGAGAAAGCCGATCGTCAACCAGAAGCAGCGGCCTTCCTTCTGCCATGGCCTGAGTTCCCGGTTTTTTGGATACATGAGGACCATGTGAGAAATCGCCCGCTGCGCCATTTTAAGGCTTCACGTAGTGCAGCGGGCGCTTCGTTGGTCAGGCTTCTTTGTGGATGCTTTGAACACCGTTTCTTTCGCGGATCGCATCACGGATCACCGCCTTGACGAGCGCAATGCACATCAGGACCATCACGAAACTGAAGGGCAAAGCGCCGATCACCATCGCCGTCTTGATCGCCTCAAGCCCGCCAACGAGAAGCAGACCACCCACGACGAAGCTGAGTGCGAGGCCCCAGAAGATGATATGACCGCGCCCTTTCGGACTTTCCTCACCCGCGGCATTGATCGTATTGACGATCAGGATCGCCGAGTCCGCGGTGGTCACCAGATAGGTCAACAGCAAGACCACGACGATGACTGCCATCGCCCAGGCCCAACCTCCGTGCAGGATCAGATCGAGCATTACGAACAGCTGGCTTTCCTGACCGGCGCTTGCGATCGCGTCGCCCGCGGTTCCGTCAAGCGTCATGTAGATCGCCGTGCCACCCACGAGCGTGAACCAGACAAAGCACATCAGGGAGGGAACGATGATTGCGCCCATCACGTATTCCCGAATGCTTCGGCCGCGCGAGACCCGCGCAAGGAAAACCCCGACGAAGGGGGCGAAGGCGATCCACCAGGCCCAGTAGAAGACTGACCAGCCTTCTTGCCAGGCCGCTAGGGCATTTCCGGTTTTCGTGCCGTCCGGGCGCCAAACGGTGAAGAGCAGGCGAGGAAGGTCTGCCACATAGGCGGCCAGCCCGGAAAACAGTGCATTCAGACCGAAGAAGGTCGAGCCGAAAAGGATGAAGAAGGCCAGCACGAAAAAGCTGAGCCCCATGTTCAGATTGGACAGCCATTTGATGCCCTTGCCGACGCCCGAAAGCGCGGAGAGCGTCGATGCTCCCAAGATCACAATCAACGCGACAATGATGCCGGCCGTGCTGGGCTGGCCATCCGTCGTGACAATCCAGTTCCCAAATCCGATACGCTGAAGACCGGCAACGAATTGCTCGACGCCGAAGCCCAGTGTCTGTGCGACACCAAGGATGGTCGCCACGACGGCTACTATGTCGACGACATGACCGCCCGTTCCCGAAAGCCGCTTGCCAAACAGCGGTGTCAGCGCGGAGCGCACCGTCAGCGCCAGGTTCCGCCGGTAGGAGAAATAGGACAGGCACAGACCAACCAACGCATAGCAGGCCCAGGCCGAAAAGCCCCAATGCAGGAAGGACCAGACATAGGCATTGGTCACGTTATCGGCTCCCGAAGCGGTGGCCTGCCCCATGATGACATTGGGGTTGTTGGCAAAGTGATACATCGGCTCGGCTGTGGCGAAGGTCAGCATTCCCACCCCGATGCCCGCGCCGAACATCATGGAAAACCACGAGAACCGCGAGAATTCCGGTTCTTCACCAGTTCGGCCAAGCTTAAGCCTGCCCGTCGATGGCACTATCGCCAGCGCGAGACACAGGATCAGAAACACGGCCGCGACGTAGATATACCAGGCCGCGAAATTCTCCAGGATTGTTCCGTTCAGCGCGTTCAGGACTGCGGCGGCGTTCTCGGGCATGGCGATCGACCAGACGATCAGCGCACTGACAATGATTTTCGAGGGGATCGCGACGCTTTTGGAAAAGCCGGAATAGAATCCGCTATCTGCCGTCGGGATGTGCAAATCCATCAAAGGGGGTCTCTTGGCCATATATCCTCCATTCTGGCGCCTGAGGTCCGGGCAGCCTCCTCTGTTTGCCGGATATGCTTCCGACATGACCGACCCGAACGATCGTAAAAACTGCGGTTGTGCCGCCACTTATCCTTAAACGCATCAGGTCGCCCCGCCGGAGGCGACCTGCCTTTGCCCTTAGCTGGGCAGGTATTCCGCGCTCCAGCTCTCGCTGATCTGGCAGGATTTCAGCATCCGTTCGATGGCCGCATCGGAATAGCCAAGCTCGGTGAGAATTTCCCGTGTCGAAGCGCCGAACTTCTCGGTCGGCGACAGGGCAAAGACCTTGCCGCGCGTGGGGCGCACCGCATAGGGGTCGAGCTGGATCACCTCATGGCCGCTGGGATGCTCGGCGTAATGCGAGAAGGAATAGCTGCCCCGGTCGGTGCCGGGCGTACCATCAGGCTCGCGCATATTTTCAGAGCGCAGCGCGTCGATGTTGTGACAGATCGCACAACCGATATCCGCCGCGTGCAGCCGGTCGATCCATTCGGTCGCCGGATGCATCTGGAACGCCCCCGCCAGATAGGCCGCGCGGTCCTCCTCGGCCAGATCGGGCAGCTCTGACAGGTCCTCGACATTGCGGAACCGCGGCAGATCGGCCTCATAGGCGCTGAGCAGGATATAGACACCAGACGCCGTGCTGTAGAAACGGCTGAGCGAGTCATAGCCGTTGACCTCCGGGCCCGAGGGCTCGTCAAACAGCCCGCGCCCCTGGAAATCATAGGCAAAGGGCACCTGCAACAGGCCGCTGTTGGCCGAGAGCGAGGTCCGCCCCCGCCCGATCCGGCCAAATCGGTGCTTCTGATACAGCGCCGATGCAACTGCCAGCGCGCCGCCAAAGCCGCACATCACGTCGATGGTGCCGACATGGGCGTGTTCTTCGGGACGGTCCATCGCGCCGCCAAAGCGCAGCATGATCCCCGTGGTGGCCTGCACCAGATCGTCATAGCCGATGTAGTCGGTCCGCACACCCCGCCGCACACCGCTGAAGCAGTCCAGCTTGCAAAAGATCGCCTCGGGATTGAGCTTGCGCAGGCTCTCGGCATCCAGCCCCATACGCTTGATCTGGCTGTCTGGCGCGTTCCAGAAGATCACATCGACGGATTTCACCAGATCCTCGAACACCTTGCGACCATGTTCGGACTTCACATCTGCCAGAATTGACCGCTTCCCGCGCCCCTGGCTGAGACCATAGATCACCGTGTTCCAACTGTCATAGAGCGGCAGGGCCGGGTCGATCTTGATGACCTCGGCCCCGAACCGCGCGAGGTAGCTGGCGGAATGCGGCCCGGCGATAACATTGCACATGTCCAGCACGCGCACGCCCGACAGCCAGCCCTCCTGCTCAACCGCGTCCTCCGGGTCGGGAATTTCGGTGCGCAGCTTGCGCAGCACCTTCAGCGCCTCGTCGAATTCGACCCAGCGGCGCGGCGACGGGTTCAGCGCCTCTTCGCCGCTTTCCTCCATCCAGACCACCGGGCCGGGTTGGGTCATCTCGCCATAGACCGGATCCCAGACGTCAATCATCAGACCGGAGGCCTCGGCGTATTCGTCGTTGATCCATTCTTGCAGCCAGCGTTGCGGCGCGCCGGGGATGCCTGCGCGGCCAAACATGCGTTTCCACTCGTGCGAGGTCCGGGTCATAAAGATCTCTTTCATCCGCGCAGCGATCTTGTCGGCCCAGAATTTCGGCATCGGATACACGCCCAGCGAGGTATCCGTTTCCCATTCCGACTGCGGCTTGTAGGTGTCATCCTCTTCCTGCAAGCCCTCTTCGACCATCTCGTCGTAGAGGCCCAGCACCTCGAGGCAGCGGCGCGCGTGGTGCTTGTGGCTGGGGCAAACCACATAGAAGCCGCGCCCGTCCTTGCACATGTAGCTGCGGAAGAACGGATCAAGCAGCTCTTGCAGATCCTCATAGGATACATTCATCGGCAGGCCCTCGATCCGGCGCCGCTCGATCTCGACCTCGCGCTGGGTCAGGTAGCGTTCCGGCATATCTGACACTTTGATGGAGTTGTAGCACAGCCCCTCCATCACCGCCGCCGCCAACGGCACCTCGATCTGATCGCCAAGCCCGGTCACCTGGCGCGATTGCAGCGCGAAGACGGTGGCCGAGGCCGCGATCTGCGAGGCATAGGCCGAGGCAAGCGGCAGCGGCGAGAAGGACGGGCTCAGCCCCATCAGCACCCGGTTCAGCCCCATATCGGTGAAGACGCCGGAACTGGCCGCAACCACGCTTTCAAAGGCGCGCTGTTCGCGTCGCTCCAGATCGTTGGACGCAAAGCCGGGAATAGAGAGGGTGATCAGCTCGGGGCGGTCCTCGCGCATCGCAGCAAAATCAATCCCCAGCGCAGCGAGTTTGCCGGGGCGGAAATTCTCGACGACAATGTCCGCTTCGGCGCAAAGCGCGCGGGCCTTGGCCAGCCCCTCCTCGGACTTCAGGTCCAGGTTCACGATGAGCTTGTTGCGCATCAGCGTCGCATTGGCGGGGCTGTCCCACATCGGGCCATCGGGCGGGTCGATATGCACGACCGTGGCGCCCAGATCACCTAGCAACATCGCGACGGCGGGTCCCGCGATATATTGCCCGAAATCAACGACTTTGACCCCGATCAGGGGAAGTTTGGAGAACGAGTTTCGCATGGTAACTCCTCTTTCTGACGTGCGTGTTATAGACCGGACAGGATCCAGCGGGCCGCCTTTTCCGCGATCATAAGTGTCGGGGAATTAGTGTTGCCGCTGGTGATTTCGGGCATGATGCTCGCATCCACAACCCGCAACCCGGACACTCCTTTCAGCCGCAGATGCGGGTCCAGAACGGCGCTGTCGTCATCGACGCGCCCCATCTTCACAGTCCCCACCGGGTGAAAGATCGTATTGGCGATATCGCCGGCCAGCTTGGCCAGATCCGCGTCGCTCTGGTACTGGACCCCCGGTTTGAACTCCTCGGGCTCATAGGCTTTCATCGCCGGTTGCGACATGATCCGGCGGACCTGCCGCAGGCTGTCGGCCGCGACCTTCCGGTCATCCTCGGTCGCCAGGTAGTTGGGTGAAATCATCGGCGCATCGCGGAAATTGGTGGAGCGAATGCGGACATGGCCCCGGCTGGAGGGGTTCAGGTTGCAGACACTGACCGTCATTGCCGGAAAGCTGTGGAGCGGCTCGCCAAATGCATCCAGGCTGAGCGGCTGCACGTGATATTCCAGGTTGGCATGGGGCCGATCAGGGTCGGAGCGGGTAAAGGCGCCGAGCTGGCTGGGTGCCATGCTCATCGGGCCGGACCGTTTCAACGCATATTCCGCGCCGATCATCGCCTTGCCAAAGAGGTTATTGGCCAGCGTGTTGAGCGTGCGGGTGCCGTTCACCTTGAACACCGCACGAATTTGCAGATGGTCTTGCAGGTTTTCGCCAACGGGCGCGTCTTTCACTACCTCGATGCCGTGTTCGCGCAGCAGCGCCGCCGGGCCGATCCCCGAAAGTTGCAGGATCTGCGGCGAGTTGATCGCCCCCGCCGACAGCACCGTCTCGCGCCGGGCCGCCACCGTGACGGTCTGACCCTTGCGATTGACCCGCGCGCCAGAGCAGCGCAGCGCGCCATTTGCATCGGTCTCGAAGGTCAGTTTTTCGACCTGCGCCTCGGTCCAGACCGTCAGGTTGCGCCGCGCCTTGGCGGGTCTCAGAAACGCCTTGGAGGTGTTCCACCGCCAACCCGACCGCTGGTTTACGTCGAAATAGCCGACGCCCGAATTGTCGCCGCTGTTGAAATCATCGGTCTTTTCGATCCCGGCCTCTTCGGCCGCGTCGGCAAAGCTGTCCAGCACGTCCCAGCGCAGCCGCTGCTTTTCCACCCGCCATTCGCCGCCGTGGCCGTGCATGTCAGAAAAGCGCTCGTTGTCGCCCGTCTTCGGGTTCGCGCCGCCGTCCAGCTTGTAGTGATCCTCATGCGCCTTGAAATCCCGCAGCGCTCCGTCCCAGGACCAGTCGCCTTCCCCGGTCAGCGCGGCCCAGTTGTCGTAGTCGCGCGCCTGGCCACGCATGTAGATCATGCCGTTGATCGACGAGCACCCACCCAGCGTCTTGCCGCGCGGATAGCGCAGACTACGGCCATTGAGGCCTTTGTCGGCCTCGGTGTTGTACATCCAGTCGGTGCGCGGATTACCGATGCAATAGAGGTAGCCCACCGGTACGTGAATCCACGGATAATTGTCCACCTTGCCCGCTTCCAGCAACAACACCCGGTTGGAGGGATCTGCGCTGAGCCTGTTAGCCAGAAGGCATCCAGCGGAACCGCCACCGATAACGATGTAGTCAAATTCCGTCTGAGTATTCGGCATGGTTATTTCCTTTTGGTCTGTCTCGCAGCACCAGAGATGACCGCACACCCGAAACACCCTGCAGCCAGAGCGGTCTCGTGTGCCATACGCTCCTCCCAGCGCAGCAACTGACCAACGCCTAAGAAGCTTACGACAGATTTGCTAATGACAAATTTCTCTGCCTGATATTAGCTTTCGTCATATGGAAAGATTCTCGAACTTGAACAGTATTTTGGCCTTCGTGACGGTCGCGCGAGAGGGCAGCGTTTCGCGCGCCGCTGAAACACTCAACCTGACGCAGTCGGCAATCAGTCATCAAATACGACGATTGAGCGAAGAAACCGGGATCACACTGTTCAAGCGCGCGTCACACGGTCTGGATCTCACTCCGGACGGAACCGCGATGCTGCCAAAGGCCGAGCAGGTGCTGAACGCAATGGCCGAGTTCCGCCGCTGCGCCAGCAAGCAGTGCGGTCAGGTTTCGGGTAAGCTGAAGATCGGCACCATCGTCGATCCGGAATTCATTCGCCTAGGTCGTCTGCTAAGCCGTCTTGGCACCGAACACCCCAATATCAGCACGGAACTGATACATGGCGTCAGCGGGGAGATACTCGAGAAACTGACGCGTCAGCAGATCGATGTGGGTTTCTACCTGACCTCGCCGGACGAGGTGGACAGCATCCCCGCAGAGCGACCGCTGCATAGCCAAAAACTGGCTGACTTCAACTACCGCGTCATCGCACCAGTCGGGTGGGACGCGCGTGTCGCCGGAGCAGGCTGGGCTCAGCTGGCCAACCTGCCTTGGATCGGCACCTCCCCGACTTCGGTGCATAATCGGCTGCTGACACGAATTTTCAACGCGCATGGTTGCGTGCAGAATTCGGTGGCAATGGTCGATCAGGAAGCTTCGATGCTCGAGATGGTCCGCTCAGGCGTCGGATTGAGCCTGTGCCGAGAGGCGATCGCCTTGCATCAAAGACAAACTTTCGGGCTTGCTGTTTGTGAGGAATTGCGCGTCCCCGCGTGTCTCGTCATCCTGACCCTGGAAGAAAGAAAAGATCACCCGATAATTGCCGAACTCTACGAACAGCTTTCGAATGTTTGGTGATGGTTTGTTGAATTTTACGAGGAATTGACCCGGGGTTCCTGAAATGCCGTGACCCACCGATATCAAAAATCCCGCCTAGTTTTCATGGTATTATCATGTTTCAGATGGGTCAGCATCAAATGAAAAAATGGGTCAATCCGACGCGAAAATGAACGCCTAAACCTTTCGTTTAGGCAGGCCACGAGCATCGACGCATCAACAAACTCGTTGAGCGGTGGTAGAATAGAATTGAAAAGCCAGAGCGGCCATGCACATACTTACGGATAGCCCAATATATACCAAAGCATGGATCTATGGTGCCGTGAAAATTTTGGCAGTTGATGATAACCGAATGACGCTTGACTTGTTGGCCGTGCTTGCCGGTCGGCTTGGATTTGATGACGTGACGACGATTAGCTCCAGTTCAGATGCACTGAAAATGATAAGAAGTGGCGCGGTCACGTATGATTGTTTGCTGCTAGATATTAATATGCCGGACTTGGACGGCATAGCCTTGTGCGGCCTTGTTCGGGCCCTTCCGGCCTATCGGCAAACACCTATTATCATGCTGACATCGATGACTGAACGAGATTATGTCGACCGTGCTTTTGGTGCGGGTGCAACAGATTATGTCACAAAGCCTTTCCATATCAGCGAACTTGGTGTCCGGTTGCGCAGCGCAAAAGTTAATCTCACAGCGTATTCCGAAATGCTTGCAGCGTCGTCCGCACGAGAGGATCTAAAAGCTGTGCTTTCCGAAAAGGATTTGATCACAGGACTTCCCAACTTCATAAGTTACAAGGCCTTGGAAAATTATCTGTCGCAGCTGTCAACCGCCGCACTGGGTGCAACTCAAGTGGTTGCATTGAAGATAAACGACATTCAAATGATACATGAAAGGGCATCAACGCAGGGGTTCTTATTCGCCCTACGCGAGGTTGGGGAAGCGCTCTGTGTGGTTTTTCCGGACCATAGCAATATGATGGCATATGCTGGGTCTGGACGGTATGTGATTGTGCAAGGCAGAAAGATTGATGTGCGCGCAGCTGAACTCGAGGTAGAAGTCAAGAAAGCTCTTGATGAAAAAAACATCAAATTTGACAACGGAAACCCTATGGATCTGAATGTGTCGATTGGTAATCCGGTTGTTGCACGGGTCAACAGCAAGCAACCTGCGTGGGACATTTTTGATCGTGCGATTGCGCGCGCCGAAAGTCGGATGATCCGGAAGTAGCCGCCACCTGATTGGCTTTAAAGCACTTTTAACAAAACCTGAATCGCTGAGGTCAGCACCTTTTATTTCAGTTCAATTGGTTACGACGGAAACACTGGCGATGTAATTTCACAAGTGGACAATTTCGCCTTCTGCTGCGTCCGCATCGGAGTGGTCATGAGTCACTTGCAAAACAGGCAAGCCTCGCTGGCGAGCGGTTTCAAACACCAACTCTCGGACCTGCGCGCGCAACCCAGTATCAAGCTTGGAAAACGCCTCGTCCAAGAGCAGTGCGCGCGGCTCAGATAAAAGCATCCGTTGCAACGCTACCCGTGCCCGTTGTCCACCCGAAAGAGTCGCCGGGTCACGATCGGCAAATCCTGAAAGCTCAACCTCGGCAAGCGCGTCTTCAATCTTTGCCCGTCGGGCGCCCCTCCTTTTCACCCCGGGCTTAAGGCCAAAGGCGAGATTGGCCCCGACCGACATGTGCGGGAAAAGATATTCGTCCTGAAAAAGGATCCCCACTTCGCGCGCCTCGGTGGGCAACCCTGCCAAATCCCGGCCATTTAGCTTGATGCGCCCTCTCATGGCAAAGGCAGGGTCCAGCGTGCCGGTGATCGCCGCCAAAAGCGTCGACTTTCCTGAACCGGACGGTCCCATCACTGTCATCACCTCGCCGGGGCCGATGGTGCAATCGAGCGCCATCAGCCTTACACTTCCCAAAGAGATCGCCACCTGCTCCAGCCGCAGACCAAGACTGGGCGCTGCTCCATCATCCATTCAGTAATCCTTTCCTGTTGCGCCAGATCAATCGCGGCAGCAGAACGGCGAGGGCAAAAGGCGCAAAGGCCGCCCCCATTTGCGCCAACGCATAGACACCGATCACACGACGATCCCCGCCAGAAGCCAGCGCGATCGCTTCAGTCGTGAGCGTAGGCACCCTGCCTGCGCCTACCAGCAGCGTTGGCAGATATTGCCCCACGGATACGGCAAACCCGACCGCTGCTGCGGTCAATACAGGGCGAAGCAGCATCGGCAGTCGCACCATCCACAATACGCGATCCGGGCCAGCGCCAAGTGCGCGCGCCACAGTATCCTGCCGCGCATCCCAAGCCCGCCAAGGATCTGCCAGCGCAAGGAAGACATATGGCAGCACAAAGACCAGATGTGCCAGCGTTACTGCCATGCGCCCGCCATCCACACCGGTGCTGATGGAAAGGGTCTGAAATCCCGCAAGAAAAGCAATCTGGGGCACGATCAAAGGCAAATAAAGCAGCCACAACGCACGGGTGGCGGGCCTGAGGCCGTGGCGATGCTCTGCTTCCAGACACGCGAGCGTCAGCAAGAGAGCAAGCCCCGTTGAAAGTGCAGCGATGGTCAGCGTCTCAAGGCCTGGACCCGCAAGGCGCGCACCGTGGCGTTGCCAGTTGCGAAACGTGAACCCATCGGGGAGCAGATCGGGAAACTGCCAGAGCCCTGCAAAGGACCATGCAACTTGTCCTGCCAGCCCTGCAATCACCGCGATCGCTGCTACGGCGCCAAGGCCCAACGCAAGGCCGCGGACCCCCTGATCGAACACACGGTGCCCACGCGCGCCAGACGCAGTCCAACGTCTGCCGATGCCTGCGACAGCCATCTCGAGACCCCGCCACAGGCCAAGTCCGGCAATCACCAAGCCCAGTTGCAGCACGGCGCCCGCTGCTGCCTGAAAGCGCAACGCAAGGTCGGGATCGTTCATCCAACGCACCACCTGCACCGCCAATGTCGACGGGGTGTTGGGGCCAAGGATGATCGCCACATCAACGACGGACATGGAGAACGCCAGAACCGCGTAGACGGGCAATCTGATCTGGCGATAGATCAGCGGAAAAACCGTTTTTAGCCAGCCTGACACCCGCGAATAGCCCAATGCCTGCGCCACCCGCAGGCTTTGGCCGGCGCGCACCTGCGAGAGTGCGGCAAGAGTCATCAGCAGAAGGAACGGCACCTCCTTCGTAACCAGCCCAAAGATAAGGCTAAGACCGGCCGGGTCCTGAAGGATCAGCAAATCGGGCGGCTGCTCCCAGCCGGTGGCCCATGGCGACAGACCGCGTGCGATCCAGCCCGAGGGCGCAATCAGAAAAGCCAGACCAAACGCTGCTGCTGCATGCGGAACCGACAGAAGCGGCGACAACAGCCGCTCGACCATGGCGAAGGTGCGCGTGTCGGCCCATCCGGCGCAAATCAAAGTGACGATAGCGAGCGAAAGAGCCGTCGATGCGAGCCCCACACCGAGGCTGAGCCCCACGGCACTTGACAGGCCGGGCCACGCAAAAAGCGCTTCAAACGCATTGAGGCTGAACGTCGTGCCGCCGAGGGCGGGCATATAGCCAAAAGCCGGTGCAAGAGTGCCCAAAAGGCCGGCCAATACCGGTCCCAGCATCACGCCCAATGCCAAGAGCGGCGCCCAAGGCAGGAACCAAGCCCGCCGCGCAGAGCGCGGCGGAACGGTAGTGTTAACTGTCGCGCGCACGCGGTCTATTGACCGACGCCGTAGCGCGCGGTCCAATCTTCTTCGAGCCTCACCATCCACGAGGGATGTGGTTCGGGCAAAGATTGTCCCAGCTCCTCGGGCGCAAGCGTCGCCACACCAAGCGCGATCGCATCAAATTTAGCGCGATCCTCTGCATTCAGCTTGTCCAGCGCCAGTACTGTGCCATCCCCCCAGACTGCCGGGTCGGATTTACGCGCCTGAGCTTCTGCGGACATCAGGAAATTCGCAAGCACCAGCGCGCCCTCCTTTGCATTGGCATTATAGGGGATCGCAACAAAGCTGGCGTTGCCGATTGTGCCACCCTCAAGCACATAGGTGCGCACGGTGTCTGGCAGTTCGAAGTTGGCAATGGCGTTCGAAGGTTCATTGGGATTGAAGCTGAGCGCCAGGTCGATCTCGCCATCATTCATCAGCTGGACAAGCCGTGCCCCGGACTGTGGATAGGCTGCGCCACCGCGCCAAAGATTTGGCGTGAGGTCGTCAAGATATTCCCAGAGCGGAGTGGTGGCAGCTACGTAATTTGCTTCGTTCACCGGTTCGCTCAGTACCGACGGGTCGGGTGCAAGTTCGAGCACTACCTGCTTGAGAAAGGTTGAGCCGAGGAAATCTGGTGGCTGCGGATAGGCAAAGCGGCCCGGATTATCTTGCGCCCAGTCACGCAGCGCGGGGATCGAACGCGGTGGTATGTCAAGGCGCGAACTATCGTGGTAAAAGATGATCTGCGCCATGCCCCAGGGCGCTTCCAGCCCCTCTGTCGGAACGGTGAAGTCGGACTTCACGGCAGGCTTGCCCTCGACATCGATAAATTCCCAGTTCGGCAGGCTTTCTGCCCAAGGGCCGAAGAGTAGCCCCTGATCCTTCATGGCCGCAAAATTCTCGCCGTTGATCCAGATGAGATCGACCGCCCCGCCGGCATCCTTGCCTGCCGATTTCTCGGCGATCACACGGCTGACAGCATCGGCAGTGTCCTTCAGCTTCACATGCTCGACCGTGATGCCGTAAGTCTCTTGAACTTGATCTCCGGCCCAGGCGATAAATTCGTTCACTGAATTTGATCCGCCCCAGGCGTGCCAATAAACAGTCTGGCCTTCTGCAGCAGCGGTGACGTCACCCCAGGCCTTGGGGTCAGGCATAACCTCCTGAGCGGCCAGTGGTACTGCAATCGCAACCGCCGCAAGTGATGTAAGCATGTGTCTGATCATATGTCTGTCTCCTTGTTAGGCCTTCATTAAATAATGTCAGTCAGAAAGGCTAAGTCGGCTTCCATCCGTGCTGCGGTTTCAGGTGCGAGATAGTGATCGACGCGGCCTTTGACGTGGGCAATCAGCGCCGCCTCGCTTTTGCGCGCAGACCAGTCCTCTCCGTCTTGGGTCATCTTGACATCTTGGTCTGAAAGACTGCGCCACTTGGCACACCAGGTCATCGACCAAAGCCACATGGCGCGGCGCATTGGCAGGATCCAGGGCTTGAATGCAACGCGTTCGTTATCGGGTAGGCAACCTAGCCAATGATGGCAGGCGTCTGACACTTCTTGGGGCGCCAGCACTGCATGGGTAGAGACATCCCAAGTCGTCGAAGTGTAAAGCGTCGCGTGTGCCAGATCGAGTGGCGGCGCGCTGTAGCGGGCTTTTTCAAGGTCCACCAGCACGGCATGTCCATCGGGCGTGATCAGAAAATTACCCGGATGCGCATCAAAGGAAATGAGCCGCTGGGGCGGACGGTTCGCCGCTTTAGCCACGTCTCTCAGAACATCAATATGGCGCTCTATGATCGCCTGCGTATCGCCATCTGCGGCGTGAAGATACGCTGACTGTGCTTCAATTTCTTCCAGCAGATCGGTCAATGGATCTGCGGGGTCAAGCAGTGGCGCACGTGCTTTCGGCACCGGTAGGGAGTGGATTGAAGCCAGCGCAGCCATAATCGCGGGCAAATCCTCAGGCAGACGCGCGGTGCGGCCGAAAATCTCTTGAACCACCAGCCCGCCCCGCGGCAAAGCATCCGATGGCGGCAGTACCTTGTGCAGGGGTGGGACATGGCCGGATGCGCTCGCACGGGTGAAGCAGGCAGCCTGATACGCTAGGTTTTCAGCGGCACCGAGTTGCATCTGGCTCTGCTTCGGCAGCCGAGCGATCCATCCAGTACCTTCAAGTCGCACATGATCGTGTGCGAGACCGGTATCTGGCATGAGTTCGAGGTTGCCGGGGTCTACGCCAATGTCCTGCAACGCCGTCAAGAGAGCCGGGATCAAAGTGCCACGTCCGTTCGCCATAGAAGTGTTCATTCAAAACCCTGCCGCGCCGCCCGCCATTCATAGCGCAGACGGTCCAAATCTTGGCCGATCATAGTCGGTCGGGGCCAATCGCGGACCCGCTTCAAAATGTGGTCAGTGCTTTCCAACATGAACCTCGGATGCGCTGCGTTGAGACATAGTCAATCAATGTCGAACCAAAGCGGAAACCGGAAGCACAACGGCGTACTCTCACAGTATTGTCAGGTTAAGGGAACTGCCTGTTTGGGTCTGACGTCTACGTGATAGTAGTAGGACGCTGCGCTGCTCGCCAAATTTAGATCACGCGTAGACCTATTGGTCCTTATTTAGAGTAGATGTGGGAGGCTGCGTAGATCCGCAACCCGGCGGTCAAAAAGCACAAAACCCCAAACACCCAAGCCATTGGCGAGAAGTAGGTCGAAAACAGGCATAACAGGACGAAAAAAACGATCGTTTCGGTACCCTCAAGAATCCCGTTGGAATAATAGAGCGACTTCTCTCCTTGATCCGTCGTTTGATGGCCGCGCTTTTGGGCAAGAATGGCATACCCCAGAAAGCTTGTTCCGTTAAAATAGAACGACACCAACAAAAACGCGCCCGCAGCCCCGTTCGCCGAAGGATCTGCCAAAACAAACGCCAACGGAACCATCCCATAAAACAAAAAGTCGGCGGCAATATCAAGATATCCACCAAAATCCGTTTTCTGCGTCGCTCGCGCGACGGCACCGTCCAGTCCATCTGCTAAACGGCTCGCCAGTAGCGGGATCAGCGCCCATATGGGCAACCCGAGCCAGATCACCATGGCAGCCAGAAACCCGAATCCCAGACCTGTCAGTGTGATCGCATTTGCCGATATATTACGCTCGGCGATACGCTGTCCCATGCGATTCAATGCCGGATCGATCAAAGGGCGCAGTCTGCTGTCAAGCATGGAGATGTTCCTAATAATGCCGATTCATTCGTAGTGCCGTAACAATATGATCAAGCCAATCTGGCTTGTCGAACCTGCATGACTTCCAATGTGATTTCGATGCGCCCGACGGCATCCCCTCAGATGTGCGGCTTAATCCATCGGCTTTGATCGTGGACGTTACACGAGGAAATCCAATTTCCGGTCCGGCGTCATTCCCGGTTTGCTCAAGTTTGACGGGAAGATCGGCAATGATGCGACCGAGGTGGGCCGCGTAGCAGTGACAGGCAACTGCAATATGGCGCATCGCGACGTCAATTGGATTAGGAGCTATCCTCCCTGTCGTTTAGGAATGCTGTAACGCGGTGTGCGATCAAACGATGGAAGTCCGGTTTGGGCCGTTTGCTTCAGCAAGCTGCCAACATTCGGTGGGCGTCCTTTCATAAAGACATCCCTTTTCTTGGTCCTAACGGCTTTCCCATTGGGCTTTTTTCTCCAATTTCGAGCGCACGAAAAGAAATGTTCCCCCGCCGGTCCTATGTCAGACGGCTGAGTTTTTAGGATACCCCCCCCTTGAGAGAGCGATTTTCTGGGGTTCGCCAAACACTTTGAAGATATCAGATGTATGGCTGATCCGGTCCTTTCTCTACCTTAAAGAGTATTCAAATTCCTGTGAACGCTACGCGAGAGCAGAGTTTGATTGCTGCCTCCGCACCTTCCGACTACTCTCGCGGAAAAAAGAGGGGCAGCAATGTTCGAAAATGCTTTCAACAACATAGACCGTGTACTTCGCAACGACGAAGGGCTGGCGTCCGAACTCGACTATGCCGAACAGACATCTTGGCTGCTGTTCCTGAAATATCTCGACGATCTGGAGTCCGAACGGCAGGACAATGCGGAGCTTGAGGGCCAGGACTACACCCCCATCCTCGCCCCGGACTACCGCTGGCAGAAGTGGGCCGCACCCAAAGTCGATGGCAAGCTTGACCACAACGCCGCCATGACCGGCGAGGATCTCATCACCTTCGTCAACGGCGACCTCTTCCCATACCTCAAGAAGTTCCGCGAAACCGCCGAAGACCCGGACACGATCGACTACAAGATCGGGCAGATCTTCTCGGAAATCATCAACAAGTTCCGCTCCGGCTATTCCCTGCGTGACGCGCTCGACATCATCGATACCCTGAACTTCGGCTCGTCCGAGGCCAAGCACGAACTGTCCGACCTCTACGAGACGCGGATCAAGAAGATGGGAAACGCCGGCCGCAACGGCGGCGAATACTACACGCCCCGCCCCCTGATCCGCGCCATGATCAAGGTTGTCGACCCGCAGGTGGGAGAGACGATCTATGACGGCGCCTGCGGCTCCGCCGGCTTCCTGTGCGAGGCGTGGGACCACCTGCGTACCGACAATCTGTCCGCCTCCGACTGGAATACGCTCCAGCGGCGCACCTTTTACGGGCAGGAAAAGAAATCCCTCGCCTACGTGCTGGGCGTCATGAACATGATCCTGCACGGCATCGACGCGCCCTCCATCCGCCACGCCAACACGCTGACCGAGAATGTGATGGATATTCAGGAGGCCGACCGCCACGACATCGTGCTGGCCAATCCCCCCTTCGGCGGTGGCGAGCGCAAGGAGGTTCAGCAGAACTTCCCGATCAAATCGGGCGAGACGGCCTATCTGTTCCTGCAACACTTCATGCGCAAGTTGCGCGCGGGCGGGCGCGGCGCCATCGTCATCAAGAACACCTTCCTGAGCAATACCGATCAGGCCAGCGTCGCCCTGCGCAAGGAACTGCTGGAGACCTGCAACCTGCACACCGTGCTCGACTGCCCCGGCGGCACGTTTCAGGGCGCGGGGGTCAAGACGGTGGTGCTGTTTTTCGACAAGGGCAAACCGACGCGCGACGTGTGGTATTACCAGCTCGATCCCGGGCGCAACCTCGGAAAAACCAACCCTCTGAACGACGCCGATCTGGCGGAGTTCATCGCCCTGCAACCGGAGAAAGCCGACAGCGCGCAAAGCTGGTCAGTCCCCGTGGCGGGGCTGGACCGCGACACATGGGATCTGTCAGTAAAGAACCCCAACGCACCCGAGGCCGAGGCCCTGCGCACGCCCGCGCAGATCATCGAGGATATGCTGGCGAGGGATGCGGAAACGGCGGGGATACTGGAAGAGATCAGGGGGATGTTGTGAAGGACGGGGTGGCGACCACTTGGCGTGAAGTTAATCTTGCCGACGTTTGCGATAAGATGCAGACTATTGACCCAAGGAAATCGCCGGAAAAGTCGTTTAATTATATAGACGTTTCAAGTGTCTCAAATCTGACCTACACCATCGAGGCAACGCAGGAACTTACAGGGAACGAAGCCCCGAGCCGAGCCCGTCGATTGGTCAGCAAAGATGATATTATCTTTGCAACCATCAGACCAACTCTTATGCGAATTGCGCAGGTTCCCAAACATTTGGATGGTGAGGTATGCAGTACGGGCTACATCGTATTGAAACCATCCAAGCTTATCGAACCTCGCTTTCTGTTCTACGCTCTGTTCCGACCAGAGTTTATGGATCAGATGGCTGAGTTGCAGTCGGGAGCCAGCTATCCAGCCGTAACAGACAAGCAAGTTCTGCAACATAAAATCCCCCTCCCCCCTCTGGAGGAGCAGAAGCGGATCGTGACGAAGCTCGATCAGGCCTTCACCGCCCTCAACCGCGCCCGCGGCCATGCAGAGGCCAATCTGGCGGATGCGGAGGAGTTGTATAGGGCAACAATTGGACAGCTTTTTGAGGATCGGGCTTCTTGGCATTCTGAAGATCTGAACAAGCGTGTTCGCTTCATCGACTATCGAGGCAAAACCCCACCAAAACGAGAGACGGGTGTTCGTCTGATTACTGCGAAGAACGTGCGCATGGGCTATATTAAGAAAGAACCGCGCGAGTTCATATTGGAGAGCGCATACGATGATTGGATGACGCGCGGATTTCCCCAAATGGGGGATGTGCTCTTTACAACAGAAGCGCCCTTGGCCAACGTTGCTGAATTGGATACCGCCGAAAAGGTAGTAATTGGCCAGAGGCTTATAACCATGCAGACAGATAGCAACGAGATATTACCGCGATTTCTAAAATGGTCGTTGCTGTCGCCGCAGATGCAACAGGATATTAGAGATAAAGGAACTGGTGCGACAGTGACGGGGATCAAGGCAAGTCTGCTCAAGAAGATTCCGCTTCACATTCCCCCGTCATTTGATGATCAAGATGTGATTTCCGAAAAGTGCGAAGCAGCTTTTGCTTTAAGAGACGAACTCACTGCACAATACGAAACCAAACTCGCCGACCTCGCCGACCTCCGCCAATCCCTATTACAAAAAGCCTTTTCCGGAAGGCTGACCTGAAAGACATAACAATGGGAACAAAGATCACGAAAAAACGGGCGCGACTGCTTGCTCGGCTTGAACAGATCGTCGGCAGCAACTGCTACAACGGCAGCATACAGAATTACGGCCCCGGCGGTTCATTCGAAGGTGCGGGGCGAGATTTTCGATATCCACTGACGATTGTCGATGCAGTAGGCGAAAAGCGGAAAAAGCGCAATCCTGCGACGGACGAAACACCGGAAGCGCTCTCTACGGGCTTCTATTCGTTCGGAGCAAACCGCCTGCATATCATCAAGGCACTCAACGAAGTTCTCGATGACCTCGAGGCAAATGCAGGTCTGAAAATCTGAAAATGATCGAAACCGAAGCCGACACCCGCGCCAACCGGATCGACCCCGTCCTGCGGGACGCGGGCTGGGGTGTCGTTGAGGGCTCTCACATCGCCCGCGAGTTGACCATCGCGCCCGGCCGGATCATGGGCGCGGGCCAGCGCGGCACGTCCCTCTCCGCCGATTACGTCCTCTCCATGCGCGGGCGGCAATTGGCGGTGGTCGAGGCGAAGCGCGCGGGCCTTGGCCACACGGACGGCGTGGGACAGGCCAAGGATTACGCCCGCCGCCTGCAAGCCCGCATGGCCTACTCCACCAACGGCCACGGCTGGTACGGCATAGACATGAACACCGGGGCCGAGGGCGATCTGATCGCCCCCTTCCCCACCCCGCAGGAATTGTGGAACCGCTGCTTTCCCACCGGCAACGACTGGCGCGACCGTTTCGGTGCCATCCCCTTCGAGACAGGCGGCGGCAAATGGCAGCCGCGCTATTACCAGCACAACGCCATCACCGCCACGCTGGAGGCCATTGCGCGCGGCGATACCCGCATCCTGCTGACGCTGGCAACCGGCACCGGCAAGACCTCCATCGCATTCCAGATTGCTTGGAAGCTGTTCCAGTCCTCCTGGAACCTGACCGGCGACCCCATCCGCCGCCCCCGCATTCTGTTTCTGGCCGACCGCAACATCCTGGCCGATCAGGCCTACAACGCGTTCAGCGCCTTCCCGCCCGACGCCCTGTCACGCATCAGCCCCGACGAGATCCGCAAGCGTGGCAATGTGCCCAAGAACGCGAACATCTTCTTCACGATCTTCCAGACCTTCATGACAGAGGACGGGCAGTTTCGATTTCAGGACTACGATCCCGATTTCTTCGACATGATCGTGATCGACGAATGCCATCGCGGCGGGGCCAAGGACGAAAGCACTTGGCGCGGCATCCTGGAGTATTTCGAACCCGCCGTGCAGCTGGGCCTGACCGCAACGCCGAAACGGAAGACCAACGCGGATACCTACGCCTATTTCGGCGATCCGGTGTACACCTACGCCCTGAAAGAAGGTATCGGCGACGGCTTCCTGACGCCGTTCAAGGTCCGCCAAATGGCCAGCACGATGGACACCTATACCTTCAGCGATGATGATGAAGTGGTGAGCGGTGAGATCGACCCCGACCGCGAATACACCGAGGCCGATTTCAACACCAAGCTGGTGATCGACGAACGCGAAGAAAGCCGCGTGACCGAGTTCATGGATCAGATCGACCAGCGCCAGAAAACACTGGTGTTCTGCGCGACGCAAGACCACGCCGCCCGCGTCCGCAATTTCATCAATCAGATCAAGGCAGACCCCGACCCGCACTATTGCGAACGGGTCACGGCAGATGATGGCAAGTTGGGCGAACGGCACCTTAGAGAGTTCCAAGACAACGAGAAAAGCCTGCCGACGATCCTGACGACATCCCAGAAGCTGTCCACCGGTGTCGATGCCCGGAACATCCGCAACATCGTTCTGCTGCGTCCGATCAAATCGATGATCGAATTCAAGCAGATCATCGGTCGCGGCACCCGCACCTTCGACGGCAAGGATTTTTTTACGATTTATGATTTCGTGAAAGCCTATGAGCATTTCAACGACCCGGAATGGGACGGTGAGCCGCTGCCGCCCGACGCGCCAAGGCCCAAACCCACGCCCGGCGATCCGCCTCAGCCGCCTGCCGATCCACCGGGTGGCGGCGAAGCGCCTCCTCCCACCGAGAAAATCGTGATCAAGCTTGCCGACGGCAAAGATCGCAAGATCCGCTACCTCGCCACGACAACTTACATGTCACATGATGGGCGCCAGATCACCGCCCAAGAATTCATGGAACAACTCTTTGGTGACCTCGGCACCATGGTTGCCGATGAGGACGAACTTCGCAGCATTTGGAGCGACCCGGAACGGCGCGAGGCGTTCATGCAGAGGCTGAAGGAACTCGGCTATGGCACCGAGCGCCTCGCGGATATGCAGCGTCTCATAGATGCACCCAACAGCGACATCTTTGACGTCCTTGCCTACGTACGCTTCACGCTGGCCCCCCTCGCCCGTTCAGAGCGTGCGGAGGTGGCAAGAGCAAGTGGTCTGTCAGGATATGAGGATGAAATGCGCGGTTTCCTCGAATACGTCCTGCATGCCTATGAAGCCCATGGGGTCGATGAACTTTCCCCTCGGAAAATCTCAGATTTTCTTCGAATTCGGTATGGCGGTACAAATGATGCAAAAGCAAAACTTGGTTCCGTGAAAGATATTCGGAATGCGTTTGTCGGAATTCAGGGGCATCTTTTCAGGTAAATGACCGAAAAAATGCAATGCTCCAAGAACGCAAAGCGCCCGGAGCGGGCAATCCGCTCCGGGCGCTTGAATGGTGCCGACACGCTGTCGAGGCAGCTATGACCTCCCCGCCCCTTCCTTGTTCCACGGCCGCATCACCGGCATGGCCGAGGTGACCTTCCAGCGGCTCAGGTTCTGGTGCGCCTGGAACGTGCCGCGCAGCTCCAGCAGCGCGCCGTACCACGCCAGGTAGGCACGCCGCGCCGCACCGATCTGCGCCTGCGTCGGGCTGAAGCTGATCGGGCAGATCAGCACCGGCACGCTCACCCGCCGTTTGCCCCTCACATCGATTTCCGTTCCGATGCGCTCGGTTTTGGCCCGCCTGCCATAGCGGTTGCTGGTCCAGTCCGTGACCACGCACTCGATGCGCGCATCCGCCATGCAGTCCGGCACCCGCCGCGCCCGCGCATATTCCGCCATCGCCACCGCCATGCGGCGCCCGCCACAGCTTTCGGGCAGCGTTGCAACGGCCGACGCGACCAGGTCCGCATCCGGGTCCGGATCGGACCGGCCCCCGCCATCGATCCGGCAGCCCAGCACACCGCGCTGCGCCATCCGGTAGGCATTGCCCGTGGGCCAATAGCCTTGCACCAGGCGGCCCGGGTCCTCGAAGTCCACCTGCGCGCATTCATCCGC
>NZ_JIBC01000009.1 GCF_000620505.1 Sulfitobacter sp. 20_GPM-1509m | reverse complement strand
CAGCCGCGAGTGGCAAGTGTTTCTCAGCCAGCATAACCTCGAAGCCAGCATGAGCCGACGTGGGAATTGTCACGATAACGCTGTCGCCGAGAGCTTCTTTCAACTCTTGAAGCGGGAACGGATAAGGCGACGCACATACCCGACACGCGACGCCGCACGGCAGGACGTCTTCGAATACATCGAGATGTTCTACAACCCCAAGCGCAAGCACACGAACAACGGCATGCTGTCGCCCGTTGACTTCGAAGCGAGACAGCAGAAACTGAACGAGGCAGGTGTCTAGCAAACTAGGGGCACCTCATACTTTGCCTGCTTAGCTTCTACAATCGCGATCGGAATATTCGGCCTACCGTAAATTACAAAGTCTGCGCGTTTTGGCCCCCCCTTCACTTCTGGGTTCCGTATGCGTGCCGCCAGCGTACCGCGCACCATGACGCGGCCATCAGTAAGGCTCACTTCTTCACGAAATTGGTGCAATTGCCAGCCAGCTTGTTGGATCGCCGGAGTGATGTATTTAGTGCAAATGTCCCGCTCGGAGAATTCTAGCTTATTCATCACTCTTCCCCCGCAATTCTGGTGCCTCAGCTTTCAGCCCACACTCTTCTGCATATTTGAGGATCATTACTTCCATCATCGAAGCTATTGAACGATGCTCTTTTTCGGCAGCCAGTCGCAATAGTTGCTTTATGTCTGCCGAGGTGCGGATTGACAGGGTTTCGTCCTTCAAACGCTTCATAGCATCATCTTGACTTGACTGTGATGCAAATGTATTGTGTTTTACTCTCATTGGCTAGTTACCAAGTTGCTTTCAACCCAAACGCATCCATTCCTTTGGGAACGCGATGTCGCGCCGCCAAAGCGCCAACATCGTCGATGGCTCCCGCTGTACTGCCGCGAATGCACGTTCCCTAAGGAACTTTCCGCCAAACAGGACGCGCCACAGTTCCAGCCAACGAGGGTCTGCTTTGCCGACCTCTCACAATTCGTGCTGCACAGCAGCGAATGCACACTTTCCGCCCATGGTGTCGTTCAATACGAACGGCCCTGAGCGGCCATTCAATCGCCGACACCACGCTGCGGTGCGGCTTTCGCATTTCAGCGTCTCATGCATCGCGCCGCATTTTGCAGTCTGCGGTTCCTGATGTTTGGATAGCATTGAAATCAAGACCAAAGCGATAGCGGGGACGCGCGCAACATTGGGAGTGCTTCCTGTGGTTGGATGCGTTTCGTCACGTGCAGGCCGCATCAAAGCAACTGACAGTCGCTCCAACAGCGCCTAACAGGGCCTCAGCGCGCCACTTTCTGCCGGAATATCTTTGCCTCGCAAAAATGCCCGCGCCGTCCGCCCGTAGCTTCGCAAGACTCCATCCATATCAAGTTCGCGGCTCAGCATGGGAAAAAGCGCAACGAGTTCATCATGAGCACCGCAGTCCAGCGTCTTGATCGCCTCCGGGCCCGGAAAAAAACTTTCGCTCGGCACGCCGTTGGAAAAGATCACCTCATGGCGTTCGAACAAGAGATGCCAGTAGGTCACGCTGCGGCATCCGTTCTTGATACGCGCCGCCCCTCCGCGCATTTCGGCGAGATGTCTGGCGCGAACCAGAATTTCATCGTCTTCGTGGCGCAGCAACAGACCGTGTTGTGGCGACACAACGAGCGCGCTGTGGTTGCCGAAGGCGCCGGGTTTGATCTCGATCGGTTTGAGATTTGGTCTCCGGTCGAGTTCCGCCATTCCAAGGCATCGCATTCCACTCCAGACCACGGGCTTGGGGCCGTTATCCTTTGTCAGGACCAGATCGCCGGGGCGAAGACGTTCGACCGGCACTTCGCCCGCAGGTGTCAGAATCAGGGTGCCCGAGGCAAAGCAGACCACGCCGGTGTTGTCTGCGGCAAAGCTGCTCTGGTTTGCGCCTTGAAATGTGAGGCTGTCGCCGGGAGCGAATTGTGAATTGTCGGAGTAGTCGACCGCATTGCCGCTCAGGTCGGTCACGTTGGACTGATTGAGACGCCCGTCATCGGCGAAGTCAGCGCGCAATTCCCAGATGTCATCGTAATAGGCGGAAAGGTCGATGAAGTCGTTGTTGGTGGTATCACCATCATTGAGCGCGCCGGTGTTTCCGGTGTTGAAGTCGGTGATCGTGTCGGCACCGTCACCGGACGCATAGACAAAGGTGTCGTTCCCGGCTCCGCCCGACAAGACGTCATTGCCCGAGTTGCCCAGAACCGTGTCGTCGCCGGCCCCACCGGAAACAGAATCGTCCCCGCTGCCCCCCAGCAGGCTGTCGTTGCCACCTTCGCCCGAGATCGTGTCATTGCCCGCGCCGCCGTCAATGAAGTTGCTGACCGATCGACCATCATATGTTTCGTCGTACCCAGTGAGCGAGTCGTCAAATTCCGACCCGATCAGATCGTCAATTCCCTGCAACGTGTCGCCCTGCGCGTCTCCGCCAGAGCCCATCACAAGATTACCCATGGTCAGATCAAGCGTAACTCCGGCGTCCGACCCGCTGTAATCGACCACGTCCGAGCCGGACTGCCCGTGAATGAAATCCGCGCCCGCGCCACCAACGAGCGTGTCATTTCCGACACCTCCATAGATCGTGTCATTTCCGGCGCCGCCATCAAAGAAATCGTCGCCCAAACCCTCACCGATGCCGAATTCGTCATCAATGATATCGTCGCCTGCGCCGCCAAAGACAGTATCGTTGCCGGTGCCGCCAAACACAGTGTCATTCCCAGCCTCGGCGGAAATGAAATCGTTGCCACCGTATCCGACAATAAAGTCGTTGCCGCTGGTAATCTCATCACCCTGCGCGTCGGTGGAGACGACAGTCATGTTGTCGTTTCCGGCTGTCCCGTCGACGGAAGCCATGAAATCACCGGCCACCCGGGTGCCCTGCATGTCGCCGGTGTTCGCAGCGACACTGTAAAGGTCAAGAGACAGGATCGGCTTGGCGGTCAGCGCCGCCTGATCAGCGTTGTCGGCTTGCTGCGGCGCGAGGTAGGTGTTGCCTTTGATGTCCTGAAATACAACCGCGGTGATATTCGCGGCTGTACCATCGACGTAGAGAATGACGGCATCATAAGTCGCGACGGCATCGAAATTCTGCGGCGCACCGCCGTCAATCCGGAAAGAGTCATATCCGCCACCATTGTCGGTGTCATAGGTATCGTTGGCGTCTTCGCTCAGCCTCTCTGCACTGAGGTTGCGCACATGGCCGCTGAGTGGATCATTGACAGATCCATGTGTGCCAAGAATCCCGGCAGCATTTTCCGCGACCTCATTATTTTGGAGCGGATCGATTCTGGCCAGAGTGCCGAGGAAAATGACTTCAAAACTTGTAGGCATTTAATCAAACTCTTTGACTTGTTTTTTCGAAAGCCACGCGCTCTTGAAGCCGTTGCCAGCCAGGTTGGTTGAGAAAAACCGGACGCTGTCAGCCTTCTTTCACCTCACATCATGGCAAACTGCGTTTGGTCGGATTTGAAAGTCATGGAGCGACTGATCGGAAAACATGCACCGCCGATGTCTACGACCAAATAGTTACGGACTGATCAATAGAGAGCCATTCCAACGCGCCCACATCACACCCTGCAAGCTGCGCCAACTGCTCTATGGTCACATTCTCAGAAAGAGCGGGTCGATCGGAAAGGCAATATCGCCGCAAAATCTCTGCATCGAAACGGCGCCGTTCCTGGCCGCAAGCCGCGACAGCAAGGAAGTCGCGGGCTCGCACGCTGCATGTGCCACCGTCAGCGGCAATTGCGGGAATTTCATTCCGGGAGTGGCAGGTAAGCTTTTGACCAAGCGAGGCTTCCGAGATCAGACAAAGGCTAGATTGGCCGGATCTTACGATCACCCGCTCAACTGAGCAACGCTGCTATGATTTCCAGAAGTTCCGCCGCTTGGGTCAGTTACCTGTCACAAAAGTCGGTTTTGCTTGGCATCTGACGGGGGGGGAAGTGGCGGACCGAGGAGGATTCGAACCCCCGACCCCTTGATTCGTAGTCAAGTACTCTATCCAGCTGAGCTATCGGTCCACTGTTCGGCGGTTTAGTCGGAGTGGCGGATGGGCGCAAGCCCATATCCGCGATTTATGTCAGGAAAATTACATGACCCCGTTTCGCCGCTAAAGCGCGCCGTCGCCCTTGGGCAGGCAGATCGAAAACGTCGACCCGTCCGGGCCGCTGTGCAGCAAGGTTAACGTACCGCCGTGGCCGCGGATCAGTTCGTGGCTGATCGCCAGCCCCAGACCCGTGCCGCCCTTTCGGGTGCCCCCCTGGAACGCCACGAACAGATGTTCGCGCGCCTTGGGCGGCAGGCCGGGGCCGGTGTCAGCCACCTCGATCCACCAGGCATCGGCATCCTCGCGGGCCGAAACGGCGATCTCGCCGGGCTGGCCCGAGGCGACGATCGCCTGCCGTGCGTTGCGTACCAGGTTGGACAGCACGCGGTACAGCTGTTCGGCATCGGCGCGCAGGGTCAGCATGGCCGGAATGTCTTCGGCAAAGCTCAGGTCGTAGTTGTCGACCGCCAGCCGCTCGGCCTCGATCACGTCCGACACGGTTTCGGCCAGTTGCACCCGCGACAGCGTCGGCCCCGGCTCCTCGGCCTTGCCGAAGGCCAGCGTGCTTTCACACAGGTGCACGGCGCGGGTGATCGACCCCACCAGCTTGGGCGCCAGCCGCTTCACCAGCGGGTCGTCCGACCCTTCGATCCGGTCCACGAACAGCTGCGCCGATGTCAGGATGTTGCGCAAGTCATGGCTGATCTTGCTGACCGCACCGCCCAGCTGCGCCAACCGCTCTTTCTGGCGCAGCGCCTGGGTCAGCTCGGTTTCCAGCGATTGCAGCGCGGTTTCCGCCTCGCGCAGCTCGCGGATGCCCGCCCCCGGCGTGATGATCCGGCGCGAATCCTCAGGCGCTTCGGCATAGTTCAGCATGTGCCCCACCACCCGCTTGATCGGTTTGACCAGAAACACCCGCACCGCCAGGAACAACATCAGCGCCGTGATGACAGAGATCACCGCCGACAGGACCAGAATGCGGGCGCCATAGTCGATCATCGCCGTGCGCAGCGGCACCGCGTCCATCGTCACCTCGATCAGCAACCCCGCATCGCGCACCGGCGCGCCGATCACGCGGATCACCTCCTGATCCGCATCCACCAGCCGGACCAGCGCGTCCCGGATCAGCGTCATCGCCGTGGCATCGCGCAGGTCGAACGTGGCCGAGATCGGGTAAGGCATCGGCGATGACAGCATCAGCTGGCGCACCTCGTCACGGCGCAGCACCACGTTGAAGACGCCTGCGTTCTCCAACAGCTCCTTTTCCAGATCGGGGTTCAGCATGTCGTCCGCCAGCAGCGCCAGCGACGCAATCTGCGCTCGCTCCAGATGCGCCAGCAGATAGTCCTCGCGAAAGCGCGCAATCGAGGGCACAAAAATCAATATCTCGGCCAACATCACAAAGATGGTGGTCAGGATCAGAAAGCGGCCGGACAGTGAATTCAACATTGCATCTTTACGGTGTCAGGGAATGAAGCGCTGGACAAGTCCGACGACGGTTTTGACCAGTGTACTGTCAAACAGACGCGGGCTGAAATAGGCACCCGCCGCGCGTTTGTTGACCTCACCGATGGTCGGATAGGGCGACACCATGGCGGCGATCTGGCTCATCTTCATATTGTTGGCCAGCGCCAGCGCCCACAGGTTGATCAACTCGCCAGCCTGATGACCGACGATGGACGCCCCCACGGGACGTCCCTTGACCACCATCACCTTGATAAAGCCGCGCGTCTTGCGTTCGGCGATGGCGCGGTCGTTGTGGTGATAGTCGAACCGCACGACCTCCAGCCGGTCGCCATGCTGCGCGCGCGCCTGCGCCTCGGTCAGGCCGACCTGCGCCAGTTCGGGGTCGGTGTAGGTGGCCCAGGGAATATGCGCCGTCTTGGCCTTGGACGGCAGGCTGAACAGCATCGACCGTATGATGACCCCCGCATGATAGCCCGCCACATGGGTGAACTGCAGGCCCCCGGCCACATCGCCGATGGCATAGACACGACGGTTGCTGGTGCGCAGGCTGTCGTCCACTTTCACGCCGCGCTTGGTGGTCTCGATCCCCGCAGCCTCAAGGTTCAGCCGTTCGGTGTTGGTCTTGCGCCCCACCGCCATCAACAGGTGCGTGCCGTGAAAGCTGCGCCCGTCTTCGGTTTCGATGGTGATGTCGCCCGCGCTGCCGCTGATGCGCGACGCCTTGGCATTCTCGGCAATCTCGACGCCTTCGTCCTTGAGCGTTTGCAGCACCACTTGCGCCAGTTCGGGATCATCCTTGCCCAGCGCGGTGTCGCCCTCGATCACCGTCACCTTGCAGCCCATCCGCACATGCGCCTGCGCCATTTCCATCCCGATGGGACCACCGCCGACAATCAACAGGTGGTCTGGCCGGTCGCGCAGATCGAACAGGGTTTCGTTGGTCATGAACGGCACCCCGTCCAGCCCGTCGATCGGCGGCACCAGCGGCGACGACCCCGTGGCGATCACGATCCGGCGCGCGGTGATTTCCACGTCGCCCGCCTGCACAGTGCGCGGGCCGGTAAAGCGGCCCCATTCGCGGATCACCCGCACGCCCAGCCCTTCGAACCGCTCGACACTGTCCACCGGCGCGATCTGGGCAATGACATCGGCCACGTGCTCCATGACGGCGGCATAATCCACTGTCCCGGGCGCATCGGCGACACCGTATTGCGCGCTGTGCCGCTGCCCGTGGGCTGCCTTGGCCGCCGCGATCAGCGCCTTGGACGGCACACAGCCGTAGTTCAGGCAATCGCCGCCCATCTTGTGCCCTTCCAACAGGGTCACGTCCGCCCCCATCTGCACAGCCCCCGCCGCCACCGACAGCCCGCCCGAGCCTGCGCCAATAATCAGAATGTCGGTTTTGATAGAGGTCATGTCAGAACGTCTTTCTTGCCGGTAACGGCTTTGTAAAGGACAGGCAGCAAGGCCAGCGCCACCAGCCCCAGCAGCGGGAACAGAATATGTGGTGCAAAGATAATGCCCAAGTCCGGCGTTTCACCCCGTGCGAACACTTCGCCCAGCCCGGCCCCCACCGACGTATAGACGACCGCCCCCGGCATGATGCCGAAAAACGTCGACACCACGTAACGGTACAGCGGCACCTGCATGAACGCAGGCACCAGATTGGCCACGAAGAACGGCACCGCTGGCACCAGCCGGATCAGGAACAGCATCGACCACTGGTTCTGATCAATCCCGTCCTTGATCCGCTTCACCACGCCTTTGCTGTTCTCCAGCTTTGAACCCAGCTGCGCGCCCAGCCCGTGCCGCGCCGCCAGAAAGATCAGCGTGGCCCCAAGGGTGGCCGCCGTGACGTTGAACACCGACCCCAGCACCGTGCCGAACAGAAACCCGCCCGTCAGCGTCGCAATCGTCGCCCCCGGCAACGAGAACGCCACGATCAGAACATAAGCCGCAACAAAGCCCAGCGCCGTCAGCGCGAAATGTGCGTCCCGAAACGCCAGCAACGCTGCGCGGTTGTCACGCAGGGTGTCGAAACTCAGGTAATCGCGCAGGGTGAACGCCCCCACCGCCGCCACCAGCAGAATCGCAACCAGCGGCAAACGGCGCAGCAGCGCGGATGTTTTGGATTTGGTCGGGTCTTGGGGCATGGATCAGGCGGCCTTTGGCATTTATATGCGTTTGGTGTAACCTATAGGTACGGGCGCGCCGATGGCTGTAACAGTCTGGTCACGCGCGGGTGATCGCCGGTGACTGTTTCAGAGCCATTTCCACCCTATCGGCGTGGTTTTGAAACATTAAAACCGCCACAGCCCCGCGAATGTTGCACCTTGGGGCATGATTTGTCCGTTTGAGGGTTTGACTTGCCCCCCTACGGCGGTTAGAGGACGGGCCTTGAACATATTCCGGGCACAGCGATTCCGCGCAGCCCATCCGAAAAGACGGAGACGGAGCGATGAAACGCACCTTTCAACCAAGCAACCTCGTGCGCAAACGGCGCCACGGTTTCCGCGCGCGCATGGCGACAAAAGCAGGTCGCAAGATCCTGAACGCACGTCGCGCACGTGGCCGGAAGTCGCTGAGCGCGTAAGCGCCTGCGTCACGGTATCTACATGACCCCGCCGGAGGCCCCCGCAGACAGCGTTCGCGCTGGATCGGACCAGCCTCGGGCGGGTTTGTCACGTTTGGCGTGCCTCAAAAGCGACCAGATCCTGAAGAACCGCGCCGATTTCCTGCGCGCGTCGCGTGGCCCCCGTGTGGTCACGCCCGGCTTTGTGCTGCAAATCCGCAGCCGTGGCGATGATGCGCCGCTGCGTGTGGGGTTCACCTGTTCCAAAAAGGTCGGCAATGCCGTTGCCCGCAACCGGGCCAAGCGCCGCCTGCGCGAAATCGCGCGGCTGGAACTGCCCGAGCATGGGGCAATGGGCACCGATTATGTACTGATCGGCCGCCATCAGGTCACCGCCACCCGCGATTTCGAACAGATGCGCGCCGACCTGCGTGCCGCCTTGGTCCCCAAATGACCCCGCTGGCCCATCTGGTCGCCCTGCCCGTGCGCGCCTACCGGTTGGTGTTCTCGCCCTGGGTCGGGTTCAACTGCCGCTATCAACCCACCTGCAGCGCCTATGCCATGGAGGCGCTTGAAAAACACGGTGCCCTGCGTGGCAGCCTGCTGGCCGCCCGCCGCATTGGCCGTTGTCACCCCTGGGGCGGCGACGGATACGACCCCGTCCCCGATTCCGGGACCGACCACACCCACGACTGACCCCACTGGCTTTGCCGCCCGCATAAGAGTATTCAGCCCCCATGCGTGACGAGATTTCAGAAATCCATGCCCTGTTCGAAGGTGCCCCCGAAACCACCGAGTTTCGCAAGCTGCGCAAGCGCATCGTGCGTTATACCCGCGAGGCGATCGAACAATACGGCATGATCGATGCAGGCGCGCATAAACCCGGCGCCAAGCGGCAAAAGTGGCTGGTGTGCCTGTCGGGGGGCAAGGACAGCTATACCCTGCTGGCCGTGCTGCACGAATTGCAATGGCGCGGCCTGCTGCCGGTGGACCTGCTGGCCTGCAACCTGGATCAGGGGCAACCGAATTTTCCCGCCACCGTCCTGCCCGAGTTTCTGGAACGCATGGGCGTGCCGCATCGCATCGAATATCAGGACACCTACAGCATCGTCGTCGACAAGGTGCCCGCAGGTCGCACGTTCTGTGCCCTGTGTTCGCGTCTGCGCCGTGGCAACCTCTATCGCATCGCCCGCGAGGAAGGATGCAGCGCCGTGGTGCTGGGCCACCACCGCGACGATATTCTAGAGACATTTTTCATGAACCTGTTCCATGGTGGCCGTCTGGCGACGATGCCGCCGAAACTGGTCAACGAAGATGGCGACCTGTTCCTCTATCGCCCGCTGGCCCATGTGGCCGAGGCGGATTGCGAGAAATTCGCCCGCGCGATGAACTACCCGATCATCCCCTGCGACCTGTGCGGCAGCCAGGACGGCTTGCAACGTCAACAGGTCAAGCAGATCCTCGACGGTTGGGAGGCCAACAGCCCCGGCCGCCGTCAGGTGATGTTCCGCGCCCTGATGAACGCGCGTCCGTCGCATCTGTTGGACCCGAAACTGTTCGATTTTGCCGGGTTGATGCTGAGTTCAGAAAAATTTGAACCAAATGCAGACGGTATTCCCGACCTGCGTTAACCTCGGCGTCATATCCCTCACGGCACTCTGCCGGTGCTCAATGCGCCTGCACGCATATTCTTCGAGGGATTCTCATGGCCAAACGCCGATCACGATATTTGACCCGATTGCGTGAAGATCTGCGAATTGTGTTCCATGGCCCGCAGGCGCTGGCATTCCTGTCGGCGGTGATGCTGGCCGCCTATTGGTGGGGTGGCGAAACGGTCTTTGTCGGGATCGGGATCGTTGTGCCGATGCTGCTTCTGGCGCTGCATTCCTCGGGCGGGGGCGGCATGGACACCATGCGCGATGCCACCACCGGCATACTGCAACGTGCCCATTTCGACGAGATGGCCGCGCGCATCTGGCAGACCGCGCAGGAACAACAATTGTCTTCCGCCATGCTGATGCTGGAGCTGGACGATTTTGAAAGCCTCATCAACCAGCACGGACAAGCCGCCGCCGACACGGTGGCCGCGCGGGTGACGCAACGGATTGTCACCGCCCTGCGTGACGATGACGTGGTGACGCGGACCGGCGACGCCCGCTTTGCCATCTGCTGCGCGCCGTCGTCGCGGTTCGACCTTGAAACCTGTATCCAGATGGCTGGCCGCATTCAGTCCGCCATCGAAGAACCGATCGCGGTGGATGGCACCACCGTCTATATGTCCTGCGCCGTGGGCTTTTGCCTGAACGCCCGCGTCCCAGAACCCGGCAGCATTCCGTGGATGACCGCGGCGCGCACGGCTCTGGTCGAGGCGCGCAGGCGCGGTCCCTCGACGATCCGCGCCTTTTCCCATGAGATGCAGATTGCCACCACCGCCCGCACCGCGCTGCGCGAAGAGGCAGCTCTTGCCCTGGAAAGCGGGCATATCCAGCCATGGTACCAACCGCAGATTTCCACCGACACCGGCAGGGTTTCAGGGTTCGAGGCGCTGGCGCGCTGGGTCCACCCCGAACGCGGTGTGATCCCCCCTGCCGAATTCCTGCCCGCTCTGGAACAGGGTGGTCTGCTGGAACGCCTGTCCGAGGTGATGATGTACCACACCTTTACCGCGCTCAAGGCGTGGGATGCCGCGGGCGAGCATGTGCCACAGGTTGGCGTGAACTTTTCGGGCAGCGAATTGCGCAATCCCCGTCTGGTGGAAAAGATCACATGGGAGCTGGACCGCTTTGACCTGGCCGCCGACCGGCTGGCGGTCGAGGTGCTGGAAACCGTGGTGACCGCCGCCCCTGACGATGTGGTCTGTCGCAATCTGGGCGGACTGGGCAAGCTGGGGTGCCGGATTGACCTGGACGACTTTGGCACCGGCAATGCGTCGATTGCGGCGATCCGGCGGTTTTCCGTCAGCCGGATCAAGATCGACCGCAGTTTCGTGATGAAATCCGACCGCGACCCGGAACAACAGCGGATGATCAGCGCCATCCTGACCATGGCCGAACGGTTGCAGGTCGAAACGCTGGCCGAAGGGGTTGAAACGGTTGGCGAACACGCGCTGCTGGCGCAGTTGGGCTGTGACCATGTGCAGGGCTTTGGCATCTGCCGGCCCATCCCCTTTGACCAGACCCTGAACTGGATGCGCAGCCACAATGCCAAGCTTGCGGACGCGCCCGCGATCAGCGGCAGACGGGGTTCGGCCCTGTGAAACACCGTCCTGCCTGCGCGGATAAGGCGCAGCGGGTCAGCGCCCGCGTCCCCGAATCCGCTTGACCTTTGGGTCCCATCTCTGTTGAACCCTGCGTGATATACAAATTGCGCAGGTGCCTGTCCCTATGGACGATCAGAACAAGAACCTTATTCTTGCAACAGCTCTCAGCTTCGTCGTGATCCTTGTCTGGTTCGTGGCGTTTCCCCCGCCGGAACCCGATCCGGCGACTGAAACTCCGACCGAGCAGGTGCAGAGCACTGACGGCACCGCGACCGTGCCTTCTGGCGCGGCGAGCCAGCCCGACGCTGCAGCGCCGGTGACACAGGCCCCCGTCGCTGCCGTGGAAGCGCCGCGCATCCAGATCGACACCGCGCGCCTGGACGGCTCGATCTCGCTGGCCGGTGGCCGTCTCGATCAACTGCGCCTGAAAGACTACCACGTCACCATCGAACCCGATTCCGAGACCGTCACCATGCTGGCGCCCGTCGGCTCGCCCGATGCCTATTACGCGCTTCAAGGCTGGGCCCCCGCTGGCGACCTGCCCGCCGATGCGGTGCCCGGCCCGTCGACCGAATGGACGCAAGTGGGCACAGGCGCGCTGACGGTCGACACGCCTGTGACGCTGGAATGGGACAACGGCAACGGTCTGGTCTTCCGCCGCGAAATTTCGGTGGACGACGAATATATGTTCAACATCGTCCAGACCCTGAGCAACAACAGCGACACCGCCGTGCGCGCAGCCCCCTATGGCATGGTCGTGCGCCATGGTGAGCCATCGGGCCTGAAGAAATTCTTCATCCTGCACGAAGGCGCGGTTGCCATGGCCAATGGCGAGCTGACAGAGACCAAATGGGACGAAATCCCCGATGCCGACGTCGACCCCGCATGGGGCCGCCCCGCCATCGTGACCAAGGACGTCACCGAGGGCTGGATCGGCTTTTCGGACCACTACTGGCAGACGATCCTGATCCCCGAGACCGGCACAACCTTTGACCAGGCGCTGACCTATGACCAGGCCGCCAACGTCTACCGTGCCGTCACGCGCCTGCCCACACGCACCGTCGAGCCGGGCCAGACCGTCACCAGCGACACACAGATGTTCGCAGGCCCCAAGGAATGGGAAGTCCTGCAAGCCTATCAAAAGGCAGGCATCAGCGGCTTTGTCGACAGCATCGACTGGGGCTGGTTCTTTTTCCTGACCAAGCCGATCTTCTGGCTGCTGCACGAGCTGCACAAGCTGATCGGCAACATGGGTCTGTCGATCATCACCCTGACGCTGATCATCAAGGCCGTGCTGTTCCCGCTGGCCTACAAATCCTATGTCTCGATGGCGCGCATGAAAGAATTGCAGCCCGAGATGGAGAAGCTGAAAGCCGATGCGGGCGACGACCGTCAAAAGGTCCAGCAGGGCATGATGGAGCTCTACAAGAAGAACAAGGTGAACCCCGCCGCGGGCTGTCTGCCGATCCTGTTGCAGATCCCGATCTTCTTCTCGCTCTACAAGGTGATCTTTGTCACCATCGAACTGCGCCATGCGCCGTTCTTCGGTCCCTTCCAGGACCTCAGCGCGCCGGACCCCACGTCGATCTTCAACCTGTTCGGCCTGCTGCCCTGGGGTGTCCCCGAGGCCGGGTCCATGATGGCGCTGATCTTTATCGGTATCCTGCCGCTGCTGCTGGGCATCTCGATGTTCCTGCAACAGAAACTGAACCCGGCACCCACAGACGCCACGCAACAGATGATCTTTGCCTGGATGCCATGGGTGTTCATGTTCATGCTGGGCGGTTTCGCCAGCGGCCTGGTGGTCTACTGGATCGCGAACAACACGATCACGTTCACGCAACAGTACCTGATCATGCGTTCGCAGGGGTACACGCCTGACATCCTTGGCAACATCAAGGGCGGCTTCAAACGCACGCCCAAGGACGCCAAAAAATGATCACAGTCACGGCCCTTTGGCGCCATCCCATCAAAAGTCACGGGCGCGAGGCGATCAAATCGGTCACCCTTGCCCCCGGCCAGACGATGCCGTGGGACCGCACATGGGCCGTGACCCACGACAAGACAAAGTTTGACGCGCAGGACCCCGAATGGGTGGCCTGCCGCAACTTTATGCTGGGCACGCTGACACCCAAGCTGGCGGGCCTGTGGGCCAAGCTGGACGAGGATACGTGCACCATCACGCTGACCCATGTCGATCTGGGCAGCCTGACCTTTCGCCCCGACGATGCGGAGGATGCGCAGCGGTTCATCTCATGGGTCACGCCGCTGTGCCCTGAGGACCGGTTGCTGCCCGACGGGATCGCAAGCGTGCCGAATCGCGGCCTGACCGACAGCGCCTTTCCCTCCATTTCGGTGATGAACACAGCCTCGCATGCCGCTGTTCAGGGCGTGCTGGACCAGCCGCTGGAAACCGAACGCTGGCGTGGCAACATCTGGCTGGACGGGTTGGACGCATGGGGCGAGTTCGACTGGATCGACCGCGACATCGCCATCGGGGATGCGGTGCTGCACGTGCGCGAGCGGATCAAACGCTGTATGCACACCGCAGCGAACCCGCACAACGGTGTCCGTGACGCCGACACGCTGGGTGCCTTGCGCGGGCAGTTCGGCCATCAGGATTTCGGCATCTATGCCGAGGTCACCAAGGGCGGCAATATTTCTCTGGGCGACAAGGTCGAGGTTCTGTGATGCAGGTCAATTTCAAACTGGCGGAAGAGCCGGACGCCCAGACCGCCGAAAAGGGCCGCTTGCTGTTCGCGGGCGAAACCGTGTTCGTCAAAGGCGTGGTGGCCATGTCCGGCCTGCCCGATCCCGACCGCATGGAAGTCTGCTTTGCCGGCCGGTCCAACGTGGGCAAATCCAGCCTGATCAACGCGCTGACCGGCACCAAGGCGCTGGCGCGAGCATCGAACACGCCGGGGCGCACGCAAGAGATCAACTTTTTCACCGCCGGGGATGAGCTGTATCTGGTCGACCTTCCCGGCTATGGCTATGCCAACGCGCCCTTGCAGGTGGTCGAAAAATGGCAGCGCCTGCTGAAACAGTACCTTGGCGGGCGGCAGACCCTGCGCCGCGCCTTTGTGCTGGTGGACGCGCGCCACGGCATCAAGAAGGTCGATGACGAGATCATGTCCCTGCTGGACAGTTCGGCGGTGACCTTTCAGGTGATCCTGACCAAGGCCGACAAGGTCAAGGAAGCCGAGCGCACCGCGATCATCGAACAGGTGCGCGGCGCATTGGCCAAACACCCTGCCGCCTATCCCGAGATTGTCGTGACAAGCAGCGAAAAGGGCTGGGGCATCCCCACCCTGCGCGCGCTGATTTCCACGCTGGAATAACTTGAAGGCGCCGCAGCCTTTGTCGATAACGGGGCACGAGGGACGCATATGAGAAAGCAAGATATGAACCGCGACTGGATCGCCACAGCCCGCACACTCAGCCAGGCCCTGCCCTATATGCAGCGCTACTCCGGCGCGCGTGTGGTGATCAAGCTGGGCGGTCACGCCATGGGCAGCGACGAGGCGATGGCGACATTTGCCGCCGATGTGGTTCTGATGCGGCAGGTGGGCGTGAACCCCGTGATCGTGCACGGCGGTGGGCCGATGATCAACGCCATGCTGGAGAAACTGGACATCAAGTCCGAGTTTGTGAACGGCAAGCGCGTCACCGACAAGGCGACGATGGACGTCGTCGAAATGGTCCTGTCCGGTCTGGTCAACAAGCGTATCGTTCAGGCGATCAATGCCCAGGGCGGCCGTGCGGTGGGCCTGTCGGGCAAGGATGCGAACCTGATCGAATGTATCCCCACCGACCCCGCGCTGGGTCTGGTCGGCACGCCGAACAAGATGGACCCGCGCATTCTGGAAACCCTCTTTGCGCAGGAGATCATTCCGGTCATCGCGCCGCTGGGCTCTGGCGCCAATGGCGAAACATACAACATCAACGGCGACACGGCGGCGGGTGCCATTGCCGGGGCGCTCAAGGCCGACCGGCTGCTGCTGCTTACGGACGTGTCCGGCGTGAAGAACGCCGAAGGCGAGGTCGTGACCGAAATGACCGCGGCACAGATCCGCGAGATGACCGCCGACGGCACCATCGCGGGCGGCATGATCCCCAAGACCGAAACGGCGCTGGATGCCATCGCGTCGGGCGTGCGGGCGGTTGTGATCCTCGACGGGCGGGCGCCCAATGCCTGTCTGCTGGAACTGTTCACCGACCACGGCGCGGGCAGCATCATCCGCCGCTGACGCCCTGACGTGCTTGTGACGCGCCGCCGCTTGGCAGGCGCGTCTGGTGCGGCTACCAACGATACATGGAACATGAAACCACCCTCCGCCTCGGCGTCTTTCTGGGGCTGTTTGCCCTGCTGGCGCTGGCCGAGGTACTGATCCCCCGCCGCGCACGCGCACAGGGGCGCACAGGACGTTGGGTGACCAACTGGGGCATCATCCTTGCCAGCACCGCGACGCTGCGCCTGCTGGCGCTGGCTTTGCCCTTGCTGGCCGTCGGGGCGGCGGTGGATGCGGCGGCCAACGGCTGGGGGCTGTTCAACCTGCTGAACTGGCCCGCGTGGGTCGAGATCACGCTGGCGGTGCTGATTTTCGATCTGGCAATCTGGGCGCAGCATCTGGTGACGCACAAGGTGCCGCTGCTGTGGCGGCTGCACCGGGTGCACCACGCCGATGTCGACATGGACGTGACCACGGCAATCCGCTTTCATCCGCTGGAAATTGCCCTGTCAATGCTGCTGAAAATCGCGCTGGTCTATCTGATCGGCCCCGCCGCGCTGGCCGTGGTGCTGTTCGAGGTGATCCTGAACGGCACGGCCATGTTCAACCATTCCAACATCGCCCTGCCCACGTGGCTGGACCGTCCGCTGCGCCGTGTGCTGGTGACCCCCGACATGCACCGTGTGCACCATTCGACGGACCGCGCAGAGCATGACAGCAACTATGGCTTTTCCCTGTCGCTGTGGGACCGCCTGTTCGGCACCTATATCGCGCAGCCGCGCGACGGGCATGACGCGATGCAGACCGGGCTGGAATGGCGGGACGACCGCCCGTCCCGCTTTGGCTGGTCGCTGGCCCTGCCGTTTCTGCGCAAGTGACGCTGGACGCGATCTCCGAGGCCTGCAGGCCGCACGGGCTGATGGTGATGGGGGCCAGCAATGGCCGCGTGCTGGTGGGCTGCGATGCAGCCTTTTGGCCGGTGTTTGCCGCCAGCGCCGAATATGGCGACGGGCATCCGAACCCGCTGGACCGTTGGTCAAAACGCATCATCGGCGCTCTGGCCGGGACTTTCGGGGCCACCGCCCGCTATCCGTCTGACGGGCCACCCTATGCGCCGTTTATTGCTTGGGCCATGGACACGGGTCGATTTTTCCAAAGCCCTGTGGGCATGATGGTGCACGACACCGCAGGTATGATGATCTCGATACGGGGGGCGCTGATCTTTGACACCAATCCCGAATTTCCGCCGCCGCTCGCAACCAGCCCATGCGACACCTGCGCCAAGCCTTGCGTTGCCGCCTGCCCCGTGGGCGCGCTGTCCGATACGCCGCCTTATGACGTGCCCGCCTGCAAGGCCTTTCTGGAAACCGACGCAGGCGCCGATTGCATGACCCGCGGTTGCAAGGTGCGGCGCGCCTGTCCCGTCAGCCAGAGCTTTGACCGCCCCGACGCCCAATCCCGTTTCCATATGAAGGCCTTTCACCCGACATGACCTGCACCCTGATCCTGATGCGCCATGCCAAATCCGACTGGAACCTTGCCACGCTGGACGACCACGACCGCCCCCTGAACGCACGCGGGCGCGAGGGGGCGACGGCCATGGGCAATTGGCTGCGGGCGCAGGGACATGTGCCGGATGCCGCATTGGTGTCCTCTGCCGGGCGCACGGTCGAGACATTTGGCAGGTTGGAGTTCGACGTACCCGCGACGATCACGCGCGATCTGTATCTGCAAGGCAGCGACGTGATGCTGGACCTGTTGCGCAAGGCGACCGCCCCCACTGTGCTGATGCTGGGCCACAATCCCGGCATCGGCGAAATGGCATGGCAGCTGTGCGCCAAGCGCCCAGCGCATCTGCGGTTCGCCGACTATCCCACCTGCGCCACGCTGGTGGTGCGCTTCGATGTGGACCGCTGGAACGACATCGGCTGGCACAAGGGCCAGCCGATGGATTTTGCAATTCCCAGCGATGTGATCTGAGCCTGCGCCCCAAGGCGCGCGGACCTCAGTGCCCGAGGATCTGGCTGAGGAACAACTGCGTCCGCGGCGATTGCGGGTTGTTGAAGAACTCTTCGGGCTCGTTCTGTTCGACGATCTGGCCCTGATCCATGAAGATCACGCGGTTCGCCACCTGACGGGCAAAGCCCATCTCGTGCGTCACGCAGAGCATGGTCATGCCCTCTTCGGCCAGCTCGATCATCGTGTCCAGAACCTCCTTGATCATCTCGGGGTCCAGCGCCGATGTGGGCTCATCAAACAGCATGATGCGCGGACGCATGCACAGGCTGCGGGCGATGGCCACACGTTGTTGCTGACCACCCGAAAGCTGGCCGGGGTATTTGTCGGCCTGATCGGGGATCTTCACCTTTTCCAGGAAATGCATCGCGATTTCCTCGGCTTCCTTCTTGGGCGTCTTGCGCACCCAGATCGGGGCCAGCGTGCAGTTTTCCAGAATGGTCAGATGCGGGAACAGGTTGAAGTGCTGAAAGCACATGCCAACCTCGGAGCGGATCTTGTCGATGTTTTTCAGATCCGAGGACAACAGCGTGCCATCGACTTCGATCGTCCCCTTCTGATGCTCTTCCAGCGCGTTGATACAGCGGATCAGCGTCGATTTCCCCGAGCCTGACGGCCCGCAGATCACGATGCGTTCCCCGCGGTTCACCGTCAGGTCGATGTCGCGCAGCACGTGGAACGTGCCATACCATTTGTTCATCTTGTGGATGGAAATGGCCACCTCGTCCGAAACGGTCATCTGGGCGGGCGATTTTACGGCTTCAGTCATGTCTGAACCTCTCTCTTAACGGTGGTCTGTCGCAAGACGGCGTTCCAGCCACTGCGAATATTGCGAAATGCCGTAGCAGACGACGAAGAACAGCAAGGCGGCAAAGCCCAGAAGTTCCCAGTAAACGCCGTTCCAGTCGGTCGAGGCCAGGATCGGACCCCGGATCATGCCGACCAGGTCGAACATGGAAATCACCGAAACCAGCGTGGTGTCCTTGAACAGGCCCACCGCGATGTTGACGATGCCGGGGATCGAGATCTTGAGCGCCTGCGGCAGGATGATCAGGCGCATGGCCTGCGCATAATCCAGCCCCAGACTGTCGGCTGCCTCGTACTGGCCCTTGGGCAGGGCCGCCAGACCACCGCGGATCACCTCGGCGATATAGGCCGAGGAGAACATGGTGATCATGATGACAACGCGCAGGAACAGGTCGACGTTCGAATCCGGCGGGAAGAAATAGGCCAGCATCACGCTTGCCACGAACAGCAATGTGATCAACGGCACGCCGCGGATGAATTCGATGAACACGACGCTGACCCATTTGATCAGCGGCATCGACGATTGCCGCCCCAGTGCCAGCGCGATGCCAAAGGGCACCGACAGCGACACACAGGTGACGCCCAGCATAAAGTTCAGCATGTACCCGCCCAGATCGCGGCTTGGCACCGCGCGCAGCAGGGACGACGGGCCGGACACCCAGTCGACAATGTAACCGCCGATGATCCACGTCACCGCCGCCGCTGCAATGCCGCCGAAAAAGCCGCCCGCAAAGCTCTGGGTGACAAGTCTGGCGTAGGCCAGATAGCCCACCACGACACCGACCAGCGCGACGACAGGCACCAGAACCGGACCGCCCCAGATCAGCCAATAGGCCAGGAAGGGAAAGACCGCCGTGAACGCCAGCATCTTGCGCGGCAGGTCAAAGAACAGCACAGGCGCCGCCGCCACGAAGAACAGCACAAAGGCCAGAGCCGGGCGCCAGTATTCGTCGGATGGGTATTTGAAGCCGAACAACAGCTGTTGCCAGCGGTCGACCAGTACGGCGAAACAGCCACCCGTTTCACCCGCCAGAATCTCGCGGCATTCGGACAGGCTGCTCGCGTTCCACACACCGTTCAGCAGCCACGGCAGGATCGCCGACAGCACCACATAGATCACGTAGAGCGCAACCAGCGTCAGCAGGGCGTTGCCGGGCGTGGCAAACAGGTTCTCGCGGCCCCATTTGTACACCCCCCGTTCGGCCACGGGCGGCTCCGCCTGTGGCAGGGTTGTTTCACGCACGAAGCGGATGGATTCTGCATGTGTATCGGACATGGCTTAACGCTCCTTCAGCTTCATTGCGTTGTTGTAGACGTTCATGAACGCCGAGATCAGCAACGAGATGATGAGATAGAACAACATCAGCAGCAGCACGCATTCGATCGCGCGGCCCGTCTGGTTCAGGGTGATCCCGCCCAGCGTCGCTGTGATGTCGGCATAGCCCACGGCAATCGCCAGCGAAGAGTTCTTGGTGATGTTCAGATATTGCGAAATCAGCGGCGGGATGATGACCCGCAGCGCCTGCGGCAGAACAACCAACCCCATGATCCGGCGCGGGCGCAGGCCCAGGGCGGCAGCGGCTTCAGTCTGGCCCTTCGAGACCGCCTGAATGCCCGCGCGGACGTTTTCCGCGATAAAGGCACCGGTGTAGATCGACAGGGCGAACCACAGCGCGATCAGCGGACCGCCGATTTTCAGGCCACCCTGAAAGTTGAAGCCTTTGAGAGCGGGATAGTCCCACGTCAGGCCCAGCGCGAACAACACCACGATGATCGGCACGAACCAGATGCCCAGGTTCAGCCACAGCGTTTTGGGGCGCACACCGGTCGCGGCCTGCTTTGCATCCGCAGAAGCGGTGACCATACGTGTCGCAATCAGCGACCCGACCAGCACGGCAATCACCAGCAGCCAGTTCAGCGCGCCATTGCCCTCGGCGCCAAAGCCCCGTGTGAAATAGGGACCGGGCACGTAAACGCCCCGGTTGGTCATGGCCACGGCATCGAACAGCATGGAACTGCTGGCATTTTCGCCCCGGAACGCACTGGGCGAAGGCAGCACCGCCGTCATGATGGTAAAGATGATGATGATCCAGATCAGCACCGGAATGTTGCGGAAGATTTCGACGTAGAACGCCATCAGCTTGCGCACCAGCCAGTTGGGCGACAGGCGCAGCACACCCGCCAGCACACCAAAGACCGTGGCTGTGATACAGGCCAGAAAGGCCACCAGCAGCGTGTTCAGGATGCCGACAACAGCTGCGCGCCAGTTGGTGGACTGGCTGGTATAGTCGATCAACGTCTGGTTGATGTCATAGCCCGCAGGGTTGCCGAGAAAATCGTAGGAGATATTCAAACCCGCGGCGCGCAGGTTGGCGGCCAGGTTGGAATAAAGATACAAAAAGCAGCACGCCAGAACGATGGCCGCAATCGCCTGCAAGGTCAGCGAGCGATACCGCGAATCGTACAGCAGCATAGATGGCCGGAACGCACCCTTGGGGGGGTCGGTGAGTGTTGTCATGAAACTGTTCCCTGTGTCCCGTGCCTGTGTCGGTGCATCTTGTGATGCTTATATCGGCCGGTTCGTTTTTTAGTCTGGCATCATGGTCATGCCGGTTGCGCGAAGGGCGCGGTATGACCCGCGCCCTTCGGCGTTTTCAACTTAACGGAACGGGGGCGCGTAGATCAGGCCGCCGTTGGTCCATTGTGCGTTCAGGCCACGGGCCAGACCGATGGGTGTCTCTTCGCCGATGTTCTTGGCAAAGATTTCACCATAGTTGCCGCCAACCGCGATGGCTTTGGCAGCCCAGTCCGCGTCGACGCCCATCATTTCACCCAGCGTGCCCTCGGTGCCAAGCAGACGCTTGATCTCGGGGTTGTTGGTGCTGGTGCCGATTTCCGCAACGTTGGCCGAGGTCACGCCCAGCTCTTCCGCTGCGATCAGCGCGTACAGGGTCCATGCAACCACGTCGCCCCATTCGTCATCGCCGTGACGGACCAGCGGGCCCAGCGGCTCTTTCGAGATGATTTCGGGCAGCAGGATGTGATCGCCGGGTGTCTCGAATGTGGCGCGAGTCGCGGCCAGACCCGATGCGTCGGTGGTGTAAACGTCACAGGCACCGGCAAGGTATTGCTGCTGCGCTTCGGCGTTGGTTTCGATCGGAACCGGCTCGTAGCTGATGTTGTTGGTGCGGAAGAAGTCCGCCAGGTTCAGCTCGGTTGTTGTGCCGGTCTGGATGCAAACGGTCGCGCCGTCCAGATCCTTTGCCGAGGACACGCCCAGAGCCTTGGGAACCATGAAGCCTTGGCCGTCATAGTAGTTGACGCCGATAAAGTTGAACTTCAGGTCAACATCGCGCGAGAAGGTCCATGTGGTGTTACGGGCCAGAACGTCGATTTCACCCGAGGCCAGCGCGGTAAAGCGTGTCTTGCCTGTTGTCGGAACGAATTCGACGGCATCGCCGTCACCCAGAACAGCAGCGGCGACTGCGCGGCATACTGCAACGTCAAAGCCTTCCCATTTGCCGTTCGCATCGGGGGCCGCAAAACCCACCAGACCGGTTGTCACACCACAGTTCAGTTTTCCGCGTGCTTTGACATCGTCAAGTGTGCCAGCAGCGGCTGCGCCGGCGGCCAGACCTGCGATGGTCAGTGCACCAAAAATAGCTGTTTTTTTCATTTTTACCTCTTCCTGATTTTCCGCCCCGTTCGGACGGCTCGACCGGCTTTTGCAGCCGGAGGCGATACTGACAGGGATTTGCCCCTGTCGATAAGGGGCAGTGTGGTCGGATTCATCTTCGTACGTCAAGAGTGGGATCACGGAAAACGATGGATCAGGGGTCCCTGATGCCCATGTTTTTGGCGCGCGCCAAAATCAGCCCGCGCGATGGGCCTCCACAAAGGATTTTGCGTGTAAAAACGAGGCTTTCTTGATCGCCGCATGGGCGTCTGCCTCGTCGTCATTGCCCCAGAATTCGGCCTGCCATTCCTCGTCCAGACGCGAAAGATGCCACAAATCCGACGCTGCCCTAGCGTCATGCAAAGCCGCAAAACCGATGATCAGCGACCCAGACAGGCTGACAAGATCGTGAAAAGCGGTCAGCTCGAACGGGTCCAGGGCATGGGTTTTACGCACCAGCGTGTCCAGTGCGCGCGGGTCTTGCGGCACATGCATCACGCCCTGGAGTGTCACCAGCTTCACGTCCAGCGCCTCTTGCGCCCAGTCCAGCAGCGGGTCCCATTTTTCCGCCTGCCGCGCCACCAGCCCCTCGGGGCTTGCCGCGCGGTAGCACAACAGATCAGCGTCCCCATAGGCTGCCACCAGGTCGGCCACTTCGGCGTGCTGCACGCGCACCTTGTCGATGGCAGCATTGGCGCTGCGCGTGAACGGCATGGTCATCGGGTCCACGGTGCCCTCTTGCGCCGCCCATTCATCGGCAATCGCCTGCGCCATGGTGCGCGACGGCACCACCAGAGGCGCCTTGGCGGGGGTTTTCACGCCGCGCCCGTCCAGTGCAACGCCAAAACCGCCCTCGGCTTCGGTCACTTCGGACTTGGTCCAGAACTTCTTTTGCTTCCACTCGCTCATACGGGCAGGCTCCAATGTGTCGTGATCGTGCTGTGCAGGGCGTCAAAGTCCTGCACGATGTGGGTGGCTGCCGTGAGGGCAGCAGGCGCGTGATAGCCCCAGGTGACGCCAATGCCGGTCACCCCGGCGGCCTGCGCCATGTCCATGTCATAGCTGGTGTCGCCGACCATCACCGCATTGGCCGCATCAACGCCCGCCTCGCTCAGGGCGGCGTGGATCATCGACGGATGCGGTTTCGAGGGATGGAAATCGGCGCATTGGCGGGTGACGAACATCCGCTCCAGCCCGTGCGCCTCGATCAGCGCATCAAGGCCGCGTTTGGATTTGCCTGTGGCAACGCCCAGCAGAACATCATCGTTTGCTGCCAGCCTTTGCAGCGCCTCAAGCGCGCCGGGGAACAGTGGCGACGCCTCTGCCGCACCATGGGCCAGTCGCAGCCTGCGGTAACTGTCCTTGTACCCCTGCACCAACGCGCCATGTTGCGCGCCGGACAGCGTGGGGGCCAGACGCGGCACTGCCACATCCAGCGACAGCCCCACGATGCCAAGAATCGCCTCGCGCGTGGGCACCGCGGCCCCCAGCGCCTGAAACGCCGCCGTCATCGAGGCCACGATATGCCCCTGACTGTCGACCAGCGTGCCGTCCACGTCGAATATCACCAGCCGCAGCGGTGCCGTCATTGCAACGACTCAAAGGGGTCTTCCGCGGCCAGATCCTCGGTCCAGCCAAAGGTCTCCCAGCTGTGGGCCATGTGGTCGGGCAGTTCCGCCGTGATCGTGATCACCTTGCGGGTGTGGGGATGCTCGAACCGCATCATCCGCGCGTGCAGGTGCAGCTTTTTCGAAATGATTCCGCCCAGTTGCGCACCCCAGCCGTCGCCCAGGTTTTCCTGACCCGAGCCGCCGTATTTGCCGTCACCGACAATCGGGTGGCCCACTTCGGCCATATGCGCGCGCAGCTGGTGGGTGCGGCCTGTGATCGGCTCCAGCGCCACCCAGGACGCACGCGACCCCACGCGGAACAGCGTGGCATAGAGGCTGTGCGCCCGTTTCGCGCCCGGCGTGCTGTCCACGTCGCGCGGATGCACGGCGATCATCTTTTCGCCCTCGCCGCCCTTGCCGTGACCGCCGGCCTTGACCAGCCCGTAACGGACCTCGCCCAGATAGGGCGTGGGCACACCGGCGACGATGGCCCAGTAAATCTTGCGGGTTTCGCGGTGACGCATCGACGCGGTCAGCGCCTTGGCCGCCAGCCGCGTGCGCGCCAGCAACAACACGCCCGACGTGTCGCGGTCCAGACGGTGCACCAGACGCGGTTTTTCCTCGGCGTCGAAAATCAGCGCATCCGACAGCGCATCGACATGGCGATCCGCCTGCCCCGAGCCACCCTGCACGGCCAGACCGGGGGGCTTGTTCAGCGCGATCACATGATCGTCGCGGTAGATCACGCAGTTGCGGATCATCTTGGCATCTGCGTCGGAAATGCGCGTGCGCTGGATCACCGGCGCGGCTTCGTCGGGCAGCGGCGGAATGCGCACGGTCTGACCCACTTCAAGACGGGTGGCGGATTTCACCCGCCCGCCTTCGACGCGGATTTCACCCTTGCGGCAAAACTTTTCGATCATGCCCTGGCTGACCTGCGGAAAGCGTTTCTTCATCCAGCGATCCAGCCGCTGGTCGGCCTCGTCGGGGGCCACGGTGACGGTTTGAACACGGCTCATACAAAAGCTCCTCGGGCAAGTATCATGCCCAGCATCAGGCCCAGCACCGAACACCCCACGGACAGGGTGACATAGGCCACGGCAAGGCCGAACTGGCCCCGCTCGATCAGGCCGACGGTTTCCAGCGAAAAGGCGGAAAATGTGGTGAACCCACCCAGCAGCCCCGTCATCACCAGGGGCGACAAATGCGTCAGCCCCCGCTGTGCCGCAGCCACCACGAACACGCCCATCAGGATCGACCCGAGGACGTTGACCCCGATGATCGCAAGGGGGAACGGGGTGGCACCGAACATGCGCATAACGGCCACGCCAAACAAATAGCGCAGGCTGGCACCGATAGCACCGCCGAGGGCAACAAGGGGTAGGGTCGAGATCATGGCGCGTCCATCGCGCGGCCACGCGGAAGAGTCAAGTTTTCCTCGGCTTTCGCGCTTGGATCGCGCGATCGGCGGAATTCTCTGAATCTCGTCTACGGGTCGCGTTAGGCAGATCCGAACCAGATCAGACGTTCGAAGAAAGAACGCGGGGGTCCGCTAACCCTGCTCACCAAGCCCGGAGTTAAGGCTCGAAGAGCCGCCGGGCAGCGCCCGACCGCCCCATGGGCGGGCGCTTCCTCACCGTGTTTCACCTCTTCTCCCGCACGCCAAAGACTAAAAATAAACTGGCAGTCAAGAACGTCGTGATGCCCACCCGCGGTCGGGCGCTGCCCTATGTGGCAAGGTCATTTTGGCCTCAAGCCAAACCTCACCCTTCTCGCTTGGCCCGCAACTTAACGAAGTAATCCAGCCGTTTCTTCAGATCCCGCTCGAACCCGCGCTCAACCGGATTGTAGAGAACCGGCCGCTTCATCCCGTCGGGGAAATAGTTCTGTCCCGAAAACCCGTCCTCGGCATCGTGGTCATAGGCATAGCCCGACCCGTACCCCTGATCCTTCATCATGCCGGTGGGCGCGTTCAGGATGTGTTTGGGCGGCATCATCGAGCCGGTCTTTTTCGCCGCCTGCCGCGCGGCCTTGTAGGCGACGTAAGCGGCGTTCGATTTCGGTGCCAGCGCGAGGTAGGTCAGCGCCTGCGCAAGCGCCAGTTCGCCCTCGGGGCTGCCAAGACGTTCATAGGTTTCCCAGCTTTGCAGGCAGACCGCTTGCGCGTTCGGATCGGCCAGCCCGATGTCCTCGACCGCCATGCGGGTGATGCGGCGGGCCAGATAGCGGGGGTCTTCGCCGCCCTCCAGCATCCGCGCGAACCAGTAGAGCGCCGCGTCCGGGTCGGACCCGCGCACGGATTTGTGCAAGGCCGAGATCAGGTTGTAGTGATGTTCGCCGCTTTTGTCGTATTGCGCCGCGCGGCGCATGAGGCGGGTGGCCAGCGCGTCGGGGCCAAGGTTGCCATCAACCTTCCAGCCGCTGACCTGTTCGATCAAGTTCAACAGCGCGCGACCGTCGCCATCCGCCATTTCCAGCAGAGCCTCGCGCGCGGGGCCGTCCAGCGGCAGGGCGCGGCCCAGTTCCTGTTCGGCGCGTTGGGCCAGCAATTCAAGGTCCTTCAACTCAAGCCGTTGCAGCACCAGAACCTGCGAGCGAGACATAAGCGCGGCGTTCAGCTCGAAACTGGGGTTCTCGGTGGTAGCCCCCACCAACAGGATGGTACCGTCTTCCATATGCGGCAGGAATCCGTCCTGCTGCGCCTTGTTGAAACGGTGAATCTCGTCAACGAACAGCAATGTGCCCTGCCCGTTCTGGCGGCGGATGCGGGCGGATTCGAAAACCTTCTTCAGGTCCTGCACGCCGGTAAAAATCGCGCTGATCTGCACGAAATGCAGATCGGTTTCGCCCGCCAGCAGCCGCGCGATGGTGGTCTTGCCCACGCCGGGCGGTCCCCAGAAAATCAGGGAACTCAGGGTGTCCCCTGCCAGCATCACTCCCAGCGGCGCATCGGGGCCAAGGATATGATCCTGTCCGATAACTTCGTCCAGCTTGGCAGGGCGCAAGCGGTCCGCCAGCGGGCGGCCTTTGGCGGGGGCTTGGGGCCCGCCGGGGGTGTCAAACAGATCAGCCACCGCGCAACCGCAGTCCGGCACGACGCCCGTCACGGATCAGCCCAAAGGCGTACCAACGGCCCGAAGCCTCAAGCGTTTTCCGGAACATTTCCGGATCGGTGATCGCCACATCATTCAGCGTTTCGATGATGTCACCGGGGCGCAGTCCCGAACGGGCTGCGGGGCCTTCCAGTTGCGTGACGACAACGCCCTCGGCCTCGATCGGCAGGTTCATTTCGGCAATCACCGCCGGATTGATGCGTGCCACGGTCAGCCCGGGAAAGCGCGACTGCGGGCCAAAGGTCTGCGGGTCGCGGGGCGGATCATCGGGGGCGGCCAGCAGCTCGACAGCGACGTCCTGCGATTGCCCGTCGCGCACCCGCGTGATCTGTGATGTTTTGCCAAGGCCCGCAACGGTCATGCGGTAGACCATTTCGGACGGCGTGTTCACCGGCAGGCCGTCCACCGCGGCAATAACATCGCCCACTTCGAAGCCTGCGGACAGAAACGGGCTGCTGGGGTGCAGACCCGACACGACGATACCGCTGACCGACGGCAGGTTCAGCGACTGCGCCATGTCATAATCAACCGGCTGGCCCGTCATCCCCGCCCACGGGCGGCCAAAGGAGGTGGCCCCCGCCTGTGCCTGTTCGACAAAACTGTGGACCAGCCCCGCAGGAATCGCGAAACCGATGCCGTTCGAGCCGCCCGATTTGCTGACGATGCGGGTGTTGATGCCGATCACGCGGCCGCCCATGTCCACCAGCGCGCCACCCGAGTTGCCGGGGTTGATCGGCGCGTCGGTCTGGATGAAATACCCATGCCCTGCGCCCCCGGCCCCGCCCGACCGCGCGAGGCCAGACACGATGCCGCTGGACACGGTTTGCCCGACGCCAAAGGGATTGCCGATGGCCAGCACCAGTTCGCCCACCTCGACGGTGGCGCTGTCGCGCAGGGTGACAAAGGGCAGATCGTGCGCGCCGACCAGTTGCAGCACCGCCAGATCGCTGTCCTGATCGGCCAGCAGCACGTCGGCGGCATATTCTGTGCGGTCGGTCAGCACCACGCGGATTTCGGTGGCCATGCCGACCACATGGTAATTGGTGACCATCAGCCCGTCGGCACTGAGGATCACACCCGAGCCAAGCGAGCTTTGAACGCGCGGTTCTTGGCGGCCCATGCCCTCAAAGAAGCGGTCAAAGAAAGGGTCGTTCATGAACGGGGTCTGGCGCCCCTCGGTCACCCATTTGGCGTAGATGTTGACCACGGCGGGGGCCGCCTGTCGCACCACGGGGGCGAAGCTGAGCGAGATTTCGCCCTGGCTTTGCGGGACTTTGTCCATGGTCTGCGCCTGAGCGCCCAGGGCTGTGAAAACCAATGTTGCGGCAAGGATGAAACGTCTCATGGCACCTCCGGTTTGCCCTTGGGATATGCCCAGACGGGACGGCAATTGCAAGGCTGGGGCACCGGGGGCACAGGCGGGGCTTTGCCCCCGGTCGCCTGCAGACGGAACCCCCACCCCTTCCCATCCGTTTACCCCCTGAAACTGTTCAGGAAAGGACATTCGAAATGGCAAAGCTGGAAAAAGACACCTGGATCGTGGTGACGGACAGTGAAAAGGCGCTGTTCATGCGCAACCTGACCGACCTTCAGGACCCGAATTTTGAAGTCACGGACACCGAACAGCAGGACAACCCGTCAGACCGCGAGCAATCGGCCAACCGGCCCGGGCGGATGCAGGATGGCGGGGTGAACCAACGTTCGGCGCTGGATGACACCGACTGGCACGAACTGGCCAAGGAACGCTTTGCCAAGGATCTGTCGGACATGCTGTACAAGGAAGCCCACGCGGGTCACTTCAAGAAGCTGGTGATCGTGGCCAGCCCGAAAGTCCTGGGCATCCTGCGCGAGGAAATGCATTCGGAAGTGACTGACAAGATCGTGGCCGAGATCCCGAAAACGCTGACCAACCATTCGGTGAGCGAGATCGAGAAAATCGTCAAGCACGAGATGGAAACCGCTTAAGCTCTCGTACAAACGCAAAACGCCGCCCCGATCCGGGGCGGCGTTTCGATGTCCAGACCCGCAGGCCCCGACAAAAATCAATCTTCGGCTTCGACTTCGACCAGACGCGCTTTGTCTGCGGCGCCTTTGGCGTCGCGGTCGCGGTCCACGAATTCGATGATCGCCATGGGCGCCATGTCACCGTAACGGAAACCGGCTTTCAGGACGCGCACGTAACCACCTTGGCGGTCTTTGTAGCGCGGGCCCAGAACTGCGAACAGTTTCTCGACGAAAGCGTCTTGTTTCAGCTTCGATGCGGCCTGACGGCGGGCGTGCAGGTCACCGCGTTTCGCCAGCGTGATCATTTTCTCGATGATCGGCTTCAGCTCTTTCGCTTTGGGCAGGGTTGTCTTGATTTGCTCATGTTCGATGAGCGAGCCGGCCATGTTTGCCCACAGCGCCTTGCGGTGCTCATGTGTGCGGTTCAGGCGGCGGTATCCACGTGCGTGACGCATGTTCGTTCTCCTAGATGTGCCCTCTACGGGCTGTTTTGCTTTGTCTGGCCCGCGATGCGTGTCTTGGGCTCTCCTTGGGGCTTTGGGCCCGGTCGTGGTCCGGGGCGGGGTTTCCCCCGCCTCGGGGTCGTCTTAGAAGGAATCTTCGAATTTCTTCGCCAGATCCTCGATGTTGTCTGGTGGCCAGTCCTCGACGTCCATGCCAAGGTGCAGACCCATGCCCGACAGCACTTCCTTGATCTCGTTCAGGGACTTGCGGCCAAAGTTCGGCGTGCGCAGCATTTCTGCTTCGGTCTTCTGGATCAGGTCGCCGATATAGACGATGTTGTCGTTCTTCAGGCAGTTGGCCGAACGCACGGACAGTTCCAGTTCGTCCACTTTCTTCAGCAGAAGCGGGTTGAACTCGAGACCGTCGTCGTCGTCCTGACGCGATGCCGATTCCGGCTCGTCGAAGTTGACGAAGATGCCCAGCTGGTCCTGCAGGATACGCGCGGCAAAGGCCACGGCGTCGTCCGGCGTGATCGAACCGTCTGTTTCCACTTTCATGGTCAGCTTGTCATAGTCCAGAACCTGACCTTCGCGGGTCGGCTGCACGTCATAGCTGACGCGTTTGACGGGCGAATAGATCGCGTCGATCGGGATCAGGCCGATGGGCGCGTCTTCGGGTTTGTTCTTGTCGGCTGCGACATAGCCCTTGCCGGTGTTGACCGTCAGTTCCATGTACAGATCGGCACCGTCATCCAGGTGGCAGATCACGTGCTCGCGGTTCAGAATCGCAATGCCATTGCTTTCCGAGATGTCGCCGGCAGTGACAACGCCCGGACCTTTAGCCGAAATCGACAGGCGCTTGGGCCCTTCGACTTCCATGCTCAGGCTGACGCCCTTGAGGTTCAGGATGATGTCGGTCACGTCTTCACGCACACCGGCCACCGAGGAAAACTCGTGCAGCACGTTGTCGATTTGCACCGATGTGATGGCCGCACCTTGCAGCGAGCTCATCAGCACGCGGCGCAGGGCGTTGCCCATGGTCAGACCAAAGCCGCGTTCCAGCGGTTCGGCGATCACTGTGGCCTGACGGGCCGGGTCATTGCCCGGTTTCACGTCAAGCTGCTGAGGCTTGATCAATTCAGCCCAATTTTTGTGGATCATACGTCCCTCCATTCCTGTCTGTCCCTATGTCCCGAAGGAGCAGACTCCCGAGGTTTCAAAAAAGCGGATTGGGGCCGCGTGCAAACACGCAGCCCCGATAGTAAAAGTCAGCTTAGACGCGGCGGCGTTTCGGCGGACGGCAGCCGTTGTGGGCCATCGGTGTCACGTCACGGATCGACGTGATGTTGAAGCCGACAGCCGCCAGGGCGCGCAATGCGCTCTCACGGCCCGAGCCGGGGCCTTGCACTTCGACTTCCAGCGTTTTCACGCCGTGGTCTTGTGCTTTTTTGCCTGCATCTTCGGCGGCCATCTGGGCAGCGTAAGGTGTCGATTTACGCGATCCCTTAAAGCCCATGGTGCCTGCGGACGACCATGCAATCGCGTTGCCTTGAACGTCCGAGATCAGGATCTTGGTGTTGTTGAAGGAAGAGTTCACATGCGCCACACCAGCGGCGATGTTCTTGCGCTCTTTTTTCTTTGTACGTGTCTTATCGCGTGCCATTGATCAGAGCCTCCCTTATTTCTTCTTACCGGCAATGGCCTTTGCGGGGCCTTTGCGAGTACGTGCGTTGGTGTGAGTACGCTGACCACGGACGGGCAGGTTGCGACGGTGACGCAGGCCACGGTAGCAGCCCAGGTCCATCAGGCGTTTGATGTTCATCTGCGTGTCACGACGCAGGTCACCTTCGACGGTGTAGTTTTCGTCGATGTGCTCACGGATTTTCAGAACTTCGGCGTCGGACAGTTCGTTCACACGACGCGATGCGTCGATGCCAACTGCTTCGCAGATGGCTTTGGCCGAAGTGTTACCGATACCGGTGATGTAGGTGAGGGCGATTGGAACCCGCTTTGCAGTGGGGATGTTAACGCCGGCGATACGTGCCACGTGTCATATTCCTTTTTCGTTGCGAGCCCGTAGTTCCGGGCCCTTTTTTCACAACATAAGCCCGAAGCATCGCTGCTACGGGCCGCCGCTGATCAGGTGATCTGTTCTTGTCGGGTGCGACCCGGTCAGAACTTGCGATTCTCTTTCGAGATAGCGCTAATTATGTGCCTTGCCGCGCAGGGTCAACCCCCCTGTGGATAACAGTGCGCCAAGGGGCGGCGAAGTGCTATTGGTGTGCCTTGCGACCTAACCCTTAAAGCCCCAGCGGCTGCACGGGAAATAGTAATCGGGCAATCCGGTGCTGCCGTTCATCCCCGCGATGGTCACGCGCCCCTGCCCGTTCACCGCGATCTTCAGCCGCACGTCATCGGCCCCGTCCTGTCCGTCACAGCGCGCGTTGACTTCGGCGATCAGGCCGGGCGCATAGTCCAGAGGCGTGTCCCACGCGCATGCGCGCCAATGCGCCTCGACGGATGTGTCGTACAGATAGGCCACGTCCGCCAGTTCCTGTTCGCCATCATCGGCAGCGCACAGTCCGGGATTGCTGAGAATGTTCTGGGCCGAAGCAGGGAGGGCAGCCAAACCGAAAAGCGTCACCGCGATAATCTGGTTAAAGCTCATGTGCCCATCCCCTTTGTCCGGCTTAGGAAAGCGCCTTGTCGATGGCGGCTTTCACTGTCGCGATCTCGCCCAGGCCGTTGATCTTGGTCAACATGCCCTTGGCGTAATAGTAGCCAATCAGCGGCGAGGTTTTCTTGTAATATTCCATCAGACGGGTTCTGAGGCTTTCCTCATTGTCGTCTGCGCGACGGCGGAAATCGGATGCACCGCAGTTGCTGCATTTGCCGTCGGCGGGCTGTGGCTTGGTGTTGTCGTTATAGACCTCGCCACAATCGCCACAGGTCGACCGCGCGGTGATACGGGCCACCAGCGCGTCGTCGTCCACTTCCATCTCGACCACCGCATCCAGGCTCTCGCCTTCGGCGGCCAGCAGGTTGGTCAGCGCATCGGCCTGTGCCAGCGTGCGCGGGAAGCCGTCAAAGATGAACCCGTTCGCATTGACCGTGTTCAGCTGTTCGCGGATCAGGCCGATCACGATGTCATCCGTCACCAGAGCACCACGGGCCATCACGTCGGCCACGATGTCACCCATCTCGGTGCCGCTTTCCTTGGCGGCGCGCAGCATGTCACCGGTGCTGAGCTGCACCATGCCATGCTCTTCGACCAGGATACGGGCCTGCGTTCCTTTGCCCGCTCCTGGCGGTCCAAGCAAAATTATATTCATCGACGCACGGGGCTCCGTTTCTTGCGGGGTTTTCCCCCTTTGCCTTTGCCACGCAGGTTCGATTTTTCGATCAGCCCTTCGTATTGGTGGGCCAGCAGGTGGGATTGGATTTGTTGGATCGTGTCCATGGTCACCGACACGACGATCAGCACCGATGTACCACCGAAGTAGAAGGGAATGGTGAACTGGCTGCGCAGGATCTCCGGCAGCAGACAGACCAGCGCCAGATAGGCAGCGCCCAGCACCAGGATACGGTTGACCACATATTCCAGATAGTCGGCGGTTTTCTTGCCGGGACGGATACCGGGCACAAAGCCGTTCTGGTTCTTCAGGTTCTCCGCAACCTCGTCAGGTTTGAAGCTGACGTTGAAGGTGTAGAAATAGGCAAAGAAGACAATCATCGCCACGAAGAACAGCAGGTACAGCGGCTGGCCGGGGCCAAAGTTGGCCAGCAGCCAGCTCATCACCGGGTTGGTCGAATTGCCCGAGAAGGTGCTGATGGTCACCGGCAACAGCAACAGCGAGGAGGCAAAGATCGCGGGGATCACGCCTGCTGGGTTCACTTTGACGGGCAGGTGCGACGAACCGCCGTCATAGACCTTCATGCCGACCTGACGGCGCGGGTATTGAATGTGGATCTTGCGCAGGGCGCGCTCCATGAAGACCACGAACATGATGGTCACGATCACCATGACAATCACGCCCACGATCACCGCAGGGCTGATGGCACCGCTGCGGCCGCTGGCGAAGAACTGCGCCAGTGCTGCGGGCACTTCGGCGATGATGCCGACGAAGATGATCAGCGAAATGCCGTTGCCGATGCCGCGCGAGGTGATTTGCTCACCCAGCCACATCAGGAACATGGTGCCGCCGACCAGCGTGATCAGGCAAGCGACGCGGAAATAGATGCCCGGATCGGTGACCAGGTCGCCCGCCTCAAGGCTGACGGCAAGGCCGTAAGCCTGCAAGGTCGCCAGCGCCACGGTGCCGTAGCGGGTGTACTGGTTGATCTTCTTGCGCCCCTGTTCGCCTTCTTTCTTGAGCTGCTCAAGCGAAGGCACCATCGAGGTCAGAAGCTGGATGATGATCGAGGCCGAAATATAGGGCATGATCCCAAGGGCAAAAATGCCCATCCGCCCCAGCGCGCCGCCGGTGAACATCGACACCATGCCGCCGATGCCCTGCCCCGCGCCTTCCATGAAGTCACGCAGCGCAGCGCCGTCGATGCCCGGAACGGGAATAAACGTGCCCAGTCGGTAGACAATCAGCAGGCCAAGGGTGAACAGGATGCGGTTGCGCAGGTCCGTGGCCTTGCCCAACGCAGCCCAGCTGGTGTTGGCGGCCATGTTTTCGACGGCGGATACCATATATCGGCTCTTTCTGTTGCGAAAACGCCGCCCAAGCCGTTTTCCGGCGGGCGGCGTTAAGGAAAACTCAAGGCTATGTAAGCCGGACTGCGCCGACCCACAAGGTTCGAGTAAGGTTTACTCGGCCGCTGCCGCTGTTGTGACTGTCAGCGAACCGCCAGCTTTTTCGACAGCTTCGACCGCGGATTTCGACGCGCCGGTCACTTGCAGGTCCAGCTTCGAGGTCACTTCGCCCTTGGCCAGAACGCGGATGCCGTCCAGTTTGCGACGCACCAGACCCGAGGAGATCAGCACATCTTCGGTGATCGCGGCAGCGCCGTCGATTTTCTTGGCGTCGATGAATTTCTGGATCAGGCCCAGGTTCACAACGGCATAGGATTTCCGGTTCGGCTTGGTAAAGCCACGCTTGGGCAGACGTTGGTACAGGGGCATCTGGCCGCCTTCGTAGCCATTGATCGCCACACCCGAACGGGATTTCTGACCTTTGATACCACGGCCACCCATCTTACCGGTGCCGGAGCCGGGGCCACGACCAACGCGCTTGCGTTTCTTGGTGGCGCCTTCGTTATCGCGCAGTTCATTCAGTTTCATGTCGCTTCTCCTTTTGCCGGATGTGACCCCCAGCGACGGGAGCGGTCAAACGCGGCGTTTCATGATTCTTGTGAGCCGGATCGGTGGCCACTGGGGGCGTATAAGGGATGGTGTGCTGCAGGGCAAGAGGGAGATCGGGGCAAGTCCAGCGGCGATTCGGCACACGAAAGGCCTGCCGCGACGGTTGGTCGGGGCAGTTTCGGTGTCTGTTCGTATCTGGGTGTTGGTGTGGGCCGGTAAAAAGGGCGACGCCGCCAGATCGGATCTACGAGACAGGCTTGGGGGCCTGCACCCTGAACTGTTCAGTGTGGCCCTTGTCAGGGGCCTCTATCCTGCGGATGCCTTGGGGGTTTTGGCCCCCTCGGCTGGGTGTTGCAACGCGCAAAGGTTTACGCGGTGCCGGTTAATGCGGCGTGAGCGGGGCGCACGGTGATGCCCCGGAGAAGCTCAGCGGTGCACTGTCTGACGCAGGTACTCAGAGCGGCTGGGAACGGGCTCTGCGTTCCACGCGGCTTTGAAAGCGGCGGCCAGTGCCATCAGGCCAGTGGCCGCAAGCGAGAACAGGGCGATACGAGCGTACATGACCAGGTCCGTGAGTGAGTGGTGGCGTTGAGGTGGACATAGTCACGCCCCCTGCCCCGCACCACGGACGAGATGGCATTACCGTCCTGCGTGGGCTGCATGGCTGTGGGGAGGGACGTGCCACCAAAGCCACATGGGGCAGCGCCCGACCGCGGGTGGGCATCGAGCCGTGGTTGGATGCCACTTTATTTCCACTCTTTGGCGTGTGGGTAATGAACCGCGATACGGTGAAGAAGCGCCCGCCCGTCGCACCAAAGGTGCGCCGATTGTTTTAGGCACGCCTCCGGCGTGACGGCCGGTCGGGCGCTGCCCGGCGGCACTGCGTGCCTTGTCCCGGCTTTTATCAGTGGGGTTGGCGCTGATGCAGTGGAACGGTAGCTCAAAACAGCAAAACGCCCCGCAGTTTCCTGCGAGGCGTCTGGCGTTCCATCTGTCGGGCATTACACCCTGCCAGATGTTCAGCCCTTTTCTTCGATGATCTCGACCATGTGCGGGATCGAGTTGATCATGCCGCGCACGGAAGGTGTATCTTCCAGTTCGCGCACACGGTGCATCTTGTTCAGGCCCAGGCCGATCAGAGTTGCGCGCTGTTTTGCAGGGCGGCGGATCGGGGAACCGATTTGTTTGATGACGATAGTCTTGGCCATGCTTATGCCTCCTCAGCCACTTGAGCGGACGACTCGACGTTGTCTTCACGCTTGGGCAGAATGTCAGCCACTTTTTTACCACGACGTTGGGCAACCGAACGAGGCGAAGCCTCTTTCTTCAAGCCGTCCATGGTGGCGCGGATCATGTTGTACGGGTTTTGCGAACCGATCGACTTGGACACAACGTCCTTGACGCCGAGCATTTCGAAAACGGCACGCATCGGACCACCGGCGATGATACCGGTACCTTCTGGTGCTGTGCGCATCACGACCTTGCCGGCGCCGTGGCGACCTTCCATGTCGTGGTGCAGGGTGCGGCCTTCGCGCAGTTGCACGCGGATCATCTGGCGCTTGGCTTGCTCGGTGGCTTTGCGAATGGCCTCGGGGACCTCTTTCGCTTTACCTTTGCCGAAGCCGACGCGGCCTTTTTGATCGCCAACAACCACAAGTGCGGCGAAGCCAAAGCGCTTACCACCCTTGACGGTTTTGCTGACGCGGTTGATCGCGACCAGACGGTCTGCGAATTCCGGTGTTTCTTCCCGGTCGCGGCGCGGGCCGCGGCGGTTTTCACGTTCTGCCATGAGAACATCCTTTTCATTGGTGGCTTGCGCCGAATGGGTCAATCCTGGTGGGACAAGGCCAGATAGAACTGGGCCCCCGGATCATCGAAGCCGCCCCCCGCAACGCAAGGGGCGACTTACATGGGTCTTAGATTTTCAAACCACCTTCACGCGCAGCGTCGGCCAGAGCCTTCACCTTGCCATGAAAGAGGAAGCCGCCGCGGTCGAAGTATGCTTCTTCCACGCCTGCTTTCTTCGCGCGCTCTGCAATCGCAGAACCGACCTTGGTGGCCGCGTCGATGTTGTTTTTGCCAACAACGCCGAGATCTTTCTCGAGGCTGGAAGCCGATGCCACTGTGACACCATTCACATCGTCGATCAGCTGAACGCTGATGTTCTTGTTCGAGCGGTGCACCGAAAGGCGCATGCGCCCTGCGTTCACGCGGCGAAGTTTGTTCCGGACGCGCAGGCGGCGCTTGAGGAACAGGGTCCGTTTGCTGTTTGCCATCTGTCTGGTCCTTACTTCTTCTTGCCTTCCTTGCGGAAGATATACTCGTCTTTGTATTTGATGCCTTTGCCTTTGTAGGGCTCGGGCTTCCGCCAGGCGCGAATGTTCGCTGCAACCTGACCGACGAGTTGTTCATCAATGCCTTCGACCACGATCTCGGTCTGCTTCGGCGCGGTCACTGTCACCCCTTCGGGCGGCAGATAGTCAACGTCGTGGGACAGGCCGAGGTTCAGCTTCAGGGTGTTGCCCTGCATCTGGGCGCGGTAACCCACACCGTTGATCTCAAGCTCTTTCTTAAAGCCTTCGGACACGCCGGTGACCAGGTTCGCGACCATTGTGCGGCTCATGCCCCACTGCTGGCGCGCGCGCTTGGATTTGCCACGGGGCGTGATTTTCACGACGTTGTCTTCGACCGTCAGGGTCACATCATCCGTTGCCTTGAACGAACGTGTGCCTTTGGGGCCTTTGACTTCGATCGACTGGCCGCTGACCGTTGCGGAAACACCGCTGGGCAGGCTGACCGGTTTCTTACCAATACGAGACATGAAACCCTCCTTAGAATACGGTGCAAAGCACTTCGCCGCCAACATTGGCCGCCCGTGCGTTTGCATCCGACATCACACCCTTGGGGGTGGAGACAATCGACACGCCCAGGCCCTGACGGACAACGGGGATGTCATTGACGCCCATGTAGACGCGACGACCGGGTTTTGAGACCCGTTTCACTTCGCGAATGACGGGTTCGCCTTCGTAGTATTTCAGGCTGATTTCGAGGGCCGGGTGGCCGTCAGCGCCTGTTTTTGCTTCGTAACCGCGAATATAGCCTTCGTCGGCCAGCACGTCCAAAACCCATGCACGCAGCTTCGAGGCCGGTGTCATGACGGTGGACTTGCCGCGCATCTGGCTGTTGCGGATGCGTGTCAGCATGTCTGCGATAGGATCGTTCATACCAAAGCCCTCCTTACCAGCTCGACTTGACCATGCCGGGGATCTGGCCGTTCGAGCCAAGGTCCCGCAGCGCGATCCGCGAAATTTTCAGTTTACGATAGTACGCGTGCGGACGGCCGGTCAGTTGGCACCGGTTGTGCAAACGTGTGGCCGAGCTGTTGCGCGGCAGTTTCGCCAGTTTCAGCGAAGCGCGGAAACGCTCTTCCATCGGCTGGCTTTCGTCGTTGATGATCACTTTGAGTGCGGCGCGTTTGGCGGCGTACTTTTTGACCAGGGCTTCGCGCTTTTTCTCGCGCTCGATCATGGATTTCTTAGCCATATCTCTAATCCTTCCCGCGCTTACGAATTGAAGGGCATGTTGAAAGCTTTCAACAGCGCCTTGGCTTCTGCGTCGGTTTTCGCCGTCGTGGCGATCACGATGTCCATGCCCCAGGTTTCGTCAACTTTGTCGAAGTTGATTTCAGGGAACACGATGTGCTCTTTCATGCCCATGGCATAGTTGCCGCGGCCGTCGAAAGATTTGCCCGATACGCCGCGGAAGTCGCGGATACGGGGCATTGCGATTGTGATCAGACGATCGAGGAATTCGTACATGCGGTCGCCACGCAGGGTGACTTTGGCACCCAAAGGCATGTCTTCACGCACCCGGAAACCCGCGATGGATTTCTTGGCAACTGTGGTCAATGCCTTCTGGCCTGCGATCGCGGACAGGTCTTCCTGGGCGGATTTGGCTTTCTTGCTGTCACGGACAGCTTCTGCACCACAACCGATGTTCAGGACGATCTTGTCCAGACGCGGGATTTGCATCTCGTTCTTGTAGCCGAACTCTTCTTTCAGGGCCGCACGCACGGTGTCGCGGTACTGCTCTTTCAGACGGGGTGTGTATTTTGCATCGTCAAGCATTAGATCACGTCCCCTGTTGTCTTGGCAAAGCGCACTTTCTTGTCGCCTTCAACCTTGAAGCCCACGCGGGTGGGATTGCCCTTTGCGTCCACCAGAGCGATGTTGCTCAGGTCAACCGGCATCGCCTTGGGGATGCGGCCGCCCTGGCTGGTCTGGCTTTGGCGTGTGGCGCGGATGGCAATGTTCAGACCGTCAACGACAGCCTTGTTCGACTTGGGGTCAACAGAGGCGATTGTGCCTTGCTTGCCCTTGTCCTTGCCGGTGAGCATGACGACCTTGTCGCCTTTTTTAAGCTTCGCAGCCATCAGAGCACCTCCGGAGCCAGCGAGATGATTTTCATGAAGTTCTTGGCGCGCAGTTCACGAACAACCGGGCCAAAGATACGTGTACCTACGGGCTCGTTGTTGTTGTTCAGGATGACGGCGGCGTTGCGGTCGAAGCGGATGGCGGTGCCATCTTCACGACGAACTTCTTTGGCGGTGCGAACGACGACGGCCTTGCGGACGTCCCCTTTTTTCACACGGCCGCGCGGGATGGCTTCCTTGACCGACACGACAATGATGTCGCCGACGGATGCGTACTTACGCTTGGAACCACCCAGCACCTTGATGCACTGAACACGGCGAGCGCCGCTGTTGTCAGCAACATCCAGGTTGGTTTGCATCTGGATCATTTGGTTTCTCCCGACCTTTGGGGGGCGATGCGTGCCTTGTCCCCAGGGTTTCGATTAATGTTGAGAGCGTGGCTCAGGCGTCAGCGCCTGCGTACACTTCCCAGCGTTTTGTCTTCGAGCGCGGTGCACATTCGATAATGCGGACTGTGTCACCGACCTTGAAGGCATTCTGTTCATCGTGCGCCCGGTATTTCTTGGACTTACGAATGGTCTTTTTCAGAACCGGGTGCGTAAAGCGGCGCTCGACGGACACGGTAATGGTTTGTTCGTTTGCGTCGGAGGTCACGACGCCTTGCAGGATACGCTTGGGCATGTCGGCCGTCCTTATTCAGCTGTGGCTGCGGTTGCAGCTTTTTGGTTCAGGATCGTTTTCACACGCGCGGCGTTGCGGCGTGCGGTGCGGATCTGAGCAGGGTTTTCCAATTGGCCTGTGGCCTGCTGAAAACGCAGGTTGAAGCTTTCTTTTTTCAGCTCGGCCAGCTTGTCGCGCAGCTGGTCCGGCGTCATGTCGCGCAGTTCTTGGGCGTTCATCCCATTTTCCTTTCAACATCACCAGTAGGCCCCTGAGGGGTGACCATGATTCTGGTGGAGTTCATGATGAAAGGTGCCAATACGCGGGATGGCCCAGCATGGCAACCCCTTTGCGGGATATGTCGGGCGAATGTTGGGCCGCGCGGGACGTCGTGCGGTTTTGACCGCTATGCCATGGACTGACCTGGATTGAAAAGCAGACCTTCGCGCGGACTGCGGGCGATTGCCTCTGCGGGGGGCAAACTGGTATCGCATCGGGAGTGAATGCAACCAGCGAGCCTATCATGACCCAGAAAACCGCCCTTGTCACCGGAGCCGCACGCGGCATCGGTCTTGCCACAACACATTTGTTCATCGAACAGGGCTGGCGCGTGGCCATGGTGGACCGCGACGGCGATGAACTGGCCAGTGTCGCCAAAGGCCTCAACGAAGCCTCGCCTTTCGTCTGTGACGTGTCGCACCCCGATGAGGTGGCCCAGATGGTGTCGGACGTACGCGCTAGCTTTGGCCGTATCGACGCGGTGGTCAACAATGCGGGCGTGGCCGATTTCGGCCCCATCGCGGACACCGACTTTGCCCGCTGGCGTCGGGTGATGGAGACGAACCTGGACGGCGTGTTCCTGGTCTCGCAGGCCTGCATCCCCGCGCTGAAGGAAACACGCGGTGCGCTGCTGAACATCGCATCGATCTCGGGCCTGCGGGCGTCGACCCTGCGCGTGGCTTATGGCACCTCAAAGGCTGCGGTGATCCATCTGACCAAACAACAGGCTGCTGAGCTGGGCGAATACGGCATCCGTGCCAATTGCGTCTGCCCCGGCCCCGTACGCACCAAGCTGGCGATGGCCGTGCACAGCCAAGAGATTATCGACGCCTATCACGATGCAATCCCGCTGAACCGCTATGGCACCGAGAACGAGATTGCCGAGGTCATCACATTCCTCTGTTCCGAGAAAGCCAGCTATGTCACCGGGCAGGTTGTCGCCTCGGACGGCGGCTTTGACAGCACCGGCGTCGGCCTGCCTGCCTTGCGATCCTGATCCGTTTCTTTTAGAAAGCTCCCTCATGTCCAGCATCAAATCCCTGTTCGTCACCCGCCTGTACCACGCCCTGTTGTCCGAACACGGCCCCGCCATCGATGCGGCCGAGATGGAGGCATCGTGCTATGCAATCGCCGAGGATGACGAGGCCGGACAGGACTGGTGCGAGGAGAACGGGTTTCCGGGCTACACCTCTTATGCGTCGCTGACCGACCTGCCCTGGCGGTTCCCGATCTTTGCCGATCTGGTCAAGTCGCTGGACAAGCACGTGATGGCCTTTGCCAAGGACGCAGGCTTTGACCTGGACGGGCGCAAGCTGGTGCTGGAGGATCTGTGGATCAACATCCTGCCCGAGGGTGGCACCCATTCGGGGCACATCCACCCGCATTCGGTGGTGTCCGGCACCACCTATGTCGAGATGCCCGAAGGCGCGAGCGCCATCAAGTTCGAAGACCCCCGCCACGCCATGATGATGGCCGCCCCGCCCCGCGTGAAAGACGTGCGCGAAGAGATGAAGCCGTTCATCTATGTAGCACCCGCTGTCGGTGACGTGCTGCTGTGGGAAAGCTGGCTGCGCCACGAGGTGCCGATGAACATGAGCGAGGACGAGCGGGTTTCGGTGTCGTTCAACTACCGCTGGGAGTGAGACGGCGCTCTAACCGTGCCTAAATTATGGGCATAAATACTTGACGGGCCCATATTTTAACGGAACCTTTGCGGATATTTGACGCGGGGTTTTTCTACAGTGATTGCAATTCTTCTTCTGTTGCTGCTCGTCGGGCTGGTTGCGGTATTTATTTTCAAACCGCACCAGCCCGCCTCGAAAACACACGAACCTCCGTTACAACGACCAGCTGCCGCACCGCAGCGCAAGGACGCGAAAGCGCACGAAACATCGCAGCCGTCGCGTCCGCCCTCCACACCCGCCTTGCCTGCCGACCCGGTCAAACCCGCACCGGCCCACCTCCATCCACAGCAAAAACATAAAGATCACGCACCACCGCCGCCCATCCCCGCATCGCGGCGAATGAAGGGGCGTGCATACGTCATTGACGGAGATACCATCGCCATTGAGCGGATAAAAATCCGTCTCGCTGGCATAGACGCACCCGAGCTAGACCAGCCATGGGGCCAGAAATCCAAATGGGCGATGGTGAGATTGTGCAAGGGACAGACAATCCGCGTCGAGCTGACCGGCGAGACATCTTATGACCGGCTTGTGGGCACCTGTTATCTGCCCGACGGGCGTGACATCGGGGCCGAGATTATCAAGCAGGGTCTGGCGCTGGACGGTGGTTATTATTCGAAAGGCAAGTATCGACACCTGGAACCCGACGGCGTGCGGCAAAAGCTGAAGTTTTACGGGCGCTGGCGATAGGAAGCGCTTACTTCTTCGCAGCCTTGCGGGCCTCTTCCTGCTCTTTCACCAGCGCCTTCTCTTCCTTGGTCAGCTTGTTGCCCCACTGGTTGTTGCTGAGCCCCAGATCGGCGGGCATGGGCTTGGTCTTGCCCTTCTTGACCGCGCCGCCCTTGTTCAGGAACTCGCGGATCAGATCTTCGTCAGTGGTGGGCTTGGGGACTTGTTTCATCGCAGTGGCCTTTGTGTCGGGAGCGGAACGTCGTCTGCGCGCCACGGTAAGAGGGTTTGCATGTGATGGCCAGACCATAGCCGCAAAGGGCTGTGGTGGTTGGAACTGGAAATAGAAAAAGCCCCCGCCGATCACTCGACGGGGGCTTTTTAACTTTGTCGGCTGATTGCGCCCGTGGGCGCAATCTTTACCAGTCCTCGCGGACAACCACGCGGGTTTTGATCGGCAGCTTCATCGCGGCAAGGCGCAGGGCCTCGCGTGCAACGTCGTCGCCGACGCCGTCGATTTCAAACATCACACGGCCGGGTTTCACCTTGGCCGCCCAACGGTCGACCGAACCCTTACCTTTACCCATACGAACTTCGATGGGCTTGGCTGTGACGGGAACGTCCGGGAAAATCCGGATCCAGACACGGCCCTGGCGTTTCATGTGACGTGTCATCGCGCGGCGTGCCGCTTCGATTTGACGTGCTGTAACCCGCTCGGGCTCAACGGCTTTCAGACCATAGGTGCCAAAGTTCAGGTCAGACCCGCCCTTCGCCAGACCCTTGATGGAGCCTTTGAACTGTTTGCGGAACTTCGTGCGTTTTGGTTGAAGCATCTCTCTTCCCCTTTAGCGACGGCCACCAGCGCCACGGGGCGCAGGACCATCCTGGAGTTCTTGTGCTTTACGGTCACGCGCCTGCGGATCGTGCTCCATGATTTCACCTTTGAAGATCCAAGTCTTGATCCCGATGATACCATAGGCAGTTGTCGCTTCGACGTGTGCGTAATCGATGTCGGCCCGCAGGGTGTGCAAAGGCACGCGGCCTTCACGGTACCATTCTGTCCGCGCGATTTCGGCGCCGCCCAGACGGCCGGCAACGTTCACGCGGATACCCAGGGCACCCATACGCATGGCGTTCTGAACCGCACGTTTCATGGCACGACGGAAAGACACCCGGCGTTCCAGCTGCTGTGCGATGCTCTCGCCCACCAGTGCCGCGTCCAGTTCCGGCTTGCGCACTTCAACGATGTTCAGGTGCAGTTCGCTGTCCGTCAGGTTGGCCAGCTTCTTGCGCAGAACTTCGATGTCGGCGCCTTTTTTGCCGATGATCACGCCGGGACGTGCTGTGTGGATCGTCACGCGGCACTTTTTGTGCGGACGTTCGATGATCACGCGGGCGATACCGGCCTGCTTGCACTCATCCTTGATGAAATCACGGATTTTCAGGTCTTCCAGCAGAAGGTTCCCGTAATCCTTGGTGTCGGCGTACCAGCGGCTGTCCCAGGTGCGGTTCACCTGAAGACGCATACCGATTGGATTGACTTTGTTACCCATCAGGCTTGCTCCTCGACTTGACGCACTTTGATCGTGATTTCGGCAAACGGCTTCATGATCTTGCCAAACCGGCCACGGGCGCGCGGACGACCGCGTTTCAGTGTCAGGTTCTTGCCAACCCACGCTTCAGCGACGATCAGTTCGTCAACATCCAGGTTGTGGTTGTTTTCAGCGTTCGCAATCGCGGACTGAAGGCATTTCTTCACGTCCTGCGCGATCCGTTTCTTCGAGAACGTCAGGTCGGTCAACGCTTTGTCGACTTTCTTGCCGCGGATCATCTGTGCAACCAGGTTCAGCTTCTGAGGGCTGGTGCGCAGCATGCGGGTTTTTGCCATGGCTTCGTTGTCGGCCACGCGGCGCGGATTCTTATCCTTGCTCATTTGCGTTTCGCCTTCTTGTCAGCGGCGTGACCGTAATAGGTACGCGTCGGGGAGAATTCACCGAACTTCTGGCCAATCATGTCTTCGGTGACGTTCACCGGGATATGCTTGTGGCCGTTGTACACGCCAAATGTGAGGCCCACGAACTGGGGCAGAATGGTGGAGCGACGCGACCAGATCTTGATCACTTCGTTGCGGCCGCCTTCACGCGACGCTTCGGCCTTTTTCAGGACGTAGCTGTCGACGAACGGGCCTTTCCATACGGAACGAGACATCTATTAGCGTCCCTTCTTCTTGGCGTGACGCGAGCGGATGATCAGCTTTTGCGACGCTTTGTTTTTGTTGCGAGTGCGAGCACCCTTCGTGGGCTTGCCCCAAGGCGATACGGGGTGGCGACCACCCGATGTACGGCCTTCACCACCACCGTGGGGGTGGTCGATCGGGTTCATAACGACACCACGCACGGACGGGCGGATGCCCTTGTGACGCATACGGCCAGCTTTACCAAAGTTCTGGTTGCTGTTGTCGGGGTTCGACACGGCACCGACGGTGGCCATGCATTCCTGACGCACCAGGCGCAGTTCGCCGGACGAAAGGCGGATCTGGGCGTAGCCACCATCGCGGCCCACGAACTGGGCGTAGGTGCCTGCGGCACGTGCGATCTGACCACCCTTGCCGGGCTTCATTTCGATGTTGTGGACGATTGTACCGATGGGCATGCCAGAGAAAGGCATCGCGTTACCGGGTTTGATGTCAGCCTTTTGGCTCGACACGATCTTGTCCGCCACTGCCAGACGCTGGGGCGCGAGGATATAGGCCTGTTCGCCGTCCTCGTATTGCACCAGTGCGATGAACGCGGTCCGGTTGGGGTCATATTCGATGCGAACGACTGTGGCCGCCACGTCAAATTTGTTACGCTTGAAATCGACGATCCGGTAGAGGCGTTTCGCCCCACCGCCTTTGCGGCGCATCGTGATCCGTCCGGTGTTGTTCCGTCCGCCATTCTTGGTCAGACCCTCTGTGAGGGCTTTGACCGGGCGGCCTTTCCAAAGCTCCGAACGGTCGATCAGTACCAGCCCGCGCTGGCCCGGCGTCGTCGGCTTATACGACTTAAGTGCCATGTTTGCTGTCTTCCGTTTTGCTTGTCAGCGACCGAAGTCGCCGTGGTTGTAGGGCCCCGAAGGTCCCCGTTTGGAGTGTTCTGAGGTCAAGAATAATGTCTGGACCAGGAACAAAGGCAAAGCCCCGGACGAATCCGGGGCTGGTGCCGATGGGGTCGTTTAGGGGAGCGCGGCAGCGGGGTCAAGCGGTAAGGCTTGAGAATATGGGGTTTGGCGCTTTTGCGCGTGCTACCCCGTCCGGAACAAGGCGCAGCCGCCGGACGATCGTCGGCCCGCCCCACGGGTCGGCGATTTGGCCAGCGGTGCGCGGGCCGGTGAGAGTGGAGGTATGTGGCAAGGATAAAGTGGCCATTTGTGACGAAGGATCGCCCACCCGCGGGCCGACGACCGTCCGGCTTGGATTTACTCCAAGCCCCCTGCCCTCAGGCAGACCACTCAAGATAGGCCAACCAACACCCAAAGCCAAAGACAACCGCCAACAGCACCCACTTAAGCAGCGCGCGGCGCGCCAGCCTTCGGTCCAGCCAGTCCATCAAGGCCCCCAGAACGATCTCCATCACCACCCCCAAAACAGAAAAACCCCCGGCCACTTTCGCAGCCGGGGGTTTTCCCAATCAATACCGAACGACTTACAGTCCCGAGGACACGTCGATGGTGTTGCCCTCTTCGAGGGTCACGTAGGCTTTTTTGACGTCCTTGCGACGGCCGGGCTGGCCGCGGAACCGCTTGGTCTTGCCTTTGGTGATGGACGTGTTCACGGCCTTCACCTTGACGCCAAAGACGGCCTCGACGGCCTCTTTGATCATCGGCTTGTTGCTGTCCATCGCCACTTCGAACACAACCGCGTTGGCTTCGGATGCCATGGTTGCTTTCTCGGTGATGATCGGCTTGCGGATCACGTCGTAGTGGTTTGCTTTGGCGCTCATTTCAAACGGGCCTCCAGTGCTTCGACACCTGCCTTAGTGATCACGAGCGTGTCACTTTTCAGGATGTCATAGACGTTAGCGCCCATCGACGGCAGGATATCCAGACCTTCGATGTTGCGCGCGGCGATCAGGAACTCTTCGTTCACCGAAGCCCCGTCAACCACCAGTGTACGCTTCCAGCCCAGGTCTTTGACCTGTTTGGCCAGAGCGGCGGTTTTGCCAGCAGCGGTTGCCGCGTCGATGATAACCAGTTCGCCCGCTTTCATCTTGGCGCTGAGTGCGTGACGCAGGCCCAGTTTGCGGAACTTCTTGGTCAGCTCGTGGCCGTGCGAACGCGGGGTCGGACCTTTGTAGATACCACCTTTGCGGAAGATCGGCGCGTTGCGGTCACCGTGGCGTGCGCCGCCGGTGCCTTTTTGGCGATAGATCTTCTTGGTCGAATAGGAGGTTTCCGAGCGGGTCTTGACCTTGTGCGTGCCTTGCTGGGCGTTGTTACGCTGCCAGCGCACGACGCGGTGCAGGATGTCGGCGCGCGGCTCAAGACCGAACAGGGCCTCGTCCAGCTCTACCGAACCGGCTTTGCCGCCGTCCATTTGGATGACATCGAATTTCATGCGTCACCTTCTTTCTTGTCGTCGGCGTCCGAGTTGTCGGCGTCCGAACCTTCGGCTGCGATTTCGGCTTCAGCGGCTTTCAGTGCTTCGGCTTCTGCTGCGGCTTGCTCTTCGGCCAGACGCTTTGCTTCTGCTTCTGCTTCGGCTGCTGCTGCGGCGGCGGCTTCTTCGGCTGCTTTGGCAGCTTCGTCAGCGGCGGAACGCAGGGCGGCGGGCAGGATTGCTGTGTCGGGGAACGGTTTCTTGACCGCGTCCTTGACAGTCACCCAACCACCTTTGGAACCGGGAACGGCGCCTTTGACCATGATCAGGCCACGGGCACTGTCTGTGCGGATCACTTGCAGGTTTTGCGTGGTGACACGGGCAGCGCCCATGTGACCGGCCATTTTCTTGCCTTTGAAAACCTTGCCGGGATCCTGACACTGACCTGTCGAACCGTGCGAACGGTGCGAGATCGAAACACCGTGCGACGCGCGCAGACCACCGAAGTTGTGACGCTTCATCGCACCGGCAAAACCTTTACCGATGGATGTGCCTGCCACGTCCACGTACTGACCTTCAAAGTAATGGTCGGCGATGATTTCCTCGCCCACGGCCAGCATGGCCTCGGGGTCGACACGGAATTCAGCAACCTTACGCTTGGGTTCAACCGAAGCGGCGGCAAAGTGGCCGCGCATCGCCTGGCTTGTGCGTTTGACTTTGGCTGTGCCCGCGCCGAGCTGAACAGCTGTGTAGCCGTCTTTCTCGGGTGTGCGTTGGGCAACAACCTGCAGTTTGTCGAGCTGGAGAACGGTCACAGGGATCTGTTTGCCGTCTTCCATGAACAGCCGGGTCATGCCGACTTTTTTCGCGATAACGCCTGAGCGCAACATATGATTACCCTCCTACGCTTACGATTGCAGCTTGATCTCGACGTCCACACCAGCGGCCAGGTCGAGCTTCATCAGCGCGTCCACGGTCTGGGGAGTCGGATCAACGATGTCCAGCAGGCGCTTGTGCGTGCGGATCTCGAACTGGTCACGGGATTTCTTGTCAACGTGGGGGCCACGCAGAACGGTGAATTTCTCGATTTTGTTCGGCAGCGGAATGGGGCCGCGAACCGAAGCGCCTGTGCGCTTCGCGGTGTTGACGATTTCCTGTGTGGAAGCATCAAGCACCCGGTAGTCAAACGCCTTGAGGCGAATGCGGATGTTTTGGCTTTGTGCCATGTGCATATCCCTTGACTTGGGATTTCAACGGATTGGAGGAAGGACGCTCATCGCCCGCCCTCTTCGCGTGTTGTGTAGAACCAAGAAGGGCACGCATAGGCGCACCCTTCAGAGAACTTGGGTCGTTTACGAGGAGTCGGATGCAAATGCAATGGGCAACTGGCAAAAACTTGCACCCGTCTTAGATACTTTGTAAGCGTCAAGTTTGCATATTCCCGCCGTTACACTATATTAAACAAAAAAATCAAGAAGATGTTTGAGCAGGTCCACATGATTGAAGTCCTCAGAAAATTCTGGGGGGCCACCCTGGCCCCGATGTTGCAACGCCCCAAGCGTTTGCAAGTGGCGGCGCTGTGCCATCGCACCAAGGGCGACGACACCGAGGTTCTGCTGGTCACCAGCCGCGACTCCGGCCGTTGGATCATTCCCAAGGGCTGGCCGATCCGCGGATTGAAGTCCTCCGAGGCGGCCTTGCAGGAAGCCTGGGAAGAGGCCGGCGTGCGCAACAGCAAGGCCACCCCTGCCCCGATCGGCACCTATACCTATGACAAGCGTCAAAGCACCGGCTGGGACATGCCCGTCGAAACGCTGGTGTATTCGGTGTCCGTGAACGAGCTGAGCGAAGAGTTCCCCGAGGCGCACGAGCGCACGCGCAGATGGGTATTGTCCAGGGATGCCGCCGACATGGTGGCCGAACCCGAGCTGCAAATGATCCTGCGCCAGCTTTGATCTGTCGACCTCAGGTGGCCCGCCACGCTTGAACACCAGCGTCTCTTCGGGCAAGTACGGTCAACCCTAAGAGGACCGAACCCATGAGCCACCCCGAAGGCGACCCGCGCCACCTTGAAACACTCGACCGCGACCTTGCGCGCTTTTCCAATGTGGAACTGGCCGCATTGTATGTGTCGCGCCCGATGGTCAGCACCGGCATCGCGCTGATTTTTGTCCTCATGGCGGGGCTCGCCGCGGCGCTGTTCTTTGAGCAGGCCAACAATTCGGTCATCGTGGTCGTGGCTGCCTGTCTGGGTGCCTATATGGCGCTGAACATCGGCGCCAACGATGTGGCCAACAACATGGGCCCTGCGGTGGGGGCCAATGCGCTGACCATGGGCGGGGCGATTGCGATCGCTGTGGTGTTCGAAAGTGTGGGCGCGCTGCTGGCGGGGGGCGATGTGGTTTCAACCATCGCCAAGGGCATCATTGCCCCCGAGAGCATGGGCAACGCGACCACCTTTATCTGGGCGATGATGGCGGCGCTGTTGTCCGCTGCGCTGTGGATCAACCTGGCCACATGGGTCGGCGCGCCGGTGTCCACCACGCATTCTGTCGTGGGGGGCGTCATGGGCGCAGGCATCGCCGCCGTGGGGTTTGCCGCCGTAAGCTGGCACACCATGAGCACCATCGCAGCCAGCTGGGTGATTTCGCCGGTACTGGGCGGTGTCGTGGCTGCGCTGTTCCTGGCGTTGATCAAATCCCGCATCATCTACCGCGAGGACAAGATTGCCGCCGCGCGCACCTGGGTGCCGGTGCTGGTGGGCATCATGGCAGGGGCTTTTGCCGCCTACCTGGCGCTGAAAGGGCTGAGCAAGGTCTTCAGCGTGGAACTGCACAGCGCCCTGTTGATCGGGCTGGTTATCGGCATCGTGACATGGGTCGTGATGATCCCGCTGATCCGCAAGCAGTCCGAGGGTCTGGAGAACCGCAACAAGTCGCTCAAGGTGCTGTTCGGCATCCCGCTGATCGTCTCGGCGGCGCTGCTCAGCTTTGCCCACGGCGCCAATGACGTTGCCAATGCGGTCGGGCCGCTGGCGGCCATCGTTCAGGCCTCGGGCACCGGCAGCTTTACCGATGCTGTCAGCATTCCGACATGGGTGATGGTCATGGGGGCCTTTGGCATCTCCTTCGGGCTGTTCCTGTTCGGACCCAAGCTGATCCGCATGGTCGGTGGCCAGATCACCAAACTGAACCCGATGCGCGCCTATTGCGTGGCGCTGTCAGCGGCCATCACCGTCATTCTGGCCAGCTGGCTGGGCCTGCCCGTCAGTTCGACCCACATCGCGGTGGGCGGCGTCTTTGGCGTCGGGTTCTTCCGCGAATGGGACGCCGAACGGCGCATCCGCAAGGCGAAACTGGCGATGCCAGACCGCGCCAGCTATGCGCCCGAGGAACGCCGCCGCCGCAAGCTGGTGCGCCGGTCGCACTTTATGACGATCATCGCCGCATGGGTGATCACTGTCCCCGCCGCCGCGATCCTCTCTGCCGTGATTTTCTTTGGCATCCAAAGCGTGGCCGGATAAGGCCCCGGACGGGGCAGATGCGGTCAGGTGATTCGGCCCTCAAAATTCTCCCTACACGAGAATCGAGGACAGTTCGCCCGATCGACAGGGATTGATCCGAAACCGGAAACGGGACGGTTGAATCAACGGCTCTTTTCCGCCGTTCACAGGGGATAGTTGGCGTCACGCCTCGCTCGCCTATCGCAATGCGTGTAGCTTTGTGCCAACGGACAACCTTCGGACGCCCTGCAGGGGGCCTATCCGTGCGACAGGTCTGTTCGGGCACGGCAAGGAGCCGACCACACCGGTTCCAAGCTGCAATGACGTGAACACGCATCGCCCGGCGGCAGGATTGCCACGGGCCATCCTCGAACCAGTGGAGCCCTCGCAATGAGCCATCAAAGCACCCCAGACCAGCCCTTTTCCGGCACCCGAGCAGACCGGTCGGGCACAGACCTCAAGATGACCGCCGTTCCCGACCTGGAACGCCGCATGGTCAGCTTTACCACCGGCACGCAAATCTCCACCCGCAGGGGCCTGGTCGCCATCGAAACGCTTGAAGTCGACGACGAGGTGATCACCCGCGAACGCGGCTATCAAGCGATCCGCTGGATCGGCTCCAGCCGCCTGACCGCCGCCGAACTGGCGCAGAACCCCCACCTGCAACCCGTGCTGATCCGCAAGGGCGCGCTGGGAAAGAAACAGCCGCTGCGCGACAGCTTGCTGAACCCGAACCAGCGTATCCTGATCAATGACTCCGAGGATGACGACAGCGACACGCCCAAGGAGCTGATCAAGATCAGCGCGCTTCTGGATCACGACGGGGTTGAACGGGTCGTGGCGTCGGACGTCACCTATATCCACCTGGTGTTTGACTTGCATCCGGTGGTGATGGGGGATGGCCTTTGGTCCGACAGCCTGCAACCCGGCAACACCAAAGCGAAACACTCCCGGTCGGATGGCGCTGTGGTGGATCTGTTCCCCGAGCTGAGCCGCGCCGCAACCGACAGCGCCGCTGTCTACGCTCAGGCCGCTGCCGAGAAAGAATACGCGGAGCGCCTGTCCAGCCAGCCGCAGAACTGAAGCGCGTCCGCCTGAAACACAAAAAGGCCGCAGCGATTGCTGCGGCCTTTTCGTTTCAGATGCCATGCGGGCGCGGGGCCCGCATGAGGATCTTATTCGACGATTTTCGACACCACGCCGGCGCCGACGGTGCGGCCACCTTCACGGATCGCAAAGCGCAGGCCCTGCTCCATGGCGATCGGTGCGATCAGCTCGACGTCGAACTTCAGGTTGTCGCCGGGCATAACCATTTCGGTGCCTTCGGGCAGGTTCACGGTGCCGGTCACGTCTGTGGTCCGGAAGTAGAACTGCGGACGGTAGTTCGCGAAGAACGGCGTGTGACGGCCACCTTCATCCTTGGTCAGGATATAGGCTTCGGCTTCGAACTTGGTGTGCGGGTTCACCGAACCGGGTTTGCACAGAACCTGACCACGCTCAACGCCTTCACGGTCGATGCCGCGCAGCAGGGCGCCGATGTTGTCACCAGCTTCACCACGATCCAGCAGTTTGCGGAACATTTCCACGCCTGTGCAGGTCGTTTTCTTGGTGTCGCGGATGCCGACGATTTCGATGTCGTCGCCAACGTTGATCACGCCACGCTCGATACGGCCGGTCACAACTGTACCACGGCCCGAGATCGAGAACACGTCTTCGACGGGCATCAGGAACGGCTGGTCCACGGCACGCTCGGGTGTCGGGATGTATTCGTCAACAGCGGCCATCAGCTTCTTGATCGACTCTTCGCCGATTTCCGGGTCGGTGCCGTTCATGGCGGCCAGGGCCGAGCCGGGGATGATCGGAATGTCGTCGCCGGGGTACTCGTACGAGGACAGCAGCTCGCGGATTTCCATTTCCACCAGTTCCAGCAGTTCTTCGTCGTCCACCTGGTCCACTTTGTTCATGTAGACAACCATGTAGGGGATGCCCACCTGGCGGCCCAGCAGGATGTGCTCGCGCGTCTGCGGCATCGGGCCGTCAGCAGCGTTCACAACCAGGATCGCGCCGTCCATCTGCGCGGCACCGGTGATCATGTTTTTCACATAGTCAGCGTGGCCGGGGCAGTCGACGTGCGCGTAGTGGCGGCTTTCGGTTTCATATTCGACGTGGGCTGTCGAAATGGTGATGCCGCGGGCTTTCTCTTCGGGCGCGCCGTCGATCTGGTCGTACGCGCGGAAGTCACCAAAGTACTTGGTGATCGCAGCCGTCAGCGTGGTTTTGCCGTGGTCAACGTGGCCGATTGTGCCGATGTTCACGTGCGGTTTGTTACGTTCAAACTTTGCCTTACCCATAAGAGGCACCCTTTTTGTTTGTGGAATCCCAGCGGACCCAAATGCGTTCCGCGCGGCATGTATTGCTATTGCGCAGGAAAATCAAGCGGTCTTCGCCGTTTTGGTACGCAGGTCGTACCCGTCGAAGACGCAATCACGGAGCATTGCGCTGATTACTCCGCAGCGACAACCGTGGCCGGAGTGGCCACAGGCGCGTCAGCCCCGGCGGCACCGGGACGGCCCGATCCAGTGGTGACGAACCAGCCTTCTTCTTTCATCTGCTTGACCAGATAGCGTTCGATCGCCTTGGCCACATTCGCAGACAGCTGTTCCAGTTGTTCCTCGGCGGACAGCGTATAGCCAGAGCCAACCACGGTTCCGGTGCCAAAGGTTTCCAGAACGGTGATCGTATGCGGCTTGTCGGTCAGCTTTTTGCCTGCCGCATCGTCCCAGACGGTCAGGTTGATGATCAGGATCGACTTGGGCGACAGAACCAGCGGCACGCCGGGTGCTGCCAGAACGTAGCCTTCAACAGACACGCCGAAGTGATAGTTGCTGTCGCCCTCGTAACGGTCGAACCGCTGGGCGATTGCCTTTTGGACGGCTGTGGTCAGCTGTTCCTCGGTGGCGTCACGGCTGAGCGGACCTTTTTGCGCCTTCGGGGCCACGACCACATTGTGCAGGAGGTTGAAGTTCCCCAAGGGCACAGGTTTTTCGTTCAGATCTTTGGCACCGCCACAGGCCGTCAACAAACCCATCACGCACATCATCATCGCAAGCCGCAGCATCGCAGTCCCCTCAAAAGGATTGTTTCGGCAAAGGCCTAACGGATGAAGGCCACAGGCGCAATTGGCCGCAGGTCGATTGCAGCGCGGGCAGATGCACTTATATCATGGTGCAACAAGGAGAGCACGATGCCCGACACGGTTCTGCCACAAGCCACCCACAGCCCCCTGCCCGTCCGCGTCCCGTTGGTGACCGAACCCTGGGGCCTGTTGAAAAGCCTGCAGGAAGCGCGGCGCAACGTGCTGTCGATCATCCCCGAGATCGCGACCACGCAACCGATGGTGTCCGGCAAGACCGGCAAGCGCTGGCACATGGTGATGGACCCCGCGGCCATACGCGAAATTCTGCTCGACCGGCTGGACCAGTACCCAAAGTCGCTGGTGACCAAGAATCTTCTGAAGCCCGCCATCGGAGAGTCGCTGTTCATTGCCGAAGGCGCGCACTGGCGCTGGCAACGGCGTACTGCGGCCCCGGTTTTCTCGCACCGCAACGTCTCGGCTCTGGCGCCGATCATGTCGGATGCGGCCGATCGCGCCTGCAAACGGATCGCGGCGGCAGGGCCGCGCGCGGTGAACCTGCTGGACGAGATGGTGACGACCACATTTGACGTGATCGCAGATGTGACGTTTTCCGGCGGCGACACCTTTGATCGGGACGCGGTGCACGGGGCGATTGACGATTACATCGCCGAGGCGGGCAAAATTTCCTTGTTCGATATCCTGGGCTTTCCTGACTGGGTGCCCCGCCCCGGCAGGGTCATGTCGGGCAAGGCGCTGAAAGAGATGAAATCCGTGGCGGACCAGGCCATCGAGGCGCGCGCGGAACGCGGCACCAGTGCGGTGCCCGACCTGCTGGACTTGCTGCTGGCGGGCGAAGACCCCAAGTCGGGGCGCACCATGTCCACTGCAGAGCTGCGCGACAACCTGTTGACCTTTATCGTGGCGGGTCACGAGACCACGGCGCTGACACTGGCGTGGTCGATGTATCTGGTGGCCTTTGATCAGGACGTGCAGGACCGCGCCCGCGCCGAGGCGCAACAGGTCTTGCAGGGCCGCGCGGCGGGAGCCGATGACGTGGCCGACCTGCCTTTCATCCGTCAGATCGTCGACGAGGCTCTGCGCCTGTACCCCCCTGCCGGGATCGTGTCGCGCACGGCGTTAAAAAAGGACACGCTGGGCGGGCGCGAGATTCTGCCCGGCGATACGGTGATGATCCCGATCTATGCGCTGGGGCGGTCCAAGCTGCTGTGGGAGGACGCCGATGCCTTCCGGCCCGAACGCTTTGCCGACCGCAAGGCGATTGACCGATATGCCTATCTGCCCTTTGGCGACGGGCCGCGCATCTGCATCGGCGCATCCTTTGCGCTGCAAGAGGCGGTGATCATACTTGCAACCCTGCTGTCGCGATTCCGGTTCAAGCCTGTGGTGGGGCGCGATCCCGAGCCGGTGATGATCCTGACGCTGCGGCCCGAAGGCGGTGTCTGGTTGACGGCGGAGGCGGTTTAGAACGGGGGCGCTGCCCCCGGCCTGCGGCCTCCCCCGGAGTTTATCCGGCAAGATGAAGCGTAATCAGTCGCAGATGGATTGCAGGGCCGCGAATTCGGTCGGGGTCAGCAGCGGCCGCGTCGGCCCTTGGGTCGCCGCAAAACTGCGCGCGGCGTCGGCCCGCGCGGCGGTTTGCGGGTGGCTGGACATATAGACGGGCAGATCGGGCATGATGCTTTCGATCTCGGCCAGGCTGTCAAAGAAATCTGCAAACCCTTCGGTGGTGACATCGGCGTTGTCCAACATGGTCAGCGCGTAGATGTCGGCCTTGGCCTCGGCGTCGCGGGTGTAGCTGGAATTCAGCATCCATTCGGCCATCGCCACGGCGACGGTGCCGCCTGCAAAATCCCCCAGCACCAGCCCCAGCAGCCCCGCCGAGCCTGCGGCGCGCAGTGCGCCGCGCGTGCTGTCACGGTGTTCGACATGGGCGATTTCATGGGCCAGGACCGCGCCGACAGCTTCGGGCGTTTCCGCGGCCTCGAGCAGTCCGCGGACCATGACGATCCGCCCACCGGGCGCGGCAAAGGCGTTGACCATGTCATGATCCATCACCGAAACGTTCAGGTCGTATTCAACACCGGTCGCACCGGTCAGCCGTGCGGTCAGCTTTTCCAGCGCGGCATCGCCCTCGGGAGAAGAGCAGACCAGCCCGCCCGCCTCGGTGCCACCCAGGATGCGCTCCATCTGGCGGACCATCGATTTGCCCCAGGCGACTTCGCTGTCGATGGGGATGATCTGGGCCATGGTGCCGGCCATTGCGGGCAGGATGACAAAGATCATCAGCACAAGCGCCCCGACAGCCAGCCCCAGACGGGTGACCACACGGCGCGCAGTGCCGGGGGGCACCTCGCGGCGTTTCAGATCGGGGCACAGCCGCGTGATATCGCGGACCATTTGCGGGTCGGACACGGTCAGACGGCCCGTGGCGATCAGGGCACTGTCATAGGAATGATCGGCGCGCAGGCTCAGTATCAACTGATCGGTGCGGGCCTGATCGGCCAGCATACGCAGCGCGGCCAGTGGCCAATGTTGCACCCCGCCCGGCAGGTCGGGATGCAACAGGATCAGCGCCTGCGCGGGAACATCAAGGGTCAGGTCCACGTCCAGACGCAGACCTGTTTCACCGTCGAAATACCGCGCAGGGGTCTCCACCTTAGATCGCCCCGCCGATGTCCAGCGCGTCGGCAAAGCCTTCGGCGTCGGCACCGGGATCGGCGGCACGCTGTCTGACGTGATCCAGATGCGGGGCATTGGCCACCACGACGGACGACACAACGTGGCCGATGATCCGCTGGGTGATCATGACCAGCGACAAGCCCCCCAAGGCGAGGATCAGCGCCACATAGAGAACCGCGATCACGATGCTGCCCACAAGGCCGCTCGCGGCGTTGAAGTCGCCGGGATCGGCATAGCCTCCGAACAACCCGCCCAACGCGCCGAAGCTGAGACCGAAAGTGGCCATCAGGATCAGCCCCATCAGAAAGATGCCGACAATGGCCGCACCGATGATGGCCAGGATACCCGTCAGAACGATGCCGATCACGCGGCCCGTACGCGCGCCGGAATCGAAGGTCACCGCGCCGTCCAGCATTTTCGCGCGGGTCAGGACATTAAACGCGTAGATGCGGTAATAGACGCCGCCCACGATCAGCCAGATATACCCGACAAAGACCGAAGTCCCCGCCAGCAGCGGGCTCTGGAGCGTAATGCCAAGCGTCATGCCGATCACGAGGACCAGCACGGCGATCAACACGTGCTTCAACCCCGGATACAGCGACTGCCAGCGCCCGGTCTGTTCGAACTTGGCATCGCCATACCACGTGCGGTCGGTCATGTATTTTTCCAGCCAGAAGGTCTGGCGTGGCAGCAGGATGCCCAAGGTAATCAGGCTCAGAAAACCATGCCCCAGCGCGCGCCAGACATAGCCCCACGCACCGTTGTCCATGCCAAAACGCAGGCCCCGCCAGCGGGTGCGGGCGGTTTTGTAACGACGCGCGCGGTAGATCGCGAACAACAGCAGCGGCAGCACCGCCAGCAGGGTGATATAAATCGCCCCCACTTGCGCCAGCGCCTCGATCTGGTTGCGCGGTTCAACGAACAGGTTCAGGCCGAAATAGAACAACGCCATCTGGACGATGCCCAGATAGATCGCCAGCACCACGATGGCGAAAAGAAAGCCCAACAGCTTTTCCAGCCCGGTGCCGGTGTATTCAAAGCTGTCGCCGTCGCCCGCAGTCGCCGACCAGATGTATTTGCGCAGCCGGGTCTTGGCCCAGAAGCGATAGATCCCCAATGTAATCAGGGTCAAAAATGCCGTTTTGAAATAGAGCGAGAACAAAGGTCCCGCCTTGCCATGATATTGGCCATGAATGGTTGCACTCATTTATCTGTCCTTCGTGAAAACGTAACGTATTGCCTGCGCATGTTTTCTGCGCATTATCCGTCCGCCGGTTGATGAATAAACCGACCTACGGTTGCAAGAATAACTTTAGTTGAATCGGTTGTCGCGGGGAAATCCGCGCGGGGCCATCCGGCCAGAGCCAGCACGTTTGCCGCGCCATTCGTCCAGCTCCAGTTCCGTGCGCGTACGCCCGGCCGGGTCGAGCCAAGTCAGCCCGTCCGCAAGGGTAAAGGTGGTGGCATCCGACAGGCCGCCATCCTTGTACTTCTGCAAACGCACGCCCTTGCCACGGCCCATTTCAGGCAGTTCGGCCAGATCGAACACCAGAACCTTGCGATTCTCGCCTACCACGGCCACAGCATCGCCGGTCACCCGTTTGCACACCAGCGCCGACACTTCGCCGCGCACGTTCAGTACCTGTTTGCCGCTGCGTGTCTGGGCGATCACATCGTTTTCAGGCACCACAAAGCCGTCGCCCGCAGTCGAGGCAACCAGCAAACGCGCATCGGGTTGGTGAATGAACAGATCGACAATCTGCGCCTCGTTCGGCAGATCGACCATCAAGCGCAGCGGTTCGCCCATGCCGCGCCCGCCCGGCAGGTTGGCGGCGGACAGCGTATAGAAACGCCCGTTCGATCCGAACACCAGCAACCGGTCGGTGGTTTCCGCATGGAAGACAAAACGCGGACCATCGCCGTCCTTGAACTTCAGCTCGCGGTTCAGGTCGATGTGACCGGTCATGGCGCGAATCCAGCCCATCTGACTGCACACGACGGTGATCGGTTCGCGGTCGATCATCGCTTCCAGCGGCACGTCCTCGACCTGTCCGGCTTCGGCGAATGTGGTGCGGCGTGCGCCTGCATTCGGCGTGTCGCCAATCGACCAGTCCTTACCGAACTGTTTCTTGGTCTCTTTCAGCTGGGCGCTGATTGCGTCCCATTGCAGGTGCGGATTTTCCAGCAGGTCATCAAGGCCTGCGCGCTCTTCCATCAATGCGGATTGCTCGCGCAGCAACTCCAGCTCTTCCAGGCGGCGCAAGCTGCGCAGGCGCATGTTCAGGATCGCATCGGCCTGCACCTCGGACAGCGACTCCTCGGTCGCGGGCGGAGGCGTCTGGTAATCTTTCTCGTCCATCGCCCGCACATGTTCGCGGCCCCAGTCCTCGCGCATCAGCGCGGCCTTGGGTTCGTCGTCATAGCGAATGATGTCGATCACGCGGTCCAGGTTCAGGAAGGCAACGATGAACCCTTCCAACACCTCCAGCCGGTGGTCGATTTTCTCCATGCGGTGGCGGCTGCGCCGTTCCAGCACTTCGCGGCGGAAATCAAGGAAGGCACGCAGCACTTCCTTCATCGAGCAGACCTTGGGCGTGACGCCGTCGATCAGCACGTTCATGTTCATCGAAAACCGCACTTCCAGATCGGAGTTGCGGTACAGCATGCCCATCAGCACGTCGGGATCGACGTTTTTCGAGCGTGGTTCCAGCACCAGCCGGATGTCATCGGCGCTTTCGTCGCGCACATCGCCCAGAATCGGCACCTTCTTGGTCTGGATGACCTCGGCCAGCTTCTCGATCAGCTTGGATTTCTGCACCTGATAGGGAATCTCGGTGACAACGATCTGCCATTGCCCACGGCCCAGATCCTCGACCTCGTACCGGCAGCGCAGGCGGAAGCCGCCTTTGCCGGTGCGATAGTTCTCGGCAATGCTTTCGGGCGGCTCGACGATGATCCCGCCGGTGGGGAAATCAGGGCCTTTGACGAAATTCAGCAGCGTGTCGTCGCGCGCATCGGGCACCTTGATCAGGTGCAGACAGGCATCGCACAACTCGGCGATGTTGTGCGGCGGGATGTTCGTCGCCATACCCACAGCAATACCCGACGACCCATTGGCCAGCAGATTGGGGAACTGTGCGGGCAACACGACCGGCTCGGTCAGCGTGCCATCGTAGTTGTCGCGGAAATCAACGGCGTTTTCGTTCAGCCCGTCCAGCAGCGCCTCGGCCACGGCGGTCATGCGCGCCTCGGTGTAGCGGCTGGCGGCGGGGTTGTCGCCGTCGATGTTGCCAAAGTTGCCCTGACCGTCAACCAGCGGGTAGCGGACGTTAAAGTCCTGCGCCAGGCGCGCCATCGCGTCATAAATCGCGGCATCGCCGTGCGGGTGATAGTTCCCCATCACGTCGCCCGAGATCTTGGCCGATTTGCGGAAGCCACCCTTGGACGACAGGCGCAGTTCGCGCATCGCAAAGAGGATTCGCCGGTGTACCGGCTTCAGCCCGTCACGCGCGTCAGGCAGCGCGCGGTGCATGATCGTGGACAGCGCATAGGTCAGATACCGATCACCCAACGCGCGGCGCAGGGGTTCGGACAGGTCCATATTGGGGGGCTCGGTAATATCTGACATAGATGCTGTGTAGCCATGTGACCCAAACGGGACAAGAGGTCAAAACACCTGAACTTTATCCGGGAACAACTTGCGCGGTAGCTGCGTTGCCTTTTCAACACGGCGATGCGCGCGGGGAACAATTGTCTGGTTTTCTCACTGCGCGCTCTGCGGTCGCCTGATAAGATTAATCAACCCGTGCTACAGCTGCCGCACATGCCGGGTACGTCCTGGGGGATTTGATGATGTTTCGTTTTATTGTTTTGACATTTTTGTTTATGGGCTGGGCCTTTTTCGAAATGAGCGGGGGAACCGATTTTGACGGTGAAGCCCTGCGCATATCACGCCTTGATCCGGTTGAACCCAGCCCGATTGACCCCGACACGCCAAGAACCTTGTTGGCCGATGTGGACACCCAAGGCGCCGCCACTGCCGAAGTCTCGCGCGTTTCGCTGAACCTGACCACGACACGCGATGTGACCAAACCGTCCAAGTCGCTGCCAACAGCCACGACCGCCAGCGCAGGCACCGCCGTTGCAAGCCCTGTGCAATTCGGTGGCGCCACGCTCAGCACCGCGTCGCTGGACACCACCGAGCCCAACAGCATCGTCATTCCCAGCCTGATTCCAGCGGCTCAACCTGCCATCGAGATGTCGCAGGATGAACTGCCGCCGGCCGATATCCTGCCTGATGAAGGCGCCAGCGCCCTGGACGTGCGTGCCGTCTCCGGCAACCGCGTGAACCTGCGCGGCGGTCCCGGCACCAACTTTGGCGTGGTCGACAGCCTGACACGCGGCGTACAGGTTGAAATCCTGCAGGACCCCGGCAACGGTTGGGTGAAGCTGCGGCCGCTGGACGGTGGCCCAGAGGGCTGGATGGCCGACTTTTTGCTGTCCAGCAGCTGATTGCCAAACCCACATCCCCGTGACACACCTGCCCGCATGAATTTGCGGGCAGTTTTATTATGAAAACCATTCTGATCACCGGGTGTTCATCCGGCATCGGCTATGCTGCGGCCCACGGGCTGCGCGCGCGGGGCTGGCGCGTCTTTGCTGCCTGCCGTCAGGCGCAGGACTGCGCCCGGCTGCAAGCCGAAGGGTTTGACAGCCCGCGCATCGACTATGCAGACGAAGACAGCATCGCCACCGGGCTTGCCGAAGTCCTTGAGGCCACCGGCGGCACGCTGGATGCGCTGTTCAACAATGGTGCCCACGCCTGTCCCGGCGCGGTCGAGGATCTGCCCACTGACGCCCTGCGCGCCATTTTCGAAGCGAATTTCTTTGGCTGGCACACGCTGACCCGCGCCGTTGTCCCGGTGATGCGCGCCCAAGGACACGGGCGGATTGTTCAATGTTCGTCCATCCTTGGGTGCATCACCTTGCCTCTGCGCGGCGCCTACAACGCCACGAAACACGCGCTCGAAGGTCTGAGCAGCACCATGCGCATCGAAATGCGCGGCACCGGCGTGCACGTTTGCCTGATCGAGCCCGGCCCCATCACCAGCCGCTTTCGCATCAACGCGGTCGAGCATTTCGAACGCTGGATCGACTGGAAATCCTCGGCCAGGTCCGCGCAATACGAAACCGAACTGCGCGCGCGGCTTTATGCGCAGGACAGCGGCCCGGACAGTTTCGAGCTGCCGCCCGAGACCGTGGTGAAAAAGCTGATCCACGCCATCGAAAGCCCCCGCCCCCGCCCGCGTTATTTCGTGACGGTCCCCACGCATTTCATGGGCGCGATGCGGCGCATCCTGCCCACCCGTGCAATGGACTGGTTGCTGACACGTGTCTAATTGGCGCAAGGTGAATTGGCGAAACGGGTTCGCTTTCGGCCAGCGGGCCGCTACATCTGCTAACAACGACGCAATAAGGAAACGGGCATGACCTTTGATCCGATGTTGATCTTGATTCTGCTGGCCTGTGCCGCGGTCGTTCTGGTGCTGGTCACCGGAATGGGCGGCTTTGCCAAGGGTGACGGCTGGGCGTCAAAAAACTCGAACAAACTGATGCGGATGCGGATCATTGCGCAATTCGTTGCCGTGGTGTTGATCGTGATCGCGGTTCTGTGGCGACAGTCAGGGGGCTGAAATGGTAGTACTGAACAAGATTTACACCCGCACCGGTGACAAGGGCGAAACCGCGCTGGGTGACGGCACGCGGGTGGTCAAGCATGCCGCGCGGGTCAACGCCTATGGCACCTCGGACGAACTGAATGCCTTTGTCGGCGTCGCGCGGCTTGAGGCGACGGGTGAGACCGACGCGGCGCTGGCACGCATCCAGAACGACCTGTTCGATCTGGGCGCGGACCTGTGCCGCCCGGACATGGAAAGCGATGCCAAGGCGGAATACCCGCCCCTGCGCATGATCGACGCCCAAGTAAAGCGACTGGAAGAAGAGATCGACGTGATGAACGCCACTCTTGAACCCCTGCGCAGTTTCGTGCTGCCGGGCGGGGCCGCGTTGGCTGCGCATCTGCATGTGTGCCGCACCGTCTCGCGGCGCGCGGAACGGCTGGCGGTGGAACTTGCCACGCTGGAACAGGTTAATCCGGCAGCGGTGAAATACCTGAACCGGCTGAGCGACTGGTTCTTTGTCGCCTCCCGGATCGCCAACAACGGCGGCAAGGATGATGTCTTGTGGGTCCCCGGTGCGAACCGCTGAGGCCGCAATCAGGTGCCTGCGCACCGAAACGCGGCGTCGCCGGACCATATAGTGACGATTTTACCCTGTTTCCCCAACGCGGGCTTGGGTAAACCGTGCGGAATGAATTGTTGGCTTGCCATTTGGTGAGTCGGATTTTGTCAAGGAAGGAACGCTCATGAAGGTATTGGTGCCTGTCAAACGCGTGATCGACTATAACGTGAAAGTCCGTGTGAAATCGGACGGATCGGGTGTTGATCTTGCAAACGTGAAAATGTCGATGAACCCGTTCGACGAGATTGCTGTAGAACAGGCGATCCGTTTGAAAGAAGCCGGTCAGGCCGAAGAAATCGTCGCGGTTTCCATCGGCGTGAAGCAGGCGCAGGAAACCCTGCGCACGGCTCTGGCGATGGGTGCGGACCGGGCGATCCTGGTGGTTGCTGCCGACGACGTGCATCAGGACATCGAACCGCTGACCGTTGCCAAGATCCTCAAGGCGATCGTCGACGAAGAGCAGCCCGGCCTTGTGCTGTGCGGCAAACAGGCGATCGACAACGACATGAACGCCACCGGCCAGATGCTGGCAGCCCTGCTGGGCTGGAGCCAGGCGACATTCGCCTCCGAAGTCGAGATTGCAGGCGACAAGGCCAAGGTCACACGCGAAGTCGATGGCGGTCTGCAAACCATCGAAGTCAACATGCCGACCGTGATCTCGGTCGACCTGCGCCTGAACGAGCCGCGCTATGCGTCGCTGCCCAACATCATGAAGGCGAAGAAAAAGCCTCTGGATGAGAAAACCGCAGCCGATTACGGCGTCGACACGGCGCTGCATCTGGAAGTGGTCAGCACGAAAGAGCCCGAAGCCCGCGCGGCTGGCGAAATCGTGGCAGACGTGGACGCACTGGTTGCGAAACTCAAAGAAAAGGGAGTGGTGTAATGGCTGTTCTGCTTCTTGCCGAAGTCAACAATGGCGAACTGGCGATGGACGCCACCGCCAAGGCTGTCACCGCCGCCAAGGCGCTGGGTGAAGTGACCGTTCTGTGCGCGGGCGGCTCTGCTGCTGCGGCAGGCGACGCGGCTGCGAAAATCGACGGCGTGTCCAAGGTGCTGGTCGCCGAGGATGCAACGCTGGGCCACCGTCTGGCGGAATCCACCGCCGCGCTGATCGTGTCGCTGGCTGGTGATTATGAGCACATCGTTGCCCCCGCCACCACCGACGCGAAAAACGTGATGCCCCGCGTCGCGGCGCTGCTGGACGTGATGATCATTTCCGACGCTTCCGGCGTTGTCGATGGCGACACGTTCGAGCGCCCGATCTACGCAGGCAACGCGATCCAGACTGTTAAGTCGAAAGACGCGAAGAAAGTCATCACCTTCCGTACATCGACATTCGATGCGGCTGGTGAAGGCGGTTCCGCCTCGGTCGAAACCGTGTCGGCAGCCGCCGATCCCGGTCTGTCGTCCTGGGTCGAGGACAAGGTTGCCGCCAGCGACCGCCCCGAACTGACATCGGCCGGTGTGGTTGTGTCGGGTGGCCGTGGTGTCGGCTCGGAAGAAGACTTCAAGCTGATCGAACAGCTGGCCGACAAACTGGGCGCCGCCGTTGGCGCGTCCCGCGCGGCTGTGGACAGCGGCTATGCCCCGAACGACTGGCAGGTTGGCCAGACGGGCAAGGTCGTCGCGCCCGAACTGTATGTTGCCGTCGGCATCTCGGGTGCGATCCAGCACCTTGCGGGCATGAAGGACAGCAAGATCATCGTTGCGATCAACAAGGACGAAGAGGCGCCGATCTTCCAGGTGGCCGATTACGGTCTGGTTGCCGACCTGTTCACCGCTGTTCCCGAGCTGATCGAGAAACTGTAATCCTTCACAGGATCACGAATAAAAGGCCCGCCCGAAACGGCGGGCCTTTTTGTTGTCAGGTGTCTGCACAGGCCGCCTGCCCCACAAGCTTGCGCAACACCGGAGCCAGGGCCGCTGCGGCCTCCTGATGGGCCACCGGCCCCAACATGGTCTCTGCCGCCGGACGCTCGAGTTCGGAAAACACCATGCCCTCGGTGCCTTGTTCCCGTGCATATTCCGACGGCATGACTTCAACAATCTCGGTGACCTCGCTGCGCAACATCTCGATCATCTCGCGGGTGATGAACCACGGATCGCGGCCCATTCCGTTGTCGCGGTTGTCGGGATCCGCCTCACCGAACCACAGCAACACCGTCCGCCCGGTGATGCGCCCCAACAAATGCCGCATACGGGCAACCCACGCGCTTTGCAGCTCTTCGCGCACGGTGCGGAAACGCTCGGGGGACACTGTGTTGAGATGCGTCAACAGGTGCTTGTTGAAGTTGAACTCGGCAAAGTCCACATCGCGGAAAATCGCCTCAAGCAAGCCGGAAGGCTTCAGGAACCGGTCATTGCGGCGCGGATGGACCGAGTAGAACCGGTTCGACATATTCTGCGCACTCAGCACCTGTATAACCGTTACCTTGGCCCCGGCCCCGATCTCGGCCAGATGCGGATCGGATGCGAACACCTCGATCCCGGCATTGGTGCAGCCCAGGTTGACGCAGGGCATCCCCAGCTTTTTCTCAAGCAGATCCGGGAACGGTTCGGCCACGAATTTCCCGTAGGTTTCCGTGCCTCCGAAGAACGCGATATACGGTTTTTTCAAGGATTTCCGCGGTCCGCGAAACAACACCTTGGATGTGCCATACCGGCACGGAAGATAGTCAAGGGACCCTTGGCCCACAGCATCATAGGTCATTACACCCACCTCTTAATTTCACCCGAGGTTGGGTATAGCGCGCAGGTCCTTAGAAAATGCTAACAGGGTCTGACCAAAAGCAGGGCCGTTCACACCTTGCAGCCAGACAGGCGGCGCGGATATGGTGCGCTGACACAAAAGGGGCATCGCATGGACATCAAGACGGTCGGGATCGTAGGCGCGGGGCAAATGGGCAACGGGATTGCCCATGTCATGGCGCTGGCAGGTTATGACGTGACCATGACAGACATCAGCGAGGACGCACTGCAAGCGGCCATCAAGCTGATCGACGGCAACATGGAACGGCAGGTCAGCCGCGACAAGATCACAGCCGAGGCCAAGGCCGAGGCGATGGCGCGAATCGCCACCACCGTGACGCTGACCGATCTGGGTCCCAGCGATCTGATCATCGAGGCCGCGACCGAGCGCGAGACTGTCAAACAAGCGATCTTCGAGGATCTGCTGCCCCACCTGAAACCACATACGATCCTGACGTCGAACACGTCCTCCATTTCGATCACCCGGCTGGCCAGCCGCACGGACCGGCCCGAGAAGTTCATGGGCTTCCACTTCATGAACCCGGTACCGGTTATGCAACTGGTGGAACTGATCCGCGGCATTGCCACTGACGCCGAAACCTATGACGCCTGCAAGCAGGTCGTGGACAAACTGGGCAAGACCGCCGCCAGCGCCGAGGATTTTCCTGCCTTTATCGTCAATCGCATCCTGATGCCGATGATCAACGAAGCGGTCTATACGCTGTACGAAGGCGTCGGGAACGTGCAGTCGATCGACAGTTCGATGAAGCTGGGCGCGAACCACCCGATGGGGCCGCTGGAGCTGGCGGATTTCATTGGGTTGGACACATGTCTGGCCATCATGAACGTGCTGCACGACGGGCTGGCCGACACGAAATACCGCCCCTGCCCGCTGTTGACCAAATATGTCGAAGCGGGCTGGCTGGGCCGCAAGACCCAGCGCGGGTTCTATGACTATCGGGGCGAAACACCTGTTCCGACACGCTAAGGCGTTTTTCTAAAATGCTCTGGGTCGGGGGCGCTGCCCCCGGCGCTGTGCGCCTCCCCCGGAGTTTTTCATAGCGGTTCGGGAAAACCTTCAACCACACGGCATCACTTTTCGCGTTTGAGCCGAAGGCGAAAGGCAGCGAACAAGTGATTCAGGTATTTCCCGAAACGCTTTGGCAAGATGAAGAAGCGGTCAGCCCTTGAGGCTGAGGGTGTGCTCGCGCAGCCATGCCATAAAGCCGCGCGGATCGTCGGCCCAGGCTTTGACATCTTCCTGGGGGATCGGATCGCCAACGATGGGGCCTTGCGGCTTGTTCAGCGAATAGACGATTTCATGCAGCAACAGCCCTTGACGCAGCATCGGAGACAGCTTGTTGGCAATCTGGTAGGCACGGCTGTTCTGGCCGGGGAATTTCATCGGTACGACCCTGGCACCGGACCGACGGATCAGAGCCGCCGTAAAGACGTTCCATTCCGCCTCGACCGCAGGGCCGAAGTAGGTTTCCGAGGCCGCGACCTGTCCCGAGGGGAACAAGGCCACAACGCCCCCCTCTTTGAGATGCTTCATCGCCTTGGCGCGCATCTCGACACCCTTGCGCTGCGCATCGGGGTCGTGGGGGAACGGCACGGGGATCATATAACTGCCGGCCACCTCGTCGATGGCAGTCAGCAACGAGCGGGTCAGGATGCGGTAGTCGGGGCGCACGCGGCCGATCAGATCGCCAAAGATCATCCCGTCGACCATGCCGTGCGGATGGTTCGCCACGACGATCACCGGCCCCTCTTTCGGGATACGGTCAAGCTGAACCTGCGGTGTCGTCAGCTGAATGCCCATGACATCCAGGCAGGCGCGCCAGAAGGCCTGGCCTTGGGGGGCACCCTGGCGTTCGAATTTGCGGATCAGGCGCAGGATCGTCAGCTTGCCGGTAAAGGCCTCCATGACGCGTATGAACGTCGCTTTCCACGGGTCGTCAAAGGTCGACGCATAGGACAGGCTGCGACGATCATATTTGGTAAACGTGACCGTTTCATCCTGTGCCTGCGTGAAGCCTTGTGCGCCCTGCGAGCTGTCAACCACGTCTGTTTCACCTTTTGTCATGCTGTCAGGTCTGAGATCGCCGATGGTCTCAGGCACCTTCGCCGAACTTGTCCGCGACCAACGCCGTCAACGCCTCTGCCAGCGCGTCGGCATCAGGTCCGGAGGTTTCAACGTCAATAAAGGTTCCTTTTGAGGCTGCCAACATCAAAAGGCCCATAATACTGTCGCCCGAGGCGGACATTCCGTCCTTGACCACTTCGGCCTCTGCGTCAAAGGCTTCGACAACCTCGACCAGTTTGGCCGAAGCGCGGGCGTGCAGGCCCTTTTCGTTGACGATCTTCAAAGTGCATTTGGTCATACGTGGTTTGGGCTTTCTGCGCTGACATTCTGGCTGTCGATGTACTTCTTGCCAGCGTCCAGTGCGGCTCGTACCGCATCACCGACGGGTTTGTGACGGCTTTTGGCCAGTTTGATCAACATCGGCAGATTCGCGCCGTAAAGGATGCGACGCCCCTGTGGCTGGCAGGCCAACAGCGACAGGTTGGACGGCGAGCCGCCAAAAAGGTCGGTGACCACCACGACGCCACTGCCATCGTCGACTTCGTCCGCAGCGGCGCAAATCTCGGACTGTTTGGCGGCGCGGTCGTGGTTGGCCTCGATCGCGATGGCACGGACGCCAGATTGCGATCCGACAACATGTTCGATGGCAGCGAGATACTCTCGTGCCAGTCCACCATGCGCCACAATCACAATTCCGATCACTCTGCCCCGTCCTTTTTCCGGCGGTCCAATTCGCGATGTCTAATTGACACTTGCCAGCCTGCCTTCGCAAGGGCCACTGCGCAGGTTTCCGCTATGGCAACCGACCTATGTTGCCCGCCGGTACACCCAAAAGCGATGGACAGGTGCGATTTCCCTTCCTCGGCGAAGGCCGGCAACAACCATAGCGCGAGATCCGTGGTCCTTGCGACAAAGTCAGCATAACGCGAATCTGTTGCGATATGGTCCTGCACACGCTTTTCCGTGCCGTTCGCGGCACGCAGGGAAGGCTCCCAATAAGGGTTTTTCAGAAAGCGACAGTCAAACACCATATCCACGCTGCGCGGCAGGCCACGTTTGTAGGAAAAGCTTTCGACAGAAACAGACAGGTGCGCCTGATCACCCGGTGCGAACCACTCTTCAACCGCAGCGCGCAATTGGTGGACGTTCAACTGCGAGGTGTCGATCAGGATATCCGCGCGGGCCCGCAGCGGTCCCAGCATCTCAAGCTCGCGTGCGATGCCGGCCTCGGGGCGGTCACCGTCAGCCAGCGGGTGCCTGCGCCGGGTTTCCGAGAAACGGCGCAGCAGCACATCCGTGTCGCAGTCGAGGTACAGCAGTTCGGGCACCAGCCCCGGTACGGCGGCGATCTGGCCGATGGCGTCCATCACCGCGTTCACGGAAAAATCGCGCGTGCGCGGGTCAATCCCCAGGGCCAGCGGCCGCGTGCTGGACGGATCGTCCAGCAGGGGCCGGATCAGCCGCAGCGGCATGTTGTCGATGACCTCGAACCCCAGATCCTCAAGCACACGGATCGCACTTGACCGTCCGGCCCCAGAGGGTCCGGTGATCAGCACAAGGCGGCGGTGTGTGGGTTCTGTCTGGGTCATGGCTCCGAGCTTCCGGCCTTAAGATATTGCATGATGGCCGCGGGCCAAGCTGGAGTATCGCATTTGTGAAGGCAAGGCAGCACCACGCCCAACACGCTGTGACCGTGCGCCGCAGGCAGCCGCTGGGTTTCGGTCTGGTCCAGATCAATCACCACCGAAACCGGCACCGCCCCCGCCGCCTCAGCGTTCAGGATGCCGACACCGCGCGCCTCTATCAGGCCGCGCAGGGTGTCAGGTGCTTCTGCGATCAACCTCTTGCCATCACGCTGCACCACGGTGCGGTCGTCCGACACGAGCACGGCTCCCAGAGCCATCAGATGCAACGCCAGCGACGATTTTCCCGCACCGGATGCGCCAAGGATCAAGGCCGCCCGGCCCTCTACAGCCACCGTCGTTGCATGAAGCGTGACCGAGGCCCCGAGGGTCGACATATCAAACCGGCAGGCCCACGACGAAACGTGCACCCAGTGGGTCGCTGGTGATGTCCGCATCGGTCGGGCGGATGTTCTCGGCCCAGATCACGCCGCCATGTGCTTCGACGATCTGTTTCGAGATGGCCAACCCGAGGCCCGAGTTGTTGCCGAAATGCTCTTCGGGACGTTGAGAATAGAAACGCTTGAAGATCTTCGACAGGGCCTGATCGGGAATGCCGGGACCGGTATCCTCGACGACGACCAGCACGCGGTTTTCCTTTTTGCGCGCCCAGACACGGATCGCATCGCCATCCTCGCAGAAAGAGATCGCGTTGGTGATCAGGTTGACGAACACCTGCGCCAGCCGCGCCTCTAGCCCGTGCACCAGCAGGGGCTGCGCAGGCAGGTCGGTGATGAAATCAATGCCCTTCGACTTGGCATCCTCGCCCAGATACTGGCTGAGGTTGCCCAGCATCTTGAGCAGGTCAAAGGGTTCTTCCTCTTCCTTGACCAATTCGGAATCAAGGCGCGAGGCGTTGGAAATATCGCTGACCAACCGGTCGAGCCGACGCACGTCGTGTTCGATCACGTCCAGCAGTTTTTCACGCTGGTCGTCGCGTTTGATCAGCCGCAGCGTACCCACGGCCGAGCGCAGCGATGCGAGCGGGTTCTTGATCTCGTGCGCCACGTCGGCGGCGAACTGTTCGTTGCCATCGATACGATTGTACAAGGCAGCGATCATGCCGCGCAGGGCGCCGGACAATCGCCCGATCTCGTCAGGCCGTGCGGTCAGGTCGGGAATGCGGATGCGTCCGGGGTTCACCTTGCGCTGGTTGCGGTCGCGGCCCAGTTCGGCGGCGGCGGCCAGATCGGCCAGCGGGTTGGCAATCGTCGAGGCCAGCACGAGGCTGAGACCTACGGAAACCAGCGTTGCAATCACGAACATCTGCAACACGCGTTCGCGTTCGCCGCGCACCAACGCGTCGATCTCGCCTGCGGCAGAGGTGATGCCGACAACGCCAACGGGTGTCGTCCCCTGGACGATCGGCGTGACGACGCTGAACAATGTGCCGCCGGCGGTATCAAGGCTGTCTTTCACCTGTGTTCCGCCCGTCAGGCTGCCGGGCACCATGGTACGCAGTTGCTCTTCAACCGTGGGAGCGTCGGCAGGGGTGTCAGAATCGAAAGGCGACGACAGTTTGTCCCAAAGCCAGTTGAGGCCATCGGTCAGAATGGTGCGATTTGCGCCGCCGGACTGTGCGCCACTCGGCTGGGTCGAGGCCCCCTCGATACTGGACACAAGGGCGCCCGAAGGATCAAACACCAGAACTTCGATGCCACTGCGCAGATCCAGCGCCTGAAGGGTGGCGGCAACATCTACGCCATCCCCCGTCGCCAGATTGACAGGTGCGCCCGCAGGAAGCTGTGCTTCGATCACATCGGCAATCAGCTCGGCCTCGCTGACCATCGATGTGGCGCGCTGCACGGCAAGGCTGTCGCGTGAGGAATTCAGATAGAGGATACCCGCAACCAGCACATTCAACGCAATCAGGTTGAAGGTGATGATCTTGCGTGTCAGCGGCGAAGCGCGCAGGGAAAACAGCCCCCGCCGTTCCCGCTTGGCCCGGATTTCATTGCCGGTCTCCGAGCGGTCCGGGGCGACCCAATCGTCACCCAGCACAACATCGCCTTCACGTGATGGAGGTGGGGCCATATCCCGCACGAAGTTCCTTTCGGCCAGAGCCATTTGCGCGCATCACTCTTCGTTGTACCGATAGCCGATCCCGTACAGCGTCTCAATTGCCGAAAAGGAATCATCCGCCGTACGCATCTTCTTGCGCAGACGCTTGATGTGGCTGTCGATGGTGCGATCGTCCACGTAAACTTGGTCGTCATAGGCCACGTCCATCAGCTGATCGCGCGATTTCACGAAGCCGGGTCGTTGGGCCAATGCCTGCAACAGCAGGAATTCGGTGACAGTCAGGGAAACATCATTGCCCTTCCAGCTGACCGAATGGCGCAGCGGGTCCATACGCAGGTCGCCGCGTTCCATCACCTTGGTATCTTCGGTGTCGCCCACTTCATCCGTGGCGACCGCATCCTGCCGGCGCAACAATGCGCGGATGCGTTCGACCAGCAAACGCTGGCTGAACGGTTTCTTGACGTAATCGTCCGCGCCCATGCGCAAACCCAGCACTTCGTCGATCTCGTCATCCTTGGATGTCAGAAAGATCACCGGCATCGAGGTTTTCTGGCGCAGCCGCTGCAACAGATCCATCCCGTCCATGCGGGGCATCTTGATATCCAGAACCGCCATATCCGGCAGCCCCTTGTTAAAGGCGTCCAACGCCGCCTGACCGTCATTATAAGTTTCGACCTCGAAGCCTTCAGCCTCAAGCGTCATAGAAACAGACGTAAGAATGTTCCTGTCGTCGTCCACCAACGCAATCTTCGACATTGCCTGTACCCTTTTTTTGCTGCTCAATATAGTTTTTCGTCCATACATCCAGATTTTATCGGGCCGAATCAATCCTTAAGTGCGAATCACCTGCCCCTTATGCCCCAATTGCGCCACAATTTGATTAGGAATGGCTAAATTGACGCACTTTCCCGATATGCGAGAAGCTGGAAAAAGGGCTGTGACAACCCGCATGGGCCAAAGATCGCGGTGATGGCGCTAACTGTGCCAAAGCGTCCTGTTCATGTCTGGAAACGTCATGTTATGAGGCGCTCAGGCCATGACGGCCACGACGCTGACGCGCCTAACTTAGTACCATCCGCCCGTGGCGGCGACAGGGAGACGACATATGACATCTGGACGGGTGAACCCGAATTTCCGGCTTGAAGATCAAGGGATCAAGGAGCTGGGCAATGTCTATTACAACCTGATCGAGCCTGCGCTGGTTGAGACCGCGCTTGCCCGTGGCGAGGGAACTCTTGGCAAAGGTGGCTCCTTTCTGGTGACCACCGGCAAATTCACAGGCCGCTCGCCCAAGGACAAACACGTTGTCAAAACTGCCAGCGTTGCCGACAACATCTGGTGGGAAAACAACGCCGAGATGTCCGAAGAAGGCTTTGACGCGCTTTACAATGACATGCTGGCCCACATGAAGGGCGGCGACTATTTCGTACAGGACCTGGTGGGCGGCGCCGACCCCGCTCATGCCATCAACGTCCGCATGGTGACCGAGCTGGCATGGCACGGCCTGTTCATCCGCCACCTGCTTCGCCGTCCCGACCGCGAAGATCTGGAAGATTTCACCGCAGATTTCACAATCATCAACTGCCCGTCGTTCAAGGCAGACCCCGCAAAACACGACTGCAAGTCCGACACCGTGATCGCGCTGAACTTTGACCGCAAGATCATCCTGATCGGCGGCACCGAATATGCGGGCGAGAACAAGAAATCCGTGTTCACCCTGCTGAACTACATGCTGCCCGAAAAAGGCGTGATGCCGATGCACTGCTCGGCCAACCATGCGACGGGCAACCCTGTCGACACGGCTGTGTTCTTCGGCCTCAGCGGCACCGGCAAGACAACCCTGTCGGCCGACCCGTCACGCACGCTGATCGGGGATGACGAACATGGCTGGTCCGACCGCGGCACCTTCAACTTCGAAGGCGGCTGCTATGCCAAGACGATCAACCTGAGCGCCGAGGCAGAGCCGGAAATCTACGCCACGACCGAGAAATTCGGCACTGTGATCGAGAACATGATCTTTGATGAAGAAACCAAGGATCTGGATTTCGCCGACGACAGCCTGACCGCGAACATGCGCTGCGCTTACCCGCTGCACTATATCTCGAACGCATCGAAAAGCGCGCTTGGTGGCCACCCCAAGAACATCATCATGCTGACCTGCGATGCCTTTGGTGTTCTGCCCCCCATCGCGCGTCTGACACCGGCGCAGGCGATGTACCACTTCCTGTCCGGCTTCACCTCGAAAGTCGCCGGAACAGAACGCGGCGTGACCGAGCCCGAGCCCACGTTCTCGACCTGCTTTGGCGCGCCCTTCATGCCGCGTCGCCCCGAGGTTTACGGCAACCTGCTGCGCGAAAAGATCGCCCAGCATGGTGCGACCTGCTGGCTGGTCAACACCGGCTGGACCGGTGGCGCCTATGGCACCGGCAGCCGGATGCCAATCCGCGCGACCCGCGCCCTGCTGACCGCCGCACTGGACGGCAGCCTGGCCAACGCCAAATTCCGCAAGGACCCGAACTTTGGCTTCGAAGTTCCGGTCGCCGTGGACGGCGTAGCCGACATCCTGCTGGACCCGCGCCGCACTTGGGACAACCCCGAAAGCTATGACCGTCAGGCCAACAAGCTGGTCGAAATGTTCGCGAACAACTTCGAGCAGTACCTGCCCCACATCGACGACGACGTCCGCGCCGCCGCCATCGGTTAAGGTCTGCGGCCCGAGGCCCAAAAAAACAAAAGCCCCCGCTGCCGTCCGGCGCGGGGGCTTTTTCATGCGCTGTCAGCAGGGGATCAGGCGGCAAGCTCCAGCGGCACCTGAATGATATGCTGGATATCCTCGTGGCCCATATAGACCATGTTCCCCTCGACCGGCTTGTTCTGACCCGTGATCTTCCAACTCAGGCAATAGGGATCCACATGCATGTACCCCTCGCGCTCGGCCAGCCCCCGGCGGGCAATGGTGCGCGGCATGAACCCAAACACATAGTCGGGCTGCCAGTGTAACTGGCTGCTGAGAAAGGCAAAACGCGCGAGAATATCGACAATGCCGCGCCCGCGATAATTGCCCTCTTCGGGGTTGATCCACATCTCGCCGTGATAGCAGACCCGTCCCGATATCCGCCGTGCGCCAGGACCCGACCTGTACCACGAATCGTCCAGATCAATCGGCACGCCCGAAGGCGGATAGGCGCGGAAGTTACGGTTCATATGATCAGCCAGCGTCTGCCCTTGCAGGTCGATCAATCGCACCGCTTGGGTCTGCACGATCTTGCCCTGCGGGTTGCGCCCCACCGACCAGAACCCTGTGCCGCAGGACAGGTCCGACCGGGCCGGATCAAAGGGCAGGCTGACCGGTTGCTTGGGCCGAAATTCGGAAATCAACGCCTTGTAGCGATCAAAGTCGTCCCCGACCGTCAGATACAACTGGCGTTGCGCCAGCAAATCAACTGTCTCGGTCAGCAGACGCGACCCCTCGAATACGTCGTGTATGCTCATCAGGATTCTCCCGGTTTGGCGCACGGTTTCAAAGAACAACCAGACGCGAACAGCCTTCTGGCGTTCGTATCGGAAACAATTACACTGAGGCACATACACCAGATCGACGTCATTTGCATCGTCGCAAACAGCGGACGTCACGCTCAGGCCTGCGCATGCCGCGCAAGGCCGGTCAGATGCTGACGTGCATCTCCAGGCTGGAATCCATCGAATTGATGTACTCGGGCGGCAATTCGTCGATTTCCAGCGCATTGGTGCGCTCGATGATATTCACCAGCGCAAAGCTGTCATCGGGAAACCGTGCCCCCAGCAACAACCGCGTATAGCTGAGCGGGACAAGCGGCGTGCCTGCCTTGCGCGCGACCGTGGTGTGGATGTGATCAAAGCGCAGCCCGTGGTTGGCGGCGATCTCGTGAAAGGTGCCTTCCATGATGTCGCCGACCAACGGCCCACCCGGCAACGCTTCGAGTGTGCGCCCGATCGAACTGCTTTGCCATTCCCAGCCGAACCATGTCGCAAATGACGATTCACGTCCCACATCGACACAAACCCATTGCCGGTCGTTCGGGCGAAATACCATCGCATAGGGACGCACGGGCTGAAAGGCAGGGTGTTCGATGTTGCCGCCCGACTCGGCCCAGCACCGCACGCTGTTGCGCAAAAAGTCCGACCCCTGCACCCAGATCTCGGACAGGGGCCGTTGTTGCAGGAAAAACCGCCAGTCGCCTTCGGACTTGGCAATCCTCAGCATCCCGTATTCAAAACCGACCTCAGAACTGAGCCACGCATTCCCGCGCGACAGCAAGGTCTGGGCTTCGGTCAGTGCGCTGGCACCGCGTTCGGTCAGTTCGTAACGCCGGTCCCTGATTCGAAACAGCTCGAATCCCTTGGCTTGCTCTAGATAGGTTATGTGCCGCCGCACCGTTTGACGGGTGCTACCCAGTTCTTCGACAGCCCGAGTCAGATTTAAATGGCGCGCCAAAGTTGTAAACGAACGCAGCATTTCAAACAGTAGTGGTTGATGCTCGTGCAGAAAATTCGTAGGCCTGCGTGTGATTTGAGGGCTCCCTATCCATCACTTTCACCATCAATGGTGCATAAATCACTCATTGGTGCAATATAAATATACCACAAATGTAAAAATCTAGGCACTTGATTATGAGCAATAATTCTTGGATCACTGCCCAAGTTACAACCGGAGGTACTAAGACAGATGTCTCATCCCGTAGATATTCATGTTGGCCGTAAGCTAAAACAGGCTCGTACGTTGCGCCGTATGTCGCAAACTGATGTCGCTCGCCACCTGAAACTTTCATTTCAGCAAATTCAAAAATACGAAATTGGTTCCAACCGCATCGCAGCAAGCCGCCTTTATGACCTGTCGCGTATCCTCGACGTTCCCACATCCTATTTCTTTGAAGGCCTGCAAGATTTCAACGACACTGCAGTCCGCGATCCCGGCCTGGACATCGTAAGCGCCGTTGCTTCGATTGACGACGAACAGATCAAATCGCGTATCGTCACCTTTATCGAAGACGTTTCCGGTCGCACCGTGGCCAAGTCTGCCTGAAGATCACCCTACCAACGCGCGACGCATCAGGTTCAGCCCTGCCACAAGCAGCACGAACAGCGTCGCGCGACGGAACACCACCTGGTCAATCCGGTCCATGACCTGTCGTCCGCAGAACATACCGATCAGCGCCGGCACGATCATAGCCGCACTCAGCGGCCAGGTCGCAGCGTTCAGCACCCCGGACCCGATGTGCGCGCCCACCAACGACACAGCCCCCAAGCCATAGATCACGCCCTGTGCGCGCATCTGCTCGTGTTTCTGTGTGCCAAGTGCCGTCAGATACATCACCGTCGGCGGCCCCCAAATCCCGGAAATGCCACCAAGGAAGCCCGCCACCACGCCAATGATCACCTCGAACGTGGTGCTTTGCCCGTTCAGCGTCAGCGTCCAGCCAACGATCTGCATCAGCGCAAAGCACGTGACCGGCACGCCAATGATCAACAGCATCACCTGCATGGGCAGCACGCTGACAAGCTGCGCGCTGAGGATCAGTACAACAGCGCCCACGATCAGATAGACTTTGAACTTGGCAATCGACTCCCACGCCGCACGCGGCCCCTGCCGCAGCGCCTGTATGCCATTGGTCGCCAGCGTCGGCAGCATCAGCATCGCAAGCGCCAGATCCGGGGCCAGAAAGGTCGACAACCCCGATACAAAGATCATCGGCATCGCAAAGCCCACAACGCCTTTGACAAAGCCCGCCAGGATCGCGATGGCCACGGCAAGGCCCAGTTGGGTCGGCGTCAGAAGTGTCAGAAGAATGTCCATGGAGACGCTATATCATCCTCATTTTCCGCTGCACGCGCAAAAAGATCGCGTAACTTTCGATCAAATTGACGCACGCATACGCAAATAAGTTGCGCTGCACCTGCGAAGGAACTATCTCATCCGGCAAGCAAACAAGGGGATATGAGCCATGGCGCACGATGGACAAGACATGACTTCGGCCACTTCGGTGATTCTGGACGATCTTTTGAAAAAGACCGCCGACGCAATCGCACCGGTCGATGCGATTCTGGAAACGGCCAAGGACACGCTGCGTGGCCTGCTGAGCAAAGACGGCCGCGTGTCCGCTGCCCTTGTCGAACAGAACCAGACCGCCGCACATGGCCTGGCGTGGCTGGCCACATATGTTCAGGCCCTGCACCAGATGCAGAAATGGGCGACGGCCCTGACTGAAAATGGCCAGTTCGGCGAGGTGGAAAAGCTGATCCTGCAAATCGGTGTGGGCGAATACCTGGGTCAAATCCAGGGCGGCATCCCGATGAACCAGGGTGAAATCCTGCGCCCGCATGATCTGGGCCTGACCGCGAATGACATGGCGGGCCTGTCCGCACCTGCCACCATGGCGCTGATCCAGCACGGCAACACCCAGGCCGCGCGCCTGCGTCTGGTCGCGCTCATGCAGGAACGCAACGCCGAGATCACCGTCGGCGTCACCGGTCTGGATGACGAACTGGAAATGATCCGCGAACAGTTCCGCCGCTATGCGCTGGAAAAGGTCGAACCCTTTGCCCATGACTGGCACCTCAAGGACGAGCTGATCCCCATCGAGGTCATCAACGAACTGGCAGAAATGGGCGTCTTTGGCCTGACCATCCCCGAAGAACATGGCGGCCTTGGCCTGTCCAAGGCGTCCATGTGCGTGGTCTCCGAAGAACTCTCGCGCGGCTATATCGGTGTCGGCTCGCTGGGCACCCGCTCGGAAATTGCCGCCGAGCTGATCATTGCGGGTGGCACCGACGCGCAAAAGGCCAAATGGCTGCCCGCCATTGCCTCGGGTGAGACGCTGCCAACGGCGGTGTTCACCGAACCCAACACCGGTTCGGACCTTGGTGCCCTGCGCACGCGTGCCGTCAAGGACGGCGACGACTACAAGATCACCGGCAACAAGACGTGGATCACCCACGCCGCCCGCACACATGTGATGACGCTGCTGGCGCGGACCGACCCGAACACGACCGACTACCGGGGCCTGTCGATGTTCCTGGCCGAGAAAACGCCCGGTGACGACGCCAATCCCTTCCCCACCGAAGGCATGACCGGCGGCGAGATCGAAGTGCTGGGCTATCGCGGCATGAAGGAATACGAGCTGGGCTTTGACGGTTTCCACGTCAAAGGGGAAAACCTGTTGGGCGGCGAAGAGGGCAAAGGCTTCAAACAGCTGATGGAGACCTTTGAATCCGCCCGCATCCAGACCGCAGCACGTGCCATCGGCGTGGCGCAGTCGGCGCTGGATATCTCGATGCAATATGCGCAGGACCGCAAGCAGTTCGGCAAATCGCTGATCGAATTCCCACGGGTTGCCAACAAGCTGGCGATGATGGCCGTCGAGATCATGATCGCGCGCCAGCTGACCTATTTCAGCGCCTTCGAGAAGGATCAGGGACGCCGCTGCGATGTCGAGGCCGGCATGGCCAAGCTGCTGGGCGCCCGCGTGGCCTGGGCGGCGGCCGACAACGGCCTGCAAATCCACGGCGGCAACGGCTTTGCGCTGGAATACAAGATCAGCCGCGTGCTGTGCGATGCGCGAATCCTCAACATTTTCGAGGGTGCAGGCGAAATTCAGGCACAGGTCATCGCGCGTCGTTTGCTGGGATAAGCCCCGTCAGACAGCCCGTTTATCGGGCACAGCGCCCAAATGCCTCGCAAGCTTCCGCGCATATGCTGCACTTGCAGCATATGCCGCTTGTGAGGTGCCCCGCGACCCTCTACACCCGTTGGCATGAAACATGCCCGTCTCAATCGCGAGAAATGGATCAACGCAGGCATCACCGCCCTGCGCAGCGATGGTCCACCGGCATTGCGAGCCGAACCACTGGCGCGCCGTCTGGGCACCACCAAGGGTTCGTTCTACTGGCACTTCACCGATGTCCCGGCCTTTCACGAGGCGCTGCTGGATTACTGGAAGACCCAGGCCTTTGCCGATGTGGTCGCCCTGCTCGAAGCTGACGGGAACGCTGCAACCCGCCTGCAGGACTTTGGCGCCCATGTTCTGGACGACACGACAGGCGCCGCCATCCGGTCCTGGGCGCAGGAACACAAGGACGCCGCAAATGCGCTGGCGCAGGTCGATGCCGAACGGCTGACCTATATGGCGACACTGCTGTTGCAGCTGGGCCTCAAAAACCCCGACTTCGCCCGCGCCGCATACGGTGCGCTGATCGGGATGCCGATGCTGCCCAAATCCAAACGGCACGATTCCGCCAATGCCTATACCGCCTTGATCGACCTCGTGCTGGCATTGCGCTAGTCAGCGCCATGCGCATTGCCCTGATCCTCGCCCTGACCTTCGCCGTGTCCTGCAAAGCAGATGAAACCGCCCGCGCCTATGGCGCCGGTGGCAAGACATGGACCCTGACCGAAATCGACGGCCAACCGTTCAATGCAATGGCCTCGCTCAGCTTTCCCGAGGTCGACAAGATCGCCGGGCGCGGCCCCTGCAACGGCTTCTCGGGCACGATGTCGGTGCCCTACCCGTGGTTCAAGACCGGCCCCCTGCGCAGCACACGCCGCGCCTGCCCGGCGTTGGGTGACGAGACGCGCTATTTCACAGCCCTTCAGGACATGACGCTGATCGAAGTGCTGGGCGACGTGATGATCCTGAAGAACGAAAAAGGCCGCGAGATGATGTTCAGAGCCGCCGACTGAACGCCTCAACAAACCGCGCACGGGCCACGGGCAAGGCGCGGTTGCCCTGATCGGCAGCCAGATGCGTTGCCAGGAAATATCCCGTTGTCTGCAGCCCTTGTGCAATTTGCGTATCCGGCGCATCCCCGCGACCACGCAGTACGTCCGGTAAGGGCAACATCCGGTCCACCCATTCCCCTGCCCCCTCTGCCGACACCGCCCGCCCGGACTTGGGCGAGACATAGACCAACCCTTCGGTCGCCCCGGTGACAGCGCAGGCCGACAGGTCCAGCCCATAGCCCATCTCTTCCAACAGCGCCAATTCCCACCGCAGATAGGCCAGCGGCCAGATCTCGTTCTGCCCCATCAGATCCAGCAAGGCCTCGGTCCGTCGGTAAAGCGGCGCATGAACCTCGCGTTCGGGCAGGCAAAAGCACAGCAGTGCCGTCACGGCGTTCAGCCCCGCCAGCGACAACCGGTCACCCATCGCCTGCGCGGCGCGGCTGCGCACGGGTTCTACTGTAAAGCTGCCGATGTGGTCCTCCAGCCGCGCACGCCACGCCACGTCAAGCTGTGCGCCCGGTTGCAGGATCGGTGCAATCTTGCGACTGGTCCCTCCGCGCACCACGCCCGCGTGGCGGCCGCGATCTTCGGTGAACACCTCGATGATCACCGATGTCTCGCCGTGTTTGCGCGCGGCCAGCAATATGCCTGTCCCCCGCCAGTCCACGCTCAGGCCAGCCCGTCGTGATCCAGCAGATGCCGCCCCGCGCGGTCCTCGACCTCGACCACCCACAGGTCAGGATCGAAACCGCGCTGCCGCGCCACCACCGCATCCACATCGGCCTCGGGTCCGCGGGACAACTCGGCCCAGACACGTGCATCGCTTTGCAGGTCGAAACTGCGGTGAAACACCACCGCCTGCCCATCCAGCGTGTTCAGCTTGACCAGAACCGCACCGCCCGTGTCATCGCCATGCGACACGACAAAGCCGGGAATATCGAACAACCGCAGCCGCGTCAGATAGGCATCGACCCAGAACCGTGCAGTCAGACGGCTCATGGCTTCATCTTGCCCGATAAACTCCCCCCGGAGGGTCGGTTGGCCAAGGGATCAGGCGTTGCCATCTTTGAAATCCAGCCCCATCTGCGAATAGCGCTCGGCCTCGTCCTGCCATTTCTCGCGCACCTTGACCTGAAGGAACAGGTGCACGCGACGGCCGAGAAACTCTTCAAGCTCGGCGCGGCTGGCCTTGCTGACGGATTTGATCGTCTCGCCCTTGTTGCCCAGAATGATGCCCTTGTGCCCCTCACGGCTCACATAGACCACCTGGTCGATCCGTGCGGTGCCGTCCTTGCGCTCTTCCCAGTTTTCGGTTTCGACCGTCAACTGATAGGGCAGCTCCTGGTGCAGCCGCAGGGTCAGCTTTTCGCGGGTCATCTCGGCGGCGATCATACGCATGGGCAAATCGGCAATCTGGTCCTCGGGGTACAGCCACGGTCCCTCGGGCAACTGTCCGCCCAGCCAGCTGCGCAGCGCATCCACGCCAAAGCCCTTTTCCGCCGAGATCATGAAGGTTTCGACAAAGGCGTAGCGGTCATTCAGATCCTTGGTCAGCCCCAGCAGGACCTGCGATTCCACGCGGTCGATCTTGTTGATCGCCAGCGCAACCTTGCGGCCTTCGCCAACGGTCGCCAGCCCCTCCAGAATGCGCTCCACGCCCTCGGACACACCACGGTGCGCCTCGACCATCAGGACGACCACATCGGCGTCCGCAGCGCCGCCCCATGCGGCGGCCACCATGGCACGGTCCAACCGGCGGCGCGGCTGGAACAGGCCCGGCGTGTCCACGAACACGATCTGTGCCTCGCCTTCGATGGCAACACCGCGAATGCGCGCGCGCGTGGTCTGGACCTTGTGGGTGACGATCGACACCTTGGCCCCGACCATCCGGTTCAACAGGGTGGATTTGCCGGCGTTCGGCTCTCCGATCAGGGCGACGAAACCGGCGCGGGTGCTCATTGGGTTTTCTCCATTTGCGCCAGCAATGCGGCGGCAGCGGCCTGTTCGGCCTGACGTTTCGATTTGGCAGTGGCCTGCGCGCTGGCCCCATTGGTCAACTTCGCGGCAATTGTGAACACCGGCGCGTGATCCGGCCCTTCGCGGTGCACTTCGACATAGCGTGGCGGTTGCAGCCCTTTGGCCTGTGCCCATTCCTGCATCGCGGTCTTGGCGTCGCGGGCGTCGGCGTCGACCTCACCGATACGCTTGCCCCACAGCCGGATGATCATCGCCTGTGCCACGTCAAAGCCCGCGTCCAGATAGACGGCCGCAATCACCGCCTCCATCGCGTCGCCCAGCAGCGCCTCCTTGCGGCGCCCGCCTGACAGCATCTCCGACCGGCCCAGCCGCAGCACAGCGCCCAGATCGATCTCGCGGGCCACATCAGCACAGGTTTCCTTGCGCACCAGCGCGTTGAACCGCGGTGCCAGCTTGCCCTCGGCGGCGTCGGTGTCCGCTTCCAGCAGCGCCTGCGCCATCGCCAGCCCCAGCACCCGGTCGCCCAGAAACTCAAGCCGCTGGTTGTCGCCGCGCGTGGGCGACGACATCGACGCATGTGTCACGGCCTCGGTCAGCAGCGCGGGATCGGCGAACTCGTGTCCGATACGGTGTTGAAAGTCTTTGAGCTCGCTCGAAATTTTCATCAATACGCCTAGTGAATACCCTTGAAGAACCGGTCGCTGCGCCAGGTCCAGAAGAACAGCATCGACCGCCCCGCGGACGAGAACATGATCCGGTCCGCACGGCCAATAAGGTTCTCATATGGCACGAAACCGACCCCACCGGCCAGTTGCGAAAACCGGCTGTCCAGAGAGTTGTCGCGGTTGTCACCCATGAAGAAGTATTGCCCTTCGGGCACCCGGAACACATTCGTGTTGTCCGAGCTTTGATTGGCCGTGTTCAGAACAGTATAGCTGACGCCGTTGGGCATTGTCTCGATAAACGCCGACTTGGTGCAATCGCCACCTTCGCCGACGGGGCCGTTTTCACAGCGCGGCACCAGGCCCTGCGGCCCCTGACGCTCCATCGGTTCGGTGAAGGTGCCTGCGGGTTCCTGCGGCAAGGGTTCGCCGTTCAGGATCACGATGCCGTCCTTGACCTGCACCGTGTCTCCCGGCACGCCGATCAACCGCTTGATATAATCGCGGCCCGACACCGGATGGCGGAACACCACCACATCGCCGTGTTTCGGCGTGCCGCCAAACAGGCGTGTGTTGTCGCCGTCAAAGACACCGCAGATGTCTTCGGCGTCCACGTCCAGGCCGATGCTCGGGATCACGATGCTGGGACAGGATGCGTAGGAATAGCCGTAAACCATTTTGTTCACGAAGAGGAAATCGCCGATCAGCAGCGTCTCTTTCATCGAACCGGACGGAATCCAGAACGGCTGAAAGAACAGGGTGCGGAACACGCCTGCGATCAGCAGCGCATAGACGATTGTCTTGATCGTTTCGACGAATCCGTTGCCGGATTTTTCCTTGGCAGCCATGGGACGCTCCTGCTTGGGTCACGCTGCTACATGCGGGCGCAGCGCCAAGGTGTCAAGGCAGGCCACATGCGGCCAATGCGTCAACCTGCTATGGGCCGCGCCTCGATCAGCACAAAGGCCTGCGCCCAGGGGTGATCGTCGGTCAGCGTCACGTGAATGATCGCCTCGTGCCCGGCGGGGGTCATCGCAGCCAGCCGCTCGGCGGCCCAGCCGGTGACATGCATGACCGGCTGACCGGTGCGCAGGTTGCTGACGGCCATGTCACGCCATGAAATGCCCATGCGCAGGCCGGTGCCAAGAGCCTTGGAACACGCCTCTTTCGCAGCCCAGCGTTTGGCATAGGTGCCGGCCACATCGCGGCGCCGCTCGGATTTGGCCTGCTCCACCTCGGTGAACACACGGTTGCGAAAGCGGTCACCGAACCGGTCCAGCGTGCCTTGGATACGCTCGATGTTGGCCAGATCGGTGCCAATGCCAAGGATCATCGTGCGACAATCTCGCCGGTCGCCTGATTGATCGTGACGGTCACGGTTGTCGCGTGGTTGTTCACGCCGTCCACATAGGTCTCCACGGGGATGGCCACCGACAACCCTTTGACCGGATCATATTGCGCCTTGGCGCGTGACAGGAACATATTCGCCCAGCCGCCGGCCTCGGTGCTGACCAGGCGGCATTGCGGGAACGGCTCGTCCTTTGATGGGTACACCACCATCACACTCAGAACGCAGCACACCGGTTCCTGCGTGTCCAGCGCCACCAGCCGGATTGCCCCATTGGCAAATGTGCGGGTCGGGTCGGTCCAATAGACGTTCTCGGCCGAGGCGCGAAAGCCTTCGCAGGCACTGACCTTCACCTGGGCCAGCGCCGGTGCCGCAGTCAGCCCTAAAACCAGCGCGGCGCGGATTATTGCAGACATCATTCAGCGATCCTCCAAAAGCTCACTGCAGCCGCTTCACTTCGCTGCGGGCGCCAAGGGCAAAGAATACCCGGGACACCAATGTATAAACAATGGCCATCACCGCCACCATCGCGGCGACGAATCCGAACCCCAGACTGGACAAATCACCCAGCATCGCAGGCGCCACAACCAGCACAACCGCCGCCAGCAACATCGAAAGCATGACACCAAACAGCGCAAACAGCCCCGCCATCTTCCAGGCCTCACGATTCTCAGGCCGCCGCCCCGTTGCACGCACAAACCGTGCACCTTCGTTCAGCGTGGTCAGCATGATCGGGATCAACGAAATCCCGCCCGAACTCAGGTCGAACCCCAGATACTGGCGGATCAGATAGATCAGCACCGGCAGGCCGATGCTCAGCCCCAGGTAAAACGTGGCAAACCGCGGGATGTTGAAACGATACTCAGCCACGGGCGTCGTCCATCAGGCGGCGCATCTCGGCGATGGCGGGCTGCAAGCCGCGAAAAATCGCCTCGCCAATCAGGAAATGCCCGATGTTCAGTTCCATCACCTCGGGAAAGGCCGCCACCGGCTGCACGGTTTCATAGGTCAGCCCGTGGCCCACATGCACCTCCAGCCCCAGCCCGTGCGCAAAGGCGGACATCTCGCGCAGCGCCTCCAACTCGCGGTCGCGGTCGTCAAAGCGTCCCTCGTGGTGGGCATCGCAATAGGCCCCCGAATGCAGCTCGATCACCTGCGCGCCAATACGGTGCGCGGCTTCGATCTGGCGCTGGTCCGCGCCGATAAAGATCGACACGCGGCATCCCGCGTCCCGCAAAGGGGCGATGAAATGTGCCAGCTTGTTCTCTTCGCGTGCCACTTCCAGTCCGCCCTCGGTCGTGCGCTCCTCGCGCTTTTCCGGCACGATGCACACGGCGTGAGGACGGTGGCGCAGCGCGATCTGCTGCATCTCTTCGGTTGCGGCCATCTCGAAGTTCAACGGCACGTTCAGCACCTCCATCAACCCCTCGATGTCGGCGTCCGAGATATGCCTGCGGTCCTCGCGCAAATGGGCCGTGATCCCGTCACAGCCCGCCTCTTGCGCCATCAGCGCCGCGCGCAGCGGGTCGGGCGTGTCGCCGCCCCGGGCGTTGCGCACGGTGGCCACGTGATCAATGTTCACACCCAGACGAAGGGACCCAAGCGGTGTCATATAACTACTCCAGAAACTGTTTGCGCCGCAGACTAGTCGCAGCGCCGCCCAAGCGCGAGGGGTTCATTGTACCGATACACCCCGTTCATCTTGCCCGATAAACTCCGGGGGAGCGCCGCAAGGCGCGGGGGCAGAGCCCCCTATTCCTGCTCCGAGCGTGCTTCGGACTTGCTTGCCGCCTTGGCCGCAGCCTTTTCCGCGGCCTTCGCCTTCAGCGCCTCGAACTTGGCCTTGATCGCGCCCTTGCGTCGCTTTTGGTAAGCGCGCAACAGCGGCACAGAGATATAATAGGCAATTGTCCCGCAAATGATCCCCGGAATGATCCCCCCGACCAGATAGGGGAAAAACACATCGTGAAAGAACCGGTCCAACCCGGTCCAGTTCGTCGGATCCCCCTGCACGACCGCAATCAGGTTATCCCACAGGTCCGCCGCCGCGTCATAGAACTTGCCACCGAACGACCGGTGTTCTTCGGGGTCCATGCGGGTGCCCAGCAACCAGTGACCGGTTTTCAACGACGCGATGCCAATGGGCACATAGGTCAGCGGATTGCCAAAGAACGTGGCCATGAGGGCCGCCAGCAGATTGCCGCGCATGGCCTTGCCGACAAGAGCCGCCACAACGAAATGCAGGCCGTAAAACGGTGTAAACGTCGTGAACACACCGGCCCAGATGCCCCGCGCAATGCGTTCGGGCGTATCGGGCAGCCGCCGCACCCGGTGTTTGACATAGTGAAACGCACGGGTCCAACCACCGCGCGGCCACAAGGCCTCGGCCAATGCGCGCAGGAACGGTTTGGGATCTCGACGTTTGAAGATCACCGTATCAGGGTCCTTCCCGTTCGGATTCAGGAGGTACGCGCCGGATCGGCCGCACCTTTTGTGACATCGCGGAAGCGCTCGATCGACGCAACCTCGCTCTCGGCTTCAAGTGTCAGCATCAGCGAATGCAAATGCTCCACATCCCGCAGTTCAACATTTATCAGCAGGCGGTAAAAGTCCGGTTTCCGGTCCAGGAACTCTAAATCCGAAATATTTGCACTGCTGTCGCCGATCAAGGTGCAGATCCGGCCCAACACCCCCGCATCGTTGCCAATCGTCATGTCCAGAGTGGCCCCGTAAACCGCCGGGTGGCTGCCGTCATGCCAATGCAGGTCCAGCCAGCGGTCGGGTTGATCGTCGAAATCCACCAGCCGCTGACAGTCGATCGAATGCACGACCACCCCCTGCCCGCGATAGGTGATGCCCACAATACGTTCACCCGGCAAAGGCTGGCAACAGGTCGCACGGTCAAAGCTTTGCCCCGGCGACAGGCCGATCACCGCGCGACGCTTGTCCACCTTCTTGCCTGTTTTGGGCGCAAGATCGGGATAGACCGACTGGACCACTTCACGGCCGGTCAGTTCGGCGCTGCCCAGGCGCGCCAGAACCTCGTCACCGTCCGAAAGCCGCAGGTGTTTGGCCGCGGTGTCCAATACCTTGTCCGTTGCCTTGCGCCCGACGTTGGAAAAGGCCGAGCGGGCCAGCTCGTGCCCCAGCTTGATGAAACGTTCGCGGTCTGCTTCGCGCAGCGACCGGCGCACGGCCGACTTGGCCTTGCCGGTTGTGGCAATCTCAAGCCATGTGGCCTGCGGCGTCTGGCCCTCTGCGGTGATGATCTCGACCGACTGGCCGTTTTTCACCCGTGTCCACAGCGGCACCCGCATCCCGTCGACCTTGGCGCCCACACAGGCGTTGCCGATCCGGGTATGGATGGCATAGGCGAAATCAATCGGCGTCGCGCCACGCGGCAGCTTCACCACGTCGCCCTTGGGCGTAAAGCAGAACACCTGATCCGAATACATCTCGAGCTTAACCGCTTCGAGGAAATCATCGTGATCGTCTTCGTCGTTGAACTGTTCGGTCAGCCCGGCGATCCATTTTACCGGATCAACCGCAAAGGGGTTCTGCGACCGCACACCGTCCCGATAGGACCAATGCGCCGCCACGCCGCTTTCGGCCACGTCATGCATCTGGCGTGTGCGGATCTGCACCTCGACCCGCTTGCCGTCCCGTCCCGACACGGTGGTGTGAATCGAACGATAACCGTTGCTCTTGGGCTGGCTGATGTAATCCTTGAACCGGCCCGGAACAGCACGCCACCGCTGGTGGATGGCACCCAGCGCGCGGTAACAATCCTCTTCGCTGTCGGTGATCAGGCGAAAGCCGTAGATGTCCGACAGCCGCGAAAAGCTCAGGTCCTTTTCCTGCATCTTGCGCCAGATCGAAAACGGCTTTTTCGCGCGGCCAAAAACATCCGCCTCGATATCGGCCTTTTCCAGCTCGTGTCGCATGTCGTTGGTGATCCGCTGGATCACGTCGCCGGTTTCGCGTTGCAGTGTGACAAAACGGCGGATGATCGACGCGCGCGCCTCGGGGTTGAGCACCCGGAACGCCAGATCCTCCAGTTCTTCGCGCATCCATTGCATACCCATGCGGCCTGCCAGGGGCGCAAAGATATCCATCGTTTCGCGGGCCTTTTGCACCTGCTTGTCGACGCGCATCGATTTGATCGTGCGCATGTTGTGCAGCCGGTCCGCCAGCTTGACCAGAATCACCCGCATGTCCTTGGACATCGCCATGAACAGCTTGCGGAAATTCTCGGCCTGCTTGGTTTCCAGTGAACTCAGCTGCAAATTGGTCAGCTTGGTCACGCCATCGACCAGCGTGGCCACATCGTCGCCAAACAATTCCGATACGGTTTTATAAGAGGCTTTGGTGTCTTCGATCGTATCGTGCAACAGCGCGGTGATGATCGTGGCATCATCCAGTTGCTGCTCTGTCAGGATCGCGGCGACGGCCACGGGGTGCGTGAAATACGGCTCTCCCGAGTGGCGAAACTGCCCCTCGTGCATCTTCGCGCCGTAATCATAGGCGGCGCGAATAAGATTTTCATGTGTCTTGGGGTTATAATTGCGGACCAGCGCGATCAGGTCGTCGGCAGAGATCATTTGGTCCGCACCTTAAGGCGTTAGCCTTGTCCCTGAGCCGCCATCAACTGACGCAGCAGCATTTCTTCGGTCATGCTGTCTTCGTCGGGCTTGTCAGCTGTTTCCTGACCCATCAAAAGCGCCATTGCGTCTTCTTCCGGCTCGTCGATCTCGATCTGGTTCTGGTTGCTTTCGATCATCCGCTCGCGCAGGTCGTCGGCACCTTGGGTTTCCTCTGCGATCTCACGCAGCGACACGACAGGGTTCTTGTCGTTGTCACGGTCGACAGTGACAGCGGAGCCCGCCGAAATTTCGCGCGCCCGGTGTGCGGCAAGCATCACCAGTTCAAAGCGGTTTGGAACCTTATCTACGCAGTCTTCGACTGTTACGCGGGCCATTTGAGTGCTCCTGCATCGGACAATAACATCAGAAGACGTGTATTTAGGCGCTTCCGCCCCTGATGACAAGGCGAAAACAAGCGCCAAAGCGACGCAGTGCCACGTGCTACAACGGCACGACTTCGGCCCGCAGCGCAGGGTCCAGCGCGTCGCGCATCTGTACCACGGTCTGCCCTGTCACCGGATGCACCCAGTCGGGTTCCACATCCGCCAGCGGCACCAGCACAAAGGCCCGTTCATGCATCCGCGGATGCGGCAGGATCAGCCGGTCCGGGGTCTCTTTCATCTGCTGCGCAAGCGGCAGATCGCGCCAGCGGGTATAGGTTTCACGATCCGGCAACACCAGATCCCCCACTGCAATCAGGTCCAGGTCGACCGTGCGCTGCCCCCATCGCTGCACCCGTTCACGCCCCAGATCGGCCTCGATCCGATGTAGGGCTGCGATAATATCACCCGGGGTAGAATTCCACTTTAAGGAGAGTGCCGCATTGACGTAATCCGGTCCAGCGCCTGCAGGAAAGCACGGCGTCGCATAAAACGGGCTGGCTTTGCGAATCACTCCGCCCGCCAGTTCCAGCTGCGCATAGGCAGTTTTCAGCGTTTCTTCCGGCGCTCCGGCGAAAGACCGCTGATTTGACCCGACGGCAATCAGTATATCTGACCGGAATTGCATCAACTCAATGTCCCTTTTGACGCCCTGCATGGCTTGCAGCATAATTAAAAATACATATTTTCGCCCGGTATGCCCTGTCTTAATTCACCAACACACTCACGGAAACAGGCAGGCGGGGCGTTTTTCGAAAGGACGTTTCATGTTTTATAAGGACGAACGGCTCGCGCTGTTCATCGACGGGTCCAATTTGTATGCCGCAGCGAAAGCATTAGGTTTCGACATCGACTACAAGTTGCTACGTCAAGAGTTCATGCGTCGCGGCAAGCTCCTCCGCGCATTTTACTACACTGCGCTTCTGGAAAACGACGAGTATTCCCCAATCCGCCCTCTGGTTGACTGGCTGAACTACAATGGCTTCACCATGGTCACCAAACCAGCCAAGGAATACACCGATTCCATGGGCCGCCGTAAGGTCAAGGGCAACATGGACATCGAATTGGCGGTCGATGCAATGGAGCTTGCTCCGCGTGTGGATCACATCGTTCTGTTTTCGGGCGACGGGGATTTTCGCCCGCTGATCGAAAGCCTGCAACGCCAGGGTGTTCGGGTTTCGGTTGTATCCACGATCCGCAGCCAGCCCCCGATGATCTCGGACGACCTGCGCCGTCAGGCCGACAACTTTATCGAGTTGGAGGAACTGAAGGACGTGATCGGCCGCCCGCCCCGCGAAGAGGACTTTGCTCCACGCCAGAACGCGGCAGCAAACGAACGCTGAGCGACGCAAAGGCGCCGCCTGTTTCTGACCAACTGCGCTGCCATCTGGCGCGTGGCTAAATGCTGAACGGCCGGACCTCTGGCGCAAGAGGTCCGGTTTTTCTTGAAATAAATTTTTTCGTCTTATGTTACCTTACATACTTTAGTGAAAACGCCGCATAACACGACCCCCCGAATTGGGGGGGTGCAGGGGCAGATGCAAAGTAAAATAGCGGCCATCGACAAGGCCAAAGACATTCAAACACTTTGGGCGCTGACGCTTGAAGGACTCGCCGAAAGCGGGATTGATCATGTCATTTACTTGACGGTGAACAGCGACTTCAGTGCGCCGTTCACGTTGACCAACCGACCCGACATCTACACAACGTTGCAGCCCCAGGACGATCCGTTTCTGGCGCATTGCTGTCGAAGCTACGCCATCAGCTTTACGGGCTACGAATTCCTGTCTGAACACGCCTACCTGCCCGACACAGCCAAGGATTTCATCAAAGACGCCGCAGCGCATGGATTTTTTTCGGGGCTTGGCATTCCCATGCGCCTGGAAGGATCGCAGCGCTTTGGCGGCTTCAACCTTGGCACTGGCCTGTCGCGCGCCCAGTTCGATGACCGCATCGCCCCCAAAGCCGAAGCCTTGCGGTTTTTCTGCCTGATCGCGCACCGCAGGATCGAAGAGCTGGCCCGAGAACAGGACATTCAACCGGATCCAGCCTTTCGCGATCTGAAAGTCGCGCCAGGGTTCGCGGTGACCGCAGACCTCAGCGCGCGCGAAAGTGAGCTGATCTATCTGGTCGCCAGCGGACTCAGCCGCAAGGAATGTGCCCGGATGTGCGAAATCTCGCCGCATACGGTTTCGGACTACCTCAAGTCCGCTTATCGCAAACTGGGCGTGAAAAACCGCGCCGAAGCTGCGCAACTGATCTGGCGCAAAGGCGACTGAGCCGCGCCCACAGGGTTTACGCCGCCCGCCTGACGACCTACCTGTCACATGTCACCACCCCGGAGCCTGTCATGTCGTCCAAACCGCCCCTGACCCTGTATCTTGCCGCCCCGCGCGGGTTCTGCGCAGGCGTGGACCGCGCCATCAAGATTGTCGAAATGGCCCTGGAGAAGTGGGGCGCGCCCGTCTACGTGCGCCACGAAATCGTGCACAACCGCTTTGTCGTTGACGGATTACGCGACAAGGGGGCGGTGTTCGTCGAAGAACTGGACGAATGCCCCGACGACCGCCCCGTGATCTTTTCCGCCCATGGCGTCCCCAAGGCGATCCCCGCCGCCGCCGAAGGCCGCCAGATGGTCTATGTGGATGCCACCTGCCCGCTGGTCAGCAAGGTCCACATCGAAGCCCAGCGCCATTCCGAGGCAGGCTTGCAGATGATCATGATCGGCCATGCGGGGCACCCCGAAACCATCGGCACCATGGGTCAATTGCCCGAGGGCGAAGTCCTGCTGGTCGAAACGCCCGATGACGTCGCACACGTCGACGTGCGCGACCCCACGCAACTGGCCTATGTCACCCAGACAACGCTGAGCGTGGACGACACGGCCGACATCGTCGCCGCGCTCAAGGCGCGTTTTCCCGACATCGTCGGGCCGCACAAGGAAGATATCTGTTACGCCACCACCAACCGCCAGGAAGCGGTGAAGGCCATCGCGCCCAAATGCGACGCCATGCTGGTGGTGGGCGCACCGAACTCGTCCAACTCGCGCCGTCTGGTCGAGGTGGGCGCACGTGCCGGCTGCGACTATGCCCAACTGGTTCAGCGCGCCGCCGACATCGACTGGCGCAGCCTGGAAGGCATCACCTCGATTGGCGTCACGGCAGGGGCATCCGCCCCCGAGGTGTTGATCAACGAGGTGATCGACGCGCTCAAAGCCCGCTTTGACGTGACAACCGAACTAGTCGAAACCGCCGTGGAACACGTCGAGTTCAAAGTCCCGCGTGTGCTGCGCGCCACCGCCTGAGGAGGTTTCCATGACAAAGACCACCGGCCTGAACCATCTTGGCCTGACCGTGCGCGATCTGGACACCACCACGGGCTTTTTTGTCAAATGCCTGGGCTGGCTGCAAACCGCCCAGGACCAGTCCTATCCGCGCACAACCGTGACCGATGGCAGCCTGCGCCTGACCCTGTGGCAGGCCGATGCAGATGCCCGCGACTTTGACCGTCGCGCGCAGATCGGCCTGCATCATCTGGCGCTGTCCGTACAGGATCAGGCACACCTGCTGGACACTGCCGAACTGGTCGCAGGCTGGCCCGGTGTGCGAGTCGAATTCATGCCCGAACAGATGGGCGACGGCCCACGCCAGCACATGATGTTCACCGAACCGGGTGGTCTGCGCATGGAACTGGTCTGGGACGGCCACTAAGACGACCACCTGACAGGACATGCCCACCATGAACACGATCCCCCGCGCACCTCTGGCCCTTGGCCTTCTGGGCCTGCTGCCCTTTGTCTGGGGCGCTGCCACGGTTCTTAGCCCCGATTTGGCCGACTGGTGCATCCGCACGTTGGGCGCGCGCTTTGTCGGCCCTTATGTGCAGCTGTTTTACGGCGCGGTGATCCTGTCGTTCATGTCCGGCGTGCTGTGGGGCTTTGCCACCAAAACCAGCGGCGCGCAGGCCGCCACCGGCTATGCGCTGTCGGTGATCCCGGCCCTCTGGGCCTTTGTCATGACCGGCAACGGGCCCGAGGCGGCGGGGCTTAACCTGATGGTGGGCTTTGCAGGCCTGTTGCTGCTCGACTTTGCCTTCTGGCATTGGGGCCTCGCGCCGGTCTGGTGGATGCACCTGCGGGTACTGCTGACCGCTATCGTACTGATCTGTCTGGCCATCGGGATCTTTGCATGAGCGACAAGGCCACATTGGATGTCTACGCGGCCAAGGCCGCCGATTATGCCACCATGACCAATTACGAAGACCCGCAGCTCAGCGACTTCATGGCCACCCTTGGCACGGGCCGCGTGCTGGATCTGGGCTGTGGACCGGGTCGCGCCGCGGGGCGCATGGCGGACGCGGGCTTTGACGTGACGGCCATGGATGCCGTGCCGGAAATGGTGGCGATGGCCGCCCGCCACCCCGGCGTGACCGCCCAGCTTGGCACCTTCGACGACATCAGTGGCTGCTTTGACGGCATCTGGGCCAACTTCAGCCTGCTGCACGCACCGCGCAGCGACATGCCGCGCCATCTGGCGGCAATCAAATCCGCCCTGCGTGCGGGCGGCCTGTTTCACATCGGGATGAAGCTGGGCACCGGATCGGCCCGCGACAGCATCGGCAGGCTCTACACCTATTATTCCGAAGACGAACTGGCCGCCCTGCTGAGCGACGCAGGCTTTACCATCGACGCCCGCACATATGGGCGCGACAAGGGGCTGGACGGCACCTATGCAGACTGGCTATGTCTGCGCGCTCATGGCTGATTTATTTGCATATACCGATGGCGCGTGCAGCGGCAATCCCGGCCCGGGCGGCTGGGGGGCCTTGATGCGCGCAATGGACAACGGCGCGGTCGTCAAGGAACGCGAGTTGAAAGGCGGCGAAGCAGCCACCACCAACAACCGCATGGAACTGCTGGCCGCGATCAACGCGCTCGAGGCGCTGGAGCGGCCCAGCAAGATCACCGTGGTGACCGACAGCAACTATGTCAAAAACGGCATCACCGCGTGGATCTTCGGCTGGAAGAAAAACGGCTGGAAGAACGCGGCAAAGAAACCCGTGGCCAATGCCGAACTGTGGCAGCGACTGGACCAGGCACAGGCCCGCCACAACGTGACCTGGAAATGGGTCAAGGGCCACGCAGGCCATCCCGAGAACGAACGCGCGGATGCGCTGGCGCGCGCAGGGATGGCCCCGTTCAAGACCAAGTCGAAATGAGATTGGTCGCCTGCCCCGTCGCCTTGCACCCGGACGGAGCACCCCGTCGTCTGGCCATCGCGACCCATCCGCTGCCTGCACTGGTTCACGCCGACATCGCCCCCGACGCCCGCCCCGAAAACACCGCCGCACAGGCGCTTTATGCCATCGGCGGGCTGGAAACACGCGCCGCGCTGCTGCTGGGCACCTCTGACGACATCATCGCGGGCGAGCGCTGGCATTTCGCCCTGTGCCGCACGGTGCCACCCGTGCGCGCCCAATGGCAGAACGCGGGCTCCGACGGCACCCTGCAACGCTTTGGCTGGCTGGCGCTGGACGACCCACTGCCCGATAGCCTGACCGCGCCTCACAGCCACGCTATCGACTGGATCAAGGCCGCGCTATGAGCTGGCTGGCCCTTCTCGACTTCGGCTCGGTCATGATCTTTGCGCTGACTGGCGCGCTGGTCGCCAGCCGCGCCCAGATGGACCCCGTGGGGTTCCTGTTCATCGCCTGCCTGACCGCCATGGGCGGCGGCACCCTGCGCGACGTGTTGCTGGACCGCAATCCGGTGTTCTGGATCGCCCAACCCACCTATATCGCCGTCGCATGTGGGGCAGCCATCGTGGTGTTCTTCACCGCGCACCTGCTGGAAAGCCGCCTGCGCACGTTGGTGTGGCTGGACAGTCTCGCGCTGGCCATCGCGGTCCCTGCAGGCGCGGGCGTGGCGCTGGACCTTGGCGCACCCGCCCCGATCATTATCCTGATGGGCATGATCACCGGCTGCATGGGCGGCCTGATGCGTGACGTGGTCGTGGGAGACGTGCCCGTGGTGCTGAAACAGGGTGAACTTTACGTCTCGGCGGCCTTCGGCGGCGCGCTGGCGCTGTGGCTGACGTCGACCTATGTGGCCACCGGCCTGCCTGCACTGGCCGCAGGCGCGGGCGTCACATGGGCCTTGCGTGCCGGATCACTGGCCTTTGGCTGGCAACTGCCCACCTACCGCTCGACGCCGCCGAAATCCTGAACCCGATTGCTTCTCTGGTTCGAGAACCTTCCCGAAGGGCCGGCCGGCTACCTGCGCCAATGCGTCGGGACAATGATCAAAGCGCCGATGCTGGACACAATCGCGTTCAGCCCCGCACTGTTGAAGCCAAAGCCGAACATCAGCCGCACAAAGTAGAACAGAAACGCACCGCCAATGCAGATGATGATGCTTTGCAAGATACCATTGCGGGTAAAGCCCGAGCGTTCGGAAAGGTAACCAACGATCCCCGCAATCACCACGGTGCCGATCAATACGGGAAACATCGCGCGCTCCTAAAGCTGGCTGCCTGCGGGCAAGGCATTGCCGCGCAGGAATTCCGTTGCATCCTGCGCCCCGCGCCCGGCCTTTTGCAAACGGGTCAGTTGCACAGCGCCCGTGCCACAGGCAACGGTCAGCGCATCATCCAGCACCTCACCCGCAGCGCCCTGCCCCTCTGCCAACCGGCTGCCCAACACCTTGATACGCACCCCTTCATGGTCAAACCACGCCCCGGGAAACGGTGACAGCCCGCGAATTTGCTGGTCCACCTCGACCGCATCGCGTGACCAGTCCAGTGCCGCCTCGGCCTTGTCGATCTTGTGGGCATAGGTGACGCCATCCTCGGGCTGCACCTGCGGCGTCAGATCATCCAACTGGTCCAGCGCCCGGACAACAGCCTCAGCGCCCAGCGCGCTCAGCCGGTCGTGCAATTGCGCCGTGGTCTCGGTCGCACCAATCGGCGTCGCTTCGCGCAGCAGCACGGGACCCGTGTCCAGCCCCGCCTCCATCTGCATGATGCACACGCCGGTTTCCGCATCCCCCGCCATGATCGCGCGGTGTATCGGCGCTGCACCCCGCCAGCGCGGCAACAGGCTGGCATGAATGTTCAGGCAACCGCGCGCTGTCGCGTCCAGAATCGCCTGCGGCAGGATCAGACCATAGGCCACGACCACCGCCACCTCCGCCTGCAACGCCGCGAACGCCGCCTGCGCCTCGGGTGATTTCAAAGACACCGGATGACGCACCTGCAATCCCAGCGCCTCGGCGCGGGCATGAACCGGCGTCGGGCGGTCCTTCTTGCCCCGCCCCGCAGGGCGCGGCGGCTGGCAATAGACGGCGGCAATTTCGTGACCGGCGTCAACCAGCGCGTCCAGCACCGGCACCGAAAAATCGGGCGTACCCATAAAGATGATGCGCATGAGGTGTCCTTTCCTGACGGGCAGGCGCTAACGCAGTTTGCGCGCCTTGCGGATCAGCATATCGCGTTTCACGCGGCCAAGATTGTCGAAATACATCCGCCCCGCCAGATGGTCGATCTGATGCTGCACCGACCGCGCTTCAAGCCCCTCGAAATCACGCCGGTCAATCACGCCCTGGGCGTTCAGAAACTGCACGGTAACCGCCTTGGGGCGGGTGATCTCGGCATGGACGCCCGGCAAGTTGGGTGAGGCTTCGGTGCCTGCCTCAACAGAGTCCGAAGCCGCCAGGACCGTCGGGTTTGCCAGCAGGATACGGCGGCTGCGGTCCGGCGTGGCATCGACCACCGCCACTTGCAGCATCACCCCGATTTGCGGCGCGGCCAGCCCGACACCGGGCATCGCGTCCATCGTCTCGACCATATCGGCCCACAAGGCGTGGATATCATCGGTGATCTCCTCCACCGGCGCCGCCGCCGTGCGCAGACGTTTGTCAGGCCATGGCACGAACGGGCGCAGGGTCATGTGGCGGCCTCGTCATAGTCGGCCAGCAAGGCCGCGCGGGCGTCCGCGTCGAGACGGTCAAAGGTCAGCACCCCGTCCAGATGGTCATATTCATGCTGCGCACAGACCGCGTCAAATCCGGTCAGGTCACGAGAATGCCGTGCCCCGTCAAGACCGGTATAGGTCAGCCGTACCGCCGCAGGGCGTGTCACCGCAGCCGACACGCCGGGAATAGAAAGACAGCCTTCGTTGTTCGTTACGGGACTGTTGTCCAGCACCTCGATCTGCGGGTCGATGCACACCAGCGGATCGGGCGCGCCCTCTTTCCAGCAGGTGTCCATCACGAAAATCCGCAACATCTCGCCAATCTGCGGCCCGGCCAGCCCGCGTCCGGGGGCCGCGTACATGGTTTCCAGCATATCCGCCGCCAGGATCTGAACCTCGGCCGTCACCGCGCCGACCGCGGCACAGGGCTGCGTCAGGCGCACATCGGGCCAGGTCAGGATCGGGCGCGTGCTCATGGCTTGTCGCGGGCCAGTTCGCGCTTCAGCTTGGTCATCTTGCGCGTAATCATCTGCCGCCGCAGCGGCTTGAGATAGTCGATGAACAGCTTGCCGTCCAAATGGTCGATCTCGTGCTGCACACAAGTGGCCCACAGCCCGCCCATTTCTTCGCTGTGTTCCTTGCCGTCCCGGTCGATCCAGCGCACCTGCACCTCGGCGGGGCGGGTCACATCGGCGAAATGCTCGGGGATCGACAGACAGCCTTCTTCATAGACGTTCGTCTCTTCCGAGGACGCGATGATCTCGGGGTTGAACATGATCAACGGACGGGGCGCCTCGCCCTCGGCCTTGACGCAATCCAGCACGATCAGCCGCTCCAGCACACCCACCTGGGGCGCTGCCAATCCGATGCCCGGCGCATCGTACATGGTGGCCAGCATATCATCGCCAAGGCTGCGCAGGTCGTCCGTCATGTCGGTGACGGGCGTGCAAAGCTTCTTGAGCCGGGGGTCGGGGTGCAACAGGATCGGGCGTTTCATGGCAGGTCATGTAGGACAACACGGGCGGCGGTGCAACGGCCCCTTGCGCTTGGCCGTCAGCGCGTTAGCAATACAGGCGCAAATCACAGGAGAGAGCCACATGAGCTTTGATGACATCGTAGACCGCCGCGGCACCCATTGCGCAAAATGGGACATGATGGACAAGCTGTATGGTGTCTCTGCCGACGACGGGCTGGCGATGTGGGTGGCGGACATGGACTTTGCCCCGCCCCAATGCGTATTGGACGCGCTACAGGCGCGGGTCGAACACGGCATGTTCGGCTATTTCGGTGACGACAGCGAATATCACGCAGCGATCCAGTGGTGGATGAAAGAGCGCCACGGCTGGGACATCCAGCCCGAGTGGATCTTTACCACCCACGGGCTGGTGAACGGGGCCGCCATGTGCATCGACGCCTATACCCAGCCGGGCGATGGTGTGGTGATGTTCACGCCGATCTACCACGCCTTTGCCCGCGTGATTAATGCCGCCGACCGGCTCGTGGTCGAATGCCAGATGGCCCTGAACGACGGGCGGTACGAACTGGATTTCGACGCATGGGACGTGCAACTGGACGGCAGCGAAAAGCTGCTGCTGCTGTGCAGCCCGCACAACCCCGGCGGCCGTGTCTGGACCAAAGCCGAACTGGAAGGCGTCGCAGCCTTTGCCAAACGGCACGACCTGATCATCGTTTCGGACGAAATTCACCACGATCTGGTGATGCCTGGCAACACCCACATCCCGATGGCCAAGATCGACGGCATCACCGACCGTCTGGTGATGATGTCCGCCACGACCAAAACCTTCTCGATCGCCGGCGCCCATGTCGGCAATGTCATTATTCAGGACGAAACACTGCGCGCCAAGTTCGCCAAACGCATGGGCGCGCTGGGTCTGTCGCCCAACGCTTTTGGCCTGTTCATGGCAACCGCGGCCTATTCGCCCGAGGGGGCGAAATGGGTCGATGATGTGATGGAATACATCGCAGGCAACGCACGGATTTTCGACGCCGGCGTGAACGCCATTCCGGGCCTGAAGGCGATGCCCTTGCAGGCGACCTACCTCAGCTGGGTCGACTTTGCAGGCACCGGCATGAGCCGCGAGGAAGTCACCCGCCGCATCGAGAAGGACGCGCAGATTGCCGCCAACTACGGGCCGACCTTCGGCAAGGGCGGCGAGACGTTCATGCGCTTTAACATCGCCACCCAGCGCAGCCGCGTCGAGGATGCGGTGGCGCGTCTGACCAAAGCGTTCAGCGACTTGCAGTAAGCGGCACAATCGCAACGGCATGACAGGTCGGGCTGGAACAGCCCGACCTTTTTCGTTTCACCCGCGCCTGCGCCACAGCACCCAGACCGTCAGCCCCAGCACCAGACACTCGGCCACCGGACCTGCCAGCCAGATCCCCACCTCTCCCCAGACCACCGGCAACAGCAACGTCAGCGGTAGTCCGAACAGATAGGTGCGCGACAAGCCCAACAATCCCGCACGCGGGGCGTCACCGATGGCCTGAAAATGCGTCGCCACCATCATCAACGGCCCGAACAGAAACATCGTCGCCGTGGTGATCGGCAGGATCCGCGCCACCTGTGCCACGATCTGCGGCTCATCCACAAAGACCGCGCCCAGCCACGGCGCCCCCAGCAGATAGACCGCCTGCACCACGGCCCCGTAGACAAGGCCCAGAACCACAGCCACGCGCAAGGCTGCCTGCACCCGCTCATCCTGCCCTGCGCCATAGACATTCGCCGTGATCGTCTGGAACGCCATCGACAGCCCCAGCAAAGGCAGAAACGCAAAGGTCATCAACCGCGAGATGATGCCAAAGGCCCCTGCAATCGCATTGAACTGCGCGCCTCCCCAAAGCTGGATGGCAACCAGCGTCACCGCCGCTGACAGCGATAGGCCGATGTACCCAAGACTTGAGGGCGCACCCAACGCCAGCAAACGCCCCCAATGCATGGGTTTCAAAGGCCACAGCGCAACACCCGGCTGCCCGCGCCTCACCGCCAGAACGACAAGCCCCGCGCAAAGCTGCGAAAGCAACGTGCCAAAGGCGGACCCCGGCACGCCCAGTCCGATCCACACCACGAACAGCGCATCAAAGGCGATGTTCAGCAGGGCCGCCATCAGCATGATGCCCGCCATCGCGCTCATCCGCCCTTGGGCGCGCAGTGCGTCCACACCGATGCCCACCAGAAAGCCCAAAGGCGACCCGAAAACCAGAATCTCCAGATACAGATGCCCGGTCTGCGCCAGCCCGATATCACCCGCCGCGATCCGGATCGCCAGCCGCGTGCCAAACGCCACAAACAGCGCCATCAGCACCAGACTGACCAGCATGGCCAGCTGCAGGGCACTGCCCAGCAAGGCCTGTCCACGCGGGCCATCCCCTGCCCCCAACGCCTGTGCATAAAGCGCCGAAAATCCGCTGGACACCAATGTCGAAAGCGCCACCAGCATCATGTAAAGCGGGAACATAAGAGTCACGGCAATCACCGCACGCGCGCCGACAAAGACCCCCAGAAAATAGGCATCGACCACGGCAAAGGCCCCGTTGACCCCCATCACCAGAATGATGGGCGCGGCCGTGCGCAAGAACAGCGGCAGCAACGGGCCGCTGGTAAAAATATTGGAAGCGGGCGCATGCGTCATGGCGCACCCGCGAAGGACAGATAAAACATCTCGAGCCTCTTTCGGTCTCAGATGCGGTATCGGGAAGGGGCTCGCGTTGCCGTCGGACCGCATGTGTACCAAAGAAAGGGACCAGATGCCGGTTCCCGAACTTCACCATCATTGCGAGCGGCAGGGGTCGGACCCTGCGCTGCGATTACACGCGGGCCGGTTTTTCGTCAAGCGTGACGCAAATTACATCTCGATGGCAGGGCGGTCCGACAGCAGGGCCACAGGCGCGTCCGGCGATTTCTCAAAGTCCAGCGCAGGCTTGTCTGCAACGGCAGTGGCGCGCTTGAACTCATAGTTCATCTCGCCCGCCTCTTCGTCAGAGGCGACAATCAGGCACTGAAACAGGTGAATGGCCCCGTCGTACAGATCGACATAGCCGCGCAGATAGGGCGCCGTGGACGCATCCACCGAAAACCCTGTTTTCCACATGCGCAGCACGGGATGTGTCACCCCGTCGATGTTCACACGCAGACGAGACGCCTTTTTCAGACCGGACAAACGTGCGCTGTCCAGACCGGCTTGTACTTCTTTGGGCAGAAATGTCGTCATGATCGTCCCCAGTGCTGTCGCATTGAAACTTGGCGCTTCTTTACCCCGCTTCAAGTGAATTTCTGATGAATTCCAAATTGCTGCGCTGCGGCTGTTGCAGAAATGTGCACCTGCGCAGGGGGCCTGCGCGGTGGCACCGCTGTGCCTTTGCCCCTCTGCGCCCTAGGTATGTCCCAAGCAGCAAGGGAGATTACGCATGGGTTTGCTCGTAGATGGCAAGTGGCAAGACAAATGGTACGATACAGACTCTTCGGGCGGCAAGTTCGAACGCTCTGAATCCAAGTTCCGCAACTGGATCACCGCTGACGGATCAGCGGGCCCTTCCGGCGAGGGCGGATTTGCCGCCGAATCGGGACGCTACCATCTCTACGTGTCCTACGCCTGCCCCTGGGCCCACCGCGCATTGATCTTTCGCAGCCTCAAGGGGCTGACGGATCACATCGGAGTGTCGGTTGTTCACCCCGAAATGCTGGGCGACGGCTGGACCTTTGACACCGATTTTGACGGGGCCACCGGCGACAGGCTGTTCGGCCTGCCCTATGCCCGCGACATTTACATCCGCGCCAACCCGACATTCACGGGGCGCGTGACCGTGCCGATCCTTTGGGACAAGCAGCGCGAAACCATCGTGAACAACGAAAGCGCCGAGATCATCCGCATGTTGAACAGCGCGTTCAACGACATCACGGGCAACACCGACGACTATTGGCCGCAGGAGCTGCGCGACGCCATCGCACCGGTGAACGACCGCATCTACGACACGTTGAACAACGGCGTATACAAATCCGGCTTTGCCACCTCGCAAGAGGCCTATGACGAGGCCGTGCATCCGCTGTTCGACACGCTGGACTGGCTTGAGGACCGCCTGAGCCAGAACCGCTATCTGATGGGCGATCAGATCACCGAGGCCGACTGGCGGCTGTTCACGACACTGGTGCGCTTCGACAAGGTCTATAACACTCATTTCAAATGCAACCGCGCGCGGATTACCGACTATCCCAACCTGTGGGCCTATACGCGCGAACTGTACCAATGGGAGGGCGTGGCCGAAACGGTCAACTTCGATCACATCGTGCGTCACTATTACTACAGTCACGACAACATCAATCCGAACCGGATCATCCCGATCAATCCCGACCCTGATTTCAACGCGCCACACGGGCGCGGCTGAGTTCAGGCGGACTTGGGGCGTCTTTGGCAATAATGCTCGACCATCGCCGCCAGATCTTCTGGCGGCGTCCCGCTCTGCACAAAGGCACAGGCGTTCTGGGCGTGGGCAAAGATCGAGCCGTCGGAGAAGAACGACGTGTTGGTGACAAAGATGACCTTCGCCTGCGGGCAGCGATAGCTGGCAAAGTCCGACACGGCCAGTGCGCTGCCCTCGTCCAATACCAGGTCCAGAATGATGATCCCCGGTTCATCCTCGGCGATCTGTCGGGTGGCGTCCTCCTGGGTGGTTGCCACACGCACCACCATTCCCGAGCGTTCCAGATGCCTGCGCCACAGATCGGCCAGCGCAAGCTCGCTTTCTACGATCAGCACATTCATCAGCTTCCCGGCCCCCGCCTGCGCTCAACACTGTCTCAAGCAGTCTGCCCAAAATGTTAACAAAGGGTTAATTGCTGTGGCCAATTCCTAACAAGTCGGGAAACGCGCCTAAAACGGCTTGTTTCCGCCAATGACACGGTGTGAATAGGTCAATAATCGACCTATTCGCGGCAAAGGACATCTGCGTGGCACAAAAAAGAGATCATGGCGGCGATCTGGATCAGGCGATGGCCCGCTTTGGCGGCGGTCGCAGTGATTGGGTGGACCTTTCGACGGGAATCAACCCGGTCCCCTACCCGATGCCTGCAATGCCCGACGCCGCATGGACCGCCCTGCCCGATGCCACCGCCACCGCAGAACTGGAAGCCGCCGCGCGCCGGTTCTGGAATGTCCCCGACACCGCCGACGTGCTGGCCGCCCCCGGCGCATCGGCCCTGATCGCGCAAATGCCACGGCTGGCACATCCGGCCAGCGTCGCCATCGCGGGGCCAACCTACAATGAACACGCCGCGGCCTTTCAGGCCCATGGCTGGGACGTGGGGCTGAGCGGTGCCGCGCAGGTTCTGGTCAATCCCAACAATCCGGACGGGAAGTTGTGGACGGCGCAGGATCTGACCGGCGACCTGCTGGTGATCGACGAAAGCTTTTGCGAGGTAACGCCCGATGCTTCGCTGATGGCGCAAGCGGCCCGGCCCGGCACAGTGATCCTGAAAAGCTTTGGCAAGTTCTGGGGACTGGCCGGACTGCGTCTGGGCTTTGCCATTGGCGATCCTGCCCTGATCGATGCGCTGCGCACCATGCTGGGGCCGTGGCCCGTGTCGGGCATTGCCCTCGCCACCGGCACCGCCGCCCTCTCCGACCCCGACTGGGCCGCGCAAACCCGCGCGCGTCTGGCGCAGGACGCCACGCGGCTGGACGATATCATGAAAGCCAAAGGGGCCACCGTGGTCGGCGGCACCGACCTGTTCCGCCTGTACGACGTTGAAGATGCCGCCGCATGGCGCGACCGTCTGGCTGCCGCCCATGTCTGGAGCCGCGTCTTTCCCTATTCCAACACATGGCTGCGCCTTGGCCTGCCCGCCCCCGACCGTTGGGCACAGATCGAGGCCGCCTGATGGATACGGCCCCCTTGCTGCTGTGCGCCTTGCTTCTGGATGCCGCACTGGGCGAACCGAAATGGCTGTGGGCACGGCTGCCACATCCTGCGGTGCTGATGGGGCGCGCGGTCAGCGCCCTCGACCAGCGACTGAACACTGGTCCCAACCGCAAATGGCGGGGCATTTTTGCTGTCGCGCTGCTGGTGCTGGGGGGCGGAGCCATCGGCGCAGCCCTGTCCCTGTTCGGCCCCGTCATCATCACCCTCGCCGCCGCGATCCTGCTGGCGCAGCGGTCGCTGGTCCAGCATGTCAGCGCCGTGGCCGACGGCCTGCGCATGTCGCTGCAACAGGGACGCCGCAACGTTGCAATGATCGTCAGCCGCGACACCCGCGACATGGACGCCAGCGCCACCGCACGCGCCGCCATCGAAAGTGCAGCAGAGAACCTCAGCGACGGCGTCATCGCCCCCGCCTTCTGGTTCCTGATCGGCGGCCTGCCGGGGCTGGTGATCTACAAGGTGGTAAACACCGCCGACAGCATGATCGGCTATCGCACCGAGAAATACCTTCACTTCGGATGGGCCGCCGCGCGTCTGGACGATGTGCTGAACTGGATACCCGCCCGCCTGACCGCCCTGATGATCGCGGCGCTGTCCGGCGGCCTGAACCAGTGGCAGGCCATCACCGCCGATGCCCGCCGCCACCGCAGCCCCAACGCAGGCTGGCCCGAGGCCGCAATGGCCCGCGCGCTGAACATCGCGCTGGCAGGTCCGCGCAGCTACGACGGCACGATTCAGCCGCTGGCATGGGTCAACGCAGGCGGACGTGTGCCGCTGACAGCAGCAGACATTGACGCCGCCTGTGCGATACTGTGGAAGACATGGGGAGTATTTCTGGGCCTTGCGGTCCTTCTTTCGTTGTTCTGAACTGGACCCGACATGCTGCGCTTTGCTTCTTTCGCCCTTGCCCTGACACTGCCCGTGACCGCCTTTGCCCAATGCGGCGGCTCTTTTGCCGACTTCAAGGCGGGGCTGAAAACCGAAGCGGTCAGCATGGGCATCCCCGCCGCATCCGCCGATGAATTCCTCTCAGGTGTCACTCAAGACCCTGCGGTGCTGAAAGCCGATCAGGCGCAAGGCGTGTTCCAGAAACCGTTCATCGAGTTTTCGCGCCGCCTGATCTCGTCGCAGCGGCTGGACAAGGGAAAACAACTTGCCCAGCAATACGACAGCGTCTTTGACAACATCGAAGCAACCTATGGCGTCGATCGCACCGTGCTGTTGGCCTTCTGGGCGTTCGAAACGGATTACGGCGCGTTTCAGGGTGACTTTAACACCGCCAACGCGCTGGCCACGCTGGCCCACGACTGCCGCCGCCCTGACCTGTTCCGCCCGCAGGTGCTGGCCGCGATGCAACTGCACGCCGCCGACGACTTTGACCCGCGCACGACCACCGGCGCATGGGCGGGCGAGATCGGCATGGTCCAGATGCTGCCCATGGACATCATCGAAAACGGTGTCGATGCCGACGGCGACGGCCATGTCAGCCTGAAGACATCCGCCCCCGATGCGCTGACTTCGGGCGGCAAGATGCTGCACCATCTGGGCTGGCAGGCCGGGCAGCCATGGCTGCAAGAGGTCAGCGTGCCCGCCTCGATGGACTGGTCACAAAGCGGGCTGGAAACGGTGAAATCGACGGCAGACTGGCAGGCGCTTGGCGTCGAGGCACGCAACGGCACGCTGGCCGACCTGCCCGCCTCGCTGATCCTGCCGCAGGGACACAAGGGGCCGGCCTTTCTCGCCTATCCCAACTTCAACGTTTACTTTGAATGGAACCAGTCGTTCACCTACGTGCTGACCGCCGCCTATTTCGCCACCCGGCTGGACGGCGCACCCGTCTATGACGCAGGCAACCCCGATGCCGGACTGGACAGCAACCAGATGAAGCAGTTGCAACAGCGTCTGGAGCAATTGGGCTATGACGTGGGCAAGATTGACGGCATTCTGGGGTCAGGCACCCGCATCGCCGTGCAGGCCGAGCAAAAACGTCTGGGCCTGCCCGCCGACGCATGGCCCACGCCCGCCTTGCTGAACCAACTTTAAAGGACACCTCACATGGCTCTCAAGAAATCCAGCGCCCAGATGGTCGCCGACGCCCGCGCCCGCATCGAGGAAATTGAAACCGCCGACCTGATTGCCATGGTGGATGATCCAAGCGTGCAGATCGTCGACCTGCGAGACCCGCGCGAACGCGAGCGCACCGGCTTCATCCCCGGCAGCTTTCACTGCCCGCGCGGCATGCTGGAGTTCTGGGTTGATCCCGACAGCCCCTACTTCAAGGACATCTTCGCCGAGGATCGCAAATTCGTGTTCCACTGCGCCTCGGGTTGGCGCTCGGCGATTTCAGTCGATACGTTAAATGACATGGGATTCAAGGCAGCTCACCTCAAGAACGGTTTCTCGGAATGGGTGAAAATGGGCGGACCTGTTGAATCCAAGGGATGAATCCTGATCCCGCCCGGGGATAGGCAAGAATCCGCCCTATGTCTCCAGACATAAGGAACCGAAATTACTCAAAAATACCCGGAACAACCAACGATCCGCCCGTGTTCTGCTGACATCAAGTCATCACGATCAGGAGGATCACATGAAACATTTTCTCGCTACGACTGCCGCCGCTGCCCTCATGGCAACAACTGCCTACGCGCAGACCGCAGAAACACAATCGCCTTTCGTCGATTCATCCTCTGAAGCCGTGGCCGGTGCACAAACCGTGCGCGCCTCGGACCTGATGGGCAAAGCCGTTTACGTCACCGAGACTGATGTCTCCGGGAACGAAATCGACACAGATGCCATCGAATGGGAACGTGTCGGCGAAGTGAACGACCTTGTCATGAGCCCCGGTGGTGAAGTGAATGCTGTCCTGCTGGACATCGGTGGCTTCCTGGGCATCGGCGAGCGCAGCGTTGCGCTGAGCATGGACCAGCTGCAACTGGTCAGCGGCATGAATGACGGCGGCGAATATTACGTCGTGTTCAACGGCACTGCCGCATCGCTGGAAAACGCACCGGAATATGATGGTTCGGCCATCGGTGCATGGGCAGAAGACACCCAGGCTGACAACGCCGCAGCCGACAACGCTGCAACGGGTGCTGTGGCAACCGACACAGCAGCAACCGACATGGAAAAATCGGCTGATCCAGCGATGGCCAATTCGGACACCGCAGCGACCGACCCTGCGATGACCGAAACAGACTCGGCCGCAGCCGACAGTGACATGAAAGCCGACGATCCCGCGATGGCCGACACGGACACCGCAGCCACCGACGACATGGCAGCCGACAAATCCATGGACACCGCCAATGCTGACGGTGCCGCCATGGAAGACGAAGGCAGTGTATATTCCGCAGCCCCCCCGGCTGTGAATGTTGACGGCTGGTCGCAGGTTGAACTGTCCGAGTTGACAACCGAAGACCTGACAGGTGCCGTCGTGTTCGACGCACAGATGAAAGACATCGGTGAAGTTGGCGAACTGTATGTGTCGGCTGACGGTCAACTGACCGGTGCCGAACTGGACATCGGTGGCTTCTTGGGCATTGGCGAAGACCATGTTCGTGTGGACATGGAAAGCCTGAACATCCAGCGTGATGCCGAAGCTGGCGAAGTGCGTGTCTACGTCGACATGACCGAAGAAAGCCTGAAAGCGATGAAAGAAACCAAGTAAGGTTTCCTTTCTGGCGCAGCCTATCGCCCGTCCCTTCGGGGGCGGGCGTTTTCGTGCGCGGGTCCTGGGGGCTCATAACGGCTTAATCCGATCATCCCGGATTTGCCGCCAACGGATTTGGACAAACCGGCTGTCCCCGGATAGGTTCGGGCTACGGATGCCCAAACAAGGACCGGTGCAATCGTGGAACAGTTCTGCGCAGAGTTGTGGTTGTCTGACGGCCCCATCGTCACAGGTGCGGCGGGTTTCCGGTTTCCCACGCGCATGGCCGTGATCCGGTTGCCGGACCAGGGCGGGCTATGGGTCTGGTCGCCGGTGGCATTGACACAGGACTTGCGCCGCGCGGTCGATGCGCTTGGCCCGGTCCGTCACATCATCGCCCCGAACAGCCTGCACCACACGTTTCTTGCCGACTGGGCGACGTGCTATCCGGATGCGGTGGTTCACGCGGCTCCCGGTCTGCATGAACAGGATGCCGGAACGTCGATCCATTCCACACTGGGTGATCTCCCCGACCCCGCTTGGGCCGGTACGATTGATCAGGTCGTCGTCTCCGGAAACCGGATCACGACAGAGGTGGTGTTCTTTCACCGGCCATCCGCCACGGTTCTGGTGACCGACCTTGTGCAACAGATCCCGCAGGGATGGTATCGCGGCTGGCGCGCGGTGGTGGCCCGGCTCGACCTGATGACTGCCCCCGTCCCCTCAGTGCCACGCAAGTTCCGCATGGCAACCAAGGACAAAGCCGCAAGCCAGGACGCGGTGCGGCGCATCCTGGAATGGCCTGCCGAAAGCCTTGTGATGGCGCATGGCACCCCGCTTCGGTCAGGTGGAAAAGAAGCGCTGCGGCACGCGTTCCAATGGCTGATGCGATAGCCGGTCCGTAGAGCACCGCGCCACGGCCCAGTGCCCTCAAACCGGCCTCAGGCCACCAGTTTCGCCGCCTTTTTCAGATCGACCGAGACAAGCTGGCTCACGCCCTGTTCGCCCATGGTCACGCCGAACAGCCGGTCCATCCGCGCCATCGTCACCGCGTGGTGCGTGATGATCAGGAACCGCGTGTCCGTCTGGCGGCACATCTCGTCCAAGAGGTCGCAGAACCGCGTCACGTTGGCATCATCCAGCGGCGCGTCCACCTCGTCCAGCACGCAGATCGGCGCGGGATTGGCCAGGAACACCGCAAAGATCAGCGCCATCGCCGTCAGCGTCTGCTCGCCCCCCGACAACAGGCTGAGCGTCGAAAGTTTCTTGCCCGGCGGCTGGCACATGATCTCCAGACCGGCCTCAAGCGGATCATCCGATTCCACCATCACCAGATTGGCCTCGCCACCGCCAAACAGGTGGGTAAAGAGCAACGAGAAATTGCTGTTCACCTGCTCGAACGCCGTCAGCAACCGTTCGCGCCCTTCGCGGTTCAGGCTGGCAATGCCCGAGCGCAACGTCTTGATCGCCTCTTCCAGATCAGCCTTTTCGCTGACCAGCGTGTCATGCTCTTCCTGCACCTCGCGCGCGTCTTCCTCGGCGCGCAGGTTCACCGCACCCAAAGCCTCGCGCTGGCGTTTCAGACGGTTCACATCCGCTTCCAACGCGTCCGAGCGGGGCATCTGGCCGGGGTCCATATCCAGCGCTGTCAGCAATTGGTTCGGGGTTTGCTGCTGCTCTTCGGCGATGCGTTCGGCTGCGGCCTGCACGGTTTCGCGCGCGGCTTCGGCTCGAGCTTCGGACGCCGCACGCGCCTCGCGGGCCTCGGACGCAGCACGCTCCGCCTCGCGCTCGGCCACTGTCGCTTCGCGCAGCACGCCCTCGGCCACGCTCAGCGCATCGGTGGCGGCGGCCTTGCGGTCCTCGCCCTCGGCCATCATCTCGGACAGGTCGGCGCGTTTGGCGGCCAGCTCGGTGGGCACGGCCTGCGCCGCTTTCAGTTCGGCCTCGGATTGGGCCTTGCGCTCGACCAGTTCGGCGCTGCGTTTCTCGGCAGTCTCCAACCGGTGCCGCCAGCCGGACAGCTCCTTGGTCACCTCTTGCGACCGCCGTGTGCGGGCCTCGCCCTCGCGGCGCAGTTCATCCTGTGCCGACCGGCGCGACATCATGGTGATCCGCGCCGCTTCGACCGTCATGCGCAGGTCTTCGACAGCCCCACGCGCCTCGTCCACATCGTCCAGCTCGTCCAGCGCCCGTTGCGCCTCCAGCACACGGGACCGGGCGGCCATGGCCTCTTCCTCGTGACGCTTCACAGCCATCGACAGCGATTCCAGCCGTCCCTCGGCCAGGTTCCGGTCGGCCTCGGCCCGGCTCAGCGCACGGCCCGCATCGGCCACCAGACGATCCGCCTCGCGCCGTGCCTCGCGGGCGGCCTTGTCGGCGTTCGACAACTCGGACAGCCGCGCCGTCAGCGCCTCATGCGCGGACCGCGCGCCCTCGGCCCGCTGACTCGCGTGCTCGAGGCCCTGTTTCAACTCTTCCAGCCGGTTCAGCTGTTGCAACCGCAACGCCGCCGCCGACGGGGCATCCTCTGCCCAGGCACGGAACCCGTCCCAGCGCCACAGATCCCCCTCGGGTGACACCAGCCGCTGACCCGGCTTCAACTGCTCTTGCAGGCGCCCGGCATCCTCGGAGTCACACAGACCGATCTGCGACATGCGACGGGTCAGAACCTCGGGCACCGACACGTGCTGGGTGATCGGCGTGACCCCTGCGGGCAGCGGCTGATCGCTGTCATAGGCAGGCAACACGGCCCATCCCGAAGGCCCGTCGCCATCAACCTGAGGCGCGCGCAAATCGTCAGCCAGCGCGGCCCCCAACGCCTTTTCAAAGCCTTTCTGAACCTGCAAACGGTCCAAGATCTGCCCGCCCTCGGCCGTGTCCCGCTCGACCAGTTTCGCCAAGGCACCCACTTCGGCACGCAGGGCGTTCATCTCGCCTTCGGCCTCGGAGCGTTCGGCGCGGGCATCGGCCTCGCGGGTCTGCGCATCGGCGCGGGCAATCTCGGCGGCGGTCAGGGCGGCATCGGCCCGCTGCGCGGTTTCCTCGGCCACGCGCGACGCCTGTTCGGCTGCCTCGAAATCGCTGCCCGCCTTGGTCAGCGCCGCCTGCGATGCAGCAACGGCATCCCGCGCCTTGGTCGCTTCGCTTTCCGAGCGTTCCTCGGTCTTGCGGCTGTCATCCAGCAACCGCTGCGCCGACCCGTGGCGCGCCGACAGCCGGGCGACATCCTCGGTCTGGGTGCCCAGATCCGCCTCGCGTTCCTGCAAAACCGATGCGGCTTCGTGGGCGGCGTCAACGGCAGCTTCCAGGCGGTCGTCATGGCCCTCGGATGCCTTGCGCAGCTCGGTCTGTTCCCATTCCAGCCGCTCGATGGTCTCGCCCGCATCGCGGTTCAACCCGCCCTCGCGGTCGATGTCACGGCCAAGCTGGTCGATCCGGCCCACCAGCGTTTCAATCGTGCGCAGCGCTTGGGCTTCCTGATCCGTCAGTGTGTCGCGCTGCACGATCAGACGTTGCACCAATGCGGCGGCAATTGCCTCTTCCTCGCGCAGCGCAGGCAACCCGTCCTCGGCAGCCGCCCGCGCCTTGATCGCGGTCTGAACCCGCGCCTCGGCCTGTGCTGCAGCCGTCACACGGGCGCGCAATGCCTCGTCCGCCGTGGCGCGCGCATCGTCCGCCTCGCGCCAGCGGCGGTACAGCAACATGCCCTCGGTCCGGCGCAATTCCGTGCCAATCTCGCGATACCGCGCCGCTTGCCGCGCCTGCCGTGCCAGTTGCGCCAGTTGGGCTGCCAGTTGCTCGACCACATCATCGACGCGGGTCAGGTTGGCCTCGGCCCCCTTCAGCTTCAGCTCGGCCTCGTGGCGGCGCTGATACAGGCCCGAAATGCCCGCCGCCTCTTCCAGAATGCGGCGGCGGCTTTTGGGTTTGGCGTTGATCAGCTCCGAGATCTGCCCCTGCCGCACCAGCGCCGGCGAATGCGCCCCAGTCGAGGCATCGGCAAACAGCATCTGCACATCGCGCGCCCGCACGTCCTTGCCGCCCGCCTTGTAGGCGCTGCCGACGTCACGGGTGATGCGGCGCACAATGTCGATATGGTCGTGGTCGTTGAACCCCGCAGGCGCCAGCCTGTCGCTGTTGTCGATGTGCAGGCTGACTTCGGCAAAGTTGCGGGCGGGGCGCGTCGCGGCACCTGCGAAAATCACGTCTTCCATCCCGCCGCCGCGCATCGCGGTGGGACGGTTTTCCCCCATCACCCAGCGCAGCGCCTCAAGCAGGTTCGATTTGCCACAGCCGTTCGGCCCCACGACGCCGGTCAGACCATCGGCGATGATCAGATCGGTGGGGTCCACAAAGCTTTTGAAGCCTGTGAGTTTCAGCTTGGTAAAGCGCAAATGCCTGCCTTTGGTCCGATTCCACTGCACCACAGGATGACGGAGGCCATGTCGACCTGTCAACGACAACCGCTAGGGAGGGCGGTGAACCGCGTAGTTATCCACAAGATATTGCGGTTTCGCGGCGAAATCATAGGGTTTGACAGAACCGCAGACCTCGGGCTTGATCCAAGCAACACAAAGCGGAGACTTGAAATGAAGCGAATCCCCCTGATCCTTGGTGCCTTCCTGCTGGCCAGCCCCGCGTGGGCGCATCATCCACTGGGCGGCATGCCTATGGAAACTCTGTCTCACGGGGTGCTTTCCGGTCTGGCGCATCCGGTACTCGGCTTTGACCATCTGTTTTTCGTGATTGCGGTCGGGCTGGCGGCTGGCGCACTCGGGCGGGTGTTCAGCGGGCCATTGGCCTATGTGCTGGCGATGGCCGCGGGATGTGGCATTGGCGCAATTGACGGACCGCTGCCGCTGCAAGAGTTGGCGATTGCCCTGTCGCTGGTCGCGCTTGGCGCTGTGCTTGCCTTGGGGCGGCTGCGGTACAGCCCGTTGCTTTTTGTCGGCTTTGGCCTGTTTCACGGCAGTGCCTTTGCCGGTGCCCTTGCAGGTGTGGAGGCGTCGGCAAGCCTGCCCGTCCTGACGGGCTACCTTGCCGGACTGGTCGCGGTGCAGTTTGCCATTGCCAGCGGGGTCGCCCTGATGACCCAGGGCCGCAAGATTACCCTGGCCGGGGCGGCCGTGGCCGGTGTCGGCGTTTTCCTGACCCTGGAGCAGATCGAGGCGCCATTGCTGGCGCTTGTGACAGGCTAGACCGGATCACAACGGTAGTCCCTTAGGGGACCCATCGTTCTGACCGTATAACACACATTGTGACCGTCCGCCTGAAGGGGCTGTTTCGGTGGGCCGTCACCACAATCCAGCAATCCGGTGGCCAGCGCCTGATCGCCGCGCACCTCTGTCACCTTGCACCCGGACACCTGTTCCATCGCCACCCCCGCACGGTCACGGATCGGGCCAAAGCGGGGGGCGTATTCGGGATTGACCCGCAACGCCTCGGCCAGCCGGTCGCGCACGCGCACGTCAAAGGTCGAGCCATCGACCGTGACCCGCGTGGCAGGAAGGCCCCGGAAATGCGGGCCGGGGGTGTTGCAGGCCGTCAGAAGCAGGCCAAGGAAGATCAGGGAATATGTACGCATTTTGGCAAATTACGTACATTCTGGTTAACAACTGGTGAAAGCCTGCACAGGCTGCCCTTTACCCCGGCGGGGTGGTGGTCATATGATTTGACCAATTCCAAAAGGAGCCCGGATGCCCTTTCGCCCCGTTACCCCCGAAAAGCTGTCTTCAGCCGTGGTACGCCAGATCGAAAAGCTGATCCTGCGCGGCATCCTGCGCCCCGGCGAACGCCTGCCGTCCGAGCGTGAATTGGCCGACCGGATGGGCGTGTCGCGCCCGTCGCTGCGCGAGGCGATCGGCAGCCTTCAGGACACCGGCCTGCTGACCGCCCGCCCCGGTGCCGGGGTCTTTGTCGCCGATGTGCTGGGCTCGGCCTTTGCGCCTGCGCTGACACAGCTCTTTGCCCGCCACGACGAGGCGGTGTTCGACTACCTCTCCTTTCGCCGTGACATGGAGGGGCTGGCGGCAGAGCGGGCCGCGCGGTTGGGGTCAGATACCGATCTGCAAGTCGTGCAGACGATTTTTGACAAGATGGTCGCGGCGCACCCGGCCCGCAATGCAGATGCCGAAAGCGCACTGGATGCACAGTTTCACATGGCCATCGTCGAAGCGTCGCACAACGTCATCATGCTGCATATGATGCGGTCCATGTACGACCTGCTGCGCAACGGCGTGTTCTACAACCGTCAGGTCATGTTCAAGCAGCGCACCACCCGCAGTGCCCTGCTGGACCAGCACCGCGCCATCAACGACGCCCTGCAGGCCCGCGACCCGGACGCCGCCCGCACGGCGGTCGAGGCGCATCTGGACTATGTCGAACGCGCCCTGCGCGACCAGCAAAAGGCGCAGCGCAACGAAGACGTGGCGCGGCAACGGCTGGATCACGAAACCCAAGCCTGATGTTTGTCGCGCATTTGCCAGCCGCCTATCTGGCCGTGCGCGCAATACGTCCAGATGTGACCCGCACAGTCATGGCCGCCGTTCTGGCAGGCTCGGTCCTGCCGGACAAAGATCTGGTGTGGTTCTATCTGGTGGACGCCCGTCAGCATCACCATCACGACTATCTCACACACAAACCTATGGTTTGGGCACTGCTTGCGCTGGTCGGATGTGTGCGCGGCAGCACCATTGCGATTGGTGTTGCTGCCGGAGCCATGCTGCACCTGATGCTGGACAGCATCGCGGGCCAGATCACATGGGGCTGGCCGCTCACAGATTGGGCCGTGCCGCTGGTCGTGGTGCCAGCAACACGCGATTGGTGGGTGGCGTCGTTTCTGTTGCACTGGACCTTTGCCGTTGAACTCATGATTTGCACAGCGGCATCCGTCGTCTGGTTCCTGTCAGGCAAACCCGACTGACCGCGTAAACGAAAAAACCCGAGGCGATGCGCCCCGGGTTTCAAATCTCGTGTGATCCGGTCAGGGATCAGTGCAGCTTGGCATCCACCTGACCGATGGCCTCGTCGATCAGCTTGTTGGCCTCGGTCGCGGTCATCTGCTTGGCGATCACGTCGCGGGCCGCCTGAATGGCGATGGTCACAGCCTGGTCGCGCACTTCTTTCACAGCCGAAGCTTCTGCCGACGCGATCTGACCTTCGGCTGCCGCGATGCGACGGGCGATGGATTTTTTCAGATCTTCGCGGGCTTCTTCGGCCGCGATTGTGGCTTCTTCCTTGGCTGCGGCGACGATCCGGTCAGCTTGTTCCTGAACTTCTTTCTGCTTGCGCTCGTAGCTGGCCAGCAGGGATTGGGCCTCTTCGCGCAGGGCGCGGGCTTCTTCCAGTTCGGATTTGATACCTGACGCGCGCTTGTCCAGCATCCCCATCAGCGTACCGGGCACCTTGAGGTACAGCAGAACGCCAACAAAGATCAGGAACGCGATCAGCACCACAAAGTCGGTGTTGCGCAGCGAGAAGAACGGGCCGCTGGCCGCAAAGGCAGGCGATGCCGACAGGACGAGGGACAGGGCGATCAGTTTCTTCATCGTCTTATCCTTTCATCCGTGCGTTGACCGCAGCTGTTACGGTGCGGGCATCCGCCGTGCCACCCAGCGCCACGATCAGTTCCTTGGCGGTGTCCTTGGCGACATCCTTGACGGCGGCAAGCGCGCCTTCGCGGATTTCGGCAATGGCCTTTTCGCCTTCGGCTGTGCGTTCGGCAATCTCGGCGTCAGCTTTCTTGATGGCAACATCAAGATCGGCTTTCATCTCGGCCTTGGCGGCGTCGATGATACGGCCAGCTTCGGCACGGGCATCGGCCAGCGCCTGATCATAGGCAGCTTCGGCTTCGTGTGCCTTGGCTTTCAGATCTTCGGCTGCCGCGATGTTGTTTGTGATCGTGCCCTGACGTTCAGCCAGAATGGCGGCGATCCGGGGCAGAGCGATGCGTGACAGAATAAAATAGATCACGACCAGGGTGACAAGCAGCCAGAAGATCTGGTTGCCGAACCATGCGTCACACAGCTGCGGCATGCCGATGGCGCTGCCAGCTGCATCCGTGCAGGTTCCTGCGACCTCTAGGTCAATAGGTTCAGTTGCCATCATGGCCTCCAGTCAAACAATCAGTCCAATGGGCGGCACGGCTGACCGCGCCGCCCAATGCGTAAGGAATAATCGTCAGACGCTTAGACGGCGAACATCAGCAGCAGAGCGACGAGGAACGAGAAGATCCCCAGAGCTTCTGCGAACGCGATGCCGATGAACATGGTTGCGGTCTGGCCAGCGGCAGCCGACGGGTTGCGCAGGGCGCCCGCCAGGAAGTTGCCAACAACGTTGCCCACACCGATGGCTGCGCCACCCATGCCGACGGAGGCCAGGCCTGCGCCGATGAATTGACCCATTTGTGCGATATCGCCTTCCATGATTTTCTCCTTACGATGGAATTTTGATTTGCGTAGTAGTCCGGACCTTAGTGCGCAGGGTGCAGAGCATCCTTCAGGTACACGCAGGTCAGAATGGTAAAGACGTAGGCCTGGATAAAGGACACCAGAACCTCAAGCCCGTAGATTGCGGCAATCGCTGCGATCGAGATCGGCGCGATGGCCGTGACCGCGGCAAATGCTGCGAAAACTTTGATAACCGCGTGGCCCGCCATCATGTTGCCCGCCAAACGAATGGAGTGGCTGACAGGGCGCACGAAGTACGAGATGATTTCGATCACGGCCAGGATCGGGCGCAGCGGCAGCGGTGCCGCCGAAACCCAGAACAGGCCCAGAAACTTGAAGCCGTGCAGGACAAAGCCCAGGATCGTCACGGCCAGGAACACGGCCATCGCCAGCAGAGCCGTCACAGCAATGTGCGACGTGGGCGTAAAGGCGGTGGGCAGCAGGCCCAGGAAGTTGGCGACAACGATGAACATGAACAGGGTCATGATGTAGGGGAAATATTTCACCCCGTCCTTGCCGGTCACATCTTCGACCATCTTGTAGATAAAGCCATAGGCCAGCTCGGCCACCGACTGACCGCGCGAGGGGATGACGGCGCGGCGCGATGTGGTCAGAACCATGATCGCAAAGATCGCCAGAACGGCCAGACCCAGCCACAGCGTCACGTTTGTGGGCGTGTACCAGAACACCGGATCACCGGCGTGGCCGAACAGCGGCTTGACCAGGAACTGGTCCATCGGGTGAAAGACCAGACCACCGTCCGCACCGTGTGCGGCATCGGCACCATGTGCCATGTCTGCGCCGGTTGTGGCTGCTGCGCTGTGTGCTTCGTCTGCCATTCTCAGGGCCCTTCGTCTGTGCCCCGCGGGGCGTCGTCACTGTCGGCCGCTTTGGCCATTCCGTCTCTCTGCATTTCGCGGGCGCTGCGTATCATCACGTTCACGCCGGCCGCGAAGCCGAGAAGTATGAACAGGATCATCAGCCAGGGCTTTGTGCCCAAAAGGCTGTCGAGCCCGTATCCGATCCCGAAACCGATCCCCAGACCGGTTACAAGTTCGATCACCATCCGCCAGGCCATCTGGGCCTGAGAGTGGTGGTCGTCGTAGTGGTGGGCCTCGGGCTTGTCTTCGCCCTTCAGGGCTTTGATCTTGGCCTCGAGATCCCGCATTCGCTGCTGTTCTTCTGGCCCCGCCACGCGGTGTCCCCCACTTGGAAACTTGAGGGGATAGCTACGGTGATGCGGGTTTTGAGTCAATGGCGGGGTGCGCCGGACTGAATTTGCCTTAATATGTTGATTTAAAAGGATGTATCAGGCTTCAGTTTCGCGCTGCGCGAGTCCACTCTTGGCCCCAAACCCCTCCAACGGGCCGTTTTCCATATTCAACCGTTTGGTTGATCTTCCTGCCCAGCGCCACCACGCCAGGGTGCGGCCTGCTCCAGCATCCAGTCGGAAAAGATCCGGATCGCCCTGCGCCGCGCGCTGCCCTGCGCCTGCACCAGATAGAACCCGCCATCGTGGAAACCGATATCGGACACCCGGTGCAACCGCCCTGCGGCCACATCGTTGGCCACCACGTCGGAGGACACCATATAGACGCCCTGCCCCGCCACCGCGGCCTCGATCGCCAAATGTGCGCGCATCCGCCATGTGGCGTCGGTCTCGGGCGGCGGCAGGCCCGCAAGCCCGGCCCATATCGCCCATGTATCCTTGTAACGGTCGCGCAGGCGCGGATAGCGTAACAGGTCCGCCGGGTCATCGGGGGCCACGGGGATCAGAGCGGGCGCGGCATAGGGATAGATGGGCGCCTCGCTCAGCAGGATCGCCTGCGGGTCGGACCCTGCAACCGCAAGGAAACGGATGGCAATGTCCGCCTCGTACCGCGCCACATCGGCCAGACCGGTCGACGCCTCAAGCCGGATTTCAATCTCGGGGTGGGCGGCGTGGAACAGCCCCAGACGCGGGACCAGCCATTTGGTTGCAAAGAGCGGTTCGGAGTTCACCACAAGAACACCCGAAGGCCGCGCGGTCAGCCTGTCGGTGGCCGTGCTGATCTGCTCCAGCGCCCCCGACACATCCGCGAGATACGCCGCACCGTCCGGCGTCAGCGCCACGCCGCGCGGCAGATCGCGGAACAATTGCGCGCCCAGCCAATCCTCAAGGCCGCGCACATGGCGGCTGATCGACGAGTGGCTGACGCGTAGCTCGTCCGCAGCGCGGGAAAAGCTTTGATGACGGCCCGCCGCCTCGAAGGCGCGCAGGGCGTTGAGTGGGGGAAGCGGGCGTTGCATGGCATATATGTGCAATTATTGCACATGTGCTGTCAAACTTATCCGGATTGAGCGGACGGGCCTCAATCCGCATAACTGCGAAGAACCCATATTAAAAAGGTGTTTCATGAAACGCTTTCGTGTGAAAACCGCTTTTGGCGGAACGAAAACTTGTGCCAGATCATCACGGATCAAGCTCATACTTGCAGCTTTCAGACCTGCACGCGGCCCGCACATCACGCCACATCTGGCCCGCGATGCAGGCCTGGACCCCGCCACCCACGCGCGCCTGACGCACCGTTGGCCATCGCAGGGGCCTGCACACCCGCGCTGGTGACGCTTCTATTCAGCGCGCGGCCCCGCTATGACAGGCCATGACACATGATCTGGACCAGATTTTCGCGGCATTGGCCGACCCGACGCGGCGGGCGATCCTGACGATGTTGCTTGAGGATGATATGGCCGTCACCGACGTGGCCGAGCCGTTCCAGATGTCGTTGGCAGCGATCTCGAAGCATCTGACGATCCTGACCCGCGCTGGCCTGATTGCCCAGGAAAAGCGCGGTCGGGTCAAATGGTGTAAGTTGGAGCCTGACGCGATGCGCACCGCGTCGGTCTGGATGCAAGGTTTCGGGCAATTCGAGCCCGTAAATCTGGATGCATTCGAACGTTTCTTGGCAATCGAGCTGGACAATGATGCCCAGCCCGATCCCCCAGAGCGTTAATGTTGGTCGCGCTTCAGACCAGGCCTGCCAGACGCAAAATGGCCAGAACGACGACGACAACGCCGATGATGTAAAAAATACCACGCATGACAGATCCTTCATTTATTCAATTTGTGAAGGGTTAACGTCGCATTGATCTGAAAAGTTCCCGCGCCGATCACTTTCCGCTCACGGCACTGTCATCACGCAGCAGCAGGTAGAGTGCCAGTATCGTCAGCGCCACGCCGATCAGGATCATGCCCCCCGGCACCCCGTTGCCCAGCAAGATCTCCCATACGATCACCCAGGACGGGGTCAGATAGGTATAGGCCATCACCTTGGCCGAGGGCAGGCGCAGGGTTGCAAATTGCAGCAGCACAAAGGTCGCGGCACTGGCGAAGACCGCGATATAGACCAGCGTGATCCACACGATCGCAGGCAGGTTCAGCCAGTCGGTCGCCATGATGTCGGACCAGCCGTAAAGGGTCAGCAGCATACACCCCGCGATCAGCGTGCCCAGCGTGAACACCACCGCAGGTTCGCCCCGGTTCAGCTTGCGCACCATCGGCGTGTAAAGCGCATGACTGATGCAGCCGACGAAATAGATCGCCTCACCCCGCCCGATCTCGAAACGCGCCAGCGCCTGCAAGTCGGCGCGAAAGATCACCCAGACCGCGCCCACGGCACCAATCGCCAGCGCCAGCGCCATCCGCGGTGTGGTGACCTGCCGCAACAGTAGCCAACCGAACCCACCCGCCAGGATCGGCGTCAGGGTGAACACCGCCGCGGCACTGACGGCAGGCGCTGTTTTCAGACCTTCGAACATCAGCACAAAATAGATGCCGAACAGCCCACCCAGCACCAGATAGCGCCAGGGCGCTTGCCAATGCACCGCCCGCGCCTTGCCCGTGGCGGCAACCACCGCACCGATCACCGCCGCCGCCAGCGCGAACCGCGCGGCGTTCAGGGCAGCGGGTTCAATCGCATTGGCGGCCTGAACCCCCAGCGAAAACGATCCCGCCACCAATGCCGAAAAGACCAGCATCGCCAGATGCCCCTGCGCCCCCGCGCTGAGCTTTGACATCACAGGTCCCAATCCTTTGCCGCCGCCTTGATGAACGTCAGGAACGCCTGAACCTTGGTTGTGCGGTGCAAATCGACATGGGTCACCAGCCACAGCGGCGCCGACCATTCGTCGCCCTCGGGCGGGAACATTTCGACCAGATCGGGATTTGCCTTGGCTTCCAGCATTGCGGTGAAACCCATGCCCGCGCCACTGTGGATGGCCTGTTCGATGGCGCGGTCTTCGTCGCTGCGAAAGCTGAAAACGGCCTCGGGCACCTTTTCCCGTATCCATCTGTTGAACGGCGCGCGGCTTTGGTCGTCGCTGGTGCCGACAAAACGGTGGCCGCCGCAATCCTCCCAGGTTTTGGGCATACCGTATTCCTCGACATACCGGCGCGACGCAAAAAGCCCCATGCGCTGACGTGACAGGGTTTGCACCACGTTGTCGGGCTGCGACGGGGGCGATCCTGTCCGAATGGCCACATGGGCCTCGCCGTATTCCAGGCGGAACAGGCGCGTGCCGGTCAGGTAACGGATCACCACCTCGGGGTTCTTGCGCTGAAACTCGGTCAGCAGCGGCACCATGCGCGGCACCAGTGCGGTCAGCGATGTCACCACCAGATCGCCCGAGACGCCGGCCCCGCGCCCCTTGATACGTCCGACCAACTGGCTGAACTGGTCATCCGTCGCCTTGGCCACACGCAGCAGGTCCTCACCGGCTTCGGTCGCGGTATAGCCCCGCGCGTGTCGCTGAAACAGCCTGACCCCCAACCGCTGCTCCAACGCATCAATGTGACGGATCACCGTGGCATGGTGCACGCCCAGCACCTCTGCCGCGCCGCTGACGGTGCCGATGCGCGCAACCTGATAGGCGGTTTTGATTTCGTCCCAGTTTTCCATGCGAAGACCATCCAGCTAAATATGTGCGTTTTTCAACATGCGCTGTGAGTTTTGGCCAATTGCGTGTAAATTTACAATGCCTAGTTTCCGATCAGAACATGCCTCCTGAAAGGACCTGAAAATGACCAAATCGATTCTGCACATTGATGCCTCTGCCCGCCGCGCCACCTCGGTCACCCGTGACCTGAGCAAGGATGTCGTTGCCCGCCTGAACGGCGACGTCGTCACACGTGACCTGTTCGACGCCCCTCCCCACATGAGCGAAAGCTGGATCGGCGCCAACTTTACCCCCGAAGCCGACCGTACCGACGCACAAAAAGAACTGTTGGCTCTGTCCGACACGCTGATCGCTGAAGTCAAAGCTGCAGACGTGCTGGTAATCGGCATTCCCGTCTACAACTTCACGATCCCGACCAACCTCAAGGCCTGGGTCGACATGATCTGCCGCGCGGGCATCACATTCCGCTACACGGAAGCCGGCCCCGAAGGTCTGCTGACCGGCAAGCGCGCCATTCTGGTCGCAGCCACCGGCGGCACGCCCGTGGGATCGGAAATTGACTTCGCCACGACTTACATGCGTCACATTCTGGGTTTTGTCGGCATCACCGATGTTCAGGTTATCGCCGCTGACCGCCTGTCGGTCGACGCCGAAGGTTCGATTGCCGCAGCCAAGGAACAAGTGGCCAAACTGGCCGCCTGAGCTTTGGCCTGTGCCATACACAGGCTTTGACATCATGGGGTGACCGCCCCTAGCATCCGGCGCATTGATTTTCAGTGCGCCGGATTTTTTATGCCCCGTTCCGTTTTCACAGCCCCCGCGCGGCCTGTTCCATGAAGGTGCTGCAAGACAGCCCTGACCGACTGTTGCTGGACGAAACGCCGTGGGTTCTGGCGCTGATGCTGACCGTGTTTATCCTGATCTTTGCAGGCAGCGGCCTGTTCATCATGTCGGCAGAACCGATGTTCGGACTGGTCTTTGCCATCTTTGGCGGCGGCATTGGTGCGGTTGTGCTGATTGCATTGGTGCAACGCTTGCAGATTATCCTTGATCGTACCGCAGGCACGGTCACGATCCGCCGCAAATCCATGTTGCGCTATGATCAGGTCGTTCACGCGCTGGAGGATGTCAGCCATGCCGAACTGGAAACCACCATCGGGTCCAAAGGTACCACGCTGGCGCGGCCCGTTCTGGTCCTGTCGCGCGGGATGAGCGCGGGACGGCATCCGCTGATATCGGCCTATTCCAACCTGTCCGGCCCGCCGAAAATGGTCGAGGCCATCAACCGCTGGCTCGGGCAACATCCCCGGCCCGCATCCGCCGGTGTTGACTCGGGCCGTCCCGCGCCGTAAACGCGCACCCAACATCCGGGAGCATCAGCCTTCCGGTCCCTGACAGATCAGGGATCGCCCTCCGTCAGCGCGTTGCGCCCACGGGGGCGCTCTTGGTTTGAACTTGGGAAATTCCTCACCGCTTCCTACATAGGGGGCAGATCGAAACGGGCACGAAAGGCGCTTGGCATGTTTGAAAATCTATCCGAACGGCTTGGCGGGGTCTTTGACCGTCTGACCAAACAGGGTTCGCTGTCCGACGAGGATGTGAAAACCGCACTGCGCGAAGTGCGCGTCGCCCTGCTGGAAGCGGACGTTTCGCTGCCCGTGGCGCGCGATTTCGTCAAGGCAGTGCAGGACAAGGCCACAGGCCAGGCGGTGACCAAGTCGATCACCCCCGGCCAGCAGGTCGTCAAGATCGTGCACGATGCGCTGATCGACACCCTGCGCGGCGAAGGTGAACCCGGTGCGCTGAAAATCGACAACCCGCCCGCGCCGATCCTGATGGTCGGCCTGCAGGGCGGCGGTAAAACCACCACCACCGCGAAGCTGGCCAAACGTCTGAAAGAGCGCGACGGCAAACGCGTGCTGATGGCCTCGCTGGACGTCAACCGCCCGGCGGCGATGGAACAGCTGGCCATTCTGGGTGTCCAGATCGGTGTCGACACCCTGCCCATCGTCAAGGGCGAAGACCCCGTCGCCATCGCCAAACGCGCCAAGACGCAGGCCAGCATGGGCGGCTATGACGTCTATATGCTGGACACCGCGGGCCGTCTGTCGATCGACGAAGAGCTGATGCAACAGGTCGAAGCGGTGCGCAACGTCGCCAACCCGCGCGAAACGCTGCTGGTGGTCGATGGCCTGACGGGTCAGGACGCCGTGCACACCGCCCAGAACTTTGACGACCGTATCGGCATCACCGGCGTTGTGCTGACACGCATGGACGGCGACGGGCGCGGCGGTGCGGCGCTTTCGATGCGCGCGGTGACCGGCAAGCCGATCAAGTTCGTCGGTCTGGGCGAGAAGATGGACGCGCTTGAGACGTTCGAACCAGAGCGGATCGCAGGCCGTATCCTGGGCATGGGCGACATCGTGGCCCTGGTCGAAAAGGCGCAGGAAACCATCGAGGCCGAACAGGCCGAAAAGATGATGAAGCGCATGGCCAAGGGTCAGTTCAACATGAACGACCTGCGCATGCAGCTGGAACAGATGATCAAGATGGGTGGCATGCAAGGCATGATGGGCATGATGCCCGGCATGGGCAAAATGGCCAAACAGGTCGAGGCATCAGGCTTTGACGACAAGATCCTGAAACAGCAGATCGCCCTGATCCAGTCGATGACCAAGAAAGAGCGCGCCAACCCTGCCCTGCTTCAGGCCAGCCGCAAAAAGCGCATCGCGCGCGGCGCGGGCATGGAAGTGTCGGAACTGAACAAGCTGCTGAAAATGCACCGCCAGATGTCCGACATGATGAAGAAAATGGGCAAGATGGGCAAAGGCGGCATGCTGAAACAGGCCATGAAAGGCATGTTCGGCAAGGGCGGCCCCAGCCCCGAAGAGATGGCCGCAGGCATGGACCCCAAGGCGCTGGAAGCCGCCGCCAAGCAGATGGGCGGCAAACTGCCCGCCGGTCTGGGTGGCATGGGTGGCGGCATGGGCCTGCCCTCGGGTCTGTCCGGTTTTGGGAAGAAGAAATAGATGACCGACACCGTGAAACTTGCCGCCGAGCTGCTGAAAGGCCACCGCGCCAGCATCGACCGGCTGGACGCCATCCTTGTCTACACTCTGGGCGAGCGGTTCAAACACACACAGGCTGTGGGGAAACTCAAAGCCGAACACGACCTTCCCCCGTCCGACCCTGCGCGCGAAGCCACGCAGATCGCACGGCTTGAAGATTTGGCGAAAGAGGCCGACCTCGACCCCGAATTCGCCAAGAAGTTCCTGAACTTCATCATCGCTGAAGTCATTCAGCACCACAAACAGCACCAGACCTGAAACGGGGCCACCCCGTCAAAGCCATCACTTAGGAGATACCAACCATGGCCATGAAAATTCGTCTCGCCCGCGGCGGTTCCAAGAAACGCCCCTTCTACCGTATCGTAGCCGCCGACAGCCGCATGCCGCGCGACGGCCGTTTCATCGAGAAACTGGGCACATATAACCCGCTGCTGGCCAAAGACAGCGAAGACCGCGTGAAAATGGACATCGAGCGCATCCAGCACTGGATCGCCCAAGGCGCGCAGCCCACAGACCGTGTGGCCCGCATGCTGGAAGCCGCTGGCGTGAAAGAGAAAACCGAGCGTAACAACCCCAACAAAGGGACGCCCGGCAAGAAAGCCCAGGCGCGCGTCGAAGAGAAAGCTGCCAAGAAAGCAGCCCTCGAAGAAGCCGCCAACGCACCGGCAGAAGAAGCAGCCGCAGAAGAATAACTCTGGCTGTTATCTGATTTCAGGCCCGTTCCACGCAGGTGGAGCGGGCCTTTTTTGTGTGGCGTCGGACGTGTGCGAGGGTCAGTTGCCACGCAAAAACCGACTTTTGCGACAGATAGCTGACCCAAGGTGCGGCGCTGCGTCCCTAGGGCGGAAGCCAAGCGGTCGTTTATGAAAATTGCAGCGAACGGCAGGTCTGAGGCCAGAGAGACCTTGCCTCAGAGGGCAGCGCCCGACCGCGGGTGGGCATCGGAAGGTCAGTGGATACCACTTTATTTCTAATCTTTGGCGTGCGGGTGATGAACCGCAATACGGTGAGAAAGCGCCCGCCCATGGGGCGGTCGGGCGCTGCCCGGCGGTGCTGCGCACCTTGAATCCGGGCTTTGGTGGACGTCCGCGTCGTCCGCCTCACCGACGTTGATGCAGATTGGGCTGAAGGTCCGGTTTCGGTCAGCTTTGCTTGGCACGGATCAACGACCCGATTTGGAAAGTCTGTCGCGCGGAGCCGGATCTGCACGACGTTCGAGAATGGCTCAGTCCTTGCGCTGACCGTCCTGCGCCTTGATCAACGCCTCGATCTCCAGCAGACGGTTCAGCACCTCGTCGCGGTAGCTGTCCGTCTTGACGTTGGTTTCCTCGTTGTGCGCGTCCTGCATCGAATTCACGATCAGACCCACCAACAAGTTCACCACGGCAAAGGTCGTGACCATGATGAACGGGATGAAGAAGGTCCACGAATAGGGGTAAACCTCCATCACCGGGCGCACGATGCCCATCGACCAGCTTTCCAGCGTCATGATCTGGAACAGCGAATAGCCAGACCGCGCCAGCGTGCCGAACCAGTCGGGAAAAGCCGCACCAAACAGTTTGGTCGCCATCACCGCGCCGATGTAGAAAATCACGCCCATCAGCAGGAACACCGACCCCACCCCCGGCAGCGCGTTGACCAGCCCGTCCACCACGCGGCGCAGCGACGGCGCCACCGAAATGACCCGCAACAGCCGCAAGATCCGCATTGCCCGCAGGACGCTGAGGCCCTGGGTCGCGGGGATCAGCGAAATGGCGACGATGACAAAATCGAATACGCTCCAGCCACGCCGGAAAAAGTCGATGCCGCGCGCGTAGATCTTAAGCACGATCTCGACCACGAAGATCGCCAGACACAGCGTATCCAGCGTCTTGATCAACGGACCGGCCGCCGCCATCGCCTGATCCGAGGTTTCAAGCCCCAGAACAGCCGCGTTGAACAGGATCACGCCCAGAATGAAATTCTGAAAGGCAGGCCGATCGGTGAAGCGGGCCACGCGGGCGCGCAGGCCGGGCTGTGAGAGAGCGGATGAATCAGTCATAGCAGCACATATCGGATGCGGCCCCTGACTGCGCAAGGGGCGAAGTCGGAAGATGTGACGCGAAACACTAAGCGGTTGCGCTATCGGCGAAAAACCGTGCAAGCGACGCGCGGACGCGCGTGCCGCAGATGTGGCGGCTCTGGACACTCGGCGGCGGGGGCGACAGGGTAATCCGCGTAAATCGTGCATCAAGGCTGTGTAAGCGTGTTCAAACTCTTTCGGATGATTGTCCTGTTGCCGGTCGCTTTCGCCGCCGGTTGGATTTATGAAAGCCAGGCAGCCGCGCAACGGTGTACCGATGCGGGTGGCATCATGCGCGACGGGATTTGCAGAGGTGTGAAGTGAGCAAGGATGAACTGGTTTGCGTGGGCGCCATCAGCGGTGCCTACGGGGTAAAAGGCGAAGTGCGGATCAAATCGTTCTGCGCCGCCCCCGAAGACATCGAAGCCTACAGTCCGCTGACCGACGAGACCGGCAAGCGGTCGTTTTCGCTGGCCATCGTGCATTCGGTCAAGAACGGCTTTGTCGTGCGCATTGCCGAGGTGGCGACCAAGGAACAGGCCGACGCGCTGAAGGGTGTGACCCTGCATACACACCGCGACCAGTTGCCGTCGCTGCCTGATGATGAATTCTACCATGCCGATCTGGTCGGACTGACGGTGGTCGACACCGGCGGCACCGAACTGGGGCGCGTCAAATCGGTGCAGAACCACGGGGCGGCCGACCTGCTTGAGGTCGCCCTGCCCGACAGCAGCGCCACGGTGTTGTTGCCCTTCACCCAGGCGGCTGTGCCCACGGTTGATCTGGCATCGGGGCGCATCGTGGCCGACCCGCCCGAAGGGCTGTGGCCGTGATCACGGAACCGCGAGCGGATTTGGGCGTTGCTATCACAGACGGGCGGTTGGCGCCTGCCTGTGAAAGGATACCCCATGATAAAGCTTATTCTGATCCTGTTGGTGGTGGCCGCCGTGGCCGGCCTGTTCGGCTTTGGCCGCCTGTCGGGCGCCGCGCTGAGTGGCGCGAAGTTCCTGATTTTCATCGCGCTGGTTCTGTTCCTGCTGGTCATTCTGGGCATTGTCGCAATCGCCTGACCCGGCCCGTGATCGCGCATGGCGGCTGAACGAACGCCCGCCATGCGCATCATCATCCACGCAGGGTTTCACAAGACCGGCACGACCACGGTGCAAAAGACCCTGCGGGCCAACCGCGAGGCTTTGCGCCCGCATTGCCGCATCATCCTGCGCCCCGGCATGGTGGCCCTGTGCGAGGCTGCGCGCGCCTATTCCATCAGTCGCAGCCAGACCGATCTGGCCATGATCCAGTACGAGGCGGCAGCGCTGGCCGATGGCTGGGCCGCGCGGGGCAAGGATATTGTCATCAGCTCCGAAGACTTGGCCGGACACATGCCCGGGCGGCGCGGGCTGACGTCATATGACGCCACGCCGCGCATCATGAAGGCGCTTGTTCAGTCGTTCGCCACTGCCGCGCCGGATGCGCAGCAGGTGCTGTATTTCACCACCCGCGCCGCAGCGCCGTGGTTGCGCAGCTGCTATGTTCAACACCTGCGGGCCACGCGGATCACGCAGGATGCCGATGAATACGCCACCGACATGGCGGGGTCGGCCAATCTGGATCAGATCGTGGCACAGGTGGCCGAGGCGGTGCCCGATATTCAGGTGATCGCGCAGCCGCTTGAGGCGTGTAACACGCCGCTTGGCCCGCTTGCCCCCCTGTTGGATATTCTGCACATCGACACCTCCACGCTGACGCCCCGCGCGCCGGACAACACCGCGCCACCCCAGGGCAAGATCGACGCAATGCTGGCGATGAACCGATCGGCCCTGTCCGATGCCGACTGGCGCGTGGCCAAGGACACCCTGAAGCGCGAGGATTTCTGATGCCCGCAAAGGTCGTCCTGCACGTAGGCTTTCACAAGACCGGCACGTCCACGGTGCAGCAATTGCTGCGCACCAACCGCGCGCTGCTGAAGCCACACCTTGCCATGCGGCTGAAACCGCAGATGACCGACCTGCTGCACGCCACGCGCGGCTATTCGACGTGGCGCGACAAGATCTCGCTGGCCAAGGTTGCGCGCCGGTTCGACCTGCTGTTGCAGGAGTTGCCGGGCATGCCGCGCCGCACGCTGGTCATTTCCGCCGAAGAATTGTCCGGCCATATGCCCGGACGTGGCGAGCTGGCGGATTATTCCGCCGCGCCTGAGTTGGCACGCATCTATGTGGAGTGGGTGCAGCGGTATTTCCCGGACTGCGAGGTGGTGATCTATGCCTCGACCCGCGATCCTGAAAACTGGCTGCGCAGTGCCTATTGGGAGCACGTGAAATCCTCGTCCATGACGCTGGATTTCACCGATTTCGTGGCCCGCTATGGCCACGCCGCTGATCTGGACGGGGTGGTGGATGACATCGCCGCAGCGGTCCCCTGCCGCGTGTTCCGCGCGCGGCTTGAGGCGGCGCAGACCTTGCGGCTGGGCCCCGCGCAGCCCTTGCTGGATCTGTGCAACGTGCCGCCCGAGACGCTGGCGCGGATCATGCCGCCGCCCGTGGCCAATGCCGCGCTGGATCAATCTGTGCTACAGGCCTTGCTGGACGCCAACCGCACCTATACCGACCGTGATGCACGCAAGGCGGCCAAACATGCCATTCTGGCCGCCGCCCAAGGAAAAGACCGATGAAATCACATGGCCGCAAAAGCATTCGCGCGACGCTTAAGCCTTCGTCGCTGATGGACGAAACGCCCGAACTGGCGGGCGTCTGGCAGGCGCGGATCGTGACGCTGTTTCCCGGTGCCTTTCCCGGCGTGCTGGGCGAAAGCCTGACGGGACGCGCGATGCAGGACGGGTTGTGGCAGTTGCACACCCATGATTTGCGCGAACACGGGCTGACCAAGCACCGCAATGTCGATGACACCCCTGCGGGCGGTGGCGCCGGCATGGTGCTGCGCGCCGATGTGGTCGGCCCCGCCATCGCCGAGGCGCAAAGCCATGCGCGCGGACGCTGGCCGATCCTGTATATGTCACCACGCGGCCGACGGTTCGATCAGGCGATGGCCCGCGATCTGGCGCGGTGCGACGGGGTGACCATGCTGTGCGGACGGTTCGAGGGTGTGGACGAACGGGTGCTTGAGGCATTCGGGATCACCGAAGTGTCCTTGGGCGATTTCGTGATGACCGGCGGCGAACTGGCCGCGCAGGCGATGATCGACGCCACCGTGCGCCTGTTGCCCGGCGTTCTGGGCAACGCGGAAAGTGCGGTGGACGAAAGCCATTCCGCCGGCCTGCTGGAACACCCGCAATACACCAAGCCCGCCGACTGGCAGGGCCGCGCGATCCCCGAGGTGTTGATGTCGGGCAATCACGCCAAGATCGCTGAATGGCGGCGCGAAATGTCGGAAAAGATCACCGCCGAGCGGCGACCCGACCTGTGGGCGCAGCACAAGGACGGGAAAGGGGACAAGTAGACCCTATTTCTTGGTTTGCATCCGCTGGACCATTTTCAACACCATGCGGCGCGGCAACAGCGGGATGATCCAGTTCACCGCAAAGCCCAGCTTGGCATCGTTCACCGTCACCAGATCGCCGCGCATCATCGCGTCGTACCCGTGCCGCGCCACGGTGTCGGGCGTGGCCCCACCGTTGTTCACCAGATCGGTGCCGTTCAGGTCGCTGACATCGGCAAATTCGGTTTTGACATAGCCGGGGCACAGCGCCGTACAGGTCAGCCCGCGCTTGCGGTTTTCCTGATCAATCGCCTGGCTGAACGATTTCACGAAAGCCTTGGTGGCGAAATAGGTCGCCTGCAAGGGGCCGGGCATGAACCCGGCAGTCGAGGCGACGTTCAGGATTTTACCCCCGCCATTCGCCACCATGTCGTTCGCAAACAGATGCGTCAGTGTCACCAGTGCTTTGACGTTCAGGTCGATCATCGCAAGGTCGCGGGCCAGATCGCGGTCCAGAAACCGCCCCTGCCCGCCAAAGCCCGCGTTGTTGATCAGGATGTCGATGCTCAGCCGTGCGGCCTTCACCTGATCATACAGCGCCTGCGCGCCGCCTTCGGCCCCCAGATCCAGCGCAAAGACATGGGCGGTGACGTTGTGCGCGGTCTGCACTTCGCTTGCCAATGCGTCCAGCGCATCCTTGCGCCGCGCGGTCAGGATGACGTCACCGCCTTTCGAGGCGTGATAGCGGGCGAATTCCATACCGATGCCAGAGGAAGCGCCGGTGATCAGGGCCATGTTGGGCATGCGTGCTGTCCTTATTGATCTGCTTCAAAGAACATAGCACGCATGCGCCGGTATTCACCTTTTAGGACAAAAGCCGTTTCAGCGGCGTGATGCGCCGGATCACCAATGCATCCAGCGCCAGCACAGCCAACAAGGTCAGCCCGGCCATCGGAAAGGCCAGCGACACCGCCAGTCCGACAACTACGGCACCCTTCCACAGCGGCATGTCACGCGGCAGCGGAGGTGCGGCCAGCCGCAGGCCGTTGCCGCTGCGCCGTTTCCACCACATAACAACACTGGTCAGGCACAGGGTCAGCACACACAGGCAGAACGCCGTGTTCGCCAGAACGCTCCAGATGCCCAGCGTGCCCATGTGCAGCGCAATGCCCACCGCCATCGCCTTGCCCGCCAGTGAATAGTCGTCATAGCGCACATCGGCCAGAATATTGCCGGTAAAGCGGTCAATGTGGGTGGTGCGGTCGGCTGTCGGGCTGACGCTGTCGTTGTTCATGGAATCGCGGGCCAGCGTCCAGACACCGTTCGCCCCGCTGGGCAGGTTCATCTGGTAGCGCCCGTCAAACCCGATCTGACGGGCCAGCGCGTCGATGCTGTCGATGTCCGGTGACGGGGCCGCCGCCGGGGTGCCCGCAGCACTGCCAGAGGCAGGCATCGGCGTTTGCTCCAACGCCCAGGGCACGTCTTTCGGCCCGTCGTTCATGCTGCCGTGGGTTTTGTCCGACAGGGGCACGTTGTCCCATTTCTCGGCCGGGAACTGGCTCCAGGCCTGCACCATCTTTTCGCCCCAGACGCCCGACCATGACAGACCGGACAGCAGGAAAAACACCAGCACCACGGAAATCCACAGGCCGATGGACCCGTGCAGCGACTTCCACGCGCTGCGCCCCCCCTTGAACGACGGCACCAGCGCCCGACGCCAGCCGCCGTCACGCGGCCACCACATGTACAGGCCGGTGGCGATCAGGACCATGCCAAGCGAGGCGGCGATTTCCAGCATCCGGTCGCCGGTCACGCCTAGCAACAGCTCGGAATGGATGTTGTCGGCCAGATCGTACCAGCCCGACCGGCGCGGCCATGTCTGGATCACGTCAGCAGTGTAGGGATCGACCGCGACCATCGTGGCACGCCCGTCCACGTCGACGCGGAACACCGCAGCGCGGTCTGCGGCGCGCGGTGCGACGTATTGCACCAGCACGCTGTCGTGAATGGCGGCAAGGGCGGCATCGGCCTGTATGCTGACGGCCAGCGGTGCCTCTTGCGGCACAACGGGGATGCGTTCGCCGTCACGACCGCCCAAAAAGGCGATCCACAGCATGGTCATGCCGGTCAGGGCAAGGATTGCGAAAAACGGGATGACATAAAGCCCCGCGTAGAAATGCCAGCGCCACGCGGCGCGATAAAAGGCAGACGTGTCGGATGACCGCGCAGGCGCGGCAGTGGGGTCGATCGAGACCATGGAAATGTGTCCTCTGACAGGAATAAGTTGAAAAGGGTTCGCGTCAGAGAAGGTTCGGAGGACCGCGCGTATGGTTCTGGGTGCGCTGCGGTTGTCCCGTGACAAGCGCCGCTGTCTGGGTGACGGGCACATAGGCGCGGATTTGCAGCGCGGCGGGCACCATCAGCGGGCTTTGCAGCACGGCATGGGCGATGCCCGCAGACCAGTCGCAGCGGTCGTGCTGTGCCTCGACCGGGTTTCCGTCGGCGTCCAGCGTCACGGTTGTGGTGCCGTCGCCGGTGCACAGCACCAGCGTGATGCTCCCGGCCTGCGCTGTCGGCATGGTGCCCGGCGTCAGACAGGAAAACGCCACGAACAACAGCACATGCGCCGCGCGGATCAGCGCGGTTGCATGAATGTGCAGACGTGGCATAAACGAAACCATGCACCGTGTTTAGCAAAGTCGCGACGTTGCGCCAGCGCAAAACCCGCCTGCGTCATTCTGCGCATGAGCAATTGCGCAGGTCTGCCCCCTTGACCGGGCCCGTCCATCCACCCTATACCGCGCAAGTTCGGAATCGGCCCATGCCGCCCGGACCGTTTGGCCTGTGGCATCTCTTCGATGAACCAGCACGGCGCGGAACGCATAACAAGGAACGATGCTTGAACACTCCCTGCGGGCGGCACTGCCGGACCCGGTGAAGACAGGAAGCTCTGAGGCGCGCAAACCTTCGTGGAGCAACCACGAGCACATAAGGAGAAGGTCAGATGAACCTGATCGCACAGATCGAAGCGGAGCAGATTGCTGCGCTGGGGAAAGAAATCCCCGATTTCAAAGCGGGTGACACCATCCGCGTCGGTTACAAAGTGACCGAAGGCACACGCACCCGCGTGCAGAACTACGAAGGCGTCTGCATCGCGCGCAACAACGGCAACGGCATCGCCGGTTCGTTCACCGTGCGCAAGATTTCCTTTGGTGAGGGCGTGGAACGTGTGTTCCCCCTGTTCTCGACAAACATCGAAGACATCACCGTCGTGCGTCGTGGCCGTGTCCGTCGCGCCAAACTGTATTACCTGCGGGAACGTCGTGGTAAATCCGCGCGTATCGCAGAAGTCACCAACTACAAGCCCAAGTCGGGCGCCAGCGCGTAAGGATCCGGATCATGAAAGCCGATACACACCCCGACTATCACATGATCGACGTCAAAATGACGGACGGCACCGTGGTGAAAATGAAATCGACATGGGGCAAAGAAGGCGACCAACTGTCGCTGGACATCGACCCCTCTGTGCACCCCGCGTGGACCGGCGGCTCCAGCCGTCTGATGGACACCGGCGGCCGCGTGTCGAAGTTCAAGAACAAATACGCCGGTCTGGGCTTCTAAGCCTGACCGCAATCATGACGAAGGGCGTGGCCAGCGATGGCCGCGCCCTTTTTCGTTCTGGGGGAATGCACCGCGCGCCCTGCTCACGCGACCTTAACCCGTGGGCGGCATCCTTGGCCGCGTTGCAACACCCCGCCGGCAGGGCCATCAACCCCGCAGGCAGCCTACAGGACCAGAGGCGCGCGTGCCGCGTCATATCTGAACGGTTCAGACATGCAGGGATAAAATCCTGTCTCACACTCCGATCTGGCGGCGCCGCCTTTTTTACGGGCTTTCCACGATCCACATCAGATGAAATGAAACAACTGCCCCGAAGGTTTCGGGCGCAGACATTCCGCATGAATGTATGTAACCCACACCTGCCCTTGGGTGCGGTGTGGGGCAAGGTCCGTTGAGCGGACGAAGCTACCGTTTGAAACGGAGTGCGAAGCCGCGCATCGACGGGCCGTGGTGCGGCGATCCGACCTTAGTGACTGCCACTTTATGGCAGCCAAACACATCTCACCTATCCGTCACGCGCAACAGCAACCAAATCGCCGTGCCGTGGGGCGGCCCGTCATGTCGCAGACATGCCTGAGGCATGATGCGCGGCGGCCTGCGGCCTTGATTCCGCGCGGGGGATAGCCGGGAGGCTTCGAGCTAAGACCCCACAACCACCCCGCACACTGTCATTTTTGCCAGCTTTGCCCCTGTCCGCGCTTTTCACAGGTCGATCCACAACATATAGTGTGCCAAAGAAGGCAAACCGCACAGAAACAGCGGGTGCAAGGGGACAGGCATGGCGCATATTATCGTCGTCGGAAACGAAAAGGGCGGCGCGGGGAAATCCACCGTGTCGATGCATGTGGCAACCGCTTTGGCGCGCATGGGCCACAAGGTCAGCGCGCTGGATCTGGACCTGCGGCAGCGCACCTTCGGGCGCTATGTCGAGAACCGCCAAGGGTTCCTGAAAAGCGCCGAGCTGACCCTGCCCAGCCCCGAAGTGCACGACCTGCCCGAGATCGATCCCGGTACGCTGAAACCCGGCGAGAACATCTATGACCACCGCCTCAGCGCCGCCGTCGCCTCGCTGGAGCCGGACAACGATTTTATCCTGATCGACTGCCCCGGCAGCCACACCCGCCTAAGCCAGGTGGCGCATTCGCTGGCCGACACGCTGATCACCCCGCTGAACGACAGCTTTGTCGATTTCGACCTGCTGGCGCGGATTGATGCGACCGGTGACAAGATCCTGGGGCCGTCGGTCTATTCCGAAATGGTCTGGAACGCGCGGCAGTTGCGGGCGCAAGCGGGCCTGCAGCCCATCGACTGGATCGTGGTGCGCAACCGCATGGGCGCACAACGCATGGTCAACAAGGAAAAGATGGAGCGCGCCATCAAGATGCTGGCCAAACGCATCGGCTTTCGCATCGCCCCCGGGTTTTCCGAACGCGTGGTCTTTCGCGAACTGTTCCCGCGCGGGCTGACCCTGCTGGACCTCAAGGACATCGGCGTCAAACAGCTGAACATCTCGAACGTGGCCGCCCGGCAAGAGCTGCGCGACCTGATCAAGGCGCTGAACCTGCCGGGTGTGACGGTCGACTTTTAAGACACCCGCTGCGCCAGCCGCAACAGCATGCGGCGCAGCGCGGCCACGTCCTCGTCGCCCAGCATTTCGGCCAGCGCGTCATCATAGTCCTTGGCGATCTTGCGCAAGTCGCGATAGGCGGCCTGACCCTGCGCCGTCAACTCCAGATGCTCGGCCCGCCGGTCTTGCTCATCGCGCACGCGGGTCAGGAACCGCCGCTCGGCCAACCGCTGCACCGCGCGGCTGATCTTGGTCTTGTGCAGCCCGGACCGGTCGCGGATGTCCGATGCGGTCAACCGGCCGTACATCCCCAGATGGAACAAGACCCGCCATTCATTGCGCAACATGCCGTACCGGCCTTTGTAGACGCTTTGAAAATCCAGTGACGCCGCCTCGGCCGCCTGATTGAGCAGATAGGGCAGAAAGCTCTGCAGATCGAATGTGTCTGGATCGGCCATTTTCCACCCGATGCTGTTGTTAGTTACAAATCCAACTATTACACATGCAACGAATCTGCAAGACTGCCGCATCAGGCACCGCACGGGAGGCATCGCAATGAACACGCACACCACGCCCAGCACCATGGTTCAGGCACCCGACACCGGCGGGACCACGCCCGGCTATATGCCCGGTTTCGGCAATGATTTCGAAACCGAGGCCCTGCCCGGCGCGCTGCCCCAAGGCATGAACAGCCCGCAAAAAGTCAACTATGGCCTGTACGGCGAACAGCTGAGCGGCACCGCCTTTACCGCGCCCAGCCACCAGAACGAACGCACATGGTGCTATCGCATCCGCCCATCGGTGAAGCATTCGCACCGGTACGAGCGCATCGACCTGCCCTATTGGAAGTCCGCACCGCACATCCCGCAGGATGTGACCAGCCTGGGCCAGTACCGCTGGGATCCGGTGCCCCATTCCGGCCAGTCCTACACATGGCTGACCGGAATGCGCACGATGACCACTGCCGGTGACGTGAACACCCAGGTTGGCATGGCCAGCCACATCTATCTGGTCACCGACAGCATGGTCGACAGCTACTTTTATTCCGCCGACAGCGAACTGCTGATCGTCCCGCAAGAGGGCCGCCTGCGGTTCTGCACCGAATTGGGTGTCATCGACCTTGCCCCGCAGGAAATCGCCATCATCCCGCGCGGTCTGGTCTACCGTGTCGAAGTGCTGGATGGCCCCGCGCGCGGCTTTGTCTGCGAAAACTACGGGCAGAAATTCGACCTGCCGGGCCGTGGCCCCATCGGTGCGAACTGTATGGCCAACCGCCGCGATTTCAAAACGCCGGTGGCCGCATACGAAGACCGCGAAACGCCCAGCACCGTGACAATCAAATGGTGCGGCCAGTTTCACGAGACCCGCATCGGTCACAGCCCGCTGGACGTGGTCGCATGGCACGGCAACTACGCACCGGTGAAATACGACCTCAGCACCTATTGCCCCGTCGGCGCGATCCTGTTCGACCACCCCGACCCGTCGATCTTTACCGTGCTGACCGCCCCCAGCGGCGTCGAAGGCACGGCCAACATCGACTTTGTCCTGTTCCGCGAACGCTGGATGGTGGCCGAAGACACCTTCCGCCCGCCATGGTATCACAAGAACATCATGTCCGAGATGATGGGCAATATTTACGGCCAGTATGACGCCAAGCCACAGGGCTTTGTCCCCGGCGGCATGTCGCTGCACAACATGATGCTGCCGCACGGGCCGGACAAGAATGCGTTCGAGGGCGCGTCAAATGCCGATCTCAAGGCCGAGAAGCTGGACAACACCATGTCGTTCATGTTCGAAACCCGTTTCCCGCAGCACCTGACCGAATTCGCTGCAAAAGAGGCGCCGTTGCAGGACAACTACATCGACTGCTGGACCGACATCGAAAAGAAATTCGACGGCACACCGGGCAAGAAATAACGCCCCTGCGCCGATCTGAAATACCGGGTGGCCCGCGCGTGGCCGCCCACAATCCATAGGAACCACATATGCCCCTGATGAAAAGCTGGATCACCAGCGCCAATTCCGCCGACACCGACTTTCCGTTGAACAACCTGCCCTATGGCGTGTTCTCCGTCGGGGACGACGATCCGCGCTGCGGCGTGGCGATTGGCGACATGATCCTGGATCTGGCCGCCGCCGAAGATGCCGGTCTGGTCACGCTCACCGAATATCCGCTGTTCGACGTGCCGTTCTGGAACGAGGTCATGGAAGAAGGCCCCGCCGTCTGGGCCGCCTTGCGCGATCGCCTGATGCAACTGCTGTCCGAGGGCAGCGACGATCAGGACAAGGTCGCACCGCTGCTGGTGCCGATGGCCGATGCCACGATGCACCTGCCGATGGTCGTGGCGGAATACACCGACTTTTACGCCGGTCGCCACCACGCCACCAACGTCGGCACCATGTTCCGGGGCGCGGAAAACGCGCTGCCGCCGAACTGGCTGCACATTCCCATCGGCTACAACGGCCGCGCGTCGTCGGTCGTGGTGTCCGGCACCGACATCCGCCGCCCCTGGGGCCAGTTGAAGGGACCGAACGACGACAAGCCCCGCTTTGCCCCCTGCGCGCGTTTCGACATCGAACTGGAAATGGGCGCGATCGTCGGCACCCCGTCCGACGGCCCGCTGACCGTGGACGAGGCCGACGCGGCGATCTTTGGCTACGTGTTGCTGAACGACTGGTCGGCGCGTGATATTCAGGCGTGGGAATACCAACCGCTTGGGCCCTTCCAGGCCAAGGCAACCGCCACCACCATCAGCCCGTGGATCGTGACCAAGGCGGCGCTTGAACCCTTCCGCACCGACACGCCCGCGCGGGAATTCGAACTGCTGGACCACCTCAAGGACACCGGCCCGATGCTGTACAACATCGACCTGTCCGTCACCCTTGCGCCTGCGGGCAAGGACGCCACGGTGATCGCACGCACCAACTACAACGAGATGTATTACTCGTCTGCGCAGCAACTGGCACACCACACCACCGCCGGCAGCCCGATGACACCGGGTGACCTGCTGGGGTCGGGCACCATCTCGGGCGCAGAAAAATCCGAACGCGGCAGCCTGCTGGAACTCAGCTGGGGCGGCAAGGAACCCTTCACGCTCGACACCGGCGACACCCGAAGCTTTATCGAGGACGGCGACACGCTGGGTCTGCACGGTCACGCCGCAGGCGATGGCTACCGCATCGGCTTTGGCCCCTGCACCGGAACCGTGCTGCCCGCGCTGGACGATCCCTACAAGCGGTAATCCCGCTTCATCTTGCTAGATAAACTCCCGCCGGAGGCTCCGGCAGCGACCAAAAAGGACCACACTCATGGCCAAGGCATTCGCGTCCCAAGGGGACATGACCGAAAAGAAAATCTCGTTCACCGAAGTCGGTGAGGGCCTCTATGCCTTTACCGCCGAAGGCGACCCCAACTCGGGCGTTATCATCGGCGACGACAGCGTGATGATTGTCGAGGCGCAGGCCACCCCGCGTCTGGCCAACAAGGTCATCGACTGTGTGCGCAGCGTCACAGACAAACCGATCAGCCACGTCGTGCTGACCCACTATCACGCGGTCCGCGTGTTGGGCGCGTCGGCCTTTGACGCGGGCCAGATCATCATGTCCGAAACCGCGCGCGGCATGGTCGCCGAACGCGGGCAAGAGGACTGGGATAGCGAATTCCAACGCTTCCCGCGCCTGTTCGAAGGTCACGAGAGCATCCCCGGCCTGACCTGGCCCACCACCACGTTCAAGGACAAGATGACCGTCTATCTGGGCAACCGCCGCGTGGACCTGATGCACCTGGGTCGCGCCCATACCGCGGGTGACATCGTGGCCCATGTGCCCGACCAGAACGTCATGTTTACCGGCGACATCGTCGAATATCACTCGGCCTGCTATTGCGGCGATGGCTATTTCGGCGACTGGGGCACCACGCTGGACAACATCAAGGCCTATGGCGTCGACGCCATCGCACCGGGGCGCGGTGACGCGCTGGTGGGACAGGAGATGGTGAACGCCGCCATCGAAAACACCCGCGATTTTGTCGACAGCACCTATGCCGCCGCAGCGCGTGTGGCCGCCCGTGGCGGATCGCTCAAGGACGCATGGGATGCCGTGCGCGCCGCCTGCGACCCCAAGTTTGCAGATTACGCGATCTACGAACACTGCCTGCCCTTCAACGTCGCCCGCGCCTATGACGAAGCCCGCGGCATCGCGCATCCGCGCATCTGGACCGACAAACGCGACGTGGAAATGTGGGAAGACCTGCAGTCATGACGACCTGGGGCGCGGTTTTTCTGGTGGTACAGGGGGCGGTCTTTGCCCTCTGGGCGTTCCAGATGTTCCGCGCCCTGTTTCAGGCCCGCCGCATCGCCGTCGCCAACAGCGGCAAGATGTGGCCCGGCCCTTTCGCTGCACTTGCTGCCTTGCGTGACTGGGCGCGCAGCCATCCGCGTGAACGCAATCAGCTGCTTGTTACCACCGCTGTGCTTTTCCTGTTCATCGCACTTGGCCCCTTGCGTGCCACGCTCCACCCTTGAAGGACGCCGACATGGCATATGATTACACCCCATTTCCTTATGTCGCCCCGCCCGGCCTGACAGAACCAGAGACGCGCCATCCGGTTGTGATCGTGGGCGCAGGCCCCATCGGGCTGGCCATGGCCATCGACCTTGCGCAACAGGGCGTGCGTTCGGTGGTGCTGGACGACAACAACGTGGTTTCGGTCGGCAGCCGGGCGATCTGCTGGGCCAAGCGCACGCTTGAAGTCTTTGACCGCCTCGGCGTCGGCGACCGGATGCTGGCCAAGGGCGTGACGTGGAAAGTGGGCCGTCTGTTCCATGGCGACAAACCGGTCTACAGCTTTGACCTGTTGCCCGAAGAGGGTCACAAATACCCCGCCTTCATCAACCTTCAGCAATATTACGTCGAACAATATCTGGTCGAGCGGGCACAAGAACTGCCGGACCTGATCGACCTGCGGTTCTTGAACAAGGTCACGGGGCACACCGACAAGGGCGACCATGTGGTGATCGACGTGGAAACCCCCGATGGCACCTACCAGTTGGAAGCCGACTATTACGTCGCTGCCGAAGGCGCTGCATCTCCCACGCGCAAGCGGATGAACCTGCCCTTCGAAGGCCAGACCTTCGAAGAGCATTTCCTGATCGTCGACGTGGAAATGCAGCAAAGCCCGTTCGAGACAGACAGCCCAGAACGCTGGTTCTGGTTCGCGCCGCCCTTTCACCACGGCCAGTCGGCGCTGTTGCACAAGCAGCCCGACAACATCTATCGCATCGACCTGCAACTGGGGCCTGACACAGACCCCAAGGCCGAGGCGACCGAGGAAAAGGTGATCCCGCGGATCAAGGCCATTGTCGGGGATACGCCGTTCCGGCTGGACTGGATGAGCGTCTATAAATTCCGCTGTGCCAAGCTGGACAATTTCGTCCACAACCGCGTGCTGTTCGTCGGAGACAGCGCTCATGTGGTGTCGCCCTTTGGCGCGCGCGGTGGCAATGGTGGCATTCAGGACGTGGACAATCTGGGCTGGAAACTGGCCGCGGTCCTGTCTGGTGATGCCCCTGCCGCCTTGCTGGACAGCTACAGCGAAGAACGCTGCCATGGGTCGGCTGAAAACATACTGAACTCGTCCCGCGCCACCAATTTCATGACGCCCAAGACCCCAATCGAGGCGCTGTTTCGCAACGCCGTTCTGGACCTTGCCGAAACCCACCCCTTTGCGCGCAAGCTGATCAACTCGGGCCGCTTGTCGCAACCCTGTTCGCTGCACGGGAAAACCCTTCAAAGCGGGGATCACCCCTTGGTGGGCCAGTCGTTGATCGACGCGCCCGTGGGCAATGGCTGGCTGGTCGAACAGGCGCAGGGTGCGTTTACACTGCTGAGCATCGGTGATGATGCCGCGCCTGATGTCGAGGGCATCCGCCCTCTGCACATCGCGGCCCCATCGCCCGAACTGTCCCGCCGCTATGGCGCCGGACATTATCTGATCCGCCCCGACGGACATATCTGCGCCTGTTTCGGCAGCGCAGACAGGGATCAAATCACCGCCGCACTGGCCCGCGCCAAAGGACAATCACGATGATCCTTCAAGACAACCTCGGACCGAACGGCGACAGCATCTACAACGCGCTGATGCAAGCCCACGCAGGTCTGTCCGAGGCCGAAAGCCATGCCTTGAACGCCCGCCTTGTGCTGATGTTGATCAACGAAGTGGCCGACCCCGACCGCATCGCCGCGTTGCTGCAGGAGGCCCGCAGCCCCGCGTCGTCGGTGTAGTCAACGCGCAGGTCTATGGCGCGTGCAGTCCCGTCCGGCAGGCCCGCCTGACCGCTTCGGGCTGCGCGCCCTGACCCAGCAGTTGCCCCACAGCCGCCGCCTGCGCCGCCTGCATCCGCGCGACCAGTTCGGTGTCGGGCAGGTCGTGCCGCGTGACCTTGGCGAACCAGGCTTCTTCCAGGATCAGGTCTTCGATCAGCGGGTCGATCACGGCACCACCGCCACCGGGATAGCGGTAGTGCCCCACGCCGCCCTTCTTGCCCATGCGCCCCTCGGCCACCATGCGCGGCAGGATGGGCGACGCCGCCCCCTGCCTGCGGTCCAGCACCACGTCCAGCCCCAGCAGGTCCATCGCAGCACATGGCCCCATCAGGTACCCCGCCGCCTCCAGCGCCTCGTCCAACTCCCAGGGGTTCGTGTGGAACATCAGCAATTGATCCGCGGCCAGCCAGAAGCTGTCTTGCAAGGCTGTCGCGACCTCGGCTTCGGTCAAACGGAAATGCTCTCGACAAAGCGGTGTTTGGCGATCACCGCCAGCAGGTCGTTCACCGAGGATTGAACCGGACGGTTGGCGGTGTCCACCTGTGCCTGCGCACGCTCGTATTGGGGTGTACGGACGCTCAGCAGCGCCTTGAGCTGTTCCATCGCCGCCGGATTGTCCTTCATCGGGCGCAGGTCGCCCTGGGCACGCACCCGCGCCATATGCTCGGCGGGGCTGGTGCGGACCCAGACCGTGTGGAACCGGTCCAACAGGGTGGTATAGGTCTGCGGCTCGGCGACGATACCGCCGCCCACCGCCAGGATCATGCGGTTTTCGCTTTGGATCACCTCGTCCAGCACCTCTTGTTCCAGATCGCGGTAACCGTCTTGCCCATACAGCCCCATAACCTCGGACACGGGCATACCTGCGTGTTCCTCGATCAGCTTGTTCAGCTCCAGAAACGGAATGCCAAGCGCAGCCGCCGCGGCCTTGCCCAGCGTCGATTTCCCCGCACCGCGCAGGCCGACCAGACAGATCCGCTGGGCCCGCGCGCCGCCGGGCGCGTGCGGCGCCAGCATTGCGCGCACGCGGCCCTGCACGTCTGGCCCTGCGGCCTGGAACAAATGCGCCACGCGCAAGGTATCATCGCTGAGCGGTGCGTCATCCGCCAGCAAGGCCGACACCGACACGCCCAGCGCATCGGCAACACGGGCCAGCAACAGGATGGAAATATTGCCCTGCCCCGTTTCCAGTTGCGCCAGATAGCGCGGCGATACGCCTGACCGGTCCGACAGCGTGCGCCGCGGCAATTTCTGAGCCTTGCGCGCCTCGCGCACCCGCTGGGCCAATCGCTGAATCAGCGGGTTGTCTGAGGGTGTGTTGGACTGGTCTGTCATGGCGTCAGGGCCGGATCAGCGGCTCGACCACCGCACGGATATCCGGCGGGGCCGGTTGGCTTTTGAACACGTCAGCCACGGTAAAGACGCAAGTAAACGTACCCTCGAAACACAGCACATCGTTCTGATAGCCATCCACGCGGAAGGTGATCGACTTCTCGCCCAGCCGCTGCGGCCACACGTGGCACATCAGCCGGTGGCGCGGAGTGACGGGGCTGCGGAAATCCATCGCCAGATTGACAAACGGCGTGCCGACGTTGCGGTCCAGTTCCAGCTGGAACCAGCCGTCCCCGTCCAGATGCGCCTCCCACCAGGCATTGATTGCATCCAGCGCGAACACCGGCAAACGGCCCGTGTAGGCAATACGCGCCGGATCGCAATCGCCCCATGTCACTCGAATTTCATGAACAAAAGGCGAAGGTAAATTTGGCACGTCAGTAGGTTTCCACATGATATCGGCCCTCTTCGCGCATCACATCGCGCAAAGCGGTCCATTGCTGCCCGATACTTTCGGCAATCGAGGTCATGGCGCGTTCCACGCCTTCCTCCATGCCTTTCAGGCCACAGATGTAGATATACGTATTTTCATCCGCCAGCAAATCGGCAACCGCCTCTTCCTCGGCGATCATCCGGTCCTGCACATATTCCTTGTCGCCAGTACGTGAAAACACCAGATGCTGCTTCATCTGCGCTTCGGGCACTTTTTTCAGCGGGCCGAAATAGGGCAGCGAATCCGGCGTGCGCGCGCCAAAGAACATGGTCATCTGGGCGGTGGCGCCGCTGCGCTGGCGCTGCATGGTAAAGGCACGCATGGGTGCCGATCCGGTGCCGGTGCAGATCATCAGCAGGCGCGCCTTGGTGTCGTTGGGCATCAGGAATGTCGCGCCAAAGGGGCCGGTGACGTTCACGCTGTCGCCCTGCGCCAGATCGCACAGATAGTTCGACGCCAGCCCCTGCGCCTCGCGCTTTACCGTCAGCGAAATGTTGTGATAGCCCGCGCGTTCACCGTCGCGGGGGCTGGAGATGGAATACAGACGCGGCAGATGCGCCTTGCCGTCGGCATCGGTGCCCGGCGGAATGATCCCCACCGACTGCCCCTCAAGCACCGGAAACGGCAGCGCGCCGGGGTCCAGAATGATGTGGCGCACGTCGTGATCGGGGTCGTCGGTCAGGCGATAGTTGCCTTGCACCGTCATCTTGGCCGGCTTGCCAAGGTTGTACATATTCACCGCCGCCTTGGCCGCGCTGACAGGCGCACGGGCCTTGCCGCCTGCCCCCTGATGCGCCTCGGCCAGAAGGGCCGCGATGGGGTCGGCCACCGCGTCGTCCGCTTCGGAGGGGGCGGCGGTTTCGATCTCTTGCTGGTCGGGCAGTTCCTCAAACGCGTATTGCTGATCCAGCGTATAAGGCACATCGACCACGCGCCATTCGTCGATCGACCCCGTGGGACAGACCGGAATGCAGTCCATGCAGAAATTGCACTTGTCCGCATCCACCACGACGTTGTTGTCGTCATGTTCAATCGCGCCCACAGGGCAGGTCATCTCGCAGGTATAGCAGCGGATGCAAATCTCGGGGTCGATCAGGTGCTGTTTCAGCGGCTGATTCATGAGGTGCGCCCGTTCAGGATCATATCGGGGATCAGCATGGCGTCGATCAACGCCTGACACAGCCCTTCGCAGCCTTTGCAGCCGACACAGGGGCCTTGCAGGGCGGCCAGATCGGCGGCCAGAGCATGGGTTTGCGGCGCATAGGCCACGGTGCGTTTGGTTTGCATGGGTCGTCTCCTGAGCGACGGAAAAACGTGCGCCCGGGCCAAGGTTACACCCCGCCCCGGGCCAAAGCCATCAGGCCATGTGCAGTTTGACGTATTCGAAATCACCCGGCTTGTTGTCGATGCCAACCTTGGGCGGCGCGATCCACGAGGCATATTGGCCGGGTTCATAGCAGGGCTTCATCAGCGACTGGATATAGTCGCCATCTGCCTTGGTCGGCAGCCATTCGTTCTGACGCTTGGCCCATTCGTCGGACGAGATGATGTTGCCATCGGGGTCCACGGCCACGGCCGAGAACACGCCGATCTGGCGGTGGAACCCTTCGTGCGGCAGCTTCAGTTCGAAATCGATGCCCGCCTTGGCGATCTGTTTGTTCCAGCGGCCCACGCCACCGGCGGCGTCGCGGACATAGTCGTCGCGCAGGCGCATGTTGATGGCGGTCAGGGCGGGGACGTCTTCGGTCACGATCTTGCCGTCCTTGATCGAGGTGACGGGATAGGTGGCATCGGACAACTTGTGATCGTCGTCGATCCGCTGCTCCATGTACCGGCCCTTGATGCCATAGTTGAAGGCATTGGCGGCGTTGGTCGACACCTCTTGTCCGAACAGGTCCAGCGACAGCGTGTAATGCAGGTTCAGCTTTTTCTGCATCGTCGGCAGGTCGATAACCCCCAGATCGCGGATCTTGTTGATGTCATAGGGATCGGTGATGCCGTGTTTCGCCATCGCCTCAAGCGTCGCCTGAATGGTGCGGCCCACGCCGGTTTCACCGACGAACATATGGTGCGCTTCTTCGGTCAGCATGAACCGGCAGGTGCGCGACAGCGGGTCGAAGCCCGACTGCGCCAGCGATTCAAGCTGCATCTTGCCGTCGCGGTCGGTGAAATAGGTGAACATGAAGAACGACAGCCAGTCAGGCGTTTCCTCGTTGAACGCGCCCAGCATCCGCGGCGCTTCGTCCGAGCCGGACGAGCGGACCAGCAGGTCGTCGGCCTCTTCCCGGCCATCGCGGCCAAAGTATTTTTGCAGCAGATAGACCATGGCCCACAGGTGGCGGCCCTCTTCCACGTTCACCTGAAACAGGTTGCGCATGTCATAAAGCGACGGCGCGGTCAGCCCAAGGAACCGTTGCTGTTCGACCGACCCCGGTTCGGTGTCGCCCTGAATGACGATCAGCCGTTTCAGCATGTTGCGGTATTCGCCCGGCACTTCTTGCCATGCGGGTTCGCCGTAATGTTCGCCCATCGGAATCGTGCGGCCCTCGACCTCGGGGGCCAGCAGGACGCCCCAGCGGTATTCCGGCATTTTCACATAATCGAACTTGGCCCAGCCCTTGGGGTCGACGCTGACGGCGGTGCGCAGGTAGACCATCGATTCCTGAAAGTTCTGCGGGATCAGGTCGTTCCACCAGTTGATGTAACCGGGGTGCCATTTCTCCAGTGCTTTCAGCACCTTCTTGTCCTGGCTCAGCCCCACGTTGTTGGGGATCTGGGTGTCGTAGCTTACGTTGATCAGGTCCATCATCTTCGTTCTCCAATCTGGTGCGGCGCGCTGTCCGTGTCGCGGACGGCTGCGCAGGTTCAGTTACACACGTTCCATGTTGTAATCGCCGCGTTTGCCGGTGCCGTAGCGTTGCAGCGCGCCATCTGCACCAACCGCGTTGGGGCGGTTGAATATCCAGTTCTGCCATGCGGTCAGCCGGCCAAAAATGCGGGTCTCCATCGTTTCGGGTCCGGCAAAACGCAGGTTCGCCTCCATCCCCGTCATCGCGTCGGGCGAGAAGCTGGCGCGCTCTTCCATGAAGATGCGGATCTCGTCCTCCCAGTCGATGTCGTCGAGAATCATGGTGACAAGGCCCAGTTCTTCGGCCTCTTCCGCCTCAAGCTGTTCGCCTATCGCGGCCTTTGCCTTGTCCACCGCCTCGGGTTCGCCCAGGAAGCGGGTTTGCAGACGGGTCAGGTCGTTGGACATCGGCATCGGGCCAAAGTTCGCAGCCGTCAGGCTGATCGTCGCCAAGGGGCGGTTGTCGCCGTCAAATTCGTCTTCCATCATATAGGTGCGGTCGACCGAAAACAGGATTTCGGCAAGGATACCGGTAAAGCACGACCCGTGCTCCACCAGCGCCGCCATGCTGCGCGAGGTCACGTCGATGCGTTTCAGGATGCGCTTCCAGTATTTCAGCACCTCGTTGGCAAGCCAGTGATCGGCACTGTCCATCAACAGCGCCTCGTGCGCGGCAAAGCGTTCGGGGTCGCCCTGGGTGCGGAATACCAGCAGGCCCGCCTCCATCTCGTTCAGGCGCAGGTGCAGGATGGCATCGTCCAACTGCCGCGCCAGACGCAGCATATAGGCCGCATCCCCCTGCGCGGTGAAGGCGTCCATATCGGCGGGCGCGTCCTCTTCGGGGCCTTTGATCGTGATCGTGGCGCGGCGGGCGGCACGGTCCAGCGCCACCTCGACCAGTTCATAGGACACACTGCCGTCATCCGCGATCGTGCGGTCGATGGGCGTCAGCGTGATGCCCTGTGCCACATCCGCCTTGGACGAACCTGCCGCAAATTCGCGGGCACGTTCCTGCACGGTTTCGTCGAATTTCGAGTTGGCGATCACCTCGTCCACCAGCCGCCAGTCCTGCGCCCGCTTGCCGCGCACGCCTTCCTCGGTCGAGCAGAAGATATCGGCGCGGTCGCGGCGCACCTTGCGTTTGTCGGTGACGCGGGTCAGCCCGCCGGTGCCGGGCAGAACCGCCAGCAAGGGCACCTCGGGCAAGGACACGGACGACGTGCTGTCGTCGGTCAGCATGATATGGTTGCACGCCAGCGCCAGCTCATAGCCGCCGCCCGCGCACGCCCCTTTGACCGCAGCGATGTATTTCTGCCCGCTGTCGGCCTCGGCGGCTTCGAAGGTGTTGCGCGTTTCGTTGGTGAATTTGCAAAAGTTCACCTTGTGGCTATGGGCGGCGCCGCCCAGCATGCGGATGTTGGCCCCCGCGCAGAACACCTTGTCCTTGCCGGACTGCATCACCACGACCTTGACCTCGGGGTGTTCGAACCGCATCCGCTGGACCACATCGGCCAGCTCGATGTCCACGCCCAGATCATAGCTGTTCAGCTTCAACTGGTAGCCGTCGAACAGGCCCGCGTCTTCGTCCACATCCATGAACAGGTTGGCCACGGGGCCGTCATATTCGACACGCCAGTGGCGGTATTTGCTGGGGTCGGTGCGGAAATCAATGATCTTGGTCACGGTGCAAGTGTCCTTTTGGCGGGGTGCAGAACGGGCTGCACTGGCTTCTTGTGTAGTATAGTTACAAAGTTAAACGTTCCGAACCAAGAATTAGGCGTTATACTGCGCACATATAGCATTATAGTTCACTATCAGCCGCTTGAGCGGCCAGTTCCGCAGCATTCGCTGCCCATTCCAGCAGGTCGGTAGGTGTCGCGCCGGGAATCGGACGGCTGGCGCGGCCTGCGACCAGATGTTCCTGCACCATGGCGCACAGACGCAGCGTGGCCTTTGGCCGCCCCATCGCCAGCTTCAGCCGTGCGTTGGCCAGCTGGATCACCGCCTGCACCATGTGCCGCTCCGCTGACGGATCGGGCAGCGCCAGCCAGACGGCTTCCAGAACCTCGTGGCATTCCCAGAAATATCCGGCGTGCAGATAATCCAGACCGGCCCGCATTGCGGGGCTGTCGAAAGGGTCGGCGTTGACCGTTTTCAGCGGATCGAACCAGCCCTCGGGGTGGCGGGCCGTCTGGCCGGGCACATAGGCGTGCGCCGGCGCAGGAGTGCCGCCGGGCAACTCAGGCAAGTTCCACCTCGGCGTCTTCCATACGCTTGAGCCGTGCGCAGAAATCAGTGATGGCCGCGATTGTCCGGTCTGTCGCCTCGCGGTGGGGCGCGTGGCCGACACCTTCCAGAACCAGCGTTTCCAACGGTGAATAGATGCGGCTGTCGATCTCGTCGATCTGGGCCATCGTGCCGTAAGGATCGTCCATGCCCTGCACCGCCAGCACCGGAATGCGCCAATGGTCGATGCTGTCTGCCACGTTCCACGCGGCATAGTCGGGATGCGTCCAGCTGTCATGCCAGCCGTAATAGGCGCTGTCGGGATGGGCGTGGTATTTCGCCAGCTTCTGCTTCAGGTCACCGTTTTCATATGCGTCCTTGGTCGCGGCAATCGCAGCCAGCCCACCCGGTTCGGTAAAGAAATGCGGCGCGATCAGGATCAACCCGCGCACCCGCATGTCGCTGACACTGCCCGCATAAATCGCGGCAATCGTCGCACCATCCGAATGGCCCAGCAGCACACAGTCCTGCACACCGGCCGCATCCAGCAGCGGCCCCAGCACATCCACCGCCTCGCGCGTCTGGTAATCCAGCGGGCGTGGAAGATCGACCGCACTCGACTGGCCGTAGCCCGCCCGCGAATAGGCCAGAACGCCAAAGCCCGTCTGATCGGCCAGCCTCTGCGGCAGGTCGTGCCATTGCGCCACGCTGCCCAGCCCCTCATGCAGCATCACCAGCGTGGGTGCGTCACCGGGTGCCGCGCCAAAGCAGGCGTATTCCAGCGATGCCCCGTCTATGTCGATAAATCCGTTGGTCCAGTCCATCATGCATCCTCTCGCAGTTTGAAACGCTGGATCTTGCCGGTTGCCGTCTTGGGCAATTCATCGACACAGGTGATCCAGCGCGGATATTTCCATTTGCCGATTTTCGTTTTCACATGCTCTTTCAGCATGGCCTCGATGCCGTCGGGCGACATGCCAGCGTTCAGCACCACAAACGCCTTGGGCTTTTCCAGCCCGTCGTCGTCGCGCGCGGCGACCACTGCGGCCTCGAGCACATCGGCGTGGCTGATGATGGCGCTTTCCACCTCGAACGGGCTGACCCAGATGCCGGACACCTTGAACATATCATCGGTGCGCCCGCAGTAGACGAACCGTCCGTCATCGCGGCGTTCGTATTTGTCGCCGGTGCGGGTCCAGGTGCCCTCGAACGTGGTGCGCGTCTTGGCGCGCTGGTTCCAATAGCAACTGGCGGCGCTGTCGCCTTGCACCAGCAGTTCGCCCACCTCGCCGGTGGCCACGTCCTGCCCTGCCTCGTCCACCAGCCGCACCGCATAGCCCGGCACCGCCACGCCCGAAGTGCCATAGACGACATCGCCGGGGCGGTTGCTGAGGAAGATGTGCAGCATCTCGGTCGACCCCACACCGTCGAGAATTTCGACGCCTGTGTGTTTTTCCCAACGCTTGCCTACATCCTCGGGCAGCGCCTCGCCCGCCGAGATACAGCGGCGCAAGGGCGCTTTGGCCGGGCCGTTCTTATCCATAAAGGCCGACAAGGCAGCATAAAGCGTGGGCACGCCGCAGAACACCGTGGGCTGTTCGGCGTTCAGAATGTCCACGACACTGTCCGGTGTGGGGCGGCCTGCAAACAACACGGTCGTGGCCCCCACCGCCATCGGAAAGGTCATTGCATTGCCAAGCCCGTAGGCGAAAAAGAACTTGGCCGCCGAGAACACAACATCATCCTCGCGCAGGCCCAGCACCTGCGCGCCATAGGTGTCGGCGGTGGCTTTCAGGCTGGAGTGGATGTGATGCACGCCCTTGGGCTGGCCGGTCGAGCCTGAGGAATACAGCCAGAACGCCACCTCGTCCGCATTCGCGTCAAAGGCCAGGGTGGGGGCGTCGGCGGTGTCCAGAAAGCTCTGGTAGGACGTGGTACCGTCAGGTGCTGCGCCCCCGATCACGACAACGGTTTTCACGAACGGATTGTCCGCCAGTGCCGGTGCGACCGTGTCATACAGCACATCCGACACGAACAGCGTCGTGGCACGGCTGTCGCGCAGGATCGCGTCATAGACCGACGTGGCCAACAGCGTGTTCAGCGGGACCGGAATGACCCCCGCCTTGAGCGCACCCCAGAAGATTTGCGGAAATTCGATGGTGTCCAGCACCAACATCGCAACCCGCTGTTCCGGCACGATGCCATGCTGCGCAAGGGCGGTGGCGACGCGCCCCGAGGTGTCCGCAAGATCGCCATAGGTCAGGCTGCGCCCGCTGCCGTATTCCCGAAAGGCAACCTTGCCGCCGCGCCCCTCTTCCACATGACGATCGACGAAATAGCTGGCTGCATTCGCGCTGGCTACGCTGGACATAGACGCTCCTCCCAAAGACATCTCGATTTGTGCGCTATCGTGCGCCAATCTCAGGATATCGCAACAGGACCGCGCACTTTGCGCAACTTAGTGCAAGATTTGACGTCAGATCGTGATCGTCGCCGGGTCTGCGTCGTCATACAGACGGTCCACCAGCCGGGCGCGGCGGGCCAGCAGCCTGGCAAAGTTGATGTTGCCCTTGGCCGTCGCCTCGCCTTCGCCCATGTCGGGCGGGTCTGACAGAATCAGCGCGCGGGTGACGCGGGTGGCCGAGCCGGTGGCATCCGCCGCCCTTTCGCGCAAACGGCTGCGCAGGATGTCTGCCAGGTCGGGGCAGATACCAGCCCCGTTTTCCGTATCCAGCGTCATCCCGGCTTTGGCGATGGCCGCGCGGTTCGGAAGGATCAACAGCCCGATCTGGTCACGCCCCTGCCCCGTCACCACGATGTCGGCGGCATAGGGGGCCAGCAGCGCCAGCATCTCGAGCCGCAGGTTCGCCGCCTGCACCCATGTGCCGGTCATCAGTTTAAAGTCTTCGGACATGCGCCCGTCGAACCGCAGGCCAAGGTTGGGGTCGGCCTCATCGACAAACCGCATCGCGTCGCCAGTGATAAAATAACCCTCGTCGTCGAAGGCCTCGGCGGTCTTGGTCGGGTTGTCCAGATAGGCCCGCATGATCGACGGCCCGCTGACCCGCACGTCACAGCGCATGTTGGCGTCGGGCACCAGCTTGACCGTCACACCCGGCAGAGGCACGCCGACGATACCCGCACCGCGCGCAGGCACCTGTTGCAGCAAAGCCCCCGGCGCGGTTTCGGTCAGCCCCCAGGACGAGGTGATCAGCGGCACGCGGCGTCCGGTCTGGGTGGCCAGCGTCTCCAGCCCGGCCCAGGTCTCTTGGGGCAGGGACGCACCGGCGTAAAAGATCATGTCGAGGTCGCGGAAATACGTCTCGCGCAGGGCCGCATCATTCTGAAGCGCGGTCAGAAGCTGGGCAAAGCCCACAGGCACGTTAAAACTGACAGTGCCGGGCACCATCGACAGGTTCTCCAGCGTGCGCCCGAACAGGGCCGGCAGCGGTTTGCCATCGTCGATGTACAGGCTGCCGCCACCCGACAGCACCATGTTGAAATTATGCGACCCGCCAAAGACATGGTTCCACGGCAGCCAGTCCACGATCACCGGCGGACGCTGGCGCAGAAACGGCAGGCCCTGGGCAAGCTGGGTCTGGTTGGTGGTCATCATCCGCTGGGTGGTCAAAACCCCCTTGGGGTCCGAGGTAGAGCCTGATGTAAGCAGGATCTTGGCCACCGTATCCGGCCCGACCGTGGCAAAGGCCGCATCGACCCCGGCATCGGAATGGGCCAGCAGGTCGGCAAGCGGCGTGGCGCCGGTATCACCCGGATCTGACGCAATCGCAGGGCAGTTCGCCCGCGCCAGCCCCGCCGCATAGGCCGCGCCATCGGCGGCAAAAACGCGGGCGGGTTTGATCAGGTTCACCACGTAATCCAGCCGTCCGTGGGCTGCGGGGATCAGCGTGTACTGCTCGGCCACCGGCACTGTCGGCACGCCGACGTAATGCGCCCCCAGCGTCAGCAGCGCGTGGTCGATGCTGTTGCCCGACAGGATCAGAACCGGCGTATCCGGCCCCATGCCCTGCCCCAGAAACCACCCCGCAATCGCCCGCGCCTTTTGCCGGACGCTGGCGTAGCTTTCGCGCCGCCAGCCTGCGCCCGACCGTTCCGCCAGAAACACCGCATCCGGCGTGGTCTGCGCCCAATGGTCCAGCCAGACGCCGCTGTTGCGCGCCACGTCGCCCAAAGGCGCATCAGCCCGCAGCAGAATGGACCCGTCCGCACGATCCTCGCGCGTCACGGAATGTGGGGCAAGGATCGGCGTATGGGACATCTGGGAACCTCTAGGGAATCAGAAACAGCGTGATGGCCGGAAAGGCCACAAGGATCGCCACCCTGACGATGTCGCTGCCGACAAAGAACATCACCGCCTTGTAGGTCTCGGTGATCGGGGTCGTGCGGTCCATCGCGTTGATGATGAACAGGTTCATCCCCACCGGCGGCGTGATCAGCCCGACCTCGACCACGATCAGCACAAGGATGCCGAACCAGATCGCCACGTGTTCGGGCGACATGCCGAAATCCATCGCCGAAATGACAGGGAAAAAGATCGGCACCGTCAGCAGGATCATCGACAGGCTGTCCATCACGCAGCCAAAGACCAGATAGAAGAACAGGATGATGATCAGCACGACCCACGGGCTAAGGCCCTGACCCAGCACGTAATCGGCCATGAACTGCGGCACGCCGGACAGCGCCAGAAAGCCGTTGTAGAACCCCGCCCCCAGCACGATGAAAAAGATCATCGCCGTGGTCTTGGCCGTGCCAATCAGCGAATCGCGGAACACCGCCCAGTTCAGGTTGCCCGACACCAGCGCCACCAGCCCGGTGCCCGCGGCCCCGACGGCAGAGCCTTCGGTGGGTGTGAACCAACCCGCGTAAATGCCACCGACCACCAGGCCAAAGATCAGCAGAACCGGCCAGGTCTCGGCCAGCGCCTTCCAGCGCTCGGACATCGGTTGCGGTTGGCGGGTGCCTGCGGAATCGGGGTACAGGCGCACATAGATCGAAATGGTCAGGACATAGCCCACCGCCGCCAGAATGCCGGGGATGAAAGCAGCCAGGAACAGCTTGGCGATGTTCTGTTCGGTGATGATCGCGTAGATCACCAGAATGACCGAAGGCGGGATCAGGATGCCCAGCGTGCCACCCGCTGCCAGCGTCGCGGTGGAAAACCCGCCTGAATAGCCGTAGCGGCGCAGTTCCGGCAGGGCCACACGGCTCATGGTGGCCGCGGTGGCCAGCGACGACCCGCAGATCGCGCCGAACCCTGCGCAGGCGCCGACGGCGGCCATAGCCACCCCGCCGCGTCGGTGGCCCAGAAAGCTTTCGGCGGCCTTGAACAGCGCGGTGGACATGCCCGACAGCGTGGCGAACTGGCCCATCAGCAGGAACATCGGGATGATCGTCAGCGAATAGCTGGAAAAGGTCGAATAGGTCTCGGATTTCAGCTTGGCCAGCAGCGGTGTGGGGTTGCCGTTCATGGCAAAATACCAGCCGCCAAAACCGCACAGCAGCATCGCCAATCCGATGGGCGCGCGCAAAAAGATCAGCCCCAGCAGGATCGGGAACGACCAGAACCCAAGCTCGATACGGCTGAGGTCGGACAAGGGCAAAAGGTCAAGGAACCATTGCATCGCGGTTTATTCCCCTATGTGGTCGTTGGGCATGACCGCACGGCCCAAAGCCACCTCGGCGACGCGGGCACAGGCGCAGTACACGGCCGTGATGGATGCGACCGTGGCCGCAACGACGCTGGCGGCATAGCTCCACCAGACGGGAAACTGCAGAAACAACGTGGTTTCACCGTTGTTCACATAGCGCATCATCCCATCGGCCAGCCTGAAGGTCAGGAACACGATGGTGGCGGCCAGCACGATCTCCCAGAACGCCCGCAACGCCGCCAGTGCACGCGGCGGCAGAGCAGAGGTGAACACATCCACCGTCGCGTGACCGGAATAAAGCTGGCAGACCGGAAAGAACGCAAAAATGGAAAAGGCCACGCCTGCCTCAAGCAGCTCGTACGAGCCGTTGATCTCACCCACGCCCGCATTGATTGCCCAGTTTGACAGCCCCCCAAAAGCGGATTGCGCGATGCCGGTGTGAAACAGCTTGTTCAGGCTGCGCCCGATGATTGACAGGGTTGTCAGCACAATCAGGGCGCACAGAACCAGACCGCCAAGAACGGCAGTGGCGCGGGCAAGCCAGGTGACCAGGCGTGTCATGTGGACTCCGGGTTATGGGTGGGGAATACGAGGAAAAGCAGCGGCATGTGCCTCCACATGCCGCTGCGCACAGGTCCGGTTACTGGCTGTATTTTTCCATCAGCATGGTGGCTTCGTCGATCAGCTCCTGACCGTCGATACCTTTGCTGTCCATGTCAGCGATCCAGGCGTCATAGACGGGCTGGGCCGCGTCACGCCACGCTTTGGCGTCCTCTTGGGACACGGTCACGATGTTGTTGCCCAAGGCAACCGCCGCTTCGCGCGCAGGGCCATCGGCATCGGCTTGTGTGCCACCGGCAAAGACCGAGAATTCCAGACCCGAGTTGTCGTCGATCACCTTTTTCAGGTCATCGGGCAGCGAGTCGTAGCGGTCCTTGTTCATCGCCAGAACAAAGGTCAGGACGTACAGCGCCTTGCCTTCGAACTCGGTGTGGTTGTGCACCAGTTCCGGCACTTTCAGCGCGCTGGTGACTTCCCACGGAATTGTGGTGCCGTCGATCACGCCCTTGGACAGGCCTTCGGACACGGCGGGGACGGGCATACCGACGGGTGTGGCGCCCAGAACCGACAGATAGTCATTGATCAGACGCGAACCGCCGCGGATTTTCAGACCGGCCATGTCGCCGGGCACCTTGATCTCGCGGTTGGCGTGGATCATGCCCGGACCATGTACCCAAGTGCCCAGAATATGTACATCTTTGAACTCGGTGTCTTTCATGTGCTCTTCGAACATTTCCCAATAGGCGCGGCTTGCGGCGCGGGCATTGGTCATCATGAAGGGCAGTTCGAACACTTCGGTCGACGGGTAGCGACCGGGGGTATAGCCCACAACGGTCCAGACGATGTCCGCCACGCCATCAATCGCCTGGTCCATCAGCTCGGGCGGGGTGCCGCCCAGTTGCATCGACGGATAACGGTCGACTTTGATACGCCCGCCGCTGTCCTTCTCCACATTGTCGGCCCAGACATCCAGCACCAGACGAGGCACGTTTGCCTGCGCCGGCAGGAACTGGTGCAGGCTCAGCGTGACTTCCTGAGCCGACGCGGGCGCTGTTCCCAGCCCCAGCGCCAGCACAGCAGCGCCTGCCAGCGACAGAAATGATTTACGAGTGATGGTCATGGTCTTCCTCCCTAATGACTCGCTCTTGCGGCGGGTCTGACTTGTGTCGTTGCGGCAAATTGGTAGGGCAAGGTCGTTGGGCTGTCACCCGATTTTGTAACCTTTGCCCCCTCCTAAACCAAAGTCACCGATCTGTAATTGTGCACGATAGAACAGATTCCAGTTAAACGGTGATCACAATTTCAGACGGCCCGACGCAGGACACCCGGAACATCTTTGTTTTCATGGTGAATATCCCGTGGCCGCGCCCAAGGTTTCTGCAAAATAGTGCCATATCAGGCCACATACAGCACAAAATTCCCTCTCCCGGGGCGTCGCAATGGTGGCGCATCTGGCTATGTCGTCTGGAAGTCCGCATGCGTCTCTGCGCAAATGCACGCAACACACGGAACGGAACGCTTTTATGCCCTTTACCCTCGCCGACGGTCGCGCCGAACTGCGCCCCACAGGGCTGATCCTGCTGATCGGGGCGATTGGCGCTGCGGTTGCGAACTGGCTGGGCGCGCCGCTGCCCTTTCTTCTGGGCGCATTGATTCTGGTTGGTGCGTGGTCCATCTGGCGCAGCGCAGGACAACCCGACACCGCAGCGCGGCCGGTTTTGCAAACCATGCGCAAGGCCAGTATTTCGCTGATTGGCGTCATGATCGGGGCCACGTTTTCGCCGACACTTCTCGAACAGTTGCCGCAACTGTGGCTGTCAGTGCTGGCGGTGATTCCTTTCGTGGTCTGCACCCATGCCGCCAGCTTTCTGATCTATCGCAGGCTGGCAGGTTTTGACGCCGTGACGGCCTTTTTCGCCGCGATGCCCGGCGGGCTGATCGAAGCGGTGACCCTGGGCGAAGCCGCAGGCGCCGACCCGCGCGTGCTGAGCACCCAGCATTTTGCCCGCGTCGTATTGGTGATTATCGCCATCCCCACCGCCTATTATCTGGCCACCGGAATCGTGGTCGGAAGCGCGGCGGGACAAGCATTTGACGCCACGCCAGCGGGGCTGCTGGATCTGGGGGAAATCGCCGTACTCTGCGGCATCGGGATCTGGCTGGGCCGTGTGCTGCGCCTGCCCGCATCCTATATGATCGGCCCTATGCTGCTGAGCGCCATCGCCCACGGCAGCGGCGTGCTGGATGTGGCAAGCCCGCGCTGGCTGCTCTCTGCCGCTCAACTTGTAATCGGCGCTGGATTGGGCGTGCTGTTCGCCGGATCGTCCTTGCGCAGCCTCGCGCGGGCGTTCGGCTTTGGCTGTATCAGCGTGGCGGTGATGCTGACGGTGGCCGTGGGCTTTGCCGCGATTCTGGCGCCCTGGTCCAGCCTGCCGCTTATTGCACTGATCATCAGCCTGGCGCCCGGCGGTGTGACCGAAATGGGCCTTGTCGCACTCAGCCTGGGGATCAGCCCGGTGGCCGTGACCGTCCACCACCTGTTCCGCATCGTGCTGGCCGTCAGCATTGCAGGCTGGGCACTGCCAAGGTTGCGCAGCACCGAACAGACAGGCCCGTCATAAGGCATCTGCCGGGACACGAGGCGTGCAAGCGGCGGGCGTCAGTCGCCTGCCGCATAGCAGTCCGTCAAATCCCGAAATGTTGGTGAAAGGTGGTGGCGTGGGGGAGACTTGAACTCCCGACCTATCGATTATGAGTCGATCGCTCTAACCAACTGAGCTACCGCGCCATCGGCGTGCGAAGTATGACAGGCACGCGGTCAGGTCAACCCTGAAACGGACGTTATCCTTCGCGAACTGTATCTATCATCAATTGCACGTTGTCCGGGTCGGCATCTGGCGTGATTCCGTGGCCCAGATTGAAGATATGCGGCCCCTTGGAAAACGCCTTCACAATTGCCCGCGTCTCGTCCACCAGCGCCTGACCGCCCGTCACCATGTGATGCGAGGCCAGATTGCCCTGAACACAACCATCAACCTGCACATTGGCAGCCGCCCATTCGGGCGCGACCGAATTGTCCAAGGCCACACAGTCCACGCCGGTTGCCTTGGCAAAGCCCACGTATTTCTCGCCCGCCTCACGCGGGAAGCCGATGATCGGAATGCCGGGATGGCGTGCCTTGAGGGCTGCCGTGATCTGGCGGGCCGGTTCAAGGCTATAGCGTTCGAAATCGGCGCCTTTCAACGATCCGGCCCAACTGTCGAAAATCTTGACCACCTCGGCACCGGCGTCGATCTGCGCCGACAGGTATTCGATGGTCGCGAGTGTGATCCGCTCCAGCAGCGCCTCGAACAGTGCCACGTTCTCGGCCTTCAGCGCGTGGGCCGGTCCCTGATCCGGGGTGCCCTTTCCGGCAATCATATAGGTGGCCACGGTCCACGGCGCGCCGGCAAATCCGATCAACGTGGTTTCACGCGGCAATGCTTCGGTCAGCAGACGCACGGTCTGATAGATCGGCGACAGGGTTTCGTGAATGTCCGACACCGGCCCCAGCTTGTCGAAATCGGCCTGCGTGGTCACCGTGCTCAGCCGCGGGCCTTCGCCGGTGACAAACCACAGGTCCGCGCCCAGCGCCTGCGGCACCAGCAGGATGTCGGCAAACAGGATCGCGGCGTCGAACCCGTAGCGGCGGATTGGCTGCAAGGTCACCTCGCAGGCCAGTTCGGGATTGTAGCACAACGACAGGAAATCCCCCGCCTGTGCGCGCGTCGCCTTGTACTCGGGCAGATAGCGCCCCGCCTGCCGCATCATCCAGATCGGCGGCACGTCCAGCGTCTCGCCTGCAAGTGCGCGCAAAATCGTTTTGTTCCCGGTCATCCGCTGTCCCCTTGTTGTCAGGGGTGAGGTCTATTGGCGCGGGGCACTTGTCAAGTCGGGCCTGCGATGGCAGGACACCGTGACACACCTGTTTCCCAGCCGAAGGCCCGCGTGACGTGACCCTGCCCTCCCCCGACCGCCCCCTGAAAATCGGCACCCGCGGATCGCCGCTGGCGCTGGCGCAGGCCTATGAGACGCGCGACCGGCTGGCGGCTGCCTTTGATCTGCCGCAAGCCGCGTTTGAAATCGTGGTGATCAAGGTGACCGGCGACCTGATACAGGACCGCGCGCTGAAAGAGATCGGCGGCAAGGGGCTGTTCACCCGCGAGATCGAACAGGACCTGTCGGCGGCCAAGATCGACATCGCCGTCCATTCGATGAAGGACATGCCCACCGAACAGCCCCCCGGCCTGCTGCTGGACACCTACCTGCCGCGCGAGGATGTGCGCGACGCCTTTGTCTCGCCCGCCTACAGCGCCATTGCGGACCTGCCGCAGGGGGCCACAGTCGGCACCTCGTCGCTGCGCCGTCGCGCGCAACTGCTGCACCGGCGTCCCGACCTGAACGTGGTCGAATTTCGTGGCAACGTGCAAACCCGCCTGCGCAAGCTGGACGACGGCGTGGCCGTGGCGACGTTTCTGGCAACTGCGGGGCTGAACCGCCTGAACATGACAGAGGTGCCCGCCACCCCCATCGACCCCGCCGACATGCTGCCCGCCATCGCCCAAGGGGCCATCGGCATTGAACGGCGCGCAGATGATGCAGTGACGGCACAGCTACTGGACGCCATCCACGACACCCCCACAGGCCAGCGTCTGGCGGCGGAACGCGCCTTTCTCGCCACGCTGGACGGGTCGTGCGAAACGCCCATCGCGGGCCTTGCCCTCTTGGACGGCGATACCCTGTCTCTGCGCGGCGAAGTGCTGCGCCCCGACGGGTCCGAGGCGATCAAGGGCACGCGCACGGGTCCCATCTCGGATGGCGCCGCCATGGGACGTGATCTGGCACAGGAGCTTTTGGCCAAGGCTGGCCCCGACTTCTTCGACTGGCACTAACCCCTTCATCTTGCAAGATAAACTCCGGGGACGGCGCGCCAGCGCCGGGGGCAGAGCCCCAAAGGCAACGTCGCGTCCTGCTTGACGCAAAGGGCCTGCACACCCCACGCTTGCCCCATGACACCCGGCAAAGCCTATCTGACCAGCGACGAGATTCGCCCCCTTGCCCAACGCTCGAACCTGATGGGCGCTTGGCTGGTGGCGCATTGCTGGGGCACGATTATGCTGGCGATCAGCCTGTTCGCGCTGTGGCCCAATCCGGTCACGTTCCTGCTGGCGGTGATCCTGATCGGCTCGCGGCAACTGGGTCTGGCGATCCTGATGCACGAGGCCGCGCACAACGCCCTGTTCAAATCCCGCAAGCTGAACGACTGGGTCGGCGAATGGCTATGCGGGTGGCCGATCATGGCAGACCTGCACGCCTACCGGCACTATCACCTGACGCATCATCGTTTTACCCAGACCGACAAGGACCCCGACCTGGTCCTCAGCGAGAAGTTCCCGACCAGCCATGCGTCGATGCGGCGCAAGTTTCTGCGCGATCTGACCGGACAGACGGGGGTCAAGCAACTGCTCGGGCAAATCATGATGTTCATCCGGCTTGCGGGCGACGACGACGCCATTGATGCGGCCAAATCGAAATCGGCGCAGGCGTTCAAATCCAACATGCTGGGCCGCGCCTTTCCGGTGTTCATCGGCATTGCCGTTGCCATCGGCCTGATCGGAGACTGGTGGTGGGGGCTGACGTTCTGGCTGCTGCCCTATCTGACGTGGTTCCAGTTCGTCCTGCGCGTGCGCAACATTGCCGAACATGGCGCGGTCGAGCGGTCGGAAAATCCGCTGCAAAACGTGCGCACGACCCATGCAGGGCCCGTCGCCCGCGCGCTGGTGGCGCCCTATTACGTCAACTACCATCTGGAGCATCACATGGTGATGCATGTGCCCTGCTGGCAATTGCCCAAGATGCACGCGCTGCTGATAGACAAGGGGCTGGGCGACAGGATGCGCACCGCCCCCAGCTACCGCGCCGCGATGATGGAAGCGGGCTGGCGCAGTGCGCCGCCGAAGTCAGTTTAAGGCCGTTTCAGATCCATTTGGCCAAGGGTGGCAGGCTCATCAGTACCGCGTTGGCGTCATGGCCGGTTTCCAGACCGAACTTGGTGCCACGGTCATAGACCAGATTGTATTCGGCATAGAGGCCACGGTGCACCAGCTGCGCGTCCTTGTCGGCCTCGTCCCACGGCATCACCCGCCGCGTGGCCACCAGCGGCACAAAGGCCGGCAGGAAGGCGCGCCCGATGTCCTGGGTCAAGGCGAAATCAGCCCCCCAGTCGCCCGTGCAGTGATCGTCCATAAAGATGCCGCCCACACCCCGCGCGCGCTTGCGGTGGGGGATGTAGAAATATTCATCCGCCCAGGCCTTGAGACGCGGGTACAGATCAGCGCCGTGCGGGTCCAGATGCGCCTGCTGGGTCGCATGAAAATGCGCCGTGTCCTCGGCGTATTCGATGCAGGGGTTCAGGTCGGAGCCGCCACCGAACCACCAGGCGTGCGGGGTCCAGAACATGCGGGTGTTCATATGCACGGCAGGTGCGTGGGGGTTCTGCATATGGGCGACCAGACTGATGCCCGATGCCCAAAAGCGCGGATCGTCTTTCATCCCGGGAATGCCCTTGCGTGCCGCCATGGCATGTTGCGCGCGCTCGCCCAGCGTGCCGTAAACGGTCGAGACATTCACGCCGACCTTTTCGAACACGCGCCCCCCGCGCATCACGCTCATCAGCCCGCCACCCGCGTCCGAACCGTCGTCCGAGGCGCGCTTTGTCTCGGTCACCTCGAAGGCACCGGGAGCCGCGTCGGACAGCGGGCCGGTGTCATGGCTTTGCTCGAGCCCCTCGAATGCGGCCACGATCTCGTCGCGCAGGCTGCGGAACCACGCGCTGGCCTGTGCCTTTTGGGCGGTGAACTCTTCCGTCATGAGGATACCTTAGTGTGCCGGTGCGCGGACCGGGTCCAACAGGCTGCGCCCGCCGTCCACGGTGATCGTCTCGCCGGTGATGAACCCCGCGCCTTCGGATGCCAGGAACTGCACCGCGTCGACCAATTCGCCGGGGCTGGCGATCCGTTCCAGCGGGGTGTGGTTTTCGATGTCCTCGCGCCACTCACGGTGATCCATGATCGACGACTTGAGCGAGGCGGACATGACCGAGCCGAACGCCACGGCGTTCACGCGGATGCGGTCGTGGGCCAGCGCCAGCGCCATCGACCGTGTCATCTGTTCCAGTGCTGCCGAGGCGATGGAATAACCCAACAGCTCGGGGCGGGTGTGGCGGGCGGCGATGGACGACAGGTTTATGATCGAACCCACCTGCCCCTCGGTCTGCCCTTCGGCCTGTTTGATCATGCGCCGCGCAACCTGCTGCGTCAGACGCAAAGAGGTCATAAGGTTTTGTTCCAGCAGCGTTTCAACGCTGGTGTCATCCACGTCCAGCGCGTCGGTTGCCATCACCTGCCGCGAGGCGTTGACCAGAATGTCGACCCCGTCAAAGGCGTCAATCGTGGCCGAGACCAGATTTGCGATGGTCAGACGCTGGCGCAGGTCGCCGGCGAAATAGCGGATCTTGCCGTCTTCCGAGGTGTCGCCCCATTGCTGGGTCAGCGCCTTTTCATCCATGTCGGCGCACATCACGTTGGCGCCCTTGTCGGCAAACTGTCGCGCGATGGCCAGACCAATGCCGTTGGCCGCCCCCGTCACAATCGCCGTCTTGCCTGAAATCGAAAATGACATCGCCTGATCCTTATGTCCTGCGTCTGGGCTTGGTCGCCCGCGTCAATTTGAACCGTCCGTCGCCGCCCATGTCTTCGACGCGGGCGAACTGTTGTTCCAGCGCCGTCTCGTAAGGCAGATGGCGGTTCGCAACCATCCACAGGCTGCCTTGCGGGGTCAACACCCGTGCCGCCGCCGCGACAAAAGCCTGTCCCAGCGACGGGTCGGCGTTGCGCGTGGTGTGGAAGGGCGGGTTCATCACCACCGTGTCGATGCGCCCCGACGGGGCCCAGCGGGTGGCGTCGGCCCAATGATACTGTGCGCGCGGGTCGGTCACGTTGCGTTTGGCACATTCCAGTGCCAGATGGTGCGCCTCGACCAGGTGCACGGCCTGCACTTCGTCGCGCGTCAGGATATGCGCCGAAAGATACCCCCAGCCGGCCCCCAGATCGGCGACCTGTTTGCCCAGCTTGTCAGGCAGGGCCGCGGCCAGCATTTCGGACGCGGGATCAATGCCATCAGCGGAAAATACGCCCGGCGCGGTCCAGAAGCCGCCATCGGTCAGTGCGGGGCCTTGGGCCCAATCGGCAAATTTATCGCTGGATGTCATCCAGAACAGTTTGCCATGCGCCTTGTTGATCGCCTCGGTCACGTCGGCGCGCTTGCGCAGTTCCTTGCGGATGCTGTCGATGCCGTCCGTTTTCTGACCGTCGATCACGACCGGGCCATCCGTTACAGCGCAGGCTTGCGCAATCAACACATGCGCCTCGGCCTTGGCGCGGGGCACGCAGACCACGGCGGCATCATAGCGCCCCTCGGGCGCGGTGCGGCAGGTCAGGCCCATGCCTGTGAAATAATCATGGACCGGGCGCAGGGGCGAGATGACCTCGCAGCCCGACAGCGCGCTTAGGTCAGCACCAACCGCAGGAGCAAAGACCGCAACGCGCCCTGCGACGTCAAAGCCTGCCTCGACCGCCAAGGGCAAACGCGCACCGATCATGGTGCAACCTGTTGGAATGTCATCAAACCCTCATCACGCTTCCCCGTCAGGGAAACGCATCCATGACCAAGCGAACACATCGCGATCAGTCTTCTTTTTCCATGGTGCATTGCAATGGATGCTGGTGACGCCGTGCAAAATCCATCACCTGCGCCACTTTCGTCTCGGCAATCTCGTGGCTAAAGACGCCGACAACTGCCAGCCCCTTTTTGTGAACGGTCAGCATGATTTCGAAAGCCTGGGCATGGTTCAGACCAAAGAAGCGTTCCAGCACCAGCACGACGAATTCCATCGGCGTATAATCGTCATTCAGCAGCATCACTTTGTATAACGGTGGCCGCTTTGTTTTCGGCTTGGTTTCAGTGATGACCGAGCTGTCGCCCTCGTCATCGCCCTTGCCCGCCATCATATGCGCCTGTCCGAGTTTCAAGACCTTCACCCAAATCCGTTGTCAGTGTCTGTTGCCTCTATATAACGTCCATACCGCCCATGAAAAGAGGCAGTCCCGGCTATGGCTCAAACCTTAACAACTATTGCCTTCGATGCGGATGATACGCTGTGGCACAACGAGCGTTTCTTCAAGCTGACGCAAGAGCGGTTCGCGGAGCTGCTGGCCCCGCACACCGATGGCGATGCGCTGATGTCGCGGCTGCTGGAGGCCGAGCGGCGTAACATCCGGCACTATGGCTTTGGCATCAAGGGATTCGTCCTGTCGATGATCGAAACCGCGCTTGAGGTCACCGACAACGCCGTGCCCGGGGCCGTCATCGCCGAGCTGATCGCCGCAGGGCAGGATATGTTGCAGCATCCGGTTGATTTGTTGCCCCATGCCGATGACGCGTTGCGCGCGGCGCAGGCCATCGGCCCCGTGCTGCTGGTCACCAAGGGCGACCTGCTGGATCAAGAACGCAAGGTTGCCCAGTCCGGTCTGGGCGAGATGTTCGACGCTGTGCAGATCGTGTCGGCCAAGACGCCCGCCACCTACACCCGCATTTTCGACGCCTACGACGGCGCGGCGCGGGGCATGATGATCGGGAATTCGATGGCGTCAGACGTGCGCCCGATGCTGGATGCGGGCGGCTGGGCGGTGCATGTGCCCCACGACCTGCTGTGGGATCTGGAACACGCCGAACGCCCCGAAGACCACCCACGATTCCACGAGATTCTGGACCTTGGTGCGCTGCCTGATCTGCTGTCCCGTCTGGGCTGATTTCCGCCGTCGGCGCGCCACATTCCGAACACATTACTTGGTGTGGACACCGTTGACCGGTCAACCCCAAGATATGGCCAAGTTCCATCGGCGGAATTCAAGATTTCCCTTTGTTATAAGGGTTTATTACAAATTCAACCTATGCTAGCCTGAAGCCAATAAAATCGGCCACCCGAAAAATCGGGGGTCACGAGGCAGACAAAAAGGCAGGTTTCCAGTGAAGGTTCGGCGCGCACAGCCGGCCCGTTTCGGGCTATTTCTATTCGTCGCATTCTGGATGCTGGTGGTTCTTCCGCTCAGCGCCATTGCTGCACCCTATGCCGCTTATGTGATCGACGCCCGCACGGGTGAGGTCCTGCACGAGCAGAACGCCAACGCGCGCCTGCATCCTGCGTCGCTAACCAAGATGATGACCCTCTATATCGCCTTCGAAGCTGTCCAGAAGGGCGAGATTTCGATGGACACGATGGTGACCGTCTCGAAGAAAGCCGCCTCGGAAGAGCCGTCCAAACTGGGTCTGCGCCCAGGGCAAAAGATCAAGCTGCGCTACCTGGTGCGCGCCGCTGCGGTAAAGTCCGCAAACGATGCCGCCACAGCGATCGGCGAGGGCATCAGCGGATCAGAGGCCGCTTTTGCGCGCCGTATGAACCGCACAGCCAAAGCGATGGGGATGACCCGCACCACTTTCAAGAACGCCAACGGTCTGACCGAAGAGGGCCACCTGAGCACGGCCCACGACATGACCATTCTGGGCCGTCACCTGCTGTATGACTTTCCCCAATACTACAACCTGTTCTCGCGCACCTCGGCGGATGCGGGCGGCAAGACCGTCTATCACACCAACCGCCGCTTTCTGGCATCCTACAAGGGCGCCGATGGGATCAAGACCGGCTATACCCGCGCCGCGGGGTTCAACCTGACGGCCTCGGCGCAACGTGGAAACGAACGCATCATCGCAACCGTGTTTGGCGGCAAATCCACAGCATCGCGCAATGCCAAGGTTGCCGAACTGATGGATCTGGGCTTCCGCCGCGCGCCCAGCAACGCGCCGGTGCGCAAACCTGACACGCCTGCATATTCCGCTGAATCCGTCGTGGTCGCCAGCAATGGCGAGGCTCCACAAGGCGCGGGCAAGACCATTCGCGTCACAGGTGCCGTCACCCGCAGCCTGCGCCCCTCTCTGCGTCCCGGCGAGACGCCGCAGCCGGTCCTGGTGGCCCAGGCACCCCCGCCACCTGTTGTGTCGCCTACCGACATCGCGGCCGCTTTGGTCGAGGCACAGGCCGCAGCGATTGCCGACGCCAAACCTGTCACCGTGGCCAAGGTCGCGCCCAAGACAACTTCGGTGCGGCCCGAAGCGCGCCCCGAAGACGTGGTTCTGGCCAGCGTCGACACCTCAGCCGCCGCCACAACGGCCATCGCGACCGAGACAGAGCCCGAAGTCGTCACCCGCCTGTCCACCTCGGGCGGGCACCATTGGGGTGTGAACGTGGGCCGCTATCCCAGCCACTATGCGGCCGAAAAAGTATTGCTGAAAACCGCCCTGTCGGAAATGGCCACGCTGGACGGCGCGCTGCGCAAGGTCGTGCGTCGCCCCCAAGGTTACGAGGCGCATTTCGTTGGCATGACCCGAGACACCGCCGATCTGGCCTGCCGCAGGCTGCAAGCCCGCAACGTCACCTGCTTTATGGTCGGGCCTGCGTCCTGATCCCTACGCTGGCACCTGACGGGCCAGCCAGCGCACAAAGGTGCGCAACCCCGGCCGCATGACACCGGGCCGCGTCACCAGATGATAGCCCGCTCCTGCCCGCGGCTCTTCAAACAACTGCACCAGACGCCCTTCTGCGATATCCGCCTCGACAAAGGCACGCACGGTCACGGCGATCCCTTGCCCGCCCCGCGCCGCATCCAGCACCAGATTGCCCGGCATCTGCATGTAAGCCCCCACCGCGCCCTGTTCGACACCATGATTGTGAAGCCACGTGGTGCTTTCTGTCGTGCCCAGTTCCTCCAGCCACGGCAAACAGGCCAGATCGGCGGGGCTATTCACGGGTCGCCCTGCGATCAGCGTGGGGGCCGCGACCACGACGATGGGCGATTCCACCAGCATCTGGCAGGTATAGTTCCCCCACGGCCCGACCCCGTAGCGGATAGCCAGATCAATTCCGCCGGGGCTGAGATCGGCCAGCTTGGGCGTCGGGTCGATCAACAGCTTGATCCCCGGATAATCCGCCTGAAACGCGGGCAATCGCGGCATCAGCCAGGAGGCCGCAAAGGTCGGCGTGGTCGACACATGCACCGCGCGCGCATCGCTGACGCCGGTGATGTCTTCGACTGTGCGGGCGATATTGCCGAACCCCTCACTGCACGCCTGCGCCAGCGCGGCACCTGCCTCTGTCAGTTCCAGCTTGCGGCCTGTCCGGTCCACAAGCGGCACGCCCAGATGGTCCTCAAGGCTGCGGATTTGCTGGCTGACGGCGGCATGGCTGACGCCCAGCGTGTCGCCTGCCCCCACCAATGTGCCCTTTTCGGCAAAGGCCGCAAAAGCCCGCAGCGCGGCGAGCGGCGGCATGTGTCGCCAATCCATATTAAACCTCAGCTTACATAATGAAAATCCAATTGAGTCGCATGATCCGCGTGTTGAGCCCATGTTTCAAGCACACAAGCTCAACACCGTAGGAAAACATCATGCTTACAATTCTTGCAGATACTTTCAGAACCGCAACCCGGACCGAAAAGATGCGGGTTTATGACGCCCCGGACAAAGCCCCGCGCAAGCGGTGGCTTCCCAAGGGACACTGGTTCGTACAACCGCCACGTGACACAGATCCAACCAAGCTGTGAGTGGATGGATGGCGGACCTGAACGCGCGGATCCCTGCGGCGTCTCACATGGCGCCGCGAACCGGCACGCCTTGCGCAGATTCTGGCCTATTGCGAAAAACATTGCCTGACCCGCGACGGAATAGCTGCTCTGGTGCGTTATACTTTCGACCAACGCAAAAAGGAGTGCACCGCATGAAAACGTTCATCATGGCTATCGGCCTGACAGTTGCGCTGACTTTGGGCGTGGTGGCGGTCAATCTGCCGAAAGAACAACCCGAAACGTGGCTGGCGGCCCTGCAGGTGCCTGCGGTCCAGACCTCTATCTTGACGTCAGTACAATAAACCCCGACGCCCTAATGCGTCGCTTGCAGCAGCGTCTGGGTGTATTCCGTTTGCGGATTGTCGAACATCTCGGCCGCGGTGCCGTGTTCCACCACATCGCCCTGTTTCATCACCATCACCTGATGTGACATCGCCCGCACGACTTTCAGGTCGTGGCTGATGAACAGATAGGCCAGCCCGTATTTTTTCTGCAGATTGCGCAGCAGCTCGACGATCTGCACCTGCACTGTCATATCCAGCGCGCTTGTGGGTTCGTCCAGCACAACCAGCTTGGGGCGCAGCACCATGGCACGGGCGATGGCGATACGCTGGCGCTGACCGCCCGAAAATTCATGCGGATAGCGGTCCATCGTGGCGGGGTTCAGCCCCACCTCGACCATGACCTCGCTGACCAGCTCGCGGCGGTCGCGGTGGGCGTCAACCTTGTGGACTGTCAGCCCTTCGGCGATGATCTGGGCACAGGTCATACGCGGGCTGAGCGATCCGAAGGGGTCCTGAAACACGATTTGCATTTCCGACCGAAGACGGCGCAATTCGCGCGTGGACCATTTGCGCACGTCCTGCCCCATGTAGACGATCCGCCCCTCGGACGAGATCAGCCGCATGATGGCCAGCGCCAGCGTCGTCTTGCCCGAGCCGCTTTCGCCGACGATCCCCACGGTTTCACCGGCGCGCACGGTCAGGCTGGCGTCGTTCACCGCCTTTACATGACCGGTGGTGCGGCGCATCAGGCCGGTCTGGATCGGGAACCAGACCTTCAGGTGTTCAATCTCGGCCACAACTGGTGCATCGGCAGCCACGGGTTCGGGTGCACCCGAGGGTTCGGCGTTCAGCAGCATCTTGGTATAATCGTGCTGCGGATTGGCGAAAATTTCTGATGTAGGACCACTTTCGACCACTTCGCCGTGGCGCATCACGAACACACGGTCGGCGATGCGGCGCACGATGCCCAGATCGTGGGTGATGAACAGCATCCCCATGTTCTCGGTCTGCTTGAGGTCAGCCAGCAGGTCCAGGATCTGCGCCTGAATGGTCACATCCAGCGCCGTGGTAGGTTCGTCCGCGATCAGAACGTCGGGCTGGTTGGCCAATGCCATGGCGATCATCACCCGCTGCCGTTGGCCGCCGGACAGTTGGTGCGGATAGGCACCCAGCCGGCTTTCGGCGTCGCGGATGCCGACCTTGTCCATCAGTTCCAGAATACGCGCACGCGCGGCCTTGCCTGTCAGCCCCTGATGCAGGGCCAGGCTTTCGGTCAACTGCTTTTCAATGGTGTGCAGCGGATTGAGCGAGGTCATCGGTTCCTGAAAGATGAAGGAAATGTCGTTGCCCCGCACCTTGCGCAGCAGCGCATCACTGGCGCCGATCATTTCCTGCCCGTCGTATGTGACAGACCCGGACACCTGCGCGCTGTCGCCCAACAGGGACACGGTGGACAGCGCCGAGACAGACTTGCCCGAGCCGCTTTCGCCCACCAGAGCCACGGTTTCACCACGTGCGACGCTGAACGACACGCCCTTGACCGCATCGGTCAGCGCGCCGTCCTGCCGGAAGGACACGCGCAGGTTTTCCACCTTGAGGATGGGATCAGTCATGAAAACGTCTTTCGCGGATCAAAGGCATCGCGGATGCCCTCAAAGATAAAGATCAACAGCGACAGCATCACCGCGAACACGGTGAAGGCGGTAAAGGCCAGCCACGGCGCCTGCAGGTTCTGCTTGGCCTGCAAGGTCAGCTCGCCCAGCGAAGGCGCCGATGAGGGCAGGCCAAAGCCGAGGAAATCGAGCACCGCCAAGGATGAAATCGTGCCGGTGATGATGAACGGCAGCATGGTCAGCGTCGCCACCATCGCGTTGGGCAGCATGTGACGGAACATGATCGTCACGTTCCCCACGCCCAGCGCCCGCGCCGCACGCACATATTCCAGGTTGCGCGCACGCAGGAATTCGGCGCGCACCACGCCGACCAGGCCCGTCCAACTGAACAGCACAAGCAGGAACACAAGCAGCCAGAAACTGCGCCCCAATATCGCAAACATGATGATGATGACATACAGGCTTGGCGTCGAAGACCAGATCTCGATGATCCGTTGAAAGATCAGGTCGACCCAGCCACCGAAAAATCCCTGCACCGCGCCCGCGATGATCCCGATGATGCTGGCCACGCCGGTGACGATCAGCGTGAACAGAATTGACAGCCGGAACCCGTGGATGACCCGCGCCAGCACGTCACGCTTGGTCGCGTCGGTGCCGAGCAGGTTCTGACGGTTTGGTGGCAAAGGTGCCGCGCCGGGACGGTCTACGGCGGTGTTGAACGAATAGGGGATCAGCGGCCAGATGGCCCAGCCGCGGTCAATCTTCTGTCCGTCAATCTCGCCGTCTGCTGCATCGCGTATCAGCGCGTCGGGATCGTCGAAACAGGCATCCATGCCGCCCGTGGCGATCAGGCATTTCACCTCGGGGTCGCGGTAAACGGCCTCGGTCTGGAAATCGCCGCCAAAGTCGGTTTCCGGGTAAAAGTGCCAGATCGGCGTGTAAAACTCGCCCTGATACCGGATGAGAATCGGTTTGTCGTTGGCCAGAAACTCGGCGAACAGGCTCAGCCCGAACAGCACCGCGAAAATACACAGCGACCAGAAGGCGCGGCGGTTTTTCTTGAAATTGTTCCAGCGGCGCTTGTTCAGCGGGGACAGGCCAAAAGTCCGGCGGCGCGGGGCCAGAACCGGTTGCGCGATGGCAGGATCGGTTTCGTGCACCATCAACCTTCCCTCCGCTCGAAATCAATGCGCGGATCGACCAGCACATACATCAGGTCCGACAGGATGCCGACCACCAGACCGATCAGGCCAAAGATGAACAGCGTGCCGAATACGATCGGATAGTCGCGCGCCACCGCAGCCTCAAAGCCCAGACGCCCCAAACCATCCAGCGAAAAGATGGTTTCGATAATGATCGAGCCGCCAAAGAACACGCCGATAAACACCGCCGGAAACCCGGCGATCACGATCAGCATGGCGTTGCGGAACACGTGGCCATAAAGCACGCGGCGTTCCGACAGCCCCTTGGCGCGGGCGGTCATGACATAGTGTTTCTTGATCTCATCAAGAAAGCTGTTCTTGGTCAGCAGGGTCAGCGTTGCAAAGGCACCGATGGTGCTGGCCAGAACCGGCAGGGTGATGTGCCAGGCGTAGTCCTTGACCTTGCCCCATGCGCTGAGCGTGTGAAAATCGTCTGACGTCAGGCCGCGCAGCGGGAATATCTGCCAATAGGACCCACCGGCAAACAGCACCAGCAGCAGGATCGCGAACAGGAAGCCGGGGATGGCATAGGCGGCAATGATGGCGCCCGACGTCCACGTGTCGAATTTCGTCCCGTCCTTGACCGCCTTTCGGATGCCGAGCGGAATCGAGATCATATAGGCGATCAGCGTCGACCAAAGCCCCAGCGTGATCGACACGGGCAGCTTTTCGATGATCAGATCGACCACGCTGACCGATCTGAAATAGCTCTCGCCGAAATCAAAGCGCATATAGTTCCAGATCATCCGCAGGAACCGCTCTGCAGGCGGCTTGTCAAAGCCGAACTCTTTCTCAAGCTCCTTGATGAACTCGGGCGGCAGTCCTCGGGCGCCGATGTATTTGCTGTCCGACGCCGTGTTCAGCGCGTCCATGCCACCGGCGTCGTTGTTGCCACCGGCAAACCCTTCAAAGACGTCACCGCCGCCCTGGGCGCGGGCGATGGCCTGTTCGACCGGACCGCCGGGCACAAATTGCGTCAGCACGAAGTTGACCAAAAGGATACCCAGCAGCGTCGGTATGACCAACGCCAGCCGTCTTAGAATATAGGCACCCATCTGCTACCTCAGCGCGCCCGACGCGCGCAGGGCGTCGGCTTTGTCCTGATTGTACCACCAGAAATCCATGTACCCCAATTCAAAGGGCGGGATGACATCGGGGTGTTCGTACTGGTCGTAATAGGCAACCCAGTGGCTGGGATTATACCAGACCGGGATCATGAAGAATTCGTAGCGCAGCGCGCGGTCCAACGCCATCAAGGCGGTCTTTTCGTTGGCGCTGTCTTGCGCGTTCAGACCCGCATCAATGATCGCATCGACCAACGGGCTGGACAGACCGGCGGGGTTGAACAGCGAGAAGGCCGAAGTTTCCGAACCATAGGCCTGTTGCAGCCCGGTGTGGGCAATCAGGAATGTCAGGTACTGGTCATAGACCAGATCATAATCACGGTCCCGCTCGCGGTTGGTGTATTGCGACGGATCAACTTTTTCCAAGGTGATGTCGACGCCCAGCTTTTTCACGTTCGAGACATAGTTTTCCATCACCCCCGACAGCGTGCCAGACGCCGACGAGTTGAACAGGAAGTTGAGCTTCAAAGCCTCGCCGTTGGCATTGCGGCGAATACCATCGCTCCCCACGGCCCATCCTGCGTCGTCCAGCAGCTTCATCGCGGCGCGGGTGTTGCGCCGGTCCAGCAAACGCTCGGGGCTGGAGGTGTGGGGGACAAGCGCAGGCTCGGTCAACATCTCGGGCGGGACCAGATCGCCAAGGCTTTTCAACAGTTCCAGCTCGGCCCCTTCGGGCACGCCGTTTGCCATCACGTCAGTGTCCTGAGTGTATGAGGCACGCTGTTCGAACAGGCCATATTGCAGGCTTTCGTTGGTCCATTCAAAGTTGAAGGCCAGGGCCAGTGCCTGACGCACGCGACGGTCCTTCAGCGGTTCTGACCCGAGGTTGAACACGATACCCGTGGGTGTCGGAGGCGAGCCGTCTGGCAGGTCCTCGACCTTGATCGCGCCGCTTTCCACCTTGGGGAAATCATAGCCGGTCGCCCATTTCTTGGAATCACTCTCGCGACGGAAGGTATAAACGCCAGCCTTGAAGGCCTCGAAGGACGCTGTGTCGTCACCGAAGTATTCGATGCGGATCTGATCAAAGTTGTTCCGGCCCACGTTGAACGGCAGGTCATTGCCCCAATAGTCCGGGTTACGTTTGTAGACGATACGGCGGTTCACATCGACGCTGTCTATGACATAGGGACCAGAACCGGGGGAAACATCCATGCGGCCCTCGTTCAGGCCCGCGCCGGTCTTTTCGTACCACGCCTTTGACCATGCGGGCACCGCACCGACCTGATCAATCAATGTGCGTCGCGAAATGCCGGGGGCGAAATAGAACTTGATGGTGTGATCGTCGATCACCTCGACCTTGGGGATACGCTTGCGGACCCCATCGGCATAGGATTTCAGCCCCTCGTCCAAGAGCAGGTTGTGCGAAAACTCGATGTCATAGGCAGTGACCGGCGTGCCATCCGAGAACTTTGCCTCGGGGCGCATGTGGAAAATCACCCAGTTCTTGCCTTCGTCGTATTCCAGGCTTTCCGCCAGCAACCCGTAGGATTCGGCATAGACATCCGCAGGCACCGCAGCGCCGGTTGGCCCCTCGCCCAGCAAGCTTTCGTACATCATCGACGAAAGCGCCCCGGCGCGTCCCTTGCGGGTGTAGGGGTTCATCGAATCAAAGGTGCCCACCACGCCCAGCGAGATTTCACCACCCTTGGGCGCATCCGGGTTCACATAGGAAAAATGTTTGTAATCCTCGGGATAGCTCAAGTCGCCGTAGAAAGAGTAACCATAGGTATCGATGATCTTTTCGTCCGTCGCGGCATTGGCATCCGTGGCCGCCGCATCGTCGGCCCAGACAGGCAAGGCCAGCAGCAACGCCAACATCAATGCCAAACCTGCGGCCCAAACACTTTTGTCCGTCGTGGTGCGACAGGCCCTGGCGATAGCGCGGGCCTTGGAGCTGCGGTGGCGTAACATCATGATACCTGTCCTCCTTGGTGGGGGTCGTTTTTGGCGTTGGTTTCAACGCAATATGGCACATCTACGCTAAAGGGCCAGCCGCACCGGATACAAGTTGCGTTTCCGTGAACGGCGGTGAAACGTCAATTAAAAACCAGAGCGCACGAAAAAGGCCGCCTGCGGGATGCAAGCGGCCTTTGACACTCTACAAATAACGGTTCGATCAGTTCGAAACGCTTTGAATATAGGCGATCACGTCCGCACGATCCTGCGGCTTTTTCAGACCGGCAAAGCCCATCGCCGTGCCCGAGATATAACCACGCGGGTTTTCGATGAAGTGGCTGATTTCCTCGGGTGTCCACACACCGCCGTGGCCTGCCATCGCTGCCGAGTAGCTGAAGCCCGGAACCGAACCGACGTCACGACCGACAAGACCGTCAAGGTGCGGACCCGTGCCATTCGTGTCGTCAAGCTTGTGGCACGCCGAACATTTGCGGAAAACCTTGGCGCCGCTTTCGACGTCGGCATTGGCCATCAGCTCGTCAAAGTTCACCTCTTCGGCAGGGGCGGCATCGCCACCGGCGTCAGCCACTTCGATGACATAGGCCGCCTCGCCATGGCTTGCAGGGTCATACAGCCCTTCGGCTGCCCACTTGCCCAGCAGGAAAATAAGAAGCGCGCCACACAGCGCCCCGGCCACCTTTGTCGTCGTCATAGTGTCGAACATTTGTCTCGCATCCACGTCTATGGGTTTGGCGCGGTTTCTACGGCTTCCCCTTGGCTGTGGCAAGGTGTAGTTACCGCGACCAATCGCCCTGCCCCCGCAAATCATCGCGGGGCCTACGACAAAGGACCAATCATGCCGGAACGTATCGCCTTTCAGGGAGATCTGGGCGCCTACAGTCACGAAGCCTGCCTGAATGCACGGCCCGGGGCGATTCCCGTGCCCTGCACCACCTTTGACGACGTGATTGATGCCGTGAACAGCGGTGCCGCCGATCTGGCCATGTTGCCGGTTGAGAACACCACCTATGGCCGGGTGGCCGACATTCACCGGCTGTTGCCGCAATCGGGGCTGCGTATCGTCGGCGAAGCCTTTGTCCGCGTGCGCATTGCCGTGATGGCGAACCCCGGCCAGACACTGGACGACATCAAGCATGTGCGTGCGCATATGGTACTGATTCCGCAGGCGCGTGCCTTTTTGAATGCCCATGGAATCACAGCCGAAGCCGCAGCCGACAGCGCCGGTGCCGCGGCCGATATCGCGGCCTCTGGCGAAATGGGCGTGGGCGCGTTGGCCTCGAAGGTCGCGGCAGAGATTCACGGGCTGACCGTTCTGGCCAACGACATCGAGGACCAAGGCCACAACACGACGCGATTCCTGCTGATGGCGCCGCAGGCCGACTACAGCCGCCGTGCCGATCGCATGATCACCACCTTTGTCTTTGAGGTGCGCAACATTCCCGCAGCCCTTTACAAGGCGATGGGTGGCTTTGCGACCAACGGGATCAACATGACCAAGCTGGAAAGCTATATGGTGGGCGGCGCGTTCACAGCGACCCAGTTTTACGCAGACATCGAGGGTCACCCCGAAGACCCCGGCGTGGCGCGGGCTTTGGAAGAGTTGGATTATTTCACCAACATGATCGACATTCTGGGGGTCTATCCCGCCGCACCCGGGCGCGACTGAAGCGAACTCAACCTAAGCGATTAACCATTTGCGTCGAATCTCGGCGCATCGTATGACCTTTGGCAACCCTTGATTTGCATTGTTATATCAAGGGCTTTCAATTGCCGATCCGCTGTAAACTCACTTCTGAAATGAGCCTGCCAGATGCCAGATTCTTTCGAAAAATACAGTCTGACCTGGCACATCACACCGGACATATTGGGTGTGCTCAGTGCCAGCGGCAAATTCGAAAACACCAACCCTGCCTGGTACAGGGTTTTGGGCTGGCGTGCCCACGAAGTCGAGTCACAGGAATTTTTCCAATTTGTTCACCCCGATGACATCGCCAGAACCGAAACTGGCTTTCAGATCATCCAGCGCGGCAAGCCGATCATGGGCTTTGAAAACCGCTATCGCCATCAGGACGGCAGCTATCGCTGGCTGTCATGGAACTGTGTTCCCGAAGGCGACAGGTTCTATTGTTCTGCCCGCGACGTCACCGAAGACAAGCTGAACCGCGCAAACCTGAAGAACCGCGAGGAAGAGGCCCGTTTTCGTGAGCAGTTCATCGCGATCCTGGGCCACGACCTGCGCAACCCGCTGGCCGCAATCAACGCCGCGACCCGGATGTTGCAGCGCAAGGAAGAAGACCCCACCAAGCAGCAACTGATGGTCGGCATCCAGGATTCGGTCGCCCGGATGTCTGCCCTGATCAACGATATGATGGATTTTGCCCGCGCACGGCTGGGCAATGGTATCAACCTTGCGACCCCGACAGACTGCGCGTTGCACAAGGTCCTGAACCAAACTCTCGAGGAAATCCGGCTGGCCCACCCGCAGACCCGGTTCGAAGCCGAATTCGACTTTGCCGATCCGGTGCGGGTCGACAGCATGAGGATCACACAGCTGGTGTCGAACCTGCTGTCAAATGCCGCGACACATGGCGACAATGCCGAACCCGTGCGGTTGCGCGTCACGGACAAACGCGATCATTTTGTCCTGTGCGTCCACAACAGCGGGACTCCGATCCCTGCCGAGCGTCAAATCGGTATTTTCGAACCGTTCTCGGGGTTCGAACCGGACGAAGATCAAAAAGGGCTGGGGTTGGGCCTGTACATTGCCGACCAGATCGCGCGTGCGCACGGCGGCGCGATGCATCTGACCTCGGACGAGGCCGGAACGCGGTTTACATTCACGATGCCCCGCAGCGCTTAAGCCGAGCGTTTATAGCGCTCTTCCATCGTTTTGGCATATTCGGCCACGCGCAGCTTGAACCGTTTGGTCAACGACGTCTTGGCCAGCTTCAACGATTGTACCAACAGGCGTGCCGACAGGTTCAGCGGCACGATGTCCAGCGAGATCGCCACCCGTGTGCGGGTGCGCGACAGCGCCATCAGTTCGATCTGGAACGTGCCTTCAAGCCCGGCCGAGCGGTAGGCCAGCAGCATCTCCTGTGGCCGCTCAAACCGGGTCATCTCCAGCTGCAGCTTGCGCATCTTGCCACGCATTGAAAACACGACGTCCCACATCATCCCGACACCGGGCTTGGGCAGCCGGTCAACGCGCTGCACTTCGGCACCACGACGCATGGCAGAGCGTTCAAAACCCTCGAAATCGCAGAGCATGTCAAACACGCCCTCAATAGGGGCTTCGATATCCTCTCGGGTTGAAAACTTCATGGCACTGCCCGCTCTCTTTTGAGATTTTCTATCAGCTTGTTCTTAATCCAAAGTATCCGCAAGCCAGTTCTCCAGCAAGAAGTGCGCGATTGCCCCCTTGCGTGCAGGCAACAGGCGCGGGTGTTCTCCGGCAAAGGCCTGAACCATTTCCTCGCGGCTGACCCACATGGCATCCTCGATCTCGACCGGGTCAATGTGGATCTCGTCCGTGGTCGCCACGCCGTGACACCCGAACATCAACGACGCCGGGAATGGCCAGGGTTGGCTGGCCAGATAATCGACCTGTCCGACGCGCACACCGCTTTCCTCGAACACCTCGCGGCGCACGGCAGCCTCCAGCGTCTCGCCGGGTTCGACAAAGCCGGCCAGCAACGAATACATGCCATCTGGCCAGCCGGGCGAGCGCCCCATCAGAACGGAATTTCCATGTGTGATCAGCATGATAACCACGGGATCGGTACGCGGAAAGTGGCTGGTGTGGCAGGCCGGACAAGCCCGCCGCCATCCGGCATCTGCGATTTCGCTGGCCGCGCCGCATTTGGCACAGAATCCGTGACTGTCGTGCCAGCCGATGATCGCCTTGGCCGTCGCCGCCAGTTCCGCGTCTCGCGGGCTGAGCCATGTCATGATCCGGCGCAATTCGGCGAAAACTTCGAGATCGTCCAATGTCGGGTGATGCTGTTCGCTGGGGTCCAGAAATCCGCCAAGGGCGGCCATGTCGGTCTGGTCCGGCTCCCATTTCGACAGGTCATAGGCAAAGCGCGGCGCGCCATCCTCGCGGCCCAGAAAAACCGGCTCTTCCACTGCCTCCTGCAGGATCGGATGGTCCATCGGCAACCGCATCAGGATTGTGGGGCGGATGCGCACGATCAACGGCTTGCCGCGCCACAGCGCGATTGCACGGGCATCAGGATGCGCACGCGCCTCGGCTATTGCCTGCGGGTTTGCGCGTATCTCGCCTGCGCGGTCCAGCGCCGAACCTCCGAATGTCACCGTTTCCGCGTGTCGCATCTGCATAGTCTCCCTCGCACCGGAGTAACCTGTGCCACGGGGGCGAAAATGGTTCAATCCCACGAAACCCCTGCCCGTCAGGCGCTTGCGCAAACTAAAGGCAAGGCACCGCGCAGAATTTTCGTCTGGAGATTGCCCGAGCGCCCCGCGACACGCACCGCAAACCCGAAAAATCGGTGCAGGCAAACGGTTGCCATGCCGCCCCACGCCCCCTATATGGGGCATCGAGAGGTTGGCGCGGGCGAGCGCCTCGCCAACCCGGTCAGATCCGGAAGGAAGCAGCCGTAACGAGTCCCGCTTGGGTCGTTGTCCAATCTCTCACCTTGGCGCTTTGCCCGTCAAAGCGGCCGTTTCTCCCTTACAGCTTTTGCGCGGCAAACGTATCGCATTGATCAATCTGCCCGCTGTCATAGCCGCGCTGGAACCAGCTGGACCGCTGTTCGGATGTGCCATGCGTGAACGTGTGCGGCTGTGGCACCTGCCCCGCCTGCCGTTGCAGATAATCATCCCCGATCTTGCGCGCCGCATTCAACGCCTCTTCCAGGTCGCCCCGCTCCATCAGGCCGCGCACTGACTGCGCCCAGACACCCGAAAAACAATCCGCCATCAGCTCAAGCCGCACGGTCAGCGCATTCGCTTCGGTGACGCTGCCCCGTTGGCGGGCTGCGTTTACCTGTTCCAGAATACCCAATTGGTTCTGTACGTGATGGGCAACCTCATGTGCGATGACATAGGCGGCGGCAAAATCACCATCCGCGCCCAGACGCTGTGACAGCATGTCAAAGAATGCCGTGTCCAGATATGCCTTTTGATCCACCGGGCAATAGAACGGCCCCGTCGCGCCGGATGCGCCGCCGCAGGGGCTTTGCGTGACGCCGTCAAAGACCACCAGAACCGGCGGCGTATATTCGCGCCCCACCTGCTCGGCAAAGATTTGCGTCCAGACCTGTTCGGTCGTGGCCAGAACCTGTGATGCGAACTGCGTGCCTTCGGGGTCCGCAGGCTGCACGGGCGCGCCCTGTTGCGTCTGCTGCTGATCCGCGCCCTGCAACAGCGGCGTTACGTCGATGCCGGTGAAATAGCCGACAGCCAAGACAACCAGCAAACCGACAACACCGATGCCGCCCGCGGCTCCGGCACGCCCCCGTCCGCGCACTTCGACATTCCGGCTGCCCTTGATTCCCCGCAAACGCATGATCTTTCTCCCCTTTGGCAACAACGCCGCTTGTCAGCCAACACCTTCGCACCAGATTAGTTCAATGTCAGACAGAAATGAATTGGCCGAAGACCGAACCCACTGGGCAGAAGATCGCACCAGTCTTGCCAACGAACGCACCTTTGCGGGCTGGATGCGCACAGGTATGGGTGCCATCGGGGTGGCGATCGGCCTGAAAGCCGTGTTCGGCGCGTTTGAACCCACGTGGATGGCCAAAGCCGTCGCGTCCGTCTTTCTGGGCGCCGCCCTGTTCATGTTCTGGTCAGCCCAGCGACAAGCCTCCCGCACTCACGGGCGGCTCAGCCAGCGCGACGCCTCGATCAAAACGCCGCGCTATTTCATCATCGTGGCCTCGGTCATGGCGCTTGGTGCGCTTGGCACCGGCGTCATCCTTTGGTCATTATAGGCTTGGGCGGTAGACGCCGCCGTCGGCAGCACATAGGTTTGGCCGGTCACTCGAATCCAGCAAGGTTGCCATGACCGACACAGTCCCCGCCCAATATCAGGTACTGGCCCGCAAATACCGGCCCGAAACCTTTGCCGATCTCGTCGGTCAGGATGCGATGGTGCGCACGTTGAAAAACGCGTTCGATGCCGACCGCATTGCACAGGCGTTCATCATGACGGGCATTCGCGGCACCGGCAAAACCACCACCGCGCGGATCATCGCCAAGGGGATGAACTGCATCGGCCCGGACGGCAACGGCAAGCCGACGACCGAACCCTGTGGCAAATGCGAGCATTGCGTGGCGATCATGGAAGGCCGCCACGTGGACGTGATGGAAATGGACGCCGCATCACGCACCGGCGTGGGCGACATCCGGGAAATCATTGATTCCGTCCACTACCGCGCCGCATCCGCCCGCTACAAGATCTACATCATCGACGAAGTGCACATGCTGTCGACCAGCGCATTCAACGCGCTGCTGAAAACGCTGGAAGAACCGCCAGCCCACGTCAAATTCATCTTTGCCACCACCGAGATTCGCAAGGTGCCTGTGACGGTACTGTCGCGTTGCCAGCGGTTCGACCTGCGCCGGATCGAACCCGAGGTGATGATCACGCTGATGCGCAAGATTGCCAGCGCCGAAAACGCCCAAATTGCCGACGACGCGCTGGCCCTGATCACCCGCGCTGCCGAAGGGTCGGCCCGCGATGCGACGTCCTTGCTGGATCAGGCGATTTCACACGGTGCGGGTGAAACCACCGCCGAACAGGTCCGCGCCATGCTGGGGCTGGCCGACCGGGGCCGCGTGCTGGACCTGCTGGACATGATCCTGCGCGGCGATGCAGCGGCGGCGCTGACCGAACTGGGTGCGCAATATGCCGACGGGGCCGACCCGATGGCGGTGCTGCGCGATCTGGCAGAGATCACCCATTGGGTCAGCGTGGTCAAGATCACGCCCGAAGCGTCGGAAGACCCCACCGTATCACCAGACGAGCGGCAGCGCGGGCAGACCATGGCCGAGAACCTGCCGATGCGGGTGCTGACGCGCCTGTGGCAGATGCTGCTGAAAGCCTTGGACGAGGTCGCAGCCGCCCCCAATGCGATGATGGCCGCCGAAATGGCGATCATCCGGCTGACCCATGTGGCTGACCTGCCGACCCCCGAGGAACTGGTGCGCAAACTCAACAGCACACCACCCCCTGCCCCCGGCGGCAATGGCGGCACGGTCGGTGGCGCTGCATCGGGTGGCGCCACGCAAGCCTACGCCCAGGCCGCGCGTCCCGCAGCCCACAGCGGTGGTGGCCCCACGGCGGCACTGGCGGTCAACGCTGACAGCGCGCTGGCCCGCTTTCCCACCTTCGAGCATGTCGTCGAACTGATCCGAACCAATCGCGACGGAAAACTGCTGATCGATGTGGAAACAACGCTGAAACTGGCCGCCTACCAACCGGGGCGCATCGAGTTCGTGCCCGCCGACGGCGCCCCGCACGATCTGGCACAGCGTCTGGGCGCGCGCCTGCAAACATGGACCGGCAACCGCTGGGCGGTGACAATCGTCAACGACGGCGGCGGCAAGACCATCGCCGAGGTCCGCGATGCTGCCGAGCTGGAACAACGCGCCGAGGCCGAAGCGCACCCGCTGGTCATGGCCGTCATGGCCCAATTCCCCAAGGCACGGATCACCGGCATCCGCACGCCCGAAGAGATCGCAGCATCGGCCCAGGTCGAAGCCCTGCCCGAGGTCGAGGACGAATGGGACCCCTTCGAAGAAGACTGACCCTTGCCCTGACGGGCACGCGACATCACATATCAGATCAAAGACACACCCAAGGAGACGACGATGCTTAAAGGACTGGGCGGGCTGGGCGACATGGCCGGCATGATGAAAAAAGCCAAGGAAATGCAGGACAAGATGGCGCAGATGCAGGACGATCTGCAAAACGTCATGGTCACCGGCGAATCCGGCGCCGGTCTGGTCAAGGCAACCGCCACCGCCAAGGGCGACCTGACCGCACTGGACATCGACCCCAGCATTTTCAACAGCGACGACAAGGAAGTGGTTGAGGATCTGATCCTGGCCGCCATCAAGGACGCCCAAGCCAAGGCCGCCGCGAAGTCGCAGGAAGAACTGTCCAAGATGACCGAAGGTCTGGGCCTGCCCGCAGGCATGAAACTGCCATTCTGAACGGGCTTCATCTTGCCCCTTAAACTCCCCCCGGAGGGTCGGCCTGCCAAAGGCCCCCACCGGGCAGGAATGCAATCCAAGGACCCCGCGTGAGTTCGACCGACGACATCGACGCCCTGATCGAGATGATGGCAAAGTTGCCGGGCCTTGGCCCCCGGTCGGCGCGGCGCGCGGTATTGCACCTGATCCGCAAGCGCGCCCTGCTGCTGACGCCGTTGGCCGACGTGATGCAGACCGTTGCCGCCACCGCGCGCGAATGTCTGAACTGCGGCAATGTCGGCACCACGGATGTCTGCGATATCTGCACGTCGAACAAGCGCCAGAACGGTGAACTTTGCGTGGTCGAGGACGTGGCCGACCTGTGGGCCATGGAACGCTCGGGCATGTTCAAGGGGCGCTATCACGTGCTGGGCGGCACTCTGTCGGCGCTGGATGCCGTGGGCCCCGAAGAACTGCGCATTCCGCGCCTGATCGACCGGATCGAGGCCGAAGACGTGCGCGAAGTCATCCTGGCGCTGAACGCCACCATCGACGGCCAGACCACCGCCCACTATATCGCGGACCAGCTTGAAGGCCGTGTAACGATGACCACATTGGCCCAGGGCGTGCCCGTCGGCGGAGAGCTGGATTACCTTGATGATGGCACGATCACGGCCGCCCTACGCGCCCGCAAACCGGTCTGAACCCGTTGTAAAACAATAAAAAAGGTCGCCTGCTCCTCCCAAAGCAGACGACCCTATTCCGCGCGATCTATCGTTCAGAGAACGATCACATCCAGCGGCGGAAATCCGTTGAACCCGATGCTCGCATATGTGGTGGTATAGGCCCCACAGTTGCGAATCATCACCTTGTCTCCGGCACTCAGACCCACAGGCAACAACATTGGGCGCTTTTCGTAAAGTACATCTGCACTGTCGCACGACGGACCAGCCAGAACGCAGGGGCCCATTTCCTCGTCATCACGCGCTGTGGTGAACTGATAACGGATCGCTTCGTCCATGGTTTCGGCCAGGCCCGAGAACTTGCCGATGTCCAGGTAAACCCAACGGTGCATGTCGTCATCCGACTTGCGCGACACCAGCAGAACTTCGGCTGCAATGTGACCTGCTTCGGCCACCAGACCACGGCCCGGCTCTGCCATGACGTAGTCCACAGCACCGAAACGGGCGCGTACGGCATGCATCACGTCCGAGGCATAGCTGCGCGGCGCGTCGATGGTTTCGCCATAGAAGGCGGGGAAACCGCCGCCCAGGTTCAGAACATTCAGGTCGTGACCGGCCTCTTTCGCCGTGGTCCAGACTTTGGCCATTTCATCCAGAACAGGGTTCCAGAAGGCGGCGCGGCGGGTCTGGCTGCCAACGTGGAACGAAATGCCCACGGGACGCAGACCCAGTTCAACAGCCATGTCCATCAGCGGCACAACTTTCGACGCAGAGCAGCCGAATTTGCGGCTCAGCGGCCAGTCGGCTTGCGAATGCTCGACGATCACACGGATATAGACACGCGCGCCGGGGGCGTACTTGGCCAGCTTCAACAGCTCTTCTTCCGCGTCAGCGGCGTAAAGGTCGATCCCCACGCCATAGGCAAAGGCGATGTCCGACACTTTCTTGATGGTGTTGCCGAACGAAATGTCACAGGCTTCGGCGCCCTGGCTCAGGCACAATTCGATTTCCGCCCGGCTTGCCGCATCAAAGCGCGATCCACGGGCCACGAGGGTGCCGATAATTTCGGGTTGCGGGTTTGCCTTCACGGCATAGTGGATGCGGGCACCGGACAGACCCTCGGCCAGCGCATCGTACTGCGCGGCCACACGCATGGGGTCCAGCACCAGTGTGGGGCGTTCAAATTGGCGGCTGGCGATATAAGCAGCCGCACGGTCATGTGAAACAGCATCAGCGGCGCGGGCAATGCCGCGTGTTGTAACGTTCATGGTCATCTCCAATGACAACCACCCATCGAAGGGCGGGGTTGAGTATCAGAGACGTTACCGTCGCTACATAAACGCGGGTCAGTCAGTGAAGCTGACCGGCCAGAGGCGCGTGCGTTGGCGTCTGTAAATCCGCATTTATATGCATTGTGGATTCGTACAAGATGCAAAATGCAGCCGGACCCATTTTCTCGAAATTCAAACATTTGCGCGTCATATGCTCAGCCCGTGCAAAAGGGCGGCGAGGTTGTCCCCACCGCCCTTTCCAAGGTTTGCCTTGCCTGCAATCAGATGTCGTCGTCTTCGTCGTCGTCGTCACCGCCCTCGGGCAGATTGAACAGGTTGCCCGCGTCCAGATGCGCGCTTTTCTTGTGTTCGTCTTCATCCTCATCACGGCCCGACAGGCTGAATGTCTCCAGACCTTCGATCGCCGTGGGGATCTTGGGCTCGGCGTCCATGCCAAGGCTTTGCTCGGTGCTGACCAGCTTGCGACGCTCGTCGTCGGTCATCACGGCACCTTCGGCCGCTTTCTTGGCGGCGGCCTTCTGGACGGCGGCGTCCAGTTCGGACTGTTTGGTCAACCCCAGAGCGACGGGATCAACAGGCTGGATATTGGCAATGTTCCAATGCGTGCGCTCGCGAATCGCCTGAATGGTCGGCTTGGTCGTGCCCACCAGCTTCGAGATCTGGCTGTCTGCCAGCTCGGGGTGGAACTTGACCAGCCAATAGATCGCGGCGGGCCGGTCTTGACGCTTCGACAACGGCGTATAGCGCGGACCACGGCGTTTTTCCTCGCCTTGGGCAGCCGCGTTGAACTTCAGCTTCAGCTTGTGCGCGGGGTTCTTTTCCGCCGCGTCGATTTCGTCCTGCGTCAACTGGTTGTTGGCAACGGGGTCAAATCCTTTGACGCCTGTTGCCACGTCACCGTCGGCGATGCCCTGCACTTCGAGTTCATGCATTTCGACGAAGTCGGCAATCTGCTTGAAGCTGATTGTCGTGTTGTCCACCAGCCAGACGGCTGTCGCCTTGGCCATGATCGGTTTTGCCATTGTCTCGCTCCTTTAAGCATAACTTTCCCGTCGCCTGAAAGGGCTGTCCTGCGGGGCAGAACGGTTTCCATTGTCGGGGAACTTGGCGGCTATATACTGTTCCAAGGGGCATAAGGAAAGAGGCGAATGCGCGCAGCACTGATCTGGCTTTGTATGGCCTTGCCCGTTTGGGCGGAAAACGACCGTGCGGGGGTGTTCGACTATTACGTGATGTCGCTGTCATGGTCGCCCAACTGGTGCGCGCGCGAAGGCGACGCGCGCCGCTCGCCGCAATGTGACGCCAGCCAGGATCACGGCTGGATATTGCACGGTCTCTGGCCGCAATACCATCGCGGCTATCCCTCCTATTGCAACACGTCCCAACGCCCGCCATCGCGCGGTATGACCGCGCAAATGGCGGATATCATGGGCACATCCGGCCTGGCGTGGCACCAATGGAAGAAACATGGCACCTGCACCGGCCTGAGCGCCACCGACTATTATGCCCTGTCGCGCGAGGCCTATGCCTCGGTCGTGCGGCCCCCCGTCTTTCGCCAGATCACCAAGCGGATGAAGCTGCCTGCCTCCGTCGTCGAAGAGGCATTCCTGCAGGCCAACCCCGGATTCGAGCGTGATGGCATCACCATCACCTGTCAGGACGGCATGATACAAGAAGCCCGCATCTGCCTCTCGCGTGACCTGAAACCGGTGCCCTGCGGGCAAGACGTGGTGCGCGATTGCCGGATGAAAGACGCCGTTTTCGATCCGGTGCGCTAGCCGAGAAGGCAGAAGCCTGCGACGAAGGTATCTGGGGCCAAAAGAACCACCCGCCCGGACGGACGGAAAAGGGGCGGATCACCACAGTGTCCGCCCCATCTTCTCTGGCTCAAAAAGCCCCGCCGGACGCTTCCGCGGTGGCGGCAGTCGCTACAGCGTCAGAATGGTGCTGCCCGTCGTCTTGCGGGCTTCCAGCGCGCGGTGCGCTTCGGCCACATCTTTCAGCGCGAACCGTTGGTCAATGCGAATCTCCACATCACCAGACAGCACCTTGTCGAACAGGTGTTGCGCCATTTGCTGACAGGTTTTGTGGTCGGCGATATGGGTAAAGATCGACGGTCGGGTGATTTTCAACGACCCCTTGGGCCCAAGAATACCCAGATCGAACGGCGGCACCGGCCCCGAAGCATTCCCGAAAGAGATAATCATGCCCAAAGGTTTCAGGCAATTCAGCGATCCGTCGAACGTGTCCTTGCCCACGGCGTCCATCACCGCGTCAACGCCCTTGCCGTCGGTCAGTTCACGCACCCGTGCGACCCAGTCCTCGGTGCGATAGTTGATGCAATGCGCGGCCCCATGCTCTCGCGCCAGCGCGCATTTTTCGTCCGTACCAGCGGTGCCGATCAGCTTGATCCCTTCCGACCGCGCCCATTGACAGGCGATCAGCCCCACACCACCGGCGGCTGCGTGGAACAACACCGTGTCGTTCATTTGCAATGGCGTTGTGCGGTGCAGCAGGTACTCCGCCGTCATGCCTTTCAGCATCATCGCCGCACCCTGTTCAAAGCTGATGTCGTCCGGCAGCGGACAGACCTGTGCAGCAGGCATCACCCGCGCCTCGCAATAGGCACCGGGCGGTTGCGCTGCATAGGCCGCACGGTCACCGACCCTGAGGTGTGTGACCCCCTCGCCCACCGCCTCGATGATCCCGGCGGCTTCCATCCCAAGCGCGTGGGGCAGTTCCATCGGGTAAAGGCCGGTGCGCTGGTACACGTCGATAAAATTCAGCCCCACCGCCTTGTGCGCGATACGCACTTCACCGGGGCCGGGATCTCCAACGGGGCGATCTTCGAGAACAAATTTCTCGGGCCCGCCGTTTTCCTTGATGATTGCTGTCAGTGCCATGTCAGGGGTCCCCTTATGCGCCGCCGATTTCAAGAACGATCTTACCGATATGAGTGCTGGTTTCCATGCGCGCGTGCGCGTCACAAGCCTGCTCGAAGGCAAAGGTGCTGTCCATCACCGGTGCAATCTTGCCCGCCGCCAGAAGCGGCCAAACCGCTTCGCGCAGGTCCTGCGCAATGCGCGCCTTGGCCAGATCGCTTTGGGGGCGCAGCGTGCTGCCGGTCATGGTCAGACGGCGGGTCATCAACTGAACAAAGTTCATGTCGACCTTGGGACCTTGCAGGAATGCAATCTGCACCAGCCGTCCGTCATCGGCCAGCGCCGACAGGTTGCGCGGGATGTAATCGCCGCCCACCATGTCCAGGATCAGATCGGCACCGCCGGCCTCTTTCATGACCTCGACGAAATCCTCGTCCTTGTAGTTGATCGCCCGCTCTGCGCCCAGCTCGACGCAGGCCGCACATTTTTCTGCCGACCCTGCGGTGACAAAGACCCGTGCGCCAAAGTGCTGGGCCAGCTGGATCGCGGTCGTGCCGATCCCGCTGGACCCGCCGTGGATCAGGAACCGCTCGCCGCCTTTCAGCCCGCCGCGCGTGAACACGTTGGACCAGACGGTGAAGAAGGTTTCGGGCAAGCAGGCCGCCTGTTTCATGTCCATGCCTTCGGGCACGGGCAGGCAATGCGCGGCAGGCGTCGCCACATATTCGGCATAGCCGCCACCGGGCAGCAGGGCACATACCTTGTCGCCCACGGCCCAATCGGTCACGCCTGCGCCAACTTCCGCAATCACGCCCGACGCTTCCAGCCCCGGCAGATCACTGGCGGTCTTGGGCGGCGCGTACATGCCTGCACGTTGCAGGGCGTCGGGGCGGTTCACACCGGCAAAGGCCACCTTGATGACAACCTGACCGTGCCCGGCCTGCGGCATGGGGCGTTCGGTGGGTTGCAATACGTCCGGCCCGCCGGGCTTGGTGATCTCAATCGCGCGCATGGTCTGTGTCATGGGGAACTCCTGAATGTCATTTTCACATGCCTAGCAGGGCGCAGGCCGGGACGGAACCGACACCACATCACGCGGCAGACACGGCACGTGGCGTCAATTGCGGGGCTTGCTCCAACGACCGGGAAATCCGCCCCTGTCCGAAGGGCGTCTGATCGTCTCCATCAACTTGTTCGGGCCTGCCATCAGCCTGGACAGAACAGGATTGTCCCGCACCTGCGCCTTGACCTTTTCGATCTGCATGACGTTGTCGATGCGCCGGTCCAGAAACGCCCATGTCGCCTGATGGTCGACACTGTCATCCCCCAGCCAATACAGAACGGTCGAACCATAGACACCCGACAGCGTGGCCCGCTTGGTGTACCAGTTCACATCGTCCGAGGTGTCACCCAGCGCGGTCCAGATGGCATCAGCGGTGCCCCAGATCGCCTTGGCCCCGTCAGCGGCATGGTTCGGCAGCGCAAACAGCGTGGTGCCACGGCGCACGGCTTCCTTGTCCCCGACCGCCTCAAGCCGGTAACGGACAGCCGCAGCGATACGGTCACGAAAGCGCAGGGCGCTCAGGTCTTCGGACTGCAACCGCGCGACCATCGCCTGATCGCCCGCCGCGTGATAGGCCAGCGCCAGATCGACCGCACCACGCGGGCACACAGCGCGTGCAACCGCCGGAGCCACGTCCGCGTCGCGGATGGCGGCCTGAAACGTCGCATCGGTCCAGCCGTCGAATGCCACATGGCTCAGGGCGGCCTGAAACAGCGCCTCTTTGGTTTCGGCATAGTTCGCGTTCATCTCGATACCTCCTTGTGGCGGGTGCGTCCGGGTACTGGACAAACTAGGTCACAGTTGCTATATGCCCACTTCCTGCAAATCCTTGCAACTCAACTTAGAAAGGTGGTGAAAACCACATGCAGGTTAGTGTTCGCGACAACAACGTCGATCAAGCGCTGCGCGCCCTGAAGAAAAAACTTCAGCGCGAAGGTGTGTTCCGTGAAATGAAGCTCAAGCAGCATTTCGAGAAACCCTCCGAGAAAAAAGCACGCGAGAAAGCCGAAGCGATCCGCCGTGCCCGCAAGCTGGCACGCAAAAAGGCTCAACGCGAAGGTATGATGTAAGTCATCCCCGGCGTAAGCTGCTTTAAGATTACGGACCCCCGCATGGCTGCGCCTGCGGGGGTTTGTTGTTTTTAGGGTCTGGCGAATCGCCCTTAGCCGCGTGCGGCGGCCAGGATCATGTCGCTGGCCTTTTCCGCCATCATGATCGTCGGTGCATTGGTGTTGCCGCTGGGAATTGCCGGCATCGCGCTGGCATCAACCACGCGCAACCCGCCGATCCCGCGCAGACGCATCTGGTCATCCAACGGCGCATCATCGCCCCCCATGCGCACGGTGCAGGTGGGATGAAAGATCGTCGTGCCCACATCCCCCGCCGCCTGCGTCAGCTCGGCATCGGTCTGCGCCTGCGCACCCGGCTTCAATTCTTCCGGCGCATAACGCTGCATCGGGGCCTGGGACATGATCGCACGCACCTGCCGGATGGCATCGCGCGCCACCTGACGGTCGCCTTCGGTCGACAGGTAGTTGGGTGCGATGACCGGCGCATCGTGCGGATCCGCCGAGGCGATCTGCACCGTGCCACGGCTTTCGGGGCGCAGGTTGCAGACGCTGGCGGTGATGGCGGGGAAATTGTGCAGCGGCTGGCCAAACGCCTCGAGCGACAGCGGCTGCACGTGATATTCCAGATCCGCCGTTGCCAGATCGGGGCGCGATTTGCTGAACGCGCCCAACTGGCTGGGGGCCATCGACATCGGGCCGCTGCGGCGCATGGCATATTCCATGCCGATCAACGCCTTGCCCCACAGGCTGTTGGCCATCGTGTTCAACGTCTTGGCCTGTGTTAGCCGCCACGCGCAGCGCAGTTGCAGATGGTCTTGCAGATTGGCACCCACTTGCGGCGCCTCGTGCTGAACGGCGATGCCATGCTCTTGCAGCAGATCGCCCGGACCAATTCCCGACAGTTGCAGGATTTGCGGGCTGTTGACCGCACCGGCGCACAGGATCACCTCGGCCCCGGCCCGCGCCTGACGGGTCACGCCGGCGCGGTCGTATTCCACGCCCACGGCGCGCCCGTCCTCGATCAGGATACGGCGGGTGTGCGCCTGTGTTTCGACCTTCAGCGTCTGGCCGGTGGCGGTGCGCAGAAAGGCCTTGGCCGTGTTCATGCGCCATCCGTTGCGCTGATTGACCCGGAAATATCCCACACCCTCGTTGTCGCCGGTGTTGAAATCGGTGACCTTGGGCAAACCCCAGGCCGCAGCCGCCTCCATCCAGTCGTCCAGCAGGTCCCAGTGCAGACGCTGGTTTTCCACCCGCCATTCGCCGCCTGCCCCGTGCATGTCCGACGGTCCATCAACGTAATCTTCGGATTTCTTGAAATAGGGCAGCACGTCGTCCCAGCCCCAGCCGGTCAGCCCCATCTGCCGCCAGCCGTCATAGTCCGCCGCCTGCCCGCGCAGGTACAACATGCCGTTGATCGATGAACAGCCACCCAAGACCTTGCCGCGCGGATACAACAGCGACCGGCCGTTCAACCCGTCCACCGGCGCGGTGCGATACATCCAGTCGGTACGCGGATTGCCAATGCAATAAAGGTATCCCATCGGGATATGCACCCAATGGTAATTGTCCTTGCCGCCCGCTTCCAGCAGCAGCACGCGGTGGCCTGCATCACTCAGACGCTTGGACACCACACAGCCGGCGCTGCCTGCGCCGACAACGATATAATCCCAATCGCTCATTTCTCCCCCCAGACCGGCAAGGCCGTCGTCTTGAACACCGTCCGCAAGGCAAAGCTGGACTGCATCTGCGCGACACCGGGCAGGCGCGCCAGGTGCTGGCGGTGAATCCGTGCAAAATCCTCGGTGTTCTCGGCCACGACTTTCAGAATGTAATCGGCGGTGCCTGCCATCAGGTGACACTCCAACACATCAGGTATGCGCCGCACCGCTTTCTCAAAGGCGTCCAGTACCTCGTCAGCCTGCCCCTGAAGCGTGATTTCGACGAAAACCGTGGTCGACACGCCCATCTTGCGTGCATCAAGCAAAGCAACATAGTCTCGGATATATCCCTCGGCCTCCAGCCGCTGCACCCGCCGGTGACAGGCCGAGGCGCTGAGGTTGACCTGTTCCGACAGGTCTGCATTCGACATCCGGCCCTTGCGCTGAAGCGCTTCGAGAATACGCCGATCGGTCGCATCTACTGACATTTACGCACATTCCTTCGAAATAATAGCGTTTCCACGCCAGACTATTCGAAGAAAGAGGCAAATGGCGAGGGGCCTTTCGTGGGTTCTTGCGACGAAACCCCGATAAACTGTGCGTCATACTGCAATACAGGGAATGGCAGATGAAAATCGGATGTCCAACTGAGATCAAACCACAGGAATTCCGCGTCGGGATCACCCCGAACGCCGCACAAGAGGCCGTGGGGCACGGTCACACCGTCCTGATACAGGCGGGTGCGGGCGTTGGTGCAGGGTTCGAAGACGCGGATTACACGGCTGCGGGCGCGCAGATCGTCGGCTCGGCCAAGGAAGTGTTTGCCGCCGCTGACATGATCGTCAAGGTTAAGGAACCCCAGGCCGTTGAGCGCAAGATGCTGCGCGAGGGGCAGGTTCTGTTCACCTATCTGCATCTGGCGCCGGACCCTGACCAGACCCAAGACTTGCTGGCATCGGGTGCGACCTGCATTGCCTACGAAACCGTCACAGACCGCACGGGTGGGCTGCCGTTGCTGGCCCCGATGTCCGAAGTCGCAGGTCGGCTGGCACCGCAAGTCGGCGCGTGGACGCTGCAAAAGGCCAATGGCGGGCGCGGCGTGCTGCTGGGCGGTGTGCCCGGTGTCAGCCCCGCACGTGTCGTCGTGATCGGCGGCGGTGTGGTCGGCACCCATGCGGCACGTGTCGCCGCAGGCATGGGCGCGGATGTGACCGTGCTCGACCGTTCGCTGCCGCGCATGCGCTATCTGGACGATGCCTTTGCCGGTGTGTTCAAGACCAGCTATGCCAGCGCGGGCAACACCATCGAGCTGGCGCGATCCGCCGATATGATCATCGGCGCGGTGCTGGTCCCAGGTGCCGCTGCGCCCAAACTTCTGTCCCGCGCGCAACTGTCCGAGCTGAAGCCGGGTGCGGCGCTGGTGGACGTGGCGATTGACCAGGGCGGGTGCTTCGAGACCTCGAAAGCCACCACGCACCAGGACCCGATCTATGACGTGGAAGGGATCATGCACTATTGCGTGGCCAACATGCCGGGGGCCGTGGCGCGGACATCCACCATTGCCTTGGGCAATGCGACGATGCCCTTCATGCTGGCGCTGGCGGACAAGGGGTGGAAACAGGCCTGTGCCGACGATCCGCACCTGCTGGCGGGACTGAACGTGCATGCGGGCAAGCTGACCTATGCGGCCGTGGGCGAGGCTTTGGGGCTGGATGTGATTACACCCGGGGACGCACTGCAACTGTAAGCGGCACAAGGGCTCTGCCCCTCGGCGCATACGCGCCTTCCCCGGAGTTTATCTGGCAAGATGAAGCGAAAAGGCCCGCGTGGAGCGATCTGCGCGGGCCTTTGCCTGTTTAACGCTTGGCCAGCTGGTCGCGGATTTCCAGCAGCACATCCAGTTCGGACGGACCTGCGGGCACCTCGGGGGCGACATCCTTGGGTTTTTCAGCGGCGGATTTGATGCGGTTGACCATCTTCACCAGCATGAACACCACGAATGCGATGATCAGGAAGTTGATGACCGCCATCAGGAACGAGCCATAGGCAAAGACCGAAGCCCCAGCTTCACGCGCAGCTTCGAGCGAGGCACCTGCAGGCACGTCGCCGGACAAAACTGCATAATTGTTGGTGAAATCGACACCACCGGTGAACAAGCCGATGATCGGGTTGATCAGGTCAGCCACCATCGAGCTGACGATGGCGGTAAAGGCAGCGCCGACAATAATACCAACGGCCATGTCCATGACATTGCCCTTGGCGATGAAAGCTTTGAATTCGTTCAGCATGTTTGGTCCTTCGTTAATTGTGGCGCGCGTTATCGCTTTTGATGCGCCGACGCATACGATTTAACACAGGTTTTTATATCTGGGCAGGCAGTTTCGCAGATTTGCCAGCGCATTGGCGATTTTCGGAAACAATCAGGCGCAGGTTCAGCCGGGCAGTTTTCCGGTCAGCACATAGCGCAGGATGTCGACCACCTGCTGTGGCTCTTGCGCCACGGCCAAAGCCGCAGCATCGACCTCTTTCAGCGCGTGGGCTTGGTCGGGGCCGTGCAGGACGATCAGAGATTTGCCCAAGGCGGCTGCCTGCCCCGCGTCAAAGGCTGCGTTCCACTGTTTGTACTGGTCGCCAAAGCGCACCACCACAACGTCGGCATCGGCAATGCCCTTGCGGGTGCGGATGGCATTCAGCTGCGCGCCCTTGCGGTCGTGCCAGAACTTGTCCGGCTCGGCCCCAAGGATTTCCACACCGCAATCGTCACTGGCGGCATGATCGGTGACTGGGCTGTCAAAGGACACGTCCAGACCTTGCGCACCCTGAATGATCTGGTCGCGCCAGTCGGTGTGGATTTCGCCGGATAAGTAGACCTTCAACATAAGAAACTCCCTAGAGACAATTTGGTTTGAGTAGATATAGCCCATCAGCGCCGCGCACCAACATGTCGGTGCGGTTGGGCAGGTCGCTGACGAACTCTTGAACTTTTACGGCCGTCCCGTCCGTCAGTTGCTTGAAGGTTTCGCCATCAGAACTGTGCCAGATTTGTCCCTGTGATACGAAGACCAAGCCAAGAGAGTCACTTGCCGTGATCCGCATATCGACCGGCGAGCGACCAAGTGGCACGGGAAACGGGATGTCACGCAAGCTGAGATCAGGCATCAGTTCGGCCCACCCCGTCTCTTTAACCACGAAAACGCGGCTTCGCCAGTTCACCCACCGGGCAAATTTGCCCAACGCCTGCATCGAGAGTTGCGGGGACGGAATACGGGACCTGCCGTCGAAAAAGAAGGCTTCTGTTCCGATGTGAAAAATCGGCGGGACATGATAGACACTTTGGCGAAACGACCCGTAGCCTAATGTCCAGTTCGTGAGATGCGCCCCGTCAGCGGGCCGGTCTGACAGTGGCAGATCGAAAACCTCCATCGGACCGGACGGCGTGATTACCTGCATGACCTTGCCAAACCGCGACAACCCGCGAACACGCCCCCAAAGGGTTCTGCTTGTCCCATCGGCTTCGATCATAGGCAAAACGCCATCCAACCAGATCGTGCCCACCTCATCGACCCGGTACAAAAACCTTGGCAGCCCGGTATCATCCATCCGGTAGACCAGAACGTACCTGCCAAGTTTGATGGTCAAGGTCGCGGTGTCGCGCTCAAAGTGAAGAGGTGCGAACTCAAGTTGATAAAGCGCCGCGCGGGTTCTCCAGCCCTTTCGAAAGGGGCGCCAGTCCTCCCCAGACTTCGCTATGTAAAGCTGCTCCGGTGTCGCTGCCACCCAACTGTCCAGTTCGGGCACAAAACGTGGCATCGCGCCGTTGCGTATATCTGGCAGCTTGCCAAAATTTGCGGGGACAAGCCCATCGTCAGTGACCTCGGAAAAGGACTGATCCGCTTGTTTCCACACCAATATCCGGTCGCTGGCCAAATCATAGTGGATGTCGTCAAAATCCGGCAAATCCAGCTTTTCGAACGCAGCGCGGCCTTCGGGCAGCACAAACAGTTCGCCCGGACGGCTCCCGATCCCGAAAACCTGCCCATTGGGGCGGATAAAATAGTGTCCGTAGCTCCACAGGTCTGAGCGCGGCCAGTCCGCCTGCAACCGCTCATAGCGCTCATCCCGGATCGTATAAAGACCGCCCCGGTTGGTGGGATGAATCACCAACCACGGATACCCTGGATAGATCAGTGGGTCAGAGGCCAGCCGATGGGGCTGCCTTATTTCAAGACCTGAACGGGGCGGGTCGTAAGACACTGGCTTCAGGCAGTAGCCCCCCGCGTTTGCACCCCCTCCGGTCAGAAGAGTTGCAAACAGCAGGGCGGCCAGCTGACGCTTCACCCCCGCAGGATCCCGCCGGTTGCCTTTGTCACCTTCTCGACCACCTTGGCGCTGACCGCCTCGATGTCGGCCTCTTTCAGCGTCTTGTCGGTGGGTTGAAGGCGCACGGTGATGGCCAGTGATTTCTTGCCCTCGCCCAGACTGCCGCCGATGAACTCGTCAAATACGCGCACGTCTTCGATCAGCGCCTTGTCGGCCCCTTGCGCGGCATTGACCAGCGTCAGCGCCTCGACTTCGGCGTCGACCACAAAGGCAAAGTCACGCTCGACCGCTTGCAGGTCGCTGATGGTCAGTGCGCCCTTGCTGGCACCGGATTTGCGCGGCATCGGCACCTCGTCCGGCCACAGGGTAAAGGCCATCGCGGGGCCCTTGACGTCCATGGCTGCCAGAACGCGCGGGTGCACCTCGCCAAAGATGCCCAGCACCTTTTTCGGACCCAGGCAGATCTTGCCGTGACGGCCCGGGTGCCACCAATCGGCCGCGCCGCGCAGGATCTGCACCTTGGCGGGCGCGCCCATGGCGGCCAGAATGGCCTCGGCGTCGGCTTTGACATCATAGACATCAACGGGGCGCGATGCGCCGTGCACGTCCTTGGGGCCGGTGCGCCCGACCAGCAGGCCGCTGACCAGCGTGTGCTGCTCGCCCGGCTCACCGCCGTGGAAGGCGGGCCCGACCTCGAAGAACGCCAGATCAGAGAACCCGCGCGCCTGATTGCGGGCCGCGGCGGCCAGCAGGCCGGGCAGCAGCGCGGGGCGCATATGGCTCATGTCGGTGGAAATCGGGTTTTCCAGCCGCGTCAGGTCATCGCCACCGCCGAACAGGGCCGCACTGGCCTGATCGATAAAGCTGTAGGTGACCAGCTCGTTGTACCCCAGTGCCGCCGTGGTGCGCCGCGCGATTTGTTCGCGGCGCTGGCCAGGGGTCATGACGGGACGCGGCACGCCGGGTGTCAGGCGCGGCAGCGGTTTGCCTTCCAGCTTGGTCAGCGACGCGATGCGCGCGACCTCTTCGACCAGATCGGCCTCGCCCTGCACATCGGGGCGCCAGCTGGGCACATGGGCCATGTCGCCCTCAAGCCGGAAGCCAAGGGCCGTCAGCGTCTGGCGCTGCTGGCTTTCGGGGATTTCCATACCGACCAGCGATTGCACCCGCGCCGCGTCCAGCTTGTAGGCGCGTGCGGTGTCGGGCACCCCACCGGCCTGCACCAGCTCCGACGCCTCACCGCCTGCATGATCCACGATCATGCGCACCGCGTGCTCCAGCCCTTCGGGGGTGAAGGCAGGGTCAACACCGCGTTCAAAGCGATAGCGCGCGTCCGAGTTGATTTTCAGCGCGCGGCCCGCATAGGCGATCTGCACCGTGTCCCAATAGGCGCTTTCGACAAAAACATTGACCGTCTCGTCGGTACAGCCCGAGGCCGCGCCGCCCATGATGCCCGCGATGCTTTCGACGCCATTGTCGTCGGAAATCACCATCTGGCCCGCTTGCAGGGTGTATTCCTTGTCGTCCAGCGCAGTGATGGTTTCACCACCTGCCGCGCGGTGCACGCGCAGGTTTCCGGCAACCTTGTCCGCGTCAAAGACGTGCAGGGGGCGGTTCAGATCGTAGGTGAAGAAGTTTGTGACATCGACCAGGAAGCTGATCGGGCGCAGGCCGATGGCACGCAGGCGGTCTTGCAACCACTGCGGGCTGGGGCCGTTTTTCACGCCCTTGATCAGACGACCACAGAACAGCGGGCAGCCGTCCAGCGTGTCGTCGTCGATGCTGACCTTGATGTCACTGGCAAAGCTGGCCTCGACCACCTCAACCGCACAGGGTTTCAGCGTGCCAAGTCCACGTGCCGCCAGATCGCGGGCAATGCCGCGTACGCCCAGCGCATCGGGGCGGTTGGGGGTAATCGCAATCTCGATCACAGGATCGACCTTGGCAGGATCATTCGCGGCCAGCCAGTCGGAGAAGGTTTGCCCGACCTCGCCCGATGCCAGCTCGATAATACCGTCATGCTCTTCCGACAGCTCAAGCTCGCGCTCGGATGCCATCATGCCATAGCTTTCGATGCCACGGATCGTGCCGACGCCGATGGTGGTGTCGATGCCCGGCACGTAAACGCCCGGCTTGGCCACGACCACGGTGATCCCCTGCCGCGCATTGGGGGCGCCACAGATGATCTGTTTGACGCCCTCGTCGGTTTGCACCTGACAGACACGCAAACGGTCCGCATCGGGATGCTTTTCCGCGCTTTCCACGTAACCGATGGTAAACGCCGCCAGCGCCGCCCCGCGATCTTCGACGCCTTCAACCTCAAGCCCGAGGTCGGTCAGCGCATATGTGATCTCATCCAGTGTGGCATCGGTTTCCAGATGCGACTTGAGCCAGGACAGCGTGAATTTCATGGTCTTTTACCCCTGCGGAATATGCCGCCCTGCAATGACAAGAAATACGGATGGGTGCAACACCTGCGTGGACGGGTGGGTGGCGCACAGGACGGTCGCTTTGCGTGTCAGTCTTTTTCGAACCGCTTGCCCAGATCCTTTTCATCCCCCGCCGCCGCCAGCCGCAACTCGCGGATCAGGCGCAGCGTGGGCTTGGTGGCGAACAGCACAGACCCCACGATGAACAGCCATGTGCCAAAGTTCTCCCAAGCGGAAGACAGGAACATTATGGACCCGATCAGGAACAGCCCCGCCGCCGCAAAGTCGATCAGCGTATAGATGATTTCGAAGACGGCATAACGGCGCAGGTCGTCTTCGCTATAGGTGTGCTGGTCGGGTCTGAAGAGCATGGGAATGCCTCCACGTTTGGTGTCTTAGCGGCTCAAACCACCATGCAACGTCGGCACATCCAGCGAGGCAAAGCCGTAGTGCCGCAGCCAGCGCAGGTCTGAATCAAAGAACGCCCGCAGATCGGGGATGCCGTATTTCAGCATCGCGATCCGGTCGATCCCCATGCCAAAGGCAAAGCCCTGCCATTCGTTCGGATCGATCCCGCCCGCTTGCAGCACCTTGGGGTGCACCATGCCGCTGCCCAGCACCTCCAGCCAGTCGTCGCCTTCGCCCACTTTGACGGTGCCGTTTTCCCACGAACACTGAATGTCCACTTCGGCCGACGGCTCGGTGAAGGGGAAGTGCGACGCGCGGAAGCGGGTCTTGATCGTGTCGACCTCGAAAAAGGCGGCGAAGAACTCTTCCAGCACCCATTTCAGGTTGGCCATCGAGATGTCCTTGTCGATCGCCAGACCTTCGATCTGGTGGAACATCGGCGTGTGCGTCTGGTCGTAATCGGCGCGGTACACACCGCCGGGGCAGATGATGCGCAGCGGCGCGCCCTGTGCCTCCATCGTGCGGATCTGCACGGGGCTGGTGTGGGTGCGCAGCACGTTGGGCGCACGGTCATCGCCCTCGGCGCGGTGCATATAGAACGTGTCCATCTCGGCCCGCGCGGGGTGGTGCCCGGGGATGTTCAGCGCGTCGAAGTTGTACCAGTCGGTGTCGATGCGCGGCCCTTCGGCGCTCGCAAAACCCAGCTCGCCAAAGATGGCGGTGACTTCTTCGGTGACCTGGCTGATCGGGTGGATCGTGCCCACGCGACGGCCACGCCCCGGCAGCGACACGTCCAGCCATTCAGACCGCAGACGCTCGTCCAGTGCGGCATCGCCCAAGGCGGCCTTTTTCGCGGCCAGCGCGCTGTTGATCTCGTCCTTGAGCGCATTCAGCGCGGGGCCGGCAACCTGCCGTTCCTCGGGCGTCATCTTGCCCAGCTCGCGCATCTTCAGCGCCACTTCGCCCTTTTTGCCAACAGCCGTCACGCGGATCTCTTCCAGCGCGGATTCATCGGCAGCATTGGCAATCTGTCCGAGATATTTTTGCTTGAGATCGTCCATCGTCAACCGTCCTGTCATATGTCGCAGACGTGCTAGCAGAAACGCGGCTGATTACAAGGGAGGCAAGGCCCTCAGGCGGGCGGCAACAGCCACGCACGCAGCCACGGGGCCAGCCGTGCGGGCATATCGACATCGCTGTGCAAAGCGCAGAAATGCAGCGCGATCACCTGAATGAAAAATGCCCCGACACCTTCGGCCAGCATCGCCACGGGCACATCGCGGCGCACGGGCGCATCTTTCAGCCACCCTTCCAGCACCGTCTGGAACCGGCCAAAGGTTTCGGCAATCGGGCCAATTTCTTCGGCCATGGCCGCGCCGGAATGGCGCAGGATCACGTCGAACACATAGCGCTCGCAGGTCATCAACGCCATCAACGGGGCAAGCGCCTGCACAATCTCGTCAACATCGTTCGGGGTCGGCTGCTCTTCAATCATGTCGAGGGCCGTGTTGATCCGGCTGCCGATCAGTTGCGCCATCAGCGCGTCCTTGTCGGTGAAGTGGGCAAAAAACGTTCCCTTGGCGACACCTGCATTGGCGACCACCTGATCGACCCGCAAGGCTTCGAACCCCTGCGCTGCAATCACCTGTTCTGCCGCCGCCAACAGGCGGGCACGGGTTTTCAGTGTGCGTTGTTGAACGGGCTGTTTCATCCTGATGTGTCTGCCACGTTTGCTGACCGCGGTCAAATTTTTTATTGACCACGGTCAATTTTGAACTTATCGATTTTGACCATGGTCAATTTAAAGAGATTCACCCCATGCCCAAACGTATTTTCATCCTGAACGGACACCCCGCCGAAACATCGCTGAACCGCACGCTGGCCGAGACATATGCCGCCGCCGCACAGGCGGCCGGGCATGACGTGCGCCTGACCCACCTGCGCGACATGGCCTTTGATTCCGACTATGGATTTAACGGCTACACCTACTCCAAGCCGCTGGAGCCGGACCTTGAAACGCTGCTGGGTGATATCGAATGGGCGCAGCACGTGGTGATCACCACCCCCATGTGGTGGGGCGGCCTGCCTGCCAAGCTCAAAGGAATGTTCGACCGGGCCTTCCTTCCGGGGCGCAGCTATGACACCCGCAATCTGAAAATCACCGGCATGCCCCGTCCCATGCTGCAAGGGCGCAGCGCCCGTCTGGTCATCACGTCGGACACGCCGCGCTGGTTTCTGTCGCTGATCTACCGCAGCGCCATGATCCGGCAGTTGCGCGACCATATCCTGAGGTTTGTGGGCATCACCCCGACCCGCGTCAGCTTTTTCGCCGGGGCCAGCCATCCAAAGGCCGGGCGTACAGACACATGGATCGCCACAGCGCGCCAATTGGGCACCGCAGGCATCTGACCCCAAAACGCAAAAGGCCCCGCCGGATGGCAGGGCCTTTCAAATTTGTTCAACCGTCAAAGGTTACGCGGGCAGCGCGCCTTTGGCCTGGTCGACGATGGCTGCGAAGGCCGCCGGTTCGTTCACGGCCAGATCGGCCAGAACCTTACGGTCAACTTCGATGCCTGCCAGGTTCAGACCATTGATGAACCGGCTGTATGTCAGCGATTCGTCATGGGCGCGAACGCCGGCGTTGATGCGCTGGATCCACAGGGCGCGGAAGTTGCGCTTGCGGTTTTTCCGGTCGCGTGTTGCGTACTGGTTGGCCTTGTCGACCGCCTGTGTTGCAACTTTGAATACTGCTTTGCGACGTCCGTAATAGCCTTTTGCGGCTTTGACGATTTTACGGTGACGTGCGTGTGTGACTGTGCCGCCTTTGGTGCGTGACATGGTTCAGGCTCCTTCTTATCGGTCGTAGGGCATAAAGCCCTTGATGATCTTGGCATCGGGTGCCGACAAAGCTGTCGTACCGCGTGCGTTGCGAATGAACTTGTTTGTCCGCTTAATCATGCCGTGCTGTTTACCAGCCTGGGCACCGATGACTTTGCCTGTGGCACTCACCTTGAAGCGCTTTTTGGCGCTCGACTTGGTCTTCATCTTGGGCATTTCCGTCTCCTTCTTGAGTTCGGTAGACGCGCGACTCGGCATGCCACTTTGGGCCGGACGCGCAGAACGAGAGGTGCATATAGGAGGCATCCGCCTACGAGGCAAGCGCTAATTCGCAGGCCAGGACACAGATATCGTCAGGGCATGTAACGGGCGACGACCGTGACAAAGGCGTGGGGCACATCGCTGATCTGGTAACCGCCCGGATGGGTCTTGACCGCAAAAATGATCAACGCCCCCGCAATCAGGATCGTGACGGCCGAAGCCCGTGGGGCACGCCCGTCGGTCATGGCCGACAGGATGGACGGGATCGACAACAATGCGATCACGACCCCCAGAACCAGGGCCATGTCGGAATCCAGATATTTCGACAGCTTGTCCATCCGGCAACGCTATTCCGGATCAGTGCTGAAAATCAAACGTTCATCACAAGGCGCCACACGCAGGATATTCGTCGTACCCGGCACGTTGAACGGCACACCGGCCGTCACGACGATCTGGTCGTTCTCGGTGGCAAAGCCCTCGGACCGCGCCGCCTTGGCTGCGCCGACCACGGCCATCTTGAACCGCTCCATCGTGTCGGTGATCACACAGTTGCACCCCCAGCTCAGCGCCAGTCGCCGCGCGGTGCCCACCAGCGGGGTCAGCGCGATGATCGGCACGCGGGGCCGTTCGCGGGCGGTCAACAGGGCGGTTGTGCCGCTCTGGGTAAAGCAGCAGATCGCCTTGATGTTCGTCGTCTCGGCAATCTCGCGGGCAGCGGCCACGATACCGTCGGCCACGCTGTTGCGCTTGGCGTCTCGGCTGCTTTCGATGATCTGCGTATAGGTCGGGTCGCGCTCGACCTCGGTGGCGACGTTGTCCATGGTGCGCACCGCCTCGACCGGATAATTGCCAGCCGCACTTTCGGCGCTCAGCATGACGGCATCCGCACCTTCATAGATCGCAGTGGCCACGTCCGACACCTCGGCGCGGGTCGGCATCGGGCTTTCGATCATGCTTTCCAGCATCTGCGTCGCCACGATCACCGGCTTGGCGGCACTGCGACATTTGCGGACCAGCCGCTTCTGGATCGGCGGCACGTTCTGCACCGGCAGCTCCACGCCCAGGTCGCCACGGGCCACCATGATGCCGTCGCTGACGGCGAGGATTTCGTCAAACCGCTCCACCGCACTGGGCTTTTCAATTTTGGACAGGATCGCGGCACGGCCCTTGGCCAGCCCCCGCGCCTCCTCCACATCCCCCGGCCGCTGCACAAAGCTGAGCGCGAGCCAGTCGACCCCCAGCGCGCACACGAATTCGAGATCGGCACGGTCCTTGTCGCTGAGCGCGGCCAGCGGCAGCTCCACGTCGGGCACGTTCACGCCCTTGCGGTTCGAGATCACACCGCCCGCGATCACCGTGCAATCGGCAAAATCATCGCCGCAATCCTCGACCTTCAGGCGGATCTTACCATCATTGACCAGCAGCGAGGCACCGGGTTTCAGCGCCGCGAAAATCTCGGGGTGCGGCAGGCACACGCGGGCGGCGTTGCCCTCGGCAGGGTCCAGATCCAGACGGAACGCAGCACCCTCTTCCAGCATTTCGCTGTCGCCCGCGAACACACCAACGCGCAGCTTTGGCCCCTGAAGGTCGGCCAGAATGCCGATGGTGCTGCCCAGGTCCTCTTCCACCTGGCGGATAATCTTGTGCTTGACCGCAATCTCGTCATGGCTGCCGTGGCTCATGTTCAGACGGAACACATCTGCACCGGCCTCGTGCAGCGCACGAATCATGTCATAGTCATCAGAGGCAGGGCCAAGTGTGGCGACAATCTTTACATTCCGATTACGTCTCATTTAGCGCTAACCTTCTCTCTCAGGGCGTTCTTGCGGCAACCGCAGGGTGTTTCAACCGTTATCACCCAGTTTGCCCGCAATAACAACTGACCTGCACCTAGAAGCAAAGAATGACGGCTATATGAATGCCGCTGCATCAGTTCGGGCCCGCCGATGGACCAAGGCATGGTTGCACTGCACCTTGAAGCTGCCCACAAAGACGCCAATCTTGAAGCTGAACACCCGCACAAAGGACCCCGCACCATGGACGCACAGACACAGATCGAACTGGAAGCCGCCGCCTTTCGCCGCTTGCAGCAACACCTGATGCAGGACCGCACCGACGTGCAGAACATCGACATGATGAACTTGGCGGGTTTTTGCCGCAACTGTCTGTCGCGCTGGTATCAGGAGGCCGCGAACGAACGTGGCATCGAGATGACCAAGGACGAAGGCCGCGAGGCGTTCTACGGCATGACCATGGACGAATGGAAAGCCAACTTTCAAACCGATGCCTCCAGCGCCCAGCAATCCGAGTTCAAGCAGGCCTTTGCCGAGAACGTCACCGACAAGAGCTGATGCATCTTCCGTCGCGGCGGCCCGCCTCTTCGTGACTGGACAAGAGCTGTGCGCCGCGACACCCTCCCGCCACGTCAGGGGAGGACAACAATGACCGAAACACGCCGTTACCACGTGGGCACCCGCGCTGACGCGCCGCCCGCGCCCACCCAATACACCCCCAGCCCGTTCAAAAAGGGCCGCCCGCCCGAACCGCTGCATTTCGAGGTGAACCTCGTGGCCGAGGCCACGGGCCGCCAGAAGAAAACCGGCACGGTCCAGGTGAACATTCCGGGGTTTTCGCCGCTGCGGCTGTATTGCGACGAACAGACACCTGTGGGCGATGACACAGCTCCGCCGCCGCTGGCCTATTTCTGTGCGGGAATCGGCTTTTGCCTGATGACCCACCTGACCGACATTTACACCGCCCGAAAAATCGAAATCACCTCGTTGCGGCTGGAACAAAGGGTGCGGTTCAAGACCAACCTCAGCACCATGCGCGACATGGGCCACACGACCGAGGGCGAGACCGAGATGGTGGAAACCCATGTGCTGATCGACAGCCCCGAGCCGCAAGAGCGCATCCAGGAATTGCTGGACGAGGCCGAAGGCGCCTGCATGGCCCACTTTGCCCTGCGCAACCCGATCCCGTGGTCTACGCGGCTGATCCACAACGGCATCGAAACCATCAACCGCGAGGGCTGACCCATGATCTTCTACGATTGCTCGACCGCCCCCAGCCCGCGCCGCGCGCGGATGTTTCTGGCCGAAAAGGGGCTGACACCCGAAACGCACGACATATCCATCGCCAAGGGCGAACAGCTGGGCGAGGCTTTCCGCGCGGTGAACCCGCGTGCGACGCTGCCGGTGCTGATCACTGACGCAGGCACCACGCTGACCGAAAACCTGGCCATCGCCATGTACCTTGAGGACACGCACCCCGAACCGCCGCTGATCGGCACAAAACCTGATGAACGCGCGGAAATCCTGCAATGGAACGCGATCTGCGAAAGCCAGGGGGCAGCGGCCGTGGCCGAGGTGCTGCGCAACTCGAACCCGCATATGAAAGACCGCGCAATTCCGGGGCCTGCCAACTTTGAACAGATCCCGCAACTGGCCGAACGCGGTCGGGTCCGGGTGGGATTGTTCAAGGACATGCTGGAACAGCGGCTGGCCGACAGTGCCTATCTGGCCGGCGACGCGTTCACCTTTGCCGACATCTCGGCCTTTGTGTTCAGCGACTTTGCCCGGGTGATCAAGATGGGCGTGACGGACGAAACGCCGAACCTGTTGCGCTGGTATGAGGCGATCAAAGCCCGCCCCAGCGCCGGGATTTAATCCAATCCGACCCAACAGGCAGCAGACCGCCCGTTTAAGGGTGGTCTGCATCAGGCAACGCCTGTGTTGGCCTTCTATTATTGACAAATCATGGATATATCCCGGCGAGTCCCTCTAATCGAAAGCCCGCCCCTTGGACTTTACCAGCCTCGCCCGCGAATTTGTCACGCTGTTCGTCGTTATCGACCCTGTCGGCACCATTCCGGTGTTCCTCTACGCCGCAGCCCGCGCACCGCGTGCGCTGCACCGACGGATCGCCCTGCGCGCCACGATTATCGCCGGGCTGGTGTTGCTGGCCTTCCTGGTCGGCGGCCAGTTCCTGCTGGAAGGCCTCGGCCTGCGCTTCGGCTCGTTCCAGATCGCGGGCGGGATCGTCTTGTTCCTGTTCGCGCTGTCGATGATCTTTGGCGATTCCAAATCCGACAACGAAATCTCCGCCGCGGGCCGCGACCCTATGGCAGGGGCGGTGTTTCCGCTGGCGATGCCATCCATCGCGTCGCCTGGGGCAATGCTGGCCATCGTCGTGCTGACCGACAATCACAGCCAGACGGTGGCCGAACAGGTCATTACTGCGGGCATTCTGGTGCTGGTGCTCGCCATCACGCTGGCCCTGCTGCTGGCCGCCACCGTCATCCACAAGCTGATCGGCAACACCGGCGCCAGCGTGATCAGCCGCGTGATGGGCATTATCCTAGCCACCATCGCGGTAGATTCGATCATGGGCGGGTTGGATGCGCTGGGTGTTCTCAGCCTAGAACCACCCGAAGCGATTTCTGCGCCTCTGGACTGATACAGAAGCGCCGTTTGCCGCTCGGCCCTTCAGAGAAGATCAATCAAACGAGAGAAGCGCAGGGACCTGCCTTCATCTTGCCAAATAAACTCTCCCCGAAGGGCCGGTGGCGTCACACGCGAAAATCGCGGCCTAAATCGCGACCTTGCGGCTTTCTTCCAGATAGATCTCGCGCAGGCGGGGTGCCACCGAACCCGGCTTACCGTCACCGATCTGCGCGCCGTCGATCTCGACCACGGGCATCACGAAGGTGCTGGCCGAGGTGATGAACGCCTCATCCGCGTCCTGCGCTTCCTCAATGGTAAAGTTGCGCTCTTCCACAGTCATCTGCGCCTCTTGAGCAAAGCGCAAAACGGCGGCGCGGGTGATGCCGTGCAGAATGTCGTTGGTCTTGGGGCGGGTGATGATCTTGCCGCCCTTGACGATATAGGCGTTGTTGCTGGTGCCTTCGGTCACGAACCCGTCCTGCACCATCCACGCGTCATCGACGCCCGCCGCCTTGGCCATCATCTTGCCCATCGAGGGGTACAACAGCTGCACCGTCTTGATGTCGCGGCGGCCCCAGCGGATGTCTTCGATGCTGATCACCTTGATGCCCTTTTGCGCCACCGGATTGGCGGCAAGGCCCGGCTTGTTCTGGGTGAACAGGACCACGGTGCAGGGCACGGTTTCAGGGTCAGGGAAAGCAAAGTCGCGGTCATCGGGCGCACCGCGGGTGATCTGGAGATAGATCATACCCTCTTCGATCCCGTTCAGACGCACCAGCTCGCGGTGGACTTCCAGCAGGTCGTCCTTGGTGATCGGGTTCTTCATGTCCAGCTCGTCCAGCGAGCGTTGCAGGCGCACCGCATGGCCGTCAAAGTCGATCAGCTTGCCGTCCAGCACGCTGGTCACCTCGTAGACACCGTCGGCCATCAGAAAGCCGCGATCAAAAATCGACACTTTCGCTTCGGTCTCGGGCAGGTAGTCGCCGTTCACATAAACAGTACGCATGTGCATCATCCCCATAGTTTCGCACTGGGGGGATGCACCCCAGCGGCGTCAAAGATCAAAGGTTCGTCGCGGTCTTCGGCCAACAGAAGCGGCCCGTCAAGGTCTACAACCTCGGCCCCTTGGGCCACCAGCGTCGCGGGCGCCATCGCCAGCGACGATCCAACCATACAACCAACCATCACGCGGTAACCTTGCGCCAGCGCCGCGTCGCGCAGCGCCAGCGCCTCGGTCAGCCCGCCGGTCTTGTCCAGCTTGATGTTGACCACGTCATATTTGCCTTTCAGATGCGGCAACGACGCGCGGTCATGGCAACTTTCGTCGGCGCAGACCGGCACGGGGCGGTCCATGCCGATCAGCGCGTCATCCTCGCCCGCGGGCAGCGGCTGTTCGACCAACTGCACGCCCAGCCGCACCAGATGCGGTGCCAGATCGGCATAAACATCAGCGGACCAGCCTTCGTTGGCGTCCACGATAATGCGCGCATCGGGCGCACCTGCGCGCACGGCCTCAAGCCGGGGCATGTCGTCGGGCGTGCCCAGTTTGATCTTCAACAGCGGACGAAAGGCGTTCTTCGCCGCCTGCGCCTGCATCGCCTCGGGGCTGTCCAATGACAGGGTATAGGCTGTGATTTCCGGTCCCGGCTTCACCAGCCCGGCCAGTTCCCACACCCGCTTGCCTGCGCGCTTGGCTTCCAGATCCCACAGGGCGCAATCCACCGCGTTGCGCGCCGCACCGGCGGGCAGCAGATCATAAAGCCCCATCCGCGAAATATCCGCAGGCAAACCTTCGATCTGAGCCGTCACGCTGTCCAGCGTTTCGCCATAGCGGGCATAGGGCACACATTCGCCCACACCCGTCACATCACCGTCGGACACCCGCACGGTCAGCACCTGCGCCTCGGTCCGCGACCCCCGCGCAATGGTGAAAACCTGTGCCAACTGGAACACATCCCGCGTCACATCAATGCGCATACATCACCTTCATCTTGCCAGAAAAACTCCCGCCGGAGGCATCCGCCCCCGGCGACAGGCGCAGCTTACAAAGCTGCAATCGCATCCGCCAGCCGCTCGGCGCCATGACGGAACGGGTCAACCGCCGGCATGCCGTATTCGGCCTCAAGCTCGGCCAGATAGGCGCGCGCTTCGTCGTCACCCATGTGCTGCGTGTTCACCGAAATGCCCACGACCTTGCAGTCCGCATTTGCCACTTTGGCCAGCGCCAGAGCCAGCTCGCTGACCTGACCGATGCTGGGCGGCGTATAGCTGGGCAGGCCGCGCATGTGTTTGCGGGTCGGCTCGTGACAGATGATCAGCGCATCAGGCTGGGCGCCGTGGATCAACGCCAGCGTCACGCCGGAATAGCTGACGTGGAACAGGCTGCCCTGCCCTTCAATGATGTCCCAATGGTCGGCATCGTTGTCAGGCGTCAGGTATTCGATCGAACCCGCCATAAAGTCGGCCACGACTGCGTCCAGCGGCACGCCTTCACCCGTGATCAGGATACCGGTCTGCCCCGTGGCGCGGAAGGTGCTTTTCACACCCTTGGCGCGCAGCGCCTCGTCCAGCGCCAGCGCGGTGTACATCTTGCCGACGGAACAGTCGGTCCCCACGGCCAGCACCCGCTTGCCGGTGCGCTTTTCACCGTTGGCGATGGGATAATCCACGGATGCGACGCGAACGTCGTGCATTTCGCGCCCGAATTTTGCGGCAGCAGCAACCAGTTCGGGTTCGTCCTCCAGCAGGTTGTGCAAACCGCTGGCCAGATCATAGCCCGCTTCCAGTGCGGCCAGCAGGACTTCTTTCCACGCCTTGGAAATGATCCCGCCACGGTTCGCCACGCCAATGACCAGCGTTTTGGCACCCGCTTTCAGACCTTCTTCAAGCGTCATATCAGGCAGCTTCACATCCGCGCCGCAACCCTCCATCCGGAATTGGCCAACAGCGTTGTCCGGGCGCCAGTCCTTGATGCCCTGCGCCACTTTTGCGGCCAGTTGGTCAGGCGCGTCGCCAAGGAAAAGCAGGTAGGGTGTCTTGATCATGATGGCAGTCCTTTTTGGTCATGCGTGTCGTCGGCTCAAGCCGCTTTGTGCCGATGTTGAGCGAAATCCGACACAAGTTGGTTCGAAACTCGGCGTGCCGTATAGTGATTCAGCATATTTCTTCGAAGAATGGCCGATATTTTCGAAGAAATACCCGCCCGCGCATCACATCACGCCACAGGGAAATGCTGCGCTTGCAAAATGAACCTTGCGAAAGGCGGCGCAATTTAATACCTGCAAGGGCAACAGTGACGCAATAATATTACTTCGAAAGGTTCCCAGATGAGCTTCCGCCTTCAGCCCACGCCTCCAGCACGCCCCAACCGCTGCCAGCTTTTTGGCCCCGGCTCGAACACCAAGCTGTTCGCCAAGATGGCCTCATCGGATGCCGACGTGATCAACATGGATCTCGAAGACAGCGTCGCCCCGTCGGACAAGGACACCGCCCGCGCCAATATCATTCAGGCGATTTCCGAATACGACTGGGGCAACAAGACCCTGTCGGTGCGCATCAACGGTCTGGACACGCCCTATTGGTATCGTGATGTGGTCGATCTGCTGGAGCAGGCAGGCGAGCGTCTGGACCAGATCATGATCCCCAAAGTGGGCTGCGCCGCCGACATCTATGCTGTCGATGCGCTGGTCACCGCGATAGAAACCGCCAAGGGGCGCACCAAGAAGATCAATTTCGAGGTCATCATCGAATCTGCCGCCGGCATCGCCCACGTGGAAGAAATCGCGGCCTCCTCTCCCCGCCTTGTGGCGATGAGCTTGGGTGCAGCTGATTTTGCCGCCTCAATGGGGATGCAGACCACCGGAATCGGCGGCACACAGGAAAACTATTACATGCTGCGCGACGGGGCAAAACACTGGTCCGATCCGTGGCACTGGGCACAGGCTGCGATTGTCGCCGCCTGTCGCACCCACGGTGTGCTACCGGTCGATGGCCCCTTTGGCGACTTCTCGGATGATGAAGGTTTCCGCGCGCAGGCTTTGCGGTCGGCAACGCTGGGCATGGTCGGCAAATGGGCCATCCACCCCAAGCAGATCGCGCTGGCCAACGAGGTGTTCACCCCCTCCGAAGAGGCCGTCGCCGAAGCCCGCGAGATTCTGGCCGCGATGGAACAGGCCAAGGCCAACGGCGAGGGTGCCACCGTCTACAAGGGTCGTCTGGTCGACATCGCGTCGATCAAACAGGCCGAAGTCGTGGTCAAACAATATGAGATGATCACCGGCTGACGCGCTCGTGACTGGATTTGCGGGGCGCATTCGTGCCTCAATGGGGCCTCCACATATCGTGAGAGGCCCCATGCGTTTTCTGATTGCCCTGCTGATGCTGTCCCTGCCCGCCTTCGCCGAGGTCGCGGACATCACCCCGCGTGACGGCTGGGCCGTGGTCCGCACCGCCAAACCCTATGACCAACTGGTTGCGGACGTGAAAACAGCCGCCAAGGCGCATCAGATGGGTGTCGTCACCGAGGCCGGCCCCACCGGTGCCGCCGCCGCCCGAGGCATCACCATCCCTGGCAACCGTGTGATCGGCCTGTTCAACAATGCGCTGGCCGTGCAGATCCTGAACATCGACACCCACGCGATGATCGAAGCGCCGATTCGCGTCTATGTCACCGAGAATACGGACGGCACGGCCACGCTCAGCTATATACTGCCCTCTGCGATCTATGCGCCCTACAGCAGCGACCTCAAGCCCGTCGCGACAGAGCTGGACGCGACATTTGCTGCCATCGCGGCGCAGGCCAGCAACTGACGCGCGCTACGCCCTTTCATCCTTGGGCGAGCCGATGACCACATATGACGTGATCGCATTCACCTGCGGCAAGTCGCCCAGCATGTCGGTGTGAAATGCCTTGTAGCTCTGAAGATCGGCACATTCGACACGCAACAGATATTCGTAGGTGCCCGTGGTGTTATGACATTCACGCACCTCGGGCGCGCGCGCGATGGCCCGCTCGAACGCCTCTTGCGCCGCCTTGGTGTGATCGCGCAGGCCGACACCGATATAGGCGACAAAACCCGTCCCCAGCGCCGTGCGGTCCAGCACCGCGCGATAGCCTTTGATCAAGCCGCTGCGCTCCATTTCCTGCACCCGCCGCAAACAGGCCGAAGGGGACAGCCCCACGCGGTCGGCCAGTTCCAGATTGCTGATCCGTCCATTGCGGCTCAGCTCTTGCAATATCTGTTCGTTTTTTGAATCCAACTTGGCCATAAATTGCAAAACTCCGCGACTTTGCACCAAGTTTGCAATTTCAAACCGCCAATACAACGTCATTCATTGCGTATGACAGTTGATATGCTCCTTGCCCTTGCGGCCTTTGCTCTGGTGAGTTCGATCACGCCGGGGCCGAACAACCTGATGCTGATGGCGTCGGGCGCGAACTTTGGCTTCGCACGCACGGTGCCGCACATGCTGGGTGTGGGGCTGGGCTTTGTCCTGATGGTGGTCGTCGTGGGCATGGGACTGGCGCAGATATTTGACGCCTACCCTGTCAGCTACACGGTGCTCAAGGTCGCCTCGATCCTCTATCTTGGCTATCTGGCGTGGAAAATCGCCAATGCCGCACCGATCAAACGGGGCGAGGCGACGGGCACGCCGATGACCTTCCTGCAAGCCGCAGCCTTCCAGTGGGTCAATCCAAAGGCATGGGCGATGGCCCTGACGGCCATATCCGCCTATACGCCGGACACCACATTTGCGGCCATCGCGCTGGTGGCGGTGGTGTTTGGCGCGGTCAACCTGCCCTCGGTCAGCCTGTGGACCGTAATGGGCCAACAGATGGCGCGCGTCCTGACGAACCCCGCCCGGCTGAGGGCGTTCAACTGGACCATGGCCGCCTTGCTGATCGCATCGCTTTACCCGGTCCTGTTTCCCTAAGATTGCATTCGCCGCCCACCCCCGCCATATATCGGACAAAGCCGAAGCGGAGCGAGCAGATGACTCAATATATGGATTTCGAGAAGCCACTGGCTGAAATCGAAGGCAAAGCCGAAGAATTGCGCGCCATGGCCCGCAACAATCCCGAAACGGACACCAGCGCCGAGGCCGCCGCACTGGACGCCAAGGGCAAGGCGATGATGCAGGACCTGTACGGTTCGCTGACGCCCTGGCGCAAATGCCTGGTGGCGCGGCATCCCGAACGGCCCCATTGCATCGACTATGTCAAACGCCTGTTCACCGATTACACGCCGCTGGCAGGCGACCGGAACTTTGCCGACGATCACGCCGTGATGGGCGGGCTGGCGCGCTTCAACGACACGCCGGTGATGGTGATCGGCCATGAAAAGGGCAACGACACCAAATCACGCATCGAACGCAACTTTGGCATGGCCCGCCCCGAAGGCTATCGCAAGGCGATCCGCCTGATGGACCTTGCGGGCCGCTTTGGTCTCCCGGTGATCACGCTGGTCGACACGCCCGGTGCTTATCCCGGCAAAGGCGCCGAAGAACGCGGCCAGTCCGAAGCGATTGCGCGCGCCACCGAGAAATCCTTGCAGATCGGCACGCCGGTTGTGTCCGTCGTGATCGGCGAGGGCGGATCGGGCGGGGCCGTGGCCTTTGCCACTGCCAACCGCCTCGCGATGCTTGAACATGCGGTCTATTCGGTGATCAGCCCCGAAGGCTGCGCCTCGATCCTGTGGAAAGACGCCGAGAAAATGCGCGAAGCGGCCGAAGCGCTGCGACTGACGGCGCAGGACCTCAAGCAGTTGGGTGTGATTGATCAGATCATCCCCGAACCGATGGGCGGCGCGCACCGCCATGCACAGGATGCGATTGATGCAGTGGGCAAGGCAATTGCCGAGATGCTGAAAGATCTCAAGGGCATGGATGCCAAGGCATTGATTCAGGACCGCCGCCGCAAGTTTCTGGATCTGGGCAGCAAGGGGCTGGCGGCCTAAGGCCTCAGCCTCGACGGCGGTGCGCTGACCTGTTCAGCGCGCCAGCATCCGCAAGCCCTGCGTCACATCGGTCCGCACCGCCAACCGCAAGCCCGGCTCGTCGCCAGCGCGCAGCGCGGCGATAATCAGCTTGTGATAGTGCGGCGGCTCGGTCCGCCGCAACCGCCCGTACAGCGCCCGCATCGTCGGCCCCATCTGCAACCACACGGTTTCAGCCATGGCCAGCATCGCCGGGGCCTGCGCCCGCAGGTACAGCGTGCGGTGAAACTCCAGATTGGTGCGGATGTAGCTGACAGCGTCACGATGCGCCACGGCCTCGGAGACGGCCCCGTTGATGGTCTGCAACCGCTCGATCAGCGCCATATGCGCACGCGGCAGGGCACGGCTGGCCAGTTCAACCTCGATCAACGCCCGCAAGGCGGCCAGCTCCTCGATCCGCTCGGCGGAAAGTTCCGGCGTGCCCATACGCCCCGAGGACGACATGGTCAGCGCCCCTTCGGCCACCAAACGCCGCACCGCCTCGCGTACGGGGGTCATGCTGACTTCGTACTCCTTGGCCACGCCCCGCAAGGTCAGTGCCTGCCCGGGGGCAATATCGCCGTGCATGATGCGCGTGCGCAGCTGGCGATAGACCCGATCATGGGCGGCTGGGGTGATTTCGGTGGCGCGGGCGGGTGTGGTCATGCCGCCTTGTGATCACAAATACGGCAACGGTCAATCACCAAAGCGATAACGGTGATAGTCAGACCCGTGCCGCCGCAACCAGTTGCGTGCGACATCGTAAGGGCCGTGAATGCGCGTCACCGTGTCCCAGAAAGCCTGTGAATGGTTCATCTGCTCAAGATGCGCGACCTCGTGCGCCGCAACATAGTCCAGCACAGCCTGCGGCATCAGCACCAACCGCCACGAATACATCAGCGTCCCGCGCGTTGAACACGACCCCCACCGCGACCGGGTGTCGCGGATGCTGATCCGTTGGTAAGGCCGCCCCAACCGTTCCGCATAAAGATCGGACGCCGCCGCCAGCCGCGTCCGCGCCAGCGCCTTGAGATGCGCTTGCAACCGCGCGCCAACCTGCTCGGGTGCACCGGGCACCGCAATCGTTTGGTCGCCCACAACGACCCGCCGCCCCGCGCCGGGCACAACCAACAGCGATTGCCCGCCCAGCGGCACCTCGGCGCCGTGCACAATCTCAATGTTTTCAAGCCGCGCTTGCAGGTGGCCGCGTATCCAGTCTTCCTTGGATCGCGCAAAGGCCATCGCCTCGCGTTCGGCCACGCCCTTGGGCAAGGTCAGCGTCACCCGCCCGTCCAGGGCCGACACCCGCAGCGATATCCGCCGCGCCCGCGCAGACCGGCGCAGAACCACCTCGACGGGCGGTCCTTCTTGCAACAGATGCATGGCCATCCTATCTGCTCCTTTACCCACTTATCACGAAGGCTTTGACTCCGGGCACACCATATGGCACTTGCCCTGAATCGCCTAGATGCAACAGATATTTCAAAGGGGACATCATGCCCAAGGAAGAATGGGGTACGAAACGCCTTTGCCCGACCACCGGCAAGCGGTTTTACGACCTGAACAAAAATCCGATCGTCAGCCCCTACACGGGTGAAGTGGTCGAGCTGGACGCCAGCAAATCCCGCATGATCGCCGCCGACGCGGAAGACGCGGTAACGGCCAAGGCAAAAGCAGCGGACGTCGACGATGATGACGTCGTACTGGACGATGACGACACAGATGTTGATGTCGATCTGGACGATGATCTGCTCGAAGATGACGACGACGACGATACCGTTCCGCTGGACGAAATCGCCGATGTCGCGCCGGATGACGACGATACATAAAGCTTTCGGCGGGCGTGATCTTTTCGCTTGATCCCGCCCGCCAAACCGCCTAATCAGCGGCGCACGGACCCCACGGGGTCACCAAGGATGGGGCATTAGCTCAGCTGGGAGAGCGCCTGCATGGCATGCAGGAGGTCAGCGGTTCGATCCCGCTATGCTCCACCATCCCCTCCCCCAGTCGGGAGGATTTCCAGCACACTCCCGGCATTTTGACATCAACTGGCGGTCGTCCTCTGGACGTAACCCGCTAGCGGCGGCGATTTGGCCCCGCATTGATCCGCTCTTTTGGTATCAAAAGCATACCTATGGGCGGTGCAGGCCAACCAGAACGCACTGCGCGTCATACCGTTCACTTTGCGACGCCCCCTACTCCTGAATGCTCTCCAGATAGGCCAGCAACCCCGCCAGCACGCGCGGTGTTGGTGTCAGCACGCCGTCGATCTCCACCGGAACCAGATCCTGCGCCATCGCGCCGCCGAACTCCGGCATGACGCGGGCAAGATGGGACTGTTCGGGATCGCCATAGATATAGCTCAGCGCTCGCGCGGACGGGAACGTGCCGCCGTTGCGACGGCTCAGCGTGGTCAGATTGGCAGGCCTGGCTTGCAGCCCGTCAGCAAAGGCGCCGTTGCCCCGCCCCCGCGCGCCATGGCAGGCCACGCAATTGTCGGCAAAGAACGCCGCCCCGTCCGTCCGGTCGGGCATGACAGGATCGGTACAGGCCACGAGCCCTGCCGCCACCAAGGCCAGACTGACGGTGATCGAAAAGAAACTGCGCATAGGACCCTCATTCCATAGTTCCCGCACAGTTTCGCGCGCGGCCCATCCCGCCGCCATGATCCACATCAAGTTGCCCGCAAATACCCCCGTGCAGGCAGCGCCTCAGCCCTTGCCCTTCCACGGCACCAGAATCCGCTCGGCCCAGCGCATCAGCATGTCGATGCCAAAGCCGATGATGCCGATCAGGATGATCCCCATCAACACGATGTCGGTGTCCTGAAACTTGGACGCCGCCACGATCATCTTGCCCACGCCCTTTTCCGCCGCCACCAGTTCGGCGGCCACAACCGTGCCCCAGCAAACGCCCATCGCCACGCGCGCGGCGGTGAAAATCTCGGGCAGGGAGTTGGGGATGATCACATGGCGCAGGATCTGCCACTTGCTGGCCCCCAGCGAATAGGCCGCGTGCACCTTGGTGATCTTCACCCCCGACACACCCGACCGTGCGCCGATCGCCATGATCCACAGCGCGGCCAGGAACAGCAGGATGATCTTGCCCTGTTCACCAATGCCCGCCCAGATGATCACCAGCGGGATCAGCGCCAGCGGCGGCACCGGGCGCATGAATTCGACAATGGGATCGAACCAGCCGCGAAACCAGTTCGACAGGCCCATGGCATAGCCCAGCGGAATGCCCACCAGCGCGCCCAGCGCAAAGCCCACGATGACACGGAACAGCGAATAGCTGAGGTGTTCGGCCAGCGTCACGTTCTGATAGCCGTCCGCGCTGACCGACACCAACCGACGCCAGACGCTGTCAGGGGCCGGCAACCAGATGCTTTCCATCTGCCAGCCCTGCCCCGGCTCGAAATTCAGCGTGCCCTTGTCGGTCAGCGCCACGCGACCAAAGCCCACGTCGACATCTGTCGTGACATCAATCGCCCGACCATCCACGGCGACAACTTTCGCACCATCCTTGCGCGTTACTTCGTCATTGGCGTCCCAGCTGATCAGCTTGGACCGATAGGCCTGCACCTCGACACTGTCGTTTTTCACGGGGCCCGTGCCTGCGTCGAATTCCAGCGGCGCGGGCTCCTCGCCCTGCCGGTAGACGGACACAAAAACGGTGGCATCGGCCTGCGTCCCGTCCGGTCCTTCGATTGTATAGGTGAACTTGTCCTGCCCGACAAAGGGTCCGGGCGCGTGCAATGGTCCCGGCAACCAACCCGATCCGGTGAACGCGCCCCAGATCACAAAGATCAGCACGATGGAAATCACCGACGCCGCCTTGTCCGAGACAACCGCGCTTTCGTCGCCGAATGTCACGGTTTTCAACGAGCGATAGTCGCGCACGCGCCCCATTTGCGCGCGGATGAAATTCCAGATGACCATCGAAAGCAGGATCAGTGCCAGATAGCCGAGGATAAAGGGGAACGCCCCCAGCACGGAGAGGAACAATTGCGCCAGTTCGCCGCCGAGGTCTTGGAAAATCTGCAACATCTCAGACACTTTCCTCGCTGCGGCCCATGATCTCTTCTTCCATGTTCCAGATCATGTTCAGGATTTCCTCGCGGGTGGGCGCATAGTCGGGATGTTTCTTCACCTCGCGCAGGTCCGCGCCCACGCCCAGATCGGCAAAGGGCAGGCGGTATTCCTTGTGAATACGCCCCGGACGCGGCGCCATCACCACCAGACGCTCGCCCAGCAACAGCGCCTCTTCGACCGAGTGGGTGATCAGGATGATGGTCTTGCCCGTCTCCTTCCACAGCTTCAGCACCAGGCTTTGCATCTTTTCGCGGGTCAGCGCGTCCAGCGCGCCCAGCGGTTCGTCCATCAGGATTACATCTGGGTCGTTGGCCAGACAGCGGGCCAGCGCCACGCGCTGTTGCATCCCGCCCGACAGTTCATAAACCATCTTGTCCTTGAAATCCCGCAGGCCGACGACGTCCAGCAAATGGTCGACCGTCTTGCGGCTTGCGGCCTTGGGCGTGCCCTTCATGTCGGGACCAAAGCTGACGTTCTCGCGCACGCTCATCCACTCGAACAGCGCGCCTTGCTGAAACACCATGCCGCGCTGTGCATCGGGGCCGTGTACTGGTTTGCCGTTCAGCCGCACCTCGCCTTCGGTCTGGGCCAGAAACCCTGCCACGATGTTCAGAAGTGTCGTCTTGCCACAGCCCGACGGCCCCAGCACGCTCAGCAGTTCACCCTGTTTCAGGTCCAGGCTGACATCTTGCAGCGCCTGAACGGCTCCACCCCCCGGCAAGTCAAAGCGCATGGACAGCTTGTCGATCACAAGTCCCGTCATGGTCGTCCCCTTGTTGATTTCTTTGGCCTGTATCGGCCTCACGGGCGGGGTGTGCCCCGCCTCATGTCCGTCGGACCCTGCACGCCACAACGGGCGCGCAGGGTCCGCGTGACTTACATGTCTTTCGCGGCTTCCAGCGGCCCGGTGTTCACGGTGCCCGCATAGCTGTCCAGCGCCGAGGGGATCGAACCCGCGTCCACAAACACGCCCGCAACGCCCTTCATGAAGGTTTGCGCGCGGCCATTCAGCCACTTGTCGCTCAGCTGTTCATCCACGGTGGGGAACTTGAAGGTCGACAGGGTCGACATCGTGTCTTCCTCGCTCATGCCCGCATCCTTGGCGATCACCGGCAGCATCTTGGCATGGTTCGCCTCATCCGCCCACATGGCGTTTGCCTTGGCTGTCACGGCCAGAAACTTGGCCACCATATCGCCGTTCTCGGCGATATAGGTTGCGGGGGCTGTCGTGGCGTCGAACACCAGAATGCCCAGCTCTTCTTTTTCCGCACCGGTCAACAGCACGTTGCCGTGTTCTTTCATCCGGCGCAGCGCCCCGCCCCAACCACAGGCCATGTCCAGCGACCCCTGGGCCAGAGCAGCCGCCCCTTCGGCAGGGGCCATGTCGACGATATCCATTGTGGAAATATCAACGCCAAAGTGGTTCATCTGGCTGAGAAAGCCGTAATGCGCGGCGGTGCCCAGAGGCACGGCAACCTTCTTGCCGGCCAGTTCGCCCGCGCTGTCCTTGTCGATCTCCAGCCCCGAGGCCACGACACAGTTGTCGTTGTCCGAATAGGACACGGCCACATCGACGATCTGCAAATCCTGCCCCGCCGAAGTGGCCACCACAAAGGGCGGCACGCCCTGGCTCACCGAAAGCTGCACATCACCCGAGGCCATTGCCGCACTCATCGCGGTGCCGGTGTCAAAGCTGACCCAGTTGATCTTGGTGCCCATGGCCTCGTCGTACATGCCGGTTTCCTTGGCGTACTGGAAGGGCATCGGCCATTCGAGGAAATAGGCCACGGTAATTTCGCCATGCCCTGCGGCAGTGGCTGCCTGCGCACCCGTCAGCATGGCGATTGCGGCGGTGGCACTCATCAATTTGGATTTAAATGTCATTGTCGTCTCCCGTTGCGCGCCATTTTACACGGCGCTTCGCGTTGTCCCGGCGGTCCGGCCGCCGCTTGGTCCGGTTGTTGCATCAAGCATCATCCGGCGCTGCCCAATCCGACTGCAATATCCCGCGCCGATCAATGTTTTTTCGAAACTCGGGCCAAAGTGTGCAGTGACCGGCCCCTGATTTGGCAAGTTGCGGAACCCTCTGAAATTGCGGCATTCCTGTTTCCACCATGACGCGCAAAGCTGGTCAGGCGCGGAAAACTGGAATCATCTGTGTGCTGCCACTGGCCCTATCGCGGCACCATTTTCTGCTGTTTTCTTCATCACCAACGGGTGCAATATGTTTTGCGTCACCCCACCCCTTCCTCATGCATTCCGAAAGGCCAGACAATGGACGGAACCTTTAATGAAAATGACCTTAGCCGTGTGGTCGAAGCCGACCGCAAGAACGTCTGGCACCACCTGATTCAACACCAACCCTTCGAAAGCGCGATCGACCCGCGCATCATCGTCGAGGGCAAGGGCATGAAGGTCTGGGACCAAAAGGGCAAAGAACACCTGGATGCGGTCTCGGGCGGTGTCTGGACGGTCAACGTCGGCTATGGCCGCGAAAGCATTGCCGATGCGGTCCGCGACCAGCTGGTGAAACTGAACTATTTCGCAGGCTCCGCCGGGTCGATCCCCGGCGCGCTCTTTGCCGAAAAGCTGCTGGAAAAGATGCCCGGCCTTGACCGGATGTACTATTGCAACTCGGGGTCCGAGGCGAACGAGAAGGCGTTCAAGATGGTCCGCCAGATCGCGCACAAGAAATATGGCGGCAAGAAGCACAAGATCCTGTACCGCGACCGCGACTATCACGGCACCACAATCGCCTGCCTGTCCGCAGGTGGCCAGGACGAGCGCAACGCGCAATACGGTCCCTTCGTGCCCGGTTTCGTGCGCGTGCCGCATTGCCTGGAATACCGCGCCTTTGAACAGGACGGCGCACCGAAGGAAAACTATGGCGTGTGGGCTGCGGACCAGATTGAAAAGGTTATCCTGGCCGAAGGGCCCGACACGGTGGGCGCGCTGTGCCTTGAACCGGTAACCGCAGGCGGCGGCGTCATCACACCCCCCGACGGCTATTGGGACCGCGTGCAGGAGATTTGCAAAAAGTATGACATCCTGCTGCACATCGACGAAGTCGTCTGTGGCGTGGGCCGCACCGGCACATGGTTCGGCTACCAGCACTACGGCATCCAGCCCGACATGGTGACAATGGCCAAAGGCGTGGCCTCGGGTTATGCGGCGATTGCCTGCCTTGTGACCACCGAAGCGGTCTTTGACATGTTCAAGGACGACCCGTCGGACAAGCTGAACTATTTCCGCGACATCTCGACCTTTGGCGGCTGCACCGCCGGTCCTGCTGCGGCGATCGAGAACATGCGTATCATCGAGGACGAAAACCTGCTGGAGAACACCACGCAGATGGGTGCCTATATGCTGGACCAGCTGCACGCGCTGGCCGACAAACACGCCGTCATCGGCGATGTGCGCGGCAAGGGGCTGTTCCTGGGGGCCGAACTGGTCGCCGACCGCGACAGCCGTGCGCCTGCGGAAGAGGCCAAGGTTCAGGCCGTCGTCGGCAACTGCATGGCACAGGGCGTCATCATCGGGGCGACCAACCGGTCGCTGCCGGGCAAGAACAACAGCCTGTGCTTCTCGCCCGCGCTGATCGCGACCAAGGATGACATCAACCACATCATCGCGGCAGTCGACAAGGCCCTGGGCGACGTGTTCGTCTGAACACACCCACATGGGAATGAACCGGACGGGCAGAGGGAAACCTCTGCCCGTTTCGCGTCTCATACCCCTGCCCCGCTCGGCGCTTCTTCGCCTGCGGCGCCTGTGCGCGGCTTGACCCTGTGCGACAATTCGCTACCTCTATCGATGTCTTGCCCGAACAGGACCGGTGGTATCTTGCGCCCCAAAGCCTTTTTTCACCGTTATCGAAATAATGTGGGAACCGTTTATCCGGTCACTGCGTTCTCGTTTTAGAATTCAACAAGGGAAGACCATAATGAAAAAGCTTCTGATCGCCATTCCGCTGATCGCATCGCTCGCCGCTTGCGAATCCACCACGTCGAACACAACTGCCGCCGGCGCCCTGACCGGTGCTGCAATCGGCGCGACTGTTTCGGGCGGCAACGACAAGGTCAAAGGCGCGCTGATCGGCGCAGCTGTTGGCGGTGTCGCTGGCAACTACATCGGCAAGACGCAAAACGGCCAGTGTGTGTACCAACGTGCAGACGGCTCGCGTTACTACGCGTCGTGCCCATAAGCTTTCCAAAAGCTTAAAGCACCCGAGTGACACTTCACATGTCCAAGCAAAGGCCCCGGTTTCGACCGGGGTCTTCTGCGTTTCAGGGGTGTCTCGGGGATAGTGCCACATTGCCGCGTCGATAAGGCCAGTGTATGCCGGTGGCATGACAATACCGGTCGAAACCTTTTTCCTGAAACCCGACGCCGAGGGGACGCTGCAAAGCCAGATCCAGCAGATGATTGCCCAAGGCATCCTGTCGGGTCGTTTCCAGCCGGGTGAAAAGCTGCCCTCGACCCGCAAACTGGCGCAGCGTCTGGGCATCAGCCGTATCACCGTCACGCTCAGTTACACCGAACTTCTGTCCAACGACTACCTGACCTCTCGCGGGCGGTCGGGATATTTCGTGTCCGAAACCGCACCCGTCCCGCCCGTCTTTGACGCATCGCCCGACACCCCTGATGCAGTGGACTGGTCCCGCGCCATCGGACAACGGTTCTCGGGTGGGCAAACGCCCACAAAACCGCAGGACTGGGCAGATTACCGCTATCCGTTCATCTATGGTCAGGCCGATCCCACGCTGTTCGATCACGCAAACTGGCGGCTCTGTGCGATGCAGGCTTTGGGACAGCGCGACTTTGGCCCGATGACCACCGATTACTTTGATCAGGACGATCCCAAGCTGATCGAATTCATCGTGCGACATTCGTTGCCGCGCCGTGGCATCACCGCGCGCCCCGAACAGGTGCTGATCACGCTGGGCGCGCAGAACGCGCTGTGGCTGACCACGCAGGTTTTGCTGACCCAACGCCGTCACGCCGCGATGGAAGAGCCCTGTTACCATGCGCTGCACGATATTCTGAACCAGTCGCGGTGCCGTCTGTCCCACGTGCGCGTCGACCACGATGGCCTGCCCCCCGACGCGATCCCGCCTGGCACCGACGTGATCTTTACCACGCCCAGCCACCAGTGCCCCACCACGGCGACCATGCCCATGCACCGCCGCCGCGCGCTTTTGGACCGCGCCGCCGAGATGGACGCGCTGATCGTCGAGGACGATTATGAATTCGAGATGTCCTTTCTCAAGGCCCCCTCGCCCTCCCTGAAATCCATGGATGCGGACGGGCGGGTGATCTATGTGGGCAGCTTTTCCAAATCCCTGTTTCCGGGTCTGCGGCTGGGGTATCTCGTGGGGTCCGAACCCTTCATCCGCGAGGCCCGCGCCCTGCGCGCCTCGGTCCTGCGCCACCCGCCGGGACACATCCAGCGCACCGCCGCCTATTTCCTGTCACTGGGCCACTACGACGCGCTGGTCCGCAAGATGAGCACGACACTGCACAAACGGCACCAGGTGATGCAACAAGCGATCACCGACACCGGCCTGACTGTCGCAGGCCAAGGCGTTTCGGGGGGGTCATCCTTCTGGATGCGCGCCCCGGCCTCGGTGGACACCGCGCAACTGGCACACCTGCTGAAGGCGCAAAGCGTGCTGATCGAGCCGGGCGAATCCTTCTTTTCCGGCCCCGACCGGCCGCGCAATTTCTACCGGCTGGCCTATTCCTCGATCCCGTCGAACCGGATCGCCGACGGTGTGCGACGGGTCGCGAACACGCTGGCGCATCTGGCCTGATCCGCCAATCACAACTGGCCCTAACCGCCCCTGTCGTGCAATCGTACTCTGCGACAAAACCGCGGAATCATTCCCTTAACCTGCCGGAGCCCTTTCCATGAAAATGACGACCGAAGAAGCATTTGTAAAAACACTGCAAGCGCACGGCATCGAACACGCCTTTGGCATCATCGGCTCGGCCATGATGCCGATCTCGGACCTGTTCCCGCAGGCGGGCATCACCTTCTGGGACTGCGCGCACGAAGGGTCCGCCGGCATGATGTCCGACGGCTACACCCGTGCCACCGGCAAGATGTCGATGATGATCGCGCAGAACGGCCCCGGCATCACCAACTTTGTCACCGCCGTGAAAACCGCATACTGGAACCACACCCCGCTGCTGCTGGTCACGCCGCAGGCCGCGAACAAGACCATCGGTCAGGGCGGCTTCCAAGAGGTCGAGCAGATGAAACTGTTCGAAGACATGGTCGCCTATCAGGAAGAAGTCCGCGACCCGTCCCGCGTGGCCGAGGTACTGACCCGCGTCATCGCCAAGGCCAAGCGCTTGTCCGGCCCTGCGCAGTTGAACATTCCGCGCGATTTCTGGACGCAGGTGATCGACATCGACATCCCCGAACCCATCGAGTTCGAACAATCTTCGGGCGGCGAAAATTCGGTGACCGCCGCCGCCGCATTGCTGTCTGGCGCCAAGAACCCCGTGATCCTGAACGGCGCGGGCGTTGTCCTGTCCAAGGGCGGGATTGCTGCGTCCAAAGAGCTGGCCGAGCGGCTGGATGCGCCGGTCTGCGTCGGCTACCAGCACAACGACGCCTTTCCCGGATCGCACCCGTTGTTTGCGGGGCCGCTGGGCTACAACGGGTCCAAGGCAGGCATGGAACTGATCAAGGACGCCGACGTGGTGCTGTGCCTTGGCACGCGGCTGAACCCGTTTTCGACCCTGCCGGGCTATGGCATGGACTACTGGCCGACGGACGCCAAAATCATTCAGGTCGACATCAACCCCGACCGCATCGGCCTGACCAAAAAGGTCACCGTGGGCATCATCGGGGACGCGGCCAAGGTGGCCAGGGGCATCCTTTCGCAACTGTCTGATGACGCAGGCGACGCAGGCCGCGCCGACCGCAAGGCGCGCATCGCCAAGGCAAAGTCCACCTGGGCACAGCAACTGTCCAGCATGGACCATGAAGACGACGACGAAGGCACCACGTGGAACCAGCGCGCCCGCGCCGACAAGCCTGATTGGATGAGCCCGCGCATGGCATGGCGCGCGATCCAGTCCGCCCTACCGCGCAATGCGATCATCAGCTCGGACATCGGCAACAACTGCGCCATCGGCAACGCCTATCCCGACTTTGACGAGGGGCGCAAATATCTGGCCCCCGGCCTGTTCGGCCCCTGCGGCTATGGCCTTCCTGCCATTGTCGGCGCGAAGATCGGCCAACCGGACGTGCCGGTCGTGGGCTTTTCCGGCGACGGTGCGTTCGGCATCGCGGTGAACGAGCTGACCGCGATCGGCCGGGGCGAATGGCCCGCGATCACCCAAGTGGTGTTCCGCAACTATCAATGGGGCGCGGAAAAGCGGAACTCGACCCTGTGGTTCGACGACAACTTTGTCGGCACCGAGCTGGACACAGACGTGTCCTATGCAGGCATCGCGCAGGCCTGCGGGTTGCAAGGTGTCGTGGCGCGCACGATGGAAGAACTGACCGCCGCCCTGACCAAAGCCGTCGAAGACCAGATGAACGGCAAAACCACCCTGATCGAGGCGATGATCAATCAGGAACTGGGCGAACCCTTCCGCCGCGATGCGATGAAAAAACCGGTGTCGGTCGCGGGCATCTCAAAGGCCGACATGCGCCCGCAATCGGTCTAAGGCATGCCTGAGCCACAGGTTCTTGTCATCAATGCGGGGTCGTCTTCGATCAAGACGGCCCTGTTTGGCGCAAATCTGCGCGAAACCCTGCGGATCGAGGCCGCGGGCATCGGCACGCAGGGCACCATCCGTACTGGTGACGGGACACGGCACGATCTGACCTTGCCCGATCACACAGCCGCCCTTGCCGCGATCTTTGACGCGCTGTCCAGTGCCGGAATACAGCCCCGGACCTTGCGCGCGGCGGCCCACCGCGTGGTGCATGGCGGCGCCGACCTGACAGCCTCGGCGCGGATCACGTCGGCGATCAAACAGGCCATCGCAGACGCCGTGCCGCTGGCCCCGCTGCACAACCCGCACCACCTGTCGGCCATCGACGCGGTGCAGGCGCTTGTCCCCGGTCTGCCGCAGTTCGCCACCTTTGACACGGCCTTTCACGCGACCAACCCTGACGTCGCCCGCCGCTATGCGCTGCCCGATGTGCCCGCCACCGCAAACCTGCAACGCTATGGCTTTCACGGCACCAGCTACTCGGCACTGGTCCACGGGTTCGAACAGGTCACTGGAACGCCATTGCCGCGCCGTCTGCTGGCCCTGCACCTTGGCAACGGCGCGTCGCTGTGTGCCATCCGGGACGGGCAGTCCGTGGCCACCACCATGGGCTTTTCCCCCCTCAGCGGCCTGACCATGGGCACCCGCGCGGGCGAGATCGACGCAGGCGCGGTGTTGCACCTGGTGGACGCACTGGGGGCCGGGGCCGCGACGCACTTGCTTTACCACGACAGCGGCCTGCTGGGTCTGTCCGGCCTTAGCGCCGACATGCGCACGCTTGAGGCCAGCACTTCGCCACAGGCGCAATTTGCCCGCGACCACTTCTGCTATTGGATCGCGCGGCAGGCCGGTTCGATGGTTGCAGCGATGCAAGGTATCGACGGCATCGCCTTTACCGGCGGGATCGGGGAAAACGACGCCGCGGTCAGGAACAATGTTCTTGCACAGCTATCGTGGTTGGGAAATATTCCCCATTGGGTGATCCCCGCCGCCGAAGAGCAGCAGATCGCCCGCGACGCCATCACGCTGCTGAAGGACCACACATATGCCCCATAAGCAGCCCCCGCTGAACCTGTCGCCCAAGGTCTCGGACGAGGTCCGCAAAACCACCTGCTACATGTGCGCCTGCCGCTGCGGCATCAATGTGCACATGAAGGCAGGCGCGGATGGCAAGAAACGGGTCGCCTATATCGAAGGCAACCGCGACCATCCGGTGAACAAGGGCGTGCTGTGCGCCAAGGGCTCGGCCGGCATCATGCAGCACAACGCCCCCGCCCGCCTGCGCGCCCCGCTGAAACGGGTCGGGCCGCGCGGATCGGGCGAATTCGAAGAGATCAGCTGGGACGAGGCGCTGGAGATCGCCACCGGCTGGCTGGCACCGATCCGCCGCGACAATCCCGAAAAGCTGGCGTTCTTCACCGGGCGCGACCAGTCGCAATCGTTCACCTCCTTTTGGGCGCAGAATTTCGGCACGCCCAACTACGCGGCCCACGGCGGGTTCTGTTCGGTCAACATGGCGGCGGCCGGCATCTACACGATGGGCGGCGCGTTCTGGGAATTCGGTCAGCCTGACTGGGACCACACCAAGCTGTTCATGCTGTTCGGCGTCGCCGAAGACCACGACAGCAACCCGATCAAGATGGGCATCGGCAAGATCAAGGCACGCGGCGCGCGGGTGATCGGAGTCAATCCGATCCGCACCGGTTACAACGCCGTGGCTGACGACTGGGTTGGCATCACGCCGGGCACCGACGGGTTGTTCATCATGGCGCTGATCCATTGCCTGATGAAGTCGGGCAAGATTGATCTGGAGTATCTGGCACAGTTCACCAACGCGCCCTGTCTTGTAAACAGCGACGAAAAATCGCCCGAGTATGGCCTGTTGCTGCGCAATGAGAACGGCAAGGAACTGGTGATCGACCGCACAACGGGCAAGCCGGCCCCCTTTGACCAAAAGGGCGTGCGCCCCGATCTGGCCGCCACCCACCGCGCTGCGGGCGTCACCCACCGGCCTGTCATGCACCTGATGGCCGAACGCTATCTGTCCGACGACTACGCCCCCGAGGCCGTGGCTGAACGCACCGGTATCTCCGCTGCGCGCATCCGCGCGATTGCATCCGAACTGGCCCGCGTCGCCTTTGACGAGGCGTTTGAGCTGGACCATGAATGGACCGACTTCCGTGGCGAAACCCATGCCACGATGACAGGCCGCCCCGTCAGCTTTCACGCCATGCGCGGGATCAGCGCCCACGCCAACGGCTTCCAGACCTGCCGCGCGCTGCATGTTTTGCAGATCATCCTTGGCACGGTCGAGGTGCCGGGCGGGTTCCGGTTCAAACCACCCTATCCCAAACCGGCAACAGCCCACCCGAAACCGCATTGCAAAACCACCTGCAACGGCCCTCTGGACGGCCCGCACCTGGGCTTTGTCCAAGGGCCTGACGATCTGGCGCTGAAACCCGACGGCACGGCGGCGCGCATCGACAAGGCGTTCACCTGGGACAACCCGATGTCGGCGCACGGGCTGATGCACATGGTCATCTCGAACGCCCACGCGGGTGACCCGTACAAGATCGACACGCTGTTCATGTACATGGCCAACATGGCGTGGAATTCGTCGATGAACACACGCGGTGTGATCGACATGCTGACCGACACGGATGAGAACGGCGATTACGTAATCCCCCGCATCATCTATTCCGATGCCTACAGTTCCGAGATGGTCGCCTACGCCGACCTGATCCTGCCCGACACCACCTATCTGGAACGCCACGACTGTATCTCGCTGCTGGACCGTCCGATCTGCGAGGCGGATGCCGCCGCCGACGCGATCCGCTGGCCCGTGGTCGAACCCGACCGCAACGTGCGCGGGTTCCAGTCGGTGCTGTGCGATCTGGGCGCGCGGCTGAACCTGCCCGGCTTTGTCACCGAAGACGGCGACCAGAAATACGCCGATTACGCCGACTATATCATCAACCACGAACGCCGACCCGGCATCGGCCCGCTGGCAGGCTGGCGCACGGGCGCACACGGGCTGACCGCAGGACGTGGTGCGCCGAATGCCAGCCAGATCGACAACTATATCGAAAACGGCGGCTTTTTCGTCGAGCACATCCCCCAGGGCGCAAATTACTATAAACCGTGGAACATGGCCTATCAGGATTGGGCCGTGGGCATGGGCCTGTTCGATGCGCCGCAACCCTATCTGTTCTCTCTGTATGTCGAGCCGCTGCGCCGGTTCCAGCTGGCCGCCGAGGGCCACGGCGATCGCCAGCCGCCCGACCACCTGCGCGACCGCATCCGCCGCACGATGGACCCGCTGCCGATCTGGTACGACCCGTCAGGCGACAACCGCGCCACCGAATATCCCGTGACCGCGCTGACGCAGCGCCCGATGGCCATGTATCATTCCTGGGGCAGCCAGAACGCTTGGCTGCGGCAATTGCACGGGCACAACCCGCTGTATCTGCCGACCAACCTGATGCGTGACCACGACCTGAAGGATGGCGATTGGGCCACCGTCACCTCGCCCCACGGCGAAATCACGGTGCCGGTGCTGGAAATGGCAGCGCTGAACCCCAACACGGTCTGGACGTGGAACGCCATCGGCAAGCGCAAGGGCGCGTGGGCGCTGGACAAGGACGCGCCCGAGGCAACCAAGGGGTTCCTGCTGAACCACCTGATCCACGAACTGCTGCCGCCCAAGGGCGACGGGTTGCGGTGGGCCAATTCGGACCCGATCACCGGTCAGGCGGCGTGGTTCGATCTGAAAGTGCGCATCGCCAAGGCGGCGCCACAGGATCAGTCGAAACCGGTCATGGCCCCGATCAAATCGCCCGTGGGTCAGGGACCTGACAGCCTGGCTTGGAAGGTGGGAAAATGACCGAACTTCCGAAGAAAACGCAGCGCAAGCTGGGCCTTGTGATCGACCTCGACACCTGCGTCGGCTGCCATGCCTGCGTGATCTCGTGCAAGGGCTGGAACACCGAAAATTACGGCGCGCCCCTGTCCGATCAGGACCCCTACGGCGCGGCCCCATCCGGCACCTTTCTGAACCGCGTGCACAGCTACGAGGTTCAGCCGCTGGCGACCTCGGCCAAGGTCCAGCCGCCTGCGCAGTTGATCCATTTCCCCAAATCCTGTCTGCACTGCGAAGATGCGCCATGCGTCACCGTCTGCCCCACCGGGGCCAGCTATAAACGGGTCGAGGACGGCATCGTTCTGGTCAACGAAAGCGATTGCATCGGCTGCGGGCTGTGCGCCTGGGCCTGTCCCTATGGCGCGCGCGAAAAGGACGAGGCCGAGGGCGTGATGAAGAAATGCACCCTCTGCGTCGACCGCATCTATAACGAGAACCTTGAAGAGGTGGACCGCATCCCCACCTGCGTGCGCACCTGTCCGTCGGGCGCGCGCCACTTTGGCGATTTTGCCGACCCTGACAGCCATGTGTCGCGCCTGACGGCGGAACGGGGCGGCATGGACCTGATGCCGGAAATGGGCACCAAACCCGTCAACAAATATCTGCCGCCGCGCCCCAAGGATACCCTGCCCGAGATCGACGTGCTGGCCCCCTACCTTGCGCCTGTGGATGAGGCACCGGGCGGCTTCCTCGGCTGGCTCGACAAGACGTTGGAGAAGCTCTGAGATGCATCCCGCTCCTTCTGTCATCCTCTTCACCACCTTCTCGGGGCTGGGCTTTGGCCTGCTGGCCTGGCTTGGCTTGGGCTTTCCGGCGGTTACGGGTCTGACCGCCTTTGTGTTCTTCACCATCGCCTATGCCTGCGCTGTTGGCGGGCTGATGGCCTCGGCCTTTCACCTGGGCCGCCCTGAACGCGCGCTCAAGGCGTTCACGCAATGGCGCACAAGCTGGCTGAGCCGCGAGGCGGTGATGTCGGTGGCCGCACTTCTGGTGATGGGCGTCTATGCCATCGGCACGATCTTTTTCGCGACGGCACTGCCGTTGGTCGGGGTTTTGGGTGCGGTGCTGTGCCTGCTGACGGTGTTCACAACGTCGATGATCTACACTCAGCTGAAAACCGTGCCGCGCTGGCACTCGCCGCTGACACCGGTGATGTTTCTGGCCCTTGCCGTCGCGGGCGGTGCGTTGCTGGCCGGGCAGACCACTGCGGCGGCGGTGTTGCTTGTGCTGGCGGGGGCTGTTCTGGTGGCCACGTGGGTGCACGGCGACGGCGCGTTCGCGAGGTCGGGCACGACGCTGGCCACGGCAACAGGGCTGGGCACCATCGGCACGCCCCGCGCGTTCGAGCCGCCGCACACCGGCACAAACTATCTGCTGCGCGAGTTTGTCTTTGTGGTGGGGCGCAAACACGGGATGAAACTGCGCATCATCGCCTTTGTGCTGGCGATTGCGTTGCCGGTGATCCTGCTGCTGGTGCCGTTCTCGCACTGGCTGGCATTGGTCGCGGTGCTGAGCCATGTGGCCGGGGTTCTGGTTGCGCGCTGGCTGTTCTTTGCGCAGGCGGAACATGTGGTCGGGCTGTACTACGGGAAACGATAAAGGGGCTGCAGTTTGCAGCCCCTTTGCCAATTCCTTTAGTGCAACCTTGAACGGTTACAGCAAACCCGCGTGCGCCAGCCCTTTGTCCACCAGCTTGCGCGTGGCTTCTGTCAACGGCACGTGCGGCAGGCGCACCTCGTCACTGCACAGGCCCAGACGCGACATGGCGTATTTCACGCCAACCAGCCCCGGCTCGGTAAAGATCGCCTTGTGCAGCGGCATCAGCCTGTCCTGCAACTCCAGCGCCTTGGCATAGTCGCCCGCGGCACAGGCCGCCTGCACTTCGGCGCACAGCTTGGGTGCCACGTTCGCGGTGACCGAGATGCAGCCGACGCCACCCTGAGCGTTGAACCCGTGCGCGGTGCCATCTTCGCCCGAAAGCTGGATGAAATCCGGCCCGCACATCAAACGCTGGTCGTTAACCCGTTGCAGGTCGCCCGTGGCATCCTTGACGCCCACGATCCGCTCCATCTTGGCCAGTTCGGCCATCGTCGCGTTCGAGATGTCGACAACCGAGCGGCCCGGAATGTTGTACACAATGATCGGCAATTTGCACGCATCATGCACGGCGGCGAAATGCGCGATCACGCCGGCCTGCGTCGGTTTGTTGTAATAGGGCGTCACCACCAGCACCGCATCGGCGCCCACGGCTTCCGCGTGTTTGGCCAGCCGAACAGACTCGACCGTATTGTTCGATCCGGCCCCGGCAATCACCTTGACGCGGCCTGCGGCGGCTTTGACAACCTCTTCGACAACCTTGTCGTGTTCGCCATGTGTCAGGGTGGGGCTTTCGCCGGTCGTGCCCACAGGCACCAGCCCCGAAGACCCCTGTTCGATCTGCCAGTCCACCAGCTTCTTGAGCGTGTCCAGATCCAGTGCGCCGTCCTGGAACGGCGTGACGAGTGCGGGCATAGAACCCTTGAACATATTCACGCTCCTTTTTCAAAATGGTGGCCGGAATTGGCCGGATTGCACGGACCTGATGCAGACGTGAGTTGCACAGCAGCGTCAGGACCATATGTTGCAAGGCACTACCCTTGCCACGACAGGAAATGCAAGTGATCACACGCCTCGCAGCCCTTTTGCTGTGCCTTTTTGCCACCACTGCGACCGCTCAGCCAGAGCGTCCGCGTCCCTTGGGCTGGGCAATGGATGCGATGCGTGCAGGCAATTGGGACACCGCCCAGCGGATTGCTGCCCGCGACGGTGTGGTGGCCGCAGATGTGATCGAATGGCACCGCCTGCGCACGGGGCGCGGCACCTATACCGAGTATATGGATTTCCTGAACCGCCGCTTTGACTGGCCCGGCATGGAGTACCTGCGCCGACAGGGCGAAGAGGCTGCGATCAAGGCTGGCACCGCCGCCGTGCGCGCCTATTTTGCCGAGGCCGAACCGCAGACCCCACGCGGCGTGCTGGCCTATGCCGATGCGATGACCGAACAGGGCCAGACCGGCGAGGCGCAGGCCAGCGTGGTTCTGGCGTGGACCACGCTGCCGATGGACACGGAAGAAGAAGCACTGTTCCTGTCGCGCCACAGCGCCCTGCTGAAACCCCACCATGAGGCGCGCGCCGACACGATGTTGTGGCTGGGCGAGCTGAACGAGGCGGAGCGCCTGCGCCCGCTGCTGGACGCGGGGCATCAAGCGCTGGTAGAGGCGCGCATCGCACTGGCCCAGCGCCGGGACGATGTGGACGCCAGAATTGCCGCCGTGCCCGCCGCCCTGCAATCCGACCCCGGCCTGCAACATGCCCGCTTTGTCTGGCGTCTGCGCAAGGGCCGCTCTGCTGACGCCAAGGCGCTGTTGCTGGAGCGGTCCACCAGTGCCGCAGCCCTTGGCCGGCCCGATGCATGGTCGAACCAGCGCCGCGCGCTGGCCCGCGACGAAATGCGCGACGGCGACCCGAAACGCGCCTATCAACTGGCATCGCGGCATTTCCTGACCTCGGGGTCCGATTACGCCGATCTGGAGTGGATCGCTGGCTATGTCGCCCTGCGCAAACTGAACGATCCGGCCATCGCGCTGAAACATTTCCAGAATCACCGCAACGCCGTGGAAAGCCCGATTTCACGCGGGCGTGCAGGATACTGGACCGGCCTGGCCTATCAGGCTCTGGGCGATGTGGCCGCCGCCGATCAGGCCTTTGCCGACGGGGCGCAGTTTCAGACCTCGTTCTATGGCCTTTTGGCCGCTGAAAAGGCAGGACAGCCCTTTAACGTCGGCCTGAAACCGCAGGACGAAACGCCGGACTGGCGCACCAGCCCGCTGATCCATTCGCCGCTGTTCGAGGCAGGCATGTTGCTGCAAGCCTCGGGCGAGCTGAGCGTGGCGGAACGGTTCTGGACCCATCTGGCCGACCAGTTGGACGAAGAGCAGGCCGCGCAACTGGGGCAGGCCGCCATCGACGTGAACCAGCCGCATCTGGCGGTGATGATCGGCAAGACCGTTGCCTATCGCGGGATCACGCTGGCCGCGCCCTATTATCCGCTGCACCCGCTGACCGAACAGGACCTGCCCATCGCCCCGGAAATGGCCTTGTCCATCGCGCGGCGCGAATCCGAATTTGACCCCGTAGTGCAATCAGGTGTGGGCGCGCGCGGATTGATGCAGCTGATGCCGGCCACGGCCAAGGAAGTTGCGGGCCAACTGGGGCTGGGCGAGGCGCATACGACCGACCGGCTGATCACCGATCCGGCCTATAACGCACAGCTTGGGTCGACGTTCCTGTCCACGCTGGCGGGGCGGTTCGACGGCAATATTGTGATGATATCAGCGGCCTATAACGCCGGGCCGTCCCGTCCGATCCGCTGGATGGCGATGTACGGCGACCCGCGCAAGGACAACATCGACGTGGTCGACTGGATCGAGAACATCCCCTTCCGCGAGACACGCAACTATGTGATGCGCGTCACCGAAAGCCTGCCGGTCTACCGTGCGCGGCTGGGCAAGGAGCCGCTGCCGATTCCGTTTTCGCAAGAGTTGAAGGGCTCAACCCTGTTGTCTTTCGCGCCAAAGGGTAAATAGCCCCGCCGCCACGACAATCCCTGCCCCGGTCGCCACGTTCCACGCGATGATCTCGCCAAAGACCGTCACGCCCAGCATAGACCCGAACACCAGTTGCATATAGGCAAAGGGCTGGACCGCGCTGGCCTCGGCCACCTCGTAGACGCGGATCAGCAGCCAGTGGCCGAATGCGCCGGTGACGCACAGGGTTGCCATCCACGCCCAATCGGTCGGTGCCATCGGCTCCCAGAACCAGATGCCGACGCCCGTCATCGCAACGGCGCCGGCAACGCCCGTCCAGAAAAAGCTGGTGGCTGACGTGTCCTTGCGGGCGACATAGCGGGTCAGCAGCGCATAAAGCGCGAACATGATCGCCGAGATCAGCGGGATCACCGCCGCCGGATTGAACACGCCGATGCCCGGTTGCAGGATAATCAGTACACCGACAAAGCCGACACCGATGGCCGCCCAGCGCCGCCAGCCGACGCTTTCCCCCAGGATCGGCCCGCTGAGCGCGGCCACCAAAAGCGGGTAACAGGTAAAGACCGCCAGGCTCTCGACCAGCCCAAGGATCGTGAACGCCAGCACCATCACGCAAATTTCGGCCGCCAGCAGCAGCCCGCGAAAGATTTGCAGCGCCATCTGCTCGGACCGTGCAGCGGCGCGAATGCCCCCGGCCTTGGCCCGCGCGATGGCCACCACAAAGGCCGCGAAGAACCAATAGCGGATCATCACCACCATCAGCACGTTGTACTCTGACGCCAGATGCCGCGAGATCCCGTCCTGCATGGCGAACACGAATGTGGTCAGCACCATCAGGCCGACGCCCAGCCGCGTGTTGTTGCCTGCGCTCATCGTTTTGTTCCCACCGTCATATGCCGTTTGCGGCCATAGCCGGAAATCCGGCTGACCTCGAAACCTGCCGCATCCAGCCCGCGGCGCACGAATCCCGCGGCGGTGTAGGTGGCGATCGTGCCCTGCGGTGCCGTATGATCGGCCACGGCCTGCATCAGGGTTTCGTCCCACAGTTCGGGATTCTTGGCGGGCGAAAACCCGTCCAGAAACCACGCATCCGCCTTGCCCTGCCATGCGGGCAGCGTGTCGCGTGCGTCGCCCGTGATCACCTCCAGCACCGCATCGCCAAATTCGAACCGCCCGCCGCGCCCGTTCCAGACCGCGACCAATTCGTCCCCGATCCCAAAGGCGGCAAGCGCGCGGGCCATTTCTTCGACCGACATAGGATAGGCTTCGAAGCTGGTGAAATGCAGCACACCATCCACGCCTGCCGCACGCCATGCCGCCAGCGTGACCATGAAATTCAGCCCCGTGCCAAACCCCAGCTCGCCAATGTGAAACCCGTCCCGAAACCGCGCAGGCAGCCCGTTGCCCGCCAGAAACACGTGGCGTGTTTCATCCAAGCCGTTTTCAAGGCTGAAATAAGGGTCGTCAAACCGCGTGTTGACCGGCACGTCGCCGTCCCGCCATTCCAAGTCTGCGCGCTGGTCCTGCATCCTGTCACCCTGTAAGGATCGTTCGTGCATCCATGACGAAAGGTCCCAATCTTGGCAATGCCCGACATCACCATACGCGGCGCGGGCATCTTTGGCCTGGCGACAGCATGGGCCTGTGTTCAGAAAGGCGCCATCGTGCGCATCATCGACCCAAACGGCCCCGCCTCTGGCGCGTCGGGGGGCATCGTCGGCGCATTGGCCCCACATGTGCCGGAAAACTGGAATCCCAAGAAACAGTTCCAGCTTGAAAGCCTGCTGATGGCCGAAAGCTTCTGGCGCGGTGTGTCGGACGCGGGCGGGCGGCATTCGGGCTATATCCGGTCGGGGCGGCTGCAACCGGTGGCGGACGCACATGCGCTGGCTCTGGCGCAGGCGCGCATCGAAACGGCGCGCGACCTGTGGCACGGACAGGCAAGCTGGACACTGCGCGCCACCTCCGGCAGCCCGTGGGAACCCGACAGCGCCACCGGCCAGTTGATCCATGACGATCTCAGCGCGCATTTGCATCCGGCGCAGGCCTGCGCCGCACTGGTTGGCGCACTCGCGGCACATGGGGTCACGGTGGAACCAGACGGCGCATCAGACGGCCCGACCCTGTGGGCCACCGGCATCGTCGGCCTGCAAGAGCTGAACAAGACCGCACACCGCCCGATGGGTGCGGGCGTGAAAGGTCAGGCGGCCCTGCTGCAATACGACATGGCCGGTGCGCCGCAGCTCTATGCAGACGGGCTGCACATCATCCCCCATGCGGATGGCACCACGGCCATCGGGTCCACGTCAGAGAACCAATACGACCACCTGCAACCTGACGGCCAACTGGACGACATCACCGCACGCGCGCGCGTTGCGGTGCCCGGGCTGGCCCATGCGCCGGTGATCGGGCGCTGGGCCGGCGTGCGGCCCCGCGCCCGGTCACGCGCCCCGATGCTGGGCGCATGGCCGGATCGCCCCGGCCACTTTATCGCCAACGGCGGCTTCAAGATCGGCTTTGGCATGGCTCCGAAAGTGGCGGAAACGATGGCTGCGCTGATCCTGGACGGCGACAATACCATCCCCCCTGGTTTCGAGGTGGAGGCTTCGGCCTAGCGGGGCAGCCCCCCGCAGTCGCAGGCGGCAAGAAATTGCCGCTACCCCGCTGCGCGCAAGGCCCCGGTGACAATTGCATAGCAGCCATGCAATCACATTCCACACGTCCACTTGCACATATGTGTCATCTGTTTCACCCTCTGTACACTCACGGTACGAAAGCCCCCTTGATGAAACACCCTGAAATAGCCAGCCTCGACCACCTCGTCCTCACTGTAGGCGATCTCGAAGCAACGCTGGCCTTCTACTCGGATATCCTTGGCATGAAGGTCGAACGGTTCACTGGCGCCGACGGATCAAAGCGCCATGCGTTGCAGTTTGGAACCCAGAAGATCAACGTGCACCGCTGGGGTGCCGAATACGACCCCAAGGCCGCCTACCCCGGCCCCGGCACCGCGGACATGTGCCTGCTGTCCGACACCCCGCTGGATGTCTGGCAGACTCACTTCGAGAAAAACGATGTGCCGATCGAAGAAGGTCCGGTCGAGCGCACAGGCGCCACCGGTCCGCTGATGTCACTTTACATCCGCGACCCCGATGGCAACCTGCTCGAGGTCAGCACCCGCGTCTAGCCTGGGATTTCGGCCCGCAACTGCTGCATCAACTGGCCCAGTTCCTTGACGTAGATCTCGCCTTTCAGCTGGCCCTGTTCGTCGAATTCGTTGGAACAGTTGGCCACGTGAATTTCCGGTCCCTGCAAGATTCGCGGACGGAACGGCACCATGAAACTGCGCAGGATCAGCTGCGCCCGCTCGCCACCGGCGCGCCCTGCGGCGGCGGACATCACGGCCACCGGCTTGCCCGCCCAGCAGTTGCCTTCGCAACGGCTGATCCAGTCCAGCGCATTCTTGAGCACACCCGACGGACCCTTGTTGTACTCCGTGGTCGAAATCACCACCGCGTCCGCCTCGGCAATCTGGCGTTCCACCGCCTTGACGTTCTCCGGCACGCCGGATGTGGCCTCTTCGTCTCCGTCATAGAGCGAAAACCGCAGGTCCGCCTCGGCAAAGCTGCAGTCGCCAAACAGGCGCGCGGCTTCGCGGATCAGTTTGCTGTTGCACGAGTCCGCACGCAGCGACCCTGAAATTCCGAATAGTTTTGGCTTGGCCATGTTGGCTCCTTCCTGGTCTGTCACGCAAAGAACGCAGCGAACGTTCATAAATGCGCAAGGCATAAATGCGTGAGGGCGCAGCAATGCCGCGCCCCCCTACAATCAGTCCCGATCAAATAGGATCAGGCGTTTGGCAAAATCACGATTTCAACGCGACGGTTCTGCGCCTTGCCCGCGGCATTCAGGTTGGTCGCCACAGGCTGCGATTCACCGCGGCCGAACGACTGGATGCGCGAATAGGGCACGCCGTTTTGCAACAGCACCTCGGACACGGCGGTCGCCCGGCGTTCGCTCAGCTGTTGGTTATAGGCGGCATCACCATCGCTATCGGTGTGGCCGATCACCTGCACGGTGCTGCCGGGATAGCGTTGCAGGCTGGCCGCAACCGCCGACAGATCGTCGCGCAGGTCAGAGCGCACGGCAAAGCTGTCTGTCGCGAACAGGATGTCCTGCGGCAGGGTCACGATCAACCGGTCGCCGGTGTTGGTGATCTGCACATTGCTGTCCATGGAACGGCGCAGCTCTGCCTCTTGCTTGTCGAGGTTATAGCCGACACCCGCGCCCACGGCACCGCCCAGAACGGCACCGATCAGCGCACCGTCACCACGGTCGCCGTCGTCGCTTACAGCCGCGCCCAGCAATGCACCGGACACAGCCCCGGCCAGCGCGCCGGTTTTGGTGTTACGCTTGGGGTCGTTGGGGTTGCCGCCCAGCTGGCCCGGAGCGGTACAAGCGGTCAGCGCCATGCTGCCCATCAGGATCGCTGCAATTGAAATTTTCGAAACGTTCATATCATACTGCCTAAGTTGGGCCCCGTTCGGGCAGGGCATCTTGTGATCTACGTCTTATTATATAGCTTGGTTCCCTATAAAAATAAGAGGCCTTTCAACTCGGCAATAACCCGCCTGCTTTTTCGGTTCAAAAGATCCCAGGCGACGGCGCAGCACGCCGCGGCGCTGGCCCCCTGACACGATCTGCAACAGGCGGGTTTCAGGCTTCGACGCGGGCCGATTCATAGGCCAGCATCGCCCGTTTCACCGGCAGGCCCCAGTGATAACCGCCCAGCCCCCCCGATTTGCGCAGGGCACGGTGGCACGGGATCAGCCAGCTGACCGGATTGCGCCCGACGGCGGTGCCCACCGCGCGAACCGCACGCGGGTTTCCGATGCTTTGCGCTATCTCGGAATAGGTGGTGACATGACCCGACGGGATGCGCAGCAGCGCTTCCCACACCTTGATCTGGAACGGCGCCCCGATCAGGTACAGCGGCGCGGTCTCCAGCGTGGCATCTGCCGCACCAAAGGCCGCCAGCACCCAGGGCCGCAGCCGCATCGGGTCCTCGACGAACCGCGCGGCAGGCCAGCGTGCGATCAGATCCTCAAGGGCCGTAGCCTCGCCGGTTTCGGCGGCAAAGCCCATGCCGCAAATGCCCTTTTCCGTGCCCATAACGACGGTCGGGCCGAAGGGGCTTTCGAACCAGCCCCAGAAAATCGTCAGCCCCGAACCGCCCTTGGCATAGTCGCCGGGGCTCATCGCCTCCCAGCGCAGGAACAGATCGTGCAGGCGCCCGCCGCCCGACAGCCCCGATGCGTGGGCCGCCTCGAGCGTGGTAAAGCGGTTGGCCAGCAGCGCCTTGGCATGACCCAAGGCCAGATATTGCTGATAGCGCTTGGGAGACACCCCCACCCAACGGCTGAACACCCGCTGGAAATGCGCGGGGCTCATCCCCATTTCCCCCGCCAGATCATCTAGCGTCAGGGCGCTGCCCTTGTCATCCACCAGTTCGATCGCGCGCCGCACGATCTGATAGTGGTATCCGGTTTCTGTATCGTTGTGCTGTTCCATGCCGCCAATCTAGCGCGGGTCCCCGTGCCCTGCGACCCGAAAGCTGCGCATTCATGGGGTGTGCAGGGGCGCATCGCGCAGCAGGTCCGGCTGTGCCTTGCCCAGATCCTGATCCACCAGCATCCGCGCCTCGGCCTGTGTCAGCACCGGACGCGCGGCAACGGCTGGTCCGGTGCCCAATGCGGCGGCGATCTGCGGATCCTCGTCGGCGCAAACCGCATTGAAATCTGCCACGAACAGCGACCCGACCCACATCCCCTCGATATAGAGAAGCTCGTGCCGCTGCATCAGGACCTGTGTGTAGACAAAGGTCGAATCTCCCGGACGGCGCAGCGGCATCGGGTCGGCCAGAACCATACCGGGCACCAGCACCTCGTTCGTGCCATAGTATAGCTCGGCCCGAGGTGACCGGTAGAGAACCAGCGAATTGGGCGACAAGCGCACGTGATGGCCCGGTATCGACGGGCCAAAGGCATCGGGTGGCATCACCACCGGTGCAAATTCGGGATGCGTTTGCAGATCGGACCGCAAAAGCCGCGTGCGGCTGACGCGCAGGATCGGCTGCAATCCGTGGTCGCGCGTGACCAGCTTGTGCTGGGTGTCCAACCACTCGACCGGAACTTCGCCCTCGTCCGTTTGCAACATCGTGCCGGGGCCAAAGCTGGTCAATACGGCTGCCGCACGCAGCACGTCGGTCCGGTCATCCTTTAGCAGGTTCGTTGTATCCATCTGTAAAAACCCCAATCTAGACAGTTGACCAAGGCATATTGGCCAAACCTTAACGCGGCCTGACCGCAGGGACACGCAGTCGATACGATTGTTCGTATTCAAAGCTTGCGCACTTGCCCGCAGGCCGCAAAACCCGCATAGGGGAATGATGGCAAAACAGCTTGATTATCAGACGATCTATCAGATCTTTGACCGTTTCCGTGATGCAGAGCCCGAACCAAAGGGTGAGCTGGATCACACCAACGCCTATACGCTGGTGGTCGCCGTGGCGCTCAGCGCGCAGGCCACCGACGCCGGCGTGAACAAGGCGACCAAATCGCTGTTCCCCATCGCAGACACCCCGCAAAAGATGCTGGACCTGGGGCTTGAGGGGCTGACCGAGCATATCAAGACCATCGGCCTGTTCCGCCAGAAGGCCAAGAACGTGATCAAGCTCAGCCAGATTCTGGTGGATGATTACGGCGGCGTCGTGCCCTCGTCCCGTGCTGCGCTGCAATCGCTGCCCGGCGTGGGGCGCAAGACGGCCAACGTGGTGCTGAACATGTGGTGGAACTATCCCGCGCAGGCGGTCGATACCCACATTTTCCGTCTGGGCAACCGCAGTGGCATCGCCCCGGGCAAAACCGTGGACGCGGTCGAGCGCGCCATCGAAGACAACATTCCCGCTGAATTCCAGCAACACGCCCACCACTGGATGATCCTGCACGGACGCTACCACTGCAAGGCCCGCAAGCCGCAGTGCCCCACCTGTATCATCCGCGATCTCTGCCAATTCGAGGACAAGACCCAATGACGCAATATGAACTCGTTGGCATCGGCAATGCCGTTGTCGATGTGATTTCCCATGCCGACGACCAGTTTCTGGGCAATATGGGCATCGAAAAAGGCATCATGCAGCTGATCGAACGCGAACGCGCCGAAGTGCTCTATGGTGCGATGAAGGACCGCTTGCAGACCCCCGGTGGTTCGGTGGCCAACACCGTGGCCGGTGTCGCGGCGCTGGGGATGAAAACCGCCTTTATCGGGCGGGTGAACGATGACACGCTGGGCCGGTTCTATGCCGACGCCCTGACAGACGGCGGCGCGGATTTCGTCAACGCTCCGGTGGTGGGTGGCAATCTGCCCACGTCACGGTCAATGATTTTCGTGTCGCCCGATGGTGAGCGGTCGATGAACACCTATCTGGGGATTTCGACCGATCTTGGCCCGGCCGATGTGCCCGACGCTGTCGCCTCGGCTGCCAAGATCATGTTTCTCGAAGGGTATCTGTTCGACAAGGACGAAGGCAAACAGGCGTTCCTGCAAGCCTCACGGTTGACCCGCGCTGCGGGCGGCATCGCCGGCATCGCCATTTCCGACCCCTTCTGCGTTGACCGCCACCGCGCCGATTTCCTGCGGATGATCGGCGAAGAACTGGACTATGTCATCGGCAACGAGGCCGAAATCCGGTCCCTGTTCGAGACAGACGACCTCGAGGACGCGCTGACCAAGACCGCCGCGATGTGCCCTACCGTGGTCTGCACCCGCTCGGGCGATGGCGTGACCCTGATCCGCAACAGCGAACGCGTGGACGTGCCGGTAACCAAGGTCGTGCCGGTCGATGCCACAGGGGCAGGCGACCAGTTCGCCGCCGGGTTCCTGTACGGTCTGGCCACCAGCCGCGATCTGGCGACCTGCGGACGCATGGGCAACGCCTGCGCCGCCGAGGTTATCAGCCACATTGGCCCCCGTCCCGAAGCAGACATGATGGAGATATTCCGCAAGGAGGGTCTGGTCTGATGCTGGCCGACGGAATGCACGAAGTGCCGCCGGGCAAGGTGGCCACGGTCGTAACCCATCTGGAAATGCGCGCCCGCGCCGACATCACCGGACGCACCGCGCCCGAAGGCTGGACGCTGCGCCGCGTCGAAACGCCCGATCTGGACTGGTATCGTCGTATATTTCAGGCGGTGGGCGAAGACTGGCTGTGGTTCTCGCGGCGCGTCATGTCCGACGAAGACCTGGCCGCAATCATTCACCACGACGATGTTGCCATCTGGACCCTGTCCAAGGACGGCACCGACGCCGCCCTGCTGGAACTGGATTTCCGTACGGCGGACGAATGCGAACTGGCGTTCTTCGGTGTCACCTCTGACCTGATCGGCGCAGGTGCGGGGCGTTTCCTGATGGACGTCGCAATTGATCAGGCATGGGCGCGCGACATCAGCCGCTTTCACGTCCACACCTGCACGCTGGACAGCCCACAGGCGCTGGGATTTTACCGCCGTGCCGGGTTTGTCCCCATCCGTCAGCAGATCGAGATTGCAGAAGACCCGCGCGTTTCCAAGGGATATGACACCGCCCTGGCCCCGCATGTGCCAATCTTTGCGCCCTGAAGGGCTGAATTAGAGATAGGCTTTGAATTCAGCCAGAACCGCCGCATAGACATCCCGCTTGAACGGCACGATGCCGTCCACCACCTGCGCGGGCGCGACCCACTTCCATGCGACAAATTCGGGATGCTCGGTGGCGATGTTCACATCCCCGTCCGACCCTTTGAACCGCAGCAGGAACCACTTCTGCTCTTGCCCGCGATACTTGCCGCCCCAGATGTCCGGCACCACCTCGTGCGGCAGATCATAGGGCAACCAGCCCGCTGTTTCAGCCTCGACCTCGACCAATGACGACGGGATGCCGGTCTCTTCTTCCAACTCGCGCAGGGCGGCTGCTCGGGCATCCTCGCCCTTGTCCACGCCACCCTGCGGCATCTGCCAGAATTCGCGGAACCGGTCATGACGCTGCCCGACCCAGACCTGCCCCGCCGCATTGACCAGCATCACGCCCACATTGCGCCGGTACGGCAGCGCGTTAATGTCATCCGGTGTCATCGTGTTCTCCTGTCGCTTGGGTCCGTGATATATTGCCTTACGCCGCGTTGCACATGACTTTCCCGCCCAACTGGGGCGAAATAGCGCGAAATCACACCGCCGGAGGATTCCATGACAGCTTACCGCCACATGCTCGCCCCGCTCGACCTTGGCTTTACCACTTTGAAGAACCGCGTGCTCATGGGGTCCATGCACACCGGCCTTGAGGAAACAAAGGATTGGAACCGCGTCGCCGAATTTTACGCCGAGCGCGCGCGCGGCGATGTGGGCCTGATGGTGACAGGGGGCATCGGCCCCAACATGGAAGGGTCCGTCGCCCCCGGTGCCGCCATGCTGGCCACGGACGAGGACATCAAGAACCACAGCGTCGTCACCGACCGTGTCCACGAAGCAGGCGGCAAGATCGCCATGCAGATCCTGCACGCGGGCCGCTATGCCTTTAGCCCGCACTGCGTGGCGCCCAGCCCGGTGAAATCCCCGATCTCCCCCTTCCCGCCGAACGAGCTGGACGAAGAAGGCATCGAAAAACAGATCAGCGACATCGTCGCCACCGCCGCCCGCGCGCGCGAGGCAGGCTATGACGGGGTCGAGATCATGGGGTCCGAAGGGTATTTCCTGAACCAGTTCCTCGTGACCCACACCAACAAGCGCACCGACCGCTGGGGCGGGTCCTATGAGAACCGCATGCGCCTGCCGATCGAAGTGGTCCGCCGCACGCGCGAAGCCGTGGGCGATGACTTTATCATCATCTACCGCCTGTCGATGATTGACCTTGTGCCTGATGGATCAACCTTTGACGAGGTCGTTCAACTGGCCAAGGAGATCGAAAAAGCAGGGGCCACCATCATCAACACCGGCATCGGCTGGCACGAGGCACGCATCCCCACCATAGCCACATCGGTCCCGCGCGCGGCCTTTGCATGGGTCACCAAGAAACTGATGGGGCAGGTGAACATTCCCATCATCACGTCGAACCGCATCAACACCCCCGAGGTCGCCGAAGAGGTCCTGTCAACGGGCTGCGCCGACATGGTGTCGATGGCCCGCCCGATGCTGGCCGACCCGCATTTCGTGTCCAAGGCCGCCGAAGGCAAGGCCGCGCAGATCGCGCCTTGTATTGCCTGCAATCAGGCCTGCCTGGACCACACCTTTGGCGGCAAGATCAGCTCGTGCCTGGTGAACCCGCTGGCCTGCTATGAAACCGAACTGCCGATCACGCCCACCGACACCCCCAAATCCATCGCCGTCGTCGGCGCAGGTCCTGCCGGCCTGTCCACCGCCATCACCGCCGCCCAACGCGGGCACAGCGTGACCCTGTTCGACAAATCGGACGAGGTCGGCGGGCAGTTGAACATGGCCAAACAAATCCCCGGCAAGGAAGAATTCTGGGGGCTGGTCGACTGGTATCGCACCATGGTCGACACGCTGGGCATCACCACGAAACTGGGCACCACCGCCACGCCGGACATGCTGAAAGGGTTTGACGAGGTTATCATCGCCACCGGCGTCCTGCCCCGCGATCCGGCGATCCCGGGTCAGGATGGCGCCAATGTGATGGATTACATCGACGTGCTGCGCCACAAGAAACCTGTTGGCAAATCGGTCGCCGTCATCGGCGCGGGCGGCATCGGCTTTGACGTATCCGAATTCCTGTCCGAGGAAGACGGCCACAGCACCACGGAACACCTGCCGGAATGGATGCGCGAATGGGGCGTCTCCGACCCCGCAGAGCACCGCGGCGGCCTGAACCCAGATGGCCCGAAACCCGGCCACCCCGCCCGCGCCATCACCCTGCTGCAACGCAAGGCGGAAAAGCACGGCAAACGTCTGGGCAAGACAACCGGCTGGATTCACCGCGCCGCGCTGAAGATGAAAGAGGTCAATTTCGTCGGCGGCGTAAACTATGAACGCATCGACGCGGACGGCTTGCACATCTCTTTTGGCGAGGCCCGCGAAAACCCGCAGACCATCGCCGCCGAAACCATCGTGCTGTGCGCGGGCCAGCTGCCCGACCGCAGCCTTGCCGATGCGCTGGAACAACAAGGCACCAAATGTCACGTGATCGGCGGTGCCGACGTGGCCGCCGAACTGGACGCCAAACGGGCCATCGACCAGGGCACACGTCTGGCCGCGACACTCTAAGCCCCTTCTTTTGGCTGCAAATATCCTCGGGGGTAGTGTGAGGGGGCCGAAAGCCCCCTCACCGCGCCGCAAGGCGCAAAGCATCGCGTGCGCCGTCAGGCGCTCTGCCCCGGTCCGCCATGCGCCGCGCGGCTGTCCTCGGGGGCCTCTTCGCGGTCAAACATCCCGTAATCCCGGATCACATGCGCCACACGCAAACGGTAGTCGGCAAAGACACCACCCCGCCCCTTGCTCTGCGCCCCGCGGTGCGCGGTCAGGATCCGCCAGCGTTCCACCGCTGCCTCGTCCTCGAAGAACGACAGCGACAACAGCTTGCCCGGCGTCGTCAGGCTCTCGAACCGCTCGACGCCCAGAAACCCCTCGACCTGATCCACCAGCGGGCGCATCGCCGCCGCGATGTCCAGATAGGCGTCGCGCTTGCCCTCTGCAGGCTCAACTTCGAATATAACAGCAATCATCCCGATACCTTTCTCAACCACGTCCTGTCCTCGCGCAGCAGAAACTTCTGCGACTGCGCAAAGGCATAGTTCTCCCGCCCCAGCGGGTCTTCGGCCAAACGTGCCCGATAAGCCTCGTAGTCCGCCAGCGACTTTACATGATAGATCCCATAGGCCAGCGTTGACGACCCCTCGTGCGGGGCGAAATACCCCACAAGGTCGGCCCCACAGCGCGGGATCGCCTGCCCCCAGTTACGGGCATATTGCGCAAAGGCATCGTGTTGCGTGGGGTCGATCTGATAGCGGATCACACAGGTCAGCATGGTTGGTCTCCTTTTTGCTGATCCCGTGATAGGCGATTGCCGGGTAGAGATGCTTTGATTAGCATCGAACTATGAAAGAAGGCCCCGATTTCACCCAGATCGCCACGCTGATGGGCGACCCCGCACGCGCCAACATCCTGACGGCGCTGATGTCGGGCCGTGCGCTGACCGCATCCGAACTGGCCGCCGAAGCGGGGGTGACCGCCGCCACCGCCTCGTCCCATCTGGCCAAGCTGGAACAGGGTGGGCTGCTGCTGCGCCGCAAACAGGGGCGGCATCGCTATTTCGCGCTGGCCAGCGAAGAGGTTGCGCATACCATCGAGGCGATGATGGGACTGGCGGCAAACCATGGCCACCTGCGCACCCGCCAGGGACCAAAGGATATCGAACTGCGCACCGCGCGCGTCTGCTACAACCACCTTGCGGGTGACACCGGCGTGCAGATGTTTCGCGCACTGGTCACGGGTGGCCACATCGCCACGGCTGCGAACGGGCTGGACCTGACACGCACCGGTGCAGAGCTGATGCAGCACCTGGGCCTGCCGCTGGACCAGCTTTCACGCTCCCGCGCGCCCATGTGCCGCGAATGCCTGGACTGGAGCGCGCGGCGTTCGCATCTGGCGGGCAAGCTGGGGCGCGCGCTGCTGACCCATTTCGAGACGGTAGGCTGGGCCGCCCGCGTGCCCGACACCCGCATCATCCGCTTTACCCCCAAAGGCCGCGCCGCCTTTGACGCCACATTTGCGAAACAGGACTGACCCATGCCTCTCTATATCTACGACATCCTGTCCGACGGAACAGCGACCCCCACGACCGACACATCGCCCACCGGCGTCAGCGGCTACCGCTGGTTCCACTTCGACCTGAAGGACCCTGAACTGCCGCAATGGGCCAACGCGCATCTGCACCCGATCCCCGCAGGTGCCTTGTTGCAAACCGAAACCCGGCCACGCTGCGATGTCCATGACGACGGGCTGATGCTGAACCTGCGCGGCGTGAACCTGAACTCTGACGGTCCAGCAGACCAGATGGTCGCCGTACGGATGTGGGTCACTGATCAAACCGTGGTGACCGTGCGCATGCGCCGCGTCTTTGCCATCGAGGACATTCGCAAGGCCTTGGAAAACGGGGTCGGCCCCAACAGCAGCGCCGCCTTTGTCGAAGCGCTGGCCAGCCGGTTGACCGAACGTGTGCAAAACACCGTGTTCGAGTTGGCCGACGAGGTCGACGATCTTGAGGACGCCATCCACGATGACGATGATGCACCGCTGCCCGACAATCTGGCCGAACTGCGCCGCACCGCAATCCGCCTGCGTCGCTATCTGGGCCCGCAACGCGACGCGCTGATGGCGCTGGCCGCCACCGACACGCCCGCTGGCAACAGCCCGCTGCACCGCCGCGAACTGGCCAACCTTGCGATGCTGACCGTGGAAGAGCTGGATTCGCTTCAGGGCCGCCTGACAGCGATCAACGACCACCACAGCGCCCAGGCCGCCGAGGCCCAGAATCGCAACAGCTATATCCTGAGCATCGTCGCCGCGATCTTTCTGCCGCTGGGGTTCATCACGGGTCTGTTCGGCGTCAACGTGGGTGGCATGCCCGGTGTGGACAACCCCGCAGCCTTTACGATCCTTTGTATTTCAATGGCCGCTATCACGCTGGTGTCACTCGTGGTCATGCGCTGGCTCAAGTGGATCTGACCGGCTGAATCGCACGTCAGGCGATGGCGGTCGGCGCAAATTGCCGACAAAATCGAATCCGGCAATGTGGAATTGTTTCAACTTTACGGAGATTGAGCATTCGACCGATAGCGCAAGGGTAGAGCTGCGCAGCAGATGCGATAGACACATTTTTATTATTTTTTTCAAATAGATGTAAGAATTCGCGGCCACGGAAACACATCGTTCCCATGTTTCCGCGCCTGAAACGATGGGTGAATTACCTCAAGATTATCCCACCCGTGCCCCGATCTTGCCGTGATTGGCGGCGATACCCGCTCTCAGAAACCGAATACCGAGAGAAGGGGATGGCATGGACCGCCTTACTGAAATGGAAGCTTTTGCCACTGTCGTGGATCAGGGCGGATTTACCGATGCGGCCAAGAAGATGGGCATTTCCAAATCGGCCGTGTCCAAACACGTCTCGTCGCTTGAGGCACGCCTTGGTGCGCGGCTGCTGAACCGCACCACGCGCCGCGTGTCGCCAACCGAAATCGGGCTGGCCTATTACGACCGCGCGCGCCGCGTGCTGAATGACGCAGGCGAAGCCGATGCGCTGGTCACCTCGATGCAATCCGCGCCGTCCGGCCTGTTGCGGATCAGCGTGGCGACCGACTTTGGCGTCAATCATCTGTCGCCGGCCCTGTCCTCTTTCCTTGAAGATTTCCCCGACATCACCGTCAACATGGTGCTGAACAACCGCTATGTCGAACTGATCTCGGAAGGGTTCGACATGGCCGTGCGCATCGGCGAGCTGGAAGACAGCACATTGCGCGCCCGCAAGCTGACGGAAACCACCAAGCGCATGATCGCCTCGCCTGCCTATTTCCAGAAATACGGCAAACCCGAGAAGATCGACGATCTGAACAACCACAAACTGCTGCACTATTCCAACCAGTCTTCGGGCAACGTGTGGAAGCTGACTGCGCCCTCGGGTGAAAAGCGTCAGGTGCGCACGGCGGGCTGGCTGTCGGTGAACGACGGGCAATCGCTGTTGAATGCTGCCATCTCGGGGCTTGGCATCGCCTATCTGCCGTCGTTCCTGTACTCGGACGCGATGGAAAAAGGTCTGGTCGAGGATGCAATGCCCGACCTGCCGATGGACACACAAGGCATCTATGCGGTCTATCCTCCCGGCCGCTTCACCCAGCCAAAAGTGCGCGCGTTCATCGACTTTCTGGTCCATGAATTTGCGGACAAAGGCCCTTCGGACTGGTAATTTCAACCACCGGACAGACCTCCCTCGTGGAGAACCCCGCCCTCGTGCGGGGTTTTCTACGTTTCAGCGTTCGGACAGCAGCACCGCCTCGACACGCCGGTTCTGCTCGCGCCCCTCGGCGGTCAGATTCGATGCGATGGGCGCGAGATAACCCATGCCTTCGGCCTGAACCTGCGCCGGGTCCACGTCATAGGCATCGATCAACCGTTGCCGTACTGCCGCAGCGCGCTGGCGCGACAGGGTGACGTTGATGTCCTGACTGCCAACACTGTCGGTGTGCCCGACAACCGCCACGCTGATATCGGGGTGGGCCAGCAGGAAATCCGCCAGAGACTTCACCGATGCAAACGGCCCCTTGCCCAGCGCCGAAGTGCCCGTGTCGAACTCAAGCCCTTGCAGCACGACATGACCATCCACAATCAGCTGCGCGTCAAAATCCGTGGCCGTTTCGGGTGCAGTCAGCGGCGTCTGGATCGGTTCGTCCGTGGTCGCAACCGCCTGTTCCGGCTCAAGCGCGCCTGCCTCGATGATCTGCACGAAAGCCGCCGTTGCCGTGGTGGACACCATCAACGTGACAATACGCGACGGGGCCGAGACCGGTCCCTGAACCGCCGTGACAAAGCGATAGGCCCGCATGTTGACCCGCATGTTCGGCGCGGGCAGCACCTCGGTGTTGAACCGGAAATCGAAACCGCCACAGCTGGTCTGGTCACAATCCAGCAAAATCTCGAACCCTGCGGATTTCAGTTGCGTGCGCAGCGGCACCAGAACCTGCAAGGTCGTCAACCCAGGCGACGCGATGCGCCAGGCCTGACGGCGCACCTCGCCCTCAATCGCCAGCGTTGGCACGCCCGTGCCATAATCAAACGCCCCCGTCGGCGCGAGATACCGGTCCAGCGGCGTGTTCCGCTCGACCGTTTCGCGGGCGTTCGTGGGCAAAGTCAGCTCAACCGCCCAAGCCGGCGCTGTCAGACCAAGCGAGGCCAGAGCTATGATCGCAAGATTCAATCTCACCGAAATTGGCTGTGATAGGCGTCGTTGGGACGCATGTCGGTCGCGCTGGCCACGCGGTTGGTCATGTTGAAGAAGGCCGCAACCGACGCAATGTCCCAGATGTCGCGGTCGGTGAACCCGTGATCGCGCAGGGCCTGACGGTCGGCTTCGGTGATCTTGGCGCTGGCAACGGTCAGGTTCTCGGAAAACGCCAGCATCGCCGCCACGCGCGGTTCCAGATCGGCAGCGCGCCAGTTCATCACCATCTGCTCGCCCAGCATCGGATCACCCGACAGCTGCCGCACGGCGGCACCATGGGCGGTCAGGCAATAATAGCATTTGTTGATCGAGCTGACGACAACCGCGATCATCTCGCGCTCCAGCTTGGTCAGGCCAGAGTCGCCCAGCATCAGGTCATTATACAGCGCCGTGAAGCTGTTCAGTTTGTCGATGTCAAAGGCATAGGCCTGCAATACGTTGGGAACCATGCCCAGCTTGTCCTGACACACGTCGAAATATTTCTGGGTCGCTGCCGGCAGCGGATCGACCATCGGCAGGTCCAGTGCGGTGGGTTGTGTCTTGTCGCTCATGATGCGTCCTCCAGATGTCTGTAATGATAGCGCCCGACTTCGGCAAAACCGCTTTTTTGATAGAGCGCATTCGCCGCCACGTTGGTCGCCACACACAAGACAGACAGGCTGTGCGCACCATTTTCCTGCGCCCAGAACGCCGCCTTGCGCATCATCCAATCGGCAACGCCCTGACGGCGCTGGTGTTTCAGCACCTCGACCGCATGGACCATGCACACGCCGTCATGGATGGCGGCAAAGGCCACGCCCGCAGGCTGTTCATTCCAGCGCGACAGTATCCCTGTTTTCAGCTTGGCGCGGGCCATCACGGCCAGTCTGGCCGGGCCGATGCCCCCCTTGGCCCAGATTTCCTCCATGATCGCCAGCGGCTCCCATATGGAGAATGCGGTGACCTTCGGGATCGGCTTGTCGGTCAGCGTCTCTACGGGTGTGATGTACAGAACCACAGGGTCAATCACGACAAAGCCGCGCGCCTCCAGCATCGCGTCCAGCGCATCGTCCCCGTCGCGAACCTGAAACAGCGGTTTCTGGTTCAGCTCGGCGAGACCGGCAATGGCCGCGTCAATGTCGGCCTCGGTCACCGGCCCATTGGCCGAGGCTGCCGAAACACGCTTGCCGCCACCCTGCCCCTCGCGCAGCGTCCAGGGTCCCTGCGGGATGAACCGCACCGGCGGCCATGTTGCGTCGCATACGTCATAAAGCTGCTGCGCGGTCGTCATGCCGGAAACGCCGCATCAAGTTTCGCCACGGCTTCGTCCAGCAGGTCCGCATCGGTGCCGCGCAGCACGATGTTCACGCCGTAACGCCCATCCTTCTGGAACGGATAAGAGCCGATGGACAAGCCCGGATAGGCCTGCGCCAGTTCCCCCAGGGGACCGGCGATGTCCCCCTCGCCACGATCAATGCGACGCGTGCGGCTGATCAGGGGCGCGCCGCCCGTCAGAGTGGGCAGGATGCTTTCCACCATGGCCTGAAACACCGACGGCACGCCCGCCATCACATGCACGTTTTCCATGGTAAAGCCGGGGGCCACCGACACCGGGTTCTCGATCAGCGTCGCACCATCGGGAATGCGCGCCATACGCTGCCGTGCGGCGTTGAATTCCATCCCCTGCCGGTCGTAATGCGCCTGCAGCAACGCCCGCGCATCGTCACGCACGTCGATGTGCGCGTCAAAGGCCGCAGCAATGCAATCGGCGGTGATATCGTCATGGGTCGGCCCGATCCCGCCACTGGTGAACACGTGGTCATACGCTGCCGACAACGCCTTGACCGCCCCTGTGATCGCGTCTGCGTCATCGCTGACAACGCGCACTTCGCACAGGTTGATACCGCGTTCCGTCAGCTGTCCGGCCAGATAATACATGTTGCTGTCGCGGGTGCGCCCCGACAGGATCTCGTCTCCGATCACCAGCATGGCTGCGGTTGGTTGTGTCATCCGGGTGGTTCCCTTAAGCCTGTGTTGCCCAAGGTATAGGCCCGCCCACATGCGCTTTCAAACCCAACTTGTTCCGGCTCGGCTGATCCGGCGATATAAACGCTTTCTTGCCGACTGTGTGCTGGAAGACGGCACCGAAGTGACCGCCCATTGTGCCAACCCCGGATCGATGATGGGACTGGCCGAGCCGGGTATGAAAATCTGGCTTGAACCCAATGACGACCCCAAGAAAAAGCTGAAATACGGCTGGCGGCTGGTCGATCACGAGAACGGGCATTTCACCGGCGTCGACACCTCGGTGCCGAACCGCGCCTTGCGCACCGCGCTTGAGACGCAAGCCATCGCGCCGCTCGCGGCCTACACCACATGCCGCGCCGAAGTGAAATACGGCACCAACAGCCGCATCGACTTTCTGCTTGGCGCACCGGGCCTGCCCGACGCCTATGTCGAGGTGAAATCGGTGACCCTGAACCGCCAGCCCGGACTGGCCGAGTTTCCCGACAGCGTGACCGCGCGCGGTGCCAAACATCTGGCCGAACTGACCCGCATGGCGCAGGACGGCCACCGCGCCATAATGCTGTATCTGGTGCAGCGCACCGACTGCAGCCGCTTTGCACTGGCGGATGACATCGACCCGACCTATGCGGCAGCCTACGCCACCGCACGTCGCGCAGGGGTGGAAACCCTGTGCATTGGCACCCATATTACACCCCAAGCCATCACGATTGCTCAACCTTTAGCGTTGGACGTGTAAGCAACACTGGCAATTTTGCTGCACCTGCATTATGATTGTGGAAACAACCAAGGCCAACGGAGACTTCTGTTGAAACAAGAAAACCGGGGCCGTCTGACCAAGGACGGCATACGCATCTACGATCCGTCCGATTCCGCAGGCATGTACGCCGCCGGCGCATTGGCGTCGCGTATCCTTGATGCGATGTCCGAACATGTCTTTCCGGGCCAGACCACGGCCCAGATCGACCGGATCATCACGGATATGGTCGATGCCGCAGGTGCCAAATCGGCAACCATCGGCTACAAGGGCTATGAGCACGCAAGCTGCATCAGCGTGAACCACGTGGTGTGCCACGGCATCCCCGGTGACAAGACGTTGAAGGATGGCGACATACTGAACATCGACGTGACCGTGATCGTGGACGGCTGGTTCGGCGACACCAGCCGCATGTATGTGGCGGGCAAACTGCCCCGCAAGGCCGAGCGTCTGATCCAGGTCACCCACGACGCGCTGATGCGGGGGATTGATGCGGTCAAGCTGGGCAACACCTTTGGCGACATCGGCCATGCCATCCAAAGCTTTGTCGAAGCGCACCGCATGTCGGTGGTCCGCGATTTTTGCGGTCACGGGCTGGGCCGTGTTTTCCATGCGCCGCCCAACGTGCTGCACTATGGCCGTCCGGGCACAGGCGCGCGGCTGGAACCGGGCATGTTCTTTACGATCGAGCCCATGGTGAACCTGGGCCGCGCCGAGACCAAAACGCTGGCCGATGACTGGACCGCCGTGACACGTGACAAATCGCTGTCGGCGCAGTTTGAACATTCGGTGGGTGTGACGGAAACCGGGGTCGAGATTTTCACCCTGTCCGAAGCGGGCAAGTTCCACCCGACCTATTAAGCCTTCACTCGGCGTTGAAAGTGAACAGCGGCTGTCCCTCGATGGTATAGCCGTTGATCAGCTCTGCCGCCTGCGCACCCGTCAGCCAACGCTCGACACGGTCCGCCAGATCACGGGCCACGTGCGGATGGCGCTCGGGGTTTACCGGCACGAAAGTGTACTGGTTGAACAACACCGGATCGCCCGAAAACAGCAGGGCCAGTCCCGCCTTGCTTCCGAATTGCAGCCAGCTTTGGCGGTCCATCAGGATATAGCCCTCACGGTCCACAGCGGCGGTCAGGCTGGCCTTGGGGCCGGCGTCCGCCATCGTGTACCAGTTGGGAAATTGCTGCGGCATAAGCCCGGCGTCGGCCCAAAGCGCCTGTTCCTTTTTGTGCAGGTCACTGCCATCGTCCAGGCTGACAAACTGACGCTCGCTCTTGGCAATGCGTTGCAACGCTTCGGTAACGGAAACCGATTGCGCGATGCCCGCATAGTCGTCCACCGGACCCAGCAACACGAAATCATCGTACATAATCTTGCGACAATGTGTACCAAATCCGGCCGCGACAAAGGTTTCCTCATCCCTTCGACCCTGGATCAGGAGCGCATCCACCTGCCCCGCCTCGCCCCATGCCAGCGTATTTTCCGTATCGCCCACCATCAACTCAACGTCGATGCCGGTGCCCAGTTTCAACGCAGGCAACAGCACATCGGGCAGGCCGGACGCTGCAAAGGACGTGGTCACCGCCAGCTTCAGGGTTTCGGCCTGCGCGGCACAGGCCGTCAGCACCAAAGCCAGCGCGGCGAGTAGTCGGGTCATGCTGCAACGTTCCTTGAGCGAGGATTCAGAGCGGTGGGGGCTAACCCTCTTGGGTGGCGCCTGCAAGGGCCAGTAAGTGTTGATCTATTTCCTTATGCAGCATGAATTCCGCTTGTCGCGCAAGTGTGCGTGTTAACCCTTTTCCAGAAGCGTCACGTGGGTGTCGCCAAAACGGCGTGCGTCCACCTGGAAAAAACCCGGCGGCGGGGGCATCGGTGCGTTCTCTTCCCAGACCACGCAGGCCCCCTTGGCGATCCAGCCACCGGCCACGGCAGACCGCAGGGCGCTGTCGCCCATGCCTTTGCCATAGGGTGGATCAAGGAACACCAGATCAAAGGGGGCGGCGATCCATGCGCCCAGCCGCGTGGCATCATTGCGCATCAGCGTGGTGGTGTCTTCGGCGTGCAGTTTCTTGATGTTCTCGGTGATCAGTTGTTGACCGACACGGCCATTCTCAACCAGCACCGCCTGCACAGCACCGCGCGACACGGCCTCAAGCGCCAGGGCACCGGTGCCTGCAAACAGGTCCAGCACCCGCGCGCCGTCGATCACGCCCCGGCTGGTCAGGATCGAAAACAGGCTTTCGCGCACGCGGTCGGACGTGGGGCGCAAATGCGCGCCCGTATCCCCCTTGCCCACATGGGCCAGCGCCGTGCCGCGCCATGTGCCTGCGATGATCCTCATGCCTGCAACAATGGTTTCAAGTCGGCATCAGGGTTGGCCACGATGGCAGGGTCTGCAGTCTTGCCGGCCTCGATCAATCGCTTGCCGATCATATAGGCGCGTGGATCGTTGGCCGCATCCACCGCCAAAAGCTGATCGCCCAGATAGTACCAGAATGACACCGCATCACCGCTGTTGCGGGTCACGACGCGGTCATAGCCCACATTCAGCCCGGCAATTTGCAGTTTCACGTCGTATTGGTCCGACCAGAACCACGGCTTTGCCACGTATTCCTTGTCGGCCCCCATGATGTTCTCGGCCACCACCTCGGCCTGATCAATGGCATTGGGCACGCTCTCCAACCGGATACGGTTGCCGCGATAGGGGAAGGACGCACAATCGCCCGCGGCCCAGATGTGCGGGTCTGACGTGCGGCCATGCGCATCAACCTTGATGCCGTTGTCCATCGCCACCCCGGCCGCTTCGGCCAGGGCCGAGGCCGGCGCGATGCCGACGCCCACGATCACGAAATCAACCTCGATCTCGCTGCCATCGGTCAACCGCGCACCACGCACCGCGCCCTCGCCCAGCAAACGGTCCAGTCCGACACCTTCGCGGATATCGACGCCGTGACCGGCGTGAAGGTTGCGGAAATAATCACTGGTCTCCGGCGATGCCACCCGTTGCAGGATGCGGTCGGCCATCTCGACCAGGGTCACTTGCAGCCCCAGCTTGGACGCCACCGCCGCCGCCTCGAGCCCGATATAGCCGCCGCCCACGATCAGCACCCGTGCACCTGCGCTAAAGCGCGGTGCCATGCTGTCCACGTCCATCAGATCACGCACGGTGCAGACCCCGTCCAACGTGCCGCCAATGGCAGCAGGCAAGCGGCGCGGGTCCGATCCGGTGGTCAGAACAAGCTGGTCATAATGCAGCACCTCGCCCGGCACGGTCACGGTTTGCGCAAGGGGATCAATCGCCTCGACCCGGACGCCCATGCGCAGGTCGATGTTGTTCTCGGAATAAAAGCTTTCGGGACGCAGGAACATCCGTTCCAATGTCATGTCGCCCAGCAGATACCCCTTGGACAGGGGCGGACGCTGGTAGGGCGGCACGCTTTCTGCACCGATCAATGTCACCTGACCCTCGAAGCCGCCATTGCGCAGCTTGGCCACACAGGATGATCCGGCTTGACCGGCTCCAATAACAATCACGTGCATACAGATCCCTTCCCTGACATTTCGGGCGAATTTGATGGCCCAAATCCCTGTCGGACCCTATATCGGGTAGCAACGACAACACAATTCCCGAAAGGAGCCTAAAATGGCACTCTCTCAAGGTGACACACTGCCCGACGCAACTTTGGTGCAAATGGGGGCCGAAGGTCCCGCCCCGGTCAAACTGGCCAACAAGACCAAGGGCCGCAAAGTGGTGATTTTTGCCGTTCCGGGCGCATTCACACCCACATGCCATTCGGCCCACGTGCCGTCGTTCATCCGCACCAAGGACCAGTTCGACGCCAAGGGCGTGGACGAGATCATTTGCGTGTCGGTCAACGATCCTTTCGTGATGAAAGCCTGGGGCGAAGCCACTGGCGCCACCGATGCAGGCATTACCATGCTGTCGGATGCCCACAGCGAGTTCACCAAAGCCATCGGCATGGATTTTGACGCGCCGCCCGCCGGTCTGATCGCCCGGTCCAAACGCTATGCGATGCTGGTGGACGACGGCAAGGTGACCCTGTTCCAGGCCGAAGAAAACTCCGGCGTCTGTGACGTGTCCGGCGGCGAAGGCCTGTTGGACAGCATGTAAAGGTCACCCATGGGTTACCCTATGGATTTTTGAGACATGCCTTGAACGCAAAAGGCCCCCGCGAAACGGGGGCCTTTTTCATGTCAGCATCGCCGCGCTTTATTCTGCCGCAGCCTGATAGATTGTGCGCGTGGGGAACGGAATATCGACGCCCTTGGCATCCAACGCTTCCTTGACCTTGCGGTTCATGTCGTTGGTAAAGGCAAAGTAATCCGACGCATTGCACCATACGCGAACCCGGAAATCGACCGAGCTGTCGCCCAGGTTGCCGACCTGAATGAACGGCTCGGGTTCTTTGTGCGCACGCGGGTCGGCCATGATCGTTTCGCGGATCGTGTCCTCGGCGTCCTTCAGGTTCGCGCCATAGCCCACACCGAAATACCATTCGGCGCGGCGGGTGGGATAGACCGAATAGTTCTCGATCACGTTGCCCCAGACTTCCTTGTTGGGGATGATCACCTGGGTGTTTGACAGGCTGGCCAGTTCGGTAAAGTTCAGCGTCACATCCTTGACCGTGCCCATCTGACCGGCCACATCGACAAAATCCCCGATTTTCAGCGGGCGGAACAGGATCAGCATGACCCCGGCCGCCACATTCGACAACGTGCCCTGCAAGGCCAGACCAATCGCCAGACCCGCAGCACCCACAGCCGCGACAATCGACGTGGTCTGGATGCCGAAGGTGTTCAGCACGATCAGCATCGTAAAGCCGATGATGACGTATTGGACAATCGAGCCCAGGAAATTGAACAGCGTGTTGTCCAGATGCGCGTGCGCCGTGCCGATCTTGCGCACACGGCTGCCCAGCCAAGCGGCAATGACCCAGCCGACAATGATGATGACAATCGCCCCGACAGCCGATCCGGCAATCGACGCCAGCATATTCAGTGTCAGGAAATCGGCAATCGTGTGGCCGCCAAAAATCTCGGTATTCATTAAGTCTTGAAACATAGCTTATCCTGCGAGGCTGTCCATTTTACGCGCCAGCTTGACGTCCAAAGTGCTGAGACCGTCGACATCATGCGTGATCAGCACCACGTTAACAGTATTGTACGTGTTATCCCACTCGGGGTGGTGATCCCATTTTTCCGCCCAGAATGCCGCGCGGGTCATCCAGCCGAAAGCATCTGCAAAATCGTTGAACTTGAATGTCTTGGCGATGGCATCGCGGCCATCGACCATCTCCCATCCGGTTTCCTTCAACGGCGCAAGCAATGTCTTGCGAGTCTCGGTGCTTAGTTTTTCAGTCATTCCTGTTCCTCGATTTGAACTTTCTTGAAGGGGCCGTAATCCGTCAGAACCTCGATCTCTTCGGCCACGGCTTCGCCTTCGGCCTTTAGATAGGACGCGATCGCGTCAGAGAAACCCGGATCACCCACCCAATGCAGAGAATGGGTCGGTGTCGGCAGATACCCCCGCGCCAGTTTGTGTTCGCCTTGCGCACCCGCCTCGACCGTTTTCAGCCCCTGTGCGATGGCGATGTCGATGGCCTGATAGTAACACAGCTCGAAGTGCAGACAGGGGTGATGCTCTGTGCAGCCCCAATAGCGGCCATAAAGCGCGTGTGCGCCGATGAAATTCAGCGCGCCGGCCACGTATTCCCCGTCGCGCCGTGCCAGCACCAGATAGATGTCGTCGCGCAGGTGCGCCTGGGCCTGATTGAAAAAGTCCCGCGTCAGATAGGGTGTGCCCCATTTGCGCGCGCCGGTGTCCTGATAGAATTCCCAGAAGGCATCCCAGTGGTGTGGCTGGATCGCGTCGCCAGTCAGCACCTCGATCTCGCCGCCGAAATCCTGCGCCTGCGCGCGTTCCTTGCGGATGTTCTTGCGCTTGCGGCTGGACAGGGTGGCCAGGAAATCGTCAAAGCTGTGATAGCCGTCGTTGTGCCAGTGGAACTGCTGCGTGACCCTGCGCATCAGCCCCATTTCAACGCCCAGTGCCGCCTCGGCTTCGGTGCAGAACGTGGCGTGCAGGGTCGAGATGCCGTTGTTTTCGGCCAGTTGCACGGCACCCTGCACCAGCGCGGCAAACCCCGCCTCGGCAAAGTCCGGATGTACCAGAAACCGCCGCCCCGTCGCGGGGGTGTGCGGCACCGCGATCTGGAGTTTCGGGTAATAGCGCCCGCCGGCCCGCTCGTAGGCATGGGCCCAGTTGTGGTCAAAGATATATTCGCCCTGGCTGTGCGATTTGACGTACATCGGCGCGCAGCCGATCACCTGACCGTCGATGGATGCCACAAGGTATTGCGGCTGCCATCCGGTGCCGGCGCCCACCGACCGGCTGTCTTCCAAAGCGCGCAGGAAACGGTAGGTCGTGAACGGATCGTTGGGGCGGGCGCCATCCACGGCCTCGGGACAGGCGCAGGCGTCCCACGCGGCGGCGTCGATCTGTGCCAGCGTGGGCACGACCCTGATCTCTACCTCTTGCCCGTCCATGTCCGCCTAACTCTTGTTCTTGCCGTGGTGGTTTCGGCCACAGGTTCTATGTGTGCTGCAATGACGCGGGATCAACCTTTCAGACGCGGCAGATACTGCTCAAAGGTCACGTTCTGCGCCACGCGGCGGGCCTCGGCCTCGGCTTCCGGGGTGCGGATCGTCCAGCACAGCACATCCGCACCGGCAGCCTTCAGCTCGGCGACGCGGGGGCGATCCAGATCTTCGGCCTCGTGGCTGATGAAACAGGCACCGACGCGGGCGTAGTCCGGTATGTCACGCAACCGCTCGCAAACCGCGAGGCTCAGCGGCCATTCCTCGGGCGTATAGGCGCTGGTCACCAGCCCGCGCGGCACATCCGGCAGAACCTCTGCCATGCGCGCGACGGAATGGGGGTTGAATGACATCACCGCGACCGGGCCGCGATAGTCGCGCAAAACCTTTGCCGCCGCATCCTCCAGCGGGCCGACATCGGGGCCCATCGCGCCGTCCTGATCCTTGATCTCGATCAGCAACGGCACAGCGCCCGCGACGATCTCCAAGACCTCGGCCAGATCGGGAATGCCCTCATCCGAGCCACGCAGGACCGTCCGCCCCAGCGTCGCCGCATCGCACAGGCGCACCGGCCCGCTGCCCTCGGCCAACCGGTCCAGCGCATAGTCGTGGAACACCATCGCGCGGCCATCGGCGCTCAGTTGCAGGTCGATCTCGATGCCGTAACCGTGTTCAATCGCCGCGCGGATGGCCGCGCGGCTGTTTTCGGGGCGGCCATCCGCCACATCATGCAGGGCCCGATGTGCAATCGGCACAGTCAGGAACCCCTGCGGCAGTCGCATGGTCATTTGACTTGAAAGATGCCTTCGATTTCGACGGCCACGCCCAGGGGCAAGGACGCTGCCGAAACCGCGGAGCGCGAATGCCGTCCGGCATCGCCCAGCGCTTCGACCAGGAAATCGGACGCGCCGTTGACCACTTTGGGCTGCTCGGTGAACTCGGGGGTCGAATTGACAAAAGCGGTCAGCTTGACCACGCGCACCAGACGGTCGATGTCGCCGTCGCAGGCGGCCTTGACCTGCGCCAGCAGGCTGATTGCACAGGTCCGCGCCGCTGCGGCGCCCGCCGCCACGTCCATATCCGCGCCCAGTTTACCGGTGATGAACCCGTCAGGGCCGTTGGAAATCTGACCCGACACGTAAACCATGTCGCCCACCTGAACGAAGGGCACATAGTTCGCCGCAGGGGCCGGTGCATTCGGCAGTTCCACACCCAGGTCTGCCAGTTTCTTTGCAAAGCTCATCGCGTTCTCCAATGCTGAATTTCGCCGCGACGCTAGTCCCTCGCCCGCAGAATCAAAAGGCCCAAAGCTTCATCTTGCCCGATAAACTCCGGGGGACGGCGCGCAGCGACGGGGGGCTGGCCCCCGTCCGACGCTCAGGTCTCGCGGAACGCCCGTTTGAAATAATCGGCAAACGGCTTGATCAGATAGGCCATCGGGGTGCGGTCGGCGGTGCGAATGAAGGCCTCGACCGGCATGCCGGGAATCAACACCTCGCCCGCTTTCAATTTTTCCAACTCGCCGGGGTTCAGCGTGATCTCGGCGCGGTAATAGGTCCGTCCCAGCGTTTCATCCTCGAAGGCGTCGGCGGAAATCAACGCCACCTCGCCCACCAGTTCGGGCGTGCTGCGTTGGTCCAGCGCACTCAGCCGCAGGTTCACCTGCTGGCCCACGTGCACCTCGTCAATGTGGATCGGGTCCACTTGGGCCACGATCACCAAGGGGCGGTCTTGGGGGATCAGGAACAGCACGGGGTCAGCCCCGCGAATGACAGAGCGCGGCGTTTGAACGCGCATCGCATAGACAATGCCCGACACCGGTGCGCGAATCTGCAGCTTGTCGATGTCCTGCAACAAAGATGCCCGCTGTTCGACCAGTTCCAGCTCGCGGTAGCGCAGATCGCGCAGACGGGTGATCGCCTCTTCGCGCCGCGCAGAGGCGAGCTTGAGCACCTCAAGATCAATCTCGGTAATGCGCCCCTCGGCCTGCGCCTTGCTGGCCGCCAGTTCGCCCAATTGCCCGTCCAGGCTGGCCTGTTGGCGCTGCAGCGCCAGAACCCGCGTGGCCTGCGCCAGCCCCTTTTCAAGCAGTGCCTGCTGATTGGTCAGCTCTTCCTCGATAAAGCCCAGTTGCAACCCCAGCGCCTTTTCCTGCGCCTCGATGCCCTCGATCTGGTTCTGGATCTGCCCCTGGCGTTTTTGCAGCTGCTCGGTTTCACCGGCAACGCTGTCGCGGCGGGCAAAGAACAGGTTGCGCTGGCCGCTGATCAGCTCTTCGAGATCGGGGTTGCCTGCGCCCGCCTGCATCAGTTCCTCTTCAAAGACCACTTCGTCGGTCTGGTCGCGCTCGGCCTCCAGCCGTCCGCGGCGGGCCATCAGCTCGTAAAGCTGGCCTTCGATGATCGCCAGTTGCGAGCGGGCCTGCCGGTCATCCAGCGCCAGCAGCAGATCGCCCGCCTTGACGGTGTCCCCTTCCTGTACCGCGATCTCGGCGACAACACCGCCGGTCGGGTGCTGTACGATCTGGCGGTTGCGGTCGACCTCGATCCGGCCAGATGCGATGATCGCCCCCGCGATATTGGTTTGCGTCGCCCACAGGCCAAAGCCACCAAACAGGACGATGAGGCCGAACAGGCCGAACAGAACCGGCGCGCGTGCGCTCCATGCTTTTTCCGTGGCCTCGGTCATGTGATTCCTCCCGCGCGGCGGGGCGCCTGCGTGATTTGCTGGTGGTTCTGGACGTTCGACTTCAGCACTTCGTCCTTGGGACCAAAGGCCACGCGCATCCCCTGATCCAGGATCAGCAGCATTTCACATTCTTCGATCGCCGAAGGCCGGTGCGCCATGATCATGACCGACCGTCCATCCGCCTTCATCGCGCGGATCGCGCGGTTCAGCGCCTCGGTACCGTCATTGTCGAGGTTCGAGTTCGGCTCATCCAGCACCATGATAACAGGATCAGCATAGAGCGCGCGGGCCAGCCCGATGCGCTGGATCTGCCCGCCCGACAGGCGCTGCTGGCCCGAATTGATCCGCGTGTCATAGCCTTCTGGAAACTCGAGGATCATCTCGTGGGCGTCCGCCTTTTTGGCAGCGGCCACCACGGCGTCATCATCGGGCACCTCGGCCAGACGGGCGATGTTTTCGGCAATGGTGCCGTCAAAGAGCTGTACCCGCTGCGGCAAATAGCCGACATGCTGGCCCAGAACGTCGGGATCATATTGGTCCAATGCGGCACTGTCCAAACGGATCGACCCGCCTGCAGGCCGCCACACGCCCGTCACGCAGCGCGCCAGCGTCGATTTGCCCGCGCCCGAAGGCCCGATCACACCCAGCGCCTCGCCCGGTTTCAGCTCGAAATTCAGTCCGCGCAACGATGCCTGTTTTTCGCCCGGCGGCACCACGGTCAGCGATTTCGCCACAAGCCGTGCCTTTGGCTTTGGCAATGCGGTGCGCGGCTGCTCGGGTTGAACCGTGCCCAGAAGCTCGGCCAGGTTGTCCCAGCCCTTTGACGCACGCTGGACCAGCGACCACTGGTTCAGCATCATCTCGATCGGGGCGAGCGCCCGTCCCAGCAGGATCGAACCCGCGATCATCGCACCCGCCGTCATTTCGTTTTGCAGCACCAGATAGGCCCCAAGACCCAGCATCGCGCTTTGCAGGAACAACCGCAGGGTTTTGGTCATGGAGGTAAACGTACCGCCCACATCGGTTGCCGCGATCTGTTCCTTCAGCGCGCGGCTGCGCGTCTTGGACCAGCGGGTAAAGGCGGCATCGCGCATGCCCATGGCCTGTACCATCTCGGCCTCGATCCGAAGCTGGTCCGACATCGACCCGGCTTGCTGACCCGCGATACCAGCGCGCAGTTGCGGTTCACGCGACAGCCACTGGTTCAGGAATGCGATGATGATCAGCAGCACGCCACCGCCCACCGCCAGCCAGCCCAGCATCGGGTGGAACATGAAAATCCCGGCCATAAAGATCGGAGTCCATGGCAGGTCGAAAAACGCGATGAGAACCGGCGAGGTCAGGAACCGTTGCACGGCTTCCAGATCGGCAAGGCCGGATTGGGTTTGCAGATCGGGTGCCACGGCGGATTTGCGCACCACGGCGTCGAAGACGCGGCGGTCCAGCCGCATCTGGAACCGTGCGCCAACGCGGGCCATGATCCGGCTGCGGGTGTAGTCCAGAATGCCCATGACGCCATAGAGGAACAGGACCAGCAGCGACAAAGCGATCAGCGTCGCCTCGGAGCGGCTGCCCAGCACGCGGTCATAGACCGACAGCATGTAAAGTGGCCCCGTGAGCATCAGCAGGTTGGCAAACAGACTGAACACACCCACCAGCCAATACAGGCTTCGGCTTTCGGAACGGGCACGCCGAAGTTCGGCCACCCCAAGTTTCTGGACCCGGTTTTGCATCGGCACCTTTTCGCCTGATATACGGCGACTGCTATGCCCTTTCGGGCGTAAAGACTTTAGAGTCCCTGTCGCTGAACTGCCACAGAGATATAATTCGCATGCTACACGTCTGGGCATCGCCCATGAAAGTATTAGGTACGGTCTAAAGTTAAAAAACGGAGATTTCCATTGCCAGTTTATCGCTTCCTGCCCCCTGTGGCGCGCCTGCCGATTGTCATACTGGCTCTGGCCCTTGTCTCGGCCTGCGCAGCACCCGACCCCGCCGCGGTCAGCCCTGACGGCATTTACGACCCCAACGAGGCCCGGAACCGAAAAGTCCACGCGTTCAACCGCAGTCTGGACAAGGCTGTCTTGCGGCCTGCGGGGCGCGGCTATTCCAAGGCTGTCCCCGACGAGATCGAAGACAGCATCGGAAACTTTGCCACCAACCTGGCACAGCCCAGTGTCATGGTGAATTCGCTGCTGCAGGGTGATTTTCGCGGTGCAGGCCTGTCCACGGTGCGGTTCCTGACCAACACGGTTCTGGGCTTTGGCGGGCTGGTCGATGCCGCAACCGAGTTCAAAGTGCCCCAGCACGACACCGATTTCGGCGAGACCCTCTATGTCTGGGGTGTCGGCGAGGGTCCATATGTCGAAACGCCAATCGTTGGCCCCGGAACCCGCCGCGACGCGGCAGGCCGTATTGTCGATCTGTTTACCAACCCGCTGACTTATTCACTGCCCAGCCCTGAGAAATATTACAGCACCGGCGCCAAACTGGCCTCGCGGCTGGGGGATCGTGGACGGTATTCCGATACGGTCGATTCGATTCTGTACGAAAGTGCGGACAGCTATGCCCAAACGCGCCTGATCTATCTTCAGAACCGGCGATTTGAACTGGGGTCGAGTGTTGGCGCCGATGGCGGCGATCCATACTCTGACGACCCGTACTCTGACATTTACGAGGACCCATATGCTCAATAACCTGACACGACGCACTTTCCTTGCAGCTTCCGGCGGTGCCCTTGTGGCCGGTCCGGTCTGGGCACTGACCGAAGCACAGGCGCGCACGCTCGTTGACGGGCTGGTGGCCGAGATCAACCGGGTCATCGGTTCGGGCAAGTCCGAAGCGGCGATGATCGGCGATTTCAAGAACATCTTCGCCAAATACGGTGATGTGCCGATCATGGCCCAATACGCCCTGGGCGTGGACGGGCGCAGTGCCTCCGCGGCGCAGAAACGCCAGTTCGGCGATGTCTTCGCCGGCTATATTTCACGCAAGTACGGCAAGCGGTTCCGCGAATTCATCGGTGGCCGGATCGAAGTGAAATCCGCGCGCCAGATCAAGGCCGGCTACGAGATCAAGACGACGGCCTACCTGCGCGGCGAAGCGCCCTTTGAGGTCACGTTCCTTGTGTCGGACAAATCGGGTCGCAACCTGTTCTACAACATGTTCATCGAAGGCGTGAACCTGCTGCTGACGGAACGCACCGAAATCGGCTCCTTGCTGGACCGCAACGGTGGCAACATCGACAAGATGATCGCAGACCTCGCCCGCATGGGCTGAGCCACAAATCGAATCGGTAACGCCCCTTTGGGGGGCGTTACCGCTCCCCGCCGTTGATTTGCGGCTGAGACGACGGCGACGCGTTGCCACCACCTCCACCCAGAATGTCCCGCAGCAGGTTGTTGATGATGTTTTCCGTCGTTGATGGCCGAGGCTGTTCAACTGGCGTATCCACGACATGCTGTGCCCCGCGCGGCGCGTCCATCGGCAGCGGCGTGTCAGGCACACCTTCGTGCACACGCACCATGACTTCACGCCAGATCTCTGCGGGCAGCCCGCCGCCTGTCACCCCTGTCAGCGGCGTGTTGTCGTCGTAGCCCATCCAGACACCGGCCACATAGTTGCCAGTGAACCCGATAAACCACGCGTCCCGCGCCGCCTGCGTTGTGCCGGTCTTGCCCGCGATCTCGCGTCCGCCGAACTGCGCCCGCGCGCCAGTGCCTTCGCTGACAACCTTTTCCATCATCCAGACCAGTTGACGCGCGGCCTCTTCCTGGATCACCCGTTCGCCGATGCCGCCGCCGGTGCCCATCAGGGGTTCATCATCGCCCAGCAGGCGCAGCTCGGTCAGGCCGTAGGGTGTGACCGACGACCCACCATTCAGGAAACCGGCATAGGCGCCTGTCATTTCGATCAGCGTGCTTTCCGACGCGCCCAGCGCCAGCGCAGGCCCCGCGGCCAGATCGCTTTCGATGCCAAAGCCGCTGGCGACACGCCGGACCAGATCGCGGCCCACGTATTCAGATATCTTCACAGCCGGAATGTTCAGCGATTCCTCGAGCGCCTTGGCCAGTGTCACGGTGCCCAGGTAACGGTTGGTGTAGTTCTTGGGGGACCATGGGCCGGAACCGGGTATGTTGATCGTCAAAGGTGCGTCCTCGACGGTATCAAGCGGCGAATATCCCAGGTCCAGCGCGGTGGCATAAACGAACGGCTTGAAGGCCGAACCGGTCTGGCGCAGCGCCTGCGTGGCGCGGTTAAAGGCACCGGCCACCTGGTTCTCGCGTCCGCCCACCATGGCGCGCACGGCACCGTCGGCGTCCATCACGACAATCGCTGCCTGCGCCTTGGACCCCTCGCGGACCTTGTTCTCAAAGATCCACCTCAAGCCCTCTTCGGCTGCCCGCTGGATGCGTTGGTCCAGCGTGGTGCGGATGATCACGTCCTCGGTGGTTTGACGGGTAAAGAATTCGGGACCGGACGACATCACCCAGTCGGCGAAATACCCGCCCGCACGCGCCGCTGCGGCCTCGCTCAGCTCGGCAGGATTGGCCTGTGCCTCGGCGGCCTGCGCGTTGGTCAGGTATCCCTGTTCGTTCATCAGCCGGATGATTGTCGCCGCGCGGTTCTGCGACCGCGCCAGATCGTTGGTGGGGGCAAACCGGGTGGGCGCGACCAGCAGGCCTGCCAGCATCGCGGCCTCGGCGGGGGTCACATTGGCGGCCGATTTGCCAAAGTAACGCTGGCTTGCCGCCTCGAACCCACGGGCACCGGCACCCAGGAAGGCGCGGTTCATGTAGATCGTGAGAATGTCATCCTTGGAATACTTGGCTTCCATCGCCATCGCATAGACGGCCTCGTAGATCTTGCGCTGCAGTGTCCCGCGACGGCACTCCTGTTCATATTCCTTCTCGGATTGCCCGGTGGTCGGATCATAGGGTGTGCCCAGGCACAACAGCTTTGCCACCTGCTGTGTGATGGTCGAACCGCCGTGCCCGTCCAGTGGGCCGCGTCCTTCACGCAGGTTGATGCGAATGGCGCTGGCGATGCCGCGCGGGCTGACACCGACGTGTTTGTAGAATCGCTTGTCCTCGGTGGCGACAATGGCGTGCAAAAGGTTGGGGGACACCGTTTGCGCGGTCACGACGCCGCCGAACTGGTCACCGCGCCATGCAAATGTAGCGCCCTGGTAATCCTTGAGCGTCACCGATCCGCGTGCGCGGCCGTCCAACAGCTCTTCGAGGTCGGGCAAGGTCGTGGCGGTATAGCCCACCCACAGGCCGATCACGACAACCAAGGCAAGCGTGCCGCGCCAGGTCACCGCCCAGAACAGGCGCACGATGAATCGGATGATCCACAGGAACAACCCGACAATGCCACCACGCCGGGGCGGCGTGGGCTTGCGGCGTTTCACCGGGGGTTTGCGTGGTGTGGTCGGTTTCTTCCTGGAAGCGGCACCAGACCGTTTGTCTGCCACCAAAGGACGCTTGCCGCGTGTCGTGTTCTTCATCTAGACCCCTGCTCGGCCTTGTTTGTTTCGGACACAATACCTGTCTGCGCTCCGAGATACACGGGGAACTGTTCAGCAAAGACCATCATTTTTTCGATTAAATTTTCATCACATAACAGAATTTGCGCATTTTTTACGCACATATTGCGGATTCATCCGGTGCAAATGTGCGCCCGACCTTCCCCAAAAGCCTTGGGTTCCGTCTGTTGCCTTCAGGAAAACGGCTGGAAATGCGGCCAAGCGACAAGGGGAATTTGCGTGAAACTGATCATAGCAACGATCAAACCATTCAAGCTGGAGGATGTCCGTCAGGCTCTGACCGAAGCAGGCGTCCGCGGCATGATGGTAACCGAGATCAAGGGCTTTGGCTCTCAGTCCGGCCATACCGAAATTTATCGCGGCGCAGAATACGCCGTGAACTTCGTGCCGAAGATCAAACTGGAAATCGTCGTCGATGCGGCCTCCGCCGATCAGGTGGTCGAGACCATCAAGAAGACGGCCCACACCGGCAAAATCGGTGACGGCAAGATTTTCGTGCTCGATGTCGAACAGGCCGTGCGTGTGCGCACCGGCGAAACAAACCAAGACGCGCTTTAACGCGATTGCAACCGGGGACATTCCAACAATGAAACGTACCGTAACCTTTACCCTTGCAGCCGCCGCGTCTGTCGCGCTGCTGCCGACGCTGGGCTTTGCCCAGGACGCAGAACCCGCAGTCGGCGTGAATGCGGCGACCGACACTGTATATATCCTGAACTCGCTGCTGTTCCTTGTGGGCGGCTTCCTGGTGTTCTGGATGGCCGCAGGCTTTGCCATGCTCGAAGGCGGGCTCGTCCGCTCGAAGAACGTCACCATGCAGATGACAAAGAACATCGCGCTGTTCTCGCTGGCGGCGATCTTTTACTACCTGCTGGGCTATAACCTGATGTATCCCGGCGACGGCTGGAGCATTGACGGCGTTCTGGGCGCGTTCGGCACTGCCGGGCTTGAGCCTGTGGGCGTTACGGCGGCCGATGCGGATGCATATGACTATGCCTCGACCGGTTCCGACTTTTTCTTCCAGCTGATGTTCTGCGCGACAACCGCGTCGATCGTTTCGGGCACCTTGGCCGAGCGCATCAAGCTGTGGCCCTTCCTGCTCTTCACCATTGCCCTGACGGCCGTGATCTATCCGGTTCAGGCGTCGTGGAAATGGGGCGGCGGCTTCCTGGATGCCATGGGCTTCCTCGACTTTGCGGGTTCAACTGTTGTGCACTCTGTCGGTGGCTGGGCTGCCCTGGTCGGCGCGCTGATCCTGGGTCCGCGTATCGGCAAATACAAAGACGGCCGTACCATTCCGATGCCCGGTTCGAACCTGACACTGGCAACACTGGGTACGTTCATCCTGTGGCTGGGTTGGTTCGGCTTCAACGGCGGCTCGCAGCTGGCGATGGGCACCGTGGGCGACGTGGCTGACATCAGCCGTATCTTCGCAAACACCAACACGGCGGCTGCCGGTGGTGCCATCGCGGCGCTGATCCTGACGCAGATCCTGTACAAGAAGCCTGACCTGACCATGGTTCTGAACGGCGCGCTGGCCGGTCTGGTTTCGATCACGGCCGAGCCGCTGACCCCCTCGCTGGGTGCGGCAACGCTGATCGGTGCCATCGGCGGTATCATCGTGGTCTTTGCGGTTCCCTTCCTGGACAAGCTGAAGATCGACGACGTTGTCGGCGCCATCCCTGTGCACCTGTTCTGCGGTATCTGGGGCACCATCGCGGTGGTTCTGACCAACCCGGACGCTTCGCTGGCGACACAGCTTTATTCGATCGTCGTGGTGGGTTTGTTCACCGTGATCGCATCGGGCATCGTCTGGTTCATCCTGAAAGTGGCCATGGGCATCCGTGTCTCGGAAGAAGACGAGATCACCGGTCTAGACATGGCGGAAATGGGCATGGAAGCCTATCCCGAATTCTCCAAGGGCTGAGGTCTCCTTCCTCCCACTTATCAGCCTTGAGAAAACAAACCGGGCGCAGCGATGCGCCCGGTTTTTTTCTTTTGCAGGACAGGCTGAACAAAAAAGGGCGGCCCCGCAGGGCCGCCCTTTATAATCTCGCCACATCAGACGTGGATCAGATGCCCGCGTCGATGATTGCCCGCGCCAGCACCGGAATTGTGGTTTCGTTCAGACCGGCGATGTTCATGCGGCTATCGCCCACCATGTAGATCCCGTGATCCACCCGCAGCTTTTCAACCAGCTCGGGCGTGGTGCCCAGCCGCGAGAACATGCCGCGATGTTCGGCCAGAAAATCGAAGCGGTCCGAATTCGACAGACGCTTCAACTCGCCCGCCAGCTGCTTGCGCAGGTTCAACATGCCCAGACGGACCTCTTCCAGCTCTGCCTGCCAATCGGCGCGCAGTTCATCGTCGGTCAGGATCATCGTCACCAGCCGTGCGCCGTGGTCGGGCGGGAAGCTGAAGTTCTGGCGGTTCAGGAAGGCCAGAGTGCCCTGGTTCAACGCCTGCGCGCCCGCATCCGCAGAAACCAGCATCAGGATGCCGGTACGTTCGCGGTAGATGCCAAAGTTCTTCGAGCAGCTTGCCGCGATCAGACATTCCGGCACAGCCGCCGCCACCGCACGGGTGCCCGCCGCATCGGCGTCCAGGCCGTCGCCAAAGCCCTGATAGGCGATGTCGATCATCGGGGTCGCGCCAGTGGCTTGCAGCACCTTGATGACTTCGGCCCACTGATCCATCGTCAGGTTGGCGCCGGTCGGGTTGTGACAGCAGCCGTGCAACAGGATCACATCGTCCTTGGTCGCGGTTTTCAGGTCCTCGATCATGGCATCAAAGGACACGCTGCGCGTTTCGCTGTCGAAATAGCGGTAGGGCACGGCTTCGATGCCCAGATATTTCAGAATCGACAGGTGGTTCGGCCATGTCGGATCAGACACGAACACCCGCGCCTTGGGGTTTGCCATCTGAACCAGCTCGAACGCCTGACGCACGGCACCGGTGCCGCCGGGCGTCGCTGCCGCCGCAACCGTATTGCGCGGCACGGCATCCCCCAGAACCAGCTTGATCATCGCGTCCGAAAACGCAGGATCGCCAACGAGGCCTGTGTAGGTCTTGGTGTCCTGCTCTTGCCACAGCTTGTTCTCGGCCGCCTTGACCGCGCGCATCACCGGCGTCAGGCCCGAGGCATCCTTGTAGACACCCACACCAAGGTCGATCTTGGTGTCACGCGGGTCTTCTTTGTATTGCGCCATCAGCGACAGGATCTTGTCAGGGGCCTGCGGCTTGAGAGTTTCGAACATCATGCGTCTCCGGTTGCGACGGGCACGGTGGGGAACATCCCCCACTCGGCCCAGGATCCATCGTAAAGCGACCATGCATCAACGCCGATGCGTTCCAGCGCCAGCGCCAGAACAGATGCGGTGATGCCCGATCCGCAGGTGGTGATCATCGGGCGGGACAGGTCGATGCCTGCTGCCTCGAAGACCGCGCGCGAATCAGCGGGGGATTTCAGGGTGTTGTCGTCGTTCAAAAGTGTGTTGAACGGCACGTTGCGCGATCCGGGGATATGCCCGGCCCGCAGGCCTTCGCGCGGCTCGGGCGCGTCACCGCGGAAACGGGCGGCGCTGCGGGCGTCGACGATCTGCGCGTCGCCCAGTTTGGACGCCTGCGACACCTGCGTGACATCGCGCACCAGGTGGTTCTGGAAGCGAACGGTCAGGTGGCGGTCCTTGACCACGGGAGGCATGTCCTCGACGGCGCGCCCTTCGGCCTGCCATTTGGGAAAGCCGCCGTCCAGAACGGCCACATTCTCGTGGCCCATCAGGCGGAACAGCCACCACACGCGCGGCGCGGACATGATGCCGGCACCGTCATAGACCACAACCTGATGTCCATCGCCCACACCCATGGCCCGCATCCGGGACATGAACTTTTCGACGGGGGGTGCCATGTGCGGCAGGTCCGACCGCGCGTCGGAAATGTCGTCGATGTCAAAGAAACGCGCACCGGGAATATGGGCCGCTTCATACTCGGCCTTGGGGTCGCGTTTGGCGTCCGGCAGATACCAGGACGCATCCAGAATCCGCAAATCCGGGTCCTTGATGTGCTTGGCCAGCCACTCGGTCGAGACAAGCGTTTTGGGGTCGTCGGACATGGGTGGCCTCCGTGCGTGAATAAACGTGTTTTCCCTACCCCCGCAGGGCCGTCTTCGCAAGACAGATCGCCGGAGAGCGCGTTGTTAGCCGTGATCCTTGAGCAGGCGCGCCTTTTGACGGCTCCAGTCCCGCTTGGCGCTGGTTTCGCGCTTGTCGTGGTTCTTCTTGCCCTTGGCGATGCCGATCTTGATCTTGGCCATGCCGCGATGATTGAAATACAGCACCAGCGGCACCAGCGTCATGCCCTTGCGCTGGGTTTCATTCCACAGGTGCGACATCTGCTTGCGGCTGACCAGCAGCTTGCGGCGGCGGCGTTCCTCGTGGCGGAATGTCTTGGCCTGGTCGTAGGGGGCGACATAGCTGTTCACCAGCCACAGCTCGCCATCTTCAACGGCAGCATAGCTTTCCGCGATGTTCGACCCGCCCTGACGCATGGATTTGACCTCGGACCCCTCAAGGATGATCCCGCATTCCAGGTCCTCCTCGATGGCATAGTCAAACCGTGCCCGCCGGTTCTCGGCGATCACTTTGTAATTCGGGTCTGCGTTCTTTACCTGTGCCATAGGATGGGGATGTAGGGCGAAGTTACGCATTTCACAATATCGCCGCACCACATTCACAATTTCTCAGAACTGTGATGCAAAGAAGCGGTATATCTTGCACGAAGGAATCCCGATGAAACCGCTCTTGTTGATGGTCCTGATGCTGCTGTCCACGCCTGTGGGGGCGGATCAGGCGCGGATTCTGGCCATCGGAGATTCGCTTTTCGCCACCTATTCGGGGTCGGACCGGTCGATTCCCGACGTGGTTGCGCATGAATTGGGACAGCGGGTGACGAACCGGTCGGTGATGGGCGCGCGGATGATCTACAAGCTGCCGCTGACCGGTGCGATGGGGTTCAATATCGCGCGCCAGTATCGGCCCGGCCCGTGGAAATGGGTCATCGTGAACGGCGGCGGCAATGACCTGTGGCTGGGCTGCAATTGTTCGCGCTGCGACCGCAAGATGACCAAGATGATTTCCAAGGACGGAACGCGCGGTGAAATTCCGTCGCTGGTGTCCAAGATACGCAGCGGCGGCGCACAGGTGATCTATGTGGGATACCTGCGCAGCCCCGGGCGCGGGTCCCCGATCGAACATTGCCGCGACGAAGGGGACGAGCTGGACGCACGGGTGATCCAGATGGCGCAGCGCGATGCAGGCGTGTGGTTCGTGCCAATGGCGGATCTCGTGCCTTATGGCGACAAGTCTTTTCATGCCGCCGACATGATCCACCCCAGCCACAAGGGAGCGGCGGCAGCTGGCAAACGTGTGGCCAGGATCATCCAGCAAGCAGGTGGTTAACTGCCCAGCTTCTTGTGGACCTCGTCCAGATCAATCTCGGCGATGGGCATCTTGTTGGCGGGGTTTTCAAAGTCGTATTTGAACACTTCGAAATCGCGTTTGTAGATTTCATAGACCAGATGCATCGACAGATCGTCAAAGTAATCCTCGACCGGGTGCAACCGCTTGGGGCCATGCCCTTCGCTTTCGTTAAAACGTGGGATCTCTGCCAGATTCACCTTTTGCGGTGTCTCGATGGCATCCAGCACCTCTTGCATGCCTTCGTTGAACTTCTCGGTCCAGAAGATCTTGTCGTAGCGCCCGCCGTTCACGATGTAAGTCGACACGTGGCCTGACATCGCTGACCAGTGAATGTCCGGCTCCATCGGCTTGCGAAAGCGGATGGTGTCCCGGGTGAACAGCAGGAACCGGCGAAAGCTGGCGATCTGGTCAAACTCTTGCTTGCCGTCGTCGCCGCCCACTTCGATCCCGTATTTCTGGATCAGCAGGGGCACCAAGTTGCCGCGATACCGTTTGCCATTGCGCTGGATGCCACAGATCTTGTCAAAGAAGGAGGACAGGATGCGGGTGTAGGGATTGCGCACACAGGTGAACGCGTAGGATGTGTGGTTTTGCACGTTGGCGGTGATCGGTGCCTGGCTGTCCTCCAGCGCCCATTTGTGCAGACCGCCTTGGGAATCGTGAATGTCACCGTCGTAAAATTCACCATGATCCGAGTAGTACATGATCTGGCCAATGGTCGAACAGGCGCACTTGGGCACCACGCGGTACACCACGCTTTCGCTTTCCGTCATCCACGTTCCGGGGAAACCCATACCTGTCGTCCTCTGATTCCCTGCTGTTTCAATTGGCAGCAGTGGTCTGTCGCAGCAAAAAAGCAAATAAATGCTGTTTATTCAATGACCCTTCACCTCTATCTAGGTAAACAACATCAGGTAAAGGGCTTGTAAATTTCCGGTATGGCCAAAATCGCCTATATATTGCTGTGTCACAAGGACCCCGATGCCATCATCAAGCAGGCGGAGCGTTTGACTGCGGCTGGCGACTATATGGCAATCCACTTTGACGCCTCTGCCAGTGTCGAACATTTCAGGACAATCCGCGCGGCGCTGGACGACAACCCCAACGTGGTTTTTGCCCACAAGCGGATCAAATGCGGCTGGGGGGAATGGTCGCTGGTGCAGGCGACGCTCTATGCGGTCGAATCCGCCGTCAAGGCATTCCCGCGCGCCACGCATTTCTACATGCTGTCGGGCGATTGCATGGCGATCAAATCCGCCGAATACACGCACCGGTTCCTGGACGACAACGACGCCGACTTTATCGAAAGCTTCGACTACTTCGAAAGCGACTGGATCAAGACCGGGATGAAAGAAGAGCGGCTGATTTACCGCCACTTCTTCAACGAACGCAGACAGAAATGGCTGTTCTACACCAGCTACCATTTGCAAAAACGCTTTGGCCTGACCCGTGAAATTCCCGGCGACATACAGGTGCAGATCGGCAGCCAGTGGTGGTGCCTGCGGCGCCGCACAGTGGAATGGGTGCTGGAGTTCACCAAGAAGCGCCGTGATGTCATGCGGTTTTTCCGCACCACATGGATTCCCGACGAAACCTTCTTTCAGACCATCGTGCGCCATGTGGTGCCTGAAAATGAAATCCGCACCCGCACGCTGACATTCCTGATGTTCACCGATTACGGCATGCCGGTCGTTTTCTATGACGACCATTACGACCTGCTGCTCAGCCAGGACTTTTTGTTTGCCCGCAAGATCAGCCCCGAAGCGCGCGATCTCAAGCGTCGCCTTGGGCTTTTGTATGCGGCTGAGGGGGTACAGTTCCAGATTTCGAACGAAGGGCGCAGCCTGTTCAAATTCCTCAGCGGGCGCGGCCGTATCGGGCGGCGCTTTGCCACGCGGTTCTGGGAAACGGAATCAACGCTTGGCCGCGAGCGGGAACTGATGATCGTCATCTGCAAGAAATGGCATGTCGCCAAACGTGTGCTGGAGCGCATACGACAGGTCACCAATGTGCCGGCGATCGAATATCTGTTCAACGAAGAGGACACGCCGCTGCCGGATCTGGGCGGCATCCAGAAAACGCTGGGCAAACGCACCCGCCACAGGCGTGCGCTGATGCGGATGTTGTTCGACTATTACGAAACCGACCGGCTGATCGTGTGCATGGACCCGGGCGAGCTGGACCTGTTGCAGGATTTTGCAGGAGATCGGTCGATCACGCGCATGCTGGAAATCCAGTGCAAGTTTACAGAGGATTATCTGATCGGTCACGCCATGCGCGTCGGACTGGCAGGCGAGCAGACCAGTGCGGAAACACTGGAACGGCTGCTGCCCACGATCCGCAACGACATGGTGTTTGAAAGCGACCGCATCCGCGATGCCGAATTCGAGAACATGAGCCGGATGCGCGAGGGTGCCCCCGTCGATCAGAACGCCCGCGCCCTTGCGACCTTTCTGAGCATCGGCGAAGACAAGGGCCGCGAGATCGCAAACGCCGATTACCTGTTCGCGGATTGACGCGGCGCGCACAGGTCATGCCTGAGCGCACCGCGTATCGCTTTAGTAAACCGCATCTGTCCCCTTGGGTTTCATCGACGGCAGCACGATCACATCTGCCCCGTGCAACGCGCGGCCATACAGGTGGATCACGTCCTGGTTCAGCATCCGGATACAGCCCGAGGACACATTCCGCCCCAGTTCACGCGGATCAGCGTCGCCGTGGATGCGGTACAATGTATCCACGCCGTTTTCGAACAGGTATAGCGCCCGCGCGCCCATCGGGTTGCCGGGGCCGGGGGGCATGCCGCCCTTGGCCACGGAATAGGGGGCCAGCTCGGGTTTGCGGGCAATCATTGTGGCGGGCACTTTCCACACCGGCCATTCGCGGCGGAACTGCAAGCGCGCGGTGCCTTCCCAGGCAAAGCCTGCGGCCCCCACGCTGACGCCATAGCGGGTCGCCATTTCCGGGCTTTCGATGAAATACAGCATCGCGTCGTCTGGATCGACGACGATGGTGCCACGGGCGTGTTGCGGCCACAGGTTGGTGACCTCCTGTCGCCAATACTCGGGCTTCAGGACTCCCTCGGGCACCGCGGGTACAGGATAGGGTTCATCCGGGATCGCCTGATAAAAGGCGGGCAACGGCGGGATCACCGGCGCCGGAGCGGCCACCGGTGTGGGTTCGGGTCGGGCGCAGGCACCAAGGCCTGCTGCCACGCCATAGGCGACGAACATACGTCTGGTTAACATTTGGAGTATCCTTTGAACTGATCGGGGATGGCGCGGGCTGCGCCGGTGGTCCGGTCAGATCAGGCGCGGCGGGCCTTGCGGGGGCGGCTTTGGCACGCTGCTGCGCAACACCCGGTCCTGTGGCACGGGCACCTCGGCGTCACGGGCGGGTGCGTTCAGCGTCACGCTGTCGTGCAAACGTATGTCCTGCGCGCAGGGCGACCCCGGCAGCGTTGCCGTGCGGCACCGCTTGCGCGGACGCTCGACCGATGCGGGCACCGCGGACACTTGCGATGCATCAGAGGCGCTTGCGTGCGCGGGCTGGGCCAGCGCCGGATAGACAGCCGAAAACGCCCCCCATGGCATCACCACAAGGACCATCAGGGCCAGAAGAAGAGCGCGCAAAACCGTCATATCGTCCGAAATGGCGGATGCACCGCGCCAAGTCCACCCTTGGCGCGATCACATAGAGATGATCAACGCAACGAAACAGCCGATCGTGTCTATTTCGACTTCCACGAATCCAGCCAGCGCGAGAACCGGCTGCGACGGTCGGCCATCGCATCGCCTGCGGCCTCCCAGCTGTCCTGCATTTCCTCCAGCCGCGGGTCGATCCGCGCCTGACGGAAGCGGCGCCAGCGCACCCAGATGAAATAGACCACCATGAAGAACAGCGTCAGAATGAAGATGTTCAGGAACGGAATGCCCTTGGACGCATCCGGCCCGTCCACCGGCGTCACCGAAATGGCGTTGGGAAAGATCGAATAGAATTCGTTCCGCCAGCCATAGTGTTTAACGATCGCATACTGCGGATTGGCTTTGGTCGACTTGAGATCCGCCGCCTCGGTCTGCAGGTTCTTGGTGTCGAACTTGAAATAGGGCGGCCAGCTCCAGCCGGTGTCCTCGTTGCGGTAAACGATCACCCGTCCGTTGGTGCGCACGGCCTGAATGAACAGAACATCGCGGTTGGCCAGCGTGCCGTCGGTGCCCACATCGGCCTGCGCCCAGAACCAGCGGTTTTCGCCCGGATCAATGCGCTGCTCGAACGTGTCGACGATCCGCACGATGTCCTTTTGCGGCAGGGTATAGTGGAAAAAGGCCGCCACAAAGACCCAGAACACGATGATGAAAAACCATTTGACGTAGCGCATAGGGGGCCTCCGTTCAGGCGAAATTGGTCAGATAGATGATGACGCCCACCAGAATCGTGGGCACCACATAGACGCCAAGGATCAGCTTGCGCCGCAAGGAGTTGTCGTATTCGATCATGCCGATATCTACAAACGCCTCTTCGGTCTGTTCGGCCACACCTGCCAACGCCTGTTCACGCCATTCCGCCCGCAGCTTGCCCTTGCGCACACTGCGCGAATAGAGCGACAGCGCGATATAGATGATCGTCAACACCACAAAGCCGATACCGATCAGACGAAGCAAGGCGAACATGGTCTATCTCCTGACTGCGCCCCAGGGGCCAACGCGGGCGATCAGATCGTCCATCGTCTGCGGCTGGGTGCGGGTGGTGGATGCGGGCGGCTCTTCCATCGGCGCGTCATGACCGAACAGCGCGTCGCGCGTGCCGACCTTGTCCGCCTGATATTCGGCCGCGAGGTATTGCGCGACATATTCCTTCTTGGCATCGGGCCAGCGGGCGTAGGTGTCATAGAACATCTGTTTGTTACAGATGAACAACTGGCGGACGTCCTTTGGGGTCAGCTCTGCCAACAACATGTTGACCAGATCGGCATCGGGATGTGCTGCCGCCCGCAGCGTGTAGAAATAGGCCGGATGATCCGAAGTGATGCGCGGCCACGCGCCGCCGTTCTCGGCCCAGTTCACCAGCGCGGCCAGCGCGTGGAATTCCTCGGGCAGGTGTTCGGCATGGTTGCGCGCCAGCCTGCGCATATCGGCCCGCGTGGTGCCCGACAGATCGACGCCTGCCGAGGTGACCGCATCGACCAGTATGAAATCCATCTTCTGGCGCAGGATCGCAGCGGAATCGATGCCCCGCGCCGCCACGATGGGTTCGGCCAGCCCGTTCAGTTCCAGAAACCGCGCGATCTGGTTGCGCTGGCGGGTTTCGAACACATGTTCCAAGGGCAGTTTGCCCAGCGCGCTCGCGTCACCAGAGGCAATCACTGCCGGATGTTCGACCTTCTGGAACACATAGAGGCCGCCGAAATGCGCCGTCCAGAAATTGCCTTGCTCGAACCGTGTCTTTTTCAGCTTCACCGGATTGCGCGTGACGTCACCGGTTTGCGCGGCCAGGCCGATCATTTCGGCGATCAACACATCGTCAAACCATGCGTCTTCGGCTTCCAGAAACCGGTCGACCTTGCCCGCCAGTTTTTCAGCATTGCGCACGGTGCCTGCGGTGGTGTCCGCATCAATGGTGATCGCGCGAATGTCGAACAGGCGTTGGGGCGTGGACACGTCATAGACCGAATTCACCAGCTCCCCCGCCACCGCATCCCGCGCGGTCAGCGCAAATAGCGCCGCCTCGTTCTCCTCGATGAACCGCCGCAGGATGGTGCGCGAGGTCGAGAATTTCGCATCCAGCAGCGGCGCGCGCTTCTGGTCGGTGCTGAGCAGAATAAACTGCCGGTTCACGCCGCCCTTGTTCAGGTACAGCGGATCCCCCAGATCGGCGCCCACCTCGGGGGAAAAACCGGACAGGTCGATATAGAAATCGGTCAGCGTGGTGCGCTTGCCGGTCAGATGCTCCAGCGCGCGGTTATAGCGTTCCACCAGCGCGGGGCTGGTGACGGGGTAGAGGTTGCCGAACATGAGGCCGAGGCGGATGAGACGGTTCATTGGGTTACTTCTCTAGTCTTCAAGAAAAGAGGCAACGATGACATTTCGGGGCTTTGAAAGAGCCCGTCTGGGATATTTTCTATAAACCTTTCTGTGGTTCTAGGGGAAATGTGGGGTAATATTGCTTCCTCAAAGAGCCTCATATGAACCTCTTTTGTCCACTCCATCGCCTTTAGACCCCACTCCAACCAGCTTTTTAATGCTGTACCTTCGAGAACTAAGAGTTCTTTGCCTGCACGATGAAGACCGGCTCCAAAAATAAGTTCCTCACCAAGCGGGAAGAGACTGTTACCGTCCAACCTATGGATAAATATATCACAATTTGCCCCTCGGTCTAAGTGCTCCAAACTCTTAGCCGCAGGACTAAGTTGATAATGGTTTGTAGCCTCGTTCCGAATAGTTTTAGCAAGTTGATACCCCGGAATCCCTTTCAGCTCTTCAAATCCTTCCAATGCAGCAGATGCCAGATCCTTCAGAGTTTTGTTTTGTGTCCGATTGTACTTGCCCTTAAGCATCGCAAATTCAGAAAATTCGAACAGTTTTGCGTTAATTATTCGAGCTAGAACTAATCTCTGATTGAGTTCTGCAATTTGCGCAGCTTCGCCTAATTTCTGTTGATTCTCAGCACAAAGATATATGCGGTTCATAGTGTTTAACTCATTGATCGCATAACATGACACTGCAAAGGCCGCGAGTTGCGGCGGAGGTATCTGCCTTAATTCATCGACACTCAAACGGAGCTTCGTGAATTCAATTCCTTCACTCACCCCTTCCCCTCCAAATACCGCTTCTTAGCCGCTTCCTGCCGCCCGAAATCGCGCACCATCGCGTCAATCGCCACCTCGTCCGACTTGTCCGCGTACCGGAACTCGGAATCCGCATAGCGGTTGATCTCTTGTATCACCATTTCCACCGTGATCGGCTGGCGCAGCTCGACGATCATGTCCTTCTTGGCGTCATAGCTTTTGAACAAGAACAGCTCGGGGTTCTCCATCCACTCATCCGGCAGTTCAAAATCCATCGCCCGCACCTTGACCGCGTCGGTGATGTTCTTGATCGCGCGGCCCGTGAACCGCTCGTCCGCCTCCTGAATGCCTTTCAGGTAGGTCCCCAGCTTGGCAATCGTGTCCAGTTCGCCGATCTGGTCGTGAACGCGGTCAAAGACCTGCATCAGCCCCGCCTCGTGCGGGCGGCTGTGGCTTTCGAAGGATGCGGCCACCGCCGACTTGATTTCCTGCGCCGAAAACACCTGATGCGCGCCCACCGGAATGTCGTGGTTCTTGCCCATCAGCAGAAAGAGAATGTCGATGTAATCCTCGCGCGTTTGCGGCCCGTCCACCAGAAACCGCGCCCCCGCCCGCTGGCGCAGGGCGTCGTCCACGTTTTCGGGATAGTTCGAGAACATGCCAAATGTGCAGTTGCCCCGCACCACGGTGTTGGCGCCGGCAAAGCTTTCCATCAGCACCGCCGTAATCTCCAGCTGCCCCGCGCTGGACTGCCGGTCGCCGCGTTTGCCGGCAAGCTGGTCGATGTCGTCGATGGTGCCAAAGCCGATGGCGGCGGGGTCAATGATCGTGTTGATAAACGCCTTGGCGTTCTGGCCCGACTTGCCCTGATAGCTGTCGATGTTGTCGGTGCTCAGGTTCTGATAGCGGAACGGATAGCCCGCAACCGCGCAATAATCGTTGATCAGCCCCGCCATCATCTGGATCAGCGTCGTCTTGCCCGTGCCCGGCTTGCCATCGCCCATAAAGGTAAAGATGAACCCACCCAGTTCGGCAAAGGGGTTCAGCTTGCGGTCAAAGTCATAGGCCATCAGCATCTTGGCCAGCTTCATCGCCTGATATTTGGCGATGTGATTGCCCACGACCTCGTTGGGTTTCTTGAAGGTCATCGTCAGCTTGGTCGACTTCGCCTTGGTCGCGGGGGTAAAGCCCGCAATGGTGAAATCATCCGCCTCGACCCGCCAGACGGCGTTGGTGAAACCGGACAGGCGCGGTGCCTCTTGCGCGCGCAGGGCGACCTTTTCCATCAGTGCCTCGGCAAAGGCGGCCACCGTCGCCACCAGCCGCGCGTCGTCGCTGGCGTGGGCGGCGATGTCCTGATCCAGCTCCCACAGCGCGCCGTGCAGGGCGGTCTGGCCGTTGTCCGTCAGCATTTCCTGCACATCGCCCACTTCGACGGTCACTTCGGACTGGTGCGAGGACATGAGGTACGCAGTGGCATTGCCGAAGACATAAAGCGTGACCAGCGCCTCGCCCGCCAGCAGTTCAGAAAACTCGACCTTGCGTGCGTCGGGCAGGTTGCCCTCAAGGTTCGCACGCTTCAAATCTCCCAACCCCGACACATCGGCATAGTTCTCGGCCACCGCCAACGCGATGGAAATCGCCCGCCGCAGCCCGTTCAGCACAGTCGCCTGCAAGGGCGACATCAGCGCATCGTCCTCCCCCTCGACCCGCGCGATCAACTGTACGGCACCCGTCACCGAGCTGCGCCGTGTCACCAACCCCGGTGTCGTGGTGCGAAACCGCCGCCGTGTGCCGATGCCGGATGACGCCTCTTGCTGCGGGGTCTCGGCCGCCTTGCCGATCCGCGGCGCGTGGTCAAAGCCCTGCAACATCGCCAAGGCCATCGCGTAATGCGCGGTGATCTCTTCCTCGCGCAGCTCCATCTGGTCGGCTGTCTGGCTCATGTCAGTCCCTCAATCTTCATCTTGCTCAATAAACTCCCCCCGGAGGGCCGGACCGCCAAAAGCGCCCCGCTTAGTACCGCAGCACGCGCCCCGCATCACTGACCACGAACTTGGCCACAGACCGGAACCCCGGCGGGTTCAATTCTTCCAACACCTGATAGGGCCGTTGCGGCAGGATGATGCTGCGTTCCATCCGCGTGGTGCCGGTATCGGCCCCGCGCCCGGCAAAAGGGTCCAGCTTGAAAATCTCGCGCTCGACGGATGAAAACCACCCTGCCCGCTCTTCAACCACGCGGTCAGATTGCAAATCTTCCTCGGTCCAGACCAACGCCCAGTCCTGCCCGTCCGGCGCGCGCGCCTGCGACAGCACCTCGCCAATCGGCCCGGATTGCCGCGTAAACGCATCCGAGTACATCGGCCCCACGTGAAACCGGCGCAGGCGTTTGGGGTGCAGGTCGTTGAAATCCTCGTCAAAGCCCTTGGCGATGGTCATCAGCTTGAGCCCGCCCAGCGACTGCGCCATCAGGTGCGCCTGCACCTCGGGCCAGCGGCGCTGGTCCTTGGGCAGCGCGGTGCGGCCTGTGTCCTCAAGCTCCATCATGTAGATCACCGGCAGGTTCACCTGGCTGTCATAGACCGCCCAGTGCATACGGAACCGCCGCCGTTCGCCGGTGTTGCCCAGCCAGTCAATCGCCGGATCATTGCGCGGCCAGAACAGTTTGCCCTTGAGCAGTTCCTCGTAATACAGCCGTTGCGACAGGGCGAATTGCAGCTTGGTCGGCACCGTACGTTCGCCCAGGATCACCTGCACCATCTGCGCCTTCAGCTCGTCCACCGACGGCATGCCCAGCAGGTGTTTCTCGGCCTGTTGTGCGTCCGACGCCATGGTGATCAGCTCGTCCGACGCCGGAAAGCCGCTTTCGGTGGCGTCGATGGCCAGCGATCCAAAGAACCGCCCGGTATCGCGCCCGACCAGCAGGTATTTCAGGCTGAGCGCCTTGAACGTATAGTTCAGGGCCGCGGCATAGCCGACAAGGATGCTCACTTCGTCACGGGTCAGCGTGCCTTCGGCCTCCATCACGCCCGCGACGCGGGTCATGTGGGCCATGATCCCCTCGAACTTGCGGAAATAGCGGCGCGAGGCGAATAGGTCGGTCAGGCCGACGGTGTCATTCAGGGCGGTCATTGCTCAGGCTGTCCTTTTCGCCCGCTCACCCGCCATACGCATTGCTGTCGTGCTTTTTCACGATGGCCTCGAACCGGCGGGCAAAGCGTTCGTCGGCCTTGGCCTTTTGTTCCAGCACGTCGCGGGCAAAGACCATGTGATCCTCGTGCGCTTCCAGCATGTCGGCCATCCGCGCGTTTGTGGCAGCACCGATGCCGGCCATGGCGGTTTGTGCCTCTTGGTCGGTTTTCACGCCGATTTCGTTGATGCGGTGGGCCACGTCCTGCTGTTGCGCCGTCTTCAGCGATTTGGTCAGCGCGTCGTACAGAACCACACGCTGCTTGGTGTCTGTTTGCAGCTTGTTGATCAGCACCATCTGCGTTGCCGCCTGGTTTTGCAGCGAGTCGATCCAGGTTTTGCCTTTTTCGATATAGCGTTCCAGCGTCTGGCTCTTGGCCAGCTTGACCTGTTCGGTCTGTACCATCTGGTTGTACTGGCTGTTCAGATCGGCCAGTTCGGTTTCCAACTTGGTCCGCTTCGCCGCATCGGTTTCCGACGCGATCTGATTTTCCAGACCGATGATTTTCGGGTCCATTGCCTTGATGTCGTTTTGCAGCGCGGTCAGTTCCTGCACCGTGAATTCACGCTCGTCCAGCGTTTCGGTCAGGTTGCTCTCGACCTTGACCTTTTGCTCTTCCAGCATGGTCAGCTGCCCTTGCAGCAATTGCACGATGACGTCCGATTTTGAGATCAGGTCTTGCAGCTTGTCGTCGATCGACGCCGAGCGCACCCGTTCCTGCCGCATGCTGTCGGATTTGCCGCGCGAGAAGATGCCGACAAAGCTTTCCCAGCCGGTTTTGTTGCGCATCTCGTCAAAGTCTTTGGAGAATGCGGATGTGACATCGTCCAGACCCATGATCAGCTCGGCAATATTGGCGTTCATCACGTCGGTATGGGCGTGCACATCTTCCAGCGTGGCGTTCTCGATGTCGATCATGGCATCGTCGCCCGCCTTCAACTTGGCGCGGGCCGTTTCGATGCGGCTTGTCAGCTCGCTGATCTTGGCCTGAGCTTCGGCCACCTGGCTTTGGGACTCGCGCACCTGCGCATCAAAGTTCGCCATCAAATTCTCCCTCGTATCAATGTGTTGCCATCTATATAGGCAATGTTACTTGCATTTACATCAGGCAGAAGCCCGATTTTGCAAAAACTCTCGCAAATCCGGCGATCAAAGGAAAGAACCAAGCGTGTCTGCACGCGGTAAAGCGCAAGGCCAGAGCAGGCCTTGCGCTTTTTCACAGGGGTATCGGCCTAACCGACCACGTTAAAGTCCGGGCCATATGGGTATTTGGTAATATCCTCGGCACCGTCTTCGGTGATGATCAAAATATCATGCTCGCGGTATCCGCCCGCACCCGGAGCACCCTGCGGCAAGGTCAGCATCGGCTCCATCGAGATCACCATGCCCGGCTCGATCACCGTGTCCACATCCTCGCGCAGTTCAAGCCCCGCCTCTCGGCCATAGTAATGTGACAGCACGCCGAACGAATGGCCGTAGCCAAAAGTGCGGTATTGCAGCAAGCCGCGGTCTGCGAAGAAATCATTGATCGCGTGCGTGACCTCGGCGCAGGCGGCACCGGGTTTCAGCAGGCTCATGCCATATTCATGCGCAGCGACGTTGGCCTGCCAGATCGCCAGCGATGCATCGTCGACCTCGCCCACGAACATCGTGCGTTCCAATGCGGTGTAATAGCCCGAGATCATCGGAAAGGTGTTCAGCGACAGGATATCCCCATGCTCCAATTTCCGCGATGTGACAGGGTTGTGTGCGCCGTCGGTGTTCAGGCCGGATTGGAACCAGACCCATGTGTCGCGATACTCTGCCTCGGGAAAGCGGCGGGCAATTTCCAACTCCATCGCATCGCGGCCTGCCATGGCCACGTCAATCTCGCGCGTGCCCACACGCACTGCATCGCGGATGGCATAGCCGCCCACATCGGCCACAGCCGCGCCCGCGCGGATCAGCTCAAGTTCGGCGGCACTTTTGTGCATCCTTTGACGCATCGTCGCCGGGGCGATGTCCAGCACCTGTGACGGCGACAGGAACGTCAGCAACTTGCGGTGCTGGTCCAGCGTCAGGTGATCGCCCTCGAACCCGACCACAGCGCCGGTGCCGGCCACATGTGCCACCGCCCGCCAAAAGTTGTCACGGGTCCAGTCGGTGTAGGTGATCGCATCGCCATGGCTGCGCCGCCATGGCTGGCCTGCATCGATGCCCGCCGAGATGGTCACCACCTGCGTGTCCGTCACGACCAGCGCATAGGGGCGCCCGAACGAACAATAGGTAAAGCCAGAGTAATACGACACGTTGTGCATCGAGGTCAGCACGGCGGCCGAGACACCTGCTTCCGCCATGATCGCCCGCAGACCGGCGATACGCGCGTCATATTCAGCGCCCGTGAATTGCAAGGGTGCCTTGGTGCCATTGTGCACGCGGTGGAAATCAGGGCGCGCAGTGGTTGGGATTGGGTTTTGAATGGTCATGTCAGACCCTCCTTTGCAGAAAGATCCCGGCGTTCAGGACATATTTTGGGAATGACACCGGCGACGCCATCGCGCGGTCTGACACCAGAATAAGGCAGGCGCAGATCTGGCAAAAGCCCCCTATCTACCCTTGCGATGTCGCAAACAGGCTATTGCCCAAATTTCTCACACATTTTTCGACAAATTGAAGCGATGCCGTTTTTTTGCCCCATCCCCGCCATGCGACTCGGGCAAGGCAGGAACTTGTTAACCAAGATGCTGCGCCGAAGGATGTCTCGCACATGGCCACCACGTTCAACGTCATCAGTCTGGGTGTCCAAACGCTGATCGACCCAACCGAGGGCAACACAACCGCAGAGAACGCATCCAGCCTTGTAGGGTTGACCTTTGGCGACGTGCGCGACCCGCTGTGGGAGAACGTGCAGTCGTTTTCACCAGGCACCAACAGCTATGGTCGTGGGACAAACGACGCCTACGACATGAACAACAACGCCGCGTCCGAAAACTTCAGGATCAACGGCGGTCCAAACCAGGTGTTTGACGGCACCGCCATCTACAACGCCACAATTACCTATACCGACGGCACCACCGCGCGGATCACTGCCGTTATTTTTCAGGACACCAATGGCAACACCTATCTGGCCCCCGAATTCTCGGCCAACAGCGACCAGACGGCGTTGCAAGCGAAACCTATCCAGTCGCTGAGACTGAACAGCCTGGAGGGAACGAACTATTCAGGTCTGACCGCATCGCGGCAAACCACGAACTTCATGGTCTGTTTCGCCGAAGGCACGCTGATCCGCACGCCGGACGGAGACCGCGCCGTGGAAACCCTCAGCGTGGGTGACATGGTGACGACATTGGACAGCGGCGCCCAACCTGTCCGCTGGATCAAGGGACGCATGGTGCCCGCCATCGGCGACATGCGCCCGGTGCGCATTGCCCCCGACGCCATGGGGCGTGGTCTGCCGGCACGTCCCCTGTGGGTGTCCCGACAGCATCGGATGATGGTCCGCACCCCCGTGGCAGCCCGCATGTTCGGCCAATGCGAAGTTCTGATCCCGGCCCACAAATTGTGCAGCCTGACCGGGGTCGACATAGAGAACAGCATGGGGTTTGTGACCTACTGGCACTTTATGTGCGACGCCCACGAAATCGTCTTTGCCAACGAAGCCCCCGCCGAAACGCTGTATCTGGGGCAGGAAGCGCGCAAATCCATACTGCCGGAGGCGCTGGACGAGGTGCTGCACGTTTTCCCCGATCTCAGGTCCGACGCGCAACCGCCTGCCCGTCCCTTCGCCAAGGGGGCGATGATCGACCGGTTTGCCCAACGTCTGGCCAAAAACGGCAAGAAGCCGGTCGAGCAGACGGCCTAGCCCAGCAACCGGCCCAACATGGCGCTGTCCGGTTCGGTCAGCGGATCGACCACGTCAAAATGGTGTTTGTCCTGCGCGATGTGGTGATCACAGCCCCAGGCCTCGGCCAGCCATTGCGCCTGATCCAGAAACGCGGGTCGTTCTGCGCCACCAACCCAGACCGTGACAGCGCTGGCAGGGGCAGGCTGGTGAACCGGGCTTTCTGCGCGGGCCATGGCGGCGTCCAACTGGAAATCATCGTTCATCGTGGTCAACAACAGCGGCTCAAGATCCGACAGCGGCGAGATCGGCATGACATGGCCCACCCGTGCCATCACGTCGACGGGCAACATGCCTTCTGCACACATCCGGGCCACCAGATGCCCGCCTGCGCTGTGTCCTGCCAACGCCAGCGGCCCCGTGGTCTGACCTGCGATCACCTGCACGGCCTGCGCAATCGACTGGGTGATACCGGCAATGCGCCAATCTGGACACAGCTCATACCCCGGCAAGGCCACCGACCAACCGCGCGCGACGGCCCCTGCCGCCAGATGCGACCAGTCACCGGGTGAAAACAACCGCCAGAACCCGCCATGCACAAAGATCAACGTGCCCTTGGACGTGCCTTCGGGCTGGAACAGGTCAAAGCTCTGGCGTGGGCTGGGGCCATACCGCAGGCCCGTCTGCGCGCGCGTGCCCAGACTGTCACGAAAGGCTGCCGCATCACGCGCCCAGCGGGCCGGATAACTAGCCCCGTCAGGGATGTGGGCACCGTTGGCGTAGGCGTCGTCGTTAACTGGCATGTCGCTTCCTTTGCGTCTGGAACTGGACATTCATAGCAGGAGTTGGTTTTGCTGCACGAGACCAAATCTGGAGAGATGCAATGCCAAGTGCAAAGACCGACCTGAAAAGCCTGTTGAAAGACCCTTCGCTGCTGGAAACACGTGCCTATGTGAACGGCCAGTGGATCGACGGTGACGACGGCACCTTCGACGTGACCAACCCCGCGCGTGGCGATGTGATTGCCCAGGTGGCCGACCTGTCGCGTGCTCAGGTGGGCAAAGCCATCGACGCCGCCGAGGCCGCGCAAAAGGAATGGGCCAGCTGGACGGGCAAGGAACGCGCCGCCGTTCTGCGCAAATGGTTCGACCTGATGATGGAAAACCAGGACGACCTGGGCACCATCCTGACCGCAGAACAGGGCAAGCCGCTGGCCGAAGCCAAGGGCGAGATTGCTTATGGTGCCAGCTTTATTGAGTTCTTCGGTGAAGAGGCCAAGCGCAACTATGGCGAAACCATCCCCGGCCACCAGCGCGACAAGCGCATCACCGTGATCAAGCAGCCCATCGGGGTCGCCGCGTCGATCACGCCGTGGAACTTTCCCAACGCGATGATCACCCGCAAGGCCGGCCCCGCGCTGGCCGCCGGCTGCGCCTTTGTCGCACGCCCCGCTGCCGAAACCCCGCTGAGCGCCATCGTGATGGGCGTGCTGGCCGAACGCGCGGGCATCCCTGCGGGCGTGTTCAACGTGGTGCCGTCGTCGTCGTCCTCTGCCGTGGGCAAGGAATTCTGCGAGAACCCCAAGGTCCGCAAGCTGACCTTTACAGGGTCGACCGAAGTGGGCCGCATCCTGCTGAAACAAGCCTCGGAACAAGTCATGAAATGCTCGATGGAGCTGGGCGGCAACGCGCCGTTCATCGTCTTTGACGACGCCGATCTGGATGCCGCCGTCGAAGGCGCGATCATGTGCAAGTTCCGCAACAACGGACAGACCTGCGTGTGCGCGAACCGCATCTACGTACAGGCCGGTGTCTATGACGCCTTTGCCCAAAAGCTGAAGGACCGCGTATCGAAGATGAAAGTCGGTGACGGCCTTGAGGCTGGCGTGGATCTTGGACCGCTGATCAACCCCGAAGCCGGTGATAAGGTGATCGAACATATCAAGGACGCCAAATCCAAAGGTGCGACTGTCATCCTGGGCGACGCGCAGGACACGATGGAAGGCAACTTCTTTGCGCCCACCATCATCACCGGCGTGACCTCTGACATGGCAGTGGCGACCGAGGAAACCTTTGGCCCGCTGGCACCGCTGTTCAAGTTCGAGAACGAGGACGAAGTGATCGCGATGGCGAACGACACGATCTTTGGTCTGGCGTCCTATTTCTACGCCAAGGACCTGAGCCGCGTCTACAAGGTGGCCGAGGCGCTGGAGTATGGCATCGTCGGTATCAACACCGGCATCATCAGCACCGAACTGGCGCCCTTTGGCGGTGTCAAACAGTCGGGTCTGGGCCGTGAAGGCAGCCACCACGGCATGGAAGACTACCAAGAGATGAAATACATCTGCATGAGCGTGTAAGAGTACCATCGAACAGGGGTATCTGAACATTTTCAGATACCCCTGAACACATCGCGGTCCCACCAACGCGAATAGTCGCGTGCGCGCGAGGTTCGCAGAGCTGCGATTTGGGCGTCCGAGCATGCGGCTTCTGCGATGTGGTGATCCCACCGCTGCTCAATCCGGAGTGCCCGGACGCCTTTCCCTATTCGATTTAGCGTGGCGGGGTTGGTTGCGCCCCTCGCACGGGGAAATCGGACCTGGGTTTGAACCTTGTCACCAACGCAATGCCAAATCAGGCAGGCTCGCCCCCGTTTTCAGGGAAAAAGCAGGCTGCAGCGTGGGGCATATCCGGCAGTACCGGCCTTTCGGCGCGGCATTTGTCCTGCACCTTCCAGCAACGCGGAGCAAAGGGGCAACCGTCAGGGATCGACAGCGGTGACGGCAACTCTCCCTGCAACTTGATCCGTTCCTTTGCCCCACCCGGATCGGCCTTTGGTGTGGCCGACAGCAACGCCTTTGCATAGGGGTGATAGGGGGCACTGAACACCGCATCGCGGCTGCCCTTCTCGACGGCACGGCCCAGATACATCACGATCACCTCGTCAGCGACGTGACGCACAACGCTCAGGTCATGGCTGATGAACAGATAGGCCAGTTGCAACCGCTCTTGCAGATCGACCAGCAGGTTCAACACCGAACTCTGGATCGACAGATCCAAAGCCGAAACAGGCTCGTCCAGCACCAGCACCTTTGGGTCCAGCATCAGCGCGCGCGCAATGGCGATACGCTGGCGTTGGCCGCCCGAAAACATGTGCGGATAGCGGTCATAATGCTCGGGGCGCAATCCGACCAAGGCCAGCATGTCGCGTGCCTTTTTCTGACGCTCTTCCTTGGACATCGACTTGCGATTGATCTTCAGGGGTTCTTCAAGGATGGCACCGATGCGCTGGCGCGGGTTCAGCGATCCATAGGGGTCCTGAAACACGATCTGCACCGCCTCGCGATGCGAGGCCCAGTTGTCCGGCGTCAGTTCCTCATCGTCGAGGACCAGCTGACCTGCCGTGGGCTCTTCGATCATGGTCACCATGCGCGCCAATGTCGACTTGCCACAGCCGCTTTCGCCCACAACGGCCAGCGTCTTGCCGGGGTAGAGGGCAAAGTCCAATCCCGCCACAGCTTTCAGCGTACGAGAGGCACGCAGCCAGCCACCCGAGACATCATAGTGCCGTTCCAGCGCGGTTGCTGTCATCACCGGTTTCGTCATTACGCAACCCTTTCGTCCGCATTGAGGGGGTAGAAACACCGTGCATAGCCAAGGTCGGGACCAAGTGGCGGCGGCGGTTCGCTGCGACATTTGTCATTGGCAAACTTGCACCTTGGCGAAAACAGACAGCCCGCAGGACGGTCAAACTGGCCCGGCACCACGCCCGGAATTGTCGGCAGCCGCTTTTCCGTCGCCCGTTCCGGCAGCGCATCCAGCAAGGCCGAGGTGTAGGGATGGTGCGGCTTGCGAAACAGTGGCATCACCGGCTGCTCTTCGATCTTCTGGCCTGCGTATTGCACGCTCACACGTTCCGCGGTTTCAGCCACCACGCCCATATCGTGGGTGATCAGCACCAGACCCATGCCGTTTTCGTCACGCAGCTTGGCCAGCAGGTCCAGAATCTGCGCCTGAATGGTCACATCCAGCGCGGTTGTCGGTTCGTCCGCGATCAGCAGCTTGGGTTTGCATGCAATCGCCATGGCGATCATCACCCGCTGGTTCATGCCGCCCGACATCTGGTGTGGGAATGCCGACAGGCGCTTTTCAGGGTCGGGAATACCCACCTGTTCGAACAGTTCGATGGCGCGGGTGTGACGTTCGCGGCGGCCCATCTTCAGGTGCTTGCGCAGGGCCTCGCGGATTTGCCAGCCAACGGTAAAGCACGGGTTCAGCGATGACATCGGCTCTTGAAAGATCATTGCCATGTCCTTGCCGATGATCTTGCGACGGGCGGCGGCGTCAATCTTCAACAGGTCCTGCCCGTCAAAGGACATCTCGTCGGCCGTCACCGTCGCCGTCCACGGCAGCAGTCCCATCACCGCCAGCATGGACACCGATTTACCCGATCCGCTTTCACCGACGATGGCCAGGATTTCGCTTTCGTTGACGTCCTGATCCACGCCGTCCACCGCACGGAACCGTCCGGTTGCGGTGGCGAATTCGACACTCAGATTTCTGATACGCAAAAGGGCCATGCGTTAGCTCCGCTTCAGTTTCGGATCAAGTGCGTCACGCAGACCGTCGCCCATCAGGTTGATGGCCAGAACGGTGACAAGGATCGCAAGACCGGGAAAGGTGACGACCCACCACGCACGCAAGATGAATTCGCGTGCTTCGGCCAGCATGGTGCCCCACTCGGGGGTTGGCGGTTGTGCGCCCATGCCTAAGAACCCAAGGGCCGCAGCATCAAGGATCGCCGTCGAGAACGACAGCGCCGCCTGCACGATGATCGGCGCCAGACAGTTCGGCAGCACGGTCACGAACATCAGCCGAAGCGTGCCCGCCCCCGCCACACGCGCCGAGGTCACATAGTCCTTCTGCCGCTCGGACAGCACGCTGGCGCGCGTCAGGCGGACGTAATGCGGCTGCAGCACGATGGCGATGGCGATCATCGCGTTGGTCAGTGACGGCCCCAGAATGGCCACCAGCACCAGCGCCAGCAACAGCGACGGAAACGCCAGGACGATGTCCATGATCCGCATGATGATGCTGTCGACCCACCTGGGCGAAAACCCTGCGATCAACCCGATGATGATCCCGCCCGTGGCCGCGATCGTCACAACAAAGACCCCGACAAAGAACGAGAACCGCGCGCCCACGATCAAGCGTGACAGCATATCGCGGCCCAGCGGATCGGTGCCAAGGATGTGGTTCCAGGTGCCGCCATCCTGCCAAACGGGGGGTTGCAGCGTTGCGCCACGGAACTGCTGGGTGGCGTCATGAGGCGCAACCCAGGGGCCGAACACTGCCAGGAAGGCAAAGACCGCAAAAATGGCCAGCCCGAACAGGGCGCCCCGGTTTTCGCGGAAATAGAACCAGAATTCACGCAGCCGTCCGGGCCGTTCGTGGACCATCTCGGCTTCGGCTGAAAGGGCGTCATCCATCTCAACGCTTCCTGATTTTGGGGTTGATGACGCCGTACAGCATATCAACCGTTAGGTTTACGATCATGACCATCACGGCAATCAGCAACAGACCGCCCTGCACCACCGGGTAGTCACGGCGGAAAATACTGTCGACCATCCACTTGCCGATGCCCGGCCAACTAAAGATGGTTTCGGTCAGGATGGCCCCCGCCAGCAGGGTTCCCACCGACAGACCAATCACGGTGACCACCGGTATCAGCGCATTGCGCAGGGCGTGGATGCCATTGATCCGTCCCGGCGACATGCCCTTGGCGCGGGCGGTCCGAATGTAGTCCTCGCCCAGAACTTCCAGCATCGCGGACCGCGTCTGCCGCGCGATCACCGCCAGCGGGATCGTGCCCAGCACGATGGTCGGCAAGACCAGATGGCGCACGGCCGAGGCAAAGGCCCCCTTCTGTCCCGAGGCCAGACTGTCGATGATCATAAAGCCAGTGGGGTTGGGGAAATAGTAAAGCAGGTCAATGCGCCCCGAAACGGGTGTCCATTGAAGATTGCCCGAGAACACGATGATCAGCAGGAGCGCCCACCAGAAAATCGGCATGGAATACCCGACCAGTGCGGTCGACATCAGCGCGCGGTCAAACAGCTTGCCCCGGTTCACGGCAGCAATGACCCCGGCGGGCAACCCCAGCAGGACCGCAAAGAGCATCGCAAAAAACGACAGCTCAAGCGTGGCCGGGAACAGCGCAAAAAACTCGTCCCAAACCGGGCGTTTGGTGACGAATGAAGTGCCCAGATCGCCCTGAAGCACGCCGGTCAGATAGTCCCAGAACTGGATATAGATCGGCTGGTCAAAGCCGTATTGCGCGGCCAGTTCGGCGTAGCGCGCTTCGGAAACGCCCCGTTCGCCCGCCATCACCTGAATAGGATCGCCGGGCAATGCGCGGATGAAACTGAAGGAAATCAGCGTCACCCCGATGAAGGTCGGGATAAACGTCAAAAGCCGTCCAAGAATGTAATTCAGCATGGGATCACCATCAACTCTTTCGGGAAGCGCGTCAGCGTTTCGTATCCGTCTTCGGTCACCAATACGTCGTCTTCGATCCGTACACCGAAATTTCCGAGCTCGTAGAGACCCGGCTCGTTTGTGTAAACGGTGCCCGCGGGTAAGGTCATTTGATTGCCCCGCATGATATAGGGCGCTTCGTGCACCTCACGTCCCAGACCGTGACCTGTCTTGGTGCGGATGCGGTCAGCATAGGGCGATGCTTCAAGTACACTTGTTACCACATCATCGATCTCGTGGGCAGTGACACCTGCGCGGGTGACTTCAAGGCCTGCAAGATTGGCGCGCAGGACGGTGTCATAGACATCCCGCCCCTCGTCGCTGACGTGGTCCAGAAACACCGTGCGCGTGATATCGGCGGTAAACCCGTCGGCTTTTGCGCCAAAGTCAAAAAGCAGCGCATCGCCGGCCTTGACCGGATAATCGTGTCGCGCGTGCGCGTGCGGACGGGCCGAGTTTTCGCCAGCCGCCACGATGGGCGTGAAGGACAGGCCATCGGCGCCTTCTTCAAACATCATACGAACAAGCATCTGTTCGATCTGCTTTTCGCTTTGACCCAGCTTGATCGTCTCGAGCGTGCGGTGCAGGGCGCGCTCTGAAATCTCTACGGCCTTGCGCAGGGCAGCCACGTCTTGGGGCGTCTTGATCATACGTAAAGTCGAGATTGCGCGTTCACCGTCAATGATCCGCAATTCGGGTTGGGCCGCTTTCAACGCGTGATGCACAAACACGCGCATCACCTGCCCCTCGACGGCCAGCGACGCGATATTCAGATGCTTCAGCAATCCGGCAAAGGCGTCCTGATATCCGGTCTGGTCGCGCCAGTCGAACACGGCGCCTTCGAACCCGGTCGATTGCCAGCTTCCCAGTTCCAGGTTGGGCACAAGTGCAGCAGGTGGCTTGTCGGCAGGCACGACCACCAAGAAGGGGCGTTCGTGGCTCATGAAGCTTTGCCCAAGCGCGCGGGTGAAATTGGGCCCCGGCACCAATACCACGGCATCGACGTCAAGCTGACCCGCAACTTCGGCGTAGGCGCGTAAACGGTTTGAAAGTGTATCCGGCACAGGCGGCTTGCTCCTGATCAATCTGAAACAAAAGAGGCAGCGCCAAAGGCGCTGCCTCTCATTGGCATTGGATCGCTTATTGCGACAGACCGACCTGGTTGAAGATGTGGCCACCCAGCGGGTGAACAATATAACCTTCAACTTCAGGGCGCATGGTCATGAAGACAACCGAGTGCGCAATCGTTGCCCAAGGTGCCTGGTCCTTGAAGATCACTTGCGCTTGCTCGTACAGGGCCGCGCGTTCGTCTTGCGACGACAGCACTTTGGCTTCCTGAATCAGCTTGTCGAAGTCCTCGTTGCACCACTGCGCGCGGTTGGAACCACCGACGGCATCGCAGCCCAGCAGAACCGCAAGGAAGTTGTCGGGATCGCCGTTGTCGCCAGTCCAACCCAGCAGAACCGCACCATCACGGTCTTCGGCTTTGGAACGCTCCAGGTATTCACCCCACTCGTAGGACACGATTTCTACATTGACGCCGACTTTCGAGAAGTCTTCCTGCATCAGCTCGGCCATGCGGCGGGCGTTGGGGTTGTAGGGACGCTGCACCGGCATCGCCCAGATCTTCAACGACAGGTCGGACACACCTTCGGCTTCCAGCATCGCCTTGGCCGCTTCGGGGTCGTAATTGTCGTCCTCGATCGCGTCGTTGTAGGACCACATGGTCGGCGGGATCGGGTTCTTTGCAATCTGGCCGGAGCCCTGGAACACCACGTCGATGATCGCCTGCTTGTCGATTGCCATGTTCAGGGCCTTGCGGACCTTGGCGTTGTCAAAGGGTGCGACCTTGGTGTTGTAGGCAAGGTAGCCGACGTTCAGGCCTTCCTGCTCCATCACGACGATGTCTTCGGCATCCTTCATCGCCTGCACGTCGGCAGGGTTCGGGTAGGCCATGACATGACATTCACCGGCCTGCACTTTCTGGTAGCGCACCGATGCGTCAGGTGTGATGGCGAAGATCAGGCTTTCGACTTTGGCCGGGTCACCCCAGTATTCGTCGTTGCGCAGATAGCGGATAACCGCGTCTTTCTGATAGGCTTGGAACTGGAACGGGCCAGTGCCGATGGGCGCCTGGTTCAGCATTTCGGGCGTGCCCGCTTCCATCATCGCGTCGGCATATTCTTTCGACTGGATGGACGCAAAATCCATTGCCATGTTGGCGATGATCGGCGCTTCGGGACGGGTCAGGTTGAACACGACGGTATAGTCGTCAACTTTTTCGATGCTCTCGATCAGTTCTGGCATCGACATTGAGTTGAAGTATTCCCATGTGCCGCCGGACACGGTGTAATACGGGTTTTCTTCGTTGCCCTGACGGTCAAAGCTGAAGATCACGTCGTCGGCATTGAAATCGCGCGTCGGGGTGAACTGGTCGTTCGAATGGAACTTCACACCCTTGCGCAGATTAAAGGTGATCTTCTTGCCGTCTTCCGACACTTCCCAGCTTTCGGCCAGCCCGGGAATGGTTTCGGTCGTGCCAGTCTTGAACTCGGACAAGCGGTTGTAGATCGGGTGGCTGGACGCGTCAAAGGTGGTCCCGGACGTATAAAGCGCCGGATCGAAACCTTCCGGTGAGCCTTCAGAGCAATAGACCAGCGATTGGGCATGTGCCGACACGCCCAGCGTGCTTAGCAACAGGCCCGTGGCCATAAGTTTCTTCAAAGACATTTCATTCTCTCCTGTTTGAAGCTTGTTATCCTGCGGCGGGCTTGAGCCGCCGCAGCGACGGGTTTCAGCGCCTGAGCGGTAACATCTCGCGGACGTCCGCTTGTTCAGCCTCCGATTGCCCGATTTGTCCGGACTTATCGTATTCCATCCGACCCACCCAAAGAATGCGGGCCGGTTGATCTGTCTTGTTCGACCAGCAGTGCGGCGTATCCCCCAGATAGTGAAGGCTATCGCCCTCGCGCATGAGATACTCCCGCTCGCCTACCATCTGAGAGATTTCACCCTCCAGAATGTAGATGATTTCCTCGCCGATGTGATTCACCACTTCGGATTCATACCCCGGCGGCACGTTCATCACATAGGAGGTCAGCTCGTGCCCCGAAAAGGTAGCGCCGATTTGCTCATATTCCACAGGCGACCCCGCCACGGAAAACCGCGGTCGATTGGCGCCGCGGGTCAGGCTGTCGACCGCGCGTGGTGAATGTACAAAGTGGTCAAGATCCACAGCCAGCGCGGTGGCGATCTGGTTCAGCGTCCCCAGCGAAGGCGTGGCATTGCCCCGCTCGACCTGACTGAGATACCCCGTTGAAACCCCCGACGCGGCAGAAAGCTTTTGCAAAGTCATCGACAGCCGACGACGCTGCGTTCGCATGCGAACCCCCAGCAGATTGGAAGACTTATCTGTTGCCGCTCTGCTTTGCATGGGTGGCTTTGGAGACCTCACGACTGGTTCACATTATCGTTTGGCAGACACTGTCCATCAGAAAGGTTTAGGTCAACAATAAAAATTATTCTCAGGCAAAAATATTTACCTGATCAGGTGCCGCATGGCTCGGCATCTTGGCGAAAATCGGTTTTGGGCCGTTCGTGTTGATCCATCGCCGGGGCGGAAACCGGACTTTCGTCACGCATGACGCCGGCGTTCGCCTTCCGAAATTGCCGGGCAAAATGGCGTCAGGTTTCGCTGTGCATGATCGGCAACCGGCTCGAAGATTTCATTTCGCGCAGCGACAGATTCGACCGGATGCTGGTCACCCCGGGCAACCTGCGCAGGGTATTCTCCACAAAAGCACTGTAGTCGTCGAGATCTCGCGCGACGGCGATAACCAGAAAGTCGTCGGCCCCGGTCGTATTGTGACAGGCCAGGATATTGGGCGAGCTTTCGATGATGCGCTGGAATTCGGCCGTGGCCACCGCGTCATGCTCCGAGCAGCGCAGTTGCACAAAGGCCATGACGCCGAGCCCGATCTTTCTGCGATTGAGCCGCGCCTGATAGCCCTCGATGATGCCACTCTCTTCCAACCGCTTGAGGCGCCGCCAGCAGGGTGTTTCGCTCATCGACAGATGCTCGGCCAGCTTGGCATTGCTCATGCGGCCATCGTCCTGAAGCAAATTCAATATCTCGGCGTTGACGGCGTCAAGCTTTGGCATGAGGCAGCACCTCCTTATATTTGGCAGCTTTCGGGCAGATTCTGCCCTCATTTTCGCAAATTCAGGAGAGATTGGCAAAGCTCTTCCCCCGGACATAAGTATGATGCCGCAAACCGTTCCTACCCCCGTGGAGATGATCCGATGAAAGCCGTCCTGTTCGAGACGTTCCAAGAAGCCCCCAAACTCGTCACCGTCCCCGATCCGACGCCGCTGCCGCATGGCGTCGTCCTCAAAGTCGAGGCGACCGGTGTTTGCCGCAGCGACTGGCATGGTTGGATGGGGCATGACAGCGACGTCGAACTTCCCCATGTCCCGGGTCACGAGTTGGCCGGGCGGGTCGTGGCCCTGGGCAAGGACGTCACCAACTGGAAGGTGGGCGACAAGGTCACCGTGCCGTTCATCTGCGGCTGTGGCAGCTGCTCTGAATGCCATGCCGGGCATCAACAGGTCTGCCTTGATCAGGAACAGCCGGGCTTCACCCATTGGGGGTCCTTCGCCGAATACGTGGCCATCCATCAGGCCGACCTGAACCTTGTGGCCTTGCCCGAAAACATGGAGTTCGCCACGGCCGCCAGCCTCGGCTGCCGCTTCGCGACCTCGTTCCGCGCTGTGATCGATCAGGGTCGCGTCAGCGCAGGTCAGTGGGTGGCAGTTCATGGCTGTGGCGGCGTCGGTCTGTCGGCAGTCATGATTGCCGCGGCGGCCGGTGCCAATGTCATCGGCGTCGATCTCGACCCGGCGAAACTGGATTTGGCCCGTCAGCTTGGCGCGGTGGCCGTGATCAATGGCCGAGAAGGTGACGTGCCCGCAGCGATCCACGAGATCACCCGCGGCGGTGCGCATGTCTCGCTCGACGCGCTCGGACACTCCGTGACCATGACCAATTCGATCCTCTGCCTGCGGCCCCGGGGCAAGCACATTCAGGTGGGCCTGATGCTCGGCGAGCATGCTGCCCCTGCCGTGCCGATGCCCAAGATCGTCGGACAGGAAATCGAGTTGCTTGGCTCGCACGGGATGCAGGCCCATCGTTATGGTGCCATGCTGGACATGGTCGCCAGCGGAAAACTGGACCCCGCGCGGCTGGTCGGAGATCGGATCAGCCTTGCAGACGCCCCCAGGGCCCTCATGGATATGGACAAGTTCCAATCCGTCGGAGTCACGGTCATCACCCGATTTTAAGGTAAGCAGCGCAGAGAGCAGCAATACCGGGGTAAGGCGCGCACCTGAAAGCGCGCGCTGCGCCTGGCACCATTGGTCGCGATAGGTTTCGACGTGCAGGCCATGATGCCAGCCGTCGCCCGGGCCATCAGACCGGGCGACGGCAAAACCGGTCGCTCACAGAGATCAACGAAGGATCAGAAAGAGACCGCTGACAATTGCGAAGACGAGCACGGCCAACCGCAGCCCGGGGCCGCTGATGTGGTTATGGGTCAACCGCGATAGACCGCTTCCCAACAGGACAGCGGGACACAGATACAGGGCGGCCAGCAATTGCTCTTGACCGATCCGACCCGCGCCTGCGAGCACAATCAAAGAAAGAACCTCGCCCACCAGGAAACACACGGCGACGGTCGAGCGCAGAACCGGTCCCGACGCATGTTGATATAGCAGGGCCAGCGGAGGCCCACCGATCCCGGTCGAGGTTTCCGTGATGCCCGTAAACAAGCCGACGCCCAGCGCGGTAGGTTTGTTTGGATCGAACGGGCGTGCGAACAGGGCGGCAGCCGCTGCGATTATGGTGAACCAGCCAACGGCCAGATCCAATTGGGTTGAAGACAGCGCCGCCAATAGCCAAAGACCTGCAAACGTACCCGCAAACCGTCCGACGGTGATCCACTTTGTGCCGTTCCAATCGACATGGGGCCGCTCGCGCCACGCGACGAGGCTGTTCAGTGGCAGCATCAGGATCAACAAAGTGACAGGAAGCAGGTCAGGTCGCATCAGGCCGATGACCGGCGCGACAATCAACGCAAAGCCGATCCCGATTGCGCCCTGCACAAATGCGGCGCCAAAGACGACCAACGACAGAATGAGAAGCAATTGAACGGTCACGACCTGCGTGCCTTCTTGTGTTCTGCGGCAACCGGATGGATGCGCTGGATACCGGAACCTTCGATGGCTTTGCCTGCATGTGCGCGGATCTCTGACAGCAATGCCCGGGCATCCCAATCAACAGGCCAGCCCTGCCACAGCCGAAGCCTGCCTTGCGTGAACACCGCATCAATCTGGTCACGGTTTCCGTAGCGCACCAGTTCCCAGATCAGATCATAGCTGGGTGTGAATTCGGGCCGGTCGAGGTTGACCAGCAGAAAATCGGCCTCAAGGCCGACTTCCACGGCGCCCGTGATCTTTGACAACCCCGCGCTGTTGGCGGCACGGCTGGTTGCAGCTTCCAACCACAGCCAACCGCCGCCACAGGAAGAATCCCCACTGGCCAGGCCAAAGCCTGCACGTTGAAGGCTTTCGGCTGCATCCATCAGGCGAAACCCGTCCGCCCGCGTGCCGTCGGTCCCTAGACCAAAACGAATGCCCAAAGCCTCCATTTGCAGGGCCGGTGCGATGGCATTTCCCTTCCAGACGCTGGCGACAGGATTGTAGGCAACCGCTGTTCCGCTGTCGCGAAGCAGGTTCAGTTCCGTCGGAGTGATCAATGTCGAATGGGCAATCAGGACATGTGGCCCCAGCGCATCGATGTGCGCCAGGTGCTCCAGCGGACGCATGCCACGATCCACAAGAGACCGCTCAACAGCGACAAGGTGTTCATTGACGTGGGTCTGAAACACCGCCCCGGCCTGACCGGCCATCTGCGACACCTCACGCAGCATCTCGTCGGTGCCGACCTCGGGAATGGAAATTGCCAATGATGGGTGGATCAAGGGATCGTCTTGCCACCCGTCCAGATGGCGTTGCGCCCGTTTCAGGATATCCGCCCGGTCTGGAATATGCGCAGCGCCTCCCAGATCGTTGCAGATCAATCCGATCACGCTGCGCAGCCCTGTCTCCCGCGCAGCCTGCGCCAGCGCGTCGATGCATCCTTCGGAACGGGTGCCTGCGTCCACTGCGGTGGTGAACCCTCCGCGCAGACATTCCAGCGCGGACAGTTTTGTCGACAGATAGACCATCCGCTCGGACAGGCTGGATTCAAGTGGCACCCAGATGCGGCGAAAAATCTCGGACGGTTCGCCAAAGACCAGCGACTTTCCAAGGGACTGTGTCAGATGCGTATGGGTGTCGATAAATCCCGGCATCAGAAGATGGTCGGGAAGATCAACCGGTGACAGATCAGGATGTCGGGCAACAAGAGCCGCAGCATCGTCGATTTCGTGGTACTTACCCTTTCGGATAAGTACCGCCTTCCCGCTTTGACATGTGCCGTCAGCATAGAGCTGTCCCGGCACCAACAACAGATCGCCTTGGGCGGCCAGACACGCGCGAAGGTCGGTCATGCGCCTGTCTCCGCTTTGGCCACAGCCTGTTCGGTCTCGCGCAATGTGTCCGCACCGATGTGATAGAATAGGGCGTTGATGATCACGGCTGTGATCGTTCCCATTGCAAGGCCATTCCCAAGGATCATCTGGGACCATTGCGGGAACTGGCTGTAGACGCCGGGCACGAGGATGGGCAACAGGCCCAGCGAAAGCGCAGAGGCCAGAGTGAACATGTTGCCATGCTCGCGCAGGTCGACACGGCGCAACAGGTCGATGCCGATCACACCGATGATGGCAAAGACGATGACCGCTGTGCCGCCAACCACCGGCCCGGGCAAGGCCGCGGCCAAACGACCGATTGGCGCGATCAATGCGATCACCACCAGAATACCTCCGGCAACTGCCGTCACATATCTGGATTTCACGTTGGTCGCGCGCACGATTCCGATGTTTTCACCGGATGTGATAATCAAGGAGGTGCCAAACAAGCCGCCAACCAGAGATGTAAGCGCGTCACCGCGGATGGTCTTGGGCACAATGGCATGTGCATCCCCGCGCCGTCCGACGATCTCGGCCGTCGCAATGGTCTGGCCTGTCGCTTCGGCCATCGAAATGATGGAAAAGACGATCAGCGGCAGGGCAGCAAGCAGGTTGAAGGTCGGCATGCCAAATGGAAACAACTGAGGGATGGCAATAGCCGGTCCGGTCAGAACGCCGGACAGATTGACCTGTCCCAGTGCCATCGCGATCAAGGCCCCCCCGACAAGTCCCAGCATGACCGCAAGGCGTTGCAGCGTGCCCTTGAAGAACCGGGCAAAGAGCACCGTCAAAATGATGGTGGCCAAAGCCAGCCCGATTTTCACAGGGTCGGCAAAGCCGTCCGAGCCGGGCTTTCCCGTGATGGCGCCCCCGTAGATCCGCACCAGGTTGATTGAAACCAAAAGCAACATCGTTCCGACCACGATGGGTGGGAAAAAGGCCAGCAGCCTCCTGAATACCGGCAACGCGATGAAATAGAAGATTGCCGTCATGATCACAGCGCCAACGGCGGTCTGAACATCGGTCTGCATCGCAATCGCAAGAAAGATTGCGATCGGCGCGCCGCCCGGAACCATGATGAAAGGCAAACGCGCGCCGAACCCTGCAGGACCAAAGCTTTGCAGGATCGTGCCAACGCCGCAGATCAGAAATGTTGCGCTGATCAGTGAAACGGTCACGGCGTCATCGAAGTTCAGCGCGTTTGCGACCAGAAATACGGCGGTGATCGGTGATGCCGCCATCACCAACACATGTTGCAGACCAAACAGGATCAGGCTGCGCAGCGGCAGGACCTCATCGGTTGGATCGCGTGTGTCATCAAGTGTTGTCATTTTTTCCTCCCTGTTGGCGCCAAACTCATGAGCAAGTCTTGAAATCCGACCATGCAAATCGGTTTGCACAAATCTTACCTAACAGAAAATGCGATTCGTGCAAACCGATTTGCAAACCCCTGCCGTTCGATTAGCTTTGGTCAAAGAGAGGCGTTCTTGGTATCGGGGTGAAATGAGCAAACCGACAATAAGCGATCTGGCCCGTCTGGCCGGTGTCTCGAAGACAACTGTTTCCCACGCCTTCAGTGGCCGGAGGCATGTTGACCCCGAGACCTGCAGGAAAATCAAGGAACTGGCGCGTGAAGTGGGCTATCGCCCCAACCGGTCGGCCCAGTCCCTTCGCACGGGGCGAACAGGCATGATCGCACTGGCGTCGTCGATGCCCTTCTCGATTGCAGCCGGGCCATCGCGGCTTGGGTTCTTTATGGAAATCGCAGCAACCGCAGCGGTGGCGTCGCTGACGCGCAATCAGGCGCTTTGCCTCATCCCGCCGATGGAGGCCGACGGCGCGCTTGATGCCATTGCGATGGATGGTGCCATTCTGGTCGAACCCTATGCGAACGACCCTATGGTGGATCGCTTTTTCAACAGCGGCATTCCGGTCGTCTCAATCGGTCGTGTGCCAGGCCGGGATGACATCCCTTTTGTCGACCTGCACTCTTATGCCACCGCGCTTATGGTCCTGAACCACCTGCGCGATGCCGGTGCCTCCAAGGTCGGCCTGATGACAGGCACGCAGCGCCGCAATTCCTATCTGGAGACCGAGGCAGCCTATAGCGCCTCTTGTGAAAACCTCGGCATCCCGCAAATCCTTGTCCGCGTCGATGAAGCGGGAGGGGAAGACGAAGCTGAACAATGCTGCACCGCCTTGCTGAGGGATCACCCCGACCTTGACGCCCTTTATGTCCCCGTCGATGCATTCGCGTCCGGCGCCACCAAAGCGGCCAAATCATTGCACCGAAACGTGCCGGAAACGCTGCGTCTGGCCACGCGATATGATGGGTCACGCGCAAAACTGGCTGATCCGCCCCTGACCGCAGTGGATCTGCATTTGGACGCGCTTGCGAAGCTGGCTGTTGATCTGTTGATCCAGACAATTGACGGGCAAAAAGGCGAGAGTCCAAACTCGCCCATGCCACGGCTGGTACCCCGTCAGTCGTCTGGCACGTCATAGCGGATCGTATTGAAGACGCCCGAGCATTCTGCGCTGCCTTCGGGGCATCACGCGTTTGCCCCGAAAATGTTCGGGTAAGATCGGTGGACCACGTCCCGTTCCAAACGTGACGCTCAGCCTATTCGGCGTCCAGCGCCCGACGCATCCCATGGTTCAGCATTATGCCCAGACGCGCGCTGACCATCTGCAGGAACCTGCTGTCTTTGGCCAATACGCTTGGGAAAAATCCCGGTAAAGCAACAAGGTTTGCAACGATGTCGCCCGCCGCCCGGTCACGTGTGAGCTGGGTCAGCTCCTCTTCACGGGGGTCGCGGATCGCATAGGGAACGCCAGTTTCGGTCTTGCCCAAGGCGTAGCGCATCCATGCTGCCACGGCCAAAGCGAAAGGGGCCAGAGGCTGCCCCGCCGCCTGCGCATCGACCGCAGGGGCCAGAATGCGCTGGGGCAGCTTTTCGGTGCCGTCCATCGCAATCTGATAGGTCTGGTGACGCAAATGAGGGTTGGAAAACCGCGCGACCAACGCGTCAGCGTACTGATCGAAATCGACTCCTGCCAGTTGCGGCAGGGTTGCGGCGGCGGCTGACAGGTGGCGCCGCACCAATCGGCTTAGCACCGGGTCTGCCATCACGTCCGACACATGCGTGCATCCGGCAATGAACCCCGCATAGGCCAGCATCGAATGCGCGCCGTTCAGCATCCGCAGCTTCATTTCCTCGTAGGGTTTGACGTCGCTGACGAACATCGCACCGGCGCTTTCCCAATCGGGGCGGCCGGTGGGGAAATGATCCTCGATGACCCATTGCGAGAAGGCTTCGGTCTCTATTGCGGCGGCATCCGCGCGGCCTGTCATCTCGGCAGCGACAGCCAGCGTGGCCTCGGTCGCGGCGGGTGTGATCCGGTCGACCATCGTCGATGGAAAGGCGACGCCATTTGCGATGTGCTCGGCGATTTCAGGCATGGCCCGGCGGGCGAAGTCCACCAGAAGACCAAGCAGCAATCTGCCGTTTTCAGGCAGGTTGTCGCAGCACAGCACCGTAAAAGGCGGCACACCCGCTGCATGGCGCGCGTTCAACGCCCAGACCAGCAGCCCCGCAACGCCGACAGGTTCATCCGGGTCGTTCAGATCATGCGCGATGGCAGGGTGGCTGGTGTCGACACCGCCGGTGCTGCGGTCGAGGCCATAGCCCTTTTCAGTGACGGTGATCGACACGATCCGCGTGGCGGGGGTGGTCAGCGCCTCCAGCACTGCGGCGCGGTCGGGGACCAGAGCATATGCGTTGGCAATCGACCCGATAATCCGCGCGCTGCTGCCTTTGGCGCTGTGCTCTATCAGGGTGTAAAGACCGTTCTGCGGGGCCAGTTGCGCGGCAGGTTCAAGGCTGCGGAGGCTGACGCCGGTGATGCGCCAGTCGCCACCGCTGTGAGCAAGGGCGGTGTCGGTATAAGCGGCCTGATGTGCCTTGTGAAAGGCCCCCAGGCCCAGATGCACGATCCCTGCCCCGTGGTCCGACGGTGTAAACCCAGGGCATTTGACGTGCCCCGGCACCCCTTCAGTTCCGGTCAGCCTCATGCACCCACCCGAGGTGTGAGCGCCGCAACGATACCGCGCAGTTCGGCCAGCCCCTTGAGCCGTCCGATCAGCGGATACCCTGGCTGGGCCTTGCGACCATGGTCGTCCAGAATGTCCTGACCGTGGTCCGGACGGAAAGGGATCGACCAATCATCACGGCCAGCAGCGCGGCGGCGCGCCTCTTCGCGCAGGGCCGCTTCGATCAGGGCGACCATGTCGGTGTCACCGCCCAGATGCTCGGCCTCGTGGAACGATCCGCGCAGGTCGTTGGTCTCGCGTTTGACGTTGCGCAGGTGCAGGAAATGCACGCGATCCCCCAGCCGCTCCATCATCCCAGGCAAATCATTGTCGGGCCGCGCCCCCAGCGATCCGGAACACAGCGTGATGCCGTTGGCGGGGCTGTCGACGCCATCAATCAGTGCCTGATAATGCGCCTCGGTCGACATGATGCGGGGCAAGCCCAGCAGGGGCACGGGCGGATCGTCGGGGTGGCAGCACAGACGCAGGCCAAGCCGTTCTGCGGTGGGAATGATTTCAGCCAGAAAATCCAACAGGTTCTGACGCAGGCGGTCCTCGGAAATGCTGTCATACTCGGCCAGATGCCCGCGAACGTCCTCGAGCGAGAAGTTCTCGGCGGCACCCGGCAGGCCGAAAACCACATTCTCGGCCAGTTGCGTTTTGCGCGCCTCGCTCATCGCGGCAAACCGACGGGCGGCTTCGTCTTGCAGTGCAGCGTCAAAATCGTCTTTTGCCCCGGCGCGGGCCAGAATGTGCAGATCAAAGGCGGCAAAATCCGCAAGGTCAAAGCGCATGCAGGTCGCCCCGGTGGGCAGACGCCACGCCAGATCGGTGCGCGTCCAGTCCAACACCGGCATAAAGTTATAACAGATCACTTCGATACCGGCAGCAGCCAGATTTTCCATGCTGGTGATGTAATTGGCGATATGAGCGCGCCAGTAGCCCTGCTGTTTCTTGATGTCTTCGGACACCGGCAGGCTTTCCACCACATCCCACGCCAGACCGGACGCGCTGCCGTCTTTCATGGTTGCAATCTCTTGTTGGCGCTTGCTGATCTCCTCGGGCGTCCAGACGGCGCCGGTTGGAACGTGGTGCAGGGCGGAAACAATGCCTTCGACCCCTGCTTGCAGCGTGTCGTCAATCGAAACCATGTCGCGCGGACCGAACCATCGCCATGTCTGTTTCATCTGGAATCCCTCCGAGTCGTCGTTGCGGTCGACCCTATCAGCTTCAACAATTGCTGACTAGTATGGAAGTATGGTAGTTGGAGCGGGGGAGAGAAGCGAATCATGAGAGCAGACCGCACAACAGCCGTAACGCTGGACGCAGCCGCGCCGATCGCACCGCAGATTTATGCGCAGCTGCGTGACGCCATCATTCGCAATCACTTTGCGCCCGGTGACCGCATTTCAGAAAGCGAGATTGCCAAGACCTGCGATGTCAGCCGCCAACCCGTGCGCGAGGCATTCATCCGGCTGGCGGGCGAGGGCTTGTTGGCGATCCTGCCGCAACGCGGGACCATCATCACCAAGATCAATTATACCGATGTGCTGAACGCACGGTTCCTGCGCGAGGCGATAGAGGCCGACATCGTGGCCATTCTGGCGGCCAATCCCGACGCTGCACTGATCCGCGAATTGCGCACACAACTGACCGCACAACAGGCCGTGGCCCGCGACAAGCCGTCCGAATTCATCGAGCTGGACGAGCGGTTTCACCGCACGATGGCCGATGGTGCCGACAAACGTGGTGCGTGGCGGCGGATAGAAGGCCTGAAATCGCAGATGGACCGCGTGCGGTTCCTGTCTTTGGGACATTTTCCGGCGGAGAAGCTGGTGACCCAGCACAAGGCGGTCGTGGACAACATCGAAAACGGCAAGATGATCGCCGCCAATGCCGCCATTCGCGCCCACCTGCGCGAAGTGCTGGACGATCTGCCGCGCATCCTCACTGCGAACCCCGAATTTTTCGAATTGCCGGAGGGAGGAATTCCCACGCCGGTCAATGCACCCATCCAAGGAGGAGATTTACAATGACATTTAACTGGAAAAAGCCCGCGATGGCCGTTGCCATCGCTGCCCTGACTGCCATGCCCGCGTTCGCACAAGACCTGACGCTGAAGCTTGGCCACCTGGCCAACGAAGACAACCCGTGGCATCTGGCGTCGGTGAAATTCGGCGAAGAGCTTTCCGCGCTGACCGATGGCCGCATCGTGGTCGAAGTGTTCCCCAACGAGTCGCTGGGCAAGGAAATCGACCTGATCAACGGCATGCAGTTGGGCACCGTCGACATGACGATCACCGGCGAAAGCCTGCAGAACTGGGCGCCGATGGCTGCCCTGCTGGCCGTTCCTTATGCGTATAAATCCATCGAGCACATGGACGAAGTCGCGTCGGGCGAAATCGGTGACCAGATCGAGGCGCAAATCGTCGAAAAGGCGCAAATCCGTCCCATCGCGTATTTCGCACGCGGCCCGCGCAACCTGACATCGAACCGCCCCATCACCACGCCTGCTGATCTGAACGGTCTGAAAATGCGCGTGCCGAACGTGCCGTTGTTCATCGACGTGTGGTCGGCACTGGGCGCGGCCCCCGGCCCGATGGCGTTTTCCGAGGTGTTCACCTCGCTGCAGAACGGCACCATCGAAGCACAGGAAAACCCGCTGGCGCTGATCCGTTCGGCCAGCTTTAACGAAGTGCAAAGCCACGTGAACCTGACAGAGCACGTGCGGTCATGGATCTATCTGACCATCGCCGAAAGCACATGGCAGAAGCTGAGCGCCGAGGACCAGGCCGCCGTCATGGAAGCCGCATCACGCGCCCAAGCCTATGAGCGTGAGCTGTTCGAAGCCAGCCTTGCCGACGACCGCGCCTATCTGGAAGCCAACGGCATGACCTTTGTCGAAGTGGACGGCCCGGCCTTTGCCGCAGCGGCCAAAGACGCGGTTCTGAGCAACGTCAGCGACGAAATCCGCCCGACAGTTGAAGGCCTGTTCGCCAACTAAGGCCAGTCTCACCTGATACGATCAACCGGCGCTGCCTGCATGTGGCGCCGGTTTCCCCATTTTCCGTTTGGAGCGCTGCGAAATGCGACATGCCGAAACCCTCATTCGCATCCTGACCGTATTGGCCCGACTGGGCGCTGGTATTGCTTTTGCCGTGCTGATGGTCGCGGTGCTGGTGCAGGTTGTGGGCCGCTTTACCAGCAGCTCGCCCGTGTGGACGGAAGAGCTGACGCGCTTTGCGCTGCTATACATGATCGCCTTTGGCGCGGGGCTGTCGTTTCGCACCGGTGATCTGGTCAACGTTGATGTGGTCAGTGAAGCCCTTCCCGGTGGCGTGCCAAAATTCCTGCGCTTTTTCGCGGCGGCCGCGACCGCCGGACTGGCGCTGGTGCTGATTATGCCAGCGTGGAAATTCGTCACCATCGGCCGGATGCAGACAGCGCCCGCACTCGGCATCCGTATGGACTACGCCCATTTGACGATGTTCGTTCTGCTTGCGGGCCTTGCCCTGTTTGCCGTGTTGCGCTGCATCGCCATGCTGGCCGGCGCCGAAGACGGCACCCCCCAAAAAACCGACGAGGAATAGACCCGTGGCCGTTACCATTCTGCTTGTCGTTTTTGTCTTTGGTCTGACCGTGGGCATTCCCGTGGCGATCACTCTGGGCCTGTCGTCGCTGGCCTATCTGGCCTACGTGGGCATCCCGATCGTGGTGATGCCGCAAAAGATGTACGCGGGCATGGACGTGTTTGTACTGCTGTCTATTCCGGGCTTTATCCTTGCCGGGAACCTGATGAACCGCGGCGGGATCACCCAACGGATCATCAGGTTCGCCAATGCGCTGGTGGGTTGGATCAGGGGCGGTCTGGGCCTGACCAATATCGCGGCCTCGATGTTGTTTGGCGGCATCACCGGCACCGCCGTCGCCGATGCGGCGTCCATTGGCGGCGTGATGATCCCCGGTATGAAAAAGGCCGGTTATCCGGCGGATTTCTCAGCGGCCGTCACCGCGGCATCGTCGACCGTGGGGCCGATCATTCCGCCCTCGGTGCCGATGATCATCGTGGGCGCGCTGTCGGGCATTTCGGTGGGCAAGATGTTCCTGGCCGGTGCCATCCCCGGCATCCTGATGGGCCTGTCAATGATGGTCACCTGCTATATCATATCGGTGCGCAAGGGCTTTCCGCATCAGCCGTGGCAAGGCTTTGGCGAGGTGATCCGCTCGCTCGGTGGGGCCGCGTGGGCGTTGGCGATGACGTTCCTGATCATTTACGGGTTGTTGTCCGGGCTGGCGACGCCGACCGAAACCGCCGTCGTGGCCAGCGTTTACGCTTTTGTCGTGGGGGCCTTCATCTACCGCGAACTGCCCATCCCTGCGGTGCCGCGCATCGTGGTGGACAGCGCCGTATCGGCGGCGGGCATTCTGGCGCTGGTCGGCTTTGCCAATGTATTCGGCTGGATTTTGGTGTCGGAACGTATTCCGCAGGCCATCGCGGACGCGGTTCTGTCGATCACCGACAACAAGTTTCTGGTGCTGCTGCTGATCAACATCCTGCTGCTGTGTGTGGGCATGTTTCTGGAAACCATCGCCGCACTGATCATTCTGTTCGTCCCCTTGCTGGCGTTGTCGAATGCCGTGGGGATTGACCCACTGCACTTTGCCACCGTGGCCGTGCTGAACCTGATGATCGGGCTGACCACGCCACCCGTGGGCGTCTGCCTGTTCGTCTGCGCTGGCATCGCCCGGTTGCCGCTGGCACCGGTGATCGTGGCGATCCTGCCATTCTTGCTGACCAACATCCTTGTGCTGCTGGCCGTCACTTACATTCCGGCGCTGGCCACCTGGCTGCCGTCCGTCCTGATCCCGTAAGGAGCCTACCATGGAAGCCCGAGTTTGCCGCCTGTATGGCGAAAACGACATTCGCATCGAAACCGTAACCGTCGAAGCACCGGGACCGGGCCAAGTACTGCTCGCGCTGGGGGCGGGCGGGATTTGCGGGTCCGACCTGCACTATTACCAGCACGGCGGCTTTGGCCCGATCCGGGTGCGTGAACCGATCATTCTGGGGCATGAGGCATCGGGCACAATTGTTGCCCTGGGCCCCGACATAACAGAACTGGCCACCGGCGACGTGGTCGCGATCAACCCCAGCCGTCCGTGCGGCGCTTGCGAATTTTGTGAGAAAGGCTTGCCTGTCCATTGCCTTGAAATGCGCTTTAACGGGTCGGCGATGCGGATGCCCCATGAACAAGGGCTGTTTCGTGATCACATCGTGGTCGAGGCGCGCCAGTGCGTGCCCGTCGGCACAGGCGTCAGCCTGGGTGAAGCCGCCTGCGCCGAGCCTCTGGCCGTCTGTCTGCATGCCCGCAATCGCGCGGGCGATTTAAGCGGTGCGCGCGTTCTGGTCACCGGTGCGGGCCCCATCGGCGCGCTCTGCGCTGCCGTCGCGGTCGAGGCCGGTGCCGCCGAAGTGGTGGTGACCGATCTGCAGGACTTCACACTGGAGGTTGCGACCCGCATGGGCGCGACCCGCACGGTGAACGTCGCCACCGATGCCGCCGGTCTGGATGCCTATGCCGCGGGCAAAGGCCAGTTCGACGTCGCCTTCGAATGCTCCTCAGCCGCCCCCGCGATCAAGACCGCGATCACCTGCCTGCGCCCTCAAGGCCGGTTGGTACAAGTCGGCGTCGCGGGCGATGTGCCGGTGCCTCTGAACATGCTGGTGGGCAAGGAAATCACATACTGTGGCACCCAGCGGTTCGACACTGAATTTGCACAGGCGGTTCAGATGATCTCCGAGCGGCGCATCGACGTCAAACCGATCATCACCGCTACCTACCCCCTCAGCCGCGCCATCGAAGCCTTTGATGCTGCGGGCAACAGGTCAGGTGCCGTGAAGGTGCAGCTTAGTTTTTCCGGCGAGTAGCGGTCGCCGTCGGCATTGCCGTACTGAGGGATCGGCAATATGAGCCCGAGACCTTACGGGCGGTGTGTCGTGTAAGGAGGACAATCTCGCTTCATGGCACATATGCCGCAGTCTCGGTACGGCCATGGCCCGGATGGAATGGGGGCGGCTATATCGCAATTAACACGACGCTCTAACCGCCGAGAAGGATCACCACCGCCCTGTCCGTATTGAGCCTGTCGGTCACGTCTCTGCTGAAGATGTTTCGGATTGCAGCCAAATCGCCGCGCCGACGGATGGCCCGTCATGTCACAGACATGCATGATGCGCGGCAGCCAGCGGCCTTGATTCCGCGCGGGGGAACGCGGAAAGCCTCCTACCAGACGGGCGGGGTCGTCACCCAGTGCACCCGGGTTTGGTCGTTGCCCAGATTGCGAAAGCGATGTGGGCGGCGGCTCTCAAAATGGAATGCATCGCCTTCGCCCAGAACAAACCGGTCATCCTCGACCCAAAGCTCCAGCTTCCCCTGGAGCACGACACCACATTCCTCGCCTTCGTGGGTATAGGATTCTTCCCCGGAGCTGCCGCCCGGATCGAGTACGATCTCCATCACCTGCAGCGCCCCGTCGTCATGCGCGGTCAGAAAGGACTTCACCATACCCTTGTCGCCAAAGTCGACGGTGCGTCGGCGCCCTTCGCGGACGATGATCCCCGCTTCGCGGTCCGCACTGTCGGCGTCGGCAAAAAGCGACAGAAAGGGAATGCCGATCACCTCGCAGATTGCCCTGAGGTTGCGGATCGACGGCGAGGAAATGCCGCGCTCGATCTGGCTCAGCAAGCCGATCGAGATGCCGACCCCTTCGGCCACGACCTGCAACGACAGCCCGCGCCCTTTGCGCGCCTGTCGCACCGCCTCTCCCAGAGAAGTGTCGTCCATCCCGCTCATCGGGTCGGAAAGCAGCTTTGCTTCATTTTCGGCTGAGGTCATCGGCGATTCTTCATCTTGGTGAACGGAAGTGGGCGATTTTGCCCTTCGTTACCTTTCTGCTTACCCGCTCCCTTAAGAAAAAACGATTAAAAACCGAACTCAATTGCACATTTTTCACTTAAATGAAGATTTTCGGCAATACTGGTTGCATATGTACATTTCTTCATTATCGTGAAGGACGGATTTAAACCGCGTCACCCCGCTCCGACGTCAAGCGTGACGCAAGACACAGGGAAGATTGCCAATGAAACTCCGTTCGCTTGCCATTGCCGGGGCGCTCGCGCTTTGCGCGGCTCAGTCCCAGGCTGAAGACCTGACCGTAGGGATCACCACAACCGGTGTGCCTTTCACCTTCGTTGACACTGCCACCCAGCAGCCGACCGGCGCCATGGTCGACCTGGCCGCTGCTATCGCCGAAGATCTGCAGATGACGCCGGATTTCGCGGTCACGCAGTTCTCTGCGCTGATCCCGGCGCTTCAGACCGGCAAGATCGACGTCATTTCGGCGGGCATGTTCGCCACCGACAAACGCAAGGAAGTCGTGGATTTTTCGACTCCGGTTTACAGCTACGGCGACGTGGCGTTTGTCAAAGCGGACGACGAGGGGAGCTACCAGCTTGACGATTTCGCGGGCGAGGTCGTTGGCGCACAGATCGGCACCACCTTTGCAGACCAGCTTCAGGCCAAGGGGATCTTCAGCGAGGTGAAACTTTACGACAGCCTCGTCGACATCATGCGTGACGTTCAGCTTGGCCGGATCAAGGCAGGGTTCGGCGACAAGCCGATCATCGCCTACCAGATCGCGCAGAACCCGAACCTCGGGGTAAAACTGGTCGAGGGCTATACCCCCATGGGCACGGGAGAAGTCGCGCTGGCCGTGTCGAAGGAAAACCCCGAGTTGCTGGAAAAGGTGAACGCATCCATCGCCGAGATGGACAAGAGCGGTGAGCTGGCCGAGATCTTCGGCAAATACGGCCTCTGAGCCCTTTGCGATATTTTTCGGGCCCGGTCATCGCGCCGGGCCCATGACTTTCTGACAGGAGACGTCCATGTCCCCCCTTCTTGAGCGGATCCAGGAATATCTGCCGTTGCTCACCACCGGACTGTGGCAGACCGTTGCCGTGACCCTGTTGTCGCTTGTTCTCGCGTCGGCGCTTGGGCTGGTCTGGGCGCTGATGCGCAGCTCGGGCACCCGCTGGCTGAGCCTGCCTGCGCGCTACATCGTCGAATTCCTGCGCGGCATCCCGATCCTCGTGGTGCTCTTCTACATCTATTTTGTCATGCCCGAACTCGGGCTCGACCTGACGGCCTTTCAGGCCGGGGTGGTGGGTCTGGCGCTGACCTATTCGTGCTATATCGGTGAAACCTTTCGCGGCGGAATCGAGGCAGTGGATCGCGGGCAGGTCGAAGCTGCGAAATCCATCGGCATGAAACACGGCAAAATGATGCGGCGCATCGTGCTGCCGCAGGCCTTTCGCATCGCCCTGCCGCCTTATGGCAACAACATGGTGATGCTGCTCAAGGACAGCAGCCAGGTCTCCGTGATCTCGGTTGCCGAACTGACCATGCAGGGCAAGATGCTGGCCTCGTCGACCTTTGACAACATGACCGTCTTTACCATGGTTGCGGCGCTGTACCTCTGCCTGACAATCCCGCTGAATATCCTGATGCGCCGTGTCGAACTCAAGCTGGGAGCCGCGACATGATCCGTTTCGAGAATGTCCATAAATCCTTTGGCAAGCACGAAGTGCTCAAGGGCATCGACGCCGAGGTCGACAAGGGACAGGTCATGTGCCTGATCGGGGCCTCGGGGTCGGGCAAGTCGACGATGTTGCGCTGTGTCAACGGGCTAGAGGATTACCAGTCCGGGCGCATCAGCATCGACGGTGAGACGATCAACGCCCATGCCTCGTCGATCCATGCGATCCGGACGCGCGTTGCCATGGTTTTCCAGCGCTTCAACCTGTTCCCGCACATGACCGCGCTGCAGAACGTGATGGAAGGTCCAATTCATGTGCTGGGCGAGAACCGCGACGAGGTGCGTGCCCGCGCCGAAGAGCATCTGCGCCGCGTCGGATTGGCCGAAAAGATGGATTTCTATCCCTCCGCCCTGTCCGGCGGGCAGCAGCAGCGCGTCGCAATCGCGCGTGCGCTGGCCATGCGCCCTGACGCCATCCTGCTTGACGAGCCGACCTCGGCGCTTGACCCTGAAATGGTCGGCGAGGTGCTGTCGGTTCTGCGCGATCTGGCGCAAGAGCGCATGACCATGCTGATCGTCACCCACGAGATCCAGTTCGCACGCGAGGTTGCGGACGGCGTGATCTTTCTTGATCAGGGGCGCATCGCCGAACATGGCAGCGCCGAGGCGGTGCTGTCGAAACCAACGCATCCGCGGACGCAGGATTTTCTGCGCCGCGTCACCCACCCCGTCTGAACGGAGCCTGACATGGCATTCCAATCCATCTGGGCCGATAGCGCCTCTGCGGCACCAACCTTTGCGTCACTGGATGACAGCCTGCGCTGCGATGCCTTGGTCATTGGCGGCGGCTTTCAGGGGCTCTCGGCGGCGCTGCATCTGGCCGAGGCCGGAACCGATGTCGTGCTGGTTGAGGCGCAGGAGCCGGGTTTCGGCGCTTCGGGGCGCAACGGCGGGCAGGTGATCCCGGGGCTGAAGGATGATCCTGACAAGCTTGACCGGCTCTGGGGGCCCGAGGCCACAGCCTTCGCCGGTGGCACCGCGGACACGCTTTTTGCGCTGGTGGCGCGGCTTGGGATCGATTGCGACGCGGTGCAGGGGGGCTGGATTCAAGCCGGAAATCGCCAGGTTCATCTGCCCACCTTGCAGGCGCGCATGCTGCAATGGCAGGCGCGTGGCGTGGCCGCCGACTGGCTGGACGCTGCGGCGATGGCACAGGTGACCGGTGCGCGCGGTTTCCTTGGCGGCTGGCGTGATCCCCGCGCCGGGCGGGTCCATCCGTTGAAGCTGGCACGCGGGCTGGCGCAGGCTGCAGAAGCGGCGGGCGTGCGTGTCTTTGCCCGGACACCGGTAGCCGGCCTGATGCGGAGCAGCGCGGGATGGCAGGCCCGGCTTCCCGGCGGCGCGCAGATCACAGCAGATCAGGTGATCCTTGCCAGCAATGTCTACACGCCTGCTGCGCTCGAGTCACGGCTCGCGCGCGCTACGGTGCCTGCAAACAGCTTCCAGGTCGCCACTGCGCCGCTGAGTGCAAATCAATTGAACCGCATTCTGCCCGGCGGTGAAGTCGTCTCAGAGGTTCGTCGCGTCGGCACCTATTTCCGGCGCGGTCCGGACAATCGGCTCATGATGGGTGGCCGTGGCAGTTTCGCCGACCCCCAGAGAGCCGAAGCCTTCGCACGGATCGAGGCAGAGCTCACGCGGGTGTTCGGTGAGCGTTTCGAGATTACGCATCGTTGGTTCGGAAAGGTCGGCATGACCCCCGATCACCGCATCCGGCTTTGCAAACCGGCGCCGGGGCTGCTGGCGGCAACCGGCTTTAACGGCCGCGGCGTCGCGCTGTCGGTATCGCTCGGGAAGGCCATGGCGGATCACCTGGCGCAGGGCCTACCGCTTCCCATCCCGTCGAGCCCGACCATTCCTAATCTCCCATTCCATGCTTTGCACCGGATTTACGGTGGCCTCGGCATCCAGTATTATCGTTTGCGCGATGCGCTTGATCGGTGAACCTTTGCTCCCGAAAGTTTGCACCACAATGTTGTCCATCGGCCAATTCACCAAGCAGACCTCAGCGCAGGCAGCAGCCAACTTCCGCTACCATCGACTCGAAGCATTAGAAGCGTGGAAATCCGCGGCTCATGCCGCCTAATCGACGATTGGAATTCCAGATTGCAAGCTCGGTGAGTTAAGAGGGCACCACCTGAAACCACCCTACGACATGGAACAAAGCCGCAGCGCGTCATAGACCGCCGCGTGAATATTGCGCGACGATTGGGCGTCGCCAATCCGGTGCAGCTCGAACCCTTTGCCCTTGTTGGGCTGCGCGCGCAGATCCTTGAGCGCGTGAAGGTCGGTGACACCGTCATTGGCCGAATGACCACGCAGGTCCTCGAACAGTTCGTTCATCGGCAAGGTGCCCATTTCGACAATCACCTGATCGTAAGCCTGATGGGTGACCTCATGGGTCAGCTCGTTTATCAGCGCAGCTTCCAGCTTGTTGCCTTTGCGCGTCACACCGGTCAGCCGCAAGTTGCCTTCTGGGCGCAAGCCGGATTTGGCAAACTCTTTGTGCCAGCGGGTCGATTCAGGATAGACAAGGTCCTGACCGATGTTCACGTCGATGGTCGCCAGCCGCACGTTTGCACCTTCGGCCTGTGCCATCTGCGCCGCCAATAGTGCGGGATGCCTGCCGGTGTTGTCCCAGATCAAAACGTCAGAGGCGGGTTTGATCTGTCGTCCTACGATGTCCCATGCGCTTTGCACCAGATCACTGCCCGCACCGAATTCAGTCTGCGGAATGCCGCCCGTGGCCAGGATGACCAGATCGGGGTCAAGGGCCGCGATGCTGTCCATGTCCATGTAGCGGTTGCATTCCACCGTGACGCCCAGAATTTCCAGCTCGGCCAGACGCCAGTCGATGATGCCGATCAGATCACACCGCCAGTCGGATGCAGCCAAAAGAACCTGACCACCCGGTTGTGCCGCCGCTTCAAACAGGCGGACCTTGTGGCCGCGTTCGGCCAGCACGCGAGCCGCTTCCAGACCGGCGGGTCCTGCCCCGACGACAACCGCATTGCGCGGTGTCTGTGACGGTTCGATCCGGTGACCAATGGTCAGCTCGCGCCCCGTCGAAGCGTTGTGCAGACATTTAGGGCGGTGTTGCGACTGGCAATGCCCCGCTCCGACACAGGGCCTGATCCGGTGCTCTTCCCCGCGCAGCAGCTTGGCCACCATATGCGGATCGGCAATATGCGGCCGGGTCAGTCCCGCCAAGTCCACGTGTCCTTCTGCGACAGCAAATCGGGCCGATGCCATGTCGGACAGTTTCGCTGCGTGGAAAACCGGAAGATTGACCGCGCGTTTGAACCGGCCCACCGCCGCAACCCAGGGTGCTGCGGGCGTGCCCATGCCGGGAAACACTTCTTCGGATAGCGACCGTGATGTGTCCATCGAGCCGAACAGTGCGTTGAAAAAGTCGACTGCACCTTCGCGTTCCAGAATTTGGGCCGCCGCCAAACAGTCGTCGGCTGACAATTCGCCGTCAATGCCCTCGTCCACCACATAGCGCATCCCGACGATGAAATCGTCGCTCACATTGCGCCGTATCTCATCATGAACCATCAGTGCAAACCGAACGCGGTTTGTCAGCGATCCGCCAAACCGGTCCGTCCGGTGGTTGGTCTTGGGTGACAGGAATTGACCGATCATATGCCCCGAGGCCAGTGTCTCGATCCCGTCAAGCCCGCCTTCCTCGCAACGCCGCGCGGCTTGACCGTATGCTTTGACGACCCGCGCGATGTCATGTTCATCCATCTCGCGGGGGATACCGCGGTGCAGGGTTTCTCGGATCGGCGACGGGCCGATCGGTGGCAGCCAGTCTTGCGCATAAGGGTCGCCACGCCGCCCCAAGTGGGTGATCTGGCACATCAGCGCAGCCCCCTGCGCGTGCATCCGTTCGGAAAATCGTTGCAGGTGCGGAATGATCCCGTCAGTGCCGACATTGAGCTGTTGAAAGATGTTCGGACTGTCGATGTCCACATTCGACGATCCGCCGAACATCGAAAGACCGATCCCACCCCGCGCTTTTTCCTCGTGATAGGCCTGATAGGCCTCTTGCGGGAAACCGTCCTTTTCCAGTCCACAGGCGTGCGAAGTGCTCATGATACGGTTGCGCAGAACCAGTTTCTTCAGCTTTAGCGGTTGCAAAAGCGGGTCTTTGACGCGGGCTGGGCTGTGGATGGTCACGACAGTCTCCTGTATTAATGTTCTGAGGTGCCCCTAGATTTGTAGACGCTTTGCTTGGTAATTTTGGAACCAAGGAGAAGCGCGGATGTCATCGCAAAAACGGTTTACAGATGAGTTCAAAAGGGACGCTGTGGCGCAGGTTGTGGACCGCGGTTATGCGGTCAGCGAAGTGGCTGAGCGACTAGGGGTGAGCACGAAGTCGCTTTACACATGGAAGGCTCAGTTTGCGAAGCCTGCCAAGGCTCGAGAGGCGGAGGCGGATCTGGCCGTCGAGCTCCGTCGGGTGAAGAAGGAATTGGCCCGCGTCACCGAGGAGCGCGATATTTTAAAAAAGGCCGCCACATACTTCGCGCGAGAGTCCCGTTGA
>NZ_JIBC01000008.1 GCF_000620505.1 Sulfitobacter sp. 20_GPM-1509m | reverse complement strand
AAAGGTGACAAAGGAAAAGTCCAGCTTACGCGCGAAATAGCCCAGCAGCGCAAAGCCCAGCATGAGATAGATCGAGAACAGCGTGTTCGTGTCCATGTAGGCCCCGACACAGCACAGGAACAGCACAACCGGAATGATCAGCCGGATCGGCACGCGGATAATCTGCGCGAAAATGCGTTGGCCAGTGTAGCCGACAATCAACAAAATCAGGCTGGCACAAAGCATCGCGGCATAGAGATCAGCTACCATCTGCGGCTGTTCTATGAACATCATCGGTCCCGGCGTCAGCCCGTGCAGGACCAGCGCAGAAATCAATATCGCCGCGATCACGCTGCCCGGAATGCCCAATGCGAACAGCGGCACAAAGCTTGCAGGGACCACCGCGTTGTCCGCGCTTTCGGCTGCAGCGACACCTTCGATCATACCGGTGCCGAATTTTTCAGGCGTCTTCGAAGACCGTTGCGTCGCCCCGTAAGACAGAAAAGACCCGACGCTGGCGCCCAAGCCCGGCAGGATGCCGACCACCGACCCGATCAGCGTGCCGCGCCCGATCACCGGCAGGCACCGGCGCCATTCGGCCAGCGTAACCCGCCGATCATCCGGCGAGGAGCTGTCGTTGATCTTTTCGGCTTCGCTGTCGATCCTGTGGGCATTGCCGGCCTGAATGACCATTTCGGAAATTGCCAACATCCCGATCGCCATCGGCACGAGCGAAATGCCGTCATCCAGTTCCAACAGGCCAAAGGTCATTCGCGGGATAAAGGTTTCTGTTTCTATCCCGATTGTCGCGAAGAATACGCCAAAGGCGGCAGCGATCAGCCCCTTGAGCATGGAACGCCCGGCCAGCCCTCCGATGAACGTCAATGAAAACAGCAAGATTGCGCATAGCTCGACGGGGCCGATCAGGAGGGCATAGCGCGCCAGGGGGGCCGCCAGGGCGATCAGGACCAGGGTGGAAAGGAAATCGCCGATGACCGAGGCGAACAGCCCCATCTTGAGCGCCTTTTGCGCCTTGCCCTTCCGCGCCAACGGATAGCCATCAAGGGCCGTGGGTGCTGAGGACGGTTCTCCCGGTGTGTTTAGCAGGATGGCCGATACGGCACTGCCCGCCGCGCTGCCTTTGGCAATTCCGATCAGCAAAGCAATGGCTGCGACCGGCTGCAGGTAGAACGTCATGGGGATCGCCACGGCGACGCCGGTGGCCTTGCCCAACCCCGGCAGAGCGCCAAGGACATAGCCAAGAGTAACGCCGACGGTCACCCAGAACAAAGTGACCGGCGTCAGAACGTTTTGAAAGCCGACAAGAAGATGTTCCATGCCCCGATCACACAATCGCGGTGCCGAGTACTTTGTAGAAAAGCACCCAGATCGCCAGCAACAAACCGGCGGGCATCAAAACCAGGATCAAAGGCCGGCGTTCTCCCAGAAGAACAAGGGTCCCCGCAATCAGAACGATTCCCGCACCAAGCGGTGTGCCAAGCCAAAACAGGACCAATGCGACGGTAAAGACCGCTGAAATCTTCAGCAACGCAATCAATTCGCTGCGTGAGAACACGGCATCGGGCAGCAACGGCGGCGCACCCGCCTTGCGCAGGCTTTTCACAATCAGCAACCCTGACAATCCAACTATGATGATCATCGCCAGATTGGGAACCAGTCGAGGCGAAACATAGCCGGGCGGGGCCTGCTCAACCTGCAATGGGATCACAAATGCCAGCATCATCAGCCCGAAGACCGCCAGCACAATCCCCGATATTAGGTCCGCACGTTTCATAGTTGTCCTCCCCTTCGACAGCTTGCGCGCAAAATCGACCGACCTCGTGCATCACAGTCATTGCTGCCAGGACCACCTCCATAGTCCCGGCTCTCCCCTGCCTCAGGGTTAACGAAGCTCAGCCAAAAGGAGTAGCCGGAAGATTCTTCAATGTGATAGATATTTCTTATGACCAGTTCAGCCCCCATCTCGACCGGCTTCGTTTGCGCCAGCTTCGACTGCTGGAGCTGATCGACACCCATCAGTCCTTACGGGCGGTGGGCGAAGTGATGAACCTGACCCAACCTGCTGTTTCTCAGATGTTGAAAGATCTCGAATTTGCTTTTGGTGTCACGCTGGTTGACCGGTCAGTCCGTGGCGCGATGCTCAGCCCGCTGGGACAGCTCGCCTTGCAGCGGGCCCGTACGGGGCTGGCTATCTTTGACAACCTTGCGGCGGATTTGCACGCTGATCTGCCAACAGTTGTGCGAGTCGGAACCAATCCCGCAGTCATGCTGGATCTTGTGCCGTCTGCCTTGCGCCATATGGAAGCGCATCGCGCCAACATCCGCTTTCGCATCGAGGCTGGAACGGTTGGCAACATGATGTCCGGTCTGCTCAACGGTGATCTGGATTGCTATGTCGGGCGCGTAGACTGGACCGCGACGCCTGAGCAAATGGCAGAAACATTGCGGTATGACCCTCTGACCGAGACCAGCCTTGTCGTGGCCTGTTCGGTCGATCACCCGCTTGCGAACCGCACCAGTGTCTCCGCGACCGAGCTGGCACAATGGCCCTGGGCCTTGCCGTCCGGTGATACGAACAACCGCCGCAGCATCGAAACAGCCTTTCGCAACTGTGGCGTGCAAGCGCCGGTTCCAGTGGTCGAGGTTTCAGCTGATCCCACGTCACTTTTGCGTCTGACCCAACGGATCGAGCTTCTGACCTGTCTGCCAAAGATCGTTCTGGAAACCTATGCAGCCGAGGGCCGGATCGTCCCACTGGTCACTCCCGACCTTGATTTCCTGCGTATCCAGACCTGTTTTGTGACCCTGCGGGAAAACGACACCCTGCAATCTTTGCAAATGCTACGCGAGGCATTGGTGCACGTCTGCTTGGAACGCCCGGACGTGACTGAGGGCGGCTAGGGGGCGCAGCCGTGCCGGAATAAGGGTCGCGAACGCAGATCAGAAGCGCCCACAATTTTCAAAAAAAACAATAGCCAACAAAAACACTCAGGATTGTAAAACTCCCTGCCCCCCTCTAGGTTCGCCACCGAATCGCAAGAGGAAGCAACGGATGTCCATTCAGAAGACCCCACCTAAATCTGCCTGCGTCGATGGCACGGGTTGGCTTGCCACATCCGACAGCGCCGCATTCTATGATCAGGTGCTGGATGCCTGCAAACTGTGGGAACTGCCCGTGACCCGACAGGGCGATGCCAAGTTGGTGGTGACCTCCGACCTTGGTGAGATCCGTTTTGACACCGCAGGGGCAAAAGTAGGTATCTCCATTGCCTCGGACAATGACGCCAACCTTTTCATGTTGCGCGAAACCGTGGCCGCGCAGATCGACTATTTCTCGCCCGAACTGGCTGAAGCGCTGACATGGCAGGCCGCACCGGTCACGGGCACGATACCACCCAATTTCAAACTGGCCAAAGTACTGTCCGTGACCCCCATGGGGGCACATTTCTGGCGGCTTTCAGTAACGGGCGAGGGTTTGGATGCCTTTGCGCACACAGGCCTGCATATCAGACTGGCGTTGCCTGCAAAAAACTGCACCGCGCAATGGCCCATGCTGAACGAAAAGGGACGCGTGCGCTGGCCAGCGAAGACGGCGCTGCATGTCGCGGTTTATACGGTGCGATCCTTTAATCTGGCCACGGGCGTGCTGGATATCGACGTGTTCCGCCATGTGGGAGGCCCCACCTGTGACTGGCTGGAACAGGCAGCCAGCGGGGATATGGTCGGCCTGATGGGTCCAGGCGGCGGTTGGGTGCCCGATACACCGCACCTGGTGATCGCAGGCGATGAAACCGCCCTGCCCGCCATTGCCCGCATTCTGGAAGCCATGCCAGACACCACCACAGGCACGGCGCTGATCGAAATGGCCGATGTCTGCGACTATCCGCTGCCTGCCTGTCCGGACGCAATGCAGATGCACCTGCTGTCGCGTGCACATGGTGACACGCTCGAAACCGCACTAGAGCGCGCTGATCTGGGCACGCCGGGGCAACGTTTTGTCTGGTTTGCCGCTGAGAAAGACCGCGCCACTGACATGCGCCACAAGCTGCGCGAGACCCAAGGCGTGGACCGACAAGAATCCTACGTCACCGCATATTGGAGCCGGGGCTGACATAGCCCCCTTTGATCAACCTCTTCGAAAAGGATCCCTCATGAGACACTTTCTCGCACTTGTATTGACCACGTTCTGGGCCACGGCCACCCTCGCGCAGGACTATCCGCTGTCAGTGTCCCATGCGTTTGGCGAAACGGTGATCGAGGCCAAGCCTGTGCGGATCGCCTCTGTGGGCTGGGCCAATCACGAGGTTCCGCTGGCGCTGGGGATCGTTCCCGTGGGCTTTGCCCGCGCGAATTGGGGGGATGATGACGGCGATGGGCTGTTGCCCTGGGTCAGCGCGCGGCTGGAGGAACTGGGCGCCGAGGTACCGCCGCTGTTCGACGAAGGGGACGGCATTGATTTCGAGGCGGTCGCGGCCACCAACCCCGATGTGATCCTTGCGGCCTATTCCGGCATCACCCGCACCGACTATGACACCCTCAGCCGTATCGCGCCGGTCATCGCCTACCCGCACGCCGCGTGGACAACGACGTGGCGCGAGATGATCCACCAGAACGCGGCTGGTCTGGGCATGGCAGATCAGGGCGCGGCACTGGTGGCCGACCTTGAGGCGCAGATTGCCACGGCCGTGGACAAGCATCCCGAACTGGCGGGCAAACGCGGTATGTTCGTGACCCATCTGGACCTGCGTGATCTCAGCACCATCGGATTTTACGCTGCCGCCGACCAGCGCGTGCAGTTCCTAGAAGACCTGGGCATGGCGACGCCGGAAGCCGTGCAAGAGGCCAGCGAGGCAGGCAAATATTCTGGCCGTATCAGCGCCGAACGTGTCGACATGTTCGATGACGTGGACGTGGTGGTGACCTATGGCGATCAGGCACGGCTGGATGAACTGACCAAGAACCCGCTGATCGCCCGCTTTCCGGCGGTTGCGCGCAATTCCGTGGTCCTGCTGGCAAACGACCCGATGGGCACCGCGGCCAATCCCACTCCCCTGTCGATCCCCTATGTTCTGGATGACTACCTGACCCAATTGGCCCGGGCCGCGACACGCGCGAACCCATGAGTCTGGCCCACCGTCACAATGCCCTGAAAGGCACGATGGCCCTGATGCTCCTTGTGTTGACTGCGGGCGCGTCGCTGGCTGTCGGTACGCGGCCCGTGGCCTGGGCTGAAATCTGGGCCGGGCTCACCGGCCACGTCGACAGTATCGGCACCGCTGCGGTCGCGGTTCGGATGCCGCGTACAGCACTGGCGTTGCTGGCAGGAGCAGCTTTGGGGGTCGCAGGTGCCGTGATGCAGGGCATCACCCGCAATCCGCTGGCCGACCCGGGCATTCTGGGCGTGAATGCCGGGGCTGCCCTGTTCGTCGTGGTGGGGATTGCGTGGTTCGATATCAGCGGCGCCGCTGCTTTTATGTGGCTGGGCGTGGCAGGCGCGGGCTGTGCGGCAGCCTTTGTCTATGCCATCGGATCGACAGGTCAGGGCGGTGCGACTCCGCTCAAGCTGACATTGGCGGGTACTGCAACCTCAATTGCGGCGTCGGCCTTTGTTGTCGCGCTGGTTTTGCCACGCAATGACATAGCGGGCAGCGTACAGGCCTGGCAGGTCGGCGGTGTGGGCGGCGCCAGTTTTGACACGTTGTTGCCCGCGCTGCCGTTCCTGGTCGCGGGCCTTTTGCTCAGCCTGGCGGCAGCTCGGGTTCTGAACGCGCTGGCCCTTGGCGAAGACCTGGCCGCAGGTCTGGGGCAGAACGTGGCGGCGGGACGGATCATGTCGGCGGCGGGTGCGATCCTCTTATGTGGTGCAGCAACTGCGCTGTGCGGGCCCATCGGATTTGTCGGGCTGGTCGTACCCCATGCCGTGCGCATGTTCGCTGGCATCGATCACCGCGTTTTGCTGCCGCTCAGCGCCATCGGTGGCGCGGTTCTTTTGGGGAGCGCTGATGTTCTAGGTCGCGTGATTGCACGTCCCAATGAACTGGATGTGGGCATTGTCACCGCCTTTGTCGGCGCGCCCTTCTTTATCTGGACGGTCCGCCGTCAAAGAATGCGCGGCCTGTGACCTTGATCATCGACACACAGGCAGCTGCCCCCGCAGCCCATGCCCGCAACCGCGGCACCCGCCGCGCTGTGATGGCGCTGAGCATGCTTGGGCTTTGCCTTGTGGGGCTGATCGCACTGACGCTAAGCTGTGGTCAGGGCTGCTTGCCCCCCGCGCACGTGCTGACGGCATTGACCGGCGCGGACGCGGGTGGTGCGGATTTCGTGGTGAACGACCTGCGTCTGCCGCGTGTGTTGATGTCGCTTGTGGTCGGGCTGTGCTTCGGTCTTGGCGGGGCTGCGTTCCAGGTGATGTTGCGTAATCCGCTGGCGAGCCCCGACATCATCGGCATCAGCGCCGGAGCAGGAGCGGCGGCGGTGTTTGCCATTGTCGTCCTGTCGCTCGAAGGTTGGGCGGTCTCTGCCGTGGCTGTCGGCGCGGGGCTGGGCATTGCCACGCTGATCTGGGGCCTGTCCTCAGGACGCGGGGCTGCCGGGGCGCGGCTGATCCTTGTCGGGATCGGCGTCTCGGCAATGCTGAACAGCGTGACCTCCTACCTCCTGCTGGATGCGCCTGCATGGGACCGCGCCGAGGCAATGCGCTGGTTGACGGGCAGCGTGAACGGCGCGCAGCTGGTGCAGGTCTGGCCAGTGGTCGCGGCGTTGGTGGTCTTTGGCGGGCTGTTGGCGTTGTCTGCGCGTGATCTTGACCTGCTGCGGCTGGGCGATGATGCGGCGCGCGCACTGGGGGTGCGGAGCGATGCCACGCGGTTTCGCGTGACGCTGGCCGCTGTCGGGCTGGTGGCCTTTGCCACATCGGCAGCTGGACCCGTGGCCTTTGTCGCCTTTCTGTCCGGTCCGATCGCCGCGCGTCTGACCGGGGGCGGCCGTTGCATTCTGCCTGCGGCGGGCATGACTGGGGCCGTGCTGGTGCTAGCAGGCGACTATGCAGGCCAGTTCCTGCTGCCTGCCCGCCTGCCTGTCGGCGTGGTCACAGGCGCCATCGGTGCGCCGTTTCTGCTGTTGTTAATTCTCAGGGCGAACCGAAACGGAGGAACACTATGACCATGGCACGTCAATTGCGGACACAGGATCTGTCGGCGGGTTATGATGCCCGTGTGATCCTGAAAGACATCTCGCTCGAGGTGCCCGCGGGCCGCATCACGGCGATTGTCGGTGGTAACGCATCGGGGAAATCAACGTTGCTGCGCACATTGGCACGCATTCTGAAACCCAAGGGTGGCTCGGTGCTGTTGGATGGCAATGTGATCCATGACATGCCGTCGAATGCAGTAGCCCGGATCATGGGGCTATTGCCACAATCCCCCATCGCGCCCGAAGGTATTACCGTCGTCGACCTTGTGGGACGCGGACGACATCCCCATCACGGGTTGTTCTCACGTTGGAATGCTGCGGACGACCGCGCCGTGACCGATGCGCTGACTGCCACTGGGATCGCGGGGTTGGCCGAGCGTGATCTGGACACGCTGTCGGGAGGCCAAAGACAGCGTGCCTGGATTGCAATGACCTTGGCTCAACAGACTGACCTGCTGCTGTTAGACGAACCTACGACCTTTCTGGACGTGGCGCACCAGATCGACGTGCTGGATTTGCTGGTCGACATGAACCTGTCGCGCGGGACAACCGTTGTCATGGTGCTGCACGATCTGAACCTTGCAGTGCGCTATGCCGATCATTTGATTGCCGTGGCCCAAGGCGGCATTCACTGTCAAGGCACACCCGCTGATGTGCTGACCGAGGCGACGGTGAAAACAGTCTTCGGACTTGATTGTCGCATCGCAATCGACCCGGTATCGGGCACACCCACGATGGTGCCCATCGGCCGTCACAAAAGCGGCAGTGTCAGGCAGGAAACACAGCCCTCAAAATAGTATACTTAAATACTAAGTTATATGTCGCAGGCTCTCAAAGGGCATGATAACTGATTCCCGACAAAATCACTAAACTATCGGAGAATCTTGTGTCGCCACTTGCCTTTGCCCCGCCCCGTTTGCGTTCCAGCCCTCTGAAACCTGCGCTCTTGTGTTGCACTGCCCTGCTGCCTTGCGCGGCGTTGGCGCAGGAGACTGTGCAATTGCCTGATTTGGTTCTGGAAGCCACAGGCGGCGACGACTCCGAAACCGTTGTGGCGAGCGAACTGAGCGCCGGAGGGAAGATAAAAGGTGACGTGTTGAACATCCCTGCATCGGTATCGGTGATCACCAGCAAGGAAATCGAACAGCGCAACGCCACCTCGATCGAAGAGGTCCTGAACTATACTGCAGGTGCGGTCACGGACAGCTATGGCGCGGACGACCGGTTCGACTATTTCTCGATCCGAGGTTTCGAGGCCTATACCTATCGTGACGGCCTGCAACTGGGTGCGAACTTTGGTGGCATCCGTGAAGAGCCGTTTGCATTTGAGCGGATCGAAGTGTTCAAAGGCGCGAATTCGGCCACCTTTGGGGTCTCGGACCCTGGCGGATCGGTGAACTATGTCACCAAGACACCGCGCGGTGAACGGTTCGGCAGTGCCTATACCTCTGTCGGCTCGTTCGGAACCGCAGAAGTGGGAGTGGATTTCGGGGACACCCTGAACCCCGAAGGCACGTTGTCCTACCGCTTTACCGGCCTTGTCCGTGACGGCGAACGAGAATACCCGCATTCGCAGAACGACGAAACCTTTGCCATGTTCGGAATCAGCTGGCGCCCGACAGACCGAACCGAGCTGACCTTTATCCTGGACGACCTCAATCGCGACGATGTGCCGGGCAGCGGCGGCTTTCCTGTGGGGTATGACTTTGACCGCAGCGACACCTTTTTTGGCGAGCCGGATTACAACTATCGCACCACCGACCGCACCACCGCCACGATCAAGGCCACACATGATTTCGGCAACGGTTTCAGCTTTGGCAGCACCCTGCGGTATAGCGATGCCTATAGCGATTTCGGCTATGCCTATGTCTCGGGGTCCAGCGGCACTACGGTCAACCGCGCATTCTTTGCCAGCGAAAGCACCGGCGAAAACTTTATCGCCGATGCACATCTGACCTACAGCACCCAGATCGGCGGAGCGGTCAGCACCACATTGGTCGGCGTCGAACTGTCCAGTTCGGATGAGACGAACATGCGGTTTTTTGGACCTGCCCCCTCGATGGATGTGAACAACCCGATCTATACCGGTCGGCCCGTCAGTGTTCCGCAGATCGCCGACACAGAAACCAAAACGGATGGCACAGCGATCTTCCTGCAACAAGATCTGGATTGGCAAGACCGCGTCATTGCGTCGTTCGGCCTGCGGCACGACTGGATCGAAATTACACAGACCAACAACATGGCCAGCACCATCGAACAGGGTGACATTAGCGAAACAACAGGCCGCTTCGGCCTGACCTACAAGTTGAACCCAAACCTGTCACTGTTCGGCAGCTATGCGCAGTCGGCAATACCGGCCGGTCTGGGCGTGGTGCCCGAATCCGGCGAACAGTTCGAGTTGGGCGCGAAATGGCGACCCGAGGGCACGAATGCGCTGTTCTCGGCGTCGATCTATGACCTGTCGAAAACCAATATCACCCGCACCAACCCGATCACCAACCAGCCGGAACCCATCGGCGAGGTGCGGGTGCGCGGGCTAGACTTAGAAGCCAAGGCTGAATTGGGCGCGTTCGAGATTGTCGCCGCCTACAGCTATCTGGACGCTGAAATTGTCGAAAACGGAACCAGTGGCAACGTTGGCAACATGCCCGCGCGCGTGCCCAATCATATCGCTTCGATCTGGATCAACCACACGTGGGAAAACCTTGGCCGTGGCGATCTGACCGTCGGGCTGGGCGGGCGGTTCAGCGACGGTTATTTTTACGACGACGCGAACACAGCAGGCCATTCCGGCAGCTTCTTTGTCGTGGATGCTGCCGCGTCCTACCAGTTGACCGAGCAGACATCAGTTTCGGTCAACATAAAGAACCTGTTGAATGAAAAGCACGTGGCTTTTGGCGGGTTTTACGCCGATTTCTACAGCCCGGGCCGCGAAATTCAGGCCAAGCTGAACCACAGCTGGTAATCTCTGAAGATGTGGGCGGATTCCTGATGGGATCCGCTCGGTATCGCAATGAGTAGCCGATGGTATGCGGCCACCCGCATTTGCTGAGAACCTTGTTGCTAGAACACCCGCCCGGCCCAAAGAAATTTGCTATTTTTGATCATAAACAACATCTTCTCCAAAGTTGAAGGCAGCGTATGGTAAGAGCGATACGGTGGCGGACGGGGACGGGAAGGAATTTTGGCTTGCGGACAGCATGGAGACGAAGCGCCGCAAACCAACCGGCGTTCGGAAGCCTTGCATTACTCGCTCTCATTTCCTGAAAGTGTAGATGCTGTTCTCCGCCCGGTTGTTGAGTCCTTTGTGTAACCAATGATCAAGACTAGGCGCGACCTTGTGCTTGGCGGCGTCGTAGGACCGCAATGTGTCTGTAATGATCCTTTCGGGCACAGAGCCCCAACGTTTCATCAGCTTGACCAAAAGCGCTTCACCGCGCGCGTGTCTCACCTCGATCGCAAGATTCTTTCAGGAACAACGCCGTGTTGGTCGACGGCACGCAACAGCCAGTATGAGCGGCTCGCGATCTTCACGATGACTTCGTCGAGCTACCAAATATCGCTGGGACGCGGCTGCAGTTACCGAAGAACCTGGGTGATCAACGGCCGGAATTTAACGATCCGGCGCCACAACGTCTAATATGAAGTGTATATGCCACGTCCCAGCATCTCTCCTAGACCTCGCACAGGCTCAAGCTTAAATGGGCGTTGAACCAGACTACATGAGGAATGATCTGGAGCGGAAACCGACGGCATTTGTAACTGATTTTCTTCATCTGCGTCGCTTAAGCCTAAATCAATAAAGCAGCAACCTCAGGCCCGCTAATGTGACAACACCCGTCCTCGCTGGACGCTCGAAAACCGCATGTTACGCTGCGAATGGCTTGATTCCGTCCTGCCCCAGGTCACACCTGACATCGCGCTTGCGCCGTTCGTCGGGTGGCCCGCAGAAAGCTATCGCTTCGAATATGGCGGGGGCTATTTCGATCGAACATTCGCCGCGCAGAACGCGAAACACATTGTCATCGGCATCGGTTTCGAGGGCGCGAGACTCGCGACCATCTACCCGCAACGCCTTGGTATGCCTCTCGATCTCATTCTGACCGGCACGGGGCGAAAGGCTATGGGGAGGTACCCGAGCCCCATCCAGAAGCGGTGCGACCCCCAGGCTTGTGGATACTGTCCGGATGGGCGCTGAAATTTCGCCGCATCTGTTATCGGGGCAAGGCGTTCAGGCGGACCCGATGCGAGCAGCGCTGCGGGACAGCGCCGCAATGAGGTCAGTCCGTGTGACGATACCCACGATCTTGCCGTATTCGAGGACCGGGACGGCATCTGTATCTCCCTCGGCCATCATCGGCAGCAAGGCCCCGATCGGGGTGTAGCCGGTGGCGCGGGGGCCGACGACGCTCATGATGTCAGCGGCAGTCATCGGTTCTTCCCGGTCCCGATCCAATAACCTGCGGAACGCTGCCTGAAAGCCACGATCAAGGCGCAAGGCATCATCTCGGGCTTGGCTGATAAGGTGCATCTGAAAGATCACGCCCAAGAAGGTTTGATCTACGCCAACGACCGGCAGGGATGTGAAACGATGCTGCCGGAACAAGTCTGCGATTTCACCGAGCGGAGTCTCAGGGGAGACTGTGACGAGGCCCCGCGACATGATGTCTTGCGCGGATAGCGGGCCTGAAGACTGTGCCGCGGCCTGTAGCTCGGCGGCCCCGATCAGCCGGGCCAAGTCCTCGACGCCGAGGTTAAACGACTGGCGATAGCGTTCAAGAATCCCAGTTAGTTCCTCTTCCGAGAGACCGAGACGCTCGGTCGGATTGCGATCTTCTGTCCCATGCGTACTGGGATCATCGAACTGCCGAAGCGGATAGCGGCGCCCCGTCAGGCGCGCATAGAGGGCCGCCAGCAGCACCAGCGAAATCGTTCCAACCGCGATCGGCGTCAGGGCAAACCAGAACCCCAGATGCGCGATGGCATCCGGGGACATGGCCGCGGTCATGGCCACAGCACCAGCCGGCGGATGGACCGCGCGGCACAGGATGGTAGCCGTGATGGCGAGTCCGACAGCGAGCGCGATGCGCAAGGCGGGGTCCGCCACGAGAAAGCAGACTGCGACCCCGACAAGGGCTGCGACAGTATTGCCAACAATTGCAGACCACGGCTGTGCCAAGGGGCTGTTCGGAACAGCGAAGAGCAGAACTGAGGACGCCCCGAAGGGTGCGACCAGGTAGAGACCGAGATCCATATCTACGGTGGGCGACAGCAGGAACAATCCGGTTAGCGCCAATCCAATCAGTGCGCCGAGCCCCGCGCGCAGCGCCTCCCTGGTTGGAACACGGGCCACCGCCGGGCCGAATGATTTCAGAAAGTACAACGCGACGCCTCAACATCAGTTTTTGCCGAGAGTTTCATCGGCTTGACAAAAGATCAACCTGCGGCGCGCATAAAGAAGGCAACGGCCATAGCCTTGTTGCACATATCGTCGATAGCTCGGAACGCGCCCAACCCGAGACGGATTTCAGGCGCTGCGTTCAAAAATGGGGCGGCCAAGCCGGGTCATTCGGTTAAGAATGCCGACGCCAATTTTAGGCTCAGATTTCTGGTTTTCGAAGCCTCGAGCCTTTAGCTTCGGCCCGACGACGGTCTTCCACCGACCCATGCATTGCCCGGCAGTGCATGCGGAGCGTGCATGAGGTAGCCTGATTTCTTCTGCCAAGCCATCCGCCCACGTGCTGAGATGTTGGCAATATGGCGATCACGAACAGTTGGATATAGCAGCGCATTTGGACTGAAGGCTGCGTTTTTCGGTGGTGGGATCATGACTTCGACCGTCGATCCAAACCGAGCGGCCAGCGGGTCAGACCTTGGGCCCCCGTCATATGCTCCATCCGCAAAGTACCGAGAGACCGGGCCGTTGACTTGATCCAAACAAACGGCAAGCGCAGTCGCGTCGCTGCCGATGCAGATAATTTGAAACTGGCGACACTCTTAGTCTCAAATTAACTGCATCCTCCATCAAAAAACGCCGCAATCTTACAATTAATTGCCAGGTGACACATCCAGCGCCAAAGACAGGAACGCGCAGTGCCCGTACCTGACAAACGATCTAAACTAAACTTGAACCATCACCTTGGCGCCAATCCGGTGAACCTTTGGATTTGTCTCGAAAACTGTCCAAAGCAGCGTTTCGGTCAGAACTTCGTCAGGCGACCCGGATGCCACGATCTGCCCGTCCTTCATTGCAACGATCCGATCCGCATAGGCCGCAGCGTAGTTAATATCGTGAAGCACGATCACGATCGTCCGGTCGTGGTTCCGTGCCAATTCTTGCAACACAGCCATAAGCGAACGCGATGCAGCGATATCCAGGTTGTTCAAAGGTTCGTCCAGTAGGACATAATCCGTATCCTGCGCAAAGGTCATCGCCACTTGTGCCCGTTGCCGCTGGCCGCCCGACAAACTGTCCAGCCGCCGCTCTGCCAAGGGCTGCAAACCAAGGGCAACAATCGCTTCCTCGACCTTTTCGCGGTCACGCTGGTCCGGTCGGCCCTTGTGATAAGGGTAGCGGCCAAAGCTGACCAGTTCGCGCACCGTCAACAAAGGCGCGGTGTCGTTGCTTTGGGGCAGTATGGCCAACTTGCGGGCCAGCACATCGTTGGGGCACCGGCCTATTTGCAAGTCATCCACCATAATCGTTCCCCGCTGAATGGGCAAAAGGCGGGACATCAACGACAGCAGCGTCGACTTTCCGGCACCATTCGGACCGATCAGCGCGGTCACTCCGCCCCGCTCAATCGAAAGATTGATGTTCTTCAGTGTCGCGACACCGTCCCTGTCGTGGCTCAGATCAGTGACAACAATCATCTGCGTTTTCTCCGCAACAAAAGCCCCAGAAAAACAAGGCCACCGATCATGTCGACGACCACGATCAGCGGGGTGTTCAAATTCAAAAGATGTTCCAACACAAGCTGTCCGCCGACCAGCGTGATTGCACAGACCAAGGCAGCCGAAGGCAGCAACAGCCCATGCGTTTCTGTCGGCGTGATCTGCCGCGCGACGCTAACGACCAAAAGCCCAAGAAAGGCCAGCGGCCCCACCAAAGCAGTCGAGACAGAGACCAGCACCGAAACAACAAACAGAACCTGAAACATACCCTCGCGTGGATTCACTCCCAGATTGGTGGCGGCATCCGACCCCAATGCAAGCACGTCCAGCCTGTGCCGCATTCTCCAGGCCGCAAAACAACCCGCAAAGGTCAGTGCCGCCGCGATGGCCAGCAACGGAAGGTTGATCCGTGAAAACCGAGCAAAAGAGCTGAATTGCACCACCACATAGTCGTTCGGATCAATCATGCGCTGGATAAAGCCCGTGATCGAACGGAACAGCCCGGCAAATATGATCCCCGTCAGGATCATGCGAAACAGATCACTTCGCGCCCGTCCCAGCAGGGTTCCGAACAACATCAGGGCCGCCCCCATCATCAATGTGGTGTTCAGCAGAAACCGCCCAGTTTCAGAAAGATGGACAAATTGTTGCGCACCAAGAACAAAGACCGATACAGACAGGATCAGTAGGTAAAGCGCATCGAAACCCATGATGGCGGGGGTAAGGATATGGTTCTGCGTCACGGTCTGAAACAAGACGGTCGCGGTTGAAACAGACACAGCAACCAGCAGCAGGGCCACCAGCTTGTTACCGCGAAACGACAGCACGAAACCCCAGTTGCCCCGCGACCCCAGCAGCAGATAGCCCGCGACACAGACACACAGCAGCAGCAGCGCAAGAACGCAAAGCCGTTTATGAAGCATGACGTTTCGGCGCGTAAAGCAGCCACAGAAACAAGACGGCGCCGATCACGCCAAAGACCGTTCCGACGGGGATTTCATAAGGATAGCGCACAAGGCGCCCCACAATATCACTTGCCAGCACCAGTGCCGCGCCGCTCATGGCAGTCAGCGGCAAACTGTGACGCAGATTGTCACCGGACAGGCGTGCAACGATGCTGGGCACGACCAACCCGACAAAAGGGATCATACCCACGGTGACGACGGTCAACGCGGTCACCACAGAAATTGCGAGCAGCCCCAGGATCATCGTCTGGGTGTAGTTCAGGCCCAGATTGATGCTGGCGGTACGCCCCATGCCGACAATCGCAAACTGATCGGCAGCCAGATAGCAAAGCCCCGCGACCAGTGCGACCACCCAGAGCAACTCATAGCGCCCTTGCAAGACCCCGGAGAACTCGCCGTTCATCCAGATCTCGACATATTGCAGCAGGTCCGCCTGATAGGCGACAAAGGTGACGCAGGCACCGATAATTCCACCATAGATCAACCCGACCAATGCGACCATCAGGGGCTGGGTTGGCGGCAAGCGGTGGACGATGGCCAGAAACCCTGCCCCCGACGCCAGAGCGGTAACCGACGCCAGCACCATCTTGACCAGAATGGAAGCAGCAGGGGCATAAAGGGTCACCAACAAAATACCTAATGCAGCTCCCTGACCTGTGCCTGCTGTCATTGGCTCTACAAACCTGTTGCGCACCAGCATCTGCATGATCGCTCCGCTCACCGCCAGCGCACCGCCCGAAATCACCACGGCAATTGTCCGCGGCGCGCGACTAATCGCCATCAGTTGCAGCGCTTCGGGGTCTGATCCCAGTGCCGCCCAGGAGATGTCGATCACGCCGACGAACAGAGACGCCAGCAACAACAGGAACAGCGTCAGGCCAAGTGCAATTGCCATCGTCTACCGATCTTTGAGAGCGGCCAGGATTTCATCCAAGGTCAGGGTCATGGATTGAATGCCTCCCCCCGCAAGATAGATCGGGCCGGCGCTCAGGTGTATCACCTGCCCCGTTTTCCAGGCGGTCGTCTCGTGAACCAGCACATTGTCCAGTGTTGCACGGGCGCTCTCGCTGTCCTGCCCTATGGCCGCCATGCGGTCGATCACGAACAGAATGTCGGGGTTGGCTTCGCGAATGAACTCGAAGCTGATGGCTTCCCCATGTGTTGCCTTTTCCACGCTCGCCACCGCCTCGGGCAACCCCAAGGCATCGTGCAGCCAGCCAAACCGCCCACCCGCGCCATAGGCGCTGATTTTCGGGCCATTGGTCATCACGATCAACGCCCGGCCGCTGCCTGAAACGGTTGCTCTGACGTTGGATAGTTTGGCATTGAACTGCGCGATCAGGCTGTCCGCTACTGCCTGCTTTTCAAAAATCCGGCCATAGGCCGCCAGCCGCGCCAGACCTTCCTCGACAGTATTGTCCCAGATCGTCATATCCAGCGTCGGCGCGATGCGTGCCAGTTCCGGCACCTGTTCAGAGCTGCGCCCGCCGGCAATGATAAGATCGGGCGCCATGGCAAAGATCGCTTCGAAATCGGGTTCGAACAATGACCCGACAGCCACCGCATCATCTGCCGCATCTTCTAGGTAAGGAAGATAAACGTCGCTGGTCAGGCCCGCAGGTTGCACGCCCAATGCGGTCAGGCTGTCCAGTGCCGCCAGATCAAGCACAACGATCTTTTTCGGCAACACCGGTGCCTGAATACGCCCGGCAAAGCTTTGCACCTCGACGCTCTGAGCTTGGGCCTGAGCGGCGAGGAGAAACATCACAAAACTAATGAGCCTGTGCATGATAAGGAACCCTTTCGCCCGCCGATCAGAACAGGATCTCGGCGCTCAGCCGGATGGAGCGTCCGGGTTCGTACAGCGGCTCGACCTCTCCGACGAATTCCTGGCCATACGTCGCGCGGCTGGCATAATTTTCGTCGAAAATGTTGTTGATCTCGGCGCGCAGGGTCAGGTTCTTCACGCGCGAGGGTGAATATTCCATGAAGGCGTTGGCGACCGTATAGCCGTCCAGCGTCGGACCCCGCCCGCCGGTGGTGGAATCGTATGTGTCCTTGAAGTCAAAGGCCACTTCCACATCGCCGCCCAGCAACAGACCGTTGTCCAGCCGGTGCGCAACTTGGAACTTCAGGAAATCGCCCATCGGCATGGTCAGATAGTTGCCGGTATAGGAATCCGCCGGACGTCCGTTAAGCTTGGTGTCGATTCGTGCAAAACCTGCGCGGAAAAACCCGCCTTCCCATGCCGTACCGATCCCTAATTCGAACCCGCGTGCCGCGACATCCACGGATTCAGCAGGCCCCGCGCGGTAGCTTGCGGCGCGCGCATCATCAATGTCGGTGGCAAACACTTTGCCGTCGACGATCCAGGCACCGAAAGAATAGTTGGCCGCCAGATAGATGTTATCGGCAGTCGTGGGCGTGATCCCTTCGGCCGGATAGGTCCAGCCAGGGTTGAGAATGTAGTTTTCGGCCAATTCCAGACCGCCCCAGACATGGGAGTAGCCCGCGCTGACCGTAAGCCGGTCGGTAACGTCGAATTCGCCGGAAATGTTGCCCGACAGGCCCGATTCCGACTGCTCGGACCCGTCCGTGCCTTCGAAATTCTGGAAATCCGCGCGCGCGCCAAAGGACAGGCGCGAACGGGGTCCTGCGTCCATTCTGACCTGTGCAAACACGCCGATGTTGCTCAGCTTCTCCTCGGAGAACTCGGCCGGTCCGCCGCCCGCGAGATCCAGGTAATTCATATCGCCCGTGTCCGAGTAGAAATCGAGACCGGCGTTCAACTCGCCCCAACCAAGCTGGAACCGATTGGAAACTTCCCCGTTCAGGCTGGTCGTTTCGCCCCGTGTGGTCTGAGCGGTGGACAGATCGCTTTCGTCGTTGAACAGTTCAGTCCCGCTGTAGGCAAGCCGGAAGGTGGGGTCCCACATGGCTGTGGGAGACGTGGTGCTGTAGCTGAGAATGATATTGGTCCGGTCCAGTTCATAGGGCCGGGTCGGTGGGACGGGTCTGCCGCCCACGATTGCACCGATATTGGCGCGATAGGGGCGACTTTCGTCGTCGATGACCCGTTCATAGGAGAGTTCGAACCGATGGCCGGTCTCCGTTTCGTAGGCAATCTTGCCCAGCCCGCTGAGCAGATCGGTGCCCGATCCCACAATCTCCGCGCCATTGCCGTCCGTGCGCAGGTCACCCTGCGCCACCTTGAAGAACCCCAGATACTCGAAGGCCCCCTCGCGCCCGTAGAGCGCGATGCTGTTCGAGAGGATGTCACCATTGCTGTCGTATTCGACCTTGTACCGGCCCCCAAAGTTCTGATCCGGCATCAGCAGGTCGGCAGCGTCCTTGGTTTCATAGGCCAGCGCGCCGCCCAATGCGCCTGGCCCGGCATCGGCGGGTGCCACACCCGGATCCACACGCGCCGATTTCAGCAGCGCGGGGTCGATCAGCGTTGTTGTGTTGTGGTGAAAAACTCGGTTGTTCTGGCGCGCGCCGTCAATGGTGATCGCAAGGTTGTTTTCTTCGATCCCGTTGACATAGACTTTTTGTGACATCGGGATGGAGCTGCCGACCGAAATCGTCGGCTCGGCGACAAACATCTCTGACAGATCTGCGGGATTGCTCAGAGCAAGTCCTTCGCTGGTGACCGTGATTTCATCGTCTTCAAGGCCGGGAACCATTGGCATCGTCAAAACGATAGTTCCCAGAAACGCCCCGTCGTCGGTGTCTTGCGCGACAGCAACCACTGGTGCAAATCCGACAGCAAGACAAGCCAATACTTGCGATTTTTTCACCCCAAATCTCCCCAAAAATATCTGATTTTTAGGTTGCCGGGATTGCTCCATCGCTGCCTGCGTCTTCTCTTAGAGAAACACTCAGGAATTTCAAGGTCATTTCTCGCTCTCAGTTCGGGAAACATTTGTATCACCCGCGTGAAAAACTGCTCAAAACCGCAGGTCCCCGAAGGCGACAAGTGGTTCAGCACACTCGAAGGCACGACAAAGTCAGCGCCTTCGTGAAACTAGCGCAACGCGACCTTGGGAGTGCCGGCCACCGCCGCCCCGGCACCTGTCGCAATTTGCAGGGTAGCCCACGCCTTGGCCGCATCATTGCGGGCCGATGCAGCCTGCAAGCGTGCCGCCGCGTGCTGACGGTCGGCGTCCAGCAAATCGACCAATGCGGTGGCACCGGCCTCAAAGTTGGTGCGCGCCAGCGCATAGGCCTCTTGATAAGACGCCGCCGCCTGATCCAGAGCGCTGACGCGCTGACGCGCTGACGATAGCGGCGCAGGTTCGATTGTCCAACCTGTACGTCCTCGACCGCTGCCACGATCTGTGACCGCCACGCCAGATCAGCCTGCCGCGCCTCCGACTCGCGACGGGCGCGGGTGGCCTGCAACAGACCCTGATTGACCACCGGCAGCGAAATGCGCGGACCGAATCCCCAGCTGTCCGCACCACCGGTATCGCTAACCGTTCCCGTCAACGAAATCGACGGCAGCATATCGGCAGTGGCCACTCCGACAGTGGCCAGCGCCTGCGACAGATCGGACCGCGCCGCGCGCACATCTGGACGGTTCTGCAACAGCTCGGCCGGCACACCTGTTCCCGGCCCCGCAGGAATATGCAGCGCAGGCGCGCCGCGCTGCATCTGTCCCATCAGCGGAGCGGCCTGTAGGTTCAGCAGCGTCGAAAGACGGTAAACCTGCGCGTTGAAAAGCGCCTCGAAGTTGGGCAGGTCGGCGCGAGCCGTCTGCAACAACGCCTTGGTCTGCGCGATGTCCAGATCGGTGGCCCCACCCAGGTCTAGCATGGTGTTGTTGATCTTCAGCGTCGCTTCACGGGCGGAAATCGTGTCGCGAGTCAGCGCCAGCGCCTGCTGGTAATAGCGCGCGTCGGAATAGGCGCCGATCACCTCGGCCAGCCACGCCAACCGCGTCACCTCGGCCTGCGCCTGCGCCGAAAGCTCGGCGGCTTCAGCCCCTTGACGCGCGCGGCGGGCGCCACCAAACAGATCAAACACAAAACCCGCCGACAGGTTGGCGGTGCTCGTCGTGCTGGTCGGTTGCCCGCCTCCGCCGGTGCGTATACGGCTGGCTGATGCCGCCTCGCCCCCCAGTAGCGTCGCCAGCGGCTGCGCAGCGGCGACATCGGCCTGCGCCGCACGGATACGCTCGTTTGCCGCCAGAATATCAAGGTTGGTCGCCAGCCCCGCTTCAATCAGGCGCGTCAGCGTCGCATCGTTATAGCTGCGCCAGAACGCCTGTGTGCCGACCTGCCCCACCGGGACCGGCGCCCCTTCGGCAAAGCTGGCCTGCAAGGCAGGCGTCGGCACCGTCGAGGGGTCCGGTCCCACCGCCGCACAGGCCATGCTCAGCAACAAGGCTGCCCAGGACAGCGCCGCGAGCGGTCTGTTCAAAAGCGTCACGCTGGTTTCTCCTTTCGCGATATCATCTGGCGCAGTTTCAGAACCGCGACGTAGAACACCGGCACAAGGAAAATCCCCAACACCGCCGACGACGCCATGCCCCCCAGCACCCCGATGCCAATCGAGTTTTGCGCCCCTGCCCCGGCACCGGATGCAATCGCCAGCGGCAGCACGCCCAGCATGAAGGCAAAGGTGGTCATCAGAATGGGGCGCAGCCGCTGGCGCGACGCGATCAGCGCCGCCTCGATCACGGATTTGCCCTCGTGCACCTGGGACTGGGCGAATTCCACGATCAGGATGGCATTGCGCGCGGCCAAACCGATGGTCGTCAGCAGACCCACCTTGAAGTAGACATCGTTCGACTGTCCCAGAAAATAGGCCGCCGCAAGCGCGCCCAGAATCCCGATCGGAACCGTCAGCATCACCGCCAGCGGCACGGTCCAGCTTTCGTACAAGGCGGCCAGCGCCAGAAACACCACAAGGGCCGACAGCGCGAACAGCATCGGCGCCTGATTGCCCGACAACCGCTCCTGATAGGACAGACCGGTCCAAGCGGTCCCGTAATTGCCGTCAAGTTCCGACACCAGCTCTTCCATCGCGTTCATGCCGTCGCTGGAAGACAGACCTGCCGCCGCCGCGCCGCTCAGTTCCATGCCGCGCGTGCCGCCATAGCGTGCAACCGCCTGCGGCTCCTGCGTCCAGCTTTGGTCCGAGAATGCGGCAAAGGACACCATCTCGCCCGCGCTGTTGCGCGCGTACCAGCTGTTGATGTCCTCGGGCTGCGACCGCGCGTCGGCCTGCCCCTGCACGATCACCGGACGCAGATCGTTGCCCAGGGCAAAATCGTTGACCTCGCGGCCCGCAAAAATAACCGACAGCATCGCGTTCACGTCAGTGATCGACAGACCAAAGGCCGCGGCCTTCTGCTGGTCGATGTCCAGCCGCAGCGCGGTTTCGGTCGCCGCTTCGTTCCCGCGCAGGGATGTCACCCGCCCGTCCGCCTGTGCATTCGCAACCAGCTGGTCGGCAGCCGCAGCCAGCGCTGCCTGCCCCTGCCCCCCCTGATCGGTCAGGTACATGGTAAAGCCCGACGAACTGCCCAGGCCCTGAATTGCAGGCGGTTGCAGGACAAAGATATTGCCCTGACGGTTTGTGGAAAAGAAATAGCCGTTTGCGCGCGTCACCAGTCCGGCAATGTCAAATCCGTCGCGTTCGGCGTAATCGCGCAGCTTCACAAACACCATTGCACTGCTTTGCCCACTGCCACCAAAACCAAAGCCCAGGGCGGCAAAGACCGATTCAACGGTGTCGCTTTCGGCGTTCAACAGATAGGTTTCGACCTTCTCGACCAGCGCCTTGGTCTGTTCGGTGGTGGACCCGTCAGGCCCCTGAACAATGACCAGCGCGACGCCCTGATCCTCGTCCGGCAGGAACGACCCGGGCAGCCGGTCAAACAGGGCAACCATGCCGACCACCACCGCGACCAGCACCAGCAGCGCCCGCAGCGGGCGTTTTACATATCGCGTCACGACGCTGACATAGCCGTTGGTGGCCCGGTCAAGGTTGCGGTTGAACCAGCGTGCCGGTGCAATGCCGTCCCCATGGCCGCGCGCCTTCAGCAGGCTGGCACACATTGCGGGCGTCAGGATGACCGCCACGCCCAGCGACAACACCATCGCCGTGATGATCGTCACCGAGAACTGGCGATAGATCACACCCGTGGCCCCGCCCATAAAGGCCATCGGCAGGAACACCGCCGACAGCACCAGCACGATGCCCACCAGCGCCGAGGTGATCTCGTCCATGCTCTTTTCGGTGGCCGCGACAGGACCGATGCCGTCCTCTTCCATCACCCGTTCGACGTTTTCGACCACCACGATGGCATCATCGACCAGCAGGCCAATCGCCAGCACCAGCGCGAACATCGTCAGCGTGTTGATGGTGAACCCGGCGGCGGCCAGCACGGCAAAGGTGCCCAGCAAAACCACCGGGATCGCGATGACGGGGATCAGCGTAGCGCGCCAGCTTTGCAGGAACACAAGGATCACCAGGAACACCAGCACCACCGCCTCGATCAGCGTCTTGTAGACCTGCGAAATGGATTTCTCGACAAAGGGCGAGGTGTCATAGGGAAAGACCACCTCGACACCCTGCGGCAGACCCTCGACCAGTCCGCTGATCGTCTTGCGCACGGCCGCAGCGGTATCAACCGCATTCGCCCCCGTCGCAAGGTTCACCGCAAAGCCCGCCGCCGGATTGCCGTTGTAACGCGCATCCCCCCCATAGCTTTCCTGGCCGATCTCGATCTTTGCGACATCTCCCAGAAACACGGTCGAACCATCGGGATCCACGCGCAGCAGGATGCCCTCGAACTCTTCCACGGTCGACAACTGCGACTGCGCCGAAATCGGCACCGTGACCCGCTGGCCGCCGGCACTGGGTTGCGCCCCAAGGTCGCCGACGGTGACATTGGTGTTCTGCGCCGCCACCGCCGCTGTCACATCCGCAGGCGTCACCTGGTATTGAACCATTTTCATCGGGTCCATCCAGATCCGCATGGCATAGCCCGATCCAAAGGTGCTGATCGACCCCACACCTGGGGTGCGCTTGACCGGGTCTTCGATCAACTGGGACACCAGATCGCCCAGCTCCACCGTCGACCGCGCGCCGTCTGCACTGGTCAGGGCCCCGACCATCAGGATCGAACTGGTCGACCGCGAAACGCTCACCCCGCGCTGCTGCACCACATCGGGCAGCTGCGAGGTGACCAGCTGCAGCTTGTTCTGCACCTGCACCTGCGCAATGTCCGCATCGACGGAATCGTCAAAGGTCAGAGCGATCGACGCCGATCCGGCGGTCGAATTCGAGGTCATGTAAATCAGACCGTCAACCGCGGTCATCGCGTCTTCGATGACGGTCGTCACCGAGGATTCCACGATTTCAGCCGAGGCACCTGTGTAAACCGCCGAAATCCGCACGGTGGTCGGCGCAATCTGCGGGTATTGCTCAATCGCCAGCGAATTCAGGCCAAGCGCGCCAACCAGCATCACAACCAGGGCGATCACCCAGGCAAAGACCGGGCGGTGAATGAAAAAACGGGCCATATGTGTTTTACTCCGTCGCGGACGCGTCGTCGGACGGCGCCGTCGCAGGCGTCTCGGCCTGGGGGGCCGTGTCGGTCTCTGCCTGTGCAGGCGCAAGGTCGTGGACCACGCCGTTGTCGTCAAAGCTTACGGGAACCGATGCGACATCCGCCCCTTCGCTCAGCCCCGTCAGCCCATCGACGACAACCATGTCACCGTTTTCCAGTCCGCCGGTGACAATCCACTGATGCTCATAGGTGCCCTCTTCGGTCAGGGCGCGCTGGCTGACCTTGCCGTCAACCACAACCCAGGCCGTCAGCTTGCCGAGCTTGTCGCGGCTGGTTGCGGATTGTGACACAAGTATCGCCTGCGTGATCCCCAGATCGACCTGCCCGCGCAGGAACATGCCCGGCAGGATCATGTTGTCGGGATTGTCAAAACGGAACCGCGTGTCGATGGAACCGGTCGTGGTCGACACCGTCACCCCCGGCGCGACAAGGGACCCCTGCCCCTGATAGACGCGCCCGTTCTCCAGCGTCAGCGTGGCGTTCAACTCCTCGTTCAACCGCAGCGTGCCATCGGTGATATCGTCCATAACACTCAGAAACCGCGACGACGGCTCGTACATGTCCACCTCGATCGGGTCCAGCTGGATGACCGTCGCCATCGCGTCCGCCTGCCCTTCGGTGACCAGATCACCGATGGACGCCACCGAAACACTGGCGATCCCCGACAGCGGGCTGGTCACCGTGGTCCAGCCCAGTTGCGCCTGTGCCAGCGTCAGGTTCGCCTGTGCGGAATCCACCGCCGCACGCGCCTGGTCCAGCGTTGCACGGGCGGATTCGACCTGTGCCTGCGTGCTGCCCGATCCGACCAGCCGTTCGGTCCGCGTATAGGCGGCCTGCGCCTCGGTCACCTGCGCCTGCGCACTGGAAAGCTGTGCGGCAGCCGCCGCGGCATTCGCCTCATAGGTGGTGTCATCAATGCGGAACATCGGCGTACCCGCCGCAATGAAACGACCGGGTTCATACAGGATTTCCGTGACGATCCCGCTGACCCGCGGACGGATCGCAGTGGACGACGCCGCCACCGCCCGCCCTGGCAGGGTCACGATGCGTGGGACGTCCTGCATCGCCGCTGCGACAACGCCGACCTGTTTCGGAGGCATACCCGCAGGCGCCTGTGCGTCGACAGAGGAGGCCAGCGTCATAAACGCAGCCAAAGCGGCGCCAATTAAAAGGGCAAACTTGTACATCGTCATTTTATCCGCTCTTGTTCCGCAGCATCGCAGCGTGCCGGTGGCTGATTGCATAAACTTGCACGGTGTGCAATATTTTCTTTGTATGAAAGATTAGGCTGCACACGGAATGGGTATGAATCTTCGCGAAAGGCGCCGCCTACAAACGGCTCGGGACATCCAGATGGCCGCCGTCACAGTTGCGGCGCGCAACGGGCTGGACCATACCACGACCGAAGCCATCGCCACCGAGGCAGGCATCAGCACGCGGACATTCTTTAATTATTACAACAACAAACAGGCCGCGATCCTTGGCGATCCCATCAAGCTTGACCTTAACAAAGTCGAATGGTTCGTGAAGTCTGAGACACCGATCATTGATGATCTTGCCGAACTTCTGGGTCAGGGCTTGAAAGAAGACCCGCTTGACCGTGCTCTGTTGGTTAAAATTATCGCTGTTGTCGATGCGAACCCCACCCTCAAAGAGATGTTTCGTGCGCGTGTCGAGGAAACGTCGGTCACGGTATCGGGCCTGCTTGAACAGCGCCTGGGCACCGGCATGGCCATAGAATCGCGACTGCTTGCAGAATTGGCCACGCACACGCTGACCGAAGCGGTTCTGATGTGGGTCGCAGACGACACCATGACCGTCGAAGCCATCACGGTGCAAATCGCTGTGAAACTGCGCGCTCTCGGCAAAATCTTGTGGCAGAGCGATCTGCATCCGGCTAGTCCATAATACAACACGTTCGGTCTGTATTACGCAGAAGCCGACAGCTTCCGTCGAAAAGCAGCGCCCTTTTTTAACAAGTGTTGTCAGCGAGGGGGTGCGGACGAAAAGTTGGACTATTTTGGAGATAGTTCACGTATAGCTACGAAGATCGAATGCGCGCGGTTAAGCTTTATATCAAGCTCGGCAAGCGCGTGCGGGCCACCATCCGTGAGTTGGGGTATCCGACGAAGAATGCCTTGAAAGGCTGGCATCGAGAATATGAACGTCGGCAGGATTTGTGGATACGTTCTGTGTCGCGCCCGTCTAAATTCTCAGATGCACAGAAGCGGGTGGCGTTGGAGCATTATGCCGGCCAAGGGCGCTGTATTTCATGGACGCTGCGTGCTTTAGGCTATCCTGGCCGTGCCACGCTGACGGCTTGGGTGCGCGATGCCTTTCATGAGACCGGGACTGTTTCCACCGGGGCATATGGAGCAGGAAATCACTCTGACGCCGTGAAGACAGCCGCTGTGGTTGGACTTTATAGTCGTCAAGAAAGTGCGCATGCTTTGGCAGAAAAGGTCGGAGTTAGCAGGCCGACGCTGTATGCTTGGAAAAACCAGTTCCTTGGCTCGGAGGCTCCTGCCACAATGAAACGCAAGAAAAGTGCTTCCTTAGCAGGCTGCTGAAATAGTCCCACCTCGATAGTAAATTGAGAACATGATTCACTCTCTGTATGGCAATGTTGGAGATGAAGATGCGGGGGTCGGACGAAACGAATGGGTCGCTGTTCAGCTACGTTGATTTGGAAGGGCGAACCCCCGGCGCAGCATCCTTTGCGCAAGATCCGGCAGGTGGTCAATGACGCCCTCGCCAGCCTTGATGGCGAGTTTGCCCCGCTCTGCGCCGATTTTGGCCGTCCTTCGATTGCACCCGAACGGTTGATCCGGGCCAGCCAGATCCAGATCCTGTTCTCTGTTCGATCTGAGCGCCAGTTGATGGAGCAGATGCAATACAACCTGATGTTTCGCTGGTTCGTCGGCCTGGGTATCGACGATCCGGTTTGGGTCGCAACTGTGTTCACCAAGAACCGGAACCGGCTGCTGACGACCGACATGTCGCGGAAGGTAATGGCAGCAATCCTCGCGCACCGCGAGGTGGCGCCACTGCTATCGGATGAGCATTTCTCGGTCGACGGCACACTGATCGAGGCTTGGGCCTCGATGAAGAGTTTCCAGCCAAAGGCGGAGGGCTCCCCGCCCGATGACAAGGGGCCGGGTGATCCGCCAACGTCTACCATCGACCCTGACACTCAACCCATCCAATCCGAACCCAAGATCGAACCGATGTCCCGCTCCAACCACCGCAATCGCAACGCCGAGGTCGACTTCAAGGGCGAGAAGCGTTCGAATGCAACACACGCTTCGACCACGGACCCAGAGGCACGGCTCTACAAGAAATCGCCCGGCACCGGTACTGCGCTGTGCTTCATGGGCCATGCGCTGATGGAGAACCGCAGCGGCCTGATCGTGCAGGGCGATCTGACCCAGGCTGACGGTCATGCCGAACGGCGTGCCGCGCTCGACATGGTTCACCGCCACTCCCCTGGATCCACCCGCAAGCTGACGCTTGGGGCGGATAAGGGATATGACGCGGCCGAGTTCGTCTCCAATCTCCGGAAAGCCTGCGTCACTCCGCATGTCGCGCAGAAATCGCGATATACAGCGATAGACGGACGCACAACCCGACATCAGGGCTACGCCCTGTCGTTCAAGCACCGAAAGCGGATTGAGGAGGCCTTCGGCTGGGCCAAGACCGTCGGCGGCATGGCGCAAACCGTCTATCGGGGCGTCGAACGGGTGCGATTCCGCTTCATTCTGACGATGGCGGCCAATAACCTTGCCCGACTACCCAGATTGCCGGGCGCATGAAGCCGGGAAGCGACTGCATGGGGGCCGAAAATCCCGCACCCTCGTTCATCAGCGAAGGGCGGATTCACCCGATCGGCAGAACAACGTTCCCGCGCGTCGACTATTTCAGCGGCCTGCTAAGACTTCCATCTACCAGAGGAGATAGGCCCCCCTTATAACACAAGACGTTTTTTCGGCCGCGGTACTTTTATTCCTTTCCTAAGTTAGAATAGTGTCTGCCAATCATTTCCGGGGGACCAGATGCCTTACTATCGATCAAGAACTAGCACTCATGGCCGCAACATGGCAGGTGCCCGCGGCCTCTGGCGCGCGACGGGGATGAAGGACGGCGATTTCGGCAAGCCGATCATCGCCATAGTCAACAGTTTCACACAGTTTGTGCCTGGCCACGTCCACCTAAAAGATTTGGGTCAGCTTGTCGCCGGGGAGGTCGAAAAGGCGGGTGGTGTCGCCAAAGAATTTAATACCATTGCAGTCGACGACGGCATCGCAATGGGCCACGACGGTATGCTTTATTCCTTGCCCTCGCGCGAAATCATCGCCGACAGCGTGGAATACATGGTAAACGCCCACTGCGCTGACGCAATGGTATGCATTTCGAATTGCGATAAAATCACACCGGGCATGATGATGGCCGCGATGCGCTTGAATATTCCCGTGATCTTCGTCTCCGGCGGTCCGATGGAGGCAGGCAAGATCGACCTTGCGGACCTTGAAATGACCAAAATCGATTTGGTCGACGCAATGGTTGCGGCCGCGAGTGAGACACTGACTGACGCGCAGGTCCAGCACATTGAGGAAAACGCCTGTCCGACCTGTGGGTCTTGTTCCGGCATGTTCACCGCCAATTCGATGAACTGCTTAGCCGAGGCGCTGGGGCTGGCACTGCCTGGCAACGGGTCAACACTGGCCACCCACGTCGACCGTAAATCCCTCTTCCTGGAGGCTGGACGCCGCATCGTTGACATCACGAAGCGTCATTACGAGGTTGAGGAAAAGGGTTTGCTGCCGCGCGAGATTGCCACGTTCGAAACGTTCGAAAATGCGATGAGCCTGGATATCGCTATGGGTGGATCGACGAATACGGTACTGCATCTGCTGGCCATAGCCAGCGAGGGCGAAGTCGATTTCACGATGGACGACATCGATCGGCTGTCACGCAAGGTGCCTTGCTTGTGCAAAGTGGCGCCGAACATTGCAAACGTCCATATGGAAGACGTTCATCGGGCTGGCGGCATATTCTCTATTCTGGGCGAACTGTCGCGGGCCGGGCTGCTGCATAACGATTGCAGCACGGTGCATGCCACAACGATGGGTGAGGCGATTGCTAATTGGGACATCAAGGTCGCCAACAATCCTGAGGCCGAAAGTCTGTTCAAAGCAGCCCCTGGCGGTGTGCGCACTACAAAGGCCTTCAGCACGGGAAACCGGTTCAAGGAGTTGGATAGGGACCGTGAAAAGGGGGTGATCCGGTCTAAAGCCCATGCCTTTAGCCAGGACGGCGGCCTTGCAGTTCTGTTCGGCAATATCGCAGCTGAAGGCTGCATTGTGAAAACAGCGGGGGTTGATGCCTCGATCCTGAAATTCACCGGCACCGCCCATGTTTGCGAAAGCCAAGACGCCGCCGTCAATGACATCTTGACCGGCAAGGTGAAGGAAGGCGCCGTTGTGGTGATCCGTTATGAAGGGCCGCGCGGTGGGCCAGGCATGCAAGAGATGCTTTATCCAACGTCTTACCTTAAATCCAAGGGGCTGGGCAAAGCCTGCGCTTTGCTCACTGATGGGCGGTTCTCGGGTGGAACCTCCGGTCTTTCGATTGGCCACGTCTCGCCTGAGGCGGCAGAGGGTGGCGTCATCGGTCTGGTCGAAAATGGCGACACGATCAAAATCGACATCCCCAACCGCGCGATTCACTTGGCTGTTGATGATGCGACGCTTGCCGTTCGCCGCGCCGCACAAGACGCGACTGGCTGGCATCCTGCGTCACCGCGCAAGCGCAAGGTTTCAAAAGCGCTGCATGCCTATGCCGCTTTTGCCACCAGTGCGGCGAAAGGAGCTGTGCGTGATATATCGAGGCTAACCTCTGGCCAATAAAAGCGATGGCATGCCCGTTACCGAGCTTGCCGAACATTTGGATTACCCGCCAAGTGCGACCCCCCGGCTGCTGACAATTTTGGTGAAACATTGGTTATCCTCGGCAAGTTTGGGGCATTCGCGGGTGTTGTCACATTAACTCGAGCAGCTGGGAGCGAACGTAGCGTTCGATTCTCAGGCGACATTTGCCGCATAATTCCAAGACTCGAGTGCTTCGAGACGGTGGTACCGGATGGTGAGGGCGGAGCGGCGACGGTCTGGGGCAGCGAAACAATTGCGGGTTGCGGACTGCATGGAAACGAAACGTTGTAATGCTCCCGGCGATCGTAAGCTCTGCATCACCCGCTCGCGTTTTCGAAAAGGTAGATGGCTGTTCTCTGCGCGATTATTCAGACCCTTGTGTGACCAATGGTCGAGGCCAGGCGCGACCTCGCGCTTTGCGGCCCCATATGAGCGTAGTTTGTCCGTGATGATCCTTTTGGGAACAAAGCCCCAACGTTTCATCAGCTTGACCAGAAGCCGCTTTCCCGCGCGCTTGTCCCGCCTGAGCTGCAGGATTTCCTCAAGAACGACGCCGTGTTGGTCGACCGCACGCCAGAGCCAATATGAACGGCCCGCGATCTTCACGACGACTTCGTCCAGGTGCCAGACATCGCCCGGGCGCGGCTGCCGTCTCTGTAGAACATGGGCGATCACGGAACCGAACTTGACGGTCCAGCGTCGGATCGTTTCATACGAAACGTCCACGCCACGTTCCAGCATCAACTCTTCGACTTCGCGCAAGCTCAAGTTGAACCGGACGTAGAGCCAGACAACATGAGCAATAATCTGGGGCGGAAACCGGTGGCGCTTGTAGCTGATCTTATGTGACTGCATCGCCACCGCTTACCGCCTGATCAATGAACGAACAACTCAGGCACGTTAACGTGACAACACCCTAGCATGCGCCCACCATCATCTGGTGTTGTTCAAGCACCGCAAAACGCGACAACCGCGCGACCCTGCGTGCGCCCTGCCACCATTTGGGCCATCACGTCGTCAATTTCATCGGGTTCAATCACGCGCGCCAGCGATGCGATCCGCCGCATCTTGAGATCGGTCCCCAACCGTTCCCAAATCCTTCGGCGCAATGTAGGCGGGGAGTTTCCATTGATCCCCGTCAACGTAATGCCCCGCAGGATGAAGGGAATAACCGACGTCGGCAGACGGTTGCCGCCAGCATTGCCGATGGACGAGATAATGGCTTCGGGACGGGCGCTGCGCAGCAACCAGGCCAGCACATCACCCCCCACTGTGTCTACCGCGCCTGCCCACATACCTTTATCAAGCATCCGGTCACTGGGCCCGGGCGGTGCAATCACCTCCGATGCGCCAAGCGTCTTGAAAAAGCAGCGACTGTCAGGTTTGGAAGTGACAGCCACCACTTCGTACCCCAGACGCGCCAACATTCCGACTGCCTGACAGCCAACGCCTCCCGTGGCGCCCGTAACGGCAATCGGTCCGAACCCCGGCTCGACCCCCATGCTCTCCAGTCGGTCCACAGCCAATGCAGCCGAAAAGCCCGCAACACCAATCGTCGCCGCTTCAAGCGGGCTGAGCCCGCTCGGCAACGGCACCAGCCAAGACGCATCCGCACGCACGAAACAGGCCAAGCCACCATCCCGGTCAACTCCCAGCCCCATTCCGTGTGCAATGACGATCTGGCCGGGCTCGAATGAAGGGTCCGCGCTTTCGACAACAGTTCCAACCGCCTCGATCCCGCAATTCAGCGGCAGTGTTTTGGCAATCGGTGCGCGGCCTTGTCCCGCCAACGCATCCTTGTAGTTGATGCCCGCGTACATCACTTGAATCAGCGTATCGCCTCCGCTCAGCGTGTCTTGCGACATGCTTTCCAAACGTCCGCGGCTACCTTTTCCGTCTTCGTAAAGCCGATAGGCTTTCATATGCCGGCCTCCTGAGCAGACCGGCGTTTTTGCATCTGCTTAACGATGTTGATCTGGTGAATCTGGCTTGTGCCCTCATACAGCCGGAACAGCCGCACATCGCGGTAGTAGCGTTCGATGCTGCTGTGGTTGGCCACATAGCCCGCACCGCCAAAAACCTGCACGCAGCGATCCGCGACCCGCCCGCACATTTCAGAGGCGAAGTATTTGCAGATTGATGCCTCTAACGCGATGTCCTTGCCTTCGTCGCGCGATCTTGCGGTCGCCAAAACCAACTGTCGCGCGGCCTCGATCTCGGCGCGACAATCGGCAAGCAGGGCTGCAACCAGCTGAAATTCGACAACCGGCTGGCCGAACTGCCGCCGCCCGGTTGCGTGGTCCATGGCCATGTCCAGCATCCGAATTGCAGGACCGGTACACAAAGCAGCCAGATGGATGCGTTGTTTGTTCAAAACCTTCATCGTGGTTTTGAAACCAACACCTTCGACACCGCCAATGACATTCTCGGCAGGCACGATGCAGTCGTTGAAATAGACCTCTCCCACAGGCGATCCCGCCTGGCCCATCATCTCATAGGGGTCCGACGTGCTCAGCCCTTCAAAATTACGTTCGACAAGAAATGCCGTGATGCCGCGCGCGCCTGTGCTGTCTGGGTCGGTTCGGGCCAGAACTGTAAAAAGGTCGGCAATGGGCGCATTGGTGATGTAACGCTTCATCCCATTCAGCACATAATGGTCGCCAACTCGACGCGCGGTGGTCCCGATGTTGGTCGCCTCCGACCCTGCGTCAGGTTCGGTCAGCGCAAGACAACCCGTCGCTTCGCCCCGTGCCATAAGGGGCAGATATTTCTGTTTTTGCACCTCAGTTCCATCGGCCACCAGCGCCTCTGAGCCGATCCCGGTGTTGGTCCCAACCCGCGCACGATAGGCAACAGCACTTTGCGACAACTCCATCGCGGCCATGACCAACTCTTCGGTTGAAAAACCCAGACCGCCATATTCTTCTGGAATGGACCAACCGAAAAAACCGCGCTTTGCCATATCACTCACGATGTCGTCGGGCACGGTATTCAGTTCCGCAACGCGGTTCTCGTTCGGGTGGGCCACTTCGCGCACCCAGTCATGTACTTCGGCCAGAAGGGTATCCAGCTTATGTTGATCTCTGATCATGATGCCTTCTTTCTCTTTGAGGCAAAATCGGGCGCGCGTTTTTCAAGAAATGCAGCAAGCCCTTCGGCGGCTTCGTCACCAAAACGGGCCGCGTTGATGCCGCGGGCTTCAAGGACCAGTTGCGTGGCCAGATCGTTGTGCGGCGCAGCTGCGATTTCGGATTTGATGACTGCCATGGCGCCTACAGCACCGACAGCCATCCGTGCCGCTATCTTGGCTGCCGCCGCGCGGGTTTCGCCCGCGGGGACTACGGTGTTTACCACCCCAAAGCTGTGCAGCCTTTCGGCTTCGACCGGCGCGCCCGTCAGACACATCTCGGACACCAGCTGGCGTGGCAGCCCTTCGCTGAGGAAATGCGTCACGCCACCATCGGGGGTCAACCCGACCTTGACATAGGCCACAACAAACTTTGCGCCCGCAGCGGCGACGATCATGTCGCACGCCAGCGCCAGAGACATGCCCGCCCCGGCAGCGCCCCCTTCTACGGCGGCAATCACGGGTGTTGGGCAGGCCCGTATTGTGAGGATCATGGCGTTCAAGGCGTCGGTGTTGCCCGCCACCTCGGCCAGCGTCAGCTTTGTGCTTTCCTTGAGGTTGTTGATATTGCCACCCGAACTGAAAAAGCCGTTCAACCCCGTTAGCACGATGGCGCCCACCTGCGGGTCTTCTCCCGCTGTGATAATCTGCGACTGAAGGGCGCGGTAGGTTGGCGGGCTGATGGAGTTGCGTGTTTCAGGGCCGTCCAATGACAGCATCAGAATATTACCGTCCCGCTCGCTGTGTACTTTGGTGGCGGGGATTGGGGTGCTCATCGGGCGTTCTCCTTGGAAGGTCCGGGGGGATCGTCACCGGCGACAGACATCCTGTCGCCGGTCATTATGTGTGGTTTACTGCGTCGCTTCCGGCGGGATCAGATCGGCCGGCACGTCCACGCCGATCTCTTTGTAATAGCGGTATGCCCCGACATGCAGCGGTGCGTTCATCTGCATCAGCGCATTTTCGGGTGTGATGACTTCCATCCACTTCGCCGAGGCGACCAGGTCATCATGATGCTCGAAGATCGCCTTCGTGATGTTGTAAACGACCTCTTCGTCCATCCACTTGTGGGTCCCCAGACCAACGATCGACGAAACCATGCGAACGGGTTCCTGGTTTACCTGACCTTTGTAGGTCTGTGGCTGGAGGTAATCGAAATTGCGCCCCGGGACGTTGAATGCGGCTTGGATACCTTCGCTGTCGACCTTGTCGTCAGGTATGCCCAAAACGCGGAATTCACCAATGGCCGACAGTTGTTGAAGCTCCGAGCTAGGGATTGGAGTCGGCACGAAGTAGGCATCCAGTTGACGATCCTGAAACGCTTGCTCGGCAGAGGCCCAGTCCAGATTGACGGTTTCGAAATCCTCGTTTGGTTCGAACCCTGTGACCCCGCGGATCACCTGTTCGATCACTGTGCGGCCGGCGCTGGATGGTGGCCCAACATAGACACGCTTGCCCTTCAGATCCGCCATGCTTTCGATACCTGAATCTGCCCAGGTGATGCCATGATAGGCCCCCAGCGGATAGTTCACGATGCTGCGCACGTTTCCGAACAGTTCGGGGGCGTTGGGCAGTTTTTCATACATCCGAGTGCCATCGCGGAGATAGCCGTTGATCGACACCGCAGTCATAAAGAAATCAAGCTGCTGGTTCGCGGCATCCACAACCATCCGCGTGCCGACAGCGCCTGTCGTCAATTGCATGTTATAGCCGTTTTCCTTTTTGACGATCTGCGAGACAGCAATCGAGAAAACCGTGGTGGGCGATGCCTGACCCAATGATGCCATGCGAAAGCTTTGTGCCTGGGCACCCACAGCGCCGATCGCCAGCGCGGCTCCGGTGGCCAGAACTAAAGCCCCGGCCTTTAGCTTGTCGATAATCATAATAGCCCTCCCTTGGGTGTTGAAAGCGTGTCGTCGACGGGCGCGATTTCCTCTTTGCCCCCAAACCTTCCCGGCAGAACGAGAAAGGCGAGTGTCGCGACGATAAGCAGGTATTGAAGTGCGGGAATCTGGATGATCAGACCCAGCGCCAGCAGCATACGAAATGCACGGGACGCACAGCCGATGTGCCCACCCGCGTAGCCGACAAGCCCGGTGTTCAGCATCCAGATCGCAAGCGCGAGCGCTGTGCAAACGCGGATGAAGGACAGCGGATCAAACGGGCCGATCAACAGCAGCGATGGCTCGTAGATGAAAATGAAAGGGATGATAAACCCTGTCAGCGCCAGCCGAAGCGCAACGAAGGCGGTCAGCATAGGGCTGGCGCCCGCGATGGGTGCTGCCGCAAATGCCCCGATGGCCACCGGCGGGGTGATCGCCGACAAAACACCGAAGTAGAAAACAAACATGTGTACAGCAAGTGTGTCCGCACCCAGTTTGGTCATCACCGGCCCCAATACCAGTACGATGATCAGATATGCGGGCAGCGTGGGCATCCCCATACCCAGCACAAGACAGGCAAAGGCAGTGACGACAAGCGAGCCGAATAGCCATGTTTCGCTGAACGATGAGATCACCGAGGCAAAGCTGAGGCCCAGACCCGTAAGGTTAAGCACGCCCAGAATCACACCGATACACCCGACCGCCACCAGAATGGACGCACAGGCCTTGCCGCCGCGCACGAGTGCATCCCAGTACAGGCGCGGGTTTTCACGGTTCTGCTTGCGGAAAAGCCCCAGAACAGCCGCTGATGCAACGGCCACAAAGCCTGCCAACGCGGGCGAACGCCCCGTGACCAGCACGGCGACAATGGCCAGGATCGGCAGGACAAACTGCAAGGAATGGACATAATCCCGACGCGTCAGGCGGACCCGCTCTGATGCAGGGATCGGCTCGATCCCCAACTTGCCCGCTTGCACGGAAATACCAGCAAACAGCGCGCCATAGTAGAATAACGCAGGCACCAGCGCTGCAAGGGCGATGGTCGTGTAAAGTTCACCGGTAAGATCAGCCATCAGAAACGCCGCGGCACCCATGACCGGCGGGACAATCTGCCCGCCTGTCGAGGCTGCCGCTTCAATGCCGCCTGCGGTCGCAGGCGAGAAGCCACGCCGTTTGATCATCGGAATGGTGAACGTACCCGATCCTACAACGTTTGCAGTAACACTGCCTGACATGGAGCCAAAAAGGGCAGACGCGACCACGGCCGCATGAGCAGGCCCGCCACGAGATCTACCGGTCAGCGCGACTGAGGTCCGGATCAGAGCATCTGATGCACCTGTCTCCTCAAGCAAGACACCAAACACGATGAACACCATGACCACACGGATCACGACCCCAGTGGGCATCCCGAACACACCCTGAAACCCGTACCAGACATTCTGCATCGTCCTGCTGAGATCGACGCCAGAGTGGTTCAGAAATCCCGGCAAAACGTTGCCATAAAGGCAATATACCATCGCAAGAGTGGCGATGATCACAATAGGTAACCCAAACAGCCGCCGCGTTGCTTCAAGCAGGGCAATCGTACCAGCGACCGCTGTCCACGTGTCAAACTGCGAAAAGATATAGAAAGACGTCTCCTGCAGATGCTCGACCTGGGTGAAGCGTATGCATGCAACGACAACCGCTCCCACAAGGATTACGTCCAGCACCGTCCCGATGATGCGTTTGCGTTGTGTCGGGTAAGCAGGGTTGTAAAAGGGCTGTGTGATCAGCGTTATCACCAGAGCCGCGCCCAACAGCATGTTCCGACCATAGTTCATCGACCATGGGCCGGACCAGGCCACCCAAACCGCCTGAAGTGCCAGCGCCGCCGCAAGCAATGCAACCACAGCCGTAAGGGCTCTGTGCGTTATAAATCCAGCAGTCATTCTGCCACCCTCAACTTTTGTTCTCCAAGATTTGGAACGGAAAGATAGGGGCTGTCTTTCAACGCCCATTCAGGCTGGGGTTCGCTGCGGAAAATCTGGCGTAGATGCACTTCATCAGGGCCGTCGCCAATTCGGAACCACCGTGCATAGGCAAAGGCGTGGTGGATCGGCAAATCGTCCAGACCGCCCATCGCACCGAATATCTGCAACGCGCGGTCCGCGATCTTTTGCAGCATATTTGGCACTGAAATCTTGATCATTGACACTGGTCGCCAACTGTCTCGCGCAGCCTCCTGATCCAGCAACCATGCGCATCGCTGTACTGCCAGGCGGTTCATATCGATCTCGACCCGAGCCTCGCCGATCCAGCGTTGGATTGTATCATAGTCTATAACGCTGCGACCAAACGCGGTCCGCTCGCGTGCGCGCACGATCATCAGTTCAACCAGCATTTCGGCCATTCCGATGCAACGCATCGCATGATGAATACGGGCTGGTCCCAAACGCACTTGCGCGCCCTTGAAGCCCCTACCCCGTTCGCCCACCAGGTTCTGAGCAGGCACAACGACGTTATCAAGTTCAATCTGTGCGATCGGGGCGACGTGATCTTCCCAGCCCAGATAGTTCAGCGTCCGGCTGATGGTCACGCCCGGTGCAGTCGTAGGCACGATGACCATGCTTTGACGTTCTGTGCGCGCGGCGTCGGGGTCGCTGACTCCCATGACGATCAGAAAAGAACAGTCAGGATGCGCGCCGCCGGTTGCAAACCACTTGCGGCCATTGATGCGCACCTTGTCACCTTCGAATGCCATCTTGGTGGCGATGTTGCTGGCGTCCGATGAGGCCACATCGGGTTCCGTCATCGCAAAGGCCGAGCGCGTCGCAGCATTCAGCAACGGGTCCAGCCATTGTGTCTTTTGATCCGGCGTAGCAAGGGCTTGCAGCATCGCCATGTTCGGCACGTCAGGCGCCTGGCAATTGAACACCTGCGACCCCCACGGCAAACGACCCATAATCTCGGCCAGAGGAGCAAATTCCAAATTGGTCAGACCCGTTCCGGGCTGGTCGTCTGTCAGATCAGGCAGGGCAAGATTCCATAAACCTTCAGCACGAGCCTTTGCCTGAAGTGCCGACAAAAAATCAGGTTCACGGCGCTCACGCATCACTTGCCGCACCCAATCGCGATGCAATGGCAGGACTTCCTGATTGAAAAAATCAAACAGCTTGTCGTGAAACGCCTTTGCCCGGCTTGTCGGCTCGAAATCCATAACCCCTCCCAAGATCAAATATTGGACAACTTGACTACTATGTTTCAAATAACGTAACTTATGTCAAATATTGTTTTGAAATTCAGGGAGACGACAATGAACACTAAAGCTGCCGGGCCTTTGACGGGTTTGAAAATCCTCGACATTGCGACAATCATCGCAGGCCCAATGGCGGGCACACTTCTTGCGGACTTTGGAGCCGAGGTCGTCAAACTGGAATTGCCTGGTGTCGGCGACGGTCTGCGCGGTTTCCCCCCCTTCAAAGAAGGAAAGCCGCTGTGGTGGAAAGTGACAAACCGCGGCAAATACCACGGCACCTTGGATCTTCGTAAAGATGAAGGAGCCAAGCTGTTCCTTGAGCTGGTAAGCAAGACCGACGTTCTTATTGAGAATTTCCGACCCGGCACCCTGGACCGCTGGGGGCTGGACATCGAAACTCTCTGGAAAGCCAATCCCAAACTGGTCGTCCTGCGCGTCAGTGGCTTCGGCCAGGACGGCCCGATGTCGGGGCAACCGGGCTTTGCCCGTATTTTCGAAGCCATGGGCGGGCTGACGCATATAACAGGCGACCCCGATCGCCCTCCGGTTCACACGGGCTATCCTATGGCCGACTCTATCGGTGGTGTCTTTGGCGCGTTTTCCATCTGTGCTGCTCTGCTCGGAGTTGTCAGATCAGGCCGCGACGAAGGCGAGGAGATCGACCTTGCCATGACCGAAGCCGTGTTGCGGACGCTTGAGTCACTGGCCATCGAATACGATCAATTGGGCCAGGTCCGCGAACGTGTCGGCAACAAGAACACTTATTCCGCGCCGTCAGATGTCTACATGACCGCGGACAAGCGCTATGTCTCGCTGGCCGGGTCTACAAACCGCACCTTCCGCTATAACACGGCCTCCATCGGTCGACCCGAGTTGGTGGATGATCCACGCTTTGCAACGAACGGCGCGCGCGTCGAGAACGTCAAGGAACTGGACCGGATTTTCGGCGGGTGGATCGCATCACATACGCTGGAGGAGGTCATTGCGGCCTTTCGCAAAGCCAATGGGACCATCGCCCCGATTTACGGCATGGATCAGGTTTTCCAGGATGAACAATTTCAGGCCCGCAACGCCATCGTCTCTGTCAGGGATGAGGATTTTGGCCAGGTCAGAATGCAAGGCCTTGTGCCGAGATTCCGCAAGACGCCGGGTCACATCCGTTGGGCCGCGAAGGGTCTAGGAGCGGATAACGATTACGTCTACAAAGAACTTCTGGGCCTGAGCGATCAGGAGATCGAAACCTATCGGAGCCAAGGCATACTTTGAACGACGGCAGTACACTCCTTAACCAGTGGGCAGACGCAGGCAGATGCGAATTGCCTTCCGACAGTGCTAGCGATCAAGCCTTGTCATCAACCTTGATGCGCGGGCTCGAAATACTTGCACTGTACAGTGATCAGGAGGACCGCCTTTCAAACGCAGAGATTGCCCGGCGTTTGGGACTGAACAAGGCGACGGTTTCGCGATTGTGTAAGACGCTGATGCACGTCGGCTATCTCAGACGTGATCCAAAGGGCAACTTTCGGCTTGCCCCGCGCATTCTGTCTCTGTCCTATCCGGTTCTGGCCGCGACACGGTGGCGGCATGAGTTGATGGGCCACATGCGCGAGCTGGCTGAGATGAGCACCGGAAATGTCACCCTTGCAGTGATGTCCGATGATCAGTTTGTACAGGTACAAACCACCGGCGATCCGGTCAGCTTTCCCCATACCCCCGAGCCAGGAATTACCGGCCCATTGCACCGCTCTGCCAGCGGGCGCGCACTGTTGTCTTTGCTGGATGGGCAAGAGCTTTACGACAAGCTGGCCGAACTGCGGCTTCGGTTTCCGCAAGAGTTCGAAACCCATGCGGACCTTACGGCCGCTAGTATTGCCCGCTGTCGCAAGGAAGGATTCTGTGCGTCCTATGGCGACTGGCGGCCCAATATCGTTGCCATATCGACGCCATTGGGCGAAACGGAAGACGGCCTGCGTGTTGCATTATCGTGTGGCCTGCCAAGGTTTCGGGCGCGCGAGCATGTTGTGGAAAACGATCTCGGCCCCCGCATGGCCGAGGCTGCGCGTTCCATTCGGATGATGGGTATCTTCAAGCCGCCATTCTATATTGCGGACAAGAGCTTGCGTCCTTAGGCCTCATGATTACCGTGAGAGCTGACTGGCTCGGCGGCCTTTCACGCGGTATTTTTCGTTCGAGGATTGCGCCAGATAGGCTGGCGCCGAGCCTCAAGAATAAGGACTGCTGGCGCCTCGGCGCTTTCGCCGCATCCAGCGCGAATGGCTAGTCTCTGACGGTCTCCTCCTGCGGCACCAAATGCGAGATGGTGTTAAGCAAGCGCCATGCGTTTGAACCCGCCAATCGAGGTATGCCAGCGACATTCGCCATTTGCGATTAGATGATTCATATACGCCAGCGCTTCGGTAAACGCAAAGCTCAAATCGTGCGGCATTAACTCTTGCCGAGCTTTCCGGATCTTGCAGCACTGAATGACTGGCAGGAACAGCGCTGTGTCGCACTGTGTGTTAATTTTCGCGTCGGATTGCCCCACTTTTTCATTTGGTGTTGATCCATCTGAAACATCATCATCTCATGAAACGTATGCGGGATTGTTGATATCAGTGGGTCACGGCGTTTTGGCAAGCCGGGTCAATTACTCGCAAAATTCAACAACCCTACACTTGAACGGCGCTTTTAGTCACATTTAAGGACGTTAACCGCCCCGCCCTGCATCTTTTCGGTATGTCCAATAAGTTTGCATTATCGGACATTATGGCTATGCTCCGCGTCAGTTCGAAATTTACACAGGTTTCGGTGGATCTGATGACGTCAAAAGGCAATGAATCAAGCACCTCACCCCCTGAGGATCAGACTCAAGGTGAGACAGACGAAAGTGCCGCGATTGCCCTGCCTGCCGATGTGGCTGGCTCGGGGACCATGGATCGTCTGGTCGACACCGCCCGTGACTATGCGCGGGCCGCGGCCTCGGACAACACCCTGAAAGCCTATACCAAGGACTGGGCCCATTTCACGCGATGGTGCCGGATGAAGGGGGCAGCCCCCCTGCCCCCCGCGCCCGAGTTGATCGGGCTTTATCTGGCGGACCTTGCCGCCGGTTCGCGTCCGCTTTCCGTCAGCACGATCGACCGCCGTCTGTCCGGGCTGGCCTGGAACACCGCACAGCGCGGCTTCACCCTCGACCGCAAGAACCGGCACATCGCCACGGTGCTGGCCGGGATCAAGCGCAAGCACGCCCGCCCGCCGGTGCAGAAAGAGGCGATCCTGGCCCAGGACATCCTGGCCATGGTCGCCACCCTGCCCCAGGACCTGCGCGGATTGCGCGACCGTGCGCTGCTGTTGATCGGCTATGCCGGGGGCCTGCGCCGCTCCGAGATCGTCGCGCTGGACCGCCACAAGGGCGACACCCCCGACAGCGGCGGCTGGGTCGAGATCATGGATGGTGGTGCCCTGCTGACCCTGAACGCCAAGACCGGCTGGCGCGAGGTCGAGATCGGGCGCGGGTCGTCAGACTTCAGTTGCCCTGTGCGCGCGCTGGAGCAATGGCTGCACTTCGCACGCATCGACTTTGGTCCGGTGTTCGTCCGCACCGCGCGGGACGGAACGCGGGCGCTGGACACCCGGCTGAACGACAAACACGTCGCGCGTCTGATCAAGCAAACCGTCGAAGACGCAGGGCTGCGGCCCGAGCTGTCAAAGGCGGACCGCGCCAGGCTGTACTCAGGCCACAGCCTGCGCGCGGGGTTGGCCAGTTCGGCAGAGGTGGACGAACGCTATATCCAGAAGCAGCTTGGCCATGCTTCGGCGGAAATGACCCGCCGCTACCAGCGCCGCCGCGACCGGTTTCGTGTGAACCTGACAAAGGCGGCGGGGCTGTAAGGCCCCTACCCTTCCTCGTCCAGCGTGGCCAGAAATGCCTCGATCCCGGCCTGAAGCCTGGCGCGCGGCACAGCGGAAAAATCGCGGTCCAGCCGCAGTTCGACCTTGCCATCCGATGCGGTGACCCGCGCCTCTCCCTCGGGACGCCCCAGCCGGAGCGAGGTTTTCGAGACGGATTTCGCCACCACCTCTGCCTTGGCTTTCTTCTGCGGAACGAGGCTGTCGCGCAGCACCCGCATTTCAGCGGCGGCATCACGGTCGGGCATGTCCATCAGTGCGTTCATGATCGCCCCTGCCCGCTCCGGCTCGGCGTCCAGCAGCTTGTAGACATCCAACCCCAGCGCGCGCGGGATCGCTTCGGGATGGCGCACGGTGCCGTCCAGCGCCTCGAGCACGCGGGCAAACTGACGGATATAGGTCCGCTTTTGCTTCAGCGCCGAGGCATAGAGCGTCGACACCGCCTCGCCCGACGGGATGCTTTCATCGCGGGCGTAGGACAGCGCAAGCTGGGCCATCTCGCCAAAGGACAGGTCCTTGCGGATCAGGTTTTCGTCCACCATCTTGCGGTACAGCGCCACCAGCGGTTCCCCGCGGGGAACCATCGCCGCCGGGATGCGGGTGTAACGCGGATCGCCGGTTTCCTCGGCCAGTTGCCGGAAAGCGCTCAGACGGCGAAACCCCTGGATCAGCTCAAAGCCTTCTGCGGTCTGCTCTACGCGGATCGGGTTTGAGAGACCAACCGCCTTGATAGACTCTTTCAACTCGGCCAGTTCCGAGTCGACATTGGCCGACCGGTCCCGCGTCAGCTTGGATGTCAGCACGTCCGAGGTCTGGATCAGGTCGGTGATCAGGCCCAGCTTTTTCAGGCGCACATGCTCGTGTGCCAGCGCGTCGTTCTCGGCGCGGATGGCAGCCTCGGCCTGGGCCCGCTCGGCTGTGGCGTCGGCGGTTTCGGCAATCGCGCTGGCCATCGGCCCACGCCGCGGTGCGCTCAGATCGCTGACCCGCGGCTGCGGAGGAACATCCAACGATTTGGTTTCCGGCGCGCGCTGGTTCCCCGCGGGGAACCCTGCGGTCTCTTCTTCTTCGTCCAGTTCAAAATTGATATCGAAGACAGAGCGTTTCTTAACCATTCATCAATCCTCCAGCTTGTCCCACGCGGCAACCAGCGTGGCTTGGAATTCGTCATAGGCCCTATCAAAGGACATCCGCGCACGTCGCCAGGTTTCGCGCGTCATCTGGCGGTAATCCATTTCATAGATCGACGACAGGAACCGCCCCGACTGTTCAACCGCCCGCGTCATCTCGATCGGGTGCTCTGTCACATGTGACTTAAAAACCTGACCAAATGCTGTCTGCATCGCACGGTGCAAATCATTGTTCGGCTCGAACCGCGTCAACAGAAACCGGATATCGGAAAACACCTTGTCCGGGTTCGTGCCCGACGGCAGCCGCCCGCGGAACCGCCCCAGATCCTCCAGCGCCTCGGACAGCTGCCCGATAAAGCTGGTGGTGCTGTCGTATTCCCAATAACCCGGACCCGACGGCACATAGAGAACATCCGCCGCAAAGACCGCGTTCATCGACTGATAGCCGATCGCAGGGGGACAGTCGAAGATGATCAGGTCATAGGCGTCGGGCGGGATCTGATCCAGATAGCGCGACACGGCGGCAAAGAACGACCATTCGGGATTCAGGTGCCGGTACTGGGCGCTGGCGAATTCGACAAAGGCCGCGTTGGCGCAGCTGGGGATGATGTCGATGGTGGGCCAGCTGGTCGGCTTGATGAAATCCGTGACTCGCAGATCGCTCAGCCCCATGCCGGTGACGGAGGCGGGCAGCTTGCGCTGGGGCAGGGCGGTTCCGCTCTCGGCCCCGGCGGCGGCGGCGTTCATGCGCTCGGTCTCGCGGATCAGGTCGCGGGCCATGATGCCCCAGACGGTCACTTCTTCCGAAACATCGGACAGGCCCATCGAATGGCTCAGCGTTGCCTGCGGGTCAAAGTCGACGGCCAGCACGCGATAGCCATCCAGCGCGGCGGCATGGGCGAAATGCAGCGCGACGGTGGACTTGCCCGCGCCACCCTTGAAGTTTGCAATCGCCGCCCGCACCGCGCGCTTGCCCGCCGGACGCGCAGGCATCAGCGACTTGCTCTTGATCTTCAGCTTGCGGCGCAGCTCGTTGATCTCTTCCAGCGTGTACCACCGCTGGCGTCCGTCCTCTTCGACCAGCCCCTCGGGCAGGGACGGGTCCGCCGCAAGACGTCCCCGGAACGTGGACGGGTTGATCTTCAGGATCAGCTCGGCGACCTCCCAGCTCGAGAACCGGCGCAGGGTTTTTTCCATCTCGGGGGAATACGTCTGCTTGCGGATAAACCCCTGCATCTTCAGCGACTGCGCCTGCAGCTTTGCCAGATCGGTGTGCGTGTACATAAAGAGACCTCAGATTGTCGGTTGCTGCCTCTGATTTGGTCCGGTTCCCCGCGGGGAACCGATACCAGACAGAAAACAGAACGCTAATTCTTCTTCTTTCTTGGTTTAAGCCGAACTTGCATAGTAAAGGAAGTGATATATTCTGAATTCGGGAAATTCGTGATCCCTTTGCATTTATGACTGCCGCAGAGATTCGCAACGGTTCCACGAACCAGGGCAACCCTGCGGTAAACCCCCACAATATTGCGGGACACCTTTGTTCGTTCTGCTATGTATAGGGGGACAAAACTGTCAAATTGGGGGACGCCCAGTATGGCCCCCAATACCTATATACCCAAAATTCTAAATTGAATGAGGGGGTTTGAAGGTGCTCTGCGAAACAGCCTCTTGACAGAATCGCAACTTTGGACGCAAATCAGGGAATAAGTTGGAAAGACGTTGTCTGCGTTCACTCCAACACAGGATCCGCAAAGAGATCCTTCGATGAGGCACAGTATAGCTGCGCGCCCTGCGCAGTAGAGGGCATCCATGCACATTGTCAAACCCGCACGTCCGCGCGACGCTGCGCGCAAATATGATATCATCACGGCCCTGGGCGCTTACGCGCTGGCGCGTGACAAACATGACCAGCGGCTGGTTCTGCGGCTGATCACCCTGATCACCGCGCGCTACAACTGGGCACGGGATGAGCTGGCGGTGGGCCAGCGCGAAATCGCACGGTTGTGGTCGGTGGACGAACGCACGGTGAAACGCGAAATGGCAAAGCTGCGGAGCAAGGGCTGGCTGGTGGTCAAACGTCAGGGCGCACGTGGCCGGGTCACGGAATACGGCATGGACCTGGACCGGATGCTGGCCATGACCGAAGGCGACTGGAGCAACGTCGGACCGGATTTCGATCTGCGGATGAGCGGCAAGCCCGAGGAAACGCCGGTGGTGTCCTTGCCGTTGAAAGGCGACGTACCACCCCCCGATGTCAGCGCAGGCACGGAATGGGTTCTGGCCCAGGCGATCCTGCACGCCGAGGCACCCGACGTCTATGGCAGCTGGTTGCGCAACCTTGAGCGTGTGGGCAGGGCAGGGGGGCGGCTGACGCTGAAGGCCCCCAGCCGGTTTCATGGGACCTATGTCCAGACACATCTGGCCCGTCGGGTGCTGGCCGCCTGTCAGGCGGTGGATTCGGATGTGACGGATGTGGGGATCGTGGTCTGATCCGCTGCCGCTTCACCTGAACAGCACGACAGGCTAGGCTGGCGCAGCCTCAGGAAAGCCAGCCCATGACATCCGTTCGCCTGCGACTTTTGATCCTTGCCCTTGCGCCGTTGATCGTGCTGATGCCGTTGCTGCTGCTTCTGGGCATGACCCGCTGGACTTCGGATTACGACAAGGTTCTGATCGCCAATGTCGAAAGCGACCTGAAAATCGCGAGCCAGTACCTGTCACGGTTGCGGGCCAAGACCGGGGACGAGCTGAACGCGGTCACGGCGTCGGTCGAGTTCAACACATGGCTGGACCGCCCCGAGGATGAACGCGCCCGCTATTTCGACGAGACCCGCGACCGGCTGGGGCTGACCTTTCTATATTACCTGCCCGCCGATCAGGTCGCGCAGGCGGGGGCCATCTGGCCGGTGATCGCACAGGCCGCGGCTGGGGAGGGCAGCGCGCAGATTGAAATCATGGCCAGTGACACGCTGGCCGGTCTTTCACCACAGATTGCCCAGACCGCGCGCATACCGCTGATTGCCACCCCCGCCGCCGTGCCCACAACCCGTGCGGTCGAGGACCGTTGCATGGTCATTCACGCGGCCAGCCCGATCACGCTGAACGGGCAGCGCGGGGTTCTGGTGGGTGGCATCCTGTTGAACCGCAATCTGGATTTTATCGACACGATCAACGACCTTGTCTATGCGCACGCCGGTGCCGCGGGCGCGCGGCAGGGGACGGCGACGCTGTTTCTGGATGATGTGCGGATTTCAACCAACGTGCGCCTGTTCGAAGATGTGCGCGCGCTTGGCACGCGGGTGTCGGCCGAAGTGCGCAAGGCCGTGCTGAGCGAGGGGCGCATCTGGCTGGACCGCGCCTTTGTGGTCAATGACTGGTATATCTCGGGCTATCTGCCGATCACCGACAGCTTTGGCGACCGGGTGGGCATGTTGTACGTGGGGTTCCTCGAAGCGCCGTTCAACGTGGCCAAGCGGGATGCGTTCCTGTGGATGATGGCCGCCTTTGCCGCCGTGCTGATCCTGTCGGCACCGGTGTTTCTGTGGATGGCGCGGGGCATTTTCGCGCCGCTCGAGCGGATGACCCAAGTGATCAACCGTGTCGGGCGGGGCGATCTGTCGGCGCGCATCGGCCCCGTGGGCGCACGGGGCGAGATCGGCGAAGTGGCACAGCATCTGGACGGGTTGCTGGAACAGGTGCAGGACCGCGACCTGCGGCTGCGCGCCTGGAACGAGGAGCTGAACAAACGTGTCGACCAACGCACGGCGGAACTGAGCGAAGCGAATGCCAAACTGGAACAGACCTTCCGCCAACTGGTGATGAGCGAAAAGCTGGCCTCGATCGGGGAAATCACTGCCGGCGTCGCCCATGAGATCAACAATCCCGTCGCGGTGATCCTGGGCAATGTCGACGTGATCCGGCAAACCCTGGGCGAAGAGGCCGCGCCGGTGCGGACCGAACTGGACCTGATCGACAAGCAGGTGTCGCGGATCGAGGCGATCGTGGGCAAGCTGCTGAAATTCGCCGCCCCGTCGGATTTTGCCGACCACCAGCAACAGGTCGACCTGGCCCCCGTGGTGCGCGATTGTCTGGTGCTGGTCGATCATCTGATCAGCCAGCATCAGATCACCGTGACCTGTCAGTTCGATACGGTGCCGCCGGTGCGGGTGGACACGGGCGAGGTCCAGCAGGTGATTGTCAATCTGGTGGTCAACGCGGTTCAGGCGATGGGCGACGGGGGGCAGTTGCACCTGCAGCTGCACCCCGACCCACGCGGGGGGGCGGCGCTGGTGGTGCAGGACAGCGGGCCGGGCGTGCCCGAGGACCAGCTGGGGTCTGTCTTTGATCCGTTCTTTACCACCAAGCGGGGCGAGGGGACGGGGCTGGGCCTGTCGATCTCGCAAACGCTGATCCAGCGGGCAGGGGGCCTGATCTCGGTCCGCAACCGGGACGGGGGCGGGGCGGAGTTCACGGTCTGGCTGCCTGAAAGATAGGCGCAGGATCAATGGGCCCTGACCCTAGGCCAGATAACCGCGCATGGCGTCGCTGACCACCGCGCGGGCGATCTCCTGTGGCTTTTTTGACCCCGATGCACGGAACCAGATGCCGACCCAGTTGACGGCACCCAGGATCACGAGGCTGGCCAGTTTCGGTTCGAGATCCGCGCGCAGCGATCCGTCGTCGATGCCGTCCTGCAGCATGGCGCGAAACAGGCTGTCGATCTTGTCGCGGCTGGTCTGGACGCTGCGTTTGTCGCCGGGGGCCAGCAGCGGGCGGATGTCATTCCACAGGTACTGCATGTCCTTGCGCGTCATCGTGACGACATAGGTTTCCAGCGCGATCCGCAGCCGTTCCGCCGCAGTGTCCGAGGGCATGTCCATGGCCTGTTCGACAGAGGCGATCAGCCGGTCCATCCCGACCTCGTAGCATTGCATGAGCAGGTCGTTCTTGCTGCTGACATAATTGTACAGCGCGGCCTTGGTCACGCCCAGTTCGGCGGCGATGGCATCCAGGGGGACGTTTTCATACCCCTCGGTGCCAAACTTTTCGGACGCGCAACGCACGATTTCACGGCGCTTGTGATCGCGCATTTCTTGTTTGGTCGGGAAGCCGCTGATTGCTTTCATCCTCGGGTTATCCTCTGGCGACGTTACGGCGTCAATAGAATGACCAGTATCAAGTTGACTTTCCAAGAGGCGCAAACCTAATCTCCGGCAAGTTTGGTAACCGACGGTAACCAAAGTGCCGATGGGTTATGGCTTTGCGCCAATATCCAAAGGGGAAGGAATACGGTTGCAGGGGAGGGCCACCGAATGATCAAGCGGCTGTTGATAGCCAATCGCGGAGAAATCGCGATTCGCGTGGCGCGCACTGCGGCAGCCCTTGGGGTGGAAACGGTGGGCGTTTATACGGCTGATGACGCCACGTCCCTGCACATCAAACATGCCGATACGGTGCGCGCGCTGCCGCAGGCGGGCGTGGCCGGTTATCTGGACATTGACGCGCTGATCGCCATTGCCACCGACACGGGCTGTGATGCGGTGCACCCCGGCTATGGGTTGCTGAGCGAGCGGGCGGATTTTGCCGATGCCTGTGCGGCCGCCGGTCTGGTCTTTGTGGGTCCCGAGGGTGCGACGTTGCGGCGGCAGGGGGACAAGGTGTCGGCCCGTGCCCTGGCCGAAGCGGCGGGGGTGCCGGTGTTGCGTGGCTCGGACCTCTTGGCGACGGCGGCGGACCTGCACGCGTTCTTTGACGCCCAAGGCGGCGCGCCCCTGATGATCAAGGCGGTGAACGGCGGCGGCGGGCGCGGGATGCGCATCGTTCAGGCGGCGGACGAGATCGACGCGGCATTCGCGCAGGCGCGGGCCGAGACATTGGCCGCCTTTGGCGACGACCAGCTTTATGCGGAACGGTTCCTGCAATCGGTGTGCCATATCGAAGTGCAGATCGTCGGCGACGGGCAAGACGTCACCCATCTGTGGGAACGCGATTGCACGGTCCAGCGGCGGCACCAGAAGGTGATCGAGCTTGCCCCCGCGCCGAACCTGTCCGACGCCACGCGCGACGGGTTGCTGAACGCGGCGGTCGCCATCGGGCGGGCTTGTGGCTATCGCGGGCTGGGCACGGTCGAGTTTCTGGTCGAGGCCGGCGGCGCGTTCTATTTCATCGAGACCAACCCGCGCATTCAGGTTGAACATACGATCACCGAGGAAATCACCGGCTTTGACCTGGTGGAAATCCAGCTGGGGCTGGCGTCGGGGCTGTCGCTGGCACAGGTGGGCTTGGGCGATGCACCCGCGCGTCCCAAGGGGTTCGCCGTGCAGGCACGGATCAATGCCGAAACGCCGGACGGGCAGGGGGGCTTTACCCCCACTGGCGGGCGGCTGGACACCTATGCCGCGCCATCGGGGCCGGGCGTGCGGATCGACAGCTATGCCTATGCGGGCTACAGCACCAACCCGAGTTTCGATTCCATGCTGGCCAAGCTGGTGGTGCACGACACTTCGGGTGATCTGGGGCGGTTGTTTGCACGGGCCGAGCGGGCGTTGTCCGAGTTCCAGATTGACGGGGTCGGCACCAACATCGGCTTTTTGCGGTCCTTGCTGAAATTGCCCGCGATCACCGCGTGGGATGTGGACGTGCGCACGCTGGACACGCAGGCGCTGGACATGTCCGCAGGCGAAGCAGGCCAGGCGCGGTATTTCGAGGCTGAGGCCACGGAGGCCGCCGACACCCATGACATCCTCGAGGGCGCCGAGGCCTTGCGCGCGCCGATGCAAGCGATGGTGCAAGAGGTGCAGGTGGCGGTGGGCGACCAGATTGCCAAGGGGCAGGTCGTGGCCGTGATCGAGGCGATGAAGATGCAGCACACGGTGCTGGCCGAGGCTGGCGGCGTGGTGGTTGCGGTCTATGCCCAGGCGGGCGAGACGGTTGCATCGGGCACGCCGGTTCTGGCCTTTGCCCCCGATGATACGCTGGACGAGATTGCCAGCGATGACGCGGTTGCGGACCCGGATCATATCCGCCCCGATCTGCAGGCGCTGAACGACCGGCTGGCGCGCACGCTGGACGAAAACCGGCCCAAGGCGGTTGAACGCCGCCGCAGCCGCGACCAGCGCACCACGCGCGAGATTATCTCGGCGCTGTGCCAGGGCGGGGATTTCCACGAATACGGTCAGCTTGTTCTGGCAGGACAGCGGCGCAAGCTGGGGATTGATGCGCTGATTGACGTGTCGCCTGCGGACGGGATTGTCACCGGCGTGGGGGCGATGAACGCCGACCGCTTTGCCGAGGACCGCAGTCAGGTGGCATTGCTGGCCTATGATTCAACCGTTATGGCGGGGACCCAAGGGTATTTCGGCCACCTGAAAACCGACCGCATGATCGAAGTGGCCAAGGAGCGCGGGCTGGCGTCGGTGTTCTTTACCGAAGGTGGCGGCGGGCGGCCCAATGACGACGATTTCGCCGAAACCGTGCAATCGGGGCTGAAGGTCACCACATTCGCCGAATACGCCCGCCTGCGCGGCTGGGGGCCACGGATCACGGTCAGCTCAGGCTTTTGTTTCGCGGGCAATGCGGCGCTGTTTGGCGCGGGCGACATTCGCATCGCCACGCGCAACAGCTGGATCGGTCTGGCCGGTCCCGCGATGATCGAAGCGGGTGGGATCGGGGCGTATCATCCCAAGGAGATCGGCCCCGCGCCGATGCACGCGGAAAACGGGCTGTTGGACATTCTGGCCGAGGATGACGACGCCGCCATTCAGGCCACGCGCGAGGTGCTGTCCTATTTCCAGGGGCCGCTGGCCGACTGGGACGCGCCCGATCAACGTCTTTTGCGCCACATGATCCCCGAGAACCGCAAGCGGTCGTACCTGATCCGTCCGGTGATCGAGGGGCTGGCCGACACCGGCAGTTTCCTTGAGCTGGGGGCCGAACACGCCCTGGGCATGGTCACCGGCTTTTTGCGGATCGAAGGCCGGCCGATGGGTGTGATCGCCAACAACCCGCAGCATCTGGGCGGCGCGCTGGATGCGGCGGCCTCGGCCAAGGGGGCGCGGTTCATCAACCTGTGCGGGCGGTTCAGCCTGCCGGTGCTGTCCCTGTGCGACACGCCCGGCTTTATGGTCGGTCCCGAAAGCGAAACCCAAGGGGCGGTGGCCGCGGCTTGTGAGCTGATTTCGGCGGGGGCCAATCTGGACGCGCCGATGTTCTTTGTCTGTCTGCGCAAGGGCTATGGCATCGGTGCACAGGCGATGGCGGCGGGCAGTCTGGGCGAGCCTGCGTTTTCGCTGGCATGGCCCACGGGGGAATTCGGCCCGATGGGGTTGGAAGGTGCGATTCAGCTTGGCTATCGCAAAGAGCTTGAGGCGGAGACGGACCCTGACAAACGGGCGGCGCTGTATGACCGGCTGGTTGCTGGCCTGTACGAAAGGGGCAGTGCGATGAACGTTGCCTCGACCCATGAAATCGACGCGGTGATTGATCCGGCGGACACGCGCGGCTGGATCGCCAAAGGCATGCGTATGGCGGCGCGGATGTGATGCGCGGCCCTGACAGATTTTCGAAAAGGATGACGGGATGACCCAAAACCAACAGATCGAAGAGCACGTAGCAGACCTGCGCAAACGTCAGGCCGAAAGCTGGCCCAAGGGCGTGTCGCGCGACATCACCTATCGTCTGGGCAAGGTCCCGATGAGCCAATATGTGCGCGCCGAAGCCAAGGCACGGCCCGACGCCGCCATGGTGCATTACTATGGCCGCACGCTGAGCTGGGCCGAGATTGACGGCGCGTCGGACCGTTTCGCGGGGCTGTTGCAGGCGCGCGGTGTGGCGGCGGGGGACCGGGTCGCGGTGATGATGGGCAACTGTCCGCAGTTCCTGATCTGCTTTTGGGGGATCATGAAACTGGGCGCGGTTCTGGTGCCGGTGAACCCGATGTTCAAGGGTGTCGAGCTGACCTATCAGCTGAATGACAGCGGCGCGGAAACGCTGGTGTTTCAGGACGATCTGGCGCCGCTGGTGGCGTCGGTGGTGGATGACACGTCTGTGCGGATGATGTGGGCCACGGGTGCGGCCGAAATGGCAGGGACCGGCGGCGCGGTGCCGCGTCCGGCGGGCATGGGCGATGCGCCACGGGCCGAGGGGGTCGCGCGGCTGCTGGATGCGCTGGACGCGGCCACGCCGTTTGCCGGACCGGATTGCACCGATCTGGATGCGGTGGCTGCGCTGAACTACACGGGCGGCACCACGGGGATGCCCAAGGGCTGCGTGCACACGCATGGCGACATGCTTTATACCGTCGCGTCCTATTGCGGCTGCGCGATGGGGGATGCAGGCCCCGACGACGTTGTGGTCAACTTTTTCCCGATGTTCTGGATCGCGGGCGAGGATCTGGGCGTGCTGGCCCCTGTCTACACGGGCGCTGCCGTCAGCATCCTGCACCGTTGGGATGCGGTGGGCTGGATGGCGGCGGTGGCCGAGCACCGTGCCACCATCGTCACGCTGCTGGTCGACAACTCAGTCGAAGTCATGCGCCACCCGCGCGCCGGGGACTATGACCTGACATCGCTGCGCAACACGTCGGTCTGTTCCTTCGTCAAGAAACTGGGCGCGGCGTTCCGCGAGGAATGGCGGGCGCTGACCGACAGCACGATGGTCGAGGCCGCCTATGGCATGACCGAAACCAACACCTGCGATACCTATACGGTGGGGCTGCAGGAGGACGACTATGACCTGCAGCAACAGCCGGTGTTCGTGGGGCTGCCCGTGCCCGAGACCGACATCATCATCCGCGATTTCGAAACCGGCGCGCTGAAAGAGATCGGCGAGACCGGAGAGATTTGCGTGCGCTCGCCGTCGGTCCTGAAATCCTATTGGAACAAGCCCGACGAGACCGCACACGCCCTGCGCGATGGCTGGTTGCACACCGGCGACATCGGGATGGTGAACGCGCGCGGCTTTGTACACTACCTGGGGCGGCGCAAGGAAATGCTGAAGGTGAACGGCATGCCGGTGTTCCCCGCCGAGATCGAAATGCTGCTGGGCCGCCACCCTGCGATCCTGGGGTCCGGCGTGATCGGGCGCAAGGACGAGGCCAAGGGCGAGGTGCCGGTGGCCTTTATCCACATTGACCCTGAACAGGCCGACGGCATCGACGCCGACAGCCTGCGCGCATGGTGCCGCGAGCAGATGGCGTCGTTCAAGGTGCCGGAAATCCGTTTGGTGGACGCCCTGCCGATGACGGCCACGGGCAAGGTCAAGAAAGAGGAATTGGCGGCGCTGCTGTAGCGCGCGGCCCAAGACGGACGCCACAGCACAGGGAGGTGCGCGTGGCGGCAAAAAACATGTAAATCGGGAGGATGACATGAAACATTTGAAACTGACGACACTGGCTGCCACGGCAGCCATCGCACTGGCCCCAATTGCACAGGCCGAAACGCTGCGCCACGCGGTCGGATCGGCCGGGGTCAGCGGGCTGATCGACGGCACGCAAGCCTGGGCCGACTATATCAAGGAACAGACCGGCGGCGAGACCGAGATCAAGATCTATGCCGGATCACTGCTGAACTTTACCGAAACCTTCACCGGCCTGCGCGACGGCATCGCCGACAGCGGCTTTGTCGTGCCGGCCTATCACCGCGCCGAGTTGCCTTATGCCAACCTGCTGAGCGACATGGGCACAGCCGGAGTTGACCCGGTTGCGATGGCAGGGGCCGCCAACGAATTCATGTTCACCTGTGCGCCCTGTCTGGCAGAGTTCAACAATGCGGGGCAGATTTTCCTGGGGAACACGGTCACCGGACCATACTATATGTACAACCAGAAACCGGTGAAGGCGCTGGCCGATTTCGAAGGCATCAAGGTGCGCGGCTTTGGTCCCTTTGCGCGCTGGCTGGACGCGATGGGGGCATCGACCGTCAGCCTGGGTGCCACCGATATTTACGAGAGCATGAGCCAGGGCCACATCGACGGCAACGTGCACACGCTGGAAACGCTCGACACGCTGTCGACGGGTGAGGTGGCCGATTATGCCCTGAACCAGCCGATTGCCGTGTTCATCGGCAACACCATGTTCAACGTCAGCGCAATGACCTGGGCCGGGCTGAGCGACCAGACCAAGCGCGCGATGATTGACGGCGCGGCCTTTGGTCACGCGATTGCGACCATCGACAGCGTCAATCAGGCTGAAGCGATCCTGGCCGATCCGCAGGCGCATGGCGTCGAACTGCTGGAGCCCGATGCGGATGTGAAGGAGAAATCCGAAGCCTTCCGCACCTCGGACATGGCAGCCGTTGTGACCCTGAACCGCGATGAATACGGCATTTCGGACGCCGAGGCACAGGTGGCACGGTTCCAGGAGCTGGTCGCCAAGTGGGACGCGCTGGTCAAGGATATCGACACCAGCGACCCCAAGGCTGTGGGTGATCTCTACCTGCGCGAGGTGTTCTCGAAAATCGACCCTGCGTCGCTGGGTTAACCGCTCAGCTGTCCCGTCGCACCGGTTCGGGTGCGGCGGGACATCCCCGTTCTTTCCCGCCAGACCTGCGCCCAACGAAAGCTTTGCCGATGGCACATCTGATCCGTTTCGACCTTTTGCTGACCCGCATCGCCGCCGCGATTGCCGCTGTTGCGGTGATCCTGATGATGCTGACCGTCGCCTCTGACGCGTTTTCGCGACAGGTGTTCAACGCGCGTATTCCCTTTGTTTCGGTGATCGTGGCCAATTATTTCATGGTCGCCATCGCATTCCTGCCGCTGGCCATGGCCGAAGCGCAGGATCGCAATATTTCGGTCGATCTGGTCTATGGCAACCTTGGGCCGGGCGCGCAGCGGCTGGTCGGGTTGCTGGTGCATGTGCTGGCCTTCGCCACCTGCTGCGGATTGACCTCGACCATGTGGGACGAGGCCATGCGCCGCTATGCCAGCGGATCGGTCGCGGTCGAGGACGGCGTATCGATGGCGGTCTGGCAGGGGTATTTCCTGTTGCCCGCAGGATTTGCCCTGTTGGCGATGACCTATTTGCTGCGCATCGTTCTGGGGCTGCTGGGTGCGCGGGAGGCACGCGAACCGCTGATCCCTGATGTCTCCGAGATCGCAGGGGAGGCTGGCCAATGACGCCCGAGGTGATCGGATTGCTGGGACTTGGCGTTCTGGCGCTGTTGCTGCTGTTGCGGATGCCCGTTGGCCTGTCGCTGATACTGGTCAGCTTCAGCGGGATTTACATCCTGCTGGGGGCGCGCCCTGCCTGGGGGATCTTGACCAGCGTGCCCTATCAGTTTGCGGCAAAATGGACGTTGTCGTCGGTGCCGATGTTCCTGTTGATGGGCTATGTCTGTTATCACGGCGGCATGACCAAGGCGCTGTTCGCCGCCGCGCGGGCGTGGCTGGGTGCCTTGCCCGGGGGGCTGGCGATTGCGTCGGTGTTCGGGGCCGGCGGCTTTGCGGCGGTGACCGGATCGTCCGTGGCCTGTGCGGCGGCCATGGGTCGGATCGCGGTGCCCGAGATGACGCGCGCGGGGTATGATCCGGGGCTGGCGACGGGATCGATTGCGGCGGCCGGCACGCTGGGTGCGCTGATCCCGCCGTCGATCCTGTTGATCCTCTTCGGCATCTTTGCGCAGGTCCCCATCGGCCAGCTGTTCCTGGGCGGCATCGGGGCGGGCGTGCTGACGGCGCTGGTCTATGCCGCGATGATCTATATCCGCGTGCGCATCAATCCCGCGCTGGCCCCGGTCCGTGAAGACCCCGCCAGCTGGAGCGAACGGTTTGCCCATTTGCGGGGCATCTGGCCGGTGATCCTGCTGTTCGTGGTGGTGATCGGCGGCATGTTTGCTGGCCTGTTCACCGCGACCGAGGCGGGTGCTGTCGGCGCCTTGGCCGCGTGCATCATCGCCTGGGCGGGTGGCGGGCTGACGCTGGCCACGCTGCGCCAGTCGGTGAACGAAACCATCGTGACCACCGCCGCCCTGTTCCTGATTGCCATCGGGGCCAACCTGCTGACGCGGTTCCTGGCGCTGTCCGGTTCGGGCGAGCTGATCACCCAGACGATCCTGACCTTTGGTGCGTCCGAGCTGGCGCTGATCATGGGGATTGCGCTGGTCTACATCATTCTGGGCATGTTCCTGGACCCGATTGGCGCGATGCTGCTGACGTTGCCGGTGTTGCTGCCGGTGGTGGACGAGGCGGGGCTATCGCTGATCTGGTTCGGGGTCTTCGTCGCCAAGTTCCTTGAGATCGGGATGATCACGCCACCCGTGGGGCTGAACGTGTTCGTCATCAAGGGGGTTGTGGACCGGTCGATTTCTCTGGGTGTGATCTTTCGCGGGGTGATCTGGTTCCTGGTGGCCGATGCGGTGGTCGTGACGATCATGGTGGCCTTTCCACAGGTGATCCTGTGGCTGCCGGGATTGTCCTAGCGCCCGCGTTTGTCGGGCGCTTTGCGCCCGATGTATTTCGCTGCGGCGTCGTTGGTGGCCTGAGAGGCATCCGCGACGCCGATCAACACCCCGGTGCGCCGCGGGTCGGTGCGCTTGTGCATGATCGCCGCATTCGACAGGGTCGTGCGGGCCGAGGGGCGGCGGGCCCATGTGTTCAGCTTGTCGTACATGGCTGCGATGGTCTCCGCGTGGTCTGCGCTGTTGCCCAGATCGGTCAGCTCGTCCGGGTCGGCCTGCAGGTCGAACAGCATCGGGCGGTGGCCGCTTTCAAAGTGGATCATCTTCCAGCGGTGATCCGCGACCATGAACATGCGCGACTGGTCGGGGTGCAGCCCCAGCCGTCCGGCCAGCGGTATGGCGGAATAGTCGTATTCGCAGATGCTGTAATCGCGGGCCGGGGCCGCGCCGCCGCGCAGCAGGGGCAAGAGCGAATGCCCTTCCAGAATATGATCCAGCGCCGATGCATCACCCCCGGCCACGTCGACAAAGGTGGGAGCCAGGTCGATACATTCCACCAGCGCGTCCGAGGTGCTGCCACGGGTCGCGTCGGCCGCGTCAGACGGATCATAGATGATCATCGGCACCTTGACCGAGGCGTCGTGAAAGAACGTCTTTTCCCCCAGCCAGTGATCGCCCAGAAAATCCCCGTGATCCGAGGTGATGACGATCATCGTGTCGTCCATGCGCCCTGTGTTTTCCAGCCAGTCGAAGAGCACGCCCATCTGGTCGTCGCATTGCTTGATCATCCCCATATAGGCGGTCAGCACCTTGTCGCGGATGTCGTCGCGGGCAAAGGCGCGGCCCACGGGGGCGTTCTGGAAGCCCTTGAACACCGGATGGTCCGTCTCGCGCTCGGCGTCGGTGCGCACGGGGGGCAGGAAGTGTTCCGGGCCGTACAGGCCCGCATAGGGGGCGGGCACGATATAGGGCCAGTGCGGTTTGATATAGCTCAGATGGCAGCACCACGGCTGGTCGCCCTGCGCCTTGATGAATTCGATGCCACGGCGCGTCAGATAGGGCGTTTCGCTGTCTTCCTCGCGGATGTTGGCGGGGCTGTCGGAGTTTTCCAGAAACCAGCCGGACAGGACGTTGCCGTCGTCGTCGATCCCCGAATTGGCATAGTCGTGCCAGGGGTTGTCGCTGTCATAGCCCTTGTCGCGCAGGTAATCGTTGTATTTCAGCGCGCCGCCCGGATCATAGAACCCGTCCGGCCCTTCGGGGCGCATGCCGTCGTCGCGCTCCCAGATGTCAAAGCCGCATTCCGCGACCCGCGCGCCGATCACGCTGTCCGGCGCCAGCCCCAGCCGCCGCATCCCGTCGGCGTCGGCGGCCATGTGTGTCTTGCCCACCAGCCAGCAGCCCATGCCCAGATCGCGCAGATGGTCGCCCATGGTGCGCTCGCCCACCTTCAGCGGCACATTGTTCCACGACGCACCATGGCTGTGCACATACCGCCCCGTATAGGTCGACATCCGCGACGGACCGCAGAGCGGCGATTGAATGCGCGCGTTGTCAAACCGCACCCCGCGCGCGGCAATCCGGTCGATGTTGGGCGTCTTCAGATGCGGATGGCCATAGCAGCCCAGGTAATCCCAGCGCAGTTGGTCGAACATGATGAACAGGATGTTCTTTGGCTTGGCCACGGGGTGGTCCTCTTAATACGCGCTTGGTGTGCTTTAATCTTTGTGGATCGGCTCGGCGGTGAACACGCCGCCCTGATAGACGCTTTGCGGGGCGTCTGCGGGCGGGCGCGGGGTTGCCTCGATTTCGGCGCGGAACATTTCCGAGTTGTCCTTGGGTCGCCAGCCGACCAGCTTGGCGGTTTCAGTGTTCCACCAGCCCGCGTTGTTGTCGGACACGCCCCAGATGACCGGACAGCCCAGCATCGGCGCGCGAAACACGCATTCGATCAGCGAGACGAAATCGTCAGGCGACAGCCATGTGGACATCATCCGCCGGTCGCGTGGTTTTTCCGTGCAGGAGCCGATGCGCACCAGCGCGGTCTCTTGCCCGAATTTCGAATGGTACATCGACGCCATCGCCTCGCCAAAGCATTTGGACACACCGTAAAGCCCGTCGGGTTTGACGGGATCGCTGACGCTCAGCACCTGATCCTGACGATAATAACCGATGGTGTGGTTCGACGTGGCAAAGAGGATGCGCGGATGGCCATGGGCGCGTGCGGCCTCGTACAGGTTGTAGACGCCGGTGATGTTGCCGCGCTGGATCTGGTCCCACGACCTTTCGACGGAAATGCCGCCCAGATGCAGGATGCCGTCGCAGCCCTCTACCAGATCGTGCAGGGCAGCCGCGTCGCCCAGATCGCAGGGGATGACTTCTTCGTTTGCGCCCGCAGGGTCCATGTCGGCGATGTCGGACAGGCGCAGCACCTCGGCCATGTGACCCAACCGCGCGCGGGCCAGTTTGCCAAGGGTTCCGGCGGCACCGGTGATCAACAGTCGTTTCATGAAAACCTCTTTCATAGTGGTGCTTTGGCGCCGGTGTGCAGATCAGGCAGACAAAGGCAGTGGGGGAAGTGTAAATACATATGATGACTTTGCACAAGGTTTGACAAATTTCACATGAGAGCCAATTAGTCGTCAGGAAAGGAGCCGCGAAATGGACGAAACCCAGCCGCAGAAATCGCCCCTCGTGCCCGAGCGTGCGCGCGGTAACCTTGTGGCCGCTGTCGTGGCGGCGCTGCGCGAGCAGATTGTCGGAGGACGCTTTGCGGTCGGAGACAAGCTGCCATCCGAGGCGCGCCTGACCGAGACATTTTCCGTATCGCGCACGGTGATCCGCGAGGCGATTGCAACCTTGCGCGCCGATGGTCTGGTCGAGCCGCGACAGGGGGCGGGGGTGTTTGTCCTGGCCCCGGCAGAGCCTGAAGTGCGCCCGTTCCAGGTTGTGGACGTCGACAAGATTTCCTCGATCATCGAAGTACTTGAGCTGCGCACGGCGGTCGAGATCGAGGCGGCGGCGCTGGCGGCCACACGCCGGTCGCCCGCGCAGGAAGACGAGATATATCAGGCCGAAGCGGAAGTGCGCGCGCTGGCGCAGGAAGGCCAGCCAACGGCGCAGGCCGATTTCCGGTTTCACCGCGCCGTCGCCCTGGCGGCGAACAATCCGCGCTTTGTCGAGTTTCTGGACATGATGGGCGAGGCGTCGATTCCGCGCGCGCGTCTGGAGGGCACAGGCGGACAGCACAGTTCCGACAGTTATATCGCGCTGATCTCGGCCGAGCATCGCGCGATTGCCAATGCCATCGCCCAGGCCAGCCCCGACGATGCGCGTGACGCCATGCGCAATCACCTGTCGGGCAGTCAGCAGCGGTATCGCAGTCTTTTGCGCGGCCCTGCCGAATAGATCATACAAGTTGTTGACAGATGTATGACAAGTTGGCTACCCCTTGGCCAACCCATGCAATCGGAGCATCCCATGAACCCGCTTGATCTGAAAACGTCCCTTGGTTCGGGGCTGTTGTCTTTCCCTGTGACCCCTTTTGGTGCGGATGGTGCGTTCAACCGCCCCGTCTACGAGAACCACATCAACTGGCTGTCGCAATACCCGGCGGCCACGTTGTTCGCGGCGGGTGGCACAGGCGAGTTCTTTTCGCTGAAACCTTCGGAAATTCCGGACATCGTAACCGCGGCCAAGGCGGCGGCAGGGTCGATTCCGATCGTGGCGGGCTGTGGTTATGGCACCGAGATCGCGGTGGACATCGCACAGGCGGCGGAAAAGGCCGGGGCCGATGGCATTCTGCTGATCCCCCACTATCTGATCGACGCCCCGCAAGAGGGGCTCTACGCCCACGTCAAACGGGTCTGCCAGTCGGTCGGGATTGGCGTGATGGTCTACAACCGCGACAATTCGATCCTGCACCCCGACACGCTGGCGCGGCTGTGCGACGACTGCCCCAACCTGATCGGGTTCAAGGACGGGTCGGGCGACATCGGGCTGGTGCGTCAGGTCACGGCCAAAATGGGCGACCGGCTGATGTACCTGGGCGGGATGCCCACCGCTGAGCTGTTCGCCGAGGCCTATCTGGGCGCAGGTTTCACCACCTATTCGTCGGCTGTGTTCAACTTTGTCCCCGGTCTGGCGATTGAATTCTATGATGCCCTGCGCGCCGGAAACCGCGACCGGTGCACGACCATTCTGAACGATTTCTTCTATCCCTTCATGGCCATTCGCAACCGCTGCAAGGGCTACGCCGTTTCCGCCATCAAGGCCGGTGTGCGCCTGCAAGGGTTTGACGCAGGGCCGGTGCGGTCACCGTTGACCGACCTGACCGATGACGAAATGCAGATGCTGGACAAGCTGATCGGGTCGCACAAACGCTGAACTAGTCTTGCGTGCCGTTCAGGCGCGCACGCAGGGTCAGGCGCACGTCCTCGGGCAGGCCGATCGACTGTAGATAGCTGCGGAATGTCCCGTATTTCGCGCGGATCGCGTCCATCGTTGCGGCCAGCGTCTCGGCCGGGCTTTCCAACATGCGGGCATAGCGTTCGGTGTCGCCGCCGTTGGCGCGCGAGATGTCCAGAAACTCGGCCACAAGCTCGGGGATGAACTCGGCGGTCAGCGCATAGTCGGCGATGATCTGTTCGCGGCGCACACCCGCAATGCCCAACAGCAGCGCCGCGATGATGCCGGTGCGGTCCTTGCCTGCTGTGCAGTTGAACAGAACCGCACCGTCGTCGATCTGGGCCATCTCGGTCAGGATTTCGCAGATCGCATCGCCGCGTGTTTCCAGCGCCGTCATGTAAAAGGTGAACAGCGGATGGTCGCCCTCTTGCGCGGCATCGGACATGGATTGCGGTGACAGGTCGTCGAACAGCGGCAGGTTCAGATACCGCACGTCCGGATAGGCGGCAAAGGGGTTGGGGGCGCTGGCCACCTCGGCGCTGGTGCGCAGGTCGATAACGGCGCGCAGACCCTCGTCGTGCAGGCGGCTGATTTCCTGCGGCGCGATGCGGTGCAGGCTGTCCGACCGCAGGAACCGCCGCCACGGGATCGGGGTGCCTGCACGTGTCTGGTATCCGCCAAGGTCGCGGATGTTAAAGGCGCCCTCGACGGGCAGGTGCCTTTTGCCGCCGCTCATGTGAAGGCCAGCAGGCGCGCGCGGTCGATCACGCCCAGTTCGCGCGCTTCGGGTGTCAGGGGGACAAAGCTGACGGTCAGCCCGCTGTCGCGCCAGTCGCACATGCCGATGGTGCGGCCTTCGATCAGGCGCAGGTCGCGGGTTTCCAGCAGGTCGACGGTGGAATTCAGCCCCATCGAGACGACGATGGGAATGCCGTGCCACTGGGTGACCTGATTGATGTGGATGTGCCCTGACAGGATCGCCGCCACACGCTGCCCGCGCAGCATGTCGGCCAGCCGGTTGGTGCTGTCCATGTCGATGCTGCCCCATGGCAGGCCCGCGTCATCAATGCGCGGCGGGTGGTGCATGACGATCAGCTTTGGCAGCTCTGCGTGACGGGTCAGCGCCTGTGCCAGATAGTCGAACTGTGCGTCGCAAATGGTGCCCGCCACATGTCCCGGCACCAGCGTGTCCAGCGTGATGACGTGCAGGCCCGCGTGCACGGCATCGTGGAAATAGGGCGCATCGGATGTCGCGCCGTCGAACACCTGATGAAAGCCTTCGCGCTTGTCATGGTTTCCCAGCGCCAGCACCAGCGGCGCGGCCAACGGGGACAGGATGTCCTTGATCAGCCCATAGCTGGCCGGATCGCCCATATTGGTCAGATCGCCGCTGGCCACGACGAAATCGGGCTGGCGGTCCATGGCGTTGATGATCCCAACCACCTGTTCCAGCATCGCCGCGTTTCCGGCCACGTTTGCCGACGGATCGCCTGCGTCGGGGTGCGATACGTGGATGTCTGTCAGGTGAATGAAACGTGTCATGTGGAAACTCCTGCGGCCTTCAGCAATGTTTGGGTATAAGCATGGGCCGGACTGCGCAAGACCTGCGCGGCGGGGCCGGATTCCAGCGGCTTGCCGTGCTGCATGACCAGTATCTGGTCGCAGATCGACGCGACGACGGCCAGATCGTGGCTGATGAACAGGATGCCCAGCCCCAGATCGTCCTGAAGGTCCATCAGCAGGTTCAGGATCTGCGCCTGCACCGACACGTCCAGCGCCGAAACCGCCTCGTCCGCGACCAGCAGGGCGGGGCGGGTGACGATGGCGCGGGCGATGGCGATGCGCTGGCGTTGCCCGCCGGAAAACTCGTGCGGGTATTTGTCCGCATCTCGGGCGGGCAGGCCGACCTGTTCCAGCGCCTCGGCGGTGCGGCGGGCGGTGTCACCGTCGGCGCCAATTGCGCGCATGGGTTCCGCAATCGACCAACCCACGGTGCGGCGCGGGTCCAGCGAGCCGAAGGGGTCCTGAAACACCATCTGGAATTTCTGGCGTTGCAGGCGCAATTCGTAAGGCGACAGGGCGTGCAGGTTCTGTCCCTGAAACAGCACCTCGCCCGCGTCCGGTGTCTCGAACGCCATGACCATGCGGGCGATGGTCGATTTGCCCGAGCCGGATTCCCCCACCACGCCCAGCGTTTCGCCCGCGCTGATGGTGAAACTGGTGTTGTCCACCGCCGTCAGCACCGGGGCCGGGTGCAACAGCGACGTGCGCGGCAGGCGGTAGCGGCGGGTCAGGTTGCGGGCGTCCAGCAGCGGGGCGGTCATGGCGCGGCCCCCAGCAGGTGACAGGCGGCAGAGCGGTCCGGGTCAACGGCGTGGTCCGTGGGGCGCGTGCCCGCGCATTGCGGCAGCTCGACACTGCACCGGCCCGAAAAGCGGCACCCTTGGGGCAGGGCGGCCAGCGGCGGCACGGTGCCCGGCAAGGTCGGCAGGCGGCGGCGTTTGCCGGTCGCGTCACGCGGCGGGACGGTGGGGTCGGGGCGCGCGGCCAGCAGCCCCTGCGTATAGGGGTGGGCAGGGGCGGCGAGAACTTGCGCGGTCGGGCCGCGTTCGATCATGTCGCCGCCGTACATCACCACGATGTCCTTGGTGGTGCGTGCCACCGCCGCCAGATCATGGGTGATGAACACCAGCGCCATGCCGCGTTCGCGGGCCAGCCGCACCAGCAGGTCGGTGATCCGCAGCGCCACGTTCGCGTCCAGCGCCGTCGTCGGCTCGTCCGCGATCAGCAGCGCAGGGTTGCAGGCCAATGCCAGCGCGATCAGCACCCGCTGACGCTGGCCGCCGCTTAGCTCGTGCGGGAACATGCGCAGCCGCGCGGCGGGGTCGGGAATGCCGACCTCCTCGAACAACGCCAGCACGCGGGCCTGCGCCTGTGCGCGGCTCAGCCCCTCGTGCACGATCAGCGGTTCCATCATCGTGTCGCCGATGCGGCGCAGCGGGTTCAGCGCGCTCATCGGTTCCTGAAAGATCATCGCGACACGGCGCGCGCGCATCTGTTGCCATGTGCGTTCGGATGCGTGGGTCATGTCCTGCCCGTCGATGGTCAGCCGTCCGCCGATCTTTGCGGCGTCGGGGGCCATGCCCATCAGGGCCAGCGCCAGCATGGTCTTGCCCGACCCGCTTTCACCGACAATGCCCAGCCGGTCGCCCTGACGGATGTCCAGCGTGGCCCGGCGCAGGGCGGTGGCGGTGCCAAAGCTGACGGAGAAATCGGCAAGCTGGAACATCTAACGCTCCCTCGACAGGCGGGGGTCGGACATGTCGCGCAGCCCGTCGCCCAACAGGCCAAAGCCGACGACCGCGACGACGATGCACAGCCCCGGATAGATCGCCAGTTGCGGCGCGATGTACATCAGCGTCTGCGCCTCGGACAGCAGGCGGCCCCAACTGGACGCAGGCGGTTGCGCGCCAAGGCCAAGGTAGGACAGCGCCGCCTCGGCCAGGATGGCGACGGCGAATTCGATGGTCGCCTGCACGATGATCGCGGCGGCGATGTTGGGCAGGATGTGGTCGCGGCTGATGGCAAAGCGGTTCATGCCCGCCGCGCGGGCGGCCAGCACATAGTCCAGCGTCCAGACCTGATTGGCCGCCCCCCGCGTCACACGGGCAAAGACCGGAATGTTGATAAAGGCAATCGCCAGCACCGCATTGGTCAGCGACGGGCCAAAGACCGCCGCCAGCATGATCGCAAACAGCAGCGCCGGAAAGGCAAAGCCCAGATCGGCCAGCCGCATCACCCCGTCTTCGACCCAGCCGCCAAGGGCCGAGGCCAGCAGCCCCAGCGCCACGCCGACCGATCCGCCCAGCAGCACCGCCACCAGCGCCACCGCCATCGAATTGCGCGCGCCCGCCATCAGTTGCGACAGTACATCGCGGCCCAACTGGTCGGTGCCCAGCCAGTGGGTGGCCGAGGGCGCGGCGAATTTGTTCGAAATCGCCATCTGCGTTGCGTCATGCGGGGTCCACACCAGCGACAGTGCCGCGGTGCCCACGACCAGCGCCACCAGCACCGCGCCAAGGATGAAATTGACAGGCAATCGGCGGGTCATGTGCGGGCCTTCAGGCGCGGGTCGATCACCACGTACAGCAGGTCGACCACGAAATTGGCCGTCACCACGATGGCGGCAAACAGCATCACCAGCGCCTGCACCGTCGGCAGGTCGCGGTTGGAAATCGACTGGAATATCAGCCGCCCGAGCCCCGGCAGGTAGAACACGTTTTCAATCACGATGGTGCCCGTCACCAGCGCCGCGAACTGCATCCCCACGATGGTCACGATCGGCACCAGCGCGTTGGGCAGCACGTGCCGCCATAACACCCGCCGCCGGGACAGCCCTGAGGCGCGGGCGGTTCTGACAAAATCCTGCCGCATGACTTCGAGCGCCGACGACCGCGTGACCCGCGCCAGCACCGCCGACTGCACCACGCCCAGGGCGATGGTCGGCAACACCAGCGACCGCATCGCCGCCACCGGATCGGACCAGCCCGCGAACCCGCCGGGCGGCAGCCAGCGCAGTTTGACCGCGAACAGCAACACCAGCAGCATCGACAGCCAGAAGGCAGGCACCGCGATCCCGATCTGCGAGATGAACATCACCCCCCAGTCACCCACCTTGCGGTGCCGCGCCGCAGCACCAATGCCCAGGCTCAGCGCGATCACCAGCGTAAAGATCATGCCCGCCACCGCCAGCGACACGGTCATCGGAAGGCGTTCCGCGATCAGTTCGGACACCGGCACGCGGAAGGAATGGCTGATGCCGAAATCACCCTGCAGCGCATTCCAGACCCACGAGACATAGCGCGCCAGCACCGGCTGGTTCAGCCCTAGCTGTTCGCGCAATGCGGCCAGCGCATCGTCGGTCGCGTCCAGCCCCAGAATGGTCAGCGCCGGATCACCCGGCAGGATGTTCATCACGGAAAAGACAACAGCCGACACCACAAACAGTGTCGCCACGAATCCGGCGGTCCGGCGAAAGATGAAATACCACATCCGTTTGATCCGGCCGCAGCGCCCGAAGCCCTGCGGCCGATCCTTGTCAGCCTGCGTTCGTCACACCCTTGAGCGGCATGTACAGGACGGGGGCCGAGGACCAATAGCCTTCGACGCTGGTTTTAAAGACGCCCAGCAGCGGCAGCTGGAACAGGAACACGTGCACCGACTGGTCGGTCAGAAAGCGTTGACCTTCCTGCAGCAGCGCATCGCGCTTGGCGGGGTCGGTTTCGGTTTCGATCTGGCCCCACAGGTCGTTGAAGGTGGCGTCATCGTAGCCATAGAAATAATCCGGCCCGCGCGCAAAGTTGCCCATGTCGTTGGGCGAGGTATGCGCGATGATGGTCATGTCATAGTTTTTCTTCTTGTAGATCTCGTCGATCCAGAAGCCCCATTCGACGTTTTCAACCTTGGCGTCGATGCCGGCGGCGGCCAGTTCCGACTGGATGATTTCAGCCGACCGTGTGGCATAGGGGAAGGGCGGCACGCGCAGGGTCATGGTGGTGCCTTCGACTCCCGCGTCGGTGAACATCTGCTTGGCCTTGGCCGTGTCGTGCGGATAGGCGTCGGTCAGATCGACATAGGCGGTGCCGTGCGGCGGGTAAAAGCTGCCGATGGGCACGGCCTGGCCGTACATCGCGCCTTCGATGATCTCGTCGCGGTTCACGGCGGTGGCCACGGCGCGGCGCACCTCGATGTTGTCGAAGGGCGGTTTCGAGTTGTTCATGGCCAGGATGACCTCGCCCTCGGTCGAGCCGATGTTCACGCGAAAGCGCGGGTCGGCTTCGAACTGGACCAGCAGTTCGGGCGCGGGAAAGCCGGGGAAGGCGTCCAGCTCTTCGGCCATCATCGCGGCCGTGGCAGCGGAGGGATCCGAGATAAAGCGGAACTCGACCTTGTCCAGCGCCACGCCTGCGGCATCGCGGTAGTCCGGGTTTTTCACCAGTGTCAGGCGATCGCCCCGGGTCCAGCTGTCAAATTTGAACGGACCGGTGCCCACGGGGTTGGTGTTGTTGGTGTCCACCGATTCAGAGGCCACGATGGCGCTGTCGCCCTGACCCATGTTGAACAGGAAAAACGCATCCTTGCGCGACAGTTTGATTTCAACGGTGTGCGGGTCGATGGCAGTGACGCTCTCGATCGGTTTGAAGATCGACTTGGACGGGTTCACGCTGTCTTCGGCCATGGCACGGTTGAAAGAGAACACCACGTCGTCGGCGTCAAAGGTGGTGCCGTCGTGGAATGTCACGTCCTGGGCCAGCTGGAAAGTATAGGTCAGCCCGTCATCCGAAATTTTCCAGCCGGTGGCCAGGTTCGGTTGGACTTCTCCGTTCTCGGCCACGATGGTCAGCGCCTCGAACACGTTCATGGTCATCATGCCGTCAATCGACGCGGTGGCGTCGGCGGTGGGATCAAGCGTGGTCGGTTCCTGTTGCAGGCCGATGATGATCTGGTCGGCGGCGGCGGCCAGTGGCGACAAGCCCATTCCCAGCGCGACAGTGGTTGCGGCGAAAATTCTTGAAAATTCAGACATTAGGACCCCCGGGTTCCATGGCAGATACGGGCGGCCATCAGCCTCCCTTGTGCGCATCAGTCTGCGCAGGAGGACGGGGATGGTCAATGCAATTACGGCAGAGACAAAAAAACTTCATACGTCCGCTTGCGGGAGTTCCTTGCGCGGGCCCGTGTCTTGTGCGGACGATCTTTGCAAGATTTCGTCAGTATGGCTTGAGCGCGCTGTCGGGCGGACTAATTCACGAGGATGAAATACTGTATCATATTCGTCCTGTGCCTGCTGAGCGCCTGTGGACGCGGCGTGCCGCAGGATGCACGCATCATTGTGGCGGGGGATTCCGTCATGGCCTGGAACCGGACCGCAGGCGGTTCTGTCGCTGACGGTTTGCGCGCGGGTCTGGGCGCTCCTGTCGGGGATGTTTCCTTGCCCTCTGCGCGTATCATCGGCGGCATCGGGCCATTGAACATTCCGGCACAGCTGGAGGGGTTGCGGCCCGAGTGGGTGATTTTGAACGGCGGCGCCAACGACCTGAGCGCGAATTGCAACTGCTCTGACTGCGGGGCGGTTCTGGATCGGCTGATTTCCGAAAACGGGACCCAGGGTGCGATCCCCGCGTTGGTGGCCGATCTGCGGGCGCGCGGGTCAAAGGTGATCTGGGCGGACTACTATACCGCGCCACGGTATGCGGGCACCGCATGCGAAAGGCCCTATCAGGTGTTGGAGGACCGGCTGCGGCGGATGGCCGGATCTGATGCCGGGGTGACGCTGGCGGATATGGATGACGTGTTCCGGGCGGACGACCTGTCCCTTTTCGCGTCGGACCGTTTGCATCCGTCACGAAAAGGATCAGCGCGTATTGCCGGACTGATCGCGCCATTGCTGGCGCGCTGAACCCTGCCCGCGACGCGCGGCAGGGCTGCCTTTTACATGCGCGAGGCGATCTTGGACTGGTTTGCGGCGGGATATATGAACCCGTGGGTCGGATAGGTCGATCCAAGGCTGCCAGGGGCGCTTTCAAGGCGCACAGCGGTCCAGTCATTTGACTTGGACACGTCAACGGCAACCATTTTCATCGTGACCCTGTTTTTCTCCCAGTTGGCATGATCCACCTGGATCATCCGGTCAGAGAGAATTTGCGAAACCACTGCCACGTGGCCCATGGGATTTTTGCTGGTTGACCGGAAGGCCAGAACCGAGCCGGGGGCCGGTGCGTTGCCGCGCGGGTAGAGGCCCTTGGCCTTGTCCCACCACAGGTTCGCATTTCCGTAAATTTCGATGCCGCTCAGATCGCGGGCGAATGGCACGCACCACACGCGCGCGCCGCGTTCGTGCTTTGCCTCAACCTCCATCAACGCCAGCGTCAAACGGTTCTGATCGATCCCGCTGTGCGTAACTTCAGGTTTCTGGGCGCAGGCTGAAACCAGCATGCCCAAGGCCAGAAAAGCCCAGGGAAGTTTGCGCGCGATGTTGGTTCGTAACATGATTTTGACTGCCCGTGTTTTTTTGAGACTCAGTATCGGTGACCGGTGATTCTGGCAAATGGCATGGGCGGGAATTCGCGCGTGTGAGAAAATTGAACATTAACAGCATGTTGTGGCATTTTAGGCCGCGACCCGCCATCCTGTCCGGTACAGCACAAGGGCCCGTGAGGGCACATGACGGGAATCACGGTCGAGATACCCGTATGTCAAAGTTGGCGATCCGCGCTTTCTGGCAGGTAAGCCTGCGCGTCCTAGGGGCGGCCTTATGGCATTTGAGGCATTGTCGTCAGAAATTTGATTGACGTACCTCAAGAATTCTCCGATCCTTGGGCAACTGGGGGGGAATCGAGATGAGCGGGCCAACGGTACGCGACGTTGCTGAGGTGGCGCAGGTCAGCCTTGCGACCGTCGATCGCGTTCTGAACAATCGCGGCGGCGTGTCGGCCAAGGTGGTGGATCGCGTCAAGGCGGCTGTTGTCCAGACCGGATATGTCCGCAATCTGGCCGCCGCCAACCTGTCGCGCCGCCGCATCTATCGCTTCTGTTTTGTCGTGCCGACCGGCGACACCGGCTTTGTGGCCTTGCTGCACGCGGCACTTGCGCAGGAACAGCATCGGCTGCGTGAGGAACAGGTGGTTGTCCAGATCGTCCCGACCCGTCCCTTTGATGTCGAGGATCAGATCGCGGCGTTGCGCAATCTGGATTGCGATGCGGTCGCTGTGATGGTCAGCGAGGCCCCCGAGATCAACGAGGAAATCGCATCGCTTCTTGCCTCCGGCGTCAGGGTTGTCAGCCTTGTCGCGGACCTGCCAAGTTCGGGGCGGGACGCCTATGTCGGCCCCGACAACGTCATGGCGGGGCGCACCGCGGCCGAGTTCATGGGGCGGTTCATCAAGGATGCGGGTAACATCCTGATGATTGCGGGGTCGCTGGCCGCGCGGGACCACAGCGAGCGTTTGCTGGGGTTCCAGATGGTCATGCAAGAGCGGTTCGACGGTTGCACGTTGTTGCCCGCGGCCCAGGGGGCCGATGATGCCGCCCGGGTGGAACAGATCGTTCTGGACACGGCCCGCGACCGGCCGATTGCAGGGATCTATGCCATCGGGGCGGGCAACCGCGGGCTGGTGCGCGCGGTCGGCACGCTGGACCCCAAGCCCGTAACCATCGTGCACGAACTGACCCAGATTTCGCGCGAGGCGCTGCGCACCGGCACCTTTGATCTGGTGATTGATCAGGACATTCGCGCGGGCGTCATTGCCGCCGTCGGGGTCATGCGTGACCTGACGGATTCCATCACACCTCCTGCCGATGCCGGCAGGATCAAATTGAACATCTACAGCCGTGAGAACATACAGTGAGCCAATATTTCGCAGACATCGCCCCGGTGACATTCGAAGGTGCGGACAGCACCAATCCGATGGCCTTCCGTCACTATGACCCGCAGGAAAAACTGGGGGGCAAGACGATGGAGGAGCATCTGCGCTTTGCCGTCTGCTATTGGCACAACTTTGTCTGGGAGGGGAACGATCCCTTTGGCGGGCAGACGTTCCAGCGCCCCTGGTTCCCTGCGGACACGATGGAACTGGCGCGGGCCAAGGCCGATGCCGCCTTTGACATGTTCCGCATTCTGAACGTGCCGTTCTTCTGCTTTCACGACCACGACGTGCGCCCCGAGGGCAGCAACCTGGCCGAGAGCCACAAGCGCCTGAACGAGATGGCCGATTATTTCGAGAAAAAGATGGCCGACGGCGGGCCGCGCCTGTTGTGGGGGACGGCAAACATGTTCTCGAACCGGCGTTACATGGCCGGTGCCAGCACCAACCCGGACCCGGATGTCTTTGCCTACTGTGCCTCGACGGTAAAGGCCTGCATGGATGTGACCCACCGTTTGAACGGCGAGAACTATGTGCTGTGGGGCGGGCGCGAAGGCTACGAGACGCTGCTGAACACCGATCTGGGCCGGGAGCTGGAACAGATGGGCCGGTTTCTGTCCATGGTGGTCGAATACAAGCACAAGATCGGCTTCAAGGGCGCGATCCTGATCGAGCCGAAGCCGCAGGAGCCGACCAAGCACCAGTATGATTACGATGTGGCCACGGTCTACGGCTTCCTGAAACGGTTCGGCCTTGAAGATGAGGTCAAGGTGAACGTGGAGCAGGGGCACGCGATCCTGGCGGGTCATTCGTTCGAGCATGAGCTGGCGATGGCGCGGACACTGGGTATTTTCGGGTCGATCGACATGAACCGCAACGATTACCAATCCGGCTGGGACACCGACCAGTTCCCCAATTCCCCGTCCGAGGCGGCGCTGGCCTATTACGAAGTGCTGATGGCAGGCGGGTTCACCACCGGCGGCACCAATTTCGACGCCAAGCTGCGGCGGCAGTCGCTGGATGCCGAAGACCTGATTGCGGCCCACGTGGGGGCGATGGACATCTGCGCACGCGGGCTGAAATCGGCGTACCGGATGATCGAGGATGACGCGCTGGAGGGGCCGCGCCGCGCCCGTTACGCCGGTTGGGACAGCGCCGATGCGCAAGCCATGCTGGAGGCAGGTGCCACGCTGGACGGGATCGCCGCCCGTGCCGAGGCGGCGGACGTGAAGCCGCAGCCGCGTTCCGGCGCGCAGGAGAAACTTGAGAATATCGTCAACCGCTACGTCTGACGAAAGGGAGGAACGAGATGAAAACGATCAAGGGTCCGGCGCTGTTTCTGGCGCAATTTGCCGGTGATGACGCGCCGTTTAACTCATGGGACGCGATCACCAAATGGGCTGCCGATTGCGGCTACAAGGGCGTTCAGGTGCCAAGCTGGGACGCGCGGATGATTGATCTGGATCAGGCCGCCACATCCAAGGGCTATTGCGAGGATTGGGCCGGACAGGCGCGCGCCAATGGCGTCGAGGTGACCGAGCTTTCGACCCACCTGCAAGGGCAGTTGGTGGCGGTGCACCCCGCCTATGACGACGTGTTTGACGGGTTCGCCGCGGAAAGCGTGAGGGGGAATCCCAAGGCGCGTCAGGCATGGGCCGTCGATCAGGTGAAAAAGGCGCTGACCGCCTCGAAACACCTGGGCATCGGGGCACATGCGACGTTTTCGGGCGCGCTGGCCTGGCCCTACGTCTATCCGTGGCCGCAGCGGCCTGCGGGTCTGGTCGAGCAGGCCTTTGACGAGCTGGCAAAGCGGTGGTTGCCGATTTTGGACCACGCCGAGGACTGCGGCGTCGATGTCTGTTACGAAATCCATCCGGGCGAGGACCTGCACGACGGGATCACCTACGAGATGTTCCTTGAGCGCACCGGCAATCACGCACGCGCCAACATGCTGTATGATCCGTCGCATTACGTGCTGCAATGTCTGGATTATCTCGACAATATCGACATCTACCGCGACCGCATCCGCATGTTCCACGTCAAGGATGCCGAGTTCAATCCGACGGGCCGGCAGGGTGTTTATGGCGGCTATCAGTCGTGGGTCAACCGCGCAGGGCGGTTCCGCAGTCTGGGCGACGGGCAGGTCGATTTTGGCGCGGTGTTTTCCAAGATGGCGGCGAATGATTTCGACGGCTGGGCCGTGGTGGAATGGGAATGCGCGATCAAGCATCCCGAGGACGGCGCCCGCGAGGGGGCGCAATTCGTCAAGGATCATATCATTCGTGTGACCGAACGCGCCTTTGACGATTTCGCGGACGGCGGGGCGGACACCGCGCTGAACGCCAAGATGATGGGGATTTGAGGATGAAACCTATCAGACTGGGCATGATCGGCGGCGGGAATGACGCGTTCATCGGCGGGGTGCATCGCATCGCCTCGCGCATTGACGGACGGTTTCAGCTGGTTGCCGGGGCGCTGTCGTCGACGGCGGAGAAATCCAAAGCCTCGGGTGCTGCGCTGGGGCTGGCCGAGGACCGTTGTTATGGCGATTTCACAGAGATGGCGAAGCGCGAAGCGCGGTTGAAGGACGGGGTCGAGGCGGTGGCGATTGTCACGCCGAACCATGTGCATTACCCGGCGGCGCGCGAATTCCTGAAACGTGGCATCCATGTGATCTGTGACAAGCCGCTGACCTCGACCCTGGCGGATGCGAAAAAGCTGGTGGCGGCGGCGGAGAAGTCGGACGCGTTGTTTGTGCTGACGCACAATTACACCGGCTATCCGATGGTGCGTCAGGCCCGCGAAATGGTGCGGCAGGGCGACATTGGCAATGTACGCGTTGTGCAGGTTGAGTATCCGCAAGACTGGCTGACCGATCCGGTCGAGGCTGACGGCAGCAAGCAGGCGGAATGGCGCACCGACCCGGAACGCTCTGGCGCGGGGGGCTGTGTGGGCGATATCGGCACGCATGCCTACAACCTTGCGCGCTTTGTCACGGGGTTGCAGCTGGAAAGTCTGGCCGCTGATCTGACCACCTTTGTCGAAGGGCGGCGGCTGGATGACAATGTGCATGTGATGCTGCGCTTTGACGGCGGGGCCAAGGGCATGTTGTGGTCGTCCCAGGTGGCGCCGGGCAATGAAAACGGTCTGCGGTTGCGGGTATACGGCGACAAGGGCGGGCTGGAATGGGCGCAGGAAGATCCGAACTATCTGTGGTTCACGCCCTTCGGCGAACCCAAGCGGTTGCTGACCCGCAACGGGGCGGGTGCCACTGCGGGCAATCAAGGGGCCTCGCGCATTCCGCCGGGGCATCCCGAGGGGTATCTTGAAGGCTTTGCCAACATCTACAACGAGGCGGCCGACCTGATCGTCGCGGCGCGCGACGGCAAGATGCCGGATCACCTGTTGCCGACGGTGCAGGACGGGCTGGAAGGGGTCGCCTTTATCGACGCTTGCGTGCGGTCGTCGAAGCGCGATGCGGCGTGGGTCAAGCTATGAGCGAAACCCGCGCCCTGACCCTGTCCGACGTTTGCCGGAGTTTCGGGCCGGTGCAGGTTTTGCACGACATCAACCTGACCCTGCGACCCGGCGAGGTGCACGCCCTGATCGGAGAGAACGGGGCGGGCAAATCGACGGCGATGAAGATCATGTCGGGCTATCTGGAACCGACCAAGGGGCAGGTGAAGCTGGACGAGGCGCCGGTGCGTTTTGCCTCTTCGCAACAGGCCGAGGCGCAGGGCGTTGTGCTGATCCATCAGGAGTTCAATCTGGCCGACCAGTTGAGCGTGGAGCAGAACATCTTTCTGGGGCACGAGAAACGGCGTGGTCTGTTCCTGGACAAGGGGTGGATGCAGGCAGAGACGCGCAGGCTGCTGGACCGGCTGAACTGCAAGGTGTCGCCCACCGCGCGGGTGCGCGACATTTCCAATGCGGACAAGCAGATGGTCGAGATCGCCAAGGCGCTGTCGCGGCGCGCGCAGGTGTTGATCATGGATGAACCCACCGCCGTGCTGACCGAGCGCGAGGCGGAGGTGCTGTTTGAGCAGGTGGAGCGGCTGAAGGCCGAAGGCGTGGCGATCCTGTTCACCTCGCACAAGCTGGACGAGGTCAAGCGCATCTCGGACCGGATCACGGTGCTGCGCGACGGGCATGTGGTGGCGCAGGGCATGACGACCGAGTTCAACGAAGACCAGATGGCCGAAGCGATGGTGGGGCGCGATGTGTCGTCACTCTATCCGGTGCGTTCTGTCGCCGTCAGCGATGAGCCGGCGCTGGAGGTCAAAGGGCTGAACGTGCCGGGCTATGCCCGTGACATCAGCTTTACCCTGCGCAAGGGCGAGATTCTGGGGATTTCCGGGCTGATCGGATCGGGGCGCACCGAGGCGATGGAGGGGCTGACGGGCCTGCGCACCGCGCAGGGAGATGTGCGCATCAATGGCAAGTCCGTCACCCTGCGGTCTCCGCAACAGGCGCAGGCGGCGGGGCTGTGCTACCTGACCGAGGACCGCAAGGGCCGGGGGCTGCTGCTGCAAAAGGGGATGCGCGAAAACCTGACCCTGCAGGCGCTGCCGGAGTTCACCAACTGGCTGATAGATCACAAAGCGGAAGACGCGGCGCTGACACGGGCGATTGCCGATTTCGACATCCGCTGCCCGACCCGTGACGTGCTGGTGGGCAACCTGTCGGGGGGCAACCAGCAAAAGCTGCTGATCGCCAAGATCATGCTGACCGAGCCGGATATCGTCATCATCGACGAGCCGACGCGGGGCATCGACATCGGCACCAAGCAACAGATTTACGAATTCATCCACGCGCTGTCGGCGGCGGGCAAATCCATCATCGTGGTCAGTTCCGAGATGCAGGAGGTCATTGGCCTTGCGGATCGGGTGCTGGTCATGCGGCTGGGGACCATCGCGGGCGAAGTCAGCGGAGATGACATGACAGAAGACAAGATCGTGCGGCTCGCAATGGGGCTGGGCGCGAACAGGCAAGAGGCGATTTGATGACAGCCACCGAAACACAGCCCTCACGGGCGGCAAAAAGCGTCAACCTGAAGGTGCTGGGGCCTATTCTGGCGCTGGTCGTGCTGGTGATCGTCGGCGCGGCGCTGAACGGGAATTTCCTGAGCGCGGCCAATATCACCAACGTTCTGTCGCGCTCAGCCTTTATCGGGATCATCGCGGTGGGCATGACCTTTGTCATCACGGCCGGCGGGCTGGACCTGTCGGTTGGGTCGATGGCGGCCTTTATCGCGGGGCTGATGATTTTGGTGATGAACGCGATGCTTCCTGCGATGGGGCCGGGCTGGCCGCTGGTGTTCGTTGGCATGTTGACGGCGATGGTGGCGGGGACGCTGGCCGGGTTCGTCAACGGATTCCTGATCACCACCATGCGGATCGAGGCGTTTATCGTGACGCTGGGGACGATGGGCATTTATCGCAGTCTGGTCACGTGGCTGGCCGATGGTGGCACGCTGTCTTTGGATTTCGGGATGCGGTCGGTGATCCGGCCGATCTATTTCGACGGCATTCTGGGGATCAGCTGGCCGATCATCGTCTTTGCGCTGGTGGCGATCATCGGCGAGCTGGTGATGCGGCGCGCCGCGTTCGGACGCCATGCGGCGGCGGTCGGGTCCAACGATCAGGTGGCGCGCTACTCATCGGTGAACGTCAACCGCGTGCGGATGCTGACCTATGTCTTTCTGGGCATCCTCGTCGGGGTGGCGACGATCATGTACGTCCCACGCCTTGGCTCGGCGTCGCCCAGCACCGGCGTGCTGTGGGAACTGGAAGCCATCGCGGCGGTGATCATTGGCGGCACCATGCTCAAGGGCGGTTTCGGTCGCGTCTGGGGCACGGTGATCGGCGTGCTGATCCTGTCGCTGATCGACAATATTCTGAATCTGACGGATGGCGTATCGCCCTATCTGAACGGGGCCATACAGGGTGTGATCATCATCCTGGCCGTCATCCTTCAGCGCGACAAGAAGGCGGAGAGCTGAGAACAGCCCTTCGGGAGAACATGGTAAACAGAGGAGATAAGCCATGAAATTTGCGAAAATTACAGCGGCCGCGCTGGCGGCGACACTGGCGATGCCGGTGCTGGCACAGGAAACCAAGGTCATCGGGGTGTCGATCCCGGCGGCAACGCACGGCTGGGCGGGCGGCATGAACTTTCACGCGCAACAGGCGGTGGACCGGCTGGAGAAGGTCTATCCCGAGCTGGATTTCGTGCTGGCGACGGCTTCGGATCCGGCCAAACAGGTCAACGACATCGAGGACATGCTGGCCACGCGCAACATCAGCGCGCTGGTGGTTCTGCCCTTTGAATCCGAGCCGCTGACCAGCCCGGTCAAGGCAGTTGCAGACAGCGGCGCGTGGGTGACGGTGGTGGATCGTGGTCTTGCCATTCCCGGTATCGAGGATCTGTATGTGGCCGGCGACAACCCCGGCTTTGGCAAGGTGTCGGGCGAATATATGGTTTCGGCCATGCCGGATGGCGGTGACATCGTCGTCTTCCGTGGCATCCCGACCACCATCGACAACGAGCGCGTCGAAGGCTTTGAAAGCGCAATCGACGGGTCGGGCATCAACATTCTGGCGATGGAGCACGGCAACTGGAACCGCGACGACAGCTTTACCGTGATGCAGGATTTCCTGTCGAAATACGACAAGATCGACGCGGTCTGGGCCTCGGATGACGATATGGCCATCGGTGTGCTGGCGGCCATCGAGCAATCGGGGCGCGACGACATCAAGTTCGTGCTGGGCGGTGCCGGCATGAAGGAAATGGTGGCCAAGGTGCGCGACGGCGATCCGATGATCCCGGCCGACGTGACCTATCCGCCGTCGATGATTGCGACAGCCATCGAGATGACCGCCGTGGGCATGACCTCGACCGCGCCGGTGTCCGGCACGTTCACCATCGGGTCGGTGCTGATCACTGCGGACAACGCTGCTGACTTCTATTACGAAGACAGCCCGTTCTGATCCATATGACCCGATCGAAGGGCTTTGCGGCCCTTCGATCACCTTTGCCAGCCTTGCAATCTGCGCATATCCGTTCTGTGAATGCGTTTCTTGAGGGCTCTGCTCAGCACAGATTTCTGGAAATGAGCAGAATTCAGGATATTTTCCCCATAGAGCCGTGCCAAACGAACAGTGCAGTGCTTGCGTGCGCTGGCGCGGATAAATCGTCTTGATTTTGCGGGACAGTTGAAGCGCGTGGCTTGCGGTGACATTTGGAGGCAAGAGTTACAGGAGTGAATTCAATGCTGAAACAGATCATCGCCGCCGCTGCCCTTGCGGTCACATTCGGCGGCCCCGCCATCGCCCAAGGCACCGACACGCTGCGCGTGGGCATGTCGGGTGGCTATTTCCCGTTCACCTTCGTCAAGCTGGACGAATTGCAGGGGTTCGAAGTCGACGTGATGAACGCCGTGGGCGAAGAGGCCGGGCTGGACGTGACGTTTGAAACCATGGCGTTTTCAGGTCTGATCGGCGCGCTGGACGCGGGCCGGATCGACACGATTGCCAACCAGATCACCATCACCCCCGAGCGTGAGGCCAAGTTCATCTTTACCGCGCCCTACGTGATTGACGGGGCGCAGGTCGTGACCAAGGCAGGTAACGATGCGATCACCGGCGTCGAGGACCTGCGCGGCAAAACGGTTGCGGTGAACCTGGGTTCGAACTTCGAGCAGTTGTTGAATGAACTGCCCTATGCGGATGAAATCACAATCAAGACTTACGATTCCAACATCGCGCAGGACACGGCGCTGGGGCGGGTCGATGCCTTTGTGATGGACCGCGTGTCGTCGGCACAGCTGATCAAGGAAAGCCCGCTTCCACTGCAACTGGCCGGTCAGCCGTTTTCGGAAATCCGCAACGCGCTGCCTTTCCGCGACACCGAAGCCGACCGGGCGCTGCGCGACCGTGTTGACGCGGCCCTGACCACGCTGCGGGACAACGGCACATTGGCCGAAATCTCGGACAAATGGTTCGGCACCGACATCACCACGGCGGATTGATCCATGCGGGCGCTTGACCTTGATTACATGCTGGGACTGGTGCCCGTTATCCTGGGCTATGTGCCGCTGACGCTGTTCATGGCGGGCGCGGGCATGGTGCTGGCGCTGATCCTTGGGGCGCTGCTGGCGGTCGAGCGGGTGGCGAAAGTGCCGGTGCTGGACTGGTTCGTCGTGCTGTTCATCAGCTTTTTCCGTGGCACACCGCTGCTGGTCCAGCTGTTCCTGTTCTACTTTGGCCTGCCGCAGATCCTGCCGTCGCTGACGCAGATTGACGGGGTGACGGCGGCGATCATGGGGCTGACGCTGCATTTCTCGGCCTATATGGCGGAATCGATCCGCGCCGCGATTGTCGGCGTGGACCGCAGCCAATGGGAGGCCGCGCAGTCCATCGGCATGACCCAAGGCCAGATGATGTGGCGGATTATCCTGCCACAGGCCGCACGGGTCGCGGCGCCGACGCTGGTGAATTACTTTATCGACATGATCAAGGGCACCTCGCTGGCCTTCACGCTGGGTGTCACGGAAATGATGGGCGCGGCACAGAAAGAGGCGGCGGGCAGCTTTCTCTATTTCGAAGCCTTCCTTGTCGTGGCGATCATCTATTGGGTGATCGTCGAAATCCTGAGCCAGGGCCAGAAACGGCTGGAAACACATCTGAACAAGGCGTTTGTGCGATGATACGCGTCCGCGGTTTGACGAAACATTTTGGCGCGGCCCCTGTGCTGGACGGCATTGATCTGGACATTGCCGATGGCGAACGGGTGGTGATCATCGGCCCCTCGGGCACAGGCAAGTCGACGTTGCTGCGCTGTCTGAATTTCCTCGATGTGCCACAGGCCGGGGTCATCACCATCGGCGACGTGACCGTGGACGCAGCCCACGCCCGCAAGGCCGACATTCTGGCGCTGCGCCGGTGCACGGGCATGGTGTTCCAGAACTACGGGCTGTTTGCCAACAAGACAGCCAAGGAAAACATCATGGAGGCGTTGACCACGGTGCAAAAGCACCCCCGTGCCGAGGCCGAACAGCGGGCGCTGGCGGTGCTGGCGGAAACCGGTCTGGCGGACAAGGCCGACAGCTTTCCCGCGGCGCTGTCCGGCGGGCAACAGCAGCGCGTGGGCATCGGGCGCGCCATGGCGCTGGGGGCCGAGCTGTTGTTGTTCGACGAACCCACATCCGCGCTGGACCCCGAATGGGTGGGCGAGGTGCTGGACCTGATGCGTGCGGTGGCCGAGCGTCGCCAGACCATGCTGATCGTCACCCACGAGATGCAATTCGCCCGCGAGATCGCGGATCGCGTTCTGTTCATGGAAGGCGGCAAGATCGTCGAAAGCGGCCCGCCGTCGCAAATCTTTGGCGCGCCACAGGACGCACGCCTGCGCAAGTTCCTGCAACGGGTCGAAGGCTGAGCCCGTCGCCGTTGCAGGTGCGCGTGATATAGTAAACGCCGTTCAGAGATGTCACCAGGAGCGCTGACGGGGCCGCACCAAAGCGTGACAGGTCCAATTCTTAGGTGGCATAATCTTTAGAAGTTCTGGACTTGGCACGCTCCCGGAAATGGCGCGTGGCTACTCTGCAGGTCTCTCCAGAGACTTCAGCACTCCCACAATGAAAAGCGCGAGAACGGTGGCCAGCACCGCGATCAACCACACGCCCAGACCAGCCGCTGTGCCGATGGCCGCGACCAGCCACAGGCTTGCGCCAGTTGTGAGACCTTTGACCTCACCTCGGGTGAACACAATCAAGCCGGCGGCCAGAAACGCCACGCCTCCTGTCACGGCTTCGATCATGCGGATCGGGTCGAGGCGAACCTGATCCCCGAAATCCCGACCGACAAGGTCCAGCGCCAGAAGGCAGTAACAAGACGCTGCCAGGCCGACCAACATATGTGTCCTCAGGCCAGCGGCATGATCCCTGCTTTCACGTTCAAATCCGATGAGGGAGGACAATATCACGGCGCCAATGATCCGAAAAATCACGACCGGCCATGCCAGCATGCTGTGACCCGCGATCTCGGTCGAAAGTTCATTCAGTATTTCCGTCATGGCGAAGCAACCCACCAAAGACGTTTTCAGTTCCGCACTACACGTTAAGGGGGAACCAAACGCAAGGTCGCGCGTTTCAGAACAAAGAGGAAAGGGGACCTTTCGCCCCGATATTTTATCCAGTTTTTCTATCCAGGGAGAGTTGTCATGCCCGAGGCCTATACACCGCGCACCCGCACTCGATTTGAATGGTACGCTGTGTTCATAGGAATTCTCTTGCTGGCAATCGGGCTGATCCTCGCGGCGGGCGGTGTCTGGCTGATCTCCTTGGGCGGTTCGTGGTATTACGCGATCACGGGTGTTCTGCTGATCGTCTCTGGCGTTTTGCTGTGCCAGAAGCGCCGCAGTGGCGTGGTGGTGTTTGTTGCCGTCTGGCTGGGCACGCTGATCTGGGCAATCTGGGAAGTGACCCTGGACGGCTGGGAGCCTGCTTCGGATTGGTGGGCGTTGGAACCACGGGTCTTTGCGCCTACGGTGATGCTGGTTCTTGTGTTGATTGCCTTGCCCGTGTTGCGTCCTCGCAGGATGAACGGGGTGACTGCGGTTGCGGCAACAGCAGCACTCGGCCTTTCACTTGTGATGGGTGGAGCGGTGCCGCTTCATGCGCAGCAAGACACGTCTCAGGGTGCGACCGAAACACCGGATGTGGCGGAGCAGGCCGAGGCGCCCGAAGACACAACCGTTGCAGCGGCGGCACCCGCGCAGGTCACGCCCTTGGAAACGGGTGTGGATTGGCCGGTCTACGGTGGCACCGTTCATGGCGAGCGGCATTCGCCTTTGACACAGATCACCACCGAGAACGTGGCGCAGCTGCAGCAAGTCTGGTCGATCCACACCGGAGACTTGCCGACCGAAGCCAGGGACACAAAATATTCGCCGGAAAACACGCCGCTGAAAGTTGGCGATACGCTTTTTGTCTGCACACCGATGAATCAGGTTCTGGCGCTGGATGCCTCCACCGGACGCGAGGAATGGCGCTATGATCCGGGCGTGCCCGAGGATGCGATCCCCTATGGGGCGACATGCCGTGGTCTGGCCTATCACGTGTCGGCAGATATGGACCCCGACGCGCTGTGTGCTGCGCGGATCCTGATGGGCACGCTGGACGCGCGCCTGATCGCTGTGGATGCGGACACCGGCCAGCTTTGCCAGGATTTTGGCAATGCAGGTATGGTCGATCTGAACGACGGCCTGGGCGACACGGTGCCGGGATGGTATGCCGTGACCGCGCCGCCGACAATTGTGCGCGGCGTGGCTGTGATCGGCGCGCAGGTCAGCGACAACGAGGCCAACGATGCGCCCTCGGGCGTTATCCGTGGCTATGACGTGGTCACGGGCGAGATGCTGTGGGCCTGGGATCTGGGGCAAGGTGGTGTCGTTGATGAACCATCCGAAGGCGAGACCTACACCCGCGGCACGCCGAACATGTGGACGATGGCCTCGGGCGATCAGGAACTGGGGTATGTGTACCTGCCGCTTGGCAACTCTTCGAGTGATTATTACGGCAGCGACCGCAGCGCGGAAGAGAACGAATATGCGTCCTCCCTCGTAGCACTGGATGCGACAACCGGCGAAGAGGTCTGGCATTTCCAGACGGTGCACCACGACGTGTGGGATTACGACCTGGGCAGTCAGGTGACGCTGGTTGATTTCCCGGTTGATGGCGGGACCGTTCCGGCGCTGATCCTGCCGTCGAAGCAGGGGCAGATATACGTGCTGAACCGCGAGACAGGGGAAAGCCTGTTTCCCGTCGAGGAACGTCCCGCGCCCAAGCTGGGCAGCGTCGAGCCTGAGTATATTTCGGACACGCAACCCTATTCCGGCTATGCCAACCTGAACCAGCCGCCGCTGACCGAAAAGGACATGTGGGGCATGAGCCCGATCGACCAGTTGTGGTGCCGCATCCAGTTCCGCCGCGCCAACTATGCGGGACAGTTCACCCCACCTTCGGCGGACAAGCCGTTTATCGAATATCCGGGCTATAACGGTGGATCGGACTGGGGCAGCGTGTCGGTCGACACCGAACGCGGCATCCTGATTGCCAACTATAACGACATGCCGAACTACAACCAGTTGATCCCGCGCGAAGAGGCCGACAGACGCGGGGTCAAACCGTTCAGCGATGCAGGCGGCGAGGCCGGTCCGATGGAAGGTGTGCCCTATGCCATCGAAGTGAATGCGGGCTGGCGCGTGCCCTTCACCGGAATGCTGTGTTCCGAGCCACCATACGGGTGGATCAGGGGGATTGATCTGGCCACCGGAAAAACCCTTTGGGACCAACCCTTCGGTTCGGCTGAAAACAACGGACCGTTTGGCATTCCGTCGATGCTGCCGGTGACCATCGGGACACCGAACAATGGCGGGCCAATCACCACGGCGGGCGGCGTGACCTTTGTGGCTGCTACCACCGACGACAAGCTGCGTGCCTTTGCGACCGAAACCGGGGAGGAGCTTTGGCAGGTCGATCTGCCTGCCGGGGGCCAGACCACTCCGATGACCTATGAGGTCGACGGCCGCCAATACGTCGTGATCTATCCCGGCGGGCATCACTTCATGGAAACCAAAGTGGGCGACGAGATCATCGCCTACGCACTGCCCCAGAACTAACAATCGAAAGCCCTTCGCCATCCGGCGGAGGGTTTTTTTTGTCCTGTATCGGAGAGGGATATGTCGGACACGGCTTCAGAGCCTTCGGACGAGGGTGGCGAGACAAAGCTCAAGCGGGTGATGGGCCCGGGGTTGCTGCTGTTGTTCATCGTGGGCGACGTGCTGGGCACCGGTATTTACGCGCTGACGGGCAAGGTGGCCGGAGAGGTCGGTGGCGTGGTCTGGCTGCCCTTCCTCGTGGCCTTTGTTCTGGCGACGATAACCGCGTGCAGCTATCTGGAGCTGGTGACAAAATACCCCCGTGCGGCAGGTGCTGCGCTGTACACTCACAAAGCCTTTGGCGTGCATTTCCTGACCTTCCTCGTGGCCTTTGCGGTGATGTCGTCGGGGATCACATCGGCATCTACCGCGTCGCGGGCCTTTGCTGAAAACTTTGCCCAGACCGCCGGGTTTGGCGATGGGGCGTTTGGCGTGACGGCGATCAGTCTGGCGTTTATGGCGCTGATCGCGGCGGTGAACCTGCGCGGGGTGGGCGAAAGCGTGAAGATGAATGTCGTCTTCACCTGTATCGAACTGACCGGTCTGATCATCATTATCCTGATCGGCGCGTGGGCCCTGGCCGGCGGTCAGGGGGATTTTGGCCGCGCCTTTGATTTCAGCGGTGGAGAGACTGACAAAGGACTGTTCTGGCCGGTGATCGCCGCCACCACCCTGGCGTTTTTCGCGATGGTCGGGTTCGAGGATTCGGTCAACATGGCCGAAGAATCCAAGAACCCTTCGCGCATCTTTCCCAAGGTGCTGCTGACCGGTCTGCTGATCACTGGTGTGATCTACCTGCTGGTATCGGTGACCGCGATTGCATTGGTCGAGGCGGATGACCTGAGCGAAGGCGCCACGCCCCTGCTGAAGGTCGTCGAAGCGGGCGCGCCGTGGTTTCCGCTGGGCGTATTCGGTGTAATCACCATGTGTGCGGTGGCCAATTCCGCGCTGATCAACATGCTGATGGCGTCGCGGTTGCTGTATGGCATGGCCGAGGAAAAGGTGTTGCCCAGGGTATTGGGGCACGTGTTGCCAAATCGTCAAACGCCCTGGGTGGCCATTCTGTTCACCACGGCATTGGCGGCGGGGCTGATCACCTTTGTCGGGGCGGTGCCTGATCTGGGCGGGACCACCGCGCTGTTGTTGCTGGCGGTGTTTGCCGTGGTCAATGTGGCGGTGTTGGTGCTGCGCAGTGACAAGGTGGACCACGACCATTTCACCGCGCCGCTGGGGTTGCCCTATCTTGGCGCGCTGAGCTGTGCGTTTTTTGTCGGGCCTTGGACGGGGCGCGACCCGGTGCAGTATCTGATTGCGGGCGTTTTGCTGGCGATCGGTGTGGTGCTGTGGGGGGCGACCATCGCTTACATGAGATCGAATGACGAGACACCCGGAGGGGATGATATGAGCAAGCTGGCCCAATGACGCGGGTGTATTCTTGACCTGTTTCAGATCGCGCACTTCGTTGCGGACGCTGGTCGCTCTGGCCGGCGCCCTTGTGGTATCGGCCTGCGGTGAAGGGCGGCAATCGGTGCTGAACCCGTCAGGGCGCGATGCCCTGTTGCTGTATGATCTGGCGCTGGTGATGTTTGTCGGCGCGCTGGTGCTGTGGCTGCTGGTGGGTGGGCTGTTTGTCTATGTGACACGGATCAACCCGCGCGAGATGTCGCGCGGGCTGGCCGAGGGGCTGATCGTCGGCGGAGGTGTGTTGTTTCCCGTCGTGCTGCTGGGCGGGTTGCTGGTGTACAGCCTGCCGCTGATGCAGGCCCCGCGTGAGGCGGATGAGGGAATGCGTGTGCACATCACCGCCGAACAATGGTGGTGGCGGGTGGACTATGAATTGCCCGATGGCAGCCGTGTGACATCTGCCAACGAATTGCGGCTGCCCGTCGGGCAACGTACGGGTCTGGTGTTGAAAGCGCATAGGGTGATCCATGCGTTCTGGGTGCCGGCCCTTGGCGGCAAGGCCGATATGATCCCGGGCCGCGAGACCTATCTGTCCTTCTTGCCCGAAAGCGCGGGCGTCTATCGCGGGCAATGCGCCGAATTCTGCGGCGCGTCCCATGCGTTGATGGCCTTTGAGACCGTGGTGATGGAGCCGGAGGATTTCGAGGCATGGTTGGCCGCCGAAGCACGCGACGCCACGCCGCCCCAGACCCAGGAGGCCACGCGCGGCGCGCAGGTTTTTGCCCGCGAAGGCTGTGGCAGCTGCCACACGGTGCGCGGCACGCAGGCCGTGGGACAGGTGGGGCCGGACCTGACCCATATGGGCAGCCGCGTGTCGTTGGGTGCCGGTATCCTTGGCGTTGAGCCCTCCGATTTTGCCGACTGGATTGCCCACACAGAGACCCTGAAACCCGAGGTTGCCATGCCCAGCTATGACCACCTGTCGCCCGACGACCTGACTGCGCTTGCCGCCTATCTGGGAGGGTTGGAATGACACGCCCATCCCCGCTGCCCGTGGCCGAAGGACCCTATCCCCCGACAGAGGAGATGCTGAACGAGCCGGTGTCCGAGCAAGAGCAGGAACGCGGCAAGGCAGAGCTGCGCGCCGCGTGGAAGACGCCGCAGGGGTGGCGCTATATCTCGGCGGTGAACAACACCGAGGTGGGTGTCTGGTACGCCCTGACCGCCTTCGGGTTTATGTTGCTGGCGGGGCTTCTGGCCCTGGCGATGCGGGTGCAACTGGCCTTTCCCGGCATGACCTTCCTGGACGCGGACCGGTTCAACCAGTTCTTTACCATGCACGGGTCGGCGATGATGTTCCTTTTCGCGGTGCCGATGTTCGAGGCGATCAGCATCCTGTTGCTGCCTGCCTTCCTTGGCGCGCGCGACATGCCGTTTCCACGCCTGTCTGCCTATGGCTACTGGTGTTTCCTGATCGGCGGCTGTTTCGTCATGGGCTCGCTTCTGTTCGACGCAGGGCCAAAGGCGGGGTGGTTCATGTATCCACCGCTGGCCACGAACGAAGAAGGCGTCGGCCCCGACATCTGGCTGTTGGGGCTGTCGTTCATCGAGGTCGCCAGCATCGCCGCTGCGGTCGAATTGATCGTGGGCGCGTTGAAATGCCGACCGCCGGGGATGCGGGTGAACATCATGCCGCTTTATGCGTGGTATGTGATGGTCGTGGGCGGGATGATCCTGTTTGCCTTTCCGCCGCTGATTGCGGGCGATTTCCTGTTCGAATTGCAACGCTCGTTCGACTGGCCGTTCTTTGACCCGGAACGCGGCGGTGATCCGATCCTGTGGCAACACCTGTTCTGGATTTTCGGCCACCCCGAGGTCTACATCGTCTTTCTGCCGTCCATCGCCATCGCCGCGATGATCGTGCCGACCGTCGCGCGGCGGCCTATCGTGGGCTATTCGTGGATCGTGCTTTCGGCGGTGGGCACAGGGTTCCTCAGCTTTGGGCTGTGGGTGCATCATATGTTCACCACCGGCCTGCCGCAGATGTCTTTGGCTTTCTTTTCCGCAGCGTCCGAGGCGGTGGTGATCCCCACGGGTATCCAGCTGTTTGCCTTTATCGCAACGCTGATGGTCGGGCGGGTCAGGATGAGCCTGCCGATGCTCTGGATTGCAGGGGCGCTTGCGATCTTTGTGGCGGGCGGGCTGACGGGGGTGATGCTGGCCATCGTGCCGTTCAACTGGCAGGCGCATGACACCTATTTCGTCGTGGCACACCTTCACTATACGCTGTTTGGTGGCATGGTGTTTCCGGTGATCGCGGGGGTCTATTACTTCTACCCGTTCTTCGCCAAGAAGCTGCTGTCGGAACGGCTGGGCCGCTGGTCCTTCTGGCTTATCTTCACCGGTTTCAACGTGACCTTCCTGCCGATGCATCTGACCGGATTGATGGGGATGCCACGGCGTGTGTTCACCTATCCCGAAAGTTCGGGGTGGGGGACGCTGAACCTGATTTCGACAATCGGGGCCTTTGTCGTGGCCGCAGGCTTTGCGGTGTTCGTCTATGACCTGCTGCGGCCCAAATCGCGGCAGGGGCAAATTCCGCGCAACCCGTGGGATGCCGGTACTTTGGATTTCTCCCACGACGTCCCCGAAGAAGCCTGGGGCGTGCGGTCGGTGCCCTATATCACATCGCGGTATCCGCTGTGGGACCAGCCGAAGCTGGTCGAACGCATGGACGCGGGTCGCTATTACCTGCCCGATGCGCCGGACCACCAGCGCGAGACGATTGTCACATCGGTGATCGATGCCAAGCCGATCTATGTGCAGCGGGTCACCGGCCCTGCGTGGATCACGATCTGGGCCGCGATCTTCACCGGGGGGGCGTTCATCTTTCCGACGTTCCACATCTACAAGCCCGCCATTGTCTGCGGGGCCTTTGCCATTGTCTGTGTGCTGTACTGGTTGTGGACCAGCACCGCGCGCCCACCGAAGGATGAGATGCGCGCGGCGGGATTGGGTCTGCGCCTGCCGACCTATACGTCGGGGCCGGATGCCGTGGGCTGGTGGGGTATGTGGATCACCATGCTGGGCGACGCGACCGCCTTTGCCAGTATCGTGTTCGGGTTCTTCTTCTACTGGACAGCGCGCCCCGATTTTCCGCCCGCCGGTGCAGACCATGCCATCGGCACGTGGGTTGCCGCGGCGGCGCTGTTGGGGGTGCTGGCCTGGGCGGCAACCCTGTTGGCCCGCGAAGTCAACCGACGTGGCAATGTGATGCTGGCGCGGCTGGCGCTGGGGCTGGCTCCGCTGAGTGCTGCGGCTGCGGCCACAGCCGCATGGCTTGCGGTGCGCGATCTGGACCCGGTCTCGCATGTTTATCCCGCGATCCTGTGGGCGCTGATGGTCTGGTTGGTGGTGCACCTGTGCGCGGGGATCATCATGCAATGCTATTGTCTGGCAGGCAGCCTCTTTGGCAAGGTCACGCCGCGCCATGATGCGGACCTGCGCAATGTCACGCTGTACTGGCATTTCGTGGCGCTGAAGGTGCTGGTCACGGCCGCGCTGCTGGGGCTGGTGCCGGGGTGGTTGCCATGACCGAGATCACCGAGAACGAGGATGCCCACGAATTCCGGTCCGAGGCGGTCAGCCTGTGGCGGATCACCTTTGGTCCGCTGATCTGGGCGGTGCATTTCGCGGCATGCTATGGTGCGACGGCCTTGGTTTGCGCCAAGGGCGGCGCGGTGGATGGTTTGCGGCTGGGCATCGGGATCGGCACGGTTGTTGCGCTTGTCGCGATTGTCTGGCTGGGCTGGCAGGCGTGGCGTCAATGGGATCTGGTGCGTGACCGGGATTGGGAAAACGATCAGGGCACCGGCGAGGACCGCCACCAGTTTCTGGGCCATGCTGCGTTTCTGTTGACGGTGATTTCGTTCATCGGGGTCAGCTATGTCGCCCTGCCTGCACTGTTGATCGGCACATGCCGGTGAGGCCCCTGCTGGGATACGCGGGCCTGCTGGTTCTGGCCGCGCTGTGGTTGCTGCCGCTGGGGGACTGGGCAGGGGCGGATTTTCCGCATCACATGCTGCGGCACATGGGGTTGGTGGCCATCGTCACGCCGCTGCTGGTTCTGGGCTTTCCCAACGCCACGCGCCCCTTTGCCCTGTCGCCGCTGGTCGGAGCGGCGTTTGAGTTCGTGGTCGTCTGGGGGTGGCACCTGCCGGGGCTGCATGGCTGGGCCGACGGGGACGGCGTGGGGCTGGTGTTCGAGCAGGGCAGTTTCGCCATTGCCGGTCTGTTGGTCTGGGCCGGTGCCCTGCGTGCCGAACAACCGCTGGCAGGGGCAGGGGGCTTGTTGCTGACCTCGATGCATATGACGTTGCTGGGGGCGTTGATCATATTGGCGCCGCGCGATCTCTATGCCGAGATTTGCGGGCGCGCGCCGGATCTGGATGCGCAGCAACTGGGGGGGCTTTTGATGCTGGGCATCGGTACGCCCGTCTATCTGGTGGCGGGGCTGGCGCTGGTGGCGCGGGCATTGGATGACAAGAGGGAGCTGGCATGAAGCGGGTTTTTCAAACTTTGGCGGCGCTGGCCGTATGCGGCGGGATTGCCGCCGCTGCGGTCGTAGGCTTTGGGCTGTACAACGTGTCCGCACGGCAGGGGCATTTGCCCGGTGTCGAATGGGTCCTGCACACCACGTTCAAACAATCGGTGCGTCTGCGCGCGCCGGACGCCACGGAGGTGCCCGACGACATTGGCCATGCCGACCGCATTCAGTTGGGCGCGCTGCATTTTCAGGGGGCCTGTGCCTTTTGCCACGCGGTGCCCGGCCAGCCGCGCAGCGCCACGGCGCTGGCGATGAACCCGCCGCCGCCCCACATCTCCGAGGCGGCGGCAAAATGGGAGCCGCAGCACATGTTCTGGATCGTCGAACAGGGCGTAAAGATGAGCGGTATGCCCCATTGGCCGGCAGACGGACGCAGCGATGAAATCTGGTCAATTGTCGCCTATTTGAACGCGGTGCCGGATATGACGGCGCAGGACCAGACCGCGTTGACCGGGGACGGTTCGGGGGCGGCCCGTTGCTCGGCCTGTCATGGCGAGGGCGGTAAAAGCACCAACAGCTATGTACCGCGACTGGACATTCTGACGCCTGACCAGATCACGCAGGCGTTGATCCAGTACCGCGATGGCACACGCCCCAGCGGCATCATGCAAGAGGCGTCAGCGCGGCTGACCAACACGCAAATCGACCGCATCGCGGGACGGTATGGCGCGGCGCAGGCGGTCAACGACCAAGCCACCGCCACGACGCAAACCGATCACGCAGGCGCTGCGCTGGCCATGCGCGGCACCGACGCTGTCCCTGCGTGTACGCAATGCCATGGCCCCGGACGGGCAGCGGATGCGCCGATTGCGCCGGTGTTGGCAGGTCAAAGTCGCGCCTATCTGGAAAGCCAGCTGAAGCTGTGGCGCGACGGTCACCGCGGCTGCGGGGTGCGTGCAAAGCTGATGACCAAGGCCGCCCAGGACCTGAGCGACGACGAAATCACGGCGCTGGCTGAGTGGTTCGCAGGCCTGGATCCCGCCGCCGACGCACAGTGACCGCCCGGGCGTTATGGCGTCAGGCGTTCGCAAGCCGCATCGAATGGCCAAACGGCTGGCGGCCTTCGGAATATGTGCCCCTGTCCATATCAACGCAGCATGGGCTTTCACTTTACGCTGCCAAGATATGTGAACGTTTTCAGGGCCGTCCTCATTTACGAAAGCAGGCTTGACCGAGGATCAAAAAAGATGACTTATATTTAGAATATGATCAAAAGTCAGATAACCCTCAAACAGCTCGAAGCCTTTGTAGGCGTCGTTGATTTAGGGTCGTTTCGAAAAGCGGCATCCGTGCTCGGAACCACGCAGCCAAATATTTCAAACCGGATTTCGACGCTGGAAGAAACGCTGGGCGTCATCCTCATGCACCGTGACGCGGGCTCTGTCAGGCAAACGGAAAAGGGCGCGGCGTTGCTGGCGATTGCCCGTCAGATCCTGTGGAACGCCGAGGCTTTTCTGGAGGCGGCAGAACGGCAGGATCTGGTTGATGACCGTCTGCGCCTTGGCGTAACCGAACTGATAGCTTGTACCTGGCTGCACAGATTTCTGCGTCGGTTCAGAGAAGTCTATCCGTCGGTCAGCGTGGAACTTGAAGTTGGCCTTACGGGCGAAATCGAGAAAAAGCTTGCGACAGGCCAGATCGATCTGGCCTTGCAGACGGGATCATTCGACCGCGAAGCGGGCAGAACGATACATTTGCGAACCTACCCCTACATCTGGGTCGCAGCGCCGGCCCTGGCCGAGGCCAACGGAACCAACCGATCGATGGTCAATCTGTTGAAAGGGCCGGTCCTGACCCATGGAAGAAACACGGTGGCCTCAAAAGAACTGGCGCGATACGCTGAGGCGAAAAGGCTGGCGATGAACCAGGTTGTCTATTCGAGCAGCCTCGCCTCAAGTGTTCAGATGACGGTTGACGGGATGGGTTTTGCACTTTTGCCAGCGGCTTTGGTGCGCGACCAATTGCAATCCAAAAGCCTTGTCGAGATCGATATCGAATGGCTCCCGAGTCCGCTGGAGTTCTATGCGCGCTTCAATCCCAGACGTGTTCCCCGGTTTGTCGAAATCGCCGCGGGATATGCGGCCGAGATAGCAAATTCGAGAAGTTGATAGATTAATAAAATCTATCACCCATAGAAAAATTAAGAATTAGACCTGATCATTTCGGCGTGTAGGCTGACCTTGGGCTTACGTGCCCACCTGACCCAATGCGGTCGGGCTTTGTTCTGTCCTGCAAGCCAAAGAGAACCGAGATGAAATCAGCACAAAACAGACTTGGCGTCGATATTGGCGGCACATTCACCGACATTGTGCTGGAAACCGACAGCGGACAGTTTTCGACAAAGGTTCTGACCACATATGCGGGTCCTGAGAACGCGATCATCGACGGCATGAAGCAGGTGTGTGAAAAAGCCGGTATCTCGCCGGGCGACATTGGTCAGATCATCCATGGGACCACACTGGCGACCAACGCGCTGATTGAGCGGCGCGGTGCGAAAACCGCGTTGATCACGACCGAAGGATTTCGGGACGTGATCGAAATGCGCACCGAAAGCCGGTTTGAACAATATGACCTGAACCTGGTACTTCCGGAACCTCTTTTGCCGCGGCAGATGCGCTTTACCGTGCCGGAACGGGTGAACGCGCGTGGCGAAATCATGATCCCGCTGGCGCGGGAGGCGGTCGAAGCCGTCGTGGACCAAATCGCCGAGGCCGGTTTCGAAAGTGTGGCCGTCGGCCTTATTCATTCCTACCTGAACCCCGCCCACGAACGCATGATCCGCGAGGTTCTGGCCGAACGCCTGCCCGACGTTGCAGTATCGATCTCTTCCGAAGTTTCGCCCCAGATGCGTGAATACGAGCGCTTCAACACGGTCGTGGCCAACGCTTATATCAAACCGCTTATGGCCTCCTATCTGGGGCGTCTCGAAAGCAGGTTGCACGACGAGGGTGTGGATTGCCGTATTTTCCTGATGCACTCCGGCGGCGGCATCATCTCGATCCAGAACGCGGCCGATTTTCCGGTGCGGCTGGTCGAAAGCGGTCCCGCTGGAGGCGCGGTTTTCGCGGCGCATATCGCGGCGCGCTATGGTCTGGACAAGGTGCTCAGCTTTGACATGGGCGGCACCACGGCCAAGATTTGCTTGATCAAGGATCAGACGCCGAAAACCAGCCGCGTGTTCGAGGTTGCGCGGACCTATCGGTTCAAGAAGGGGTCCGGCATGCCGATTTCGATCCCCGTGATCGATATGGTCGAAATCGGTGCCGGCGGCGGGTCATTGGCCCATGTGGACAGCATGCGGCAAATTCGCGTCGGACCAGAAAGCGCAGGGTCCGAGCCGGGGCCTGCCTGCTACGGACGCGGTGGCGCGCGCCCGGCGGTCACGGATGCCGATCTGGTGTTGGGCAAACTGGATCCCGATAATTTTGCGGGTGGGTCGATCCAGCTGCATGCCGCACAATCGCGCGATGCGCTGGATGCCCATATCGGCAAGACGCTGGAGATGGACGCTGTCGAGGCCGCCTTTGGAGTCGCCGAGATGGTGGACGAGAACATGGCCAACGCTGCCCGAGTTCATGCGGTTGAGAACGGGGAGGATCTGTCGGAATACACGATGATTGCCTTTGGCGGCGCAGCGCCGCTGCATGCAGGGCGCTTGTGCGAAAAGCTGGGCGTCGAACGCCTGATCGTGCCGCCGGGTGCGGGTGTCGGATCCGCCATCGGGTTTCTGCGCGCGCCCTTCAGCTTTGAGGCCAACCGCTCGGTCTACATGCGGCTGAGCGATTTTGACGACGCATTGATCCGCGAACTGCTGGGTGAGTTGCGGGACGAAGCCACCGGGTTCGTGCGGACCTGTGATGAGGTCAGCCCGATCCTGGCGGAGTTCAAGGTCTATATGCGCTATTCCGGTCAGGGCTGGGAAATCCCCATCGAATTGACCGAACCGCAGGCTATGAACCCTGACGCGGACACATTCCTTGCGCGGTTCGAGGAGGAATACACCAAGCTCTTCGGGCGCACCGTCGCAGGTATGGACGTTGAGATCACAGTCTGGTCGGTCAACGCCACGACGCCACCTGAAGATGTCGCACGCGTGACCGTCACAGACGCAAAAGTCGCGGCAAAGGCGCAAGGCACGCGCGACGTGTTTGACTCAGCCGCGGGCAGATTCACCAAAGCCAACGTGGTCGAACGCGCCGATCTGATGGACGGGCACTTTGTTCAGGGCCCGGCCGCGATGACAGAAGACGAAACCACGATCATCATCCCATCCAGCCGCTTCGCGATCAGGCAGCCCGACGGATGTATCGACATTGTCACCGGGGTCGCCAACGCCACGACCGCCCAGAAAGGAGCCTGAAAATGGAAACCAGACAGTCCAGAGTCTCTTTTCAAGTGATGTGGAACCGGCTGGTGTCGGTTGTCGAGGAACAGGCGCAAGCGCTTGTTCGCACCGCGTTTTCCACATCGGTGCGTGAAGCGGGTGATTTGTCTGCGGGTGTCTATGACACCCAGGGCCGGATGCTGGCGCAGGCCGTCACCGGCACGCCCGGGCACGTCAATGCCATGGCTGACGCAGTGGCGCATTTCATCCGCCGCATCGGGCGTCAGAATATGTTCGAAGGCGATGTCTACATCACCAACGATCCGTGGGAGGGCACGGGCCACCTGCACGACATAACCATGGTCACACCGTCGTTTCACAACGGCGTGCTGGTCGGCTTTTTCGCCTGCACCGCCCATATCGTCGACATTGGCGGGCGCGGTTTTGGTGCCGATGCCGCCAGCGTTTACGAAGAAGGGCTCTATATCCCGATCATGAAGTTTGCAGAGCGCGGAGAGGTCGACGAAACCTTGGTCCGCATCGTCCGTGGGAACGTGCGTGAACCGGACCAGTTGATTGGCGACATGTATGCCCTCGCGACCTGCAACGAGATTGGTCATCGCCGTCTGATCGAGATGATGACGGAATTCAACTTGTCCGATCTGGATGAAGTTGCAGAGTTCATCCTGGAAAATTCCCGCCGTGCCACGCTGGAAAAGATCGCCGCGCTGCCGCAGATGTCGGCCGAGGGGGAGATGACCGTAGACGGGTTCGATGTGCCGATCCGGCTGAAGGTGAAGGTCACCGTTCACGAGGACCGGATCGTCTCGGATTTCACAGGGACCAGTGGCCTGGACAAGAAGGGCATCAACTGCCCGCTGGTCTATACCAAAGCCTATGCCTGCTATGCGCTGAAGGTCGCCATTGCGCCCGAAATCCCGAACAATCACGCGTCCCTGGCGCCGTTCGAGATTGCAGCGCCGGAAAACACCATCGTCAACGCCTTGCATCCTGCGCCCGTCGCGCTGCGTCACATCATCGGGCATTTCGTGCCGGACGCGGTGTTCAACGCGTTCGACAAGATCGTGCCGGGCGTTGTTCCCGCAGAAGGGGCAGGGTGTCTTTGCAACTTTCAGGTTTCTTTGCGCCCGCGCCGCGATGCGCCCGCTCCGGCCCACGCGCGCCGTTCCGAGGTGTTGACCTTCAACTCCGGCGGCTCTGGCGCGCGGCCCGAGTTTGACGGGCTGAACGCAACGGCATTTCCGTCGGGCGTGATGACAATGCCGATCGAGGCGACGGAACATGCGGGTCCCGTGATTATCTGGCGCAAGGAATTGCGTCCCGACAGCGGTGGGGCAGGGCGCACGCGCGGCGGCCTGGGCCAGTACATGGAGGTCGGCGCGATGGAGGGGCACGAGTTTGACATTCAGGCGATGTTCGACCGTGGCGCGCATCCGGCGCGTGGCAGCCGGGGCGGTCTGGACGGCGCGCCCACCACGATCGCGCAGGACGACGGCACGCCGATGCGGGTGAAGGGCAAGCAATTCGTGCCGCACGGACGCAAGGTGGTCATGGCCTTCCCCGGCGGCGCTGGCTACGGCGACCCGAAAGCCCGCGACAAGGCAATGATCCGGACCGATCTGGCACGCGGTTATATCTCTGCGGAATCCGCGATGCGTGATTACGGGCTGAGCGAGACCGAAATCAAGGCCGTGCAGGACGCCGTCAGCAAAGGAGAAATCGTTTGATCCGATGCAGCTAGAGGCCAACACATTCACCGCTGCCCGAAGCGCCGAAGACAGGCAGGTTGGTTTTTGGACCAGCCTTGCCACCACCTTGGCTGACAAGGTCGTAGTCCCTGCATGCCATGACGGGGCAGGTTTGACCGGTTCAAAAGATACCCACATTGTTACGGATACCGACGTCACCGCGTGGGGGCTGAAAACTGGCGGCATTGCCACCGTTTCAGGCAGCGCCAATGACCTGTCGCTGCAGTTCCATACCTTCATCGCCGCATCCGAACAAACTTTCACCAAGGCCATGTTCCGGATCGCTTCTTCGATTGCACAACTCAGGGCATTCGAAACTCGGGACATCCGAATTTGTCGATACTTGGCATGAATAACTTGCCCGTGCTGGTGTCATCAGCAATCCTTGAACTGATGGCATTCGTCCGGGCACCAAAAGACCGAAGAACCGCAGCACTGGATGCATCACGCGGTCGGTACAAAACTGGGCAAGGATTCTGCAAAGCAGAACGGGCCCTCAACTTGGAGGACTATGTATGAACTATCTCAAGACCCTGGGGGCTGCGGTGGTCGCCGCAGTTACGTTCGGAAATATCGCGACTGCAGAAACCACCTGGGTGATGGCGTCCGGCTATCCCGACGACAGTTTCTTCACGCAAAACATCCGAACCTTCATCGAAGAAGTCGAGGCTGCCAGTGATGGCGAGCTGAAGATTGACCTGCGCTCGAACGGTGAGCTGATCAAGCTGGACGCGATCCGCCGCGCGGTTCAGGCGGGACAAATCCAGTTGGGCGAAATCCGCTTTGGCGTCTATGGCAACGAAAGCCCGATGTTCACGCTGGACAGCTTGCCCAATGTCGCCGGGAATTACGACGATGCCTGGAAACTGATGGAAGCGCAAAAGCCCTGGTTCGATAAGGTCTTTGGTGATGCGGGCATGCAGGTCATTTCTTACGCGCCTTGGCCGGGTCAGGGGTTCTATACAAAGTTCGACGTAACGGACGGCAGCCAATTTGAAGGTGTGAAGCTGCGTATTTATTCGCCAGCAACACAGCGCATGGGCGAACTGCTGGGGTTCCAGGCCACCATCCTGCCCTTTGCCGAAGTGCCACAGGCATTTTCCACCGGCCTGATTGAGGCTTTGTTTACCTCTGGTCAGACCGGTACGGATATTCAGGCGTGGGACTATGTTTCGAATTTTACCTACACGGGTTCGATGCACAACAAGAACGCGATCATCATAAGCGAGCGGGCGCTGAGCGCGCTTTCGCCAGAGCTGCAGGAAGCAATCATTGCCGCCGGCGAACGGGCGACCGAACGTGCATGGGAGCTGAGCAAGGAAGCGACCGAAATCAAGCGGCAGGAACTGATCGATGCCGGTATGGTTGTCACTGACGCTTCTCCGGAACTGCAGGCCAAACTCGAGGAAATCGGCAAGGCGATGGTCGAAGAGTGGAGTGCATCAGCTTCGCCGGAAGAGGTCGACGTTCTGAACAATTACCTGGCCGCGCAGAACTGACGACAGGTTAGCCTGTGCCAGTGGCGCAGTCCTTGCGCCGCTGGCCAAAGCATAACGAGGAGCGACAAAATGCTACGAAAGTCGATCAGGCAACTCGGAACTATTTGCGGGTATCTTGCCGGGGTGTTTCTTGCCGGTATTGCTGTTGCGACATTTGCCCAGATCAGTGCGCGACAGTTCGGCATACCGATTGATACGACCGAACTTTCCGGCTTTTTCCTCGCCGCTTCCACCTTTCTCGCTTTGGCCTATACCTTTGTGAACGGGGGTCACGTGCGGATCGAACTTGTGTCCCAATTCGCGCCGGTACGGGTGCGTCTGGCGATCGAGATCTGGGCCTGTGCTGCGGCGATCCTCATCGTCGGCTATGCGACCTGGCATATGACGGCATTTACCATTCAGACTTATAAGTTCGGCGATCTCAGCCCCGGCCTGATGGCAGTGCCGCTCTGGATACCGCAATCGGCCGTATCCTTTGGACTGATCGTCATGTTGCTGTCGATACTGGAGCAGTTCTCGGTCGTTCTGACCGGGCGTCGTGGCGACTATGAATACAACACCGACAGCACGGCGGAATAGTCTATGGACCCGATCCTCCTCGCAACCCTGGTTCTCGCTTTCAGCTTACTGTTGTTGCTGACATCGGGGATATGGATTGCTCTCTCGCTGATGGCAGCCGGGCTGATCACTTTCATCTTCTTCGTGCCGCTCGATGCCGGATCAATCATGGCCTCGACGATGTGGGACGCAAGCTGGAACTGGGCACTGACTGCGCTTCCGCTTTTCGTCTGGATGGGCGAGATTCTGATGCGGTCCGGTCTGTCATCCAACTTGTTCCGGGGCCTTTCGCCCTGGGTTGCCTGGCTGCCCGGCGGATTGATGCACATCAATGTCATCGGGTGCGGCGTCATGGCGGCGGTGTCGGGGTCCTCGGCAGTCACTGCGGCGACTGTTGGCCGCATGAGCATTCCAGAGCTCAAGGCGCGGAACTATGACAGCAAAATGATGATAGGATCGCTTGCAGGTTCCGGGACCTTTGGGCTGCTGATACCGCCGTCGATCATCGTGATCGTCTACGGAGTTGTCGCCCAACAGTCGGTTGCGCGCCTCTTCATTGCCGGGATTTTGCCGGGCCTCATGCTGATCGTGCTTTTTTCGTCGTACATCGTCATCTGGTCCCTGTTGAACCCCGACAAGCGCGGCGATCTTCCCGAGAAGCTGAGCTTTGCCGCCAAAATTCGCGCGTCACGGGATCTTTTGCCTGTGGTCGCGCTGATCGTCGCGATTGTAGGATCGATTTATGGTGGACTGGCCACCCCGACAGAGGCAGCGACCATCGGGATTTTTGGGGCGCTGGCTCTGGCAATGCTGAACGGAACGCTCAGTCGTGCGATGTTTATCGACAGCCTTCTCGCAGCGACCCGCATCTCTTGCATGATCGCCTTTATCATTGCCTGTGCCGCGGTATTGTCGATTGCAGTTGGCTTTGCGAATATCCCCCGTGCCGCAGCCGAATGGGTGCAGAACATGGAGCTTAGTCCTGGCGCGCTGATCCTGGTCCTGACGGTGTTCTTCCTGCTCCTGGGGTGTTTTCTGGAAGGAATCTCGATACTTGTTCTGTCCAGCGCGGTGGTGCTGCCGATGATCGACGCCGCGGGAATTGATCCGATATGGTTCGGGATCTACGCCGTGATCGTAATCGAATGCGCACAGATCACCCCACCCGTCGGCTTTAACCTGATCGTGTTGAAATCCATGACCGGGCGCGGAATTGGCGAGGTTGCCAAAGCTACATTTCCTTTCCTGGCACTGCTGCTGCTGGCAATTGTCCTGATCTACATGTTCCCCTCCATCGTGACCTTCCTGCCAAGCTTGATGTTCGGGTGAACGGAAGGTTTCCCGCCTGAGGTAATCCTTCGGGCGGTCTGGCTGTATTGCCGGTTTCCGCTCAGTCTGCGGATGGTGGGGATCTGTTGGCTGAAGGCTGTATCTTCGTCTTGGATCAAACCGTCAGGGCTTCGGCAGGAAAGGTCTGCCCCACACGCGCCACAGATCGCGGGGGCAGTCTGCCGACACCTGAGATGTCGACGTGGTCGGTGCCGACCCTGCGCAAAAAATCCATCCACCCCCGAAATAACACATATGTGAAATTTGCAAACGCCCTGAAGGTGGGTTGTCGGAAGCCATATCGCCTCCTAAGGTAAAGACTGACTAACCGGTTAGTCAGTAGCGGACGAAGGGAGATCGTCCGGCACATGGGAGGAAATCATGAAAGTTTTTATCGCGGCCTTGGCCGTTGCCTTTTCTGCGAGCTTTGCTCTGGCCGCAGATTACCCCGAGCGCACGATTTCGATTGTTGTGCCCTATTCCGCTGGCGGTGTGACCGATGCCTATGCCCGCCAAATGCTGCCAAAGTTGCAGGAGCGTCTTGGGCAAACGGTTATCGTTGAGAACAAGCCCGGCTCGGGATCATTGGTTGGCGCCATGGATGTGGCGCGGTCCGAACCTGATGGTTACCGCATTCTGATGACGGCATATGGCGTGATCTCCAACGAAGTTCTGATGACGAACACACCCTTCGAGCTGGCGGATCTGTCGCCGGTCTACATGCTGGGCCGTGGCTCGAACATGCTGATGATGCGACCCGATTACCCGCTGGATACGATTCAGGAGATTACCGATTGGGCCAAGGCACACCCCGGCGAGATGAAGCTCGCATCGTCGGGTGTCGGCGCCAGCCCGCACATCGCGGCAGAGCTGTGGGCCAACCGGGTCGGCGTCGATTTCCTGCACATCCCCTATCAGGGCAGCGCGCCCTCGCGGCTGGACGTGATTGCCGGGCGGGTTGACGGGATGTTCGACGGGGTGTCCGCCGTTTCCTATGTGGAATCCGGAGACGTCAAAGCCATCGCGATTGCATCCGAGGAACGCCACCCTTCGCTGCCCGATGTGCCGACATTCAAGGAATCCGGCATCGATTTTGTCTTTGGCACGATCTTTGGCTTTTACGTTCCGGTCGACACACCCCAGGACGTGCAGGACCAGATTTTTGCAGCCTTGGCCGATGTGGCCCGCGACCCTGAGATCGAGAAAACGCTTGTGCGTCAGGGTCTGGACACCACCCCGCGCACGCAAGCGGAGTTTCAGGAGATTGTCGCCAATGAGTTGGCGCAGCTCAACGAGTTGGTGAAGCTCGGCCGTCTGACACCACAGTAACCGCCCCGGCGAAACTGTTCGAGCGGGCCTGTGACGGTCCGCTCGGGTCTTTCTGGAGTTTTTAGAATGAAAAACGTTCTGACCCGTGACATGGCCTCGGCGTTGTTGATTTTCTGCATTGGTCTGGCGGCGACGCTGTATGCTTGGACCCACTACAAACTGGGCAGCTTTCGGGCACCCGGTCCGGGGCTTTTCCCTGTGGTCATCGCGGGCCTTTTGACCCTTGTCGGCCTTGGGCTGACGGTTCAGGCGCTGGTGCAAAAAGTGCAGACAGAAAAGCCGGATTTTGAATTCAGACCCTTCGTGGTGATCATGATCGCTATCATCGCCTTTGCGATGATCTTTCCGGTCGCGGGCGTGCTGCCCGCAGTGCTTGCCCTGACCTTTATCAGCTGTTTTGCCGACACACCGCTGGACACCAAGGGCAAGATTGCCGTCTCCTGTGTGGTCGCAGTGATTGCGGTGGTTCTGTTCCGCCTGATCCTGGGTGTCCGGCTGCCCGTTCTGACAGGGGTTTGGTGATCTGATGGGAACGATTTTTGACAACGCCGTACTGGGCCTTCAGGTCGCGTTGCTGCCGACCAACCTGATGTTCTGCTTTCTGGGGGTCTTTCTGGGCACGATCCTGGGCGTCATTCCCGGGATCGGGGTGTTGGTCGCCATCTCACTGCTGTTTCCGATCACCTTCCATGTTGAGCCGGTGGCCGCGCTCGTTCTTTTGGGGGGCATTTATTATGGCACCACATACGGCGGATCGACCTCGGCCATCTTGTTGAACGTGCCAGGCACGCCTTCGTCCGCTGTGGCCTGTCTGGACGGCTATCCGATGGCGCAAAAGGGCAGAGCGGGCACGGCGCTGTTCATGACAACGGTTGCTAGCTTTTTTGGTGGTACGGTTGGTATTCTGGCACTCATGGGGTTCTCCCCGATGATTGCGGCCTCGGCCGTCCGGTTTGGATCTGCTGAATATTTCGCACTGATGGTGCTTGGCCTGATTGCCGCGTCAAGCATTGCCTCGGGGTCGATGCTCAAGGGTATTGCGATGGTTCTGATCGGAATCATGATGGGGCTGGTCGGGGCTGACGTCTATACCGGAACATTGCGGTTCACATTTGGGCATGTGGCCCTGTTCGAAGGCGTTTCGATCATTGCGCTTGCCATGGGCATCTTTGGTGTATCCGAGATTATCCACTCTGTGCGCAGCGTAAAAAAGGCCGACACCACCAACCACGACATATCGTTCAAGGCAATGATGCCGACACGGTCGGAGATGCGGGCGTCGTGGATGCCGATGATCCGCGGCTCGATGATCGGGTCGTTCTTCGGGGCGCTGCCCGGAACCGGTGGATTGATTGCCTCTTATATGTCCTATGCGACGGAAAAGCGGATCGGCAAGACAGAGACCTTTGGCAAGGGCGCCATTCAGGGTGTGACCGGACCAGAGGCCGCCAACAATGCCGCCGATCAGACGGCATTCATTCCAACGCTGACATTGGGCATTCCCGGCTCACCTACCATGGCGATCATTCTGGGCGTGCTGATCATTCACGGCATCGAGCCGGGGCCGATGGTGGTGGTCAATCAGCCCGATCTGTTCTGGGGTCTGGTCATGAGCTTTTGGGTCGGCAACCTGATGCTGCTGGTCCTGAACATACCTATGGTCGGTCTGTGGGTGCGGCTGCTGAAGGTGCCCTTTCACCTGATGTATCCGGCGATCCTGATGTTCATCGTGATGGGTGTTCTGACGACCTATAACGACGAAATCCAGGTCTGGGTTGTCCTGCTGACAGGGGCCTTTGGCTATCTCCTGCGCTTTTTGGGGTTTCAGGCAGCACCGCTGATCCTTGGCTTTGTGCTGGGACCGATGATGGAAGAGCATTTCCGCCGGACGCTGTTGTTGAGTGGGGGCGATTTCACCTCCTTTGTTTCAAGTGGAATATCCCAGGTCTGTCTGGGCGTTTCAGCGGCGCTGCTGCTCTACGGGTTGGTCATGACCTATCGAAACCGGTCTAAAAAGTCTGTGCAGGGCCCGGTTTGATGCAAAATTTCGAAAAGTCCCCGCGTGACAGCAGGCCCAGAATACACACTTGTGAAAGTGTAGTTCACATTTGGGTATTGCTTTGACAGCGGGCTGTTCTGCTGGCGAAATGAAGACGCAAACGGAGTGGAGGCTGTTTGTCTTGAGGAGGAGTTTTCCATGAACGGTTTGATGCAAAACAGTCCGCTGTTGATTTCGGGGCTTTTGGACCATGCGAGCCGTTTTCACGCGGACGTCGAGGTGGTGACCAAGACCTGCGAAGGGCCGATTGTACGGCATACCTACGAAACGATTGCAGTGCGGGCAAAGAAGCTGGCGCAGGCGTTGAAATCGCTTGGTGTGCAACCCGGTGATCGGGTGGCGACGCTCGCGTGGAACACGCACCGCCATCTTGAATTGTACTTTGCCGTATCCGGCATCGGTGCGGTGCTGCACACAGTCAACCCGCGCCTGTTTCCTGAACAGATCGACTATATCTTGAACCACGCCGGGGCGAAGGTTCTGATGTTCGACATTACCTTTGCACAGCTGGTGACCGACCTGCGTCCGGGTTTGGTCCATGCCGATACGCTGATCGCCATGACCGACGCGGACCACATGGGCGATATGCCTGCGGGCTGCCTGTGCTACGAGACGCTTCTCGCGGCGGAAACCGCGGATTTTGACTGGCCGGTGTTCGACGAAAACACCGCGTCGGGCTTGTGCTATACCTCTGGCACAACGGGCAATCCCAAAGGGGTTCTTTATTCGAACCGCTCGACTGTTCTGCACGCAATGATGTTGTGCCAGATGGACGGGTTGCAGTTGTCCAGCCGGGACAGCACCCTGCTGTGCGTGCCGCTGTTTCATGTGAATGCGTGGGGCGTGCCGTATGGCTCTGCGCTATGTGGCGCCAAGCTGGTTATGCCGGGGCCGAACCTTGACGGGCAAAGCCTGTATGATCTGGCGCGGGACGAAGGGTGCACCTTTTCTTTGGGGGTGCCGACCGTCTGGCTGGGCTTTCTTGACCACATCGAAAAGACAGGCGTCGATCCAAAGGCCGATTTGAAGCTGAAGCGGCTGGTGGTCGGCGGATCTGCCGCGCCGCGCACCTTGATGCGGCGGCTGTGCGACGTGGGGATCTACGGGCTTCAGGCCTGGGGGATGAGCGAGACGGGTCCGGTTGCCACGGTCGCCAACGCATTGCCCAAGCACGACGATCAGGATGACGATGCCCGGCTGGATCTTCAGTGTATGGGCGGGCGACCGGTCTATGGCGTACAGTTGCGCCATGTGGACGATGCCGGTCAAGTACAGCCGCGCGACGGACAGGCACCGGGCGAATTGCAGGTGCGCGGACCGTGGATCACTTCGGGGTACTTCCGGCACGAAGCCGAGGTTCTGGATTCCGATGGCTGGTTTTCAACCGGTGACATCGCGACCGTTGACACGAATGGCTATGTGCGGATCACCGACAGAGCCAAGGACGTGATCAAATCCGGCGGTGAATGGATCTCGTCGCTGGATTTGGAAGATGCGGCAATGATGCACCCACAGGTGGCCGAAGCTGCGGTGATCGGGGTCCCACATCCCAAGTGGCAGGAACGCCCCCTGATGGTCGTCGTGTCGAAATCCGACGTCCCTCCCGACGTGCAGGATCTGCGCCGGTTCCTGGAAGACCGCGTGGCCAAGTGGTGGCTGCCCGATGACATCGTTTTTGTCGACAGCCTGCCGCACACGGCCACTGGAAAATTGCAAAAAGTAGAGTTGCGCAAGCAATTCGCCAATCACGTTCTGCCCGAACATGCCTGAGGGCAACGGGCAGACAGGTCGAAAGGACCAGCGATGACAGGTTTGATCTTGAACGATGATGACGGCGATCTTGCGCTGTTGCGTGATAGCGTGGCGGGTTTCGCACAGCGTCACGACGGTCCTGCGACCTTGCGCGCCCGGAGGGCGTCTGGCGATGATCTTGACCGGGCGTCCTGGGCTGCGATGGCAGAGGCGGGGTGGCTGGGCGTGATGCTGCCCGAAGAGCTGGGCGGTGCCGGATTGGGGCACGCCGAACAGTCCATCCTGTGCGAAGCCTTGGGGCAGGCGCTGATCACCGAACCGCTGGCGCAGCTCAGCGTTCTGTCCGGTGCGCTGATTGCAGCCGCGGAACCGGGTGCCGAACCTCAGCGGCTGGCCGAAGGCCTGATGTCAGGTGCGGCGATTGTCGCGCCGGCCTGGCAAGGCGCGGACGGAAGTACAGGCCCCATAGTGGCGCGCAGCACCCCAAACGGCATCACGCTTTCGGGGCGCATTTCATATGTGTCGGCGGCAAAGTCTGCCACCGACTTTCTGGTTCTGGCCGAAGAGAACGGTCAGGCCTTGTTGCTAAGCGTGCCCGCCATTTCCAACGGGCTGAAGGTTGCGGCGCATGCCACGTTGGACGGCAGCCAGCTGGCGACGCTGACCCTGGAACAGGTCACGGTCCCGACGCAGGCCGTGCTGAGCCGTGCGGATGCTGCGAACGCGGCGCTCGAGCAGGCGATTGCAGCCGCCCGTCTGGCCATTTCCGCAGAGCTGGTCGGCATCGGCACGCGCGCCATCGAGGACACGATTGCCTATACCAAGGAACGCGTGCAGTTCGGCCGACCGATTGCCGGATTTCAGGTGGTTCAGCACCGGCTGGTGGACATGTGGGCCGACGCCGAATTTGCGGCGGCTTCGGTGTCACATGCGGTCGAGATGCAGGACGAGGGCGAAAGCCTGGAGCGCGATCTTGCTGTTCTCGCGGCCAAGGCGCGCGCCGGTGATGCGGCCGTGACAATCACCCGACGCGCCCTGCACCTGTACGGTGCCATGGGCTTTACCGACGATTGCGACATCGGCCTGTACATGAAACGCGCCGTCGCGCTCAACGCAACTCTTGGCCAGCCGGAAACGCTGCGCCTTCAATTTGTGGCGCGTGAACGCGCCGCGGCATGAAAGGAAACCACCCATGGAAAACAATCTGATCAAGGTTAAGATCGAAGATCACGTTGCGCTGATCACGATGGACGCAGCACCCGTCAACGCCCAGTCCCGCGCGTTTGTCGAAGAGCTGACAGCCGTGTTCGACGAGCTGAATGAGACACCCGGCGTACGGGCAATCGTGCTGACCGGCGAGGGCAAATGCTTTTCCGCCGGCGCGGACATCAAGTCGCGCGGCAAAATCGCAGATGGCGCGCCCGGTGACACCTATCGCCACTTGCGCCGCACGCGGGAGATCGGCTTTGTCATCATGGAGATGAATATCCCGGTGATCGCGGCCGTGAACGGTCCCGCGCTGGGGGCCGGCATGGGGTTGGCGATCTGCGCGGACATCATCGTGTGTTCGACCAAGGCCGTGTTTGGCCTGCCCGAGATCGACATCGGCCTGATGGGTGGCGTGCGTCACACGATGCGCGTGTTCCCCATCGGTCTGACGCGCCGGATGGTGCTGACCGGCTGGCGCTGCCCTGCGGAAGAACTTTGGCGTCGCGGCTTGATTGAGGCTTGTGTCGAGCCTGAGGAACTGCTGCCGACCGCGATGGAGATGGCCAAGACCATGGCATCCAAGTCGCCCAAGGCGATCCAGCTGGCCAAACGGGCGCTGAATACGGTCGAAACCATGGGTCTGAAAGACGGCTACCGGTTCGAGCAGAACCTGACGGTTGAAATGACCCGCCACCCGCACAGCAAGGAAGCGATGGCCGCCTTCCTTGAAAAACGCCCCGCCGTTTTCAAGGACGAACTGTGATGTCTGAACAACAGGACTGGAATGCGCTCAGCGACGACCAGTTCCGCGCTGTTTTCCGCAGTTGGGTCGAGGCAAATTGCCCCACCCACCTGCGCTTTATGCGCAAGCAGCGGCCGGTGTTCAACGAGGTATCCGAGTGGTATCACACACTGGCTGACAAGGGCTGGCTCTCGCCATTGTGGCCGCAGGAATACGGCGGCATGGGGCTCGATGCAGGCAAGCATATTGTCTATGTCGAGGAATGGGCCCGGTTGGGTTGCCCACGTATCCCGGACCACGGGATCGGGTTGACCGGCCCGCTGCTGATTCAATACGGCACGCAGGCGCAAAAGGACTTTTTCCTGCCCCGTATTCTCAGCGGCGAACATGTCTGGTGTCAGGGGTATTCGGAGCCGAACGCAGGGTCTGATCTGGCGTCACTGCGCACATCGGCGCGGCGTGACGGGGATGATTTCATCGTCAACGGCCAGAAAATCTGGACCACGCTGGCGCATTGCGCGAACTGGATCCTGCTCCTGGTTCGGACCAGCACGGACGAGACCAAGCGTCAGAAGGGTATCACCGTTCTGCTGGTGGATATGACCACTGCAGGATGCACTGTGCGGCCCATTCCCAACCTGCGGAACGAGGCGGACTTTTGCGAAGTGTTCTTTGACAACGTGCGCGTGCCCGCCGCGAATGTTGTGGGTGAGGTCGATCAGGGCTGGGCGCTGGCCAAGGCAGTTTTGGGTCACGAGCGGATCTTTCTGGGTGCGCCGTCGCGGCCTGAATATGCGATCAAACGGCTTGAGCGTCTGGCGCAGGATCGCGGTGCATTTGACGACCCCGGCTTTGTCGCGCGCTACGCCAAGCTGCGTCTGGATCTGTATGATCTGAGTGCTGCCTTTGAACGCTTTGCCCGCGTCCTTCGGGCGGGTGGCGTGCTGGGTGCCGACGTCTCCGTGCTCAAGATTTTTTGCAGTGAACTGTACCAGCGGATCACCGAAGAGATGCTGACCGTTGCGGGCGAAGAAGCCCGGTTGTGGGACGACCTTCACACCGGCGAAGGCGATGTAGACGCGATGAACCTTTATCTCGACAGCCGTGCACCGACCATCTTTGGCGGCTCGAACGAGATCCAAAAGGGCGTTCTGGCAAAAGGAGTGCTCGGCCTGCCCAGCTCGTTCTGACAGGCCCGGGAGGAGGGCGAACTATGACGACAGAATATGCGCTGGAAGCACGTGGGCTTGGGCGGAAATTTGGCGCCTTTTGGGCGGTGAAGGATGTTGATCTCAAGGTCAGGCGCGGGTCTATCCACGCGATGATCGGGCCGAACGGGGCGGGTAAAACCACCTGTTTCAACCTGCTGACCAAGACGCTGCAACCCAGCACCGGCAGTATTATCCTGAACGGCGTGGACATCTCGCGCTTGCGCACCAGCGACGTGGCGACACAAGGCATGGCGCGCTCGTTCCAGATTTCGGCCACCTTCACCCAGATGACAGCGCTGGAAAACGTGCGCGTCGCATTGCAGGCCGGAAAGGGTACGGCCTACCGGTTCTGGCGGCCGCTTGGGTCCATTGCCCACCTGAACACGCGTGCGATGGAATTGCTGGAAAATGTCGGCTTGCAGGACAGTGCGGACATAGCGGCCTCGGACCTGTCCTATGGCAAGAAACGTGCGCTGGAGATTGCAACGACACTGGCGCTGGATCCGCAGGTGATGCTGCTGGACGAGCCAACCGCCGGGATGGGCCATGAGGACATCGAGCCCATCACCGAACTGATCCGCAAAGTGTCGGTCGGGCGCACCGTTCTGATCGTTGAGCACAATCTGTCCGTCGTGTCGTCGCTGTCCGACCGGATCACTGTTTTGCAGGCGGGCCAGATCCTGACCGAAGGCAACTATGCCGAAGTTTCGTCCGATGAACGTGTGATCGCCGCATATATGGGAGGTGTCGAAGATGCCCTTTGATGCCAAAACCGACCCGCTGTTGAAGGTCGAGAACCTGCGTGCCTGGTATGGGGACAGTCAGGCACTGCATGATGTGTCGTTCGATGTGGCCCAGGGGGAGCTGGTCACGCTGATCGGGCGCAACGGAGCGGGTAAGTCCACGACCTTGCGTTCGATCATGGGCATTGTGCGCAATCGCCGGGGTTCAATCCTGTTCGAAGGACAGGAACTGATGGGCAAACGCACCTATCAGATCGCCCGCAAGGGCATTGCGTGGTGCCCCGAAGAACGCGGGATTTTCGCTGATCTTTCGGTGCGCGAGAATCTGACCCTTCCCCCGATCCTGAAACCGGGCGGGATGTCGGACGCCACGCTGTTGGAAACATTTCCCAACCTGAAAGCCCGCGCCACCAGCCGGGGCACACAGCTGTCTGGCGGTGAACAACAGATGCTGGCCATTGCGCGCATCCTGCGCAACGGCTGCCGATTCCTGCTGCTGGATGAACCCAGCGAAGGTCTGGCCCCGGTCGTCGTCAAGGAAATTGGCCGTCAGATCAGGGTGTTGAAAGAGCAGGGTTATACCATCCTGCTGGTCGAACAGAACCTGAATTTCGCCCGTTCGGTGGCCGACCGTCACGTCGTGATCGAAAACGGCGCGGTCGTGGACACGCTGACGAACGATGAACTCGCGGTCGATCTTGATCGCGTCAAAACCTATTTGGGAGTCTGACCATGTTTGACGGGATCACACCGCAGCTGTTGTTCGGCCAGCTGCTGATCGGAGTCATCAACGGCTCTTTCTATGCGATGCTCGCGATGGGGCTGGCGATCATTTTCGGGCTGATGCACGTGGTGAACTTTGCCCATGGCGCGCAGTATATGCTGGGCGCTTTTGTGGCGTGGCTGCTGCTTAGCACGCTGGGCGTGCCCTATTGGGGGGCACTGTTCATTGCCCCGGTGGTGGTGGCGATATTCGGGCTTGTGATGGAGCGATTAATCCTAAAGCCAATTGCCCATCTAGACCCGCTGTACAGTCTGTTGGTGACCTATGCCGCCACGCTGGTGATCGAAGGCGCGGTGCGTCTGAATTACGGCTCGACCGGCCTGCCGTACAGTTCGCCGCTGCCGGGAGGCGTGAACCTGGGGTTCATGTTCATGCCTTGGTACAGGCTTTGGGTCGTGGTGTTTTCGATCTTTACCTGTCTCGGAACATGGTTGCTGATCGAACACACAAAGCTGGGTGCCTATCTGCGTGCAGCGAATGAATCGCCGGAAACGGTGGAATCCTTCGGCATCAACGTGCCGCGCATGGTGACGCTGACCTATGCCTTTGGCGTTGGCCTTGCGGGGCTGTCCGGCGTGCTGGCCGCGCCGATTTACCAAGTGTCTCCGTCCATGGGATCGACGTTGATGATCACTATTTTCGCGGTCGTTGTGATCGGCGGGATGGGGTCGATCATGGGCGCGATCCTGACAGGTTACCTGCTGGGGATCGTCGAGGGTCTGACAAAGGTCTTTTATCCCGAAGGCGCAAACCTGGTCATCTTCTTCATCATGCTGCTGGCCTTGATCTTTCGGCCCAAGGGTTTGTTTTCCGGGGAGAAAAGCTGATGCGTATTGCACTTGTTCTGTTGGGCGTTGCCGTCGCATTGGCATTGCCGTTTTTCGTCTACCCGATCCTGCTGATGACGATCCTGTGTTTTGTCATCTTCGCGTCGTCCTTCAACCTGCTTTTGGGATACGTCGGCCTGCTGTGTTTCGGGCAGGCAATGTTCCTGGGGCTGTCGGCCTATATCGCGGGCTATCTTCTGAAAACGACAGGCGTTTCGATCGAGATTGCGATCCTCGCTGCGGCTCTTGTCTCAGCACTGCTGGGGGGCTTCGTGGGCTTTGTCGCAGTGCGCAGAACGGGCATCCAGTTTGCCATGATCACCTTTGCCTTTGCGCAGTTCGTCTACTTTATGCTGCTGCAATCCGACTTTACCGGCGGCGAGGATGGTATGCAGGGTATTCCGCGCTCGGATCTTTTTGGATTGGTGGACATCTCGGACAGCCGGACGTTTTACTATTTCGTTCTGGCAATGACCGCGCTGGCGATTTTCGCGATCTACCGTGTCATTCACTCGCCTTTCGGTGAAATCCTGAAAGCCATCCGGGACAACGAAGCGCGGGTTGAATCGCTGGGCTTCCGGCCCGAGCGTTTCAAGATCATCGCGATGATGATCTCTGCCGGGATCGCGGGTTTTGCAGGCGCTCTGAAGGCCACGGTGTTTCAGTTCGCCACGCTGACCGATGTGTCATGGACCGTCTCGGGCGAGGTTATTCTGATGACCTTGCTGGGTGGAATGGGCACGTTCACCGGGCCGATGGTCGGTGCGGCGGCGATTATCTTCCTGAACGACGAACTGGCACAGTTCGGAGAATGGGCGTTGATCGCGCAGGGCGTGATCCTGATCCTGGTGATCCTGTTCCTGCGCCGCGGTGTCGTCGGCGAGGCGGGTGCTCTGTGGCGGCGTATGCGCAACCGGAACAAGGGCTAGACCGACCGTGGAATGCCGCCCGTCACAGTTCGATCTGAACCGGATTGTTGAAATCCGGGTCTGTGCGAACGGATCGGACGGCCTTTCGCAGTGCGCTGAGATACTGGTCGTGGTTGCGTCTGAACCGCTCGGCCACACCGCCAAGCGCCAGAGTGATCGGTTGTCCCTGAACCAGCACCGGCAGCAGCATCGCCAGGGTGGCACCCCCTTCAAATGGCATATCCTCGACATAGCCATATCCCTGCTGCCGGATCTGTTCGATCTGCTCGGAGATGTCTTTCATCTTCACCCGGTCCGCGACCTTGGGCGTTGCGATGTTGGCGCGGCGCACGGTGTTTTCCAGCTTGTCCTTGGGCAGGGTGGCAAGCAGAACCAGACCGGCTATCGATTTGGTGATAGGCCGGATCGTTCCTTCTTCGATGTGGAACCGCAGTGCCTGAATCGACGCGCGGGTCTGGATATACTGAAGATAGATATCGTTCTTGGCACCAATGAAAATGCCTTCGCCGGTTTCGGCATGCAGATCGTTCATCGCGTCGATTATCTGCCCCGAACCGAACAGTGTCTTGGGAATCCACTCACCCAGTCCGGTGACCTTGGTTGTCGGAAAATACACGCGCGCGCGCCGGTCATAGTTCAGATAACCCAGCTTAACCAATGTCTTGAGCAGGACGGTCGTGCTGGACAAAGGATAGTCCAGACCCGTGGCAATTTCGGACATCGAACGCGGCTGTCGTCCGATGCGGAAATATTCAAGAACCTCGAACGCCCGCGCCGCCGATTTTACCTTGGTCTCGCTCACGGTGTTTCTCCTCGGCGCTTTTTCAAGAGTGTGAATTTTACCTCCATATATCAATATTCGTGGCCCTGTTCAACGCGGCATGTGAGACTGGGGGCGGGAAATCGGCCGACTGCATATCCGCAAAATGCGCGCACCGCCGAAGGAGAATACGTCGTGCGCAGCCCCGCAGGGGGCGCCGCGCGATATCAGATCAAACAATGTCTGGACCACCGGCTGCAGGGACACCTGTGCCGGGGCAGAGGTTCTGAAGGGAGAACTTATGAGCAAGCGGCTTGAGGGTAAGGTTGCGTTGGTGACCGGTGGCGGTCTTGGCATCGGGCGCGCCATCTGCGAGGCCTATGCCCGTGAAGGCGCCGCCGTTGGGGTTTTCGACCTGAAACCCGAATTGGCCGAGGCCACGGTCGCGGCCATTCAGGAGGCCGGCGGACAGGCGGTTGCCCTGGTTGGCAATGCGGCACTGCGTGCGGATGTCTTTGAAGCCGCGGCAAAGCTGAAACAGGCATTCGGGCCGGTCACACTGCTGGTCAACAACGCGATGTGGAACCGGTACGGGCCACTGGAAGATCAAGACGAAACGATGATCGGCCGGATGATCGACGTCGGCTTCAAGGGGGTCATCTGGGGCTATCAGGCGGTGCTGCCGCAGATGCGCGAAGCCGGAGGAGGCGCGATCGTCAATATCGCGTCACCCTCTGCCGTCCTCGCGATGAAGCACGGTATTATGTACAGCGCGATCAAGGCTGCCGTTGCCGCTGCCACCCGCTCCGGTGCCGCGGAATTCGGTCCTGATAACGTCCGGGTCACGGCCATCGCACCCGGGCCAACGCAGACCGACGGCGCGATGCGTGTGGTTACGGACGAGGGGTGGGAACGGCGGCGCGAGCGCATTCCGATCCGGCGGCTGGGGCAACCTGCCGATATGGCAAATGCAGCGGTGTTTCTGGCGTCCGAGGAGGCGTCTTTCATCACCGGCGACATGATTTTCGTGGATGGAGGAATAACCTACGCCTTTTCCTGAGGCGTGGGGAATATCGCACAGGCTGAGGAGGTCTGTGTTCATAAAACCGGGAGGAAAAATAATGAAAACCAAAGTAAAATGCAGCCATATGGCCGCCGTGATTGCGGCGATGACACTTGTTGCGTCGCAGGGTCAGGCGGACATTTCGAACGGCGTCATCAAGATCGGCGTGATGAATGACCAGTCCGGCCCCTATGCCGACAACTGCGGTGCGGGATCGGTTGCTGCGGTCAAACTGGCCGTTGACGATCACGGTGGTGCAATCAACGGGATGCCAGTCGAAGTTGTCGTTGCCGATGACCAGAACAAGCCCGACATCGGTGTCGCGCAGGCCCTGAAATGGATCGAACAGGAAGGTGTCGACGTGATCGTCGGATGTTCGGCGTCGTCCATCGCCCTGGCGGTTCAGGATGTGATGAACACCCACGAAAAACCTTACCTGATCGCAGGCACCGCGACGTCGGACACAACCAACGCCAAATGCACGCCCTATGGCACCAACTGGGCCTATGACACCTATACGCTGGCCAAGGGTTCGGTGATGGCACAGCTCGCGCAGGGTCTGGACGAGTGGTATTTCATCACCGTCGATTACACCTTTGGCAAGCAGTGGCAGGAAGACGCGACCAAGTTTATCGAGGAAAACGGCGGCAAGGTCGTTGGCTCGATCCTGCACCCGCTTGGGACCAACGATTTTTCGTCACAGTTGCTGCAAGCACAGGCCAGTGGCGCCAAAGTGATTGGCATTGCCAACGCGGGTGCTGATCTTGCCAACGTGCTGAAACAGGCGCGCGAGTTCGGGATCGCTGATGCGGGTCAGGTTCTGGCGCCCTTGGGTATGCAGGTGAACAACGTGCATGGCATCGGTCTGGAAACGATGCAGGGACTGGTTGCCTCGGCCCCGGCCTATTGGGACCAAAGCGACGAGGCGCGCGCTTTTTCCGAGCGGTGGAGCGCACAGATGGGCGACCGCAAGCCGAATGAATCCCAGACCGTGACCTATTCTGCGGTGAACCATTATCTCAAGGCGGTCGAAGCAACGGGGTCGGATGCAGGGCCTGATGTGATGGCCAGCATGCGCGAATTGCCGGTCGACGATGTGTTCACACAAGCAACCATCCGCGAAGACGGTGTTGTCCTGCGCGACATGTTGCAGGTTCAGGTCAAGACGCCAGCCGAGTCCGAATATCCTTGGGATTACTACAAGGTCATCGGCACCCTGCCTGCCGCAGATATCTGGCGCCCGCTTTCTGAAAGCGAATGCCCGTTGGTCAACAACTGATCCAACGTGCGGCCCGGACAATCGGGCCGCACATTTCTCCTAAGCGGACATGACATGATTCTTACTGTTACAGCCACGCGCATTTCGCCTTCGCCCGACCAACTTGGGGAAAGCCCGATCTGGGACGACCGGATCGGACGTCTCTACTGGGTTGACGGGGTCAAGCGTCTGATCCGGTTCCTTGACTATGCGGAGGACCAGTTCGGGTCGGTGGAAATGCCGTCGATGATCGGCTCGATCGCATTGACCATGGATCACGGAAAGCTGGTCGTCGGACTGGCTGACGGGATTTATATCGTCACGCTGGAAACGGCCGCTCTGGAACCGTTGTACCGGCCAGATCCCGTTGATGCGCGGGTTCGTTTCAATGACGGCAAGGTGGATCATCAGGGCCGCTTTGTCTGCGGCACCATGGGCGTTTTTGCCGAACCGGTTGCCGAGCTTGTGCGCATCTCGGCTGACAAGACGAAAGAGTGTCTTGCCAATGGTATCCGCATCTCGAATTCGGTGTGTTTCAGCCCGGACGGCGGCACCTTGTATTTTGCCGACAGCCTGGACCGACAGATACGCGCCTATCATTACGCAGCCGAACCCGAGCCGCTGACCGAACCGCGCATTCTGGTGAACACCAAGGATTACAACTCCGGCCCGGACGGTGCGACGGTCGATTCCGAAGGTTTCATCTGGGTGGCATTGGTCCAGGCGGGAAAAATCGGGCGGTTTGCGCCGGACGGCACGCTGGACCGGCTGATCGACGCCCCCGTCGATATGCCCAGCTGCATCACCTTTGGCGGGCCGGACATGTCGACCCTGTTCATGACCTCTATCAAGGATTCCGGCACCGGACGTGCCGTGTCACGCCATCCCCACGGTGGATACCTGTTTGCCCTTGAGGGGCTGGGCGTCACCGGACGCACAGAGCCGAGGTTTGGTCAGAATGGATAGGATGATTATGGAGCGCCAGGGCTTGCAGTCGCTGATTTCGCCACGCAGTGTGGCTGTCATTGGTGCGTCTGATGACGTGAAACGCATTGGCGGGCGTCCATTGCGCTATATGCGCGAGGCGGGGTTCGCCGGGACAATCTATCCGGTCAATCCAAAGCGCGAGACGGTTCAAGGCCTGAAAGCCTATGCCAGCGTCCTTGATCTGCCAGAAGTGCCCGACACCGCGATTCTGGCCGTGCCTGCGGCGGTGACACTGGCGGCGGTGAAGGATTGTGTGGAAAAGGGCATTCCCTCGGCCATCGTCTTTTCGGCTGGGTTTTCCGAAGCAGGCGCAGAGGGTGAAGCGCTTCAGGCCGAAATCGCAGCCGTGGCACGCGCGGGTGGAATGCGGTTGCTGGGTCCGAACTGCCTGGGGGTCATGAACCCGGCATTGGGGTATTACGGTACGTTTTCTGTGGTTCTGGACGGTGCTTTTCTGGCACCCGGTCCGGTGGGCATCGTGTCGCAAAGTGGGGCCTATGGCTCGCATATCGCGCACCTTGTACGGGAGCGGGGCCTGGGCATCAGCCAGTGGATCACCACGGGCAACGAGATGGACATCTCGCTGGCCGAAGCGTTGGACCATGTTGTGGCCCAGCCTGAAACGCGTGTGGTCATGGCCTATGCCGAAGGGATCGGCAATGGCGACCGTTTCCGCGCGGCTCTTGAACGGGCGCGCGCAGCAAACAAGACTGTTGTCTTCATGAAAACCGGCCGCACCGAAGTCGGTGCGCGCGCGGCTGCGTCGCACACGGCGTCGCTTGCCGGTTCGGATGACGTATTTGATGCGGTTCTGCGCCAATACGGCGCCTATCGTGCGATGACGACGGCAGACCAGATCGACATTGCCTATGCCGCCGCGGGGGGGGTGTTCCCCAAGGGGAACAAGACCGGAATTTTCACGATGTCCGGTGGTTTTGGCATTCAGCTTGCGGATGACTTCACCGCGGCGGGTCTGGATGTGGCCCCGATGCCCGACACCGCTCAGGCCGAGTTGAAGGCGCTGTTGCCCTATGCGTCGCCGGTCAATCCCGTTGATGCCACGGCACAAGCCGTCAGCGACATGAGCATTCTGACAGCCTTCGTTCAGTCGATGATGGACAAGGGGGGCTATGATATGTTCAGCGCCATCCTTGGAACCGGGCCTGCGTCGGACAGTTTTTCAAAACCTTTGCGCAAGGCGTTGATGGCGGGGCTCGCAGGGCATGACAGGTCCATTCGAGGCCTGACCATGTCCGCGCCGCGCAATGTGGTGGCTGACTATGAGGCCGATGGCTTTCTTGTCTACGAAGACGGCGGGGCACTGGCCAAATCCTTTGGCGCGCTGGCCGCATTTGCCGACGCTTTCGACCGCAATGACCCGCAACCCAAACCCGGAACCGCTACGGAGCTGCCCCGGGGGCGTATGAGCGAAGCCACCGCCAAATCCGTCTTGCGCACCGCAGGTGTGAGGTTCGCGGAAGAGGCGCTGGTGCGCAACGGGTCCGAGGCAGCGCAGGAAGCGAAACGGATTGGGTTCCCGGTTGTGCTGAAAATCTGCTCGCCAGACATTGCACACAAGACAGAGATCGGTGGGGTCGTCCTGAACCTGGCGGATGCAGTCTCGGTCCAGCGGGCCACCGACGAAATGTTGGAAAGGGTGCGCAAGGCCGCCCCCGATGCCGAGATCGAAGGTGTTCTGGTTTCTGCCATGCTGGCGGGCGGCGTCGAAACCATTGTTGGCGTCCATGACGATCCGTCTTTTGGTCCGGTGGTCATGTTCGGACTTGGCGGGGTGTTCGTCGAGGTTCTGAAGGATGTGACCTTTCGTGTAGCCCCGTTCGGGGTGGCCGAGGCCCACCGCATGATCCGCGAGATCAAGGGCTATGCGCTGCTTGAAGGGGTGCGGGGCGCACCGCCAGCCGATGTCGATGCGCTGGCGCAGCTGCTGTCGCAGGTGTCGATGTTTGCCGCTGCAAACCGGACCCGTATCGCCGGAATTGACCTGAACCCAGTTCGGGTGATGCCACGGGGGCAGGGTGTGATCGCATTGGATGCGCTGATTGAACTCAAAGATGGAGAACCCTCATGACAGACGCTGCCCTTCGTGCACTGCTGGACAAGGATGCGATCCGCGATTGCATCCATCGCTATTGTCGCGGGATTGACCGCGCTGACGAAGCAGCACTTGTGTCCTCATACTGGCCCGACGCGCATGACAGTCACGGGGCCTATTCCGGGCCTGTGTCGGGTTTCATCGAACAGGTGCGCAAAGTATGGGCCAACGGTCCGCGCAACATCCACAACGTCGGCAATATCATGGTCGAATTTACGTCGGATACGCGTGCGGACGTGGAAACCTATTTCATTGCTTTCCAGCGTGGCACCGGAGCGGACGGCGTGCTGCGTCAGGTTCAGTTGTGCGGCCGGTACTGCGACCTGTTCGAAAAGCGCGGCCAGGAATGGCGCGTGCTGCGGCGCACGGTTGTCTATGACTGGGTCGCACCCCAGGACCCGCCCGCGCAAAGCGAACAGGACCGGTTTGGCCCGCGGACCCCGATTGGCGGGTCTTACCCGGACGATCCTGTCTATCACATCGCCGCGGACGCGGGGAATTGATGTTGCCGAAACGTGCGAAGGGCAGGTCATGACGCCAGAACCAATGTCCAACCCAGCGGACACAGAAACCGTGTCGCCTGCCGAATACAAACATGCCATGCGGCGTGTGGTGTCTTCGGTCGCCGTGGTGACCACGCAATCACAAACCGAGCGCGACGGGCTCACTGCGACCGCGATCTGTTCGGCCACGACCATGCCCCCGACAATCCTGGTCTGTGTGAACCGCAAAGCAAGCGCGCTGCACCTGATCCAGAGTTCGGGGATATTCGCGGTCAATTTCCTGAGCGACGCGCACTCAAGCCTGGCGCGGGCGTTTTCCACGCGGGGGTTATCCGGCGAGACACGGATGGGTGCAGGTACATGGACAAAATTTGTGACCGGCGCGCCGGTGCTGCCGGACGCCCTGAGCAGCTTTGATTGTGTGTTGGAAAAATCCATGGCCTGCGGCGCACACGAGGTCTTGTTCGGTCGCGTCGTCGCGGTTGCCTGCACTGAAGACAGCGCATTGCTGTACCGCGACGGATTTTTCCGCCGTGTGGCGCCCGAATAGCTGACGGGGTGCCGCGATGTCTCCCCGAAACCCCAATCTTGAGGAAAGCCAGCCCCCTGTTGCTTTCCTGTCACCGTTCAAACCAGCGTCCGTGCGGTTTGAACTTCAGAAAAAATTAGGATCGAGGTCTTGATGATGAAATCTTCCAAACCAGCAGAACGCGTGGGCATGATCGTTGTCGGCGCCGGATTTGGCGGCATGTATGCCGTCCACAAGTTCCGCGAAATGGGCCATGATGTGGTCGGTATCGAGGCAGGTGGTGACGTCGGCGGTGTGTGGTACTGGAACCGCTATCCGGGCGCGCGATGTGATTTGATGAGTGTCGATTACTCTTACGGGTTTTCCGATGAGATCCAACAGGAATGGACCTGGTCCGAACAGTTTGCAGCCCAGCCCGAAATTCTGGCCTATGCGAATTTTGTCGCGGACCGGCTGGATCTGCGCAAGAGCTTCCGGTTCGAAACGCGGGTCGCCAGCGCCATCTGGGACGAGGCCGAAAAAATCTGGCGCGTCACAACCAATAAGGGCGACGTGCTGGAGGCACCTTTCTGCATCATGTCCACTGGTCCGCTTTCCGTTCCCAAGGACCCCGACATTGACGGCATCGACCGGTTCAAGGGGCGAATTCTGCGGGCGCAGAAATGGCCGCACGAGAAAATCGACTTTGCCGGCAAGCGCGTTGGTTTGATCGGCACCGGGTCGTCGGGCATCCAGATCGTGCAAGAGGTCGGGCGGCAGGCCGGGGAACTGTTCGTCTATCAGCGCACGCCCAGCTGGACGCTGCCGATGCGCAACCACGATCTTGACGATGCCTATGTCAAAGAGATGAAGCGTCATTACCCCGCCATGCGCGCGGCGATGAAAATGAACCCCACCGGCGGCACACGTCCGGTGTCCACACGTCCGTTTTTCAGTCTGCCGCCATCGCAACGTCGCGATGTGATGGAACATGCCTGGCAGGATGGCGGGCACACTTTTCTGGCGGCGTTCTCTGACCTGTTGTCGAACCAGGAAGCCAATGACCAGGTTGCGGATTTCGTGCGTGAAAAGATCGGCGAGATCGTGGACGATCCCAAGGCCGCCGAGGCATTGAAGCCACGCGGTTATCCTATTTTCGCGCGCCGTCCTTGTCTGGATACGGAATATTACGAGACCTACAATCTGCCAAACGTCCACCTGAAGGACTGTCTGACCGATCCCATCGTGGAAATCACCGAAAAGGGCATCCGCACCGAGGATGGCGAGACGGAACTGGACATTCTGATTTTCGCGACCGGTTATGATGCGCTGACTGGTGCGCTGCTGGCCTTTGATGTGGTGGGGCGCGACGGGCGCACCTTGAAGGAAAAATGGCAAAGTGGACCGCGGTCCTATCTGGGGCTGATGATCGAAGGATTTCCGAACCTGTTTTCCACCTGTGGTCCGAACGGCCCCGCGGCCCTGGCCAATATCATCTCGATCAGTGAAAACGACGTGGACTGGATTGCCGATGTGACAACCCATATGGCCAAAGCGGGCCTTGCGTCGATCGAGCCCACGCTGACCGCCGAAGATCGCTGGATGAAGGTTGTCGCGGAGCTTGCCGAAAAGTCGCTGGTGCGCAAGGCGAACACGTGGTGGGTAGGGTCCAATGTAAAGGGCAAGCCGACTGGATTGACCATGTTTGTCGGCGGGTTCAACAAATACCGCGAGTATTGCGAGGCGGCGAAACAGAACGACTATGCCGATTTTTCGTTTCAACAGCGCGCGGTGGAGACCGCAGAGTGATCTGTTCTAGCCGTTGAGTATAAACAGCTCCGCAATGACAAAGCCGTCGCGGAGCTGTTTACTTTGAAACCCGCCGCAAGACGGGCTTCATGACTCGCGCCTGAGGGAGGCCAGGCGAGAGATCCTATTGGATGGCGCTTGGCTGCGCCGTCGTGGCCTTGATCACCCCGTCGTAATTGACCAGCGCGGAACTGTCCTGAGTGTCGCCGGTCGCAATGACCTGACCGATCAACACGGTGTGCGTCCCGGCCTGATGCGATGAGACAGGGGTGCAGACCAGTGACTGGTGCGACGTGGCCAGAACCGGCGCGCCACCTTCGGCGTCTTGCCATGCGTCATCGGTAAACCGGTCGGCCCCGCGCAACCCGCCTTGGCCGGCAAAGCGCATGGCCACATCCTCTTGTGATCCGCCAAGGATGTTCACGCTGAAGGCCTCGGCTGAAATGATCGCGTCATGCGTCGACGAGGTCCGGTTGAGGCAGACAAGAACCATCGGCGGTTCGGCGGAAACCGACGAGAAGGCCGAAACCGTCATGCCGCGCCGATCTGCGCCTTTGCCGCTGGCTACGATACAGACGCCGCTTGCAAATTTGCGCATGGCACTGCGAAACTCATCCGCGCTTACGGGGCACGCTTCGGGCAGATAATCGATATGTGCGCGGATGCCGCCGTTTGGTCCGACCCAGCCATGGTCCTTGGCAAAGGCGCACATCGCGGCAAAGCCTGCGTCCCATTCCGGATCGCCTGCCATCGCGGACAGGGCCCTGATGGCGTCGGGACGCACCCATGCATGGGTGCCTTCCTCTGATTTGAAATCCGCGACCGGCGCGAGGGCCAAAGCTTCGGTCCCTTGCAGCCGCTCATCCAATGCGATGGAAAACCGCTTGAAATCCTCGGGTGCCTCGAGGCGCGGGGGCGTGTTTTGTTTGACCACGATCCGCATGGCGTCAGCCGTTCACGACTTTGGCGGGGGCCACTGTGTCCTGGCCAAGCGCCTTGTTGATCGCCGGAATGATCTTGTCGCCCCAAAGTTCGATCTGTTTGAGCATGGTTTTCTGGTCAAAATCACCAAGCTGTGTCTGCAGCGCGATATGGTGCGGCTTCAGAATTTCGATCTCGGCCAGCATACGGTCAATGACCTGATTGACGCTGCCCACCGGCAGGTTGGCCGCCATCTCATCAAGCGACATTTCCTTGTTCAGCGGCACCTCTTGCATCAGATAGCCGTCGTCGGTTTGCTGGCGGCGGTCTTTCAGGCTTTCTGACAACCTGCGGGCAAATCGTGCGCTGTCGAGATAGCTTTCGATCTCGGCCTTGTTGTCGCTGGCAAAGCCGCAGCGCAGGAAACCAAGCTTGGTGTCGGCGATGTCGGTGCCGGCTTCGCTTGCCGATTCCTCAAGTTTGGTGCGCAGCCCCTGGATCGCGTCGAGGTCGCCGTGCAGGACGGTCACAAACAGGTTGTGACCTTCTTTCATCGCACGTTCGCGCACTTTGGGATTGCCCGTCGTCACCCAGATTGGCGGCATCGGGTCCTGCACGCACCGGACGCTGATCGAACTGGGCGGAATGTCCAGATATTTACCATGATACTCGAAGCTTTGCTGTGTCAGGGCCATCGGGATCACGTCCAGATATTCCTGAAACATCGGGCCTGCGTCGGCAAGCGAGGTGCCGAAGCGTTCAAATTCGAACTGCTGATAGCCCGAGCCGATGCCCAGCTCTAGGCGGCCGTTCGATACAGTGTCGACATAGCCAACCTCGGCCAGGAAGCGTGCCGGGTGGTACAGGGGCAGGATACACACTGCCGTGCCGAGACGGATTTTCGAGGTTTTGCCTGCGCAATGTGCGACGGTCATCAACGGAGAGGGCGACAGGGAATAGTTGTTGAAATGGTGCTCGGCAGACCAAGCCGCATCAAATCCTGCTTGTTCGGCCAGAACGGTTTGTTCAACCGTATTTGCGATGACTTCCTGCGAACTTTGATTGTAGCTGCGCTGTTGCGCGAGTGTGAAAACGCCGAATTCCATGATCGTTCCTCCCTTGAACCACTGATTTCGTTAAAGTTAGCACCTTTCAATTTCGGGCATAATTGGCTAATTGTAAGCAATACCTTTTCACATTCTGCAAAGGCGAATATGGACAAGCTTAGGGCAATGGAACTTTTGGTTGCTGCCGCAAGCAACGGTAGTTTTTCGGCGGCGGGCCGACGTTTTAACCTGTCGCCTGCCAGCGTGTCGCGGCAAATCACCGAGTTGGAGACACACATCGGGGTAACTCTTGTGCACCGCTCAACCCGCAACCTGACCTTGTCTGAGGCAGGAAAAACCTACGTTGCGCGGGCTGAGTCCATTATCGCGGGAATACGTTCGGCCGAGGCCGATGCCGCGTCGCTTCAGGACACGCCGCAGGGCGTTCTGCGTGTGCACTCGCGGACCATGTTCGGGGTGGCCGTTCTGGCAAAACTGCAGACGGAATTCGCCAGATCCTACCCCGAAGTCATCGTGGAACTGCACCTGTCAGAACGTCCGATCCGGTTGCGCGAAGACGGCTTTGACCTGGATTTCTGTATCGCGCCGCCACAAGAGGCCGGGTTGATGCGACGGCGTCTGTTCGCAAGCGAACGGGTGTTGATTGCTGCGCCGGACTATCTTGCACGCACGTCACTGCCCGTGATCCCATCGGACCTGATACAGCATGCGTGTCTGCCATATTTGCTGGGGCATGACGTCGTGTATTGGCGTTTCGTGAAAGAAGACCAGGCCGAAGACCTGCCGGTGCCGACGGCTTTCGGGTCGAACAATGGGCAGGTTTTGCTTGAATGCGCGCGACAAGGGCACGGCATTGCTTTGTTGGACGAATACACCGTGGCCCAAGATATCCAAGAGGGACGGTTGGTGCGTGTCTTGCAGGACTACGCGGTGACAAATACCACATTTGAAGAGGGCATTTATGCGGCTTTCCTGGAGACGGTTCAGGTTCCGACAAAGCTGCGCGTTTACCTTGATTTTGTGGCCCGCTATTGGCAGGGCATTTCGGGGCCTGGCAATTCCGTAACCGCACCGCATTGACCCTTTGGTCAGCCGCTGCGTATAACTTATAAGAGAAGAATTTAAGGGAAATAGAGCATGAGCACAGGGCCCAAAGCCACCTCAAGTGCAGAAGCAGACTCGGTTCTCAGCCCGCGGGTTCTGGAGCTTTTGGAGACGGGGGCGCGTGTCTTTGCCGAGAAGGGATATGACGCGGCCACCATGCGTGATGTGTCAGAGGCGTCCGGAGTTTCAAAGGCGCTTTTGTATCACCACTTTACGAGCAAAGAAAAATTCTATTCCCAAATTGCGATGCGGTCAGCACTCCGTTTGAATGACTATGTGTTCGGGCAGATCCCAGAGGATGCCAGCGCCGCGGAAAAAGTGCGCGCCTTTATGATTGCGACCGCAGAGTTCTTTGAGGAATATCGCTGGGCGTGGATTGCCGCGAGTTCATCCTTTTGGAACGATCCCGACCGGCACCGTCAGGCAGAACGCCTGAAACGCCGGACGGAATTTGAACTGAAGCTGCGGACCCTGATTTCGCAGGGTGTCGAGAGCGGAGAGTTCAATAATGTCGATCCCGCCATGACAGGTCGACTTATCCTGTCTGCGATCAACTGGATGCACCGATGGTACGTGCCTTCGAAAGAGTTGCGCCCGCCTGAAATTGTCGATCAGTATTTCGGAATTCTGCTTGGCGGGCTTTCGAAGCGTTAGGTCATGCGTTTGCGTGGGATGTGGGTCATCAGCGTTTGTGTGAACGCCCCATCTACAACCACATCCGCGCCACTTACATAGGACGCCCGGTCACTGGCTAGGTAAAGCACTGCGTCTGCGATATCTTGCGGCGTTCCGATGCGACGCACTGGCACGACATTTTCGCGCGCCTTGCGGTCTTGTGGGTCACTGTAAAAATTCTTGCTTAGCGGCGTCAGGATCAGACCAGGACTTACCAGATTGCACCTGATGCCTTCGGGGCCCCATTCGACCGCAAGTTGACGGGTCAATGACGTTAAAGCGGCTTTGCTGACGGAATAGGCAGCACCGTTTGGAACGGGGTTCTGAGCCGCGATTGAGGAAATGTTGACGATCGCAGCGGGTCGGTCCGTGTCGCGTCTGCGGCGGAAGACCTGGGCTGCAACAAGAGCAGCGGTGGTGTTCACAGTCATCTGCAAATGAAACGCTGCCTCGCTGACCTCTGCCAGCAGGGCAGGGGACGACATGGCGGCGACGTTGACCAGAATGCTGGGCGCACCGACCAAATCCGCGGCCGTGTTCAGGGAGGTTTCGACTGCGGCAAGATCGGACAAATCCAGCGGCATGGCCAGCGGCGCGGTTTCAAACTGCCCCGCCACAGCGCGCAGTCCTTCGGTGTCACGGTCGAACAGTGCAAGCCTGGCACCTTGATCGGCAAAGCTTTGTGCAACGGCGCGGCCAATCCCGCCTGCTGCACCGGTGACGAAAACGGTGCGATCTTTTAGATTGAGCCAGCCCATTGAAGCAGCTTCCATAGCATTGGCGCGCCAGGTCTGACCCGACGCGCCGGTCTAATATTTACTCGAGGGTGATGTTGTTGTCTTTGACAACCTTGCCCCAGACTTTCATGTCTGTGTCCAGCTGCGCCTGCATTGCGTCAGCCAGTCCCGGCTGCGGAATCATCCCGACATTGATCATCTTTTGCTGAAAATCTGCGTCGTTAATGGCGTGTTCAACAGCGGCACCGACCTTTTCTATGATTTCAGCAGGTGTGCCCGCAGGGGCGAGCAAGCCGAACCAGAACGACGATTCCAGATTGGGATAGCCCAGTTCAGTCGTGGTGGGCAGGTCCGGGAATTGATCCATCCGCTCGGGCGTGGTGATAGCCAGCATTTTGATATCACCGGACTTCTCGTGATCCAAAAGGGAAATGGGCGTCGAGAAATTTAGTTCTGCCTGCCCCCCCATCAGGTCAACCAGAGCCGCCGGGTTGTTGCGATAGGCGACATCAACCATGTCGACGCCCAACTCACCTTGCATGATCAAGCCAAACAGATGTGTCACGCTGCCCGGCCCAAGCGTTGCATATCGCAGTGGCCGCCCTGTTTCTTTGGCGTATTCGGCCAGACCGTCGATTGTATCCACACCCAAGGACGCGGGAACGGTCACAGTCAGAGGACCACTGAACATCGTTGCGACAGGATCGAAATCCTCCAGGCCATAGGGCAGGTTCGGGCGCAGCAGTACGTTCAGAGAAATCGGACCGGTTGCACCGACCAGAAATGTCAGCCCGTCCGCTTTTGCCGACGCAACGTATTGAGAGCCGATGATGCCGTTTGCACCTGGCTTGTTTTCCACCAGCACTGGAACACCCAGTTCGGTAGAAACCAAATCGGCAATCTGGCGGGTCATCCCATCGACCAAACCTCCGCCACCGTATGGGACGACGAATGTGATGGGTTCATTGGACTGTGCTGATGCGATCTGCGGCGTGGCCAGCGCCAGGGCTGCTCCAACGGCAGCAATGGCGGTGCGACGATTGATGGGTTTCATAATTTCTCTCCTCCTGTGGCCGGGTTAATGACCCGATTTGGCCCGTATAGACGGCACCGATTGGACGAACGCTAGTGCTGACCGTCCAGTCAGTCAATGTTCAATTTTCCTGTTGTCAGTGCTGGGGGCGAGTGCTAGCTTCCTGCTGACCGTCTGGTCAGTCAGGGGCTGGGAGAGCCTCAGGAGGAGTACACATGACTTATGAATCCCTGCGATTTGAAATCGTTGGCCACGTTGCGCTGGTTACCTTGAATCGCCCCCCCGTGAATGCCCTCAGCCGAAAAGCGCGTGCCGAAGTCATTGCAGTGTTCGACGAGATTTCTGCCCGCGAAGATATTCGCTGTGCTGTTCTGACCGGTGAGGGAAAGACCTTTTGCGCCGGTGCCGACCTGAAGGATCGCCCCGACGCCGATATTCCCGGCGACTTTCTTGAGCACAACCGGATCACCCGTGAAACCGGGAATGCGATTCGCGAGTGTTCCAAGCCTGTCATTGCCGCAGTAAACGGTGCGGCCCTTGGTGCAGGGCTGGGGCTGATGGCGTCCTGTGACATCTACTATGCGGCTGAAAATGCGACCTTCGGTATGCCCGAGATCAATGTCGGTCTGGCAGGCGGTGCATCCATGTTGAACACGCTGTTTGGCCGTTCCACCATGCGTCGGATGTTCTACACAGGTGTGCGTCTGACGGCTGCTGAGTTGCTGGAGCGCAATGTCATCGAGGCCGTCACGTCTCAGGATGACCTTGTGCCGACCGCCATGGCCGTCGCCCAGGAGATCGCAGCGAAAAGCCCGCTGGCCATTCGCTATGCCAAACAGGCCATGACCATCGTCGAGCATATGCCGCAGCGCGATGCCTACAGGATGGAACAGAACTATACGATGGCGCTGGCTCAGACCGATGACGCGAAAGAGGCCCGCATGGCCTTTTTGGAAAAACGCGAACCGAAGTTCACGGGGCGCTGAAATGCTGGGTGACATCAACCTTGGTCGGGGGCTGGACCAGATTTTCCAGCCCAATTCGATTGCTGTTATCGGGGCTTCGACAGACCCGTCGAAAACGGGCGGGCGACCTGTCCATCTGCTGAAGAAACACGGCTATGCCGGGGCAATTCTTCCGGTCAATCCCAAGGCGGACGAGGTTCAAGGTCTGACCGCCTATGCCAGCATTGCGGACCTGCCGCAGGTCCCGGACTTGGCGCTCATTGCCGTACCCGGTGCCGGTGCGCTGGAGGCGGCGCGGGCCTGCGCTGAACGTGGTGTGCCCGCCGCGATTGTGCTGTCCGCCGGATTTGCCGAGCAAGGGAGCGAAGGCGCCGCACGGCAACACGAATTGCGTGCGATTGCCGACAAAACCGGGATGCGGGTGTTGGGGCCAAACTGCCTTGGCACGGTCAGTGTGCCGGAAAAGGCGATTGGGACATTCTCGGTCGCGCTGGAAAATGAAATGCCCGCACAAGGGCCGGTTGCGATTGTATCGCAAAGCGGCAACGTGGGCAGCCTTGCCATGAAAATGCTCGGGCGCGGTGGGGCGGGGATCAGCCGCTTTATCGCCTCTGGCAATGAATGCGACGTGGATATTGCCGATGCCATCGCGTGGATGGCGGGCGACGCTGCAACCCGGGTCATTCTGGTGTGTATGGAAACCTGCCGGGATGCCGCACGTCTGACGCTTGCGTTGGATACTGCGCGGGCTGCCGGCAAGCCTGTGTTCGTGCTGAAGATGGGCGCCTCGGACATCGGCAAGGTTGCGGCCATGTCGCACACCGGTGGGCTGGCCGGTGCGGACCAGGTGTTTGATGCGGTTTTTGCAAAACATGGGGCGGTGCGCGTCAAGTCGCTTGAAATGTTGGTCCAGATGGGCAGCGCCGCCGCCGCCCTTGGGGACCGGACTGTCAGCGCGAACACATCCGTGTCGGTCATCGCGGCATCCGGCGGCTTTGGGATCATGATGGCGGATGCGGCAGAGGAACATGGCCTGACCCTGAACCGGACCGGCGACGCCGCGATCGAACAGATCAAGGCCGTGCTGCCGCTGGCTTCGGCTGTCAATCCTGTGGACGCCACGGCCCAGATGTCGGCCAACCCCGAGACCTTCGGCGCGTTGTTGTCGGCCGTCGCAAGCGATGACGCGAATGAAGTTGTTTGCATCATGATGGCGTTGGGACTTGAGGTGCCTCGCCTGCGCGACACCTATCTGGCGGCATTGGATGCGGTGCGCGCAGCCCATCCCGATCAGGTCTTTGTGGCCTGTGTCGCAGGGCCGGACGATGCACTTCAAATCCTGAATGCCAAGGGAATTCTGACCTTTCCGACCATCGATGCGATGATGGAAGGGGTGTCTCATCTGGGCCGTTTAACTGCGGAGAAAGACAAGAGCGTGGGCGCCGCGCGGGACATTGCAACCGCCCGTCTGGATCACGGTTCCCTCGCCACCGAAGCGGATGCCAAGCGTGTTCTCTCGGCCGCCGGAATTTGTTTTCCCGAGGAGGTCGTCGTGACATCGGCGGATGCAGCGGGACAGGCGGCGGATCGGCTGGCGTTGCCCGTGGCGATGAAAATACTGTCAGCGGACATCCAGCACAAATCCGACATAGGCGGCGTAGAGCTTGGCGTTGTCGGCGCGGACAATGCCGCCGCGGCCTATGACCGGATCATGGCCGCCGCAGCCGCACATGCGCCTGACGCCCGGATCGACGGTGTATTGGTTGCGCCGATGATCACAGGGGGCACCGAGTTGATCGTTGGCACGACCACCGACCCGATCTTTGGCCCCGTGGTCATGGCCGGACTTGGGGGCATCTTTGCCGAAGTGTTCCGGGACACCGCCCTTCAACCGGCGCCTGTCTCGCTGGAGGGTGCGCAGAAAATGCTGCGGTCGCTCAAGTGTTTTGCGCTGCTTGATGGTGCGCGCGGACGGCCCCGTGCCGACGTGGACGCCGCAGCGCAAGTCATTGTCGCCGTGTCCGAATTCGCCAAACGTCATGCTGACGACGTCGCAGAGATCGATATCAATCCACTTCTCGTGCGGGACCAGGGCAAAGGCGCAATCGCGCTTGATGCGCTGATCATCCCACACCAGACTCAAACCTCAGAGGCCGCTGAATGACACAGACCGCCGCCGTGGCCAGTGAACGGCCCTCCCCTGAAACAGCCGGAGATAATGCCCGCGCCTGGCTGGACGCAAATCTTCCGCAAACCCTGCGCGAAGACATCCTGCAAGAGCGTGAACCCAGCATTGCAGAGCTGTCTGAATGGGAATCAAAGCTGCACAAGGCCGGTATCATCGGCGCCACGTGGCCCAAGCAATATGGCGGTGGCGATCTGGGACTGCGTGCCCATCTGGATATCAGCCGTGAAATTGGCCGCACGCCGATGCCTGAAAGTGTCAATTCGATTGGCAAAGAGCTGGCGGGTCCGATCATTCTGGCCGTTGGTAACGAACGGCAGAAAGCGGAATACCTGCCTGCCATCCTCGAGATGCGCAACATCTGGTGTCAGGGGTTTTCAGAACCCAACGCCGGGTCCGATCTTGCGGGTCTGCGCACCAGGGCCGAAAAAACCGGTGATGGCTGGGTGATCAACGGTCAGAAAATCTGGACCTCGGGCGCGTCTAAATCCAGCCACTGCCTTTTGCTGGCACGCACCGGATCGGTAGAAGATCGCCACCGAGGTCTGGTTCTGTTCGCCGTGGACACCAGCCTGCCGGGCGTGGACATCCGCGAGATCAAGTCAATCGACGGTGCGCGGCATTTCTGTGAAGTGTTCTTCAATGATGTTGTCGTCCCCGAGGCGGATATGCTCGGCTCGCCCGATCAGGGCTGGGCTGCGGCGACGCGGGTGTTGTCGATTGAACGTGCCACCAACCGGATGCACCGCGCCTGGCGGTTTGAAAACCAGCTGCAGCACCTGGTGTCGGCCTGCGCCGAAAACCCGGCGACCCGCAGGCTGGTCGAACATGACTATGCCCGACCGCTTGCCGAAGTCGCCGTGAACATCGAATTGCTCAAGGGGCACGTAGAAACATTGGTCGGGTCCCTGATCGACGGCAATGAAATCGGGCCCCGTGGGTCGCTTCCCAAGATGTTCTGGAGCGAGGCGCATCAGGATTTTTCCAAGCTTGCCCTGGAAATCGTTTCACGTTTTCCGCCCGATATGTCCGATCCCTTGCGTGCTGTGAAACGGCGGATGGAAGACATTTATATCAAGGCGCGCGCCGAAACGATCTATGCGGGCACCACCGAAATCCAGCTGGGCATTATTGCAAAGCGAATTCTGAAACTGAACTGGGAGAGATAATCCATGACCACCGAATATGATCTTTCCCCCGAGGATTTTGCCGATACAGCCAAGGCCGTGGTGAACGCCTGTGCCGAGGCGGACACCACCGCCACCAGGATCGCGCTTTTGGCCGATGCGGGGCTGACCGGTATTCTGGCCAGCGACAGCTCTGGTGGTATGGGGCTGCCCGTCGACTTTGCCGTGCCTGTTCTTCATGCCGCAGGGGCCGGAATGCTGGCCGCGCCATTGCTTGAGACGATGCTTCTGGCGCAGGCCTTCAGCGGCACCCGTGATGATCTGGCCACTGCTATCGCGATAGGTCACACCAAGGTGACGATCGCATGGAACGGTGAACTTGACGGATCAGCAGGGACAGTAGACCGCGCTCCGTTGGCTGAAGACTGTGACGCGGTTCTGGTATTTCGACGCGATGGTTCGGCAATTCTGGTCACCTTGGGCGAGAGTGCCGAGGTTTTGGCGGACGATACCCTTGATCTGGAGCGGCCCGAGGCGCGTGTCGTCATCACCGCCGCCGAGGGTCCGGTGTTGAGTGCTGAAACGGTGACGGAATTGCAGCGCACTGCGCAAATTCTGCGATCCGCGTTGATATTAGGCGCCGCAGAAGACAGTCTTGAAAGAGCATGTGAATATGCGCAGGACCGTCGGCAGTTTGGCAAAACGCTGGTGTCATATCAGGCGATCCAGCACCATCTTGCCCGTCAGTGTCTGGCAGTTGAAACCATCCGCAACTCTATCGCCCGCAGTCTTTCTCCCCACTGCGAAATGCCCGTTGACGCCGCGCGCGCAACGTTCATCGGGGCCACTGGTCTTGGCGCCAATACCGCCGAGACTGCGATCCAGATATTCGGCGGCATGGGATACACATGGGACGTTCCGCTGCACCGTCATCTGCGGTTCGTGCGCACGCTTGCCGCGCAAGGAAAGGCGGCCGAGCTGCTGGACAATGTTGCGCAGCAACTTTTGTCGGCTGAGAACAACAAAAAGGAGCTGCAACGTGCAAGCTGATAAAACCGTCGCACTGATCACCGGGGCCGGGCATGGCATCGGCAAGGCAACAGCCAAGCTCATGGCTGCGCGCGGCTGGACCGTGGCGATCAATGACCTGAAAGCAGAATTCGTCGAAGAAGCCGTTGCCGAAATCACTGCCGAAGGTGGCAAGGCTATCCCGGTTGTTCAGAACGTCGGCACCCGCGAGGGTGTCCGCGCTGCCGTGAATCAGGTCATGGAGGCTGCCGGGCAGCTTGATGTTCTGGTGAACAACGCAGCATGGGTGCGCTATCAGGCCATTCCCGACATTGCGCCGGAAACGGTCGACCGCATGGTGCAAATTGGTTTTAACAGTATCATCTGGGGCATTCAGGCGGCGGTCGAAGTGATGGACAAAACCCGTGGCGGGGCCATCGTGAATGTCGCCTCTGCCGCCGGTTTCCGATCTGCGCCGCGCTCGCTGGTGTACAGCGGCCTGAAGGCAGGGGTTATGGGCATGACCCGCGCTGCGGCTGCCGAGCTTGGGGCAAGCAATATTCGCGTAAATGCCGTGGCCCCGTCCGCCGTCCCGACCGAGGGCACGCAAAAGCACCGCAACGCCGACCTGGACGCCAAACGGATTGCCCATACGCCGCTTGGCCGGTTGGGCACGGTCGACGATATCGCCCGTGCAATCATGTATCTTTCTGCTGCAGAAAGCGACTTTGTCACCGGTCAGGTGCTGTTGGTTGATGGCGGCATCGGCACCTCGAACCTTTAAGGGCACAGTATGTCACAGAACAGCAAAGCCGATAACCTTCCCCGCAAGGCACTTGTTACCGGAGGGGCCACGGGAATTGGGTGGGCCATCTGCCAGAGGTTTGCTGCCAGTGGCATAGTTTGTGTCATTGCAGACATAAACGAGAAAGCCGCACAGGAGCGCGCCCAGACCCTTGGTCCCGGCCATGTCGCGATCGGTGTTGACCTGTCCGACCTGGCCCAGGCTGCCGGGCTTGTCGCGCGGGCAGCACAGGTCGTGGGCGGGCTGGATATCGTTGTGAACAATGCGGGCATCACAGACACCTCGGGACGCCGTGTCGGCGAGATCCCGATTGCTGATTTCGAACGACTGGTGGCTGTGAACCTTTCGAGCGTTGATGCTATCTGCAAAGCGTCACAAGAGGTGCTGCAAGCGGGCGGAGTGGTCGTCAACCTGGCCTCCGGCGCCGCATACCGCCCTCTGGCCTTGCGCGGTGCTTATAGCGCGACCAAAGCGGCAATTCTGACATTGACCAAAAACTACAACACCTCGGCTGCGAAACTGGGACAGCGTGTTTGCGCTGTTGCCCCGGGATACGTGCGCACAGAGTTGGTCGAAAGCCTGATTGCCAATGGCAGACTGGATGCAGAGGCTGCGGCCGCGACAGTTCCGTTGGGGCGTTTGGGTGATCCCGATGACATAGCGCGCGCAGTGGCCTTTCTGGCGTCCTCAGAAGGCGGCCCGCTGGCGGGTGAATGTCTCTCCGTGGATGGTGGAACGATCATCTCCGGCGGGCGACCTTTGGCATCAGATGCGCGCCAATCTGAACAGCCCGGTGATGGCCCCATCGTCATCATCGGCGGCGGCCCATCCGCGAGGGCCATATCCCAGACACTTGCGCCGCATCACGCGGTCAAACAGATCGAAACCCACGTCGAACTTGCGGACGGCCCAACGCCATCCGCGATCATTGATATGACGCCGCTGTCGTGTCGTGATGTGCCCGGCGCGTTGTCCCATCTGCACGCGCTTGCGCAGGAAATAGAAAACTTGGAGACGGGCCAGCCGTTTTCGCTTTTGCTTGTGACCGCAGAGAGGGATGCGCCGACAGCCGCTGCCGTGGGAATGTTGTCTCAGGTAATGGCACTTGAATGGGCGCCGCGTGGGCACCGGGTGAACACGGTGGTTTGGTCGGGCGAGAACCTCGACGGATTGGGCCGCTTGGCGGGATGGATCTCAAGTGAACAGGCCGGATATGTGACGGGCCAGGTCATCACCGCAAAGGCACCGCAACCAAACTAGGACAACACTGGGTTCATGCTGCCGTGCGGGGAGAGCTGGTGCAGTGCAGATACAAACAAGCGACCTACGGGTCGGGGAGGGCATATGTTGAAGTCGCTCATAGACAGAAGAGAAGACTTGATTGCGGGACTTGTCACGGCTGGTCTAGGGGCGTTCATCCTTGTAGAGGCCGTGGGCTATCGGCTTGGGACAATGCGCAGCATGGGGCCGGGATATTTCCCAATGCTTCTGGCGGTCTTGATGTGCCTGCTGGGTGCGGGCTTGATCCTGTTGTCGAAACCCGAACCCCAGAATGACGACAGTCTACCGCCGCCCATTGCCGACCGGCGCGGAGTTTTTCTGGTCACGGCGGCCTTTCTTGCGTTCGCGCTGATGATTGAACGGGTTGGCCTCGTGCCATCCGTGACGGTCGCGGTTTTTCTGTCTGCACTTGCCAATCGCAACACAAAGCTTGGCGTCGCCGTGATCCTTGCCTTTGGAACGGCGGCGGTGTGCTGGTTTATCTTTAGTTTTGCCCTCGGGCTTCAGATCAAGGCATTCGGATAATGGGTGATCTTTTCAGCAACCTCTCCTTGGGCTTTGGCGTCGCAGCGTCGCTTGGCGGGCTAGGGTATTGTCTTTTGGGCGTCACGCTGGGGACGCTTGTTGGTGTGCTGCCGGGCATCGGAACCATGGCGACGCTTGCCATGCTTTTGCCGATCACCTTTCATGTCGAGCCCAACTTTGCACTGATCATGCTGGCGGGTATCTACTATGGCGCAGCTTACGGCGGCTCGACGGCGTCAATCTTGCTGAACCTGCCCGGCACTGCGACAAGCGCGGTGACCGGTCTGGACGGCTATCCTATGGCGCAAAAGGGACAGGCCGGCGTTGCGTTGTTCATAACAGCCATCGCATCCTGCGTCGGGTCGTTGTTCGGCGTTGTTCTTTTGTCGTTGTTCTCTGCCCCTCTTGCGCGCGTGGCGTTGCAATTTGGTCCGCAGGAATATTTCTCGCTGATGTTCCTTGGTCTGATCGCAGCATCATTGGTTGGGTCCGGCAAATCGGTCCGTTCGCTTGCCGCTGTGACCTTGGGCCTCGCGCTTGGGTTGGTCGGCCTTGATTTGAACAGCGGAGCCGCTCGATTTACCTTTGGCGTTACGGAATTTTACGACGGGCTGCCTTTGGTTGCTGTGGCCATCGGGCTGTTCGGCTTGCCGGAAATCATCGCAAATGCGGGGCGCACGGTAAAAAGTAGCGTCAGCTCAAAGGATATATCGTTCAGGTCTATGCTGCCGTCGCGCGACCAATGGCGCAAGTCGGGTATGCCGATGTTGCGCGGATCCAGCATTGGTGCGTTCTTTGGCGCGTTGCCCGGCACAGGCGGCGTCGTGGCCACGTTCATCTCTTATGCAGCTGAGAAAAAGTTAAGCCGTCATCCAGAGGAATTCGGGAAGGGTGCAATCGAAGGGGTCGCAGCGCCAGAGGCTGCGAACAATGCTGCCGTGCAAGCGGCCTTTATCCCGACGCTCAGCCTCGGGATTCCCGGCGATCCGGTTATGGCAATCATGTTGGGTGTGATGATGGTGCATGGCATTTTGCCCGGGCCAAGCGTTATCACAGATTCCCCAGATCTCTTCTGGGGGCTGGTTGTCAGCTTTATCATCGGCAACATCTTTCTCTTGATCCTCAATCTGCCTTTGATCGGGCTTTGGGTGCGCATTCTGTCGATCCCCTACAACCTGCTTTTCCCGGTAATCGTCGCCTTTGTCTGCATCGGCATTTACAGCGTGAACTATCAGGTGATGGACCTGTTTGTCTTGCTCGGGTTCGGCTTTCTGGGATGGGGCATGAAAGCGTTGAATTTCGAAGTCGCGCCCTTGTTGCTTGGGTTTGTCCTTGGACCAATGATGGAAGAAAACTTTCGTCGGGCTCTTGTGGTGGCAAACGGAGAGGTCTCGACCTTCATCACACGGCCCATCTCGGGTGTGATCATGGTCATCACCTTCATGATCATCGGCTGGTTCATCTATCAGGGAACGCGACAAACTATGGCTGGTCGCAGCCAGAAGGTCTGACAACGACTTGCATCCCGGTGTGACACAGTCGATGTGGATCATCGGGTGCAGGACGGCTCTCAGAATCTGGTCCTCAGCGTCAACCCGTTTCACCGGATGTCAGGGTCGAACACCTAGCGTTTTTTCAGGTTCGGATCGCGCACCAGCGGACCCAAAAGGACGGAGCCGAACAGGGGCTGGTATTGTTCGCGGATGTCGCGGGGTTCCTTGAACGACAGCGCGTATTGGCCAATCTGGTGAAAATAGGTGATGCGCGCGCGCACAATGCTTTCATCCTGATCATAGCCCATTTTCTGAAACGCCTGCGTCAGAAGCTCCATGCGCAGATTGTCGTTCTCCTCGACCTCGCCTGCCAATGCTTTCGAGGTGCGCGACCAGTCGCGGGTGGCCAGATCAAGCGCGGGGCTGAACGGGGCTTCGTCCACCCAGACATGCACGATGTCGGTGAACAGTTGCAGGCCATCGTCATAGTTTGCCTCGCTCAGGGCATGGAACGGGGCACAGTTGGCGCGGCGCCATTCGTTCAAAAGCTCTTCGTGCAGGTCCTTCAAGCTTTTGAAGTGGAAATAGAAACTGCCGCGGGTGACCTTCAGTTTCCGGGCAAGTCCGTCGATCTTGACCTCGGCAATGCCGCGTTTCTCCAGCACCTTTCGTGCCGCCGCAACCCAGGCATCGCGTGACAGGTTCTTGCGGGGGACCCTGGTGGGCTTGTCTGTTTTTACAGGTTCACTCACGTGCCAACAGGGCCTTGCTTTCATTGTGATTTCCACGCCCGAAGGTCGCGGCAAAAGCTGTCATGTTTGCCAGTCTATGTCCAGAGACCGGTCACGGCAGCGACCCGATACGTTCCAGCATCAGGGCAAAGAATGCATCCGCATCGACCCGCCGCAGAACATTGCAGTTCTTGTCGTTGCCGGTAACACCCCACCAGTCGACAACGGTCATGCCAATGGTCACGGGCGAGGATATATCAACTGTGACGTGGCACATGCGCTGTTCGTAGATCTCGGGCGCCAGAAGATAACCGGTGACACAGGCATCATGGATCGGGCGCGCTTCGGTCGGGAATTTATGCGACCCGTACTGGCGGAAGAAATCGGCCAGATTGGCGGCTTGAACGGCGGCGTGGCTGCCGGTTTTGCGCAGCTTTTGCAGCCATTCCGGCGTCATCTGTGCGGTATAGGTGCAATCAATGCCCGCCATTGTGACCGGAACGCCGGATGCGAACACTTTGTGCGCGGCATGTGGGTCGACGAAGATGTTGAATTCGGCGGCGGGCGTGGTGTTGCCCCCCTCGAAAAAGCCGCCACCCATCAGGACGACCTCGCGGATGCGCGGGATGATACGCGGCTCCATCGTCATCGCCATTGCGACATTGGTCATGGGGCCAAGGGTGCAAATCGTGATCTCGCCCTCGGGCGCTTCCAACAGTGTGCGCACAATGAAGTTGACCGCATGTTCATTCTGCAAGGGGGTGACAGGGTGCGGCAGATCGGCCCCGTCGATCCCGGTGTCACCGTGGATATGTTCGGCGGTCAGCAACTTGCGTACCATCGGAGCCGCGCAGCCCGCATAGACCGGGACATCGGTGCGTTTTGCCAACTCGACAACCTTCAGCGCGTTCAGAGAAGTCAAAGGCAGGGGGACGTTGCCTGCAACGGTGGTAATGCCCACAACCTCCAGTTCTTCGGGTGATCCCAGAGCGAACAGGATTGCAAAGGCATCATCATGCCCTGGATCGGTATCTATAATGATTTTGCGCGCACTCATCCGCGTGACCTTCCTTTGTGGCAAAAAACTATTGCTGTTTTTTGCGCTTCATGAATACAATACAGTACTGTATGTAGATGGCAAGATCGACAAGAACGGGAGACTGAAATGAACGGCACTGAACGGGGCGATTTTTCTGAAATCCCGAAGCTGGATGTATCGGCGTTGTACGGTACGGACGAGGCCGCCATTGCCGCCACCGCCGCCGAAATGCGCGGCCACCTTGAAACGACCGGTTTCCTTTATGTCGTCGGCCATCCCATCACCACGGGTCAGATCGAAGCGGTGCGTGCGATGGGCAAACGCTTCTTTGCGCTGTCCGAGGACGAAAAAGCCAAGATCCAGATCGACAAGAATTTTCGCGGCTACCTGAAGTTTGCGGGTTCGACCATCGTGACGTCGTCGGTCGAGCAAGTGAGCAAGCCCAATCAAAGCGAATCCATATTCTTCATGCACGAGGTTGCCGAAGACGATCCGCGTGCCATCGCGGGCCTGCCGTTGCAGGGGCCGAACCAATGGCCGGACGCGGAAGTGCTGCCGGGCTTTCGTGAAACGATCGAAGCTTATGTCGAGGCGATGACGGTGCTGGGCCGCAAGATGGCCAGCGCGATTGCAATCTCGCTGGGGTTGCCCGCCGACAGTCTGAACCGTTATTTTGAAGATCCGACAACATTTCTGCGTCTTCTGCACTACCCTCCGCAACCACCCGAAGACGGCTTGTTCGGCTCCGCTCCGCATACTGATTATGGGTTTATCACGTTGTTGGCGCAGGATGACGTGGGCGGGCTTGAAGTGTTGAACAAGAACGGCGACTGGGTCGCGGCACCGCCGGTTCCGGGGGCCTTTGTGATGAACGTGGGCGATATCCTGGCGCGCTGGTCCAATGATCTGTTCGTGTCCACCCCGCACCGGGTCATCAACAGTTCTGGCCGCGAACGGTATTCGCAACCGTTCTTCTTCGATCCCTCGATGGATGAGACGATCAAGGTTCTGCAACCCTGCATCGGACCCGACGGGCAAGAGAAATACGAGCCGATCCTTTACCGCGACTACCTGATGGAACGGATCGACAAGAATTATCATTACCGCAAGAAAGCAGCCGAACAGGCGACATAGCCGGCGGCTGTGTCACTTATTGGCTTATCAACCAACACCAACTTGGAGGGATATCATGAAAAAAACCAATAAACTGATCGCACCCATCGCGGGCGCCTTGCTTGCGCTGAGCACAGGCAGCGTGTCTGCAGCAGACATCACGGTGTCACCGGATGTGGCCGAAAGCGGCGTGCTGACGATTGCGAACACGCTGGATTACGCGCCCTTCGAATATCTGGATGAAAACGGCGAACAGGCCGGTATCATCGTCGAGCTGGCCAATGCTGTTGCCGACGCCATGAACGTCGAACTGGAAATCCAGCGCACGCCGTTCCCGTCGATGATCCCCGGCCTTGCCGCGGGCCGCTTCAGCGTCGCATGGGAGACATTTTCCGCCACGCCCGAACGTCTGGAACAGGTTGATTTCGTGATGTTCCTCAAGGCAGGTGTCGCCGCATCAACGTTGCCAGCCAAGGTCGAGGAATTTTCCGGCGACTATCCGTTGTGCGGCAAGTCCGTTGGCGTGTCGGCAGGCAGCCTGGCCGATTTCCTTGTTGAAAAACTGAATGCGGAATGCACCGCAAACAGCTTGGACGTGGTCGAGAAATCGGTGTTCAACACATCGACCGACATCGTGCAGGCCGTTCTGTCCGGTCGCATTGATGCCCGTCTGGACGATGCCACCGCCTCGAGCTTTTTCGAGATCGAGAGCAAGGGCAAGCTGGTCGTTCTGCCGACACTCTATGAAGTGTCGCCACTGGGCATGGCCATCGCCAAGGATGACCCAGACACGGCCAACATGATGCAAGAGGCGCTGGCGGCCGTATTTGAAAACGGCACTTACAAGGCCGTTCTGGATAAATTTGGCATGGGTGCCTATGCGATCAACGAACCCTATCTTGTCAGCTCGATGGACGATCTGCGTCAGGACTGATGACAACAGGCGTCCGGTTGTTCCGGGCGCCCTGCACACACCAAAGGACGTCTGCCGATGAGCGCTCATGACGCAAATAATAATGCACAGGTGCGGTCGGCCTCTGAGACAGTGGCGTCACTGAAGGTTGTGCCGCAAAAGCAGTACGGGCTGTGGATCGGCACGGCGCTGGTGCTGGTGTTGATGTATTTCATCATCCGCGCATTTGCCGTCAATCCGGCCTTTGAATGGGACGTGGCGCGCAGCTATATGTTCCATCCTTCGATCATGCGCGGACTTTACAACACGCTGCTGCTGACTGTGATCATCATGGTCGTGGCCACGATCCTGGGCACAATTATCGCGATCATGCGGGTGTCGCGCAGTGAAATCCTGAACGGTTTCGCGGGCGTCTATGTCTGGTTCTTTCGCGGCGTGCCCGCTTTGATTCAGCTGATTTTCTGGTTCAACCTGTCCTTGCTGGTCAGCAAAATCTCGATCACCCTGCCGTTCGTGGGCGAGGTGTTTTCCGTGCGCACCAACGACTTTATGACCCCGTTCTTTTCGGCGGTTGTGGCGCTGGCGCTGTGCGAAGCGGGTTACATGGCCGAAATCATCCGCGCAGGCATCAAATCTGTGCCGTCCGGTCAGGCCGAAGCGGCGACAGCCCTTGGGATGCCGTACCGGATGATCCTGAAACGCATCACTCTGCCCCAAGCCATGCGCTTTGTCGTGCCACCCACGGGAAACGAGGCGATCAACCTGTTGAAAATGACGTCGCTGGTGACCTTCATCGCCGTGGATGATCTGTTTTACTCGGCCCAAAGCATCTATGCCCGCACGTTCGAGACGATCCCGCTGCTGATCGTCGTATCGACCTGGTATCTGGCCGTGGTCAGCATCATGTCCGTTGGCCAATACTTCCTCGAGCGGCATTTCGGACGCAGCGACAAGCGCAACGAGACGCTGTTCGACACGTGGATCCGCGCGATCGTTGGCCGCAAAAACCGGAGCAATGCCGATGTCTGAGGCGCAAAAGCTGAACAGGGCACGGTTTGACGTGCCCGAAACCTCGATGATCTTTGCACGTGGCGTGCGCAAAAGTTTTGGCGCGATCGAAGTCCTGAAAGGTGTCGACGTGGACGTGGCCGAAGGGTCCGTGACCTGCATCATCGGGCCGTCGGGATCAGGCAAAAGCACGTTCCTGCGCTGCATGAACCATCTGGAAAAGCTCAGCGGCGGCGTCATCCTGATCGACGGGAATTTTGTGGGCTACGATCTGGTGGGCGACCGTCTGATCGAGCTGAAGGACAAGCTGGTTTGCCAACGGCGGGCCGAGATCGGGATGCTGTTCCAGTCGTTCAACCTGTTTTCACACATGACGGTCATGGAGAACCTGATCGAAGCGCCGGTGCGTGTGCGCAAGTTGCCAAAAGCCGAAGCAGAAGCCGATGCCCTGACGCTTTTGGCGCGCGTGGGGCTGAGCGACAAGGCGGCCAGCTATCCGCGCGAACTATCCGGCGGCCAGCAACAACGTGTGGCGATTGCGCGCGCACTGGCGATGAAGCCCAAGGCGCTGTTGTTTGACGAACCCACATCGGCGCTGGACCCCGAGCTGGTTGGCGAGGTGCTGAACGTCATGCGCGATCTGGCGAAAAGCGGCATGACCATGGTTGTCGTTACGCACGAAATCGCCTTTGCCCGCGAAATCGGGGATCAGCTTATTTTCATGGATGACGGCGTGGTCGTCGAAAAGGGCGATCCCAAAGAGATGATCGAAAACCCGCAATCGCCGCGCACACGAGAATTTCTGTCGCGCGTTCTGTAACGCTGCGACGGCCTGAAACTCCCACAATTTCCGCTGACCCCGCGTGTCAGCAAACAAAGGTATCCAAGATGGACAAATCCGAACTCGACTTTGCCAGCCTCGCAGTCTTTTACGAACCGGAAGAGCATTCGCAATCCATCAACTACCCGCTGTATATGTCCGCGAACTTTGAATACGGCGGCGATACCTATGACCGCATCACCCAAGGCGCGCGCAAGGACGTGAACATCTATTCGCGCTGTGGCAATCCGACGGAATACCAGTTCGAAGAACACGTCGCCCGGCTGGCGGGCGGCACGGCCTGTCTGGCGACTGCGTCGGGGATGGCCGCGATCTCGCATGCGCTGTTCGGGGTGATGAAAGCGGGCGATCACGTGATTGCGGACCTGACGACCTATTCCAGCACACATGAATTCTTTGACCACCGCGCGTGTGATTTCGGTCTGGACGTGACGCTGGTGGACTGCACCGATGTGGCCCGCGTCCGCGCCGCAATCCGCCCCGAAACCAAGGTTCTGTATTTCGAGGCGATTGCCAACCCGACAATGAAGGTCGCACCGATGGCCGAGCTGGTGGCACTGGCGCATGAACATGGCATCGTGGTGATCTGCGACAACACTTTTGCCTCGCCCGCAATCTGCCGTCCGCATGACTTTGGCGTTGACGTGGTCGTGGAAAGTGCGACGAAATTCATCGGCGGCCACAACGATGCGGTGGGTGGTGTCATCACGCAGAAATCCGATATCCTGCCCGCCGACTGGCTGGAAGACGTCCGCTGGAACACGCTGAACAAACTGGGCGCGCCCATCTCGCCGTTCAATGCCTGGCTGCTGTTGCGTGGGGCGCAGACCCTGGCCCTGCGCGCCGAGCGTCAGTGCCAGAGCGCCGCCAAGATCGCCGCATGGCTGGACACCCATCCCCAGGTCGAACGTGTGTTCTATCCGGGCTTGGAATCGCACCCCAACCATGAGGCGGCAAAGATCCAGTTGCGTGATTTCGGCTGCATGATGTCGTTCAAGGTCGCCACCGAGGAAATGGGCGTGCAGATCCTGAAAAACCTCAAACTCTGCGCTTTTGCCGCCAGCCTGGGCGGGGTCCGCACCACCACCCAGATGCCCGGGACGATGGCGTTTCTGGACATCCCTTTGCAAGAGCGGATCGCCATGGGGATCGAGCCGGGTCTGGTCCGTGTGTCCGTGGGCATTGAGCATGTGGACGATATCATTGCCGATCTGGATCAGGCGATACAGGCGGCTTTGGCTTAAGTCTCAGGGGCCGCAACTGTCCACTGCGCCCGGGCGTATCGGCGTCAGGAGTTCGCAAGCCGCGTGTAGTGGCCAAAAGACTGGCTGAGTTCGGAATGCGTGCCCATTTCCACGATCTGGCCGTCCTGCATCACGGCGATGCGGTCCGCGTTGCGGATTGTGTCCAGACGGTGCGCGATGATCAATGTCGTGCGGTTTTCCGACAGAGCATCCAGCGCGTCCTGAATCTGGCGCTCGGTCTGGGTGTCCAGCGCCGAGGTCGCCTCGTCCAGGATCAGGATCGGCGGGTTTTTCAGGAATATCCGCGCAATCGCAACCCGTTGCTTTTGCCCGCCCGACAGGCTGACACCGCGTTCGCCCACAATGGTATCAAGCCCGTCAGGCATCTGCGCGATCATGTCGCTCAGCTGTGCCTTGGCGGCCGCGTCCAGGATGTCGTCTTCGCTTGCGTCAAGACGGCCATAGGCGATGTTCTCGCGCAGGGTGCCGCCGAACAGAAACACATCCTGACTGACAATGCCGATCTGACTGCGCAGGGAATTCAACGTGACGCTGGCCACGTCAAAACCGTCAATCGTGATCCGCCCCGCCTGCGGATCGTAGAAGCGCGGCACCAATGCCAGCAGGGTGGTTTTGCCTGCGCCGGACTGACCGACAAAGGCCATCTTCTCGCCCGGCCGCACATCCAGTGTAATGCCCTTGAGCACAGGTCGCCCCTGACCGTAGTCAAATCCAATATTTTCAAAACGCACCGCCCCTTTGAACGCAGGTGCCTCTGCGGCGTCCTTGGCGTCGGCCACGTCGGGCTCGGTCTCCAACAGCTCAAGATAGCGGCGAAAGCCTGCGATCCCGCGGGGGTAGGTTTCGATCACGGCTGCAATCTTGTCGAGGGGACGAAAGAACACCGTCACCAGCAACAGGAACGCCACAAAGCCGCCGGTGCTCAGCGATCCTTCCAGCACAAAACCTGCACCTGCCACCATCACAACCACCTGGATCAGACGCATCCCCATGTAGTTCAGCGCCGACGATCCGGCCATCAGCTTGTAGGCTGACAGCTTGGTCTCGCGGTAGCGGTTGTTGTCCTTGGCGAAGAGGGCGGCTTCGTGGTCTTCGTTGGCAAAGGCCTGGATCACGCGGATGCCGCCGATGTTCTCCTCAAGCCGCACGTTGAAATCGGCCACGCGTGCATAGATGGACCGCCATGTGCGGGTCATGCGCCCGCCGAACACGACCACGATAACGACGCAGGCGGGAACGATCACCGCCGTGATCAGCGCCAGTTTGACGTTGATCGTCATCATCAGGGCAAAGGCTCCGACGAATGTCATGATCGCGATGAACAGATCCTCTGGCCCGTGGTGGGCGACCTCGCCGATCTCTTCAAGGTCACGGGTGACGCGCGCGACCAGTTTGCCGGTGCGCATCTTGTCAAAGAAGGAAAACGACAGCCGCTGGAAATGCGCAAAGGCGCGGCGGCGCATTTCGGTTTCGATGTTGATGCCCAGCATGTGACCCCAATAGATCACGATGGTCATCAGGCCCGAGTTCAGAATGTAGATCACCAGCAGGCCGAAAGCAGCCAGCAGGGTCAGCCCCAGATCGCCCGCAGGCAAAAGCACATCAATGAACGCCTTGATCGCCAGCGGAAAGGCAAGCTCAAGTAATCCCGAGGCCACCGCACAGCCAAAATCCAGCCAGAACAGGGCTTTCCAGGGGCGGTAGTATTCAAAGAATTGCCGGAGCATGAAGCGCATCTTTCTTCTGTGGGAGGTCTGAAGGTTGGTTAACCGAATGCAGGGCGCTTTCCCAGACGCAAGCGTTTCCACGGCGCACGTATTGATTGAAGGGGAGCACACCTGCTCAATCTGCCCGCTTGGAGGTCCTGGAGTTGGCCCCTGACTGCGCGGCATACATCTCTGGGGGGAACTGCGTGGCCGGTCTGTGCGTTTTCGCGATGGAGGGACCTTATCATGCCATTTCGTCGCGATTACATCACCAAGCCGATTTTCAAATGGGCCAAGACCGCATTGCCCGCCCTGTCCGAGACCGAAGCCGAAGCGATTTCTTCCGGCGACGTGCATTTCGAGGCAGAGCTGTTCTCCGGCAAGCCCGACTGGACAATGCTGCGCAAGATGAAGGCGCCGACCCTGACGGCAGAGGAACAGGCCTTTGTCGAAGGGCCGTGCCGGGAGTTTTGCGATATGCTGGACAACTGGCAGATTGATCGCGTCGACGGTGACCTGCCGAAGGAGGCATGGGACTATCTGCGCGACAACGGTTTCTTTGGCATGATCATTCCCAAGGAATACGGTGGCATGGGTTTTTCCGCCTACGCCCACTCCGAAGTGGTGCGCTATATCTCCAGCCGGTCGGTGGCGGGCGCGGTGACCGTGATGGTGCCCAATTCGCTTGGGCCCGGAGAGTTGATCTTGCAGTTTGGTACGCAAGAACAGCGCGACGACTGGCTGCCCCGCCTGGCCTCGGGCAAAGAGCTGCCTGCATTCGGTCTGACCAGCGAGGACGCAGGTTCGGACGCCTCGGCCATGGTGGACGAGGGCGTGATCTGCAAGCAGGAGTGGCAGGGCGAGGAGGTCTTGGGCATCCGCCTGAACTGGGCCAAGCGTTACATCACGCTGTCCCCTGTGTGCACGGTGCTGGGGCTGGCGTTCCAGTTGCGCGACCCGGATGGGTTGCTGGGGGACACGCCCGACATCGGCATCACCTGCGCATTGGTTCCCACTGATCTAGAGGGCGTCGAAACGGGTCGCCGTCACCTGCCATCCGGTACGATGTTCATGAACGGGCCGACCACCGGCAAGGACGTGTTCATCCCGCTGGACCACATCATCGGCGGGCCGGACTATGCGGGCAAAGGCTGGATGATGCTGATGAGCGCGCTGGCCGCCGGGCGCGGGATTTCGCTGCCGTCGCTGTCGGCGGCAGGCGCGGCACTGGCGGCGCATACCACGGGGGCCTATGCCCGCGTGCGCAAGCAGTTCAACATGCCCATCGGCCTGTTCGGCGGTGTGCAAGAGCCGATGGCGCGGATCGCGGCCAATGCTTATACCATCGACGCGGGTCGCCGGCTGACCATGGCGGCGCTGGACGAGGGCCACAAGCTGGCGGTGATCTCGGCCATCATGAAATACCACGCCACGACGCGGATGCGCGAAAGCATCAACGACGCGATGGACGTGCATTCGGGCAAGGCGGTGATTGACGGGCCGCTGAACTACCTGCAGCCGCATTATCGTGCCATTCCCATCGGTATCACGGTCGAGGGCGCCAATATCGTCACCCGCAACCTGATCATCTTTGGCCAGGGGGCAATCCGTGCGCATCCGCATCTGCTGGATGAGATGCAGGCACTGCAGGAACCGGACCAAGAGAAATCCCTGACCGATTTCGATAAACACTTCTGGGCGCATGTTGGTCATTCGACGCGCACGTTCTTTCGCGCATGGTGGTCTGGCTGGACGGGCCGCGGGAACGCACCTGACAATGCAGGCGACATCGCAGCGCTTTATGCGCGCCTGTCACGCTGGTCGGCGGCCTTTGCCGTGACCGCGGATATGGCGTTCCTGACGCTCGGCGGAGAGCTGAAACGCAAAGAGATGATCTCGGCGCGTTTGGGCGATGCCTTGTCCGAAATGTTCCTGGTGTCTGCGGCGCTGAAACGCTGGGAGGACGACGGGCGGCACAAGGCGGACCTGCCGTTGGTGCAATACGCAGCCGAAGTGTCGTTCAACCGTATCGGACGCGCGCTGGACGAAACCATCGCCAACTTTCCCGCGCGCTGGGTCGGCTGGCTGCTGCGCCCGACATTGCTGCCCCGTTCGCGGTCGCGCGGGCCGTCGGACAAGCTGGCGGAACAGTGTGCGATGATCCTGTACCACCCGTCGCAAACCCGCGACCGTCTGGTGGGGCCGTTGCATCCGGGGGAACCGGACAGCGGACAGGGGTTGCTGGACACCGCTTACCGCATGGTGATCGATGCGGAACCGCTGACCAAACGCCTGCGCAAGCTCAAACAATCGCCCGCCGATGCACTGAAGGCCGGCGCGCTGACCGATGCCGAATTCGCGCAGCTTCAGCGCGTGGACGCAGCGGTGCAAAAGGTTGTGGCGGTGGACGAATACAGCCCCGAAGAGATCGCGGCGATGTTCCCCGACGCGCCGAAAAACCCGGACAGCTTTACCCCAAGAGAGGCCGCAGAATGACCCGACCCGTTTACCTTGTCGATGGTGCCCGCACCCCGTTTCTAAAGGCGCGTGGCGCACCGGGGCCATTCACGCCGGTTGATCTGGCCGTGCAATGCGGCAGGCCGTTGCTGATGCGTCAGCCGATGCCACGGGATGCATTTGATCTGGTTATCCTGGGCTGTGTGAACGTCATTCAGGACGAAATGAACCCCGCGCGCGTGGCCGCATTGCGGCTGGGTATGGGTGATGAACAGGTGGCCTTTACCGTGCAGATCAACTGTGGCTCGGGGATGCAAAGCATCGACACCGCCTTTCGTTATATCCGCGATGGCAGCCACGAGATGATCCTCGCAGGTGGGACCGAGGCGCTGAGCCACGCGCCGCTGGTCTATAACCGCGAGGCGACCGAATGGTTCGGTGGCATGGCGCGGGCCAAGGGCGCGATGGACAAGGCCGCGAAGCTGACCGAGCTGCGGCCCGATTTCTTCAGCCCTGTCATCGGGCTGGAACGCGGGCTGACCGATCCGATTACCGCGCTGAACATGGGCCAGACCGCCGAAGTGCTGGCGCACCGTTTCGGCATCGACCGCGCAACCGCGGACGCCTATGCCGTGGACAGTCACAAACGCCTTGCCGCGGCGCAGGCCGACGGGCGGCTGGACGGCGAGGTATTGCCAGCCTTTGACCGCGACGGGGTGGCACACGCGAAGGACGACGGCGTGCGTCCCGACAATTCCATGGATCAACTGGCCAAGCTTGGTCCCGCATTTGAAAAACCCTATGGCAAGGTCACGGCGGGCAATTCCAGCCAGATCACCGATGGTGCGTCCTGGGTGATCCTTGCGTCGGAAACCGCGGTCGAGGCCCACGGGCTGGACCCGATTGCGCGGCTGGTCGACAGCGAATGGGCAGCCCTGGACCCGTCGGTCATGGGGCTGGGTCCGGTGTTGTCGTCAACCCCGCTGGCGCAGCGACACGGGCTGTCGGTGGATGACATCGACCTGTGGGAGATCAACGAGGCCTTTGCTGCACAGGTTCTGTCCTGTCTGGCCGCATGGCAGGATGACGACTTTTGCCGCGAGGTTCTGGGCTATGACGCCGCCTTTGGCCGCATCGACCGGGGCCGTCTGAATGTGGATGGCGGGGCGATCAGCCTGGGTCATCCTGTCGGGGCCAGTGGCAACAGGATCGTGCTGCACCTTGCCAATGCCATGAAAACCAAAGGTGTCCGTCGCGGCATCGCCACCGAATGCATCGGCGGCGGGCTGGGCGGTGCCATGTTGCTGGAGGCCGCGTGATGGACGTTCTGGAACACCTTCCCAAAAGGCTTGCGCCCGAAGATACGCCCAAACCGCAGGGTGTGGCCAACTGGCGTTATGCCCAAGGCGATATCGCTCAGCTGTGGCTGGACTGTGCCGACACCGGCACCAATGTCATATCCGAGGCTGTGCTGCGCGAACTGGACAGCTTGCTGGACATGGCAAAGGCAGACAATCCGCGTGCGCTGGTGATCCGGTCGGCCAAGACGGGCGGTTTCGCGGCGGGGGCCGACATTGACGGGTTTGCCGATCTGCGCGGCGACGATGCCGTACAGATGCTGGAACAGGGACACGCCGTGCTGGACAAGCTGGCCGCCCTGCCGTTCACGACCATTGCCGTTGTCCACGGCAACACGCTGGGTGGCGGGCTGGAACTTGCGCTGGCCTGCGATCACCGCATCGGGGTCGAGGGGGTCAAGGTCGGCTTTCCGGAGGTACAGCTGGGCCTGCATCCGGGGCTGGGCGGGACCGTTCGGTTGACCCGGTTGATTGATCCGGTGGCAGCGATGCAGATGATGCTGACCGGCAGCTCGGCCCACGACCGCAAGGCGCGCAAGCTGGGTATTCTGGATGCGCTGGTGCCCGAGCGCCATGTAGAGGCCGCGATTTGCGCGGCAGCGGCGGGGAAACTGGACCACGACTCCGGCGGTCTGCGCGCCACGGCGATGCGCACGCGTGCCGCACGGGCGCTTGCCGCCACGCGGATGCGCGCGGAGGCGGAAAAGAAAGCCCCCAACCAGCACTATCCCGCGCCCTATGCGTTGATAAACCTGTGGGAAGACCACGGCGGCGACAGGACCGAGATGCAAAAGGCGGAAATCGCCTCGTTCGTCGAACTGCTGGACAGCGCCACGGCGCAAAACCTGATCCGCGTGTTTTTCCTGCGCCGCAAGTTGAAGTCCGAAGGCAAAGGCACCGACGACATCCAGCACGTGCATGTGATCGGTGCCGGTGCGATGGGCGCCGAGATTGCCGCATGGTCCGCGATGCAGGGCAAGCGGGTCACGCTGGAAGACGTGGCGCTGGAGCCATTGGGCAAGGCGGTGAAACGGGCCGTTGGCGTCTATGACAGGAAACACCTGAGCGGGATCGACGCCCGCGACGCGCTGGACCGGATGATGCCCGATCCCGATGGGCTGGGCCGCGCCCGTGCCGACCTGGTGATCGAGGCCGCGCCCGAAAAGCTGGAGATCAAGGAAAAGATCTATGCTTCGCTTGGCGGCGTGATGAAGCCGAACGCGATACTGGCCAGCAACACGTCCAGCCTGAAACTGGCCGATCTGGTCGCGACCACACCCGACGCGGGCCGTTTCGCAGGGCTGCATTTCTTTAACCCCGTGTCGCAAATGCCGCTGGTCGAGGTCGTGTCGCATGACGGGGCCGAGGTCAAAACACTGGACCGTCTGGCCGCCTTTGCCGAAGGGATCGACCGGCTGCCCGTGCGCGTCACCGACTATCCGGGTTTTCTGGTGAACCGCATTCTTGGCCCCTATTTGATGGAGGCGATGGTGATGCTGGAAGAGGGCAAAACCAAGGAAGAGATCGACCGCGCTGCGCTGGCCTTCGGGATGCCGATGGGGCCTGTGACGCTGGCCGATCAGGTGGGACTGGATATCTGCCTTGAGGTTGCGCGGTCGTTGCGCGAAAATCTGGATCGGCCGATGGCAGAAACGCCCGGCTGGCTGTCTGAGATGGTCGAAAAGGGGCATACGGGCCGCAAGTCCGGGCGCGGTCTGTATGACTATGACAAGGGCGAAACACCGCCTGATGCGCCGACAGACGATCCGTCTGACAGCATCATTGACCGGCTGATCCTGCCGATGTGCGACGCAGGCGTGGAATGTCTGCGCAAGGGCGTGGCGCAGGATGCCGACAGCGTGGATGCGGCCGTGATTTTTGGCACCGGATGGGCGCCATTCCGTGGCGGTCCGATGCATTACGCCAAGGTACGCCGCGATGTGCCCCGCAGGCTGGAGGCGCTGGCGGCAGAGCACGGCGCGCGGTTTGCGTCCGATCCGGGGTGGACCTCCTTTGGCTGAGACGACCGCAGACCGGATCGCAGCCGAGATCATCGAACGCACGGGCGGTGACATCCGTCTGGCCCTGCCATTGGGTCTGGGCAAGCCTGTGACGCTGCTGAACGCGCTGACACGCGCGGTGGCCGCCCGGCCTGACGTGCGTCTGTCGATCCTGACCGCGCTGACGCTGGAGCGGCCCGATATGGGGCAGGGCATGGCGCGCCGGCTGCTGGAACCGGCGGCTGACCGTCTTTTCGGGAAGTACCCGCAGATTGAATACGCGCGAATGATGCGTGACGGCACTTTGCCCGACAACATCGAAGTGTCCGAATTCTTCATGCAGGCAGGGCGCTGGCTGTCGCAGCCCGTGGCGCAACGGCGCTATATCGCGGCGAACTACACGCATGCGCTGGACGTGCTGCGACGCTGGCGGCCAAATGTGATGATGCAACTGCTGGCCCCGGTCGATGGCGATCATTTCAGCCTGTCGTGCAACACCGATATTTCCGCCGATCTGTTGGACGACCGGCGGGCAGGGCGGCAGGACTTTGTCCTTGCGGCCGAGGTGAACGACACGCTGCCCGCGATGACCGGCCCACAGGCGTTGGTGGACCGCGGCGAGGTGCAGATGCTGATGGACGATGGTCCGCAGTTCGAGCTGTTTTCCGTGGTCAAACGCCCTGTCGGAGCTGTGGAACACGCGATCGGACTGCATGTGTCGCGGCTGATCCGGGATGGCGGCACGCTGCAGATCGGCATCGGCGCGATTGGCGATGCGGTGGCCCATGCGCTGATGTTGCGCCATGCGGGCAAGGCCTTGGACATCCAGCGCAACAGCCCCTTTGCACAGGACGGCTTTGACGAAAGCGGGGCCTTTGACGCGGGGCTGTATGTGGTGACCGAAATGCTGGTCGACGGCTTGCTGCAGCTGTTCAAGGTCGGCATCGTACGCCGCGAGGTCGATGGCGTCGCGATACACGCGGGGTTCTTCGTGGACTGCCGCGCCTTTTATCAGGCGCTGCGCGGGCTGACAGAGGCCGAGCACGCCCGCATCCGCATGATGCCGGTGTCCTTCACCAACCAGTTGTACGGCGACGAGGACGCCAAACGCGCCGCCCGCACCGATGCGCGGTTTGTAAACGCCGCGATGAAGGTGACGCTGATGGGCGGTGTGACCAGCGACATCACCAGCAGTGGTCAGGTGGTGAGCGGGATCGGAGGCCAGTTCAATTTCATCGAACAGGCCTTTGCGCTCGACGGGGCACGGTCGATCATCACGCTGCCTGCAACACGGACCAAGGCGGGGCAAACCACGTCCAATATTGTCTGGTCGCATCCGCACGAAAGCGTGCCGCGTGCCTATCGTGATATCGTGGTGACGGAATACGGCATCGCCGATCTGCGCGGGATGCGCGACGAGGTTGCGGTGGCCCGTATGGTGCGCATAGCCGACAGCAGGTTTCAGGACGATCTGGTCGCGCAGGCCAAGGCGGCGGGCAAACTTGCGGCGGATTTTACGGTGCCCGACGGTTGGCGGTGCAACACACCGCGGCAACTGACTGGCTGGCTTGAGCCTGCGGGATTGCCAAATTTTCCCTTTGGCACCGATTTCGATGACGTGGAACAGCGGCTGCTGCCTGCGCTGGACCTGCTGTCCCAAACCCAAGGCAACCGTGCGGCCATGATCCGGCTGGTTCTGGAAGGTTTGCGGGCCGGGGATGCCGACCGTGCCTGTATGGACCGCATGGCGCTGACGGCCCCGCGCGGCGTGCGCAACCGGCTTGAGGCATTGGCGTTAAAAGGTGCGTTGCGGCAGGTCGGGTAGTCGTTCGGTGGATCTTGAGGGGAACCTTTTCGCTGCGCGGTATGTTTGATGACATTGGTTCAACAATACCGGCCGGCGCGCTGACGCCCGCCACGGAAAGGCTCCAGGATGAAGTCAGGCACGGCTGCGGCACGGATTGCGATTGTCGGTCTGGGGCCACGAAGTTTGGGTGCGCTTGAAGCGTTGGTGGCCCATCTGGCAGACAGCGGCTGCCGTGTTACGGTCGACGTGTTCGAACCGTCTGACGCACCGGGGGCGGGGCCGAACTTTCACCCCGACGAAAGCCCGCTGTGCCTGTTGAACATTCCTTTTCGCGACATTGCTATCCGTCCGCCCGCATTTTCACGCGCTGGCAGCTTTGCCGAGTGGTTCGCCCGACACACGGGCGAGCAGGCCGATCCCGACAGTTTCCCGCCACGGGCCGATCTGGGCCGGTATTTGCAGGCACGGCTGGACGACCTGCTGGACGCGTCCAACGGTACAATCACCATCATTCCCGAACAGGTCGTGCAGATCGAACGTCGTGATGCGGGCTGGCAGGTGCATGCCGGTGACCAGCCGCGCGCGCTGTACGACGAGGTGCTGCTGACCCCGGGCCAGCCCGAGACGGCACCCAACGACCAGCTGTCCGAATGGCAGGACCATGCCCGCGACACTCAAGCGCAACTGGCGCAGGCCTATCCGGCAGCGCAATTGGCGAAACGCGCGCAAGACTGGACAGGCCGCACTGTGGCGATCCGTGGTTTGGGTCTGTCGACCTTTGACGTGTTACGGGTGCTGACATGCGGGCAGGGCGGGCGGTTTGATGCACAGGGTTATCACCCTTCGGGGCACGAACCTGCGGCCATCTATCCGTTTTCGCTGAACGGTCATCCGCCGTTCCCCAAGCCCGCGACAGAGGTCCTGGATGCGCGGTTTGATCTGCACCCCTCAGAGGTCGACCGGTTTTCGCAGGCGATGGCACAGGCGGCCGTGGCTGATCCCGACACCGCCCGCGCGGCGATCAACGCGACGCTGGAACCCGTTGTGACGCGCATTTTGACGGACTGTGACGCGACGGTGCCGCAGGGGGCCGTGGCCGATTGGCTGCACGCCGAATGGACCGACGCGGGATCGCAAGAAAAAGACCTGTCCCCGATGGATATGTTGCGCACCGGCATTGCGCTGGCCGAGGGCAGCCGTGCGCCCACCACCGGCTATGTGGTGGGGCAGGTCTGGCGCAAGGCACAGGACGCCCTGCGCGCTGGGTACAATCCCGTCGAGACACCCGCAGAAACCGCGGAGGTGCTTGTTGGATTTGACGAAGGGCTAAAGCGCTACAGCTATGGTCCGCCCCTGTCTGCGTCGCACGAACTGATGGCTCTGATTGATGCGGGTATTGTGGATCTGGACCTTGCAGTTGATCCTGATTTTACCCTGAGGGACAGCGGTTGGACGTTGGAAACGGGTGGCAACACCGCCCGCGTTTCGGTCATGATCGACGCGGTCCTGCCATCACCCGATCTGTCGGCCATTGCGGCTGCACCCGTCTGCACGCTGGTGGAAAATGGCGTCTTGGCTCCGCTGGGCCACGGGCTGGCGGCGCGCACCGTACCCGACGGACAGGTTCTGGACGAACGGGGGCGTGTGGTGCCCCGATTGTGCCTTCTGGGCCGACTTGCCTTGGGCAGTGTGATCGCGGTCGATTCCCTGCACGACTGTTTCGGCAAATCCTCGGACCGCTGGGCCAAGGGGGTGTGCGCGCGGCAGACCGCGGATAGCTGAAATATCGGCATCGCCCTGTCCGAACCCCTGGCGGAATATCCGTAATCCGCGTGCAAAGCCCGGCCGGCCACAGGCCTATGTTGCCGCTGAGGGCAACATGCCGTTGGCCCGATACCACGCAACCTCATCGGCGATGGTTTCCTCCATCGGGCGAAAGGACAGCCCCAACTCGGTCTGCGCCTTCGTCGGATCGAAACGACTGTGCTCGAATTCGCGGCGCATGTTGCGCACCGCCGCGAGGCTGAGCAGAGCGGGACGGCCAGTCAGGCGGGCGATGGCCTCCTGAATCCCGGCGATAGACCACAACGCCGCGGCTGGTATCCTCCGCTTCGGCGCGGCCACTCCGGTGACCCGCTGGTACAGTTGCATGAGATCCGTCATCGCGACATGCCGTCCGGCGGCCAGGTAATGCTCCCCCCGCCGCCCTTGCCGCAACGCAAGGATCTCGGCCCGCGCCACGTCACGCGCATCGACAAAGGCAAAAGTCGCTGGCGGGATACCCGGCAGTTTGCCCCGCATGAAATCCAGCGTGAATTGCCCCGCTGCTGTCGGTCCCCGGTCACCCGGTCCGTGCATCCAGCCTGGCATTACGAAAACGCCAAAGGTCTCGGGATGCCGGTCCAGATGCGCCATCACCGTCTGGTCCGACAGGATCTTGGACCGATAGTAATCGTCGGCTCCGCTGGCGGGGCGTTTCATCGTTTCGTTGACGACCTGTCCTTTCTCGCCGTCCACCACGGCAATCGAGCTGGTGTGCACGATCTGACGGATACCGGCCTCATGCGCGGCGATCAGCAGCCGCCCGGTCGCGTCGATGTTGATCGCCTTCAGCTTGTCCCAATGGCTGCCGCCGTAATAGCTGTCACGGAAATAGGCCGCGGTGTGGAACAGCGTGTCACATCCTGCCAGCGCCCCGGCAAAGCCTGTCACATCCTCCATATCCCCCTCGACGATCTCAAGCCCCGCCAAATCCCCGAACTGCTGCCGTGCCTTTTCAGCGGACCGCGCCAATCCCCGCACCTGCACCCCTTCTGCCAGAAGCATACGGACCAGGTTGTTGCCCAACAGGCCGGTTGCCCCTGTCACAAAGGCGATTTTCGTATCACGCATCATCTCACCCCGCTCCCTGACCAAGCGCCTGCATCAGCGCGACCCTGTCGTAAAAGACCTCTTCGCTGGTGGCATGGTGATCGTCGAAGGTGAAAAGCCCGGCAAACCGGAACTGGAACGGCGCTCCGCTTGGCGGGATCAGATGGCCGCCCATGGCAAAGGCGCCGGTGAACGTGCCGGTGAACACTGCCGTCATCGCCAGATGGCGCGCGTTCCAGACCACCGGGGACATCTCGACCCTGATATCTGGAAAGGCGGTGAACAAGGCCTCTTCGCGGGCACGGGTTGCCGCGCGTCCGGTGGTTTCGCCCATCGGATCGGCAAAGTGAAAGTCCTCGGACATCAGCCCGAGCAGCGCATCAAGGTCGCGGTTGTTGAACGCGGCGCTGGCCCGTTCGGTGAAGTTGAAAGGTATCTGCATCATCGTCTCCTTTTCACGGTCAGGATACGTCAAGCAGCGCATTGCAAGAACAGCCACCAATGGACTTCTGCTTTGCGTTTATGCAAAATGGGTCATGACCGATTGGGACGATCTTCGCGTGCTGCTCGCCATTTCGCGGCGCGGCAGCTTTCTTCAGGCCGGGGCGGTGCTGGACATGGCCGCCTCGACCCTGTCGCGGCGCATCACCCGGCTGGAGCAGGAGATCGGCGAGCCGGTGGTAGAGCGCGGCGTTGACGGTCTGCGCCTGACGGCCCGGGGCGCGGCGCTGGTCGCAACCGCCGAAAACATCGAACGCGATCTGCAACGACAGACCCTGCCGCAGGACGGAGCGTTGTCTGGCGGGGTCACCGTGACGGTGGGTGACGGATTTGTCCCGGTGCTGACACAGGCAATCGACCGCTATATCGAAATGCATCCTCGGTGCACCGTCGATCTGCTGGTTGACTCGACGCTGACCAAGGTCGCGCGTGGCGGGGTCGACATTGCGGTTCGTACTGTTCACCTGGGCGAGCCGTCGCTGATTTACAGCAAGGTCGCCGCGCTGTCCTTTGGCGTCTATTGCGCAGCGGATTATGCCCGCCGCCTTCCCGCAAATGCCAGGCCGGGCGATGCCGCGATGATCGACCTGTCGCCGCCCTTTGATCAGGCCGCCCATCTGCGCAGTGCCCGCGCCGCAGGCTTCGTATCCTCGCGCTTTCGGGTGTCTTCCTTCGCGGCGCAATTGCAGGCCTGCGCCAGCGGCTACGGCGTTGCTGTGCTGCCTGACCTTTTGTCAGCGGGCCTTGTGCAACCCTTTGGCCCGGTCGTATTGCCACCGATGGATGTGTTCCTGGTGACGCGCCCCCAGGCCTTGCGCCAGCCCCACCTGCGCGCGTTCTTCGACGTGCTGCGTGACACGTTGCGGGCTGCAGGGGAGCGGGCGGTCTCGGCCTGAGAGTGCCTTCTTTGCGCGCGCAGTGATCCTGCGCCAGGCGGTCAGGGTGTCACATCAAAACCGAACCATTTCATTGAAATCTCTTTCATGGTGCCATCGGCTTTCAGCTCTTCCAATGCTGCGTCCAGTTTTTCACGCAGGGCATCGTCTTCTTGCCGCACCGCGATGGCAGCTCCCTGACCCAGCAGGCCGCCGCCAAAGCGAGGTCCGAACAGCACAAGGTTTTCCTTGCCGTCCTGTTTGACCAGATCGCTGAGATACATCAGTGACGCCATAATCATGTCGACCCGTCCGGCCGCCAGATCCAGTTCGGCCTCGTTGCCCTTGTATTCGCGGATTTCCACATCCGGCAGATACTTGTGAAAGAACTCGGTCGCGATGGTCGAGGCCTGAAGCCCTGCGACCTTGCCTGCGAAAACGGTGTTCAGTTCGGCCAGGGCGTCTTTCAGGCTGTCTGCATCCTTGGCGTCGTCCAGCCGGATCAACGTGTCGACATAGGGCACGTCGGCCAGGCTGTTGTCCTTGCTGGTGAGGAACGTCAGACCGCCGGCGGCGTAGGGGATGGTGAACGACACGACCTTGGCGCGCTCGGGGTTGGCCGACATGGCCGCGACAATCGCGTCGTATTTGCCTGCGTTCAGCGCCGGGATGATCCCGTCCCACGGCTGGGCGATGATGGTGCATTTTGCCTTCATCCGCTCGCACAGGGCGTTGGACAGATCGACATCATAGCCGTCCAGGGTTCCGTCCTGTTTGGTCAGGTTGAACGGAGGAAAGGCCCCCTCGGTCGCGATGCGGATCGTGTCCCATGATTTCTCTTGCGCATGCGCTTTTCCAGGCAGGAACGCGTGCGCGCAAAGCGCCATTAAAACAGCAGCGATACCGCGCTTCAGGTAGGTCAGTTTCATGGTGGTCTTCCTCCAGTGTTGGATTGGCCCTTCGTGCCGGGGCCGGTTTTTGGGGGCGTTTACCCCTCGATGAACCGCGCGAGGCGGGTGTTGTTGCCGGCGGCAAAGACTTCTTCGGGCGGGCCGGATTCCTCGATGACGCCTTCGTTCATGAAGACAACGGTGTCCGAGATGTCGCGGGCAAAGTTGACTTCATGGGTGACGATCAGCATGGTCCGCCCTTCTTCGGCCAGCGCGCGGATCACCCGCAGCACTTCACCGACCAGTTCCGGATCAAGCGCCGAGGTGGGCTCGTCGAACAGCATCACGGTCGGGTTCATGGCAAGGGCGCGCGCGATGGCCGCACGCTGTTGCTGGCCACCGGACAGGCGCGAGGGATACTGGTCGGCCTTGTCCGCAATGCCCACCTTGTCCAGCAGCGCCCGTGCTTCGGTGATACAGTCGGCGCGGGGACGTTTCTGGACGTGGGTGGGGGCCTCGATCACGTTGCCCAGCACGGTCTTGTGGGACCACAGGTTAAAGTCCTGGAAAACCATGCCGATCCGCGCGCGCATCCGGTCCATGGCGCGTGCGTCCGCAGGCTGCCGTCCACCGCCGCGTTGGGCAATCAGCGCGATTTCGGTGCCGTCGACGGTGACGGTGCCGGCTTCGGGGATTTCCAGCATGTTGATGCACCGCAACAAGGTCGACTTGCCGGACCCGGACGACCCGAGGATTGACACCACTTCGCCACGGCGCGCGTCAAAGTCGATGCCTTTGAGCACTTCGAGTGCACCATAGCGCTTGCGCAGGCCACGCACGGACACGGCGGAGGGCTGGATGGGATCGGGTTGCGCGTGCGGGGTCATCTGGTTCACGGGGTCACTTCCTTTCGGGCCGCGTCGACACGCGCCACGGGGGCAGGGTCGCGTTGATCGGGGTTCAGTCGGGTTTCAGCCAGACGCACCAGCAGGATCAGGCCATAGGAGATGGCCAGATAGATCGTGCCGGCGGCGACAAAGACCTCTACGGGGCGATAGGTTTCTGCAATGATCCGGGCGGCGATGCCGGTGACATCGGCCAGCGTGACCAATGAGGCCAGCGAGGTTGCCTTGATCATCAGGATAAACTCGTTGCCATAGGCGGGCAGAGCTTGGCGCAGGGCGATCGGAAAACTGATGCGACGAAACAGCAAGAACCCTGACATGCCACAAGCCTGCGCCGCCATGATCTGACCGCGTGGCACCGACAACAATGCGCCGCGCAGTATCTCGGAGCCATAGGCGGCTGTGTTCAGCACCAAGGCCAGCAGCGCACACCAATAAGGCTCGCGCAGATAGGTCCAGGCAAAGCTGTTCCGGATCTCGGGGAATTGCGCCAGCCCGTAGTAGATAATGAACATTTGCACCAGCAGCGGCGTGCCGCGAAACACATAGACATAGCCGATCACCAGCCAGTTCAACGGCCTGATCCGGCGCACGCGGATCACCGCAAAGGCCAGTGCCAGACAGGCCCCCAAAAGCAGGGACAACGTGGCAAGCTCAAGCGTCACGGGAATGCCGGGCAGCAGTTTCAAAAAGGTCTGGCCGAGAAATTCAAAGTCCATGGCTCAGGCCCTTCCTCTGGAATAGCGGTGTTCCAACCGGTTGAAGATCAGCCCGCTGAGGATGGTAATGGTCAGAAACAGCACACCGGCGGCAAAATAGAAGGTGAATGGCTGGCGGGTGAAGCTGGACCCGATTTGCGCCTGACGCATGATTTCCACGAGCCCGGTCACGGAAATCAGCGCGGATTCCTTCAGCACCATTTGCCAGACATTGCCCAGACCCGGCAGCGCGTGACGCGCGACCAGCGGCAGGGTGATGCGGCGGAATTTCAACAGGCGGGGCATGCCCATCGCGGTTGCGGCCTCAAGCTCTCCGGCCTTGACCGAATAGAACGCACCGCGAATGACCTCGGCGTGATAGGCGCCCGAGACGACGCCGATGGCCCCCATGCCTGCCACGAACCCCGGAAACGACACAAAGCCTTCGACCCCGAACATATTTGCAATCGGCGTCAGCAACAGGCCCGAGCCGAAGTAGAACAGATAGATCACCAGCAGGTCGGGGATGCCGCGCAGAATGGTTGTGTAGGCTGCCGCCAACCAGCGCAGCGGCGCGTTGCCCGCGATCTTTGCCCAGGCCACGAGAATGCCCAGACCTCCTCCCAAGGCAAACCCCGCCGCAGCGACGGCCACGGTGTTTGCCGCGGCGCGCAGCATGGCGGGTCCCCAGCCTTCGGGTCCGAAACCGAACATCGTCAAAGTGTCGAGCATCCATTCCCCTTCTCGGAACCTGATAAGCTTGTGCCATCTACAAACTTCGGCATGACGCAAAGCTGCACCCGTGTTTATTAATTGTCAAGACTATACAAACTGTATACTTCTTGTGGCGAAACTTCGTGACGAAACGTTAAAAAGGACGCCAAATGACTTTGTTGCCCAATTTCGACGCGCTTTGCGGCGCTATGACAGAGGTCCGTCGCGACCTGCACGCGCACCCTGAACTGTCGCTGGAAGAGGCGCGCACGGCCGATATTGTGGCGCGCCACCTGGAAGAAAGCGGGCTGGAAGTGACCCGCGGTGTCGGCGGCCACGGGGTCGTGGGCACCCTGCGACGCGGCGGAAATCGCCCGGCGGTCATGTTCCGCGCCGATATGGATGCGCTGGCCATCGAGGAGGCCTCGGGCGTGGCACATGCCTCCCGCAATGCCGGGGTGATGCATGCCTGCGGCCATGACGGTCACACGGCGATGCTGCTGGGTGCTGCGCGGGCGTTGGCGGAGGATCCGTCGGTCACCCGCGACATCCATTTCGTGTTCCAGCCCGCCGAAGAACGCTATTGCGGCGCACGGCGCATGATCGACGACGGGTTGCTGAAACGCTTTCCGTGCGGCATGGCCTTTGGTCTGCACAATGCGCCGGGCCTGCCTGTGGGTACCTTTGCGACGCGGACCGGCCCGATGATGGCCGCCTCGGGCATCTTTTCGGTGGTGTTCAGCGGGATGGGCGGACACGGCGGCGGCAGGCCGCATCTGGCCGCGGATCTCACACTGGCGCTGGCCGAATTCACCATCGGGATGCAAACGGTGATCCGGCGCGGGTTCCCACCGCTTGATCCGATTGTGCTCACGCTGGGATCCGTCCATGGCGGGAACGAAAACGCCTCGAACGTGATGCCCGCGCGGGTCAAGGCGACCGGCACCATGCGGTGCTTTACCCAGGAAAACTGTGCCCGGATTGATTCCGCGCTGAACGATCTTGCGGAACGCGTCGCGCTGGTCAACGGCTGTGACGTCAAGGTCGAAGGGGAATGGGAAGCCCGCCCGCTGGTCACCGATCCCGATGCCACCGAGATAGCCCGCACGGCCGTCGAAACCCTGGGACGCGATCTGAACGAGGCACCGATGACCACGGGGGCCGAGGATTTCTCGGATCTGACGCAGGCCTTGCCCAGCTCGTTCATGTTGATCGGCAATGGCGTTGAAAAGGGCGCAGGGGGCGATGCGTTGCACGCGCCGACCTATGATTTCAACGACAAGGCCATCCCGCACGGCATCGGCTATTGGACCGCGCTGGCACGGCAGTTGTCACAGACCTGAGGCGAAATCCCGCGCGACACGCCCGCACAAGGTCAGGGCTTGTCGCGCGTCCTGCAGATGTTGTGACATCTGCAAAAATCCGTGGGGCATCCCGGGTGCCACGTCCAGCCGCACGGAATGCGCCAGCGCCAAAAGCCTGCGCCACAAGGCCAGGCTGTCAGACAGCAGCGGGTCCGTTTCCGCGCCAAGGATGTGCACCGGCGGCAAGGCATCCAGCGCCGCATCATCTGCCAGAAGCGGTGCGGCCAGCGGGTCGCTGCGCCGGGCCGGGTCGGGCAGATACCATTCGGTATAGCGCTGCAGCTTGCCCGCGGTAAAGCCGGGGTAATCCGCAAAGCGCAGGTGCGAGGCACGCTGCCGCCCCGGCGCGAACATGCCGTAATACAGCAGCAATCCCGCCGCGGGCGTCTGCTGTTCCAGCAACAGGGTTGCGATGGCAAGGTTGGCACCGGCGGAATCGCCGCCCACCACCACCGGACCTGTGGTGCAGCCGATGGTTTCAGGATGCGTGGCAAGGGTCAGATAGACGCTGGCCACGTCTTTCAACCCGGCGGGAAACGGGTCTTCGGGCGCTTTGCGATAGTCCGGCAAGACAACGGTCATTCCGGCATCTTGCGCCAGACAGCGTCCGGCGTGTTCGTCGGTTTCAGGCGCACCAAAGGCAAAGCCGCCGCCGGGGATCATCAGGATCGCGCCCGGCGCAGCACGCTCCGGCGTCAGCACCACCACACGACAGGGTGCTGCGTTGGCGCGGGCGGGGGGCACCACATACGCGCGGCGCTGCATCGGGGGCAGGTCCGTGTTCCAGATTTTCGCGCGGTTCGCGGCCAGGGCGCGGCCTTCGGCGGCGGGCAATGTCGTCGGATCAACCTGCGGACCCGAACTGCCCAGCTTTGCCGTCAGTGCAAGCAGGCTGGCCGCGGGCGCGTTGGGAATATCCTGCGGTTGCTCTTCGTGTTGCGGGTCCAGCCAGCGGGGCAGGGCATGCGACCAGTCCGGCAGCAACGGATCATGCGAAGACATCCTAGTGCGCGATCATGATGTGCCGGATTGCCGTGTAATCCTCAAGCGCATGCAAGGACATATCCCGCCCATAGCCCGATGCCTTGAGCCCGCCATGGGGCATTTCGTTGACCAGCATAAAGTGGGTGTTCACCCAGGTGCAGCCGAACCGCAGCCCTTTCGACACCCGCATCGCACGTGACACATCGCGGGTCCAGACCGACGAGGCCAGACCGTAATCGGTGTCATTGGCCCAATCCATCGCCTGCGCTTCATCGTCAAAGCGCACGACCGTCACCACGGGGCCAAACACCTCTTTGCGCACGATCTCGTCGTCTTGGGTGACATTGGTGATCACTGTCGGTTGGTAATAGTGACCGTTGCCTTCACCCGCCGCACCGCCGCACAGCACGGTCACCCCTTCGCGCGCACGGGCACGCTGGACAAAACCGTCGACACGGTCGCGTTGCTTTGCCGTGATCAGCGGGGGGATTTCATTCTCGGTATCGTCGGCGTTGTCATAGCGCAGTGTTTTGACTGCCTCCGACAGCTTTTGCGCAAAGACGTCGTGAATTCCGGCTTGAACATAGATGCGGCAGGCTGCGGTACAATCCTGACCGGCGTTGTAAAAGCCGAAATTGCGGACCGCATCGACCGCCGCATCCACATCCGCGTCGTCAAAGACCAGCACAGGGGCCTTGCCGCCCAGTTCAAGATGTGTGCGTTTGATCGTGGTCGCGGCGGCGTTCAGCACGGCCTTGCCGGTGCCCACCTCGCCGGTCAGCGAGATCATGTCGACCTGCGGGTGCCCGATCAACGCAGCCCCGACGCCGGGGCCGTCGCCGGTCAGGATGCTCAGCACGCCCTTGGGCAAGAGGTCAGCCACGAGCGCGGCAAATCGCAACGCGGTCAGCGGCGTGTGTTCGGCGGGTTTCAGCACCACGGTGTTGCCCGCCGCAAGGCTGGGGGCCAGCTTCCACGCCAGCATCATCAGCGGATAGTTCCAGGGGGCAATCGCGGCAACCACCCCCACCGGATCGCGGCGCACAAAGGATGTGTGGCCCGCCAGATATTCACCCGCCATCGGCCCGGTCATCGACCGGATCGCGCCCGCAAAGAAGCGAAAGCAATCGGCGGTGGCAGGGATTTCGTCATCGCGCACGCAATGGAACGGCTTGCCACAGTTCAGCGCTTCCAGCTCGGCCAGCCTGTCGCCGTCCGCCTCGATCCGGTCGGCGATTTGCAGCAGCACGGTGGCGCGATCGGATGGCGTGGTTTCGGACCATGCCGGAAAGGCACGCCGCGCCGCCATGACAGCCGCGTCGATCTGGTCTGCGCTGGCGGAGGGCACGGTGACTATGCCCGCACCGGTGCGCGGATTGATCAGCTCGATCGCGTCGCCACGTCCGGGGGCAAAACTGCCATCAATAAAGTTTGCGGTTTCCATTCGGCTCTCCTGAGGGGCATGCGCGCTAGGGCATGGTGATCTGCCCCAGCGCTTTTGCGTGGCGGCTTTCGGTGATGTTTCCGCCGCACAACACGGCAAGCGGGCGCGGCATGTCCTGGGTCTGCGACAGCTTTTGCCATCCCGCGACAGCCAGTGCCGCGGCCCCTTCGACCCGCTGCCCGCAGTCGGCCATCAGCTGTTTCATCGCGGCTGCGATCTGGGCCTCGGTGCAGGTGACGGAACTGGTCAGGCGGTCCAGCGACAGCGGTATCGTGATGCTGTCGGGGTCGATCTCGCCCGCCACGGCGCTGGCAAGGGTCGGCTCATGGGCGCGCAGGGCATCAGGCACCTTTCGCCAGTAGAGCGGCGCGGAGTTCTGCGGAAAGCAGGCGTGCAGCCGGATATCTGGCCGCAGGTGCTGCAATACCACGGCCAGCGCGGAATACAGCCCGCCGCCGCCGACCGAGACAAACACATCCGTGACATCGGGGTAGTCACGGACGATCTCCGCCGCGATCGTTGCATGACCCAACAGCACGCCAATGTGGTTATAAGGGGAAATATACGTGGCCCCGTTGCGCGCGGCGAGGCTTGCGGCATGACGCTCGGCACTCAGACAATCCGCGCCGAAGATGATGGTACGCGTCGCAATCTGGCGCACAACTTCGTATTTCGCGAGCGACACATCCTCGGGCAGAACCACGGTTGCGGACAGACCGTTGCGCGCCGCCGCATAGGCGACCGCCAGCCCGTGATTGCCCGACGATGCTGTAAAAACCTCGCCCTGCACCGCCGGCAGAACACCGGGGATGCCCTGCACAGTCGTCATCGCGCCACGCACCTTGAACGATCCGGTTGGCAGCAGGTTTTCCAGTTTCAGCAACAGCGGCCCTGCGCCGTTGATCGTGGCGGTGATGGTGGTCGAGTCCCGGACATCCGCAGGCAGCAGGCCAGCCGCGCGGCCATGGTCGTTGCGCAGGACACGGGCGGCCTGATGTGCCGCGTCGTCTTGCGCATCGGACCAGACCAGACGGGGTGTCACAGCCCGCTTCCCAGATCGTTGGACTTGTCGCGGGCAGGGCGCATCGCCTTGTACAGGGTCGCCCGCGAGATCCCCAACAGCTGCGAAACATAGGTCGGCGAATTGCGGATGCTGAACGCGCCGTTGGCATCCAGCGCCTGAATCATTTCCGTGCGCTCGTCGCGGGTCATCGCCTCGAGCGAGGTGCGTCGTTCACGCAAGAAGTCATAGATGCGCGTGTTGATCTGCTCTCGCCAGTCGGTTTCGAACAGGACCGACGGTTGGTCCGACTGCTCGGGTATCCCGATCAAGGATTGCAACATCTCGGCTGCGGCATCAAAGCGCGAGACATCAAGGTTCACGCAAAACAGCCCCGCCGCTGCACCGTTCTCGTCGCGCAACACGGCGGTTGTCGACTTCATCCGGTGCAGGTCGCGGCTGATCTTGGGATAGGGTCCCATCACATCAAGATCGAGCGAGATATTCTCGTCCATTGCCGTTTCGGACGGATCACCGACTTTGCGACCCGAGATCGGATTGACGATATAGGCCACCGTGTCGGTTTCCAGATCATGCAGAACCACCTCTGCATGAGGGCTCAGCAGAGCTGCAAAGCTGTCGGCGATGGGAACATAGTTTCTGAAGATTTTTCGCATGGGTCCAACCTATCCTTTCTATACAAATTGTCAACACTATTCATTTAGTATACTCACGACGCAACGCACCTGCAGGGAGGCAGCAGACCGTCATGAGTTTTGGCAGCGACAATCAATCCGGCGCATCACCCGCCGTGCTGGATGCCCTGATGCGCGAGTTCAGCCAAAAGGGCGCATCCTACGGCACAGATGAAGCCACAAAGCAGGCAGAAGACAAGTTGCGCGAGGTGTTTGATCGCGACCTTGCTGCCTATTTTGTCACTTCGGGCACGGCGGCAAACTGTCTGGCCTTGTCTGCGCTTGGCGATCCGTGGGGGGCGATCCTGTGCCATCATCAGGCGCATGTGCTGCGCGATGAATCGACCGCGCCCGAGTTTTTGACAGGTGGTATGCGCCTGATGCCGGTCGCTCCCTATGCCACGCGGCTGGACGCGAATGCCGTCGCCGCCCACATCCGCGCCATGCCCGACGACAAACCACACAACATCCGCCCGCAGATCCTGTCGATCGCGCAATCCAGCGAGAACGGCCAAGTCTATACGCCCGCCGAAGTGCAGGCCCTGTGCGGTGTTGCGCACGATGCGGGGTTGCGCGTTCACATGGATGGCGCCCGTTTTGCCAATGCTGTGGCGCATTTGGGGTGCCATCCGGCTGACATCTCTGCGCGTGCGGGGGTAGATGTCTTGTGTCTGGGGGCGACCAAGAACGGAGCAGTGGCCGCCGAAGCCGTTGTATTCTTTGACAAGACACTGGCGCGAGGCTTTCCTGAACGCATGAAGCGCAGCGGTCATCTGTTGTCCAAAGGCCGCTTTCTGGGCGCGCAATTCAGTGCATGGCTGCACGATGATCACTGGCTGGATCTTGCGCGTCACGCAAATGCACGGGCACAGGTTTTGGCAATGACCCTGGCCTCTATCAAGGGCGCGCGAATTGCCATGACGCCACAGGCCAACGAGGTCTTTGCGGTGCTCCCCCGCGAGGTTTGCGCGCAACTGGCTGCGGCAGGAATTGGCTTTGCTGAATGGTACGCCGACGCGATCCTGCCAGACAAAATTGACCTGAACCATGAGGCGCTGGTGCGTTTCGTGACGTCGTTCGCGAGCAGCGAAAGCGAGATTGCAGGTCTTGCCAAGGCCGGGGGCGACACGGGCCAATTTTCTTGAGGACACTGCCGAGAGGGCACGGCCTTGTGCATTCTGTCAGATGCACACGTCATGATCTCCCTCACCAAGGAAATAGATCATAGCACCTATACATACGAGGCCCGCAAACGCGCCCCCGGGTCGGGCGGCCAAACTGACGCGCCGTCACGGATCAAGGCGGACTTTCAGATTGTTTGCCTGTTTCATTGGGCATATCTCTCGTCCTGACCTCTTCAAACGGGGCTTTGCGCGCGCACAGCCGGTCTTTGATCGCGGCCCCGTTAAACCAAAAAAGGACTTTGCCATGCTCGACGCTTCGCATTTCGACGACTACACCAATCTGGACATTGCCCTGCGCGACAATGGTGTGGTGATCGTGACACTGGACCGCGCGGACAAGCGCAATGCGCTGGACGTGGCGACCATCGACGAGCTGGTGCGGTTTTTCAGCTCGGCCCATCGCAATGGCGTGCGGGCTGTGGTGCTGGCCGGGGCAGGTGACCACTTTTGCGCCGGTCTGGACCTGATCGAACACTGGAAGGCCGACCGCAGCCCCGATGAATTCATGCACGTCTGCCTGCGCTGGCACGAGGCTTTCAACAAGATGGAATACGGCGGTGTTCCGGTCATCGCAGCGCTGAAAGGGGCCGTTGTCGGTGGCGGGCTGGAACTGGCCAGTGCGGCCCATGTGCGGGTTGCGGATGCGTCCACCTATTTCGCCCTGCCCGAAGGCCAGCGCGGTATCTTCACCGGCGGCGGTGCTACGATCCGCGTCAGTGGCCTGATCGGCAAGGCGCGGATGGTCGACATGGTTCTGACCGGCCGCGTCTATCAGGGCCAAGAGGCGGTTGATCTTGGCCTTGCGCAATATCTGGTCGAGGGGTCCAGCCTGGACAAGGCCATCGAGCTTGCGGACAAAGCGGCAGCAAACCTGCCTCTGACCAATTTTGCCATTTGTTCGGCGATCAGCCACATCAACAATATGTCCGCGATGGACGGCGCCTATGCCGAATCTGTGGTCGCAGGTATCGTCAACACACAACCGGCGGCCCGTGCGCGGCTCGAAGCTTTTGCCGACAAGACCGGCGCGCGGGTGCGTCCCGAAAGCTGACCGGACAGGCCGGACGGTCAAAATGTCCAGCCCCCTGCAAAGCGTATAAAAATCTGCGGACAGCTTGTCCGCAGAGGGGGTATTCGTGCCCGACGGGGCTGGCCTTGGACAAAATGTCCTGACACTCTGCACGCGAATACGGTTGGGCCCGCCCAACTGCGGGGGGAGGGGGCCAGTCTCGCATGGTCGATTTATGGAGCGGTCTGGCGCAAGCCTTCTGGCTGGTCGTAACGCTGGACGCCGAGCTGGTCGAGATCGCGCTGCGGTCGCTGCGGGTGACGCTGAGCGCGCTGGCCGTGGCCTGTGTCATTGCCCTGCCGCTGGCCGCCTTTGTCGCGGTGAAACGGTTCCGCGCGCGGCGGTTTGTCATTGCCATTCTGAACGCGCTGATGGGGCTGCCGCCGGTGGTGGTGGGGCTGATTGTTTACGTGTTCCTGTCGCGGTCCGGTCCTTTTGGGGTCATGGGGCTGTTGTTCACACCCACGGCGATGATCATCGCCCAGACCATCATCATCGTGCCGCTGATCGCGTCGATTGCGCATCAGTCGATCCGCGATCTTTGGCAGGAATATCATGATCTTCTGATCTCGATGAACGTCACGCAGGGGCAAAAGATCCGCACGCTGCTGTGGGATTGCCGCCGTGCCCTGCTGACCGCCGCGCTGGCCGGATTTGGGCGCGCGATTGGCGAGGTGGGCGCGATCATGATCGTGGGCGGCAACATCGACCACGCCACGCGGGTGTTGACCACGGCGATTGCGCTGGAAACCGGCAAGGGTGAATTCGCGCTGGCGCTGGCCTTGGGCTTTGTGCTGATCGGGCTGGCGGTGGCGGTCAATCTGGCGATCCACTGGCTGGGCCGCACCGAACGCGAGGGGGCATGGTGATGCAGCTGTTCCCGATGACGGCCAAGGGGATCGAAAGCCGCAGGCGCGGGCAGGTTCTGGTGGGGCCGATCGACCTGACGCTGGACGGAACCGGCGCCTGTGTGGTGGTGGGGCCGAACGGTTCGGGCAAGACGACTTTGCTGCGGCTGCTGCACGGCACCGCGCGGCTGTCGGCGGGACAGATCAATTGGGCCTGTCCAACGGACGAGGCGCGCCACCATCAGGGGTTTGTCTTTCAGCGGCCCGTGATGCTGCGGCGCACGGTGATGCAGAACCTGATCTATCCGCTGCGCCTGCGCGGGGTGCCGTTGGCGCAAGCCCGCGACCGTGCGCGCGATTGGGCCGCACAGGTGGGGCTGGCGGATATGCTGGACCGGGCCGCACCCGTCCTGTCAGGGGGCGAGCAGCAAAAGCTGGCGCTGGCGCGGGCGCTGATTTCAGAGCCCAAGGTGCTGTTTCTCGACGAACCCTGTGCCGCGCTCGACGGTCGCGCCACGCGCGAGATCGAAGAGATTCTGACACATGCGAAATCCACCGGCACGCGGCTGATCCTGTCCACCCACGACATGGGGCAGGCGCGGCGGTTGGCGGACCAGGTGCTGTTCCTGCTGGGCGGGCGCATCCATGAAAGCGGCCCGGCAGAGACATTTTTCAACCGGCCCGAAACGCCACAGGCACGGGCTTTTCTAAGAGGAGACATAGTCGAATGATGAAACGGTTTGCACTTACGCTGGCGGCGCTGGCTATCGGCACCGCCGCACAGGCGACGGACGTGATGAAAATGGCGGTGACGACGTCGTTCAACAACTCGGGACTGGCCGAGGTGCTGTTGCCCGAGATCAAGAAGGATCTGGACCTGGACGTTCAGTTGCTGGTCGTCGGCACCGGACAGGCGATCAAGCTGGGCGAGGCAGGCGACGTTGACGCCATTCTGGTCCATTCGCGCAAGGCCGAAGAGGCGTTCGTTGATGCCGGATTTGGTACACATCGCACCGAGATTATGTACAATGATTTCGTGTTCATCGGCCCCAAGGCCGACCCCGCGGGCATCAAGGATGCCGACGCTGCCGCCACCGCGCTGACAGCGATTGCCGAGGCCGAGGCGCCCTTCGTCAGCCGTGGCGATGACAGCGGGACACACAAGAAAGAGCTGTCGCTGTGGAAAGCGGCGGGTCTGGACCCCACTGGTTTTGGCGACTGGTACAAGGCCGTCGGTGCCGGCATGGGCGCTGCGCTGAACACCGCGTCGGGCATTCCGGCCTATATCATGTCGGACCGTGCAAGCTGGCTGAACTTTGGCAACAAGGGCGATCTGGAACTGCTGTATGCGGGCGATCCGGTGCTGTTCAACCAATACGCCTATATCCCCGTGAACCCTGAAAAGCATGCCCATGTCAAAACCGAACTGGCGGGCAAGCTTGAGGCGTGGCTGGTGTCGGACCGCGCGGCGACCTTGATCAACGATTACAAGATCAACGGCGAAACGCTGTTCGTGTTCAACGCCAAGGCGGCGGAATAACCCCGCATTAGTGACACATCGCGCCCCTGTAACGGGGGCGCGGTGGCGTTAGAGCACTTTCGAAAAAACCTGAATCACTTAACGCTGCCTGAAATCATAGATTTCAACGCGTCAAGTGATGCGCTGTATATCATGTTTTCCGAGAAATGCTTTATTCCGGCAGGTCGCCGTGAATGGCGAACTGTTCCAGCCCGGCATCCTGCGGCTGGATCACGCGAAAGCTTTCGCGCACCCCAGCATCGGTCAGCTCGCGCGCCACGGTCAGCAGGGTGTTGGCGTCGTGGTCGGCGCACATGTCCATCATCTGCGCCAGCTCCTCGGCGGCGACGGGGCGGGCGGCGTCCACGTTCGGTGCGCCGTAATAGGTGACGAAATGCTGTGCCAGCATGTCGGTCAGGGTGGCAATCTCGGACGGCTCGACCTGCGTCACCGCGACGAATGTCACGCGGCCAAAGGTTTCCAGCCCCAGCCAGCCGTTGGCAAAGGCCTGTCGCGCCTTGCCGGTCAGGTCGCCGTCGGTCCAGTCCGAAAACTCGAACCCGCCCGACACGCACCATTCCCCGGTCCGCGCGGGGCTGGAAAACACGTTTAGGTCGCTTTCGTCAAAGTGGATCGCGCGGGCAAGTTTGCGCAGGTCGGGCTGGGTCACGGGCTGGGCTCCAATATGGCGGTCAGCGGGATCAGGTGGGTGGTGTCGGCGTCGCGCAAGAGCAGGCCAAAGTGTTCGTCGACGCCAAGATAGGTGCCGGTTTTGCCGTCTTGGGTTGTCTCTTCGCCGATGCCGTAGGCCAGCCCGCGCCATTCGCTGTGCAGGGGGGCTGCGCCCTCGCCGTCCCAGCGGTTGATCCAGTGCAGGCTGTGGCGGGCCCATGCCTCGACCAGTGCGGGCGGGGACACTTCGGAGCAGCCTTCGGCATAAAGCGCGGTCTGATCCGGGCGCAGGCCGGTTTCGGCAAGGTCGGGGTCGTCCAGCGGATAGAGCGGCAGGGTGAACCCCACGACCAGCCAGTCGGGCACCGCGTCGGGGTCGGTGGCCGAGGCGATGCAGCGGAACCGCCCGCACGCCGCGTTGTTGATGCGAATGCCGCCGTCCCAATCCAGATGCACGGCAATCTCGGGCGGGGCCAGCGCGCCCAGTGCGTTCTGAAAGCCGATGCCACACAGCGGCAGCATCGCCATGGCGTCCCGCAAGGGCACTTCGGGGGCAAAGACCAATGCGGCCTGCACCACGTGACCCGCTAGCGCATAGACCACCAGCCCCGCGTCACAGCCCATCGCGGCGCGCATGGCGGCGTGTTCGAACGCATCCGTGGCCACGGGTTCCCCCCACAGCAGCGGCGGAAAGGTCAGCGTGTCGGTCATGCGTGGCCGCCGTCGATCAGTTGGCGGGCGATGGCCTGAAAGCTGGCCGCCTGCGCGCTGTCGGGCTGGCTGACGGTGATCGGCGCGCCGCCGTCGGAGGCAAGGCGGATTTGCAGGTCCAGCGGCACCTCGGCCAGCAGGGGCACGCCCATCTTGGCCGCTTCCGCCGCCACGCCACCGTGGCCGAACACGTGTTCCTCGTGGCCGCAGTTGGTGCAGATGTGCGTGGACATGTTTTCGATCATGCCGATGATCGGCACCTTGAGCTGGTTGAACATATCAATGCCCTTGCGGGCGTCCAGCAGCGCCACATCCTGCGGGGTCGAGACGATGATCGCCCCGTCCACCTGCGCCTTTTGCGCCAGCGTCATCTGCACGTCGCCGGTGCCGGGGGGCAGATCCACGATCAGCACATCCAGCGCGCCCCATTGCACCTGGGTCATCATCTGTTGCAGCGCGCCCATCAGCATCGGGCCGCGCCAGACCACCGCCTGATCCTCGTTGGTCATCAGGCCGATGGACATCATGGTGACGCCGTGGTTGCGCATCGGCAGGATCGTCTTGCCATCGGGCGAGGCGGGCCGGCCGGACACGCCCAGCATCCGCGGCTGGCTGGGGCCGTAGACATCGGCGTCCAGCAGGCCGACACGCCGCCCCTGTTGCGCCAAGGCGCAGGCCAGGTTGGCGGATACGGTGGATTTGCCCACCCCGCCCTTGCCCGAGGCGACGGCCAGGATACGGTCGATGCCGGGGATTTTCTGCGGGCCTTTGGGTTCGGCGGCGCGTTGCGGTTTCAGGTCGGGGGGCGGGGCCTTTTCGCTGTGGCCGGTCAGCACGATGGACACTTTGCCGATGCCATCGACCTGCGCCAGCGCGGCTTCGGCCTGTGCTTTGGCCTGCGCGTAGGCGTCGGCCAGTGCCGGCGGAATTTCCATGACGAAACGCACCGCGCCGGTGTCATCGACGTTCAGCGCGCGCATCACGCCGCTGGCGACGATGTCGGTGTCGGTTGCCGGATCATTGACGGTCTTGAGCGCGGTCAGAACCGCTTCTCTGGTGGCTGCCACGGCTTATTCCTGTTCTGCGTCTGGCGCGGTGATGGTGCCGGTGACCTCGTGGGTCATGCCCAGTTCGGGGATGGTGATGACGGCGCGCACCGGCACGGCCTGACCGGCGGTTGCGCCTTCTCGCATGGCCTTTTCGATGGCCTGCTGCGAGGTCACGCCGACCTGTTTGAGAAACTTGCGCATCGACATGTTGAAGTCATCGCTCATTGGGGTGGCTCCCTGTGTTCGGGCGGATCAGTGATCGCGCCGCTTGCTAAGGTAATCGTCGGTTGTGCGGGGGCGGGGGCGCTCGGCGCCCGCCAGCGGGTTGTTGGCGCTGTGATACTGCGCGTTGATGCGGCAATCATCACACATCTGGATCATGCGCAACTTGCCCTCGTCCGCGAACATGGAATGGTTGCGCAGTTTGTCGGTGATCCGGTCGATGGTGGATTTGACGCCAAAGAGCGTGCCGCATTCGACGCAAGGGAACGGCTCTTCCTCGTGCAGCACGCGCTGTTCCAGTGCCGCGCCGGTCAGGTTCAGCTGCGGGGCAAGGGTGATCGCATCCTCGGGGCAGATGTTGGCGCACAGGCCGCATTGCAGACAGGCGTCTTCCTGAAAGCGCAGTTGCGGCAGGTCGGGGTTGTCGCCCAATGCGCCCGAGGGGCACAGCGACACGCACGACAGGCACAGGGTGCAGGCGTCACTGTCGACGACAACGGCACCATAAGGCGCACCGGCGGGCAATGGCAGCACGTCGGCGTCGGGGTGCAGGGCGCGGGCGGCCTGACGGGTGATCTGGCGGCGGGTGCCCATGGGGCGCACGGGGCTGGCCACAGGCGCGGGGACCGTGCCGTTATACAGTGTGCCGTCGTACAGCGTGTCGGACATGGCGTCAGGGTCGGGCGCGTCGATCAGCTGCACGCGGGCGTCGCCACCGATGGCGCGGGCCAGTGCAATCTGCGTTTCAATCGCCTCGCGGTCCGATTTCGGCCCGAGCAGCAGGCTGACGCCCGCGAAACCGGCGGCCAGCGCCGCCAGCGCCTCGGCATGGCCAAAGGCCGCCAGCGCGGGCAGGGCCATGGGGATCACATCGGCCGGCAAGCCGCGCCCGTGGCGGGCCGACAGGCGGATCATTTCGGAACCAAAGGTGTCGTCGTGGACCAGCAGGCGGGGGGCCGTGCCGCCCGCATCCAGATAGGCCCGCGCCAGCGTCTGCACCCGCAGCATGGTGAAATCAACGGGCGGCGCGTCATAGCTGATGGCACCGGACGGGCAGGCGGCAGAGCACGCCCCGCAGCCTGCGCAGATCATCGGATCAACGCTCACGTGGTCGCCGTCGGGGGTGATCGCCCCCGTCGGGCACAGGTCCAGACAGTTGGTGCAGGCGGTCTGCCCCGCGCGGCTGTGGGCGCACAGCAGCGGTTCGGTGCGCACATACAAGGGTTGTTCAAACGTGCCGACCAGATGCGACGCGGCCAGCACGGCGGCGGCGACGGCGGGCGGATGGGCTGGGTCGGCGCGCAGGTAGCCCTCGCGTTTCTCGTGGGCGGGGAACAGCGGCGGCTGCTGCCCGCGCATATCAAGGATCACGTCGCAGTGGCTGATCGCGCCGTCTTGCGGGGCGGTGTAGGTCAGCTCGCCACGGCCGCCGGGCACGACCTGGCGCAGCGCATCAATCGTGACCTCGAAGTGCCCCAGCGCGCCCTTGGCCTTGCGCAGGGTGCCGCCGATCACGTCAAACGCGCGGGTGTCGGGCAGGGGCTGCGACGGGTCGGTCAGCAGGGTGACGGCAAGGTGGTCTTTCAACTGGTGCGCGGCCTGCACCGCGGCCTCGCCCGTGCCCAGGATCAGGCACAGCCCTTCGGATGTCACATCCAGCGACTTCTCCAGCGGGGCGTTCAGCAGCGCCTCGGATGCCAGCGCGGACATTTTGGGCAGTTTCGACGCGGGGTCATCGGACCAACCGGCCCGGTCGCGCAGGTCCAGCAGGGGGGGCGGGGCCACCCCCAGTTCCTCGGCCAGTTCGGTGAAGACCCGCGATTCCTGGGTGCAGCAGAAAATTGCATCACCTGCGGTCAATGCGGCGGCAGCACGGTCGATCTGGCGGGTGCACAGGGCCGAACAGGGGGGTGTGACCGCATGGCCAAGGGTGTCGGCAAGTGCTGCGGAATCGATGCTTTGCGAGCCCTCACAATCACATGTTATCAACGTCTTTGCCATGATTTTTCCCTTGCTGGACGCGCCATTTCAGGCGGTTCGCGGACGGCGATCAGGCCCCAAGCTAGACGGCTTTCAACCCCGCCCACAACCGCAATTCTGCGCAGGCAGGGGTGCCGCGCCCGCCGGCGCGCGATGCCGCACAGCAGCATTCGTATCATGTGATTCGTTTTCGGGTGCAGCGGCTTTTTCCTATGAAAACAGTCGGGTTAGACAATTCGTCCGACAGTGCCGGTTTGCCTGCCGCGGACTGGCCAACTTGTCTGGAGAACAGGATTTTTTGGGCTAGCTGGGCGTTAAGGCTTTGCACCGGACCAAGGCCGCGAGAGGATAGACGCCGGAGGAGCATCTTGATCTACAACCCGAATATGTACCGGACCCTGCCCGTGGGCGTCGTATTGCGGCGGACCCCCGGCGTGACCCGTTGGGCGCGCTGGAGCTGGAAGGCGACCGCGGTGCTGCCCGGTGCGTCGGACGCGCAATGGCGCGAGCTGCGCCGCGAGGGTGAGATCACCGAATACCACGCCGCCACCCTGCCGCTGGAGCTGCACGGGGCCGAGACCGAGGCCTATGTGCACGGGCTGGGCGCCGAGGTGCCGTGTGTCTACGTCGTGATGCGCCCGATTGCGGGGGCGACCGAGCGCCCGTTCGAGATGCTGCTGGTCACGGCGTCGCCCTACGAGGCGCAGGATTATTGCGACAGCGCCGAAGAGGTGGTCGAGAAGGTTGCCATGCCGCAGGGGCTGGAGGCGTGGGTGCGAGACTTTGTCGAGCAGTTCCACCAGGACGAGGTGTTCGTGAAACGCCGCCGCGACAAGCAGCGGGTGGACCAGTCGCAGGACGGCATCGGCGATCCGCGTGTGCAGACCAGCGCCGATGTTTATGCGTCGCCCGCGTTGAAACGCAGGCGGATGATATGAGTGGGTTCTGGGATCGCCGCCGCGCTGCCGTCGCCGCCGAGGCCGAAGGCGAGGCGCAAGCTGTTGCCGCCGCGGTGCAGGCGCAAGAGCAGGCCGAGCTTGAGGCGCGCGACGATGCGGAGCTGTTGGCGGAACTGGGCCTGCCCGCGCCGGACAATCTGGTGGACGGCGCGCAGTTGCGGGAATTTCTGAAAGCGCAGTTGCCGCAACGGCTGAAAACACGGGCGCTGCGCGGGTTCTGGCGCAGCAATCCGGTTCTGGCCTGTCTGGACGGGCTGAACGATTACGACGACGATTACACGTTGGCGTCGACTGCGGGGCAGACGGTGAACACGTTGTATCAGGTCGGCAAGGGCATGGTGCAGCCGATCGCGGATATGCTTGAGGACGACACGCCGCAGGCTGAAATGATCCTTGCGCAGACCACCGATGTGGACGTTCCCGAACCGCAGACGACGCAGATCGAAACCGCACCGGCCTATGTTCACGAGGACAGCGAAGACGACGATGCACCGCTGACCGCCCCGACCCACCGCCGGATGCGGTTTCAATTCGCAGCGGCACCCGACGCAGAAAGCACAGGCGCATGAACCAGATGACCGGCACACAGATCCCCGAAGAAGACCGCCTGCGCGCGGACCTGTACAACTTTATGGGTTTGATCCTGTCCGGCCCGCCGGATCGCATGTTGCTGGACCAGTGCGCGGGCCTGAACGGCGACGACACCGAGCTGGGGCAGGGGATTGCGACGCTGGCCAAACTGGCGCGCCTGACCAAACCCGCGACGGTCGAGGCCGAGTTCAATCGCCTGTTCATCGGGCTGGGGCGGGGCGAGTTGTTGCCCTATGCCAGCTATTACCTGACCGGTTTCCTGAACGAAAAGCCGCTGGCGCTGTTGCGTCAGGACATGGCGGCGCGGGGGCTGGCGCGGGCCGATACGGTGTTCGAGCCCGAGGACAATATCGCATCGCTGATGGAGATGATGGGCGCGATGATCGCGGGCCGCTTTGGCACGCCGGCCACGCTGGACCAGCAAAAGACGTTTTTCGGCAAACACATCGCCCCTTGGGCGGGACATTTCTTTTCCGATCTGGAGGGGGCCAAAACGTCGGTCTTCTACGCGCCCGTGGGCAAGATCGGCCGCGCGTTCATGGAGGTCGAATCCGAGGCCTTCCGGCTGAGCGGCACCTGACATTCACCCAAGCGGGCCACTGGTTCGCGCAACACTGATTTTACCAAGAGGAGGCAAAGATGACCAAGCAATCCGACGCACCCGAGGTCCGCAAGGATCGACGTGCGTTCCTGAAATTTGCGGGCACCGCCGCACCGCTGGCTGCGGTTGCCGTGGCCACCGGCACGACCGAGGCGCAGGCCGCCCCCGTCGAGGCAGACCTGTCATCGGACAAGATGCAGGACACCGCACACACCCGCGCCTATTACGCCAGCGCGCGGTTCTAGGCCCCCGGCCCGGACCCAAGACACCGCACGGCCCGATCCCGGACCTGCAACACCGGCAATAAGCGACTGGTTGCGTGACGCCCGACTGCGAATTGCCATCCATTAGCCACCAGATGCGGGCCAAGACCCGCGTTCAGGGAGTGAAGATATGTTGAGGAAAAAGACCAACGGGGTTGCGCGACGCCCCCAGCGGACAAGTATCCTGTCTGACGTGGCCCGGTCCAAGATCGACCGCCGTGCGTTTCTGCGCGGTTCAGGGCTGGCCATTGGCGGCCTTGCTGCCATTGCTGCGACAGGCGGCACCGTCCAACAAGCCAATGCCGCAACGGCAGCGGCGACAGGCGCCATCGAAATCAAGAAATCCATTTGCACCCACTGTTCGGTGGGCTGCACGGTCATCGCCGAAGTGTCGGGCGGTGTCTGGGTCGGGCAGGAACCCGGCTGGGACAGCCCGTTCAACCTGGGCGCTCACTGCGCCAAGGGCGCGTCGGTGCGTGAACACGCCCACGGCGAACGCCGCCTGAAGTATCCGATGAAGAAAGTCGGCGGCGAATGGCAGCGCATCAGCTGGGAGCAGGCGATCAACGAGATCGGCGACAAGATGACGTCGATCCGTGACACGTCCGGTCCCGACAGCGTCTATTGGCTGGGCTCGGCCAAGCATTCGAACGAACAGGCGTACCTGTTCCGCAAGTTCGCGGCCTATTGGGGCACCAACAACGTCGATCACCAGGCGCGTATCTGCCACTCGACCACGGTTGCGGGTGTTGCGAACACATGGGGCTACGGCGCCATGACCAACAGCTATAACGACATCCACAATTCCAAGGCGATCTTCATCATTGGCGGCAACCCCGCCGAGGCGCACCCTGTTTCGCTTCAGCACCTGCTGAAAGCCAAGGAACAGAATAACGCGCCGCTGATCGTCTGCGATCCGCGCTTTACCCGCACGGCGGCCCATGCGGACGAATTCGTGCGCTTCCGGCCCGGGTCGGACGTGGCGCTGGTTTGGGGCATTCTGTACCACATCTTCGACAACGGTTGGGAGGATCAGGAATTCATCCGCACCCGTGTCTGGGGCATGGACGAGATCCGCAAAGAGGTGGCCAACTGGACACCGGACGAGGTCGAGCGTGTGACAGGTGTGCCCGAGGCACAGTTGAAACGCGTGGCCCGCACTTTGGCCAACAACCGCCCCGGCACCGTGATCTGGTGCATGGGTGGCACGCAGCACACCAACGGCAACAACAACACCCGCGCCTATTGCATCCTTCAGCTTGCGCTGGGGAACATGGGCACCGCAGGCGGTGGCACCAACATCTTCCGCGGCCACGACAACGTGCAGGGGGCGACCGATCTGGGCGTTCTCGCCGACACGCTGCCGGGCTATTACGGTCTGTCTGCCGGATCGTGGGCCCACTGGGCGCGCGTCTGGGAGGAAGACCTGGATTGGCTCAAGGGCCGCTTTGGCACCATCAAGGGCGCCGATGGCAAGGACAAGCAGATGATGGGGCTGACGGGCATTCCCGTTTCGCGCTGGATCGACGGTGTTCTTGAGGCACGCGAAAACCTGGAGCAGCCGGATAACACCAAGGCGATGGTGCTGTGGGGTCATGCGCCCAACTCGCAGACCCGTCAGAAGGAAATGAAAACGGCGATGGAGAAGCTGGACCTGCTGGTCGTGGTCGATCCTTACCCCACCGTTTCCGCCGTGCTGCACGACCGCACCGACAACACCTATCTGTTGCCCGCGTCGACGCAGTTTGAAACCTCTGGCTCGGTCACCGCGTCGAACCGGTCGCTGCAATGGCGGGAAAAGGTTGTCGAGCCGCTGTTTGAATCGCTGCCCGATCACACGATCCTGCACAAGTTCGCCACCAAGTTCGGCTTTGCGGATCGCATGTTCCGCAACATCGAGGTGAACGGCGAGGAGCCGCTGATCGAGGATATCACCCGCGAGTTCAACCGCGGCATGTGGACCATCGGCTATACGGGTCAAAGCCCCGAGCGGATGAAGATTCACATGGAAAACCAGCATACCTTTGACAAGACCACGCTGCGGGCCAATGGCGGTCCGGCGGATGGTGACTTCTACGGGATGCCGTGGCCCTGCTGGGGCACGCCCGAGATGAACCACCCCGGCACGGCCAACCTGTATGATATGTCGATGCCGGTGGCCGAAGGCGGTTTGACCTTCCGCGCCCGGTTCGGTGTGGAACGTGACGGTGAAAACCTGCTGGCCGAGGGTGTTTACTCCGTCGGGTCTGAAATTCAGGATGGCTATCCTGAATTCACCATGCAGATGCTGATCGACCTTGGTTGGGACGGTGATCTGACAGCAGATGAACGCCGTTCGATTGAAATGGTCGCAGGCTATGAAGCGCCCGAAAAGGCCGACGAAGGCACCGAAGAAGTTGGCGAAACCTCGCAACAGGGTGACATGCCCTCGGATTATGTCGAGGCAGTTGGCGGCATCAACTGGAAGACCGACCTGTCGGGCGGCATCCAGCGGGTGGCGATTGCCCATGGCTGTGCGCCCTTTGGCAACGCCAAGGCACGTTGCGTGGTCTGGACCTTCCCCGATCCTGTGCCGGTGCACCGCGAGCCGCTGTACACCAACCGCCGCGATCTGGTCGAAGACTATCCGACCTACGAGGACAAATCGTTCTGGCGGGTTCCGACGCTGTATGCGTCGATCCAGAAGAACGACTTTTCCAAGGAGTTCCCGATCATCCTGACCTCGGGCCGTCTGGTCGAATACGAGGGCGGCGGCGACGAGACGCGGTCGAACCCGTGGCTGGCCGAGCTTCAGCAGACCATGTTCATCGAGATCAACACGCGCGACGCCAACAATCTGGGTGTGCGTGACGGGACCGATGTCTGGGTCGAAGGGCCGGAAGGCGGGCGGATCAAGGTGCAGGCCATGGTCACCGAACGGGTCGGCGAGGGCGTTGCCTTTATGCCGTTCCACTTTGGCGGCCATATGGAAGGCGTCAGCCTGCGGGACAAATACCCCGTGGGTGCCGATCCGATCGTTCTGGGGGAAAGCACCAACACCGTGCAGACCTATGGCTACGATTCCGTCACACAGATGCAAGAGACCAAAGCGACTCTTTGCAAAATCATGCCCGCGTAAGGAGACAAGAGAATGGCTAGATCAAAATTTCTCTGCGATGCCGAACGCTGCATCGAATGCAACGCCTGTGTCACGGCCTGTAAGAACGAGCACGAAGTGCCCTGGGGCATCAACCGCCGTCGGGTGGTGACCATTCAGGACGGCAAGCCGGGCGAACGCTCGATCTCGGTGGCCTGTATGCACTGTTCGGACGCGCCCTGTATGGCCGTCTGTCCCGTGGACTGCTTTTACCAGACCGACGAAGGCGTGGTTCTGCACTCCAAGGACCTGTGCATCGGCTGTGGTTACTGTTTCTACGCGTGCCCCTTTGGTGCGCCGCAGTATCCGCAGGCGGGCAACTTCGGCTCGCGCGGCAAGATGGACAAGTGCACCTTCTGTGCCGGTGGCCCCGAGGAAAACAACTCGGCCGCCGAGTTCCAGAAGTACGGGCGCAACCGGATTGCAGAAGGCAAGCTGCCGATCTGTGCCGAGATGTGTTCGACCAAGGCCCTGTTGGCCGGTGACGGCGACATGGTCTCGGACATCTACCGCGAACGTGTGGTGGCCCGTGGTTTCGGGTCCGGCGCATGGGGTTGGGGCACAGCCTACGGCCAGAAGGGTCAGTAACCCGGCGGCACGGTCACACTTACGGGCCACGCGTCCGTGCCGATGACAGGTCTGGCGGCCCCCGTTGTGGCGGGCCGCCGCTTCACCGTTATTCATGCGGGGGATTTCCCATGTTGCGCCATCTGATGGCACTATTCGTTATTGCGTTGCTGGCCTTGCCCGGTATCGCATCTGCACAAGACGTGCGCCCGCCTGAAAACGCGGCAAACGTCGATACGCCACGCGCCTCGACCGGCGGGGCGCAAACGCTTCAGGACGTGCTGCGCCGCCAGCAGGGTCTTGAGGTTGATGACAGTTTCCGCCGCAACAACATCGGCGGCGATGCGGGCACCGCGCCCGGCCTTGGGCCGTTGGGTGGCACCTCGGATGCCGAACAATGGCGCGCGCTGCGCTATAACGAGGCGGACGTGCGCGTGACCACCCTGAACCCCACCGGCAAAGTGCTGGTGCAGGACGGGGGCATGTGGTGGCTGAATGTGCGCCGTGGCCCGTTGCTGACCTATGGTGGCTGGTTGCTGCTGGGCACGCTGGCCATTCTGGCTGTGTTCTTCCTGTTGCGCGGTCGCGTGCGGGTCGAGGACGGCATGTCGGGGCGCACCGTGACCCGGTTCAAGGCGATTGAACGCTTTGCCCACTGGATGCTCGCGGGGTCCTTTATCCTGCTTGCGATTACAGGGCTGTTATCCCTGTTCGGACGCAAGGTGTTGATCCCGACCTTTGGCCACGACTTCAACTCGGTCCTGCTGACGGGGACAAAATATATTCACGACAACGTCTCGTGGGCCTTCATGATCGCGCTGGTGATGGTGTTCGTGATGTGGGTCTGGCACAATCTGCCCGACCGCACGGACCTGACATGGTTCCGCTATGGCGGTGGCATCATCGGCAAAAAGCACCCGCCCGCGAAGAAGTTCAACGCCGGTCAAAAGCTGATCTTCTGGTCGGTGATCGTTCTGGGCGCGTCGGTGTCGGCCTCGGGTCTGTCATTGCTGTTTCCCTTCGACCTGCCGCTGTTCGGGCATACGTTCGCACTGTTGAACGACAGCGGATTGCCGCAAGCCGTGGGATTTGGCACCCTGCCTGTCAACCTGGCCCCGCAGGAAGAGATGCAATACGCGCAGCTGTGGCATGCCATCATTGCCTTTGTCATGATGGCGATCATCTTTGGCCACATCTATATCGGGACCCTGGGCATGGAAGGCGCCTATGACGCGATGGGCAGCGGCGAGGTTGACGTGAACTGGGCCGAACAGCACCATTCGATCTGGCTGGAAAAGGTCAAGGAAGACGAACTTCGGAGGCCCGCAGAATGACCGCATTCAGTGCACAGGCAACAGGAGGCCGGGCATGAAAGTGATGTTTGCAGGCTTTGCCGGGATCATCGTGATCGGTGTCATGGCCTATTTCGGGCTGCACGAGATGGGCTTTTCATCGCAACAGGTCTATTCCAGTGACAACGTCCGCGTGGACTGACACGAGGGAAGACCATGGCAGATGACGAATACGGCGGCACGCTTGCGGGCGCGTCGGTCCTTGTGATCGACGACGAGCCGGGCATGCGCAATTTTCTGGTCAAGATGCTGGAACCCCGCGTCGAGCGGGTGGCACAGGCCGCGTCACCGGCCGAGGCGACGCAGTTGCTGGACAAGGCGCATTTCGACGTGGTCGTGCTGGACAACATCATGCCGGGCAAGACCGGCCTGGAATGGGTCACCGAACAGCGCCGCAAGGGGTTTTACGCCGACACCATCCTGATCACCGCCTATGCCGATCTGGAAACCGCCATTGCAGCCCTGCGGGCAGGGGTCAGTGATTTCATCCTGAAACCCTTCCGCACCAACCAGATATTGGGGGCGGTATCGCGCACGCTGGACCGCAAGAACCTGCGCCGCGACAACACGTTGCTGCGCCGAGAGCTGGACGCGGGATCGACCGTGCGGATGCTGGGCAAATCGCCTGCGTTGTCTGCGGTCCGCGACCTGTTGAAACGGCTGGCGCCGCTGCCGACGCCGGTGCTGTTCACCGGTGCCAGCGGCACGGGCAAGGAGCTGGCGGCGCGGCAATTGCACCAGATGTCGCCGCGCGCTGACAAGGCGTTTGTTGCGGTGAACTGTGCCGCGATTGCGCCCGACCGGATCGTGCCCGAGCTGTTCGGCTCGGTCGAGGGGGACGCGACGCTGAAACCCGGCCTGTTGCTGCTGGCCGATGGCGGCACGCTTTTTCTAGACGAAGTGGCGCAGATGCCCGAGCCGCTGCAAGCGGCGTTCCTGCGGGTGCTGGAGGATCAGCGCATCCGTCCGCAAGGGGCCGAACGCGAGATCCCGCTGGACCTGCGGTTCCTGTTCGCCACCAACGCCGATCTGGAACAGGCCGTGGCTGAGGGGCGGTTCCGCGCCGACCTGTACCACCGCATCAACGTGATGAAGATCGAGATGCCGCCGCTGAAGGACCGGTCCGAGGATATTGTCGACCTGGCGGCGCTGTTCATGGACCAGTTTTCGACAGCCCTGGGCATGCCCGCGCTGCGGCTGGACGACGACACGCTGCTGAAACTGCGCCGCTACGACTGGCCCGGCAACGTGCGCGAACTGCGCAACCTGATCGAACGGTCGGTGATTCTGGGGTTCTTTCCCGATGAATTCGCGGGGAAAGGATCGGTGGCGGGTGCACGTGCCATCGAGGATCTGGATCTGGTGGTGCAACGGCACATGTTGCACATGTTGGACCTGTGCCACGGCAACCGCGCCGAGGCGGCCCGCCGTCTGGGTGTGTCGCGCAAGACCATCGACCGCAAGCTCCAAGCCTGGGGCGAAGTGCCCCCGGGCTGACCTCGTCACTTTGCATATGCTGCGCGCCGTTCTTCGCGCAGGCATCGAATCTGTGGCTTGACGTCCGAACAGCCAACAAATGAGCCCCTGAATGAGGAGACCACCGATACAGTGTGGTCCGGAAGGGTGAAATGCCGCTGCGTCACGGGCTTTGTGTCCGACACTAAATGCAAGCGCGCTGGCAGGAAAACTGAGCGAAAACGGCGTCTATCTCCTGAAATTCCACTACATGCAGCATGTTTTTCCCCACAACATCTAGATATTGGAGAGAACCCCGCAGTTTTGTCCCGGTTGACAGAATTCATGGGACACATCCAGAGTGCCCGAGTGTCTGACCAAGAGGGCCTCATGACCTGCAACGCGATCAAACAGCATTCTCAACCGGGATACGGGTCCCGTGACATGGTGCACCCGGATCAACGGGTGCTGACATGAAGGCCACGGGCAAGCCGGCACAGGTACACTTTGCCTACCAGCAGATCGCCGACGAGATCGAGGCGCAGATCCTGCGCGGCGACCTCAACCCCGGCGACCAGTTGCCTGGCGAGGCCGAGCTTGCCGGTCAGTTCGGGGTGACACGTTCGACCCTGCGCGAAGGGCTGCGCCAGCTGGAAAGCGACGGTCTGGTGCATCGCCCGTCACCGCGACGGCTGGAAGTTGCGGTGCCGCAGGCGGATCAGCTGACCACGCGGTCCGGACGCGCGATGGCATTGATGAAGGTGACATTCCGCGAGCTGTGGCAGGTCACCATGATGACAGAGCCGCTGGCCGCGCGTCTGGCTGCCGAACATGGCACCGAGGATGAAATCAATGGCCTGCAAAGCCTGCACGCCGAAACCGTCGCCGCCGAGGGCATGATGAAACGCACCATCAGCCTGGATGAGGACTTTCACACCCGTCTGGCCGACATGGGCCGCAACCGCGTGCTGGGGCTGGCGCGTGAACCGATTGCGCTGTTGCTGTTCCGCGGGTTTGAACAGATCGCGCCCTTTGCGCCCAAATTCTACAAACGCCAGATCGAGGCCCACTCCAACATCATCGCCGCCCTGCGTGACCGTGATGCCGACCGCGCCGAGAAATGGGCGCGGATGCACATCGAAGATTTCTGGCGCGGTGCGCAGATTGCCGGTCTGGAAGACGAGATCGCCTTAAACCCGCGCGCCTTGTCGTAGCGCGGACCTTGGGGGGAGGAAACACGATGACATACCAGACACTGACCACACACACCGCCGACGGCATCATGGTGCTGACGTTGAACCGGCCCGACCGGCTGAACGCCTTTACGCTGGTGATGATGCAAGAGATGATCGCGGCGCTGGATGTGGCTGATGCGGATGACGATGTGCGCGCGATCATCGTGACCGGCGCGGGGCGAGGGTTCTGTGCCGGCGTCGATCTGGATGACCCCGATGCCTTCACTTCGGCACGGCCCGACATGACCTCGACCGACCCCGCGGTATGGAACGATCCGGCCAACCGCGACATGGGCGGGGTTCTGGCGCTGCGCCTGTTCAACTGTCTCAAGCCGGTGATTGCCGCCGTGAATGGTCCCGCTGTCGGGATCGGCATGACCATGCAATTGCCGATGGACATCCGCATCGCGTCCACCTCGGCGCGTTTCGGCTTTGTCTTTGCCCGGCGCGGCATCGTGCCCGAAGCGGCATCGTCATGGTTCCTGCCGCGCCTTGTCGGCATGTCGCAGGCGTTGGAATGGTGCTATTCCGGTCGGGTGTTCGGCGCGGATGAGGCCCTGGCGGGCGGGCTGGTCCGGTCGGTGCATGAACCCCAGGACCTGTTGGCCGAAGCCCACCGGATCGCGCGTGAGATCGCGGACAACACCGCACCCGTGTCCATTGCCCTGACCCGTCAGATGATGTGGCGCATGGCCGGTGCCGCGCATCCGATGGAGGCACACCAGATCGACAGCCGCGGCATCGCTGCGCGCAGCGGATCGGGCGACGCGGCCGAGGGTGTGGCCAGCTTCATGGAAAAACGCGCGCCGGTGTTCCCGGACAAGGTCTCGACCGACATGCCCGGGTTCTTTCCATGGTGGGACGAACCCGAATGGCAGATGGCGGCGCGCAAGGGAGAGCCGAAATGACCGACAAGATCCTGATCGAACGCAAAGGTGCGGTCACAACGCTGCGTCTGAACGATCCTGTCACGATGAACAGCCTGACGCCCGCCATGGCGCGGGAGTTGCACGAGCGGCTGGTCGAGGAGGCCAAAACCGCGCGTGCCATCGTGCTGGCCGGAAGTGAGCGCGCATTTTCAACAGGTGCCAACCTGAAGGCGGCGATCCCCCAGGACATCGCCAGTTTCGATGTCGGCGAAACGCTGGAGCAGGATTACAACCCGCTGATGCTGGCGATCCGCGATCTGTCGGTCCCGTTGGTGTCGGCAGTCAATGGCGCCGCGGCTGGGGTGGGCGCGTCGATTGCGCTGTCTTGCGACATCATCGTCGCGGGGCGGGATGCCTATTTCCTCGAAGCTTTCGCGCGCATCGGTCTGATCCCCGACGGCGGCGCCACCTGGTTGCTGACCCGTGCGGTGGGCCGTGTGCGTGCAATGGAAATGATGCTGTTGGCGGAAAAGATCCCCGCGCCACAGGCGTTCGATTGGGGGTTGATCACGCGGCTGGTCGACAACGACGCGGTCGAGGCGACGGCGCTGGAGATTGCGCAGCGACTGGCAGAGGGACCATCGTCCAGCCTTGCCCTGATCCGTCGCGCGGCATGGCGCGCCGCCGACAGCGACTTTGAATCCACGCTTGGTAACGAGCGTGAATGGCAGAAACAGGCGGGAGAAACGCCCGATTTTGCCGAAGGACTGTCCGCGTTTCTGGAGAAACGCCCAGCACGGTTCAACGAATAAGCGATTGCGCAGGCCAACCGGGAGAGAGGCCCGCGCACACGTTTGAAGGAGACCCAATTCGCCAGCCGGTGAAACGGGAAGGGAACGTCTCAATCGGAGGAAACGAGACCATGAAAACCGCTATCAAAGGAATTCTGGCCAGCGCATCCATGCTGGCACTGGCAGGGGCGACCTATGCCCAGGATCTGACATTCGCAGGCGGCTGGCCACCCGGTTCGGCGCCGACGCGTATGCTGGAAGACTATGCCAAGGCCGTCGAAGAATACACAAACGGCGATGTGACCATGCGTGTGTTCCCGCTGTCCCTGCTCAGCTTTGCCGAAGTGAACGCAGGCGTGCGCGACGGGATCGCCGACGCTGCCGCCAACCTGACCGCCTATTTCCCTGCGGAATATCCCAACCTGAACATGCTGTCCGAATTCTCGGAGCTGGTCGAACTTGAGGAATTCGCGGGCGAGCTGAGCTCGACCGCCTTTGCCGGTGCGATCACCGAATACGTCATGTTGAACTGCGACGACTGCCAGACAGAAGTTGCGGCGCAAAACCAGGTCTATCTGGGTGCGGCGTCGACCACGTCCTATGTGCTGCAATGCGTTGTGCCGCTGAACTCGGTCGCGGACCTCAAGGGCAAACGCATTCGCGCCGCCGGTGCCTATTGGGCACGTTGGGCGGAAACCGTGGGGGCTGTGCCCGTTTCGATGTCGGTTAACGAAACACTGGAAGGTTTGAACCAGGGCGTTGTCGATTGCACGGCCAGCAACACGGCGGACTTTGTGAACTTCAGCTTTATCGACGTTGTGAAATACCTTTACGTCGGGCTGCCGGGTGCTCAGTTCAACGTGCCGTTCACCATGAACATGGACGCCTGGAACAGCCTGTCCGACGACTCCAAGGGTCAGGTCATGCGGGCCAATGCCAAACTGATGGCAGATGTCACATGGGTCTATATCGAAGAGGCCCGCGCGGGCAAGGAACGCGCACCGGGGCTGGGCATCGAATACACCGATGCGGCGGCTGATCTTGTGCAGATGAACCGCGAGTTCATCGCCAAGGACAAGGACGCCATCGCTTCGATCTATAAGGAGCGGTTTGGTCTGGAGACCGGTGCCGCAGCGGCCGAGGCGTTGAACACGCTGCTGGTCAAGTGGACCGGCCTGACCAAAGACGTCGAGGGTGGCGAGGCACTGGCCAAACTGTACTACGACGAAATCTTCTCGAAGGTCGATGTCGCCAGCTACGGCAAATAATCCGCGACACCGCACCTATGAAAGATCGGGCACCGGACTGCGGTTCGGTGCCCGACACTTGCAACAACGGGAGGCCCAACCATGTTTCTGATCGGCAGATTTCTGTCATCCCTGTCCAAGGTATCATCCCTGATCGGGACGATCTGCGTCATTCTGATGATGCTGCACGTCACCGCCGACGTCATCGGACGCTATTTCTTCAACGCGCCATTGCCCGGCACGATCGTCGTGGTGGCAAACTATTACATGGTTGTGCTGGTGTTCCTTGCGATCGGCGTGGCCGAGGAACAGCGGGCGCATATCTCGGTCGAGTTCGTCACGGACATGATGCCCGAACGGGTGCAGACCGGGTTCTCTGTCTTTTCAAGTGCGCTGACCGTCGTGGTGATCTCGGCGCTGATGGTAGCAGGTTACACCGAAGCGGTGAAAAAGACGAACATCGGGGCCACGATGGAGCAAGGGTCGCAGATGATCGAGGTCTGGCAGAGCTACTGGGCCATTCCGGTCGGCGCGGGGCTGATGGTCCTGATTGCCGCCTACCGTGTGATCACGACCCTCACGGGCCTGCGCAGCGGGTTGAACGAAACCGGAATAGATGCTGAATTTATAAATGACTGATGTTGGAATTGGCCTGACCGGCCTGGCGACGCTGATCGCCCTTATTGCGGCGCGTGTGCCGATTGGAATCTCGTTGATCGGGGTGTCGTTCGGAGGGCTTTGGGTGCTGATGGGGCCGCGTGTGGCCTGGGGGGCGATGGGGCTGGTGCCCTATCAGTTCACGTCGAGCTGGATCCTGTCGTCGATCCCGATGTTCCTGTTCCTGGGGTTCATCAGCTATCACACGCAACTGACCAAGGGCATGTTCAATGCCGCGCGCATCTGGATGGCAGGCCTGCCCGGTGGGCTGGCGATTGCGTCCATCTTTGGCTCGGCCGGTTTTGCGGCGGTGTCGGGGTCGTCCATCGCATGTTCGGCGGCGATGGGGCGCATCGCGATCCCCGAAATGATGAAGCACAAATACCACCCCGAACTGGCCACTGGTACGGTCGCGGTGGCGGGCACCATCGGGGCGCTGATCCCGCCGTCGATCATTCTGATCCTCTACGGGGTCATCGCCCAGATCTCGATTGCGGACCTGTTTCTGGGCGGCGTCTCCGCCGGTCTGCTGACCGCGCTGGGGTATGTGATCGTCGTGCTGATCCGGGTCAAACTGAACCCGGACCTCGCCCCGCAAAAGGACGAAAGCGTCACGATGCGGGAAAAGATCCTCGCATTGCGCGAGACCTGGCCGCTGCTGCTGATCATGCTGGGGATTTTCGGAGGCCTGTTCGGCGGTGTGTTCACACCGACCGAGGCGGGCGCCGTGGGTGCCTTTCTGGCCTGTATCGTGGCGTTGGTCACCGGCGAAATGACATGGGCCCGTTTCCTGACGGCGGCGCGCGAAACCCTGATGACCACCGCGTCGCTGCTGGTGATCGCGGTGGGGGCCAGCCTGTTGACGCGCTTTCTGGCGCTGTCGGGTGCGGGGAACTATCTGTCGTCGGGTATCCTGTCCATCGCGGACAGCCCGGTGCTTTTGATGCTGGGCATTGTCTGTGTCTACCTGCTGATCGGGATGTTTCTGGAACCCATCGGGGCAATGCTGCTGACGCTGCCAATCATCCTGCCGGTGGTCGACGCCTCGGGGTGGAGCCTTTTGTGGTTCGGCATCGTGCTGACCAAACTGCTTGAGATCGGGATGATCACGCCGCCCATCGGGATGAACGTCTTTGTGATCAAAAGCGTGGTGGGCAACCTGGTATCCACTTCGGCCATTTTCCGTGGGGTGCTGTGGTTCCTTGTCATGGATCTGGTCCTGGTGGCCATCCTCTGTGCCTTCCCTGCGCTGATCCTGACGTTGCCTGCATTGATGCAATAAATACCGGTCCGGCGGCAAAAGCGCCGGACCCTTTCAACAGAAAGGATAGTGGGATGGGAAATGAACGTCTGGTCCGTCGTGCCCGCAGCCAGCAACTGGGTGATCTGCTGCGGCGGTCGGCGGCGCGCGTACCCAACAAAACGGCGCTGGTGTTCCGCGATCAAAGCGACACCTTTGCAGAGCTTGATGCCGCTGTGAACCGTGCCGCCAACGCGCTGAGCGCGCGCGGCATCGCCAAGCGCGACCGTGTCGCGCTGTTCACGCACAACAACCGCAGCTTTGTCGTGTTGCGCTTTGCACTGGCGCGGCTGGGGGCGATTGCGACGCCTGTGAACTTCATGCTGAACGCCGAGGATTTTGCCTATATCCTCGACCACTCCGGCGCGCGGATGCTGGTGGCCGAGGATGCGCTGTGCGCGGTGGCGGATGCGGCGCTGAGCGCGATGAACAGCGACATGCCACGGCTGGTGATCCCGCACGCGGGCGTTGCGGTCGCGGACGGATGGGAGCCGGTCGCGGCCATTCTGGACCACGACGATGCCGCAGAGGTCTGGACCGACCTTTCGGGCGATGATCCGGTGCAGATGATGTACACAAGCGGCACGGAATCCCGCCCCAAGGGTGCGCTTTTGTCGTCGGACGCGCTCTATGCGCAATACGTCAGCTGTATCGTCGACGGCGAGATGACCGGCGACGCCGTGTCGCTGCATTGTCTGCCGCTGTTCCACTGTGCGCAGCTGGACTGTTTCCTCAGCCCTGACCTGTATCTGGGTGTCACGTCGATCCTGCACGAAAAGGCCGACCCCGCCGACATGCTGGCCGCCATCGAGGAATATGGCGTGACCAAACTGTTCTGCCCGCCGACCGTCTGGATCGCGCTGCTGCGCCATCCCGATTTCGACAAGCGCGACCTGAGCAGCCTGAACGTGGGCTATTACGGCGCGTCGATCATGCCCACGGCGGTGATCGAAGAGCTGATGCAGCGGCTGCCGAACATGCGCCTGTTCAACTTTTACGGCCAGACGGAAATGGCGCCCGTCGCCACGATCCTGCGGCCCGAGGATCAGGTGCGCAAGCTGGGCTCGGCCGGGCGCCCGGCGCTGAACGTGGAAACGCGCGTGGTTGATGACAATGACGAACCCGTCGCCGTGGGCGAAGTGGGCGAGGTCGTGCACCGCAGCCCGCATCTGATCTCGGAATACTACAACGACACCGACAAGACCGCCGACGCCTTTCGCAACGGCTGGTTCCACAGTGGCGATCTGGGGCGTTATGACGACGAGGGCTACCTTTATATCGTCGACCGCAAGAAGGACATGATCAAGACGGGCGGCGAAAACGTGGCCAGCCGCGAGGTCGAGGAATCGATCTTTCGGCACCCGGACGTGGCCGAAGTGGCCGTCTTTGGCGTGCCGCACCCCAAGTGGATCGAAGCGGTGACGGCGATTGTCGTCCTCAAGGCAGGTGCCTCTGCAACGGTCGAGCAGATCCAGACCTACTGCCGCGAGAACCTGACCCACTACAAGGCACCCAAACATATCGCGATCACCGACCAGCTGCCCAAGAACGCCAGCGGCAAGATCCTGAAACGGGATTTGCGCCAGCAGTATGGCGATGTCTTTGCAGAGGATTGAAAACAGCCCCAACCCGGCGCGCACCGGGGCGGAGCCAGCGAAAAGGAACATGACATGATCCGCAGACGCATATTCGAGCCCGAGCACGAGATGTTCCGCGACACGGTCCGCAAGTGGGCCGAGGCCGAAGTCTATCCGCGCAGCGCAGAGTTCCGCCGCGCGGGTATGGTCGCGCGGGATGTCTGGGCCTCGGCCGGCAGTCAGGGGTTTCTGGCGATGTATGCCGATCCCGCATATGGCGGTCTTGGACTGGACGACTTCCGCTTTGACATGGTGCTGATCGAGGAACTGGCGGCACGCGAGAACGGTCTGTACATCCCGTTGCACAACCGCATTGTCGGCCCCTATCTGCACCGCTTTGGCACCGATGCGCAGAAACGCCAGTACTTGCCCGGCGTGGTGTCGGGCGGCACCATTCTGGCGATTGCGATGACCGAACCCGACATCGGGTCCGACCTGGCCGGGATGCGCACCCGTGCCGAGGACCGGGGCGACCACTGGCTGTTGAACGGGTCCAAAACCTATATCTCGAACGGCATTCTTGCCGGTCTGGTCATCGTCGCCGCGCGCACCGGAACGGGCCGACACGACATTGGGTTGTTTCTGGTGCCCGAAGGCACGGCGGGGTTCACCCGTGGCCGGCGTCTGGAAAAGATCGGCTTGCACTCTCAAGACACCGCCGAGCTGCATTTTGAAAACGTAAAGCTGCCCAAGAGCGCGGTGCTGGGCGAACCTGCGGGCGGTTTTCGGATGATGATGCAGAACCTGGCCGAGGAACGGCTGGTCGGTTCGAACCAGTTCATCGCCCATGCGCAGCGCGCTTTTGACATCACGCTGGATTACATTCTCGAACGCAAAGCCTTTGGGCAGACCATCGGCTCTTTCCAGAACTCGCGTTTCCAGATGGCGGCCCTGAAGACAAAGATCGACGCGGGCTGGGCCTTTGTCGATCACTGCGCCCGCGAACATCTGGAAGGTGCACTGACCGCCGATCTGGCGGCGCAGGCCAAACTGCTGTGTTCCGAGATCGAGGGAGAGGTCGTTGACGCCTGCCTGCAACTGCACGGCGGCGCGGGCTTTATGGAGGAATACGAGATCGGGCGCATGTACTGCTCGGCGCGTGTCAGCCGGATCTATGCGGGCACCTCTGAGATCATGAAAGAGATCATCGGGCGTAAGCTGGGGCTGGGGGATCGCGGCTGACTGAAACAGCGGGGCGTTTGCGCGCACCGGATCAAACCCAATTGGAAAGACGCGCGGTGGGCTGACGATCGGTCAACCGCAAGAAGCAAAAAGGACAAGACATGGACATCAAGGGACAGGCCGCCATCGTAACGGGCGGCGCATCGGGGCTGGGTGGTGCAACCGCCGACATGCTGGCGCAGGCCGGAGCCAAGGTCACCATCTTCGACCAGAACGCCGATCTGGGCGAGGCGAAGGCCAAGGACATCGGCGGCAAGTTCATCAAGGTGAACGTCACCGATGAAAGCGAGGTTGAAGCCGCCATCGCCGAGGCCGAAGGCGTCCATGGCAAGGCGCGCATACTGGTGAACTGCGCGGGCATCGGGCCACCCAAAAAGGTCATCGACCGCGAAGGCAACGCCATCCCGCTGAAGGATTTCACGTCGATCGTGAATGTGAACCTGTTCGGGTCGTTCAACGTGCTTTCGAAATTCGCAGCCAGCCTGCACACCGCCGACCCCATCGGGGAAGAGCGCGGCGTGATCATCAACACCGCGTCCGTCGCGGCCTTTGACGGGCAGATCGGGCAGGCGGCCTATGCGGCGTCCAAGGGTGGCATCGTCGGCATGACCCTGCCTGTCGCACGCGAACTTGCGCGCTATGGCATCCGCGTCATGACCATTGCACCTGGTCTGTTTCTGACACCGCTGATGGCGTCCCTGCCGCAAGAGGCCCAGGACAGCCTAGGCCGTCAGGTGCCGTTCCCGCCCCGTCTGGGCAACCCGACCGAATTCGCAGCCATGGTGCAAAGCATCGTGACCAACATCATGCTGAACGGCGAGACGATCCGCCTGGACGGCGCAATCCGAATGGCACCAAAATGAGCTTTACCCTCGACAACACCCGCATCACCGACCGCGCGCTGGACATCGCAAACCGCGTGGAAACCTTTGTGCGCGAGACCATCGCGCCCTATGAAAAGGACACGCGCAAGACGTCCCACGGCCCCACCGACGCGCTGGCCAACGAGATGAAGGCCAAGGCGCGTGACGCCGGCGTGCTGACGCCGCATATCCTTGAAGGTGGCGATCACCTGACCCATCTGGAAACCGCCGCCGTGCTGATCCGGTCCGGGCTGTCGCCGCTGGGGCCGGTGGCCTGCAACGTCGCGGCCCCCGACGAGGGGAACATGTATCTTCTGGGCAAGGAAGCCTCGCCCGAGTTGAAGGAACGGTTTCTTGAGCCAATGGTGCGCGGCGAGATGCGGTCGGCGTTTTTCATGACCGAACCCGCCGAGGATGGCGGGGCCGGGTCCGATCCGATGATGATGCAGACCACCTGCAAGATGGACGGCAATCACTGGGTCATCAACGGGCGCAAAACCTATATCACCGGTGCCGAAGGGGCCGGGTTGGGCATTGTCATGGCCAAATCCGACGACGGGGCCTGCATGTTCCTGGTCGACCTGCCCGATCCCGCGATCCGCATCGAACGGGTGATGGACACCATCGACAGTTCGATGCCCGGAGGGCACGCGGTGATCAGCATCGACAACCTGCGGGTGCCTGCCAGCCAGATGCTGGGCCAAAGCGGCGAGGGTTTTCGTTACGCACAGGTGCGCCTGTCGCCCGCGCGTCTGACCCATTGCATGCGCTGGCTGGGGGCCTGCATCCGCGCCAATGAAATCGCCAGCGATTATGCCAACCGTCGCATGGCATTCGGCAAACCGCTGGTCGATCACGAAGGTGTCGGCTTTATGCTGGCCGAGAACCTGATTGACCTCAAACAGGCCGAACTGATGATCTACTGGTGTGCCGATATTCTGGACACCGGTGTTCTGGGCACCGCCGAAAGCTCGATGACCAAGGTCGCCGTGTCCGAGGCGCTGATGCGTGTGGCCGACCGCTGTGTGCAGGTCATGGGCGGGCAGGGGGTCACGCAGGACACCATCGTCGAACAGGTGTTCCGCGAAATCCGCGCCTTCCGCATCTATGACGGCCCGACAGAGGTTCACAAATGGAGCCTGGCGAAAAAGATCAAACGGGACTGGAAAAAGGCACAGGATCTGTGAGCACCGGTGCCGAAGCAAATGCAGGCGTGATGCCGGTGCGCGCGGGGTTCGGCTTTGCCGTCGAACCGCTCGCGCGCTGGATGGCAGAGCACGTCGCGGGGTTCGAAGGGCCGCTTGAGGTGCTGCAGTTCAAGGGTGGGCAATCCAACCCCACCTTTATGCTGCGCGCCAAAAGCGGCGAGTATGTGCTGCGCCGCAAGCCGGGTGGCCAGTTGGCCAAAGGGGCACATGCCATCGACCGCGAGGCACGGGTGCTGAGTGCCCTGGGCAAGGTGGGATTTCCCGTGGCACAGGTCCATGGACTGTGCCTGGACGAAAGCGTGATCGGGTCGATCTTTTTCGTGATGGAAATGGTCGAAGGCCGGATTTTCTGGGATGCGAGCTTTTCCGAGTTACCCGCGTCCGAACGGGCGGCCTATTTCATGGAAATGAACCGCGTGCTGGCACAGCTGCACGGGATTGACCCCGATGCGGTTGGTCTGGGCGACTATGGCCGAAGCGGCAACTATTTCGAGCGCCAGATCGGGCGCTGGACCAAGAGTTATCTGGCCGACATCGACGCGGGCCGTGACGCGGTCATGGACCGGCTGATCGAATGGCTGCCCACCGCAATCCCCGACGGCGACGAAAGCACCATCGTTCACGGGGATTTCCGCTGTGACAACCTGATCTTCCACCCCACGGAACCGCGCGTTCTGGCGGTGCTGGACTGGGAGCTGTCGACGCTGGGGCATCCGCTGGCGGATTTTGCCTATCATGCTTTGATGTACCGGATGCCGCCACAGATCGTCGCCGGGCTGGACGGGGTGGACCCCACAACCCTGTCGCTGCCGACCGAGGCGGAATACATCGCGGCCTATTGCGCCAACACCGGGCGCACGGGCATCCCGAACTACGATTTTTACATCGCCTTCAACTTTTTCCGCATGGCGGCGATCTTTCACGGCATCAAGGGGCGTGTCGCGCGCGGACAGGCATCGTCTGCCCATGCCGCCGACCGCCTTGGCGCCTATCCGCGCCTGCTGGAACTGGCACAAGAGGCCATGGACGCCTGCACATGAACACTATTACCGAAACCCCGGGGGACCACAGAAATGGCTGAAGCATATATCGTCACAACCGCACGCACCGCAGGTGGCCGCCGCAATGGCGCGCTGGCCGGGTGGCATCCCGCCGACATGGGGGGCGAGGTGATCAACGCGCTGGTTGACCGCTCTGGCATTGACCCCGCCACGGTGGACGACGTGATCGTGGGCTGCGTGACCCAGGCAGGCGAACAGGCCTTTGCCTTTGGCCGCAACTGCGTGCTGGCATCGAAACTGCCGCAATCGGTGCCCGCGGTGACCATTGACCGTCAATGCGGCAGCTCGCAACAGGCAGTGCAATTTGCGGCACAGGCGGTGATGTCGGGAACCCAGGACGTTGTGATCGCCATGGGTGTCGAAAGCATGACCCGCGTGCCGATGTTCTCGAACGTGAAATTCCACATGCAGGAAGGTCTGGGTGAAGGTCCGTTTTCCGACCGGATTGCGGCGCGCTTTGGCACGAAGGATTTTAGCCAGTTCAAAGGCGCAGAGATGATCGCGCGCAAATACGGTTTTGACCGCGAGACGCTGGACCGCTTTGCGCTGGAAAGCCACCGTCGCGCGACCAAAGCCACCGAAGCGGGCGTCTTTGAGGCCGAAATCGTGCCGCTGGCGGTCAAGGGCGGGCTGCACAGGCGCGACGAAGGCATCCGCGCCGATGCGTCGATGGACAGCATCGGCAGTGTGCGGCTGCTGGAAGAGGGCGGCATGATCACCGCCGCCAACGCCTCGCAGATCTGTGACGGGGCTGCCGGTGTGCTGGTGGTCAGCGCCGCCGCGTTGAAGAAATACGGCCTGACGCCGGTGGCACGCATCGTGAACCTGACGGTGACGGCGGGCGATCCGGTGATCATGCTGGAAGAGCCGATTGCGGCCACGCAGCGTGCGCTGGAGCGGTCGGGCATGAAGATCGACGAAATCGACCTGTACGAAGTCAACGAAGCCTTTGCCCCGATTCCGCTGGCCTGGCTGAAAGAGCTGGACGCCGATCCGGCCAAGTTGAACGTCAACGGTGGAGCCATTTCGCTGGGGCATCCGCTGGGCGCGTCGGGGGCCAAGCTGATGACAACACTGGTCCATGCATTGCACGCCCGTGGGCTGAGATACGGGCTGCAAACCATGTGCGAAGGCGGCGGCATCGCCAATGTCACCATCCTTGAAGCGGTGTGATCGCGGAAAAGGCATAGTTTGGGTGAGCATTATCAGGTATCGCACTGAGGTGTTGCCAAGTTGTTGGCGTCAGGTTCTGAAGCATTGGCAAAGGCCAGATTATGCCGCCATTTCGGCTGTGTAATCGGTCCAGAGGCTGAGCGCATCTGTGCGGGCGTGGCAGTATGAGGTTGCGGAGAGTTGATGGCGACGAAGGCGCAAGAACAGGTTGATCTGGCCGTGCGCAGAAAAGACCTCTGAGCCTGCCGATGTGACTAGAACCGGCCGAACATTTTCTCTCGTTTACGGGTCGACCTATGTGACACTTCGATCGCGTTGTTCAAGCCCTCGTGGGCGCGGTGGTCGGCGTTCGGTGCAAGTGTCTTGATCGGCTTGATGTAGCTACGCAACTTGTCCGTGATGACGACCCTCGGTTCGCCAAACCGGGCTACCAATCGAGAGTGTCCGATCTTCTGTGTAATTGCGATCTGGTCCATGCTTACTGAGAGGAGCAAGGACGATGACCATATCCGAGGAACTTCTGGACGAACTACTGAAGGGCTGCGAGCGGCCTGAGGATTTGCTTGGCGATGCCGGGCTAATGAAAGAGCTCAAGATTAAGCTGATGCTCGGTGCTGAGCTGACCGCCCATCTGGGCGATGATGACGGCAAGAATGCGCCGCCTGATCAGACCAACCGTCGCAATGGGTCATCCGCCAAGAGATTGAAGGGGCAAGACGGCGAACTGCCTATCGCTGTTCCGCGGGACCGGGACGGCAGCTTCCAGCCTGAACAGGTGAAGAAGGGACAGACCCGCATTGATGGGATGGATGACAAGATTATCGGGCTCTACGCCGCCGGTCTGACGGTCCGCGATATCCGTGCTCATCTTGAGGATGTCTATGGCCTGCAAGTCTCGCCAGACTTGATCAGCCGCGTGACCGATGCGGTGTTGGATGAGCTTCGGGAGTGGCGATCCCAGGCGCTGGACCGGATGTATCCCATCGTCATTTTTGACGCTCTACGGGTCAAGATCCGCGACGCCGATAGCCGCATGGTCAAGAACAAAGCCGTCTACGTGGCCCTTGGTGTCAGCAGGGATGGCGTGCGCGAGGTTCTTGGTCTTTGGATCGCTGACAACGAGGGCGCCAAATTCTGGCTCTCGGTGATGACAGAGCTGAAGAACCGTGGGCTGCAAGACATCCTGATTGCGGATGTAGACGGCCTCAAGGGCTTCCCTGATGCCATCACAGCAGCCTTTCCGGACACGGCCGTGCAAACGTGCATTGTCCATCTCGTGCGCCACTCGTTGAACTTCTGTGCCTGGAAAGATCGCAAGGAGGTGGCCGCAGATCTACGGCGGATTTACAGCGCCCCCACAGCCGATCAAGCTGGCTTGGAGCTGGATGCCTTCGAGGAAAAATGGGCCGGGAAATATGCCTCCATCGCACCGGCCAGGCGCAGGGCTTGGCAGGAAGTGATCCCGTTCTTTGCTTTTGATCCCGCCATCCGGAAGATCATCTACACCACCAACGCAATTGAAAGCTTGAACCGTGTAACCCGCAAATCGATCAAGACGCGGGGATCGTTCCCGACCGAAGACGCCGCAACGAAGCTGATCTAATTGGCGATCCGAAACTTTGAGAAAGGCGGCCGGAATGTTCGAGAATGGTTTGCGGCTCGCAATCATTTCGCCATAATGTTCAAGGATCGCTTCTATGCGCGACTGTATCTAAAACCCGCATGGGCCAGACCCGATACACAAGTTTCATGACACTCCCTACCAATCTTTGGAAAAGCCACCTTGCCGCTTTGGCATTCCGGCGCGTTTGCAGAAGAGTATCAAGAATGTCTCCCCGCGCATCGATCGCGCGCCACAGCCAATATTTCTTGCCACGGATCGTGATCACGACTTCGTCCATGTGCCATTTGTCGTCCGCTCGCGTACGATCTCGTCGGATGCAATCTGCAAAGTGTCGGCCAAAACGATTGGCCCATACCAAGACCGTTTGACCGTTTCCCGGCTGACAATCACACCCCGCGCAGCCAACAGGTCTTCAACATCAGCCGTGCTTAGTGCTAACCGGTGGTACGCCCAGACAGCGTACGCAATAATTTTACGAGGATAACGGAAGCCCTTTAGGCGCGGTAAAATTGATGGGATGTTCATCGGACCAGTTTAACCTGATCACATCGGCCGAACAACTTGCCAATACCAGCTGCGCACCTGCATTAACCTCAGGGGGCCCAGATGCCGAAAAACGTCGATGTTTTCGCGCTCTGGATCCCGCAGATTGGAAGCAAGGGATCGTTAGAATCCCAAGGCCATCCCGTCTTTTCGGGAGTCACTGCCCCCCGACAGCACGCCTGTTTCGGGGGAGATGTAGATTGCCTGACTCCCGCCAATCGGGGAGTCATGCACGGCCAGCATATGCCCGCGCGCAGTCAGATCCTCGCGGACTTCCAGGGCAACGCTCGGTTCAATATCCAGCACACCGTCGTGCGCAAAGCTGCGCGGTGAGTCCATAGCTTCTTGAATGTCCATTCCCAGATCCAGCACGCCAGACAAAAAGGCTGCGTGACCTGCCGCTTGATAATGTCCGCCCATTACACCGAAGGGCATAACCGCGACGCCATCTTTGCAGAGCATTCCGGGAATGATCGTGTGCATGGGGCGTTTGCGCGGCGCAATGGCGTTGGGATGGTCTTCAACAAGTCTGAAGGATGCACCGCGTGAATGGAAAAGAACACCTGTGGTTGGGTCTAAACGTGTGGAGCCAAAACCGTGGAAGATTGAATTGATGAAAGACAGCGCATTTCCCTGTGCGTCGACAACGCACAGATAGATCGTATCTTTATGCTCTGGCTCGTCCCAAAGCGTGGGGGGCAAAGCGCGGCGCATGTCGATCCGCGCGGCCAAGGCGTCCACGACTTCATCTGACAAGAGTGTTTCAACCACATCGGGACAGCTTGCGGGGTCCGCGATCAATGCATCGCGGTGATGGTATCCAAGCTTTGTCGCTTCAGCGTGCAGGTGGATGCGGTCCGCGTCGGAAAGACCCTTGCCCATGTCAAAGCGCGACAGGATGCGCAGAATCAACAGGGCTGCCAGGCCTTGGCCGTTCGGGGGGCATTCATAGACATCATGATCGCCGTACCGCGATGAAATCGGGTCGACCCAGTGCGCTTGATCCCGACCTTCGTGAAAATCCGCCTCGGTGTGCAGACCGCCAAGCGATTGCAGATGTGCGGCCATCCTCGCGGCCACCTCTCCTTCGTAAAACCCTGCAGCACCTTCTTTTGAAATGTCACGCAGCCGTGCAGCCAGCAGGGGCTGGGCATGCATGTCACCGGCTTCAGGCGCTTTTCCATCGGGCAGAAACAGGTTTGCGGCATGCTCATCGCCTGCAACGATCGCCGCATTTGCAGCCCAATCCATCGCAACGCGCGGTGTCACGGGGTAGCCGTTTTCGGCGTAGTCTATGGCACGCGCAAACAACTGTTCCATCGGGAGCGAACCATGGTCCTTGTGGAGCAGACACCAGCCCGAAATGGCACCTGGGATCGTGATCGAATGCGGACTTGTCTGGGGAATTTCATCCCCGAGACCTGCATTCTTCAGTGCCTCGACGGTTGCCGCGGCTGGCGCGCGCCCGGATCCGTTAAGCGCCTTCACCTTGCCGCCTTTCGGCGCATAGAGCGCAAAGCAGTCTCCACCGATACCAGTCATCAAGGGGTCAACGACGCACTGCACGGCCACCGCAGCAATCGCCGCATCTACCGCATTTCCCCCTTTGGTCAGAATTTCATGGCCGGCCGAGGTTGAAAGCGGGTGGGACGTTGCGATCATCGCAGAAGAGGCGAGCGTGCTGGGGCGGCGCGCGGAGAAGAAGTCAAACATTTTGCGTTTCCTGTAGTTGGCACCGCCGGGCATGGGCACGTGGTGATCCGGCATCATGGGAAGAGGGAGGGGTCATTGCTGTTCCAAAGGGTGCAGACAGGCCACCGCGCGCTGAGGGCCGAGTTTTCCCAACTGCGGATCCTTCAGACGGCAATCGTCCTGCATCTTTGGGCAGCGCGTGGAAAAACGGCACCCCGCGGGCAGGTTGAGAGGGCTTGGGATTTCACCTGACAATGGTTCTGAAAGCGGCTCAAAGAACTGAGGTGCGGCGGCACGAAGAGCTGCGGAGTAAGGATGAGAGGGCGCACCGAGAACCGCATCGGTCGGACCCGTTTCGACGATGCGACCAAGGTACATGATGGCGATTTCCGCGCAAAGAAAGCTCGCGACGCCAAGATCGTGCGTAATAAAGATCAGTGTCAGGCCCATGTCGCGCTGCAATGACTGGAGCAAAATCAGCAGCTGCGCTTGCGTCGATACGTCAAGTCCTGAAACAGCTTCATCCGCCACGAGGACCGAAGGTTCCGAAGCCAACGCGCGTGCGATTGCAACGCGTCGGACCTGTCCTCCTGACAATCCCGAAGGATACCGGTCAGCAGCGTCAGCAGGCAGCCCCACCCGATCAAGCAGTTGCGACACACGTGCGGCCTCGTCTTGAGGCGGTACGATGTTAAAATGCCGAAGCGGCTCAGCGATGAGCGCGCCAATCGTCATGCGGGGGTCGAGTGATCCGCGGGCATCCTGATAGACCATTGCAACATCGCGCGCGAAGTCGATACCGCTTGCCCGTCCTTCCAGAATTGGTTTGCTGTGGTAAAGCGCGCGTCCACCGGTCGGCTTGTCCAGCCCCAGCAGCACCCGAAGCAGGGTAGATTTGCCTGACCCGCTTTCTCCGACGACTGCGAGGGATGTGCCTTTGCGAATATTCAACCGAACCCCGTCCAGGGCACGAAGACCGACTGTTTCGCGACTGAAAAGGGATCGCCCCGGCTTGGGGACTTCGAACACCTGCTCAACCTCGATCAACTCAAAGATGGACTGTTCAGAGAGGGGTGCTTTGGTTTCGGACAAGGTTTGCGCGATCATTCCGGGTTCCAACATGCAATGTGGTGGTCAAGGGGGCCTGTCGCGGTCTGCCGGGCTGGCACGAGGGGGGGCGCTTCGCCTGCGCATCGCGCCACTGCGCGTGGGCAGCGCGTGCTAAACCGGCAGCCATTCGGCATCTGATCGTGGGATGGCACAGTGCCTTCAGGCGCCACCAGGTCTTTGGCGCCGATTTCTAGCACACAGGATTTAAGCTGCTTGGTATATGGGTGGCGGTGTCGTTCAAGCACATCACGCGCCGGACCACTTTCTACAACCTGCCCCGCGTACAGCACCACGATCCTGTCGCAGGCCTGACTTGCAAGGGCCAGATCGTGCAACACAAAGACACAACTTGCGCCGCGTTCGCGCGTCAGTTGCAGGATCAGTCGGACAATCTGGGCTTGGATCGTGACATCCAGCGCCGAGGTTGGCTCGTCGGCCAAAAGCAGATCAGGGCTACCTGCCAATGCGATCGCCACCATGACACGCTGCTGCATGCCCCCAGATAGCTGGTGAGGAAAAGCGGACATCCGGCCTTCTGGATCGTTGATCCCAACCGAGGTGAATAGCTCTATCGCTTGTTTCCGGGCGTCTGCCTTTGAGAGCTCGTGAATGCGTTGCAAGGACGTGCCAAGCTGTCGTCCGACGGTGTACGAGGGGTTAAGCGCAGTGCCCGCGTCCTGGAAGATCATGGACAGACGGCGGCCGCGAAGCTTTACCATTTTCCGCTCTGACAGCGTGAGAAGGTCGCCTTCGCCAGCCAGGGTAGCGCTGCCCGTGACCCTGGCATTTTCAAGCAGGCGCATGATCGCGGTGGCGATTGTCGATTTCCCGGCACCGCTTTCCCCGACCAAAGCCAGAGTTTCACCCTGTCCAAGCGCAAGTGTGACGCGATCCAGGATTTTGGCGGCCCCTCGAAAGACGGTCAGATCCTTGATCGACAAGACATGATTTTCGGCCATATTTTTCATGAATCCCTCCGCAGTTTAGGGTCAAACTCTTCGCGCACCCCGTCGCCGACAATCGACAAGGCGATCAGCAAGAGGGCCAGAGCAAAACCGGGCATTGCCGACATCCAGGGCGCGAAGCTGACAAAATCGCGTCCTTCAGCGATCATGAGGCCCCAGTCAGGTGTCGGGGGCGTCACGCCGATGCCCAGAAACGAGAGAGACGAGGAAACCAGAATTGCCTCTGAAACGCGTATCGTGACCTGAACGGCGAGCGGGAAAATCACGTTTGGCAGGACATGGCGCAGAACCACACGCAGGTATGAAATGGACATCAGCTGTGCGGCCTCGATGAAAAGCTGCACACGCACCTGCATCACGTCGCTGCGTACCGTGCGTGCAAAAGGTCCGATCATTGAAAGACCGACTGCGATGACGACTTTGTCCACGCCCTGACCAAGGATCGCGATGAATGCGACGGCGAGGATCAGCGAGGGTAACGCAAGGATGGCGTCGATCAGGCGCATCAGGCCCCATTCAGCCCATCCACCAGAAAGGCCGGCGGCCAGCCCGATGATCAGGCCACCCACCGCGCCAATCATGACAGAGAAGATGCCGATGATGAGCGCATATCGCGCACCGTATATGACACGTGACAGGATGTCCTGGCCGTAGCTGTCTGTGCCGAGCCAATGCACCACGGAGGGCGCTTTCATCATGACGTTGAAATCCTGCTTTACCGGATCGAACGGCGCGACATAGGGCGCGAAAATGGCCGCGAGCACATAAGCCGCCGCGATAAGTAAAGACGCGGTAAAGAACGGACGCCGGATGAAAACGGATCGACGCGATTTTGCAGAGGGCGAAGGGGTCGCTGCGATCGGTACGGCCGCGACGCCTTTGGTGATCTGAACGGTCATTTGCTGGTTCTCAGTCGTGGATCGAGGAAGGGATAGGACAAGTCGACCAGCAGGTTGACGCCAATAAACAGAACGGCAGTCATCATAACGCCGGCCTGAACCACAAGGTATTCACGCCCCAGAACAGCCGAGGTCAGCATCTGTCCAACACCGGGAAGGTTGAACACTGTTTCGGTCAGAACAGTCCCCTGCAACAGAACGCCCAGTTGCAGACCGAGGATCGTAACAAGCGGCATGGCGATGTTGCGCACACCATGCACCCAGACCACACGCCAATTGGGCTCACCGCGTGCGCGGGCCGCCGCGATATAGGGTTGCTCCAACACTTCGATCAGCGTCGCGCGGGTCAGGCGGGTGATCATCGCGATGAAATAGGTCGAAAGCGTGAGGCCAGGCAGGATCATGTGGTAAATGCCGAGCCAGAAGTTCTCCCAGGGGGAAACATAGCCCATCACGGGAAAAAGCTGCAGTTTCACCGCGAAAAACCAGATCAGCAAGATACCCAAGAGAAACGACGGGAATGCCGTCCCCGTCAGGGCAAGTACAGCCGATCCGGCGTCAAAGATTGTATCCTTCTTGATGGCCGACAACACGCCCAAAGGAACACCGACCAAAATTGCAAAAACGAGAGAAAAGGAGGCGAGGGTCAACGTGACAGGCAACGCCTCCTTGAAGGCATAGGTGAAAATCTCTGCGCGTGCGACATAGGATGTTCCCCAGTTGCCCTGCACAAACTGGATCGCCCAATTCGCGTATTGAACGAGGAATGGTTGATCCAGCCCCAGTTCGGCTCTCAAGGAATCGTAGCTTGCTTGAGAGAACTCTGACCCGAGCATGATCTGAATTGGATCGCCCGGAGCCAGCTTCAGAAGTCCGAAGCTGGCGACCGACACGACGAACAGGACAACGAATGTCTGTGCGATTTTCCCCAGTGCCTTAAAGAGCATTAGCCAATACTCACGGTGTGCAGGTTCACAAGGTCGGCCGGGATGTATTGGAAGCCCTGAACTTTGGTGGAGAACACCTTGTAGATCGGCATGTGGGCCATGATGGCAATGCCGGCTTCGTCCATCAGCAGATCTTCGGCCTTGTTGTACAAGATGCTCCGCGCTGCTGGATCCAGCTCGACCTGAGCTTGAGCGCAAAGGTCATCAAAGTCGGTGTTCACCCAACCGCCAAAGTTCCATGCACCGTCTGATTTGAATTCCGGATACAGGGTTTCGTCGGGGTCGAGATCTGCAACCCATTCAAAATCATAAAGATCAAAGTCCGAGGCGTTGCGGCGCTTTACCCAAGTTGCGGGCTCCACAAGTTCCAGTTTCGCTTTGATCCCGATCTCAGCCAGCATCGGAGCCACAGTTTGGGCGACACGGGTGCCAACAGGTCCGCGTTCGGCCATCAAGTACACTGCTTCGATTTCGCCCTGGTTGGCAGCTTTGGCACGGAAGGATTTGGCCTTTTCCAGATCAAACCACTGACCACGGCCACTTGTCGCGATGTCGGGATCAAAGAACTCGGTCATCGGTGGGGAAATAGGCGTGTATGCTTTTTGTGCCCGACCAAAGTAGGCTTGTTTCACGAGCGTGTCTCGATCAAGGGCCCAGGCAACTGCACGGCGCAGGTTGATGTCATCAAACGGGCTGCGTTTGCAGTTCATTCCGACAAAGGTGTAATTGCCTTCGATTTCACCATAAAGGTTCGCGTTCGGGAAGGCTTCGACCTGATCGACAAGCTGCATGGGGCAATCGGTCATGCCGTCGATCTGGCCGGAAAACAATGCCGCAAGCGCAGTCGACGCCTCGTTCATCAGAACAAACGTGGCACGCTCAAGCTTTGGCAGACCGGGTTCGAAATAGTCGGGGTTTGCCTCGAGTTCGATCGCGTCGTTTTCTTTCCAGGACACAAATTTGAATGGCCCTGTGCCAACGGGATTGCGTCCATAGTCGGCACCGTATTTCTGTACGGCGGCGGGGCTGACGATCGTGCCCGCGCGCCCGGTCGAGCCGTTCAGGGCGACCGGCAAGAAGGCATAGGGTTGCGAGAATGTAAGCTTTACCGTCAGCGGGTCGACGATCTCGATATTCTCCAGCAGCGCCAGTTTCCACGCGTGTGGTGACTTGGGCTCGCCTTCTTTGACGCGCAGCAGGGAGAATTTGACGGCTTCTGCATCGCAGGGCGTCCCGTCGTGGAACTTGACGCCGTCGCGCAGTTTGAAGACGTGAACTTTGTCGTCCTCAATATCCCAGCTCTCCGCCAGATCGGGCTCGAAGGTGACGTTCTTGCCGTCGTATGCGATCTTGAGAAGACCGTTATGGATATTGTTGATGATCTGAATGGAAGACAGGAAGCCAGTGAAGTGGGGGTCCAGCGTATCAATGACCTTGATGGACGCAATTTTGATGTGACCGCTTTGTTGTGCGCGCACAAGAGAAGGTGCACCTGTCGTTGCGGCTGTCAGAAGGCCTGCACCAAGGCCTTTAAGAACTGTTCTGCGCCCGAAGCGTGCAGAAAGACGTTCGGCGAGAACTTTTTTGTGGTCGATCGGTTTCATGTTTTGTTTTCCATGTTGGCATTGTCTCCTCCCTCGTTTGTTTTGACCGACCAATTCTTGCGCCGGGTTTCCCCCGGTTCGCCCACCTCACGCCGGTTTTGAGGCATTTTTTAACCGAACCCTCCCACTTGTCCGGCTTCGTGTGGTTAAGGCTTGCAAGCACATGTATACAAATGGAAGCTAAAAGAGCACAAAACGACTGGATTGGTTGGCTGATGATTATTCGTGCAGCAGATTGCATCTTTGAAAGCCTGATAGAGACTATCATGGGCGGCCAATTGGCCGCGGGCGAACCACTTATTGAACAGGCCTTGGCTGAAAAATTCGGTGTTTCGCGTACCCCGGTGCGGGAGGCCTTGCACAGGTTGGCCCAGGCGGGCCTCGCCGAGCGTGGCACCAGGCGGGCCTATTTCGTGCGTGAGATGACACCGGAAGATCTTGCTGAACTGTTCGAGGCCACTGGCGAGATAGAGAGCGCTCTTGCCGCTCTTGCTGCCAAACGTATGAGTGAGATCGAACGCCGCCAGCTTATGGCGATTGTCGAGAGCGGCGATGCCTGCGACGACCCGGCGATATACACCGATATCAACAGGCAGTTTCACGAGGCTATAAAGGTCGGTGCCCGAAACACGACGCTTGCCTCTACTCTGGACGAGCTAAGCATGCGCACCTTTGCATGGAGAGCCGCCAATTTCCGCGAAGATAGCAGGCGGCTGGCGTCCTCTCGAAGCGAGCACCGCCAGATCGCCGACGCGATACTGAACTTGGATGTCGATCTGACGCGCAGACTGGTGTGCAGCCATGTCGCGTCTTCTTATCTCGTGTCGTCCGATATTCTTGCACGCCGTAAGACGTAACAGGACGCATTCGGATTTCAGCCTTCGCCATAACGACCGCCAAGGTCGTCACAGATCAGGCAGACTTCACAATCCCCTCTGCGCGCCAGGCGTCGAAGATTTCGAGTGCTTTGCTGACAAATGCCGCGTCGTTGATATGCGCGTCCAGATCGTGACGTTGTACCGTCGCAGGGAGGGTTGCGCGCAGCTCGGTCAGGAAGGCATCAAGGCCCGCTTTGTCGTGCAAGTCCGCGCCTTCGCGGTCCCATTCGCCCAGGCCCTGTTCCGGCAGGATCATCGCGACCGGTGCCTGCGCCGAGGTCAGTTGCCTTGAATGGGCACGTGCGACGTCCCGGCGTTCTGCCGTGTTCAGGACAATCGAGGTCAGCAGGCGATTGTGGGCATGCATCATGTGGTCTGACCACTTGTCGGGTACATCCTGCCAGCCCACGATATCGACCAGATCATAGCACCCCGGAGCCACGATTTGCGGAATGCCGGCTTTCCCTGCATTCGTCAGACGGTCAGCCCCCGCCGAGATGTTCGAGCCGTGCAGGTGATTGCCCAGCTCTTGCGTGCAGAAATCAAAGACACAGGCAAAGGCGCCCTGTGACGCGAGGCTTTCAAAGGCACGCCCACCCATGCCCGTGGCGTGGAACACGGCCACTTCGTAACCGCGGTCTTCCAACGCAGGCTTGAGCGACACCATGTATTTCAGGGCCGATTTTCCCAAGGATGTCATGCCGATCAGCGGCCTGGACAGTTCAGGTGCCGCGACCGCGCGCGCCGCACCCAAAACCGCACCTGCGGCCTGACTGAGCGAGGCCTTGCAAACGGAGTTCAAACCGTAAAGCCCGCCGGCCCAAAGGATCATCTGCGTGTCCGCCGCCAGCCGTTCCGCAGGGATCAACGGCGAGAAGGACACCGTCGAGACCACATATTTCGGCACGCCCAAGGGCAGGGCGGTGCAGACATCCAGCGCCAGGTCGGTGCCCATGGTGCCGCCAAGCACAATCATCCCGTCAAAACGCCCTTCGGCAAAGAGCCGCGCGGTCAGCATCGCCGCGCCCTTTGCCATGATCTGCATCGCGTGATTTTCATCGCCGGAGTCTATCGCGGCCTGAATGCTGCTGCCGCCTTCCTGTGCCACGTCGTGTTTGGAATAATCCGTGGGCTGTGACGGATCACCCAGAACGGACACATCCATGGTGACAACCCGGCCACCCTGACCGCGCAGCACCTGCGCAAGGAACCCCAGTTCGTCGTCCTTGGTGTCGTAGGTTCCGATCACAAGAATGGTTTTGTCAGACATGTTGGTCCTCCCCGGGCATCAAAGCTTGATCCAAGCGGTCTTGAGATTTGTGTATTTTTCCAGCGCGTGCAGCGATTTGTCGTGGCCATTGCCGGACTGGCCGACGCCGCCCAGTGGCACCGTGACATCGGGACCGCCGTAGGTGTTGACGTGTATCACCCCTGTCCGCACAGCCCCGATCATCCGGTGCGCCCGCGACAGGTTCGCCGTCCAGACGCCGCCTGCGAGCCCGTAGATTGAATCGTTCGCCAGTCCTATGGCATCGGCCTCGTCCTTGAACGAGGTGACTGCCAGAACCGGGCCGAACACCTCTTGCTGGGCCAGGGTCGCCTTGGGCGCGACATCGGTGATGATGGTTGGGGCCATGAAGTAGCCACCGGTTTCCTGCAACAGCTGCCCGCCCCCGGTGGCAATCGTGCCACCTTCCTCCACTGCGGTCGTGACGAATTGCAGGTTCTGGCGCAGCTGGGTTTCGGAATTGACCGCGCCGATCGCGGTGGAGATGTCCAGCGGATTGCCCACCTTCATCGCTTCGGCCACGCGGGCGACCTCGGCCACGAAATCGTCGTGGATCGAGGCCTCGACCAAAAGCCGCGATCCCGCCACACAGACCTGACCCGCATTGCGGAAGATCCCGAAGGCGGCGACCTTTGCGGCCTCTTGCAGGTCGGGGGCGTCGGCGAAAACGATGTTGGGGGATTTGCCGCCAAGCTCAAGGTAGACACGTTTCAGGTTCGACTGTGCGGCATAGGTCAACAGGCGGCGGCCCGTCCCGCCGGAGCCGGTAAAGACCAGAACGTCCACGTCCATTGACAGCGCCATCGCTTCGCCGACAACCGGACCTTCCCCCGTGACGGCGTTCAGGACCCCCGGCGGCAGTCCTGCCTCGTGGGCAAGCTCGACCAGACGCATCAGGGACAGGGACGCGGTTTCTGCGGGCTTCAGGACCACGGAATTGCTCATCGCCAGGGCCGGAGCCAGCTTCCATGCGCCAATCATCAACGGGAAGTTCCACGGAATGATCGCGCCCACGACGCCCACGGGTTCCTTGTGGATCAGTCCCAGGAAACCGTCCTGTGTCGGGGCAATCTCGCCATAGTCCTTGTCGATGGCTTCGGCGTAATATCGGATGGTCGCGGCGGCGGAGCCCGGTTCGGCCTTCAGAGCCATCCCGATTTCGGTGCCATTGTCGCGGACCCCCAGCACGGCCAGTTCCAGCGCGTGGGCGTCGATCAGGTCCGCCCATTTCAGCAGGATCTTTTTGCGCGCGGCCGGGGATTGACCGGCCCAGCGTCGATCTTCAAACGCCGCGCGCGCGGCCGCAACGGCGGCGTCCATGTCGGCCTTGGTGCCCCTGGCGACGGTGGTCAGGCGCTGGCCATTCAGCGGCGAAAGAACCTCCATCTCCTGGCCGTCGGACGCGGCGACAGCCTGTCCATTGATAATGTGGCGTTGCGACGGGACGGGGATGTTGCCCAGTGCGTCGATGGCGGCCTGATCCATGGCGGTTACCTTTGCTGAGTGTCGTGGATGTCATGATCGGCATTGGTCGCGGGCGCACGATATTCCCGGAACAACGTCCGGATGTGCATGGCGATGACCAACAGGATCATAAGGAACAGAATGAAGGCGATGGGACGGTCGATCATGTCCAGCGGCGTCTTGAGGCGCGGCATGGCCGAGCGCAATTTGACTTCCATGATGCCGCCCAGAACCATGCCAAGGATGATCGGCACAATCGGCAGGTTCAGCCGTTTCAGGATCAGGCCCAGAACGCCAAATGCTGCGGCAATCATGCAGTCGGTCAGGGAATTGCGCAGCGAATAGACGCCGACGAAGGACAACACCAAGATCATCACGCCCAGGAACCGCGTCGGCACCCGGATGATTTTTGTCATCAGGTTGGTGGAGAACAGCAGGAACACAAACACGATCACGTTCAACAAGATCAGAGCCAGATAGAGGCCATAGACAAGGTCGATGTTGTTCTGAAACAGCTGTGGCCCCGGAATGACGTTGTGCACGTAGAACACGGACAGCATCATGGCGGTCAGCGCCTCACCGGGGATGCCAAGCGCCAGAAGCGGGATCATTGCTGCCGCTGGCACGGCGTTGTTGGCGGCCTCGGAGGCGATCAGCCCTTCGGGCGATCCATTGCCGAACAGCTCGGGCGTTTTCGAGGTTTTCTGCGCGTAGGTATAGCTCATGAACTGGGCGGTGAATTCGCCCGTGCCCGGGATCATCCCCAGGATCACGCCAAAGCTCGCCGCGACCGTGGCCACACGCTTGTTGCGCAAAAGCTCCTTGATGCCGACACTCATGCGTCCTGACACCGGCTTGGCGTCGGGGGTGCTGTCCGGCTTTGTCAGCAGGAAAAACGCCTGGCTCAGGGCAAAGAGGCCAAGAACCACGACGATGAGATTGATCCCCGAACTCAGGAAGGAAAAGCCGAAGGTGTAGCGCTGGGTGTAGGTGACGGCATCAAGACCGACGGTTTGCAGGAAGATGCCGAACATGGCCAACATGCCGGCGGCCATGATCTGCCCGCGATGGGCGAGGATCACCAGAAAGATCCCCAAAAGGGCCGCGAGAAAGATCTCCCGGCTGCCGAACATGGGCGCGACCCATGCAAGCACGGGCGACAGCAGGATCAGGCAAAGGATGCCGAAAATGCCGCCCCAGAAAGATGCGGAATAGGCGATGGAGACGGCGCGATGCGCTTCGCCCTTTTTGGTCATCGGGAAGCCATCGTAAGAGGTCAGCGCATTGACCGCCGTGCCGGGCGTGTTGATCAGAACGGCCGGGATCGCGCCCCCGTACATGGACGATCCGTAGATCCCCAAAAGCATCGTCAACCCGACGATGGGGTCCAGCGAAAAGGTTGCGGGCAACAGGATCGCGATGGCAACGGCGGGCCCGACGCCCGGGATTGCGCCAATCACCACGCCGCCAATCGAGCCTATGAAAAGCGCAAGCATCACGTCCCAGCGCATCAGCATTTCGGCACCGGCCAAAAGGTTTTCCATCGTCAGTGATCCTGCCTAGAAATATGTCAGCATGAATTGGCGCAGCCCGTCTGGCAGCGCCTCGTAGATTTGTCCGGCGGGCAGGCTGACGTGCAGCAGTGTCCTGAACAGCACGACAATTGCGAATGCGATCAATGCGGCACTGATCAACATCAGGCGGCTGCGATAGCCCATCCGCAGCGTCAGCAAGATCACAAATCCTACGGTCCCGATCAGATACCCGACAAATGGCACAAGGACCGCGTAGAGGATGAACCAGATCGCGAATTCCAAGGCGCGGACCCAGGTCAGAACCTCGCGCCACCGGCCCTCAATCCGTTCGGACACCATTGACCCGATCAGGTGAAGTGCGGCGAAAAAGGCCATCCCGCCCAGGGAAACAGCGGGCCAGAACCGTGGTTGTGCAATGAGCTTTTGCCCGTTGCGCCAGGCGGTCTGATCCCAAAGCTGCGACAGCATGAACACCGCAAAGGCCAGGGCCAGCCAGGCAAAGACGATGTCGCCCGGACGGCGATAGCGCTGGAACATTTGTTGGAGCGTTTGAAATCTGAGCATTGCAGCTTTCCCCTGGCAGATCAGAATGCGGGCGACCCGTCACAGGTCGCCCGCTGTCAGCTGGATCAGTTGCCCAGCATCTGGGCAATGGTCCCGAGCGTCTCGATATCCTTGGCGATCTGGTCTGCGGCTGCATCAGCATCCTGCCAGTAGACCAGCGCACCGGTTTCGGCGGCAAGCTTCTGTGCTTCTTCGGACATCACGGTCTTGCGCGCGACGGCGATGATCTTTTCCTGCATGTCGACGGGCGTGTCCTTGTGGACGAACAGACCGTTCCACAGGGCGACATCCAGCGCCGGGGCAAGCTCGGCCACCGTCGGTGTGTCCGGTGTCAGCGAGATCCGCTCATCCCCGATAGAGGCCAGCACCTTGACGTTGTCCAGACAGGGCAGGATCAGCTGAAGGGTGGTGTTGATCACGTCGACATCTCCCGATGCCAGCGTGTTGCAGTCAAGCGCATCGAACGGGGCGTCGGATGCATAGGAAAAGCCCATTTCGCTGGCCAGAGCCATAGTCACCTGTGTCGGGACAAGCGGCGCACCGAAGTGGCCCAGGACGACATCGTTCTCCTGCGCATATGCCGCCAGACCTTCCATGTCATCGTAAGGCGCATCACCCGCGGCCGCGATCACGAAGGGATAGGTCAGGAAGTTGCCAAGGGGAATGAACGGATCGGGGTTCAGTTCCGGGATGCCGATGGTCGGACCGACGACCGGCACCGCAATGATGAACGACCCGATGGTATAGCCGTCAGCAGGCGCGTTTGCGACTTCGATAGCACCGGGGAAGGGGCCGCCGCCACCGCCGGGCTTGTTCACGACAGCCGCGGGGACGCCATAGGTTTCCTGGAAATCGTTGGCGATCATGCGTGTCAGCACATCTTCCAGGTCACCCGGAGGCCACGGCACAATGAATTCAACGGGCTTTTCGGGATATTCAGCCAATGCCGGTCCGGCCAATGCGGCAACGGCGACCGACAGCGCTGTCGTATACTTCCTGATTTTGGACATGGTTTCTTCCTGTTGTAAGTTTCTTGATCTTGCCGAACAATCGGTTCATATATTGAACCGTCGGTTCATAAAAAGGTTGCCTTGTGAAGCTTCACCTGTCAAATCTTTTTTGGAATCGGGGCACATCAGGTCCCTCGGAAAGGAGTTCAAATGTCGTCCGTTTCAAAAGCACTTGAGCTTATGACCTTCTTTTCAGGCGCTCGTCCCGAGATCGGTTTGTCCGAGATGCGCAGGCTTGCCGGGCGCGACAAGGCGACGACCTACCGCCACCTTCAAGCCCTTCAGGTCTTTGGGTTAATTGAACAAAATCCCGAAACGAAAAACTACCGCCTTGGCCCCGCGCTGTTGCAGCTTGCGCAGTTGCGCGAACAGACGGTGCCCCGCAAAGCCGCCGCCCGCACCGCCATTCAACGGCTGGCCGAAGTCGCCGGCGAGACCACCCACGTCAGCGTCATGTCGGGCAACACACTTTACGCGCTCGACTCGTGCGAATCGGAAAAACACAGCACGCGGGCCATCATCGACATTTCGATTTTCCCGCTTCATGCCACAGCATCCGGCCTGTGCGCCCTTGCATTTGGTGCCCCCGATCTTCTGGAAATGGCGCAGGCGGATCTCAAACCTTTCACGGCCTCCACGCCGCTGACACAGGACGCGCTGGCCGCGGCAGTTGCCGATGTGCGCCGGTCTGGTTTCGGCAAATCCTTTGGCACCTTCGAGGCAGACATTCACAGCCTGTCCGCGCCGCTTTTTGACCAGGACGGACATTTCGCCGGGGCCGTGTCGGTTGCCAGCGTGGCGACCCGATTTGGTCCCACGCTTGAGCGGACGATCATGCAGGGTTTGGTCGCCGCATCCAAAGACATCACGAAAAATTGGGGCGGCCGTGTGCCCCAAGACATCGAACACAAATGGGAGGCCACGCTTGGTGGCCATACAGAGATGGAGCATGCCACATGAAGGATTCAAACTTTCTGAAGGAAAACAACGGTCGAGTCTTCTGGCACCCGATGACCTCGCCGGATGACAGCATCAAGAACCCGCCAAAGATCATCACCACCTCGAACGGTGTCCGTATTTCGGACATCGACGGCCAAGAAGTGGTTGATGCGGTCGGTGGTCTTTGGAACGTGAACCTTGGCTATTCCTGTGCGCCGGTGAAGGACGCCATCGCGGCGCAGCTGGAACGGTTGCCGTATTATTCAACGTTCCGTGGGTCCTCAAACGATGCCGCGATCGAACTGGCGTTCGAGCTGGGCGAATTTTTCGCCCCCGACGGTGTCACGCGTGCCTTCTTTACCTCTGGCGGATCGGATTCGGTGGAAACGGCGCTGCGTCTGGCGCGGCAGTATCACAAGCTGCGGGGCGAATCCGGGCGGGTCAAGTTCCTGAGCCTAAAGAAAGGCTATCACGGCACCCACTTCGGCGGCGCAAGTGTGAATGGCAACGCCAATTTCCGCACCGCCTATGAGCCGTTGATGCCCGGCTGTCATCACATTCCGGCCCCCTATACCTATCGCAATCCGTTCAACGAAAGTGACCCGGAAAAGCTGGCGCACCTTTGCGTTGCGGCCCTTGAAGACGAAATTGCGTTCCAGGGGGCAGGGACCATTGCCGCGATGATCATGGAGCCCATTCTGGGTGCAGGGGGTGTGATCCCGCCGCACAAAAGCTTTGCGCCCATGGTCGCGGACGTCTGCAAACGCAACGGCATCCTGCTGATCACCGATGAAGTCATCACCGCCTATGGCAGAACCGGCGCATGGTCGGGGGCGCGGCTGTGGGGCATCAAGCCGGACATGATGTGTACCGCCAAGGCCATCACGAACGGCTATTTCCCTTTTGGTGCGCTGATGATCGGTGAACAGATGCAGGAGGTGTTCGAGAACAACCCCGCTGCCAAGATCGGTCACGGCTATACCTATTCCGGCCACCCGGTTGGTGCTGCGGCCGCGCTGGCGTGTCTGGCCGAGACAAAACGCCTGAACGTCGTCGAGAATGCCGCCGCACGGGGCGACCAGCTTTATCAAGGCTGTCTGGCGTTGCAGGAGAAATACGACATCATCGGCGACGTGCGCGGGGGCCACGGGTTGATGACCGCCATCGAAATGGTCAGCGACCGCGCAACAAAGGCACCGATTGACGCAGGCAGCGCGATGAAGGTGCAAGAGGCCGCCTATCAGTCCGGTGCGATGGTCCGCGTCTCTGGTCCGAACCTGATCCTGTCGCCGCCGCTTGTTCTGACCGAAGCGGATGCCACCGCGATCCTCGACGCGCTTGACGCAGGATTTGCAGCCCTCTGAGGGCAGACATGTCAGAGCGCGAAGTGTTTCTTTCTGCCACGAAAGGCGGGCCTGCCATCCGGCAGGCTCGCATCAGACCAAGGTCTTGAGATCGGCGGCAGGGTCGGCAAGCCGCTTTCGGTCGGGCGTCTGGCCCGCTTCTATCCAGCGTTTGCCGCTCATGTAGTCGCGCGGCGCATTCAGCGCGTCGACCGCCACAAGACGCCCTGCGGCGAAATACCAGTGCGACCGCGACCAGGGTTTGCCGCCCGGGCGCGTCACCACCTGATCATAACCGGTATTGAGGCCCGCGATCTGAAGTTTGACGTCGAATTGATCTGACCAGAACCACGGGCGGGCGGTGTAGTCTGTGCGCGCGCCCAACACATTGGCCGCCACGGTTTCCGCGTGATCAATCGCGTGCGGGACGCTTTCAAGGCGCAGCGGCGCACCGGTGTGGGGGAAGGAGGCACAATCGCCCACTGCCCATATCCCCGGTGCCGATGTCTGCCCCCTTGCGTCCGTCCAGATCCCGTTTTCGATCCGCAGTCCAGCCGCCTGCGCCAGCGCGATGTCAGGGCGGATGCCGACTCCCACGATGGCCAGATCGCAGGGGAGTTCCGTACCATCCGCCAGAACGGCACTCTTAACGGACCCGTCTCCCAGAAAGAGGGCAAGCCCGACGTTCTCAAGAATGGTGACCCCGTGATGTGCGTGCAGGGCGCGCATGGCGTCGGAGGTTTCCCGGCTCGCCACGCGTTGAAGGATGCGCGGCGCCATCTCGACGACCGTTGCGTTCAGGCCAATCTTGGTTGTCACGGCGGCGGCCTCAAGCCCGATGTAGCCGCCGCCGATGATCACGGCGTTCTTGCAATCCGGGATCGCAGTGCGGATCGCGTCAATATCGGCCAGATCGCGAACATAGTGGATGCCAGCCAGACCGCCCGTCACTGCCTCGGGCAATCTGATCGGCTTCGAGCCAGTGGCAAGGATGATGGCATCGGCGGTCAGCGGACCTTGTGCGGTGTCGACGCGCATCTGCTGCGCATCGATCGCGATTGCGTCGCAACCGGTGCGCAGATCAATGCCCGCGTCCGTGTAGGCGCCCGGTGGTTTCAGATACAGCCGCGCGCGCTCCATATCTCCCAGCAGATAGGCCTTGGACAAGGGCGGGCGCTGATAGGGCGGGTCGGTCTCCTCGCCCAGCAGGATTATTTCGCCGTCAAAGCCGCGTTTGCGCAGGGCAAAGGCAGCCGAACAGCCGGCTTGTCCGGCCCCGATGATGACGACGCGCTGCATCTGTTGCCTCCCTCGGGGTCAGAGTGCCGGAACGATCAGGTGCAGACCGTCAAGGCTGTCATCCGCGACGATCTGGCAGGACAACCGGCTGTTGTCCTTGCGCTCGGCCTCGGTGGCATCCAGCATCGCGTCCTCGAAATCCTCGGGTTCTCCGGTTTTGCCGACCCAATCATCGGCGACGTAGACATGGCAGGTCGCGCAGGACAGGCTGCCGCCGCATTCGCCGACCACGCCCGTGATGTCGTTTGCCACGGCGGCTTCCATCATGTTGGTGCCGTTGGCGACCTCGGCGGTATGGGTTCTGCCGTCTTGCAGGGTCCAGGTTATCTTCATTCTTTGCCTCCTCAGACGTAGTAGATGTAGAAATCGCGCAGCGCCGCATCGTCCAGATCGGCGGTCTTCTCGACCTCCTGACCTTTCATGAATATGTGGTTTTGCGTCAGCAGGTCACCGACCGCCGCGCAGAGCGTGGTGTCCGCTTTAAGATCTGCGATTGCCGCACCAAGGTCGTTTGCCGTGCCTTCGGTCGCGTCCGTTGTTTCGAACCCGTCGCCGGTTTCGGTGGGGGGCAGCGCATCTGTGTGGTCCTGCCCCAGAAGGGCCGCCTGCAGAACAGCCGCGACAGCGGTGTAGGGGTTGGCGGAGGCATCGGCCATCCGGTGTTCCATCCGCGCCTTGGCACCGCCCTCGGTGCTGATCCGCGTTGTCACATTCCGGTGGTCGCCGCCCCAGTTGCGCCAGTATCCGGACAGGGATGCCGGGACCAACCGTTTGTAGGATGTTGCCGTCGGCGCGATCAGCCCGGCCAGCCCCTTGTGGTGGGTCAGCAAGCCGGAAATGCAGCCCTTGGAAAGGTCGTTGAGGTGCGCGGGGCCGCCACTTTTTTCGCCGGCCACGGCATTCCGGCCCGTCTCGTCGACGAAGGAGAAATTGATGTGCATGCCGGACCCGCCAGCCTCGGGGATCGGCTTTGGCATGAAGGTGAGGATCACGCCGGCTTGCAGCGCGATTTCCCGTGCCATCTGGCGGAACATCACGATGTCGTCCACGGCCTTCACCGCGTCATCGAAGGTCAGCGTGTATTCGAATTGCGGCGTGTCGTATTCCGCCGTGATCATGTCCAGCCGGAAGCCCAGCTTGTCGGCCATGTTCCATATCTGATCGTTGAACCCCAGCGGATCGGTGTACGGCCCTGTGCCGTAGACCACCGCGCCCCGGCTGTTGTAAGGGGTAAGCGCGCCTTTTTCATCATGGATAAAGGCAAAAGCCTCAAGTTCGATACCGACCTTCGGCCTCAGCCCCCGTTCGCCCCAGGCCGCAACAGCGCGTTTCAATGCGCCGCGCGGGCACAGGCCCAGCGGCTGGCCCGCGTCATCGTAAAGATCGCCCAGCACAACCTTGGTGTTCGCCTCCCACCCGTCGCGGATTTCGTCGTGCATCCAGCGCAATTCCATGTCCGGCAATCCTTCGAGCATCATCGAGCCGGGAGCGGGCAGCAGGTCCTTGTCGTAGTGGACCCCAAAGGTTGACCGGCAGAACCGTGTCTCGTCGTCGCGGATTTTCGAAGCGGGCAGGTATTTGCCGCGCATGATGCTGAGGTGATCGCAGAACATCGCTCTTAGTCGTTCGGCCATGGGGGTGTCTCCGTGTTGGTTTTGTTTTTATATTTTTGGTTTCTTTTCTCAGTTCAGCGTGACGCGAACCGGCAGTGATTTGAGGCCGCCGACAAAATTCGACCGCAGGAATTGTTGGGGTCCGGCGGCTTCGATGTGGCGGATGCGTTTGGACAGTTCCTGGAACAGCACCCGCACTTCCAGCCGCGCAAGCCACATGCCAAGGCACAGATGCGGGCCGCCTTGTCCGAAGGACAGATGTTTGTTGGGCGTGCGGAACAGGTTCACGCGGAAGGGGTCGTCGAAAACCGTCTCGTCGCGGTTGGCCGACATGAACCAGTAGAGAACCTTGTCGCCCGCCTTGATCGTCTTGCCATGGATTTCGTAGTCCGACAGCGCCGTGCGTCGGAAATAAAGGGCAGGTGTCGCCCAGCGGATGATCTCATCAGGCGCGGTCTCCCAGATGTCGCCCCCGGCCTGCATCTGCGCCAGCAATTCGGGCTGGTGGCACAGGGCCTGAATGCCGGCGGCGATGGAATACCGGGTCGTGTCGTTGCCCGCGGCGACCAGCAGGCAGAAGAAGTTGCGGAACTCGGTTTCCGAGATGACCTCGCCATCGGGGCCGGGTTGCAGGATCATGTGCAGCACGCCCGAAGTGTCGCCTTCGCGCTTTTTGCGCTCCAACATCTCCTTTGCGTAGGCAAAAAGTTCTGCCCCGGCGGGGGAATTGAACGGCATCATGCGGAACTCATCCGTCGTGATCTTGTCAAGGACGTGGTCGGTGAAATCTGGGTCGGTGTTGGCGATCAGCTCGTCGCCCTTCTGGACAAGCCAGGGCAGGTCCTCTTCCGGCGTGCCGATGATCCGGCCCAGCATCAGCATGGGCAGGACCCGCGCGATCCGCTTGGTTGCATCGAATTCGCCCTCGGGCAGCACGTCGTCCAGAATATTGACGCACAGCTCGCGAATGTCGCTGTTGAACCCCTCGATCACGCCCTTGGAAAAGGCTTTGGCCAGCTTGATGCGTGTTTTCATATGCTCGGGCGGATCGATCTCCTGAAAGGTGCGCCGCGCGATCACCTCCTCGGGGGATTGATCTTCCATACGGATGCCGTGCTCTGACGAAAACACCGCCGTGTTGCGGTTCATTTCCATGATGTCGGCGTGGCGCGTGATCGACCAGAACCCTTTGCCGTTGGCCCAGTCTGTCCAGTGAATCGGATCTTCGTCACGCAACCGCTTGAAGGTGTTGTGCGGCGCGCCGGCGACAAAGGTGTCGTGGCTGGTCAGATCTGCATATCCGTTGTCGTTCGGGGTCCAAATCGTCATCGAGGTCTCCTTGTTTGTTGCAAAGATATATCTTTACGATCTATAAATATACAAAAATCTGACCACTCAAGGAAAATCAATGCACCTTGCCGTTTTGATGACCAACACCGACGAAAGCGATTTCGCGCAGCGCCATCCCAAGGATGGTGAGAAATTTAAGGCTTTGATTCAAAGCGTTCGCCCGGATTGGGCGGTCAGTTCCTTCCATGTGAAGGATGGTATTTTCCCCGATGACATTCTGGCCTTTGATGGTGTGATGATCACGGGCAGCCCCGCCTCTGTGCTGGGCGGCCAGCCCTGGGTCGCACGTCTTCTGGAAGAGATTCGCATCGCTTTTGCGCACGGGCTGCCGCTGTTCGGGGCCTGTTTCGGCCATCAGGCGATTGCCCTCGCGCTCGGCGGGACGGTCGAGGAAAACCCCAACGGCTGGGGGTTTGGGCTGATTGAGATGTCGGTGGTGGAAAAGGCCCCGTGGTACGACGGGGACGCGCAGCTGCTGCAATACGGCGCCCATGTTGAGCATGTGACGCAGATGCCGAGCGGTGCGCGCAGGTTGTTCACATCGCCCCATTGCGATGTCGCGGGCTTTTCAATCGGGACGCGGGTCTACACGACGCAAAACCACCCGGAAATGACGCCCGACTTTGTCGCCGCCCTGATCGAGGAATACGCCGACAAGATGGACCCCGACGTCATCACCCGCGCCCGCGCATCCTTGCAACAATGCGCCGATACCGAGGTCTTTGCCCGTTCCATCGCCGCATTCTTCGAAGCTGCGACAGCGGAAACAGCCGCTACCTGACCGAGGCGATCATGTGCATGACGGTCTCGCGTTCATAGTTGAAATGCGCGAGCATGTGCGCCCGCGCCCCGGCGCTGTCACGGGCACAGATCATGTCCGTAATTTCCCGATGCTCTTTGGCGGATTTCTCGATCGCGCCGGCTGTTCGATACCGCAGCCGGTAATGTGCCATCAGTTTACGGGCGTTCAGCTTGATCATTTCGAGAAGGTAAGGGTTGCAACAGGCATCCGCGATGGCCGCATGATACAACCGGTTGAGGTTGTAATATGTGGTGTGCTGGTCCGGGTCTGCACTTTCGGCGAATGCCTCGCAGTTGCGGGTGCATTCCTCGATCACATTCGCCATTTCCGGCGAGAGCCGTTCCGCCGCAAGTTCTGCCGCCTGCGCTTCAAGTGTGGCATGCACTTCGAGGATGGCAAGGAACTGGTCCGTATTCGGGTGAAACAGGGTCACGCCCTTGCGCGGGTGGCGGACAACCAGCCCGTCTGCCTCAAGTTGGATCAGCGCCTCGCGCACAGGTGTCCGAGAGACGTTGCACGCCTCGATCAGGTCCTTTTCCTCGATCAGGTCGCCGGGCATCAAAGATCCGTTTTCGATGCGATGCAAAATGGTCTGCGCTACAGCGTCTGTTTGTTTCTTGGCCACCTGCCTCGGTTCCTATCACCCCTGCGATGTCGCTGAGGTTATATCGCCAACCTGATAAACGCCACCAGCCCCTAAGCCTGCCGAACCGCTAATTCCTTTTAAGAGGTCTCTGCGGCTGACCTCTTCGCTGACCAACACACCGTGTGGGGCGAAGACGTCCTCGGCATCACGCAAATCCCTGTCAGCGTCCGGTGATCCCCGGGAACGCGATCAGCAGTCCGACCGCAAGAACCTGTAGCGCGATGAAGGGCAGCAACGACCGAAAGATTTCGCCCAGCGATATGTCAGGGGGGGCCACGGACTTCAGGTAGAAGGCCGCCGGGCCAAAGGGGGGCGACAGGAAACTTACCTGCATGTTCATCGCGAACAGAACGCCGAACCACACCGGGTCAAGGCCGAGCGTCTTGATGATCGGCACGAAGATCGGCATCGTCAGCAGCGCGATCCCGACCCAGTCAAGGAAGGCCCCGAGGACAAACAGGATTGCCATCATCACCAGCACGATGACGGTGGGGTTGTCGGAAATCCCCGTCATCAGCTCCGAGATAAAGCGGATGCCGCCCATCAGGTTGTAGACCCCCACAAGCGCCGTGGCGCCGATCCCGATCCAGACGATCATGCCCACGGTTGCCAGCGTCTGCATCGCACTGTCACGCAGCATGGCGAATGTGAATTCCCCCCGCAGCACGGTCGACAGCAGCACGCCGCCGACACCCACGGCAGAGGCTTCGGTGACCGACGCGATCCCGGCATAGATCGACCCGAGCACGAAGAAAACGACCAGCAGGGGCAGGATCAGACCTTTGAGCAGTTTGACCTTTTCGGCTGTCGGCATCCGCACCGGATCGGGCGGTGGCGCGACGCTCGGGCGGATGTAGGACAGCACAAGGATATAGATCACGTAGAACATCGCCAGCATGAAGCCGGGGATAAAGGCTGCGGTGAAAAGGTCCCCGATCGAGACGTTGGCCGTCAGCCCGTAGATGATCAGCACGATGGACGGGGGCACCATGGTCCCCAGCGAGCCGCCCGCGCAGACTACGCCGATGGCCAGCTTGCGGTCGTAACCCTGTCGCAGCATCTGCGGCAGGGCGATCATGCCCAGCAGGACAATCTCGCCGCCGATGATCCCCGACATCGCGGCCAGCACCACCGCGACAAAAATCGTCTGCACCGCCACGCCGCCGCGCAGGCGGCCGCCGATCAGTTTCATCGCGTCGAACAGGTCCCGCGCGATCCCGGATCGGTCCAAGAGCGCCGCCATCAGCACGAACATCGGCACCGAGACAAAGACGAAACTTTCGACAAAGGTATAGATGCGCGAGGTGATGATCGGCACCGCCATGGTGCCATAGCCCAGCAAGGCAAACACCAGCGCCACCAGCAGCGTGACAAAGGCCAGCGGCATCCCCGTCAGCAACAGCGTGACCATCAGGCCGAACATCCACAGGGTCAGCGGCCCGATGCCGATGGCCGCGAAATCGAGAAGAGCACTCATGCGTCGGTTTCCAGGGCGCGGTCAGCAGGAGCGCGCAGGTAATTGATGGCGAGGATCAGGAACTGGATCGCCATCGCGATAAGGATAAGAAACAGGAACCCCTTGACCAGCGCCGGTGTTGGCGGGTTCCAGGCAGAGCCGGAGGTTTCCATGCGAAATGCGCCGGCTGGTGTCCAATAGGATTTGGTCACCATGATCCAGCAGGCAAAGGCGAAAAAGCCCGAGGCGATCAGCGACAGGATGGAGATGGCGACGTTCAGCCACCGCTTGGCGCGCGGACCGATGGCGTCATAGATCAGGACGACGCGGATATGGCTGTTGCGGGACACGCTGAACAAGCCCCCGTAGAGGAAAGCAAGCCCGCACAGAAACGTCGTCGTTTCGTGCGCCCACAGCGTTGGACTGTTGAACACGTAGCGCAGGAAAACCTCGAGCAGCAGGATGCAGGCGGCCAGCACGATACCTGCCGCGAATACATAACCGCCCCTGTCGATGATGCGCCCGAGGCGGCCCGCTTCGGGTGCCGCGCGCTTGGACAACTCGCTCATGTCTCTCCTCCCCGCTTCAAGGTGCCGGGGCGGACAGTGCCGCCCGCCCCGGTCCGGTTCACTTGATCAGACCTTTGGATTCCAGATAGGCGTTCAGGCTGTCATAGACCTTCTGTGCCATCTCGGACTGGCTTGCGACCTTTTCCCATTCCCCGCGGGCGATGCCGCGGAACTTGGCACGCTCTTCGGCCGGCCAGTCGTGGATTGTCACATTGCCCGAGGCCTTGGCCGCTTCGACCGCCGCGAGGTCACGCTCTTGCAGGGCGTTGACCTGTGTCTGCTGGAATTCCTTGATCGAGGCGCGGAACATTTCCTTCACGTCGTCAGGCAGCGCGTCCCACTTGGCCTTGTTCATCGACACCTCGACCAGCGGCAGCGAGTGGAAGCCGGGGTAGACCGGGTGCAATGCCACGTCGTTCATGCCGACTTCTTGGTTGACCGAGAAGACCGAATAGTCGGCCGCGTCGATCACGCCCTTGTCGAGCGAGGTGTAAACCTCGGATGCGGGCAGGTTGACCGGGGCGGCGCCCGCAGCGCGGAAGACGTTGGCGATCAGTCCTTCGGGGCTGCGCACCTTGAGCCCTTCAAGATCGGCCACGCCGTCCAGCGGCACCTTGGACACGAAGGCCTCGAGCCCGGGCGTGGACACGCCGATGAATTCCAGCCCGTAGGGGTTCAGCAGTTCGTTCATCAGCTCGGCACCGCCGCCGTTCTCGACAAAGTCGATCATCTCGGCGGGGTCGGACCAGGCGCCCACGGGGTTGGCGATCAGGCCAAAGGCCGGGTCCTTGCCTGCAAAATACGACGTATCCGTGATGTGCCCGTCGATGATGCCCGCGCCGACGGCGTCCTGGGTTTCCTTGTAATCGACGATCGAGCCTACGGGCAGCAGTTCGACGACGATATTGCCGTCGCTCATTTCCTTCAGCGTTTCGGTCCAGCCTTGCTGGAACACGAAGTTGGGGTTGCCCGCCGGGTCGGACGACTGGAAGCGGAAGCTGTAGTCCTGGGCGTGGGCGGCCATGGCTGTCAGGCCAAGGGCCAGCGCGCTGGTAAGCAGGGTCTTGTAGGTCATTGAGGTCTCCTCCCTCTGGGTGAACCCGGCGTGTCAGACGCCGGAGAAACGGATTTGTACTTTCATGGCGCGCGACTTGTCGGCGGCAAGGTCAAAGGCCGCGACGGCGTCGTCGGCCTCCAGGACACCGGTCAGCAGCGGGGCAAGGTCGATGCGCCCGTCCGATATGACACGCGCGGCTGTGGCGAATTCCTCGTGGAAGCGGAAAGCGCCGCGCAGGGTCAGTTCCTTGGCGACGGCAAGCTGCAAGGGCAGGGGGGCATCGCCACCCATGCCCACAAGGATAACGGTGCCGCCCGCCCGCGTGGCGGTCAGCAGGCCACCAAGCGCTTGCGGCGCACCGGAGCATTCGAAACTGACGTCGATCTGCCCCTTGTCGCGTTGGAACGGCTCCAGCCCCTCGGGTGTGGTGGCCAGGTTGATTGTCTCGTGCGCACCCATCTTGCGGGCCACGCCAAGCGGCGTATCCGATATGTCGGTCGCGATGATCCGCGTCGCACCGGCCAGCCGCGCGGCGGCGATCGTCAGGCACCCGATGGGGCCGGAGCCTGCCACCAGCACCGTCTTGCCCACCAGCGACCCGGCTTGCCGCACGGCGTGCAGGCAGACCGCAAGCGGTTCGGTCATGGCGGCAAAGGCCAGGTCGGCCTCCGGCGCGAAGCGTTCGACCAGTGTTGCAGGCAGGGTCAGCGCGGCGCGGAACAGACCCTGTTCATGGGGCATCCGCATGGCCGAACCGTTGAAGCGCATGTCGAGGCACTGGTTCGGCTGTCCGCGCAAGCAATAGTCGCAAGCCCTACAGGGACGCGAGGGATTCACGGCAACTTTGTCGCCCACTTCCAGCCCTTCGACCCCGTCGCCGATGGCCGACACGACGCCAGAGACTTCGTGGCCCAAGGCCATTGGCTCCCGGATGCGGATCGCACCGAAACCGCCGTGCAGGTAATAATGCAGGTCCGAGCCGCAGATCCCGCCGTTCGCCACATGCACCTGCACCTCGCCTTGGGCGGGTGCTGCGGCGGGGGCCATGCTCTCGATCCGCAGATCGCGCGCACCGTGGATGACGACCGCCTTCATGGTTTCGGCTCCATCACGACGTTGATCAGGGCGTCGCCCCGTGCCAGCCGGTTGATGTTCTCAGCCACGGTGGCGGTGCGGCGGGCAATGGTGCCCGTGGTCCAGGCCGACATATGCGGGGTCAGCGTGACATTGCGCAGTGCGTGGAACGGGTGTTTGGACGGTTGCGGGTTTGGCGTGTCCTTCGACGGGTAGACGTACCAGGTGTCCAGGATCGCGTTCAGGCGGCCATCTTTCAACGCGGCAAACAGCGCATCCTCATCAATCACCGGGCCGCGCCCGACATTCATGACGACCGCGCCGTCGCGCATCGCGGCGAGCACATCCGCGCCGATCAGCCCGGCGGTGCTGCCGGTCAGCGGCAGCGTGTTGAGCAGTACATCCACCTGTCCGGCCATCGCGGCCAGCGCATCAAGCCCATGCTCCGTGACGCGGTCATCCTCGACCGGCGAACGATTGGCCACGTGGACCTTCATGCCGAAGGCCAGCGCGCGGTCTTTGACCGCCTTGCCGATATGGCCATGTCCGACGATACCGATGCTTTGCTGGCCCATTTCGGTGCGTAGCCCGTCCGGGCCGCCGGCCCAGTAATGCCAGTCCCCTTGCCGCAGCCGCGCGTCCGCATCCATCAACGGCACATGCCGCGACAGCAGCGCCGCCATGACATATTCCGCGATGGCATTTTCATGTCCGAAAGCGTTGCAGACGGCGCACCCCTTGGGCAGCGCGTCCATGTCGACCTGATCGTAACCGGCGGCGGGCAGTTGGAACAGCCGTGCGGCCTGCACACCTGTGCCCTTGCAATGCACGCCCACGACCACATCGGCACCCGCCAGCGCCTCGGCCTCGGCCGGGCCGTCTGCCGCATCCGAGATGATGGCAATCTTGTGCGGCATGTCCAATTGCTCGGACAGACCCGGCTCGAAGGTGGCGGCATTGGCGCCGTAGAAGACGATGTTCATCATGAGATCACAGCACCGAAATCATGCCGCCATCGGCATAGATGATCTGACCGGACACATAGTTCGACGCATCCGAGGCGAGGTAGATGCAGGTGCCGGCCAGTTCTTCCGGCAGACCCCAGCGGCGCATCGGCGTGCGGCCCTTGACCCAGGCGTCGAACTCGGGGTTCTCGATCAGCGCCTCGTTCATGTCCGTTACCATATAGCCCGGACCGATGGCGTTGGATTGAATGCCCTTTTCGCCCCATTCCGCCGCCATCGCCTTGGTCAGCATCTTGATGCCACCCTTGGCGACCGTGTAGGGCGCGACCGTGGCGCGGGCCAGCTCGGACGTGAGCGAGCCGATGTTGATTACCTTGCCCCGCCCACGTTTGGCCATGCGTTTCGCGGCCTCGCGGCCGACGACAAAGGCGGCGGTCAGGTTGATCTCGATCACCCGCCGCCAGTCGGCGGTATCAAGCTCCAGCATCGGTTTGCGGAACTGGATGCCTGCATTGTTCACAAGGATGTCGACATCGACGCCCGCCGTATCCAGCGCCTCGAAGGCCGCGACAATCGCGGCCTCATCCGCCACGTCAAAGGCCGCAGTCAGAACGTCAAAGCCCTGATCGCGCATCTCCTGCGCGGCGGCTTCCAGCCGTTCCGCATTCACGCCGTTCAGGACAACGCGTGCCCCGGCCTGTGCCAGACCTTCGGCAAAGGCGCGGCCAAGGCCACGCGAGGAGCCGGTGATAAGGGCAGTCTTGCCGGTCAGATCGAACAGGGGATGGCTCATGAGACCTCCGAAATACGTGTTGTCAGGTCGCCGCGATCAAAGAAATCGGGGCGCAGCTCGGTGCCCAGGCCCGGACCTTCCATCGGGTAGACATAGCCACCCTCGATGCGCGGCACCTCGGTGACCAGTTCGCGGTACCAGCCATTATAGAAGGCGCGGACACTTTCCTGAATCAGCGTGTTGGGCTGGCTGAAGGACATGTGGATCGCCGCGGCAAAGCCCACCGGGCCGATGCAGTCATGCGGCGCAAAGGGGCGGTGGTAGGTGTCGGCCATGGCAGCGATTTTGCGCCCCTCGGTCAGGCCGCCGGTCCAGCACAGATCAGCCATGACCACATGCGCGGCGTTCCGGTCCAGGAACTCTTTGTACGCGAACCGCGAACCCAGAGTTTCCGATGCGCAGGTCCAGACAGAGGTAGAGGCCGCGAATTCCGCCAGCGCCTGTGCGTTGTTCATGCGGATCGGGTCCTCGTACCAGCGGGGCTGGTAGTCCTCCAGAACGCGGGCGATGTCCTTGGCGACGGGCAGGTTCCACAGGCAGTGCAGTTCGACCATGATTTCCATGCGGTCGCCGACCGCCTTGCGGATCTGCTCAAAGGGTTTCACCGCCTGTTTCATCTGCTCGGCGGTGATGAACATGCCCTTGTTCTCGATCGCGGGTGGATCGAACGGCCAGATCTTCATCGCCGTGATGCCCTGGTCGAGCAGATCCTCGGCCAGCGCGCCCGCATCCGTCATGAAGGCGTCCAGGTCTTCGTATTGGCCCTCGTCGCGGTTCCAGGTGTCGACCGGCTTGATCTTGTTGGTGCGCACATAGCGTGTGCCGGCGCAGGTGTTGTAGACGCGCACGCGGTCCCAGCTTTGCCCGCCCAACATGACATGCACGGGCTGACCGGCGACCTTGCCGAAAATGTCCCAAAGCGCGATGTCGATGGCAGAGGCGGCGCGGTATTCCACGCCGGTCGAGGCCTGCGCATTGGGCAGGCTGACCATTTCCTTGTGCAGCGCTTCGATGTTCAGCGGGTTCTGGCCCAGCAGCCGCACGGCCAGCGTGTTGTGGATATGCGCCTCGCAGGCTTCGGCCCCATAGAAGGTTTCGCCAAGGCCGGTGATCCCGGCGTCGGTTTCCACATGAACCCAAAGCACGTTGGCGAATTCCTCCGCACGATAGGTACGGATGGCGGTGATCTTCACGTCAGATGTCCTCCCTGCGCAGTCGGTCCGGCCGACAGCGTTTGTCAGGGCAATATCTATCTGTCACGACGGACAGCAACCAGATATTGTGACAATTATTCATTGATTGTCAGACAATACTGATCAAGAATTCCTGAAAACCGCATTTTTGCACCTTGGGTGGCAGGAATCGTCCAAACTGACACAGAGAGGGCCGCTTTGTGACAAAGCCGATATCAAGCGAGCCGGGACTGGCCGAGATGGCCATGACCGGCATCCGCGACCTGATCCGCGCGCAAGGGTTGCGCCCGGGCGACCCGCTGCCGTCCGAGGCCGCTCTGGCAGAGCATCTGGGCGTGTCCCGCCCCGTGACCCGCGAGGCGTTGCGCGGTCTTGCCACGCTGCGGATTCTCGATATCGGCGGATCGCGCAAGGCGCGGGTGGCCTTGCCCGACGCCTCTGCCCTGAGCCTGGTACTGGATCATGCGACCTATAGCCGTGGGATGAGCATCCAGCAGGTGCTGGATGTACGCCGAACACTGGAAATGCGCACTGTCGGGCTGGCCGCGATGCGGCGCAGCGATGCCGAGGCGACAGAGCTGCTGGACATCACCGCGCGCATGTTTGCGGCCCTCGAAGGTGGGCACACTGACCTGATGGAATTGGACATCCGCTTTCATTCCCTGATCGCGAAAGCCTCGGGCAATCATCTTTATGCGATGCTGGTCGACAGCTTCTGGATCATCACGCGACAAACCTGGGCCATTGGATGGCGCTCGCGCGCAACCCACCAGAACCGCCGGGACAACATCAAGTGCCATGAACGTATCGCGACCGCGATCATGGCGCAGGATGCCAGCCGCGCCGAAGCGGTCATGTCCGAACACTTTGACAGTGCCGTAAGCGTCCTGCTGCGCGCCGGAGTGACCTGAAAGCGCAGCTTGACGCCCGGGCAGCAGGACATCTTCGGGAATGGGACGTTAACGCCCGAACGATCGCCTTAGAACTGGCGGCTGAGTGATACTTTGATGACCCGGCCTTCGCCTTTGGCGCAACCATAGCCATCATAGCAGACCCCATAATAATCGCGGTCGAACAGGTTGCTGACGTTCAGGTTTACGTCAAAGTTGCGCGCTTCATAGGTCACGGCCATGTCTGCGATGGTGTTGCTGGGGGTGATGCGCAGATTGTCCTGTGTCGCGTAGGATTCGGCGGTATAGCGAAGGCCTGCGCCGACGGTCAGCCCCTTGACGATGGCCGATGCGTCGTAATCCAGCCAAAGCGCCAGCTGGTGGCTGGGGGCCATTGCATTTGCATTTCCCAGCTTCGAGGCATCGGACGATTGGGTGATCTCGGAGTCGAGATAGGTATAGCTCAGGGTGCCCTGAAGGTTCGCTGCCAATTGGCCACGGGCTTCGAATTCGAACCCGCGCGAGCGGACTTCACCGACTTGGGTAAAGCTTGAGAATGTCGGATCGGACAGGTCGTAGTCTTTTACATTTGTCTTGCGCAGATCAAAGACCGTGCCGCTGAACATCAGGTCCCGCGTCGGCTGATAGCGCAGTCCGGCTTCCCATTGGCGGCTTTTCGAGGGGTCAAGCGTCTGTCCGGAGATGGTCGTGCCAAGGTTCTGGATGAACCCTTCCGAGTAACCGATGTAAGGCGTCAGCCCGTTGGCGAATTCATGGGTCACACCGATCATGCCGGTCGCGGCACTGTCGCTTTGACTGCTGGTCGTGCCCGCCAGCAAGTCGGTGGCGTCATTCTCGAACCAGCTGTAGCGCAGACCCGCCGTGACCGCGGTGCCGTTCGAAAACTTTAGGTGGTCCTGCACGTAGACGCCGGTTTCCCGATAGGTCGTGCGGTCGTGCGAGGACAGCGCCGGATCGGCCACCGTGAAATTAAAATTGGGGTTGCTGTAGGGCAGTGTGTAGATGGTGCCATCGTAATACTGTGTGACATCGACGCGGCTGTATTGGTAATCCAGCCCCGCGATCACGCTGTTCTCGGCGCCAAACAACTGGGTTTCCCATTCGATGTTGTTGTCAAAGCCAACGGTGCGTGCGTCTTCGTCATTGCGGAATGCGTAATAGTTCAAGCCCGCTGCATCTGCATAGCTGTAGTCGAGATGCGCGTAATCGGTTGTCTGGTGGGCGAACCGGACACGCTGGTTGTAGGTTAACCCGTCGCCAAAACGATGGGTCAGCGCCCATCCCAGCGATTCCTGTGTGGTTTTGAAGTGGTTGTAATCCGATTGGCGATAGGCGTAGTCGTCGGGCAGCGGCCCGAACGCGGCATCGAAATCCTCTCCCGCGATGGGCGCCATTATGAGCGGCGTTTTGGCGTCCTTCTGGACATGCCCCAGCAGCGTCAGCGTTGTGTTGTCCGTGGGCGCCCAGGTAAAGCCACCGGCCAGAAACGCGCGGTCGTTTTCCGAATTGTGGACTTCGGTTTCACCATCGCGCAGCAGGCCGGTCACCCGTGCAGCCATGGTGCCGTCTGCGCTGACCGTATCGGACCAGTCGAACGCGGCTTCGGCGGTGTTATTGCTGCCATAGCTCAGGCGACCTTCGGCCAGGCGGTCAAAGACCGGACGTTTGGTGACCAGATTGACCATGCCGCCTGCGTCGTTCGATCCGTACAGAACCCCGGCGGGGCCACGCAGCACGTCTACGCGGTCGATCATGTAGGGATCCGTGGAAAAGGCCGAAAAGCTCAGCGCCTTTTGTGGCAGGCCATCGCGGTAGAGCGCGTTTGTGCCCATGTCGAAACCCCGGATCGAAAACTGGTCGAACCGGTCGTCCGTGCCCCATGTCGATGCGGTGATCCCTGGCACATAGGCAATCGCGTCTTCTACTTCGTCAGGTTGGCGGGCCTCAAGCTCGGTCGAGGTGACCACCGAAATGGATTGGGGCACTTCGCTGAGGGGGACGCCGGATTTCACTCCGGTTTCAGTGGCGGGGGCCAGATAGCCATCGACGCGCCCCGAATAGTCCAGTTCATAGCGCAGCAGGATCGACGGCAGTTCCATCGGTGCGGCATCCTGCGCCTGTGCCGATTGCGCGGCCAGCGCGGCCGAGCATATGGCGGTGCAGCCTGCGAGAATGCCGTTCAGCGATCTGCGGGGGAAACGGGGGGCGGGGAAATGTGTCATCTCGGGTCCTGTCAAGCGGCGCATGTGTCATGCGGGATATGCTGATGAAGAGATCAGCACTCGCCTGGGAGTGACCTGGGTGGGCGCAACCTACGGCTCTGATTGCGGGTGTCAATCCGCTTTTTCCCCTTGCAATGCGCGTTGAAATTTCGGGGCAAGGCGCTGTGCGGCCCAGGGGATCGACAGCGGTGTCTGAAAGCTCATCGCGCCGGTTTCGTCCTCATCGGCCCAGACCGACCGGCCCGCTTGGGCAAGCGCGCTGGCTTGATAGGCGGGCAGCGCCTCGATCAGCTCGCGCCCCGCCGTATCGCCCAGCCACAGCGCCAGATCGCGCTCAAACAGGTCGATCCGTTCCAGGCTGACCGAAAAATTGCCCGCCGCACTTGCCAGGGTTTCGAATTCCGCGGGGATCTCAAACCCCAGGTCGGCCATAAAGCGGTTGGCGCCGTCTGCAGGGCCATATCCCACCAGCTTGGTGCCCGCCACATGGGCCACCGCCACGCTGGCCCCGTCAAAGGCCGGGTATTGGGCGCGGGTGTCGGCCAGCACGGCGTCAACATCGGCAATCACCGTTTCGGCGCGGTCATCCCGGCCCGTGGCGCGGGCAATCAGGCGCAGTTCTTCCTGCCAGGGCGCGCCCCAGTCGGGGAAACCTTCCGGCGGGCCGACCACGGGCGCGATGCGCGACAGTTGCGCATAGGTGGCTGCGTCCATGGGCGCAAAGCTGGCGACGATCAGATCGGGCTGCAATTGCCAGACCCATTCCAGATCAATCTCGAACCCGCGCTGCACCTGTGGCTCTGCACCGGCAGCCTTGCGCGCGTCATCCGCCCAGATCCAGGTGGCAAAGGTGCGCGCGCCGAACCATTCGTGCACCCCCACCGGCGCAAGGCCCAGAGCATAGAGAAAATCCTGCTCGTGATAGCCAACCGAGACGATCCGCTGGGGTGGCGCGTCAATGCGGGTGGTGCCGAAACGGTGGGTGATCTCGACCGGCTCTGCCAGGGCAGGCACGGACATCATGAACAGGCAGAACAGCAGGGCGGCGCGCATCAAACTCTCCTTGGTGAGGGGAAAACCTGGCGTCTGCTGGGTGCGCGGACATTCCATGGGCACGGTTGCGCTGTCAAGCCGATGGCAGGGGTTGCAGGTGCAGGGACTTCGGCGCAAACTGTTGCCCAGCCAGCCCTGCGCCCGCCAACACCCTCTCTTGCTGTTGGATTGCCATGACCCCGCTGCGCCCCCTGTACATATATCTGTTGTTGTGGAGCCTTTTTGCGTTGGTATTGCTGTGTGCCTTGCGGTTCGGCACGGCGCAGATGTCGGCCGAGGCGCTGTTGCACGGCGATGCAGGATTGTTGTCGGGGCGCGGATTTCGGGCCCTCTGTGCAATGACCGTCGGTGCCGCGCTGGCGGTGTCAGGGCTGATGCTGCAAAGCCTGACGGGCAATCCGCTGGCCGATCCCGGCATCACCGGCATCAATGCCGGGGCGGCGTTGATGGCCGTGGCAACGGCGCAATTCGTGCCGTCGGCCAGTGCGGGGGTGGTGATGGTCTCGGCCATAGCCGGGGCCGGGCTGGCGGGGTTGGCGTTGTGGCTGCTGGCGGGTGGCGACGCCGGGCTGGGCGGCGAAGGCATCGCGCTGCGCCTGCCTTTGGCGGGGCTTGCCATCGAGGCGTTGTGCCTGTCGCTGGCGATGATGCTGATCCTGACCGATGCGCAATCGCAGGCGCGCTATCTGCACTGGATTTCGGGGGCGATACCGCCTGTGTCACGGGGCGAAGCTGTGCCCCTGCTGACCATCTGCGGCGCTTTGGGTGCAGGCATCTTCCTGTGCAACAGGCTGGCGCTGCTGACGCTGGGCGCGGACCAAAGCCACAGTCTGGGGCGTAATCCACGGGTTACCATCTCGCTGACGCTGGCTCTGGTCACCGTGTTGTCCGGCGCATCGGTGGCCATCGTCGGGCCGATCGCCTTTCTGGGCCTGCTGGTGCCCTTTGTCGCGCGCGGTTTGGCGGGGCCCGTGTTGCGGCGGGCCTATGGCTATTGCGTCCCACTGGGCGCGGCGGTGTTGATGGCCAGCGATGTGGCGGGGCGGGTGATCGTGCGCCCGGGCGAGATTGATGCCGGTCTGATCCTGGCCATGTTCGGCGGCGTCGGGCTGGTTGCGGTGCTGACACGGCTGCTGCCGCGCGGCGCAGGGGTGCGGACATGAGGCGGGCGGTTTTGCTGCCCGCAATGTTGCTGGTGCTGGTCTGGCTGGCACTGGCGGGCGGGCGCAACTGGCTTGGCCCCTCGGCGTTGGTGCAGGGGCTGTTGGACCGGCAGGATTTCCTGATCTACGGGCTGCGCCTGCCGCGTCTGATGATTGCGGTGGGGGCCGGCATGGCGCTGGGAATGGCGGGTGCGTTGATGCAGGGGCTGACGCGCAATCCGCTGGCCACGCCGGATATCATCGGGCTGACGCAGGGGGCGGGGCTTGGTTTTGCCATTGCGCTGTTGCTGGACCTGCCTTTGCTGGCAGGGGCGGCCTGTGGGGCGGGGATTGCGATGCTGTGCGTAGCGCTGTTGGCACAGGGGCGCGGGGCGCTGGCCTTTGTGCTTTTTGGCATCGGGATCGGGGCCACGGCGGCGGCGGCCACGACGGTTCTTCTGGTGCTGGCACCGGATGCGAAGGCTGCCCGCGCGATGATCTGGCTTTCGGGGTCTTTGGCGCGTGCCGATCTGGCGACGGCGGGCTGGGTCTGGCTGGTGTTGCTGGCAGGCGGGGCGCTGGTTGCCCTGCGCGCGCACCGGCTGGGCTTGTTGTGGCTGGGCGATGACGTGATGGCGTCGCTCGGGGTTGATCTGTCGCGAATGCGGGTTCTGGTGCTCGGCCTTGTCACCGCGCTGACAGCGGCCAGCACATTGGCCGTTGGCCCCATCGGTTTCGTGGCCTTTGTCGCAGCCCCATTGGCGCGCGCTGTCACAGGCGCCCAAGCGCCCGCGATCTGGCATGCGGCGCTGACCGGCGCCTGTTTGCTGGTGGCGGCGGATTTGGTGGCGCGCCTGATTGCCCCTGTTGCCGTCTTTCCCACGGGTCTGGTCATGGGCGTGATCGGCGCACCCTATCTGATTTTCTTTCTGTGGCGCGACCGTCAGGAGGCCCGATGATGACCAACCCCCTTTTTGACATCGAAAACCTGTCGCTGCGTCTGGGTGGCCGCCAGATCTATGACGGCTTTTCGGGCGCTTTGCCCAACGGCGGGCTGACCGGCATTGTCGGGCCGAACGGCTGCGGGAAATCCACATTGCTGCGCTGTCTTGCCGGTGTGCAGCAACCCGATTCAGGGCGGATCGTGTTTCAGGGCTATCCCTTGGCAGGACTTGCTGCGGTCGAACGGGCGCAATTCATGGCCTATCTTCCGCAGAACCCGCCGCTGGTGCCGGATATGAGCGTGGCCGGGCTGGTCGCCAAGGGGCGCACGCCCTGGCGCAAGGCGTTCCGGCCGCTGTCGGGCACCGACCATGATGCCATCGAAAGCGCGCTGGCCGCGACGGGCCTGTCCGATCTGCGCACAACCCGCCTGAGCGCCCTGTCAGGCGGGCAGCGGCAGCGGGTCTGGCTGGCCCTGGCGCTGGCGCAGGACACGCCGGTGATCCTGCTGGACGAACCCACCGCCTTTCTGGATTTACAGCATCAGTTGTCGCTGTTGCGCCTGCTGCGCCAGCTTGCGGACGAACAGGGACGCAGCATTGTCATGGTGCTGCACGAGCTGACCCTAGCGGGGCGGTTCTGCGATCACCTGCTGGGGCTGCGCGACGGGCGGCTGGTCTGCGCGGGACCGGCAGAGCAGGCGATCACGCCCCAGACGGTCGCGGCGCTTTATGACTTGCAGGCCGATGTGGCCAATGACCCGATTTTTGGCAAACCTGTGGTCTTTCCGCGCGAATAAGGTTTGGTCTGGCAGGGATACGACCTCTGCCAGACCAGGGTCTCAGCCCATCGCAAAGGCCGCGTTCAGCCGCGCGCGAAAGCGGTCGTGAAACGCAGGGTCTCCGATGATGTGCAAGTGGTTTGTGCCGCTTACAATCTCGGCGGGTGTGGCGCGCGCCGACCATTTGCGCCAGTCCATCAGGTTCAGCCCGCGGCTGAGACTGTCGCCCGCGCTGAACGAGGCGACGGGCACATCAAGCGGTGTCAGCCTGTGCTGGCGGAACACCAGCGCATTGTCGATCAACACCCAGAAGGTGTGCTCGCGGCTGGAAATCTCCGGCCCGTCACAGGGCAGGGGGTCGGACTCGTTGCCGATGAAGCGCAGGAACTGCGCATAGCATTCGGCGTCCATCGCGCCGATCAGCTGGTCCCATTGCGCGCGCATCTGCGTGCGGGCCAGCCATGTGCGCAAGTCGTCCTCAAGCTGCGCGCGTTCGCCGGGGGCAAAGACCGGTGCAACGCCGGGGGTGAAATCGCTGCCCAGATCGCAGACATCGACCATCCCCAACAGTTTCAGGTCCACCTCATGCTGCAACTGCCGCGCGGCCTCCCATGCCAGCAGGCCGCCCCATGACCAGCCCAGAAACGCCACCGGCGCGCCGGCGCTTTCGCGGCGGATGTGGTCGACATATTCGGCCACCACATCCGCCACCGACACGTTCAGCTGTTTGTTTTCGTTCAGCGAATGGCACAAAAAGCCGGTGATGGGTTGATCGGGCCCAAGGTAGTCGGTCAGCCGCAGATACTCGCGGGTCGAGACCAGCAGACCCGGAAAGCAATACAGACGCGGTCGGGTGCCGCCCGCACGCAGCGTGATCGCGGCGCGCCCTGTCTGCCCGCCCTGTGAAATGCGTGCGCAGATGCCCCGCACGGTGGGTGCATCAAAGAAATCGGCAACCGTCAGGGGCACGTCGGGCCACAGCTTGCGCATCGCTGCAATCGCCCTGAGCGCCAACAGGGACGACCCGCCCATGGCAAAGAAATCATCGGTCACGCCAAGGTCGGGCAACGTCAGCAGATCACGCCACAGCGTCAGCACCTGCTGTTCCGCATCCGAGGCGGGGGCTACGCCCTGTGTCTGTCGGCTGCGCGTCTCGGGCAGGGGCAGGGCGGCGCGGTCCAGTTTGGCGTTGGGGTTGGTCGGCATCTTCTCCAGCACCATCACCGCTTCGGGCAGCATGTGTTTGGGCAGCTTGGTCTCTAACGCGCGGCGCAGGGCGTCTTCGGTCCCCCGCACCGGGCCGGTCACATACCCGATCAGCCGTCTGGCTTCGCCATCCTCGCGCAGCAGCACCAGCGCCTCGGTCACGTCGGGTTCGCCCAGCAGCGCCGCCTCGATCTCGCCGGGTTCGATACGATAGCCGTTGATCTTGATCTGCAAATCGACGCGGCCCACGAATTCAACGGTGCCATCCTCGCGCCAGCGTCCCTGATCGCCGGTGCGGTACAGCCGCGCGCCGGATGTGCCGTCCAGCACCGGCCCGAAGGGGTCTGGAATGAACCGCTCGGCGGTGACCTGCGGTTGTCCGACATAGCCGCGTGCGACGCCTGTGCCGCCCAGATAAATCTCGCCCACCACACCCTGGGGGCAGGGCATCATGTCTTCGTCCAGCACATAGACCCGCCTGTCCCCCACCGCGCGGCCCAAGGGCGCATAGGTGCCGTGGAACCGCGTGCCTGCGGCCACTTTCCAGACCATCGGGGTCATGATGGTTTCGGTCGGGCCATAGCCGTTGATCAGGGTTTTGGCATTCAGGGCGCGGCTAAGCAGATCAAAGGTGGACTGCGCCAGCCCCTCACCGCCAAAGGAATACAGCCGCATCGGCGGGGCGGTTCCGGTGTCTTCGGCCCATTCGGCCAGTTGCTGCAGATAGGTCGTGGGGATCGAAGCATTGTTGCAACCGTGTTCGCGCATCGCGCCCAAGGTCTGTTCCGGCGTCCACAGAGGTCCGTCAGGTACCACAACCGACCCGCCCATCATCAGCGGCACCATCCAGCGTTCGTGCCCGCCGTCGGACGAGAACGGCAGGAACGGCAATTCGCGGCTTTCGGCGGTCATGTCATAGACGCGCGCGGTGGTCTGGTTGTGGTGCGACAGGGGGCCATGTTCCACGGCCACGCCCTTGGGTTTGCCGGTAGAGCCGGAGGTATAGATGACATAGGCCAGCTGGTCGGGGTGAATGGTGACAGCGGGCGCATCCGGGCGCGGTGCGTCGTCCAGATCGTCCAGACAGATGATCCGGGCCGCAAGCGCATCGGGCAGCCGGTCGCGAAAGTGGCTGCGGGTCAGAACCACGGCAACGCCCGCATCGCTCAGGATATGATGGTTGCGGCTGCCGGGGTGGTCAGGCTCGACAGGGATATAGGCACCGCCCGCCTTGAGCACGGCAAGGATGGCCACAATCGCATCTGCACCGCGTTCGATCAGGATGGCCACGGGCGTTTCCGCTCCGACTCCGGCGGCACAGAGGCGGTGCGCCAGCGCATTGGCACGCCTGTCCAATGTGGCGTGGGTCAGACGGTCGGCCCCGCTGATGACGGCGATTTTGTCCGGCGTGGTCAGGGCATGTGCGGCAATGATCTCATGCGTGGCCCTTGGATCGACGGGCGTGTCGTCGGGATAGGGGGCCGACAGGGCGGCCAGTTCGGTGTCATCCACCAGTGGAATGCGCCCGACAGGCAGGTCAGGCCGGGTAAGGCCGGTGTGCAGCACCCGTTCCAGATGCCGCAGAAACCGTTCGATCAGGGCCGGTTCGAACAGGCCGGCATCAGCGTCGGCGTGCAGCACCATGCCTTGCGGCGTGCTTTGGGCGGTCAGCACCAGTTCCTCGGCGCTGGGGGGCATCGGGCGGAGATGGTGGCTTATCCCCTCGGGCAGGTCGCGATGCGCGCGCAGGTACAGTGCGATTGCCCCCAGCGGGTGTGGATCGGCATCGGCATGGGCAAGCTGGTCTTGCACCAATGTCTCCGACGACACGGGCAGGGTGGTGTTTAACGCGTGCGCGGTCAGGGCCACCGCGTCGCCAAAGGGTGCTGACAGGTCTGGCGACAGGCACAGCGGGCGCAGATCGGTGCGGCGCCGGTCGGCCGGCTGTGGGGGCAGAGCAATGGCAAAACGCAAGGCATCCTGCGCACCATAACGGCGCAGAACGATGACAAGCGCTGCTGCTATGTCGGTATGGGCGACCGGTGCTTCGCCCGGTTCCGGCAGGGTGATCTGGCGGGCGATGCGTTTGACGGCTGGCGGCTCTTGGTCGGGGGGCACATAGCGGTGCGGCAGGCGCGCGATCCGGTGGCTGTTCATCAGTTCGCGCCATTGGGCACGGGTGTTCATGTCCTGAGCGTCCGAAACGGATGCCGACAGCGCTGTGCGCGCGGGTCGCAGACCCAGGGCCACCCACAAAGCGGCCTCGATGCTTTCAAAGGTCGCATCGTCCCCCAGGACGGGGTGCAGCACCAAAGTCAGGATATGACCCGCGCTGCCATCGGGCCACAAATCGGCGCAGGCGGGTTTCCCCGTCAGGTCCGGCGCATGGGTCGCCGCATGGGCGCGCGCGCGATCAAGATTGCCGACCTGATGGATTGCCAGCCCCGTGTGACCTGTGGCGTGCCGCTCGACCGTGCCACCGGCATGGGTGACGAAGGCGGTGGTAAAGGCGGGATGATGTGCCAGAACATCGGTGACGGCGGCCACCAGATCGGCGCGGGCAAAGCGGTGGTCAAAGCCCAGTATCAACGTCTCAAAGGCGAAGGGCGCAAGCTCTCCCACATGGTCATGGGCATAGATGCGCCGTTCAAGCGGGGTCAGCGGTTGGGCCGTGGGGGAGATGAAATCCTTGCTCATGCCAATGCCTCCTGCACGCTCAGGGGGCGCATATCGGTCCACAGCGCGCCGATGCGCTCCAGACAGTCGGTGCGCAAGGCGGCGTCGCCGACGGGTGTCCACCCCGCAGGGATGGGGTGTGTGGCACGCGTCATCGAATAACGCCCTTCGCCATTGCGCAGCACACGCCACAGGATCCGGGTTTCGGTGGGCAGGGTCATCTGGGTTTTCCTTTCAGCTCTTTCCCTGCTGACGTTTCGGAGGCGGGGAAATTCACCGGTCCAAAAAATTTTTCGCAAAGAGTGAATTTCCGGCGCGCCGCCGCGTCCTGTGACCAGGACAAGGAGAAACACATGGCCGACAGCGATCTGTCTGATCCCGACCTGCATCGCCTGATGTGGCGGCTGGGCCTGCCCGCGATGGCGGGGCTGTCGCTGAATGCGTTGCATCAGGCGGTGGATGCGGCATTCGTCGGGCGTCTGGGATCGGATGCGCTGGCGGCACTTGTGGTGCTGGCGCCGCTTGCGGGTCTGGTTGCGGCGGCGGGCATCGGGCTGGGCATTGGCGCTGCCAGTGCGACGGCCAGATCACTGGGCGCAAAGCGGCCGGATCAGGCGCGCGCCGTTGCGGGTGTGTCGATGACCGCCGCGCTGGTGCTGGCGGTCTGTGCTGTTGGCGGGCTGTGGGCCTTTGGCGAAGGGGTGTTGCACCTGTTGGGCGCGCAGGGCGAATTGCGGGCAACGGCGCGGCCCTATCTGGCGATACAGGCCCTGACCATTGGCTGTGCGATCCTGCAAATCCTCTGCGATTTTCTGGCCATCGGGCGCGGCAATGCGACCTTCAGCCTGAAAACACTGGGCTTTTGTTTTGGTCTGAACATCGTCCTTGATCCGGTCTTTATCTTTGGTCTGAACCTCGGGTTGTCGGGGGCCGCGTGGGCGACGCTGTGCGCGCAGATCGTCACCCTGTGCGTCTGGGCATGGCATTTTCACACCCCGCACCGCCGTCCGACCCTTGGGCCGCTGCGCCTGCTGGGGCCGGTGCTGCGCGTCGGGTTGCCCGAGGCGGCGGCGGTCGCGGTGACGACGATAAGCCTGATGGCGCTGCTGCGCATCGCCACCACGTTCGGCGGTGCGGATGAGGTGGCAGCATTGGGGGTCGCGCTGCGTCTGGTCTTTGTCGTGATGCTGCCGCTGGAAGGTTTTGCCATTGGCGTGCAGCCGATCCTGTCCCACGCGCACGGCAGCGCCAACGCCGCGCGTTTTGCCGCCATCCTGCGCAGGATCCTGTACATGTGCAGCGCGATTACCGTCGCACTTTCCATACTATTCAGTATGGGTGCGCGCCCGCTGGTGCGCTTGTTCGTGGTCGACCCTGCCATCGTCACGCAGGCCGCCGGGATGCTGTCATATCTAGCCCTTTCCCTGCCCGCGATTGCGCTGCGCCTGTGTGCGCAGATCAGCCTGCAAGCCACGGTGCAGCCACGGATGGCAACGCTTCTGGGCCTCGCGCCGATGGGCTGGCTGCTGTGGCCGTCGATGGCGCTGCTGGTGCCGCTGTTCGGCGCTGTCGGAATTGCCCTATCCGTTCTTGTTGCGGCCTGGCTGGCCGCCTTTTTGGCGCTGGTCCCGATCCGCGCTGCCCTTTTCCCCCTTTCACCCAACGGAGCCTCTGTATGACCCGCACCTCAGCTGAACCCGACCTGATCTCGCCGTCGCGTCCCGTGCCATATGACGCCAGCGCCACGCCGATCTTTCAAAGCAGTTCGTTCCTGTTCGACAGCTATGCCCAGATCGAGGATGTCTTTGCCGGCCGCTCTGACAGGTTCATCTATTCGCGCGGCGACAACCCGACCGTCTGCGAACTGGAAGACCTGATCGCGCGGCTGGAAGGTGGCGAAGCGGCACGCGGGTTTTCGTCGGGGATGGCGGCGATTTGCGGCGCGGTGCTGCCTTTCGTCCAGGCCGGTGACCGCATTGTTGCGGTCGAGCATCTGTATTCCGACGCTTTCCGCCTGTTCGAAACGGTGCTGTCGCGCTTTGGGGTTGCAACCACCTATGTCGATGGCACCGACACACAGGCGATGGTTGATGCGTTGGCGGGCGCGCGGCTGGTCTATCTGGAAAGCCCGACGTCGTGGACGTTCCGTCTGCAAGACCTGGCAGCCATCGCGACCGAGGCGCGGCGGCTGGGTGTGGTTTCGGTGATCGACAACAGCTGGGCCACACCGCTGTACCAGCGCCCGCATGAGCTGGGCGTCGATCTGGTGGTGCATGCGGCGTCGAAATACCTGTCAGGCCACAGTGACACATTGGGCGGGCTGGTCACGGGATCGCGCCGGATGATCCAGACCATCGACCACGAAGCCACCCATCTGTTCGGCGGACGGATGTCGCCGATGGATGCGTTTCTGGTGCTGCGCGGGATTCGCACGCTGGATATGCGGATGGCGCGCCATATGCAGACCGGTCTGGCACTGGCGCAGGGGCTGGCAGACCATCCTCAGGTGACGGCGGTGCATCATCCCGGATTGCTGGCCACCCGCCCCGAAGGGCTGAGCGGTTTTGGCGGGTTGTTTGCCTTTGATCTGGCGGCCGGCGTGGATGTGGCGCGCTTTTGCGATGCGCTGCGCACGATCCGTATCGGTGTCAGCTGGGGCGGACCCGAAAGCCTGATCGTGCCGGGGCAGGCGGCCTGCGGGCTGGCGGGGGCGGCGAATGTGTTTCAGCGCTTTGGCGTCAGCCCGCGCACCATCCGGCTGGCGGCAGGGCTGGAACCTGCGGAATTGCTGATGGACGATCTGCGCGCGGCCTTGCACGCGGCACAAGAGGCTGCGGCATGATGCGTGATGTTGTGGCGCAGGGCGTGGCCGACTGTGGCGGCACCCGTTGGTTCGACCTGAAAGACAGCCAGACAGGGGACATCCGGCGTGTGTTCCTGTGGGTGCCGCAGGGCGACGCCCCCGCTGACGGGTGGCCCGCGCTGTGGCTGCTGGATGGCAATGCGGTGATCGGCACGGCCGTCGATGCGATGCGCGCACAGGCGTTCTGGCCCACGGGCACGAACCTTGGCTGGGGCGTGCTGGTCGCGGTGGGCTATCCGACCGACGCAGCTTACGATTCCTTTCGTCGCAGCTGGGATCTGGGGCCGCCGCCGGGGCAAAGCTATCCGCCCTTCACCGCCAATGGACCAAAGGTCAGGACCGGCGGCGGCGCGGACATGGCGCGGTTCCTGCTGGAAGACGTGCGCGACTTTCTGGCCGGTCAGGTTGCGCTTGATCCGGCGCGGCAATCGCTGTTCGGCCATTCCTTTGGGGGGCTGTTCGCGCTGTGGCTGATGTTCACCCGTCCCGATGCCTTTGCCAACTGGATTGCCGCCAGCCCGGCGATCACATGGGAAGACAGCTTTTTGCTGGATCATCTGGATCGTTTTGACGCGGGCGAACACCGGCTGCGGGTGCATCTGTCGGCGGGTGAATGGGAGGGCGATGTGCTGGCACCGTTTCAGGCTGACGGCCCCGAAGCTGCCGAAAGGCTGGCAGAAAAGGCCAGGACCCGCACCGTCGCCGCCGCACAGGACATGGCGAGGGCCCTGTCCGCGCGCGGGGTTGTCACCCGGTTCGAAATCTATCCCGACGAGACGCATATGTCGGTGCTGCCGGTGGCGGTGAACCGCGCGCTTCGCTGGGCTTTTGCCCTTGCTGACACGCAGGCCCAGCCTGCGACACCACAGATCACAGAAAGGACCTGATTGTGGCTTTTGATATGCCTTTGACAGACCGCCCCGTGGCGCACCGCACCAGAGATTATGTACAGGTTGGCGCGGACGTTTTCCTGCCTCTCAGCGATGCAGGTGAGGGCAGGCTGGGTCTGACTGCGACGCCGGATCTGACCGTCGCTCAGGCGCTTGCGGCTTTCGAGACGCTCAGCGCAGAGGGCGGCGAGGTGGCCATCCGGCTGGATGGCGCGGAATGGGCGGGTTTGCTGTCCCGGCTTGCGGTGATGGGTGTCGCAACAGCCGTTGGCACGGTGCATTGGGTGTTGCCGGTGGCGTTCTGGCAGGTGCCCGACCGCTGGATCATGCATCCGACGCCACCCTGGCCGACGCTGTGGCAAACCGGCCCCAACGGACGCCACCCCCTGCGCCCGCCCAAACCTGTCGGGGCACTGTACCGCCGCTATATCCCATGGCTGGGCCAGCACATTGAACTGCGCGCGGCCTGTATCGACGATCTGGCCACCTTTCACCGCTGGCAGAACGACCCGCGCGTCGCCGCATTCTTTGAAGAGGCCGGTACGCTGGAGGCACATCGCGACACGCTGCAAACCCTGATCGCGGACCCGCATATCCTGCCGGTGATCGGCAGCCTGGACGGGCGCGATTTCGGCTATTTCGAACTGTACTGGGCGCGCGAAAACCGGATTGGTGCGGTTTATGATGCCGATCCGTGGGATCGCGGCTGGCATGTGCTGATCGGTGAGGATGACATGCGCGGCGCGGACTATGTCACCGCGTGGATGCCGTCGCTGATGCATTACATGTTTCTGGCCGAACCGCGCACGCAGGCGCTGATGGGCGAGCCGAAGGCAAGCCACCTGAGGCAGATCAAGAACCTGGGGCGTGGCGGCTTTGCCCAAGTGCGCGATTTCGATTTTTCCCACAAGCGCGCGACGCTGGTGCGGCTGGAACGCCAGCACTTTTTTGAATCCCGAATCTGGGCACGACCCGACACCGGGCAGGGCACGCCGCTGGCCCTGTCGCTGACGAATATGCTTGGCACAGGAGAAGACCGATGAGTGACATGAATGCGCAACCGCTGGATGTGATCGGCATTGGCTTTGGCCCCTCGAACCTTGCACTGGCCGTGGCCTTGCACGAACGCGGCAGCCGCTTGCGCGCAGGGTTTCTTGAGGCAAAACCGGCCTTTGCCTGGCATCCCGACATGATGCTGGCGGGCACCGACATGCAGGTGTCATTCCTGAAAGATCTGGTGTCCCTGCGCAATCCGCGCAGCGGGTTTTCCTTTCTCAGCTATCTTCATGCCAAGGGGCGCCTGTCGCGCTTTATCAACCGCAAGACGTTTTTCCCCAGCCGGGAAGAGTTCAACGACTATCTGGGCTGGATCGCGGGACAATTTTCCAATTGTCAGTACGACAGCCGGGTCACCGGCATCGAACCGGTGCAAAAGGGCGACCGGGTGACCCATCTGGCGGTGCACAGCCAAAGCGCGGAGGGCAGGCAGACGCGCCATCTGGCCCGCAACGTGGTGCTGGCACCGGGGGGCAAGCCGCACTGGCCCGACGCTTTCGCACCCCTGCGGGACAACGGCCGGGTGTTCCACACAAATGACTATCTTTCGCAGGTCGTGCCCCGTCTGAAGCCGGGTCAGCGCATCGCCGTGATTGGCGCAGGCCAGAGTGCCGCCGAAGTCTTTGCCGATCTTGCAGCCCGCCGCGAACAGCCACGGGTCGACATGATCCTGCGCGGCAGGGCCATCAAACCGTCGGATGACACGCCCTTTGTGAACGAGATCTTTGATCCGGCACAAACGGACCGGTTCCACGGTTTGCCGGAAGAGACGCGGGCGCAGACCTTGCACAGCCTTGCGGCCACAAACTATGCGGTGACCGACGCGGACCTGATCGAACACATCTACGAAACGCTTTATGCGCAAGACGTGCGCGGTGACGACCGTCTGGGCCTGCTGGCGGAGACGCGGGTGCAAGAGGCACAACAGGCTGGTGCGCAGGTCAGGGTGCAGTTGTCGGGGCCGTCCGGGTCGCAGATCGCGGCCTACGACCTTGTGGTTCTGGGGACAGGTTATCGCCGGGCGCTGGACCAGTCGGTTCTGGCAGACCTGAACCCGTGGCAGATCGCACAAGAGCCGGATCGCGACTATCGTTTGCCGATGAAGGAAGTGTTCGAGCCGGGCATTTTCGTTCAGGGCTTTAGCGAGCCGACACATGGGCTAAGCGACACATTGCTTTCGGTTCTGGCGCTGCGGTCGGACGAGATTGCCCAACAGCTTGAAACCCTGCACGGATCTGCGTCTGCCATCGCGGCCGAATAAAGTGGTGTTCCGCCCCTGTGCCACGCAGGGGTGGAAAATACACGCATTTGGCGAATATTCGCCCGCACCGACAGCCTGGCAGGTTGTGGTGCCTTTGGGTTCGGCGTAAAGCGGTCACAAGTCCACTCAGCTTTTGCGCCAGGCAGACACTTTGTCCTGCCCTTTCCATTCAAGCGCAAAAGATGGCTAAATCACAAAAACCTGTCCCCGCTGGCTGTGCTTTGACACGGCAAAAATTGCTGCGTCACCTGATTGACGAGCGCGAAATGCTGTTGTGCGATGCGATGCGCATAATCGGCAGTCGCGACCGCGCTGAAGACGTGGTCCAGGATGCGGCCATGCGCTGTCTCAGCAGCAAGGCCATTGGCGCCGAGATCGCCAGCCCGCGCGGGTTCCTGCGCCGGATCGTGCGCAATCTGGCGCTGGATCATCGCCGCCGCGAGATCAGCGAACGGGTCACGCCGCTGGAGCTGGACGATGAGGTGTTATGCGACAGACCCACAGCCGAAACGCAGTTGCAGGACAGACAGCGGCTTGGTCGGCTGGCCAAAGGTCTGATGACATTGCCCGCCCGCGAGGCCGACATTATTTTCGCGCATCGGCTGAGGGTCGAAAGCCAAAAGGATATTGCACGGCGCTATGGGCTGTCACCTGCCAGAATAAACGGGATCATTGCACAGACGCACGCCAAGCTGGCGGTTTATGTGGATGCGTTCGATCACGAGGACATGGTCGGGCAGGCCGATGAAAAGCGGTGACCCTAGGTTCTGACCGCCCGCAATCAGATACCCTACGGGTCGGTAGACTGGAGACCGGCAAGCGTTACACCGCGCTTCTCGCCGCTGGCAAGGACGGCTTTGCGCACGGTTTCGCTTTGGTCCAGCAGGCGTCGGAAACGCGCCTCGTCAAGCACAAGAAGCGTCGAGGGCGCGATTGCCCGTACTTCGGCGCGGCGGGTCTTGTTCATCAGGATTGCCAACTGGCCGAACATCTCACCACGCCCCAGCCGCAGGGATTTTCCCGCACTTTCCAGTTCGACCGCGCCCGAGGCAATAAAGAACACGCTCTTCGCCGTGCTGTCCTTGAGGATGATGGCATCTCCGGCGTTGACATAACGGGTCTGGAGGGCACGGCCCAACCGTTTCAGCGCAGTTTCGTCAAAATCTGCGAACAGTGGAAACTGTTTGACGAGTTCCTCACGCTGAAGCGCGATATCAAGGCGCGGACGATCTTCCGCCGCGGCGCGCCGTGCCGCCAGTGACTGCATAAGCGCGGTATAGACCTCGGCCCCGATCAGCCCGTCTTCGCGCATCGCCATGTATTCGCGTTCTTCAAAGCGCAACGCGGTGCGGCGGATAATGCGACGTTCCAGCTTCTCGGCATAGCCGGGATATTGCAGGCGTAGCCCCTCGAGCGCGGTTTCCACAGCTTCGATCCGCCGCGACAGCAGCTCGTGCAACAGATCGGCCACCCGCCGCCCATGGATGCGGACGATGCGATTGTCGATGAACACGCTCAGGTCGCGCAGGATCAGCCGCTGCGACAACAAAAGCTCGAACCTGTCCGCAGTCATACGGCCCAGCGGTGCAGGGAGGCGCAGCCGATTGCGCAACATCACGGCCAACCGGAAGACTTTGCCATAGACCACGCTGCGACGGGCCGCGAGCTGGTATCCAGTGCGACCGCCCGCCTGCGCCCCTTCGATAAGGCGGTCGGCGTCCGACAGAACCTGCTCTGCCATCCGGGCCGTGATCGTTCGCTCGCGCACCCGCGCCAGGATGGTGTCACGTTCATGGCCGGCCAGAGCGATCAGCCCCAGCGTGATCCGGTCGCGATCCAGAATGCCGACGCTGTCCTCGGCGGCTTTTACGGTTTCGTCCAGCCGTTCGCCGAACTGCTTGGCCTCGGAGCGAACGATGTCGCGCGTCAGTTCGTAGTTTTCTGTGGCGCGTGCGACGTCCTCGCGCACGGTTTGCAGCGCAACCGCCACGACCTGCCGCGATAGCGCCTCGTCGATGGGGGAGAGCCGGTCAAGCCCCAGCCAGCCGATCACGGACCGCAGCGTCGTACCCTGCACCACCAGTGTGAACAGCGTGAAGCCGGTGGCCAGAATGCCCACCACCCGTTTGACCTCGAGCGGCACGCGGAGGCTTTCGGTGACGGCCAACGCAAGCGCCAGCGTGACCGCGCCCCGAAGGCCACCCCAGAGGATGGCGACACGGTAGGGCCTTTCGATGGCAGGCGAGATCCGCAGGAAGGTCAGAAGGGGCAGCAATCCGAACAAGATCAGCGCCCGTGCCGCGATAGCGGCCACGATGACCACGCCGATCAACGCGAAGTCTGTGATGCGCACCTCTTCCAGCAGGCGCGGGATCAGGAGGGCGGCAAGAATAAAGATCAACGCCCCCGCCCAATGGGCAAGGACACCCCAAAGCTCCCGCAGATTGGCCCAGGCCTGCGGCGGCAATCGTCCCGGCCCGGTCAGGTTCAGCGTCAGCCCCGCAGTGACGACCGCGATGACCCCCGACGCACCAATACTCTGCTCTGCGCCGATATAGACCAGATAGGGCAGGGCGACAGAGATTGAGATTTGCGCAAGTTCGTGCCCGTTGAACAGCGCCATGATCCAGACCGCGAGCCGTGCCGCCAGCCAGCCGGTCAGTGCGCCCCCGGCGATCAGCACCGGAAAACGCATCAGCGCTTCGCTGAGGTTCGGGTCGGGCACGCCCAGCATCACGAAACCGATGAAGAGGCCAAAGAGCGCGATGGCGGCCGCGTCATTCAGAAGGCTCTCACCCTCGATGATCCGCGCAAGACGGCGTGGCGCCGAGATCGAGCGAAAGATGGAGACAACTGCCGAAGGGTCAGTGGTTGATACGATGGCCCCGACCAGAAGACATGCCGCCAGCGGCAGCGAACTGGCCCATGAAAGCGCATAGCCCACTGTCAGCGTGGCCACCACCACAGCGACGACAGCCAGAACAAGGATCGGGACCCAGTCGTCAAGCATTCGGCGCAGGTTCATCCCCAGCGTCGCCTGGAACAGCAACGTCGGCAGAAAGACATAAAGGAAGACATTGGACCGGATCGGCAGCCCGAGGATCGCCTCGGCTACGGGATTCAACGCGTCCGTCAAATTGGTGCGCAGAAAGAAGATCGAGCCGCCCCCGATCAGAATGCCAAGGATGGCAAGGATCACACTGTAAGGCAGGCGCAAACGCGCGGCGAGCGGCTCTGCCACGCCGATGACGAGGAAGAGTGAAGCAATGATCGTGGTAACCAGGACTATATCCATGGTCCTGAATTAGCAGGGAAATGATGAGAGGGAAATCAATATTGGAGGCGTTTTGTCCAGCGTCGGCATAGATCCGGCGCCGTGGGTGGAAATGCCTTGTTTTTAGGTGAACTGGGGCAGGGTCAGTGCCAGAACATGCATTGCCCGCACGCTGTCGCGAGGCAGGTCGGCTCCGCGTTCCGGCAATGGCTTTTAAACCGAGTGCGGGCGCATTGAAACCCGGCACATAGCGAAACCGGCGGTGATGCACCGCCGGTTCCAGGGAGAAATCAACGTGTCAGTTCGGTCCAGATCCGGGTGTAAAGGTCCTGTGCTTCCGGGGCGCAAAGGGTCTGTTCAATCGCCGCGCCTTGCAGCTCTTCCGGCACCGCCAGTTCCGGTGCGCTGATCAGTTCGGGGTCCATGAACGCTTCGGATCCCGTGATGGCGTTGTTGTACATCGTGTAGTTCGAGATCAACGCGGCATTCTCGGGTTGCATGACGAAATTCTGGAACAGCTTCGCATTCTCGACATTGGTCGCGTCAGCCAGGATCGCAAGGTTGTCCATCCACTTCATATAGCCGTCCTTGGGCCAGCCATAGGCAAAGCCGTCGTTCAGGCCGCGCACGCGGGCGGCGGCACCGCTCCAGAAGACCGAGGCGCTGAGATCCTCGTTGATGAACTTCTCGAACGAGGGGTAGTCGACGGACGCCCAGTTTTCCTTGGCCGAGAGCAGCAGGTCGCGCGCCTTGCTGAGGCTTTCGCGATCGGTGGTGCAGGGCTCGGCGCCGATGTAGCTGAGGGTCATGTCGATCATGTCGTTCATGCTCGGCACGATATTGATGCTGCCCTTGAGCTCTTCCGGCGGGTCGAGAAAGATCGCGGCGGTGTTGATGTCGCCGTCGTATACCTTCCTGTTCACCATGACACCGGTGGTGCCCCAGACCCAGGGCACGGTGAACTTGCGTTCGGGGTCGGTGGGGATGGATTTCCACTGGTCCGCGATGTTGTGGAAGTTCTCCATTCCGGCGGGGTTGCTTTCCATCAGCAAGCCCTGATCGACATAGGCCGGGATAAAGTAGCCGCTGACGATGATGACATCCATTCCATGGCCGCCCGCCTGAATGCGGGCGATGGCCTCTTCGTTGGCGACAAAGTCGGTCAGGGTGACCTCGACGTCATATTCCTGCGAGAATTTCTCGAGCAGTTCCGGGGGAGTGTAGAGCCCGAAGTTGTAGACGTTCAGGTTGCCTTCGGCCGTGGCGGACTGGGCCAGCAGGGTCAGGCCGGCGGCCAGCGCGGTTCCGGTGTGGGTGCGTTTCATTGAAAAGACTCCGATGTTGGATTGGGGTTGTCAGTTTCTTCTTGGTTACTGTTTGGTGCGGGTGATGACCCACGAGGCGGCGACGATTGAGATGCTGGCGAAAAGCAGCAGCGCCGAGATCGCATAGATTTCCGATGTGAGATTGCGGCGGAGTTCGCCCATCAGGTAGGTGGGCAGGGTTTCCTGTCCCGGCGATTTGACCAGGCTGCTGACCACCACGTTGTCGAGCGAGATCACGAAGGCCAGCATGAAACCGGCAAGGATGCCCGGCAGCAGAAGCGGCAGCGTGACACGCCGGAAGGTGTAGAACCGACCGGCATAGAGATCCATTGATGCGGTCTCCAGCGTCAGGTCCATGCCCGACAAGCGGGCGCGGATCGGCAAAAAGGCAAAGGGGATGCAAAAGGTGGTATGGGCCGCAATCAAATAGCCGAGGCCCTGGTAGCCGGTCACCTGCTTGACCTGCGCCAGCACCACCATAAGGGCGATGGCAAAGACGATTTCCGGCACAAGCAGCGGCTGGTTCAGGATGACGGCAATGCTGCCTTGTCCCTTGATCTGACGGCCACGGGTCACGGCCAGGGCCGCCGCAGTGGCAAGACAGGTGGACAACAGGGCCGCCGCAAGGGCCACGATCACCGAATTGAGTGCCGCGCTGCGGAAAGCGGCGTTGTCCAGTGCGGCAGCGAACCAGCGCAACGACAGGCCCTCCCACCAGCCCGCAGTATCACTGCCGTTAAAGGCGTTCACCACCAGAATAAGCACCGGGATGTAAAGCGCGAGGAAGGTGACGATTGCGATGGTTGCGGCACCGGGCACATGGGTGACATCGAAGCGTTTGTTAGCCATTGGTTTCGGCTCCTTTTGCGGCGCGGCGCGCGTACCAGACCATTGCGCCAACCACGACGAGGGTCAGGGTGATCGACAGCGCGGCACCCAGAGGCCAGTTGCGGCCCTGACCGAATTGCAGGTCGATCAGGTTGCCCCACATCATCGCGCGGCCACCCCCCATCAGGCGCGGCGTGACATAGGCGCCAAGGGCCGGGATGAAGACCAGGATCGAACCGGCAACAATGCCCGGCCACATCAAGGGCAGCACGACCCTGCGCAGGCAATACAGCCGCGAGGCGTGCAGGTCGTAGGCGGCCTCGGCCAGGCGGAAATCGAACTTTTCGATGGCGGCATAGACCGGCAGCACCATCAGCGGCAGGTAGACATAGGTCATCCCCACCAGCACGGCGCCATTGGTGAACATCATTTGCAGGGGCTCGTCTATGAGACCCGTCGCCAGCAACAGACGGTTCAGCGTGCCGTCGGCGCGGATCACCTCTTGGATCGCGATGGTGCGGACCAGCAGGTTGGTCCAGAACGGCACGGTGATCAGGAACATCCAATAGGCCCGCGTCGCGGGTGGCCGCGTTGCGATGAACCAGGCGGTGGGGATGCCGAAGACAAAGGTCAGCGCGGTGGTCGCCAGCGCCAGAAGGATGGACCGGGCCAGAATTGTCAGGTGCGCGGTGGCCGGAATGTAGCTGTCATCGAAAAAGTCGCGATCCAGGAACACGGCTCTCCAACCCTCAAGAGAAAAGCCCCACTGGACGTTGCCGTATTGGCCGGCCTCCATGAAGGAATAGGCGACCATGACACCCAGCGGCAGGATCGAGCAGAGCGTGATCACCGTGAGCGCGGGCAGCGCCAGCGACCAGCGCCGCCGGGTCTCGGCGCGCATTACGGCGCTTTCGTTGGCGGCGGCGGTGGGGTTACGCGGCATCGGCAACGTCCTCTGGCAACAGGCGCAGCGCGCCGATGGGAAGCGAGACCCGAAGGGGCTCTCCCTCGGCGAAGGTCGTGGTGGCGTGAGAATTGTTTGGCGCGCGCAGGCTTAGGGTGTCGCCGTTTTGCAGGCGCAGGGTCACGTGGGTATCGGTGCCGGAAAAGACCAGCGCCTCGATCCGCCCGTCGGCCGTGATGGCGTCACCGCCAGCAGCGCCGATAACGACCTGTTCGGGGCGGATCATCACGGTGACCGGGCCGCTGGCATCGGCACCGCGTGGCAACGGCACGGGCGCTTGCCCGATCAGGGACAGCTTGCCACCCGCAACCGTGCCGGACAGGAAATTCGCCTCACCGATAAACTCGGCCACGAAGCGGTTGGCGGGGTGATCGTACAGTGTCCGGGGATCGGCCACCTGTTGCAGGGTTCCGCCATCCATCACCGCAATCCGGTCCGACATTGTCAGCGCCTCGTCCTGGTCATGGGTGACGAAGATAAAGGTCAGGCCCAACTCGCGCTGGAGGCGTTTCAGCTCGAACTGCATCTGTTTGCGCAGCTTCAGGTCGAGCGCCGAAAGCGGTTCGTCCAGCAACAGGATTCGCGGACGCGGGGCCAGCGCCCGCGCCAGTGCCACGCGCTGCTGCTGGCCGCCGGACATCTGGCTGCTTTTGCGGTCACGCAGGTGCGCCATCTGGACGATTCCCAGGATCTCATCCACACGCGGGGCAACCTCCGCCGGATTGGTGCCGCGCGCCTCCAGCCCGAAGGCCACGTTCTGCGCGACAGTCATGTGCGGGAACAGCGCATAGCTTTGAAACACGGTGTTGACCGGGCGGTGGTTCGGCGGTGTCGTCGCAATGTCCTTGCCGTCCAGCACAAGCTGCCCGCCACTGGGCTGTTCAAAGCCTGCGATCAGCCGCAGCAGGGTCGTCTTGCCGCAGCCGGACGGACCGAGCAGCGTAAAGAACTCGCCTTCTTCAATGGTGATGTCGATCGACTTCAGTGCCTGAAAAGCGCTGTCACCGGAGCCGAATTTTTTCGAAAGCGAACGTATGTCGAGCATGTGACCCTACCTTGAGAATTTCCCGAAAGTTATTGACAAAAATGTTTTAGTCAATAAAAAATTTTAGTAACACAAAAATACTAAGAGCGAAAAAGAGAGCCAGATGCCCAAGGATGCAGAACCCGGATTGCGTGATCGCAAGAAAGCCAGGCGCCGGGAGGATATCATTGCGGCGACAATCAAACTGTTCGAGGAAAAGGGCGTGGATGCGACCACAATCGCGGACATCGCCGAAGCTTGCGAAGTGTCTGCGCCCACTGTTTTCAATTACTTCGGGTCCAAGGACGGCATTCTGCTTGCCATCATCGAGGAGGGCACACAGCGCAAGCGCGAGAGCGGATCGCGCAGGCCGCGGCTGGACGGAGTTCCGTTGGCCAGTATCGTGTTGGACCTGTTTTCCGAGGTCTCTCAGGAAACCTTGGATATCGCGTCGCGTCGGTTGTGGCGTTATGCCGAAGCGTCGGTCATCCGGCGACCCGATACGGACCTGTCAAAGCGATTCCGCAATACTTCGCGCTTGCTGATCGACGCCATTGTTGAGCGGCTGGAGATTTACGAGCTGCGCACGCGTGTGGGTACGCCGATGGATATCCGCTATCTTGCGACCCTGCTGCATGACCTATGGATGCCCTGCTATCTGACGCTGATTACGGACCCGCAGACCACGCTGGCGGATCACGATGCGATGCTTTCGCAGCGGATCACGCCCTTTTTGAACCACGTCTTTGACGACAGCACGCTGGCCGCGACCCATCTGCGCCGGGCGGGAGAGTCCGCATGATCCCCACAATCATATTCCTCAATGCCAGCGTTCTGACGATGGACCCTGATGCCCCCCGCGCGACGGCAGTTGCGGTTGGCGGTGACAGGATCGTCGCGGTCGGCTCCGATGCCGAGATCGACGCGCTGGCGGGGCCTGACACGCGCAGGATCGACGCAGGCGGGCGAACGCTGTTGCCCGGTTTCGTGGAATCGCATGTGCATCTTTTCATGGGCGGTTACAATGAAACCGTGATCCGGGCCGACCGGGTCAGTGACCTGGAGGAACTGCGGGCGGCGGTCAGAGACTACGCCGAGACCCATCCGGACCTATCGTTGTTGCTGGGGCAGGGGGGCGATTATGCGATCCTTGGACAGGATCGGTCGCTGGACCGCCATGTGCTGGATGAAATCTGCCCGGACAGGCCGCTGATGATCATGGCCTATGATTTCCACACCGCTTGGGCGAACACCGCAGCGCTTGAGGCGGCGGGCCTGCTCGACGGGCGCGAACTGCCGCGCGGCAATGCGGTGGTGATGGGCGCGGACGGCAAGGCCACGGGCGAATTGCAAGAGAAGCTGGCGATGCTGCCGCTGTTTGAGGTGCGCAACGTGGGCGGACGTGAATCGCTCGGCATGTCGGGGATCGAACCGCCGGTGCCGCCGACAGAAAAAGAGCGGGCAGAAGACCGCGAGACCCTCAAGGTCGGCCTGCACCATGCGGCGCGTCACGGCATCACGTCGATGCACAACATGGACGGCAACCGCTATATGCTGGAGATCCTGCGCGAGATCGAGGAGGAAGGCGCGCTGATCTCGCGGCTGCGGGTGCCCTTTCACCTGACGGCGGAAATGGATCTGTCGGAACTGGACCGCGCCAGCGCCATGACGCGGGATTTCACGGGTGACACCCTGTGTTCAGGCTTCGTTAAGATTTTCCTCGACGGCGTGATTGCGAGCGGTACGGCAGCGATGCTTGACCCCTATGCCAATCGCCCGGACCATCAAGGCGACCTGCTGTTCACCCGCGAGGATTTTATCGCGGCGGCGGTAGAGATTGATAAACGCGGCCTGCAGATCGCCATTCATGCCATCGGGGACGCAGCCGTGCGGCTGGCGCTGGACGGCTATGAAGCGGCGGCCAAGGCCAACGGTCCGCGTGACCGGCGTCACCGGATCGAGCATGTGGAGATGCTGCACCCCGACGACCTGGGGCGCTTTGCCGAACTGGGTGTCATCGCCTCGATGCAGCCGCCGCACGCCCCGCTGCGCGAGGATGAGACAACCGTGGGGATCGGCGCGCATCGGGCGGGCATGGCCTATGCATGGCGCACGATCGCAGACACGGGCGCGGTCGTCGCCTTTTCCTCGGACTGGCCGATCGTGCCGATTTCTCCGCTGGCAGGGATTCAGGCGGCGATGACGCGGCAGAACTGGGTCGCGGCACTGCCGGACCAGCGGCTGACCTTGCAAGAGGTTTTGGCGGCATACACCTGCAACGGCGCGTATGTGGGTTTCGCGGAAGGGCTGACCGGAACAATCCGGACCGGCATGAAGGCGGACCTTGCCATGCTGTCAGCCGATATCGAGAGCACCGCCATCGACCGCATCGGCGCACTGGAAGTTGATCTGACACTGTTCGACGGGAGGGTTAGCCATGAACGCTGATTGCCCCGACATCACGACGCTGGGTGCCCCCTTGTCACCCGGAAAACCCCGCCTAAGCCAGGTCTGTTCGATCCGGGCCGAAATTGGACCGGCAACCGAGTTTGATACAAGCCGGGGCACGGGCAGGGCGTTGTTCCCGATCACCGGAGGCGAAGCGGTTTCAGCCAGCTGGCGCGCGAAGATCCTGCCCGGCGGTGCCGATTTCGCCCGCCGCCTTGCCGATGGAACCTATGAGGTCGAAGCGCGCTATTTCCTTGAGCTTGAGGATGGAACGGTCCTGATGGTGCACAATGCGGGGCGCATGGTGCCGCAGGCGGACGGCAGCTTTCACGGACGCACCCGGGCGGAGCTGGAGGTGCCTGCAGGCCCCCACGCGGCATTGGGCGACATGGTGCTGTTTGGAACCGCCTATGCCCCCGCAGGCGATGATAAAAACGTCTTCATCGAACTCTGGCACGCCGAGATCTGAGGCGCGGATCACAACCGCCCTACCCATAATAAAGAACCGAGCCCCAAAATGGTCCGTCCGTTTATTCCGGCGCGCGGACCTCTTCATCCGGCCTGTCGTCCAGCGTCTGCTTCAGCAGATGAACGCCATCGGCAATGTCCGCCCGGATGGCCAGCCCCAGCGCTTCGGCGTCGTTGCGCCGGATCGCCTCGAGGGTCATCTGGTGTTTGTCCACGATGTCGGATTTCTCTTCCATCTTGAAAACGCTGCGCATGAAGGGGCCGAACTGCATCCACACGCTTTCCAGCAGCGGCACCAGCACCTCGGACGCGCCTGCTCTGTAGAGGGTAAAGTGAAACTGGTAGTTCTGCTGCATATACACCCCGGCGTCGCCGGTGGTGTAGCTGTGGTTCATACGCTGGTCGCAGGCTTCCATTTCCGCGATTTTTTCCGACGTCATGAACGGCAGGGCGCGCATCGCGCACAGCGGTTCCAGCTGTTGTCGGGCCTGCATCAACTCGTCGAAGCGACGGCGGGTCAGCGCCGGAACGCAAAAGCGGCCGTTGCGCTGAACCTCAAGGGCGCGTTCCCCGACCAGCCGCGTGATGGCACCGCGCACAGGCATAAGCCCCACGTCCATCGTCTGGCTGATGTCGCGGGCGTTCACATTCTTACCCGGCGCAAACTGCCCCGAAATCAGTTGCTCGCGCAGCGTCTGATAGATCTGTTGGTGCAGGGTCGAAATATCGCGCATTCAGGTCTACCATTGCTTTCGTGATCGGGACGGCTGCGGCGGCATGACGGGTCCCGCGCAACAAAGATGTCCGACATAGGTCGGTTGGTGCCTCAAGCCTAGCCAGTCAAGATGTCTTTGCCAATTCGGTCAGGCCAGGAGGGCCCTTCTCATTCATCCGATTTGAACCTTGCTCTCTTGCAGGATATTGCCACCGTCCACGACCAGCACTGATCCGTTCACATAGCTTGCCTCTTCGGAGGCGAGAAAGGCAGCAGCCGCCGCGATTTCGTCAGGGCGTCCGGCACGGCCCAATGGCGTATGGCGTGCGGCGATCCGCTCTTCTTCGGTCGAGGCGCTGGTGTCGACCCAACCCGGCGCGACCGCGTTGACCGTGACGCCAAAGCGCCCAACCTCCAGTGCCAGCGCATGGGTCATTCCGACCATGCCGGCCTTGGCCGCGGAATAGGCCGCCTCGCCTTCGTTCGAGACAAGCGGCCCGGTCACGGAAGCGATGTTCACGATCCGCCCGATGCCCCGTTCGGTCATGTCGCCAAGAAAGGCCTTGGTCACAAGGAATGCCGTTTTGAGGGTCACATCAATGCCGACATCCCAATCGGCTTCGGTGAGCGACAGAAAGCTGCGCTGAAGCGCGGGGGCGGCGACCGACCCCATACCCGCATTGTTGACCAGCACATCGACGCTGCCGACCTCGGCCCGCAGGCGTGCGACCTCGTGCGCTTTGGTCAGGTCGGCGACGTGCGACGTGATCTGGAAACCCTCGGTGCGCAACTCTTCTGCGCGGTCGTGTATCCGCGCGCTGGCACCGGCAATTGCGACCGAGAGCCCGCGTTTTGCAAGCGTTCTGGCAATTGCCACACCGATGCCGTCACGCGCACCGGCGCCGGTGACCAAGGCCGTTTTGAGTAGGGTCATGTTGTTTTGCCTGTCCAGGTCCATTTCCCATCGCGGACAGTGATCTGCGATGGGAAACGGGTGTTTGCGCGTCAGATCGTGTTGCTGAAATAGTCGAACTCTTCCGCCGTGACCTCGGCGATGAACCGGTCGTATTCCGATTGCCGCAGCGCCAGAAACACATGTGCCATCTTCTCTCCCAGGGCTTGCCTGAGGAAAGCGGAGCCTGACGCGCATGCAATCGCGGAGGCCCAGTCCGCAGGCAGCCCATAGGCGCTGTCTGCGTCGTAAGACGTCGCTTCGGCCTCTGGCTGCAATGTGTCGCGGATGCCGTCGTACATCCCGGCCAGCACGCCCGCAGCCACGAGATAGGGGTTGGCATCGACACCGGGTGTGCGGTGTTCGATGTGGCGGTTGGCAGGGTTCCCCGCGGGGACCCTGATGGCGACGCTGCGGTTGTTGCGGCCCCATGTGGCAGCCGTGGGCGCATAGCTGTTGCGTCCGAAACGGCGCCACGAATTGATGTTGGGCGCATAAAGCAGCATGGATTCGGCCAGCGTTTTTTGCAGCCCCGCAACAGCATTCAGCAACAGCGGCGCAAGGTCCCCGTCCGCGTCCGCCATCAGGTTCTTGCCCGCGTCATCCGTCAGGCTGGTGTGCAGGTGCATCCCCGAACCGGAGCGCCCGCCAAAGGGCTTTGCCATGAAGTTCGCCCGCATCCCGTGACGGATCGCAAGGCCGCGCACCAGCCGTTTCAGCATCACCAGATCATCCGCCGCGCGCAGCCCGCTGTCGCGGTGGCGCAGGGTCAGCTCGTACTGGCCGGGAGCGTATTCGGAGATCATGGTTTCGACCGGCAGGCCCTGCGTTTCGGCATGGGCATAAAGCTGGGCGATGAAGGTCTGCATATTGTCGAGCGGATCCAGACTGTAAACCTGATTGGTCTGGTTCAGGTCGCCCGTGATCGGCATCCGCGCGGCCTGCGGGCGGCCATTGGCGTCGCGGGTGGCGTCCAGCAGGTAGAACTCCAGCTCAAAGGCCATGACGGGGTTCATGCCGATCTGGTTGAACGCCTCGATCTGACGCGACAGCGCATGGCGCGGATCGGCCCCCATGCGCGTGCCGTCCAGTTCATACAGGCTGACGCGGACTTCACCCCGTTTCGGATCGGTCCAGGGCAGTTCCACCAGCGATCCGGCAATAGGCCAGGCAATGCGGTCCGCATCGCCGTCGTCCCAGACCAGTCCGGTTTCGTCCACATCCTCGCCCGTCACGTCCAGGCCGAGGATCGAGCCCGGAAGGTGACGGCCGGATTTGTACAGGCCCAACAGTTCGTGACGGCGGATGATCTTGCCGCGCGCGATCCCGTTGGGGTCGATCAGCACAAGGTCAAAGGCGGAGATGTCCGGATGTTTGGCCAGAAAGGCTTCGGCCTCTTCGATCGAGGCGGCTTCGTTCGGTCTGGTGTCGGTCATCACTTGCCCTCCTGTCCAACGAGACGCGTCAGCACGGTTTCATAGGCGCTCAGCAGCCCCTCGACCTGTTCGTCTGTCGTGGTTGGCGCGACCAGCACCATGTTGTGGAAGGGTGTCACCAGATAGCCCTGGTTCAGCACGCCGATGTGCAGGGCATGTTGAATGTCATCAATCGCAGCCGCGCGCGCCTCTGCCGCGTTGCGCACGGGGTCGGCCGAGAACACAATTTCAAGCCGCGCGCCAACGCGGCTGACGTGCCACGGCAGCCCTGCGGCGCGGATCGCGTCCGTGAAACCTTGTTCAAGCCGGTCGGCGTGGCGGTTCATGGTGGCGTAAGCCTCTGCTGTCATCACTTCCGACAGGCATGCGCGCAGACAGGCGATTTGCAGTGTGCTGCCCGACAGGGTCGTGCCGATGCCGGAATGGCCGATGCCGGTCATTTTGGCGCGGATGTCGGACATGGCTTTGGCAACGTCCTGCGACATGCCCCAGATCGCGACCGGCACGCCGCCGCCCACGGGTTTGCCGACGACAAAGATGTCCGGGTCAAGCCCGTGCACCGCAGTATAGCCGCCAAGGCCGGTGGAAATCGTGTGCGTTTCGTCGATATGCAGCAACGTGCCAGCGCTGCGCGTCAGGTCGCGCAGCGCTGTCAGATAGCCCTCGTCGGGCAGGATCATGCCACAGTTCGTCATCACCGGTTCGGCCAGAACGACGGCGATATCGCCCGCCTCAAGCGCGGTCTTCAGCGCGTCAATGTCGTTGAACGGAATGCTGACGGTCGTCGTGGTGACATCGACAACCTGACCCAACAGGTTCTTTCGGGCGACCGTTTGGCCGTCCTCAAGGTCGACCAGCGTTTCGTCGACGGCCCCGTGATAGCAACCATCGAAGACCAGGATTTTGTTGCGCCCGGTCACCGCCCGCGCGACCCGGATGGCAAAGCGGTTGGCATCGCTTGCGGTGGTGGCAATCTGAAAGACGAAGGGGCCGAAACGGTCGGTCAACAGCTTGCCGACTTCCGCGACTTCGCCCGAGGGCAGCATGGTGGTCAGGCCGCGTTCGCCCGATTGCGACAAGGCCTCGACAATGGGCCGGGGCGCGTGGCCGAACATTGCGCCGGTGTCACCAAGGCAGAAATCGACAAGCGTGTTGCCGTCAATGTCGGTCAGGGTGCTGCCGGAGGCACCGGCGACGGCAAAGGGAAAGGGCATCGGCCAATCGCGCATCCAGTGCTGCGGCACCTGATCGTAAAACCCCGGCGTTGGGTTTGCGAACATGTCCTTGCTGCGCGGACGAAGCTGTTCGTAAAGCGGGGCTTCGTGCGCAACCATCTGGCGGGCCTTTTCGCACAAGGCCGCGACATCAAGGCCCGGCGTAAGGGTGGCGGCGTTATTCTGGGTGTTCATGGTGGACCTCAAGCTAAAAGTTATCACTTTAATGAGGGCGAAGACACATTCTGTCAATCGGTATCACAAAAAAAGGCCTTAAAAGGGGGTATTTTGTGACCTCTCAGGTTCGGATTTTTGATAAAGTTATAACAGTTGGGAATTCGTCACGGTAGGCGGATCACTTCAGACTCTGACAGCATGGCGCGAAAACCCCATTTCAGGGCGAGGATTCGGCGTGGTCTGCCCAGCTTAAAGATGCCGTCCCAAGCGTTGTTTTGTGCTGCAATTGTCAGGGCTGATGTATTGGGCGGCAGGCTGCTCTCAGGCGACCTGTTCCAAAATCTGCCGGCCGCTGCGGCTGATACCTTCGCGAATGTCGTTCTTAACGGCCTCGCCCAACGCCACCACATCCCGCGCTCTGAGCGCGCTAATGATCTGTTTGTGGTGATCCACGCCCGGCACCTGGTTCAAGCGCACCAGCACCTGACGCTGGAACGGCCCCAGTTGCAGCCAGACACTTTCGATCACGGGGATACAGACCTGATGGGGGTTCACCGCGTACAGCATCCGGTGAAAATCCTGGTTCAGGATCGTCAGCGCGTCATAGTGCCCTTCGGACAGAACCCTGTCCATTTCATTGTCAAGCGCGACCATGTTTTCAATAATGATATCAGAGATATAAGGCACGGACCGCTCGGCTGCGTGTACCTCTAACGTGATCCGCAGCGCGACCAGCTCTTCGAACCGTCCCAGCGTCATGAGGGGTACGGTCATCCGGCGATTTGGCAAAATCTGCAGCGCATGTTCGGTGCTGAGCCGCCGGACTGCCTCGCGTATGGGTGTCGGGCTTAGGTTCAGCGCCTCGGCCAGTCCGCGCATCGTCAAATGCGCCCCGGGCTCGATCGCTCCCACCATGATCGCATTCCGCAGCCGCGCATAGACGTACTCTTGCGTCGTCCGGTCCGCACCGAAAGCGATCTCTGGAACGTTCAGTGTGTCGGCCTTTGCCATGCGACTATCCCGCGTTTGTTTTCGCTAAGGGACAATATTCAAGAAAAAAATTGACACAAGCTTCAAATGAAATCTAAACACTCAATATGATATCACAAAATTACTCAAGGTATCACTTAGGAGTCTCCATGTCTGATTTCAACGTAACGCAGTGGCTTGCGGACAGGCCCGAAATTCAATCCATCTTTGCCTGCGTCTGTGATCTGAACGGCACCCTGCGCGGCAAACGTGTTCCAGTTGATCAGGCCGAGAAAGTGGTCGAGGGCGGCATGCGCATGCCCCTGTCTGTCGTTGGCCTTGATGTCTGGGGCGAGGATATCGAAAACAGCAAACTGGTCTTTGAAACAGGCGATTCCGACGGTCTGTGCGATTTTACGGGTCGTGATCTTTTGCCCATCACCTGGCTTGACCGGCCCACGGCGATGGCCATGCTCTGGATGCGCCAGGAGAATGGCGTACCGTTCCCGGGCGATCCACGCCGCGCGTTGGGAAGCATCGTCGAGCGCTATAAGGCGCTTGGCCTGACGCCGGTTGTCGCGTCCGAGCTGGAATTCTACGTCTGCGACCCCTCGGGCGACAAGCCGGAAGCCCCGCGTTCGCCTGTCACAGGAAAACGGCTGGATTCCGACGGTGCCTTGTCACTGGATGAACTGCAGCACTTCGACGGATTTTTGAACGACGTCTATGACGCCTGCGCCGAACAGGGCATTCCGGCTGATGCGGCCATTTCGGAAAACGGTGCGGGTCAGTTTGAAATCAATCTGATGCATGTCGATGATCCGCTGCGTGCGGCCGACGACGCGGTTTTGTTCAAACGGCTGGTCCGGGGTGTCGCGCGCAAACACGGTTTTGCCGCGACTTTCATGGCCAAACCCTATGGCGATCGTGCTGGCAGCGGTTTTCACGTTCACTTCTCGCTGTTGAACGAAAAGGGCGAGAACGTCTTTGACAACGGTGGCGAAGAAGGCACGGACATCATGCGCAGCGCCGTCGCCGGGCTTTTGGAGACGATGCAGGAGAACAGCCTTACGTTTGCGCCGCATGAGAACTCTTTCCGCCGCCTGCTGCCCGGTGCCCATGCCCCCACGGGCGTTGGTTGGGGATATGAAAACCGGACGGTCGCCGTGCGTATCCCGGGTGGCAGTCACAAGGCGCGGCGGATCGAGCACCGTGTCGCCGGTGCCGATGCGAACCCGTATCTGGTGATGACCAGTATTCTGGGTGGCGCGCTGATGGGAATCGAAAAGGCGCTTGTTCCCGCTCCGGCTGTCATTGGCGATGCGTACCGGCAAGAGCTGCCGCACCTGCCTCTGGACTGGGCCAGCGCGATCGAGGCCTTTCGGCGTGGCACCTATGTCCAAGACGTCTTTTCCAAACAGCTGCAAACGATGCTGGTGGAATGCAAGACACAAGAGCTTAAACGCTTTGCCCGCCACGTCACCGATTTTGAATATCACTCATATCTGGAGGTGGTGTGATGAACGCTGCCAATAACCCCTATGCTGGCGACGGTCAGCACACGACAAGCTATTATGCGGCCTCGGCCAACCCCGCACCCAGGCGTCCGGCTCTGAGCGGTATCAACGAAGTTGACATCTGCATCATCGGGGCGGGCTACAGCGGTCTGTCGACCGGTCTGTATCTGGTTGAAAAAGGGTACAAGGTGGCCATCGTCGAAGGCGCGCGGGTCGGTTGGGGCGCGTCCGGGCGCAACGGCGGCCAGATCGTCAACGGGTTGAACGCCAGCCTGCAAACGATCAGGAAACGCTATGGTCAGGACACCGCGACCTTTGTCGCCGGTCTGGTGCAGGAAGGTGGCCAGATCATTCGCGATCGGGTCAAGACCTATGACATCCAGTGTGACCTGAAAGAAAAGAACATCTTTACCGGGCTGACCAGTGCCCACATGAAAGAGCTGGAAGACCGTCAGGCACTTTGGAAAAGCTACGGCATCGACAATCAAGAAATGCTCGATAAAAACCAGCTGCGCGCCCACATCAACTCGGATCTCTACGAAGGTGGGCTTGTCGACCATTCCGGCGGCCACATGCATCCATTGAACCTCGCACTGGGCGAGGCCGCTGCGTTTGAGAAACTTGGCGGCATCATCTACGAGATGTCGCCGGTGACTGACGTCGACACCGATGCAGCAAAACCCGTGGTCAAGACAGCCAAGGGCAAGATGATCTGCAAAACGCTTGTCTTGTGTGGCAATGCCTATCTGGGCCATGTCGTGCCCGCGCTGACATCGCGCGTGATGCCCGTTTCGACCCAGGTCATGGCCACCAAACCCCTGGGCGAGGAACTGGCGCATTCGCTGATCCCGCAGGACGCCTGCGTCGAGGATATCCGCTATATTCTGGACTACTTTCGCCTGTCTGGTGACAAACGCATGTTGTTTGGCGGTGGAACTGTTTACGGCGGCGCGGACCCGCGCGACATCGAGGCCAAGCTGCGCGGCAACATGGAAAAGGTCTTTCCACAGTTGAAGGGCATCCAGATCGACTATGCCTGGAGCGGCAATTTTGCGCTCTCGTTCAGCCGCGTGCCGCAGATGGGCCGGTTGGGCAAGAACACCTATTTCGCCCATGGCTATTCCGGCCACGGCGTCACGGGGTCGCACACCTTTGGTCGCATCCTGTCCGAAGCCATCGACGGTGATCTCACGCGGTTTGACGTCTTTGAAAATATCCCCTGGTATCCATTCCCGGGCGGCAGGGTGTTCCGCGTTCCGTATTCCGTGATGGGGTCGTGGTGGTATGCGCTGCGTGACCGGCTGGGTGTCTGAGATTGGCCAACGGGCTGGGGCGCAAGGCGCTGATTTCTCGAAACTGGTAGGCGATAAGAGAACAAGATGAAGATCGGTATTTTACAAACCGGGCGCACCCCGGATGAGATGCGTGCCAAACATGGTGACTACGACGACTTGTTCAAAAGGCTTCTGGCCGGGTACGACTTTGAATTTGATACCTATTTGGTCCTCGAAGGGCATCTTCCCGCCTCGGTGCATGATGCGGATGGCTGGCTGATTACCGGATCCAAATTCGGCGTCTACGAAGGCCACGACTGGATTGCCCCGCTCGAAGCCTTTCTGCGTGATGCCTATCAGGGTTGCGTCCCGATTGTCGGGGTCTGTTTCGGCCATCAGGTGCTTGCGCAGGCACTTGGCGGCAGGGTCGAAAAGTTCAGCGGCGGCTGGTCCGTCGGGGCCACCGACTATCAGGGTCAAGACGGGCGAACCGATCGCATCATCGCCTGGCATCAGGATCAAATCACCAAGCTCCCGCCCGAGGCGCAGGTGATTGGCGCCTCGGATTTTTGCGCCAATGCGATGATTGCATACGGTGATCGCGCACTTACGGTCCAGCCGCATCCCGAATTCACGGCTGAGTTTATGGCCGACCTTCTGACCGCGCGCGGTGATATTCTGCCGGCGGAGATCATCAATACCGCGCAGGAGCGTATCGGTGACCCGCTGAGTTCAACGCGCTACGCCGATATTTTCGCCGCGTTCTTCAAGAAGGATCGGTCACGCCTGACCGCGTAAATCCGAACAGGGCGCAGGCGGCAAAATGTAAACGCACTGCGCGGGCATTTCCCGGATGCGTCTTGATTGCAAACTGGCAGATTGACGAATTCGGCGGACACTGCTTTTATATCACCGGTGGTGACATTTCGTGAAGTCGCGAATGTCATACAACATACAATCTGGAAGACTCAGATTTGGCGAAAGGCCCTAGGATGAAAGCTGATTTGGTTGTTCTGGAAGGTCATGTCCTGACCATGGACCGTGACCGTCCCAAGGCAGAGGCCGTTGCGGTTTCAGATGGCAAGATAGTTGCGGTTGGGTCGAACGCCGAAATTGAGAGTTTGATCGGGCCAGACACAAAAATTGTCTCGGCGCGCGGTGGCACGGTTCTGCCCGGGTTTATCGAAGCGCATATGCATCTTTTTGGCGGTGCCTCTCAGCTGGGGCACCTTGATCTGACGGGGCTGCAGGGTTTCGAGCCTGTCGCGGCGGCGGTCCGAAATTATGCGGTGCAACATCCCGACGCAAAGCTTCTGACCTGCAAGATGGCGAGCTATACGATGTTGGGCGAGGGGACCCGGCTGGACAGACATCATCTGGACCGGATTATGCCGGATCGACCGCTTGCGTTCGTCTCTTTCGACAATCACACGATGTGGGGCAACACGCTTGCGCTTGAAAAGGCCGGGTTGCTGCATGGTCTTGAGGTCAGCCCGGGCAATGCTGTTGTCATGGGCGATGACGGCCTTGCAAATGGCGAGCTGAATGAGGCCGAGGCCTATAACCCGCTTCTCAGGTTCGGTGGTCTGGATCGTGGCATGCTTGGCATGACCACTGGTGGAGAGCCCGATCCCAAGCCGACCGCGGACGAATTCGCATCCGATGTCCGAATGGTGAAGGACGCGCTGAAATGGTGCGCCCAGCACGGGATCACATCTATCCAGAACATGGATGGCAACTTTTATACCTTCGAGATCCTTGAGGAAATTCAGCGCGATGGCGATCTGTTGTGCCGGGTGAAGGTGCCATTCCACTACAAGAATTTCATGAAACTGGACGACCTTGAAAAGGCATCGACCATGACCGCGCGTTATGACACCGAATGGCTGTCCAGCGGGCTGGTGAAGATGTTCTATGACGGGGTTCTGGACGGTCACACAGCTTATATGCTGGACGGATATGGCGATCAGCCGGACTTTCAGGGCGAGCCGTTGTTCACCCAGGAACAGTTCAACGAGGTTGCCATCGGGGCCGACAGGCGCGGGTTGCAAATTGCCGTCCATGCCATCGGAAGCGGCGCTGTCCGGTCTGTCCTGAATGGCTATGAGGCGGCGGCCGACGCCAACGGGACCAGGGACAGCCGGCATCGTCTGGAACATATCGAGGTGATCGATCCCGCTGACCTGCCGCGCATTGCGGGTCTGGGTGCCATCGCCTCGGTTCAGCCACCCCATCCGCCGGGCATGATGGGCACGCCGTTGGAGCCTACGCTCACAGTGGTTGGGCAGGAACGCCTGCCGTATTTCTACGCCTTCCGCACCTTCAAGGAGTTAGGGGCGCACGTTGTCTTTGCGTCCGATTGGCCCGTTGCCGACCTGAACGTGATGCGCGGGGTGCACGCCGCCATGACGCGTGAACCCTATCTACCGCATCTGCCGGATCAGCGGTTTACGCTTCACGAGGCGCTTTACAGTTACACGGTTGAAGGGGCCTATGCCGAACATGCCGAGGATATCAAAGGCAGGCTTCAGGTTGGTATGCTTGCCGATATCGTTGTGCTGTCGGCTGATATTGAAGCTGTCCCAACCGACGACATTCCGCAGATGACGCCCATCGCAACGATATGCGGTGGGAAGATCACCTTTGAGGCGGCTCTCTAAGGCCTTGCGGCGGGCGCTCCTTTTGGGGCGCCCGGATGCCATGCACCGTTGCCATGATCAGCTTTCCGATCGCGCAGGATCAATGGGCGCGAACCAGCGGGCAGAGTACTCTGCCGCGCTGGGGCGATTGATCAGCAGGGGCGCGATGGTCAGTTCGTTCACCGCGTCAATGTCAGGGAAAAAGGCATCGTCGTTGCCGCTGCCCAAGGGGTGGTGGCCTTGTGTCCGGTATACTGCAAGGCCATGCGTGGCGAGAATGACATAGCCCGCGATGCGTTTCGGATCGCCTGCGGTGACGATCCCGGCGTCCTGACACGCGATGATGCAGCCAAGCAAGGTCGTCAGGGCTTGTTGGTTGTGATGGGTCCTGTTGCTGCGTTCGAGGTTCTCGTCGTCGCGCTCGGTGAACATCAACGAGAAGAAGCCTTTGTTGTTCAGGGCAAAGTGAATGTAGGCGACGCCAAGCGCCTCGAGGCGATCCATTGGATCGTCCCCCGCCTTTTTCAGTTCTTCATCCTGACAGGCGGCCAGCCTGGCGAATCCCTCTGCCGTCAAAGCATCCAGCAAGGCGGCCTTGTCAGCAAAGTGACGATAGGCCGACGCATGCGAGACGCCAAGTGCGCGCTCAAGTTCACGCAAAGAGAAATGGGGACCGTCGCGCTGATCGATAAGGGTCAGGGCAGTCTCCAGCAACGCATTGCGTAAGTCTTTGTGATGATATGACTTTTTGCGCGCTGCCTTGGGCGCTGCTTGCTTGTTCATGGTTGCTTTTTTCCCGACATCAGAGGCGCTGCTTTTTTAGCATGCGGCGGTCCCGCTCGACAACCGTTGCTGACCCACAATGCGTCAGGTCAAGCGATGAAGCTTGACAAAAACGAATCGCTTACTCCTAATATCACCACTGGTGACATTTTCGCAAAACGGGAGGGTTTGAGCATGATGTCGAAATTGAAGAACGCCGGAATACCGCTCTGGCGTGCCCTTCCCGGATCCATTCAATCGTTCACAGGCAAGGCCCATCCATGACCGCATTCCTACAAAAAGCCCCACATCAGTGGACCGCCGTCGAGACCGTCGCGGCATTGAAGGCCCGCAAAATCGGCGCGCTCGAACTGCTTGAACAGTGTCTGGACCGCCGCGCCCGGCTTGATGGCGACGTGAATTCGGTCGTCGAGGTCCGGGCCGATGCCGCGCGTCAGGCGGCAAAGGCGGCGGATGCCTCTGACGCGTCCAGCCCGCTGGCCGGACTGCCGATGACCATCAAGGAAACCTATGAGATCGAAGGGTTCCACACGACGGCAGGCATACCGGAGCTGAAGGATTACGTGTCGACCGACGACGCCCCGGCGGTCGCGCGTCTGCGTGCTGCTGGTGCTGTGATCTGGGGCAAGACAAACGTGCCGGTCGCCGCCTCTGATCACCAGAGCTATAACCCGCTGCACGGGGTCTGCCGCAACCCGTGGGACACATCCCGCACGGTTGGCGGATCCTCGGGCGGTGCGGCTGCGGCGCTGGCTGCGGGGTTCACCGCGCTGGAGCTGGGCAGCGACATTGGTGGTTCGATCCGCATCCCCGCGCATTTCTGCCGGGTCTGGGGGCACAAACCCACCTACGACATCATTCCCTCGCGCGGCCAGGTGCCGCCTTCAGGCGCGTTGGCGACATCTCCGCTTTCGGTCAGCGGTCCGATGGGTCGGTCCGCTGCTGACCTTGAGCTGGGGCTTGATCTGCTTGCAGGCACTGAGCGTGACAGTGGCTGGGTCCTGAACCTGCCGAAACCACGACACGAAGCGCTGTCCGACTATCGTGTCGCCGTGTGGACCGGCGGCAATCCGGTCGATCCGGCCTATGCCGCCGCGATCGCCGAATACGCCGATACATTGGCGGGGCAGGGCGCGCGGGTCACCCGCCTCGATGCGATGCCCGAACCGCTGATCGGCAACGACGACCTTTATATCGCGCTGCTCTTTGCGACGATCGGATCGGGCGTGCCGCAGGCCGAGCTTGAAGCCTATGCCGCTGCTGCCGCAGGCCACCCGGATGGCAGCCTGCCCGATCAGGTGGCACGGGCGACCCGGTCCAGTCTGGCCGACTTCGCCGGTCTGGTCGAACGGCAGGCGAAGTTGCGCGCGGCATGGCGCGCCTGGTTTGCGGATTTCGACATCCTGCTTTGCCCGGTCAGCATGACCGTCGCCTTCCCGCATCAGACCGAGGACGGGCACGGCCCGGTGCCCCAGATGTCACGTGTGCTCGACGTTGGCGGCGAGACGCGGCCCTATATGGAAAACCTCTATTGGCCGGGCGTTGCCACGCTGGGGCACCTGCCCTCGACCGTGCGCCCGCTGCCGGATCCGGTGCGCGGCATGCCTGCGGGCATTCAGGCCATCAGCGCGGAATTCGCAGACCGCACGACAATAGGGTTCACCGCGTTGTGCGACGAGATTTTCGGCGGTTTCGTTCCGCCACCAGGTTTCGCCTGATCGTGGCGATGCCCTGTTTTCACTTCACCCCTGAACGCGCGTTGGCGCACGACATACTGAAAGGAAAACGAGATGAAGAAGTTTACCACATTGTTAACGGCAGCGATGCTGGCGAGCCCGTTCGCGGCTCAGGCTGATACAACGATTTTGTTCAACAATTTCCTCGGGCCGACCAATGGTCTGTATACCGACATCATTCAGCCCTGGATCAACGACATTGAAACCGAGACCGAAGGTCGGGTGACGTTCCAGATCCCGGACGCCTCGCTCGCGCCGCCCCCCGAGCTGCTGACCATGGTGCAACAGGGCATCGCGGACGGCGGGTTTATCATGACCGGTTTCCTTGAAGGCTCGAACCCACTCTTGCAGATCTCCTTGCTGCCCTCGGTGAACGCCAGCGCGGTGGCCGGTTCAGTCGCCTATTGGCGGACCTATGAAGAACATCTGTCGGCGGGCGATTTGTTGGAGGGCGTCGAGTTGCTGGGCCTTTTGACCCTGGAGCCGGGCAGCTTTTACTCGATGAACGACACAGTGTTCGATGATATCTCGGACTTCCAGGGGGCAAAATTCTGGGCGCTGCCCGGCTTGGCGTCGCGGTCTCTGGCAGCCCTGGGTGCTGTGGTTTCGCCGGGCCCTGCGGTGCGTATGTACGAGGTGATTTCCGGTGGTGTGGTCGATGCTTATTGCTGCATTGATTATGCCGGCGTGGACGCCTTCAACGTCACGCAATTCACCAAGACCGCCACCGAATTGCCCAATGGGCTGTATTCCTCGGCCTTTGCATTCTACGTCAGCAGCGACATCTGGGACACCATCTCGCCGGAAGATCAGGAGATCATTCGTGGCCTGTCGGGCGAGGCGCTTGCCCGTCGCATGATCACCTCGCAGGCTGAGAGCGAAGAGTACCGCGCGGCTTTCGTTGCCGCCGGTGGCAAGGTTCACAAGGCCTCGGACGAGATGGTCAAGGCGTTGACCGATGCCTGGGCGCCGATCTACCAGAACTGGACCGACTTGGCGGATGACGCCGGGATCGATGGTGCCGCGGCGCTTGCGTACTACCGCGAGCAGGTCGCCCTCGTCGCCGCTGGCAACTAGAGGGAGCGGGGGCAATGTTCACAACCGCATGGACCTGGCTAGAGCGGATACTGGAAGCGATCATGGCGACCTTTCTCCTGGCGATGGCGCTGATCACTGCAATCGACGTCGTGGGGCGCTATTTCTTCAGCGCCCCGCTGCCGGGCGGCTATGAGATCGTTCAGTATCTGATGGCTCTATCGGTTTTTGCGGCATTGCCCCTGACCACGCGGGCGGAAGGTCACCTTACGATCTCGCTTTTGACCGACCGTTTGAGCGACCGCGCCAAGGTGGTTCAACGTGTGATCATGTTGTGCATCATCACCCTGATGTTGGCCTTTTTGGCCTGGCGGATGGGTGTGCAGGCCAGTCACCTGTCGCGTGGCTCTGCCCTGTCAGGGTCACTTGGCCTCCCGCTGGCACCCGTGGCCTATGCAATGACGGGTCTTGCCTGGCTGGCTACTGCTGTCTCAGCCGTGCTGGTGGTGCAGGCGATAGGGGGCAAGCCGCCACCCGTTACACATCCTGAGGAGACGCTCGAATGATCCTGTCATTGATTGGTTTTGTCGCGCTTCTGGTCGCGGCCTTTGCCGGCATTCCACTGGGGTTTGCGCTGATACTGGTGGGCGTGCTTGGGTTTGCCATCGCCCGTGCCGATATGGTGGGTCAGGCGCTGATCTGGTGGGGTGACGGCGGGCTGGAGGTCAACACCCGGGCCCTCAACGCCGCCTTTTCCATGGCGGGACAGCAGATGTTCGATGTCTCGACCAACTATGGCATGACGGTGATCCCGCTCTTCGTTCTGATGGGTGCCTTTATTCACCGCAGCCAGCTCAGCGAGGATCTGTACGTCGCGGCGAACGCTTTCCTCGGCCATCGGCGGGGCGGGATGGCGATGGGCACCGTGGCGGCCTGCGCGGGGTTTGCGGCTGTCTGTGGCTCGTCCATTGCCACGGCTGCAACGATCTCGAAGGTTGCGATGCCGTCGATGCGCCGCTTTGGCTATCGGGATTCCCTGTCCACCGGGTCGATCGCCGCGGGCGGCACCTTGGGCATCCTGATCCCGCCGTCGGTTCCGATGGTGCTTTACGGTATCCTGGCAGAGACGGACATTGCCGATCTCTTCATGGCGGGTATCCTGCCCGGCCTGCTGCTGACAGTGATGTTTTTCTTCACCATCGGCATGACCACGATGCTTGACCCAACCGCCGGCCCAAGCGCCGATCGCGTCCCGATGGCCGAGCGGTTTCGGTTGCTGGTCAAGGTCTGGGGCATCGTGGTGATCTTTGTGGTGATCATCGGCGGCATCTACATGGGCATCTTCACCGCCACCGAAGCCGCCGGGATCGGCGTTGTCTTTGCCGCGCTCTTTGCCTTTTTGCGCAGGCGTCTGACATGGCGCGGTCTGTGGGAGAGCCTGATCGAGACGGGCATCACCACGGGCATGATCTTTGTCGTGGCCATCGGCGCGCTGATCTTCTCGAATTTTATCAATATCGCCGGGTTCACGACCGCGATGACGGATATTCTGGCCTTTTATGACCTCAGCCCCTTCCAGGTCGTTTTGTGCATCGTCGTGGCCTACCTGGCTATGGGGTGCGTGTTCGACAGCATCGCGATGCTGACACTGACCGTGCCCGTGGTGGCCGCGATCCTCAAGCCGATGGGCGTCGACATGGTCTGGTTCGGCGTCGTCGCGGTTATTGCGATCGAACTGGGGCTTATTACGCCACCGGTCGGGATCAACGTCTTTGTCGTCAAGGCCGCGACCACGGACATCAGCGTCTGGACCATCTTCCGCGGCGTGATGCCTTTCGTCGTGGCCATGCTGGTGCTGCTCGGGCTGGTGCTTTCCTTCCCGTCGATTGCCCTTTTGGTGCCGTCGCTCATGGGACGCTAGTGGCGATGAACTGCAACCCTGTATCTCAACCCGCGCGGCGCGCATATTAAGAGGACCAACCCGATGGCCAATCCAAAGAACATCCTGTTCATCATGTTCGACCAACTGCGCTGGGATTACCTGGGCTGCTATGGCCACCCGCATCTGAAGACCCCCAACATCGACCGGATCGCCGCGCGCGGGGTGCGGTTTGACAATGCCCGCATTCAATCGCCGCTCTGCGGTCCCTCGCGGATGTCGACCTATACGGGGCGGTATGTGCACAGCCACGGTGCCTCGTGGAACAACGTGCCGCTGAAGGTGGGCGAGCGCACGATGGGCGACCATCTGCGCGATCTGGGAATGGGCTGCTGGCTGGTGGGCAAGACACACATGGCCGCCGACGCCGACGGGATGCGGCGGCTGGGGCTGGCGCCGGACAGCGTGATCGGCGCGCGGGTCGCGGAGTGCGGCTTTGACATCTGGGAGCGCGACGACGGCATGCGCCCCGAAGGGCCGGACGGGTTTTACGATCCAGGTGGCGCGTTGAAATACAACGATTACCTGCGCGACAAGGGCTATGACAGCGACAATCCCTGGCACGACTATGCCAATTCCGGCATCGACGACGATGGCAACGTCCTGTCTGGCTGGTTTCTGGAAAATTCGGACAGCCCCGCCAACATCCGCGAGGAAGACAGCGAAACGCCCTATCTGACGCGCCGCGGCATCGAATTCATCAAGGCGCAGGGCGACCAGCCGTGGTGCTGTCACCTGAGCTACATCAAACCGCACTGGCCCTATATCGTGCCTGACCCTTACGCGGGCATGTACAGCCCCGAACACTTCCTGCCGCCTGTGCGCAGCGATGCCGAGCGCGAGACGGACCACCCCGTGTTCAAGGGCTTCCAGAACGCCCCCGTGGGCCGCGCCTTTGCGCGCGACGACATCCGCGACAAGGTGCTGACCGCCTACATGGGCCTGATCAAGCAATGCGACGACCAGATGGGCGTGCTGTTCGACTGGCTGGAAAAGACGGGCCGCATGGAGGACACGATGATTGTCATCACCTCGGATCACGGGGATTTTCTGGGCGATCACTGGCTGGGGGAAAAGACGTTCTTTCACGATGCCTCGGTCAAGGTGCCGATGATCATCTATGACCCGTCTGACGCGGCCGACGCGACCCGGGGCACCACCTCGGACTCGCTGGTGGAATGTATCGATCTGGCCCCCACCTTTGTCGACGTGGCGGGGGGTGATGCATCGGCGCTGGATCACATCCTCGAGGGGCATTCGCTCTTGCCCCTGCTGCGCGGCGGCGCGGCCCCGGCCCGCGATTACAGCATCTGCGAATACGATTATTCCGCCATACCGCTGGCCGGACGGCTGGGGCTGCACCCCGACCAGTCGCGCATGTTCATGGTCGCGGACCATCACTGGAAGATGATCCACTTTGAAAGCGGCCACCGCCCGATGCTGTTCGACCTGCAGGCCGACCCGAACGAGCTGACCGATCTGGGCAACAGCGCCGACCACGCGGAGACCATCGCAGCCATGTACGACAAGCTGAACACATGGGCCCGCCGCCCGGCGGCCCGCACGACCCTGTCGAATGCCACGTTCGTCGAATACCGCACCTCTGGCCCGCGCACGGGCGTGCTGATCGGCGTTGCGGATGCGACCGAAGCAGCGGATGGAACCGCAAGCAAATATGTGGGCCGCAAAGCGCCCGACAAACGCGGGCGCTAAAATCAGGGCAGTCGCGGAAACGCGCGCCCTTTCATATATGCGTCACCGGAAAAGGGTGCGTTGGCAGGCTGCCCTCGCACGACCGCAATGGCTTTTGCGGTACAAATTCCTCGTTCACGCAAACGGGGACATCTCACAGGTCAACGGCGCAAAGACCAGGGATCACCATGTGGATCAGGTCTTCGTCACGGTGTGAAACGCACTCTTAAATCCCTGATCATAAATGCAGCAAAACCAACTGCCACGCCTGTCGAAAACCGGGAAACTTGGCATCTGATAGATAATATTCTTGATTGTATACTATTTTGCATCCAAGTTTCCCCAAGCGCGACCTACAAGCGCACTCAAAACAGGGAGTAACACTATGAAGACTTCATTTGCTGCGGCGCTGTCAGGTGCCATTGCCGCTTTGACATTTGCATTTTCCGCTGCCGCACAGGACCTGCCCGACACGCTGGTGATCGGCACGGAAGGGGCTTATCCCCCGTTCAACTTTACGGAATCCGACGGCAATGTCGCCGGGTTCGAGATTGATCTCGGCAACGCCATGTGCGCCCATATCAAGGTTGAATGCACATGGGTCACCCAGGACTGGGATGGCATCATCCCCGGCCTGCAGGCCAAGAAATACGATGCGATCATCGCGTCGCTCTACATCACCGATGAACGCCGCAAGGTCATTGCGTTCTCGGACAAGTATTACAACGTGCCCTCGCGTTTCGTGGTGCCGACAGACAGCACCCTGGAAATTTCGGCTGCCGGCCTGTCCGGGACCGTCGTCGGCACCCAGCGTGCAACCAGCTTTGAACGCTACCTGACCGCTGAAATGCCCGAAGTCGAAGTGCGGCTGTACGGCACGATGGACGAGGCCTATCTTGATCTTGCCTCGGGCCGTGTGGATGCGGTTCTGGGCGACGTCGTTGCCTTGCAGGACGGCTTCCTTGGCACGCCGGAGGGTGCGGGTTTCGAGCTGCGCGGGCCGGAATTCACCAACCCCGAATATTTCGGCTATGGCGCGGGCGTTGCGGTGCGGCAGGATGATCAGGCCATTGCTGACGCCTTTTCCGAGGCGATCAAGGCATTGCGCGAAAATGGCACCTATCAGGAAATCTCGCAGAAGTGGTTTGGCCTCGACGTTTACGGCAGCTGAACCATGGGGGCCGGGCATGGCGCCCGGCCTCGTGACCCCCAACTTACCCCCGAAAGGATCACATGCCCGATTTTCAGGGATATGGCTGGCTGCTGCTGGATGGCCTGGTGCTGACACTTGGCGTGGCGATTGCGTCGATGCTGGGCGCATTGGCCCTTGGACTGCTGGCGGCACTTGGCAAGCTTTTCGCGCCGCGTGCAGGAAAAATTCTGATCGAGGTCTATACGACCATCGTGCGCGGTGTGCCGGAACTGGTGTTGTTGCTGCTGATCTACTACGGCCTGCCGACGCTGGTGCAGAACACGGCGGCCAAGGCAGGGTACGACCTGTCGCTGTCGATCAACCCCTTTGTCGCGGGCATTGGCACGCTGACGGTGATCTATGCGGCCTTTGCCTGCGAGGTCTTTCGCGCCGCCTATTTGGCCCTGCCACCGGGCCAGCGCGAGGCCGCATATGCGCTGGGGCTGAACCCGGTGATCACCTTCCGCAAGGTCGAACTGCCGCAGATGATGCGCTATGCGCTGCCCGGCCTCGGCAATGTCTGGATGGTGCTGGTCAAGGCCACGGCCCTGATTTCCATCATCCAGCTGCCCGAACTCATGCGCAATGCCGACATCGCGGCACGGTCCACACGGCAGCCCTTCACCTTCTTTTTCGCGGCCTGCCTTCTGTATCTTGCGATCACCGCCATCTCGATGCTGGGGCAAGCGCGGCTTGAACGCTGGGCTGCGCGCGGCACGACCGAGGCCAGAAGCTGATGGATTTCATCCTTGCGAACCTGCCCCGATTTCTTGAAGGGGCGTGGATGACCATCCAGCTGGCCCTGTTCAGCTGCTCTTGTGGTCTGCTCATGGCGCTGCCGATCGCACTTGCACGGCTGTCGCGCAAACGCCTGCTGAGCAGCGCCGCCACGGGCTATGTCTTTTTCTTCCGGGGCACGCCGCTGCTGGCCCAGATATTCCTGATCTATTACGGCAGCGGGCAGTTCCGCCATGAACTGGGCGCTTTTGGCCTTTGGACCTTCTTCCGGGACCCGTGGTTTTGCGCCCTGTTGTCGCTGACATTGAACACGGCCGCTTATACTTCCGAAATCCTGCGCGGCGCGATCCAGGCGATCCCGAAAGGAGAAATCGAGGCGGCCAAGGCGCTTGGCCTGAACCGGTATCTGCTGTTGCGGCTGGTGATCCTACCTCGTGCCATCCGCATCGGCTGGCCTGCCTATACGAACGAGGTGGTCTACCAGATCCAGGCCACGTCTCTTGTCTCGATCATCACAATCATGGATATCACCGGTGTGGCGCGTACCGTGGGCGCGCGCGACTTTACCTTTTTCGAAGCCTTTGGCCTTGCGGCACTGCTCTATCTTATTCTGGTCTATGGGTTCATCTTCGTGGCCGGACGGATCGAAAAAAGGCTTGGCGCGCATCTGATCCGACCCGCCGCCGTCAACAAACCCAAGCTCGCAGGGAACATCAGATGAGTGAAACAATGCCGCACTCCGCTCCTGCAACGGCCCCCAAGAAACGGGGCGTTCTGCGGGAGAAAGCCTTTCTGACCCTCAAGGACGCCATTCTGAGCGGCAACCTGCAACGCGGCGAGCGGCTGTCCGAGGCGCGCCTTATCCAGGAGTTCGGCATTGGCCGCACTCCGCTGCGCGAGGCGCTGAACCGTCTGGAACGCGAGGGGCTTGTCGTCAGCCAGCCCAACAGCGGCTACTCGGTCGCCAATCTGGATGTGGACGCGGTCTGCGATTTGCTGGTGGTGCGTGAAGGGCTTGACGCCATGGCCGCCGAGATTGCGACAGAAACGGCAAGCGACGAGGAATTGCAGGCTTTGGCCAGGGTCATGGATGACATCTATGCGCTGGATCAGGCCCATGAACGCACACCGGAAGTCTATGCGCGCGAGCTGGAGCTGGGGCTTGAGGTGCACGAGGTGATCCTGGCCGCCACGCACAACGCCCCGCTGATCGAGATCACCCGCCGCGTCTACGACCAGCTGCGCCTTGCGCTCTGGGTCGAGGTGCGCTGGATCGATCAATGGACCATGGCCGTGGCCGAACACCGCGCCATCGTCGAAGCCATGCTGGACCGCGACGCGCCCCGGGCGATGGCCGCGGCGCGGGCGCATGTGCGCTCGTCGCGCGACAACATGCAGATGATCCGCGAGGTTGCGGACCTGCGCCGGTCTCGCGGCAGCCGCATCCCGATGCGCAAAGACAAATAAACGACGGAGCCCCCCAATGCGTGATTTTCATTTTCCCGGCCGGTCGGCTGTCCATGCGATGGAGGCCATGGTGGCAACCTCGCATCCTCTGGCGACCGAAGCCGCCATGCAGGTCCTGCGCGAGGGCGGCTCGGCGATGGATGCTGCCATTGCGGGGTCGGCTGTCATGGCGGTGGTCGAGCCGCAGATGACCGGGATCGGTGGAGATTGCTTTGCGCTGGTCACGCCGAATGGCGGTGGCGACGTGATCGCCTTTAACGGGTCCGGTCGCGCCCCTGCGGCTGCTTCGGTGGACCGTTTGCGTGAAGAAGGCTTCACCGACATCCCGGTCGATTCCATCCACGCGGTCACGCTGCCCGGCGCGATTGACGGCTGGTTCCGGCTGCATGGCCGGTTCGGGCGTCTGGACATGGCCCGCTTGCTGAAGCCTGCCATCGGTTATGCCCGAAACGGCTATCCCGTCCATGCCCGTGTCGCCCGTGACTGGCGCAAAGCCCGTGCGCATCTGGCCAAGCGGGACGCCGCGCGCGCGCTTTTCTTGCCGGATGGTACCAGCCCCGCCGAGGGTATGATCCACCGCCAGGAACGTCTGGCCGAGACGCTGGAGATCATCGCGGCCAAGGGCTCGCGCGGTTTCTACGAAGGGCCTGTGGCCGAGGCGATGGTGCGCACGCTGCAAGCGCAGGGCGGCGTTCATACTGCCACGGATTTCGCCGGGGTCGCGGGCGACTTTGTCACGCCGATATCGACCGACTACCGGGGACGGACCGTGCATCAGGTGCCGCCCAACAACCAAGGCCTGACCGCGCTGATGATGCTGAACCTGATGGAAGGGTTCGACCTGTCCGCCCTTACCCCCGGCAACGCCGAGGCGCTGCATCTGGAGATCGAGACCGCGCGTCTGGCCTATGCCATGCGCGACCGGCACATCACCGAATTGGGTGACATGAAGGCATCGGTCGAGCAGATCCTGTCCAAATCCTGGGCGGATGAATTGCGCACACGGATCACGCCCGACCGCGCCATGACCGACATCGGCCCGCTTGGCCTCAGGACCTCGGACACCGTCTATATGACCGTGGTGGATCGCGACATGAATGCGGTCAGTTTCATCAACTCGATCTTCGACAGTTTCGGCAGCGGTATTCTCTGCCCGGAGACCGGCGTTCTGTTCCAGAACCGTGGCCATTCCTTCTCTCTCGACCCCGATCATCCCAACGTGCTTGCCCCGGGCAAGCGCCCGATGCACACGATCATGCCCGGCATGGTGACAGAACAGGGCAAGCCGGTGCTGTCCTTCGGCGTCATGGGCGGAGATTATCAACCGCTGGGCCAGGCCCGCGTGATATCGAACCTTTTCGATCACGGGTGCGACCTGCAAGGCGTGCTGGATGCGCCGCGCGTGTTTCCTCTGGGCGATGTTGTCGAGGTCGAGCGCAGCGTGCCGGCCGAAGTGTTGCGCGGCCTTGCGGGCAAGGGCCACACCCTGCGGCTGGCCGAAGACCCGCTTGGCGGTGCGCAGGCGATCCGGATCGACCACGCGCGCGGCACCCTTATCGGCGCCTCAGACCCCAGAAAGGACGGCTGTGTCGCGGGCTACTAGGGTCTGGACCATCCCGCGGCAAATTTCGGGCTGATGGGGTCATCTGGGGAGAAACCGCAGGTCGGTTAAGGGGACAATGCCGTTCCGGGGCGCGGATCACCGCGCGTTAACCACACATCCGTTGAGAAGCGAACCATCCACTTCGCCTCGCGAAATTTCTGCCCAGAATTGTTCCAGCTTATCCGGCGTCACCCGATTTACGTCATATGTTGCAAAGGATCGGCTGAGAAATTGGCGCGCACTCTCTTCCAGATCTCTTTCAAAGGCCGCTGCTCCGAGGCGCGCGACCACGGCGGCGACACGGTCTGGTGCGAAGAACAATTCGCGCTCTGACGCGCGCGCGGATACCGGATGCGTGAAACCTATGCCGACCACGCGCGTCTCGCCAAAGTCCGGACGCGTGCGTATGGTTGTAAGTATATCCTCGCTGCCAGCCACATCCAGGACAACGACTGAACCTGCGCCGATGTCCGTCGTTCGCGTATAGGGCAGGACCCGCGTCCAGAATCCTGTCCCTTGGACGAAACCGACGCGTTTGGCAGAGGTCAGGCCGATCGGGTTCAGATCGCGCAACTCCCATGCCAGCGCGGTGGACGTCTTGCTTGATGCGCTGGTGACGACGACCCGAGCATAGCGTTTCAGCTCGTGTTTCAGGTCACGGCTGACCACATAGGCAAGAAAATGCAGGGGTCGCAGTGATGCCTGCGTGATCTGTTCGCGGGTGTCGTCCGGTCCTCCGGGGAGATAGCCGTTATACAATGGGTTGAGCGCAGTGCGCCGCGCGGTCACGTCAAGGAATCCAGCGCGGGTCATCTTTGGCCGCACCGTCAGATGGGACCCTGCGGGCCAGAGACCGTACCACCTGGAGCCAATTTCGAGCGCGGAACGGCTTTCGACGACCGTCGCATAGCCCCAGACCGGCGGGATCATGCGACCGGCGGGATTGTCGAACAGCTTGTCATAGCCAAAATCACCGGCGGTCTGGACGTAGGTCACGTTATTGGCCGACAGCGCAAAGCTTTCGAGGGCAAACCGGGCCTCGCCGTCTTCTATCGGTACCGGATCGAAAGTTGACATCACTGCGTTGCCGACCCGGTGCGGATCGACGGACAAATGCCAGCGAAGAGGGTGTGCGTGCTGTTCCATTGGGTCAGTATACCCACGCAGCGGCGTGCATGTGTGACGTTTCCGGACCGTTGGTCAAACCGCGCGGGGTGCTTTGACCGAAAGCCTGCGCACAGGGACGGTGCGCGGCCGTGCGAACAGGGCTTCACCTGACTCGACAAGATGCGCCAGCAGGGCGTCCGGTTCACGCAGGTCGAACAGGTCGCCCACAAGCATCTGACCTCGGTCCGGGTCATGGATTGCCAGATGCCGCATCCCGAGGATCGAGAAGAGGCGCCAGCCGGTTTCCTCTTTGGAAAACCACGGAGCCGCCTTGCAAAGCGCGTCTATGAACTGGCGATGGACATTGACCTCAAAGAGGTTCGGATCGCTCACCTCCCTGTCGGAGGATAACTTGGACACCAGGTCGAAGTGCCTGAAAATGCCGAACCCGGTCGACGGGTCCGACGCCCATCTGACCGAGGGTTCCAAAAATGCGTCCAGAATATCGGCCACGTTTGGATTGCCGGACTTTGCGCGAAAGCAGGCGGATTGCAGGCGCGTCAAACGCTCCGCATTGAATTTCAGATAGGTCTTTTCCATCACGCTACGGATCAACCGGTCACGACTGCCGAAGTGATAGTTGATCGCTGTGTGGCTCGTGCCAACACGAAGCGCGATCTTGCGGACCGTGACCTCGTCCAGCGTTTTTGCCTCGATCAGCAACTCTCTCGCGGCATCAAAAATGGCTTTGGCGGCTAACGTCTTCATCTGGATTCTCCGGTCTGCCTTGTGCGCTCGACGAGATCTTTTGCAGGACAGATTTATCCAGTGAGCGCCGCATGTGAACCCCGCTGCCAATGTTGAGGGCAACGTTGCGCCTAGAATGAGGTAACGCACGAAAGCCTTCTGAGGGCATTCTGACCGCGACCGCATAAGCGGTGATCTCGCAGGGGCGGACAAGAGCCACGCGATTGCGGCCTGCGCGGCGGGAGTTGTATGGCTCGGATTCCACGCAACCCGCGCGGCTGAAACGCCTTGGAAAGATCCTCCTAACCCACCGAAGTCATGGCGTGAATCCCCAGATCAACGCGGCTTGCAACGCAGCCGCTCTGGTCCCAGCGCGCCAAAGTTTTCGGCAGAGCGACGGGCCTGACAGACACGCCCGACCTGGCCTCCGATCCTTGTGTTATTGAAATTTGAATAACACCGGAGACCATTAAATAATTTTTCGACTATCATGTTAGCGCCTATACCAACTGCCACGCAGGGACTTTGAGAGGTGCAAAGTCAGCCATGCGCAACCTGAAACGGATTTGGGGCGACCGCCGGGAAACAGGTCCGTCGCCGATTGGGAGGATACATGAAAACACTTTCCCTGGCCTTTGCCACGACTGCGATGGCTGCTCTGACGACCGGAGCCGCCACTGCGCAATCTGCGGAAGTCATTCATTGGTGGACATCCGCGGCGGAGTCAGCGGGCGTTGGCGTGATCGCTGATGCCTATGGCGACACCGGCGGCGAATGGGTCGATCAGGCTGTGGCCGGCAGTGACGCCGCGAAGACATCCGCGATCAGCCGGATGGTCGGTGGCAACCCACCCGACGCGGCGCAATTCAACCTTGGTGCGGATATCGACAACCTTGTCGACAGCGCCGTTCTGGCGCCGATTGACGCTGTGGCCGAAGCGAACGACTGGGCCAGCGTCATGCCACAGGCCGTGCTGGACGCCGTGACCCGGGACGGGCACGTCTACGGCGTGCCGATCCAGCTTCAGGGCACCAACTTCCTTTTCGCCTCTGCGGATGCGCTCGACAAGGTCGGGGCAGGCATGCCGCAGACCTGGGACGAATTCTTTGAAACCGGCGACAAGCTGCGCGAAGCGGGCATCGTGCCCTTTGCCCAGGCCGGTGATCGGGACGTCTGGTTCATGAACACGTTTCAGGCGGTGCTTGCATCGGTTCTCGGGACCGAGGAGTGGGGCCAGTTCACCGGTCCCGATGGAGCAGAATTCGTCCGTTCCGAGGCATTCCGTCCGGTGGCAGAGATCATGGCGAAACTGCCGAGCTATGCGGATTCCGGCGTCTCGGGCCGTCAGTGGAACATCACCAATCAGATGATCCTGAACGGCGAGGCCGGATTCTTTATCATGGGTGGCTGGGCCATCGGTGAAATCGGGGCCGCAGGTCTTACACCGGGCAAAGAAGTGCTGTGCGGTGTCGGTCCGAACCACGCACCGCTCGTGGTCGCAGGCGATGTCTGGGCGATGCCCGCCAAGGGCGACGGGCTGACCGAAGCGCAGGCCAAACTGGCCGAGGTCACCACCTCTGTCGAGGTTCAGGCCGAATTCACTTCGACCATGGGTTCGCTGCCGGTGCGTTCGGGCGTGGACACATCCAAGTTCAACGCCTGTGCGGCAGCGGGGGCCAAGGCGATCTCGGACGGCAATTCGGTCATGGCGCTCTTCATCAATTTCTCTCCCGAGAAGCTCGGGGCGTTGGGGTCCGAGCTGAAGGTGCTTTGGGTCGATCCTGATGCGACCGCCGACGACTATGTCGAAACCGTCGCGGGCATCCTGGAAAACTACTGATCCTGAGTCCGACCAGAATAGCGCATCGCAGGGCTGCCTGCGGCGCGCACCACCCACGCGTCATTGGAGGATCTGGCGATGGCTAAATTTTCGGGAACGCGCGCGCATGTCTATCTGGCGATGCTGCCGGTCTGGATCATCGTGCTTGTTGCTCTTGTCAGCTCGACCGTCTGGACGTTTGTCATTTCGCTGACCAACTCCAAGCTGCTGCCGGTCTACAAGTTCAACTTCTTTCACCAATACGAACTGCTGCTGAAGCAGCCGGCCTGGCAGGTGGCGGTCTCGAACCTGATCGTGTTCGGTGTGCTTTTCATCGCGATCTGCCTGGTCTTCGGCTTTGTCATGGCGATCATGATGGATCAGAGGATCCGGGGCGAGGCGTTCTTTCGCACGGTTTTCCTTTATCCCTATGCGATGTCCTTTGTCGTGACTGGCCTTGTCTGGCAGTGGGTGCTGAACCCCGGTTTCGGCATTCAGGCCGCGGTCCGGGGGCTTGGGTTCGAGAATTTCACCTTCGACTGGATCGTCCAGCCTGACCGGGCGATCTATATCCTTGTCCTTGCCGCGGTGTGGCAGGGCAGCGGGCTGGTCATGGCCATTCTGCTGGCGGGCCTGCGGGGCGTTGACGAGGACCTGTGGAAGGCCACGCGGATCGACGGCATCGCGAAATGGCGGGTCTATACCTCCATCGTTCTGCCGATCATCGCACCGATGGCGGCAACGGCCACCGTGTTGCTCGCTGTTTCGGTGGTCAAGGCCTACGACCTTGTCGTGGCCCTGACCGGTGGCGGGCCGGGGAATGCCACCGAGGTGCCGGCCAAGTTCGTGATGGAAAACCTCTTTGCCCGCCAGAACGTCGCATTGGCCAATGCGGGCGCGATCATGATGCTGGTTGCTGTCATCGCGATCCTGGTTCCGATGTATTACGCGCGCCGGTACATGGCGCAGAAGGCGGAGGTCTGATCATGCGTATGAGTTCCGAAAAGACATTGGCCCGCACCGGCGTCTACGCCTTTCTGGTGATCTCGGCGGCCTTCTTCCTGATGCCTTTCTACGTGATGGTCGTGACCTCGCTGAAGACAATGGACGAAATCCGCGTCACTTCGATCTTTGCCCTGCCGGACACCCCGACGCTTCAGGCCTGGGTCACCGCATGGCAATCCGCCTGCACGGGCCTGAACTGCAACGGTCTGTCGGTGGGGTTCTTCAACTCGGTCATGATCATGGTGCCCGCGACGGTGTTTTCGATCCTGCTGGGCGCGGTGACGGGCTATGCCCTGTCGTTCTGGCGTCCGAAAGGCACCGGGCTGATCTTTGGCATCCTGCTGGTCGCGGCCTTCATTCCCTATCAGGTCTTTATCTACCCGCTGGTGCGGATGCTGTCACAGGTCGGGCTTTATAACAGCCTTGCCGGGATCGTGGCCATCCACGTGATCTTTGGCATGCCGATCATGGTGCTGCTGTTCCGCAACTATTATGCCGGGCTGCCCCGTGATCTGTTCAGCGCGGCCCGTGTCGATGGCGGTGGCTTCTGGGTCATCTTCATCCGGCTGATCCTGCCGCTCTCGCCGCCGATCCTGATCGTCGCGGTGATCCTGCAGAGCACACATATCTGGAACGACTTCCTGTTCGGTCTGGTGTTTGCCGGATCAGACAACCAGCCGATGACGGTCCTTCTGAACAACATCGTCAATTCGACGCAGGGCGAGAAAGCCTACAACGTGAACATGGCCGCAACCATCCTTACCGCTGCGGTTCCCCTGATAATCTATCTGGCATCCGGGCGCTGGTTTGTGCGCGGTATCGCAGCCGGCGCCGTGAAGGGATAAGACATGGCTGAAGTTTCAATCGAAAATCTCGACATCCGGTTCGGCGCAGTCAGTGTGCTGAATGACCTCAACCTGCAGATCGCCGAAGGCGAGTTCATCGTGCTGCTTGGCTCTTCGGGCTGTGGCAAGTCGACCTTGCTCAACGCGATTGCCGGGCTGATCGATGTGTCCGGCGGTAAGGTTCGGATTGGCGGCGAGGACAAGACCGACGCGGAGCCCAAGGACCGTGGCATCGGGATGGTGTTCCAGTCCTACGCGCTTTACCCGCAGACCACGGTCGAGGGGAACCTGAGCTTTGGCCTGCGCATGGCGAAGATGCCTAAGGACGAGATCGCGCGGCGGATCGACCGGGTGTCAAAGATGCTCCAGATCGAGCCCTATCTGAAGCGTCGTCCGGCGGCCTTGTCCGGCGGTCAGCGCCAGCGGGTTGCCATCGGCCGGGCGCTGGTGCGGGATGCCGACATCTATCTTTTTGACGAACCCCTGTCGAACCTCGACGCCAAGCTGCGCGCGGAACTGCGGGTGGAGCTGAAGGAGCTGCACCAGACCATCGGCAAGACCATGATCTATGTGACCCATGATCAGGTCGAAGCCATGACCCTGGCGACCCGCATCGCAGTCATGCAGAACGGCGTGATCCAGCAACTTGCCGCGCCCGAGGATATCTATGAACGCCCCGCGAACCTGTTTGTGGCAGGGTTTGTCGGATCGCCCGGTATGAATTTCTTTTCCGGACATCTGCGGTCGGAGGCAGGCAAGGCTGTCTTCGCGATCAATGATGGACCCGAGATCGACGTGTCCGACTATGCCTTTGATGCGCCGTTGGAGCAGGGGGGCGAGGCGGTGCTGGGCATTCGGCCTGAGCATCTGTTCGTCGATGCGGGGGACCTGCCTTTGCGCCTGCCTTTCACCGTCAAGGTATCCGAGTCGATGGGGGCCGACAGCGTGTTGTGGGGTACCACCGCAGGGCAGAAGGCATCGGTCCGCTTCGGCAGCGATCTGAAACTCAATCCGCCGCGCGGCTCTGAGATGGAGCTTGGATTTTCGCCACGGGCGCTGTCGTTGTTTGACGCGGAATCCGGCGTGCGGCTTTGATCGAAGACTCATGAAATTTGAAGGGAATATGATGAATACGGCCTGGGTCGAGGACACGCTGCAAAAACTGACGCTTGAGGAAAAGGTCTCTCTGCTCGCTGGTGCAAATTTCTGGGAAACGGTTGCCATCGAACGGCTCGGTGTGCCTGCGGTCAAAGTCACTGATGGCCCCAACGGGGCGCGCGGTGGCGTGACCGAAAACGGCCCGACGGCTGCGGTGTTCCCGGCGGGGATCGCGCTGAGTTCCAGCTGGAACCCCGACCTTGTCCGCGAGATCGGCGCCGCGCTGGCCGAGGAAACCCGGACCAAGGGCGCCAACGTCCTGCTGGCCCCGACGGTCAACATGCATCGCGGCCCGCTCAATGGTCGCAACTTTGAATGTTATTCCGAAGACCCGGAACTGACGACCGAGATCGCGCTGGCCTATATCGACGGGCTGCAATCCAACGGGATTGGGGCCACGATCAAGCATTTCATCGGCAACGAGAGCGAATACCAGCGGATGACCATGTCGAGCGATATCGGCATCCGGGCGCTGCGGGAACTCTATTTGCCGCCCTTCGAGGCCGCCGTTGCGGCCGGGGTCTGGGCGGTCATGTGTTCCTACAACAAGCTCAACGGCACCTATACCAGCGCGCACAAGTGGCTGTTGTCCGACCTGCTCAAGGATGAATACGGCTTTGACGGGGTGGTGGTGTCGGACTGGACCGCAGTCAAGACCACGGCGGAGAGCATGAACGCGGGTCTGGACCTCGAAATGCCCGGACCGGCGCTTTATCGTGGGCAAAAGCTGCTCGACGCGATCGAACGCGGTGAGGTGGACGTCGACATGGTCACCGACGGGGCGCGGCGCATTCTGGGGCTGGTCGACCGCGCGGGTGTCCGCATCAAGGAGAACCCGAAAGAGGAAAAGTCGGTCGATGCGCCACATCACCGCGCGCTGATCCGGCGGGCCGTGGCCGAAGGGACCGTGCTGCTCAAGAACAATGGCATCCTGCCGCTGCAATCCGGCCAGAAGGCCAAGGTGGCCGTCATCGGGCCGAATGCCGATGTGGCGCGGATCATGGGCGGCGGCAGCGCGCGGGTGAACGCGCATTATCGCATCAGCCCGCTGGAGGGCCTGAAGGCGCGTGACGAACTGGACATCCGTTTCGAGACCGGCTGCGCGAACCATCTGCTTCTGCCGGTGGTGCAGGGGCCCATGACCTCGACCTTTTACAACAGTCCGGATTTCACCGGTCCGGTCGTTCATGAGAAGCAGTACAACCAGTCGGACGCCAAATGGTTCGGCTCCAACGAGCCGGGCGTCGACCTCAAGGTGTTCTCGGTCCGCAACACGTTCGAATTCACGCCGACCGAAAGTGGCCGCCATGAGCTGGGTCTGGCGAACGCGGGACTTGCCCGTCTTTATGTCGATGACGCTCTGGTCGTGGATGGCTGGGACGGCTGGGAGCCGACAGGGGCGACATATTACGATTTCGGTGGTGATGAGCGAATCGTGGAAGTCGACCTTGAGGCCGGCAAGACCTACCGCTTCCGGGTCGATTATCAATCTACCACCGGGGTCATGGACGGCATCCAGGCCTTCCGCGTCGGTGTTCACCGTCCGCTCGGCGAGGCCGGGCTGAAGCGCGCGGAAGAGATCGCGCGCGATGCCGAGGTTGCTGTGCTCTTTGTGGGACGCACACCCGAGTGGGACAGCGAAGGGCGGGACCTGCCGGGCCTGTCGCTGCCGCGCGAGCAGGACGCATTGATTGCGCGTGTGGCCGCGGCCAACCCCAATACGGTGGTCGTTCTTCAGACCGGCGGACCGGTCGTCATGCCGTGGAAAGACGACGTGGCCGCGATCCTTCAGGCCTGGTATCCGGGGCAAGAGCTTGGGCACGGCGTTGCCGATGTCCTGATGGGTGACGCGGAGCCGGGCGGGCGCTTGCCACAGACCTTCCCGGATGTGCTCGACGCCAATCCGACCACAGGCAACTATCCGGGCGACAACGGCCATGTCAGCTATGGCGAGGGCGTGTTCATCGGCTATCGGCATTACGACGCAAAGGGCGGGGCGGGTGTCTTGTATCCGTTCGGGTTCGGTCTGTCCTACACCGACTTTGAAATCGGCGCGCCGGTGGCTTCGGCCTCCGAGATAGACGCGGGCGGCAGCGTGACGGTCGCTGTTGAGGTAAAGAACATCGGGCAACGTCGAGGCAAGGCAGTCGTTCAGCTTTATGTCGCGCCGCCGGAAGGGCGGGGCAGACCGGTCAAGGAGTTGCGCGGGTTCAAGGCGTTGACGCTGGAACCGGGCGTGGCCTCCGAGGTGCGGATCGCACTGGACATGCGCGACCTGGCCTATTTCGATGTGGACGGCAATGCGTGGAAAGCGCCGGCCGGGGACTATGTGCTGTGGGTGGGAACCTCGGCGGCGGACTTTGGTGACAAGGTGGTTTTGCGCCTGACCGAGGATTGGACCGAAGGCTGCAAGACCGCGGCCCCTGACGCCTGAGACCTGACGGGGAGGCGGCGCACGTCGGTTTCGCGCCCCTCCGTGCCTTGTCGTATCCGCATCGCAGGCCCCGACGCGCGCTTGTGTTGGCGCTGGACTGACGCGCATCGGTCCTCTAGAAAAAGTCTGCCCAGTGACAAACGGCGGGAATACAAGTGAACGATCTCGGCCTTCTTCGGATACTGGTTGCGGTGCACGAGTGCGGCTCGACGACGGGGGCCGCTGAGCGACTGAATGTCTCTCAGCCTTCGATATCGCAGGGTTTGGGACGTTTGCGCGACATTACCGGCGACCAGTTGTTCATTCGCGGATCGCGGTCCATGAGCCCGACCTCTCTTGCCACCCAGCTTTATCTTGAATGCCGTGGGCCGCTCAGTCAGCTGGAATCCACCTTTCACGATGGTGAGCCATTCGATCCAAAGACGGCACGGGACCGTTTCACCATTGCGTTCTCGGATATCGGTGCGTTGACCTTCCTGCCGCCTCTTGTCGCGGGGCTCCAGAAACACGCGCCGGGCATACGGGTCGAGGCAACGCCTCTGGAAATTCCCGAGGTGGAATCTCTTCTCAAGACGGGGCGTCTGGACTTTGCGATTGGCAAGCTCGAAGCACAGGACCCGGAACTGTCGCAGATCGACCTGATCGACCAGCATTACGCAGCCATCGTGCGCCGGGATCACCCGACCATACAGGGCGAGCTGGACGAAAAGACATTTCGGAACGCGGCGCATGCCGTCGTCTCCGATCCTGCGGGACACTGGCAGGCTGTAAGTCATGTTGTTCGGGTTGGCGAACCAGTCTTTGATGTGCGCCTTACGCTGGCCCAGTTCAACGTGCTGCCCGCCGCGATCAAGGAAAGCGACCTGATCGGAGTTGTGCCACATCGCAGTGCGGTTGCCTTTTCCGAAACCTGGGGCCTGCAGGTGATCGACATTCCCATTCCCTTGCCACGATTTACGGTCCGGCTCTTGACGCACAAGGGGGCCGGTCGACGTCGCGTCGCCTATGACTGGATGACGGCCCTGATCAAGGACGTGCTTGGGTCCGGCACGACCAGCCCTGACTGAGCAGGCACGCAGCAGCCTCTCTGTTTCACGTCTTTTTGCCCGTTTTGGCCCACGCCATCGACAATACTGCCGATTGCCGAACGCGTCTGAATCCTCCTTGATTGTCCGAAAACAACCGTTCCGGATAAAAATAAAGGAGTTACCAACATGGATCGCCGCAACTTTCTGAAAACGACCATTGGCGCACTGGCCGCAAGCCAGATCGCATCGCCGACCTGGGCACAGGGCAAGCCGCTGAAACTGGGGTTCCTTATCCCGAAGTCGGGGCCGGCCGGTATCTTTGGCCCGTCCAGCGAAACCACCACCGCGATGGCAATCGAGGAAATCAACGCATCGGGCGGCATTCTGGGACGTCAGGTCGAGGCGCTTTTTGGGGACGCGGGCGGTGCGCCGTCGGACACGGTTCAGGCGGCCCAACGGCTGTGGCGGCGCGACGGGGTCGATGCCCTGATCGGCCAGCACGACAGCGCCTCGCGCGAGGCGGTTGCCGCAATGCTGCGTGGTCAGCTGACCTATGTCTACACGCCGGTGAACGAGGGCGGCTATTGCCACACGAACACCTATTCGCTTGGCGAGACGCCGGACCAGCAGCTGGCCCCGGTCATCCCCTACCTCGCCAAGGAACATGGGCTGAAAAAGTGGTATCTGATCGGCAACGATTATGTCTGGCCACGCGGCACGAATGCGGCGGCCAAGACCTATATCGCGGAAACCGGCGGCGAGATCGTCGGCGAGGAATACCATCCCTTCACCGTCGACAACTTTGACACCTCGCTGACGCGGATCCGGGAAAGCGGCGCGGATGCGGTGCTGATTACGCTGGTGGGCGGGGCCTCGGTGACCTTCAACCGTGCCTTTGCAAGCTTCGGTCTGGACAAGCAGGCGATCCGGTTGGGCACGCTGATCGAAGAGAACACGCTGGCCGGGATCGGCGAGGCGAACAGCAACCGTATGTATTCGACCGCGGGCTACTTCGACGCGCTTGACACGCCGGCGGCGCTGGCGTTTCGCAAGACATATTACGACCGCTTTGGCGCGGATGCACCCGTGCTCAATACATTGGGCGAGGGTTGCTACGAAGGCGCCATGGCCCTGCGTGCGATGTTCGAGGCGGCAGGTTCGACAGAGACCGATGCTGTCGCGGCAGCGGCCAATGGTGTCAGCTACACCGGCCCCCGCGGCACGACCACCTTGTCCGAGGGGTTTGCGGCATCCGACATCTATCTGGCCACGGCGAAAGGCGCGGTTTTCGAGATCGTCCAGCGATTTGAAAAAGTCGCACCCGGCAACGCCTGCACCAACGGCTGAGTGCGATGCAGGAAGCGATCGTCTTCTCGTTGAACGTCAGCTACGGCATCATCAGCCTTGCGCTGCTGGTGCTGGGGCTGGCGATCATTTTCGGGCTGCTTGGCGTGCTGAACATGGCACACGGAGAGCTTGTCGCCATCGGTGCCTATACCGCCTGGGCGGTGCAGTCCGCCGGCTTGCCCCTGTTGCTTGCGCTGCCGGTGGCGGCAGTGGCGGCGGGGGCCATCGGCTGGTTGATGGAGATTACCATCATCCGTCACCTTTACCGGCGTCCCTTTGACACGCTTCTGGCGACATGGGGCATTTCGATCCTTCTGCGCGAAGCGATCAAGCTGTGCTTTGGGCTGGAGTACAAGTCGGTGATCGAACCTGTCGGCGGCAGCATAACGATCTTGGGCGCGGATTATCCGACCTATCGGATATGGCTCATGGTGGCTGTCGTGCTGGGGTTTGTCGGGCTCTTCCTGTGGTATCGGCGTTCGCATGCGGGCACCCGCGTCCGAGCGATGGTTGCAAATCCGATGCTGGCCTCGGCTGTTGGCATCGAAACGGCGAAACTGGCGCGACGGGCTTTTGTGCTGGGGGCAGCGTCCGCCGGGTTGGCAGGCTGTCTGATGGCACCGCTGATCCGCATCGATCCTTATATGGGTGTCGATTACCTGTTGTCGTCGTTCTTTGTGCTGGTGGTCGGCGGGCTTGGCAGTCTGCAAGGTGTCTTTATCGGTTCCGGCGTCATCGGCGGTGCGGAAACCGCCGCATCGACGATCCTTGGCGGGACCGGCGGTTATGTCACCGTTCTGGTGATCTCCATTCTGTTTCTCTGGCTGAAACCGGGAGGGCTCTATGCGCGCCGCTGATGCTTTGCTGCTTCCTGTCTTTGCCCTTCTGGCGCTGGTGCCGTTCAGCTTTGGCGACTTCACGGCCTATCAACTGAGCCTTTTCATTCTCTACGGCATTGTGGGTCAGGGGATCGCGCTGTGCTGGGGTCGGGTCGGCATCCTGCCGCTGGGTCAGGCGATGTTCTTTGGTCTTGGCGCCTATCTGGGCGGCGGTGCGCTGATCTGGGCTGAGGGCAACTGGGCGTTGCTGCTGCCCTGCCTTGTGCTGGCCATCCTGCTGCCTGCGCTGCTTGCCGGGCTGGTGGCGCTGGTCGTTTTCCGCCGGCAAACCGGCAGCGGGCCGTTCTTTTCGCTAATCACGCTGGCCCTGTCGATGCTGACCTATCAGATCGCCCTGACCGCCAGCGACCTGACCGGCGGCTTCAACGGGCTGACAGGTATTCCGCCGCTGCCGGGCACCGACCCGTGGGGCAACCTTTATTGGGTCATCCTTGGCACGCTTCTGGTCACGACGCTTGGCACCACATGGGTGCTGCGCGCGCCCATCGGCACGCTGTGGAGCGCCGTGGCACAGAACGAGGCGCGGCTTTCGTTCCTTGGGTACAATGTGGCGGGGTTGAAGGCGTTGGCCTTTGCCGGTTCCGCGGCACTCGCGGCACTGGCCGGGGCGCTTTATGCCAGCCAGCAGGGCATCGTGTCGCCACAGACGCTGGGCTATGTGCTGTCAGGCGAGCTGTTGATCTGGACCGCCGTCGGTGGGCGTCAGACCGTCCTTGGGCCAGTGGTCGGTGCGATCCTGATCGGGTTCCTGTCCTCCGAGCTGCGCGATGGTTTCGCCCTTTGGGAGGTGCTGCTGGCCGCGATCTTTATCGGTGTTGTGCTCTTGATGCCCCAGGGTTTGGGCGGATTGGCCAAGCCGCTTCTGGATAAACTGTCGCGCAACCGCGAGACCCCCGCGCGTGACGTGATAATCCCGCTGTCCGATGCGCCGTCGCAACCGGACCTCAGTTTCTCTGATGTTGAGGTGACCATGGGGTCGGTTCACATCCTGCGGGGACTGTCGTTCGATATGAAAGACCCGGGCCTGCATTGTGTGATCGGCCCGAACGGGGCGGGCAAGACATCGTCGTTCAACGCCCTGTCCGGCCTGTTGCCGGTGTCCAGGGGGGCGATCCACTGGAACGGGCGGGACGTGACCGGGAGGCTGCCACATCAGGTTGCGCGGCTGGGGATCGCCCGCAAGTTGCAGGTTCCGATGATCTTCCATGACCTGAGTGTCGCGGACCATCTGAACATTGCGAACTGGGCGCAGAATTTGACCGTCCGCGACGCCCTGCGCCCTGTCGGCTTTCGCCGCAGGAACGAGATGATGGACGAACTGTTCACGCTGTTTCCGTTCCTGCGCGACGAACAAAAGACCGCCGGGGCGCTTTCGCTGGGTCATCGGCAGATGCTGGAATTCGCGATGTCGGTCATGAACAAGCCGACGCTTGTCCTGCTGGATGAACCCTGCGCGGGTCTGTCCAAGCTGGAGACTACGGAAATGACCAGTGCCATTGCCCGGATGCGGGAAAGGTTCGGCATCTCGGCATTGATCGTGGAGCACGATTTCAGCGTCGTCGAGACATTATCGGATCACATCTATGTGCTGCATCAGGGTCAGCTTCTGGCCGAGGGCACGCTGGATCAGATCCGGGCGAATGCAGACGTGCAGGCCGTCTATGCCGGAGGATCAAAATGAGTGAACCGCTTCTGAAGCTGGACAGGATCAGCACCGGTTATGGCGACCTGACCGTTCTGCGGGACATCTTCCTGACCGTCGCGGCGGGCGAGGTGCTGTGCATCACGGGCCGCAACGGAGTGGGCAAGACGACCCTCATGCGTCTGATTTCGGGGGTCCTGCCCCCGCAATCGGGCAGCATCGCGATGAACGGTCAGGACATCGCGCCGCTGGAACCGCACGCGCGCCAGCATATCGGGCTGAGCTATGCGCCGCAGGATTCGGTGACCTTTGCGCCGCTGACCCTGCGCGAGAACCTGACCCTGCACCACAAGGACCACAGTCTGGACCGATACCAGGGTCTGTTCCGCCGCTTTCCCCGGATCGAAGAACGCCTTGGGCAGGTTGCCGGGACGCTGTCGGGCGGGGAGCGCAAGATTCTCGCCTTTTGCCGGGTGATGGCCGAGGGCGGGAGCCTGCTGTGTCTCGATGAGCCGACCGAAGGGGTGCAGCCGGAGAACATCTCCCATATGGCCGAAGAAATTCGGGCAGCCGCAGAGGCGGGGCGCGGCATTGTTGTTGTGGAGCAGAACCTGTCCCTGATCGAGCAGGCCGCGGACCGGGTCATCGTGATCGACCACGGCGAAATCGTCCACCAGACGCGCAACGGCCCGGACATGCGCGCGGAAATTCTTGAGAAGCTGAAGGTATGAGCATGAACAACGGTGAACAGAGCACGGATGGCCCGATGACCCTGACGCAAGCGCGACAGGTGATTGTCACCGAAGGGCTGTCCGGTTTGCTGCAACGGCTTGAAAACCGCGCGCAGGGTGCAGGACATAATGCGGTCATCGCCTGTGATTTTTCCAATTCCGGTTCGACCGGACCTCTGGCGGGCATTCCGATCGGCGTAAAGGATAACATCAACGTTGCAGGGTTCGCCACGACGGGTGGATCGCCTGCCTTGAGGGATTATCGCCCGAGCGCCGATGCCCCCGCTGTGGCAGCCTTGCGAGAGGCAGGGGCCAACGTGGTGTGCAAGCTGAACATGCATGAACTGGCCTTTGGCATCACCAGTGACAACGGCACCTTTGGTCGTGTGTTCAACCCCTTTGACAGCAGCAGGACAGCAGGGGGGTCGTCCGGTGGGTCCGGTGCAGCGGTGGCCCGGGGCATCGTGCCCGCAGCTCTTGGAACGGATACAGGCGGATCGGTGCGGATACCTGCAAGCTTTTGCGGAGTTGCAGGGTTCCGCCCCTCGACCGGACGGTATCAATCGGGCGGGGTTCTGCCGTTGTCGCATACGCGGGACACGATTGGCGTGCTTGCCGCAAACGTCGAGGACATCTGCGAGTTCGATGCGGTATTGTCTGGCGCGCAGGTCCCTCTTCCCAAATTGCCCGACCGTCCGCTGCGGCTTGGCCTGCCTGCTGATGCGCTGCCCGGTTTCTGTGCGCCGGTCGAGGCCGCTTTCCGCGCAGCGCTGGCACGTCTCGCTGCGCGCGAGGTTATCGAACTGATCGACTTGCCCACGCTGGGATTGGGCGCGATGGAGGCTGATTTCGGGTTTCCGGTCGCCCTGACAGAAGCGGCAGAAATCTGGCGCAGGCTTTGCCCCGAGCACCTTGGGTGCACACTGGAGGAGTTTGTTCCACTGCTGGGCGATCCCGCGGTGCGCGCGGCTTTTGGTTCGATGCTGCATGACGACGACGACCTTGTCCGGCGTTATGAAGCCTTCCGCGACCGGGGGCGATCCGATCTGCAAGCGCGTGTGGCAGAGCTTTACGTCCGGTTCGACATTGATGCGATGGTGATGCCGACAGCCGTGGTGCAACCCCCACGCTGGGACGAGGCCGAGACGATGCAGGTGAATGGCACAGAGCGGCCCACATTTTTCACGGTGGTGCACAACACGACGCTTGCCACGCTGATCGGGACGCCGTCGCTGTCGCTTCCTGCGGGCTTTGACCGGGACGGACTGCCGGTTGGATTGATGATCGAAGGACCGGTCGGGGCGGATCTTTCCGTTCTGGCATGGGGTGCGGTGATCGAGCAGGAGCTGCGCGAAATGCAGGTCGAACCGGCATAGGACTTTCTTATCTTGCGATTGAGGCAGGGACTGTTGATTCACTTGCATTGCAGTCGGAGCGCGCGCTAGGCTTTGCCAATGGCAATCCAGAGGACTGCAGATGAACGACCCTTCATGTGTTCTGACCTCCGCCGAACTGGATATTTTCGCCGGAGCGATTTTTGATCTTGGCCAGAGCATTACGGACCGGTCTCCGCGAGAGATCGCCGCACGCGCATTGTTCGATCTGACCCGTGCGGAACGGTTGGCGTCCTATCGTTGGGATGCAAAAACCGGAAAGTATCACAAACCCCTGCTGATCAACCTCAACCCGAAGCACAGCCAGCATTACATTGACGTGCTACAGCACGACGACCCGATCACGCCCATGATGCGGAACCAGAGGACTGCAACGCGTATCCAGGACGTGGTGCCTTTGCAGCATTTTGAAAGCCTGACCTTCTACAACGAATTTCTCCGCCCTGATGAGATGTACCACGGGGTCAACGTGTTTTTGCGGACGGGAAGCGAAGTGCTTTGCGATTTTCGCTTGTTTCGCGGGCCGAAGAGCCCGGCCTTCAGCCGTCGCGATCTGCTGATGATCGACACGATGAGCCAATACCTGGTGAAGGCGATGGAACTGGAACAGTCGAACGTGGCCGCGATGGACATCCTGACGGCGCGTGAACAGGAGATTGCGAAACTGGTTGCGCGCGGATGTACGGATGCGGACATCCAGCGCATTCTGGGCATCAGCTTTTCGACCGTGCGGACCCATGTGGCGCGCTGTTTTGAAAAGTTGGGCTGCGCCAACCGCAGTGAGCTGGCCGCGTTCATCTCGCATCGCCACAGGCACTGACGGGCACGTTCCGCAAGAAATCAAGGCCCGGTCGGCAGAACGCCTGATTTCGTATCGGAGACCAATTGCCTGATCTCGCGGCGCAGTGTGCGGGTAAGTGGTGTGTTGCGGGTGTATGGTGACATGGCCAGCAGCAGGTCGCGGTTGAGCGTGGGGTCGACCAGACGTGAACAGCTGACCATGCCTTGTTCGAGTTCGGATTGAATCAGGCTGACCGGCATCAGGGCATAGCCGTAACCTTGCAGAACGAGGTTGCGGATTGCCGCGATCGAGTCCACCTGGCACCGGATATTGACCTTCAGGTTGCGCTGGCTGGCGATGTGTTCGACCCGCTTGCGCAATGCATGGGCGGCAGAGGACAGGATCAAAGGCCTGCCCACGGCCTCATCGAAGGGGATCGTTTCCGGGGCCGGGATGCCATCGTTTGCCCACACGAGGTAAATCTGGTCGGACAGGATGAATTCGGAGAACAGGCTGTTGTTTACGCTGGGCATGTAGAGCGCGGCAAGATCGAGGTCACCCCGAAGCAACCATTCATAAAGATGACCGCTGAGGCCTTCGACGAGGCTGAGCCGGACCAGCGGATAGGAATCCAGGAAGCGCTTGAGCAGCGGGGTGGTCAGCGTCGACCCCAGGCTGGCGGGAAGGCCACAGGTGATCTCGCCCGCGACCGACTTGCTGAGTTCGGACATGTCGGCGCGGGCGACCTCGATCCGTTCGGTGATGTCGCGTGCATGGTCCAGAAGTTGCCGCCCGGCCGGCGTCAGCACGATGCCGCGCCCGTGCCTGAGAAAAAGCTGCGCGCCCACTTCCGTTTCAAGGAGCTTGATCTGTTTGCTGATGGCGGATTGCCCGAGGCCCATGGCCCGCGCAGCATTGGTGAAGCCCCCCATGTCGGCGACCAGCAGAAAGTACTTCAGCTGCTTGATGTCCATCGTGTCAGTTCCGCGGAACCGGCATGGAAGTGTCTGGGGGTTGCATCAGATCTGGCACGCGCGATCAACGAAAACGGGTTCAGCCGCCGGGGTTCCCTGCGCATGGTGATCGTGGTGGTGGTGATGATCGTGATGCACATGATCCTGTGGGGGCAGCGTCAGGCAAAGTTCGATGGGATCGCCATGAGGTGTGGCGAGGTACGACCGGCGCCAGTGCTCTGCCATTTCCGCGACCTGCGCATCGCCGATGTCCGATTTTTCGGCAAGCAGCGACTGCAAAGTATCCATCCAGATGTTGAAATAATCGTCCAGCGTCTGGTTCTGGGGTCCCGCTGCCAGATTGGTGGAGAAGCGTTCACCCCATTCGCTCCAGCTAAAAAGGTTGTGACGGCTGGCGTCGACGGTCAGGGCGAAGAGAGACGCCTGCGCAGGGTCGTTGAACGTCTGTGTGTCGAGTGCTTTGGAATACACGGCTTCATTACCGGCTTCAGTTTTCATGGGCCACGCGCTCCGATATGTAGGGTTCGTAGATTTCGATCTGAACGGATGTGTTTTCCTCGCAGCCGCTGCCCCAGATTTCATCACCGGTGAAACGGACGGAATAGACATGCTGGTTTTCCGGACGGTCCGAGGCATAGGCGTCGGCAAAGCGAAAGATGCCTTTGTAGTCTTCTACCCGGCCCACGCGGCCGCGCAGGAAGTGTGGCAGGCGGGTATGTGTCGGGACACTGTCGCGGCGCATTCGGACACTTTCGCCAACGCTGTAGATCGGGGCAGGAAGCGGGGGCGGTTCCGGGATCCGCAAGGTGCGGAAACCATCCCATAACTTGTCGCCGGGAATCCGGCGCGCCCCGGGTATCTCTGACTGATCCGATTCAGCGGTGATGCCCGCTTCGCGGTACAGCTGTTCGACCATGCCCAGCCAGCGCTCCCAATAGGGAGTATTCAGGTAATCGGATGGGTCCACGTTTTCCATGTAGTAGCGGGTCTTGTCGATGTTGTAGACGCCCTGCATGACCGACAGCATGTTGATGGCGAAAATACGTCTCTGCGCATCATTGGCGAAGGTTGTTTCATTGGTCGTGTCGACGCGCCCAAAGCCGTGAAAGCCGCCCATATCATGTATGCCGTCCATCAGCTTGCCCCCGCTTCGCCGGGGGTCAGCGGGCGCCCGGTCCCGATCATGGAATTGCGCGTCACCAGCTTTTCAAGGTCAGTTTCCGCCATCCCTTCGGTGCCTTCGGGCCGCATGGGAAGCACGAGATAGCGCAGTTCGGCATTGGAATCCCACACCCGGACCTCGGTGCTTGTGGGCACGGTCAAACCGAACTCGGCCAACACCTTGCGCGGCTCGCGGACCACGCGCGACCGATAGGCGTAGGATTTGTACCAGCCCGGCGACATGCCGAGCAGCCGGAAGGGGTAGCACGAGCAGAGCGTGCAGACGATGACGTTGTGCACATCCGGCGTGTTCTCCAGCACGATGACATTGGCACCGGTGATGTCGACCAGCTCTTCGGTCACCTCCTGGGCGTTCTCCAGCAGGCGGCGTTTGTAATCGGGGTCCGCCCAGGCACGGGCAACGATCTTTGCACCGGTCCGCGGGCCGATCCGGGCCTCGGCAATGTCGATCAGCTCATCCAGCGCGGCGGGATCAACAAGCCCCCTTTCAGAAAGCAGGGTCTCCAATGCGCGGACACGCAGCGCGAAATCGGATGGGGGTTCGGTGTGGTTCTGGTCTGACATGTCTTCTCCGGATTTGGCTTTGGGACAGTCCGGTCCTTCGCGCGTCCCTGCAGGGTCTGCCGAATTCAGCGAGACTGAGCCAAAAAATTTGCGCAACCGCGTATCGAGCTTAGCGCAAAGGCGGAATCCGCACTCATGCCGAATCCGCATAGCGCGACCGGCGCTGCACCATGGAAAATGACGCCGGTTCTGGCCACGAAGCCCAGTCCAAAAAGTCATCTCTGGTATTCCGCCCAAGCATCATGGCCGGTGCTATCCCGAAAAGGACACTACGCAACTTTGACGCTCTGAAGAGGGGAACGACGTGCTGGACCAACAACAGTTCAAGAAGATTGCAAGCCATTGGGCCTCCGGGGTCGCGATCGTGTCGGCTGCGGGCGGAGCGGAAGGGGCCTCTGGCCTGACCATCACAAGCGTGACCTCGCTGTCGCTGGATCCGCCGCAATATCTGATCTGCCTTGACCAGAAGTCCGCAACGCTTGCCGCCATTCGCGAAAGCGGGATGTTCTGCATCAATTACCTCAAGCACACGCAGCAGGCTGTCTCTCGGGTCTTTGCGACGAAAAACCCCGAGAAGCTGGAACAATTGACCGGCCAGACCGCACGCGGCGTGCCTTGCGTCGAAGATGCGCTGGCGATCATCGAATGCGAGGTCGATACCATCCACGCGGGCGGCGACCACGCGATCATCATTGGCAATGTCCTGTCCGCCGAGTCCGAAGGCGGTGACCCGTTGGTCTATTTCCGGGGCGGGTACCGCGAACTGACCCAAGCCATCTGAAGCACTCCAATCACAAGCGGAAACACCCATGTCCAGACGCCAGATCAAACTCGGTCTTTTCCTTTTGCCAACGGGCCAGCATGTCGCCGCATGGCGCCTGCCTGAAACGGTGGCGGATATGCACATGAATGCGGCCTATTACGCCGAGCTTGCGCGGGAACTGGAGGCGGCGAAATTCGATCTTCTTTTCCTTGCGGACGGGGATGGCATTCACGGCGGCTGGCCACTTGAAGCGCTGTCGCACACTGCCAACAGGGTTGTCGCACAGTTCGAGCCGCTGACGTTGCTGTCGGCGCTCAGCCAGCATACCAGCCATGTGGGGCTGGTCGCGACGGCGTCGACGACCTATTACGATCCCTACCGCGTTGCCCGGCTTTTCGGATCGCTCGACGTGCTCAACGGCGGGCGGTCGGGCTGGAACGTCGTGACCACGGCCAATACCGATTCAAGCGAGAACTTCGGCTACACCGAGACACCGAGCGCGGAAGAACGCTATGACCGCGCCGAGGAATTCGTCGAGGTGGTCAAGGGCCTGTGGCGGTCCTGGGACGAGGATGCGTTCCTGCGCAACAAGTCCACGGGAGAGTTCTTTGACCCGTCCAAGCTGCGCACGCTTGACCATCACGGCAAACATTTCACGGTCAAGGGACCGCTCAACGTGCCGCGTTCGCCGCAGGGGCATCCGGTGATCGTGCAGGCGGGATCGTCGGGGCCCGGCAAGGCACTGGCCGCCCGCACCGCCGAGATCGTCTTTACCGCCCAGCCCGACAAGAAAAAGGCGCAGGATTTCTATAGCGAGATCAAGACGCTGGCCGAAACCCACGGGCGCAGCCCGGACGATCTGAAGATCATGCCCGGCATGGGGGTCACCGTGGCTGAAACAGAGGAAGAAGCCAAAGCCAAGGTGGCGGAGCTGGAGGCGTTGATCGACCCGGTGGTGGGGCTGACGCATCTGTCCAGCTTCCTGGGCTTCGATGTGACGGGCTATCCGGTGGATGGCCCCCTGCCGGAAATCCCGGAAGCCAGCGCCAAGATCATTCAGAGCCGCCAGAAACTGTTCATCGACATGGCCCGCGAGGAGAACCTGACCCTTAGGGAGACATACATCCGGGCGTCGGTGTCCAAGGGGCACCTGAACGTCGTGGGCAGCCCCACGCAGGTCGCCGACCTGATGGAGGAATGGTTTGCCGACAAGGCTGCCGATGGCTTCAACGTCATGCCGTCTGCAATGACGGGCGGGATCGCCAACTTTGCGCACCTCGTGGTGCCGGAGCTCCAGCGGCGCGGGCTTTTCCGGGAAGAGTACGAGGGCACGACCCTGCGTGAAAACCTTGGCCTCAAGTGTCCGGAATGACGCGTGACCCATACCACACCGACAGGAGGGTCGACGATGAGTGAGAATATCCATGAGGGTGGGCAGCTCCGGCGTATGGCGCATCTTTTGACGCCGCGCAAAATCATCACCGGTCTCGCTGTGCTTGTGCTTGCCTACCTTTTTGTCTGGCCCTTCGTCATGCTTGTGATCGGCGCATTCCTGACCACGCCCTATGGTGGCGGGGAATGGACGCTGGATGGGTTTCGTACCGTTCTGAACGATCCGCGCGCGTTGCGCAGCACATTGTCTTCCTTCCTGTTCTCCGGCCTCGTCATGGTGATCTCCATCGCCGGAGGGCTCTTCTTTGCCATCATCACCTCGCGGTTCAAACTGCGGTTCGGCTGGCTGGTGCTTCCCGCAATGGTGCTGATTGCTTGTACGCCGCGGCTCTTTTATGCCTTCGCCTGGGGGATGATGGGCAATCCCGGCAGCGGCTTTGCCGCCAATATCCTCAGGTACTTCGACATTGCCAATCCCGCCTGGCTGACCGTCTACAGCTGGCCGGGGCTGGTGCTGGTGAGCAGCATGAAGGTTACTGCGGTGGCTTACCTTCTGCTGTCCGGGCCGGTGCGGCTGCTTGACCGCAGTCTTGAAGATGCGGCGGTCATGTGTGGCCAAACCCGCCTGCGCGCGTTTTTCAGCATTTCGCTGCCGCTGCTTGCCCCTTCGTTGCTGGCCATCGGCATGTTGCTTTTCGTCGAAGGCATACAGGTGTTCGATTTTCCTGCGGTTCTGGGCAGTCCGGCAGGCATTACAACGCTCTCGACCCTGATCAACGACTTCATCAACACCGATGTCACGCCGAAGTGGGGGGCGGCCAATGCCCTTTCGCTCGTCGTGGTTGTTGTGATCGCCCTGTTGATCCTGTTGCAGTCCCGGCTGCTGGGCGGGCGCGATTTCGCGACCGTGGGCGGCAAGGCACGGGGGGCGGATACGGCCGAGATCGGCAAGTTCGCTGTCCTGTTCGATGCGATCATCGTTGGGTTCTTCGCGGTGGCCTTCGTGTTGCCCTTCCTGCAGATCCTGATCGGTTCGTTGCAACCGTACTTCGGCCTCTACACCAAGCTGACGACGGCAAACTACGTTGCGGTAATCAAGGACCGTGACACGCTTGATGCGCTGGTCAGCTCGCTTTTGATTTCGGTGGGCGGCGGGTTCCTTGTTGTGACGCTTTCCTTCTTGATGATCTACGCGATGCAGCGGTCCAAGTCCCGACCGACCGTCGCGCTGTTGAAGATACTGTCGTGGCTGCCCGCAACAGCCCCCGGTATCGTCCTGAGTATTGCCTTCGTCTGGGCCTATCTTTCCACGCCACTGGTCCGCAGCCTCTACGGCACGCCATTCCTGATGCTGATCGCGCTTGTCATCGCGCATGTGCCGATTGCGGCCCGAGCCTGCGAGGGGATCATCGTGCAGGTCAGCACCAGCCTGGACGAGGCGGCGCGGGTGTCGGGGGCGGGGCCCTGGCGCGCGGCTGCCGAGATCACCGCGCGTCTGTGCACGCCCAGCCTGCTGGGGGCGTGGTTGCTGATCAGCCTTGCGATTTCGGGCGCGCTGGACGTGGTGATGATGCTTCAGACCACCAACACCCAGATGGTCGCGACGCTGTCCTACAGCATGTTCAACAACGGCGACGTGGCTGAAGCCGCAGCACTCTATGTGCTGTTCATCGGCCTGCTCATTGCCTTCATGGCGGCCCTGATCGGGCTGATGATGTTGCTGCGCACCGCGGCGTCAGGATTTCACTGGTCCGGCAAAGCGGCCCGACCCCTTGCAATGGAAAAGACGGATGTTTGACATGGACACAAGAACCGCAACCGGGCTGTCGTTCTCCGGTATCGAAAAGTCCTATGGGACACAGACCGTTCTGCACGACATCAGCTTTCGGATCGAACCGGGAACTTTCCTGTGTCTGCTGGGTCCCAGCGGCTGCGGCAAGACCACCTTGCTGCGCAGCATCGCAGGGCTGGAGGAACCGGACCGCGGCACTATCACGATCGGGGATGTCACGGTTTTCGATGCAGGCGCGCGCAAGATGGTGCCGGCCAACCGTCGGGGGCTTGGCATGGTGTTCCAGCACTACGCGCTTTGGCCGCATATGTCGGTGCGGGAAAACATCGCCTATCCGTTGCGCCAGCGCGGCATCCGTGCCGGGGACCGGGGCGGCGACGTGGAGCGGCTGGCGCGGCTGGTCGGTCTGGAGTCCTACCTGGAGCGTCGGCCAAACCAGCTTTCGGGTGGTCAACAGCAGCGGGTCGCACTGGCCCGCGCGCTTGCCGGGGATCCGCAACTGCTGCTGCTCGATGAGCCGCTGTCGAACCTTGATGCGGTGCTGCGGCATCAGTTGCGCCGCGAGTTGCGCGCCCTTCACAACCGCCTGGGCATGACATCAATTCTGGTCACCCATGACCAGGAAGAGGCCGCGGCCCTGGCCGATGTGATCGCCGTCATGCAGAACGGCGTGATCATGCAATCGGGCAGCCCCGAAGATGTGCTCGACCGGCCCGACAATCGCTATGTGGCTGAATTTGTCGGCTACGAGTGTTTTCTGAAAGGCACCGTTACCGGGCAGAGCGCGGGCAGTGTGAGCGTCACCCTGCCCAATGGCGCGACGGTGGCGGTCGCCACCAATCTGGCCGTGACACAATCGGAACCGGTGCTGATCGCCGCACGGGGCGACCAGCTTGAGATTTTCGATAAGGCGGGTGGTGTCGCCCCCGCCAACGCGGTGTCGGGCCGGATCACGGACCGCGCCAAGCTCGGTTCGGTCATGGAATACCAGGCCGAGGTATCCGGAAAGACGCTTTGGATACGCGACAAGGCCGATACGCGCTTTCGGATCAACCAGGACGTCTGGATCAGGATCCCGGAAAACTGCCCGTTGCTTCGGGACAATTGAACCACATCAAAAACAAACAGGAGAGGTTACAAACAATGAAAATCTTGAGCCGCGCAATCGCGCTTGCCTTTGCCTTTGGGCTGTCTGCATTGCCCGCCGCCGCGCAGGACGCCGATGCCTATCTTGACGGATTCTACCAGCAAGCCGTCGATGCGGGTGAATCCGAAGTCATCATCTACAATCCGACGACACGCGGCCTTGAGCCGGTTATCGAGGCATTCGAAGCACGGTTCCCTGAGATCCGCATCAAGGGTGTGGACCTCTTTGGTTCAAAGCTGCTGGCGCGGGTCGATAGTGAATATGCCGCCGGTGGCCCCTTGGGTGATGTCGTCGCCTCGACGCCAGCCGATACCCCCGAAGTCGGCAAGGCCGGTCGGCTGATCTCGTTCCGGCCCGAGACCGCCGCCGCGCTGCCAGAAATCTATGTCGGGAATGAGGACCAATGGCTGGACTGGGGCATGACCATCGGCGGCATGTTCTACAACACGTCGAATGTCACTGCAGAGGATGCACCCAAAAGCTACGCGGATATTCTGGACCCCAAATGGAAAGGCCGCATCTCGATGACCTCTTTCCGCATCATCAGCGGCACCGGCCAGGCCTTTGCAGCGGCCATTCGTGACGGGGTTGTGGACCGCGCGTGGTTCGAAGGGCTGGCGGCCCAGGAGCCTTTCGTCACCGAACGTGCGTCGGCGGCAACCCTTGCCGTGGTCAACGGCCAGTCCGACATCGGACTGGACATTCCTTTCCACTACTATGTGGAAGCCAAGGCCAAGGGCGCGCCGATTGAAATGGTGTTCCCGGCGGAGGGTGGCATTTCAATCCCCAGGAATGTGGGCATCTTCGAAGGGGCCAAGAACATCAATGCAGCCAAGCTGTTCGTGGCCTGGATGTTCACCCCCGAGGCACAGGCAGCAATCGCGCAGTCCGGCCTGCAGGGAACAATGCCGGGTGCGCCGGGCGTCGACGGAACCCCGGAAGGATTGACACTGCATGCGATCGACTGGAAGACGCTTCAGGAAAACTATGGCGGCTATCTGACGATGTTTCAGGAAGTGTTCAGCCAGTAAGGCCGGATCGTCCGTCCTGAAAATTGGGGTCATCCGGTCGGCGTGATCGGGTGGCCCCATCATAATTCTGCGAGGCTACGATCCGTCGCGTCACAGCAACAACAAGGTTCACATATGCCCATAGACGACAGGCAGCTGCGTTACTTCGTCGATGTCGCAACCTTTCGCAGCATCAACAAGGCGGCCGAGCATCGCAACATCGCGCAGCCGGCGCTGAGCCGCCGCATGCGGCAGCTGGAACACGACCTTGGGGTCAAACTGTTCAACAGATCCAACGCGGGCATATCCCTGACCGAAGCGGGCGGGCGCCTGCTGGAACATGCGGCCAAGCTGATCGGGGATTTCGACCGCATCGGCGCGGTCCTGCGAAGCAGCGGAGCGCCCACATCCGACACCCTGTCGCTGGGCATGCCACCCGGTGTCAGCCTGATGCTGCTCGACCGGATCACCCGCGGGATTTATGGCGGGTCGCAAGGCGTGCTCCTGCAGGTCAGGGAGGGTGGGACGCAGGATCTGCTGGACCGGCTTCTTGAGCGGGAGATCGACATCGCCATCGTCACGGAACGCGATTTCGCAGCACCACTGGACGCCGCGTTTTGCTATGCCGAAACGCTGTTCTTTGTTGCCGGCCCCGGCGCGCCGGAGGCACCTGCCGAGGTTGCCTTGCCTTTCGCGCTGCCGGATCTGGATCAGGATTTCCTTGAGACAGCTTATGATGCTTTGACAAGGCTCGGACGTCCGACGGAAGTCGATATGTTCATGGCTACGATCTCCAGCATCAAGCTTTTGGTCGCCCGGGGGCTGGCATGTACGATCGGGCCCTATTCGGCCCTTATCGGCGAGCTTGACAGGGCAGAATGGAATTTTACCGCCGTACCTGAAATGCCACTCAAGCGATACGTTGTCTGGCGCCGCAACGAGAGCGATTCACCCGCCATCGCGCGCAGTATCCGTGTCATTCAGGATGCCGTCGCGGATGCGGCACAGCAGGACACCCATGGGTTTCTGACCTTGCCTTCAGACTAGGCCAAAGGCCCTGACAGCTTTCGCGCCACTATGCCGCGATGGTATTATCGGCCTGCTTGCCTCCCGCGATAGGCTCAGCCCGATGAAGGAGGAAACCCCATGACAAACATTACCCTGGAGCCCAACGGCAAGCCGCTCGGTCCGAAAGTTCTTGGACTGGACCTGGGACAAGAGGTGCCGGAGGCTGATTTCGCCGAGGTGCAACGGCTGTATGAAGAATACGGCGTGATCGTCATTCCCGGACAGGACATCTCACCGCAGGATCTGATCCGTTTCAGCAAGCGGTTCAGCGAGCTGGTGCGCTTTCCGATGGTGCAGTTCAACCTGCCGGAGGAGCCTGACATTCTGGTGGTCTCGAACGTGATCGAGGATGGCAAGCCGATTGGTGTCGGCGATGCAGGCCGTTGCTGGCACACCGATATGTGGTACACGGATAATCCGCCGCGCGGCTCCTTGCTGCATGCCCGCGAGGTTCCGGTCAAGGACGGTCGCGCCCTGGGGGACACGATGTTCGCCAGTACCGCACATGCCTATGACACCCTGCCAACGGACCTGAAAAAGCTGGTCAACGGGCGGTCGGCGACCTTCAGCCACGACTTTCATGCCGAATGGCGTGCTGCAAAAGCCGCGGAGCAGGCGGACGACAAGTCTGCGGCCCGGAAAACACGTAGCGCCACCTCAATTCCCGACATCAAGCACCATTTGGTGAAGACACACCCGGTCACGGGCCGCGATTGTCTTTACGTGAGCGAGGGGGCCATTGTGGGTGTCGACGGGATGGAACACGCCGAAGCGATGGCGCTTGTCGATGAACTGCTCGCGCATGTGACGCGCGAGGAGGCGGTGTATCGGCACAATTGGAAGGTGGGGGACCTGGTCATGTGGGACAATTATTCCTGCCTGCATTGCGCGATAGCAGATTTCCCGTCCAGCATGCGCCGGCGCATGTACCGCACCACGATCCGCTGATTGTCCCATCCGCGCGTGGTCGTCGGCAATTCGGCGGACAGGCGGGCTTAGCAATCCGATCAACATGAAGTAAAGTGGCCAGCGCTGCCGGGGCAGCGCTGGCCAAAGTATTTACAGCGTTCAGAACGGATAGTGCTGGTTCGGGTCTTCGATGGTGATCCAGCGCAGGTCGGTGAATTCCGCAATCGCTGCCTTGCCGCCAAAGCGGCCATAGCCGGAGTCGTTGACGCCGCCGAAGGGCATCTGCGGCTCATCCCCGACCGTGGGTCCGTTGATGTGGCAGATGCCGCTCTTGATCTGCTTGGCGGCAGACAGCGCGCGTTGGATGTCCTGGCTGAAGACCGCTGCGGACAGGCCGTATTCGGTGTCATTGGCCACGCGGATCGCTTCGGCGTCGCCCTTGACGCGGATGATCGATTTCACCGGGCCAAAGCTTTCTTCGCCATAGATGCGCATGTCGGAGGTCACGCCGTCCAGCAGGGTTGCCGAGTGGATCGCGCCGTCGCGCTGACCGCCTGCCACCAGCTTTGCACCCTTTGCCGTGGCATCGGCAATCAACGCGTCCATCTTTTCGCCCGCCTCGGGGTTCACCAGAGACCCCAGCACGACCTGCCCGCGCGGATCGCCGTAGGGCAGCTTAGACGCGCGGTCGGCCAGCTTTTGCGCGAAGGTGTCGGCGATGTCTTCATCGACGATGATGCGTTCGGTCGACATGCAGATCTGGCCCTGGTTCATGAAAGCGCCAAAGATTGCGGCATTCACCGCGCCGTCGATATCGGCGTCGGACAGCACCACCAGCGGTGCCTTGCCGCCCAGTTCCAGCAGCGAGGGTTTCAGGTTTTCACCGGCCAGACGCCCGATGATGCGGCCCACGCCAGAGGAGCCGGTGAAGTTCACATGCTTGACCTCGCGCGCTTCGATCAGCGCCTTGACCACCTCGGCGGCATCGGCGGGCGCGTTGGAGATATAGTTGACGACACCCTCGGGGAAACCGGCCTCGACAAAGCAGTCCACGATCATGCGGTGCGTTTTGGGGCAGGCTTCGGAGCCTTTCAGGATCACCGTGTTGCCACAGGCCAGCGGCATCGCCACCGCGCGGGTGCCGAGGATCACCGGCGCATTCCACGGTGCGATCCCAAGGCAGACGCCCTTGGGCGTTGCGACACCCATGGCCAGCGTGCCGGGCTTGTTCGAGGGGATGACCTCGCCGCCGATCTGGGTGGTCATTGCGGCCGCCTCGCGGATGACACCCGCCGCCAGCATCACGTTGAAGCCCGCCCAGGGGCCAGTCGCGCCGGTTTCGGCGATCATGGTCGCGATGAAGTCGTCGGACTTGGCATCCATGATGTCCGCGGCCTTGTTCAGCAGCGCGCGGCGCTGGCCGGGGCCGGTGGCGGACCAGGCAGGAAAGGCAGCACCTGCCGCACTGGCGACAGCGGCGGCGTCCACGGCCTTTGCTGCGGCAGCGGTGGATGCAACATCGCCGGTCACCGGATCGATCCGGTCAAAGGTGGTCTTGTCGGACGCGTCCGCGTTCTTGTTGTTGACTACAAATGCAACAGTCATCGTTTTCTCCTCCTTGGATGGTTCAATGTTGGGCACATTGCCCGAGTGTCAGTTCTGGCTCTCGCGCATACGCACGAGTGCTGCGAGCAACCGGTTCATCGGCGCGTCGATCCCGTGTCGGGCGGCGGCCTGTTCGACATAGCCGTTGAGCGATTCAATCTCTGTCCGGCGGCCCGCCTCGACGTCCTGCAGCATCGACGGTTTGTGACCGGTGTGTTCGCGCAGGGCGAAGTCGATCTGCTTGGCCACCGCGTCGATGTCGCCGGTAACGCCCTCGGCCTTGCCCACGGCCAGCACTTCGGCGGCAATGTCCCGCGCCAGCCCGGCGCCGACATGTTCGGCAATTGCGCCGACCGTGCCCGCGCCCAGAACGGCGGTGGCGTTCATGGCGCAGTTGAACGCGGCCTTTTGCCAGACCTGTGCAGCGGCGGCGCTGGTCCAGCTCATCTGGTCTCCGTTCAGCTTTTCCGCGAGCTGTGCCGCAGGTCCGTCCTGGGTCAAGGCGTCAAACGGGGTGTAGGCCATGCCGTGGCTGGCCACGTGGCCCGGGCCGCGCAGGTCGCCCGGCGTCATGGTGCAGCCGAACAGGACCTGTTCGTCCGGCACCTGGATGCGCACACGTTCGACATTGCCAAGGCCATTCTGCAAGGTCAGCACGCAGGCCCCGGCGTCAATCAACGGTGCGACGCTTTGCAGCGCCGCATTCGAGTGCATTGTCTTGGTTAGCAGGATCACAAGGTCGACCTGCGGCGCCTGATCGGGCCGCATCGCGGGGATCGGCAGGTGCTCGGTCCGGTCGTCCCAATCGACACGCAGCCCGTCCGCGTTGATCGCGTTCAGATGTGCCTCGTTCAGATCCAGCAGAACGACTTCATGTCCCGCTGTATGAAGCTCTGCCCCGATCACCGATCCAAGGGCGCCCGCGCCGAGTATTGCGATTTTCATCCTGTTCTCCATTCAACTAAACCTAGCTGCCCAGGACCTGCGGCAGCCACAGAACCAGCCCCGGAAAGGCCAGCAGCACGACCACGCGCACGACCTCGGCGCCAAAGAAGGGCAGAACGCCTTTGAAGGTCTCGGACATGGGCGTGTTCTTGGCCAGCGCCGAGATGACAAAGACGTTCATGCCCACAGGCGGCGTGATCAGACCCAGTTCTACGACGATCAGGGCGAGGATCCCGAACCAGATCTTCAGGTCCTCGGTGCTCATGCCAAAGCCTGCCCCTTCGGCCCCCATGTAGAGCCCGCCGTTCAGCTCGACCAGCACCGGCCAGAAGAAGGGGATCACCAGCAGGATCATCGACAGGCTGTCCATCAGGCAGCCCAGCAGGATCAGCGCGACCAGCAGCAGGACCATGACCATCATCGGTTCCATGCCGGACTGGATGATCCAGTCGGCGGTCGCCTGCGGCAGACCGATGCGGGACATAAAGATCTTCATCAATTCCGCACCCAGCAGGATCAGGTAAATCATGCCGGTGGTCGATGCGGTTTCGCGCAGCGCGTCGATCATGTCGCGCGTGCGGATTTCGCGGGTGATCGCGCCGTACAGCCAGACCAGCGCCACGCCAATGGCGGCCGCCGGCGTCGGGTTGTAGATGCCGGCGTAGATGCCGCCCAGAACGATGCCGAAAATGGCGAGAACCGGGATCATGCCGACCGTCGCGGCGCGGAATTCTGCCTTGCCAACCCCGCCATGGGCAGGGCCCGCGTCTGGTTTGATACGCACATAGATCGCGATGGTGAGGATAAAAAGGACAACCGCAAGCAGGCCGGGCAGCAGGGCTGCGGCAAACATGGTGACGATGTTCGCCTCGACAATGATCGCGTAGATGATCAGCACGACCGAGGGCGGGATCAGGATGCCCAGCACGCCACCGGCGGCCAGTGTGCCGGTGGCCAGTGCGCCGGAATAGCGGTATTTTTCAAGTTCGGGCAAGGCAACGCGGCCCATGGTCGAGGCGGTGGCCAGCGACGAACCGCAGACCGCACCAAAGCCCGCACAGCCTGCGATGGCCGCCATCGCGGTGCCGCCGCGCATCCAGCCAAGCCATGCATTGGCCCCGCGGAACAGCGCCTGACTGAGGCCCGCCTTGGATGCCAGTGCGCCCATCAGGATGAACATCGGCACGACCGACAGGTCGTAGACAGAGAACTGCCCATAGGCCAGCGTCTTGAGCTGGTTGAAGACCGGCGCGATGCCGTTCACCAGCGCGACACCCACGCCGCCCACGAGGATCATCGCGTAAGCGATGGGAATGCGGATGGCGATCAGCGCGACCAGGGCAACAAGCGCCGCGATGCCCAGCGTCAGGGGATCAGTCATGGGAGCCTCCGTTCGACAGGCGACGGACGTCCTGCACCAGCGTGGTCAGTGCGGCGACCGCCAGCAGGGCGAGGGACGCGAGGACGGGCACATAGGCCATCCAGACCGGGATTTGCAGGATTGATGTTTCGTAGTCATAGGTCTTCTGGTCGAGCATGCCGTCGTACATCCGCCACAGCATCAGCAGCGCAAACAGCAGCGCGATCACCGACCCAAGCAGGCTGAGCAAGGCCAGCGTGCGCGGCCCTGCGCTTTGGGTAAAGATATCTGCGGTCACGTTCGAGCGTGTCATCTGGCAATAGGGCAGAAAGGCAAAGGCCGCGACGGCCACGCCCATCTCGGTCATCTCGAAATCACCCGGCACCGGCAGGCCCACAAGCGTGCCCAGCACCGAGGCGACGTTCATCACCACAACCGCAAGCAACAGCGCACCGCCCAGCAGCGCCCAAGCGGCAACCGCAGTTGCCACCGCCCCGTTGCCTTCGGGGCGGCGAGGATTTTGCATCACTTCGGCCAAGGTCAATCCGCCGTATTCTTGGCAACCAGTGCGCGCGCCTTTTCGACCAGCGCGGCACCGTCGATGCCCTTGGCAGTGACTTCCTCGACCCAGCGGGTCACGACCGGCTGCATGGCGTCAAGGAAAGGCTGGCTTTGTTCTGCGCTCAGGATACGGTGCGTGTTGCCTGCATCTGTGGCGACCTTGATGCCGAAATCGTCCGAGGCGCGCCAGATGTCACCCACCTGACCCCACCAATCACGATCCGACGCATCGCGAAATGCTTGCTGGATGTCTTCCGGCAGACCATCCCAGCGGGTCTGGTTCATCGAGACCTGAAAGGTCGTATTGCCAAAGCGTTCCCGCTCAAAAAGTTCGATCTGGTATTTGGTCTGGTCTTGGATCTTCAGCGGCGGAATGATCTCCCAGGGGATCAACGCGCCATCGACCACGCCCTTTTGCAGCGCCGGTGGCAGTTCCGGCACCGGCATTGCCACCGGTGTTGCGCCAAGTGCCTCGATCACCCAGCCACCTGTCCGCGTCGGGATACGCAGTTTGGCCCCCTGAAGGTCGTCCAGGCTGGTCACGTCCAGATCGCCGGTTTGCAGCGCCTGACCGGCGTGCACATGCAGGAACATCACTTCGACGCCCTTGTAATCCGCGGCGAGATCGTCCTGGAACATGTCATAAAGCGCGAGGTTCGCGGCCCGGGGATCGTTCTTGTAGACGGTTGGCAGTTCCATCACCTCGGTGCGGGGGAACAGGCCCGGCGTATAGCCGTTCACGGTCCAGACCAGATCGACGATGCCGTCGCGTGCCTGCTGGATCAGTTCCGGTGGGCGCCCGCCCAGGGTCATGGACGGAAAAATCTCGATCTTGACGCGGCCGCCCGAATTTTCTTCGACGGCTTTGGCCCAAGGCTCCAGCATCTGTGTCTGCGCCGGCGCCTGCTGGCTCAGGAAATGGTGCAGCCGGAAGGTGTATTCCTGCGCCAAAGCGGCGGTGGAAAATGCGAGCGTTGAAACGGCGGCGGTCAGTGCGCCTGTAAAGATGCGACGGTTCATGGTTGTCTCCCCCAAAAAAGCTGGCTCTCCTTGCCCGGAATGGGCAACTCCTCGGTAAAGCCGACTGGACGATGGCTGGGTGAGCGCATAAAGTCCAAATGATAGTTTGGATAATCAGTATTCAGAAAAATGATAACCTCGCGGCACATCGACCTGAACCTGCTGGAGCTGCTGCTTCAGATTCACGATACCCATTCGGTTTCGGTCGCCGGGTCGAACATGGGCCTGAGCCAGCCTGCAACATCGAACGCTCTGGCCCGTCTGCGGCACATGCTGGACGACCCGTTGTTCGTGCGGGGCGGGCAGGGGATGGAGCCGACACCTTTCACCGAACGTATTGTGCCCGAAGTGCGCGAACATCTGGCTGGTATCGCGCTGGTCCTGAATGATGCGACGACTTTTGATCCCGCGCAAAGCAGACGCACGTTCCGGCTGTCCCTTTCCGGTCTGGGTGAGCAGGTCTTTCTTGGCCCTTTGGCGCAGAGGGTTTTTGAACTGGCACCGCATGTGCGGCTCGAAAATGTCTCTTCTCCGTTTCAGAACCTGTACCGAACGCTTGCAGCCCGGGAATCCGAGCTGGCCATCGGTCTGCTTGAACAGCAAGAGCCGCAATTGCGCCAATGCCATCTGTTCGACGAGGATTACCGCCTGATCGGTCCGCCCGGTCTGTCACCGCAGCGCGCAGCGGCGGTGGATCTAAGCCGCGAGCGGATCGTGATGGCGGTGCCAAGCCTGACCTATGCCGATGACGTTGAAAAGGTTCTGACCGAACTGGGGATGGCAGAGAATGTCTGTTTGCGCATCCGCAACTTTGGCGCGTTGCCTGAGTTGCTGGTGACGCTGGGCGCCTTTGCCATCGTTCCCGGATACCTTGGCCGCAGAATGTGTGCGGCGGGTCAGGCGACGCTTTTGAACATGACCCTGCCGCGGGGTCGGCAAAAGGTTCAGCTGGTCTGGCACATCAACACGATGCAGGATCCCGGCTGTGCCTGGCTGCGCAAACAGATTACCGACCTGTTCCAAAGTCCGGACATCAGTGCAGGGTCCGCGACAACCGCGCCCCGCAGCGCGTCGGACTCTTTGGACCCCAAACCGGAGCAGACATAATGGCCACGCCGCTGAACGGATCCCTGATCAAGGCGTTCGAGATTCTGGATTTGTTTTCCGAGCAGCAGCCTCAGGTGACCTCGGCCGAGGTGGCGCGGGCGCTGGAGATGAGCCATAGCACCGCGCACCGATTTCTGACGACGCTGGAAGAGGTGGGCGCGCTGGTGCAAGTCAGACGCGGCGTCTATGGCTTGGGTCACCACATCGCGCAACTGGGGCGGGTCGCGGAACGTACCAACCCGCTGGCCCGGCTGGTGCAGCCGGTGATTGCGCGGATCTGCGGCAGGTTGAACGAATCCGTCATGGCCGGTGCGCTGACGCGCGACGGTGTCGTTTGCATCGCCACGGCCATTGCGCCGCGTCCGATCTCGGTGAACATTCAGGTGGGGCGGCTGCTGGAGCTGCACCAATCGGCGCAGGGCAAGCTTTGGCTGGCCCATATGGACAGTGCCGAACGCGCGGCGCGCCTGACCGAACTCGAGGTGACGGGCAAGCTGAATGCGGAGGAATCGCAAAGCCTGCGCCGCGACATCACGGTGGCGTTGGAAAACGGCTTTGCCTGCAACCGCGGCGAAAGCGAACCCGATATCGGGGCGGTCGCGGTGCCGGTCTTTGACGCGGAAGGCGCGCTGCGCCTGACCTTGTCAGCCTTTGGCATGGCGAGCCGTTTTACAGAGGAGCACGAGGCGTGGATCGCGGAGGGTCTGAAGGTCGCCGCACGGGACGTGGCAGAGGCCATTCCGGGCGGGTGAAACGTCACGGTTGACAAAACAGTCTGAAGTTCACAGTATTTATGAGATTTAAATCTCACTATATGAGAAATGTTGACGAGGGCCGGATGACTGAATCGAAACGAATGACTGCCGGTGCCGCGCTGTTGTCGCGGTTCAGCGCGCTGGGTGTCGATTATGTCTTTGCCAATTCAGGAACCGATTTTCCTCCTGTAATCGAGGGGTTGTCCGAGGCGGAGGCAGAGGGCATGTCCCTGCCGCGCACTGTCACGGTGCCCTTTGAGAGCGCCGCCATCGGCATGGCGCATGGGTACGCGCTGGCGACAGGCAAGCCGCAGGCGGTGATGGTGCACACCAACGTGGGTCTGGCCAATGTTGCGATGGGCGCGATCAATGCTGCTTGTGACAACATTCCGATGCTGCTGTTTTCGGGACGCACGCCCACCCTTGAAAAGGGGCGTCTGGGTGCGCGCACGGTGCCGATCGGCTGGGGGCAGGAAATGCTCGACCAGGCCAGTCTGGTGCGCGAGGCCACCAAATGGGACTACGAGCTGCGTTTCCCGGAGCAGATCTTTGATGTGACAGACCGCGCCCATGGCATTGCGACATCCACACCCAAGGGGCCGGTTTACGTCAGTCTGCCGCGCGAGGTGCTGTGTGAGACTGTGCCCGCCGAAGGCGCGTTGCGACGCCCGCAGATGCGCGCGCCGGCTGTCGGAGTCGATGCCGCCACGATTGACGAAATTGCCCGATTGATTGCCGGGGCAAAGAACCCGGTGATCTTCGCCCAGCACGGCGCAGGCAGCGCCGAGGCGTTTGATGCGCTGGCGCGGCTGGCAGAGCAGTGGGGCATTCCGGTTTGCCAATATTGGGCGGTTGAACTGGCGATGTCGATGACACATCCGATGGCCACCGGACCCGACCCGCGTCCCTGGCTGGAGAAAGCAGACGTGATCCTGTGTCTGGATGCGCTGGCACCCTGGGCCCCCGCTGATATCGAGCCGCATGAGGATGCAACAGTGATCCAGATCGGCCCGCGGCCTTTGCAGGACCGTTCCGGCGTGCGCAATTTCCGCTGTGACATCGGGATCACAAGCGAAGTGGCTCCGGCGATCCTGGCGCTGGAGGCTGCGCTGCACCGGTTCACCGCAAGCGACGTCACGAAAGAACGCGGCAAGGACATCGCGCAAAACACCGCCGTCGACCGTGCGGCCCGTTTCGATGCGGCCTTGGCGGGCGAACATGCTGCGTCCCTGACCAAGCGCTGGGTCAGTCATGAACTGTCGCTTCGCCTGAGCGAACGAGACTCTGCCGTCTTTTCCGAACTTGGCTGCCAGTTGCCCTCGATGAAGCTGGAACGGCACCAAAGCTGGTTCGACGGCCCCCATTCGGGCGGTCTTGGCTGGGGGTTCCCGGCGGCCATGGGCTTTGCCCTCGCGCGGCCGGACAAGACGGTCGTGGCCACCATGGGCGACGGGTCTTACATGTTCGCCAACCCGGTCGCCTGTCACCAGATCGCCGAAGCGTTGGACATCTCGATGCTGGTGATCGTGCTGAACAACAGCGAATGGGGCGCTGTGCGCCAGTCGGTGCTGGATATCTATCCAGATGGCCACGCCTCCCGCGCGAATGCGGTGCCGCTGACGGATCTCTCGCCCAGCCCGAATTTCGTGAAGGTGGCCGAAGCTTCCCGCGCCTTTGCGTGCCACGCGCGCGATGTCGCCGGTTTCCGCAAGGCCCTGTCAGACGCGCTTGCGCATGTCGACGCGAAAAAGGGACTGGCCTTCATTGAGGTCGCGGTCGGGAAGTCCTGATGCAAGAAGCCGTGCGCTGACGGGCCGCGCCGGAGGGCGATGCACGGCGACCTGCAGCCTTGATCCCGCGCGGAAAACCGTCTCTGCCCAGCACTTTACGGTACAGGTCAGCGTCGCGCCGTCTTGCTTTCGGACAGGATCGTCACCGCGCCGGGCGGTCCATCCTCTGCGCAGCGTTCGATGACAGCCTGCAAAATCACGCGGGCGCGTGACACCAGGTCGCTGTCGTGCTCTCCGCTGCGCCAGGCAAGATCGCGATACAGCAAGGGTTGCGCCACCTTCTCGAATACCCAGGACCCGGCGGCCAGTTCGGATGTGAAGGCCGAATAAGGCCCCAGGGTGCAGGCCCGCCCCTTGTCCACCAGCCTTTTGATGCTGCCGATGGAGGCCAGCTTCATGTCGATGTGGGCGGGACGGCCCAGCGAAGTCATTGCCATCTCGGCGGTCGAAAAGAACGCCTCATCGGCATCGGGCAAGGCGAAAGGCGGCGCTTGCTCGCCCACGGCATCCAGTTTCGAGCTGTGAATGGCGAAATAGAGCGGTTCCACAAAATAGGGCTCGAAGGTCAGGCCTTTTTGCGGCCTGCGTCGGGACACCACGGCAATGTCCAACTCGCCCTTGCTCAATTGCTCGAGCAGCAACCAGGAATTCTCTTCCTCGATGGTAAGAATGATGTCGTCGATTTCGCGGTAGACACTGCGCACGACATCGTCCAGCAGCATCAGGCTCACGCCGGGGGGCATTCCGATGCGCAGGTTGCGGCCGTCGGATTCCTCCTCCTGCGGGAGATCGCGCAGGTCGTCCAGTTGCCGGATGATCGACGCGGCCCGCTTCAGCAGTGTTTTGCCGGCTGGAGTCAGGTCCACGCCCTTTGTCGACCGGATGAACAGATCGCAGCCAAGGTCGTATTCCAATTGGCTCATCCGGCGGCTCAGCGCTGGCTGGGCGATGTTGCGGTGTTCCGAAGCCTTGTTGATGCTCCGAAAGGCGGCGACATCCATGAAGTATTGCAGCTGGTTCCGGTCAATGCCCAAGGTGATGGTCCTTTCGGCGAAGAAAGCCTGCCTTGATACATACTATGACTGCCGCACCTGTTTCCAGAGTTTCAGGAGCCTGGTTGCTTGATGCAGTCTTTCGCGAATTGTGCGTAAGCCACCGACAACCCGTCGCGGACGTCGCCGCGGATGCGCGCCAGTGTTGCCGCATCCGGCTCTGCTGTGGTCGGCACGTCCTTGGGCACGACAAAATCGAACCCCGTCGCGTCCCTGATGGCCGCAACCGTCTGGCCGGGGTGGACAGAGGCAAGTTCGAACCCTCCTGTCGCTGGATCGAACCGGAACAGGCAAAGGTCGGTCAGCAGCCATTTTGGCCCGCCCTGGCGAAAGGCACCTTCGGGAGCCTGCGGGGAGGCGGAGCGGAAATCGACCTTTTGCACCAGGCTGCGTCTGGAATGCGACGGGAAGAACAGGACGATGTTCGGGATCAGGTAATAAAGGCCCGCCGCGCCGAACGACCCGGTAAAGCGTTTCTTGGGGCGTTTCGGGTCACCGATCGAGACAAGATTGATGTTCGCCTGTCCGTCGACCTGGACCCCACCAAAGACAAACGTGTCGAGCCGCCCCTGCGCGGCCATGTCGAAAGGTTCCACGCCGCCGTCGACAAAGGGCGTGCGGTTCGGGTCGCCGTGAATCGACACGAAAAATCCCGGTTGCTGATGTTCGTGCAACAGCCCCGCAGCGGCGGGGATTGGCGAATTGACGCCGGAGACCATGAAGCGCCCATCGCCGAAAAGCCCCGACATCGTGGCGATCAGAAATTCTTCTTTGGTGTATTCACGCATCATGCTGCCCCATCGGGTCCGAGGAAGTCGGCCAGCCAGCCATCGAAACCTTCGCGGGTCTTCGCGGCGCTGGCGTAGCTGTCGAGCATGGCATCATCCGGCCCGTAGTCCGGCGGCAGGGCGGTTGGTGCCGCACCGCGCGGGGCCAGCGCGATCAGGTCGATATAGGGCGCGGTCAGCAGCCCGGGGGCCATGGCGCTGTCCTTGACCAGATTGCCGGGGTGGATCTTTTCCACCGTCACAAGAACCTGCTTTGCGGCGCGGGCCATGGTCTTGAGCTCGCGCCGGTTGCCGACCCAGACATTGCCCGCCTCATCTGCCATCGGCGCGTGCAAGGCGGTCACATCCGGCAGGATGGCCGGGACAACCACGACGGGGTCATGCGGGGGAAAGGGATTGTCGATGACGAACCAGTCGCTGCGGTTCTTTAGCATGTCGGATCCGAAGACACCGCGTACTGCCATGAAAGGAAGACGTTTTTCGCCGGCAATAAATCCTGCATGTGTGGCGGGGCAGGTGCTGTCGATCATCTCGATCTCGCCCGCCTCGACGGCGGCGCAGAACCGTGGCGCCAGTCCGCGCGGTCCAAGGCTGACCCCGGCGGCCTCGACCGATGCAACGCAGCCGGCACCGACAAGCAGGTCGATGGCAAAGCCGCCGGTCGGCCCCCCGACAAGGCGCAGATCGCGCGCGCCGCGCGCGATCAGGGCACGCACGACGGCCACCGGAACGCCGGAGTTTTCGCTGGGAAGCGCCAGCCGCGCGCCGTCTTTGATCTGTTCTGCCAGCATGGTGACATTTGTGTCTGATCGGGTCACTGGCTGACGCTCCGCTTGGGTAGAAGGCATTCGTCCGGATGCAGATCGGTGATCTCGGGCAAGTCGATCAGATCGCGAAACCGGCGGATCAATGCGTTACCTTCCGCCTTTGGCAGCCCGAAGAGGCGCAGTGCCTTGTTTTCGACAGAGCGGGACAGGGCATCCATATCCGCCACCGGCGTGCCCGCATCGCCATAGGCCGTGAACACCTGTCCGTCGGTCAGGTTGACGGTCACCTCGGCGGCCTCGAACCAGAGATCCGGGTCGATGTCCACGACGACGCGGGCAGCGGTGGCCTGCAGGTCCGCGCGCGCGGTGGTCTTCATATCGAAGTTGAACGGATCAGAGGTGTCGACCCCATGCATCGCCATGGCAAGGCAGAAGGGCAGGTTGAACTTGGCCTCCAGCCCGTCCTTGGGCGGATCGGTCAGCACGATGCGGTGGCGCTCTGCCTCGATCCGGACGCGGACCTCGGCGATGTCGGAGAGGGTCAGAGCCTGCCTTGTGTTCAGTTCGTCCCAGGCCATCAGGGCAGCATGGGTCAGGAAACAGGATGCATGGACCTTGAACAGATTGCGATAGAGATGCCAGCCGCCCGCTGCCGGGGCATACGCCGCTGCGGCATCGAAACGCCCGCCAAAGGTCTCGATGAAGCCTTTGCCGCGCTCGATGATCTCTGTCCGGCCGGTGATGCCTTTTGAAGCCCAGACCGCCGCCCGCAGCCCGGCCTGCGCGGCCAGCCCGACGTTCAGGCTCTTGGTCATGGAACCGTAATTGCCATGTACGCCGCCCGCCTGCGCCACGGCGAGCGCTATGGCCATCTGGGTCTGCGTTTCATCCAGCCGCAGCAGGCGGGAACAGGCGGCGGCGGCCGCAATCGCGCCCAGCGTCGTGCCCTGCCAGCCCTGCTGGAACAGCGATCCGGCAAAACCCAGTCCGAGTTTGCACATCATTTCGAACCCGGCAATGAAGGCGGTCAGCACCTCGGCGCCGGAGGCCCTGATGTCCTCGCCAAGCGCCAGCAGGGCGGGGGCGATGTTGATGGTCACATGGCCCGGCACCGCGTTGTGCACATCATCGTAATCCAGCACATGCCCCGCCGTGCCGTTGACAAGTGCGGCCAGCGAGGGCGACACGGCACCGCATTGCCCGACCAATCGGGCGCGGGGGGCGGACGCTTCTGCCTGGGCGTCACCGGTCAGCATTGGCACGGGTTCGATGCCTGCCCCGGCCATGGTCACCGCGTACCAGTCGAGCAGCGCGAGGCTGGCGGCGCGCCGGGCGCGTTCCGGCACGTCCTCCAGCCGCAGGGCGACAACCGAGGCGGCAAGCGCCGCAGTCACACCTTTTGAAGCCGGGGATGCGCTGTCCATTCCGCTCACCCTGTGACCGCGTCTCGCACGCGCACCAGTTTCGTCTTGTGCGACGAGCGCGGGATCGTCCCTTCGGGCACCATGGAGACCTTGGCCGGGATGCGCAGCCTGGCCTTGATCTGGTCCTCGATCTCGGAGGCGATGCTGTCGAAGTCCTCTGCCGCGACGCCCTCTCCGGCCTCGACCGTGACGGCCACCGGCGGCACCACGCGCGGGGGCGGCGCATCCAGCACGATCTCAAGCTGGCCATTGGTGCGGGGCCGCAGGCTTTCGACCACCTCCTTGATCGCAGAGGGAAAAATCTTGACCCCACGCACGTTCAGCAGGTCATCGGCGCGGCCCTGCACCGAATAGCGCGTGCCAAACTCGCCGCAATGCGGGCAGGTGCCCACATGCAGCGTCAGCATGTCGCCGGTGGCATAGCGCAGGCCCGGCCCGGCCTCGTAGTAAAGGCCGGAATGGATGCCTTCGCCGGTCGCGCCGTCCTTTAGTTCGATGGGTTCGCGCGTGACCGGATCGACCAGATCGTACCGGAAGCAGTATTCATCGGCCAGAAAGTGAAGCCCGTTGTGATGCTCTCCACCACATTCCAGCGCCGCGTTGCCCCAACCGCCAAGCATGGTGTCAAAGACCTTCGCGCCATAGCCCTCTTGCAGCTTCTTGCGCACCGGCGGGATCGCGGGGCCGGGTTCGCCGCCGCAAAAGACGATGTCGACGCCGAATGCGCTGGCCGGCTTGCCCAGTTCTTCGGGGGCGCGGTCGATCAGGTAGCTGAGGAAAGATGGCGTGCCTGCGATGACGCGCGGGCGACAGGCAGCAAGATATTGCAGCGCGCGGCTGACGCCCGCCTCGGCCCCCAGCGGGATCGGATGTGCGCCGTAAGCCTCCAGCGATTGCATGAAGGTCGTGCCGCCCAGCCACATGCTGAGGCCAAAGAGGTGCAGCACGGTATCGCCGGGGCGCACGCCTGCCTTCTTTAGCATCCGACCGACCATCTCGTAGGTCATATCGAGGTCGCGGCGCGTAAAGAGGTAGAAGGTCGGCATCCCGGTCGTGCCCGAGGTGCCCGCCACATGGATGATGGAGTCTTTCGGCACACAGGTATGCAGACCAAAGGAATGACCGTATTTTTCCAGGCTGGCCTGCTGCGAGGCGCGGTGATCGGCCTTGGTCATGAAGGCGGGCAGACGGCGGAAATCGTCCATCGTCTTGATGTCCGCGCCACGGTTGATCCCGGCATCCCGCAGCTTGGGGCCGTAGAATTCATTGCCGATGCAATGGTCGATCTGGGCGGGAATGCGCGCAAGGCGGATCGCGTCGAGTGCCGCGAGATAGGCCGGAGCGTCTTCACGGGCGATGGCATCGTCCCTTGTGGCAAGCAGTTTTTGTATGGTCATGACGGCTCTCCCTTCCATCAGCAGCAAACCGCAGGCAGCGGGATCAATGCCCGGGTGCGTCTTTTGAAAACGGTTTGGTTCGTTGCGTTCTGTGTAGATTCCGATCAGAGGACCCGCGTTATACTGTCTTGATATAGGTGGGTTCCCGGCAGCTCGCGTTAAGGATGGTGGCAGAACGGCCGGCTCGTTTCAGGCGTCATGCCTGCCCGCGGGGCCAGTCAGTGATCAGACCAAAAACGTGAGGATCCATGTCCGAAAGTCAGATGCCCGATTACCGAACCCTTCTCATCCGTTCAGGTGTCACCCTGCTGACCGAGCAGGACCTGGCGGATCTTACCCCGGGCCTGCGGGCGATCGACGGCAAGATCGAAGTGCTTCGGAAACTGGCGGCCAGTGATGCGGGTACATTTCCGGATCCGCTTGATGAGGCGGTGCGGTCCGATGGCTGAGTTCGACACGATTGCCGCCGCCGCCGCCGCGCTGGAAGCAGGCAGGATCAGCGCCGTTGAACTGGTGCAGGACAGGCTCGATTTATGTCAGCGTGTTGAACCCAAGTTGCACAGCTTCATCACCCTGGACACGCAAGGCGCATTGAAAGCCGCCGCCGAGGCTGATGCCGCGCGGGCGGGCGGGCGTGCGACACCGCTGACCGGAATACCCGTCGGGGTGAAGGATGTGATTGACGTGGCAGGCCTGCCCGCAACCGGGCACTCGCGTCTTTACGCGGAGCGGACTGCGCAAAAGGATGCCTTTGCCGTGGCGCGGCTGCGCGCGGCTGGGGCCGTGTTCATGGGCAAGCTGGCCACCAACGAATTCGCCATCGGGCTGCATGACCCCGATACGGCGCTGGCACCGCAACCGCGCAATCCCTGGAACCTCGCACATAGCACGGGCGGGTCGTCCTCGGGTGCGGGAACATCCGTCGCGGCGGGCGAAGTGCTGGGCGCTTTGGGCACCGATACCGGTGGCTCGATCCGGGTGCCTGCGGCCTTCAATGGGATTGCGGGGCTGAAACCATCGCGTGGCCTGGTCAGCCGCACGGGCACCATGCCCCTGTCGGAAACGATGGATTCGCTTGGGCCGATGGCGCGCACGGTGCAGGATCTTGCCTTGCTGCTGGACGGCATCGTTGGCGCGGATCCTGCGGAAACCGCGCAGATGGTGACGCCGGAAGGTTCCTTCAATGTGGCCAGCCGCGATTGCCCGACGGGGCTGCGTTATCTCAGGCTGCGGCGGTACGATCATCTTTTGCCAGAGGGTCAGATTGCGGCGCTCGACACTGCAGAGGCTGCGCTGGTTGCAAGTGGCGCACAGGCGGTAGAGGTGGATCTGCCCGACCTGGATGCGATAGATGCGGTTGGCACGCTGATGGCCACCTGCGAAAGCTGGCATTACCACCGCGAAAGGCTGGCACAACAACCGGAGAAATACGGGCGCGATGCGCGGTTGAAACTGATGATCGGCGCATTGATTTCCGGAGACGACTACCTGCTGGCTTCCCGCCTGCGGCAGCGGTTCATTACGGAATTTTCGGCCCTGTTCGCGAAAGTGGACGTGATCCTGACCCATCCCGTGCTTGGCGCCGCACCGCGCGCGCCGGAGCGTCCGAAAGTCAGCTTTGCCACATGGGCCCACGCTGGGTTCAACATGCAGATCAATGTGATCGGCGTTCCGGGGCTGGTCCTGCGGACGGGCATGGACGGTGATCTGCCTGTGGGCGCGCAGCTTTGGGGCGGCCATGGACGGGACGCGCTGCTGCTTGCCGTTGGCCGGTCGATGGAGCGATATCTGGCGGACAAGGGCGACTTGCCGGATTGGCCGCAGTTTGGTGACTGAAAAACATGGCCATGGAAACGGGCGGTTTGGCTTCGCCAGGAACCATGGGCCGATCGGGGTCTTGAATTGAAAGGGTTTCAAATATGAGCGAGCGGATCATCAAGGTTGCCGCCGTGCAAAGCGAACCGGTCTGGTTCGACCTTGCCGGTACGACGCAGAAAACCATCCGGCTGATCGCCGAGGCGGCGGAGCAGGGCGCCCGGCTGATTGCTTTCCCTGAATTGTGGCTGCCGGGATATCCCATTTTCCTGTGGCTGGGGGACGAAACCTGGCAGGCCAGCCGGCGCGCGCGCTATATCGAGAATTCGGCCATGCTGAACGGACCCGAGCATCAGGCCATTGCAGCCGCTGCGCGCGAGCATGGGATCGAGGTTGTGCTGGGCCTGTCCGAACGTGACGCGGCGGGCAGGATCTACATCTCGCAATGGATCATCGACGCCGAGGGCAAGACGGTGATGACACGCCGCAAGCTGAAACCGCCAAGCCTCGAAGGCGGGTTCTTTGCCTCGGGCGACCCGGATACGAACCTCAAGGTGGTAAAGACCGCGGTCGGTACCATCGGCGCGCTCAACTGTGCCGAGCACAAGCGCCCCATGCTGCGCCACCTGATGTATTCGCAAAGCGAGGAAATCCATGTGGCCGCATGGCCGGCATTGGGGCTGGTCCCAAAGGTAGTGATCATGAATGCCAAGACCATCATGGGCACCACAAGCGCCTATGCCGCCGAAGGCGGAATGTACGTGCTGGCCCCCACGCTGGTGATCGGCGCGGAGATCTTTGCCGAATTCACCGACACACCCGAACGGGCGGAGAAGATTTCGCTGGGCGGCGGTGCGACGCATATATTCGACCCCGAGGGTCAGGATGCCGTGCCGCCGCTGCCGCATGACACGGACGGTTTGCTGATTGCCGAAATCGACCTGTCCCGCCTGCGGCTCGACTATTTCGACCCCGATCCGCTGGCCCCGGTTCCGGCAGATTAGGCCGTGGGTTGATTGTTTCAACAAAGACCCATGCGGCGTTGGCGCAATGCAGCATCCAGATGCTCAGATCGTGCAGCAGGAAGCCACCATGCTGACCTGTAATTTCGCCGCAGGAAACACCAGATGGTTGTCACAACACGAAAGGACGACTTATGGACGGGACATATCGGTTCACCTACCTCTTCGATCCGCTCTGCGGTTGGTGCTATGCCGCCGCACCGGCATTGGAACGGATCGCAGAGCGCCATGGTGACAGTCTGCGGTTAGTGCCGACGGGGTTGTTTACCGAACTTCGCCCGGTGGCGACCATCGCAGATCATGCGCGGGCAAATGACGATCGTATCCAGGAATTGACGGGTCAGCCCTTTACCAACGCCTATCACCAGGGCCTGATGCGCGCGCCCGGCGGCCTGTTCAGTTCGCTGCCCCTGACGCGTGCGCTTGTCGCGCTGGGTCTGATCGACCCCGTGCTGGAACCGCGGTTCCTGCACGAGGCGCAGACCGCGCGCTATGTAGAGGGGCGCGATACTTCGCGCGTTGAAGTCGTCGCGGGTGTTGCCCACCGCGTCGCGCAGGCTGCAGGCTTGCAGATCAATGAGGCTGATCTGCGGGTCAGGCTCACGGAGGACCCGCTCCTTGCCGCCGAAACAGACGGCCGCATTCTTGAAGGCCGGACGATGATGGAAATGCTGGGCCTTCGGGGTATCCCGCAACTTGTCGTCACCGACGGCGGCGGGACCCGCACCGTGGAAAGCCAAACACTTTATGCAGGCGGCGATGCCGTTCTGCGCGCATTTGGCGATGCCGCGTAACCAGTGACGCCTCAGGTGTCCAGCGTTGCAACGGCCGCCGACCGCTTGTGCCGGAACCTTATCAAGGGGTGAACGAGGATGACCACGCAATCAGAACCCGAACGCGCAGTTAACCAGCCGTGCTGCGGGGGCTCAGGGAACGCTGCTCTGTGCTCTCGCGACGGTGTTGGCTCTGCTTTTGTTACCACGCATGAAGGGGCTGGCGGTCGCGAGGATCAGCTCAGGCGGAACCGTCGCGCGCGGTGGGCAACCAGCGCGGCGCTCATCGACAGCAATGCGAAAAAGCACAGAAGCAGGGCAAAGGCATAGCGGACAGAGCCGTCGCAATGCCCTGTGCACCCTGCCGCGAAGGTGTTGAGGCTGCGAAAGTAGACCAATGTGCCCAGTCCGACACCCAGGCTGGCCCCGACGGTACGGCTGAGCTGCACAAAGGCGGTTGCCCGGCCCATCATGTCGGGCGGCGTATTGGCCTGTACGCTGATGTTGACCACGTTCAGCGTCGTGCCCATCCACATGCCGGCGGCCCCAAGTGCGATGGCTGTCTGCCATGCACCAAGCCGGTCCATGAACAGGGCCAGCCCGATCATGGAACATGCAAAGACCGCGAGGCCGATGGCAGGGAAGATCATCATCCGCCCCGTTTTGCGCACCAGCAGGCCGGTCAGGATCGAACCCACCCCGACCGCGCCGAGAAAGGGCATCATCACCAGCCCGATCTGTCGCAGGTCCAGACCGTAGTGGTCGCGGAACAGGATCGGGAACAGGCTGACCACCCCCGTGAACAGCGCCCCATAGAGAAACGCGACCAACCCGCATTTCCAGACCATTGGAATGCGCACCAGCTCCAACGGCACCAGTGCATCCTCCTTGGCGCGCATCCACAGGATCATGACGGCAAGCGAAAGGACGAAGCCCCCGATCCAGACCAGTGCAAGGCCAATGCGATCAGGTTCGGCCAGCGTTTGCGAGGCGAGGATGATGCAACAGACCGCGATGATGAGAAAGAGCGTGCCCCACCAGTCGAAGTTCAGCTCAACGGGGGGGCGGGCGGGACGACTTCTCCGCCGCGCTTGCCACAGGATGGCGGCAGCCGTCAAAGCCATGGGAATGAGCGCGTAGAAAACCGATTGCCAGCCGAAGGCGGCGATCAAGAGGCTGCCGACCACCGGCCCGAAGGTGTTGGCAAAGAAGGCGACGGCCACAAGATAGCCCTGAAAGGCCGCCCGGTCGCGCGGAGGAATGCGTTGCGCGAGGAAAGCCTGCGGCAAAGCCAGCAACCCGCCGCCGCCCACGCCCTGGACAAACCGCGCGACCAGCAAGACGGGATAGGTCGGTGCCTGTGCGGCAAGCAGGCTGCCCGCGGCAAAGATCAGCAGGGAATAGACCAGCATCCGCATCGGGCCAAAGGAATCGCCGAGCTGACCCAGAACGATGGTCGCAACCGATGCCGGAATGAAGAAGGCCGCCAGAATCCAGACCAACCCCGTTTCTGCACCCGCCATCTGGGCGATGGTCGTGGCGGACGTGGCCATGATGGATTGTTCCAGCCCCGCGATGGCAATGGGCAGCGCGGCAAGAACGATATAGCGATAAGGGCCCACGCGTGCTGCTCTTTCCTTGTTTTCCGCCGATGGCATCTCGGCATCCGCTTCATACCCTCCACCGATGGCAGCTTGCATATGCTCATCGTCGATAGCAGCCGTTAAGCCCGCCCCTTTCGGAAGGGACGGGCCGGGCTGTCAGAAAGAGTGTCCTGCGATCACAGCCTTCCCACGAGAAACAGCGAGAGCGAGGGCACAAGGATCAGCAATGCCAGCCGGAAAAGGTCGGCCAGAATGAAGGGCATCACGCCCCGGTAGATATTGACCAGACCGATGTCGGGTGCCAGCCGGTTGAGCAGGAAGACGTTCATGCCGATGGGTGGTGTCATCATTCCAAGGTTGATCAGCACCAGCATGATCACGCCCCACCAGACCGGATCGTAACCAAGCCCCGTGACAACGGGCAGGACAAACGGCAGGGTGATCAGCATCGCAGCCATCTCGTCAAAGATCGCACCGAGGATGAGGTACAAAAGCACCAGCAAACCGATCACGGCCAGCGGTGGAAAATCCATCTGCGCCAGCTGTCGCGCCAGGTCGTCAGAGACCTGGGTGAGGCCGACGAAATAGGTCATGATGGAGGCACCGATGATCGAGATATAGATCATCGCCGTGTTGGCCGCGGATTCGCGGAGCGCGCCCAGAAAGACTTCCATCGTGACCTTCGACCGCAGCAGCGAAATGACAAAGGTCAGCAGCGCCCCGACAGAGGCAGCTTCGGTCACGGTGAAGACACCGCCGTAGATACCGCCCGAAACCGTGCCGAAAAGGATCAGTGCCGGTATGCAGTTGCGCGCAGCTTCCCGCAGTTCGCTGCGCGGCACTGCCATCGGGGTCGGCATCGCATCGGGATTGCGCCACCCATAGATCCAGATCGCGGCCAGGTATCCCAGCACGGCGAGGATGGCGGGGATGATTACCGCAACGAAGAGGTCGAGGATAAATTGTTCGGCAATTACGCCATAGACCACAAGGATGATCGAAGGCGGCACCATGGCACCCAGTGTCCCGCCCGCAGCCACTGTGCCGGCGGCAAGGCCCGGTTCGTAGCCCCGGTCGCGCATCTGTGGCAGGGCAAGCTTGCCGAAAGTTGCCGTGGTGGCCACCGAACTCCCCGCGATGGACCCGAAAAGCCCGCAGCCGATCACCGTTGCCATGGCCACGCCGCCACGCCAGCGCCCCACAAGGGCCGAGGCCAGGCGGTAGATATCGTCGGCCAGCCCCCCGGCGTTGGCGAAACTGCCCATCAGCAGAAACAGTGGAATAACCGCGATGTCCACCGTGCCGAAGATCGACGCAGGCTCCGAGGCCAGCAGCGAAAAGGCTGCCTTGAAGTTCGCAAGCAGGCCAAAGCTGACCACGCCGACGACCGTCATCGCAATACCGACGGGAACATGAAGCATTATCAGCGCGAAGATCGCGACTAGGGAAAGCATGACAAGGATGACCGGTTCCATCAGGTTTCCTGCTTCAGCGTTTCGTGGACCGCCACGCGGTCAATGTTTCCGGTCAGAACGATCAGCAGCTGTATCGCCGTCGCCAGGCCCAGGATCGCGGATGCGGCAAACCACATCGGTGCCAGCGGCAGTTGCAGTATCTGTGTGACATCGTTGTAGCCGGCCATGCGCATTCCGTGCCGCCAGAATTGCCAGACGAAGGCCGCCAGTACGAAAAGGGTCACGATATTCCCGAACCACTCGAACCGCCTGAACCAGCGCGGCCCCAGAAATTTGCCGAAACTGTCGATCTTGATGTGATGGCCGCTGTCCACCATCAGTGGGAAAAAGCCGATCACGCCGATCGTCAGCACATAGAGGACCAGGTCGTTCGCCCCGAAGAACGGCCGGTTGATCACCGACCGCATGAAGACTTCGTACAGGGTGACAACAGCCGCGACGAGGACCAGGCCTCCGGAGACATAGGCGACCAGCCTCGCCGCGTGATGCAGGCCCCGTTCGAGGAGCTTGATCATTTCCAGCCAGTCTCGCGGAAGGTCTGGACTTCAGTTCTCAGCGCCTCGACAAGGGCCGAGCCATCGGCGTTTGCCTCGATCCAGGCCTGAACCAGCGGGCCGGTGACCTCTTCCGCTTTCGCGAGATCCGCCTCCGATGGGGTGTATACGGATTTGCCTTCGGTTGCAGCGAATTCGTCGCGCTTCGCGGCCTCGACCCGCTCCACTGTCTCGGCCCACATCTGTCCGAAATGCAGGCCGCGATGCGCATCCAGAACCGCGCGGGCCTCCTCGGGCAGGCCGTCATAGGCTTCGCGGTTCATGAACACGGCGCAGGGACTTGCACCCAGCGGGATTTCCAGCGCCGAGATTGCGACCTCGCTTTGCTTGAAAATGCTGGCGGGGGTGAAGCCAACCAGGTCAAAGTCTAGCTGGCCGCGCGACATTGCTTCGGCGGCGGTGGCGAAGTTGAAGCCCGAGACCGGGACCGCACCCAGTGCCTTCAGGATGTCCTGGGCCAGCGGGTTGGTGGCGGACCCGCGCAGCCCTTCGAGCGACGCGATGGTTGGCACGTCTTCCACCGACATCACGTTGGTGGGCGCTGGCGTGCACAGCAGCAGCGGCACAACATCGTCCCAGCCGCTCAGCATCTCGCGTTCGTACAGTTTCCAGTGGGCATAGGTGCCCTCGCTCGCATTGCGGATCACCAGCGGCAGGGTTGTTACCAGGTCGTTGGGAAATTTGTTCGGCGTCAGGAACGGAAAGCCGAAGGCGATGTCGGTCACACCGTTCTGCACCAGTTCAAGCTGGGCACGCGGATCGCGGCCAAGTGCGCCGCCGGGGAAAAGCTCGATTTCCAGCGCGCCGTTTGAGGCGGCGTTCACTTCGTCGATCCATTGCTGGAACATCTGCGAAACCGGAGTGGTCGGGGGTTCAATGGTCGCGAACTTGAGCTGAACGGCATCGGCCAGGGCCGATACCGGTGCAAGCACGGCGATTGCGATGGCAGTGCTGCCGAGGAATTTTTTGATGATGCTGGTCATGGTGTTGTACCTACTGTTGGATGTCTTGCCGGGGTGTTTCCCGGTCTGTTGTGGGAAGGATAATGATGCTTTCCATCGCCGGGACGTTATACTTTGTCTGCATAGGTCCCGGGATGTTCACGCCTGCAGGATCTCGCCAAGGTGGCCTTGTCCCCACTCTGACCAGGAGCCGTCGTAAAGCTGTGCCGGTCGGCCGATCCGGGCCAGGCCAAGGGCGAGAACACAGGCCGTCATGCCGGACCCGCAACTGACGATCGGAGTCGTTTCCGGCGCGCCGCCGAATATGTCGTGCAGCTGCGCCGGCGTCGCGAAACTGCCGTCTGGCTGGGTCAGGCTGGTGAAAGGCACGCAGGTCGCGCCCCGCATATGACCGCTTTGCAAACCCGCCCGCGGCTCCGGCGCGCGCCCATCGAACCGGTCCTGCGACCGGGCATCGAGGATGACCGGACCTTTCCGCTCGATCTCGTCGCACAGGCTTTGACCGTCGATCACGCTTGCGGCTTCCAGGGTCCAATTGCGCGGCGCGACCGGGCGCGGTTCTTCCTCCCCATTGGCCACTGCATGACCTGCGTCAGTCCAGGCTTGCAGCCCGCCGTTCAGGACATAGACCTGCGATGTGCCGTAGAGCCTGAGCGTCATCCAGACACGCGGTGCGCTGAAATGGTTGGCGCTCCGGTCGTAGACCACCACCGGGGTGCTGCCGTCGATGCCCAGACGGGCCATGCCACCGGCGAAAATATCGGGATCGGGCAACATATGCGGCAGCCCGTTTGTCGTGCTGGCGATTTCGTCGATTTCGAACAATTGCGCGCCGGGGATATGCGCCTCAAGGTATTCCGCGCGGCTGCGTTCAGGGTCGGGCGGCAGGAAATAGGTCGCGTCCAGCACCACCGCCTGCGCCAGATTTTCGGCAAGCCAGTTCGGGCTGACAAGAGGGTCGTAGGTCATGCGTTACCAGTCCTTTCGGGTGGGAAAATCTTCTGCGGGTTCATGAGGTCATCAGGGTCGAGCGCGGCTTTGATCCGGCGCATCAGTTTCAGCGCGGGGCCGTGTTCAAGTTCCATGTACTTGCGTTTGCCAAGACCCACGCCATGTTCGCCGGTGCAGGTGCCGTCGCATTCCAGGGCACGTTCCACCATGGCGTCATTGATGCGCGCCACGGCCTCCTGCTCTTCGGCGGACTCGGGGTCGAGTGAAAAGACCACGTGGAAATTCCCGTCGCCCACGTGCCCCATGATCGAGGCCGGGACTGGACAATCGGCCAGAAGCGCCTTGGCGTGTTCGATGCAACCGGGCAGGGCAGAGATCGGCACGCAGACATCGCTGGCCCAGCCCCGCGCCCCCGGGCGCTGCCGCACTGTGGCGGTATAGGCCGAATGCCGCGCGGCCCAGAGGCGCGAACGCTCTTCTTCCTTTACGGCCCAGCGGAAGTCCGACCCGCCGTGATCTTCTGCGATCTGCTGGAACATTTCGACCTGTTCACCCACGCCGGATTCCGACCCGTGGAATTCGAGGAACAGCGTGTCGGCCTCTGCTTCATCGAGATTGGAAAAGGCGTTCACCGCGCGGATGCAGCCCGCATCCAGATATTCGATCCGCGCGAGCGGCAGGCCGATCTGGATCGCCACGGAGGCCGCCTCGCTTGCCGACAGCGGGTCGGGAAAGGTGCAGACGGCCGAGCGGACCGCTTCGGGCCGTCCATGCAGGCGCAGTGTGACCTCGGTGATGATGCCGAGCGTCCCTTCGGAGCCGGTGAAAAGATGCGTCAGGTCGTAGCCGGCAGAAGACTTGCGCGCCCGGCGAGCCGTCCGCAGGATTTCACCATCCGGCATGACGACGGTGAGGCTGATCACGTTGTCCGCCATCGTGCCGTACCTGACAGCGGTGGTGCCCGACGCCCGTGTGGCCGTCATTCCGCCCAGGGTGGCATTGGCGCCCGGATCCACGGGAAAGAACAGGCCAGTCTCGCGCAGGTATTCATTCAGCGCCTCACGCGTCACACCCGCCTCTACGGTGCAATCGAGATCGCCGGGCCGCACGTCGAGGACGCGGTTCATCAGCGTCATGTCAATGCACAACCCGCCTTCGGCTGCCGATGCGTTCCCCTCAAGCGATGACCCGTTGCCATAGGCCACGATGGGCGTGCCGTAGAAGGCACAAAGATTGACGATCTGTGATACTTCCTCGGTCGACACCGGGAGCGCGACGGCCTCGGGTGGCATCGGCTGGTGATGCGCTTCGGTCCCGGCATGTGCTTCCCGCTCAGCCATGCTTTGCGAGAAGCGGTCTCCCAGCATGGCGCTGAGCAACCGGGGGAGGTCTGCTGCGAGGGTCAAAGCTGTTTCCTTCCGCATTCGAGGGGCTGTCGGAAGGACAGGATAAACAGGCAACCCGGCAGCCCGCATATGCCAATGGGAGATAACGGCCAGCTGGTGCCTCGGGAGCCGACCATCAGCGTCAGGAAAAATGCGCCTGCACCGTCACGGCAGCCTCAAGCCCGCCGTCGGTTGCGATGTTTGTGCCGTTGATCCAACGCGCGGCGTCGGAGCACAGGAACAGGATGGCCGGTGCAATGTCGTCGGGGGTGCCCGCGCGGCCCACGGCCTCGACGTCGGTATTCACCCGTGCGTCGCCCAGCACATCGCGGAACTGTTGCAGGATCGGCGTTTCAACCGGTCCGGGCGAGACCGCGTTCACCCGGATGCCCCGGCTCCGGAACTGCTCCTGATGCGCAGCCAGCATGGTCCAGACCAGCAGGATTTCCTTGGACACCGGATAGCCCGCGTCGTTCGGGATGTCATGCTGCGCCACGATCTCCGCCGCGTCGGGAAAACCGGTCGTGCGGGCAATGGCCGCAGCACGCGCGCCATTCCCCCGCCAGCCGTAGCCCGCGATGGAGGCGACATTCACCACCGACCCGCCTTCGCGCAGCTTTGGTGCCAATGCCTCGCTCAGGGCGCGCAAACCGAAGAAGTTGATCGCCAGCGCGTCTGCCGCCCCGCTCTTGCCCGAGACGCCCGCGACATTGCACAGCGCATCCAGCCGGTCGGGCAGGGCGCCCGCGATGGAAGCCACGCCCTCAGCGGTCGAGATATCGCCCTTCAGGAACTGGCCGAAGCTTTGCTCTGGCTTGCTGCGGTCGATACCGATCACATTTGCACCCATCTGGCCCGCCAGCTCGGCGGTGCGGCACCCGATGCCGCTGGCAACGCCGGTGACCACGATGGTCTTTCCAAATAGCATGAACGCTTTCCTTATTTTGAAGGGGTTTCCATGTGAACGCGGTAGCCCAGCGGCATCAGGCTGACGCCTGTCCTTGTGGCGATCCAGCCCCACAGGCCCTTGGGCAACAGCAGCGAGAACAGCAGCGCCGCCGCCCCCAGACCGATCAGATACCAGACACCGGTGGCGGCGAACCACGTTTCCGCCGCGAAGAAGATCAGCGCGCCAAGGATCGCGCCCTCGAACCGGCCCAGCCCGCCGACCAGCACCATGAAGATCATATAGGCCGTCCATTGCACGCTGAAGTAGGTCTTGGGCTGAAATGCCGAGACCTGCGCGAGCCAGAGCGCCCCGGCCACGGCGGTGCCGAAGCCCGCGAGCACAAAGAACAGCCGCTTTGTCCGCATCGGGTTGACGCCGATTGAATCCGCCGCCTCCTCATTGTCGCGGATCGCCTGCATCGCCAGCCCCGAGGGCGTGCGCAGCACCGCGAACAGCAGTGCCAGAAGCCCCACCATGCCGATCAGCGCGGCCCAGAAGATCATCATCCGCCGGTCCGCGATGGCATAGGCGTTCAGCGAGATCAGCGAGGTGCCGGTTTCGCCTTGGATCAGCGGATCGAGGTTGACGCAAAGATGCGCGATCGAGGCCAGCACCCACATGCCGATGGCGAACTCGCCCGCGCGAAGGTGCAGCATGAAGAGCGACAGGACCCAGGACAGCCCCGCCACGATCACCGCGCCCAGAACCATTGCCGCAAAGGGGTTGATCCCCGCATCTGCCAGCCGGATCGTCATATAGGCGCCGAGGCCGAAGAACAGTTGGTTGCCGATGGACACCAAGCCGCCATAACCGGCCATCGCGTTCCACATGGCGGCGAGGATCACGTAGATGAACAGCACCGTCAGCCGCTCGTTCACGCTGTCGCTGGCAAAGGCCGGAACCAGCGCCAGGATCAGGATCAATGCAGCGGCCAGTGTAAAGGTCAGTTTGGACTGCCATGTCCAGCGATGGATGGTCATTGTGCTGCTCCTTTCCGGGTCAGCTGCGCGATGCCCGCCAGCCTCAGCGGGGCTTTGCCCTTCAGCGCGAGGCGGATGAAAAGGACGACGAGAAAGGCGATATGCCCGCCCAGCAAGAAACCCTGCGGGTGGATCTGCGCGCCGACGGATTGCGCCACGGCCAGAACGATGGCCCCGGCCAGTACGCCCCAAAGCGACCGCGCGCCGCCGATGATCGTCGCCTCGAAGGCGAACAGAAGCTGCGGTGCGCCCGCATAGGCGTCGAACGTACCGCGCAGGCCAAGTGCCGCGCCGGAGACGGCGACGGTCATGGTGGCGAGTGCCGCAGCGATCCCGGCGGCGCGCCGCGCGTCCACCCCGACCAGACCTGCGGTGTCCGGATCGGTGGCTGTGGCGCGGATCTGTCGGCCAAGCGCGGTGCGTTTCAGCAGCAGGTCCAGCCCGCCGATGATCACGATCACCGCGATCAGGATATAGACCGGCAGCTTGCCCACATAGATATTGCCCGGCAGTTCGTAGGCTTCCCAACTGAGATCGCCGACCATGGGCGACAGTGACCGCGTGTCAGCGCCGAACTGCTGGAACAGCAGGTTGTCCAGCACGATGGCAAGGCCAAAGGTGGACAGCACCGGCAACAGCTCTCCCCCCCGCACCGCACGTTCCAGCACCAGCCGTTGCAGCAACCAGCCTGCCACGCCCATAACCGGCACAACCGCCAGCAGAGCGACGAAGGGCGACATATCGAAGGTGTCCGAGAGGCTCCAGACCGCATAGGCGCTGACCACGGCCAGCGAGCCATGGGCAAGGTTGATGACCCGCATGACCTGGAACATGAAGGCCAGCCCGCAGGCAATGAGGGCGTAATAACCGCCCAAAAGGACGGCCTGGATCAGGATATTGGTCATGCGTGTTCCCCCTGCGGAGCGGTGCCAAAATAGGCCGCCGTGATCGCCTCGCGGGTGGTTTCACCCATCGGACTGTCGAGCACTACATGCCCTTCGAGCATGCAGATCACCCGGTCGGCCACGGCCATGGCGCGCGACAGATCCTGTTCGACAAGGATGATCGTGGTGCCCGTTTTCAACAGGCCATCAAGCGAGGCATAGACCTGATCGACAACCAGCGGTGACAGTCCAAGGCTGACCTCGTCGAGGATCAGCACATCGGGGTTGGACATCAGCGCCCGCCCGATGGCCGTTGCCTGTTGTTCACCACCCGACATGGTGCCGGTTGCGGAATGGCGGCGTTTGACGAGGTTGGGGAAGGTTTCAAAGATGCGCTCGACCGTCCAGTCGCCCGTCCGGCCCACGGTTCGCCCGAGTTTCAGGTTCTCTTCGACGGTCATGTCGAGGAACAGCTTGCGCCCCTCGGGGACCAAAGCCAGCCCCGAGGCCACGCGCAGATGGCTGGGCATATGGGTGATGTCGGTGCCGCTCAGCTGGACGGTTCCGGCCTTGACCGGGTTTGCCCCGGCCAGCGCCCGCAAAAGCGTGGTTTTGCCTGCGCCATTGGCGCCAACGATGGCAAGGATCTCTCCCTGTTCCACGTTGAAGCTCACATCGCGTACGGCGCGGAACTGGCCATAGCGCACATCCAGATCGGTGACGCGCAGAATGCTCATGCGGGTGCTCCTCCGAGATAGGCGGAAACAACCTGCGCGTCGGTCATGACGGTCTCCGGGTCGCCCTCTGCAATGATGCGGCCCGCGTCCATGCAGACCAGCCGTTCGGCCACCTGCAAAAGGATGCGCACGATATGTTCGATCCAGACAATGCCGATGCCGCGCGCGCGCAGGGAGCGGATGGTGTCCACCAGTTCGGAGGCTTCGGCATCTGTCAGCCCGCCGCCGATCTCGTCCAGCAGCAGCAGGCGCGGCGAGGTGGCCAGTGCGCGGGCCAGCTCCAGCCGCTTGCGGTCCAGCAAGCCGACGCTTTCCGCCGGTCGGTTGGCCACTGGCAACATGCCGCAGACATCCAGCGCGTCCAGCGCCAGGTCATAGGCCTCGCCCTTGCGCCGCGCCCCGGCATGGGTTGCGGCGACAAGGACGTTTTCAAAGATCGTGATGCCCGAGAACGGCTTGGGGATCTGATGCGTGCGCACCAGCCCATGTGCCGCCCGATCACGTGCGGGCAGGTCGCTGACATCGCTCCCATTCAGTTGGATCGTACCTTGGGTCGGAGGCGTGGCCCCCGACAGGACGCTCAGCAGCGTGGACTTGCCCGCACCGTTCGGCCCGATAATCCCCACCGCCTCGTTCGAGGTCAGCGAAAAGTCGATCCCGTTCAGCACAGGCAGCGATCCATAAGACTTGTGGATCCCCGCACCCGTGAGCCGGGCCTCTGGCCCGGCCTGTGTCGCTGCGCCCGTCATTCGTTATACGGGACAAGGCTGGAGGTGATCGGCACGTTCGGGTCGGTCGCGTTGTTGACCAGCACATAGTCCAGATCGAACGGGCCGTCCTTTGCCTTGACCCATTGCGAACCGAGGATCGGGCCATGAGCCACGTTGGGAACAGGGCCGGAGGTGAAATCGACCTGACCGCCGATGGTTTCAACGTTCAGCGTGGCGATGGCGTCGCGCACCGCTTCCTTGGACTTTGGATCGCTCGAGGCCTTCAGCGCCAGGATGCCAGCATCCAGCAGCGACAGGGTCGCGCCAAGCTGTTGGGTCCATTGTTCGCCGCTTTGCGCTTCCCAGCCGTCAGCCAGTTCGTGGCCTGTCTGTCCGGTGACGGGCGAGGCATAAGGGAAATCACGGTGCCAATAGGCGGCCGAGGCCATGCCTTCGGCCAGCGAACCCATGGCTTCCATTTCTGACGGGAAGAGCCCGGTCTTGGCGGTCTGCATGATCTTGACCTGACGGGTCAGACCCTGCTGCGCAGCCTGACGCCAGAAGGCGGCGAAATCCGGCGGGATCGGGAAGGAGTTGATGATCTCGACCCCTTCGGATTTGAACAGCGCGATCTGCGTCGAATAATCGGTAGTGCCGGTTTCATAGGCACCGGGATCGACGATGGTATAGCCTGCTTCCTCCAGCTGGGGGGCCAGTACGGCGCGCACGGCATTGCCGTCGGCATCGTTCGGATACATCACGCCGACTTTCATGTTCGTTTCGATCGACGGCCATGTCGATGTGTAGGTCTTGAAGATTTCGCCCACACCAAAGCCAAAATGATAGGTCCATTTGAACGGAGAGGGCGCGCCCGGCTTGGCGCCACGGCCAAAATACCACGCTTCCCAGGGCATCACGGTGGACAGGCACGGCACGCCCGCCGCCTCGCAGGCGTCCGAAACCGGGTTGATGACCTCGGGGGTGGAGACGGCCAGCATCAGGTCGATGCCTTCGTTGATCAGCTCCTTGGCCAACTGCGCGGCGCGGGCCGGATCGGACTGGGTGTCGCGGTCGAGGATTTCGACCGCGTAGGTCTTGCCCGCAACCTCTATACCATCCGTCAAGGCCGCGCGGACCTGTTCGAGAACATAGCCGTCGGTCTTGCCAAAGCCTGCCAACGGTCCGGTGCGGGGGCTGACAAAGCCGATGCGGATGGTGTCGGCATCCTGCGCCAGCGCCCCCCGGGCAGACAGCACAAGCGTGGTCGAGGCCAGAAGGCCGGAGAACTGACGTCGGTTCAGTTTGATATGTGTCATGGTCGTTTCCCTGTTGGTTTGCCCTTTGGTGGGCATTGTTTTTCCCGGTGTCCGGGTATGTTTGGCACCCGCGCCTTGCGCGGGTCCGCGGGCGGCGACGGGGGCGGTTCTGTCCCGTTGGCGGTCTGCCGCGGCCCGGTCAGGCGACGCATCGCTCGGGGGAGAATTGAGCGATACAAAGTGCCGACCGAGCCTGACCGACACGCGGGCCTAGGCTTCCTCCGCGTCCTCGTAGGGGATCGGGGTGAAGGTGCCAGTGCCGTTGTGTTCTTCCATCACGCGGCGTTTCTCGCGGTTCACCACCAGCTTCAGCACGTCAGGCCGCGCGTAGTGACCTGCCGGATCGGCGGCCCCCTTTGCGATGGCCAGCATGGCCGGATCGAGGTCGGCGTAGAGAATGCCTTCTTCGTCCTCGGCCAGAGGCGCGCACAGCGGGCGGCCATCGGGGCCAAAGATCTGGGCAAAACCGCCGCCGGGTTTCGAAGTCTGCGGGTTCAGCAGATGCGCCTTTTCGGCACTGTCCCCGGCGATGCGGTCGAACATCTCCTGACTGACGACGGCACAGGGTGCCAGCACATAGCAGGAGCCTTCGACGGCATAAATCTGCGAGGCGGCATTGTTGACCTCGGGCCCCAGCGCATAGGCAAGGTCGCGGTAGACGCAAAAGCTGGGCCATGCGGCGACGTGGATTTCCTCGTGCTGGGCATACATCGACATCTTGACCAGCGGCTGAACATGTTCCCAACAGTTCAAAGCGCCCAGGCGGCCAATCTCGCTGTCGACCACCAACAGGTCCGACCCGTCACCTTCGCCAAAGAGGGTGCGTTCCACATGGGTCGGTTTCAGCTTGCGGCGGTTCAGCAGGATGGTCCCGTCCTCGCCGATGATGACCTGGCTCATGAAGCGGCTGCCGCCATCACGTTCAGAATAGCCCATGACCATGCTGATAGCATTGTCGTGGCAGATCTGTTGCAGGCGCTTCATCTGGGGCGAACCCGCTGCCATGCTGTTTTCATGGTACTCGGGCAGAAATCCGACACCCTCGGCGGGCGCGCCGGTCCAGATCCACCACGGGTAACCCGGCAGCCATGTCTCGGGAAAAGCGATCAATTTGGCCCCGGCGCGGGCCGCTTCTGCGGTAAGATCCGCGGCCTTGTCGATTGACGCATCGAGGTTCAGAAAGACAGGAGCAGCCTGAACGCAGGCGGCCTTGATCGGTTTCATGTAGGTGTCCCTTCCTTGTTGGCATCTTTCGCCGCTTTTATTGGCGGACCGTTATTTGGGCGATACTTCTGGAGAGCTCGCCATTGCCGCATATCTCTGCACGGCTTGGGCGCCACGACTTTGCACCTGACGACAAATCGTTTGACTTTGAACGCCACAGGCAGATCATGTTGCGTGAATTTGGATCAGGAGGGGATGTTGCGCGGCAATTCGACAGAGTCCCGACGCGTCTGGGAGACGTGGCGTGCACAGCTTTGGTCGCGCTTCGTCCGGCTTGAAAGCTCCTCCAGCGACGCGGATTTCTTTGGTCACGTCAGCGCATCGGTGCCGGGGTCCAACCGGCTTTCCACCGTCCATTCCACCACGCAGATCACAGAGCGCACGCACACCCATCTGCGCCGCGATCCTCAGGATTACATGCTTTTTGCCCTCCAGATCGAAGGGCACGGCTTTATCGAACAGGATGGAAGGCAGGCGCGGCTCGATCCCGGTGACTTTGGCTGTTACATGACAGACCGGCCTTATCGTCTGGCCTTTGACAGCCCGTTTCGACAGGTCATCCTGCGCCTGCCCCGCGAAAAACTTGCTGATCACTTGCCCTGTCTCAGCCAGATGAGCGCCAGACGTTTTGACGGCAAGGCCAAGGCCGGTTTGCTGGCGGCAGGTTTCATCCGACAGATGAGCGAGAATGGCGGCAGCCTGACGGACGCGGATCTTGCGAACATGGAGAGTGTCACGGCGCAGATGCTTGCAACCGCGATGCAGCAGGGCACCGACGCGCAAAGCGACGTTGAGACAGGGCGATTGGAACGGGTGAAACGGCGTCTCAGAGAGCAACTGCGTGATCCCGATCTTGATCTTGCGCATGTCGCGGCGACCGAGGGGATAAGCCTGCGCACTCTGCAACGCCTGTTCCAGCTCGACGGGGTGTCGCCGTCTCAATGGGTGGCAGAGCAACGGCTGCAACAGGTCGCGCGTATCCTGCGCGACCCTGCGCAGGCCAAAAGATCCATCACGGACATTGCCCTGTCATGTGGTTTTGGCGATCTGTCTCATTTCAGCCGGACGTTCCGGCAACGCTATGGCACAACTGCCAGAAACTGGCGGAACCCGAGCTGACTGGACCGTCGGGCATTCGCCACGGCAGCCGGGTCCATCTGGTTCATCAATCATCCTTCAATGATATCCCTGCCGGGTTGCTTAGGCTGGCATGGCGATGGTCTTCCGTTCGTCTGTAACCAATCTTGATGCGCCCAATGCCACCAACATCCGGTGCGATCATTCGCGCCTGATGCCCATGACGTCTTGTGGCACCCGGCGGGAGGCAAAATGCCACATTACCAATACAAAGCCGGAATTGTATGTTTATTGCATTCCAAGGCGCTCATGACGCATGTCAGCCGGCGCAAAACCAAGGAGTTGCTGTGATGGCCACCCGAGAGATCGAAGCGGACGCCCCTCATGACGTGCGCACCGCACTGAAGCGCGGTTTGCGCTGCAAATGCCCGAGTTGCGGCGAAGGGTCCGTATTCAAGGGCTACCTCAAGGTGCGATCAAGCTGCGAGGTCTGCGGCCTGGACCTGACGCCGCAGCGCGCGGATGACGGTCCCGCTTATGTCGTTATCCTGATTGTCGGCCACCTTATGGGCTTTTCGCTTCCGGTGATGTTCGAACAGATGCGCGACAGCCCCCTGATGGTGGCGTGCCTCTTGTCGGCTTTTGCGATCATTCTGTCTTTGATCATGCTGCCGCCGGTCAAGGCGATGTTCGTGGCGTTTCAATGGGCCAAGGGGATGAACGGATTTGGGCGGTCGCAACCCGCCGGCGTCAACCAAGAAACGCGCTGGACTGAAGGCTGTTGACCAGAAAATAGAGGTTCGCCCGCAGCGATTCACGCGTCAGCGAACCGCCCAGGCACAGCCGGACACGTTCTTCCGGCGCGATGCCCACACTGAATGCGTCCGACGGCATGATGCCGATCGGTCGCCCGGCCATCCGGGCGACAAGGTCGGCGCGGCCGATACCGTCGGGCAGTGACAGCCAGATGTTGAAAGCGTTCTCCGCCCCCTGAAAATCGAAACCCTCGAGGACCTCCTTGGCAATCGCCTGCCGTGCCGAGGTTTCCGCCCGTATGAACCGGTTGATCTGATCGGCGGTGCCGTCTTCGATCCATTGCGTTGCCAGCGCCGCGGTGATGGGCGAGGCCATGACAGCCTGCACCTTCAGTGCTTGTCCCAGCGAATAGGCCAGCCTGCCCGTGGGCGCGACCGTATAGGCCAGCCGCAAGCCCGCCCCGATGCATTTTGCCAGCCCACCGATATGCCATGTCAGATCCGGCGCCGAGACCGCGATGGGCGCCGGTGCCTTGGCCGGGATAAAGCCATAGGCGTCATCCTCGATCAGTGGCAGGCCATGTTTGCTCAGCACCTCTGAAATGGCGAGCCGGCGGTCTGTCGGGATCGTCAGGGTGGTCGGATTCTGCAGTGTGGGGTTGAGGTAAAGCGCCTTGGGGCGATGTTGGGTGATGGCTGCCGACAGCGCGTCGGGCAGGATGCCGTCGCGGTCCATTTTGATGCCGACCAGTTTCAGGCCCCGGCGCGACGCGATGTTCCGGAATCCGGGATAGGTGATCTGTTCGCACAGAACCGTGTCGCCGGGGTCCGTCAAAATGGTCAGGATGGCGCAGATCGTGCTGTGCGCGCCGGGCGAGATCACAAGGCGTGCGCTGCTGGGGATCATGCCGCGCAGGCTGAGCCATGTGGAGGCGGCGGCCTTGTCCTTGTCTGATCCGGTCGAGGATTGATACCGCAACAACTGCAAAAGGTTGGCCGAAACATAGTCCAGCCCGCTGCGCATATTGGCAATCAGCCTGGGGTCTGTGGGCTCGGGTGGCAGGTTCATCGACAGGTCTTCGTCGGCAAGGCGCAGCGGATCGGGGCCGATTGTGGCCTCGGTCGGTTTCGCCACAAAGGTGCCGCGTCCCACGTGGCTGGTGACCAGACCCCGCGTCTGCGCCTCGGTGTAGCCGCGCGAGACCGTGGTAAAGTCGATCCCAAGACGTTTCGCCAGTTGCCGCTGTGGCGGCAGGCGGTTGCCGGGTGACAGCCGTCCGTCGCGGATGTCGGTTTCGATTGCATCCGCAATCGCAATGTACTGCGGCTTGCCGTTCGGTTCGGTTTTTGGCGTCCAGTCAATCATCTCGGTCTCCATCGTCATGTGTTGATACCGAATGATTCGCCAAGATTGAAGCTTATTGTATGGATGCGCCGAAGCGCCGCGGTGCGTGGGTAATTTTACGGCTGCAGCTGTTCCAATATAGCTGCCGAACCCGACGCTGCGCGGGTGTGGTGCACAAAAAACCATCACATTGATCATTTTATTGTATGCATAATTGACTCGAAAGTGACTGCTATATTGATTCAAATTGCCGCCGTGATCCACCACTGAGTCATCCAAGGAACAGGAGACTCAGGATGCCCGCAGTTACAAAAGAAGCCCACAAAGACGGTGATTACTTCGTGGATTACGAGGAAAAGGTCTTTGAGGACGTCAAGGCCGATGCAGGTGAGAAGGCGCTTGTGACCTTCCATACAGTTGCCTTCGAAGGCTCCATCGGTTTGGTCAACATTCTGCAGGCAATCCGCCTGCAACGCAAAGGGTTCGAAACTTCGATCCTGCTGTACGGCCCCGGCGTGACGCTGGGCATTCAGCGCGGTTTCCCGACGCTGGGCGACGAAGCCTTCCCCGGTCATCAGAACTTTGCCGTGAACCTCAAGAAGTTCATGGGCGAGGGCGGCAAGATCTATTGCTGCCGTTTCGGCCTGCAGGCGCTCTATGGCCATGGCGAACCGGCGCTGTTGCCGGGGATCGTCCCGATTGCCCCGCAGGACGTGCTCGACTGCATCCTGCTGCACCGCAAGGACAACGCCTTCATCCTCGACACCTGGACGGTGTGATCCAGCCGGGCCGCGTCGCCTGTCGGCGCGGCCTTTGACACCGCGCACCAAGGGAGCCAGATCATGAGAACCGACACCATTCGCGCCGCCGCTGTGCAGATCGCACCGGACCTGACGGGCCGTGCGGGCACGATTGAGCGCGTGCTGAACGCGATTGCCGAGGCGGCAGAGAAGGGGGCGGACTTTATCGTCTTTCCCGAAACCTTCGTGCCCTATTATCCCTATTTCTCTTTCGTGTTGCCGCCGGTGCAGCAGGGTGCGGCGCATCTGGAACTGTATGATCAGGCGGTTGTCGTGCCATCTCCGGAAACGCAGGCCGTGGCCGAGGCGGCACGCAAGCGCGGCGTTGTTGTGGTGCTTGGTGTGAACGAGCGCGATCACGGCTCGCTTTACAACACGCAGCTGATCTTTGACGCGGATGGCACGCTGGCGCTGAAACGGCGCAAGATCACACCGACCTATCACGAGCGGATGGTCTGGGGGCAGGGTGACGGCGCCGGGCTGAAGGTGGTTGAAACCAAGGTGGGCCGCGTCGGCGCGCTGGCCTGTTGGGAGCATTACAACCCACTGGCCCGCTATGCGCTGATGACCCAGCACGAGGAAATTCACGCAGCACATTTCCCCGGCAGTCTTGTCGGGCCGATTTTTGGCGAACAGATCGAGGTGACCATGCGCCACCACGCACTGGAGGCGGGGTGTTTCGTGGTCAACGCCACCGGTTGGCTGACCGAGGAGCAGATCCAGTCACTGCACCCCGACCCGAAATTGCAAAAGGCCATGCGTGACGGCTGCATGACCTGCATCATCTCGCCCGAAGGCCGTCATCTGGCCGATCCCCTGACCGAGGGCGAAGGCATCCTGATCGCTGACCTGGACATGAAGTTGATCACCAAGCGCAAGCGCATGATGGACAGCGTCGGCCATTACGCCCGCCCCGAATTGCTGCATCTGGTGCATGACGCGCGGCCCGCCGAGACCCGCATCGCCGTCGAGCCCACGTCGGTGCCTGCGGCCCAACCCGATCCCGAAGAAAAGGAACCAAGCCATGTCTGACGCAGAGCTGATCAATGATCTTCAATCCCACGGGATGCGGCTGGTCGATCCACGCGCAGGCCACGAGGCGCGGCGCGGCGGGGCAGGACCGTCGGACCACAAGGCGGTGACCATCGGCGACACCACCGTCATGGTGCCGGTGCATACCGCGCCCGCGTTTCAATCGCCCTTTCTGGTCGAGCCGCCGGATACCAGCGGACAGGCCCGCGTCACCCGCAACGGCGTTGAAATCGCCAAGGTCCGGTTTCCCATGCGGCCCAAATTCTATGATCTGAGCACCGCAGATGGCGTGCCCTATAGCCACATCGCGACGCTGCATTCGCGTGATGTTCTGGCCACGACCGTGCTGCAAACCTGCATCCGCTACGAAAGCCGCAAGAAGACCTGCCAGTTCTGCGCCATCGGCCAAAGCCTCGCCGCGGGCCGCACCATCGCGCACAAGACGCCCGCGCAACTGGCCGAGGTCGCCAAGGCGGCGGTCGCGCTGGACGGGGTCAAGCATATGGTGCTGACCACAGGCACCCCCAAAGGCAAGGATCGCGGCGCGGCGGTTATGGTGGAAAGCGCGCGGGCGATCAAGGCCGTCGTCGATTTGCCGCTGCAAGGCCAGTGTGAGCCGCCCGATGACGACATCTGGCACCAGCGCATGAAAGATGCAGGGATAGACGCGCTGGGTATGCATCTGGAGGCCGTCACGCCCGAAGTGCGCGAGCGCATCATGCCCGGCAAGGCGACCGTGCCGCTGGAAAAATACATGTCCAGTTTCGAGGCGGCGGTGAAGGTTTTTGGTCGGGCGCAGGTCTCGACCTATATTCTTGCCGGTCTGGGTGACAGCCGCGAGGCGATCCTGGAGATGGGGCAAAAGCTGTGTGACATGGGCGTCTACCCCTTTGTCGTGCCCTTCGTGCCGATCTCTGGCACGCCGCTGGAAAGCCATCCCGCGCCGCGCCCCGAGTTCATGGCCTCGATCCTGCGCCCGCTGGGCGAGATGATCGTGCGGGCCGGTATCCGGTCAGAGGACATCAAGGCGGGCTGCGGCAAATGCGGCGCCTGCTCGGCGCTTTCGACCTATGAAAAGCTGAAGGTGCCGGCATGATCGAGCTTGAACCACGTCAGTTCCAGTGCCCCGGTTACTACATCCGCGCCGCCTCGAAACCCTTCGAGGCGCGGGGGGCCGAGGCGCTGCGTCGCCGCGTCTTTGTCGAGGAACAGGGGATTTTCCGGACCCATGACCGCGACGAGATCGACCTTGTTGCGACGCATCTGGTCGCCTTGTCGACCTATGCCCATGAGGCCGACCAGGTGGTCGGCACCGTGCGCATCCACGAGGAACGCCCCGGCCTCTGGTGGGGCTCGCGGCTGGCGGTGGACAGGGACTTCCGGCAGGTCGGGCGGTTGGGGACCGAACTGATCCGGCTGGCGGTCTGCAGTGCCAATGCCCGCGGCTGCGATACCTTTCTGGCGCATGTGCAGATACAGAACGTGCCGCTGTTCCGCCGGTTGCAGTGGTCCGTGCTGGAAGAGGTCGACCTGCACGGCGTCCGCCACGCCCGGATGTCCGCCGATCTGGATTATTATCCGCCTTGCGTCGATCCAACTGCAGGCTGGTTCATGAAACCGGGGCACGGCGCATGACACAAACACCGGCAGATTTGGCCGAGGCATTGCGCGCGCATCCTGCGATCCGGTCCAAGCTGGGGATTGCGCAGGCGGCGGGGATGCTGGGCCTGACCGGCAACGCGCCGGGCTGTCCGGGCGACGATGCCGCGATAATCAGGACGGCAGAGGGCTTTGACCTGCTCGCGGGCGAAGGGTTTATCCCCGCTTTCGTTCAGGACGATCCGTGGTTCGCCGGCTGGTGCGGGGTCATGGTCAACCTGTCAGACATCGCGGCGATGGGCGGGCGGGCGACGGCGCTGATTGATCAGGTCTGGGCCCCGAATGGTCAGGCCGCCGCGCCTTTGATGCAGGGTCTGCGTGCGGCGGCTGCCGCCTATGGCGTGCCGCTGGTGGGCGGGCATACGAATTTTTCCGCAGCCGAGCTGAACCTTGCTGTGTCGGTGCTGGGCAAGGCGCAGAACCCGGTGACCAGCTTTGATGCCCGCCCCGGCGACGTTCTCATTTCTGCTATCGACCATCGGGGCCGTTACGTGAACTTTGACAATTTCTGCGCCGCGCTGGACGCGCCGCATGACCGGTTGCGCGGTGATCTGGCCCTTTTGCCGGACCTTGCGGAACGCGGCCTGTTGCGGGCGGGAAAGGACATCAGTCAGGGCGGCATCGCGGGCACTGCACTGATGCTGTGCGAAAGTTCGGGCGTGGGCGCGGTGCTTGACCTTGACCGCATCCAGACGCCGGGGGATGTGCCGCTGTTGCGCTGGCTGCACAGTTTTCCCAGCTTCGGGTTTCTGCTTTCGGTTTCGGCCAGGGATGCCGCCGAGGTCTGTCTTGGCTTTCGACAGCGCGGTATCTGGGCCGACCCCATCGGCACGATCACCGAAGGGTCTGCGGTGCACCTGCAACAGAAAGGTGAAACCGCGACCTTCTGGGATCACGAACAGACACCCTATCTGTCGCTTTCCCGAAAGGAGCCCGCCGATGCCTGAAATGCACTGGACCCTGCGCTGGCCCGATGGCAGCGAAGAACGCTGTTATTCGCCTTCGAGTGTGATCACAGACATGTTCACCCCCGGCGAGAGCTATCCGCTGGCCGACTTTCTGCACCGTGCCCGCACCGCGATGGAACGCGCCTCGAACCGGGTCGAGCGCAAATACGGCTTTGCCTGTTCATCCGCGATGGAGCAGCTCGACCGGATCGAACGGCGGGCTGTCGATTTCGAGAGCCAGACAGACGCCCGCGTCACCTGTCTGTCGATCACATGAAAAGGACCAAACCCATGCCAGATGCCCATATTCCCCATGTCCCTGTTGCGATTGTCGGCGGCGGTCAGGCAGGCCTGTCCGTGGCCTGTCAGCTGCAAAGGAAGGGCATCGAAAGCGTCGTCTTCGAGCGTCACGAGAAATTCCATTCCTGGCGCGTGAACCGTTGGGACAGCTTTTGCCTTGTCACGCCGAACTGGCAATGTCGCCTGCCGGGTTTCCACTATGACACGGAATTCGGCGGCACCGATCCTGACGGCTTTATGCTGCGCGACGAGATCACCGATTATCTCGATGCCTTTGCCGCCACGTTCGAGCCGACGCTGTACGAACATGTCACTGTGACCCGGATCGCACAGTTGCCGCAGGGCGGCTATGTTGTGGAAACCAGCATTGGCACCTGGACCAGCGATCAGGTGGTGATTGCCACAGGCGGCTACGACAAGCCGATCGAACCGGCCTATGCCGGCGCGTTGGACCCGACCATCGTGCAGATGCATTCGGTCGATTACCGCAATCCGTCGCAATTGCCGGAGGGGGACGTTCTGATTGTCGGCACCGGCCAGTCCGGGGTGCAGATCATGGAGGATTTTGTGCGTGCGGGCAGGGGTGTGCATCTGGCTGTCGGCCCTGCGCCACGCAGCCCGCGCAAGTATCGCGGTCGTGATGCCACTGATTGGCTGAATGATGCGGGGCATTACGGGATCACCATCGACACCCACCCCGATCCGGTCAAGGCACTGACGCAGACCAACCACTATATGTCCGGCCGCGACGGCGGCAAGGAAATCGACCTGCGCAAGTGGCATGTCGACCACGGCGTCGAACTCTATGGCTCGCTGGCCGATATGAAGGGTCTCAGGCTGGAATTCCTGCCTGACCTGGCGAAGAACCTGGATGACGCCGACCGCAGCTATGTCGGCATACGCGACCAGATCGACGCCTATATCGCCCGCAACGCTATCCCTGCGCCCGAGGAAGCGCCCTTTGTCAAGGTTTGGGCGCCGGAGGTGGAGCGCACAGAAATGGACCTTAAAGAGGCCGGGATCACATCGGTTCTCTGGGCCATCGGGTTTCGTCCCGATTATGACTGGATCGAGGTTGATGTGTTTGACGCGCGCGGCAAACCGAAATTCCACCGCGGTGTGACCGATGTGCACGGATGTCACTTCATCGGTCTGGGCTGGCTGAACACGTGGGGGTCAGGCCGCTTTCTGGGGATCGAAGAAGACAGCGCCTATCTGGCCGAACAGATTGCCCTGCAACTGCAAAGCACCGGCAAACGGGCTGTGGCGTGACGTCGGGCGACAGGGCGATGGTCTTGAGAAAATCCCGCGTTCAAGGCAAGACACATCACTCTCCGGGGCATTGAAAACGAAAGATGGTCGCGTCATCGGCTGGATCGCGCAGGCGGGTCGCCTTTACGCGAAAGATCGAAGCCAGACGCGCGGCATCGAGCACCTCTGAGGGCGGGCCGCAGGCGACCATCCGGCCCTCGTCCATCACGGCGAGGCGGTCACATCCCATGGCCTGGTTGAGGTCATGCAGCGCGATGATCACGGTGACCGGCAAATTGCCCACCAGCCGCAACAGCGATAGCTGGTGGTGGATATCAAGATGGTTGGTCGGTTCGTCCAGCATCAACAGGCGGGGTCTTTGGGCCAGGGCGCGGGCGATCTGAACGCGTTGGCGTTCACCACCTGAAAGGGTTGCCCACCTATGCTGTGTCATGTGGGCCATGCCCACAGCCTCCAGGGCTTCGTCGACGATGATCCGATCCTGAGGGCCAAAGGGTCTCAGCGCCGAAAGCCAGGGTGTGCGCCCCAGCTCGACCACATCGCGCACCGACAGCGCCTCGGAGGTTTCTGCAATCTGTTCCACGACTGCAATATTCTGCGCGATGTCTCGTCTGCTGAGGCTGGTCAGGGGGTGGCCATCCAACATCACAGCGCCGGACGGTCGCGCCAGAAGCCCTGCCAAAAGGCGCAGCAGCGTGGATTTGCCAGAGCCGTTCGGACCGATCAGGCCGAATGTTTCGCCCGGCGTCACCTCGAACGAGACATCCTGAACAATGCGCCGCGCGCCGGTTGCCCAGCCAAGAGAACGTGCTTCAAGCTTCATATCCGTCTCCGGTTGCGCACAAGGATCATCGCAAAGCCCGGCGCTCCGACAAGGGCGGTGACCACGCCGATCGGCACGACCTGACCGGGGATCAGCATGCGCGAGGCGATATCCGCCAGGATTAAGAACACGGCGCCCGCCAAGGCCGAGGCAGGCACAAGTCGTGCGTGCCGGGGGCCGACAACAAAGCGCATGGCATGTGGGATCACGAGGCCGACGAACCCGATGGAACCGACCAGGCTGACCATTGTGGCGGTCATCAGGGTGACTGCACCGATCAGCATAACCTGCACCTGACGCACCGCAATGCCAAGCGATGCCGCGGATGACACGCCAAAGGAAAACGCATCCATTGCCCGCGCAAACCAAAGACAGATCAGAAAGCCTATCGCCGTGACGGGTGCGGCAAGCACCACATCGGGCCAGCGCACCCCCGACAGGTTGCCCAACAGCCAGAACATCAGACCGCGCGCCTGTTCGGCATTCGCCGATTTGGCAATCAGAAAAGAGGTCAGCGCGTTGAACAGTTGCGATCCGGCAATACCAGCAAGCACCAACTGCGCCGAGCCGCCACCTGCCGCGCGCGCCAGCATTGCGACCACGGCAAAGGCCAGCGCCGCCCCGATAAAGGCCCCGCCCGAAATCCCGAGCAGACCACCTCCGACACCCAGAATGGTGACGGCAACCGCGCCCGCCCCGGCACCGGCCGATACGCCCAGAAGGTATGGATCGGCCAGTGCATTGCGCACCAAGGCCTGCAGCACGACGCCCGACAGGGCCAGCCCGGCGCCGCAGGCTGCGGCAACCAGAGTGCGTGGCAGCCGATAGCTCCAGATGATGCCCGCGTCGATAGGATCAACGCTCAGCCCGGCATTCCAGAGATGGTTGGCAAAGGTCGCCGCCACCGTTGACAGCGGCAGCGGCGTTTCCCCGACAATGACACCGGCCAGAATGACCAGTATCAACAGTGCCGCCCCTTGGGCAATCCACAGTCCATGGGCGCGCCGTGAAACGCCGGTGGCGGCCACATAGGTCATTGCAGATCGAATTCCGGCAGGGCACCGGCCAAGGTTTCCAGCGCGGTGACATTGCGGATCGACGGGTCCATCGAATGTGCATTCAGGATGACGATGCGGTTGTTCTTGACCGCGTCCATCTGGCTGGCCACCGGATCGGTCCGCAGGAATTCCAGCTTTTTCTCGAGATCATCCGCTTCGAACCGCCGCCGGTCCATCTCGGCCACCACAATCACCGAGGGATTGGCGCGGGCAATGGATTCCCAGCTTACAACCGGCCATTCCTCGTCGCTTTCCACCACATTCCGCAGCCCCAGCTTTTCCATCATATAGCCAGGAGGGCCCTTGCGCCCCGCGACAAAGGGGTCAATGTCCATCTCAGTCGACGAGAACCAGAACACCGCCGAGGCATCCTGAAGATCGAGCGCCGCCGCCGTTTCGATCGCGTTCGCTTCGCGGGCTTTCAAATCCGCCACCAGAGTCTCGCCTTTTTCAGAGACATCGAAGATCTGCGCAAGCTCCGTGACACCTGCATAAATGCTGTCCATTTCGAACATGGCCAGTCGGGTGCCGTCCGATCCGGTGCTGTTGTCCTTGGCCCAGCAATCGGCGGGCAAGACATAGGTGGGGATGCCAAGATCGGTGAATTGGTCGCGCGTGGCGACGATGCCCTGGGGTCCGATATGCCATTCATATTGCGTGACGACGATATCGGGGCGCTTGTCGACCACGGATTCAAAGCTGGGGTCATTGTCGGCCAGACGTTCGATGCCTGCATTCAACGCGGCAAATTCGGGCAACACCTCGGTGAACCACACCGACGTTCCGGCAACCTTGTCGCCAAGCCCCAGCGCATACAGAACCTCGGTTCCGGCCTGACCGACCGTCACCGCGGTTTCAGGGGCCGCGTCAAAGGTGACCTGGACGCCGCAGTTCTCAATCGTCAATGGATAGCTTGTCTGGGCCTGTGCCACGGGCGCAGACAAGGCCACACCCAGCAGGGCCGCCGTCAGGGTTTTGTAGTACATTGCATGTCTCCGGTGTGTGATGCGCCCGGAGACAAAGAGGGAATGACGAACCCGTGGATGACCGGCACGGCAACCTGAACGGTTGATATGCGGGTGCTGGCAATGGTCGATGCCGGTGGGCACCGTGGGATTATTTTCATTCGACACCTCCCCGGACTCCCCGCCCGGGCCGCGTTACGTTGATGTCGGCAGGTCTCCTGACTGGCGAGTCTTCACGGCAGCGGCCTTCCCATGGCGCGGTGGCCACAGTGGCATGATCGCTGTACGCTCGTCGCCTACAGTTGCGGGGGCAGTTCCGGTTCACCGGCGGACCGGTGGCGGATTCCCTTTTGATTCCATACGGAAACCGACAGTTCTATTTCTAGTTGGCAATTCCGGCTGTCGCAATGGCTCATTCTGGTCTGGCATCCGTGAAGCTCTGCTTTGCTGGACGGATCGCGTCCCGTCGGAAATGCTGGCGATACCACGCCGCTAGGGTTCAGTGATTTGTCTCCGCAGCAGATAGGTGTCCATGATCCAGCCATGCTGTGCCCGTGCCTGTGCCCGCATTTGGATGATCTGCTGTGCGACATCACCAATGCGACCGTGCGCCAGAATCTGCTCGGGCATACCCAGGAAGGCCCCCCACCAGATGTGGGTATCAGGCGGTAGCGTTTGAAAAGCACAGTCACCGTCCAGCATAACAACCAAAGTCTCGGCGTCTTGCGGCCATCCGTGATCGCGCAGACGTCGCCCGGTGGTGATGGTCACAGGACCGTTGAGCGTGTTCAACGTCACTACATGTGCCGCCGTCAGGGCCTGAATGGCGGTGATGCCCGGCACAACCCGCAGGCGCGGCGCGGGGCTGAGCCGGCGGGCAATGCGCAGCGTGCTGTCGTACAAGGACGGATCGCCCCAGACCAAAAGCCCCACAGGCCCAGACCGGTCCGTTCCGGTCAGCGCGCTTTGCCAGCGACGGGCAATCTCGTCATGCCAGCGCGCAACCCTTTGGATATAGGGCAGGGCAGGATCACGCTCAGGATAGTCAAAGGGGACAACCTGCGCCTTCGTGCCGCTGGCCTTCAGGATGGTGCGGCGCAATGCGGCCAGGTCGTCCTTGCCCGCACCCTTTTCGGGCACCAGAACGACAGAGACATCGCGCAGGGCCTGCATGCCCTCGGCGGTGACATGGGCCGGGCTGCCTGTGCCTATTCCGATCAGCCAGATATCCAGGGGTGCATCGCTCATTCCGGTGGTTCCGCCAAGGGGCCGTAAAGGATCAGTGCGGCGCTATCGCCAACTTCCTGCGCCAGCCGCTGGGCCAGCCCGGCAACATCCGACCGTGTGATAAGCTGTTCAGGGCGGCTGACATCCTCGGCCAGTATGGCGGGTGTATCAGGCGGCAAGCCATGTGCCAGCAGTTTTGCCAGAAGATCCGGGAAGGTGCGCTTTCCCATGAAGATGACTGTCGACGCGGTGGGGTCCGCAAGCGCGGTCAGGCTGATGTCACCCGGCAATTTGCCTGTCACGTCATGGCCGGTGACAAATTGCACACGGCGGGCCGTCAGACGACGGGTCAGCGGTATGCCTGCCGCCGCTGCCGCTGCCACGGCCGAAGGGATGCCGGGAATGATCTCATAGGGGATTCCGGCTGCGCGCAGGGCGACAAGTTCTTCTTCCAGCCGACCAAAAAGCCCGCCGTCACCGGATTTCAGCCGGACAACCCGCTGGTCAATCCTTGCATAGTCTACCAGCAAGCGGCTGACGTGATCCTGTCGTGGTGACGCACGCCCGGCACGCTTGCCGACACCCACAAGGTCTGCGCCGCTGCGCGCATGGCTCAGGATTGGCCCGGCGCTGAGATCATCGAACAGCACGGCATCGGCGCGCTTCAGTCGGTCCACCGCTTTCAGCGTCAGCAATTCTGGATCGCCGGGGCCCGAGCCCACGAAGCTGACAAAGCCGGTCATTGCGTGGCCTCTTGCGCCGTGATGAGATGAAAGAAAGTGCCGGTGACATGCCCCCGGAACGACCCGGTTTCGGGCACCGTCGCACAATCGGCATCGGCCACACGTGCCAACGGGGCGTCGGGCTGTTCGAGGATGGTGGAGTAGTGGAATTCATGCCCCAGAAGCTTCGCTCCGACCTCGCGCCCCGGCATCGCTGTCAGCAGTTCGACACGCCGATACCCAAGGTGGAACTTGCGTTTCTCGTAGCTGGTCACAAGACCCAGCAGACCGGCCATTTCATGGGCTGTGCCGTCTTTGTCGATCAGCGCCGCGCCAAGTGCCATATACCCTCCGCATTCGCCATGCACAGGCCGTGTCTGGGCGTGGCGGATCAGGCCATCGCGAAACCGGGTCGCCGCCGCCAGCCGCCCTGCATGTAACTCGGGGTATCCACCCGGCAGCCAGACCAAATCCGCGCTTGGATCGGGTGCTTCGTCAGCCAATGGCGAAAAGGGCAGGATTTCCGCCCCTGCAGCGCGCCAGCCTTCCAACTGATGCGGATAGGTGAAAGAAAATGCGGCATCCTGCGCCAGTGCGATGCGTCCGGCAGGTGCCCGGGGCAATGAGCCTTCGCAGGCTCTGCCTTTTTTGCTGCGCGCCGCGCTGCGCAGCGCATCCAGGTCGACATGGGCCCGCAGGAAATCTGCATAGCCCGCGATAGCGGCGTCCAGATCGGGATGCTCGACCGCCTGGATCAGACCCAGATGCCTTTCGGGCAAAACCAGATCACCGCGCCGGGGCAGGGCGCCCATCACCTTTATTCCTGCCTGTTCCATGCCCAGTCGGGCCAGCCGCTCGTGACGTGGTGAGGCCACGCGGTTCAGGATGACACCCGCAAAGGGCAGATCTTTCCGATAGGCCTGAAACCCAAGCGCGGTGGCGGCGGCGGATTGCGCTTGGCCGCTGACATCGACGACCAGAACCACAGGCCATCCCATCTGAATTGCCGTTTCGGCCGAGCTGCCAAAACCGCTTTGACCTCGGGTCGCAACACCGTCGTAAAGCCCCATAGATCCTTCGGCGATACATATATCGGCGTCGCGGGACTGTGCCGCGACGGCCCCCAAAAGCTGCGGCCCCATCGCCCAGGTGTCCACGTTGAACGAATTTCGCCCGCTCGCGGCGCGGTGAAACGCAGGGTCGATGTAATCCGGGCCGGATTTATAGGGCTGGACAGCAATGCCTTCGTCGGACAAGGCCCGCAGCAGGCCCAGCATCACCGTTGTCTTGCCAGTGCCGGACGATGGCGCCGAGATCATGAGGCCGGGAGGGGTATGGGCGAAATCAGTCATCGCCATGGCTCCACCCCGCCCAAGGGCTGTCTGCGGTCTGGGGACGATAGCGCCGATCATAGTCCACCGCGTAAAGGCGGCTTTCGTCGAACCCTTCGCCTGCCAGCGCCGGACCAACAAGGATCAGGGCCGTGCGCGTGATCCCGGCATCCAGCCGTTCGGCAATATCGGCCAGCGTGCCGCGAATGATCCGCTCGTCCGGCCAGCTTGCGCGGTAGACGACGGCGACAGGGCAGTCCGCACCGTAGGCTGGTGTCAGATCGGCGGTGACGGCGGCCATGTTCTGCACTGAAAGGTGAATGGCCAGCGTTGCACCCGTTGCCGCGAAGTTGGTCAAGGTCTCGCGTTCGGGCATGTTCGAGGCCCGTCCCGGGGTGCGTGTCAGCACAACCGATTGCGCCAGCCCCGGCAGGGTCAATTCCGTGCCAAGCGCGGCGGCCGCCGCGGCAAAGGACGGCACGCCGGGTGTGACCGAAACCGGAATGTCCAGCGCGCGCAGGCGGCGGATCTGCTCGCCCATGGCGGACCAGACCGACAGATCGCCCGAATGCAGCCGCGCCACATCATGCCCTGCCGCATGGGCCGCCTGCATATGCCCGATGATCGCATCCAGATCGAGCGACGCCGTGTTGATGACAAGCGCATCCTCGGGGCAATGGGCCAGAATGGCTTCCGGGACAAGCGAGCCTGCATAAAGACAGACCGGCGAGGCGGCGATGATGTCGCGTCCTCTCAGGGTCAAAAGGTCGGGTGCGCCGGGACCGGCACCGATGAAATGGACGGTCATGTCGCGTCTCCTATTGCGATTGCGCAGGTCGCCAGCCTGTCATGTGAAATCACCCGCCCCGCCAGCAGGCGGGCGCCGGGTCCTGCTGCGGCCAGCGCCGCGGCTTCGGCAACGCTGCCGGTGTCATAGTGGGTGTGTGATGCGGCCGAGTGTGTCTGGACCGGCTGTTGTCTGAGTGTATCGACCTGGACCGCGACAACCGGAAGGCCAAGCGCCCGGGCAAGCCCCGCAAACGGCGCTGCATCAGCCTTGGCCGCCGCGGTTGCCAAGCAGTCGGGTGCAATGGCTTGCAATTCAAGCGCATTGCGCAGGCTGTCCACATGCGCCCCGCTGCGAAAACCGAACCCCGCGACGATCATAGGGTCACGCTCCACTGCACAATCGGATAGCTGGCTTTCCAGCCACGCCCGGACCCCAGCGGCGCGGCGCGGGCCAGTTCGATCCGCAAAAGGTCACCACCGTGGCGTTCGTGTGCCTTCAGCAACAACGCTTCGCTTTCCAAGGTGACGGCATTGGCCACCAGCCGCGTACCTGCGGGCAGGATGGCCTCAAGCCAGTCCAGCAGCGGCTGGGACAATCCCCCGCCGACAAAGACGCAATCGGGCCGCGTTAACCCTTCCAGCGCGGCGGGCGCGGCCCCCTCGACGACCTGCAGGCGGTCCACCCCAAGTGCCGCGGCATTTGCCGTGATCCGTGCGGCGCGCGCAGGCTTCTGTTCGATTGTCGTCGCGCTCAGGCTTGGATCGCTCAGCAGCCATTCTATCGCAATCGAACCTGACCCGCCGCCAATGTCCCAAAGATGTTCGAACGGGCGCGGGGCCAGTGCCGAAAGGGTCAGCGCCCGTACCGGCTGTTTTGTCATGGTGCCGTCGCTGTCGAAAAAAGCATCCGGCCTGCCGCTGGCCAGTGGCATGGCAATGCCGGGGCCTGCAACCTCGATTGCCGCGCAAACCGGATGCGCAAACGCGCCGCCAACCGCATCATCAGCGCGCATATCACTGCGCCGCATGTTCGGACCGCCAAGCGATTCCAGCACGCTGATCGTGGAGGTGCCCCAACCCTGCTTTACCAGATAGTCCATCAGCGATGGCACGGCCGCACCGTCGCGCAACAGCACAATCAGCCGCACACCTGGCGCCAACGCCGGGCGCAAGCGCGACAACGGCGCGGCATGCAGCCCGAAACAGCGCGTGGTCTCTAACGGCCAGCCCATCACTCCGGCTGCAAGCGAAAAGGTAGGGACACCCGGCAATGTCCGCCATTCCCCCGGTGCAAGGTGGCGCATCATGCTGCCCCCTGCACCGAACCAGAACGGGTCACCCGACGCCAGCATGACAACACGCTTGCCACGATGGCCAAGCAGGGTTTCGATGCCCTCGGCAAAGGGCACCGGCCAATTCACGCGCGCGGCCTGACAGGGTGGCAAAAGCGCCAGATGGCGTGCCGCGCCCATGACGATTTCTGCATCTTCCAGCGCGGCAAGACTTGCACGAGACAAGCCTTCCGGCGCATCTTCGCCAATCCCGAGTATCGTCAGCCAAGGAGTATCAGACATGAAGAGCAACCCCCTGATCCTTGGCGGCACGACCGAGGCAACGGCGCTTTGCCGTGCGCTGAGCGACGCGGGTATTGGCGGCACGATTTCCTTGGCGGGCCGTGTGGCGCGTCCCTTGCAACAGCCTTTGCCGCAGCGCATCGGCGGGTTTGGCGGCGTTGCGGGCCTGGTGCAATATCTGGCCGACCACCGCATCAGCCATGTCATTGATGCCACGCATCCCTTCGCCGCGCAGATGAGCAACAATGCGATCCAAGCCTGTGCCTTGGCGCATGTGCCGTTGATTGCACTGAGCCGCGAACCGTGGCGTGCGGGGGCGGGGGATAAGTGGACCCATGTGCGCGATATTGCAGGTGCGGTCACGGCCCTGAACCGCCCCGCGGCGCGTGTCATGCTGGCCGTTGGGCGGATGCACCTTGCCGAATTCAGCCCGAACCCGCAGCATTTCTACTTGCTGCGCTTGATCGACGCGCCAGAAGATCGGCTGCCCTTTCCAGATCACCGGATCGTGCTGGATCGCGGCCCGTTCACCTATCAAGGCGACCTTGAGCTGATGCAGGAAAACGGGATCAATCTTGTCGTGTCCAAAAATTCCGGCGGCACCGGCGCGCGCGCCAAGTTGGCGGCGGCACGGGCCCTTGGAATTCCTGTCGTGATGATTGATCGGCCCGACCTTCCACCGCGCCTTGAAACCAATGAGGTTTCCGCTGTTTTGGACTGGCTGTGTCATGGCAGAACCGATCTGGGCGTATAGACGATCCTGCGCCGCGCGCCCTCGATGATCCGTGTATTTGACGCACCCAGGATGACCACCGTGCGCATGTCTGCCATTTCGGGGTGCGCCTCATTCAAAGGCACGATGCTGATCTGTTCGTCCGGCGTGGATACGGCACGCGCAAACACAACCGGGCGCGCATCGCCGCAGGCCATCTGCAAAAGGTACAATGCGCGGGCGAACCCCTCGGGTCGGGATTTTGACCGGGGGTTGTAGAAAGCCATGGCGAAATCGCCCTCGACCGCGAGCTGCAAACGTTTTTCGATCAGGGTCCAGGGCTTTAGATTGTCGCTCAGATTTATCACGCAAAAATCATGCCCCAGCGGCGCACCGACCTGTGCGGCGGCGGCAAGCATTGCGGTGATGCCCGGCAGTACCTCGATGTCCAGATCGCGCCAACTGGCAGGACCGTCCTCCAATGCCTCGAACAGGGCCGAAGCCATGGCAAAGACGCCGGGATCACCCGACGAGACCACCACGACTTTGTGGCCCTGAAGGGCCAGCGACAGCGCATGGCGCGCCCGGTCAAGCTCGACCCTGTTGTCGCTGGGATGCAGCGTCAGCCCTGCGCGCGGGGCAATTCTGGCGACATAGGGAATGTAACCGATCACATCGCTGGCCTGCGCCACGGCATCCGTAACTTGCGGGGTGATCAAATCATCCGATCCCGGTCCCAGCCCCACGATTTTCACCCAGCCCGTCATGGCCTGCGCCCTTGGCCGTGTACGACGATGATCGAGAAATAGGGTGTGATCTGTCCTGCAGCCTCGGACAGGCGCTGGACCGTCTGGCCCGGCATGCTGGCGTATTCTATCAGCCAAGCGTCGTCGTATTTCCCCGCCGCGGTCAGCGCTGCGCACACCTTTTCGATGTTCCGGCCGATCTTCATCACGACCAGCGCGTCGGTGGTCTTCATCCGCTCCGTCAGTTGATCTGCGCTGAGCGTCCCCATGAGCACCGTCAGCACATCGTCGCCCCATGTGATCGGGCTTCCTGTGGCCGTCCAGGCGGCCGACATTCCCGTCACTGCCGGTACGACCTGCACCGGAACGTCGTCTTTCAGCCGCGTGTAAAGATGCATGAAAGAGCCATAGAAGAACGGATCGCCCTCGCTCAGCACGACCACATCCTCGCCGCCAGTGGCAAGGGCGCGCAGGTGCGCGGCACATTCTTCGTAAAACCGGGACAGAACTTCGTTGTACTGCGGGTCGGTCACGGGCACTTCGGTTGTGATCGGATATTCCATCGCGAATTCAACGACATTCGGGTGCAGCAGCCCGTCGATGATGGCGCGTGCCTGACCGGTGCGACCGGCCTTGCGGAAATAGGCGATATGTTTCGCGCCGGTAAGCAGCCGATGCGCGCGCAAGCTCATCAGGTCCGGGTCGCCGGGCCCCAGGCCAACGCCGTGGATTGTACCGATGCTCATTCCTGGGTGCTCGCGATGGCGTTCACTGCGGCCACGGTGATGGCACTGCCGCCAAGGCGGCCTTCGACGATGCAGCACGGCACCGGCTGATCCGCCCAAAGCGCATCCTTGCTTTCGCGGGCCCCGACAAAGCCGACCGGGCAGCCGATGATAGCGGCAGGGCGCGGGCACGCGGGATCTTCCAGCATATTCAGCAGATGAAACAGCGCGGTGGGCGCGTTGCCGATCGCGACGACGGCGCCGTCCAGATGCGGCCGCCACAGCTCCAGCGCGGCGGCGGATCGGGTGTTGCCCATATCCGCGGCAAGCTCGCGCACGCCCGGATCATTCAGCGTGCAGATCACCTGATTGTCTGCAGGCAGCCGCGCGCGGGTCACCCCCTCGGATACCATGCGCACATCGCACAGAACCGGCGCGCCGCCCCTCAATGCCGCCCGCGCGGCGTCGGCAAAGCCGGGTGACAGCTTTACGTCCCGTTCCAGGCCGACCAGTCCGGCGGCGTGGATCATCCGCACGACGACGGATTCCTCAGCTGGGGTAAAGCGGGCCAGATCAGCCTCGGCACGGATCATGGCAAAGGACTGGCGGTAGATTTCTGCGCCATTGGTTTCATATGTATAGGTCATTGTCTGTCAGAACTCTCCGGTCATCACGTCGTCGGGTTTCAGCCCGATTTTAAAAGGGATGTCGCTTGCGTTGCCTGCCTGCACCAGGTCGAATTTGCCGTCCCGCCCGACCAGCGTCACATCGGCCGATGGCTTGCGCGCACAGCCTTTTGAGCAGCCGGATACATGCAGGCTGCCGCGTACCCGTGGCGCCAATGCCCGCGCCAGATCGCGCGTCTGGACGCTGGCCGAAGGGCAAAAGGGTGCGCCGGGGCAGGCATCGACGCGCATCAACGGATCGTCGGGCACGGTCACAAATTCAGGTGAGGCTGGCAGTGCCGCGCCCTCCAGCAAAAAGGCACGCCAGGGTGTCAGGCGTATTCCCTCAGCACCCTTCAGGCATTGGCGCAGGGCGCGCGCGTCGATTTGCCCGAACGGTGCGCCGACCAAAGCCCCAAGCGCATGCAGGCCAATGGCGGGGCGTGCAGCGGGTGGACGTGGTTGCGCATTGGTCCAGTCGGAAGGCAGGGCACTGCGATTGCACACCGCAGCCATCCTGCGCGCTTGTGGCGTCAGATGATCAGCCAGCCAGACCGCCATCTCGGTCAGCGCTGTTTTCACGGTTTCTTCCGTCACCGCGCGACCGCGTTCCGCGCCATCGGCACGCAGGATCAGCCCCGCCTGACCCTGTTCAATCCGGATATCGGCAGAACAGCCAACCAGTTGCGGGCCTGCCGGATCGCAATCGACCGCGAAGCCGACCTTTGCCGGCAGTTCGGGCAGATCAGCAAGGTGATCCAGCAGCGACTGCGCAAGCCGGGCAGTCGCGTCGCCCTTTGTCCAGAACGGTGCAACCAGAATGTTGCGGCGGCTCTCTTGTGAGGGGTCCTCGTCCAACAGCGCCAATGCGCCCAACTCCGCCAGAACCGTATCGTAATCCGCCTCTGCCACTCCGCGTATCTGGAGGTTGGCGCGATTGGTCAGGTCGATATGCCCAGAACCATAGTCCAGCGCGATGTCGCACAGCCCTGCGGCCTGATCCGCTGTCAGACGCGCCAGTCTGGGCCGCACACGCACAACCAGCCCGTCCTCCGATTTCATCGGACGGTAGGCACCGGGGCACCAGCCCTTGACGGTCGGGGGCGTTGTCATTGCAAATCCGCCTGATCGGCCAGTATGGAATTGCGCCGCGTCTGCCACAGTCCGGTTCGCAGAAGTTCGGCAAAGCGGGCCTGCATCGCCGCATGGGCCTGTGGATTGGCCTCTTGCAAGAAGCTGTCGGTTTCCGGATCTCCCAGCGTCGCGTCGTGATACAGGTCAAACAGGTGCGGCGCGACGACGCCCGCCAGATGCGCAAAGCTGGCCATATGATCCAGCGTCGCCGCGATTTCGGCCGCGCCGCGAAAGCCGTGTTGCTTCATCCCGGCGATCCAGCCGGGGTGTGATGCGCGGCTGTGCACCACGCGCGCGATTTCCTCGGACAATGCGCGGGCACGGGGGCGGGTGGGGTCGGTATTGTCCAGATGGTACAAGGCCGCGCGCCCGCCCGTGACCTGTTGCGCGGCGGCAAAGCCCGCTTCGTGCGCGGCATAGTCACTGGCCAGCAACAGGTCGGTCTCCGGCAGGTCCTGCGCGTGAACAAAGCTGTCGGCCTGCGCCACACGGTCACGGATGCCCGTCGCGTCCGCCGCCGCCGTTTCACCGTCCAACGCCCAACTGCTGGCCTTCAGCCATGCTTCGCCCGCTTTTCGCCGTCCTGCTTCGGTGTAGTCCTCGAGGTTTGCGCCCATGGCCAAACCAAACTCGCCCGGTGCGGGGCCATACACACGCGCCAGATCGGTGCGTCCCACATAGGGGTTCCAGTCCTTTTCCTCGTCGCGGGCCGCCAGAACACGGACCGCCTGTGCAAAAAGCGTCGACAGCGTGGGGAACACGTCGCGGAACAAGCCTGAGACCCGCAAGGTGACATCAATGCGCGGGCGGTTCATTTCAGCCAACGGCACGACCTCGACCCCCGAGACACGCTCGGACCCGGCATCCCAGACGGGACGGACACCCAGCAGATGCAGCGCCATGGCGAAATCCTCGCCTGCGGTGCGCATTGTGGCCGATCCCCAAAGATCGACAATCAGCCCGCGCGGCCAATCACCCTCATCCTGAAGGTGCCGGCGGATCAGCTCCTCTGCCAGCCGCACGCCCTGAGCATAGGCGGCGCGGGTCGGCACCGCGCGCGGGTCTGTCGTGTACAGATTGCGCCCCGTGGGCAGCACGTCGGATCGCCCCCGATAGGGCGACCCGGACGGCCCGGCCTCGATACGCCGTCCGTCCAGCGCATCCAAAAGCGATTGCCGTTCACCTTTTGCCGACTCCGCAGTCGCAAAGGGCGTCTTGCCAGCAGGGACACGGCCCCAGATATGCAATCCTTCGCCAAACTGGCTCTCTTTGATGTCGCAGACAAAGCGGTCAATGCGGGTGATCGCCTCGGCGCTGCACGCGGCACCGTCAAGCCCGAGATCGCGTTCGACCCCTTGGGTCTGCGCTTCGGCGCGGATGTCACCCTGAAGCCGGTCACGCCTACGTGGATCAAGTCCGTCCGCGTTGGAAAATTCATCCAACAGCGCTTCAAGACGGGACAGCCGTTCCGGTGTGCCACTGTCACGCAAGGGCGGCGGAATATGTCCAAGGGTCACGGCGCCGATCCGTCGCTTGGCCTGTGCGGCCTCGCCGGGGTCGTTGACGATAAAAGGGTAGATCACCGGCAATGCACCGGTCAGCGCCTCGGGCCAGCAAGCACCAGAAAGCGCGACGGATTTGCCCGGCAGCCATTCCAGCGTGCCATGCGCGCCGATATGAACCAGCGCATCGGCCTGATCCTGGAGCCAGAGGTAAAAGGCAACATAGGCATGACGCGGCACGCGCGACAGGTCGTGATAGCTGTCCTCTCGTCCTTCTTGCAGTCCGCGTTCCGGTTGCAGCGCAACCCAGATTTTGCCAAAGCGCGCGGCTGTAAAATAAAACGCACCGTCGCGGGCATCCGGGTCGTCCTCGGGCGTGCCCCATGCCTCCTGAAGATCCGCGCGCATCGATGCGGGCAGCTTTTCCAGCGCGGCCTTGTAGTTGGCCAAGGGCCAGCAGGTTTCACAGGTGGCCAGAATAGGTTGAAGCGCGTCACCTGCGGGTGCATCGCCTGACCCCGCATCATAGCCGGAAGCGGCGAGATCAGCGAGTATCGTTCCCGCGGATTGCAACGCATCAAGGCCAACCGCATGACCCATGTTCCAGTCCTTGCCAGGATAGGTCGAAAGCATCATCGCAACGCGCCGATTGCCCGGTTCCTGTCCTGCAAGCTTCAGCCAACCCATGATGCGTTTCGTGATCGCCTCGATACGCTCGGCGTCGGCCTGATGGGCAAAGCGGGAAAACTGCAAATGTGGATCGCGCGGGCCCGCCTGTTTGAACGATGCCACACCGGCCAGAATGCGCCCGTCCACCTCTGGCAAAACAACATGCATCGCCAGATCCGACGGTGAAAGCCCGCGTTCGGCCTTGGCCCAGGCGTCGCGGGTCGAGGTGGCCAGAGCAACCTGAAACACCGGGACGCCTGCCACATCCAGCGGCGAACGGCCGTCGTCGCCTTTGCCGGAAAACGCGGTTGCGTTAATGATGGCTTCAGGGGCCAGTTGGGCCATCTGGCGGCGCAGCCAGCCTGCTGCTTCCGGTGCCTTCAGCGACGGGACGAACAACGCCACCACATCGCACCCCTGCCTGCGGAACGCAGAAAACAACGCCTCGATCGGCGCGAGGTCGGCGGCGACCAGATAGGACCGGTAAAAGACGATTGCGACACGCTGACGCCCGGCCTCTGCCGGGGGCTGCGCCATGGCCAGCGCAGGACAGGCTGGCCCGGTTTCCGGTGTCCATGCACCGACAGGTGGCAGACCTTTGGCACCTTGCACAGGACCGGCATAAAGCCCTGCCGCCAGTGCCAGTTGCGCCAAGGCCGCCTGCGCCGCGACCGCTCCGCCGTTGTCGCATAGGCGCGCCAATCGGCGCAGGGTGGAAATCGGCAGGGTGGAGATTTCGTCCAACCGACTGTCAGGCCGCCCGTCAGCAGGCACCACCGCCAGCGCGATACCGTGGGTGCGGACCAGCGACTGAATATGTTGCAGGCCATAGGGCCAGTACGGCACGCCACCAATCAACCGGATCAGGATGCCCCTGGCGCCGGAAAGCGTGCTCTCGACATATGTATCAACCGAAAGCGGATGCTTGAGCGCGGCGATATTGGCCAGCCTGAGCGTGGGCAGGCGACCTTGCGGTCCGCCGCCCCTGTGCCAGCCTTCCGCGAACGCCCCAAGGTCGGAATCGGACAGAGACAACACAACCAGATCCGCGGCATCCTGGCCCAGATCAGTTGGTGTTTCGGTCTCTTCCAGCCCGTGACTTTCGCGAAAGACAACATGCATCGGCTGTTACTCTGCCGCCGCGGTCAGTGTCGAACCAAGGGCGGCGCGGATCATCTCGGGGTTGATGTCGTCGTGTTCGGCGATCACGACCAACCGGCCTTGCCGTACTTCACCATCCTGCCACGGGCGGTCGTACTGATGACGCACCCGCGCACCCACCGCTTGCACCAACAGGCGCATCGGCTTGCCCGCAATCGCCACGTATCCCTTGACGCGCAGGATGTTGTGATCGCGCGCCAGCCCTTCGATTGCGGCGACCAGCGCGGCGGGGTCGTCCTGATCGGGGATTTCGACAACAATGGATTCGAAATCGTCATGCTCATGATCGTCGTGGTCATCGTGATGGCTTGGCCGGGCTTCCATGTCATCTTCTGCAGCCGCCTCAAGCCCCAGGATAATGCGCGGATCGACGACACCTTCGGCAACCTCGATCACCGGCAGCGGACGCGGCAGTTCGGTTGCAATCAACGCCTTGGCTTTGGCCACACCTTCGGGGCCAGCCAGGTCCGGCTTTGTCAGCAGGATGATATCGGCACAGGATATCTGGTCCTCGAACACTTCGGAGAGCGGTGTTTCGTGATCAATGCTGTCGTCCGCCGCGCGTTGCGCGTCAACCGCTGCGACGTTGGGGGCAAACCGCCCCGCTGCAACTGCTTCGGCATCGGCCAGCGCGATGACACCATCGACCGTAATTCTGGACCGGATATCAGGCCAGTCGAACGCCTTGAGAAGCGGTTTTGGCAAGGCCAGTCCCGAGGTTTCAATCAGGATATGATCGGGCCGCGGGTCCAGCGCCATCAGCGCCTCGATCGTGGGAATGAAATCATCCGCCACCGTGCAGCAGATACATCCGTTGGCCAGTTCAAGAATGTTTTCAGCCGGACATTCGGGGATTGCACAGGATTTCAGAATGTCGCCGTCCACGCCGACATCACCGAATTCATTCACGATCACGGCCAATCGCTTGCCGCCCGGGTTCTGCATCAGATTGCGGATCAAGGTTGTCTTGCCGGAGCCGAGAAAGCCGGTGATCACGGTTACGGGAAGTTTTGCAAGATCAGTCATTCAGGGCCTCCAGGGGCTGGGTCATCGGGGGAATACGGGCAACGCAGTTGCGTTTGAAATGCTCGGGGCGCTCGCGCCAGGGGATTAAACCGTCGGGTGTTGCGTGATAGCGCACAGCGCCGTCCAGGATCATCGCCGGATGGTCCGCCTCATCAACATTGGCAAAGACATAGGTCCATTTGTCATCCCCGCCGCGCAGAGCGACGGTGCAGCCGTGGTCGCAATTTTGCAGGCATTCGACGGGGGCAATGCTGATGCCCTCCGGCACATCCAGTCCGGTGATCGCATCATAAAGCGCCTGCCCGGGGCGGCGCGCATCTTGCAGGATGCCCTGACCCCGCAGGCACTTGACGCAAACAAGCAATTGCGTGGCTGTCCTGTCCAGGTCTTCGGGCTTTCGTGGCTCTGTCATGGTCCTCTGTCCCATTCTAAAATGGAACGCGGGTCTGATGGCGAGGCAGCACTGACCAGCAGAGCAATCCCCGACACCGGAACACCCCGTCCGGTCGTGGCAATACGTGCTGGCAGGTCTCCCGGCTCACGGATCCAGGGCGGTGCCCTGCGGTGCGTCTGCCTTCCCAGCCATAGGCCAGTGGCGGTGACACACCTTATTTCCGTTCACGGTCGCGGGGGCGGCTTTGCTTGACCGGAAAAGCTTCCGGCTGCAGATTCCCTTTTCACCTGCTTGCACAGGCACCAACACACGCGCAGATGGTCTTAATCCAACCGGGTTGTCAAGAACGAGAACCTGCAATGGGAAAGTCGGGTCAGACCTCAGAGCCGGGTGGTCGCTCCGGCAACGAGATCCTCGATAAAGGCCAGCGCGTGGGGGGGCTGCTCGACCGAGCGACGCGTGATCACTTCATAAGGTTCGCTTTTCGAGCGCAGGTGCATCGGCAGGACGCTTGCCATGCCAAAGTTCACGAAAAATGCCGCAACATCGCTGGACAGCAACGCCACCGTGTTCGGCTCGGCCTGTATCAACGAGATCGTGGTCAGCGCAGAGCGCGTCTCCATCAGCCCCTGGGGCATGCCAAGCCCGGCTTGGCGAAACTCCTGTTCCAGCAGCAACCGCATGGGCATCGCCGCGGTGTAGACAATCCAGCGCGCATCCTCGAGGTCCGTCAGGCGCACCCGCTTTTGACCAATCAGCGGATGCGCGGGATTGGCGACCACCGCCAGCCGTTCATCGTGGAAGGCCGTTACATGGTAAAGCTGCGGCGTGGCGATCATGGAGCTGCGCCCAATGATAAGGTCGAGCATCCCCCGGTCCAGCTGCCGGAACAGTTCGACGCTGGTGTCCTCCAGGATCTCGAACGAGGTGCGGGGAAACCGCCGAAGGTAGTTGCTGATGGTTTCCGTCAGATAGGGCACGGCCCCCATGATCGTACCGATCCGCAACTTGGCCCACCCGCTGTCCGACGCCGTGCGTAACTCTTCTTCCATCTCCTTCAGCTGGGACAGGATCGTCTTGGCATGTCGGATCATGGACTCGCCCGCATGTGTCGGGTTCAGGCCGCGGTTGGTCCGGTTGAACAGCTTCGTGCCCGTAAGCTCCTCGGCCTCCTGCAGCGCCTTGGTGGCACGCGGCTGGCTCATCCCGATCAGCTCGGACGCGCGCTTCAGCGAGCCGTTGTCGTCGATGGCGGATATCAAAAGCAACTGTCGCATGGAGAGGCGCGTCATCGGCTGGGAATAGGTGCGCGGCATGGGTTATGGATTTCCTTTTTGTTATATCCATATCTGATAATAGCGCATTTACAGCCCCCATTCTGCCGATATTTTGCGCGAATAGATGAAATTCCAGCCGCATCGCCCAAAAACAGGGGTTTGCGCGTTGCCAAACGGGAATACCAAAGCAGGGGGAGGCCTATGAGCCTGATCAACTACGTCACGCGGGTCCAATTCGGGTACGGCGAAATCGCAACGCTCAAGGAAGAGCTGGCGCTTGCGGGCATCACCCGCCCCGTCATCGTCACCGACAAGGGCGTCCGTGCGCTTGGCATGCTGGAGCGCATCGAGGCCGCCACGGGTGTTACCCCTGTCGCCGTGTTCGACGAAACCCCCGGCAACCCGACCGAAGCCTCTGCCGTCAAGGCGACCGCGCTTTTCCGCGAGGCTGATGGTGATGGCGTGATCGCCATAGGCGGCGGCTCGGCTCTGGATCTTGCCAAGGCCGTAGCGGTCATGGCCGCGCATGAGGGACCGCTGAAGACCTATGCCGTGATCGAGGGCGGATTGGCAAAGATCACGCCGCGCACGTTCCCGACCATCGCCGTGCCAACCACCGCCGGCACCGGCAGCGAAGTAGGCCGCGCCGCCATCATTATCCTGGAAGACGGACGCAAGGTCGGGCTGCTGTCGCCCTATCTGGTTCCCCGGGCGGCCATCGTTGACCCGGAACTGACGCTCAGCCTGCCACCGGCGCTGACCGCGGCGACCGGGATGGACGCGATTTCCCACTGTATCGAAACCTACCTCGCCCCCTCCTTCAATCCGCCCGCCGATGGTATCGCGCTGGAAGGGTTGCGCCGGGGCTGGGCCAATATCCGCCTTGCGGTGGACGCGCCTGACAACCGCGATGCACGCGCCAACATGGCCATCGCGGCGACCATGGGCGCGATGGCGTTTCAGAAGGGTCTGGGCTGCGTTCACAGCCTCAGCCATTCGTTGGGCGGTATCAACCCAAAGCTGCATCACGGCACGCTGAACGCCATTTTCATGCCGCCGGTCCTGGCCTTCAACCGCGACGCCAAATCATCCGTGGACGAGGGCAAATATGCCCGTCTGGCCGGGGCCATGGGCCTTGCTGCCGACGCAGAGCTTGGTGCGGCGGTTGAAGAGATGACCCGCGCCATCGGGCTTCCCACCCGCCTCTCGGAACTGGGCGTCACGTCGGACCTGTTCGACCGGGTGATCACGGGTGCGCTGGCCGATCACAGCCACCTCACCAACCCGCGCGAGGCAACGGCCGAGGACTATGAAACCATGCTTCAGGCTGCGCTTTGAGCGCGGCCGATTATCTGGGAGGAAACCGATGACATATGCGCCACACGGCAAGCACCTGATCGCGGGAGAGTGGGTGGCAACACCCGATCGCTTCCAAAACGAACCCGTTTCCGGCGCGCCCGACACCTTCGCGCTGGGGACCGTGGCGCTTGTGAACCGCGCGGCGGAGGCTGCGGAAGCCGCCTTCTGGTCCTATGGTTACGCCTCCGTCGCAGAGCGCGCCGCATTGTTGCGGACCATTGCCGACGAGATCGAAGTCCGTGGCGCTGCCATCACCGAGATCGGCTGCCGGGAAAGCGGCCTGCCGACGGCCCGGCTGGAGGGTGAGCGCGGGCGTACCACTGGACAGTTGCGCCTGTTCGCCGACCATATCGAAAAGGGCGATTATCTGGACCGGCGTTTCGATGCGGCCCTGCCGGACCGGCAGCCCGCACCGCGCCCGGAAATTCGGCTCATGCAGCGCCCGGTCGGTCCGGTTGCCGTCTTTGGTGCCTCGAACTTTCCGCTCGCCTTCTCGACGGCGGGCGGTGACACGGCGGCCGCCCTTGCGGCGGGCTGTCCCGTGGTGGTGAAAGGCCATTCGGCCCATCCCGGCACCGGTGAAATCGTTGCCGAAGCGATCCATGCCGCCATTTCCAAGCTGGGTATGGATCCGGGCGTCTTCAGCCTTGTGCAGGGGGGCAACCGCGAGGTGGGGGCCGCCCTTGTCACGCATCCGCTGATCAAGGCCGTCGGCTTTACCGGATCGCTGGCAGGTGGCCGTGCGCTGTTCGATCTGTGCGCAGGCCGTGCCGAGCCGATCCCATTTTTCGGCGAGCTGGGCAGCGTCAACCCGATGTTCGTCCTGCCGGCTGCCGTCGGGGCCAACGCCAGTGCGCTTGGCGCAGGATGGGCCGCATCGCTGACAATGGGCGCAGGCCAGTTCTGTACCAATCCGGGCATTGCAGTCGTGATCGCGGGCTCTGATGCGGATGACTTCGTGGCCGCCGCTCGGGACGCGCTCACCAAGACCCCGGAGCAAGTGATGCTGACCGAGGGCATCGCCCGGGCCTATCACGCGGGCCAAGCGCGTCTAAAGGACCGCGAGACTGTGAACCCGGTGCTCGAGACGGTCTCGGATGGACGCAGCGCCAGTCCGAACCTTTATGAGACCACGGCCAGCCAGTTCCTTGCCGATCATGCGCTCGCCGAAGAGGTCTTTGGGCCGCTGGGCCTCGTTGTCCGGGTGGAGGACGCCGACGAGATGCGCCGCGTCGCGCAGAGCCTGCAGGGACAGCTGACAGTCACCCTGCATATGGAGGATGACGACCTGCCACTGGCAAAAACGCTTTTGCCCGTGCTCGAACGCAAGGCCGGGCGCGTGCTCGTCAACGGGTTCCCGACCGGTGTGGAGGTGGTCGATTCCATGGTGCATGGCGGACCGTACCCGGCCTCGACCAACTTTGGCGCCACCAGCGTGGGCACCCTGTCGATCCGCCGCTTCTTGCGTCCGGTCAGCTACCAGAATTTTCCGGCGGCCCTGCTGCCGGAGGGAGTGCTCTAGCACTCAGTCAGGACATGCCCCCACGGGGCATGTCTTTAACGTGGAGGAGGAAACCACATGAAATTTGCAGACACCACAAAGACAGCCCTTCTGGCTGGCGTGTTCCTGACAGGAGGCGTCCTGAGCGCCGCGGCCCAGACAACGCTGACCCTTACACATTCGTCGCCCGCCGACAGCCATTTCGGCGTTGCCGCGACCGCCTTCAAGGAGGTGGCCGAAGAGCAGTCGGGCGGCACATTGAATGTCGTGATCCAGCGTCTTGATAACGAGCGGGAAGCACTGGAAAGCGTTCAGTTCGGCGCGCAGGAATGTGCCATGGGATCGGCCGGTCCGCTTGGCAATTTCGTGCCCGAGACCCGTGTTCTGGACATCCCTTTCCTGTTTGATGACTACCAGCACGCCCGTGGCGTTCTCGACTCGGAGATTGGCCAGGACCTGCTCGACTTGTTCCCCGGACGTGGTCTGTACGGTGTGGTATGGATGGAAAATGGCTTCCGCAACCTGACGACGGGGACCAAGGCCGTTGCCTCGCCGGAAGATCTGCAAGGCATGAAGATCCGCACCATGGAGAACCAGGTGCACATGGACGCCTGGAAAGCGGCCGGCGTCCTGCCAACACCGATGGCCTTCTCGGAACTGCCGTCGGCCTTGCAGCAGGGCACCGTCGATGGTCAGGAAAATCCGATCCCGGTGATCCTGTCGAACAACCTCGACATGATGCAAAAGCACCTCTACCTGACGCGCCATGTCTATTCGCCGGGCATCCTGGTCTGCAATCCGGACTTCATCGCCAGCCTGACGGATGAGCAGAAGGCTGCAGTGGACGAAGCCGGCAAGGCCGCATCCGCCGCGAACCGTGCGCGGGTCGAAGACGACGAATCCAATGGCATCGAGGTTCTGCGCGGTCGCGGCATCGACGTTGTCGAGATTGAGGACCGCGATGCCTATCGCGCGGCGATGGCCTCTGCCAATGCCGGGTTCGAAGACGCGTTCGGCGCGGATCTCATCAAGCGCATCCGGGACTGGAAGCCCTGATGAGTGCCACGGCCACATTGCTCCGTCGCATTGACTGGGCTGTTGCAGGGGGGGTGGCTGCGGCTGCCTCCCTTGCACTCGCCATCGCGGTCGTCTCCAGCTTCTGGCAGGTGCTGGGCCGTTTCGTCTTTCACTCGCCTGCAACCTGGTCCGAAGCGCTGACCCGTCTGGCTCTGGTGTGGATGGTGCTGCTTGGCGTTTCGGTCGCCCTGCGCCACGGCGCACTGGTCGCCATTGATCTGGCGCGGGAAAACGCAACCGGACAGTTGCGCCGCGCCATCGAGGCAATTTCGCTGATCTCCTGCCTGATCATGTTCGCCACGCTGTTCTGGTACGGCATCGCCACCGCTCAGCGGGTGCGGATGCAGGAAATGGCCGGCCTGGAGATTTCCATGGCCTGGGGCTACGCGGCAATTCCGGTGGGGTCGCTCTTTGCCGCCCTTGGTGCGGTCGTGCATTTCCTTCAGTCCGGAAAGGAGATCGCGCGATGACCGGTGCAATTGTCTCTGCGATGATGCTGCTCTTTGTCATCTCGGTGCCCATCGCCATTTCCATCGGCCTTGCCTCCATGATTGGGCTTTTTGGTTTCACCAGCCTGCCCCCCATCGTCATTCCTCAACAGGTCTTTATCGCCCTGGACAAGTTTCCGCTGGCGGCGATCCCGTTCTTCATCCTTGCGGGCAACCTGATGGAAGTGGGCGGCCTGTCCCGTCGTCTAGTCGACTTTGCCCGCTCGTTTGTCGGACAGATCCAGGGCGGGCTTGCGGCAACATGCGTCATCACCTGCATGTTGTTTTCCGCCATCTCCGGATCCAGCGTTGCAACAACCTTTGCCGTCGGCGTCGTCCTCATTCCAGCCATGCGCAATCTGGGCTATCCGGTTGGTTTCGTCGCAGCGCTCATGGCGACGTCGGCCGAGCTGGGCGTGATCATTCCCCCGTCGATTCCGATGATCCTGTATGGCGTCGCCACGCAGACCTCGATTCCGCAGCTGTTCCTGGCGGGCATCGTGCCGGGTCTGCTGATTGCCGGAGCCTTGCTTGTGACCTCCGTCATCTGGTGCCGGGTCAAAGGCTGGGGCAAGCGTGACGGTGAGGGCAGCCTGCCACGGCTGACGGCGGCGCGCCGCGCCATCTGGGCGCTGCTGATGCCGGTGCTGATCATGGGCGGTATCTACGGCGGCGTGACGACACCGACCGAAGCCAGCGTCATCGCCGTGGTCTATGCCATGGTGGTGGGCCTGTTGCTGCACCGGGAAATGTCCCTGGCCGACCTGGTCAGAGCCTTCCGCAAGTCGGTCATTACCTCTGCCGTCATCATGTTCATCATCGGCACCGCCAGCCTGATGGGCTATCTGCTGAACCGCGAGGGCGTCCCGGACGCCGCTGCACTCTGGCTGACCAGCACCTTTGAAGGCCCGGTCTCGCTGATGCTGGCAATCAACGCGATGCTTTTCGTCATCGGCATGTTCATCGAGACAGGGGCGAGCATCATCGTTCTGGCACCGATCCTGCAGGATGCAGCAGCCCGCGTCGGCATCGCTCCGGTCCACTTTGGCACCGTCATGGTGGTCAACCTGGCGCTTGGCATGATCACGCCGCCACTGGGCGTCAACCTCTTTGCCGCCGCGCAGATTGCCGGATGCTCGGTGACGCAGATGCTCAGGCCGCTGATGGTCTTCGTGTCCGTCATCGTGCTCTGCCTTCTGGTGATCGCCTTTGTGCCTGCCGTCAGCATGACATTGCCGTCGCTGATCGGCCGCTGATCACGCCTGAGCTCAAGACTCGCGCCGGCCCCTGTGACGGGGCCGGTGTCGGGATCAATTCGGAAGGTTTGAAAGCCATGACAGGGACGCTCATCCCTCAGCTTCAGGACATCGTGGGCCGCCGCCATGTCCATACCGGAGCCAGAGGCACCCGCCGCTTCCGGCGCGGCTATCGCTACGGCGATGGCGAGGTGCTGGCTGCCGTCGAGCCGGGGACATTGGTCGAGCAGTGGAAGGTTCTCGAAGCCTGTGTCGCCGCGGATGTTGCCATCATCTTTCAGGCGGCGAACACGGGCCTGACTGGCGGATCGACCCCGTTCGGAGAAGGCTACGACAGGCCGATCGTCATCATCTCGACCCTGCGCAACAGACGCATCGATCTGCTGGACGACGGGCGACAGGTTCTGTGCATGCCCGGTGCTACGCTTGACCAGTTGGAGCGGCGGCTGAAGCCCATGGGCCGGGAGCCGCATTCGGTGATCGGATCAAGCTGCATCGGCGCGTCGGTCACCGGTGGCGTCTGCAACAATTCCGGCGGCTCGCTGGTCCAGCGCGGACCGGCCTATACCGAGCTTTCCCTGTTTGCGCAGGTCGATGCAGAGGGCCGCCTGCATCTGGTGAACCATCTTGGCATGCGCCTTGGCGACGCGCCGCTTGCCATTCTCGACCGGCTTGATCACGGCAGGTATTCAGAGGCGGATGTCGACTTTCCGCAAGGACGTCAGGCGTCGGACATCGAATACAAGGACCACGTGCGCGACATCGCTGCGCCGACACCGGCCCGTTTCAACGCCGACCCGCGACGCCATTACGAAGCCTCGGGTTCGGCAGGCAAGATCGGCGTCTTTGCCGTGCGGCTGGACACGTTCGCCGTGGCGCAGGAAGAGAGGGTCTTTTACATCGGCACCAGCGATCCGAGCGAGTTGCAGACGATCCGCCGACACATTCTGGAAACTTTCCCGACCCTGCCGATCGCGGGGGAATACATGCATGCGGATGCGTTCCGCGCGGCGCAGGTCTGGGGCAAGGATCTCTACCTCTTCATCCGCAGCTTCGGCACGGTCAACGTGCCCCGCGCCTTTGCTGCCAAAAGCTGGTTCGATGGGGTGACAGAGCGTCTGGGGCTGGGCAAGGCGGTGTCGGATCATCTGCTCCAGCTTTTCAGCCGTATCCTCCCCGAACAGATGCCAAAGCGGTTGATCGCCTATCGCGACATGTATCCCCACCACCTGATGATCCGGGCCGGAGATACCTGCATTGACACCCTGCGCGCCTATCTTGGCTCGATCTTCCCAAGCGCTACGGGCAGTTTCCTTGAATGCACGGACGCGGAAGGCAAGGCGGCTTTCCTCAACCGCTTTACCGTGGGCAGCGCCGTGGTGCGCTACCGCGCAGTGCACAAACGCACGGTGGACGACATCGTCGCGCTGGACGTCGCCCTGCCGCGCGACACCTTGGACTGGTTCGAGACGCTGCCCGAAGAGTTGTCGCGGCAGATGGCGCTGAAAATCTATGTTGGCCACTTTTTCTGTCAGGTCATGCATCAGGAATATCTGGTGAAAAAGGGCGTGGACTGTGACGCACTGGAACATCAGATCTGCGCCTTGCTGGATGCACGCGGCGCGGAGTATCCGGCCGAGCACAACGTCGGCCATCTCTACGAGGCCAAGCCCGCCCTGCGTGACTTTTATCGCAGCCTGGACCCCACCAACACTTTCAACCCCGGTATTGGCAAGACTTCGAAATGCCGTCACTGGCATTGAGCTTGACCATCCACGCGCCGTTTTCACTGCCGAGCATTTTGTGCCTAGCAATTTAAGGTTTTGCTAGGTATACACGTGCCTATCAAAACCTGGAAACGATAGGCATGACCTCACTCAGCAGCATCGCGATGAGCGCGTACACTGATCTGGTAAGACTTCTGAAGGACGATGCGCTGTCCGACGTCGCGGGCAAGCCGACGCTGAAACACCGCGGTGACAAAGCGTATTGGTATGTGGCGCGCCGTGTCGGAACAGATATGCGTTTCATCTATATTGGCGAAGACACCGCCGAGATGCGCGCGCGTATCGAACGTATCGAGGAGTTGCGCGCCACGGCCAAAGAACGGCAGGCTGTGCGGTCGCGGCTGGTCCGATTGTTGCGTGCAGAGGGGCTGACGCCGACCGACCGTGCGACGGGGTCCATCCTGTCCGCCATGGCGGCGGCCGGGACATTTCGATTGGGCGGCACCATTGTCGGGACGAATGCCTTTCGTCTGTATGAAGGCGAGCTTGGCATTCGCCTGCCCCTGGGGGGAATGGCAAACACCGGTGACATCGACATCGCCCAGTTTGAAAAACTCAGCGTCGCCTTGGAGGACCAGGTTGATCCGGGGCTGACCGAGACATTCTCGGAGCTGAAATTTGCCCCGGTGCCGGGATTGGAACGAGGACGCACATGGCGGTGGGTGCAAGGCGGCAGCGGTCAATTGGTAGAGTTTCTGACACCTGCATTCGGAGATGAATCCATCCGCGACCTGCCGGCGTTGGGGGTCAACGCACAGGCGCTGAATTACCTCAACTTCCTGATCGCCGAACCGATCCATGCCGCGGCGCTCTATCGGTCGGGCATACTCGTTCAGGTGCCACGACCAGAGCGGTATGCGATTCACAAGCTGATCATCGCTGACCGGCGGCGTGACGGGTCGGGCAGTCTCAAGGCGTCGAAGGACAGGGAACAGGCTGCGTTTCTGATCGAAGCCATGGCCGAAGACCGGCCCGATGATCTGTCCAGAGCCTACGCTGCCGCGTTGAAGGTCGGGCCACGGTGGCGCGAACGCATTGCCAACTCGTTGGCACGGATGCCGAATACAAAGGCCATCCTGGACAATATTGATCGCTGACCGCTGCGCAGCAGAGGTCTGGCAGCTCCCACCCTCAGGGCGAAATCTCGGGGCCGCCTTTCTGCGTCATTGCGTTCGGGTCAGCACGCAGTGTCAGCATTGGATCGCAGCTGCGCCACGTCGTTATTCCATCGCAATCGCCTGTCCCGCCAGACGCGCCGTTGACAGCAGCCTGTCCGCGTCGTGCCCCTCCCGTGCCATGGCGGAGAGGCCGACCATGACCGTGCCGACAAAATCCGCGATCCGATCCGCATCTTCCGGCGCGCGCGCCGCGACATAGGCGCGAATCTGCTCCTGCGCTCCGCGATGGAATGCCCCAGCCGCCGCGCGGGCCTCGGCGTCATGGCAACGTGCCCCTTCCAGCACCAGACATCCCGGCGCCTCGGGGTCTGCGCCGTAACGGCGCGCCGCTTCTTCCAGCAACACTTTCAGGCACTCGGCCACCGGCTGATCGTCGCGCAGGATCTCGGAAAAGGGGATGGAACCGCTTTCAACGTATCTGTCCAAAACGCGGGCGTAGAGACCGTTCTTGTTGCCAAAGGCGGCGTAAAAGCTGGGTGGCTTGATCTGCAGGGCATCGGTCAGATCTGCCAGGCTCACCCTGTCATAGCCTTTCGCGTGAAACAGTCCCTGGGCAATCGCGACGGCCTGATCCGGGTCGAAACGCCTGGGACGGCCGACGGTGCGTTTGCTTTTTGTAGTGGCCACTATAAATCTCCTTGACCAGACCGGTAGGATTAATATGTATTGACCACTACATAATTTCAACAAGGAACATCCAACCATGTCAGACGTAAGAACCGTATTGGTCCTGGGCGGCAGCCGCGGCATTGGCGCGGCGATCGTGCGCCGCTTTGCACAGGCGGGCGACAAGGTGACCTTCACCTATGTCGGCTCGCACGAGGCGGCCGAGCAGCTCGCCAGCGAGACCGGCAGCACCGCCGTCCGTGCCGACAGTGCCGACCGCGATGCGGTCATCGCCTCTGTGCGCGAAAGCGGGCCCCTTGACGTGCTTGTTGTGAATTCCGGGATCGGCGTCTTCGGCGATGCGCTGGCGCAGGACCCGGACGCGATCGACCGGCTTTTCCAGATCAACATCCATGCGCCCTATCACGCAGCGGTCGAAGCCGCCCGGCACATGCCCGAAGGCGGCAGGATCATCGTCATGGGGTCCGTCAACGGCGACCGGATGCCGCTGGCCGGTATGGCCTCTTATGCGGTGAGCAAGTCGGCGATGCAGGGACTGGCGCGGGGGCTTGCCCGGGATTTCGGGCCGCGCGGTATCACGGTCAACGTGGTGCAGCCGGGGCCGATTGATACGGATGCCAATCCGGCAGACGGCCCGATGAAGGATCTGATGCACAGCTTCATGGCCATCAAGCGCCACGGTCAGCCCGAAGAGGTTGCGGGCATGGTCGCCTGGCTTGCCGGACCGGAAGCCGGTTTCGTGACAGGCGCCATGCACACGATTGACGGCGCCTTCGGCGCCTGAGACGTAGTGCCCTGCCCGGACCTCGCGTGCGCGGGCAGGGCAGGGCAGGGCACTCCGCAGGGCTGGTCCAGATGATGCAACGAGCGGAATTATCGGCGCACACCGCCAGATCGCATATGTTCCACTCTACCCTGTTGCCAAGACAGGTGCGGGTCACGCACCCAGCAGGCCGCTCTCTCTGAATGTCGCGATAAGGTCGTCATAGCGCTCCAAACCGCCTGACCCGCGCGCCGTCAGTTGCGCCCCTGCAACCGCTGCATAGATCGCATCGGCGCGGCGCATGGCGATGTCTTTGGATACAAGCGCGGAAAGATGCCCGGCAAGCCATGTCACGTTGATATCAATGAAAGCCTGGATCGCTTCGCGTATTTCCTCGGGAACATCATCGCTTTGGGCGGACAGGAAACTTGCCAGACAGATGCGCGTGTCGCCCTCCAGTGCCTTGCGGAATATGCCCGGATACGCCAGCAGACAGGCGCGCGGTGAAGCGTGAGATTGCGAAACCGCGTCAAGGGCAGCCTGCACATCGTCACAATAGCGCCAGGCCACGGCAGCACCGAGGGCCGCCTTGCTGGGGAAGTGATGATAGAGGCTGGGTGCGCTGATACCAAGCTTTGCCGCAAGATCCCGAAAGTTCAGGCCGTCGTAGCCATGCGCCTGCACGCGCGTTCGGGCGATGGCGAGCAGTTTTTCTTTGGTGTTTTCGGACATGGGCGTTGGCTTCCAAAATCTCGGCGGTGCAGGAGATTGACTCTGCGTGGTTTCCTGCCAATGTGCCTACCAACTGTTAGGTAGGGGAGCAACCGCCGATGATGATTGTGCATGATTTCAACCGCGGTCCTTATCCGGCGCGCGTTCGCATTGCGCTGGCCGAGTTGGATTTGCAGGACAAGGTGCGGTTTGTCGAAGTGAACCTGCGAACGGGTGCCCATAAAAGGCTGGAGTTTCTGGAAAAGAACTATTCCGGCACCCTGCCGGTTCTTGAACTGGCGGATGGGACATTCCTGGCCGAATGCACCGCTATCACGGAGTATCTGGATCATCTTGGAGGCCAGCCCCGTCTGACCGGGATCTCGGCTCGGGAACGGGGTATGATCCACATGATGAACAAACGGGCCGAGATCGAGTTTCTGGACCCGATCAGCGTCTATTTCCATCATGCGACACCTGGATTGGGGCCGGATGTCGAGCTTTACCAGAACCCCGAATGGGGCGAGAAGATGCGCGACAAGGCGTTGCGTGCTGCGTGCTATTTCGACGAGGTCCTTTCGACGCGGCCCCATATCGCCGACGAGACGTTTTCGATGGCGGACATAACGGTTGTCGCCGCTTTCATCTTTGCGGACATCGTCCAGCTGGAGATCCCGCCCCACCTCGGCCATTTGCATGAATGGCATACACGGATGGTGGCCCGCCCAAGCGTTCAGGGGTGGAAGGAAATGGGACGCGCCACCGAAAGCAGCAAGCATAGAACCTGATGCAGGACTTAATGCCCGGGCATGTTGGCCGCCAGCATGTCAATAAACCGCCGCACGCGGGGTTCCAGGAACCTCTTGTGGGGATAGAGCGCGACGATGGGAACCTCGCCAGTTGCAACGTCTGGCAGAATGCGTACCAGCGCACCCGCGGCCAGATCATCCTTGACCAATATGCTTGGCAACAAGGCGATCCCCATTCCCGCCAGTGCGGCCTCGCGCAGAGCCTCGGCATTGTCCAGCCGCAAGGTGACCTGTCCTGGCGCATTGCTCCAGAACTCGGTGGCGTCCTGCAAGACCCAGACCTGGCGCTGTCCGACGCTTGAGAACTGAAGCAGGTCATGTGTGCTCAGGTGATCTATTCTGCTGGGTGTTTTGCGGCCTTCCAGATAGGATGGAGATGCGCACAGCACGGGTCTGTCGGTCATCAGGGTGCGTGAAATCAGTGAGGTATCCGGCGAGGTCACCCCGATCCGAACCGCAAGGTCGAAGCCGTCCTTGATGATGTGACGCAGGGTGTCGGAAAAACTGATCTCGAAACGCACCTCTGGCCAGTCTTGTTGAAACTGCCGCACAACGGGCATCAAGAGCCGCCGCCCAAGCGCGTCAGGTGCGGCGATGCGAAGGGTGCCCTTGGGAATGCCCTCGCCACCGGCCATGCTCATATCGGCATCTGCAATCGCAGCCTGGATCGCCAGCCCCTGCTTGTACAGTCTTTGCCCTTCCTCGGTCATGCTGATGGCGCGGGTTGTGCGGTTCAGCAGACGCAGGCCGTATCTGTCTTCAAGGCGCGAAACCGCTTTTCCTGCCGTTGACCGGGAAAGACCAAAAGCCCGTCCCGCCGAAGCGAAACTTCCCGTCTCTACGACGGATAGAAAGACCAGAATGTCATTTACCTTTGATTCAGCCATTTGCCCTCGATTGACGCATTCAGTTCGCCTCAGTCGCGAATCCTGTTCGTCTATAGTCCGGCTTAATTAGCGAGCATCAAGCAAAACAAGGAGAATTGATGTGTCAAATGCGATCGTGCGAATGAATCCGGCTACGCTGCCCGATGCCGGCAAGGTGGGCTATTCGCAAATATCCATCGCCAACCCCGGCAGGCTGGCGTTTATCTCCGGACAAGTCGCCTGGAGCGCCGACGGATCTGCCGTACCGGAAACGCTTGAGGGGCAAACCAGTCAGGTCATATCAAATCTTGCGGAAGCCTTGCGCGCCATCGGTGCGACACCGCGTGATATCGTCCAGATGCGCGTCTACATGACGGAGCTGAACGATGCGACGATGGTCATTGTGATGACCCAGATAACGGTGTTCCTTGGCGGAGAACAACCAAGCCTGACCGGTATCGGTGTCGCATCTCTGGCCAATGAGGATCTGAAAATCGAGATTGAAATGGTGGTTCAGATACCCGCGTAGACTGAATAGCCCCTAGTTTCCTATACACCTTCTTGGTTCACTTTGCGCTGTCTGTTTTCGAAGTCGACAGGAGACAGCATCCCGTTCTTGGCATGTTTGCGTTTCGGGTTATAGAACATTTCGATGTAGTCGAAGACGTCCTGTCTGGCTTGTTCGCGGGTCTTGTAGCTGCGGCGACGAATACGTTCGCGTTTGAGCAAGTTGAAGAAGCTTTCCGCGACCGCGTTGTCATGGCAATTACGGCGCCTGCTCATTGAGTGTTCGATGTTGTGGGCCCTTAGGAACGCGGCCCAATCTCGGCTTGTGTATTGGGGCCCTTGATCGGTGTGGATCAGGACGGTGCGCTTTGGCTTTCGCCGCCAAACGGCCATCCATTGCCCTGCAGTGCATTGCGTAGCAATGTCACGAGAGGGAGCAAGGCCTGAAGTACAAGGTCGGTTGCTTGGCGCGATTGTGTCGCCCAACCGATCACACGGCGCGAATAGAGATCAATGACGACGGCCAGATAAAGGAACCCCTCGTAGGTTTTTATGTAGGTAATATCTGAGATCCAAGCCGTATCCGGCTCAGCGACATCAAACTGCCGATCCAACGTATTGTCGATGACGACAGACGGTTTGCCTCCATACTTGCCAGGCTTGCGTTTGTAGCCGATCTCAGCGCGGATCCCTGCCAAACGGGCCAGCCTTGCGACCCGGTTTGGGCAACTGGTCTCGCCCAATTCCATCAGATCATCATGCAGCTTACGATAGCCATAGACCTTGCCGCTATCTTTCCATGCGCTCTTGAGCAACTGCGTCTGTCGGGCATCCTCACGCGCGCGCTGGCTTAATGGATTCTTAACCCATGCGTAGAACCCGCTAGGATGGATGTTGAGGCAGCGGCACATTCTGCGCACCGAAAAAGTGGGACAATGCGCGGGCACGAACGCGTACTTCATCTTGCATCCTTGGCGAAGTACGCGGCTGCCTTTTTTAAGATGTCGCGCTCCTCAGTCATCCGAGCCAACTCACGCTTGAGCCTCCGGTTCTCGGCCTCGTGATCCACGAATGATGCCTGTGACGCGGCTTTCGCATACAACTTCATCCATTCGTAGAGCGAGTAATTGCTGACGCCTAACCGCTCTGAAACCTCACGAACGGCGTACCCCCGAACTGCAATCTGATGCACAGCATCGCGCTTGAAATCTTCACTGAAATTTGGCTTCCCCATAACGGCCTCCTTGCCTCAAAATTAGGGAAGAAAGTGTCTACAATACTAGGGGCTATTCAAACTGCAGCGCTTCAAAACGCGCGCCATCTCATCGACAGGGACCTTTGCGTGTCTCCAGCGTTCTATCTTTCGTCGTTCTGTGATACTCAGTTGGCTGTAAACGGCTCCGATACCGATTCCTCTCACTAGATAAACTACTGTTTTCTAACAAGAAGTCGCACTTCAAGGTAGCGCGCGCCAAGGCGCATCAGTTAAACGTATAAGCAAGATTATGTAATTTATATTGCCCTTAAAAAGGCTATGCTAACCTAGAACCGCCCCTAAACTTGAATTTAACCTGCTGATCGTTTCCGTGTGAAAGGTTTCCCAATGATTGAGGTGCCCCTAGTTTGCTAGACACCTGCCTCGTTCAGTTTCTGCTGTCTCGCTTCGAAGTCAACGGGCGACAGCATGCCGTTGTTCGTGTGCTTGCGCTTGGGGTTGTAGAACATCTCGATGTATTCGAAGACGTCCTGCCGTGCGGCGTCGCGTGTCGGGTATGTGCGTCGCCTTATCCGTTCCCGCTTCAAGAGTTGAAAGAAGCTCTCGGCGACAGCGTTATCGTGACAATTCCCACGTCGGCTCATGCTGGCTTCGAGGTTATGCTGGCTGAGAAACACT
>NZ_JIBC01000007.1 GCF_000620505.1 Sulfitobacter sp. 20_GPM-1509m | reverse complement strand
GCGGACCGGATCATCCCCGAGATGAAACGCCTGCGCGTCTCGGCCAAACGCCTGCTGCCGCCGCAGCTTGCACAGCGGTTGGGGGCAGGGCTGGAGCAGAACGCGGCCTGATCTATTGACCGAAGAAAAGAAAACGGCGTTCCTATGGGGGAGCGCCGTTTTTCTTTAGGGATGGGGGCGCGCGCCAGCAATGTATGTCGACCACATGACGTCCCGCAAAGGCGATCGGAAGTTGCTCTTTGATCGGTCCAACTGGCAAGCGCATTGCTAGTCTTGCCCCTTCCCAAGGTCAACGCATCTAGTACCCCGGGGGGTATCTTGAAAACTCGGCCGTCCGACATAGGACCGGCGGGGGAACATTTCTTTTCGTGCACGCGAAATTGGAGAAAAAAGCCCAAGGGTAAAAGCCTTTTGGGCCAATTAAGGATGGTTGAATGAAGGGACGCAAGCCGAACACTGGCACGGTTGTGCCCTTCAAGGGCGATGCCAAAAAGCATGTGCCGGACGCACCGGACTTCATGAGTGAAGACGCCCGCAAGGTCTGGGACGAACTGGCCGGTCAGCTGGTGGCAAAGGACCGGCTCGAGCCGCACCATGTGCATATGTTCGCAGGCTACTGTGAGAGTGTGTCGAACTTCATCCATGCCACGCACTGCCTGGTGATGGAGGGGCTGTACTACGAGACGATGACCCGCAACGGGAAGCAGCAAAAGAAGACAGCACCGTGGGGCCTTCAGCAGGAGGCGCTAGGTCAGATGCAGCGGATCGGCGCGCTGTTCGGCATGTCGCCCGTCGACGAAAAGCGGCTGGGAGCCGGAGGCCAGGGCGATCTCTTCGATGACGTTGTGAGCATTTTGAATGGCAAAGGATGAGCACCCGGTCACGGCCTATGCTGACGACGTCCTGAGCGGCAAGATCGTCGCAGGCACGCTTGTGCGGATGGCCTGTGAACGACACCTTATGGATCTGGAAACGGGCAAGGATCGGGGGCTGTTCTTCGATGAGGACGCGGCGCTGCGCCCGATCCGTTTCGGGGGCTTGCTGCAGCACTCGGTCGGGCCGATGGCGGGCAAGCCATTGACGCTCGAGCCGTGGCAGCAGTTCCGCATGGGTTCGATCTTTGGCTGGAAGCGCAAAGACACCGGCCTGCGCCGGTTCACCACCTGCTACAACCAGATCGGAAAGAAGAACGGCAAGACCACAGAGACGGCGCTGCCGATGATCTACACGCAGCTGTTCGACGGCGAGGCTGCACCACAGGGCTACTGCGCGGCCACGACACGGGACCAGGCGGGACTGCTCTTCAAGGAAGTGAAGCGTATGATCAAGCGGTCGGCGTTTCTCAGCCAGATGATGAACGTCTGGCGAACCTCGATCGAAACCCCGCGGTTCGATGGCAGCATATCTTGCCTGAGCCGTGACGGTGATAGCAGCGACGGCATCAACCCGAGCTTCATTGCACGCGACGAGATGCACCGCTGGACCGATCGCGAACTGGAAGAGACGATTGTTGAAAGTATGGCCGCGCGTGCGCAGCCGATTGACTGGATCATCACGACGGCGGGCCATGATCGGGCAAGCCTTTGTGGCGAAATACGCGGCTATGCCGAAAGTGTTCTGCGCGGCGCAGTGCAGGATGATGCGTTCTTTGGGTACGTCGCCGAGCCGCATCCTGATTGCGATCCGCTGGATCCGACGGCCTGGGCTATGGGCAACCCCAATCTGGGTGTGTCCAAGCCTCTGGCCTTTGTCCAGGAGAAGGCAACCAAAGCGCAAATGATCGCGGGGCGGATGCCGAACTTCAAACGGTTCCACCTGAACCTGTGGACCGAAGGGGCAGAGACCTGGATCGACCGCGACAGCTGGGACGCAGGCTTGGCAGCGGCACCGATCGACATCCGCAAACTCTTCGGGCGGCCTGCGTGGGTGGGGCTGGACCTGTCGAACAAGATCGACACCACGGCCATCGTGGTGGCGGTGCCAGTCGACGGGGTGATCTATCTCATCGCCTACACCTTCCTGCCCGAAGGGCCGAAGGGGTTCATCAAACGCGCGCAGTCCGAAAAGCGCGAGTTTGTCGCCTGGCGCGATCAGGGCTGGCTGGAAGTGCATGCGGGCGGCGTGATCGACGAGGACCAGATCGCCGAGCGACTGGAATGGATCCGCGCCAAGTTCGATCTGCGCGAGGTCGCCTATGACCCGTGGGGCATGAAGAACCTGGCCAAGCGGTTGGATCAGCGCCGGTTCCCGATGGTCGAGCACCGACAGGGGTATGCCTCGATGTCTGAGCCGATGAAGCGGGTCGAGGAGCGGGTGGTGCAGGGCACCATTCGCCACGGTGGCAATCCAGTGCTGGCCTGGCAGGTCGGGAACGTCCACCGCGATGAGGATGCGGCGGAGAACGTGAAGCCGAACAAGAAGAAATCGAGCGGTCGGATCGATGCTGGTGTCGCCATGATCATGGCGGTGGGTCGGGCCGAGGCACAGGAAGGCAAGCGCAAAGCGCGAGAGGTTGAAGTGGTATGAGCATGTTTTCCGGACTGATGTCGCGACGCAAACCCGAGCGGGTGACGCGTGTCGAGCCTGTCATTGCAGCGTCGGCGGAAACATCCGGCACGCGCGCCCCGAACCCTGCGGTGTTCAACATCGGCTATGGCGGGCAGTCACGTGTGCGGACTCTTCCCCGCGCGACTGGTCTGATCGCACAGCGTCACGCGACGGTGTTTGCCTGCGCCAACAACATCGCGGGCGATCACTGCAAGGTGCCGCTGAAACTTTGGCAGCGCGATGGCATGGGGGGCGAGAATCGCGTGCGCGAGCATCCGGCGGCCTATCTGATGAACGTCGAGGCATCGCCCGGTGTGTCCGCGCAGGTGCTGCGGTACGCCCTGGTTTATTCCTACTGCATCCGCGGGCGTGGCCATGGCTACGCGCCCCGTGATGGTGGCGGTGAGCTGGAGTTGATCGAGGCAATCAACCCGGACCATGTGTCGATGTTCAAGGCGGGGCGGACCCGCGTGTTCGATTTCGAGGACGGGGCGGGGGTGCGGCGGCGGGTGCCGTCGCGGTCGATGGTCAACCTGCGCTACATGCCCGAGGATGGCTGGACAGGACGCAGCCCGATCGAAGTGGCGGGCGAAAGCTTTGGGCTGGCGCTGGCGGGGCAGGAAGCGGCGGCGCGCACGGCGTCGGGTGCCACCATGCGCGCGGTGATCACGATGGAAGATGTCTACGAGGACGACGAGGCTTATCGCCGCAACGGCCGTCGGGTCCGCAATGCGCTGACCGATCCGGAGCACGAAGGTTTTCCGATCATCGGTGCGAACGACAAGATCGAAAGCCTTGATCTGACGGCGGCGGACCAGGAACTGCTGGCCAGCCGCAAGTTCGACCGCGAACAGATCGCTGCTGTCTACCGGATGCCACCGAGCAAGCTGCAGATGCTGGAATACGGGGTGAAGGCCAACGGCGAACAGCAGGCGATTGACTATCTGACGGACTGCCTGATGCACTGGTCGGCTTTGATCGAAGCGGAATATGCGATGGGTCTGCTGACCGAGGCCGAGCGGCGCAGCGGTTTGTTCTTCCGCCACGACTTCGGCGCGTTGCTGCAGCCGACCACCAAGGAAAAATACGACGCGCTGACCAAAGCCGTGGGCGGGCCGATCATGACCGCCAACACGGCGCAGCGCATTGCAAACCTGCCGGTCACCGAAGGGCCAGATGATGACCGTCTGAACCCGGCGGCAAACATGACCCGCGAACCTGAAACCGAAAAAGAGGACTAAGCCATGACGCGCCGCACCATTGGAGCTTATTTGCAATCGAGCGCGCTGGCGCTGTCGCATCACGGTGGTGACGCGCTGCTGGCGATGGATGTGCCGGCGGATTGCCAAACGGCAAGTGGTGGCGGGATGGTCACCGTCGAGCCTGGCGAACGCTATGCGGTGGCACGGGGCGTCGGTGTGGTGCCGGTGCGCGGGCTTCTGACTCCGAACTTTTTCCTCTTCGAAAAATACATGGGCTGGACCACTTATCAGGGGCTGGAGCAGTCGCTGGCCGAGCTGGCTGCCAACGACGACTGCAGCGGCATCGTGCTGGATATGGATTGCCCCGGCGGGATGGTCTTGGGCATCGAGGGCGCGGCCCAGGCGATTGCCGCAGCAGCTGCGATCAAGCCGGTGCATGTACTGGTCAATCCTCTGGCGGCGTCGGCAGCCTACTGGCTGGCGTCTCAAGCCACAGAAATCACCATCACGCCGGGCGCGCTGGTCGGGTCGATCGGGGTGCGGCTGACCGCGACCTCGCCACAAGACACCGACAATTGGGGCGATCAATGGTTCGAGATCTCTTCGAGCCACGCGCGGGCCAAAGCGCCGGATCCGGCAACGGACGCGGGCATGGCCGAACTGCGCCGGGCGCTGGATGAGACCGAAGCGCTGTTCCACGCGGCTGTGGCTGCAGGGCGTGGTATCGATCCGGCCCAGTTCACTGCCCAGCTTTCCGTCACGGATGATCCGCAAGACGGCGGCGCTGTCTTTGGTCCGGAACAGGGTATCGCACGCGGGCTGGTGGATCAGCTCGAGACCCGCGATGCCTTCTATGCGCGGGTGATGGCGGCCTATGCCCCGGCTCCGCGTCCACAAGCGCGCGCCTTTGCCGCTCTGGCGGCTGCCGCCCAGGCGCGCGCCGCAACCTGACACCACATCACATCGGTGTAATCGACCTGTCCATCGCGGCGGGATCCTTGTGCTGCGCGAGCGGCACTTTTTCCATGGAGAATTGGAACATGAAAGACGTGAACGACCACCGCCGCGACCGGAAAGCTGCGGCCGCAAAAATGCAGGACTGTGCATCTGCCCTGTCCAAGCTGGAAGAGGGCAACATTGCCGACGATGCACCCGAGATGATCGAGGCCTTCGCGGCCTTTGATGCGGCGCAATTGGCGTTTGAGGCCTCTTCCAAAGCACTTGAGCGCGCCGAAGCGGTTGAAGCTGCGAATGCGGCAACGGTGCAGTCCGAGCTGGACACGCCACCAGCCCCCGCGACCACACCTGCCGTTGCCAAGAACCCCGAAGACAAAGGTCTCGGCTTCGCTTTCATGGTGCACGCCCTCGCCAACAGCAAAGGCGACAAGGACCGCGCTGTCGCACGTCTCGAGAAGGACGGGCACAGCGGCATGTCGGCGGCCCTCTCTGGCGCCAGCGACAGCGCAGGCGGTGTGACCATTCCGCAGGCGCAGGCCGCCGAGGTCATCGAGCTGCTGCGTCCGCGTGTGACGGTCATCAACTCGGGTGCGCGGATCATCGACATGCCCGCAGGTGAAGTGCGCAATGCGCGTCAAGCCACCAGTGCGACGGCCAACTACGGGGCCGAGAACCACGTCACCCAAGAAAGCGAGCCGACCTTCGACAAGGTGGACCAGAACTTCAAAACCCTGCGTACTTTGGTGCCGGTTGGCAATGCGCTGCTGCGCCACAGCGGGACAAACGTGATGCAGCTGGTGCGCGATGACATGCTGGACGTGATGGGCCTGCGCAAGGACCTGGCATTCCTGCGCGGCGATGGCACCGGCGACACGCCCAAAGGTCTGGGCGGCTGGGTGCTGGCCGGGCAAACGCAATCGGCTGTGGCCAAGACAGCGGCTGTGGTCGAGGCGGCACTGCGCAAGATGGTGTCCACGGTGCAGGATGCAAATGTTGCGATGATCTCCTGCGGTTGGATCATGCGTGCTTCCACACGTAACTTTCTGGCCAGCCTGCGCGAACCGAACCACGGCTCCTATCTGTTTCCGTCTATCGACCAGAGCAACACGCTGCTGGGCTATCCGATCAAGACCACATCGCAGCTGCCGGACAACCTCGGTGTCGGCGGCGACGAGACCGAAGTGTTCTTTGCGGACTTCAACGACTGCATGGTCGGCGACAGCATGAAGCTGGTGATCTCCTCGTCCACCGAGGCGGCCTACGTCGACACCAGCGGCGACACCGTATCGGCCTACCAGAACGATCTGACCTTGATGCGCGCGATCGAGGAGCACGACTTTGCGCCGCGCCATGACGTGGCGATCTCCAAGCTGACCGGCGTGGCCTGGTCTCTTTAAGCGACACCACCTGACCTGAAACTGACATGAGCGGACGGGGTGTGCCCCGTCCGCCCTTCAATCAATCCGATCTGAAAAGGACAATCCGATGACCAAAACAATCCTGAAGTTCTTCAAAGCGCATGGCCCTTACGTGAAAGGCGATATCGCGGGCTTTGATCCCGTGAAGGCCGCGAAGCTGAAATCCGTGGCGCGGCCCTATGACGCCGAAGCCGAAAAGAACCTGGCGACGGTGACCTTGAATATGGACACCACAGAAGTGCAGGCGATGATCGCCGATGCCGAAGCTGAGTTTGCCAGCAAGGCGGCGGACCTCGATGCGCGTGAGGCTGCACTGGCGGCCCGTGAAGCTGCGCTTGACGGCAAGGTCGCGGACACGACGGAAACCAACACCCCAGCGCCTACGTCCGCGCCGGACGATGCCAAGGCCAAAAAGGCGGGCAAGGGCGAGCCTCCCGTGCAGGGCGGCGCTGACGCTGCTGCCAAGTCGTAAGGTCTGCTCTCTATGAAAAAACTGACCACGGCGGCCACAGGGCCGGTCACCAAAGCCGAGTTCAAGCGCGCGATCCACATGCTTGAGATTGAGACGGATGATGATGACCTGATCGACGGTCTGATCGCATCGGCGACCGCCGTGGTCGATACTGCAACCGCGCATCCGATGGTGGCGGCTGATTTTGAATTTGATGTGCCGGTCGGACGTTGGCGGCGCTGGTGGTTTCCGGTGCGGCCGGTCAACTCCGTGTCCAAAGTCGAATGGCAGGATGCGGCTGGTGTCTGGCAGGGCGCGGGCCCGGGCGGGGCGCAACTGCTCCGCCCGCATGATGAGCCGCAATTGGTGGTGCCTGCGGATCTCGCGGCCTCTCTGCGGACTGCACAGGCCGTGCGTGTGACCGCCAATGCGGGCGGCGCACCCACCCAGCAACACCGGCAGGCGGTGATCATGATAGTCAAGGAATGGCGGGACGCTGGCATTGCCTTGGACGGTGTTGTGCCTGCCGAGCTTTCGTTTCCCATTCGCGCGCTGATCAAGCAGGTGCGGTATCGTCGTCCTGAGGTGGTCTGCTGATGGCGCAGGCATTGAAGCTGGACAGCCGCATAAGCTTCCGCACATCGGAAAAGACTGATGACGGCCTGACTGAGGTGGATGGGTTCGGCGAACCTGGTCCTGAGGTCTGGGCGGGCAAGGTCGATGTGAGCGACGCCGAGCGCCTGCGCGCGGGGCAGGTGTCCTCGACGCTGACCCGACGCTTTGTGGTGGCCTCGATGGCACTGACGCGCGCTGTCACGCCCAAGGACCGGCTGGTCTATGATGGCGTCGATTACGAGATATACAGCATCAAGGAAATCGGCATCCGCTGGCGGTTGGAAATTACCGCCGGTGCGGAGAGGGTTGATCCATGAGCGCGTCGTTCAAGGTGAGCGGGCTCAAGGATCTGGAAAAAGCGCTCGACCAACTGAGCAAGTCGGCGGGCAAGGGTGTGTTGCGCCGGTCGCTGAAATCAGCCGCCATGCCTATGGCTGCCCTGGCGAACGACAATGCGCCGCGAGGTGAGACCGGCGATTATGCCAAATCCTTTGTCTACTCGACCAAGCTGACAAAACGGCAGGCGGGGCAGCATCGCAAGATGTTCCAGAGCGACCGCGCGGCGGTCGAGGGCTTTGTCGGCACTGCGGATCCAGCTGGCGTTCAGCAGGAATTTGGCAACGACCGGCATGGGCCGCAGCCTGCGTTGCGCCCCGCGTGGGACCAAGATCGCACCGCGATGCTGGAACGGTTGAGCCGCGACCTTTGGGCAGAACTGGACAAGAGCCTGCAGCGTGCAGCGCGAAAGGCCGCGAGAGGATAGGTCATGGAAGAACTGATCCGCACCCTGCTGAAGGCAGACGTGACCGTGATGGCGCGTGCGAACGGCAACGTAAACTTCGGATCACACCCGCAGGGAACGCCGTGGCCAGGCGTGGTGCTCTACACAATTGGCGATGCCGAAGGCCACACGCTGCAGGGCCCGAGCGGCTTGTCTACAGCTCGTGTTCAGGTCGATTGCATTGCCAAGACCTACGGGTCTGCAAAAGAACTTTCCCGCGCCGTGCGCACCGTCCTCGACGGCCACGCATCGGCAGGGCTGCAAGGTGTCTTTCACGCGGGCACGCGTGATGGTCGCGAGGGTGGCACCAACGAGGCTTCAAGGCCTTTCCGGGTGTCGCTGGATTTTATCGTCACTTACAACAACTAGGAGGCTCTTATGAGCAATCAAATCATCGCCTATGGGGCGAAGGTCGAACGGTCGACCGATGGCACGACGTGGGCAAATATCCCTGAATGCAAGGGCGTGGCGATCCCCATGGTGGAAACGGATTACCGCGATGTGACCAACCTGGACAGCCCGAACGGGTTCCGCGAGTACATCAAGGGTCTGAAGGATGCCGGTGTGATCTCGCTGCCTTGTGGCTACACCGCTGCCGGATACGAGCAGCAGGTCGATGATCAGGCAGAGCCGCAGCCGATCTATTACCGCACCACGTTGAAACCCGCGCCGAACCAGGCGACGGGCGACGTGTTCACCTTCCGTGGATTTCCCACACCAAAGGTCGAAACCAGTGATGTGGAAAGCGAGATCAACATGACCATCGACATCCGCACCACCGGCGATGTCACATGGGCGAAAGGCGCAGCAGCATGAGCGCGCGTCGCGGGGCGATCCCTTTCGAGGTCGATGGCACGACCTTCCAAATGCGGTTCTCTGTCAATGCGATGCTCGCCTATGAAGATAAGTTCGGCGAGAACTTTGTCGGTGCATTGCGCGAGATGGAAGACAAGGACGTGCCGGACTTCAAGCGGCTGCGCGGTCTGTTCTGGGCCGGTGTCGGTCCTGATCAAATCTCCGTCGAAGAGGCGGGCGAGCTGATTTCGGATGTGGGGTTTTCGGGCGCAGTTGCCTTGATCACCCAGGCCGCTCAAGCCGCCTTTCCCGAAGCCGTGGCGGACAAGGCAGACGACCAGGGAAACGCGGCGGCGGGGGGCAAGCCCCGCGACAAGTCAAAAGCCTCGACCTGATTGACGCGCTTCAGGCCAGTTGGCTTGAGGCCGGTCAGGATTACGATCGGTTCTGGCGGCTGACCCCGCGCGAGATTGTCATGATCTTGCGCGCAACGGTCGCCAGAATTGAAAGCGAGCATGAACTGGCACGGGTGCGGAATTTCGAGTTGGCAGGCCTTGTCGCCTTCGCCTTTCACGAGCCGAAAAAGCTCCCGAAATATTCCAAAACAAACAGCAAATCAGCGGTTCCCGATGAAGTGGCGCAGGCGCAGGTGCGTGCGTTCTTCATCGCGATGGCAGGAAGGACAGCATAATGGGGCAATCGGTGATCGGCGCGCTGCGCGTCAACCTCGGGCTGGACAGTGCCAAGTTCGAAAAAGGTGCCGGCGCGGCGGACAGGTCGCTTCAGAAAATGAAGCTGCAGTTTGCCGCCGTGGCTGGTGCAGCGGCGGCCTTCGGGGCGGCGTTGGCGACGGCCGCACTGGCGGGAGCGAACCAGATTGATGCAGCCGCCAAGGCGGCGCGGCGTCTCGACAGCTCGATCGGGGGCTTTCGGGCGTTGGAACTGTCTGCGGGCGAGGCGGGTGTGAGCCTTTCGGGGCTGACAAACGATATCCAGACCATGAACCGCGAGCTGGCCAGTGTCGGCGTGTCCGGCAACGGCAAGCGTGCACTGGAAGCATTGGGGCTGGAGCTGTCGGATCTGCAAGGCATCGATGCCGACGAAAAGCTGGCCGTGATTGCTGACCGGGTAAAGGCTCTGGGCCTGTCCTCTGGTAAGACCACGGCGATCCTGCGCGATCTCGGTGTGCGCAACCGGGAAATGGCTCTGTTGGTCCTGCAGGGTGGTGATGCGATCCGGAACGCGCGCGCCGATATCAAGGCTTACGGGCTTGAGGTCAGCAAGTTTGACGCCAGCGCAATCGAGACGGCAAACGACCGGATCGGGCGGCTCGGCCTGATCTCGCAATATGCGGGGCAGCAATTGGCGATTGCGCTCGTGCCCACACTTGGCGCGCTGGTCCAGGCGATGACAGACAGCCTGAGGGAAGGCGGCTTGCTGCGGGCGATGATCGATGGCTTCACGCAGAACCTGAGCGCCTTCGCGGGCGTGGCGACTGTTGCGGCCACGGCGTTCGGTGTGCGCTACGTGGGCGCCCTGGTGCTGGCCAAGGTGGCGACGTTTTCACTCAGCGGGGCATTGGTGGCATTGCGCGGCGCGCTGATCTCCTCGGGTATCGGGGCGGTTGTGGTTGCGGCCGGGGTATTGGTCGGCAAGTTCGTGGACCTGTCCGGCTCTGTCGGCGGCTTTGGCGTGGCCATGAACCTGTTGAAAGACGTGGCGGCCGAGGTCTGGAGCCGGATCGTTCTCGCCTTTGACGCAGCAGGCTTCCAGATGGAAGCGGGCTGGCTGCGCACCAAGGCCGATGCCGTCGATGCTCTGGCGGGTATCGTGGAATTTACGCTCGACACCAACAACAGGATCATCGGGGCCTTTGTCGGGGCGTTCAAGGCGGTGACCACGGCGTGGAACGCGCTGCCTGCGGCCTTCAAACGGATCGGGGCGGAGGCAATCAACGGGCTGATCAGCATGATCGGGAAGGGCATCGGCGGTGTTCTGGAGCCATTGAACGCGATCATCACCAAGTTCGGCGGCACAGCCATTGCCCCGCCGGACCTGTCGGCCTGGAAGGTCGAGGTCGGGGCTGCGGTGGATATTGCAGGGCAGGCCGGTGCTGCCTTCAGCGAGGCGTTTAACACCCAGTACATTGATGTAGGGCAAGCAACGGGCGCTATGCGTGAGATGTCCGGCGAGCTGCGGGCCACTGGCGAAATGGCGTCCGGGGTCGGGGAAGCGCTGAAAGCAGGCGTGACAGCCCCGTTGGAGTCGGTCGGTGCGTTGACCGATGCAGTCACGGCAGCGGGTGAAGCGGCAAAAAACACATCGAACGCAGGGCAGGATCTGAATGATGTTCTGGATGAGACCGGCGCAGCAGGTGGCAAGGCGGCCAAGGGTGCCAAGAAGGCTTCCAAAGCACTGAGCGAGGCCGAGAAGGAAGCCAAGCGGCTGCGCGAAGAAATGCAGCGCCCTCTGGTGAATGCGATCGGTGGCGTCGCTGATGCCTTTGGTGATTTTGTTTCGCGCGGCTTCAATGACTTTAAAGGCTTTACCAGGTCGATCCTCGGCGGGTTCCAGCAGATGATTTCGCAAATGATTGGTCTCGCGGCCCGCAACCGGATCATGCTCTCGATGGGTCTTTCGGGCGGTGGCGCGGGGGTTGCAGCGGCAGGTGTGCCTGGACTGGGGCAGGTCGGAGGCATCTTTGGTGGAGCAGGTGGCGGCGGCGGACTGCTCGGCGGATTGGGCGGCATTGGCAGCGCACTTACGGGCGGCTTCATGAACTCGATAGGCTCGCTCTTCAGCGGTGGCATCGGGGGTATGTTCGGCAGCATTGGTGCGCAACTGGGCACCGCTTTTGCAACCGGCACCGGCACGGCCATCGCAGGCGCGATCGGGGCCATAGCTGCACCGCTGCTGGCGGTGGCGGCGGTATTCTCGTTCTTCAAAAAGAAGGTAACCGAACTGGATGCAGGCCTGCGGATCACGGTCGATGGCATGGATGCGCTGGTCGAGACGTTCCGGACGATCGAGACAAAGCGGTTTTGGGGTTTAAGCAAGAAGGTCGGGACGTCCTACAGTGAGGCGGCTGACGACGTGGCAGCACCCTTGCAGCAAGCTATTGGGGACATCGGCAAAAGCATCATGGAGATGGGCACCTATCTGGGCTTTGATGCGGATAACATCGATCGCGCCAGCTTCCAGTTCAAGATCTCGACCAAGGGCAAGACCGAAGAAGAGATCCAGAAAGCCATCGCCGACGAAATGGAACGGCTGTCGGATGTCTTTGCAGATGCGATGGTCGGCAGCTTTGATGAGATCATCACCACGACGACCAACATCTTGGGCGGCGATGGGCTGTCAGGCCTGTTTGGCAAGTTCCTGAACCGCGAAACCACCGAGACGATCAGCCATGTGAATGAAGAGTTCGAGGGGTTGAAGCGTGTGGGCGAGGGGTCGTTTGACACCCTGCAGCGCATCGTGACCAGCCTGAAGGCGGTCAATCCGATGATGGATGCACTGGGGTTGCAGCTTTACGATCTGTCGCTGGTGGGCGGGGATGCGGCCAGCAGTTTTGTTGATCTCTTCGGCAGCCTTCAGGACTTTGGCACCATCACCGGCGCCTATTATCAAGAGTTCTACAGCGCCCAGGAACGCACGGCCAAGGCCACGCAGCGGCTGACCAAGGAACTGTCGGATCTCGGGATCAATACCTTGCCGCGCAGTCGTGCAGCATTCCGCGCCCTGGTGGATGAGGCGGACAGTTTGGGCGACACCGAGCTGGTGGCGGCACTCATCAAGCTGTCGCCTGCCTTTGCCGAGATCACGGCCGCGTCGGATGCGTTGAGTGAAAGCCTCGTGAACAACGCGCTGTTCAAAACCAAGGCCGATGAAATCTATGCACGCACCGCAGGCGGTTATCTCGCCAGCATCGAGGACATCCAGACGGCCGCGGGTGGCGAGATGATCAACCTGCTGCGCGAAGTGGTCAGGGCCATCCGCGAGGGTGATGTGAACAGCGCGCGGCTGACCAGTCAGCTCTTCAATCTACAACGCCGCGCCGCACTGGAGCCAGACGCATGAAGATCATCCTGCCGGTGCCGGTCACCGATCTGACGCTGACAGCTGCAAACGTGGTCGAGAATGATCACGCGGTCTGGTCTGCCATCACGACCTACGGGCGGGGTGACTACGTGATCAGCCTAGACACGCACACCGTCTACAGATCGCTGCTGAGTGACAACATCGGGCACGATCCGGACCTTGAGGTGGCCGCTCTTGCGGATCCGCTCATTGATAATCCCGATCCTGTTTACTGGCAGATAATCGGGGCCACGAACCTCTGGCGGATATTTGATGGAAAGCCATCGCAGCCTGCGGTGCAGGCGGGGTCGATCAGTTTCGAGGTCACGCCGGGCGTATTCATCGGCGGCATCGCAGGCTTCGGGATCTCGGCCAACACGGTGCAGGTGCAGGTCTATGCGGGGCCTGACATGATCTATGACAATACGGTCGAGATGAACGACGAAAGCGCTGTGACAGACTGGCTGGCTTACTTCGTCGAGCCTTACCGTCCGCTCGAGGACTTTGTACTGACCGATCTACCGGTCCTGGGCACGCCGCGCATCGTGGTCACGCTAACCGGATCGCAGGTCGCCGTCGGACAGATCGTGCTGGGCTACGTCTCGGAGCTGGGGATCACACCACAAGAGGGGATCAGCTTCTCTGGTCTCGACTTCAGCTATGTGCAGACCGACGACTTTGGCAACCTCGACACGGTAAAACGCGAGGCCACGCGGTTGTCCGATTTTGCCGTGACCGTGCCGCGCTCCAGCCTCGCGTCGATCACGCGCATACTCAGGGGTTTGCGCGGCGGCGAACCAGCTGTGTGGATCGCAAGCGAAACCAGCGCATTTGCCGCGATCAACTACGGATTCTATCGCGGCTACCGGACAACCTACGTCGGGGCCGACCACGCTGAAATCTCAATCGAAGTACAAGGAATCGTATAATGGCTGCACCAACGCCCCCTGTGGTCCCGCTGCCCGCGCTGCGCAGTGATCCTGCCACCTTCAAAGACCGTGCTGAGGACAATATCGTGTTCTTCCAGCCCCTGGTCGAATACATGGCTGAGGTCTGTGGCTTCACCGAGGAAAAGGCCGCCGAAGCGCTGGCGGCTGCGCTTGCGGGCGATCTGCCCAACATCAGCGGAAAGGATGGGCGGGTACTCTACATCACAGGCGGGGGCTTGGGCTTCAAGCTCGTGCAAACCGGGGTGCATGACGACACCACCAATGCTTTGATGCCGGTGGGGGCGTTCGGGCTGGGGCAGAAAGGCTCGACCACAACCGCCACGCTGAACGGGACGACAAGGACCGGTTTTTACAACTACGGGGCAACTGATCCCGATCGACCGGCCGCCATTACGACGGGTGGATCGTTCATCGCTGTGCGCTACGCCACCAACTGGATTTCCCAGATCATTTTTGCTCCGAATGCCAACCTGGTTTATTATCGCTTTTCCACTGACAACGGGGTTACCTGGTCAGCTTGGACGCGGATCATGCTCGGCTCGGACTTAGCTACGGTGGGACACGCGCAGGGTGGGGGCAACAATGAAACGCTGATGACCCCTCTGCGCACAAAGCAGGCCATCGACTATAACCCCCCGATCCTGGCTGTCATTGAAGATCAGAAGGCGCAAAATACGGCGGCGCAGACACTCACGGTCGATGTGTGGAACATCCGTGATTTGAACACCATCACGCGAAATCACAACGCATCAGTCGCAGTGTCCTCAAACGAATTTACGCCCGCAGTCGATTGCTGGTGCGAATGGAACTGCCCTGGCACCGACATCTACGCGACCCGCCTATACAACGTCACGGATGGTGTCGTGGTGGCTCAGGGGCAGTCTGCCTATATGGGCAACACTTACATCTCACAATCGAGTGGCGGGGCTGCGGTTGTTGCGGGCAAGACATATCGCATCGAACAAAAGCCAAACGCAACGCGTGCTGGTGGGCGAGCCGCCAACTACGGAACCGAAGTTTACACACGGGTGGAGCTGTACCGAAAATGAAACATGCACAAATTGTTGACGGGGTCGTGACGGTTGTCTCGATCCCCGTACCTGCCCACGGGTTGCAGCCCATTTGGCTGGCCGATGAATCCCACGACGACGGCGGGGTTTGGAAATACCCAACCGACGAGGAAAAGCTGGCCGCCATCGCGGCCTTGGGCTGGCAAGAGGTTCCTGACGACACCTTTGCGGGCATGAATTGGGTGGATGGGGTGGCGGTGCCGCCCGTTGTTGATCCCGCCGCCGTGCTGGTGCAGGCCCGTGCAGCAGCGTCGTTAACCCGGCGCGAGTTCTGCATTTGGCTGGACGAGGCGGGCGTACTGGACGGCGAAGACGTTCTGAGCGCCGCCAAGGGCGAATGGCCGGTCGTGATGGACGCCTTTCTCGAAACCCTCTCGGCCGAGGGCGCGCGGCGCGTGAAACTGGAATGGGCCTCAGCCGCTGACATTCACCGGAACAACGACTTCATCGATCTGCTGATCTGGTGGCTCGATTTGGATCCTGTCGCGGTGGATGCGGCATTCGGGATTGAGGCGGGTGGCGCATGACGGAAGAACGTAGGGGGTTTTCCGTTCAGGAGTTGCTGAAGCTGGTTTTGCTTATCGGTGGCGTCGTGTCGATGCTGTTTGCCGCTATTATCGGGGCCTTCCTAAAATGGTCTGAGTGGCACGAGGTGCCGTCGCGATTGCTGGCCGTCGAGACGCGCCTGGCGGCTTTGCCGGACAAGCTGTCGCCCAACATCCTCGACTTCAAGGGGATCGGCCTGGTCACACAAAAGCAGATCCACCGGGGCGGCACGCTAACGGTGGTCTACGTGGTGCGGCGCAGCATCGATTGCGAAACCACGGTGCGCGTCCAGTTTTTCGATCACGACAAGAACCTGACCGTCTACGCCTACGACATGCCGGCGGTTCGCGCGCCGGTGTCGAGCGGCTTCAGCTCGTTCGCTGCGCGCGTGCGGATCCCGTCGGACCTGCCGCCTGGAACATACAGCTATTGGCCTGTCATCATTCCTTCTGCCTGCGGCGTCTATGGCCCGACCACGCCTCCGATGTCCGAGGCCTTCGAGGTCGCGCTCTAGGCCGCCACCAACCACTCCGAAAATTCAACATTCATGCCCCGCCTGCGGGGTTTCAAGCATTGGAGAGACCATGCACTTCGTCGACAACTGGAAGCAGCTGTTCCGGACCTATTCTGTCTGGAGCATGATCTTGGGATTTATCGCCTTTATCGGTGGGGAACTGCTCTATGCCGTGTGGGGCATCGAGGCCGATCCATACCCGCTCGGGCTGGCCGCCCTGGTGTTCTTCATCGCCGGATTCGTGGGCCGGTTCGTCAAGCAGGATGTGGGTAGCGCGCCGGTGCGCCGCACGCTCTTCATTGTGGCCTTTAGTTTTGGCGTGATCATGCTGGTCAAGTCACTGGGCGGGGCCGTCTATGAAAACAGCGTTCTTCCCGACGTGACGCCAATGTCTGAAGAACAGGCCGCATGGCAAACGGCGCGGATCACGCTGGCAATGGCCGACAAGCCTTTGGTGCCCAAGCGCGCCACCGCGTCAGGCTTGGCCTCTGAGGCCGAGTTTCTGCGGGTTGCAATCCCGTTTGTGGCAAAGTGGGAGGGGCTGCGACTGGTGGCCTACCGCGACATCGTGGGGGTCTGGACGATCTGCTTTGGTGAAACCAAGGGCGTGAAGGCGGGCGACGTACGGACGCAGGCGGAATGCGAGGCGATGCTGGCGCGCGAGCTGATCAGCTACCGCAGGCAGATGCATCGATACTTTGCGCCCGAAACCTTGCGCATCCGGCTGCCAGTCTATCGCGACACAGCCTTCACCGATCTCGGGTACAACGTGGGGATTGGGGCGGCTGGCACATCAACTGCGGTGCGCCGTTTGAATGCCGGGCTGATTGCTGAAAGCTGCGAGGCGATCACCTGGTACAAAAAGGCCGGTGGCCGCGTTGTTCGCGGGCTGCTTATCCGGCGCGGTGGCGACTTCGATTACTGCATGAAGGGTCTGGTCGCATGACGCGCGTCGTCGCGGTCGCCGCTGCTCTCCTGCTTATTGTCGTCTTGGTCTACCGGCTGGGCGGTGAAGACCGCGTACGCGATCAGCGTGAAGACACACTGCAACGATCAAAGGACATCTCCGATGCTGTCAAAGATAGTGATGCTGCACCTGATTGGCGTGACCAGCTGCGCGATCGGCACAAGTGACGCGGCCTTTTGCGGCCCTGAATATACAGGTGCGATAGAGCGGTTGGCCGAGGCGCTGCCTGATCCGTTGACGCCTGATGCCGTGGGACGGGCAGGGACAGCCGTCGTGCGGGGGCATGACGCGGGGTGTACTTAAAAACCTTCAAGTTGGTGCTGGTGCGGCAGTCGGGTGGTCGGTAAGCTGCAAGCAGCATCGGCGGCTGTCCCCCATAACAGCCGCTGATGCCAGCCCTGTCCTGTTTATTGCGGGGCGGGGCTTTTTCGATTGTGGGTGACGCCACTTCGCTCTTGTTCCACAACTGTTCTGGTTTCACCGGAGGGCGGCATGGTCATTGCGGATCTGCAGGTAGGTCTATCGCTGGTTGTTTATTGCAAGACGCCACGCTGCGGCGGGCGTTTGTGGCTTAAGCGCGATGAAGCGATTGCGCGGTTCGGCGCAGATTTGCCTTTGTCTACGATCCGTGAGCGTGCCCGATGCGCCAGTTGTCGATCCGTTGGTGCGGATACGATTGTTCAATATGTGGGTTGGACTGGGGCGGCTTAACCGCTAAGCGCCTTCACCGCGACTTGCTGAGCAGCAATGACCCACAGCAATGCCACAGCTGCCCAAAAAACCCAGATGCGGCGAAATCTTCTTTTGGCCTGTGGTTCATGTCGATCAAAATTCGAAGATTTTCTGTTGATAACATTTGGCATAATCTCCTCCCTAGGATCTGGACCGTTGACAGCAGCAACTACCATAGCTCAATTTTTGTAGATTCGATATATCTCCACAGAACGCTGGCATAAGTTCGCGGATAGCCACCGCTGGTGCGCGCGCATTCAGTGACACCTTTATATGCTGCAAGCCAGTCGTACGTGTTTCCCAAAATGATGTCTTAGCGTGCTATTTTACGGGGGACTGTCCAGTTGCGCGATCGGTGCAAGTGATGCCGCTTTCGGCGGACTGGAATACACGGGCACCATCGAGCGGTTGGCCGAGGTGCTTCGCGATCCGTTGACGCCTGATGCAGTAGGGCGGGCTGGGGCCACCGTGGTTCGGGCGCAGGATGCGGGCTGTGCTTAACTAACTTCGAGTTGGTTCTGACGCTGCCGACAAGTGGCCTGGAATCTGCCAGCAGCATCGGCGCGTGACCCTAATAGCAGCAACTAGTGTCAGCCCTGTGCTGCTTATTGAGGGGCGGGGATTTTTCGTTTGTGGATGATCGTGTTTCGAGTTTGTTCTACATCCGATCCGGCTTCACCGGAGAATGGCATCCTGAGGACGCCGTTCCCTGAGACAGCCAGGATCAAGCCGCGGCCCGAGTGCTCAAGCGTGCATTGATTGATGGCGGCAGCAGGCGCGCAGCCGACACGCGGGGCATGTTCATCTCTTTGATCGATCGCTCTTCACCGAAAAGCGTGAGGTATTCGTCGTAGTTGTCGAATGAGCGGCGGTCCGGTAGCTCTCGAAAACACCGATATTCGCCATATCTGCATATCTGGTAGTATCCTGCGGTGCATTATGCGAGCGCTTTGATACGTGCATCGCGGAGGGGACAACGTCATGCCTTCTTAGTTCCCAATCGCTTCGCTGATTTCAAAAGCTTGACACAAACTGGAATTCAGCCGTGTTATGTTGGTATTTTTACGTCAAGCAATTGTGAGGATACCGCAGATGACTGGATTCGATCAATTTAGACAACTGCAAGAGCGAAAGCGGGCAGCGGCACGAGAAAACTTTGATGGGGCAAATTCTGCTCTCGTTGAGTGCCAATTGGACTGGGCCGAGAACGAGGACAAGCTAACTTTGACGATCTATGGCAAGCTGACCTTGAGAGACCTTTGCGCTATCATCGAGTTCAAAGCAAAGATGGACAAGCGTCCCGTTGCTAGCCGACCGAAATAGCCAAGGTTAGGTGAAGCGGCGATCCACAATGTGATCCAGTCCACCAGATCACTCGGCCGCTTTTGCAGGGCAGGCTCCATAACTTAGCTCCATCAATGATGTCAGATGGAGACTGTAGGGCCCCTTCCCAATGAATAAAGAAGTTTGAAATGATTTATTTTAAGTGGCGTTTCGACGCCTGAACAAATCGAACAAAGCTTGCTTCATGGTGCGTTGTTCCGGCTCGGCAGTCAGCTCAAAGCAAACGCGGGCCTCATCGATAAACCCATACATCTCGATGTACTTGATCAAAGCTCGCTCAAGCATCTTTGTTCGATTCGCTTCAGTCATGTTGTCCTCCGTTGAGGACGCCAATCTTCATGAAAATCGTTATCAAAAGATTAACGATTTAGGAAACATCGCCACTTTAAGTGCTGCTATCTGCGTCAGGGATCCGACTTCGCATCTGGTTCGGATTCCATATTGGGTAGACAGATCCACGGAATACATGAATTTGTGATGCCCTCGACTTCACCTTAGGGAAGGCTCACTTGGTCTGGGTGAAAGTCTGGGACTCGTCTTCCAAAACCACCCCAGACGTTCCCGATTTTTCCCACCACGTATATCGAAAATATGGTATGAGATAACAAGTCCGGGAGACTTAAGTGTATTGATTTTATAGTATTTTTTTGGAATTATATTTGGAGCGGGTAACGAGAATCGAACTCGTAACTAAAGCTTGGGAAGCTGCCGTGATACCTTTTCACCATACCCGCCGCAGGCTGGACAGATAACGGGTGGCCTTGGGGGCGTCAATCGCGATTTATGAAAGGTTGGACATGACCGAAGACGAGGCCGCAGCATTGGCCGATGATCTGATCGAAGGCTATCCGGGGGGCAAGCCTGCGGTTTTGTACATGCAGGGGATGCGCGATCTGATGGGGGCGGATGCAGATGCCTATGCCGCCTTCGAGGACCGCTTTGCCGAGCTGACGGGATATCGCGCCACTGCGCCAGACCCGGTGGCGGTCTCTGTTCTTCCCAAGCCTGCGCGTCTGTCCGAGGATGAAATGCGCGAGGCGGTGCAGGCGGCAGTGGCGGATGCGTTTTCCGCGCCCTTTGATGGCAGCAAGCGGCGTATGAAAACGCTGATCGACCGGGCACGCGGAAATTGCGCCCATATGGACGCGCCGCACAAGATGGTACGCGATGCCATTGCCGAGGAAGAGCGCGCGCTGTGGGCGGCCTGGAACGACTGATCAGACCCGCGCGGTGATCAGGTTGATGCGGGCAGGGACGCGTACGCCGGCGTCCGTGTCATAGGCCGAGAACGCCTGCGCAATGCCGTCACGGATTGCCGCGCGGTCGGCGTCGGTGGCGTTGAAATCGCGCATGATGCCCACCGCAGGGCCGATATGGCAGCTTTGGTCGGCCAGAGCGTCCAGCGTGTCCAGCGCCCCCAGATGCAGATCAACCGGTGTGACGGTCACGTCCAGACCGGCGGCACCCAGCAGGCGGGTCACGCGGTCCGCATCCTCAAAGGCGAAGGGGCCGGGCAGGGTGCGGTCCACCTTTGGCGGGGTGCCAAGACGGTCACGGGCGACGCGGGCGGGGTCCATGAACCACGGGTTCAGGTGCGCAGGCCCCCAGGCCGCCATGACCATGCGCCCACCGGGCCGCAGGGCGCGGGCGAGGTTGGCAAAAGCGGCGGTCGTATCGGCAAAGAACATCACGCCAAACCGCGAGATCAGTGCATCGGCTGCGCCTGCGGCAAAGACATGGGTCTGGGCGTCGGCCAGTGTCAGCGTGACCTGTAGCAGGTCTGCGGTGCGCTTGGCCGCCAGTTCCAGCAGGACCGGCGAGATGTCATAGCCATGAACAGCACCCTGCGGTCCCACGGCCTGTGCCGCGCGCAAGGTTGCAGCCCCGGTGCCACAGCCGATGTCCAGCACTGTCTCGCCGGCTTGCAAGGCCGCGTGTTCCAGAACCACGTCCAGAACCGGTGCCATGATCGTATCCAGCCCGCGCTGGTGCCTGACCCAGTTGCGCCCGGATTCGGACGCCCAGAATTCCGCCTGAGCCGAATTGTCGCTCATCCGCGTCTGCGCCTGCGGCGCCCTCCGTCCGTCTTGTCGCCGCCACCGGTGTTGAAGGTGGCGGTGGGCAAATGAACGATGGAATTCAGGATCGGGAAAGGCTCGACTGAATTGGGCATCGCGCTGGCGTTCACGAAATGCTCTTGAAAGCGGGGTTCGATGGCGGTTTCGACCTTGTGGATCGCGCGTACGGTTTCCTCGATCTCCATGCGGGCCTCGCGGTTCAGCAGGGCGATGCGCGCGCCGGTGCCTGCGGCGTTGCCGGCCGATGTGACCTTGTCCAGCGGCGCATCGGGGATCATGCCCAGCACCATGGCGTGTTTGGGCGAGATATGCGCGCCAAACGCACCCGCCAGCACGATGCGGTCCACCTTGTCTACGCCGAATTTGTCCATCAGCAGGCGCGCGCCGGAATAGAGCGCCGCCTTGGCCATCTGGATTTCGCGCACGTCGCGGTTGGTCACGGTGATGCGCGGCCCGCCGCGGTCGGTGGCGTCGTAGACCAGGTAGGAATAGGTGCGCCCATCCAGGATGCAGCGGTCTGTGCCGGTCTGCTCGGGGTTTCCGATCAGGCCGGGGGCATCGACGATACCCGCCATGCGCATTTCGGCCACCATTTCGATGATGCCCGAGCCGCAGATACCGGTGACGCCCGACCCTGCGATCGAGTCTTCAAAGCCCTCTTCGTCGGACCAAAGTTCGCTGCCGATGACACGGAAACGCGGTTCCTTGGTGATGGGGTCGATCTCGACCCGCTCGATGGCACCGGGGGCCGCGCGCTGGCCGCTGCTGATCTGCGCACCCTCGAAGGCGGGGCCGGTGGGTGAGGAACAAGCCAGCACCTTTTCGCGGTTGCCCAGCAGGATTTCCGCGTTGGTGCCCACATCGACGACCAGAACCAGGTCTTCGGATTTGTCTGGTGCCTCTGACAGGGCGACGGCGGCGGCATCGGCGCCCACGTGGCCCGCGATGCAGGGCAGCAGATAGACGCGTGCCGAGGGGTGAATGTTCAGGTGCAGGTCGTCCGCCCGCAGGCGCAGCGCGTTGGACGTGGCCAGCGCAAAGGGCGCCTGACCCAGCTCGAACGGATCAATGCCCAGGAACAGGTGGTGCATCACCGGGTTGCAGACAAACACCGCGTCCACGATCAATGCCTTGTCGATATGTGCCTCGGTGCTGATCTGGGTGAACAGCGCGTTCATACCCTCGCGCACGGCCTTGGTCATCTCCTGCGCGCCATTGGCGTTCATCATCGAATAGCTGACGCGGCTCATCAGGTCTTCGCCAAAGCGGATCTGCGGGTTCATGATGCCGGACGAGGCGACGACCGCCCCCGATTGCAGATCGCACAGGTGCGCCGCGATGGTGGTCGAGCCCAGATCGACGGCCAGCCCGTACACCGACCCTTCGTAATAGCCAGGCCAGATGTGCATGATGCGCGGCGCGTTCTCGCGGTCGCCCAGATGGACGGCGACGGTGACCTTCCAGTCGCCTTTGCGCAGGATCGGCTGCATGGATTGCAGGATGTGCAGGTCGGCGTGGACGTTTTCCAGCGCCCATTGCTCGCGCAGCGCGTCGCGCAGCCGTTCCAGATCGCCCGAAGGGTCGTGCATGTCCGGTTGCTGAACCTCGACGTAATACAGTTTGGTCGAGGGGTTCATGGTGATGTCGCGCGCCTCGGCGCGTTTGCGGACGACCTGTTTGTGGACCTGGCTTTCGGGGGGCACGTCGATGACCACGTCGCCCTGCACCATGGCCTGACAGCCCAGACGGCGGCCATCCAGCATCCCGCGTTTGGATTTATAGCGTTCCTCGACGCTGTTCCATTCGCTGAGCGCGTCGGCGTGCACGGTGACGCCGTGTTTCGAAAACTGGCCGTAGCCGGGGCTGATCTGGCATTTGCTGCAAATCCCGCGCCCGCCGCAGACGCTGTCCAGATCGACGCCCAGCTGGCGTGCGGCGGTCAGGATCGGCGTGCCTTTGGGAAAGCGTCCGCGCTTGCCCGAGGGGGTGAAAACGACGAGGGGGTCTTGGGAGGGATCGGTGTTCATGAACGTGCCTTGCCTGTCTGTTGTCGCGAACATAGGGGTTTGGCAGGGAAGCGAAAGGTAGAGAGCGGCAAAATCGGGGTTGATGGCGTCATTTAGACGCGCCCGAGGGGATTGACCGCTGAATGCTCAGGGCGCGACTGCGGCTGGGCGCTGCATGTTGCGCATTATGCCTTGGGCCGGGGCCTTGGAGCTTTTGGGTTATTCCGCACCACGTGCATGGAAGATAAACCCCAGCAGGTTCAACAGCACCTGTGCCGCCAGCACCGTGGTTGATCCCGTGGGGTCGTAATCCGGTGCCACCTCTACCAGGTCAATCCCCACGATCTCGTGCCCCTGCGCCACGCCCTGCAACAGCTCCAGAACCTCGTAATACAGAAAGCCACCGTGGCTGGGCGTTCCTGTACCGGGCGCAATCGACGGGCAAAACGCGTCAATATCCAGCGTGATGTAAATCCGCGCGCCCACCGGTATCCGTGCCAGCAGGGCTTGCGTGCCCATCTTGCGGGCCTGCCGCACCGAAATGATGTCAGACCCCATCGACCGCGCATCGGCATAGCCTTCGCGTGCGGTGGAGGACACGTTGCGGATGCCCACCTGCGTCAGCCCCGTCACATAGGATTGTTCGGCAGCGCGGCGCATCGGGTTGCCGTGGCCGTGGCGCACGCCGTGGCGTTCATCGACGAAATCCAGATGCGCGTCGATTTGCAGGACGTGAATGTCCCCCTGGTCGTCAAAGGCACGGATGCACGGGATGTTCACCGAATGATCGCCGCCAATGACCACGGGCAGGGCGCCGGCCCTGAGTGCTGCGCGCACGCCTGCCTCGATATTGGCATGGCTGCCTTCGGTGTCGGTGTGGATGATGTCGGCGTCCCCCATATCGACGATACGCACCGAGGCGGGCAGGTAGGTCGCGTCGTCTTCATGGTCATAGGCCCCTGCGTGGCCAAAGCTGAACAGCGTCGATGCCTCGCGCACGCCGCGCGGACCGAACCGCGCACCGGCCCGCCACTGGGTGCCTGCATCAAAGGGCGCGCCCAAAATCGCCACGTCGGCCTCAAGCGCGATCCAATCCGGCTGATAGGGGCGCTTGCCAAAGGTCGAGATGCCGACAAAGGGCAGGTCCAGCCGTCCGCTGTCATATGAATTGGCCATGAGGAAGCTCCCGATTGCGGTGTCCGGTGCAGGTTTACGCAGGCATAGCCGCCATGCAATCGGCCATTTGCCCTTTTCTTCCTGCCCATCCCGTGAAATAGGAAATTGCCAACCGTAACTCCGATGCGAGGTGTGACATGGAGATTCGCGAGGCTCTTACCTTTGATGATGTTTTGCTGGTTCCGGCTGCGTCCAGCGTGCTGCCCAGCACCGCTGACACGCGCACTTGGGTGACCCAGTCGATTGCAATGAACATTCCGCTGCTCAGCTCGGCGATGGACACAGTGACCGAAAGCCGGATGGCGATTGCCATGGCACAGGCGGGCGGGATCGGCGTGGTCCACCGCAATCTGGACATAGAGGCCCAGTCGAAAGAAGTGCGACGGGTCAAACGTTTCGAAAGCGGAATCGTCTACAACCCGATCACCCTGCGCGCCGATCAGACCCTGGCAGATGCCAAGGACCTGCAAGAACGCTACCGCGTGTCGGGTTTTCCGGTGGTGGACGAAACAGGCCGCGTCGTGGGCATCGTGACCAACCGCGACATGCGCTTTGCCAGCGATGACAACACGCCCGTGCGGGTGATGATGACCTCTGACAATCTGGCGATCCTTCAGGAACCCGCCGACCGCGACGAGGCGATCAGCCTGATGAAGGCGCGCCGTATCGAAAAGCTTCTGGTGACCGACGGCAAGGGCAAGCTGACCGGCCTGCTGACGCTGAAGGACACCGAGCAGGCGGTTCTGAACCCCACCGCCTGCAAGGACGAGTTGGGCCGCTTGCGTGTGGCTGCGGCCACCACCGTGGGCGATGCAGGATTTGAGCGCTCGGAGGCGCTGATTGATGCGGGGGCCGACATGATCGTGATCGACACCGCACACGGACATTCCGAAGGCGTCGCCGAAGCTGTGCGCCGGGTCAAACAACTGTCGAACAAGGTGCAGGTCGTTGCGGGCAACGTTGCCACGGGTGCCGCTGTACGCGCGCTGATCGATGCAGGTGCCGACGCGGTCAAGGTGGGCATCGGCCCCGGGTCCATCTGCACCACGCGCATGGTCGCCGGTGTCGGCGTGCCGCAGCTGACCGCGATCATGGATTGCGCGGCGGCAGCGGGCGACGTGCCGATCATTGCCGATGGTGGCATCAAGTTCTCGGGCGATTTTGCCAAGGCGATTGCCGCAGGTGCATCCTGTGCGATGGTTGGCAGCATGGTTGCAGGCACCGACGAATCCCCCGGCGAGGTGATCCTGTATCAAGGCCGCAGCTTCAAAGGCTATCGCGGCATGGGGTCACTGGGTGCCATGGCGCGCGGCTCTGCCGACCGCTATTTCCAGAAGGACGCGGCGAGTGACAAGCTGGTGCCCGAGGGCATCGAAGGTCAGGTGCCCTACAAAGGCAGCGCCAACGCCGTGATCCACCAGCTGGTGGGCGGTCTGCGCGCGGCGATGGGCTATACCGGCTGCGCCACCGTGGCCGAGATGCGCAAGAACTGCACCTTTGTCAAAATCACCAATGCGGGTCTGTCGGAAAGCCATGTGCACGACGTGCAGATCACCCGCGAAAGCCCCAACTACCGCGTGGGCTAACCATCTGCGCCGACCCCATGCAGGGGTCGGCGCACCTGAGCAATGCCGTTGGGGTGTTGTGCTGAAATCTACAAATTGGATATTTATTTCATGATCTTGATCGACACTCTTAACCTGTGGTGCCACCCATGACGCCCGGTGCGCGGGTCGCTGCGGCGATCGAGATCATTGACGATATTCTGGCCGGTCAGGCCGCCGAACAGGCGCTGACCCGATGGGCGCGGGGCAGCCGCTTTGCGGGGTCCAAGGATCGCGCTGCGGTGCGTGATCTGGTCTTTGCCGCCCTGCGCACATGGCGCAGCGATGCGGTTCTTGGCGGCGGTGAAGACGGTCGCGCGCGCATGATCGGACGGCTGCGGGCCGAAGGCGCGGACATCGAGGCTCTGTTTGACGACGCGGGCCACGCGCCTGCGCCGCTGACCGAAGAGGAACAACAGGCCGGCGCTGCCCCGACCGGGATCGGCGACCGCTGGAACCTGCCCGAATGGCTGTTGCCGCAATGGCAGGCTGCCTTGGGGGACGCTGCCGAAGCGACGGCGTTGATCGCGCAGGACCGCGCGCCGATTACCTTGCGTGTGAACACCCGCCTGTGTTCGGTGGCCGATGTGGTGTCTGCACTGGAAAGCGAACAGGTGCTGACCGAGGCCAACAGCCTCAGCCCCACCGCGCTGACCGTCCTGTCCAATCCGCGCCGCGTCCGCCAGTCGCAGGCCTATACTGACGGCTGGATCGAAATGCAGGATGCTGCCAGCCAGGCGGTTGTCGATGCGATTCCTGACGGCACGCGCGCGCTGGATTATTGCGCCGGTGGTGGCGGCAAGGCGCTTGCGCTGGCCGCGCGCGGCTTTACCGTCTGGGCGCATGATATCGCACCGGGCCGTATGGCCGACATCCCCGACCGTGCCGAACGCGCCGCCGTGCAGATCCGCGTGGTGGCCCCCGATCAGCTGCCCGCAAAAGAGAAATTCGACGTGGTTCTGTGCGATGCGCCCTGTTCCGGCAGCGGTGCATGGCGGCGCAGTCCCGAAGGCAAATGGGCGCTGACCCAAGGCCGTCTGGACGAGTTGAACAGCATTCAGGACGAGATTCTGGACACTGCCATGACCCATCTGGCGACCGGCGGCACGCTGGTTTACGTCACCTGTTCGGTTCTGAAATGCGAGAACGAGGATCGGATTGCGGCGTTTCTGGAACGGCATCCCGGCTGGACATGTGATCTGCAAAAACGTTGGGACATCAGTGCCGAGGGTGACGGGTTTTTCACCGCACACTTGACCCAGGCCCAGACGCCACTTACACAACCATAAGACGAATAGCGGTCAGACGCCGGTTTTCATCTGATATCTCGGGGCAGTTAATCTGCAGTTAATCCTTTTCGCGCGACACTCGCGGAGACGATTCGAGAGTAAGGTGATGTTTTGCCGGGCAGTGCACTGACCACAGGTCCTTTGGGGCGCATTTCGGAATTGGGTGTCACGCGTCTGCGGGCCTTGGTGATCGCGGCCGCGTTGCTGGGCGTGATGGCCGTCATGGCGCCTGCAGGGGTGGTGCAACTGGGGCTTGCGGCATCTGCGACCACTGTGCTTGCCCTGTCGGGGATTATGCTTGGGATCAGTCACCGCCAGAAACGCCGCCGGAACATGGCCTTTGCCGTGATGTCCGACTTTATCGAAAAAGACGCGGCACTCAGCCTTGTGACCGATGCAGACGGAAAAATCCTGTCGATGAATGCGGCTGCGCGTGCGCGCTATGCCGGCGGGTCCGGTGCCACGCTGGCGGCGGCGCTGCGCGATACTTTTGCCAACCCCGGCGGCATCATCCACCGTCTGAAAAACACCGCCGACTCCGAAGGGGCGGCGCGCGAGGATATCGCGACCCGCAAGAACCACATGCGTCTGGCGGTTCATGTCATGGGGTCAGATGCCTATTTGTGGCGTCTGGAAACCATGGCGGAACGCGGCACGACGCGCGGTCCGGATGGTGCGGGGCTGCCGATGCTGATGGTCGGGCGCTCCGGGGCGATCCTGTATATGAACGACGGCGCGCGAAGCTTGATCGGCCACCGGGCCAAGACGATGGACCGCCTGTTCCCCGCTGGTCTGCCCGTCTCGGGCGAGGTGGCAGAGCTGTCGACGGAGGAGGGCACGTTGCGGTGTCTGGTGACCGAAGTGGACAGCGGCGCGGGCCGGCGTGCGGTCTACCTGCTGCCGATGGCGCAAACGGCGCAAACGCCTGCAGGCAGCTGGGGCGCGTTCGAGACCTTGCCTGTGCCGCTGGTCCTGATCACTCCAGAGGGTCGCGTACAAGCCCACAACAGGTCTGCGACAGCGCTTGTCGGGTCCGGTATTGCAGAGGGTGTGCATGTCGGCACACTGATGGAGGGCCTGGGGCGTCCGATCACCGACTGGCTGGCGGAAACACTTGCGGGCAGGGCGGTTCAGCATTCGGAATTCCTGCGCCTGAAGCGCCCTGACAAGGAAATGTTCGTTCAGGTCACCCTGAACCGGGTCACCGAAAACGGTATTGCCAGCGTGATCGCGGTTCTCACCGACGCGACCGAGTTGAAAACGCTTGAAGCGCAATTTGTGCAAAGCCAGAAGATGCAGGCCATCGGCCAGTTGGCGGGTGGCGTGGCACATGACTTCAACAATCTGCTGACCGCGATTTCAGGGCATTGCGACCTGTTGTTGTTGCGCCACGATCAGGGCGATTCCGATTATGGCGATCTGGTGCAGATCAACCAGAACGCCAATCGGGCGGCGGCCTTGGTGGGGCAGCTGTTGGCTTTTTCACGCAAACAGACTCTGCGCCCCGAAATGCTGGACATGCGTGACACGCTGTCGGATCTGACCCATCTGTTGAACCGTCTTGTGGGAGAAAAGGTGACGCTGACGCTGAGCCACGATCCGCTGTTGCAGGCCATCCGGGCGGACAAACGTCAATTGGAACAGGTGTTGATGAACCTCGTGGTCAACGCGCGTGATGCGATGCCGGACGGGGGCGAGATCCGCATCGAAACCGAATGCACAACCCTGACAAAGCCCATGCAACGTGACCGTGTGACCGTGCCGGAAGGGCAATACGTAACCGTGCGCGTGGTCGATCAGGGGACAGGCATTTCACCTGACAAGCTGCAAAAGGTCTTTGAACCTTTTTTCACCACGAAACGCACCGGAGAGGGCACTGGCTTGGGGTTGTCGACAGCCTATGGTATCGTCAAACAGACTGGCGGGTTCATCTTTGTCGACAGCACGGAAGGCAAGGGTACATGTTTCTCGTTGTTGTTTCCTGTGCTGGAAGGCGCGTCCATGCCCGCAGTTAAACCCACTGTTCCAGCCACCTTGCAGGCGCCAAGCCATGGCGACGGTGTGATCCTGCTGGTCGAAGACGAAGCACCGGTGCGCGCCTTTGCCAGCCGTGCGCTGCGGCTGCGTGGCTATACGGTGTTGGAAGCGGACTGTGCCGAGGCGGCCTTGAAAACGCTGGAAGACACGGAGCTGAACGTGGACTTGTTCGTCACGGATGTGGTCATGCCGGGCAAGGACGGCCCAAGCTGGGTGCGCGAGGCGTTGAAATCACGGCCCGAAGTGCGCGTGGTCTTTGTGTCGGGCTATGCCGAGGACCGGTTGAACAACGACCAGGCGGCGATCCCGAATTCGGTATTCCTGCCCAAGCCGTTTTCGCTGAATGAACTGACAGAGACGGTTCACAAGCAATTGCACTGACAGGGGTCAGGCAATGCTTTCGTAAAGGTCGAATTCTTCCGCGAACTTGCGCCGGAACCGTTCCGCAATATCGGGCGACAGGTTCAGTGGCATTTCGGGGGACACATTTTCCCGGGCCAGGTTCAAGGTCACATCCAACCGCTCTGACAGAAAGGCCTGCAAGCGCGGCTGATCCTCGTAGCGGAACAGATGGGTCACGCCGACGCCATTGGGCTGGGCCTCGAGAAACTTGAACTGGCTGCCCACATCGGCAAAGCCCGGTTTCTTGCCTTTCATATAGGCCAGCACAAAGTCGTCAAAGCTGATCCCGTGGGTCGCATTGGGTTTGCCGGCCATGAACGGGCGCTGGCGATAGCGCCACCACGATCCCAGCCAGCTGATCGGCTCGCGCATCACCGCCATCACCTCAAGTTCGGTGTCGCAGACTTTCAGAAACATGGGGCGTACGAAGCGGTTGTACCGGTAAACCGGCGCATGTTTCAGCATCGGCGGTTCCGAAATGACCATGTCCGCCCGCGGTCGAAGGGCGCTTTCGTAGGCGGTGGTTCCGGTTTTGGGGACTGACAAAAAGGCCAGACGTTCCTTAAAGAAAACAAGCATTTACACGGACACCCCTGCGCGCATTTTTCAAATCTTGAACCGTTCACCACTCTTTAACAATTATCGCGGCAAAGTGGGACTGCAAAATTTCGATTGAAATGTTCTCATTTTGTCCGCATATAGAACACAATAGGAACATCGGCGCAGCACAGGCAGCGATTGCCGCCCCCTTCGGGGTATGACACTAAGGGACGATAACAATGGCAACGGCAGATCTTTTGACAATGGACAGCAAGAAAAACGCGGACAAACAAAAGGCGCTGGACAGTGCGCTGGCACAGATCGAACGGCAATTCGGCAAGGGTTCGATCATGAAGCTGGGCGCGGAAGGCGCCATTCAGGACATCACCGCCAGCTCGACCGGCTCGCTGGGTCTGGACATCGCGCTGGGGATCGGCGGATTGCCGATGGGGCGCATCATCGAGATCTATGGCCCTGAATCCTCGGGCAAAACCACGCTGACCCTGCACTGTATCGCGGAACAGCAAAAAGCCGGGGGCGTCTGTGCCTTTGTCGACGCGGAACACGCGCTGGACCCGCAATACGCCAAGAAACTGGGCGTGGACATTGACGAGCTGCTGATTTCGCAGCCGGACACCGGTGAACAGGCGCTGGAAATCACCGACACGCTGGTGCGCTCGGGCGCGGTCAACATGGTCGTGGTCGATTCGGTCGCAGCCCTGACCCCGAAATCCGAGCTTGAGGGCGATATGGGCGACAGCAGCGTCGGCGTTCAGGCCCGCCTGATGAGCCAGGCCATGCGCAAGCTGACCGGCTCGATCTCGCGTTCCAACTGCATGGTTATCTTTATCAACCAGATCCGCATGAAAATCGGCGTCATGTTCGGTTCGCCCGAAACCACATCGGGTGGCAATGCGCTGAAATTCTATTCCTCCGTGCGGCTGGACATCCGCCGCATCGGTGCGCTCAAGGACCGCGACGAGGTCGTCGGCAACGCCACCCGCGTCAAAGTCGTCAAGAACAAGGTCGCCTCGCCGTTCAAACAGGTTGAGTTCGACATCATGTACGGCGAAGGCATCTCGAAAATGGGTGAATTGCTGGATCTGGGTGTAAAAGCTGGCGTTGTAGAGAAATCCGGTGCCTGGTTCAGCTATGGCGACGAACGCATGGGGCAGGGGCGCGAGAACTCGAAACAGTTCCTCAAGGACAACCCGTCCGTGGCGATCGACATCGAGGACAAGATCCGCGCGGCACATGGGTTGGATTTCAATGCACATCCCGGCGACAAGGACGACGACCTGCTCGAAGGTTAACCGCTCTAAACCTCGTGATTTAAAGCAAGGCGCGCCATTTGGTGCGCCTTGTGCGTTTGCGGACCCAGCTTTGCATGGTGGACAGCGGCCAGATCGGCAGGTATCCCATCGCAAAGCCACTTTCCGCGCCAAAAAAGGCCCACACCACATGCCCACGTTGAACGACATCCGATCCACATTTCTGAACTTTTTCGAAAAGCAGGGACACCAGATTGTCCCGTCCAGCCCGTTGGTCCCGCGCAACGATCCGACGCTGATGTTCGTGAACTCGGGCATGGTCCAGTTCAAGAACCTGTTTACCGGCGTCGAGACGCGCGATTACAACCGTGCGACCACCGCGCAGAAATGCGTGCGCGCCGGCGGCAAGCACAACGATCTGGACAATGTCGGCTATACTGCCCGCCACCACACGTTCTTCGAAATGATGGGCAACTTCAGCTTCGGCAACTATTTCAAGGAAGAAGCGATCACCTATGCGTGGGAGCTGCTGACGCAAGGGTTCGGCATTCCGGCCGAGCGGCTGCTGGTCACCGTCTATCACACCGATGACGAGGCTGCGAACCTGTGGAAAAAGATCGCGGGCCTGCCCGATGATCGGATCATCCGCATCCCCACGGCCGACAACTTCTGGCAGATGGGGCCAACCGGTCCTTGCGGTCCGTGCACCGAGATTTTCTATGATCACGGCGACCACATCTGGGGCGGCCCTCCGGGCTCGCCCGAAGAAGACGGCGACCGGTTCATCGAGATCTGGAACGTCGTTTTCATGCAGAACGAACAGTTCGAAGACGGCTCGATGGTGCCGCTGGACATGCAATCCATCGACACCGGCATGGGGTTGGAGCGGATTGGCGCGTTGTTGCAAGGCAAGCATGACAACTATGATACCGACCTGATGCGCAGCCTGATTGAGGCCAGCGCCGATGTGTCGCACAGCGATCCCGACGGTCCGGGCAAGACGCATCACCGCGTGATCGCAGACCATTTGCGGTCGACCTCCTTCCTGATTGCCGATGGGGTGATGCCTTCGAACGACGGGCGTGGCTATGTGCTGCGGCGGATCATGCGCCGGGCGATGCGTCACGCACATCTGCTGGGGGCGAAGGACCCGATGATGTACAAACTGGTCCCCGCACTGGTCCGGCAGATGGGCGCGGCTTACCCCGAACTGGGACGCGCGCAGGCTTTGATCACCGAAACGCTGGAACTGGAAGAAACCCGGTTCAAACAGACGCTTGAGCGTGGTCTGAAACTTCTGGACGACGAGCTGACCGGTCTGGCCGAGGGGGCAGCCTTGCCCGGTGCGGCGGCGTTCAAGCTGTACGACACCTTCGGCTTTCCGCTGGACCTGACCCAGGATGCCCTGCGCGAAAAGGGCCGCAGCGTTGATACCGAAGGGTTCGACAGCGCCATGGCAGAGCAAAAGGCCAAAGCCCGTGCGGCCTGGTCCGGCTCCGGTGAGGCGGCGGATGCCACCGTTTGGTTCGATGTGGCCGACACCGCCGGCACCACCGATTTCCTGGGGTATGACACCGAAACCGCCGAAGGTCAGATCGTGGCGCTGGTACAGGACGGCGCGCAGGTCGACAGCGCGGCCGAGGGACAAACGGTGCAGATCGCGCTGAACCAGACGCCGTTCTATGCCGAAAGCGGCGGGCAGGTGGGTGACACCGGTCTGATCCGTACGGAAAGCGGCACCGTTCGTGTCACCGACACGCGCAAGACAGCGGGTGTTTTCACGCACATGGGTGTTGTCGAAAAAGGCAGCATAAACAAAGGTCAATCTGCCGTTCTTGAAGTAGATCACGCGCGGCGTACGTCGATCCGTGCCAACCACTCGGCGACCCACCTGCTGCACGAGGCCCTGCGCAATGCGCTGGGGGATCACGTGGCGCAGCGCGGCTCGCTCAATGCGGCGGACCGTTTGCGTTTCGACTTCAGCCACGCCAAGGCGCTGAGCGCCGAGGAGCTGTCGCAGGTCGAGGCCGAGATCAACACCTTTATCCGTCAGAATGCTCCGGTCGAAACCCGCATCATGACCCCCGACGACGCCCGCGCCATCGGTGCGCAAGCGCTGTTCGGTGAAAAATACGGCGACGAGGTGCGCGTTGTCTCGATGGGCCGTGCGGATACCGGCAAGGGCGGCGACGGCCAGACCTATTCGATCGAACTGTGCGGCGGCACCCATGTGCGCCAGACCGGCGACATCGGTGCCTGCGTGATCCTGGGCGACAGCGCCAGCAGCGCAGGCGTGCGCCGGATCGAGGCGTTGACCGGGGCCGAGGCGCTTGCCTATCTGCGCGGGCAGGACACCCGTTTGACTGCTGTGGCCGATGCGTTGAAAGCACCCGCTGCCGAAGTGCCCGACCGCGTGCGCGCCTTGATGGACGAACGCAAGGCGCTGGCGAACGAAGTGGCGCAGCTGCGCCGCGAACTGGCGATGTCCGGCGGCGGCAAGGCCGAACCCCAGGCCGAAGACGTCAACGGCACGGCCTTCCTTGCGCAGGTGCTGACCGGCGTCACGGGCAAGGATCTGCCTGCCCTGATCGACGCGCACAAAGAGCGTATCGGATCGGGCGCGGTCCTGCTGATCGCCGATGATGGCGGCAAGGTTGCCGTTGCCGCCGGTGTGACCAAGGACAAGACCGACAGCCTCAGCGCCGTGGATCTGGTCAAGGCGGCTGTCGCGGAACTGGGTGGCAAGGGCGGCGGTGGCCGTGCCGACATGGCCCAGGGCGGCGCCAAGGATGCCACAAACGCAGATGCAGCCATTACAGCGGCAAAAGCCGTCATCGGAGGATAATATGCCCGCACTTTGGATCGCCCACGTCACCGTCACCGACGAAGAAGCCTATGCAAAATACGCCAAGCTGGCAGGCCCGGCCATCGCCGCCCACGGCGGTGCCTTTGTCGCACGCGGCGGCCGTTTCGTGCAGCTTGAAGGCAAAGAGCGCCCGCGCAACGTCGTCGCGCGTTTCCCTTCGGTCGAGGCAGCCGAGGAATGCTATCATTCGGACGCCTACCAAGAGGCGCTGTCCCATGCCCGTGGCGCATCGGAACGTGAGCTTCTGATCGTCGAAACCAGCGAGTAACCGGCCACTTCTTTTGGCCCAAAATATCCCGGGTGAATTGGCCGCAGGCCAAGGGGGCAGCGCCCCCGCACCGGGCAAAACAAAAAAGGCGCCCCGATCAGGGCGCCTTTTTCACATCTTATCCTGCTGAAATCAGGCCGATTTCGCCATCCGCTTGCGCTCGTGCGGGTCCAGATACCGCTTGCGCAGACGGATCGCGTTGGGCGTCACTTCGACCAGTTCGTCATCGTCGATATAGGCAATCGCCTCTTCCAGCGAGAGCGTGATCGGCGTGGTCAGGCGCACGGCTTCATCGGTGCCCGATGCGCGCACGTTGGTCAGCTGTTTGCCCTTCAGCGGGTTCACTTCCAGATCGTTTTCGCGGCTGTGTTCGCCGATAATCATGCCGGTGTAGACGGCTTCCTGCGCACCGATAAAGAACTTGCCGCGGTCTTCCAGTTTCCACAGGGCATAGGATACGGACACACCGTTTTCCATCGAGATCAGAACGCCAGCACGACGGCCCGGGATGGTGCCCTTGTGCGGAGCCCAGCTGTGGAACACACGGTTCAGAACCCCGGTGCCGCGTGTGTCTGTCAGGAATTCGCCGTGATAACCGATCAGGCCGCGCGATGGCACATGGGCCACGATGCGGGTCTTGCCTGCACCTGCGGGTTTCATCTCGACCAGCTCGCCCTTGCGCGCGCCGGTGATCTTTTCGATGACGGCGCCCGAATATTCATCATCCACGTCGATGGTGGCTTCTTCGATGGGTTCATGACGCACGCCGTCGATGTCCTGGAACAGAACCTGCGGACGCGAGATCGACAGCTCGAATCCTTCGCGGCGCATGTTCTCGATCAGAACGCCCATTTGCAATTCGCCACGGCCCGCAACTTCAAAGGCTTCGCCGCCGGGGGTGTCGCTGATCTTGATGGCGACGTTGCTTTCGGCTTCTTTGTGCAGACGGTCACGGATGACGCGGCTTTGCACTTTCTTGCCGTCACGGCCTGCCAGCGGGCTGTCGTTGATGCCGAAGGTGACGGTGATGGTGGGCGGGTCGATTGGCTGGGCGGGGATCGCATCGACGACCGAAGCATCGGCCAGTGTGTCGGCCACGGTGGCCTTGGTCATGCCCGCGATCGATACGATGTCACCAGCCTCGGCCACGTCGATGGCGGTCTGGTCCAGACCGCGGAAGGCCAGGATCTTGGTGCAGCGGAAGTTTTCGATCAGCTTGCCGTCGCGCGACATCGCTTTGATGGTCTGGCCCGCTTTCACGGTGCCGGATTCAATGCGGCCGGTCAGCAGGCGGCCCAGGAACGGATCGCCGCCCAGGGTTGTCGCCAGCATGCTGAAGGGTTTGTCGGCATTGGCCACCTGCGCCGGCGCGGGCACGTGGCTGAGGATCAGGTCGAACAGGGCGTCCAGGCCGTCGCGTTTGCCGTCCAGCTCCATATCGGCCCAGCCGTTGCGGCCCGAGGCGTACATGGTGGGGAAATCCAGCTGATCGTCGGTCGCATCCAGGTTGGCAAAGAGGTCAAAGCATTCGTCCAGCGCGCGGTCCGGCTCGGCATCCGATTTGTCGACCTTGTTGACCACGACGATGGGGCGCAGGCCCAGCTTCAACGCTTTCGATGTCACGAATTTGGTTTGCGGCATCGGCCCTTCGGCAGCGTCCACCAGCAGGACAACACCGTCGACCATCGACAGGATGCGTTCCACTTCGCCGCCAAAGTCGGCGTGGCCGGGGGTGTCAACGATGTTGATCCGCGTGCCTTTCCATTCCACCGACGTGGGTTTGGCAAAGATCGTGATACCGCGTTCGCGTTCCAGATCGTTGCTGTCCATCGCGCGTTCGGTGGTCGCCTGGTTTTCGCGGTAGGTGCCCGATTGTTTCAGCAATTCGTCGACCAATGTTGTTTTGCCGTGGTCAACGTGGGCGATGATTGCGATGTTGCGCAGTTCCATGGGTTCAGCCTTTAAGGATAAGTTGCCGCGCGCATACCGTGCGGGTGCAGCAAAGGCCAGTGAAAAAGGGTTTTGCGGCCCTTTGTGGTGTACAGTTGCCGCAAAGCAGCGTGTAAATCAGTGTTGGGCGCTGTTGGAAAACAGATGGATCACCAGAATCCCCGCGATGATCAGCCCCAGACCTGCCACGGCAGGCAGGTCCAGCTTTTGCCCGAACAGCACGTAACCGATGGCTGCGATCAACACGATCCCCAGGCCGGACCAGATCGCATAGACGATGCCCACCGGCATTTCCTTGAGCGCCAGCGCCATGAAATAAAAGGACGCACCATAGAACACGATCACCGCGACCGACGGCCAAAGCCGCGAAAACTGTTGCGAGGCCTGCAGCGCCGTGGTGCCCATGGTCTCGGTGATGATGGCGATGACCAGCCAGAGGAAGTGCATGGGCATTGTGTGGTCCTTTGTGGGTCAGAGCGGCAGCGCGGTGCTGTCCTTGATGTCTTCCATCACGAAGCTGGCCGAAATATCCGCCACGGGCAAGCGCGCGATCAGCTGTTGGTACAGACGGTCATAGCCCGCCATATCCGCCACGCGGGCGCGCACAAGGTAATCAAGGTCGCCGGTCATGCGGTATACGCTCAGGATACCCGGGATCGCCTTGGCGGCAGCGGCAAAGCGTGCCTGCCAGTCGGGATCGTGGCTGCCGGTGCGGATTTGCATGAACACCATCAGCGGCAGGCCGATCTTGGCCGGGTCGACCAATGTGACGCGCGCGGTGATGATGCCTGCGTCTTCCATCAGCCGGATGCGCCGCCAGCAGGCGTTGCGCGACAGGCCAACCGTATCGCTGAGCGAATCCAGTGACTGGCTGGCATCGCGTTGCAGTTCACTCAGGAGATTGCGGTCGATGTCGTCTAAATTCAACATGATGCCCGTCTACTTTGGATAATGTCCCAATGCAACCGCCAAGTGCCTTGAAATTTGGGACCCATTCCAACCGGAAAGCGGGCAAATTGCGCACAAACCAAACAGGAGCAAACCCATGATCGCACGCATTTTCCTCAGCCACCCGCGCACTGTCGATGAAAGCTATTTCGAACACATGCTGTTCGCAGGACGCTTTGCGGTGCGGTTGTTTGCGGCGGGCGGTGCGGCGCTGGTTCACGCGGTGATCCCTTGTCTGTTTGAAAAGACCGCCAGCCGGATGATTGCGCAAATGTATGCGCAGACCCACAACCGGGGTCAATGACCGATGTGCCGTTGGGCCGCCTATCTGGGCGAACCGATCTTTATGGACGGGCTGGTGACCAGCCCCGGCCATTCTCTGGTACACCAATCGCGCGCGGCCAGCGAATGCAAGACGGCGCTGAACGGCGACGGTGTGGGGGTTGCATGGTACGGTGAACGGGCAGAGCCGGGGCTGTACCGTGATGTCTATCCCGCGTGGTCCGATCCGAACCTTATGGCGCTGTGCAGTACGGTCAAAAGCCACGCCTTCATGGCGCATGTGCGCGCCTCGACCGGTTCGGCCACCAGCCGCAACAACTGCCATCCCTTTGCATGCGGGCGCTGGAGTTTCATGCACAATGGACAGGTCGGCGGGTTTGACCGCTTTCGCAGGCTGGCCGATATGGGCGTGTCCGATGCGCTGTATGCAAACCGGCGTGGGGCGACGGACAGCGAACTGTTGTTTCTCTATGCGATTGCCGAAGGTCTGGACGACGCGCCCGAGGCTGCGATGGTCACATCCCATGCTCGGCTTGAGGCGATGTCGCGTGCCCATGGCACCACGCCGCACTTGCGGTCATCGGCGGCATGGATGGACGGGCAGCGGCTGTTCGTGCTGCGCACCTCGACCGACCATATTGCGCCCACGGTCTATTATCGGCGCAGGGCGGACGATCTGGGCTGGTTCGTGGTGTCCGAACCACCGGAGCTGGGGCAGGCGGGTTGGACCGAACTGCCCGTGGGGCATCTGGCGGCGTTTTCGGATGCGGGGGTGGTGATTACGCCGATGGCGGATGTTGCGAGGGTCGCGGCCTGAGGCAAGGCGACACGCGGGCGGCGAAGCTGTCGCGAAGAGCGGCTTTGAGGCCGCTCCGTGTTTCCCTCACGCGAAACCAAGGCAGAAGCCAGTCGCGCATCGTCGCACGTGAATGTTTTGCTTTGCGAAGGGGCGCACCGGACACGCGCAAAGCGAATGTCCGGTCGTCGTCAAAAGCGTTGATCGCTTGCGATCAGCCCTTCAGCGCCGCGTTCAGGTTCTCGTCGACCTTCTCGAGGAACCCCATCGTTGTCAGCCAGCCCTGATCCGGCCCGACCAGCAGCGCCAGGTCCTTGGTCATAAAGCCGCTTTCGACCGTGTCCACCACGACCTTTTCCAGCGTGTTGGCAAACTCGGTCAGGGCCGCATTGTCGTCCAGCTTGCCGCGATGTTTCAGCCCGCCGGTCCACGCAAAGATCGACGCGATCGAGTTGGTCGAGGTCTGCTCGCCCTTCTGGTGCTGGCGATAGTGGCGGGTGACGGTGCCGTGGGCTGCTTCGGCCTCGACGATCTTGCCATCGGGTGTCATCAGCAGCGAGGTCATCAGCCCCAGCGAGCCAAAGCCCTGCGCCACGGTGTCGGACTGCACGTCGCCGTCATAGTTCTTGCAGGCCCAGACATAGCCGCCCGACCATTTCATCGCCGAGGCGACCATATCGTCGATCAGACGGTGTTCGTACCAGATGTTGGCGGCCTTGAATTTATCCGCGAATTCCGTGTCATAGACTTCCTGGAAGATGTCCTTGAAACGCCCGTCATAGGCCTTGAGGATGGTGTTCTTGGTCGACAGGTAAACCGGAAAGCCGCGTTGCAGACCGTAGTTCAGCGAGGCGCGGGCAAAGTCGTAGATCGACTCATCCAGGTTGTACATGCCCATCGCCACACCGGCAGAGGGCGCGTCGAACACTTCGCGTTCGATGGTTTCGCCGTCCTCGCCCACGAACGTCATGGTCAGCTTGCCCGGCCCGGGAAAACGGAAGTCCGTGGCGCGGTACTGGTCACCATAAGCATGGCGGCCCACCACAATCGGTTGGGTCCAGCCGGGCACAAGGCGCGGCACGTTCTTGCAGATGATCGGCTCGCGGAAGATCACGCCGCCCAGAATGTTGCGGATCGTCCCGTTGGGCGAGCGGTACATGCGTTTCAGGCCAAACTCTTCGACCCGCGCCTCGTCCGGTGTGATCGTCGCGCATTTGACTGCGACGCCGACTTCCTTGGTTTTCTCGGCGGCATCAATGGTGATCTGGTCGTCTGTCGCGTCGCGGCTTTCGATGCCCAGATCGTAATACAGCAGGTCGATGTCCAGATAGGGCAGGATCAGCTTTTCCTTGATGAACTCCCAGATGATGCGGGTCATTTCATCGCCATCCATTTCGACGATGGGGTTCTCAACCTTGATCTTGCTCATGCGCATTTCCTTTTCAAAGGATGTTTGGGGTTGGCATTGATCTAGCGCACAAGGGGACGTTCGGAAAGAGTGTATACAAATGTATACCGATTTGTCGCACCTGTTTGCAGACAGCTTCAGCGGATGCACGCGCGCGATGCGCAGGTGCTGTCCATGCAGGCAGTTTGCAGGGCTGAAAACGGAAAAACGCCGCCGTCATGGGGGGACAGCGGCGTTTGACCTGCCGGATTGGCGCGGATGAACCGCGCCTTGGCATTCCTTGAGGGCTTACTTGGCCGTGATGACCTGCATTACCAGCTTGTCGTCGATCTTGATGGGGCCGTCTTCCTTGGCACCCAGCGTGTATTCGAACACGCCGGTTTTCATGCCGCCGGTTTCACCGTGGACCATCAGCATCAGCATATCGCCGGGCTTCACTTCTTCCTGAAGGATCGCGGCGACGTCCATGTTGTCACCCTTGCGCAGCGGCGCATAGCCGACGACAGGGCCGGGCTTCATGTCGGCGTCGGTGCGGTGCACCACCATCCAGCCGTTTTCGCCGGCGACGACTTTGTCGGCTGCAACAACACCGTTTTCGACGGATTGGTCAGCGGCTTCGACAGAGGGCGCCATCGCGTGTGCAGCGGCAAACACGCCGGTGGCAGAGACGGAAAGGGCAAGTGCGATCAATGCGGTTTTCATCTTCATAGTCCTCATGTTGGTTCATGCGCAGCCGGATTCGTTCCGTGCCACTTGCAAGCAGTCACGTGGGAGGGAGACAGAAGTTTCAGAGGTTCGGAAAGAAAATCAGCGTTTTGCGAAATATCCGGCCAGCAGCGGGCGCAACCATGCCCACAGCACCGGCGCGCCGCGATTGATTGGGGTGCCGACACGTGTGTCCAGCTGGTCCATCGTCACATGGTATGTGTTCCACGACCCGCCACCGCTGTACAGGTTGCCGATAGGCGGTTGGGTGCGATCGATGGCCTTGGCGAATTTGGCGTCTGGGCTTTCTGCGGCTTCGAATTCGTCCCACAGCGCGCGGAAATTGCGGGCCTGGTCGGCGGGCAGCAGGTTGAACAGCCGGTCGGCGGCGGCCGCTTCTTTCAGCGCCATCGCCGCGTGATCCACATTCCCGTGGATGGGCGCATCGCCTGCGTCGATCTCGACGATGTCATGGATCAGCAACATCCGCAGAACGCGGGACAGGTCCACATCCGGCCCTGCATGTTCGCTCAGAACGGCGGCATAGAGCATGATGTGCCATGAATGCTCGGCAGAATTCTCGAACCGCGAATTGTCCAGCAGCCGTGAGGCACGCAGGACACCCTTGAGCTTGTCGACCTCGCGCAGGAATTCCATCTGCTTGTCCAGACGGTCCTTTTGCTCTGCGCTCAGATCCATCAGGGGGGCGGGTTGGGTCATCGCTCGGGGCCTCAGACGTCGGTTTTGGATTGGAACTCTTTCAGCTTGTTCACCAGAAACGCGCGGCCCTGTTGTTCGGCCAGCCGGGTGCGCACCGCCGTCAGAAACGCCTCTTCCAGCGTTTGCGACGATGCGCCCAGAACCTCGCCCAGCTTCATGAACAGCCGGTCATCGCCGATCTTGCGTTGAACGGCGATGCATTCTTCGGCCAGCTTGTTGGCCATTTCCTGAACCGAAGGATCCGTCATCAGCGGCTGTTTTCCGTCAGGCGCCGTTTCACATAGTCGGTTGTGGCGCCGATCAGGGTGTCAAGGTGCGGCTCTTCAAAGAAGTGACCGGCGCCTTCGACCTCGGTGTGGGTGATGGTGATGCCCTTTTGCTCGTGCAGCTTGTTCACCAGCGCCGTTGTGTCGGCGGGCGGGGCCACGCGGTCGGCGGTGCCGTTGATCACCAGACCCGATGCCGGGCAGGGCGCCAGGAACGAAAAGTCGTACATGTTCGCAGGCGGCGACACCGAGATAAAGCCGGTGATCTCGGGGCGGCGCATCAGCAGCTGCATCCCGATCCACGCGCCGAAGGAAAATCCCGCGACCCAGCAATGTTTCGAGTTGTTGTTCATCGACTGCAGGTAATCGAGCGCCGAGGCTGCATCCGACAATTCGCCAATGCCCTGATCGTATTCACCCTGGCTGCGGCCCACGCCACGGAAGTTGAACCGCAGAACGGTGAAACCCATGTTGTAGAACGCATAGTGCATACGGTGAACCACCTTGTGATTCATCGTGCCGCCGAACTGGGGGTGGGGATGCAGAACGATTGCAATCGGGGCGTCACGTTCTTTTTGGGGGTGATAGCGGCCTTCGAGGCGGCCTTCGGGTCCGGGAAAAATGACCTCGGGCATGGGCATCCTGTGATTTGGCGTTTCAAGGACCGGATTTCTTGACGAAATCGCTCAGCTACCTTAGAACGGTTCTAAATGAAGCAACGGACAGGTCTGTCCCTTGCGGTTCAAATGGATGTAGGCTCTTGGCGCGCAGAGGTCAATCTGTCACTGCGTTCAGCGGACTTTGAGGAGACGAAGAATGAAGCTGTCGACAAAAGGACGCTACGCGATGGTGGCGCTGTCCGACATCGCGTTGCAGCCTGAGGGGACTTTGGTCAGCCTTGGAGATATTGCGACGCGCCAGTCGGTGTCGCTGCCCTATCTGGAACAGCTTTTTGTCAAACTGCGCCGCGCCAAGCTGGTGACGTCGGTGCGCGGTCCGGGGGGCGGCTATCGGTTGGCGCGGCCCGCGTCCGAAATCCGCATCGTCGATGTGCTGGAAGCGGTCGATGAAAAGGTCGACGCCATGCACAAGGGGGCAGGGGCATCGGGTGGCACATCAGGCAGTCGCGCGCAGTCGCTGAACAACCGCCTGTGGGAGGGGTTGAGCGCCCATGTCTACGTGTTCCTTCATCAGACGCGGCTGTCGGATGTGATCGACAACGAACTGGCACCCTGTCCGGCGGTGCCGAACCTGTTTGCGCTGGTGGACGAATAAGGTCGAAGTTATGGGGGCGCGGCCCCCGTTCCCGTGGAAGTCCCACGGGATTTATTGAACCAGAGAAAGTATGATGCGGATCTATCTGGATCACAATGCAACCAGCCCTTTGCGGGCCGAGGCGCGCGCGGCGATGATCGCGGCGATGGATGTGGTGGGCAATCCCTCCAGCGTCCACGCCGAAGGGCGCGCGGCCAAGTCGCTGATGGAGCGGGCACGGGCGGATGTGGCCGAGGCGCTGGGAGCGGCAGAGGCCGATATCGTGTTTACCTCGGGCGCGACAGAGGCGGCGGGGCTGGCCTGTGCGGGGCGTGATCTGGCCGGTGCTGCGGTAGAGCATGATGCGGTCGGTGCCTGGGTGCGCGATGCGCTGGCGGTGGATGCGCAAGGGCGCGTGACGGTCGAAGATGCGGGCGCGTCGGTGTTGCAACTGGCAAATTCCGAAACCGGTGTGATCCAGAATGTGCCTGCGGGGATTGCCGTGTGCGACATGACACAGGTCTTTGGCAAGATGCCGCTGGACTTCATGGCGTCCGGCGCACGCATGGCATTGGTGTCGGCGCACAAGCTGGGCGGGCCAAAGGGCATTGGCGCGCTGGTCCTGTGGCGGGGGCAGGAAGTGCCTGCGCAGATCAAGGGTGGCGGGCAGGAAATGGGCCGACGCTCGGGCACTGAAAACATCATTGGAATGGTGGGTTTTGCCGCCGCGGCAAAGGCGGCTGTGCGCGATGTGGCGGAGGGTCGCTGGGACCGGGTTGCAGAACTTAGAAATATTCTAGAAAACGGGCTTGAGGCTGCGTCAAAGAAGACTATTTTTGTCGGGAAAGATATGGGCGGCGCAGAATCGCTGTCTGTGCCCCACAGGCTGCCCAACACCAGCTGTTTCGTCACCCCCGGATGGAAGGGCGAGACGCAAGTGATGCAGATGGACCTTGCAGGGTTTGCGGTTTCGGCAGGGTCTGCCTGTTCCAGCGGCAAGGTGCGCGCCAGCCGGGTGCTGACCGCGATGGGATTTGTGCCCGCCGATGCTGCCAGTGCGCTGCGCGTGTCGCTGGGGCTGGAGACGACAGAGGATGATGTGCTGCGGTTCATTGATGCATGGACCGGCAAGCTGAGAAAACACGAGGCGCGCGCCGCTTGATGCGTGGCGCCTTAATAGAAGGAAGTCTGGTTTGGACAAAGTATTGGAAAATGACGGCGTTAAAGAGGGTGTCGACCAGGAGACCGTTGACGCGGTCCGCGAGGTGGGCGGTGCCTACAAGCACGGCTGGAACACCGACATCGAGATGGACTATGCGCCCAAGGGGCTGACACCGGACATCGTAAAGCTGATTTCCGAGAAGAACGAAGAACCGGCTTGGATGACCGAATGGCGGCTGGAAGCCTATGCGCGCTGGCTGACCAAGGAAGAGCCCGACTGGGCGATGGTCGATTATCCTGAAATCGACTTTCAGGACCAGTATTACTATGCCCGCCCCAAAAGCATGGCCGTGAAGCCCAAGTCGCTGGACGAGGTCGACCCCAAGCTGCTGGAAACCTATGCCAAGCTGGGCATCCCGTTGAAAGAACAGATGATCCTGGCCGGTGTCGAAGGCGCGGAAAACGCACCTGCCGAAGGGCGCAAGGTCGCTGTGGATGCTGTGTTCGATTCCGTATCCGTCGGCACGACCTTTCAGGCCGAATTGAAAAAGGCCGGTGTGATCTTTTGCTCGATCTCTGAGGCGATCCGCGAATATCCCGATCTGGTGAAGAAATACCTCGGTTCGGTCGTGCCGGTGTCGGACAACTTTTATGCGACGCTGAATTCGGCCGTATTCTCGGACGGCTCGTTCGTTTATGTGCCGCCCGGCGTGCGCTGCCCGATGGAGCTGTCGACCTATTTCCGCATCAACGCGGAAAACACCGGTCAGTTTGAGCGCACGCTGATCATCGCCGACAAGGGCAGCTATGTGTCCTATCTGGAAGGGTGCACCGCACCCGCGCGCGACATCGCGCAATTGCACGCCGCTGTGGTCGAGATCATCATCGAAGAAGACGCCGAAGTGAAATATTCGACCGTTCAGAACTGGTATCCCGGTGACGAGAACGGCAAGGGCGGCATCTATAACTTTGTGACCAAACGCGCCGATTGCCGGGGCGACCGGGCCAAGGTGATGTGGACGCAGGTCGAAACCGGGTCCGCCGTGACGTGGAAATACCCGTCGTGCATCCTGCGCGGCGACGATTCACAGGGCGAGTTCTATTCCATCGCCATTGCCAACAACATGCAGCAGGCCGACACCGGCACAAAGATGGTCCATCTGGGCAAACGCACCAAGTCGCGGATCGTCTCCAAGGGGATTTCGGCGGGCAAGGCGCAGAACACCTATCGCGGGCTTGTGTCGATGCACCCCAAGGCCAAGGAATCGCGCAACTATACCCAGTGCGACAGCCTGTTGATCGGTGACAAATGCGGGGCGCACACGGTGCCCTACATCGAGGTCAAGAACAACTCGAGCCGCGTCGAGCACGAGGCGACAACCTCCAAGGTGGACGACGATCAGCTGTTCTATTGCCGGTCGCGTGGCATGGACGAGGAAGAGGCCGTGGCGCTGGTCGTCAACGGGTTCTGCAAGGACGTGTTGCAGGCGCTGCCGATGGAATTTGCGATGGAAGCCCAGGCACTTGTCGCGATTTCGCTGGAAGGGTCGGTGGGCTGATCCATGGCTGCGGACGAGCCCATAGCTTTGCATTGGTGGAAGGCGGTGCCGAACTTCGGTGACGCGATTTCCGCCATGGTGGTGGCCCATGTGTCGGGCCGCCCCGTGACCCATGTGGCTGCGGGCAAGGCGGATCTGTTTGCCATCGGCTCGATCATCCAGGTGGCACGCCGCGCGCATCAGGAGGCGCGGGCAGACGGCGTGAAGCCGTGGATCTGGGGCAGCGGTATGCTGGCGCCGGTGAACCGCGATTTCCTGCCGCATGTGCAGATTGCTGCGGTGCGCGGGCCGATCTCGGCCGCGCTGTTGCAGATAGAGACCGACAGCTTTGGCGATCCCGGTCTGCTGATTTCCGAAGTGATCACAGATGTGCCCGAACGCAGCGACCGCATCGGGATCGTGCCACATCACACGTTGGTGGATGATGCGGCCCTGGCAGGGCTGCTGTCCGATGATCCGCGCTATCTCCTGATCGACCCGCGTGGCGATGCCAGCGACGTGTGCCGCCAGATTGCCTCTTGCGCGCATGTCTTTGCCTCGTCGCTGCACGGGTTGATCGTGGCCGATGCCTACGGCGTGCCGAACACCTGGGTCGCGCCCACAGGGCAGGGCCATCTGAAATACCACGACTATGCCGCCGGCGTGGGCCGCAGCCTGATTGCGCCCGTCGTCATGGGTGATATTGCAGGCTTTGACCGCGCCTCTGCCCAGCCACCGCAGGCCTATGCGCAGGGCATCGCCCGCGCCCGCGCCGCATTGAAAACCACATTCCCGGCACCGTTGCGTGCCGCACCGCATATGGCGTCAGCCTGACGCCCCGAGATGAAGAAAGAGACTGATATGTTGAAAATCAATAACTTGCACGTGCAACTTGAAGAAGAAGACAAACAGATCCTGAAAGGTGTGAACCTTGAGGTCGAGCCGGGCAAGGTTCATGCGATCATGGGCCCGAACGGCTCGGGAAAATCCACGCTGTCCTATGTTCTGGCGGGTCGTCCCGGATACGAAGTCACCGAAGGCACCGCGCATCTGGGCGACGTTGACCTGTTGGATATCGAACCCGAAGAACGCGCCGCCGCCGGTCTTTTCCTGGCCTTCCAGTATCCTGTCGAAATCCCCGGCGTCGGCAACATGACCTTCCTGCGCACCGCTGTGAACGCACAGCGCAAGGCACGCGGCGAAGAGGAAATGAGCGCGGCCGAGTTCCTGAAAGTGATCCGCGAAAAGGCGAAGACGCTGAAGATCGACGCCGACATGCTGAAACGCCCCGTCAACGTCGGTTTCTCGGGCGGCGAGAAAAAGCGCAACGAAATCCTGCAGATGGCGATGCTGGAACCCAAGATGTGCATCTTGGACGAAACGGATTCCGGTCTGGACGTGGATGCGATGAAACTGGTGTCCGAAGGCGTGAACGCCCTGCGTGACGAAGGGCGCGGGTTCCTTGTGATCACCCACTACCAGCGCCTGCTGGACCACATCAAACCCGACGTGGTGCACATCATGGCCGACGGTCGGATCATTAAAACAGGCGGCCCCGAGCTGGCACTGGAAGTCGAGAACAACGGCTACGCAGATATCCTGTCCGAGGTGGTGTAATGGCGGTCAAGAAACAGATCAACACTGCCGAGACCGAGGCGCGGATCGACACGCTGACCCTGCCGCAGGCCGGTTGGTCGGCGGCGTCGCGCGCCGATGCGCAGGCGCGCCTTCGGGCCATGGGCATGCCGGGCCGTCGTGACGAGTATTGGAAATTCACGCGCCCCGATGCGCTGGTGCAGGCGACAGCCGCCACAGCCGAGGTCGTGAACAACGACGAAGCGCCGTTGATGGACGGCCAGCCGTGCCTGCGCGCGGTGTTCGTGGACGGCGTGTTCGACGCCGATGCCTCGGACGATCTGGCGCTTGAAGGGGTCGAGATCAGCCGTCTGGCGGATACCTCCGCCGACATCCACTGGGCACAATCGCTGCACGGTACGTTGGAGACCGCAGGGCAAACCCCCGTGGCGCGGCCTCTTGCGGCGCTGGTCACGGCCTATGCCACTGACGGTTTGCTGATCCGCGTGACGGGCAACCCGTCCAAGCCGGTGAACGTGATCTATAACCGCACGAGCGACAATGCCGACGTGATGCTGCACCACGTGATCAAGCTGGAGCAGGGCGCATCGCTGACCCTGCTGGAAAGCGGTCCGGCGGCGGCGCGTCTGGGCACGGTGATGGAAGTGGACGTGGCCGATACGGCGGCCTTCCACCACGTCCGCACCCAGGGGCGCGATCACCAGCGCGTGGCCGCAACCCATGTGTTTGCGCGACTGGGCACCGAAAGCACGTTCAAATCCTTCACCCTGACCGCCAATGGCAAGCTGACCCGCAATGAATGTGTGCTGGAACTGACCGGCGACGACGCGGTGGCGCATGTGGCCGGTGCCTGTGTCGGTGACGGTGATTTCCACCATGACGACACGGTGTTCGTGACCCATGACGCGGTGAACTGCGAAAGCCGTCAGGTGTTCAAAAAGGTGCTGCGCAATGGCGCCACCGGCGTGTTCCAGGGCAAGATCCTGGTCAAGGCCGGCGCCCAGAAAACCGACGGCTACCAGATCAGCCAGTCGCTGCTGCTGGACGGCGACAGCCAGTTCCTGGCCAAGCCCGAGCTTGAGATCTATGCCGATGACGTGGCCTGCTCGCACGGTTCGACCTCGGGCGCGATCGACGAAGAGGCGTTGTTTTATCTGCGTTCGCGCGGTGTGCCGGAAGAGGCCGCCACCAACCTGCTGACCTTGGCATTTCTTGCCGAAGCCGTGCAGGAGATCGAGAACGAAGATCTGCGCGCCGACATCGAGACCCGCATGTCGGGCTGGCTCGAGCGTCACCGCAGCTGATGGCGGTCACAACCGACATCGTGGCCACTTACCGCGGGCCGGCTGCGGTGATCCGCAGGCTGCTGGCGCAGGGGCCGCGTGAGGATCGTGCGCTGGTCTATGTGATGGCAGGCTGTCTGATCGTCTTTGTCGCGCAACTGCCGCGTCTGTCGCGCGAGGCGCATCTGACGGGGCAGGATTTCCAGATGCTGATGGGGGGCACGCTGCTGGCGTGGATCTTCATCATGCCGCTGGTGCTCTATGTGCTGGCCTTCCTCGCGCGGCTTCTGGGCCGCGTGCTGGGCGGGCGCGGCACCGGATATGGCGCGCGGCTGGCGCTGTTCTGGGCGGTTCTGGCTTCCAGCCCGCTGATCCTGCTGCACGGTCTGGTCGCGGGCTTTATCGGTGTCGGTCCGGCGCTGACTTCGGTGGGTGTGGTCTGGCTGACGGTGTTTGGCTGGTTCTGGATCGGCGGTTCGCTTGCTCAGGAAAGGGCACAGGCATGACCTTGGGAAATACCGATTGGGGCGGGCTGGCGGTGCTCACCTTGCGCAACCCGCGCGCGGCGGCGGCACAGCTGATCAACTGGCAACTGCCTCGCGGCGTGATCTGGACGGCGCTGGCGTTGGTCAGTTGCTGTAACGCGATTCTTGCCGGTGTGGCCGAGCTGCTGTTCCCGTCGCCGGTTCCGTTGCCGTCGATCATGATGAACCCGCTGATGCTGTTCATCCTGCTGGCAGGCGGAATGGTGGTGACGGTTCACGCGCTGCTGTGGGCCGGTCGGGCAGTCGGCGGGCAGGGTGAGCTGGAAGACGTCGCCATCGTGCTGACATGGTTGCAAGCCCTGCGCGCGGCGGCACAGGCCGCGGTGGTCGTGCTTGCGCTGATCTCGCCCGCATTGGCCGGCATGTTCGCAATGGTGGTCATGTTCATAGGACTGTGGGTCATGGCCAATTTCATTGCACAGGCCTTGTCCTTTTCGTCCGCGTGGAAGGCCTTTGGGCTGATGGTCGCCCTGATGATCGGTCTTGCCTTCGGGATAATTGTTTTGCTGGCCGTGACGGGGCTGGGCGTTTGGGGGCTGGATGCCAATGTATGATGTTGCAAAAATTCGGGCCGACTTTCCGATCCTGTCGCGTGAGGTGAACGGCAAGCCGCTGGTTTATCTCGACAACGGCGCGTCGGCGCAAAAGCCGCAGGTGGTGATCGACGCGATCACCCAGGCCTATTCCCACGAATATGCCAACGTGCACCGCGGGCTGCATTACCTGTCGAACCTGGCCACCGACAAATACGAGGCAGTGCGCGGCACCATCGCGCGGTTCCTGAATGCGGGCTCCGAAGATAACATCATCTTCAACTCGGGCACCACCGCGGGGATCAACATGGTTGCCTACAGTTGGGCCATGCCGCGCCTGCAGGCGGGCGACGAGATCGTGCTGAGCGTCATGGAGCATCACGCGAACATCGTGCCCTGGCATTTCCTGCGCGAACGGCAGGGCGTGGTGCTGAAATGGGTCGATGTGGACAGCACCGGTGCGCTGGACCCGCAGGCGGTGATTGACGCCATCGGCCCCAAGACAAAACTGGTCGCCGTCACGCATATGTCCAACGTTCTGGGCACCCATGTGGACGTCAAAACGATCTGTGCCGGTGCCCATGCCAAGGGCGTGCCGGTGCTGGTCGACGGCAGCCAGGCCGCCGTACACATGCCGGTGGACGTGCAGGACCTGGGCGTCGATTTCTACGCAATCACCGGTCACAAGCTGTATGGTCCCTCCAGCTCGGGCGCGATCTATGTGCACCCAGACCGGATGCGGGAGATGCAGCCTTTCATGGGCGGCGGCGACATGATCCGCGAGGTGACCAAGGATACGGTGACCTACAACGATCCGCCGATGAAGTTCGAGGCCGGCACGCCGGGCATCGTTCAGATGATCGGCCTTGGCGTTGCGCTGGATTACATGATGGGTCACGGAATGCAGGCGATTGCCGACCACGAGGCGACCTTGCGCGATTACGCGGTGCAGCGTCTTGGCGGTCTGAACTGGCTGCAAGTGCAGGGCACCACACCGGACAAGGGCGCGATCTTCAGCTTTACCCTGGATGGCGCAGCCCATGCCCATGACGTGTCGACGATTCTCGACAAAAAGGGCGTTGCCGTGCGCGCGGGCCACCATTGCGCGGGGCCGCTGATGGAACACCTTGGCCTGACCGCTACCTGCCGCGCGTCCTTTGGCATGTACAACACCACCCAAGAGGTCGACGCGCTGGTCGATGCCTTGGAACTGGCCCACGACCTCTTCGCCTGACCGTAAACTTCTTTTGGCGATAAATATCCCGGGGGACGCCCGCAGGGCGGGGGGCTGGCCCCCTTGGGCGTCCCGGGCAAACAACTGCACCATCGGGGCGATTTAACAATTGCAGCCCCGCACCCTCAAAGCTATACCGCCCCCTAGTGGACCATTAGCTCAGCTGGATAGAGCGCTGCCCTCCGAAGGCAGAGGCCAGAGGTTCGAATCCTCTATGGTCCGCCATCTTCACCTTTTAACGTTGGTTTCATCGGTTTCTTCCGCTGGTTTGGGAAGTTTTCGAACGCGGTTACCCGTTCTCGTTCTTGGTTTTCACCCGGACAGCATGCCGATTTGATTTGCTGGTCGCGTATCGTGCGCGACACCAGAAAGGCTGGCGCGGAACACAACAGATGGCAGGCGAAGATCGCCTGCTGCTACAGGCCCGTGTACTGGGTCTACGCGCTGCAGCCGGTCAGCCTTGCTCTTGCGGCGCGATCTCGCGGTCTTCTTCCGCGACGTCCAGTGTCGACCATGTCGTATCTTGCGGCGGGGCCGGCGGAGTTTCGCATGTCCGCATGTGAATGCTCACCTTTGCGATGAAATGCGCAGAAATCGGGGCGGTCACGAACAGGAACGCCATGATCAGCATCTCGTGCAGGGATCCTTCACCCTGCACGAAGGAATAGAGCATCGACGCCAAAAGCAATGCGCCAATGCCGACTGTACCCACTTTTGTCGGGGCGTGCAGACGCGTCATCGGGTCATTGAACTTCAGCAGACCGATGACACCGACGATAACAAATCCCGCCCCGATCAGCAGGAGCAGCGCCACTGCATATGTACCGATAATCTCGAAGCTCATTCGATGATGTCCCCCCGCAAAATGAACCGTGCAAGTGCCACGGTCGAGACAAAACCCAGCATCGCAATCAGCAACGCGACCTCAAAGTAAATCTGCACACCTTGATAGATGCCCAGCAAAACGACCAATCCCAATGCGTTGATAACCATCGTGTCGAGCGCCAGAATACGGTCCGCCGGGGTCGGGCCGATCACCAGCCGCACCATTGACAGGATCTGCCCCAAGGCCAGTGTCACAAAGGTGACCATCAGCGCAATATTCAGTAAATCAGCAGCAGCAATCATACAAAAATCTCCTCCAGCCGGCGTTCGTAGCGGGTTTTGATGTCTTCCAGAACGGCGTCGGGGTCATCGGTGTGCAGCACATGTACCAGCAGGCTGTGGCCTTCGTTGGACAGGTCGCAGGATACGGTTCCGGGGGTCAGGGTGATCGTCCCTGCAAGCAGGGTAATCGCCTCGGGTTGGCGCAGTTTCAGCGGGACCGCAATCCACGCAGGCTTGAGCTTGGCGTTGGGAACCGAAAGAACGATCCATGCGACCTGGATGTTGGCCACCAGAATGTCCCACATCACGATCAGGCAATAGCTGAACATCTTGCCGATGTGAAAACCCTTGGGCAGGTCTGGCCACCAGATCGAGGTCATTCGCGGGATTATGATCCCCAGGATAACGCCGAACACCACCATTCCTGCGGAAACGTCATTTTGCAGCAGGGTCCAGACAACCGCCAGCAGCAGCGTCAAAAGCGGGTGCGGCAAAAGCCAGTTATAGAAGCGGGTCATATCAGTGGTCTCCCGTTTTGGGGATGCTCAACTTGCCGGGTGTGTCCACCACCGTCGAGATATACGGCTGCGGCGCGAACAGCTGTGCGGCCATCGTGGTGGTGTAGCTGTGCACGGGCCCTGCAAAGACAGTATGCGCGATCAGCAGCGTCACCAGCCCGCCAACCGCCACATAAGACAGGGCATGCGGTCGGGCCAGCGCTTCGGCATCTTCTTCGGGTGTGACGGAATGGGCCTTCCAGAACAGAATGCTGCCTGCGCGCGAGAACCCGACGATGCTGATCAGGCTCGAGCCAAGCACGACCGCCCAGATCCAGACCATCTGGGGGCTGTCATAGCTGGCATTCAGCACCAGCAGCTTGCCCAGAAAACCCGACAGCGGCGGCAGTCCGGCCATCGCAATGGCCCCGACAAAGAACATCGCGGCTGTCAGCGCATTGCCCGCAAGAACAGGCTGCGGTGTCAGCGTCAGACTGCCCCGCCCCGTGCGGACAAGGTCAGCGATCAGGAACAGCGCGGCACCGGCCAGCGTCGAATGCACGATATAGTACAACGCCGCCGCGATACCGGCGGGGGTGAACAGCGCAATCGACACCATCACCATACCCATCGACCCGATCACCGAAAACGCCACAAGCCGGTCCAGACGTTTGGCCGCAAGCACGCCGGTCATCCCGATGGCCAGCGACACCAGTGCCGCGGGCATCAGCCAATAGCCATGCAATCCCGCCGTCGCCGCCAGATCAGGCGGAAAGATCATCGTATAGACGCGGATGATCGCATAGGCGCCCACCTTGGTCATGATCGCGAACAGCGCGGCCACGGGGGCAGGCGCTTCGGCATAGCTGGATGGCAGCCAGAAGTGCAACGGCACCACCGCCGCCTTGATCGCAAAGACCAGCAACAGCAGCACGGCAGCGACCCGAATGCCGACCGTCGCCTCGGGGCCGATTTGCGCCACGCGGTTTGCCAGATCGGCCATGTTCAGCGTGCCTGTCTCGGCATAGATCGACCCCAAGGCGAACAGGAACAGGGTCGAGCCGATGAGGTTGAACAGCACATATTGCACACCTGCTTTCAGTCGCGCATTGCCGCCCGCGTGGATCATCAGCCCGTAGGATGCGATCAGCAGAACCTCGAAAAACACGAACAGGTTGAACAGGTCGCCCGTCAGGAACGCGCCCATGATGCCCATCAGCTGGAACTGGTACAGTGCGTGAAAGTGCCAGCCGCGATTGTCCCAGCCCGATCCGATGGCATAAAGCAGCACAAACAGCGCCAGGACCGCCGTCAGCAGAACCATCATGGTCGACAGGCGGTCAGCGACCAGCACAATGCCAAAGGGGGCGGACCAGTCGCTCATCTGATAGAGTGTGATGGTGCCGTCAAAAGCCTGAAGCGCCAGGCCGAAGGCAACGGCGATCAGCCCAAGAACGCCCGCCACGGACAGCACCCGCTGGATGCCGATGTGGTAGCGTGCCGCCAGCACGATGAAGGGTGCGACAAGGGCGGGCAGGATAATGGGTGCAGCGATCCAATGGTTCATGATGCGCCCTCCGAACGGTCTTCATCGGTTTGGGGTTGGTCGTCCACATGATCGTCATCCGACCCCAGAAACGCGCCAAGGCCGATCATCACGACAACAGCCGTCATGCCGAATGAAATAACAATCGCCGTCAGCACCAGGGCCTGCGGCAGCGGGTCAGTATAGGTGCTGACCCCGTCTTGCAGGATCGGCGGCGCCCCCACGGTCAATCGGCCCGAGGCAAACAGGAACACGTTCACCGCATAGGTCAGCAGCGACACCCCCAGAATCACGGGAAAGGTCCGCAACCGCAAAGTCAGGTAGATGCCTCCGGCGGTGAGGATGCCAATGGCGGATGCAACAAGAAACTCCATGTTACACTCCCTTCTTTTCGGCGGCGGCGTGACCCGCGGCTATGGTGTCGTCGCGCAAGGGATCGATGTCCATCGGTTCGTCGCTGTCGTGGTATCCGGCCAGCCGTGCCAGACGCGAGAAGCTTTCCAGTGACAGCATCACAGCGCCGACAACAGCCAGAAACACACCCAGATCGAACAGTGCAGCAGTGGCCAGTTCGAATTTTTCGAACGGTGGAATGCGGACATAGGTGAAATCAGAGGTCAGGAAAGGTTTGCCAAAGAACCATGATCCGATGCCGGTCAGCCCCGCAATCAGAACGCCCGCTCCGATCACCCCGTGATAGGGGTACCGCAACCGCGCCGACGCCCAGCCAAAGCCGCTGGCCATATACTGCATCACGACGCCAATGGACACGATCAGGCCCGCGATAAACCCACCGCCCGGTTCATTGTGACCGCGCAAGAAGATGTAGAAACCGACCATAAGAACAACCGGCATGATGACCCGCGTCAGCACGACCATCATCATCGGATGCTTGTTGCCCGACCGTGCCTGATCGGGTTTGCGGTTCAACAATCGCGCCCGCACCGGACCGTCCAGAAGCGTTTCGGTCATCGCATAGATCAGCAGAGCAGCGATGCCCAACACGATGATCTCGCCATAGGTGTCAAAGCCACGGAAATCGACAAGAATGACGTTCACGACATTCGTACCGCCGCCGCCCTTATAGGAATTGGCAAGGTGGAATTCCGAGATTGGCGTGCTGACCGCGTCGCGCAGCAAATAGTGGAAGGACAGCGCGAACGTCGCCAGCCCCCCCAGCACCGCCACACCTGTGTCACGCACGCGGCGCAATACTGTGCTTTCCACGGGGGTGGTCTTGGGCAGGAAGTTCAGGGCCAGCAACAACAGGATGATAGTGACGACTTCGACGGTGAATTGGGTCATCGCCAGATCGGGCGCGCTGAAGAACACAAAGCCGATGGACACCATCAGGCCCACGATGCCGATCAGGATCAGCGACAGCAGCCGGTTGCGGTGCAATATGACCAGTCCCGCAGTGGCCGTCGCCAGCATCAGCCAGGCCGCGATGAACACGGGCGGTGCATATTGCACCGTGCGTGTGTCGGGGCCGACCGTGCCGGTGGACCATGCGTGATACCCGACAGCGACCATGACCACCAAGGCAATTGCCGCATAGCGCGAAAACGCACCGTTGTGCGTCGCGTGAATCACCGCACGCGCCAGCTTCGCGACCGCCTCGACGATAGCCTCAAAGATGACTTTGGCCTCGGGGCGCGGTGCCTTGTCCCAGACGAACAGGGCCGGTTTGAACAGCGCCAGCATCAGCAAGCCGCCCGCAATGGCGATCAGCGACATGTACAGCGCAGGCACAAGCCCGTGCCAGATCTTGAAATACGCCGTCGGCACCGCGGCCGCGTCGCCCAGAACCGATGCCGTCACCAGTTTCACAAAGGGTTCGGCCAGGAACGGTGCCACGCCAATCGCCACGACCAGAACAACCAGCAAGGCAGGCGGCAGCCAAAGGCCGGTGTTGGGGTCATGCGGCTTGGCCGGATAGTCGTCGCGCACGGGGCCAAAGAACACGTGCCCGATCAACCGGAAGCAATAGGCGGCAGAGAACAACGATCCGACCGTCGCCAGCACCGGCACCAGCAGGGGCGAGCCGAACAGGACAGTGTGATACGCTTCTTCCAGCATCATTTCCTTGGAGAGGAACCCGTTCAGCAACGGAATCCCGGCCATCGAAAGTGCCGCCAGACTGGCAATGACAAAGGTTATGGGCATCAACCTGCGCAATCCGCCCAAACGGCGAATGTCGCGCGTGTGCGCCTCGTGATCGATAATGCCCGCAGACATGAACAACGCCGCCTTGAACGTCGCGTGGTTCAGAATATGGAACACCGCGGCCATCGCACCGAATGCGGTGCCTGTGCCCAACAGCATGGTGATCAGGCCCAGATGGCTGACCGTCGAAAACGCCAGCAGCGCCTTCAGGTCATGTTTGAACAGCGCAATCACCGCGCCCAGAACCATCGTGATCAAACCTGCCGTGGTGACGATCATGAACCACTCAGGCGTGCCCGACAGCACCGGCCACATGCGCGCCATCAGGAAGATGCCCGCCTTTACCATCGTGGCCGAGTGCAGATAGGCAGACACAGGCGTCGGCGCCGCCATCGCGTGCGGCAACCAGAAGTGGAACGGGAACTGCGCCGACTTGGTGAACGCGCCCAGCAGAATCAACACCAGCGCAGGCACGTACAGCGGATCTGCCTGAATCAACTCGCGGTTCTGCAAGATCACGCTCAGGTCATAGCTGCCGACGATCTGGCCCAGCATCAACATGCCACCGATCATTGCAAGGCCACCCATGCCGGTGACCGTCAACGCCATGCGCGCGCCCTGACGCCCTTCGGGCAGGTGTTTCCAATATCCGATCAACAGGAAGGACGACAGCGATGTTAGTTCCCAGAAAACAAGCAAAAGCAGGATGTTGTCGCTCATGACAATGCCCACCATCGCGCCTTGGAACAGCAGCAGATAGGTGAAGAATTGCCCCATATTGTCGTCGCGGCTGAGATAGTGGCGCGCATAGGCGATGATCAACAGGCCGATGCCAAGGATCAGCAAGGCAAAGAAAAAGCCCAGCCCGTCCAGCATCAACGAAAAGTTAAGCCCCAGCAGCGGCATCCAGTCGACCCGCGCCATCACCACATTGCCCGCAAGCACGGCAGGCAGGTTGGTCAGAAGGCCCACAAAGGCTGCCAGCGTCACGGTGAACGTGACGCCCGCCGTGGCCGAACGTCCGGCAGAGTTCATCAATCCAGGAAGCAGCGCACCCAGGAATGGCAAAGCGACGATAAAGAATAGAGACAAATGAACTCCTACTCGCTACGAAAAATTCAGTCTGGCGATTATGAATTAAATTCGCGCAGCCACAAGGTTACCAACCTCAAGAACCCACGATTCTTAAGCCGTTTTGGCCATTCCAGACAAAAAGTCGCACTTTCGAACGGCGCAGGAAACGGCGGGGTTCTTGGCCGGTTACAGATGTCGCGCGGTTGACATATTCCAGGACCGATGCGTCCCTTTTTTGCGGCGCTATTGCGATAGGTCGGGCGAATAGGGGTGCGTTGGCACCTTGGACGTTCTTCAGGCTATTTGTTGCGGATGGTTTTGGCAGGCCCGTCCAAGCCCCGGCCATGTGTGCAGGGCATCGTTATGCTGCACGTTTCGTAAAAACATAGCACGACTGATCCGCTACAAACCCGTTGATAACAAGACCCTCTTCCAAGGCGCGGCCAATCTGTTCTCTCACGCGCAACCTTTCGGCCAACGCCTTGTCCGGGTTCGAGGCAAGCAGGGCTGCGAAATCCGCTGGAATGGTCACGCGCCGTGCGGCATCAGGATGGACCTGCGCAATCCGTGCCGCGCGGTCGGCCACATGCGCGGTGTCGAGAAACCAGTCTGCCATCAACCGATCAGAGGGGGTGCCCGCGTTGATACCCACCATTTTGCCGTAATAGTCGGCCATATAGGTGTCGACGATCACGCCCAGCTTGCCCACGTTCAGTGCCGCATTGGCCGCGCGCAGCGGGTCGAAGGTCCAGCGCACATGGGTGATGCCGCGTGCCAGACACCAGTCGCGCTGAAACCATTTCAGACGCGCGCCCAATCCCATGCCCTGCATCGCTGGCAGCACCGCAAGCCGGTGCGAATGCTGGATGTGCGGATCGCGTGTGGGAAAGCCGAAGACATAGCCGACAAGTTCGTCGCCCGAAAAGGCGCCGGCGGCAAGGCCGCCTTCGTGCTGGATGACCATCATCAGATCATAGGGATCGACCAGATCATCCTGACCCCAGACCGCGCGCTGCAGGGCTTCGGCCGCGGTGAACTCTGCCACGCCGGACAATTCGCGGATCACCGGCGGTGTCATGCGGAAAAGCTTTCGGTGGAAATGGTCATCTCTGACAGAAAACTTTCATCCAGCGTCACGCCGATGCCCGCGCCTTGGGGCACCGCCATGCGCCCGTCGGTTGCCTCGAGCGGTTCGTTGATGATGTCGCGCGCAAAATAGCGGCTGGCGCTGGACACATCGCCGGGTTTGGTAAAGTTCGGCAAGGTCGACAGGTGGATGTTGTGCGCGCGCCCGATGCCTGATTCCAGCATGCCGCCGCACCAGACAGGCACGTCAAAGGCCGCCGCCAGATCGTGCATTTTCAGCGCCGTGTGATATCCGCCCGACCGCGCCACCTTGATGTTGATCACCCGCGCCGCATCAGCCTGAAGCGCCTGACGGCAGGCGCGGACCGAGTTGATGCATTCGTCCAGACAGATCGGCGTTGTCATCCGTTTCTGCAAAACTGCGTGGTCCTGAATGTCGTCCCAAGCCAGCGGTTGTTCGATGTAATCCAGCGCCAGATCGTCCAGCTTTTGCAGCAAACCCGCGTCGGCCAGCGTGTAGCAGGCATTGGCGTCCACACTCAGCCGGATGTCGGGAAAGGCCGCGCGCACCGCACGGACCAGCGCGATGTCGTGCCCGGGCTTGATCTTGAGCTTGATCCGTTTGTAACCCTGTCGATGATGATCGGCCACGCGCGCGACAGTGTCGTCGATGGACCCGATCCCCAGCGAAACGCCTGCGTCTATCGCATTCCCGGTTCCGCCCAGAAGGGTTTGCAGTGGCAGGTCCAGTGACTTGGCCCACAGGTCCCAGAATGCCATCTCGACGGTTGCCTTTGTCATCTGGTGGCCGCGCCACGGGGCCAGAAGCGCGTCCAGTGCCGCCGGATTCTCAAAGGATTTTCCGACGATCATCGGCAGGAACAGTTCCTTCAGCAGCGCCATCGCAGCGGGCAGCGTTTCGCCAAGATAGTCGGGCAGGGGATCCATGACCCCTTCGGCATACCCCTCGTGATCGCCTGAACAGAGCGTCAGCAGCGGGAAAATGCGGTCATGCATCGTGCCGGTCGAGATCACGAAAGGCTGCAACAACGGCATCCGGACCAGCCGCAGTTCGGCCCTGTCTATGGTCAGCGGTGCGCGGGTCTGTCTGGAAATGTCCGTCATGTCGAACCCTTGGTTTGGCGAGGTTGGGTCACGTGTAATCCAGAGATACAAATATTGCAAGATTGACATTATGAAAGCTTTCTGTCATTTCGAGTCACAACAGATGGCTTCAAGGGGGAGGGCGCCATGGCGCATCCAGACAATATTTCGGTCAGCGTTCAGCAATTGCTGGCCGACAGCGTCGAGGGTGGGACCAAGGGCGAAAAAGCCATTGCAAGCTACATGATGACCAACATCAAAACGCTTCCCTTCGAGACGGCCTCAACCCTCGCGACCAAGATCGGCGTGTCTGAGGCCAGTGTCGGGCGGTATTGCCGCAGCATCGGGCTGGACAGTTTCAAAGAGCTGAAATCACGGCTTCAGGCTGACCTGGGCGACAGTGCGTGGTTGATCGGCGACCGGCTGAAGGATTTTCATGCACGCTCCCGCAGCGGTGGCGCCGAACTGAGCCGCGCGCTGGAGCTTGAGATTGCGGCCCTTGTCGCGGTCTACGAAATGGCGGGCAGCAAGCCTTTTGAAACCATGGTCAAGCGGCTGGCGCACACGCCGCAGGTCTTTGTCGCGGGGTTTCAGGCCGAGCGCGGTCAGGCCCAGTATCTGGCCAATGGATTGCAATACCTGCGCCCCGGTGTCTGGTTGGCCGATCAGGAGGGCGGCACGTTCTCCGAGTTGTTGCAGGGCGATCCTGCGCAGTCCTGTCTGGTTGTCATCGACGGCCGCAAATATTCCCGCATGGCCGAAAAGCTGGCCCGCGCCGCCAAGGAGCGCGGTGTGAAAGTGTCGCTGATCACCGATCCTTATTGCACGTGGGATGCGGGGCTGGCGGATGAAACCTTTGCCGTGCCGACCGAACTGAACCTGTTCTGGGACAACACGGCGCCCATTTCCAGCCTGATCAGCCTGACGGTGAACGGTGTGTTCAACGAACTGGGCGCAGATGTCGAAGAGCGGATGGCCGCGATTTCTGCAGGCTACAACACCTTTGTCGGACACCTCGGCGCGCGGTCCGACACAAGCAAAAAATAATCAAAAAAGCGCCAACATAGGGAAGGTACAATTACCATGAAGTTCACCAAACATCTGCTGGCCGCAAGCGTGTCTGTCGCTGCGATCATTGCAACGGCCCCGGCTGTCTTTGCGCAGGAGGCCACGATTGTTTTGCCGTCCAACACGGTCGGCCTGACCAGCTATAACCCTGTCACGGCCATTCTGACGAACGCTGCCAGCTTTCTGATCTTCGACCGGCTGGTCGAGGTGGACGCGGCGCGCAGCTATCATCCGCATCTGGCCGAAAGCTGGGAAGAGGCCGAGGACGGCATGTCGTGGGTGTTCCACCTGAAACAAGGTGTGACCTTCCACAACGGTGTGCCCTTCAATGCGCAGACCATAGCGGACTGGCTGCCGCTGTATGACGGCACCGACAACGCCTATTACACTGCGGCCATCGACAGCATTCAGGTTGTGGACGAATACACAGTGAAGTTCGTGATGAAACATCCCGAACCGAACCTGCTGTACAACCTTGCCATCATGGGCGTGCCCGAACCCAAATCCTTTGTCGCCATGGGCGAGAATTTTGGTGTGACCGAAACCATCGGCACAGGGCCCTACAAGCTGGAAAGCTTCGACATCGGCCAGCAAACCGTTCTGGTGCGCAACGACGATTACACCTGGGGCTCGCCCGTGGCCAAGAACACAGGTCCTGCCAAGTTCGAACACCTGACATTCCGCGAGATCGCCGAAGCCTCGACCGCCTTCCTCGAGCTGAAAACCGGCGGTGTCGATATGCTGCTGTCGGTCCCTGCCGATTTTGTTCCCGAGGTTGAAAAGCAAAGCGACCTGAAGCTGGTCAGTGTTCCGGGGCGCGAGCTGGTTTACATGGTCATGAACGTGGTCAAGGAACCCTTCACCGACATCAAGGTGCGCGAGGCCGCGGCCCTTGCGATCAACCAGCAGGAAATTCTGGACAACATCTATGGCGGCATCGGGCAGGTGGCGGACACCTTCCTGATATCGGCACTGCCCGAAGCGAAAGTGGCCGATGACTACCGGATCTCGTTCAACCCTGACAAGGCCAACGCCCTTCTGGACGAAGCCGGTTGGACCATGGGCGCGGATGGCGTGCGCATGAAGGACGGCCAGCCGCTCGAGGTGTCCTTGTGGACACAAAGCGACAGCGTGTTCCGCCGTCTGTCAGAAGTGGTGCAGGCGCAACTGAAAGCCGTGGGCATCAGCGCCGAGATCGCCACCTTTGACAGCGCCATGATCCGCGACCAGTACAAATCCGGCGAACAGCAGGTCGCGGTGCGCTCCTATGTCTGGGACAACGCCGATATCGTGGACTGGTTCTTTGGGGGTGACCGTCTGGGCTATCCGAACATCTCGATGTTCAACGACCCCAAGGCCGAAGAGCTGCGCGCTGCGGCCATGACCGGATCAAAAAGCTCGGACGAGCGGATCGCGAACTTTACCGCCTATCACGAATACGTCCTTTCGCAGTTTCCATTCGCCCCGATCTACCAGCCCGTTGTCAGCGTTGGGTACAACACGTCGCGGATTTCCATGCCCGAAGTGTTTGATGCGCCGGGCATCGGGTCGACCGTGCTGATGGACATGGCTCCGGTCGAATAAGCGTCAGGCGGGGATCAGACATGCTGGGCTATTTTATCAGGCGGGTGCTGGTTCTGATCCCCGTTTCCCTTGCGGTGTCGATGGTGATCTTTTCGATCATCCACCTGATACCAGGCGATCCGATCGACAACCTTCTGAAGATCGGCGCAGGACCGGAACAGCGCGAGATCATGACCGCGCGCTATGGCTTGGACAAGCCGCTGGCGGTGCAATACTGGATCTGGCTCAGCGGTGTGCTTCAAGGTGATCTGGGCACAGCCATCGTCGCCCGCAGGCCGGTGGCAGACCTGATCGCCCAAGCCTTGCCGCACTCGCTGGCGCTGGGATTGTGTGCACTGGCGTTCTCGACCTTTTTCGGGATTGTTCTGGGCACGATCGCGGCGCTGAACCGTGACCGTTGGCCCGACCAGCTGATCATGACGGTTGTGCTGCTTGGCTCCACCGTTCCGGGGTTCTGGCTGGGGCTTTTGCTGATCCTCGTGTTTTCCGTCTGGCTGGGCATGTTCCCGGTGTCAGGCGCGCGCGACTGGTCGGCGATGGTTTTGCCGGTTCTGACTGTGGGTCTGGGCGGCACCGCGTTGGTTGCCCGGGTGACCCGCGTGGCGATGGTCGAGGCGGGCCAGCGCGATTTCCTGATGCTTTTGCACGCCAAGGGGATGCGCCCCGCACGCATTCAATTGCGCCATGTGCTGCGGCACGCGCTTATTCCTGTGGTCACTATTCTGTCGCTGCGCATCGGTTGGATCCTGGGCGGCGCGGTCACGGTCGAGGTGGTCTTTGCCCGTCCCGGATTGGGCACCCTGCTGATCAAATCGCTGAACCAGCATGATTATCCCGTGGTTCAGGCCTGTCTGCTGATCCTGGCTATGGCGGTGATGCTGGGCACCTTGGCGGGCGACCTTATTCAGGCGGCCATGGACCCGCGCGTCAGGGCGGCATTGTGATGGGGGTGGTCGCGTTGAAACTGTCCGACACCACATTGGGTCGCGTCATGTGCCGACCCAAGGGCGTGATCGCAGGCACCTGGCTGATACTGGTGGTGTTCGTTGCGGTCTTTGCGCCGTACCTGACACCTTATGAATACGACATTCAGGACCTGCCCAATGCGTTCCGAGCACCGGATGCGGCGCATTGGCTGGGCACCGACGAGTTCGGCCGCGATATGCTGACGCGCATCATGTACGGCGCGCGGACCTCGTTGAGCGTGTCAACGATTGCGATTGGTATCTCGGTTTTCTGCGGCATGTGCCTGGGGGCTGCGTCTGGCTATTTCGGAGGCCGGTTCGACCGCGCGGTGACGGCGGTGATCGATCTGACGTGGTCGTTCCCCGAAATTCTGGTGGCGCTCATACTGGTGGCCATCATCGGCCCCGGTGTCACCGGTGCGATGGTCGCCATCGGAGTGGCCTATCTGGCACTGTTCACCCGGCTGACGCGCTCGCAGATCATGGCGATCAAATCGGAAACCTTTGTCGAGGCGTCGCGGTCCTTGGGCGCAAGCCACGGGCATATCCTGATGCGCCACCTTTTGCCCAACACGCTGGCACCGGTGATTGTCGCCGCGATGCTGGCCACGGGGGACGCGATCATCCTCGAGGCGACGCTGGGGTTCTTCGGCCTTGGCGCGCAGCCTCCGACACCCAGTTGGGGCGGGCTGATGTCGTCGGGCACGGCGCAGATGTTCAAGGCGCCGTGGATCATCATCATTCCGGGGGTGGCCGTGGCCGTGACCGTCTTTGCGATCAACCTGTTCGGCGATGCGCTGATCCATGCGCTGGACGTGCGCGCGCGCGTGCGGGAAAGCTGATGTTGCTGAGTGTCAAAAACCTGTCGGTGGGCATCGGCACCCTGACCCTGCTGGAAAGCGTCAGCTTTGACCTGGCCAAGGGCGAGATCATGGGGCTGGTTGGCGAAAGCGGATCGGGCAAATCGCTGACGGCACTTGCGCTGACCGGCTTGCTGCCGCTGATCGGCGGGCGCGTCACCGCAGGATCGCTGGAATTTGACGGCACCGACCTTGCCACGCTGCCAAAGCGCAAGCTGCGCGCGCTGCGCGGGCGGCGGATCGCGTTCATCACGCAAAACCCGATGACGGCGCTGGATCCCGTTCAGCGGATTGGCCCACAGGTTGATTTCGTGTCCCGCACGCATCTGGGTCTGGACCGCAAGGAGGCGCGGGCGCGCACCATCGAACTGCTGACCCAACTGCGCATCCCGCAGGCTGACACCATCTGTTCGGCCTATCCGCACCAGCTGTCTGGTGGCATGAAGCAACGTATCGTCATCGCGATGGCATTGGCGGGCAATCCCGACCTGATCGTCGCGGACGAGCCGACGACGGCGCTGGATGTCACGGTTCAGGCGCAGATCATCCATCTGCTGACGCGTCTGGTGCGTGAACGCGGTCTGGCGCTGGTGCTGATCACGCACGACATGGGCGTTGTGGCACAGGCCTGTGACAAGGTGGCGGTGCTCTATGCGGGCCGGCTGGCCGAGCAAAAGCCGGTGCATGCGCTGTTTGCCAGCCCGCAGCATCCCTATTCAGCCGCCCTGATCGACTGTATCCCCCGCGAGGGCATGGCACCCGGATCGCTGACAGGCATTCCCGGCAACGTGGCATCGGCCACGGCCTATCCTGCAGGTTGCCGGTTTCACCCCCGCTGCCCGCGCGCGGGTGCAGGTTGCGACACCAAGGTTCCTGTTCAGCGCGGCCTGTCCGACGCGGGCACGGTCGCTTGCCATTACCCTTTGAACGGAGCGCTGGATGTCTGAACCTCTTGTCAAAATCCAGTCCCTGTCCAAGCGGTTCGATACCCCCGGCGGGTTCCTGAAAAAACCGCGCAGCATGTTGGCGGTCCGTGATGTGTCGCTGTCGATTGCACGTGGCGATATCGTCGGCGTGGTTGGCGAAAGCGGGTGTGGCAAGTCCACGCTGGCCCGTCTGGTGTTGCGGCTGATTGAGCCGACCAAAGGTGCTGTCTGCTTTGAAGGGGCCGACCTGACGCAGCTAAGCCGTCGTGACCTGCGCAAGATGCGCCAGCGTATGGCGATGGTGTTCCAAGATCCATATTCCTCTCTTGATCCGCGGTATCGGGTGGCGGATGCGCTGGCAGAACCTTTTGTGGTGCAAGGCGCGCGTGTGCCGGAGGGGCGCATTGCCGAGCTTTTGGAAAAGGTCGGCCTGCCCAACTCAATGGCACAAAGCTATCCCCACCAGTTGTCCGGCGGGCAACGTCAGCGGGTCGGCATTGCGCGCGCCCTGGCGTTGAACCCGGACTTTATCGTGCTGGACGAGCCTACGGCGTCGCTGGACGTATCCATTCAGGCGCAGATCGTGTCGTTGATCCAGCAACTGCAGCGCGATCTGGACCTGACTTACCTGTTCATCAGCCACGACCTTGGGCTGGTCCGCTATTTCTGCAATCGCATCGTGGTGATGTATCTGGGCGCAGTGGTTGAGGAATTGCCCGATCCCAATGCTGCCCCACGCCATCCTTACACCCGCGCGCTGATGGCCAGCACCTTTGCCCCCGATCCAGACACCCGTCAGGAGGCCACCGAACTGACCGGCGAGATCCCCAGCGGTTTCGACCTGCCGCGCGGCTGCGCTTTTGCCGGGCGCTGTCCAAATGTCACCGCCAAATGCCGCGAGACGGTTCCCGTGCTGAGCCGCGGACCACACCCTGTCGCCTGTTTTCACCCAATCCAAGGATAACCCATGACGCACCATGTCCTCACTGCCGAATTTCTTCATGAAAGCAACACGTTCAAAAAGGGCCTGACCGAGCTGCATAACTTTGAGGTCGATGCGCTGATGGAAGGTGACGAGGCGTTGGCGCGTCTGTCCGACGGCAACACCGGCCTGTCCGGGTTTACCGATGTGGCCGACGAAGCGGGTTGGGACCTGACCCATGTGATTTCCGCCTATGCCGTGCCGGGGTCCAAGGTGTCGCGGCACGCATTCGAGCATGTGGCAGGCAAGATTTGCGCGGCCGTTGAACAGCACAAGGACACATTGGACGGCATCCTGCTGGCCATGCACGGGGCCATGGTCACCGAATTCTGCGAGGACGGCGAGGGCGAATTGTTGCAACGTCTGCGCGACATCGTGGGACCGGACATGCCCATCGCCACCACGCTGGACCTGCATTGCAACGTGACCCCGCAGATGGCGGAACTGGCCGATATCATCGTGTCCTACAAGACCTACCCCCACATCGATCTGCGTGAACGCGGGCAACAAGCGGGCCGTATTCTTGAGGCCGCGATGGCGGGCAAAAGCCACCCGAAAACCTGCCGCGTGGCCTGTCCGATGCTGGATGATCCCAACGGCGGGCGCACCGACGTGGGGCCGATCGTGCCGCTCTATGCGCGCGCACTGGACCACGAGACCGAAGCAGGCATTCACTGCGTGTCGATCAACGCAGGCTTCAGCGATGCGGATATTCACGACATGGGCCCCACGGTTCTGGTCACCTATGACACCAAGACCGATGGAGCCGAGGCACGTGCCCACACCATTTCCCAGCAGATCGCGGCGGAAATCTGGGAGGCGCGCAACAGCATCGCCAACGATTTCCTAAGCGTCGAAGATGCCTGTGCGGTCGCCACATCGTTCGACACGGCCAAGGGGCCGCTGGTGATCGCGGATTATGCCGACAACCCCGGATCGGGTGCTTACGGCGATGCGACCAATCTGCTGGCTGCCATGCTGGACGCCGGGCTGAAAAACGCGACCTTTGCCCCGATGATCGACCCGGACGCTGCCGCCGCACTGTGCGCGGGGGCTGTCGGCGACGCGGTAACGCTGGAACTTGGCGGCAAGAACGATCCGGCCTTTGGCGGCGGGCCGCTGACGTTGAGCGGCCAGATCATGCACATCTCGGACGGGTGGCTGACCGGCGACGGGCCGATGCTGGGTGGGTTGCGCCGCAGCTTTGGCCCCACGGCGGTTCTGCGGGTGGACGGCATCGACATTCTGGTGACGACGGAACGGGATCAGATGCTGGACCTGCAACAGTTCAAGACATTCGGCATTCAGCCCGAGCAGAAATCGGTCGTTGCAGTGAAATCCATGCAGCACTTTCGCGCCGCGTTCGAGCCGATCGCGGGCAAGGTGATTGTGTGCGACAGCGGCGCGCTGTCCACGCCGCAAATGAGCCGACGCCCCTACGTCAACGTGCGCCGTCCCATTTGGCCGCTGGATGCGGACGCCCAAATGTAGCAACACTTGGCGGAGCAAAGGGCAGGGCGGACACAGGAGGCCTGGGTGAAAATAGCATGTATGCAGATTGCTCCGGCGTCGTCGGGTGTGGCGCATTGTCTTGAACAACTGGACGGATATGCAGCACAGGCCAAGGCCGCAGGTTGCGATCTGCTGGTCACGCCCGAGATGTATCTGACCGGCTATAACATCGGTGCAGCCCGCGTTCTGGAACTGGCGCAACCTGCCGATGGACCCAACGCCGCACAGGTGGCCGATATCGCGCGGCGTCACGGGCTGGCGATCCTGTATGGCTATCCGCAGGCTGACCCACAGGGCGGTGCGCCCTTCAACGCCGTGCAACTGATCGACGCGGCGGGGGCGCGCATCGCACACTACCGCAAGACCCATCTTTACGGTGATGTGGACCGTGCGCAGTTTCAGGCGGGGCATGCCCGCGCGCGGGTGGTGTCGTGGAACGGCTGGCAGGTTGCGCTGGCGATTTGCTATGACATCGAGTTTCCCGAATTGTCCCGCGCCTATGCGCTGGACGGGGCAGATCTGGTGCTGACACCCACCGCCAACATGATCCCCTATGACAGTGTCGCCACGCGGCTGGTCCCCGCACGGGCCGAGGAAAACGGGATCTTTATGGTCTATGCCAATTATTGCGGCAGCGAAGGTGATTTCGACTATTGCGGATTGTCCTGCGTCTGTGCGCCCGATGGCCGCGACATTGCGCGGGCGGGTCGGGGCCCGGGGCTGATCGTTGCCGATCTTGACCGGGCCGAGATTGCGCGCACCCGCCAAGCCGTGCGCTATCTGCACGACCGCCGCCCCGAGATTTACACCGAAACTGGAACGACACGCGATGACATCTGACCCCAGACCCAAACCCTATGTCACCGCCTTTGGCCCCGACTTTACCTTCGCCTTTGACGACTGGATCACCAATCCCGCAGGCTTGGGCGAGGTGCCCGCCGAAAGCCACGGGCGCACGGTGGGTATTATCGGCGCGGGTATCTCCGGGGTGATCTGTGCCTATGAGCTGATGAAGCTGGGCCTGCGCCCCGTCGTCTTTGAATCCGGCCAATTCGGCGGACGGCTGCGCAGCCAAAGCTTTGAGGGCACCACCAATGCCATCGCAGAGCTTGGCGGTATGCGCTTCCCGCTCTCGTCCACCGCCTTTTATCACTATGTCGATATGCTGGGGATTGAGACGCGGCCCTTTCCGAACCCGCTGACCAAGGCCGCAGGATCAACTGTCATCGACCTGGCGGGCGAGACGCTTTATGCCGAAACCATCGACGACCTGCCGCCGCTGTTCCGCGAGGTCGGGGCCGCCTATCAGCAGGCGCTGGAGGATCACGCCCAGTTCGGCGCCTTGCAAGCGGCGATCAAGGCCCGCGATGCCGCGTTGGTCAAGGAACTGTGGAACCCCATTGCACGGGCCTGGGACGACCGCAGTTTTTACGACTTTATCGCCTCGTCCGACGCGTTCAAAAAACTGTCGTTCCGGCACCGCGAGGTCTTTGGCCAGGTCGGTTTCGGCACCGGCGGATGGGACAGTGATTTTCCGAATTCAATGTTGGAAATCCTGCGGGTGAACTTGCTGGGGCTGGATGACGATCAACACTATATGGTCGGCGGCGTCGAACAGGTGCCGCGCGGCCTGTGGACCCGCAGCCCCGACAAGATGGTGCACTGGCCCGAAGGGATGACGCTGGAGAAACTGCACGGCGGATCGACCCGGCCGGGGGTGGTGAAAGTGCGCAAGCAGGGCGACGATGGCCCGTTCGAAGTGACCGACCGCTGGGGCCGTGTCGAGACATTCGACGCGCTGATCAGCACCTGCCAAAGCTGGCTGATGACCACGTCGATGGATTTCGAGGAACGGCTGCTGGCGCAGGATATGTGGATGGCGCTGGACCGCACCCGTTATATGCAGTCGTCGAAAACCTTTGTGATGGTAGACCGCCCGTTCTGGCGCGACCGCGACCCGGAGACGGGCCGCGAGGTGATGAGCGTGACGCTGACCGACCGCATGACCCGTGGCACCTATCTGTTTGAAGATGGCCCCAACGCGCCTGCGGTGATGTGCCTGACCTATTCGTGGATGTCGGATGCGCTGAAGATGGAGCCGCTGCCCGTTGAAAAGCGGGTCGACCTGGCGCTGGACGCGCTGCGCAAGATCTATCCCAAGGTGGACATCACCCAGCATATCATCGGCAACCCCATCACGGTCAGCTGGGAAAGCGACGAGAATTTCCTGGGCGCGTTCAAGGGCGCGTTGCCGGGGCATTACCGCTATAACTACCGCATGTACGGGCATTTCGAGCAATCCCGGATGTCACCCGAACAGCGTGGCCTGTTTCTGGCGGGCGACGGCATCAGCTGGACGCCCGCATGGGTCGAAGGGGCGGTACAAACGGCCCTGAATGCGGTCTGGGGCGTGATGACCCATCTGGGCGGTCATTCGCATCCTTCCAATCCCGGCCCCGGAGATGCCTATGCCGAACATGGGCCTGTCGATTTGGGTGGGTAGCGTCGCAGGATTTCTGGCTTTGACTGTCGGCCGGACGGTGTCTGGCGGCAATGGAGCCTTGCTGGCGCGGTCCTTTGAGGACGAACATAACGCCGAGACCTTTTTGATCCGTCACTTGCCACCGCGTTAATCCATCCGAGTCACAGCGCAAAACCGCCAGCGTGGCTTGGCGGCGGGGACGTGCGGCGCTATCACAGGCGTCCGACACTCAGAGGATTCCCCGACATGACCGACGTTGCAGATCGCATTGCCCGCACCATCGCCGCCGACATCGACGCGCGGCCCGAACAGGTCACCGCCACCGTTGCCCTGCTGGACGGCGGGGACACGGTGCCCTTTGTCGCGCGCTATCGCAAAGAGGTGACAGGCGGGCTGGACGACACGCAGTTGCGCCGTCTGGCTGAGCGGCTGGAGTACCTGCGCGATCTGGAAAAACGCCGCGCCAGCATCCTGTCCGAGATCACCGGCCAGGGCAAACTGACCGACGCGCTGGCACGCGACATTGCCAGGGCGGACACCAAGGCCGTGCTCGAGGATCTTTATCTGCCCTACAAACCCAAGCGCCGGACCAAGGCGATGATCGCCCGCGAAAACGGGTTGGAACCGCTGTTGCGCGCCATTCTGGCGGATCGCACAGCAGAGCCTGCGGTGCTGGCCAAGGGCTATCTGTCCGAGGCGGTCGAGACAGAAAAAGACGCGCTGACCGGTGCGCGCGATATTCTGGCCGAGGAGTTGGGCGAGAACGCCGCGTTGCTGGGCCGTTTGCGTCAGGTCATGCAGACAGAGGCGCTGATCACCGCCAAAGTGAACAAGGGCAAGGAAGAGGTCGGGGCGAAATTCTCGGATTACTTCGATCATTCCGAAAAATGGGCCGCGATCCCGTCGCACCGGGCGCTGGCGATCCTGCGGGCCGCGAAAGAGGACATCGTGACCATCGACATCGCGCCTGATCCCGACACCGGTCTGCCACGCGTCATTGGCATCATCGCATCGGAAATCGGGATTCCCGGCGACGGTCCGGGCGACATATGGCTGCGCGAGGCGGCGGCGTGGACTTGGCGGATCAAGCTGAGCGGATCCATGTTCATGGACCTTCTGGCAGACCTGCGCCGCCGTGCCCATGCCACCGCCATCGAGGTCTTTGCCCGCAACCTCAAGGATTTGCTGCTGGCCGCCCCGGCGGGTGCGCGGGCGACGCTGGGGCTGGACCCCGGCATTCGCACCGGCTGCAAGATCGCCGTGGTGGACCAGACCGGCAAGCTGATCGACACAGCGACGATCTATCCGTTCCAGCCCAAGAACGACCTGCGCGGGGCCGAGGAAACGCTGTTGCACCTGATCCGCAAACACGGTGTCGCCCTGATCGCCATCGGCAACGGCACCGCCAGCCGCGAGTCGGAAAAGCTGGTGGGGGACGTGTTGAAGCGCCTGCCCGCAGGCACTGCGCGGCCCACGCCGGTGATCGTGTCCGAAGCGGGGGCGTCGGTCTATTCGGCGTCGGAACTGGCGGCGCAGGAATTCCCCGATGTGGACGTGTCCATTCGCGGGGCCGTGTCCATTGCACGACGGTTGCAAGATCCCCTGGCCGAGCTGGTCAAGATCGAGCCGCAGGCGATTGGCGTCGGCCAGTACCAGCATGACGTGGACCAGCGGCAACTGGCGCAATCGCTGGCGGCGGTGGTCGAGGATGCGGTGAACGCGGTCGGGGTTGATCTGAACATGGCCTCGGCCCCGTTGTTGTCGCATATCGCGGGGCTGGGGCCGTCGCTGGCGCAGAACATCGTGACGCACAGGGACGCCAACGGTGCGTTCCAGACGCGCAAGGCACTGTTGAAGGTCGCGGGGCTTGGCCCCAAAGCGTTCCAGCAATGCGCGGGTTTCCTGCGTATTCCGAACGGTGACGAGCCGCTGGATGCCTCGTCCGTTCACCCCGAAGCTTATGGTGTGGCCCGCAAGATCGTGCAGGCCTGCGGGCGTGATGTGCGGGCGATCATGGGGGACAGCAGTGCGCTGTCCGGCCTGCGGGCCGAACAGTTTGTCGACGACAGCTTTGGCCTGCCGACGGTGCGCGATATCCTGTCCGAGCTGGAAAAGCCGGGCCGCGATCCGCGTCCCGCGTTCAAGACGGCCACCTTTGCCGAAGGCATCGACAGCATCACCGACCTGAAACCGGGCATGTCGCTTGAGGGGACCGTCACCAACGTTGCGGCCTTTGGCGCCTTTGTGGACATCGGCGTGCACCAGGACGGGTTGGTCCATGTCAGCCAGCTGGCCGACCGTTTCGTCAAGGACCCACACGAAGTGGTCAAGGCAGGCGACGTCGTGCGCGTGCGCGTGACCGAGGTAGACGTGCCCCGCAAGCGGATCGGCCTGACGATGCGTAAGGACGGTGGGCGCAAGGACGGCGGCGACAGGTCCGCCCCTCGCGCGGCTCCCGCCGACAAGCCGAAACCGCGCGGCAAGGCCCCCATGTCGGCAGCTCCCAAGGCGGAATCGCAAGGCGCATTCGGCTCGGCGCTGGCCGATGCGTTCAAGCGGCAGGGGCCGAAGTAAAGGGCCCTAACGGATGGGCGTCGCCGCCTCAAATGACTTGGCGACGCCATAGAACGCTTCGACGATCTGATTCTGGGTTTCCTTCAGGCTGAACACCGTTTCGTGGGTGGCAAGGCCGCGCATCTCGACGATGGGCAGCCGCGCCACACCGTCGGTGCGACCGGTGCTGGCGCGCCACATGAACCCCACGCCCAACCCGTTTACGACAGCTTCGTACAACCCGTCGCGGGCGTCCAACGTCAGGAAGGGCTGCGGGGTCAGGTTGGCGCGGGCGAACATCCGTTCCACCGTCCGCTGCGTGGACGACCCGCTGGCGCGAAAGATCAGCGGCACGCGCGACAGATCGGCGGCGGTCACTTCGGACGCCTGCGCCAGCGGATGATCGGCGGGCGCGATGGCGATCACCTCGGACGAGGCCAGATGTTCACGGCGAAAGCGGGGATCGGCAGAGACATCCGGCAGCACGCCGATGTCACATTCATGGGTCAGCACAGCGCGGGCGATTTTCTGGTGCGATCCGGTTTCCACATCCAGCGTCACCCCCGGAAAGGCGCGGTGAAAGGCGGCGATCACCGCCATGCCCGGCATGGCGTTGCCCAACCCGATGGCAATGCGCCCCTCACGCAGGGAGGACCGGCTGCGCAACAGCCGCTCCGCCTCGTCCTGCGCTTCGGCAGCGCGTTCGCCCAGATCGCACAGTTTCAGGCAGAGCGCGGTCGGGTGCAGCTGCCCTGAGGTCCGCAAGAACAGGCGCACGCCGAATTCTGCTTCCAGGGCACGCACTTGGCCGGAAATGTTCGGCTGCGTAACCCCCAGACGGCGCGCGGCAGCGGCATATGATCCGCCTTCGGCCACGGCGCGAATGGCATTCAGGCGGGCGGTACTCAGGCTCATTTTCAGTGATTCCAAACTGGGGCTTTGCTTAAACCATAGCCTAGGTTTGTTTTGTTACAGGAACATCACACAACCCCGTCAAAGGTCGCCGCAGACGCGAGGCAACGGCCCCGCACCTGACAGGAGACGATCCTTTGGACGCTGCGACGACATTATATCCCCTGACACACCGGCACGGCCGGCTGGACGCTGCTGCTGTTGCGAACGCCCGGCTTGTGCTGTGCGATCTGGACGGTTGCCTGATTGCCGAAGGACTCCCCTTTGCCGATACGGCGGATTTTGTGGCGGACTGTGGGGCGCGGCTGTGGGTCGTGTCGAATGCCTCGGAGTGCACGGCAAAGCAGATGTCGCAGCGGCTGGCGGGTCTGGGGATCGCGGTGCCTGCCACGCGCATCCTTTTGGCAGGCGAGGTCTTGCTGGAACATCTGGCCTGCGTCGAAGGACTGCGCCGGGTCCGTCTGTTTGCCAGCGCCGCCATGATGGCCCGTGCGACCGAACTGGGGATCGACCCCGCGGCGGACATGCCGCAAGCGGTGGTGCTGTGCCGCGATGCGGGTGTGACGGTGGACAGCATGGGGCCGATCCTGACGCAAGTCGGGGAGGGCGCGCCCTTGTGGGTGTCAAACGAGGATCTGTCGCACCCCGGTCACGACAACCAGCCGGTCGCCGAGACCGGCGCATTGCTGGCAGCCTTGCACGCGATTCATCCTGATCTGCGCTGGCGCAGCCTGGGCAAGCCCGATCCGATGATGCTGACCATGGCGCTGAGCCGCAGCGGGTTGCAGGCACGGGACGCGGTCTTTGTCGGTGACAATGCCCTGACGGACGGGCGCGCCGCTGCGGCGCTGAACATGCCCTTTATTCACATTCAAAGGAGCATCATCCGATGATCCCCTATCTGATCCGTGTCGCGGTGAAATCGGTGGTGACCTTGTTCGCCATCGCCACCATCACATTCATTGCCACCCGCCTGTCCGGCAACCCGATCAACACATTCCTGGGCGACGGGCTGACCGAAGAGGGACGCGCCGAGCTGATCCGGTATTTCCAGCTGGATGGCTCACTGTGGCAGCAATACCTGGCCTTTATGCGCGGGGCAGTGTCGGGCGAATTCGGGCTGAGTTTCGTCGACCGCCGCCCGGTGACCGAAGTTGTGGGCGACCGGCTGTGGGCTTCGGGACAGCTGTTGCTGGCCTCGGTCGCGTTCACCTTGCTCGTGGCCATCCCGCTTGGAATTCTGGGCGCGATCTTCCGCAAAAGCTGGATCGGATCTGCTGTGATGATGGTGGCCTTTGCCGGCTATGCGGTGCCGTCGTTCATTCTGGCCATCGTGATGGTGCTGGTCTTTTCCTACTGGCTGAACTGGTTGCCGGTGGTGGGAAACGGCAGCTTTGCGCATTTCATCATGCCGACGATTGCCATGTCGGGCGTGCTGATCGCGGCACTGACACGGTTTACCCGCAACGCCATGCTGGACGTGCTGGGTCAGGATTTTATCCGCACCGCGCGGGCCAAGGGCCTGAGCGAAGCGCGCGTCGTCTTGCGGCACGGGCTGGGTAATGCGGGTGTCACCGTCATTTCGGTGATCGGCCTGCAAGTGGCGGGGCTGGCGGCGGCGGGCAGCGTCGTGGTCGAGAGCATCTTTTCCTGGCCGGGCATCGGACAGCTTTTGGTGAACGCCGCATTGGTGCGGGATTACCCCGTCTTGCAATTCGGGGTGATCACCGTGGCCGTCGCCGTCGTCGCCATCAACGCCATCACGGACGTGTCCTATGCGCTGGCTGACCCGCGCATCCGACTGGCCCGCAGTTAAGGAGCCCGTATCATGACAACGCTTGCAGATCCCGCCATCGCCCCGCGCCGCAAAGGCAGCACCGATTTTATCCAGAAGATTGCCATCGGCATTGCCATCCTCCTGTTCGCGCTGGCGTTGCTTGCGCCGTGGATTGTGCCCTTTGCCCCGCTGGACCAAAGCCTGCTGAGCCGTCTGCGCCCGCCGCTGGGGTTCGAGCGGTTCGCTGCGGGCCATTACGCGGGCACCGACGAGTTGGGCCGCGATGTGCTGTCACGCAGCCTGTACGGGATGCGGCTGACGCTGGCGCTGGCCTTTGCCGGTGCGCTGATCGGGTTGCTGATCGGCGGCACGCTGGGGCTGGTGGCCGGACTGCGCCGCGGCTGGGTCGAGGACGGTATCATGGCGCTGGTCGACATGCAGATCGCCATTCCCTTTACGCTGGTGGCGCTGCTGATCCTGTCGTTGCTGGGATCAAACCTGACCGTGCTGGTGCTGGTTCTGGGCATCGCCGGATGGGAACAATACGCCCGCATCGTGCGCGCCGAGGTGCGCCGCCTGTCGGCGCTGCCGTTCATCGAGGCGGCGTGGACCGCTGGGGCAGGGCCGGTCTACATCGCTTGCCGCCATGTGCTGCCCAACCTGATCTCGCCGCTGGTGGTGCAGTTCACGCTGGCGCTGTCCAATATTGTGATCCTTGAAAGCACGCTCAGCTTTCTGGGTCTTGGCGTGCAGCCGCCGCAGCCGTCGCTTGGGTCGATGGTGGGGCTGGGCCGCGACTATATGCCGACCGCGCCGTGGATCGTACTGGTGCCTGCCGCGCTGATCGTGGCGCTGACCTTTTCCGTGCAGATCATGGGCGACTGGCTGCGCGACCGCGCCGATGTCCGTCTGCGCGACCGATAACAACCCCAAAGAGCCGCGCACCAAGCGGCCGAATTCAGATTGCAACCGAACCCTGGAGAACATGATGTTCCGATTGATGCTGACCACCGCCCTTGCCGTGCTGCCGCTGGCTGCCACCGCACAGGAAATCACCGTGGGTGCCGCGAATATGGCCCCGTACCTTGATCCCGGCCGCGACCATTCGAACGTGGGATCGCAGTTCTATTACAACAGCTTCGACACGCTGATCGACCGCGACCACACCAAGCTGGAGCCTGAATGGGTGCCCGCGCTGGCCACATCATGGGAGCTGATCAGCCCCACCGTGATGGAGCTGAAGCTGCGCGAAGGGGTCAAATTTCACAACGGCGACCCGATGACCGCCGACGACGTGATCTTTTCGCTGAACCGGATGATGCAGGCCACGTTCCCGCCCTATGTGGTGCGCGCCAAGGACCGTTTGGCCAACTTCCCCGAGGCCGAGAAGGTGGACGAGAACACCATCCGCATCCACGCCAACCGCGAGGAGCCGCTGTGGGAAACGTTGATCTCGCTGCAACAGGTCATGATCATCCCCGAAGCCTATACCAAGGCGCTGACCGGTGACCCAGACGTGGCCGAAGACAGCGATTTCGAAGCCTTCGCGCTGGCCCCCGTCGGCACCGGCCCCTACAAGATCGAAAGCTTCCAGCCGGGGGAAAAACTGGTCTGGACCCGTTTTGACGATTTCTGGGGTGAAAAGGCGCCGCTGGAGCGTGTGAACGTGGTGCAGATCTCGGAAACCGCCAGCCGCGTGACCGCGCTGAAAACAGGCGAGGCGGACATTATCACCAACATCGCCCCCGACCAGCTGTCGCTGATCGACAATGACCCGGCGCTGAAAACCGCAGGGTCGGCCACGGCGCTGTTTCATGTGATGATCATGAACCAGAACCACCCCAAGCTGAAAGACCCGCGCATCCGTCAGGCGATGAGCCTGGCCATCGACCGCGACGCGCTGAACGAAGCGTTGTGGCTGGGCAAGGCGATTGTGCCGTCCACACATACGATGGCCGAAATGGGCGAACTGCACCAACCCGATCTGGTGACATTCGAGTATGACCCCGAGCGTGCCAAGGCGTTGTTGCAAGAGGCCGGATACGACGGCTTTGAGATCACCTATGACACCGCGCCCAGCTATTACACCAACGGCGTGCTGGCCGCACAGGCCATCATGGAGATGTGGGCCGCTGTCGGCATCAACGGCAAGATCGTTGTTGGCGACAAATGGACCGGCAATTCGCCGGACCTGATGGCGCGCAACTGGTCGAACCCGATGTATTTCGCGGACCCCTTTGGCTCATTCGGCGTGATGTGGGCACCTGATGGCCCGTCGCAAAGCGAGGGCCGGTTCAACACCGACGAAGCCTATGCCGAGACATGGGACCGCTTTCGCTATTCGACCGATGTTGCTGTGCGCAAGGCGGCCTATGCCGAACTGATGGAACGGGTCAAGGAAGATCCCGCCGTTCTGCCGCTGTACCGTCCGTTTGAAAGCTGGGGCATGAAAACCGCGATCAACTGGGCACCGATGCCGGGCCATATCCCTTACGTTCTGGATTTCCGCGCGGGCAGCATCACGCTGGCCGGCAGCTAAGCCAATCCGGGCCGGGCGTCTGTCGCCCGGCCCGCCACCCTTACAGGAGTGCCTTGCATGACACGCATTGCCATCGTCACCGACATCCACCACGGCGCGCCGTCGCATACGAAACGCGGCGATACCGCGCTGGACCTGATGGGCCAGTTTGCCGACTGGGCCAATGCCGAGAAACCCGATCTGGTTCTGGATCTGGGCGACCGGATTTCCGACATCGACACCCAGACCGACCTGCGGCTGGAAGGCGAAGTGGCCGATGTGTTCGCCCGTTTGAACGCACCGGTTTACCACATCTGTGGCAACCATGACCGCGATCACCTGACCGTGGCCGAGAACGAAGAGATCCTTGGCGTCGATCTGCACAACCAGGTGATCGACCTGGGCGACTGGCAACTGGTCCTGTGGCGGGCGGATGCCAAAATTCACCGCACGGCCCCGCGCATCGGTTTTGACCTGCCCGAGGCGGATCTGCTGTGGCTGTCCCACACGCTGCAACGCGCGACCAAGCCGACGCTGATCGCCAGCCATGTGCCGTGCTCGGGGCACAGCCAGATCGGCAACTATTATTTCCAGCGCAACGAAAGCCTGTCCACCTACCCGCAAGCCGACCGCGTGCGCGAGGTGCTGGCACAGGCACGTGTGCCGTTGGTCTGCATCGCGGGGCATGTGCACTGGAACACTGTCACCACTGTTGATGGCACGCCGCACATTACCCAGCAAAGCCTGACCGAAAGTTTTACCACCGCCGGTGAACCCGCCCGCGCGTGGGGGATGCTGGAGCTGGGCGAGACAGTTCACTGGCAGGTCTTTGGTGATGATCCGTACGAGGCGCGGCTGACCCCGTCGAACCAGCGCTGGACCGCGCCTTTGCAACCCTTCCTGTCAAAGCTGGCTGCGGAATGACGCTGATGCCCCCCAATTCCCCCGTCCTGTCAGTGCGCGATTTGCGCGTGGCTTTTGGTGACGTTGAGGCCGTGCACGGCCTGTCCTTTGACATCCACCGTGGCGAGACGCTCGCGCTGGTCGGTGAAAGCGGCTCGGGCAAGAGTGCGACGGCGCTGTCGATCCTGCGGTTGATCGAGCGTGAAGGCGGGCGGATCGCGGGGGGCAGCATCCGGCTGGGCGGGGACAGTGTGACCGATATCACCACGTTGTCCGCCTCTGAGCTGCGCGCCCTGCGGGGGGACCGTGTGGCGATGGTGTTTCAGGAGCCGATGACCTCGCTTAATCCGGTGATGACCATCGGCGCGCAGATCTGCGAAACGCTGACCCTGCACCGGGGTCTGCGCGGCGCTGCGGCGCGCGAAGCCGCGCGGGCGGCGTTGGACCGGGTAAAGGTGCCCGATCCCGCACAGCGATTGGACCAGTACCCGCACGAACTGTCCGGGGGGCTGCGCCAGCGTGTGATGATCGCCATGGCGCTGAGCTGTGAGCCCGAGGTGCTGATTGCCGATGAACCCACGACCGCACTGGATGTGACCACGCAGGCCGAAATCCTGCGTCTGATCGCATCGTTGCAGCGCGAGATGGGGATGGCGGTGCTGTTCATCACCCATGACCTTGGCGTGGTCTCGCAGATTGCCGACCGCGTGGTCGTGATGAAGGACGGGGTAAAGGTCGAGGAAGGCCATACCGCGGATCTCTTCGCCAATCCGCGCGCTGATTATACCAAGGAACTGATGGCAGCCTCGCCGCGTCTGGGCGAGGGCGCACCGAAGCCACTGACCGATCCCGAGCCGGTGTTGCAGGTGCGCGGGTTGACCACCACCTATGGCGGTGGCCTGTTTTCAATGGGTGGCGCCAAACCGGCGGTGCGTGATGTGTCAATCACGCTGGGACGCGGCGAAACGCTGGGGCTGGTGGGCGAATCCGGTTGCGGGAAATCCACGCTCGCGCGGTCGATCATGCGGCTGGTGGAGCCTTCGGCGGGGCAGATCACCCTGTTGGACACCCGCATCGACGGGCTGTCACGCGCGGCGTTGAAACCGCATCGGGCACATATCCAGATGGTGTTCCAGGACCCTTACGCCTCGCTCAATCCGCGCATGTCGATCCGTGATGTGGTGACCGAGCCTGCGTTTTTGCACGGTATGGTCGCCGCTGCGGACCGCAGGGCGATGGCAATCGAGCTGTTGGAGCGGGTTGCACTGCCGCGGGATGCGGTTGATCTTTATCCGCACCAGTTCTCGGGTGGCCAGCGGCAGCGCATCTGTATCGCCCGCGCCCTGTCGGTGCGCCCGCAGATCATCGTCGCGGACGAGGCGGTGTCGGCGCTGGATGTGTCCAATGCGCGGCGGATCACCGATCTGATGGCGGACATCCAGCAGCGCGACGGTGTGTCGATGCTGTTCATCAGCCACGATATTGCCGTTGTCGAACGGGTCAGCCACCGTATTGCGGTGATGCTGAACGGGCGGATTGTCGAGACCGGTCCGACGGACCGTGTGCTGAACGATCCACAGCATCCTTATACGCAGGTGCTGCTGTCGGCGGTGCCGCGCATTGACCGGATCGGGGCCGCGAAAGGCAAAGAGAGGGCGCGGTCACTGGCCCTGGTGTGAGGTGAACGGGCAGGGGGCAACGCGGCGCGAAAGCCCGCGCGAAAAAGATGTTGCATCGCTGGAACCTTATCCGAGATGCGGCGTTCTTTTTGTACCTGCGCGACACTGCCTCTCATCCCCCGAGTTTTTGCAGTCCCGCACCCGCGCAGCAAAAAGGGCGCCAACCCGGCGCCCTTTTTCGCAACGTCGCATTCGGGTGGCTGTTCAGCCGCCCCAAGTGCGCACGGCACCACAATCCATGTGAACAAAGTTCGAACCGGAATAACGTCCGACACCGCCGCCGTGGCAGGCCGCTGCCGCCTTGGCCATCTGGTTGACCGAACGCGACGCCAGACGCAGGTCAGCGGCCTGACCTTTCATGTGCAGCGAGTTTTTCGCCACACCGCCGCTGCGCGAGCGCAGCATGGCGTTTGTCTTGGGCGAACGGTAGCCCGAAAGAAGCATGTAGGGTTCGTTGACGTCCATCAGGTTGTGGGCTGCGGCCATGATATCCACGGTGCGCAGGTCCATCTTGACCACGTCGTTGGTGCGCCAGTCGCGCATGAAGTGGTTCAGTTCCTTGAAGGCGTCACTGATATATTCGCCTTCGATCCAGTAGATCATATCCAGACGTTCGCCAGTGCGGCCCGAATACATCTTGATCCGTCGGATGTCGCCAGCGCCGCGCAAGAAGCCGGCTGCATTGGCGAAAGTGGGTGCCGCAACAACTGTGGTTGCCGCAAATGCGCCCAAAAGAGCGCGGCGGGTCATACCCGTAGAGCGATTGTCATTCATGATTCTGCGCGTCCCGTAGTTCTGCCTGACCGTGATGTTACACCGCCAATTTCATCTCATCCCCAGATGTGCGATCTGTATTACATAGCGAGAATCGTTAACCAAGTGCTGAATCCCACCGGTTCCATCTATCAAGAGTTTTAGGCGAATTTTTGCGCATATTTGGGCATATGTGCTTTTTTGGCCCATGAGCGATGCAAGCCGGTCGCAGGGGAGAAACTTATCCATTTTCCCGCGTAAATGTGAGTGGACAGCCCTATGTTTGTCGTATGAAAACCGTCTTCAACAGTCCGACACCATACCAAATGGGGGAAATATGACGCTTACAGGCAACAGGTTCTTGGCGGTCTTCGCTGCATTGGCCGCCATCATCACACTGTGGAGCGTGCCCGCACACGCGCAAGTCACCGCGTTCAAGCAGGCCGTGGCCGAAGGTGCTGCGCGCGACAAGGATATCGCCGCCTTCTATCAGGCCAATGGATACAAGAGTATCTGGACAGGCAACACAGGCCGCGAACGCAAGCGTCGGGGTGAGTTGATCAAGGCGCTGAACAATGCGGGAGATCATGGTTTGCCGGTGTCGCGCTATGATCCCGACGGACTGCTGGCCAAGATGAAAGCCGCAAGGTCGCCCCGCGATCTGGGTCTGGTCGAGGTCGAGATCAGCCGTGTGTTCCTGCAATACGCCCGTGACGTGCAAACCGGTGTGCTGGTGCCGTCCCGTATCGACAGCCGCATCGTCCGTCAGGTGCCGTACCGCGACCGCACCTCCTATCTCGTGAATTTCGTCAAATCCTCTCCCTCGGGATTCCTGAAGGCGCTGCCGCCGAAAACTCAGGAATACACTGCGTTGATGAAAGAAAAGCTGCGCATGGAGCGTTTGCTGGCCAGTGGTGGTTGGGGCCAGAAGGTGCCGTCTTCGGCACTGGAGCCAGGTCAGTCCGGTAATGCCGTGGTCATCATGCGCAACCGTCTGATGTCGATGGGCTTTCTAGACCGTACGGCCTCGCAGACATATGATGCGAAAATGACCGCCGCCGTTCAGCAATTCCAGCTGGCGCATGGTCTGGCAGCCGATGGCGTCGCCGGGCAGGCCACAATCGTCGAGATGAACCGGTCCGTGCAAGAGCGCCTGCAGTCGATCATCGTCGCAATGGAGCGCGAGCGTTGGGTCAACCAGGAACGGGGCCGTCGCCATATTCTGGTGAACATCCCTGATTTCACTGCCAAAGTGTACGACAACGGCAAAGTGACCTTTGAAACCCGGTCCGTGGTTGGTGCCAACAACTCTGACCGCCCGACGCCCGAGTTCTCGGACGTGATGGAATTCATGGTCATCAATCCCAGCTGGTATGTCCCGCGCTCGATCGTGACCAAGGAATATCTGCCCGCACTGCAACGCAACCCCAATGCGGTCAGCCACATCGAGATCACCGACAGCAGGGGCCGCAAGGTCAACCGTGGGGCTGTGAATTTCAGCCAGTACACGGCGCGGACCTTCCCCTTTTCCATGCGCCAGCCGCCCAGCAAGGGCAACGCACTGGGTCTGGTGAAATTCATGTTTCCGAACCAGTACAACATCTACCTGCACGACACGCCGTCCAAGAACCTGTTCAACCGCGAATCCCGCGCGTTCAGCCACGGCTGTGTGCGCCTCGCCGATCCGTTCGATTTTGCCTATACGCTGCTGGCCAAGCAAACGAGCGACCCCAAGGGGTTCTTCCAGTCGAAGCTGGCAACAGGCACCGAACAGACCGTTATGCTGAAAGAGCCGGTGCCCGTGCACCTGATCTATCGCACGGCCTTCACCACGCCCAAGGGGCACACCCAGTACCGCCGCGATGTCTATGGTCGTGACGCCAAGATCTGGGATGCCCTGTCGCAGGCAGGGGTGGCCTTGCGCGCGGTTCAGGGGTAATTCGGACCCCAACAGGGGACAGTGATCCCCGCAAAGGGGTACGCATATGTCTTATACGGTGAAAGAGATTGCAACGGCGCTGGGGGCGGAGGCCTTTGGCGCCGTTGACCTTTTGATCGCAGGCGTGAACGAACCTGCGCTGGCCACCGCCGATCAACTGGCGATGGCGACCTCGGCCAAATATGCCGAAAACCTGTCCAAAGGGGCTGCACGAGCCGCCGTGCTGTGGCAGGGGGCCGACTGGCAGGCGCTGGGGCTCGAGGCGGCGATTGTGCCCGCGCGGCCCCGTTTTGCCATGGCGGGGCTGACACGGATGATGGACCGCGGGCAAGGGTTCGGCACAGGTATTCACCCTTCGGCCGTGATTGATCCCACCGCCGAGATTGCCGAGGATGTCAGCATCGGCCCGCTGTGTGTGGTGATGGCAGGCGCGCGCATCGGTGCAGGCTCGGTTATAGGGCCGCAATGTTTCATCGGCACACAGGCCGTGCTGGGGGCCGAGGCATACCTGCGCGAACAGGTCAGCGTCGGGGCCTATTGCCAGATCGGAGACCGCTTTGTCGCGCAGCCGGGCGGGCGTGTAGGCCCTGACGGGTTTTCCTTTGTCACGCCCGAGGTGTCGGGGGCCGAGCAGGCGCGTGCCTCGCTTGGGGCGGACAATGACGCCAAGCCGCAGGCCTATGCACGTATCCATTCGCTGGGGGCCGTGATCATCGGGGATGACGTGGAACTGGGCGCGAACTCGACCATTGACAACGGCACCATCCGCGCGACCCGCATCGGCAACGGCACCAAGATCGACAACCAGGTGCAGGTTGGCCACAACTGTGTCATCGGCAACGACACGCTGTTGTGCGCAGGCGTGGGCGTGGCCGGATCGACCGTTGTGGGCAACAACGTGGTGCTGGGCGGGATGACCGGCGTGGGTGACAATCTGACCATCGGTGACCGTGTCATTTGCGGCGGTGGCACCAAGGTTTTGTCGTCGGTGCCAGCGGGCCGCGTCATGCTGGGCTATCCTGCGACGAGGATGGAAACGCAATTGGAAACCTACAAGGCCCTGCGCCGACTGCCACGGCTGTTCCGCGATGTCGCTGCCTTGCAGAAAACAGTTTTCAAGTCGGACAACAGTGACTAAGTCTTTGCGCGAACCGTGGACCAAGTGGGGGACGACCTAATGAGCGTCAAGGACAAGGTTATCGCAATTATCGCTGAACAGGCTGTGCTGGAGCCGTCCGATGTGACGATGGACAGCACGCTGGAAAGCCTTGGCATCGACAGCCTGGGGCTGGTCGAGAGCATTTTTGCCATCGAGGAAGAGTTCGACATTTCCGTACCCTTCAACGCCAACGATCCCAGCGAAAGCGATTTCGACATCTCTACGGTGGCGTCAATTGTTGCCGGCATCGAAAAGCTGATGGCGGAGCAAAAGGACACCGTATGAAACGGGTGGTGATTACCGGCGCAGGCACCGTCAACGCGCTGGGACACAACGTGGCCGACACGCTCGAGGCCATGCGCGAAGGGCGCTGCGGAATCGGGCCGCTTGAATTTCAGGACGTGGACCGGCTGGCCATCCGCATCGGCGGTCAGGTGCGCGGATTCGAGGCTGAAGGATTGTACAACCGTCAGCAGATGAGCCTGTATGACCGGTTCACGCAATTTACGCTGGCCGCCGCCAACGAGGCGATCACTCAGTCTGGTCTGACCTTCAGCGGCGAACTGTCGGCAAAATCCGGCGTGGTTCTGGGCACGGCGGGTGGCGGCGTCAGCACCTGGGACGCGAATTACCGCAGCGTTTACGAAGAGGGCAAGAACCGCGTTCACCCCTTTGTGGTGCCCAAGCTGATGAACAACGCCGCGGCCAGCCACGTCAGCATGGAATATAACCTCAAGGGGCCGTCTTTCACCGTATCGACGGCCTGTGCCTCGTCCAATCACGCGATGGCGCAGGCGTTCCAGATGGTGCGCTCGGGCATGGCGCCCGCGATGATCACCGGCGGTTCTGAATCGATGCTGTGCTTTGGCGGGGTCAAGGCCTGGGAAGGCTTGCGGGTGATGTCTCGTGATGCCTGCCGTCCGTTTTCCGCCAACCGCAACGGGATGGTTCAGGGCGAGGGTGCGGGTGTTTTCGTGTTCGAGGAAATGGAACATGCACGCAAGCGCGGGGCCGAGATCCTGTGCGAAGTGGCAGGCTTTGCCATGTCGTCGGACGCCAGTGACATCGTCATGCCGTCCAAGAACGGTGCGGCGCGCGCCATGGCGGGCGCCTTGGCCGATGCACAGGTGAACGCGGGCGATGTCGGCTATATCAATGCCCATGGCACCGGTACGGCTGCCAACGACAAGACCGAATGCGCGGCCGTGGCGGATGTGTTCGGCCCGCATGCGGACAAGCTGATGATTTCGTCGACCAAATCCATGCACGGCCACCTGATCGGCGGCACAGGTGCGGTCGAGCTTTTGGCGTGCATCATGGCCCTGCGCGACGGGGTGATCGCGCCCACCATCGGCTATGAAGAACCCGACCCCGAATGCGCGCTGGACGTGGTGCCCAATGAGGCACGTGACGCGTCGGTTGATGTGGTGTTGTCCAACGCTTTTGCCTTTGGCGGCATGAATGCGGTGCTGGCCTTGCGCAAATTCGCCTGATCGTGCCAACCGCCCACGGAAAAGGCCGCGCCCCGATGTGGGACGCGGCCTTTTTTAAACCGTGACGGCTTGCGTTATTGCTCAATCACCGAGGATTTGCCGAAGCTGTCGGTGAAGCCTTTCAGCGACATTGTCAGTTCGACCTTCTGATCGGGCGCCAGTGCGGGCACGATCGTAAGCGTGGCATTGGCGCCGCGTTTGAATGCGGCCACATCTTCGGCCACCAGACCGATGCGGGCATAGCATCCGACCGGGTTACAGAACGCGTAAGGGTATGTGCGCGCGTTGCCACCATCGACTGCGACTTTCAGCTGTGCGGGCAGGGAGGTTTCCAACGGCACGATGATGGTCGCGCCGGCCACGGCCTTGCCGCCTTCGGGCAGGCGGAACAGCGAGAATTCGGCAACGGGCGAACCCTGACCGTCATCCAGCAGCTGGTACATCTGGCAGGGGTCTTTGTCTTCTTCGGTCTTGATGCAGCGAATTTCAAACGCACCGACTGTTTCGGCTGTATAGGGCTTGCCCAGTTCCGGATCGGCGTCGGGGTCGTTGCCCATGCTCAGTTGCGATTCAATCTCGGCTGCGGTGCCGGATTGTGTTTCGACCGGTTTTTCATCGGCCGCAGTCGTCTGGGGCGCAGTTGTTTCGGGTGTTGTCGTCTCGGGCGTTGTGGTCGTTTCTTGTGCCAGAACAGCATGGGGCGCGGTCAGTGCCAGCGCGGCCGTCAGCATCAGTGTTTTGATCGAATATGACATCTTAACTTCCAGACTTGGTTGCTTTGCGATTCAGTTAGCACGCAAGCGCCGCACTGTCAGGGGCCAGTGCATTGAAATCTGGGGCGATCCGGCAGTTTTATGCCGTTTTTCAACGTCAGCAGGCACAAAAAGAAAAGAGGACCCGAATGGACCCTCTTTTCAAATGATATCTCCCCGTCGGACTGGCCGACTTATTTTAAAGGGAGATTAGGCAATGACACATAAACGGTCAACTGGAAATCTGAGGGCAGGTCGAGAATGCGGAAATCACAAGAAAAATTTCCGTGCTAAGCCGAAAGCCGCCCGGAATTTAAGCGAAAAAAGGCCGCACCCGAAGGCACGGCCAGTCAGACAGGGAGGAAGTCATTCCACACCAGAAGGACAAGTCGGTGTTGAATGAAAATCACTATGGCCCTGAAAGGTTAAGTTTGTATGGTCGGCAGAACAGGTTTTGCGCAATGCAAGGCCAGCGAGGAACGGGACGGGCAGATGGAAGACGCAGTTTTTGTAGGGGGTGGCGGGCCGGAGTATGGGGTTCAGCAGGGGCTGAGCCTGAAATACGCCAACCGGCACGGTTTGATTGCGGGAGCAACCGGCACCGGCAAGACAGTGACATTGCAGATTCTGGCCGAAGGGTTCTCTGCCGCCGGAGTGCCGGTGTTCATGGCCGACGTGAAGGGCGATCTTTCGGGTCTTGCCAAGGCGGGCAGCGCTGCGGCCAAGCTGCACGAACCTTTCACCGAACGCGCGGCCAAGATCGGGTTTACCGATTATGCCTATGCCGCCTTTCCGGTGACCTTCTGGGATATGTTCGGCCAACAGGGCCATCCTGTGCGCACCACCGTGTCGGAAATGGGACCGCTGTTGCTGAGCCAGCTGCTGGAACTAAGCGAGGCGCAGGAGGGGATTTTGAACATCGCCTTCCGCCTGGCGGACGAAGAGGGACTGCCGCTGCTGGACCTGAAGGATTTGCAGGCGCTGCTTGTCTGGATCGGCGAAAACGCCAAGGATCTTTCGCTGCGCTATGGGAATGTGTCCTCTGCGTCGGTGGGTGCGATCCAGCGTCGGTTGCTGGTGTTGGAAAATCAGGGCGGGGCCAAGCTTTTTGGAGAACCGGCTCTGGCGCTTTCCGACCTGATGCGCTGCGATGCGGACGGGCGCGGGATGGTGAACATCCTGGCCGCGGATCAGCTGATGGCCTCGCCCAAGCTTTACGCGACCTTCCTGTTGTGGCTGCTGAGCGAACTGTTCGAGGAGTTGCCCGAGGTGGGCGACCCGGACAAGCCCAAGCTGGTGTTCTTCTTTGACGAGGCACACCTGTTGTTCGACGACGCGCCCAAGGCGCTGATCAACAAGGTCGAACAGGTGGCGCGGCTGATCCGGTCCAAAGGCGTGGGCGTCTATTTCATCACCCAGAACCCGGCAGACGTGCCCGAGGATATTCTGGGACAGCTTGGCAACCGCGTGCAGCACGCGCTGCGTGCCTTCACCGCCAAGGACCGCAAGGAATTGCGCATGGCGGCAGAGACCTACCGCGAGAATCCCGCCTTTGACACCGAAACCGCGATCCGCGAGGTCGGCGTGGGCGAGGCGGTGACGTCGATGTTGCAGAAAAAAGGTGTGCCGGGGATTGTCGAGCGGACTCTGATCCGTCCGCCGTCTTCGCAGTTGGGACCGATCACCGCCGAGGAACGCGCCGGCGTCATGGCAGCCTCGGAAATGGCCGGGAAATATGACAGCCCGCTGGACCGCACCTCGGCCTTTGAAATTCTCAGGGACCGCGCCGCCAAGGCCGCAGCCGAAGCTGCCAAGGCCGAAGAGCAGGCAGAAGCGGCAGAAGAACCCGCAGCGCGCGATTTCAATGCCGGACGGCGCTATTCCGGCACGCGGGTGACGCGGTCCACCTCACGCTCGACCCGCAGCACCACCAGCTTTGGCGATCAGATGACCAAGATGGTGGTGAAAGAGCTGACCGGCACCACGGGCCGACGCATCGTGCGCGGTATTCTGGGTGGCTTGTTCAAGGGGCGGTGATCCTTTTGCCGCGCCACATGATAAAGGCGCCCGACACCACAATCAGACCGGCACCGACAAAGGTGGCGGTCGTCGGTGTTTCGCCAAAGACAAAAACGCCCAGTCCGATCCCGAACAACAGACGCGTGTAGCGAAAGGGCGTTACGGCAGAGACATCGCCCACGCGCATCGCGCGCATCAGCATTGCATAGGCACCGACGCCCGCAAGGATGGCTCCCACAAGCCAGAGGGACGCAACAGGTGTGGGCCACAGGAACGGCTTGGCCTCCCACAGGGAAAAGGCCACGCCCGCGACGATCAGGGCCAGGAACCCGTAGAACCCCAGGATCGCCGTCCCCAGAGACTTTGGTGCCGCACGGCTGGCCAGATCGCGGCCTGCGAAACCGATCATGCCGATGATGGCAAAGATCGACAGTGCCGAGAATGCGTCGCTGCCCGGTTGCACGATGACGATCACCCCGATCAGCCCGATGACAATCGCGCTCCAGCGCCGCCAGCCGACCTGTTCGCCAAAGACCAGCGCCGCACCTGCCACCACCAGCAGCGGCGTCGCCTGAAGGATCACGGTTGCCGAGGACAGCGGTGTCAGTGCGATGGCAAGGACGTAGAACAGGCGGCCCGTTATTTCGAACAGGCTGCGGATTTGCATCACCCGTGAAAGCGCGGCACGCGGAAACAACGCGGCACCGCTTGCGCGGGCTGACAGGGCAAAACACAGCGCGCCGCCAAGGCCAAAGAGGATCAGGATCTGCCCCACAGGCAGGGTCAGGGCCGCAGCTTTGACAAAGCTGTCTTCGACGGCAAAGGCGGCCATCGCGCCGATCATGAACAGGCTGCCGATCAGATTGTCGCGCGGAGGTGTTTGGGTGGGCGTCATGCGGCGTGCCTGTCTTTGGTATGCCACAGGTCTGTGCCAACTAAGTCGGGTGATGACCAGATGCCACCAGACGCCAGCTCGCAAAATCAATCCGCGCGGCCTTTGTGGTCTGCTGCAAAGCAAGAAGGCCCGCGCGGGATGCACGGGCCTTCTTTGGTCTAAAAGGGTGGCGTCGTCTTACCGCTCGGGGATCAAGCCGCGCGGGCTGAAGCGCAGCACCAGCAACAGGACCAGACCCATCGTCAGCAACCGCATGTGCGCGGCGCTTTCGATCAGGTGAACCTTAAGCGGCGATCCGTCGGTCATGCCCGAGGTGATGGCCTGCATCAGCAACAGCCCCATCGGCTCGACCTGAACCCACAGGAACCAGATCAGGAAACCACCCAAAACCGCGCCCAGGTTGTTGCCCGATCCGCCGACAATCACCATCACCCAGATCAGGAAGGTAAAGCGCAGCGGTTGATAGGTGCCCGGTGTCAGCTGACCGTCCAGCGTGGTCATCATCGCACCGGCAATGCCACAGATCGCACTGCCCAGGATGAACACCTGCAAATGCCGTGCAGTCACGTCCTTGCCCATCGCTTCGGATGCGTTTTCGTTGTCGCGGATGGCGCGCATCATGCGGCCCCACGGGCTGTGCAGCGCGCGCTGTGCCAGCACGAACAGGATCACCAGAACCACGGCGAACAGACCCGCATAGACCAGCTTGACCCAGATCGTTGACGCGGTGACGGGGTCCATCCCCAGACTTGCAGCCCGTTCCAGAAACGCAGGATCGCTTTGCAGCTCGATCTCGTAGGGGGCCGGGCGGGGCAGGCCGATCACGTTTTTCACGCCACGGCTCAGCCAGTCCTCGTTTTTCATCACGGCAATGATGATCTCGGCGATGCCCAGCGTGGCGATGGCCAGATAATCGCTGCGCAGACCCAGAGCCGTCTTGCCGATGATCCACGCCACGCCTGCCGCCAGCAGCCCACCAACGGGCCATGCCACCAGCGTCATCCAGCCCCATGCAGCACCGCCGGGATTGATCCCGCCCAGATAACCGGTGGATGCCGGATTGACCGCCTCGATCCGCGCAACGGCGGGATCGAACAGCCAACGGTAGACAAAGAAACCGCCGATCAGCAGGGCCAGAACGATAACCGTGCGCAGCCAGCCTGCGGGCATCCGTTTGATGACCAATGCGGTCACCACAATCGTCGCGGCCCCCATCAGCAGGGCGACGATGACACCGCCACCGCCTGCAGCCCATGCGTCTGTGGTGGGGGGCATGGACACCAGAACCGTCGCCAGACCGCCCAGGGCGACAAAGCCCATGATGCCCACGTTAAACAGCCCCGCGAACCCCCATTGCAGGTTGACGCCCAAGGCCATGATCGCGCTGATCAGGCCAAAGTTCAGGATGAACAACGCCGAGTTCCAGCTTTGCAGAAAACCGGTGCCGATGATCAACACGGCAACCAGCGCGAACAGCGCGGTGTTTTTGACTGTCTCGTTCATACCGATTTCCCCGCAAACAATCCGGTGGGCCGGAACAACAACACGATCAGCAGGATCACGAAGCTGACGGCGAATTTATAGTCGGTGCTCAGAAGCTGGGCCAACCCGTCGGGGGCCAGGCTTTCGGGCAGGGCATAGCCTGCAACCTTTTTCCACGCATAGGTCACCATGACTTCGGAAAAGGCGATGGTGAACCCGCCCGCGATGGCTCCCAGCGGACTGCCCAGACCGCCAACGATGGCGCTGGCAAAGATCGGCAGCAGCAGCTGGAAATAGGTGAACGGCTTGAACGATTTGTCCAGCCCGTACAGGACGCCCGCCACGGTCGCGAGGGCTGCCACGATCATCCATGTGATCATCACCACACGCTCGGGGTTGATCCCCGACAACAGCGCCAGATCCTCGTTGTCGGAATAGGCGCGCATGGATTTGCCGGTGCGTGTGCGGTTCAGGAACCAGAACAGCGCCGCGACCACGATCACGGCCGTGATCACCGTGATCCCTTGGGTGGTCTTGATCGCCAGCCCTTCCTCAAGCCCGGTCATCTCCTTGAACGTGCGCACCGAGACGATGAACCGTTCGCCATCGGCAAAACGCTGGTCGTCCGGCCCGATGATAAAGCGCACCAGACCGTTCATGATGAACATCACGCCCAGCGACACGATCACAAGGATCACCGGCTTGGCCTTTTGCTCGCGGTAGAATTTATAGACCACACGGTCCGTGAACAGCAGCAGCGCCATACAGCCCAGAATGCCAAAGGGCAGGGCCAGCAGCGCCGTGGGCAACGGCCCCAGAGAAATGCCCCAGCTTTGGAACAGCCAGGTGAACAGGATCGTCACCATGGTGCCGAAGGCCATCGTATCGCCGTGGGCAAAGTTGGAAAACCGCAGGATGCCATAGATCAGCGTGACCCCCAGCGCCCCCAGCGCAAGCTGGCTGCCATAGGCAATCGCAGGGATCAGAACAAAGTTGGAAAGCGCCACAAAGGCGTTGAGAAGATCCATTATGCACAGCCTCCGGTCGGGTTGGTGCCCAGCGGGCTGTGGATGCGGGGTGTTGAAGCGTGATGCATATCCTCAGCCCCCCAAGAACGATTTGCGGACTTCGGGATCGGCCAGCAGTTCCTTGCCGGTGCCGGTGAACGCATTGCCGCCCTGCACCAGAACATAGCCCTTGTCGGCAATCTCAAGCGCCTGACGCGCGTTCTGTTCGACCATCAGGATCGGGATGCCGGTGCGGGCAACCTCGATGATGCGGTCGAACAGCTCGTCCATGACGATGGGGCTGACGCCCGCCGTGGGTTCGTCCAGCATCAGAACCTTGGGGCGCGTCATCAGCGCGCGGCCCACGGCGACCTGCTGGCGTTGACCGCCCGACAGTTCGCCCGCCGCCTGACGGCGCTTTTCCTTGAGGATGGGGAACAGGTCATAAACCTGCGCCATCGTATCGCGGAAATCGTCGCGGCGGATAAATGCGCCCATCTCAAGGTTCTCTTCAACCGTCATCGAGGTGAAGATGTTCGAGGTTTGCGGAACAAACCCCATGCCCTTGGCCACGCGGTCCTGCGGGCTTAGGTCGGTAATATCCTCGCCGTCCAGCCGGACCGAGCCTTGGCGCACGTCCAGCATCCCGAACACCGCCTTCATCGCGGTGGATTTGCCCGCACCATTGGGGCCGACGATCACGGCAATCTCGCCTGCGTCCACGGCCACGGTGCAATCGTGCAGAATGTCGGGGCCGTTGCCATAGCCGCCCGTCATGCTGTCACCGATCAGGAAGGCATTACGGGTGTTCATCGCAGCACCGGTGCCGGGGTGGGCGGACATGGTTCCGCCGCCCTTGGGGTTGGCGATCGACGCGTCCTTGTTGCCGCGTCCGTCGGTATAGGGATTGCCACTCATGCGCCCACCTGCTCTTTGTTTTTCAGGCCGGTGCCCAGATAGGCCTCGATCACGTGCTCATTGGCCTTGATCTCGTCCAGCGTACCCTCGGCCAGAACTTTGCCCTCGGCCATGCAGATGACCGGGTCGCAAATCTTGCCGATGAAATCCATGTCGTGTTCGATCACGACGAATGTATAGTTGCGCTCTTGGTTCAGGCGCAGGATCGCGTCGCCAATGGTGTTCAGCAGCGTGCGGTTCACGCCGGCACCAACCTCGTCCAGAAACACGATCTTGGCGTCGACCATCATGGTGCGCCCCAGCTCCAACAGCTTTTTCTGTCCGCCCGAGATCTGGCCTGCCTTGTGATCGGCCAGATGCTCGACCGTCAGAAACTCCAGAACCTCGTCCGCCTTGGCGCGCAGGGCGCGTTCCTCATCGGCGATGCGTTTGCGGCCAAACCAGGTGTTCCACAGGGTTTCGCCCGACTGGTTGCCGGGCACCATCATCAGGTTCTCGCGGCAGGTCATCGACGAGAATTCATGGGCAATCTGGAACGTGCGCAGCAGCCCCTTGTGGAACAGCGTGTGCGGCGGCAGGCCGGTGATGTCCTCGCCGTTCATGGTGACACGACCCGAGGTTGGTTTAAGAACCCCTGCGATCACGTTGAAAAGAGTGGTCTTTCCGGCGCCATTCGGACCAATCAACCCGGTGATTGAACCCGGTTTGATCGACAGGCTGGCCCCGTCTACGGCGTGAAATCCGCCGAAATGTTTGTGAATGTCGACGACGACGATCATTGGCTTTCCATCCCCTGTGTGTATGCGACCCTCATTAAACGGGGTCTGCTTCATACTGGAAACGGCCCGAAGAGGTCTCCGGGCCGTTTCGATCTTTCAATTGCGGATCAGCGGTATTTGATCGTGGAATACTTGCCGTCAGCGAATTCGATTTCCTGGTAGTTGCCAGCCGATTCACCGGGTCCGATCAGTTCAACGGCGGATGCGCCTTCATAGTCGACATCCTTGCCTTCTTTGATCAGCTCAAGCGCCTTGGCCAGCTCGCCGGGATAGATTTTCTCGCCCGGTGCGTTGGCAACGTCCATGACTTTGTCTTTGAAGTCAGCCGAGTCCATCGAGTTTGCCGCTTGCATCGCCAGCATGATCAGCGCCGCTGCGTCATAGCTTTCGGGTGCGAATGCGCCGGTGCCGTCAAATCCGGCCGCTGTGGCCAGTTCCAGGAACTTGGCAGCGCCTTCGCTGTCGGTGCCGGGGTAGGCGCCGTACGAGCCATTCAGTTCCGCACCGAAGTTTTCGTTCAGCTTTTCACCAACCATGCCGTCGGGGAAATAGAACGTGTCAAACGCACCCGAGTCGATGGACGAGCGGACAATGCCCGAGCCGCCCTGGTCAACGTATCCGGCGACAACAAGCGCTTCACCGCCAGCCGAGGCCAGCGCGCCGACCTCTGCCGAATAGTCAGCTTTGCCGTCTTCGTGCGCGGTCGCGATGGTGACTGTGCCGCCAGCTTCTTCAAACGCCGCCTGGAAGGCATCCGCCAGACCCTTGCCATAGTCGTTGTTGGTATAGGTCAGCGCGACCTCCTTGACGCCGCGGTCCTGCAGGATCTCGGTCATGATCACACCCTGACGCGCGTCCGACGGAGCGGTGCGGAAGAACAGGCCGTCATCTTCGGCGGTCGACAGGCCGGGCGATGTGGCCGACGGCGAGATCATGACGATGCCGTTGGGACGTGCCGCGTTCTGCAGAATCGCACCGGTCACGCCCGAACAGTCTGCACCCATGATGGCCGAGACCTTGTCCGACGTGATCAGACGCTCGGCAGCCGAGGTGGCAGCGCCGGCGTCGATGCATGTGCTGTCACCGCGGATCGAGACGACTTTGGCACCATCCAGCAGCGCGCCGCTGTCCGTGACTTCGGCCATCGCCAGTTCTGCACCGGCACCCATCGCGGGGGTGATCGATTCCAGAGGGCCGGTAAAGCCCAGGATCACGCCGATTTTCACTTCTTTGGCGTGGGCATCGGCAAAGGCCGTACTGGTCATCAATGCGGTGGCCGCGGTGGCCATCAGAAACTTTTTCATGTGGTAACTCCCTTATTGGAACTTTGCGTTCTGGCCAGAGCCTAAGCACGTCGTTCTGAAAAGAAAAGGGATTTAAGGCGCGCTTGTTCTTGGCCAACTCCTTTGGAAAGTCAGGATTTTCGACCTATCTGTATTTTTCGGAATAATATTTCGGTGCCCGTATCGGTGCCGGTCTGCGCGCCAAGGAGGATGCAATGAAGCGACTGTTCACGATTCTATGTGCCATATGGGGATTTGGTGCGGTTTCAGGGGTGCCACAGGCTCAGGCACAGGAGACTTCGGCAGGGCCGGTTACCTTTTCCGCGCAGGTACAGGATCTGGATACGCCCTGGGCCTTTGACTTCCTGCCAGAGGGCGGGCTTCTGATCACCGAGCGGGCCGGGACGCTGTGGCATGTGAAACCTGACGGGTCGCGCGTTGCAGTGACAGGCGTGCCCGAGGTCGCCGACAGCGGGCAGGGCGGATTGCTGGATGTTACGCTGCCGCGTGACTTTGCCGACAGCCGTACGGTGCTGCTGACCTACGCCAAGCCACAGGATGGCGGCGGTGCAGGGACGGCGCTGGCCTCGGGGGTGCTGTCGACGGACGGGTCGTCGCTGAACGATGTACAGGTGTTGTTCGAGATGAAGCCGGGCAACCAGGGCGGCAGGCATTTCGGCAGCCGCGTGGTCGAGGGTGCGGATGGCGCGCTGTTTGTCACCATGGGCGACCGTGGCCAGGGACCGCTGGCGCAGGATCTGAACCAGCACAACGGCAAGGTGGTGCGCGTGATGCGCGACGGGTCGGTGCCGTCGGACAATCCATTTGCGGGGCAGGCGGATGCGTTGCCTGACATCTGGTCATTCGGTCACCGCAATGTGCAGGGGGCAGCGCTGGATGCCGATGGCCGCCTGTGGGTGGTCGAACACGGTGCCAAGGGCGGCGACGAAGTGAACCTGACGGTCAAGGGGGCCAACTATGGCTGGCCGGTCATCAGCTATGGCCGCAATTACAACGGGACCAAAATCGGTGAAGGAACCGAAAAGGACGGCATGCAGCAACCTGCGCATTACTGGGACCCGTCCATCGCGCCGTCAGGGGCGATGTTTTACGACGGCGACATGTTTCCCGACTGGCAGGGCAATCTGTTCGTGGGCGCGCTGAAGTTCAACTATATCAGCCGCTTGCAGATCGACGGCGACACCGCGCAAGAGGTCGAGCAGATCAAGGCGCCTGAAACGGCCCGCGTGCGTGACATCCAGACAGCCCCGGACGGCAGCATCTGGTTCCTGTCTGTCATAGACGGCACCCTCTACCGGATGGCGCTTTGATCAGATGCTAAGCCTTGCCGCGTGCGATCCCCGCTCGCGGTAGGGCGTGGTGTCATAATGCGCACGGTAGCATTTCGAGAAATGCGAGGGCGAGGCAAAGCCGCAGGCCAGCGCCACGTTGATCACGCTCATATCCGTTTGCATCAGAAGGTTGCGTGCCTTTTGCAGGCGCAATTCCATGTAATACCGCTTGGGCGAGCGGCTGAGATAGCGGCGGAACAAGCGTTCGAGCTGGCGGGTGGACATGCCCACATCCTTGGCCAGAATCGACGGGCTGATCGGCTCTTCGACGTTGGTTTCCATGATCTGGATAACCTGGGACAGCTTCGGATGGCGCACGCCGATTCGGGTCGGCACGGACAGACGCTGGGTGTCCTGATCGGTGCGGATCGACGAATAGATCAGTTGGTCGGCCACCGCATTGGCCATATCCTCGCCGTGGTCATCGGCAATCAGCTTCAGCATCAGGTCGATTGACGACGTGCCGCCCGCCGTGGTGATCCGTTGACCATCCACGACAAAGACGGATTTTGTCAGGTTCACCTCTTCGAATTCCTCGGCAAAGCTGTCCTGGTTTTCCCAGTGGATCGTCGCCTTTTTGCCATCCAGCAGGCCGGCACGCGCCAGCGAATAGGCGGCTGTGCACAGCCCGCCCATTTGCAGCCCCTTGCGGGCCTCGCGGCGCAGCCAGCCCAGCAGACGTTTGCTGGTGGCGTCCTGAACGTCGATACCGCCACAGACCATGACCGTGTCATCGCGAGTCAGCTCTTCCAGATCGCCGTCCAGCTTGAACGCAGTGCCCGCCGAGCAGACAGCCGTTTCGCCGCCTTCACCAATGATACGCCATTCGTACAGGTCGCGGCCCGCCATGCGGTTGGCAATGCGCAGGCTTTCCACGGCAGCCGAAAAGCACAGCAATGTGAAATTGTTCAAAAGGACAAAGACATAACGACGGGGTTTGTCGGGGGAAACAGACCGGTTGGTGGCTGAGCGCGTCTGCGACATCGCGGCGTCCTTATAAATACAGTTTCGACGAAGACCCGATACCTGCTCCCAGACATCTTATTCACCGGGCCTTTGCAGGCCATGGCGGGGACTCTGCCCACGCATGGGCTGCGACGTCAAGAGGTCGCAATTGACGTATGGCCAGTTATGGCACGCTTTTGTATAAGCCCTCCACTAGGGTGGCTGGATGACAGCCTGAACACGGAGAGACACTATGAGCGAATGGTCGAAATCGGATTGGCGCAACAAGCCACGGATCCAGATGCCTGACTATACAGACACAGCTGCACTGGAGGCGGTCACCGCCCAGCTGTCGAAGTATCCGCCGCTTGTCTTTGCGGGCGAAGCGCGCAGGCTCAAGGCGCATTTGGGTGCGGCAAGCCGGGGCGAGGCGTTCCTGTTGCAGGGCGGCGATTGCGCCGAGGCCTTTGACCAGTTCAGCGCCGACAGCATTCGCGACACATTCAAGGTGATGCTGCAAATGGCGATGGTGCTGACATTCGGCGCCAAGGTTCCGGTGATCAAGGTCGGCCGCATGGCAGGCCAGTTCGCCAAACCGCGCAGCGCGCCCACCGAGGTCATCGATGGCGTCGAGCTGCCCAGCTACCGCGGCGACATCATTAACGGTCTGGAGTTCACGCCCGAAGCGCGCATTCCCGATCCGGCAAAGATGTTGCAAGCCTACACGCAGGCGGCAGCGACGCTGAACCTGTTGCGGGCTTTTTCGACCGGGGGTTTTGCCGATATGAACCGGGTCCATTCCTGGACGCTGGGCTTTACCGATACCGAGGACGCGGCCAAATACGCCGAGATCGCCAACCGGATCCAGGACACCATCGACTTCATGGGGGCTGCTGGCATCAACTCGAAAACCACGCATGAGTTTTCGACGGTTGAATTCTACACCAGCCACGAAAGCCTGTTGCTGGAGTATGAAGAAGCGCTGACGCGGGTGGACACCACCACGGGCAAATGGCTCGCAGGGTCGGGGCACATGATCTGGATCGGTGACCGCACACGTCAGCCGGATGGCGCGCATGTGGAATACGCACGTGGCGTGCAGAACCCGATTGGTCTGAAATGCGGCCCGACGACCACGGCGGATGACCTCAAGGTCTTGATGTCCAAGCTGAACCCCGAAAACGAGGCGGGCCGTCTGACGCTGATCGCACGCTTTGGCGCGGGCAGCGTGGGCGATCACCTGCCGCGTCTGATCAAGGCGGTGCAGGAAGAGGGCGCGAATGTGCTGTGGACCTGTGACGCGATGCACGGCAACACGATCAAGTCGTCCTCGGGCTACAAGACACGTCCGTTCGAAAGTGTCCTGCGCGAAGTGCGCGAGTTCTTTGGGGTGCACCAGGCCGAGGGCACAGTCCCGGGTGGCGTGCATTTCGAGATGACCGGGCAAGACGTGACCGAGTGCACCGGTGGTGTAAGGGCCGTCAGCGACGAAGACCTGTCAGATCGCTATCATACCGCATGTGACCCGCGCCTGAACGCCAGCCAGTCGCTGGAACTGGCATTCCTCGTGGCCGAGGAACTGACTGCACGGCGCAACACACAAATCAGCCAGCAACACGTCGGTTGATGACATAACGCAAGGATTTCCTGCGGGGAATCCTTGCGGCTTTCCCGCCGGGAGAACCTTGGGTCAGTCTGTCTTGGTGTCGGTCTTGATCAGCCGCAGATAGGGCACATCGCCGGACCGGCGGCCTTTGACAAAGGGCTTGGGGGCTTCCGCCATGCCGGACTGGCGTGTCGTGTCTTGCCTTGGCGTGGGTTCGGTCGGCAATGATGTTGTCGCGGCTGCGGTGATTGCGCGGCTGGTCACCGAAGTGACGTCGAACCGGCGCGGCTTGCGTCCGATGGTGCCGCGCGCCACGAAACAGCCCAAAGCGCGGCTGACATCCCCCAGATCGCTTTTCAACGGCAACAGCACCATGCGGGCTTCCAGTGCCGGTTTGTCAAATCCTGCGGGCGCGTTGAGATGCACCTCGCAAACGGCCGGGCGCTGGAACACTTCTTCCAATGCGTCGCAAACCTGCCGCCGCCCGTCTGGCGAAATCAGCGAGGTCAGCGGCATCCCGCGCACTTCCATGCCCATAAGGTCGCCCAGATGGCTGCCCGCGATGCGCAGGCGCGCCATGCCGGGGGCGATGCGTTCGAGGATAAAGGTGTATTCCAGCGCGGATTCGATCCCGCGCGGGTCGATTTCTGACCGTTTTGGCATCAAACGCGAGCGGCGCAGCGCATCCCAATAGCCTTCGACCTGTGACAGGGCGGAAAAGCCGGAATCTGCCTGAAAGTCTGTCATAGCCACCACGTTCTGCGGGTTGCGTTCGAAGAAATCCATTACATGCCTACCTTAACCTTATTAAGCAGACAGGTCTGCCACTTTGTTACCAAACCATTAATAACCGAACGCTTCGTTCATCGGCCTAAAATCTTAAGAGTTGGTTAACAGCACCCGGTGCCGTGTAACCTGTTCGCGGATTTCTGCCTGTACGGGAACCGCCGCTGTGGGTTGCCCACTGCACCCCATTGGCCGTATTGCAATGTCATGACCAAATCAGCCCCAAACCCCGCCCTTCACTCGATGACTGCCTTTGCCACCTCTGCGGGGGAAAGCGGTGCCTATCGTTGGGGCTGCGAGTTGCGCAGCGTCAATGGCAAGGGGCTGGATATCCGCCTGCGTGTGCCCGATTGGGTCGAGGGGCTCGAGGTCGCCTTGCGCGCTCAGGTGGCGGCCCATGTGGCGCGGGGCAACATCACGCTGAACGTGCGTGTCACCCGCGAGGATGCGGGCGGCATGGTGCAGGTCAACAATGCGCAATTGGCCGCCGTGCTGACCGCCCTGACCGAAATCGAGGCGCAAGCCATGGACCTTGGCCTGTCGCTTGCGCCTTCCAAGGCCACCGACATTGCGGTGATGCGCGGCGTGCTGGACCAGTCCAGCGCCGATCAGGACACCGGACCGCTGAAGGCAGCGATCGAGGCTGACGTGGCTGCGTTGGTGCGGGATTTCGTGCAGATGCGGGCCAGCGAGGGCAGGGCGCTGGCCCGCGTGTTGCGCGCGCAACTGGACGAGGTCGCCTCGCTGACCGCCGAGGCCGCCCGCGTAGCCGAGGCCCGCAAGGACGAGGTGGCCGAAAACCTGCGCCGCAATCTCGCGCGCATCGTGGAAAACGCCGACGGTCTGGATGCCGCGCGAATCGCGCAGGAGCTGGCGTTGCTTGCGGTCAAATCCGACATCACCGAGGAAATCGACCGGCTGGGTGCCCATGTCGCAGCCGCGCGTGATCTGATTGACGCGGCAGGCCCTGTCGGTCGGAAACTGGATTTCCTGATGCAGGAGTTCAACCGCGAGGCCAATACCCTGTGCTCGAAGGCGCAGAATACCGAACTGACGCGCGTGGGGCTGGCGCTGAAGGCGCTGATCGACCAGATGCGTGAACAAGTGCAGAATGTGGAGTAACCGCCAATGACAATCGAACGCCGCAAGAACGACCGCCGGGGCCTGTTGATGATCCTGTCGTCGCCCTCGGGGGCTGGCAAAAGCACGCTGGCCAAGCGTCTGCGGGCCTGGGACACCACGATCAGTTTCTCCGTCTCGGCCACCACCCGTCCGCCGCGCGTGGGCGAAGTGGACAAGTTCGACTACCATTTCGTGACCGAAGACGCCTTCAAGACGATGGTGAACAACGACGAGATGCTGGAGCATGCCCACGTCTTTGGCAATTTCTATGGCTCGCCCACGGCCCCTGTGCGTGTCGCCATCGAACATGGCAACGACGTGCTCTTCGACATCGACTGGCAAGGCGCGCAGCAGATCCGCAATTCGGTGCTGGGCATGCACACGTTGTCGGTCTTTCTGCTGCCCCCCAGCATCCACGAACTGCGCCGCCGTCTGGAAGCGCGCGGACAGGACAGCAAAGAGGTCATCGACCAGCGCATGAAAAAGTGCTGGGACGAGATCAGCCATTGGGACGGATATGATTACGTTCTTGTCAATGATGATCTGGACGAAACCGAGGACAGCCTTAAAAAGATCATCGAGGTCGCCCGGATGCGGCGCAGCCAGCAGCCGAACCTGACAGAGCACGTGCGCAAACTTCAATCCGAGTTTCAGGAGCAAATATGACCATTTTCGCCTTGGGCGCAGATCGCCCCGACATACACCCCGACACATGGGTGGCGCATGATGCCAACCTGATCGGCAAGGTCGTGATGGAAGAGGGCAGCAGCGTCTGGTTCGGGGTCACCATCCGCGCCGACCACGAGGAAATCCGCATCGGCAAGGGCACCAACGTGCAGGAAAACTGCGTGATGCACATTGATCGTGGCTATCCGCTGACCATCGGCGAAAACTGCACCATCGGGCACAAGGTCATGCTGCATGGCTGCACCATCGGCAACAACAGCCTGATCGGCATGGGTGCGACCATCCTGAACGGTGCCAAGATCGGCAACAACTGCCTGATCGGCGCAGGCGCGCTGATCACCGAAGGCAAGGTTATTCCCGACGGATCGCTGGTCATGGGGGCACCGGGCAAAGTGGTGCGCGAACTGGACGCCGCGGCGATCAAGGGGCTTGAGGCCAGCGCGCTGCATTATCAGGACAACATGCGCCGTTTCCGTGACGGCATGACAAAGGTCGGCTAAAATGCGCAACGAAAAAGGGTCGCTGATCCGTCCCGTTCCCTTGCCCGGGAGCGCCTCGCGCCCGGTGGTCACGCCGCTGTCGCCGTCGGTGGTCTATGCCAGCGACACGCCCGACATGCTGGACCGCCAGTACGAAGGTGAATTGCACGGCTATACCTACAGCCGCGAGGGTCACCCCAACGCGGATGTCGTTGCAGGCCTGCTGGACCGTATGGAGAACGCGCCAAATCCTGGCGTTGTGACCTCCAGCGGGATGGCTGCGGTCTCGGCCGTGCTGCTGGGATTGCTGAAATCGGGTGATCACGTGATCGGCGGCAACCAGCTTTATGGCCGGTCGCTGCGCATGATGGCCGAGGACCTGCCGCGTCTGGGCATCGAAACCACGCTGGCCGATCCCGGTGACGTTGACGCTGTGCGCGCCGCCCTGCGCCCCGAAACCCGGATGATCCTGGTCGAGGTGGTGTCGAACCCGACGCTGCGCGTGGCCGATATGAAAGGTCTGGCCAGGTTGGCCAAAGAAGCGGGTGTGCTGCTGGTGGTCGACAATACGTTCACCACACCGCGCGCCTATCAGCCGTTTGAGCATGGCGCCGACATTGTGATCCATTCGGTGACCAAGCTGCTGGCGGGCCATTCCGACGTGATGCTGGGCTATGTCGCGGCACGCGATGCGGCGATCAACACGCGGCTGCGGGTCTTTACCGTGACCGCGGGTATGACGCCCAGCCCGTTTGATTGCTGGCTGGCCGAACGTGGCATGCTCAGCTTTGATTTGCGGTTCGAGCGGTGCCAGTCCACGGCGATGAAACTGGCCGATGCCTTGGGCACGTTCAGCGGCGTCAAACGCGTGATCTATCCCGCACGTCAGGACCACCCGGACCACGCCCGCGCCACCGACCTGCTGCAAGGGCGCTGGTGCAATATGGTCAGCTTCGAGATGGACGGGGGCCGCGAGGCCGCCAATGCGTTCACCACCGCCGCCGAGGGTCTCAGCTTTGCGCCGACGCTTGGCGATGTGGGCACCACGCTGTCGCATCCGGCCTCGTCCTCGCACCGCGCGTTGACCGCCGAGCGGCGCGCGTCCCTTGGGATGTCCGAAGGTTTCTTTCGTGTGTCCGTGGGGCTGGAAGATCCCGACGCGCTGGTGGCGATCTTTGAACGCGCTGTCGCCGCCGCAGTGCAGGTCTGAGGCAGATGCCCCAAGACCATGCGATCCGCGCCATGCTGGAGGCGCTGCCGATGCCGGGGCTGGTGGTGAACCAGTCCGAGGTGATCGTCGGCGCCAACGCCGCCGCGCGCAATCTGATTGGTCAGCGGATCGAAGGCCGCCCCTATGTCACCATGCTGCGCCAGCCCGCGCTGCTGGACGCGGTCGAGGCCTGTTTGCGACAGGGCAAGACCCGCACGGCGCCCTATCTGACCAACGACGGGTCGCAGCACAGCACGTTTTCGGTGCATGTGGCGCAGGTCATGATGGACAAGGAAGCGCCGATGGTGCTGCTGTCCTTCGAGGATGTGACGCAGGTTCAGGCCGCAGGCCAGATGCGCCGTGATTTTGTCGCCAACGTCAGCCACGAACTGCGCACACCGCTGACGGCGCTTATGGGGTTTATCGAAACCCTGCGTGGTCCTGCGCGCAACGATCCGGCCGCACAGGCGCGGTTTCTGGGGATCATGCAGGATCAGGCCGAGCGGATGAACCGGCTGGTGGGTGATCTGTTGTCGCTGAGCCGGGTCGAAGGCGACGAACGGGTGCGGCCCACGACGCAGGTCAACCTGCGCGAATGTCTGTCATCGGTGATGCCGCTGATGACGCCGCTGGCCGAAGAATCAGGGGTCACGCTGGTGGCAGAGCTGGGCAATGATCCGGTGGCCGTGGCCGCCGACCGTGACCAGTTGGTGCAGGTGGTCAGCAACCTGATTGAGAACGCGATCAAATACGGCGGCAAGGGTGGCAAGGTCACCTTGCGGCTTGAGGTGCATGACTATCTGCGCCCGCTGCGTGGACCGGGTGCGACGATTGTGGTCGAGGACGACGGGCCGGGGATCGATCCGGTTCACTTGCCGCGCTTGACCGAACGGTTCTACCGCGCCGACAACCACCGCAGCCGCGAACTGGGCGGAACGGGCTTGGGCCTTGCTATCGTCAAGCATATCGTCAGCCGCCACCGTGGCCGGTTGCGGATCGACAGTGTTCTGGGGCAGGGCACGACGGTTCAGGTGGCGCTGCCCTTGTTGGCGTCCGAGGGTGGTGGCGTCGCACAGGAACACTCCTGAACGGCGGCAGATGCGCGATCGTTGGGGATGCTGTTTTGGCTTACCCGTGTGGTGTGAAATACAGAAAATTTATCAGAAAGCCGACGGGCGCAGTTTGACCCGGCGCCATCGCTTTGCGTGCCTTTGATTGTGGACCGCATAAAAGCTCGAAATCCAAATCCGTTAGAAAAACCCTCTGAAAATCCGCGATTCCCGTCGGTTGTCATAAAACTGTTACGCAACTGTCACAAAAGCATAGCGTCAACGCTCTAGGTCGGCGGCAAGGACGCCAATGGGGGTGCTCCAAGACTATGAAACACGCAAACAGGAGACTGAAATGTCCTTTGTAAAACTTGCAACTTCCACATTCGCCATCGCGGCCGTTGCAGCCGGTGCTGCCGCTGCCCGTGATCAGGTTCAAGTGGCCGGTTCCTCGACGGTTCTGCCCTATGCCTCGATCGTGGCCGAAGCTTTTGGCGAAAACTTTGACTTCCCGACACCCGTCGTGGAATCGGGTGGCTCGTCGGCTGGCCTGAAACGCTTCTGCGAAGGCGTTGGCGAAAACACCATCGACGTGGCAAACGCCTCGCGCAAAATCAAGGACAGCGAAGTTGAAGCCTGTGCCGCCAACGGCGTGACCGACATCATCGAAGTTCAGATCGGTTATGACGGCATCGTGTTTGCAAGCGACATCAACGGCAACTCGTTCGAATTCACACCCACAGACTGGTACAAAGCCCTGTCCGACAAAGTGGTCGTGGACGGCGAAGTTGTTGCCAACCCCTACACAACATGGGATCAAGTGAACCCCGCGTTCCCGGCCCAGCCGATCCAGGCATTTGTGCCCGGCACCAAGCACGGCACACGTGAAGTGTTCGAAGAAAAAGTGATCCTCGCCGGTTGCGAAGACTCCGGCGATTTCGAAGCGTTCAAGGCCGCCAACGGCGACGACAAGAAAGCTGCTGAAAAAGCCTGTATCGCTCTGCGCACAGACGGCAAGTCGGTCGACATCGACGGCGACTACACCGAAACACTGGCCCGTATCGAAAGCAACGCGGACGGCATCGGCGTGTTCGGTCTGGCCTTCTACGAAAACAACACCGACAAGCTGCAAGTGGCAACCATGTCGGGTGTGACACCTTCGACCGAAAGCATCTCGACCGGCGAATACCCCGTGTCGCGTCCGCTGTTCTTCTACGTCAAGAAAGCGCACATCGGCGTGATCCCCGGCCTGAAAGAATATGCCGAGTTCTTCGTGTCCGATGAGATCGCAGGCCCCGATGGCCCGCTGGCGGACTACGGTCTGGTGGCTGATCCCGAACTGGCGAAAACCCAGGCGGTTGTAGCTGACGAAGTCGTCATGGGCGGCGCGTCCTAAGCTTTGGGTCTGATGACCTCGAAAGGCGGCGCAGAAACCGCGCCGCCTTTTTTACAAATCCGGTCTTGAGACGCTTCAAGGCAAATGACGACTTGGGTGCGCCAAAGCTCACCCGCCGGGGGATAGAGAATGTCCGAACTTTTTAACGGCCTCATCGGTGGAAGCGCCGCCGGCTTGATGGTCATTGTGGTGCTGGGGCTGTCTGCCTTGGGGTTCTATATGGCCCGCAGCCGCGCGATGGCCTCTGGTGGTGGCGATCGCCGCAACCTTCACTCGCTGCCAAACTATTACGGCTGGAATGCCGCGATGCTGACCGCAGTGCCCGCGTTGGGCGTGCTGGTCATTTGGCTTTTGGCGCAGCCGATGATGATCGACAGTGCCGTGTTCAAGACGATCCCCGACAGTGCAATTGCCGAAGGGTCGTCACGCGGGCTGGTGATGAGCGATGTGCGCAGGCTGGCTGACGGCCTCGACGTGATAGTCGAACGTGGTGTGATGGATGCCGAGAGCGCCGCCACATTGGATGCCAACACCACCGATCTGCGCGCCACCTTGGCCGCCGAAGGCGTGGCGCTGGGGTCGGCTGTCGAACAACCGGTTCTGGACGCCGCCCAGATGTACCGCACGCAATCCTCAACGGGCCGTTTCTGGATGACGGTTCTGGTCTCGGCGATCGCGCTGCTGGCGTTTGTGGTGTCGCTGCGTCTGGCCACCGCTGATTTCCGCGCACGCAACGTGGTGGAAAAGGGGATTCTGGCACTGCTCATCCTGTCGGCCAGCATCGCGATCCTGACCACGGTGGGCATCGTGTTGTCGATGCTGTTTGAATCGATCAACTTCTTCCGCCTGCATTCGTGGACCGACTTTTTCTTCGGCAGCACCTGGGCCCCGAACTTTCGCGGTGACAGCGACCTGTCAATCCTGCCGCTCTTGTGGGGCACGCTCTATATCTCGATCATCGCCCTTCTGGTGGCTGTGCCCATAGGGCTGTTCTCGGCCATCTATCTCAGCGAATACGCAGGCCCCAAGGTGCGCAGCGCGGCCAAGCCGTTGCTGGAAATCCTCGCCGGTATCCCCACGATTGTTTACGGTCTGTTTGCCCTGCTGACGGTCGGCCCCGCGCTGGTCAACATCTTTGGGCGCGGCGAACAGGGCCTGTTGGGTGTCGAGTGGATGAGCGGTGCAACCTCTGTGCTGACCGCCGGTCTGGTCATGGGCATCATGCTGATCCCCTTTGTCAGCTCGCTGTCCGACGACATCATCAACGCGGTGCCGCAGGCCATGCGCGACGGCTCGCTTGGGCTGGGCGCCACACATTCCGAAACCATCCGCCAGGTGGTGATCCCCGCCGCCTTGCCGGGCATCGTGGGGGCCATCCTGCTGGCCGCAAGCCGCGCCATCGGCGAGACCATGATCGTGGTGCTGGGGGCAGGGGCGATTGCCAAGATTTCGGCCAACCCGCTCGAGGCGATGACCACCATCACCACCCGTATCGTCAGCCAGCTGACGGGTGACACCAACTTTGCCAGCCCCGAAACGCTGGTGGCCTTTGCCCTGGGTCTGACGCTGTTTGTCCTGACCCTGGGGCTGAATGTGATCGCGCTTTATATCGTGCGCAAATACCGCGAGCAGTATGACTGATGACTGACATGACATCCGACACCCCGCACGTTCACGGCACGCTGCTGCAGGCCGACGCACGCACCCGCAAACGCAACGCCGCCGAGACCCGGTTCAAGTTCTACGGAATCCTTGCGATTGCCGTGGGCCTGCTGATGCTGGTGATCCTGTTGTTCAACATCGTCAGCCGCGGCACCGGCGCTTTCACCCAGACCTTTGTCACCCTTGATGTCGCGCTGGTTGAGGACAAGCTGGACAAATCCGGGAACCGAAACATCGAAGAGATGAAAAAGGTTTCGACCTTCGGTTACGCGCCGCTGCTGAAAGCGGCGATGACGGACATGGTGGAAAAGACCGGCATGGAAGGGCAGATTTCGGCCGCGGATATGGCTGGTATCCTGTCCAAGGGCGCACCTGCGCAATTGCGTGACTATGTGCTGGCAAACCCCGACAAGGTCGGTCAGCAGGTTTCGTTCAACTTTCTCGCCTCCAGCCGCGTCGATGGCTACATGAAGGGGCGTGTGAGCCGCGAGAGCATCGCGAACGACAAGAGCATCAGTGCCGAGCAGCTTGATTTCGTAGACAAACTGATTGAGCAGGGCATCCTGAAGAAGAAATTCAACCTGTCCTTTATCACCGGTGCCGATGCCTCTGATGCCCGTCCCGAGGCAGCCGGCATGGGCGTGGCGATGTTGGGATCATTCTTCATGATGCTGGTGGTGTTGGTTCTGGCGCTGCCCATCGGGGTCGCGGCCAGCATCTATCTGGAAGAATTCGCGCCCAAGAACTGGATCACGGATATCATCGAAGTCAACATCTCGAATCTGGCTGCTGTGCCTTCGATCGTCTTTGGTATTCTGGGGCTGGCCGTGTTCATCAACTACATGCACCTGCCCACATCAGCCCCGCTGGTGGGTGGTCTGGTGCTGACGCTGATGACGCTCCCCACGATCATCATCTCGACCCGCGCCTCGCTCAAGGCGGTGCCGCCGTCGATCCGCGATGCGGCTTTGGGGGTTGGCGCGTCGAAAATGCAGTCGGTGTTCCACCACGTGCTGCCCTTGGCTGCACCCGGGATCCTGACCGGCACGATCATCGGCCTGGCACAGGCGTTGGGGGAAACCGCACCGCTGTTGCTGATCGGCATGGTGGGCTTTATCGCATCGAACCCACCCGACGGCATTGCCAGCGGCCTGCTGGCGCCGAACTCGGCCATGCCTGCGCAAATCTATGAATGGGCCAAACGGGCGGACCCGGCGTTTTACGAACGCGCGTGGGGTGGTATCATCATCCTGCTGGTCTTCCTTCTGGCCATGAACACAATCGCGGTCATCCTGCGGCGACGCTTCGAGCGGCGTTGGTAAGAAAGGAAAGATGGACCAATGAAAGACCTAATGGCGGAGAGAACCGTGGATACCCAGAAACTGAAAATCAGTGCGCGCAACGTGCAGGTCTATTATGGCGACACCCATGCCATCAAGGACGTGAACGTCGACATTGAAGACAAAACTGTCACGGCCTTCATCGGGCCTTCGGGCTGCGGCAAGTCGACTTTCTTGCGTTGTATCAACCGGATGAACGACACAATTGATGTGTGCCGCGTACAGGGCGACATCATGATCGACGGCGAAGACATCTATGACAAGCGCGTTGATCCGGTGCAGTTGCGGGCCAAGGTGGGCATGGTGTTCCAAAAGCCGAACCCGTTCCCCAAGTCGATCTATGACAACGTGGCTTACGGTCCGCGCATTCACGGTCTGGCCAAGAACAAGGCCGACCTGGACGACATCGTTGAACGTGCCCTGCGGCGCGGGGCCATCTGGAACGAGGTCAAGGATCGTCTGGACGCACCCGGCACCGGCCTTTCGGGTGGTCAGCAACAGCGTCTGTGCATCGCACGCGCCGTGGCGACCGAACCCGAAGTGCTGCTGATGGACGAACCCTGTTCGGCGCTGGACCCGATTGCCACCGCACAAGTCGAGGAATTGATTGACGAATTGCGCCAGAACTATTCGGTGGTGATCGTCACCCACTCGATGCAGCAAGCCGCGCGCGTCAGCCAGAAAACCGCGTTCTTCCACCTTGGCAACCTTGTCGAATACGGCGAGACGGGCACAATCTTTACCAACCCGACCGACCCGCGCACCGAAAGCTATATCACTGGCCGGATCGGCTAAGGAGCAATAATAATGTCGTCAGATCAACACATTGCATCCGTCTTTGACCGCGACCTGGAGACCATTCAGGCGCAGATCATGAAAATGGGCGGACTGGTAGAAGAAGCGATTTTGGAGGCTGCGATCAGCCTTGAGACCCGCGACGAAGAACGCGCCGAGGCGGTCCGTAAGGCCGACAAGAAGATCGACGCGCTCGAGGAAACCATCAACGAAGAGGCGGCCCGCGTCATCGCCTTGCGCGCGCCGATTGCCGTGGACCTGCGGTTGATCCTGAGCGTGATCAAGATCAGCGCCAACCTGGAACGTATTGGCGACTATGCGAAAAACATGGCCAAGCGCACCGGCGTTCTGGCGCAATTGTCGCCGGTCAGTGACAGCGCGGGTGCCCTGCGCCGCATGGCGCGCGAGGTCGAGCGGATGCTCAAGGACGCGCTGGACGCCTATGTGAACCGCGACGCGGAACTGGCGCAGGACGTGATCGACCGCGATATGGAAGTCGACCAGATGTACAACGCTCTGTTCCGCGAATTCCTGACCTTCATGATGGAAGATCCGCGCAACATCACCGCCTGTATGCACCTGCATTTCATCGCAAAGAACGTCGAGCGCATGGGCGATCACGTGACGTCGATTGCCGAACAGACCGTGTATCTGGTCACCGGCGTGCACGCGGACGAAAACCGCACCAAAGCCGACACCACGTCGGTTCAACCGCTGTAAAGGGGCAGGATCATGTCAGCAGATCAGCCACGTGTGCTTGTGGTCGAGGATGAGCCCGCCCAGCGCGAGGTTCTGGTGTATAACCTGTCTGCCGAAGGATTTGATGTGGTGTCGGCGGGCAACGGCGAAGATGCGATGATGATGATCGACGAGGCGTCGCCGGACATCATCGTGCTGGACTGGATGATGCCTCACCTAAGCGGGATCGAGGTCTGTCGCCGGTTGAAGATCAAGCCGGAAACTCGTGATATTCCAGTGATAATGCTCTCTGCACGCTCGGAAGAGGTCGACAAGGTGCGGGGTCTGGAAACCGGTGCAGACGACTATGTGGTCAAGCCTTATTCGATGATCGAACTGATGGCACGTGTGCGCAGCCAGCTGCGCCGCGTGCGGCCTGCGACGGTGGGTGTGCAGTTGCATTACGAAGACATCATCCTGGACGCCGAGCGCCACCGCGTCACCCGTGGCACATCCGAGATCAAGCTGGGACCGACAGAGTTTCGCCTGCTCAGCACCTTCATGGAAAAACCGGGTCGTGTCTGGAGCCGTGAAAGCCTGTTGGACCGTGTTTGGGGGCGCGACATCTATGTCGATACGCGCACCGTGGACGTGCACATCGGCCGTCTGCGCAAGGCTTTGACCCTCTCGGGTGGAACTGACCCGGTGCGCACCGTGCGCGGTGCGGGCTATGCCTTGGGGTAAGGTTTGGTTCAGAAAACCTTTTTGAGGAACTCCGCGATCACCTTCTGAACCGGCGGCGCGTGCATGTCCGGCGTGGCATGTCCGCCGCCCTTTATCACCTTGAGACAGCTGTCCGTGCCATTCGCAGTCAACTGCGCGTGCAGGACAAGGCTGTGTGACAGGGGCACGACAGTGTCCTCGTCCCCGTGGACAAACAGGAACGGCATCGCCGGCTGGTCGGTCACATGGGCCACGGGGCTGGCTCGATAGGCGTGGTGCGGATCGGCTGTGACCGATGTGCCCAGCAGCTTTGTCACCGCTGACGGTGGACGGGTCGGGTCGTTGGACCATTGTCCGTCCAGCGTGATCAGGTCGGAAGGCCCATAGATGTCGATCACCCCCTTGATGTCGATGCCATGTGACGGCCCGAACCCCGGCTGGTCACACGCGAGCCCGGCCAATGCCGCCAGATGCCCCCCCGCAGACAGTCCCATAACGGCCACACGGTCCATGGGCAGATCAAACTCGGGTGCGATCTGTACCAGCTTGGCCAGACCAGCATTGATGTCACAGATCTGCGCCGGAAAGGCCGCGTGGTCGGACATGCGGTAGCCCATGCCCACGATGGCAAAGCCGTGGTCCAGCAGGTCCCAGAACGCAATCACCTTGCGGTCCAGCCACTGCCAGCTGCCCCCGTGGATATTGGCCACCACGCCGTTGATCTTGCCCGATGGGGGCAGGTGTACATCAATCGCCTGCCGCTCGTGGCTGCCAAAGGCGATGTCCTCGAAAGAGCGTGTGCCGGGCGGCGGTGGCAGGTCAGGACGTTTGGGCGGCATGCAATTAGCTCCCTGAACGCTGGACAAAGAACGTCAGCCCTGCAACGCGCTCCAGCAACACGATGGCCAGGAAAGTGATGATCACCGAAATCGTAGAGATTGCCGCCAGAACCGGCGATGCGTCGTCCTGGATAAAGGTGAAGATCTGCACCGGCAAGGTCGTGATTTCAGGCCCGATCAGGAACATGGTCACGGTCACCTCGTCAAAGGAGATGATACCGGTAAACAGCAACGAGGTCAGGATACCCGACCGGCAGATCGGCAGGATGATGTCCTTGAGCGCGCGCAGTTCGGACGCGCCCATGACTTCTGCGGCACGGATCAGGTCCGGATCAACCGACCGCAGCGCCACGTGCACAGGCCGGTAGGAAAACGGCACCGTCACTATGATATGGGCGAGGATGATCGCCCCGGGCGTGCCCACGATCCCCAGCTTGGCCATCAACGCCACCGCCGCCACACCCATACAGGCGTGCGGGAAGAACAGCGGCGAAAAGATCGCCAGTTCCAGCAGCGTGTTGATCTTTGGCGCGTAACGCAGGGTGAAATAAGCCGCCAAAAAGCTGATCGTCGTCACCACCACGGATGTTACGGCAGCAATCCACAATGACGTGCCCACGGCGCGCGCCCAGCGCGGATCGGTGAATGCTTCGATATACCAGCGCAGCGAATAGCTTTCGGGCGGAAACTGGATATAGGCCGATCCGTTGAACGACGCGCCAAAGACGATGAAGATCGGCAAGGGCAGGGCCAGCAGGAACACAATGCCAAGGGTGCGGCTGAGGGGGCTCATGGTGCGCATGGGGTTACTCCTGTCCGCGCAGGGCGCGGCGTTCGATCAACTTGATGATCACAAGGGACACAAAGGACAGCGACAAGAGACAAATCGACCACGCGGCGGCCTTGCTCATGTTATAGGTCGCCATGACCTCTTGATAGATTTGCGAGCCGACGAATTTCTCGGTGATCCCGCCCAAAAGCAGCGGCGTCACGATGGCACCGACCGAGGCCAGGTACAAAACCATCAACGCGGTAAACACACCCGGAAGCGACAGCGGCAACACGATGTTGCGGAAGGTCTGAAAGCCAGAGGCGCCCAGCACCCGCGAGGCTTCTTCCAGGTTTTCCTCGATCGACAGCAGCGACGACAGGATCGAGATCACCGCAAAAGGCACCAGGACGTGGGTCAGGCCAATGATGATGCCGGTGTCGTTGAACATCAGCTTTACGGGTTCATCAACCACCCCCAGCCATCCCAGAAAGGCATTGATAAACCCCTTGGGGCCCAGCAGCACGATCCAGCCATAGGTCCGCACCACAAGGCTGACCAGCCAGGGCACCAGCACCACGATCAGCAAAAGGTTGCGCCATTTGTTCGCACGCCACAGCAACAGGGCGATGGGATAGGAAAACAGCACCGCCAGAATGGCCACCGTGATCGACGACAGCACCGTACGATAGAACACGACGTGATAGTCGGGCCGGTCGATGATCTGCTGGAAATACTTCAGCGAAAACCCGCCCCGGTCGACAAAGGCACTGCTGAACAGGGTAAAGACCGAGATGAAGAACATCGCGAGGATGATCAGCATCGGCAGCAGCATCAGGGATTTGGTGAATGTCACGCGCTCTCCGCTGTTCATGCGTGTTCTCCAAAGGCTGAAGCCATATCGTCTGACAGCGGCGCAAACAGCCTTGCATGGTCGGGGTTGAAGCTGACCTTGCAGGCGCTGCCCGAGGGCAGGGGCGCTGTGTCGGCATCGGTCATCATCACCGCGATCATATCCGTCTCGCCCACGCGCAGGCTGACGCGGGTCAGCGGACCGATGACCAGCCGACTGACGACGCGTGCGTCCAGCATTGTCTGGCCGGCGACATTTGCCCCTGTCGGCAGAACCTTAAGCTGTTCGGGACGCAGGCAGATGACTGCAGCGTCGCCCGTTCGAGGGGCAAAGCCACGCGCGGCGCTGGCGGGCAGCGTGAACTGTCCTGCGGCGGTGTCGATGGAAAGGTGTGGACCTGTGTCGGTCACGCGGGCTGGAATCTCGTTCAGTTCGCCGATGAATTTGGACACGAACAGGGTTTCGGGGCTGGCATAGATGTCTTGCGGCGCACCGACCTGCTGGACGTGGCCATTGCTCATCACCACGACCGTGTCAGAGATCATTGTCGCCTCTTCCTGATCGTGGGTAACAAAGACAAATGTGGTTTTCAGCTTTTGCTGGATGTCCTTCAGCGCGATCTGCAACTGCTTGCGCAACTGCATGTCCAGCGCCGAAAGCGGCTCGTCCAGCAAGAGAATGGAGGGTTCCAGCACCAGCGAACGGGCCAGGGCCACACGTTGTTTCTGACCACCGGACAGTTGCGCAATGCGCCGGTCGCCCATGCCGCTCAGGCCCACCAGGTCGATAAAACGGTCAACGCGTTGCTGCATCTCTGCAGCAGGAGTCTTGCGCAGTTTCAACCCGTAGGCGACGTTCTCGGCCACGCTAAAATGGGGGAACAGCGCAAGGTTCTGAAACACCATGCCGATGGGGCGCTTCTGGGTGGGAACACCGTTCATGTCACGTCCGTCGATGGCAATCTTGCCCTTGGACGGCTCGATGAAACCGGCAATCAGGCGCAAGAGCGTGGTCTTGCCGCATCCCGATGGTCCCAGCAGCGTCAGAAAGTTTCCTGCCGGAATGTTCAGGTTCACATTCGACAGCACCTCGGTGTCGCCGTAGGATTTCGAGACAGATGCGATGTCGATGCTGCCGGTGACATTTTGAACGTCAGAAACAGACTGGTTAAGTGTCGTTGTCATGGAATACTCCGAAAAATGGGCACCCGACCCGAGAGGGGTCAAGGCCGGGTGCAGGGAGACGCTGTAGGGGCGGTTCAGTTGCCCGCGTTTGCCATGATCTGTTCGACCAGGTTGATACGCTCTTCGTTGTTCTCAACGATGATCTTCCAGTCGGGTTTGTACATTTTCGACAGCAATTCGTCGAAGGGCAGACCAAGTGATTCAATGTAGTCTGCGGGCAGCTCTGCCTTGGTGTTCGTGGGGATCGACCCGGTGGCTGTGGCCGCGCGCACCTGGGTTTCCGGCTTCATCATATATTGCAGGTACTTCAGCACTTCCTCACGGTTGTCCGATCCTTTGGGCACGACCGAGGCATAGGCCAGCATCAGTGCACCTTCTTTCGGAATGGTGATGTTCAGGTTGGTCTGTCCCTGCTTGCGCAACTGCCAGATGCGTGTCGAGTACATCGGAACGGCCACCACTTCGCCGGTGCCCATCAACGTGTTGATATGGGCCAGCGATGTGTATGTCGTCAGCGCGTTCTTCACCAGACCGGTCAGAATTTCGATACCCGGCTCGATGTTGGTTTCGTCACCGCCATTGGCGTGGACGAACATCGTCAGGTCGTATGACGCGGCATAGGTGGGGCGGGTGACGGACAGCTTGCCCTTCCATTTCGGGTCGGTCAGATCTTTCCAGGACGAGAAATCCTCGGCGCTGGCCAGGTCCGAATTGTAGCCGATGCCATAGTAGCTGAACGACGACGGGATGCCGACAATCAGGCCTTCTTCGTTGCGGATGATGATTTCGGGCGGCAGGTCCTCGATGCCGGGCAGCTCTTCGTCCTTGAACCCTTCGAGCAGGTCCAGATCAGCCATGGCGACGCCTTCAAAGAAGGTGACGGTGACAACGTTGTACTGCGATGCCGTGGGCGAGCGGACGGCGCCGGCCGTGTTGGGCACTTCGGCCACTGTGGCGACGATTCCGGACTCTTCGGTGAACGGGGTTTGTACGTTGTCCTTAAGTGCAATGGCGCCGCCGCCACCCCATGTGGCGTGGACAACGTCAGCTGCTGCAGTGGTCGCCATGGCGGCGCAGACACTGGTTGCGACGATACTTAGAAAGGTCTTCATCTGGTGATCTCCCTGGGTTTGCAGCGGCAATAAAGGCGCTGTCTTTTGTCCCTCCACTGTCGGAGCAGTCGGGGTGATCTGTAAAATTCAAACCGGCTCGCTAAACATAACCAATATTTATATTCTTTTGAGCAGCGGCGGGATGAGCGCCTTTTGCAGGTATCCTGACACTCATAAGTTAAGAGAATGTTAACAGAGCGAGATACTATTTTCCGTGCGGTCGTCGCTGACCTATCGTCAGCCGAACCACGAGGAGAATTGGAATGAACGGCGCAGAAGTTACAGTCAGAACCTTGCAGGATCAGGGGATTGATCTGTGTCTTGCCAACCCCGGCACGTCCGAAATGCACTTTTTGGGCGCGCTTGACGCGCATCCGGGCCTGCGGCCTGTTCTGGTGCTGCAAGAGAATGTGGCCACAGGTGCCGCAGACGGGTTTGCGCGGATCGCGGGACGCCCTGCGGCGACACTGCTGCATCTGGGGCCGGGGTTGGCCAACGGATTGTCCAACCTGCATAACGCGGCGCGCGCCCTTAGCCCGATCGTGAACATCGTGGGCGATCATGCCACCGCGCACCGCCGTCTGGACGCGCCGCTGACCTCGGATATCGAGGCGCTGTCGCGCACGGTCAGCGTGTCGACCCGCACCATTCTGCCCGGACGCGGGGCGGCGGCCGAAACGGCCGCGGCGGTGGCCGACAGCATCGGTGCGAAACCGGGGATTGCCACGGTGTTGTTGCCTGCTGATGCGGCATGGTCGGATGCGGACCTGCCGGACAGCCCGCTGCCCCGGAGCGAACGCCCCGGTGCCGAGATTGACGACAAGGTCATTCAGGCCGCTTTGAACGCACTAAACACGCCCGGTGCCATCCTGTTTCTGGGCCACCGTGCATTGCGCGGCACAGCCTTGCAGGATGCCGCACGGATTGCGGCGCAGACCGGTGCCGCGCTGATGGCGCAAACCGCCAATCCCGTGACCGACCGCGGGGCAGGGCGCACGCCCGTCGAACGGCTGCCCTTTGCCCGTCTGGTCGCCCGCGAACGCCTAAAGGACGTGCCGGTTCTGGTTCTGGCCGGTGCAGCGGCCCCCGTCGCGTTCTTCGGCTATCCGCAAGAACGCGGCCAGATCTATGCGCCCCACACCTATCTGGTCGAATTGTCCCGCCCTGAGGACGACACGGGTGCGTGGCTGGCAGCTGTGGCGAAAGCCTGCGACGCCCCGGCCTATGTCGCACCGGATGCGCCTGCGCGTCCCGATATTCCCGAGGGTCCGCTGGATGCAGCCGCCATCGGCGCCGTGCTGGCACATGACATGCCCGAGGGGACGATTCTGGTGGATGAATGCGTGACCAACGGCGTGCCGATCTTCAGCGCCACGGCATCAGCGGCACCGCACCAGTGGCTGCAGAACATGGGCGGCTCCATCGGATATGGCGCTCCGGTCTCGGTGGGGGCTGCACTGGCCGCACCTGATGCCCCCGTGCTGGCAATCATCGGTGACGGGTCGGCCATGTATTCATTGCAGGCCCTATGGACGCAGGCACGGGAAAACCTGAACGTGACCACGTTGATCCTCGCCAATCGGTCCTACCGCATCCTGCAAGGCGAGGTCGGCAATCTGACCCCGCGCAATCGCGGTGCGACCATGCAGGATATGCTTGAGATCGACCGCCCCACGCTGGACTTTGTCAAGATGGCCGAGGGCATGGGCGTGCCGGGCCGCCGCGTCGGCGACACCGCAGCCCTGCGTGCCGCATTGGCCGAAGCGTTCAACACGCCCGGCCCGATGCTGATCGAACTGACCCTATGAGCCAGCCCGACGTCATAATCATCGGCGCAGGTATCGCCGGTGCGTCGCTCGCGTGGCAGCTGGCAGGATCCTGCAATGTGCTGCTGTTGGAGCAGGAGGACAGCCCCTCGCATCACAGCACCGGGCGGTCTGCGGCGATCATGACGCCCTATGCCGGGGCCGAGCTGATGCAGGCGGCAAGCCTGGCCAGCCGCGCCTTTCTGGCCGCCCCGCCCGAGGGCTTCAGCGAAGCGCCCTTGCTGTCCAGGCGCGGTGTGCTGCGGCTGACGGATGAGGCGGGCGCCGGATCATTGACGCGCGTCTGTCACAGTGGGCAGTCACAGGGGCGGCCCCTGCGTTTGCTGGATCGGGCAGAGCTTCTGGCTCAGGGGCTGCCGTTGATGGCAAAGGCGGTCATGGGGCTGTGGGACGACGAACCTTGCGACATCGACGTGGATGCCCTGCACCAAGGTTTCCTGCGTGGCGCACAACGTCGCGGCGCGCGGATGCTGACCCGACATGCGGTCACCGCCATGTCCCGTCGCGGGGGCGTCTGGCAGGTTGAAAGCCCTGCTGGCACCTTCGAAGCGCCACTTGTGGTGAACGCGGCGGGTGCCTTTGCCAGCCGGATCGGAAAGCTGGCGGGGGCGCTGCCGCTGACCATTCATCCCAAGCGCCGCACCATTGCTGTCGTGCCGGTGCCGACGGGCAGCGATATGGCGCATTGGCCGTTGATCGCGGACACCGAGGTCAGCTTTTACATCAAACCCGAAGGCAAAACGCTGATGGTGTGCCCGTCGGATGAAACCCCTGCCGAAGCGGGGGAGGTGTTCCCCGAAGAACTGGACATCGCCATCGCCATCGACCGGATGCAGCAGTGGCTGGATATCCCCGTGCAACGGGTCCAGCACAGTTGGGCCGGTTTGCGCAGCTTTTTTGACGACAAGGACCCCGTGGCCGGCTTCGATCCGCTGGCCGAGGGGCTGTTCTGGTATGCGGGTCAGGGAGGGTTTGGTGTGCAATCGGCACCTGCCTTGTCACGCGCCGCTGCCGCCATCCTGCTGGGACAACCCGTCCCGCAGACACTTGGGGACGCGGGGCTGACACATGCCCGCCTGTCGCCGCAAAGACTGGAGCCTGCATTCACATGACCCGCGTTTTCATCGGTGGCATCGCCACGGAATCCAATACATTTGCCACCATTCCGACCACGATGGCGGATTACGAAAGCCTTGGCCTGTTTCACGGCGATGCCACCGCGCGTGCGCCGGAACATTTCACCGCGCCCTTGCATGTCTGGCGCAAGAATGCCGAGGCCGCAGGGTTCGAAGTGGTCGAGGGGCTGATGGCCGCAGCACAACCCGGCGGGGTCACGCTAGCCAAGGTCTGGAAGGCGCTGCGCGACGAACTGCTTGTCGATGTGGCCAAGGCCGGCCCCATCGACATTGTCGCGCTGAACCTGCACGGCGCGATGATTGCAGATGGTGAGGACGACTGCGAAGGGGTGATACTGGAAGAGATCCGCAAGCTGCTGCCCGATGCCATCATCGGGTGCGAACTGGACCTGCATTGTCATCTGACAGACAAGATGATCGACGCCGCAGACGTGATTGTCAGTTACAAGGAATACCCGCACACTGACACGGCCGAACGCGCCGAGGATCTGTGGGATCTGTTGGTGCGCACCCATCGCGGCGAAATCAAGCCGGTCGCGGCCCGCGCCGAAATGCGTATGTTGTCGGTCTGGCACACCACGACGCCGCCAATGACGGAGTTTGTCCAGTCGATGTTTGACGCCGAAGGGAAGGATGGAATCCTGTCGATCAGCTTCTGCCACGGCTTTGCTTATGGCGACATTCCGGCGATGGGATCGAACATGCTGGTCTATGCCGATGATAATGCGGCCAAGGCCCAGCAGACGGCGCAAGACTTCAAAAAGCGCGTATGGGACCTGCGCCACCAGACACGGCCCGCCGCCCTGACACCGGACGAAGGCATTGCCAAGGCGCGCGACATCGGCAAGCCGTGCGTGGTTCTGGCCGACACTGCGGACAATGCGGGAACGGGTGCAGGCACCGACAGCACCTACATGGTCACGGCCTTGCAAAAGGCGGGCGTGAAGGGCGCGATTGTGGGCATGATGTTTGATCCCGTTGTGGTTGGCATCGTGCGTGGCGCGGGCGTCGGGGCCACGCTGACCCTGCGCATCGGTGGCAAATTCTCGCCCCGGTCCGGTCCGCCCCTGGATCTTGAGGTTCGGGTGCATGCCATTCAGGACGACCACAGGCAAACCACCGTGGCAGGACAGCGGATGCGCTGTGGAAACTGCGTGGTTCTGGAAACGAAAGAAGGCGTTCTGCTGGTGTTGAACGACGTGCGGACGCAGACGTTCAACCCTGATGCCTTTACCGGTCTGGGTCTGGACCCGGCCAATGCGCCCATTGTCGTCGTCAAATCAACGCAGCATTTCTATGCAGGCTTTGCCCCCATCGCCAGCGCGACGTTCTACGTCAAGACCGACGCCGCGATCCGATTTGAGGGGCCGGTGTCGCCCTATGCGCGGCGCAATGGCAATTACTGGCCCGTGGTCGAGGACCCTTTTGCCGTTGCCTGAACGCGCGCGGCTGTACGGGTGATTGCAGATCAGAGGAAGGCCTGCGTAGGCCTCCCATTGGGGTGTCATTACCGACAGGAATGACACTTCGTCAAAAGGCATGTGCCTTGCGCGCGTGTGGCCTGTTTGCGGGAAATCGGCGGTTGCCTGCGGTTCATGCCCTTTCGTTATGAATTTGCGAATATTCGCTATTTGCGAGAGGCGTCGGCGGATCGGTAAACTTGGACAACCTGTCCGAAATCACCGACTTTCCGCAAAAGGATCACCCCGTCATGCCGACACCGGTTCCTCTGACCCTGCCAAGCCAGACACCGGAAGAGCGTCGTCACACAATCGAGACTGCAGCAATGCCTGCGTCCATCGGCGACCTTCTGGATCAGGCCGTCGCGGACAGTGCCGATCAGGTGCTTTGGACCTTTTTCGACGAAGGCACCTCGTTGACCTACGCGCAGGTGCGCAGCCAATCGCTACAGGTCGGTGCGGCGCTGGGCCAGTGGGGCGTGGGGCAGGGTGACCGGGTGGCGGTGATGCTGCCCAACGTGCCGCAGATGCCGCTGGCGTGGTTGGGGCTGGCACGGATCGGTGCGGTCATGGTGCCGGTCAACACCCGCTACAGCCCGCGCGAATTGCGCTATGCCATCGAGAACTCGGGCGCGACCCGTTTGATCATTCACAGCAGCTTTGCCGACGTTCTGCTGGGCGAGATGGCAGGCGTTCTGACGCCGGATGCAATTGCCATCGCGGGCGCGGATGGACCCGAAAGCTGGGACGCAAAGGTTGCTGCCGCGGATGCAGCAACCTGCCCGCGCCCCGATATCGACCGCGATGACCTGATGAACATTCAATACACCTCGGGGACCACCGGGTTGCCCAAGGGCTGTATGCTGTCGCACCGCTATTGGCTGACCTCGGGCATGAGCAATGCCTGGCGCGACGGTCAGCGGTTCGGGCGCATTCTGGCGGTCACGCCGTTCAGCTATATGGACCCGCAATGGCTGTTGCTGATGACGATGTACCAGCGCGGCACGCTGATGGTGGGTGCACGGCAAAGCGCAAGCCGCTTTTCGGGATGGCTGTCGCAGCACCGTATCCACTTTTGCCTCTTTCCCGAGGCCGCGACCAAACAACCGCCCGCTGCGCATGACGCCGATAATCCGGTGGTGCGTGCCAATATTTACGGCGTGCGTGCCTCGGCCCATGCAGCACTTGAGGCGCGCTATGGGCTGGTTGCGCGCGAAGCCTTTGGCATGACCGAGATCGGGTCGGGCATGTATATGCCGATGGAGGCCATGGATATGGTCGGCTCGGGCAGTTGCGGCATTGCCGCGCCCTTCCGCACCACCAGGATCGTCGACGACCAAGGACAAGCCGTCGCCACGGGCGAGGTTGGCGAGCTGCTGGTCAAGGGACCCGGCATGTTTCAGGGATACATCGGTCGTCCCGACGCCACTGCCGAAGCCTTCCGCGACGGTTGGTTCCGCACTGGCGATCTGTTCCGCAAGGATGCGCAGGGCTATCACTACATCGTGGGCCGCAAGAAGGACATGATCCGCCGGTCGGGCGAAAACATCGCCTGCCGCGAGGTCGAGGGCGTGTTGCGCGATATGGAGGAGATCGAGGAAGTCGCGTTGATCCCGGTCCCCGACGATCTGCGCGGCGAAGAGGTCAAAGCCTATGTCCAGCTGCAAGACGGTTTTCAGCCCGATGCACAGACGGTGGCGCGGATCACCGCATATGGATCTCAGCGGCTGGCATCGTTCAAGTTGCCGCGATACTTCGAATTCATCACAGACATGCCCCGCACGGCGTCCTTCAAAGTGGCGAAAAACGAATTGCAAAAGGCACGCGCCGATCACCGCGTAGGATCGTTCGACCGTGTCGATCAAATCTGGCGCTGAGACATTCCGGAAACGCTTCCCGCCCAAAATGACAATGCCGCCCGGCAGTGGGGCGGCATCTTCTTGTCTGTTTTGACGCCCCTTACTCGGGCTGTTGCGGTTTCAGCTGATCCTCGACCAGTGCCGCGAAATAGGATGCGCCGGTGGGCAGGATTGCGTCGTTAAAGTCGTATTCGGGATGGTGCAGCAGCGGATCGTTGTCCGTCTTGCCGCCCCCGATAAAGATATAGCAGCCCGGACGCGCCTCAAGCATGTCGGCGAAGTCCTCGCCACCCATGGTGGGCGGGAATTCGGTGATGACATTCTCGTCGCCCAGAACCTGACCGATGACCCGCTGGGCCGAGAGGGATTCCTCGACACTGTTGATCGTGGGCGAACAGCCCCAGCGATAGTTCAGGTCAATCTGGACGTTATAGACAGCTTCCATACCTTTGCAGATCTCGGCCACGCGGCGCTTGATCGTCTCGCGGGCCTCCATGTCAAAGGTGCGGATGGTGGCGTGCAGTTCGGCCTGTGCGGGCACCACGTTGGTGGCTGTGCCGGAGTTGAAGCGCGTGACGTTGACCACATTCGGCATGATCGGGTTGATGTTCTTCGTCGACAGATGTTGCAGTGCTGTGTGCAGCATGACGCCCACGGAAATCGGATCATTGCCGTTGTGCGGCTGCGCGCCGTGGCTGCCCTTGCCCTTGATTGTGATCGACATGCCGTCAACGGCGGCCATGACCGCGCCGGGGCGGGCAATCGCCGTGCCGGTCGCCAGCTGCGGCACGTTGTGCAGTGCCCAGACGGTGTCGCATGGGAATTTGTCAAAGAGCCCTTCAGCAACCATACGCTTTGCGCCCGCTCCGGCCTCTTCGGCGGGCTGGAAGATAAAGTTGACAGTGCCCGAGAAATTGCGTGTCTCAGCCAGGTATTTGGCGGCCCCCAGCAGGATCGTGGTGTGGCCGTCGTGACCGCAGGCGTGCATCTTGCCCGGCGTGGTCGAGGCGTGTTCAAAACCGTTCTGCTCTTGCATCGGCAGCGCGTCCATCTCGGCTCGCAGGCCGATGCAGCGCGGATCATTGCCTTGTCGCAGCACGCCGATCACGCCGGTTCCCGCCATGCCGCGATGCACCTCGATGCCCCAGCTCTCCAATCGCTCCGCCACGATGTCCGAGGTGCGATGTTCTTCATAGCCCAGCTCTGGGTTGGCATGGAAATCACGCCGCCATTCGGTCATTTCATCGTGGAATTTGGAAATGTCTGGATTGAACGTCATCTAAGGGACTCCTCGCGTTTTGACGCCAGTCTAGCTGGGATGTCGGCACACATGGAAATCGCCATTTGACCTAAGTTGATAACGTCAAGGCATAGGCTGGCGGCGCTTTATCAGTCTTTCTTGCGCGGCAGTCGGACATTCAGCGTACCGGACTCGGCCTGTGATCCTTCGGCCATGTCGCGGATGCGCGCTTTGAGGATGTCCAGAAAGCGGTTCGCCAGAGCCACGTCACCGCGATCCTGCGGGCGCAACAGTGAAAAGGTGAATTCAAGTTGCGGCTCGAAGGGCCGGATTTCCAGACCCGACCAGATACCACGGCTAACACCCAGCGGTTCGACAATCGCCACGCCCAGGCCACGGCTGACCAATGCGTTTGCCTCGGCCGAGGTGAACACCTCGAGCCGCATCTTGCGGGCCACGCGGCGCTGTTCGAACACGGCATCGGTGATGTGGCGCATACGGCTGTCGCGGGTGAAGGACACGAATTCCTCGCCCTCCAGATCGCGCGGCGTGATCTTGTCCAGCGCGCACAGGCGGTGCCCCTTGGGCAGAACGCAGACGGCGCTGGCATGAAACAATGCCTCGGTGCGCAGGGCAGGGTGGTGAAACTGGGTCACCGAAAACCCCAGATCCACGTTTTGACGCAAGACATCGGGGCCGACGTTGCTGGAGGTGTCGATCTTGATGTGTACGTCCTGGAATTCCTGGGCAAATTCGGTGGTGGCCTCGGAAATCAACGTGTGCCCGATCGAGGTCGCGGTGATAATGCGCAACTCGCCCGTGCGGAATTCGCGCAGGTCCTGGGCAAAGCGTTCCACATCGGCCAGCGATCCGAACAGGCGGCGCACTTCCTTGTACAAAAGCTGTGCCTCGTCGGTCGGGATCAGACGTTTTTTCTCGCGCGTGAACAGGGTCAGCGCCAGATCAATCTCAAGCCCGGCCAGCATCTTGCTCATCGCGGGTTGCGACACGAACAGCCTGTCAGCGGCGGCAGTGACTGTGCCGGTTTCCATGAACTGGACGAATGCTTCGAGCTGCCGGTGGGTGATACGCATGATGCGGTGTGTCCGTTCTGTGGGTCTGGGGGCGTCAGGCCGTCTTTTCTGCGGGGTCGGGGTCCTTGCCGTACAGGCATCGATACCACAGAGTTGTCAGCACATAGGCAAGATCTTCGTGCGACGTGATCACCTGTGACAGATAGGGCGGCGGGTCGATAAAGGCGTTTCTCAACGCCTCGTCGGCCATGATGATCACCAACCGCAAGGACAACAGGCGGCGCTTTTCCTCTTCGGGGGACAGCCGGTTTATCCCCTCGCGGCGCACCATGTCGCGCAGCAGGATACGCGCCCAGCGGTGGTTGACCTGATCGCGGTTCAGCAACAGCTCGGGGCGTTCATGGAACAGCGCACCATTGCCCGCCAGCAGCCGTGCGTTGCGGGCGTAGAAGCTGACATAAAACTGGTTCATCCGGTAAATCGCCTGCCAGGCGCTCAGCTTGGCACCGCCACGCGGCCGGGTCTTGCGCAACAGCGCCATAAAACTACGGCGCACGGCAATCGCGGCCTCGGCGCGGTTTGGGAAATACAGATAGAAGGTGCCGCGCGCCAGACCGGCCCGTGCAACGATGTTGTTGATCGTCAGCGCCTCATAGCCCGATTGCTCGAGCTCGGCTGCTGTTGCTGCGAGCAACATAAGACGGGTGCGGGTCCGCTTGGGCTTGTTTTGGGCAAGCCGCACACGTTGCTCCAACATTCCCGGTACATAGACCACATTTTCCATCGCGTTGTTATCCGGCAAGGGCGGGGCGACTGCAAGAGATTGAAGATTGGTGATTGACAAGTTCATAAATGACATTAGCGTCATAAATGACAGTGATGTCAATTTTAAAAGGACAAGCAATGGCCGTAGCCGGGATCACCTTCGAAAATGTCACAAAGCGCTATGGTGCTGTTGTGGCATTGGATCAGTTCAACCTGACCGTTGCGCCGGGCGAGTTCATGACCTTTCTGGGCCCGTCCGGGTCGGGAAAGACCACGGCGCTGAACATCCTTGCGGGTTTCACCGGGATCACCGAAGGCGATGTGCGGATTGGCGAGAAGTCGGTGGTGCAACTGCCCCCTGAGCAGCGCAACGTGGGCATGGTGTTTCAAAGCTATTCGCTGTTTCCGCACCTGACCGTTTTTGAAAACGTGGCCTTTCCGCTGCGCTTGCGCGGCGAGCGGGGGGCGTCGCTGGAGACCAAGGTGCGCGGTGCGCTGGCCATGGTGCATCTGGAAGACTTCGGCAAGCGCATGCCCAACGAGCTGTCAGGCGGACAACGCCAGCGCGTCGCCTTTGCCCGCGCCGTCGTGTTCGAGCCGCCGGTGCTGCTGATGGACGAACCTCTGGGTGCGCTGGACCTGAAGCTGCGCGAGCAGATGCAGCTTGAGATCAAGCGGTATCATCAGCAATTGGGCTGCACGATCATTTTCGTAACCCACGATCAGGGCGAGGCGCTGACCCTGTCGGACCGCGTCGCGGTCATGCGCGACGGCAAGATTGCGCAGGTGGACACGGCGCAGGACATTTATGACCGCCCGTCAACGCGTTACGTGGCCGAGTTCATCGGGCGCACGAACCTGTTCGAGATTGAACAGGGCCAGGGAAACGGCTGGTCGATTGCGGCTCTTGGCACGCAGATGGCGCCTCTGGACGGCCACGGCGCCGCCGGGCGCACGCTGTCGGTGCGGCCCGAGAAAATCCGCCAGATCGGGCAGGGCGATCCCGATGCGTCAATCGTCTTTGATGCCCGTGTGACCGACGTCGTATTTCAGGGTGACCATGTTCAATACCAAGCGGTCACCAGCGGCGGCGCGCCTTTGACATTCCAGGAACACCGCGGCCACGGCGCCCGACTGCAACAGGCTGGCGATGCCTTGCGCTTGGGCTTTGACGTGGCCGACGCGGTGCCTGTGCAGAACCAATAACAACAAAAACAAGAAGCGAAACCAACATATAAACCGGAGGATAAACAATGACCTACAAGCTAAAGCTTATGCCCGCCGCAGCGGTCACACTTGCGCTGCTGACCGGACCTGCACTGGCGCAGGACAAAGTGCTGACCATCGCCGGATCGGGCGGCGCCGTCAAAGACGCCACCGAACAGATCTTTTTGCCGGCTTTCACCGAAGCGACCGGCTGGAGCACCAAATTTGTAGCTGCCGAAAGCAACATCATGCTGGAAGTCGAGACAATGCTGAAGGCAGGCAACATGCTGTATGATGCCATGGAAGTATCAGCCAGTGCCTATCCCACTGGCGTGCAGAACGGGTTCCTTGCCCCGATTGACTATGCACTTCTGGACCCGGACAACACCTTGCCGGAAGCTGCGAAAAAGGAATTCGGCGTCGTTGCCGCAGCCTATTCCACGGTTCTGGTGCAGCGTCTGGACAAGAACCCCGAGGGGCGCAAAATGGAGAGCTGGGCCGACTTCTGGGATTTGGAAACCTTCCCCGGTCCGCGTTCGCTGAAGCGTCAGCCACAATACACGCTGGAATTTGCCCTGCTGGCCGATGGCGTCGCAAAGGATGAAATCTACGAAGTTCTGGGCACGGACGAAGGGCTGGACCGCGCTTTTGCCAAGCTGGACGAGATCAAGGATTCAATCCCCGTCTGGTGGACCTCGGGCGCACAATCCGTGCAGCTGCTGTCGGATGGCGAAGTGTTCTATTCGACCACCTACAACGGTCGAGTGAACAAGCTGCAGGAAAGCGGCATTCCGGTGGAAATCATGTGGAACGGCGGTGCATTGCACACCAGCTATGTGGGCATCCCCAAGGGTGCGCCCAACTACGAAATGGCGCATGAATGGATCCGCGTGCGCACCATGCGTCCCGAGTTGGAAGCGGAATACGTGAAATTCCTGCCGTACCCCAACTTTGCCCCCGGTCTGTTCGACACGATGACCGAAGAGCAGGCCGCGCAGATGCCAACGTTCAAAGCCAACGCTGACGCGCAATTCGTGGCCGATGAAGAGTTCTGGGCGGCCAACATTGACCGCATCCAGGAACGGTTTGACGAATGGCTGCTGTTCTAATCAACGCCTTGTCGGCGCGCCCCTGGATGTGGCGCGTCGGATCCCTTTTCCTTACAAGCGTGGGCCACATCGCATGAAGCGTATTTCCCTGATCTGGTTGCTGCTGCCTGCTGTTTTGCTGCTGGCCGCATTCATCGTGATGCCCACGTTCGATCTGATCCGTGCCAGCATCTTTGACCCCGATTTCACCTTCAAACATTTTCAGCGACTGGTCGAACGCGGTGTCTATATCGACGTGATGTGGCGCACGGTGCGGGTGTCGTTGATCGTGGCGGTGATTTGCACAATCGTCGGCTATCCCGTTGCGATGTTTATCAATTTGCAGCCCAAGAAACGTCAGGTTGCCCTGCTGTTCCTGATCCTGATCCCGATGTGGATGTCGGTCCTGATCCGCACATTCGCGTGGATCGTGGTGCTGGGCCGCGAGGGGCTGATCAACGATCTGATGATCGGGCTGGGCATGACGGACGGTCCTGTGCAGATGCTCTATACCTCGGGCACGGTGATCACCGCGATGGTGCAGATCATGCTGCCGATCCAGATCATCACCTGCTATTCCGCCATGACCGAGATCGACCTGGACCTGATGCGCGCTGCACGGGTGCTGGGGGCACGCCGCTGGCAGGCGCTGACGCGGGTGTACCTGCCACTTAGCTATGACGGCACGCTGACCGGTCTGGTGATCGTGTTCATGATGTCGATGGGCTTTTTCATCACGCCGGCGCTGCTGGGTGGCCGTCAGGACATGATGATCGCCAACCTGATCGAATTTCAGGTGCAACACCTGAACTGGAGCTTTGCCGCCGCCATCGGGATTGTCCTGCTGGTGCTGACCGTGTCGATGATTTTGCTGCTGCGCTGGACCGGACGGTTCGCGTTCCGGCGTCTGCTGAACGTGGGGAGATAAGCCGATGCGTGTGATGCAAACCTCGCGGATGCTGGCCGTCTATTTCTGGGCCATGGTGGTCTATCTGATCTTTCCGATCCTGATCGTCCTGCCGGTTTCTTTCTCTGATAACGAATTGCTGCGCTTTCCGCCGACCGCGTTTTCGCTGCGCTGGTATCAGTCCTATTTCAACGATCCGGTCTGGGTCGATGCCACGCTGATCTCGTTCCGGGTGGCAGTGGTGTCGATGGTCATCTCGACCACCGCAGGCACGTTGGCGGCCCTTGCGATCAACGCAGCCCCCAAGCGCCTGGCCGGGCCGCTGACCTATGGCGCGACCTTGCCGATTGTCATCCCACACATCTTTATCGCTCTGGGCGTGTTCATCCTGGCGATCCGTTCCGGGCTGACGGACAACGAAATGATGCTGGCGCTGGCCCATGCCGCTGTTGCCATGCCCTTTGTGGTGCTGATCACCAGTGCGGCCATCCGCCAGATCGATCCGACCATTGCCCGTGCCGCGCGCGTGCTGGGGGCCGGACCACTGCGTGCCTTTCGCGTGGCGACCTTGCCACCGCTGATCCCGGCGATTGTGGCGGCTGCGATCTTTGCCTTTTTCGTCAGCTTCGACGAACTGATCATCGCCCAGTTCCTGATGAAGGGTTCGGAAACGCTGCCCATGCGCATCTGGGCCGACCTGCGGCTGGATTTCAACCCGACCGTGGCGGCGGTGTCGACCTTGCTGATCGTGGTGACATCGCTGGCCATGGGCGTGGCCGAAACCCTGCGACGGCGCGCGGCGCGCACGCTGGCCCCTTAATCCTGAAATTCCCAACTCCCGAGGACGACCTTATGACCATCAGATATGAAAAAGACGGCCACGTCGCGACGATCACCATCGACAACGGCAAGGTGAACGCCTTTACCCCCGAGATGCACAAACAGCTGCATGACATCATGCAGGAGTTCATGGCAGACCGTTCGGTGCATGTGGGCATTCTGACCGGCGCCGGAACCAAGGCGTTCTGTGCCGGCGACGACATCAAAACCCCCAACGGCGTGCAGCCGCCCGAGGATGCGCTGGCGGCGCATTTCTTTCCCTCGACCGACGAGGACACAAACTTGCGTCCCGGTTGGGAGCGTGAGTTGCGCAAGATGGAACGCTACAAGCCGATCATCGGCGCGATCAACGGACCTGCGTTGGGCATGGGCGCGATCTACATGCTGAACCTGACCGACATTCGCGTGGCAGCACCACACGCCTTCATCGGACTGCCCGAGATTGCCTATGGGATGGCAGGGGCAGGGGGCTCGACCCAGCTGGCCAAACACGTCCCGCCCGCCGTGGCGCATTGGATGGTGCTGTTGGGTGAACGGATGCCCGCCGAGGACTGTCTGAAGTATGCGCTCTATAACGAGGTGAAACCGGCCGAAGAGGTGCTGCCGCGTGCCCGCGAACTGGCCGACAAGATCGCCGCCTTGCCGCCGATTTCGGTGCGGGTCGAGATGGAAGTGACCAAAAAGGCGATGGACCTGCCCAAGGCTGACGCGCTCAGCCTGTCCGCGCATCTCTACCGCCTGCAACGCGCGGCGTTCTGGGCCAGTGGTGAATATGGCGGCACGCCGCTGAGTGAGGAATAAGCAAGATGGATACGACCCTAGATTATGGCGTGGCCGGTATGCAGGCGCTGCGCGCACAGGCCGAGGCCGCGACATATCCCGAAACACTGGGAGCGCTGATCGACGATGCCGCGGCGCGCAACGGTGATCAACTGCTGGCCAAATGGATCACGGACGGGCAGACCATGACCTACGCCGAATATGCCCGTCTGACCCGCAAACTGGCGTCCTCTCTGGAAGCACAGGGCATTCGCAAGGGCACCCATGTGGGCGTGATGCTGCCCAACGTGCCGGCCTTTGTGGTGACATGGGGGGCGCTGGCGCGGATCGGTGCCGTGATGATCCCCGTGAACATCTCGTACACGGAAACCGAGCTGAAGTTCGTGCTGACCGACGCCGATGCGCAGTTTATCGTGATGGATCAATCCGTTGTGCCGGTTTGGGAAGCAATGTCCGAGAAGCCTGCCTTGGTCAATGATGCGCGGGTGATTGTCCATGGTGGTACTTGCGAAGGATCGCAGGACTGGCAGGCGTTGTTGGAAGCGGGTGACCCGGATTATGTTACAACTTCAACGCTTTCGCGGACGGACTTGTTGAACCTGCAATACACCTCAGGCACCACGGGCTTTCCCAAGGGCTGTATGCTGAGCCATGAATACTGGATATTGCTGGGGTCGTTGGCCGCCAAGTTCCGCGGGCGCGGCGGAGATGTGAAGAACGTCCTGATCAACGCACCGTTCTTCTACATGGACCCGATGTGGCAGTTCATTATGACGATGGTGCTGGACGGCACCGCCAAGATCGCGCCACGTATCAGTTTAAGTAATCTTTACAACTGGTTGGTGGACGAAGACATTCACTATTGCATCTTTCCGCAGCCGGGCTTGAAAGCCTGGCCTGAAGGACCTGAAGATCGCAAGATAAACCTCAGATATGTCTCGATTTTCGGCTGGTCCGTTGAGGCGCGCGAAGAAGTTGAACGTCGCTTTGGCTGCGTGGCACGCGAGAGCTTTGGCATGACCGAAATCGGTGGCGGTCTGATGGTGCCGCCCGAAGCTGGCCCAAAGGCCTATCAGCGCACCTGTGGCATTCCGGCGGCATTCCGCGAGGCACGGATCGTGGACGATACCGGCAAGGACGTGGCCCAGGGCGAGATTGGCGAGCTGTGGATCGCAGGCCGCGGATTGCTCTGGGGCTATTACAAACGCCCGGACGCCAACGCGACAGGCTTTTCAGGGCGCTGGTTCCGCACCGGCGATCTGTTCCGGCAGGACGATGACGGGTTCTATTACATCGTGGGCCGGATCAAGGACATGATCCGCCGCGCCGGTGAAAACGTGGCTGCCCAAGAGGTCGAGGCCGCTGTGGTGTCGATGGAAGGTGTCTGGGAAGTCGCTGCGGTTGGAGTACCGGACAAGATGCGCGGACAAGAGGTGATGGTGGTGATCCGTCCACGCGAGGGCGTGAGACCGGACCAGATTGCTCCAGAGGCGGTCATCGCACATTGCGCGTCACGTCTGGCCAAGTTCAAGACGCCGCGGTTCATCAAATACATCGATGATTTCGAGCGCACGGTGTCCGGGAAGATCGTCAAACGTGCACTGGTGGACGACAAGACCAATCCACGTGTCGGTGCCTGGGATCGCACGGTGGGCAAGGTTCTGGACCAATCCGAGGCAGATGCGCAAACAGCATAGTTTGGGTGAGCATTATCAGGTATCATCCTGATAATGCTCAATCCATAAATTACATAATATGGATTATACGTTTAACTGATGCACCTTTGAACACGTCCCCCATTTCTTGCGAGCAGCACTTAAGTGAGCAGCAGATAGATGCTCGACGCGATGATCCAGAGCGACGCCAACGTCTTGAGCCACAGCGATCCCAGGACCTGCGCGATCTGCTTGGCCAGGAAACCGCCGATGATCGCCCCCGGTATCGCGATCAGCGCAATTTCGATCCGCACCTGTCCTGACAGCAGATTGTCCCAGACGCCGCAGATCACACAGACCACGGACACCCAGACCGCGACCGCAATGGCGACCTTGGTCGGGAATTTCTTGAGGATCAGGAAGATCGCCAGAAATTCGCCGATGCCCACCGAGAACAGCGCTGTGACCGCACCACCGATGATGCCCAGCCCCAGCAGCACCCACAGCTCGCCGGGCGTGACATGCAGCTTGCGCTGGGATGCCGGTTGCCTGCGCTGCGCCCAGGTGAACAGCAACAGTACAGTTCCCAGCAACAGCGAGAAGATCTTGAAATAGAAGATCAGGCTTTTGCCGTCCACGCTGACAAAATTCTGCGTCAGCAACAACGCCGGTATCCCCGTGGCCAATGGAGCAGCCGTCAGCGCCAACAGCGTGTGCGGGGCAATCTTTTCGTCCCAGGCCAGGGTATCCTTTACAAAAATCGCCCTGCCCCAGACCAGCGCGCCGACGGACATGCCAAAGCATTGAATCATAAAGGAAACGCCAACAGATTCCTGTGGCGACAATGATGCGAGAGTTTGCAGTTCGGGCGGCACCATGATGCCGCCTTTCTCTAGCGCGGTGAACACCGGAACGAACACCACGCCGCCGCCGGTGCCCGTTGCGTTGGCGATGATGGCGCCCATGATGCCCACGGGGAAGAAGAACCACAGCCCGCTGACCACCTCTGTTGTCAGGTCCGACGCCTGCACAAGCCAGACATATGCAATCGCCAATGCGGCCAGATGTATAGGCGTCCAGAGGCGCATAAAGGCAGCCATCTCAGAGCTTGCCCAACTGGCCCGCCTTGAACCGCCAGCGGATGAAGAACACCGAAATCGGTCCCAGCAGCGCAAGGAAGGACGGGATGAACACGGTTGCGAAATGGGACGAGGCCATGATCAACCCCTCCGTGCCTGCCAGAACGTCCGCAGGCAGCCAGGGGATCAGTCCCGCACGCGCGGCCCACAGCACGACAGCGAATTCGACAATGGAAAAGAAGAACTGATAGGCAAAGGGCCAGTCGCGGTCCCAGCGCAGTCTTTGCAGGCCGATATAGACGACGTCCATGATCAAACCAAAGCCGGTGACCGTGGCCAGCACCGTCAGCAGGAACAAAAACAGCAAGTCCCAGTACAGCGGTAGCCACAGCCACGAGAACAGCGCCGTCAGCGGGATGCCCAGCAGCACGAACAGCAACAGGCGCGTCTGGATGCGCCCCGCAAGCGTTGGGATCATGGTTTCGCCCCCCTGCACCATTTCAGCCATTGTCCGGCGGACCGCAGCGGCCCCAGATTTTTCACCCCATGCGCGCCCTCGGTCACCAGATGGTCGGTGCTGCGCAACGCCGAATATTGCAGACCCAGAAAGCTGTCGACCGCCAGGTAAGGCCCGCCCGAAGTCACAGTCCCCGAGGCATAGACGCGGCCGCGCTGGTTGCGCAGCCCCTCGATCTCGAAATCCGGTGTGACGTCCAGCCCGGTGGGCCCGCGTTTTTCAAACCCGTCGCCATTGCGCGCATAGGCGTGGTTGCGCGGCAGCGCGTAGGTTTCGATCAGGTCGTTCAGCAGGCTGGACCGCGTGATGTCGCTGATCAGCCCGGTACAATCCACCAGATAGTCGGCGATCAGCTCGGCGCGGTGGCCGCCCTCGCCCTCGACGCGGATCATGACTTTGTCGGGGCTGTCATCATGCGGCAGGATCTCGCGGATCGAGCCATAGACAGGTTTGTACCACCCCTCTTCCGTGCCGCGTTCGATGATCTCGATCCAGTCGCTGCGCTCGGCTGTGGTGGTGCCGCCCAATGTGGTCAGCATGGCGCCACGTTTGGCAACATCGGCGCGTTCGTATTCGAACCGCAGATCGCCGCCCCAGCAGGACTTCGGCCAGTTGAACGGCTGGATTTCAATGTTGGTGCGCACCTGTCTGCGCGCCCGCCCAAAGCGCGCGCCGCTGGTCGGGTCCAGTTTCGAGCGCATCGAATGCAGGATGGTGATCTGAGGGTTGCGTTTGCGCGCCTCGTGCAGGCGCTGGATGATGCGGCTGGCGACGATCCCGCGTCCGCGCACGACGACATAGACAGGCCCGTTTGCGGCCTCGGCGGCGTCATAGATCTGGTCGTGCGGCGCATAGGCGTTGTGGACCATGTGGCGGTGATCGGGATAATTCACGATAAAGGTCTGGAAATCATCGACAAATCGCGTGGCTGGATAGCCCGTGGCCAGATGCAGCACATCGGCGATGATGATGCGGCGGCGGTCTGCCTCGGCCACGGACGGATCGCGCATGGTATAGGCCACGGCATAGCGCCCGTCGCTCAGCTTTCGGATGCAGCGCGCCTGTCCCTGACGGTGCATCGCGGGCCAGTCGATGCGACGTTCCTCGCGGTCCAGGCTGTCGAACACATCGCCCGCGCGTGGTGTATAGCTTTCGGCCAGCGTCGGTTCACCAAAGACCTGGAACACCCGTTTGAACCCGCCCAGACGGCCCCGCAGCAACCCGCCAAAGGCCTCGCGGCTGGCATATCCGGGAAAACCCCAGATGTTGTCGGGAGTGGACAGTGAATTGGACCGCAGCCGCTCGTGGTCGGGGATCTGGCTGTCGCGGCAATACCGCTTGTAGGTGGCGTAGCTGACCTTTTCCGTGCCGATCACCGCTATGTCGCTGGCGGACACACCGTAGCACCGCAGATGGTCGACAAAGGTGAACGACCCCAGCCCGCCGCCAACGGCACAGAACTTGCGTTCCTCGACCGGATAGCCGTGGCTGTGCAGGGTGCCGACATCGACCAGCGTGTCATCACCAAAGACATCATGGGGAAATCCCTGGGGCGACACAGTGGCCTCGGTCTGGCTCACGCCGAAGCTAAGCGATGTGACCTCAAGCCGCCAGCCCGGAATCTCAATCACATCGCCCTGCCCCAGTTCGGCCAGCCCCACGCGCATGTTGTTGACCTGCGTGCCGTTGGTGCTGTTCTGGTCGGTCAGCATCACCCGGCTGTCAGAGACTGTCAGGTCAAAATGATGGCGCGAGACCAGCTCGCCCTCAAGCACGATGTTGCGTTCAGTCGACGAGCCGAATGAGATCGTGCCGGTCTCGTCAATCTCCAGCGGTGCGCCCGGCCCTCTGGGCTGGCCTGCTGAGTCCAGCTCGATCACGTTGAATGTCAGCAATACCGTCATGGGCGTCTCTGTTCCTATCCGATGAACCGTGTGTGCGCGTCACCCAGACGGGTGCCGCAATACACGCAGTTCTGGCCGGGTTTGTAGTCGTTCAGCATCAGGCAAGTGTCGTTGACACAGGCCAGCTGCCGGTCCGCGCCCGCCTTCATCAGGTGCAGGTGCCCGCCCTCAAAGGTCAGCAAAACTCCATGGGCCACCGGCTCGGGTTGGTTCTGACCGATCTGGCGGCGGTTCAGTCGCGCGGCAAGGCCTGTGGTGGCGACCGCGTGCATATTCCCGCTGTGGTCGGGTGCGATGACCAGAGCACTGCGGCTGCCAAGGGCTGCGAGGATCCCGTTCAGATCGCCGTGGCGGTCATAACTGTATCCGCCCGCCAGCGTCCCGCCCGCCACGACCAGCGGGGTGCGGTCCAGCGCCACGCGGTGCAGCTTGCCCGCCAGCCGCACCTCGGCGTGCAGGTTGCTGTTTGCGCGTGGCGCGCGCGGCGGCTGGCTTTGCACGCGGATGTCGAACCCCACCGTGTCCAGCATCACCTGCAATTGCGCCGGAATGGCCATCGTATTGCCCTTGCCGATCAGCCGCGCGGTGTGCTGCTGGGACACGAAAACGCCATTGGTCGACTGGTCCGCGATCAACAGCGTGCCGTCGGCTTCGGCGCTCAGCGTCATGTGCTGGCGCGACACGTCAAAGCGGTTCTGTGCCAGCGGGTGCGCCGCCCCTGCCCCGTCGATCAACGCCACGGCACCGCTGTCCCCGTCGCGGATCAGGCGCGCGGGCAAGGGCAAGCCCTGTTCGGACAGCACGGTACGTCCGGCCTCTTGGATGGTTATGGAGACGCTCCAGCCGCGCATGTCCCGCTCCTCAGTCGTTGGGATAGCCAAAGGTCAACGTGACCTCACCCAGTTGCAATGTATCGCCGGCCTTGACCTCTGCCGAAGTGACCCGCGTGCCGTTGACCAGCACGCCATTGAGGGAATTCAGGTCCACGATTTGCATGGCACCGTCGCCGGTAACCGAAATAGTCGCATGACGGCGTGACACGGACGGATCGTCCAGAACGATGTCGGCGTCCTCGGAACGGCCCAGCGTAGAGATGGACGAGGTCAGGTACAGCTCGTCACCGTTTGCGGTGGTCAGCACGCCGTAGACCTTGACCGGGTCGGGCGTTGGCGCGGTGTCCGGCATCGGTGTCGGGTCTGGCTGTGCCATCCCGGGCTGTGGCGATTTACGACGACCGCGCAGGCCCAGCAGCAGGATCAGGAACAGCAACGCGCCGCCGGCAATCCACCCGGCCAGCGGGATGTTGTCGATCAGCGTCGCAGCGGGTTGCTGCTGCGGCTCCTCGGCGGCCTCTTCCTCGGCCGCATCCGGCCCGACCGGTGCGATCTGATAACGGAGGCTGCGCCCCGTCGCAGTGGTCAGCACAAGCGTGCCCTCGCGGACAAAGCCCGCGTCAAAGCTGACAACACCCACGCCTTCGCCCAGTTGCGCAATCCGGCTCAGGTCCTCGTTGTCGAAATTGGCGTTGCCGGGGGCCGTGCCGAAATAAAGCCCTCCTGTTTCTTCGGCCATCCGTTCCAGCGTCTGGGTGTATTTCGTTTCGCTGGCGCGCAGCACTGCGCCCAGCCCGTTGACCCGCACACCCAACTTTCGCGCCCGCTCGGACACGTCGTTCAGGGTAAAGGCGGTGTCTTCTGCATTGCCGTCAGAGAACAACACGATGTCGCGCCGCCCGTCAGGCGCGGCTGGCAATATGTTGAGTATGTCCAGCGTCGCTTCGTACAGGTTTGTGGTCTGCCCGTTGGCTTTGATGCCGGCGATGGCCTGTTGCAGCACGTCGCGGTCGGTTGTGGGCGCCTGCACTTCGGCAAAGTTTTCGTCAAAGGTGCCCAGACCAATCGGGGTTTGCGGCGGCACCAGCTCGACCAGCGCCCAGGCGCTGTCGAGCGATTGGCGCAAGATCGCGGCGCGCGCGGGGTTCGAGGTGTCAAAGGCCAGAAAGAGCACGCGCGGCTTATCGGCGTCGGGGGCTTGCAGTTCGGTCGGCTCGGCGGTGAAGCTGTGCTCAACTTCGGTGCCGTCGGACAGCGTCAGCGTGGTGTCGGTGATGTCCGTGCCACCGGGAAAGAAGACGGTGCAATCATGCCCCCCGTCCTCGGTCGCGCGGCAGTCCAGCGGCGGGGTTTGCGCCGTGCCCACCTGAGGTAACCACAGGGCCAAAGCGGTGAGCAGCGCCACCGCCTTTGATGCGCGGAAAAAGATGTTATCTGCCACTGCTCATGCTCCGGTTCTGGTCATAGCCAAGATGTTTATCCGTTTCGCGGGCGGCACTTGCGGACGCACGTTCCGATGTCACGGGGTATTCAGACATTTGCATCCGACCCGGCGCGGGGCGGCTGAAAATAAAGAGATAGGCCAGCACCAGAACGACGAGTGCGGCCACGATAACGCCGGCGATCAAGGCCAGCGGCAGCTTGGACGGAGTGGCCTGCCCCGCAGGCGCTGCGGGCTGCGGGGCGGCTTGTTTGATCTGCTCCGGGTCCGGCTCGGGCATGAAGGTCTCGACGCTGCGCACGGCGGCGGCAGCGGCTTTGGGCCGTTCGCGGGTGATCTGCTGGGGCCGTCCGCGCGGTGGTGGCGGCATGTCGGTCTGGCGGGCCAGTTGCAGCACCAGAATGGCGATGTTGTCCTGATCGGGGTCGTCCAGCGCCTCGAGCGCTTGCATCAGCGCGGTGCATATCTGCTGCGACGACGCATCTGCCTGTTCGGCCAGAACCTCGGCAATCATCGCATCGGACAGGAATTGCAGCCCGTCGCTGGCGGCAATCACCACGTCGCCCTGTTGCAGTTCGGTGGCCGCCTCGGGCGCGTTCTTCAGCTTGACCTTGCCCCCCATCAGCACCGAGGTCAGCGCATTGCGGTTGGGGTGGTTCAGCGCCGCCTCTGGATCAAGCTCGCCATCCTCGACCATCTTGGCGATGATCGGGGCCATGGAGTGATCCTCGTTGATCTGACGCAGCGCGCCGTCGCGGTAGAGGTACAGCGGGCTGTCGCCCACAGAGACCCAATACAGCCGGTTCTGGAACATGACGGTGGCCAGCAGCGTGGCCCCCATGCCCTCGCGGTCGGGGTTGTGTTCGACATTGTCGGCGATGGTTTCATTGGCACGGTCCGCCATGCCGCGCAGGCTTGCAGGCAGACCGTTCTCGGCCCCCGGCCCGTCGCGCAGACGGTTTTGCAGGTCGAACGCGACCTCATAGGCGACCAGCTGCGAGGCGACGTCGCCCGCTGCCTGCCCGCCCATGCCATCGGCCAGAACGGCAAAGCCCTGCGCCGCGCCACCGCCAAAGGCGGACAACAGGCAGTCTTCCTGATAGTCCCGCCCGCCCTGTGACAGCGCAAAGGCCGTGTCGTAATGAAACCGCGCCTTGCTCATGCGTCGGACCAGTCGAAATCCGGCCCGCAGAGCGCGCAGAACCGCATGGTCGTGGCCCCCAGACGAATGTTGTCGCCATTGGCCAGCGGTTCCGAATTCAGCACAGGCTTGCCGTTCAGGCGCACAAGGTTCTGCTTGCCGCCGTGGCTGACGTGGAAATTGCGTTCCTCGTCGTCGTAGATCACATAGGCATGGGTGCCGCGCGAAATGCTCTCATCGCCGAAATCCACCTGCACGGCCTGATCGTCGCCGCGCCCGATCGCGTTCATGCCGTTGACCAGTTGCACGGCCTTGCCGCGACCGGGCCCTTTGTAGATGACCAGCCAACCGACCACGGGCAGGCTGTCGTCGTCGGCGTCCATCATCGGGGCTGCTTCCGCGCGGCTGCCGCCATGGCCCAGGGGCCGTGTTTTGGGCGGGCTCTTGCGCGCGGTGGCTTCCGGGTCGGGCGTCATCCGCATCTCTTCGGCTGGTGTGGTCGCCGCACCGCGCCCTGCGTTGTCGCCGATGGGCCGTGTTTTCTTCGAGGCACTGCCTTCGGCATCAGGCAGGTCCGACGAGCGGTAGAACTGTTTATTTACCATCTGTCTTTCCTTTTTAATTCGGTCCCAAGATGGGGCTTGTGATCGCCTCAGGCGGCGGGTTTCGGGCGAAAGAGGAATACGGCCACAAGGGCAAAAACCGCCCCCAAGCCGACGCTCAGCAAAAGTTCATGGTGCGAGGGGGCCTCGGTATAGACCTGTTCGGCCAGCAGAACGGGCAGGATCTGGAACCCCAGAAGAAAGGCTGAAACAACGGGCAGCCAGCGCCGTTCAGGCGCCGGGCGCACCTTGCGGGCCTGACGGGTGACCAGTGCAAAGATCACACCGCTCAGCGCCAGCAACGCCGCCGCGAACCACGGCACATCGCCATCCACGCCAAAGGTCTCTCCGATGAAGAGCCGCAAGGTTTCAAAAGAATAGAGCGGGTCGCCAAAGGTAAATACATTCGCCACCGATGCCACCGCCAACGGGATCAGGGCCCCGGTCATGACCAATGTGATCCACGACAGGAACCCGGTCGGGTGTTCCGCAGACGCGGTCTGTTTCGGGGATGCCTTCGCGGCATCCTTGGCGCTGGCGCGCGGCTTGGGCTGCGCCTTTGGTGTTACCTTGCCGGCCGCCTTTGCCGTTTCGGCGTCGCGGGTCGAAAGGGTCGTAAACCGTGCAAAGGCGTCCAGGGTCGGGCGCTGTCCGGGTCTGGGGCTCAGCGCCGCGTCGATGGTGTCGAACAACGGCTTGGGGCCGAACATCGTGGCGGGGATCTTGCGCGCGGCGTCGGCGGCGGGCGGACGACCGGTCAGGCAGGCGAACAGGATCGCGGCAACCGCATAGACATCCGACGCCTGCGACACTGCCACATCCGCTGCCAGCAGCTCTGGCGCGACATAGCGGGTCATCGCTGCAGGCACGTCTGCGGCATCAATCTTGGCCGACATCGGCACCGGCTCGAAATCCAGGCGCAGCGTCAGATGCTTGCCATCGACCACGGTGAAATCATCCGGCGTCAACAGGCCAAAGGCCTTGTTGCTGCCGTGAAACAGCCGCGCCTTTTCGATCAGGTCGCGCGCCCAGTCGCGCAGGGTTTCGGGGGCCACCAGCGGTGTCTTGTTCAAAGCACCCGAGTTCTGGCGCGACAATGCCGTTGCCAGAAAGGCCGTGAGCGACGGGGCTTTTGCAGGCGCGGCCTTTTCGGAGGCGGATTTGGCCTTTTTTACCTCTGCGGCTTTGGCCCCGTCCCTTGCCGGAGCCTTTGTGTCCATCATCGCCAGCCATTCGGCGGCGGTCTGACAGCGGTCGGCGATGCGCAGGGACATGCATTTGTCGATGGCCGACAACAGGCCTTGCGCCTGATCTGGATATTGCCCCGACAGGGGCAAGTAGGGGTCTGCCTCGCCGTTGGATTTCATATGCTGGCGCATATCCGCAGCGGGCGGCACGTCCCCGGTGATCACGTGGTACAATGTGCCCGCCAGCGCATAGAGGTCGGTCGCAGGTGTCTGCAAGGCACCTGCGATATACAGCTCATTGGGGGAATAGCCGTCCTTGACCACAGGATGCGTCGACACGGCACGGCTGGCCTTCGTCACTTCGGCACGCGCCGCGCCAAAGTCGATCAGCATCGGCTGGCTGTTCTCGTCGATCATGATGTTTCCGGGCGACACATCGCGGTGCAGCATTCCGGCGTCGTGAACCGTGCGCAGCGTGTCCAGCATCGTGCGCGCCAGAAATTCCACGAACTCGGGCGTCAACGCCTCGCGGTTGTGCTCAAGGTTCCAGTCGATGTCACGGCCGTGCACACGTTCCAGCACCATATAGGCGGTGCCGTTTTCCTCGAAACAGCCTTTGACGCCCACGATATTGGGGTGGTGCAACTGCGCCAGCACCCGCGCCTCTTTCACGAACAGGCGGATGCACTTGCGCAGCGTCGGCTGCTGGTCGCGGGTCGCGGCGCTGACGCGGGTATCCCGTCGGCGCGAGATCGAGGCAGGAAAGCACTCCTTGATGACCACGGACCGGCCCAGGTTGTCCTCGGCGAAATAGGTGATGCCGAAACCGCCCGCCGCAATGTAGCGTTTGATGGTGTATTGCCCGTTGGCCAGCGTCGTGCCGTTGGGCAGCTCCTCGCCCAGCTCTTCGTCTTCCCACTGGTCGTCTTCGGCAATGTCCGCGTCACCCGAAGGGGCGTAGTCGGCATTGGACGCATGATGCACGCGCCCTTCACTGTCCAGTTCAGCCCCCTCTTCGGCCTGCACCACGTAAAAGGCGACGGCGGGGCTGTCGATGGTTTGACCCACGGCCAGAAACGGATGCACAAATCCGTCATAGGGCGCCTTCAGGCCAATGCGGCGTCCGTTGGCATCGCGCAACTCATAAGCGATGGACCCCTTGGGCACCCACATCTGTTCGGAAATGCGGCATTGCGAGATTTCGACCGGATAAATGACCGATTGGGCCCGTGGAGTTGAGACCTTTCGCCAGTTTTCAAACACGTCAATCGCCTATTGGTTTTTTGCGGTCTTTGAGCAAAGACCTGCCGTAATAGACGTAGGTTAAAAGACGTAGTTGCGAGATGTAAAGCGTAAATCCCGACGCAAACAGTGGAAATTCATAGGGAAATTTGCACCTTTGCCGTGTACCTCAGGTCTTTACGTCGGGGGCGGTGCGCCCTGTCAAAGCAGGCAGATCGCTGATTTCAAGCGCCGCCTGGCGCACCTGATCCAGCACTTGATCCACCGGGGCGGTGTGATCTCCGGTGTCCATGAACTGCTCAAGGTAAAGCCGGATGGTCGCCCCTTCGGTGCCGGTGCCCGAAAGGCGGAACACGGCGCGCGCGCCGCCCTCGAAGAACAAGCGGATGCCCTGAGCGGCACTTGTCGATCCGTCGACGGGATCGGTATAGGAGAAATCGTCTGCCTTTGTGACCGTCAGCCCGGCAAAGCTCTGCCCCGCCAAAGTGTCCAGTTGCCCGCGCAGATGGGCCATCATCGCCTCGGCGCGCGCGCTTTCGACTGCTTCGTAGTCATGGCGCGCATAGTAATTGCGCCCGAACCGCTGCCAATGATCGGCCTGAACCTGCGCCACGGTCATGTCGCGTGCGGCCAGAATGTTCAGCCACAGCAAAACCGCCCAAAGACCGTCTTTCTCGCGCACGTGATGCGATCCGGTGCCGGCGCTTTCCTCGCCGCAGATGGTCACGCGGCCCGCGTCCAGCAGCGTGCCGAAGAACTTCCAGCCCGTTGGCGTTTCAAAACACGGGACCCCCAACGCCTCGGCCACCCGGTCGGCGGCGGCGCTGGTGGGCATGGAGCGGGCAATGCCCGCGATCCCGTCCCGGTAGGCCGGTGCAAGATGGGCGTTGGCCGCCAACATCGCCAGACTGTCCGAGGGCGTGATATAGGTGCCCTTCCCCACAATCATGTTGCGGTCACCGTCGCCATCCGAGGCTGCGCCCATGTCGGGCGCTGCGGCTGACAGCATCAGGTCCATCAGATCCTTGGCCCAGATCGGGTTCGGATCGGGGTGACCTTTGCCGAAATCCTCGGAGGGGGTGCCGTTGACGACGGTGCCCTTGGCCGCGCCCAGCGTATCCTCGAGGATCGCGTGGGCGTATGGTCCCGTGACCGCGTGCATGGCGTCGAACCGCATGGTGAACCCGCCTGCAAACAGCGCGCGGATCGCGTCAAAGTCAAAGAGGCTGGCCATCAGGTCGCTGTAGTCGGCCACGGGATCCACCACGTCGATGACCATATCGCCGATCTGCGTCTGACCAACCGTGTCGAGGTTCACATCCTCCACATCGGCCATATCATAGCTCTCGATTGCCAGCGTCGCGTCGTAGATCCTGGCCGTCAACGCCTCGGACGCGGGGCCGCCGTTGGCCGCGTTGAACTTCAGGCCAAAGTCCGCGTCGATGCCGCCGGGGTTGTGGCTGGCCGACAGGATGAAACCGCCATCGGCACCGTTCAGGCGGATCAGGTGCGAGGCTGCGGGCGTCGACAGCAAACCGCCCTGCCCCACGATGACCCTTGCAGCGCCCTGGGCTGCGGCCATTTTCAGGATCGTCTGAATGGCCTCACGGTTGAAGAATCGACCGTCCCCGCCCAGCACAAATGATTTGCCCGAGCCACCGCCAATCGCGGTGAAGGTCGCCGCAACGTAATTTTCCAGATAATGCGGCACCATGAAGCTGCGCGTCTTTTTGCGAAGGCCCGAAGTTCCCGGTTTTTGGTCATTGAAAGCGGTGGTGGAAATCGTCTTAACTGTCATAGCGGGCGGCCTTTTGCGGCGTCAGTGTATCCGTCAACTTGTCACGTGCGGACGGCCTGTTGTCAACGCAACGTAAACGCGAAGTTTTCCCCATCGGCGGTTTTTCTGACCTTACGTCGCAGCGAAACGCAATTCCATTCTGCGGTATTGGCAGTGCGTTCTTTTGGGCCTAGGGTTGACCCTGAGGAACCGGGAAGGAGGAAGTCCCGGTCCACAAAAATGGGAGGATTCACATGGCCGTTTCCATGTACGCAAGCCGCACGGCGGGCCTGCGATGACTGCTATGAGCTATGATCAGGCCGCGGCCCATGTGACCGCCACCAACCCGACCTTCGAGCTGACCACCACCAATATTCGCGGCGTCGATTACACCGTATACAAGAATATTCCCGGAGATGTTGCCGCCATGATGCGCAACAGCCGCGAAGCTATGGACAACGGTGCGGCGGAATATCTGGTGTTCGAAGGCGAACGCTGGACCTATGATGCATTCATTGGCGATGTGAACCGGCTGGCCCATGTGCTGGCGACGCGGTTCGGCGTGACGCGGGGCACGCGGGTGGCGCTGGCCATGCGCAACAGCCCCGAATTGCTGCTGGGCATGATGGCGATTGCCTCGCTTGGCGGTGTTGTGGTGTTCCTGAACGGTTGGTGGACCACCGAAGAGTTGGACTATGCGCTGCAAGACAGCGCGGCCAAGCTGGTTCTGGCCGATGGCGACCGCGCCGCACGGCTGGCCCCGATCGAACAGGCGCTGGGGCTGACGATCATCGGAACGCGCGATGCGCAAACGCCGCTGCGCTACACCGATCTGATGCAGGGTCTGGGCGAAGTCGCGGCACCTGATGTCACCATCGACACCGACGACGACTTTGCGATCATGTATTCCTCGGGGACCACCGGCAAACCCAAGGGTGTGGTGCAAACCCACCGCGGCGTCGTGAACGCCGTTTATTCATGGCTGCTGACCTTTGTCATGGGCCCGCTGATCGACCCACCCGAGGACCCCGACGCCGTGGCTCCGCGCCCTGCCGTGTTGATCGTCACACCGCTGTTCCATGTGACCGCCACCCATCCCAGCTTTATGCTGAGCATGCCGGCGGGTGCCAAGATTGTGGTCATGCCCAAGTGGGACGCGCGCAAAGCGGTCGAGTTGATCCGCGACGAGAAGATCACGCGATTTCTGGGGGTTCCGACACAGTCCGCCGATCTGGTGGTGGCTGCCCGCGAAATGGGCGAGGAATTGCCGTTGTTGACCTATATCGGCAGCGGCGGGGCCAAACGGCCCGCGGCACAAGTGGCCGAGATTGCGGGTACATTCAAGAATGCAGCCGTCGCAACCGGCTGGGGCATGACCGAAACCAATGCCATCGGCATCGGCATGCTGGGGGACGAATACCTTGAGCGTCCCGGCGCGGTTGGTCGCTTGTACCCCGCGGTTCAGGAGCTTCGGTTTCTGGATGATGCGGGCCACCCCGTCGCCGTGGGCGAAGTGGGCGAGATCACTGTCAAAAGCCCCTGCAACATGCGCGAATACCTGAACAAGCCCGAAGCCACCGCCGAAGTGCTGAAAGATGGCTGGCTGCGGTCCGGCGATCTGGGTTTCATTGACTCCGAGGGCATTGTCACCATCGTGGACCGCAAGAAAAACATCATCATCCGTGGCGGCGAGAACATCGCATGTCTGGATGTCGAGGGCGCGTTGCACCGCCATCCCGCCGTGGCCGAGGCCTGTGTGTTCAGCGTCCCGCACGACCGTCTGGGCGAGGTTGTGGGCGCGGCTGTTCAGTTGCGACCCGGGCAGACCGCTGACGAGGAAGACCTGAAAGCATTCCTGCGCGATCACATCGCCAAATTCAAAGTGCCCGAGCATTTCTGGTTCCAGTCCGAGCCGTTGACCCGTGGCACCACCGACAAAATCGACCGCCGCGCCCTGCAAGCTGCGTGTCTGGGAAAGGACAAAGCACATGCCTGAATTCGTCACCACCGAAGTCCGTGGTCCGATCCTGATCGTGACCATGAACCGCCCCGAAGTATACAACGCCGTGCATCCGCCGATGCATATGGAAATGGACGCGATCTGGAACGATTTCCGTGACAACAACGACCTGTGGGTCGCCGTGCTGACCGGTGCGGGCGACAAGGCGTTCTCGGCCGGCAACGACCTGAAATACAGTGCCTCCGGCAAGGGCGGCAAGATCCCGGACAGCGGCTTTGCCGGGCTCAGCAAACGGTTCGATCTGGACAAGCCGGTGATTGCCGCCGTCAACGGATTTGCCATGGGCGGCGGATTTGAAACCGCGCTGGCCTGCGACATCATCATCGGGGCGGACAATTCCACCTATGCCCTGCCCGAGGTCAAGGTCGGCTTTTTCGCGGCCACAGGGGGCGTGCAGCGTCTGTCACGTTTCATGTCGCGCACCAAGGCGAACGAATTGCTGTTCACCGGCCGCCACATGGACGCAACCGAGGCGCTGGGCCACGGCATCCTGAACGCGGTTGTCCCGCAGGCCGAGCTGATGGACGCCGCCATGAAGATGGCCGAGGACATCGCATCACAATCACCCTCGTCCGTGCGCGCCACCAAACGTGTGCTGAACGAAATGGCCCGCGCCGAGGGGTTGGATGACAGTCTGGCCTATAGCTACGAGGTGCTGGGCGGGTTGATGAAAACCGAAGATCACCGCGAGGGCGTCACCGCCTTTGTCGAGAAACGCAAACCCAATTGGGTCAACCGATAGAAATTGAAAGAGAGGGCCGAACATGGCAAAATCAACGCCGGAAATGAACAACCTTGAGATGTCCGAGGGCAACAAACCGTTGCTGAACGCGGTCATCCGTCACATCCGTGACAACGTCGATCCGATCACCGAAGAATTCTATCGTCTGGGCGAAGGCCGCGCCGATCGCTGGTCCTATGCACCGGGTCAGCTGGAGCTGCTGGAAAGCGTCAAGCAAAAGGCCCGTGACGCGGGGCTGTGGAACTTTTTCCTGCCCAACGCCGAAACCGGCGAAGGCCTGTCGAACCTGGATTACGCCTATATCGCCGCCGAGCTGGGCAAAAGCCCGCTGGCACCCGAAACGCTGAACTGCTCGGCGCCCGATACCGGCAACATGGAAGTGTTGGAACGTGTCGGCACCCAAGCGCAAAAAGACAAGTGGCTGAAACCGCTGCTGGCTGGTGAAATCCGTTCGGCCTTTGCCATGACCGAACCCGATGTTGCCTCGTCGGACGCCAAGAACATCTCGACCTCCGCCGTGCTGGAAAACGGCGAATGGGTTATCAACGGCGAGAAATATTATATCTCGGGTGCGGGCGATCCGCGCTGCAAGATCATGATCGTGATGGTCAAAACCTCGCCCGACGCGGAAACCTTCCGCCAGCAGAGCCAGATCCTTGTGCCCATCGACACTCCCGGTGTTGAAATCCTCGGGCCAATGCATGTCTTTGGCCATGACGACGCGCCGCACGGTCACATGCACATCAAGTTCACCAACGTGCGCGTGCCCGAGGAAAACATCCTGTGGGGCGAAGGCCGTGGCTTTGAAATCAGCCAGGTCCGCCTTGGACCAGGCCGTATCCACCACTGCATGCGTTCGATCGGTCAGGCCGAAAAAGCGCTGGACCTGCTGATGGACCGCGCGATCAACCGCAAGGCCTTTGGCAAGCGGATCGTGGACCTTGGCAAGAACATGGAAACCATCAGCCGCGCACGGATCGAGATCGAGGCGATGCGCCTGATGGTTCTGAAAGCGGCCAAGGCGATGGACGTGCTGGGCAACAAGGAGGCCCGCATCTGGGTCAGCATGATCAAGGCGATGGTGCCCGAAAAGGTCTGCCAGATCATCGACCAGTCGATGCAGGTGCACGGTGCCACAGGTCTGTCGCAATGGTCGCCTTTGGCAAATATGTACACCGGCCAGCGCACGCTGCGCTTTGCGGACGGTCCCGATGAGGTACACCACCACGTCGTCGCCCGTGCCGAAGTGGCCGAGTTCCAGGAAAGCAACGAACGTCAGCTTGCCGCGCACGGCAAGACCCAGGGCAAGGTGTTTTCGGGACCATGAGCAAGATGTTCGATCTGACCGGAAAAGTGGCGCTTCTGACGGGCGCGTCCAAGGGCATGGGGCTGGCGATGGCCACCGCATTGGCCGAACATGGCGCAACCGTGGTGATCTCTGCGCGCAAGCAGGATCAGCTGGACGAAGCCGCCGCTGACATCAACAAGGCTGTGGGCGCTACGCGCGCCCACGGTGTCGCCTGCAACGTGGGCTACAAGGACCAGCTTCAGGCGCTTGTCGATCAGACCCGCAAGATCGCGGGGCCGATCGACATCGTTGTCGGCAATGCGGGTGTGAACCCCTACTATGGCAAGACCTCGCAAATCCCCGATGATGCCTATCACAAGACGATGAACGCCAACGTGTTGTCGAACCAGTGGCTGGCCACGATGGTCGCCCCCGACATGATCGAAAAGGGCGCTGGTTCAATGATGTTCACGTCATCCATCGGCGCGTTCAAACCGTCGGAAATGCTGGGCACCTACGGCATGTCGAAGCTGGCGTTGATCGGTCTGGTGCGCAATCTGGCACAGGAATTCGGGCCGCAAGGCATCCGGTTCAACGCGATCTGCCCCGGATTGGTCAAAACCGACTTTGCCCGCGAACTGTGGGACAACCCCGAGGTCGAAAAGCGCATTCAAGGCGAGATCCCGTTGCGCCGTCTGGGCGAGCCTGACGATTTCGGTGGTCTGGCGGTCTATCTGGCGTCGGATGCCAGCAAATACATGACCGGACAGGCGCTGACCGTCTGTGGCGGCTCGAACATGTGGACATAAGACGATGGAACTGAAAGATAAAATCGTTGTCGTCACCGGTGCCGCCAGCGGCATCGGGCGCGCCATGTGTGTGGCCTATAGCGGTGAAGGCGCCATTGTCATCTGTGTAGACCGCGATTTCAAAGGGGCCAACGAGACCGCCAACAGCATCGACGGTCTGGCCATCGAAGTTGACGTGTCCAGCGAAAAGCAGATCGTCGCGATGATCGACCGTGTCGAGGACGAAGTCGGCCCGATTGACCTGTTCTGCTCGAACGCCGGTATCTCCATTGCGGGCGGGGTCGAGGTCGACAATGACGGCTGGCAACGGATCTGGGAAATCAACGTGATGTCCCATGTCTGGGCCGCGCGCAAGCTGGTGCCGTTGATGACGGCACGCGGTGGCGGCTATCTGCTGAACACCTCGTCTGCGGCGGGTCTGCTGAACCAGGTGGGCAGCGCCCCTTATGGCGTGACCAAACACGCGGCTGTCGGTCTGGCGGAATGGCTGGCGATGACCTACGGCGATCAGGGGATCAAGGTTTCGGTCCTGTGCCCGCAAGCGGTGCGCACCGAAATGACCCGGGGTCACGAAGACCACGTCGCAGCCATCGACGGCATGATGGAGCCGGATGTGGTCGCACAGGCCTGCATCGAGACAATCCGCAACGAGACCTTTCTGGTTCTGCCGCATCCCGAAGTCATGGGCTATATGCGCAACAAGACCGAAAACTATGACCGTTGGATCGGCGGGATGCGCAAGCTGAACCGTAGGTTCGGACAGTTCGACGACGCCTGAACGCACACCCATCCGCGGACGGTTTTTCCATCGTCCGCGTCTTTCATTCAAGGACAGCAATATGATCGGTTACACCACGCTTGGCGTGTCGGATATGGACGCCGCCAAGACATTCTACTCAGAGCTTTTTGCGTCCAAGGGCGCGAAAATCGTCACCGATATGGGCCGCATCGCCTTTATCAGCACCGGACGCGGACAGCCCATGCTGGCGGTGTGCGAACCCTATGACAAACAGCCCCCCACCTCGGGCAACGGCACGATGGTGGCCTTTGTGGCCGACAGCAAGGAAGAGGTCGACGCGATTTATGCGCGTGCGATTGAACTGGGCGCCACGGATGACGGCGCACCCGGTCAACGTATTCCGGACCGTTTTTACGGCGCTTACGTGCGGGATGCGGACAACAACAAGCTGTGTTTTTTCGTCTTTGGATGATGGCGCACGGGGTCGCGGCGCATCTGCGTCCGCGGCCCTTGATTAAGGTTTGCGCGGTGTAATTTCGCGGATCAGCCCCTCTTGGGCGGTCGAGGCCACAAGGGTTCCGTTCTGGTCATAGATGCTGCCCCGGTTAAAGCCGCGTGCGCCGCCGGTCCAGGGGCTGTCCATCGTGTACAAATGCCAGTTTTCGAAGTGCACCGGCGCGTGGAACCACATGGCGTGGTCCAGGCTGGCCGTCATCACCTTGCCATTCATCCACGTCAGCCCGTGCGGACGCAGCGACGAACCCAACAGGTTCATGTCAGAGGCATAAGCCAGCATGCAATGCTGCATCTGAGGGCTGGATCCCTTGGCCGCGGACATGCGGAACCATGAATGGTTTTCGTCCGAAACAATCTCGGGCTCGAACATGTCGCGCGGTTCGACATCATGCAGCTCGATCGGGCGCGGCCGCATGAAATCGGCGCGGCGGTGCTCGGGCACGCGGTCCAGTTCCTCGGCCCGCAGCACGTTTCGGTCAGGCCAGTTTTCGGGGCCGGACACCTGTGGCATCGGATGCTGGTGATGGCGGCCCGGCTCGTCTACATGAAAGCTGGCCGACATGTTCAGGATCTGCTTGCCGTGCTGGATCGCCACCACGCGCCGCGTGGTAAAGCTGCCGCCGTCGCGGGCGCGGTCCACCTGGTAGATCACCGGAATCTCAGGATCGCCCGGACGGATGAAGTAGGCATGCAGCGAATGACACAGCCGGTCGGGCACGGTGCCATAGGCGGCCGCCAGCGCCTGCGCGACCACCTGACCGCCAAAAATCCGCGTCGAGGTTTCGCCACCCTGCCCCGTCCCGCGAAACAGATCGACCTCGAGCTGTTCGATTTCCAGCAGGTTCAGCAGGGTTTCCTGGGCATCTGTCATGTGGCGCGGGCCTTTGCGTAGTCGATGAAAAAGTCGAAGCTGTTCGGGTTGGCCATGGAGTCGCGGTTGACGACACGGGCCGGATCACCGCCCAAAAGCAGCTTTTTCACCGGAACTTCAAGCTTTTTACCCGACAGCGTGCGCGGAATGTCGGCCACTTCGACAATCTCATTGGGCACGAACCGCGCCGAGACGCCTGTGCGGATGGCATTGTTGATCTTGTCCTTCAACGCATCATCCAGCGGCTGGCCCTTGGCGGGGACCACGAACAGCGGCATGAAACTTTCGCGGCCCAGAAATTCCAGATCAACCACAAGGCTGTCCATGACCTCGGGTAGCCCTTCGACCGCCTGATAGATCTCGGCCGACCCCATGCGCAGCCCCTTGCGGTTGATCGTGGCGTCCGACCGACCATAGATCACCGAACCGCCCCGTGCATTGATCTCGATCCAGTCCCCGTGCCGCCAGATGCCGGGATAGGTGTCAAAATAGGCATCATGCAGGCGGCTGCCGTCGTCATCCCCCCAGAAATACAGCGGCATCGACGGCAGCGGTTGGGTGCAGACCAGTTCACCCACCGCACTGATCAGTTCGTTGCCCTCTTCGTCATAGGCACGCACCGCGTTGCCAAGGGCGCGGCACTGCATCTCGCCTGCGCGCACCGGCATCCCGGGATGGCCCAGCACAAAGGCCCCCGCAAGGTCGGTGCCGCCCGAGATCGGGGCCAGCCAGAGGTCTTCTTTCACTTCGGAATAAATCCAGTTGTAGGCATCCTCGGACAGTGGCGATCCGGTGGACCCCAGCGCGCGCAATGCCGACAGGTCGACATCAGTTCGCGGCGTGATCCCGGCCTTCAGGCAGCCTGCGTAAAACGCGGCCCCCGCGCCGAAATAGGTCAGCCCCTCGTCCGCAACGAACCGCCAGACCACGCCCATATCGGGGTAATGCGGCGCGCCGTCATACATCGCCAGCATGGCCCCCTGTCCCAGCGCCGTGAATTGCGAATTCCACATGATCCAGCCCGAGGAAGTCAGCCAGGCATAGCGATCCTTCGGTCCCAGATCCTGATGCAGCGACTGTTTGGCTGATTCCAGCACGATGCCGCCATGCCCGTGCACGATGGGTTTGGGGTTGCCGGTGGTGCCGGAGGAATAGACGATCCACAGCGGATGCTCGAACGGCACCTGACGGCTTTCCAGCGTCGCCGCGCGATCCGTGAGCGTGGCGAAATCGATCCAACCATCGGGAAGCGTATGGGCGACAGGCACCATGATGCGCCCCGTGACCGAGGGGAGCCCCTCGCTGATCTGCTGGATCACAGCGCTGCGGTCCACCGGCTTGCCCGCGTGCGTGTAACCGTCCTGCGCAATCAACACCTTGGGTTCGATCTGGGTGAACCGGTCGAGGATCGCCACATGCCCCATGTCGGGCGCGCACAGCGACCAGATCGCACCCAGCGAAGCCGTCGCCAGAAAGGCAATCACAGCCGTCTGTGTGTTGGGCAGGATCGCAACCACGCGGTCGCCCTGCTCCACGCCCATATCCGCCAGATGGGACGCCACCGACGCCACCTGTGAACGCAGCTCGGCCCACGTCAGGCTGACCCGTTCAAAGGTTTCCGATTGCACCACCACCGCCACATCGTCCGGCCGCGCATCCGCATGGCGCAGCAGGTGATCGACATAGTTCAACATCGCCCCCGGCCCCCATTCCGCACCGGGCATCTGGTTCTTGGCCAGGAATGTCGTGGGCGGCACCGATGCCGGCATGTCGAAAAACTGCCAGACCGCCGACCAGAACCCTTCCAGATCGGTCACCGACCAGTCCCACATCTCGCCATAGTCGGCGAACGTCTGCCCGCGTTCGGCCTCGAGCCAGCGCTCAAACCGCGCAATCGACGTATCGGCGATACGTTCGGGCGTGGGTGTCCAGAGAATACGGCGATCGGTCATGACAAGGCCCCGTGCACCAGCGCCTTGAGCGCCGCACGTGCGGGATAGCTGCTGGAGGGGGTGAGCTGGGTGAAGAACACCGCAGAGATGTCATGCACCGGGTCGATCCAGAAAAAGGTCGACGCCATGCCACCCCAGCTGAAGTCTCCGGCAGACGATGGCGTACGGGTCCGCGCGGGGGTCAACACAGTCGCACCGCCGATGCCAAAGCCCATGCCGGTCATCGGCTGTTCGGCAAAGCTTGACGGACCCATGCTGGCAATGTCACCGGGCAGATGGTTGGACATCATGAACCGCAGGGTCGAGCCGGACACCAGTCCCTGACCACCGGTGCGCAATGCCTCGCAGAACAGCATATAGTCGTCGATGGTACCGACCAGCCCACCGCCGCCCGACAGGGTTTTCGGCGCGCGGAAAGGCGATTTTTCGGCCACATCGACGCAGCGCAGCGTATCGGCGCTTTTGTCGCCTGCGTTGTCCAGCGACATCGCCCCTGCCGCCAGCGGCGTATAGAGCGAGGCGAAGCGGTCCAATGCCCCATCAGGCACGGCAAAACCGGTTTCGGTCATGCCGAGAGGGTCGAAAATACGCGACTTGAAGAACGCATCCAGCGTCTGCCCCGACACCACCTCGACCACCCGGCCGATCACGTCGATGCCCACGGAATATTCCCAGCGGGTGCCGGGTTGGAACGCCAAGGGCAATTTGGCAAGGTTCTGGGTGACTTCGGCCAGACCGGGCTCGGAGGCCGCGTACATCAGCTTGGCCTCTTCCATCGCCTTGGGCAGCACACCGGGGTTGAACGGATAGCTGAACCCGGCGATATGGGTCACGGTCTGATGCAGCGTCGGCACGGCGCACCGCTCGACCTGATCAATCGACGTGGCCCCGTCCACCAGCGCGTACATCTCGGCAAACTCGGGCAGAACCGCCGAAAGGGGCGCATCCAGATGGATCAACCCCTCTTCCACCAGCATCATCAGCGCCAACGAGGTCACGGGTTTTGTCATCGAATAGATCCGCGCCACTGTATCGCGGGCAAAGGGCGCACCGCTTGCCACGTCGCGCAGGCCGGTTTCGTGATAGAACACCTCTTTGCCGCCCTGCTTCAGCAATACAGTGCAGCCCGGGTATTTCCTTTCATCTACATAGGTTTGCATCCAGGGTTTGATGCGGTTCAGTCGGGCTTGGTCCAATGTTGACATGCGTATCATCCTATCATCCGCGCCATGGCGGCGGCAGTTTCATCTGTGAACCACGGCAGGTCCGCAGCGGTTTCGGCGGCAATGGCCGCTTTGGTCCGGGCGATCGCATCCGCCCGAAGTTGCGATTTGACGGCGGCATAGGCCGCGGGGGGGATTTGGGCAAACTCTTGTGCCGCGTCCAGCGCCGCCTGCGCCAGCCTGTCAGGTTCGACAATTTCGTCGACCACTCCAGCCGCCAAAGCGGATTTTGAATCAATGGGTTGTCCCCGCATCATCAAGCGACGCGTCATGTTCGCATCCAGCATCTCCTGTGCGATCCCGAGCGGCCCTGCGGGGAAATCCACGCCCACCCGCACCTCAGCCAGACCGAATTGCGCGTGCGGCACGGAAATGCGGTGGTCCGATGCCAGCACAAAGAACAAACCGCCCGCAATCGCGGGTCCATTGATCGCGCAGATCACCGGTTTGGGACATTCAAACAGCGCCATGAAGCCAAGGTTCAACGCATCTACAATAGCGCGCTGGCCATCCAGATCAAAATGCTGTGCCTGTTTCAGGTTCAGCCCCGCCGAGAACACCTTGCACCCCGATGACAGGATGACCGCATGCACATTACCATCGGTTGACAAGCCGTTCATGAGATTGTGAAATCCCATCAGTCTTTCCGGTTCCAGCGCATTGACGGGGGCATGGTTCAGAACCAGCTCCACAATGCCGTCACCGTGGTCATTTTGCGCAATCCATGTGTGATCTGCCATCGCTTCCCCCTACGATCTGGTGCCAATGTGACGGCTATTACAGCACTGTCAAAGTCCAAATGCAGGGTATGACGTCACGTTGAGGAATGAACGTATGGTCTTCAACTTGCCCGATAAACTCCGGGGGCGGCGCGACAGCGCCGGGGGGCTGGCCCCCGACACCGTCAGAGGTTCAAACCTCCAGCCATTCCTTGCGCACGTCATCACGCGCTTTCAGCTCTTGCGGTGTGCCCTCGAACACCACCTGACCGTGCCCCATCACATAAACGCGGTGCGCGATGTCCAGCGCGATGGACAGTTTTTGTTCGACCAGCAACGTGGAGACGCCGCGTTTGGCGATCTCTTGCAGAACGGTGGCGACCTTTTGCACCATCTGCGGGCTTAGTCCCTCGGTCGGCTCGTCGATCATCACCAGATCGGGGTCGCCCATAAGCGTGCGGCACATGGTCAGCATCTGCTGCTCGCCACCCGACATCACCGAGGCCTCGACATCCGCGCGTTCGCGCAGGTTCGAGAACATCTCGAACATGTCGTTCATGGCCCAGCGGCCGGCGCCATCCTTCTGGCCGGGCTTCAGGCCGAGGATCAGGTTCTGCCGCGTGGTCAGGCCGGGAAAGATATCGCGGTTTTCAGGCACATATCCGATGCCAAGGTTGGCCACCTCGAATGCCTTCTTACCGGCGATTTCCTGACCCCGGAATTTGACCGAACCATGCGGCTCCACCTCGCCCATGATCGCCTTGCAGGTGGTCGAACGCCCCACCCCGTTGCGCCCCAGAAGGGCGACGATCTCGCCCTCCTGTATGTTCAGGTTCACCCCTTGCAGGATGTGTGATTTGCCATAGTAGGCGTGCAGATCGGTGACTTCGAGCATCAGTGTTCTGCCTCCAGTGCAGCGCCAAGATAGGCTTCTTGAACCTTGGGATCGCCGCGCACGTCCTCGGGGCGGCCGGTGGCGATCAACTCGCCGTAAACCAGTACCGAAATCCGGTCGGCCAGACCAAAGACAACGCCCATGTCATGTTCAACCATGATCAGGGTCTTGCCCTCGGTTACGGTGCGGATCAATTCGACGATATAGTCGGTTTCCGAATGGCTCATGCCGGCCGTAGGTTCGTCCAGCATGATCACGTCGGCGCCACCGGCGATGGTGATGCCGATCTCCAGCGCACGCTGTTCCGCATAGGACAAGGTGCCCGCAGGCAGATCACGCCGGTTGGTCAGGTTGATCTGTTCCAGGATCTGTTCAGCCCCTTCGGTCAGATCCCGGCTGCGCCCGACCATGGACCAGAAGTTGTACTTGTAGCCCATCGACCAAAGCAGGGAACAACGGACGTTCTCAAACACCGACATTTTCGGAAAGATGTTGGTGATCTGAAAACTGCGGCTCAGCCCCATGCGGTTGATCTCGAACGGCGCCTTGCCCGCCAGGTTCTGCCCGTGCAGCAGCACCTCGCCCGCGGTTTGCGGAAACCGTCCGGTGATCAGGTTGAACAGGGTCGACTTGCCCGCCCCGTTCGGCCCGATGATGGCATGGCGTTCGCTGTTGCCAACCGCCAGGTTGACCCCGCGAATGATCTCGGTCTTGCCGAAACTCTTCTGCAGGTTCTTCAGTTCAAGTGCAGCGGTGGTCATGCGGCACCTCCATTGGATGTATTGGCCTTGGTTGCGTTGGCGTCGGCCCATGCGGCGCGCAATGTGGGCAGCATCATGCGCATGACGGCAAAAGCCACCACGGTCACACCGATTGCCACCGCCCACGGCAGGATGTCGTGGCTGTCAAATGTGGTCCAGAAGACAGTCATTTCCTCGTCACCCACGGAAGAGTGGCGTACGTGGAACGTCATCTCGACCAGCGCGGACAGGCCCAGAATACCGATCAGCGCCGGTATCAGGGTGGTTATATAGGGCACCACCAGCTTTGACGCCTTGCCCATCTTGATCGCAGGCACGTGCATCATCAGAAGCCCTGCCAACCCACCCGGGAAGAACATCACCGTGGCCAGGAACAGGACACCGGCATAAAAGGCCCACAGATCCGTTTGCAGCGACAACACCGTTTGCAGCAGCGTAAAGGCAATCGCGCCGATGATCGGCCCGAAGAAGAACCCGACGCCACCCAGGAAGGTCACCAGAAGGATCACACCGGACGAAGCCGTATTGAGGTTCTCTTCGGTCACGATCTCATAGTTGATGGCAAACAGACCACCGGCGATACCCGCGAAAAAGCCCGAGAAGATAAAGCTGTAGTAGCGCACCCAACGGGAGGAATAGCCCAGGAATTCAGCCCGTTCGGGGTTGTCGCGCACCGCGTTCGCCATGCGCCCGATGGGGGTGCGTGAGAACAGGTACATCAACAACGCCGAAACCATCAGCCAGAAGGCGATCAGGTAATAGACCTCAATCTGGTGCAGGAATTCGATGCCGAAAAACGGCAGACCATAGGTCCGGTCGCCGGAGATCCCCTCTTCACCGCCAAAAAAGGCGACGATGATGACCGAACAGGCCGCGATCAGCTCGCCCACACCCAGCGAGATCATCGCAAAGACCGTGCCCGCACTGCGCGTCGAAAAGCTGCCGACGATCATTGCCAGACCCATGCCGAACAGCCCGCCAAAGATCGGCAGCACCGGCAAGGGCAGCATCTCGAAAAAGTCAGTGCTGGCCATGACGTGCATACAGGCAAAGCCGCCGACACCCGCATAGACTGCATGGCCAAAGCTGAGCATCCCGCCCTGCCCCAACAGCATATTATAGGCCAGCGCAAAGATGATTGTGATCGCCATCTGATTCATGATGGTGATGGCAGAGTTGTCGTTGAACACAAAGGGCATGACCAGCAAGGCAAGCCCCGCAATGACCCATGGCAAGGCGGCTATCCTCAGCGATCCGGCGCGCATCCGCTGGGCGGGTTTGCTTGGATCGGTGGTGATCTGGTTTTCTTTCATTGGATTGCTCATGCGTCACGGTTCCCAAACAGGCCGTAGGGGCGGAAAATAAGGATCAGCACCATCAGGATATACGGAAGGATGTCGGCGATTTGCGGGCTGGTCACGGCCCAGATGTCGCGGAACATGCTGTCACTCAGGTTTTCGGGCGTCGAAATGCCGATACCGTTCAGGATGTCTTCCATGCGGATGTTGTAGGATTTGGCGAATGTTGTGATCCAGCCGATCAACAGCGATGCCACCAACGCCCCCCACAATGATCCCAGACCGCCGATCACGATTGTCACGAACACGATAGACCCAAGCACAAAGGCCATGCCGGGGAACGTCCCCAGAACCGGCCCTGCGATGACACCGGCGACACCGGCCAGCGCTGTGCCCACACCGAACACACCCATGAAAATCAGCGGTACGTTGTGGCCCAATGCTTCGACAGTGCGCGGATAGCTCAGTGCGGCCTGAATGATCATGCCGACGCGCGTCTTGGTCAGCACGTACAACAGCCCGATAAAGATGGCGACCGAGATGAAGATCATGAACACCTTATAGGCCGGGATCGAATTGCCCGAGATGGCAAAGGCGGTAAAGTTCAGCGCATCGGGTATCTGGTAAGGCATCTGGTTGCGGCCCCAGATGAATTGCACCAGTTCCTCGATCAGCAGCGCCAGACCGAATGTAAAGATCAGCTCCGGCACGTGGCCGTATTGGTGAACGCGGCGCAGGCCATAACGTTCGACTCCGGCGCCAATGACACCGACGATAAGGGGTGCGATCAGCAAACCCATCCAGAATCCCAGCGCAATACTGATCTGGTAGGCGAAATAGGCACCCAACATGTAAAAGCTGGCATGGGCAAAGTTCAGCACGCCCATCATTGAGAAAATCAGTGTCAGACCGGCAGACAGCATAAACAACAGCAGTCCGGTCACCAGCCCGTCGATCAGGTTGACGAGTACGAGGTCCATCCGGGGTCCCTCCGAAGTAGGATGTGGCGATATTAGAGTGAAAAGGCCCGCCCCCGAAACTGTGGGGACGGGCCTAAAGACGTGCCTTACGGACGCTTCATCTCACATGTGGTTGCGATATCCGCGGATGCGTTTTCAACCGTGTACTGGACTTTCAGGCCATAGCCCGAGTTGTCCATGTCATAGGGTGCTTCCACTTTCTGATGACCAAAGATGTGGATGTCCTGGATCAACTGGTGATCCTCGGGACGCATGTGCATGTCGGCCGTGCTCCACAGGCTGTTGGTAAAGTGCATGTCTTCCAACGCGTTGGCCACTTTGACCACGTCGGTTGCCGTGCCTGCTTCGTCAATCGCCTGTGCCAGCATCTGGATCACGTTGGTGATCCGCGTCTGGGACATGTTGCCATCAGGATACTTGGCCTTGAACGCCTGAATGTATTCTTGTGCTTCAGGCTTGGACGGCGGGTTGTCGTCGCCTTCTGCAACCAGATACAGCGAATCCACACCGCTTTCGCCGAAGGCAGCGGTGATACCGTCTGCAGCTGCGTAGTAGGTAAAGATCGGACCTTCAAAGCCGTTTTCGAGGATCGACTTGCCCAGACCCAGCATGTCGGCGCCCCAGTTGCCGGTGATCACGGCATCGGCACCCGAGGCCACAATCTTGCGGGCATAAGGTGTAAAGTCCTTCACCTTGCCAATCGGGTGCAGCTCGTTGCCCACGATTTCGATGTCGGGGCGTTTTTCAGCCAGCATCGAAACAGCAGCATCTGCCACAGCTTTGCCAAAGGAATAGTCCTGACCGATAACGTAGACTTTTTTGATGTCCTGGTTTTCGGCGATCATATCTGTCAGCGCGGCCATTTTCATGTCAGCGTGCGGGTCAAAACGGAAGTGCCAGAAGTTGCACTTTTCGTTGGTCAACGCGGGATCGACCGCCGAATAGTTCAGGAACAGAACCTGGCTGTCGGGGTTGCGGCGGTTGTGCTTGTCGATGGCTTCGGTCAATGCGTTCGCCACGCCCGAGCTGTTGCCCTGCACGATGTAACGCGCGCCTTGATCAATCGCGACCTGCAACTGGATCAGGGATTCTTTCGGGCTGACCTTGTTGTCGAACGGCAGAATTTCGAACATGTCGCCGCCCAGAACGCCGCCCTTGGCGTTGACGAGTGTTTCGGCCGCGAATTCAAATTGGTGCAAGCCGTTGATGCCGGTTGCGGCAAAACCGCCACTCAGCGGATCAATGAAAGCAATTTTCACATTTTCGGCAAAAACAGCGGCTGTGCTGACGGAAAGCGCCAGCGCGGCGCTGAGGCCGAGCTTGATAGATTTACGCATTAGGTTCCTCCCTAGAACATACCCCGACTTACACTTGCGTGTATTTGCTATGCGTCGGTGTACCAAAAGCCTTGCATACTGGTGAGATAAGTCAAGCTTTCGACACCGCGGCGCGGACAAGTTCCGGACCGAATTCCGCGGCATTGAAGAGGTCAAAAAGTTGGCACCTTGCCCCGCAGGAGGCGAACCGATTTGGCGCGCCTCTTCAAGCACAGGTTGAATATTCATACCTATTTGTTATTAAATGATATTTCTAAATTATACTTGTCGAAAAGGGCGATGACGGGGTTTGAATTCTTGCCTCAAAATGCGGCAAACGCGGCAGATTTCACGCCGTCTGAAACAGGTTTATTTTAAAGATTTCTTGCGGTGGAAATGGCGATCCCAACATTTTGACGCTGCGTCGCTTTGGGGTGGCTGTTTCCGCCCTGCAAAATCGAATTTCACAAAACTATGATTCTTTGACCCCTCGACCATCTGCGGGTTCAGCCACCCGTGCTCAGCTTTGCCGCTGCATCCACCAGCATTCTGCCATAGGCACGCTCGAGGTGCTTTTTCTTCACATGAAACGACGGACCGCCCACGTTCAGACCATAGACACCGCGCCCGCTGAGCGCGAACACAGGGGCCGCGATACCGTTCACATCGGGGCGCCAGTCACCGTAGCTACAGCAATACCCAAGGTTTTCGTACTCAGAGCGCGCCTGCGCAAAGGCCGCCTTGCGGCCCGCGTGACCTTCGGGGTCTCTGGCCTTGGTCCGCTCGAACATGACAGCGCGGTCTTCCTCGTCCATGCCCACCAGCATCGCGCGGCCAATGGCCGAATGAAAGATTGGCAACCGTGCACCCACGTGCATGGTCAGCGACACGTTCTCCATCGACTTTTCAACCGCCACATAGACAGCGTCGGTCTGATAGGTTTCTGCCAACGCGACGGTGATATAGCTGTTGGGACCGTTTGACAGGGCGCGCATCGTGTCACGGGCGCGGTCGACAATTTCCATCGACGACAACACCGAAAACCCCAGCCTCAGCACCCCTGCCCCCAACTGGTAGGTTCCCGACCGCGGATCGGCGACCAGATATTCCAGCACGCACAGCGTATGGGTCAACCGCGACACGGTGGGCTTGGGCAGCCCTGTGCGCGCGGCAAAGTCCTGATTGGTCAGCGTGCTCTCTCCGGGTTTGAAACAGCGCAGAATGTCGAGCCCGCGGGCAAGCGCGGTGATAAAGTTGCGGTCCTTGTCATCCAGGGCCTCGCCCGCGAGATCGGGATCAATCATCCTTTCGACTCCAGCGCCTGTAGCCCGTGTTCAGCGAACAGCGGTACATATTGCCCCATCTGCATCGCCCGCTCCGGGTTCGAGGCATTGCCGTCCAACGCCCGTTTCAGCACGCCCTGGATAATCGCCGTCATGCGGAAAAAACAAAAAGCGACGTAAAAGCCAAAGTTGTCGATGGGACCAATGCCACGGCGTTCGCAATAGCGTGCAACGAATTCGGCGTCCGTAGGCAGGCCGCGTGCGGTGCGGTCAATCCCGGCCAGCCCGCGCCCTTCGGGCGTTGCTGGCATTTGCCATTGCATGATGACAGCGGCAAGATCGGCATAGGGATGGCCGATGGTGCTCAGCTCCCAGTCCAGGATCGCCAGACATTTGGTGCCATCCTTTTCAAACATCATGTTGTCGATGCGATAGTCGCCGTGCACCAGCGTGCGCTGGTCGTCCTCAGCGGGGATTTGCTGTGACAGCGCCTGCATCAGATTGTTCATGGCAGGTACGTCCACGGTTTCCGAGGCGCGGTACTGTTTCGACCAGCGGCCGATCTGGCGTTCGTAATAGTTGCCGGGCGGTCCGAAATCCGACAAGCCCACCGCATCAATGTCCACATCATGCAGCGCAGCCAGCACGCGGTTCATGTCGTCCAGCACGGCAGTCCGGTCGGCTTTCTCAAGCTCGTCCAGCGAAGGCATGTTGAAATTGCGCCCGTCGATATGATCCATGATGTAGAAATCGGACCCGATCACATCAGAGTCCTCGCACAGCAGGTGCATTTTTGCCACGGGCACGTCGGTGCCTGCGAGCGCGGATTGCACGCGAAACTCGCGGTCGACCGCGTGCGCCGATTTCAGCAATTGCCCCGGCGGCTTGCGACGCAGCACATAGTTGCGCGTGGGCGTTTTCAGCAAAAAGGTCGGGTTCGACTGCCCCCGCTGGAACTTGTCGGCCTCGATGGGACCTTTGAACCCAGGCAGATGGGCCTCCAGATAGGATTCCACCGCTTTCAGGTCCAGCGTCTGTGTGTCTTGGCTCATCTGTTTGCCCTCAGCTATAGGTCAGCAAATCGTGGTCGGTGTCGAAATGCGGTGTGGCGTTGAATTGATGCACGAAATGGCGCGTGCCTGAAAAGACAAACTTGGTCACGGCGGTGTTTTTGATCTGAAGGTTCAGCTCCATCATCATCCGCGCAGGCGCTTCCATCGCGCGGGACACCAACTGGCCGATCACTCCCCCGGACGACACCACCAGCACCTGCCGCGCGCCATCGCGGGTGGCATGGGCCATTGCGGCCGCGGTACGTTCGGAGAATTCCGCATAGGTTTCGGCGCAGCCGGTCAACGTGCCCGCCTGCCATTCCAGAACCGTGTCACGCAGGGTGCGAAAGTGGGTCTTGCGATCACTGCTGACCATTTCGGGCACCACGCCCTTGTAGCGGGCCCTTAGAAGGTCGTGAAAGTCGTATTCATCGAAACCTGCGTGCACTTCCGCATCGCCGTCATAGCCCATTGCAGACAGCGTATCGCGCTGGCGTTCCAGCGTGCCAGTGACCAGACGGTCGGGCGTCCAGCCGGTGCTGCGCAGCCAGTCGCCCACCGCGGCGGACTGTGCCCGCCCCTTGTCGCTCAGGCAGTCATAATTGGCCGCCCCGAACGAGGCTTGTCCGTGGCGGATCAGGTACAGTTCGGCCATCGCTTGCGCCCTAACCCGTGAACTCGGCGGCCAGGCGTTTGCCAGCAGCCTGATATTCCGCAGCGATCCGGTCGACGACACCGGCGGCCGGCCCCACGGATTTCACCGCGCCAATGCCCTGCCCTGCGCCCCAGATGGATTTCCACGCCTTGGGCTTGGACGATCCATCGCCAAAGTTCATCGACGACGCATCCGCCGAGGGCAGATTGTTCGGGTCCATGCCTGCCGCCTCGATTGAGCCGCGCAAATAGTTGCCCGACACGCCGGTGAACAGCGACGAATAGACGATGTCCTCGGCCCCGCTGTCGGCGATCATCTGTTTGTATTCGGCTTGGGCGTTCGCCTCGTCCGTGGCGATGAACGCAGACCCGACATAGCCCAGATCGGCCCCCATTGCGCGTGCAGCCAGCAGCGCCTCGCCGGTGGCGATGGACCCGGACAGCAACAATGGCCCGTCGAACCAACTGCGAATTTCACGGATCAGCGCCAGCGGGGACTGCATCCCGGCATGGCCACCGGCACCGGCGGCCACAGCCACCAGACCGTCCGCGCCCTTGCTGATCGCCTTTTTGGCGAATGTGTTGTTGATCACGTCATGCAGCACGATGCCGCCGCAGGAATGGGCCGCCTCGTTGACCTCTTCACGTGCGCCCAGCGAGGTGATCCAGATCGGCACCTTGTGTTTCACGCAAATCTCCAGATCCCGATCCAGACGCCCGTTCGACCGGTGGACAATCTGGTTGACCGCAAAGGGGGCCGCAGGATTGTCAGGGTTCGCCTGGTTGTGGCGGTCCAGCTCTTCGCTGATCTGCGTCAGCCATGTGTCCAGCAACGGATGCTCGCCCTCGGCCTCGCGGGCGTTCAGCGCCGGAAAGCTGCCGACGACGCCGGCCTTGCACTGGGCAATGACCAGTTCGGGTACGGAAATGATGAACAAGGGCGATGCCACCATGGGCACGCGCAGCCCTTGCAGGGCCTTGGGAAGATGGCTGTCGTCACGGGGCATTGGCATATGTCTTTCAGATAGGGAAATGGATGGGCTGTGCGCCCATCCGGTTGTTGTGATGGTGTAACGGGCGGACGTGCCGCCGCGTTTGTTAGAGAACCTCAAACAGGCCCGCCGCACCCATGCCGCCGCCGACACACATGGTGCAAACCACATATTTCGCGCCGCGACGTTTGCCTTCGATCAGCGCGTGGCCGACCATACGTGCGCCGGACATGCCGTAAGGGTGACCGATGGAAATCGCGCCGCCGTCCACGTTCAGCAACTCGTCCGGGATGCCCAGCTTGTCGCGCGAGGCGATGACCTGGCAGGCAAAGGCCTCGTTCAGCTCCCACAGACCGATGTCGTCGATCTTCAGCCCGTGCGCTTCCAGCAGTTTCGGCACGGCATAGATCGGGCCGATGCCCATCTCGTCCGGCTCGCAGCCTGCGGCCATCACGCCCACGTAGCGACCCAGCGGCTGAAGCCCGCGGCGCTCGGCTTCTTTGGCTTCCATCACCACGGCGGCGGATGCGCCATCCGACAGTTGCGAGGCGTTGCCTGCGGTGATGAACTTGCCCTCTTTCAGGTGGATGCCGTCCTTGAACACTGGTTTCAGGCCTGCAAGGCTCTCGGCGGTGGTGCCGGGACGGTTGCCCTCGTCTTTCTCCAGGGTGACCTCGTGTTTGGAAATCTCCTTGGTTTCCTTGTCCTGGATCATCATGGTGGTGGTCATCGCAACGATTTCATCGTCGAAACGGCCAGCTTGCTGCGCCTGATGGGTCAGCTCCTGGCTGCGGGCCGAATATTCATCCTGTGCTTCGCGGCTGATGTTGTACCGTTCGGCCACGTTTTCGGCTGTTTCCAGCATGGTCATATACATCTCGGGCTTGTTCGCTTTCAGCCAGGGATCGGCGTTGACGCGCATTTCGGGCGTCTGCACCAACGAAATGCTGTCCACACCACCGCCAATGACAATGTCCATGCCGTCGGTGATGACCTGTTTGGCCGCCGTGGCAATCGCCATCATGCCGGACGCGCACTGACGGTCCAGCGACATGCCGGCAACGGTCACAGGCAGACCGGCGCGAATGGCGGCCTGACGGGCGATGTTGCCCGCCTGATAGCCCTGCTGAAGCGCCGAGCCGAAAACGCAATCGGAGATTTCCGAGCCATCAAGGCCCGCACGTTTCACGGCATTCTCGATGGCATGTGCGGCAAGGGCTTGCGGCGTGGTGGCGTTGAACGCACCGCGATAGGCCTTGCCGATCGGGGTGCGGGCGGTGGAAACAATGACTGCGTCACGCATGGGTTGGGTTCCTTGTTTGTTGGTCGGAATTTCGGGGCGCTGCCCCGGACCCCGGGATATTTGGGGCCAAAAGAAAGTTACCAGTCGAGTTTGATGCCCTTCGCCTTGGCGGCAGAGAGCGCGAATTTGCGGGTTTGTCCGAAGGCGTCGTTTAGCTCTTCCTGACCTTCGGGGGCCGAGATCGCATCCCATTGGGCGGCGACCGCCTCGGGCGTGATGTCGCCCTCGATCAGGGCACCTGCGGTCTCATACACGCGGGTCAGTGCAAAGTGCCCTGCCCCCGCGCCAAGGATCTTGCGGCTGGGGCCGTCTTCGGAAACCAAGTAAAGCACGCCCGGCGTGATGGTCTCGGGTTTCAGCAATTCCAGCGCCTCGGGCGGCATCAGGTTTTCGGTCATGCGGGTGGCGGCGGTGGGGGCCAGCGTGTTGACGCGGATGTTGTCGCGCGCGCCTTCCAGATGCAGCACGTTCATCAACCCCATGACACCGGCCTTGGCCGCGCCATAATTGGACTGGCCAAAGTTGCCATAAAGACCCGAGGCCGAGGTGGTGACCACGATGCGCCCGTATTGCGCGGCGCGCATGTGCGGCCACACCGCATGGCAGCAGTTGGCGGTGCCGATCAGGTGCACATCGACGACCTTGCGAAAGTCGTCCATCGTCATCTTGCCGAACGTCTTGTCGCGCAGGATGCCCGCGTTGTTGATCAGAATGTCGATGCGGCCCCATTTTTCCATGGTCTTGGCGACCATGTCGTTCACTTGATCTTCGTTCGAAACATCAGCGCCGTGGGCAATCGCCTCGCCGCCCATGGCTTCGATCTCGGCCACGACCTTTTGGGCCGCGTCCGATCCGGTGCTTGCACCATCGGTGCTGGCGCCCAGATCGTTCACCACGACCTTGGCCCCGCGTTCGGCCAGACCCAGCGCGTGACAGCGACCCAGGCCGACGCCTGCGCCTGTGACAATGGCAACGCGGTCATCAAAACGGATCATATCTCAGCCCTCCAGAGCAGCACGGAAAAGATTGGGACCGGACATCACCTGAATGCCGCCCGACACCGGCAGGATTGCACCGGTGATATAGCTGCCGCCACGGCCGCACAGGAACTGCATACAGCCTGCGATGTCCTCCTCGCGGCCGACGCGGCCCAGCGGTACGTCGTCGCCGACTTTGGCGCGGGTCTCTTCATCTGCAGTGGCAAAGGCGGTCATGCGGCTGACAAATGGCCCGGGAGCCAGAGCGTTCACAGTGACGTGGTGGCTGGCCAGTTCCTTGGCCATGATACGGGTGATCTGGTGCACCGCCGCCTTGGACGCGGCATAGCTGTAGGCGCCATCGCCCAAGGGTGCATCGCCCATGACAGAGCCCACGTTGACCACACGCGCCGGATCATCGGCGTTGGACGAGGCGATCAGCATCGGCAGCAGGGATTGCGTCAAGCTGAACATGCCCGCGTTGTTGACATTCATCACCTTGGCCCAGGCATCAAAGGGAAATTGTCCCATGGGCGCACCCCAACTGATGCCCGCGTTGTTCATCAGAATGTGCAGGGTGTCGGTGCGTTCCTGTACGGCCTTGGTCAGTGCAGCGACCCCTTCCTCGGTGCCGACATCGCCCGCGAACCCTTCGACGCTGCCCGGGGCATCCATCTGGTTCAGCTCATCTGCAACAGCCTTGCACGCGTCCGCCTTGCGCGAGGCGATCAGCACATGTGCGCCAGCCTGCATCAGCCCGGTGGTTGCCATACGGCCAATGCCGGTGGCACCCCCGGTCACCAGCGCGACCTTACCTTTCAATGAAAACAGATCATTCGGTGTCATAGTTCATCCTTTACCTTAAAAACCGCGCGCAGCGGCGACCTTTGCGGCGTGATAGCCGTAGTCGCCCAGCCACTCGGTCGCGACGCGGGCGCGCTTCATGAAAAAGCCCATATCGAAATCATCGGTCATACCGATGCCGCCGTGCATCTGCACGCCTTCGATTACGGCCAGCTTGGCGGTCTGTGTTGCGCGGGCCTTGGCCAGCGATACGGCCAGCGTGGCGTTGTTGGGATCCTCGTCCAGCTTGCGGCCTGCGTGGCGCACAGCAGAAAGCGTGATTTCCGTTTCAGACCAAAGATGTGCTGCACGATGTTGAAGTGCCTGAAAGCGGCCAATTTCAACGCCGAACTGCTTGCGCTCCTTCAGATAGCCGACCGTCATCGCAAATGCACCGGCGCTAAGGCCCAGCATTTCGGCCGACAGCGCCGCCTGTCCGGCTTCCAACGCCGGTTTCAGCACGGTCATGGCGTCATCGACCGATCCCAGCACATCATCGCCCGTGGCCTGCACGTTATCAAAGGTCACCTGCGCCGCGTCGCGGGCATCGACCATGTTCTGGCCTGTGCGGGTGATCCCCTCGCGGTCTGCCGGCAGGTCGAACAGGGTCAGGCCGGCGTCTGTCTTGGCCAGAACCAGTAGACGGTCGGCATTGCTGCCGTCGACGACAAAGCCCTTGGTGCCGGACAGGCGAAAACCGTTGCCGTCGGCCTTGGCCTCAAGCTGTGTGGCATCGGGGTCGTGCTTCGCCCCCTCGTCCACGGCCAGTCCGTAGATCACGCTGCCATCCGCGATGGCAGCCAGCGCATCACGTGCCCGATCCGTCGCCACCTGTCGCAGCGCCGTCGCGGCGATCACGGCGGTGGAGATAAAGGGAGAGGTTACCAAGGTCTTGCCCAACTCGCCCGCCAGAACGCCCGCAGCTGCATGGCCCATGTCGGAGCCGCCCGCATCCTCGGGGACCAGCACGCCGGTCCAGCCCATCTGCGCCATCTCGGCCCACAGCTTTGCATCATGGGTCTGCCCCGCATCGCGCAGCTTGCGGAAATGCGACACGGGGGCCGCGCCGTCCAGAAAGCCGCGCGCGGCGTCTTGCAGCATGGTTTCGTCTTCGGTCAACAGAAGTGTGCTCATGCCGGCAGCCCCAATACACGACGGGAAATGATCGACAGCATCACTTCGGATGTGCCGCCTTCGATCGAGTTCGCCTTGGTGCGCAGCCAGTCGGCGGCAAGCCCGTCATGCTTGCCGTCCCACATCAGCGCATCCGCGCCACCGGCGGACATCATCAGTTCGTGCCGGCGCTTGTTCAGCTCGGTGCCTGCGTATTTCAGCATGGCCGAGGCATCGCCCACGCCACCGCCGCTTTCGGCTTGGTCCTTGTAGCGTTCCAGCGTCAGTGCCACGGCCAGCGCGTCAATCTCGCAGGCCATCGCTTCGGCGCGCAGCACGGGATCGGTCAGCCCGCCGTCCTGTTCGTTCAGCACCGCGCCCAGCGGCCGACCACCCAACAGACCCTGCCCGCCACCCGAGATCATCTCGCGCTCGTGGGTCAGCAGATGTTTGGCCACGTCCCAGCCGCGGTTTTCGGTGCCGACCACATTGGCCTTGGGCACCCGCACGTCGTCAAAGAAGGTCTCGCAGAACGGCGACTTGCCGGAAATCAGGCGGATCGGCTTGGTGCTGACACCGGGCGTTTCCATGTCGATCAGCAGGAATGTGATGCCCAGGTGTTTGGGCGCGTCGCGGTCGGTGCGCACCAGCGCAAAGATGCAATCGGCCTTGTCGGCGTAGGAGGTCCAGATTTTCTGTCCGTTCACGACATAATGGTCGCCGTCGCTCTCGGCCTTGGTCTGCACGCTTGCCAGATCAGACCCCGCACCCGGTTCGGAATAGCCCTGGCACCAGCGTACTTCGCCGCGCGCGATGGGCGGCAGGTATTGCAGCTTCTGTTCGTGCGTGCCGAACGCCAGCAGCGCAGGCCCCAGCATCCAGATGCCAAAGCTTTGCAGCGGCACGCGTGCGCCCATCTTGCGCATTTCGTCCAGAAGGATCTTGTGGTGGGCGCGGTCCATGCCTGCGCCGCCATATTCTACCGGCCAGGTTGGCACGGTCCAGCCTTTGTCGGCCATCCGTTCCAGCCAAAGCTTTTGGGCTTCGCTCTTGAATGTCCAGTTGCGTCCGCCCCAGACGATTGCATCCTCACCGGACGCGCCATCGCGCATCTCTTGGGGGCAGTTCTCCTCCAGCCATGTCCGGACCTCCGCCCGGAATGCGTTCAGTGCGTCATCGCTCATGCTCATCCTCCCCGATGCAGCAGTGCCGTTACGTTCCGCAATGCAAAATTGCATTTCGCAATTGCGCTGGCAAGGTGTCGCAGGCAGGATTGTCCATGACAAGACGCCGTGGCCAGTCGTGCCGTTGCGTCACGGATTATGGAGGGGACCCCGATATGAAAGCAATGTTGAGCACCGCCGTGGGCGGACCGGACAGTTTGGAACTGACTGAAATGGCTGACCCGAAACCTGGCAAAGGCGAGGTGCGGATCGCGGTCAAGGCGGCGGGTGTGAACTTTCCCGACACGCTGATCATTCAGGACATGTATCAGATGAAACCCGAACGCCCCTTTGCGCCGGGTGGTGAAGTGTCCGGCGTGGTCGAGGAGTTGGGCGAAGGCGTCACAGAGTTCGCCGTTGGTGACAAGGTGATCGCAATGACCGGTTTCGGTGGCTTTGCCACACAGCTGTGCGCCCCTGCGGCGGCCTGTCTGAAGATGCCTGACGATATGCCGTTCGAAGATGCGGCCTGTCTGGTGCTGACCTATGGCACATCACACCACGCGCTGAAGGACCGCGCAAACATCCAGCCCGGCGAAACCCTGTTCATTCTGGGCGCTGCGGGCGGCGTCGGTGTGGCCGCGATCGAGCTGGGCAAGGCCGCGGGCGCACGCGTGATCGCCGCCGTGTCATCCGAGGAAAAGGCCGCGTTCTGCCGCGAGGTCGGTGCCGATGAAACCATGATCTACACCCGCGACATGGACAAGGACGCCCAGCGTGCGTTTTCCAAGGAAATCAAGGATCTGGTCGGCCCCAAAGGCATCGACGTGGCCTATGACGCGGTGGGCGGCAACTATGCAGAGCCGGTCATTCGCGCGATGGCCTGGGCCGGTCGCTTCCTCGTGGTGGGCTTCCCTGCCGGCATCCCCAAGATTCCGCTGAACCTGACCTTGCTGAAATCCTGCCAGATCGTCGGCGTGTTCTGGGGAGCATCGACCCGGCAAGACCCCAAGGGCCACATGGAAAACATGCAGGACCTGTTCGCGCTCTACGCCGCAGGCAAGATCAAGCCGCGCATCGACGCTGCCTTCCCGCTGCAAGAAGCGGGCAAGGCGCTGGAGTATATTCAGGACCGCAAGGTGCAGGGCAAGGTCGTGCTCAAGATCGAGTGACCTCTGGGTTCAGAGGTCATCCAGATGCGAAATATCGTTGAACCCGCGAATGGTCATTCGGTCGCCTTGGATCACAAGGCGGCTGATCGACCCGTTCGCGGCCCCCAGAAAGGCAAAGGGTTCGGACCGCGTGGCCACGGCCAGCGCGGCCGCGATGACGCCGCCGTGCACGAACACGGCGACCTGTTCGTCAATGTGGTCGGCGGCAATGGCCATCAACCCGCGCGTCACCCGTTCAAAGAACGCATCGCGGGTTTCGGCATTGGGGATCAGGCCCCAGTCCTGCGCCTCCATCGCGCGGCGGTAAACCGGATCGTTTGCAGCGGCCTTGACGCGGTACAGGCCGCCGTCCCAGTCGCCCAGATGCACCTCATGCAGGTCGGGGTTTTGCTGCGGCGTCAGGCCCAGATGCTGCGCCAGCGGGGCCGCCGTCTGTTGCGTGCGGGTCAGCTTGGTCACGTAAATCTGGCGGATCGGATTGCCTTTCAGCCGTTCGCCCACACGCTCGGCCTGTTTGTGCCCTTGCGGATGCAGATGCGGATCGCCGTGCCCGTCGACCGTGTCGAAATGCACGCCCTCGCGTGCCGGCGCGCTTTCACCGTGACGGATCAACAGAAGGTCGGCGGACCCTTTGGGCGGCGCATAGACGGGCTGGCGGAATTCGCGGGACATGACAAACCTTTCTCTTTTCACGTTTGATAAAAGGAACGCTGACAATGAACAACCGACAGATTGTCGTGCAAACGCTGCCCGACGGCACGCTGACCGAGGACAACTTTGCCCTGCAAGAGACGCCCATGCCCGCCGCAGGCGATGGCGAGGTGCTGTTGAAGACTATTCTCATGTCGATTGACGCGGCCAACCGCAGTTGGATGCAGGGTGCCACCTATCGCGATGCGGTCAAGGCAGGCGATGTCATGGCGACCTATTCGATCTGCGAAGTCATCGAAAGCAATTCACCGCGCGTTGCCGTCGGTGACATCGTCGCCGCCGAAGCGGTCTGGGCTGATTACGTGGTGCGTCCGGCCCACAAGGTCGAAAAGCTGCCGAAAGTGGACCAGCTGAGCCATCTGATCAGCGTGTTCGGCATCGCGGGCAAGACGGCCTTTCACGGTCTGGTCAGCGTCGGCAAGCCGATGGCGGGTGAAACGATTGTTGTCTCTGCGGCCGCCGGATCGGTCGGCGGCTACGTCGGGCAGATCGGCAAGGCGCTTGGCTGCCGTGTGGTGGGCATCGCGGGTGGGCCTGAGAAATGCAAATGGGTGGTGGACGAGCTGGGCTTTGATGCCTGCGTCGACTACCGCGAGGCAGGGCTGTTCAAGGCGCTGCGCGCGGAATGCCCTGACGGCGTGGACGTTTATTTCGACAACGTCGGCGGCACGGTTCTGGAAACCGTATTGGCCTTGATGAACGAAAAGGGCCGCATCGCCTGCTGTGGCGCCATCAGCCAGTATGACACCAAAGCCCCCACCGGCCCGCGCAACCTGCCCGGACTGGTCGTGGTCAAACGGCTGCGTATGGAAGGGTTCATCGTGATGGATTTCGCCGACGACGACGCCAAGGCGATCCGCGCGTTGCAGACATGGGTGCGCAGCGGTCAGATCAAGGTGACGGAAGACGTGGTCGAGGGGCTGGAGAATGCGCCCAAGGCGCTGATCGGCCTGCTGGCGGGCGACAACAAGGGAAAACGGATGGTGCGCGTAGCCGCCGATCCGTCGTGAGATGACAGATATTTAGGGAGAGAGACATGACACCAATCGAAACAGAAGTAGCGCGCCTTGAAGCGTTGATCGGGCAAGAGGTCGGTGTGTCCGACTGGATCACCGTCGATCAGGCGATGATCGACGAATTTGCCAAGACCACAATGGATGAGCAGTGGATTCACGTGGACCCCGAACGCGCTGCCAAGGAAACGCCCTTTAGCGGCTCTATCGCGCACGGGTTCCTGACGCTCAGCCTCGCCAGCCGGTTTTCCTACGAATGTTTTTCGATGGCAGACGGTCAGGTGATGGGCATCAACTATGGCTTTAACAAGCTGCGGTTCCTGAACCCGGTCAAGGCCGGCTCGCGTGTGCGCGGCCGCTTTGTGATCAACTCGGTCAAGCAGCGCAATGCCACGGACCTGCTGCGCGAAAGCGGGCTGACTATCGAGATCGAGGGGGAAAAGACCCCTGCCCTGATCGCCGACTGGCTGGGTCTGGCGGTCTTTGCGCCACCCGCATAATCGATTGCGCACCGCACTGCGCTGGACAGCAAGGGTGCGGTGCGGCTAACTATACGTTGTATTTACAAGAGTATTGATATGACGTCGATTCTTGTCCTCAACGGACCGAACCTGAATTTGCTGGGCACACGCCAACCCGAAGTTTACGGACGCACGACATTGAAAGATGTCGAAGACATGTGTGTGGCAAGAGGCAAGGACATGGGGCTGGACGTGGTCTGTATGCAGTCCAACCACGAGGGCGCGATGATCGACGCGATCCATGCGGCAAAGGGCACCCACGGCGGGATCGTGTTGAACGCGGGGGCTTATACCCATACATCCGTGGCGCTGCGCGATGCGATCGCATCGGTCGAACTGCCGGTCGTCGAGGTGCATCTGTCCAATATCCACGCCCGCGAAACATTCCGCCATCACAGTCATATCGCTCCCGTCGCCCTGGGACAGATCGCAGGCTTTGGTTCGCAGGGCTATGATCTGGCGCTTCAGGTGCTGGCCGAACATCTGGGGACACCGTCATGACCGATGATGTGCGTATTTATCTGCACGGGCTTTCCAATTGCCAGACAATGGAAGAGCTTTGGGATGCGCACACCGAGAAAATGGCCAGCTACGGCTTTGACCGGCTGATCTACGGCTTTACCCGCTATCGCTATGGCAACAACCTGGGCGATCCCGAGGATTTCATCATCCTGACGAACCACGACAAATCCTACACGGACGTGTTCATGGGCGAGCAGCACTATGTCCATGCCCCCATGGTCAGCTGGGCGCTGAACAACGAGGGTGCGGGCAGCTGGCGGATGCTGGCGCAGATGGTCGAAACCCAGACCCTGACCCCCGCCGAGGCGCGGGTGGTGGAGTTCAATCACAAGATGGGCGTGACCGCCGGGTATACGATCAGCTTTAAATCGGTCTCGGCGCGGTCAAAGGGCGCGATTGCGCTGACGGCGCGCGCAGGGATGACCCAGGACGAGATCGACGCGATATGGGAGGTGCACGGCCGCGACATTCACCTGATGAACAACGTGGCGCACCTCAAGATCCTGACCCTGCCCTATTCCGGTCCCAACCGTGGCCTGACCAAACGACAGCGAGAAGCGCTGGAATGGGTTGGTGACGGCAAGACCATGCAGGACATTGCGGTGCTGATGGGGCTGACGTCGGCGACGGTCGAGAAACATTTGCGGCTGGCCCGCGAGGCGCTGGCGGTGGAAACGACTGCGCAGGCGGTGCTGAAAGCGGCCTTTGCCAACCAGATGTTTATCCTGGAAGCCTGACGGATTTTTTTACGGTCTCTGCTATAGGGCCAGTTGCATTTTCCACGTTACAATTGCAAAAATTGTCACCGGTGATGCGACACAAACTTCTTTCCCCTTCCCTGCGGCCCGCAATAATCTGACCATGGGTAAGGATAACCTGACTTTTGTTAACCAACATTAACAGTCAGTATCAAGGTGTTCCGTGAGTGGTGGCTTAATGCCATTGGAGCAGCGGAAGGTACCCTCGCGATTTCGGGGCTCTGCCGACCGGCCGGACTTTCCGGATCCCCGGCCCTGGGATGTATAGTCCATCTTCGGGGTCGGACCTTATCCTCAGGGTCACGTCTCATCCCCGTGATCAAGGCCCGAGGATCAAAGAGTGGAGCCATCCATGCCCGGGTGGCTCCGTTTTTTTATGTGCTGTGCTGGCGGGCGTTCAGCCCTCCTTGTGATACCAGTCGCCCATCTTAACAGTGGTGGCATCGCCCACTGCGGCGGCAAAGGCTTCGGGGTCCTGTGTGCCGCCATCACGCCCACGGTAGTGGTAGGGATAGACATAGGTCGGCTTGAAGGCAGCCACGGCCTCGGCTGCGGCATCCGCATCCATCGTGAACGGCAGGTTCATGCAAACGAATGCCAGATCAATATCGCTCAGCGCCTTCATCTCGCGCGTGCCTTCGGTGTCACCCGAAATATAGACACGGAACCCGTCGATGGTCAGCACATAGCCGTTGTCGCGCCCCTCGGGGTGGAACTGCTTGCGGTCTTCGGTGGTGTTATAGGCGGGGATCGCACGCACATCGATCTTGCCCACCAGCGCATGTTCGCCATTGGCCAGAACCGTTGCGCGGGATTTCAGCTCCTCGGGCAGCTTGTCGGCGACGGCGGGGTTCACCAGCAGAATGGTGGTATCGCCGATCAATGCAGCCAGCGTTTCGGGGTTATAGTGATCGCCATGTTCATGGGTGACCAGGATCAGGTCAGCGGCCGGAAAATCGGCGTACATCGCCGGATCGCCGACCGGATCATTGTAGATCGTGCCCACAGGCGTGGTCATCACAAAGGACGCGTGATCGACCGGGAACACCTTGATCTCACCGGTGTCGGTGGCAAAGCTATCGCCCGCATGGGCGGTTGCGCGTGCAGCATAGGGCAAAAACGTGATGGCGGCTGCAGTCGTGGCCAGAAAGGTTCTGCGCGGTATCATTTGGATATGTCCCCTGTTGGATTGCTTTGATCGCAAGTTAGAGCGATCAATCGCGCCGCCAAGCCAACAAATGCGTGAACGGCCATTCATCTTGCCGGATAAACTCCGGGGGACGCGTCGCAGACGCGGGGGGCAGAGCCCCCAAAATGCAAACAGGGCACCCCGATGGGATGCCCTGCCTGTTGTCTTTTGTCGCCTGTTACAGCGTCGAAATCAGCTTTTGCCGACTTTGGCCACTTCGGCGGCAAAGTCTTCTTTGACCACTTCGATGCCTTCGCCCACTTCCAGACGCACGAAACCTGTGATCGTGGCACCCGCTTCTTTCGCGGCGTCGGCCACGGTCAGGTCGGGGTTCACAACGAACTGCTGGTTCAGAAGCGTCACTTCGGACATGTATTTCTTCATACGGCCCACGATCATCTTTTCGATAACCGCTTCGGGCTTGCCGCTTTCGCGGGCAATGTCCATCTGAACCTGTTTTTCCTTCTCGACGACAGATGCGTCCAGATCGTCTTCGCTCAGCGAAGCAGGGTTCACGGCAGCAATGTGCATCGCAACCTGTTTGCCAAAGGCGTCGTCGCCGCCGGTCATTGCGACCAGAACGCCGATTTTGCCCATGCCGGGTGCGGCTGCGTTGTGGACATAGGACACAACTGTATCGCCAGTGATCCACTGCATGCGGCGCACCGACATGTTTTCACCGATTGTGGCGATCTTGTCGGTCACGATTTCGGCGACAGTCTTGCCACCCATCGGAGCCGCGTTCAGCGCGTCAACGGAATCGACGGTGATTGCCACGTCGGCAATGCCCGACACCATGCCCTGAAATTCGGCGTTCTTGCCGACAAAGTCGGTTTCCGAGTTCACTTCGACCGCGATGCCCTTGTTGCCGTCAACCTTGACTGCAACCAGACCTTCGGCGGCGGTACGGCCCGATTTCTTGGCCGCTTTGGCCAGACCTTTGGTGCGCAGCCAATCGACTGCTGCTTCCATGTCGCCATCGTTTTCGGTCAACGCTTTTTTCGCGTCCATCATGCCTGCGCCGGTGCTTTCGCGCAGTTCCTTGACCATAGATGCTGTAATTGCCATCTGGTGGGTCTCCTCAGATATATTGCGGGTCGGCGGGGTTGCCCCCGCCGTCTTGTATCAAAGCCGTGTAACAGACTTAGCTGTCGGCTTTGGCCACTGTTTCTTTGGTGCTTTCGATGTCCAGGGGCGCGTCTTTCGCCATGGCATCGTTGTGCGCTGTCTCTTCCGAGACGTTGCCGGTTTCAACGCCGGTCGATTCCGCCACTGCTTCTTCGACAGGGGCTTCTTCCATGGCACCGATGTCTACACCGGCCGCACCCAGCTGGGCGCTCATGCCGTCCAGGGCTGCGCGGGCTGCCAGATCGCAATACAGCGTGATGGCGCGGGCCGCGTCGTCGTTGCCCGGAATGATGTAGTCGATGCCGTCAGGCGAGCAGTTGGTGTCAACCACGGCCACAACCGGGATGCCCAGCTTGTTGGCTTCGGCGATGGCCAGCGCTTCTTTTTTCACGTCGATGACGAAGATCAGGTCAGGACGACCGCCCATTTCACGGATACCGCCCAGCGATGCTTCCAGTTTGAACTGGTCGCGTTCCATGCCCAGGCGTTCTTTCTTGGTGAAGCCACCAAAGCCCAGTTCCGACTGCTCGTCGATGGACTTCAGACGCTGGATCGACTTGGACACGGTCTGCCAGTTGGTCAGCGTGCCGCCCAGCCAGCGGTGGTTCATGTAATATTGTGCGCATTTCTCTGCGGCATCGGCGATGGGCTGAGCGGCCTGACGCTTGGTGCCGACGAAGAGAATGCTGCCGCCTTTGGCGACGGTGTCACGGATGACTTGCAGAGCCTGGTCCAGCATCGGAACAGTCTGTGTCAGGTCCATGATGTGAATGCCGTTGCGTGCGCCGTAGATGTACGGGCCCATGCGGGGGTTCCAGCGCTGAGTCTGGTGACCAAAGTGTACGCCTGCTTCCAGCAGCTGGCGCATGGAGAACTCGGGAAGAGCCATGTCTTATTCCTTTTCCGGTTTTCGCCTTGGCGGGGTATCAGTGCGTTTGCACCAACCGGCGGACATCCGGGGATTTCTCCCCCGGGAAGCCCAATCCCCACCTGCGGATTGAAGTGTCGCGCGTATAGGCCGGTTTTCTGCGGGGCGCAAGAGCGGTTTGCCCTTATTTTCCCAGCTCTGGCACGTGTCCTGTCTCTGCCAGCACATGCGCGCCGCGCACCGCCCGTTCGGCCGTGGCGGCCAGCGACTTGCGGTCTGCGAAATCGGCCACCCTCAGCGGCGGGTGATAGACCACCTCGACCCGCCCCTGACGGCGCGCCGCCAGCGTCGACAGCAGATGCGTGCCGAACTCCATATCGCCCCACCAGCCATAAAACCGCGCGTCGGCCCCCTTGGGCGCGTGATAGATCACAGTGACCGGCTGGACCTGCAACCGGTCACGCAGTTCCGGCGCAAAAAAGGCCTGAAACAGCGTCGGCTTGAACGGCAACACCCGCAGCCCGTCGGTGCTGGTGCCCTCGGGAAAGAACAGCAACTTGTGGCCTGCCAGCAGCCGATCCTGGAACATCTGCGTCTGCTCGGCGGCGCGGCGCGGGTCGCGCACGACAAAGACGGTCCCGGTGGCGCGTGCCAGCCAGCCGATGCCAGGCCAGTTTGCCACCTCGGATTTCGACACGAAATAAATACGCTTTGACGCATTCAGCACGAAAATATCCAGCCACGAGGAATGGTTGGCCACCACGGCCCCCTGCCCGCGCATCGGTACGCCTGTGACCTTCAGCGGCAAATGCATCAGCCGCAGCGCGCCCTTGCACACGCCCACGGTGATGAACGGCGTCACCGGTCGGCGCAGCCCGCACAAGGGCCGCTCGACCAGCCGCACCAGCAGCAGCACGACCAGACCACCAAAGACCAGCGTGCCCACAGTCAACCCGCGCAGCGCCACCCGCAGCCAGTCGCCAAGCCCGAACCGGCGCGGCGGTGGTACGTTGCCGTCGTCCCATGTAACGGTCATGCATCGCCCCGCGCGGTGTACAGGCGGCTTTGACGGGTGTTCATCTGCGCCGTGTCCATCACCAGACAGACATCGGTGGTGTTGAAGGTCCGGTCGATCCACGCCCCCTCGCCCACGACGCCGCCCAATCGCAAATATGCCTTGATCAGCGCGGGCACCTGCAACATGGCAGCCCGCCGGTCCAGCGCGTCCTCGGCGATCAGGTCCATCGTCTGAAAAGACGTCTCGCGCGCCCGAACGCGCACCGCGGGGGGCGCCAGATGGCGGTGGTGCAGCAGTGACAGGGGTGCTGCCAGCGCCTGTGTGTCGGTGCCGTGAAAGCTGGCGACGCCGAACAGGATGTCGATCTTGTGGTCCGCCACATAGGCAGCAAGCGCCGACCACAGGTGATGCATGGCCATGCCACCGCGATAGTCGGGATGCAGGCAGGACCGCCCCAGCTCCAGCAGATTGCGCCCCGAATTGCGCAGCGGCGCAAGGTCGTATTCGTCCTCAGAATAGAACTGACCCGCCGCCTGCGCCTGATCGCTGCGCAACATGCGGTAAACGCCGACCACCTGGCCCCGGGCCTCGTCATGCAACAGCATGTGGTCAAAGAAGGGATCAAAGCGGTCCTGTTCCAGACCTGCCGCATGGTCCACCATGTCGCCGCCGCCGCCCAATTCGCGCACGAACACATCATAGCGCAAACGCTGCGCCGCCATCAGATCATCGGCATCGCGCGCCATCGAAATCCGAAATTGCGGAGTGGTCTGTCGGGCGGGAGAAATCTTGGGCATTCGGGTCAGTCTGTTTTGGGTCCGGTTGTGTCGCGGGCGCGCAACAGGCGCAACTTACATAATATGGAAGAGAACGCCCATGTGTTAACCTTTCCGCAAGGATCATGAGCCATCAAAGACCGGTACCAAAGCGACGCGGGTGCTGTCGATAACAACCTTGCCATGCTCGCGGAAGTTGACAGTGATGCGTCTGTCGATGTTGCTTTGGACCTGACCTAATCCCCAGTCCGGGCAATCGGGATGGCGTACCAACATACCAGGAGCCAGAATGGCATTGAGATCTTCCATCTGTCACCCTTTCAAGGAGGCCGCCCGTGGGCACCAGTAACGTCAATCTGGCCGCTCTGATCGGCAGCCGCATTTGTCATGACCTCATATCGCCCATCGGTGCAATCAACAATGGGCTGGAACTGCTCGGGATGACGGGCGGCGGCGAAGGGCCGGAGATGCAACTGATCACCGAGTCCGTGGGCAGTGCCACTGCACGCATCCGCTTTTTCCGCATCGCCTATGGCGCGGCCGGACAGCAGGACATGGGCCGGGCCGAAATCGTGGGCGTGCTGCGTGACCTGATGGGTGGCGGGCGGCTGGACGTGGCCTGGGGTCCGATGGATGAACAGCCGCGCGATGCGGTGCGCATGGCATTTCTGGCGATCCAATGCCTTGAGACCGCCATGCCTTACGGTGGCCGGATCGAAGTGACCTGCGAACGCCAACGCTGGACCATTCACGGACGCGGTGAAAAAATGAACGTGGACAAAGCGTTGTGGGACACGCTGGAGACAGCCGTGCCACCGGATGAAATCCAGCCGGCCCATGTGCAATTCGCCCTGCTGCCCGCTGTGGTCGCGGACGCAGGGCGGAAATTGACGGTCAAAGGCCATGGGACCGACCTGACCATCGGTTTTTAACTGCGGGTCGTACCGTCGCCGCGCACCAGGTATTTAAAGCTGGTCAACTGTTCGGCTCCGACTGGACCACGGGCGTGCATCTTGCCCGTGGCGATCCCGATCTCAGCGCCCATGCCAAACTCACCCCCGTCCGCGAACTGGGTCGAGGCGTTGTGCATGATGATCGCACTGTCGAGGCGCGCCATGAAGCGGGCCGCCGCGTCCTCGTTCTCGGTCAGGATACATTCGGTGTGCTGCGAGCCATAGGTGCGGATGTGGTCAATGGCCGCGTCGATGTCATCGACCACGCGGGCGGCCATGATCATGTCCAGATATTCCCGGCCCCAGTCGTCGTCCTGCGCCTCGACGGTGCCGTCAATGGCCTTGAGCGTGTCGTCCACGCGCATTTCGACGCCCGCATCCATCAGTGCCCGTACCAGTCCCTGCCCAATGGTGGACAGCACGTCGCGGTGGATCAGCAGACATTCCGCCGAGCCGCAGATGCCGGTGCGCCGCGTCTTGGCGTTCAGCACCACGCGCAGGGCCTTTTCGGGGTCGGCGTCCTTGTCCACATAGATGTGAACAATGCCTTCGAGGTGAGCAAAAACGGGCACGCGGGCCTCACGCTGGACCAGCCCCACCAGCCCCTTGCCGCCGCGGGGCACGATCACGTCGATGGTCCCCGTCATGGTCAGCATCTCGGACACGGCGGCGCGGTCGCGTGTGGGCACCAACTGGACCGCATCCTCGGGCAGAGCGGCATCGCGCAGGCCCTGCATCAGACAGGCATGGATGGCCTGTGACGAATGAAAGCTTTCCGAGCCGCCGCGCAGGATCACCGCATTGCCCGCCTTCAGACACAGCGCGCCGGCGTCGGCGGTCACATTGGGGCGCGATTCGTAGATCACGCCGATGACGCCCAAAGGCGTGCGCACGCGTTTGATGTGCAGCCCGCTGGGCTGATCCCATTCTGCGATCACCGCGCCCACCGGATCGGCCTGTTCCGCCACGGCGCGCAGCCCGTCAACGATGCCCTGAATGCGGTCCTCGTTCAGGGTCAGGCGGTCCATCATCGCGGGCGACAGACCCTTTTCGCGGCCAAAGTCGAGGTCCTTGGCGTTGGCGGCCAGGATCGCATCACGCTGCGCCCAGACGGCGGCGGCGGCGCTGACCAAGGCGGCGTGCTTGCGCTCGGCCGAAGCCACGGCCAGTTCGGCGGCGGCAGCCTTGGCGCGCGCACCGATGTCGGCCATCAGGGCGGGAATGTCGGCGAGATCTTTCATCGGTCTGCTCCTTGTGGTCGGTGTTGGCACTGATTTATGCCTCCGGCGGGGATATTTACAGCCAAAAGAAGCCGTCAGAGCGCCATGTCGTCGCGGTGAACCAGTGCGGCACGGCCCGGATAGCCCAGCAGGGTTTCGATATGGGCGCTGTGGTGGCCCTGAATGGTGCGGGTTTCTTCGGCGGTGTAGCGCGTGAGGCCAAGGCCCAGCACATGCCCCGAAGCATCGGCGATGGCCACCGGATCACCACGATTGAAATTGCCTGCGACGGCTGTGACACCTGCGGGCAGCAGGCTGTTGCCGTTCTCCAGTGCGCGGGTGGCGCCCGCGTCCAGTGTCAGGGTGCCGCGTGGTTTCATCGCCGCGATCCAGCGTTTGCGCGCGGTTTGCGGATCCAGCGTAGCCGAGAACCAAGTGACGGGGGCGCCATTGTGCAGCCGGTGCAGCGGGCGCGGCTCGAACCCGTGGCAAATGGCCATGGCACAGCCTGCGGCGGTGGCGGTCTTGGCGGCCATCAGCTTGGTTTTCATGCCGCCCTTGCTCAGGCCGGAACCCGCGTCGCCTGCCTGTGCTTCGATCTCGGCGGTGATCTCGTCGATCACGTCATAGCGGATGGCGGTGGGATCATCGGCGGGGTTGGCCGAATAAAAGCCGTCGACATCCGACAACAGCACCAGCTGGTCCGCACCGATGGTGGCGGCGATCTGGGCGGCCAGGCGGTCGTTGTCGCCAAAGCGGATCTCGTCGGTGGCCACAGTGTCGTTTTCATTGACGATGGGCAGCGCACCCAGCCCCAGCAGGGTTTCCAGCGTCGCGCGCGAGTTCAGATAGCGGCGGCGGTCGCGGCTGTCTTCGAGTGTCATCAGGACCTGTGCCGTGGTGATGCCATGCACCGCCATCACGTCCTCGTAAGCGCGGGCCAAACGGATCTGGCCGACGGCGGCAGCAGCCTGGGATTGTTCCAGCGGCAGTTCCGTATAGGGCAGCCCCAGCACGCCGCGCCCCAGCGCGATCGAGCCGGAGGAGACCAGAACGACCTGCGTGCCCTGCCCCTTCAGCCATTGCACATCCAGCGCCAACGCGCGCAACCAATCCTCTCGCAGTGCACCGGTCGCGCGGTCCACCAGCAAGGCCGAGCCGATCTTGACGACCAGCCGCTTGGCGTCGGTCAGGGTCGCCACTGTTCTTCCTCTTGGGGTTCCTGCTTGCGCAGGCGGTCGTCGTCGATCTGTTTGCGCAGGGCGCGCAGCACTTCGGTCACGCCGTCGCGAGCCACGCCCGACATCAGCATGACGGTGCCGCCACAGGCCTTTTGCAATTCGGCCTTGGCCGCGTTGCGTTCATCGTCGTCCAGCGCGTCGATCTTGTTCAGCACGGTCACGCGCGGTTTGTCGGCCAGATCGCCGCCATAGGCTTCAAGCTCGGTGATGATCGTCTTGTAGTCCTGCGCCACCGTGTCCGAAGTGCCATCGACCAGATGCAATAGAACCGCACAGCGTTCGACGTGGCCCAAGAACAAATCGCCCAAGCCCCGCCCTTCGGAGGCGCCTTCGATCAGGCCGGGGATGTCCGCGACCACGAATTCAACATTGTCCACGCCCACGACGCCCAGGTTGGGGTGCAGCGTGGTGAACGGATAGTCGGCAATCTTGGGCCGGGCGTTCGACGTGGCCGCCAGAAACGTCGATTTGCCGGCGTTGGGCAAGCCAAGCAGGCCCACGTCCGCAATCAGTTTCAGACGCAGCCACAGTGTGCGCTCCACGCCGTCCTGCCCCGGATTGGCACGGCGCGGCGCCTGGTTGGTGGCGGATTTGAAATGAAGGTTCCCAAAGCCACCGTTGCCGCCGCGTGCCAGTTTCACGCGCTGGCCCACCTCGGTCAGGTCGGCAACGACGGTTTCTTCGTCTTCATCCAGAATTTCGGTGCCCACAGGCACACGCAGCACGATGTCGTCACCGTCCTTGCCGGTGCGCTGGCGGCCCATTCCGGGCTGGCCGTTCTTGGCGAAAAAGTGCTGCTGATAACGAAAGTCGATCAGCGTGTTCAGACCGTCGACAGCCTCGGCCCAGACGGTGCCGCCGGTGCCGCCGTCGCCGCCATCGGGACCGCCGTATTCGATATATTTTTCACGCCGGAACGACACACAGCCGCCCCCGCCCGCACCGGACCGGATATAGACCTTGCAGAGATCAAGAAATTTCATAGCGCGGTCCTAGCCTGTGCGGGCCCCTCGGGGCAACCGTTAGAGTTTGCGCGAGTACGTCCAGGTGGGGACGGTCGCATTGCGGGCGACAGAAAAACTTTCTGCTTCACCCAGATACTGAAAACCACAGTGCGTCAACACCTTGGCAGAGGCAGCGTTGTCCTGAAACACCACTGCAAAAAGGGCTGCATTGCCCATCGGATTGGCGTCGATCAGCGCCTGCACCGCCTCGGAGGCGAGGCCAGTGTTCCAAAATGCAGGCGCCACCCAATAGCCCAGCTCGGCCTGATTGCGGTCGATCTGCTGCATCGAGATCACCCCCATCAGCTCGGAACCGCCTTCTTTGGTGCCGTCAATCGCCCAGACGTCCTCTTCACGGGTTGCGGACATGGCACGTGTCACAAATGCCTCGGACGTGCCCGGGGGCAGCGGATGCGGGATCGACGTGGTCATGGTGGCGACACGTTTGTCGGCGGCATACATTTCGATCAGCCCACGGTCGGACGTACGCAGGGGACGCAGGTCGAACCGCTCCGCTTCGATCACTGGCTGGGTGGCCACTTTGGTCATTTCCATCGGTTTGTTCCTCCTCGAACAGTCCGAATTCCGCCCCGCACATGAAACGCGCACGAGATGTAGATCAGTTAATAATTGACCCCGCGCAATACGAGGTCGGACACGGGGCTGTCGCACAAAAAACTCACGACATCGTTAAATCGCGCGACCCCTAAATGTTTTTGTCAGAAACGAGAAAGGGACCGGCGGTATCGCCGATCCCTTCAAGATGTTTAACCTATCAGGTTCGGCTTATTCTGCAGCTTCCGCCTGTGGCAGAACCGAAATGAAGGTGCGGTTTTTCAGACCCTTGTGAAAGGTCACGGCGCCATCGACGGTTGCAAAGATCGTGTGATCCTTGCCCATGCCGACGCCTGCGCCGGGCCAGAATTTGGTCCCGCGCTGACGCACGATGATGTTGCCGGGAATGGCGGCCTGACCGCCGTACAGTTTCACACCAAGACGACGACCCGCTGAGTCGCGGCCGTTGCGGGATGAACCACCTGCTTTTTTATGTGCCATTTGGTCTCTCCTTAGCCTTTGGTCATGTCTTTGGCCTGTTCGATCCAGCCTTCACGCTCGATCCGGCCTTTGAACGACAGTTTCTCGTCAATATCAGCAACGTCTGCTTCCGTCCATGCCGCGATCTGGGCAAAGGTGGTCACACCGGCTTCATGCAGTTTTTTCTCAAGTGCGGGACCAACGCCCGACAGTTGCTTGAGATCGTCGGCGCCTGCAGCAGCTTCGGCTTTGGCAGCCTTCTCTTTTTTCGGTGCCTTGGCGGGAGCAGCTTCACCAGCGTCGGCCTTGCGGGCTTTTTCAGCCTGCGCGGTTTTCAGCTTGGCGTTCTGGCCGTCTGCAAAGACAGCCGTGTAGCCTGCACCACCCACTGCGGCCATCACGCCCGACTTGTCCGCGCCCGAGGCGAGAATGTCGGTGATGCGCACCAGTGTCAGTTGCTGACGGTGGCCTTTGGTCCGCTTGCTCGAGTGCTTGCGGCGGCGTTTGACGAAGTTGATGGTCTTCACGCCTTTGATGTGGTCGATGACTTCGGCTTGAACGCCTGCGTCTGCAACCAGCGGAGCGCCAACCGTGGGCGTGTCGCCCCCGATCATCATCACTTCGTTGAATTGAACTTTGTCACCTGCTTTTGCGGCCAGTTTTTCAATGCGCAGCGTGTCGCCCGCTTGAACTTTGTACTGTTTGCCGCCGGTTTTGAGAACCGCGAACATATCGTTCTTCCTTACTCTACCGCGTCGTTTGGCACCGGAAGTCCCGGATTTCGTGCGATTTTTGCGCCACGGACTGCGCATCCCGTCGGGGATGTTTATACATATAAGAGGCCCGAAAGCCCCATTCGAAGCCGCGCAATGCACCACACGCGGGTCAAAGTCAAGCGGTGCAGGCCCTATTTTTCAAAGCTCCTGGCTGCCTTCCCCCAATGCCTTGAGGTTCAGCGCAAGAACCCGCCCAAGCGCATAGGTCACATCGCTGTAGACGGAGCCCATGCCATCGAACAGTGCCGCGTTCAGCCTGCCCGCTTCGGGGGTCTGCATGAACGCGACATAGGTCGCGCGGTCGTCGTCGTCCAGCGGTTGCATCAGCAACATCAGATACCCCATCAACCAGGCTTCGGTGTCGGCGCGCAGCGTCTCTTCTTGGGACCAGACCTCGGTCAGGATCTCTTCGTCGCTCATGGCATAAGCACCACCGTCAACCAGCGCGCGATAGAACTGATAGTTGGCAGTCAGCGCGGTGCTGACATTGCGCTCCACCAGGTCACCGGCCTCGATGATGGTAAGGGCGGCCTTCAGGCGCGGATCGTCGGTGCCCTGCAATTCGGCATAGGCGCCACGGGCGGCGTCCTCTTTCTCCTGATCCATCATCGCGGTGCGCGCGGCCAGCTCCAGATCGCTGATCCGCTGGCCCAGTTCGCTGCCCAGAAAGAGGTTCAACCGCTCGAGCGTGGCGGTGTCGAGCGCTTCGATCGGTCCGCGCGCGCCCTCGACCATGCGGGGCACGTCATAGATACCGTCGAGCTGACTGTGCCACAGCGCGCCGCCCTGCCCGCCCAACATATTCTCATTCAGCGTCTCGGCATGGCTCAGCCCTTCTTCGCGGGCGATCTGCATTTGCGCGTCCATATGGATCAGACGCAGCGTGGTGTCCGCCTCGGGTCCGGCCCAGGCCATGCCTGCCAGCCCCATCCAGACGACTGCAATCAGGCGCAGCATGCTTTACAACTCTTGCGAGGGTTGCAGGTTGCGCATACGCGCCGCCAGCGCCTCGTAACGGTTGGCCATGATCTCGTATTGAACAGCGTTCATCAGGTCATAGACCTTGCGCATGTCGGAATCTTCCAGCGCCTTGGCATAGTCCAGCACTTCGGCGTCGGAAAATGCCTGATAGGTATAGGCGGCCCCGCTCAATGCGCTTTCGGCGATGGACTGGCGCAATTCGTCCTCGTCGGCGCGCATCGCTTCGCGCAGGTCCGGCTCTTCCATTTTCAGCTCGATCACCCCGGCGGCGGCAGCGGCCATAAGAAAGCGCACCTGCACCTCCTGAATGGCGCGCACGGCAGTACCGGCGCTGTCGCTGGCGGCATTCATCCGCTTGAGCGCATCCAGACGCGGCGAGTCGATCCGCTCGAGCCCTGCGACAATCGCCTGCCCCGCTTCGGATTTGGCCTCGCTGTCGTCTTCCATGTGACTGTTGTTTTCGGCCACAACCAGACGGCGGCCCAGGTCGGTGTCGTAAAATTCAGTCGCGTGGTCCAGCAGGTCGTCCTCCAGCGTCGCCCCCAGAATATCCAGCGCCATGTCATGCATCTTGGCGGTGTTGAACACATCGTCCGCCATCACTGTCCACTGGGTGCCAAAGTCCTCTGCCTCAAGTCCCAGCATCGCGGGTGCGGAACTGGCAGACAGGCGAATGCTGTCCAGGGCGACATCGAATCCGGTAACTTCAAGAAATGTTTCCAACCGCGCGCGGTCGGCGGCCTGTGCGGCGGCGGCGGTCAGTGCAAGGGTGAGAGCAAGGCAAACTGAGCGGGCAAGAGCGATCATGATGGTCCTTTCGCATTTGCACCAAGCATATGGGTTTTGCGATCACGGGCAATTAAATATCCCGTCATCGGCCATCATTGGCAAAACCCCCCTTGCCACCCCCGATAAACCTAATTATTGGGACCGGACCAGACCCCCGCGGAGAGGTGCCGGAGTGGTCGAACGGGGCGGTCTCGAAAACCGTTGAGCCTTCACGGGTTCCCAGGGTTCGAATCCCTGTCTCTCCGCCACAATCTTCCTGAAAAGGTTTGTAACAAGTGCCGCATGTCGCGGTGGCATTTGCGTTTTCAAAGCGTGACCTGGAAGCACGCGTCGAATTTTGGATAGAAATTCGGAACTGCCGTTTCCTAAGCTTCCGCAGCTTAATGGTCTTTTGGTGCCGCTGCTTTGAAATACGGTTGATACGTTTACGTCAGTCGCGAAAGAGCGTCGGGACCGATTGCACAGCCCCGCCGCTCGTCTTTTCCTTAATAAAACGACTGCGCGTTCAGGCCGAAGGTCACCGCACCAATCATCTCGCCCGTGGCGGGATCCGTCAGGCTCAAGGACACCTGCGCCTGATAGGTCTGCGTGCTTTCGTCCAGCTCGATCTCGCTGATGTGCACTGCATCCGGTCCCACGCCATAGGTTTCCTGGAATTTCGCCTCGTCGCCCTGCCAGTAGTCCGAGGTCACGGCGCTGGCGGCGACGTTCAGGCCTTGGGCGTCCATGATGAAAACCTCGGTGATCATGCCACCCGCATCTGCGACATGATCGGTCAGTTCGACCGATAAGGGGCTGTGCACCACCGACGCGATCAGCGGCATATCCGCCTGCCCCACCTGCGCGCGCCAATCCTTGTCCAGGCTGTCGATCTCAGTCGCGCTCAGACCAGCGGTGCGCGCGTTCTGGGCCACGATCGCCGCAACGACCGTATCATTCATCAGCCATTCCGCCGCCCTTTCGCTGGCATATTGGGCCATTGCCCCGTCCGCTTCGGCGGCGGCCAGCGGGTTGGTCAGCAGAACAAGTGCGGCCGCGGCCGTCATAAGGCGTTTGATCATTGGGAATCTCCTGTGGCTGAAACGATCCACAGATTGCTATCGAACCGGCGTGAATCGCGGGTTACCCGCGCTGCGTATCAGTCGGAAATCTCTTTCGAATTGTAGGGAGTTTCCCCAAACACGCCTTTGCGCGGCCCTACGGTTGCCGCAAACCGCTGACAAACATGCACAATCATCAGCAAGCGCACCGCTTTCAGCCAGTGCGTCCAAAGGAAAAGGCCAATGTCGTATCTGTCCCAGCACACTGCCCCGCGCCACCAGCGCCTGTTCGAGCTGTTGCGTCAGGAGAACCGTGCCGCGACAACGGTTGCGCGGATCAAAGGCTTCACGATCCGGCAGATCAGCGCAGAAGAGGCCGCGCAAATCAAGGCCGTCGCCAAACAGTCCTTTTCACGGCACGACTGACCGCGTCAGAATTGCGCAGCGTCCAACTCGAACACCACTGCGCCGATCACTGTGCCGCTGTTCGGGTCCGCCAGGCTGAGCGAAATATGCGCGTGATGCGCGGCGCCGCTTTGGGCGGAATGCGCCTGACCCACCATCAGCCCGCTTTGATCCATCACGCTCAAGGCCGCAACGCGGCCCCGCGTGGTCGATATGACCGACCACAGCCTTGCGGTCATCCGCATGTTCAGTGCGTCGTCACTGCGGGGTGACACCGGGTCAAGTCTGCCCGGACCGCCCCACAATCCTGACCGATTGCAGGCCTGCACCGCCGCGATCACGTCCTTGCACAGCAGCTGCTTGGCCAGCAAACGCTGTGCAAACTCCTGCATCGCATCATTGCTGATGGCATTCAGCCCGGTTTGCCCGGACCATCCTGTCACTGTCGTATCAAAGAGTGGCTTGAGCATATGCCTGGTTCCTTGTGGCCTGCCCCACGTCAGGAGCACGGCCATCAAAGCACGCAGCGCTTAATAAATCGTATTCCGACGGCCGATCTTAGCCGCGAAAACCGGTTGCGACGACGAATTTTTCTGAACTGTCGGCGCGTGACGACGGCGGTTTGATGTTCGCCACCTTGTCGAACCGTTGCTTCAGCAGCTTTTGCAAATCGCCCTCGGCACCACCGGCCAGCACTTTGGCGACAAATGTGCCGCCCACTTCCAGCACGTCAAAAGCGAAATAGGCCGCCGCTTCGCACAGCGCGATGATCCGCAGGTGGTCGGTCTGCTTGTGGCCGGAACTCGACGCTGCCATGTCCGACATCACCACGTCGGCCTTGCCACCCAGCCACTCCTTGACCACCAGATCGGCGTCGTCTTCCATAAAGTCCAGCACGTGCAGCTCGCAGCCCGCGATCGGTTCCATGTCCTGCAGGTCGACGCCCAGGATGGTGCCCACCTTCTTGCCCGACCGTTCGTTCAGCGCATTGACCCGCTTGACCGCAACCTGACACCACCCGCCGGGGGCTGCCCCCAGATCGACCACGCGCGCGCCCGGCACCAGAAAGCGGAACTTGTCGTCCAGCTCCATGATCTTGAACGCCGCGCGCCCGCGATAGCCTTCGGCCTGCGCGCGTTTGACATAAGGGTCGTTCAACTGGCGTTGCAGCCACCGGGTCGAGCTTGTGGTGCGCCCGCGCGCCGTCTTGACCTTGACGGTCAGTTCGCGCTGCCCGCGTCCGGAGGTGTTCTTGCCATCAGGTGTCTTTGCCACGGAAATCCGCCTTTCGTTGCCGACCAGATACGCGCTTGGGCCCACCGCTTCAAGCGATGGTACACGATCCCTGTTCTCTTGTTCGAAAAATCCTGGGGGAATGGCCGCAAACGGAGGCAAACAGACCCGAGTGCCCCTTAACTAAAGTGCGCCGTCGCTCAGGACCCCGTCGGCGCTCATCTGCGCATAAAGCAACCCCTCGCGCAGGCCCCGATCGGCCACGCTCAGCCGGTCCGTGGGCCAGCAGCGCATCAACGCCTGCAAGATCGCAGCCCCCGACATGATCAGCGCCTGACGGTCCTGCCCGATGCGCGGATCGGCGCGGCGACCGCCCGGCCCCATGTCCAGATAGCTGCGGATCACCTTGTCGATCTGCGCCGAGGACATGCTCAGCCCATCCACCCGTGTCCGATCATAGCGTTTCAGGCCCAGATGCGACGCCGCGACCGTTGTCACGGTGCCCGAAGTGCCAACGATCTGGAACTTCTCATGCACCTTGGTGTCATGATAGGGCGCGAAATCGGCCAGGTTCTCCTCGAAAAACCAACTCATCAGCGCAAAGCGGGCTGCATCATCCTCGACGTCGTTGAACTGGTCCCGCAGCGTCGCTACCCCCAGCGGCACGCTGATCCAGTCGACGACGCGCGCCTGGGCCACGTCCTTGACCGCAGCCGTGTTAAAACCGCTGTGCAACCGCATGATGGCCTGCGGACGGTCGTTCTTGGGCACTTTGGAAATGTCGATCCAGACCAGCTCGGTCGAGCCGCCGCCGATATCGACAACCAGCAGGTTCTGCGTTTTGCGGCTGACCAGAGGCGCGCAGGAAATCACTGCCAAACGTGCTTCTTCCTCGGGTTGGATGATGTCCAGCCGCAAGCCGGTTTCACGCTGCACGCGCTGGATGAACTCCTGTGCGTTGACCGCCCGGCGGCAGGCTTCTGTGGCGACAAGCTTCATCCGCCGCACCTTGTGCTGGCGCAGCTTCTGCTGACAGATGCGCAGCGCCTGTATGGTGCGCGCCATCGACCCGCGCGACAAACGCCCGGTGCGCTCCAGACCCGCGCCCAGCTGGACGGATTTGGAGAAACTGTCCACAACATGAAAGCCCGTTCCCTTGGGTTGGGCAATCAACATGCGACAACTGTTCGTGCCCAGATCAAGCGCGGCATAAAGCTCACGTGATCCAGACTGAGGCACGGGGCTCAGAGCCGGTTGTTCGAGCGCGCCCGCACCTTTGGGACGCTTTGGCGCCATTGTATGCGCCTTTCATAACGAGTTGAGCAAACGATAGGCTTTTGATGCATCCCGTGCAAGGCCACCTTTGTTTGAATGCTCTGCCGCAGGCACCTTGTGAAACCATGCATAATGATGATGAGCCTTTTGGGCCGCCCGGCCTCTGGCCCTGCAGAGGGCCATCGCATAGCAAAGGGTCGCGGACAGATTGCTTTCGGTCGAAAAACGCCACCGTCAGCCGGAACCCGTGCCTTAGACAGGGCAAAATTGACCAAGGGGAATCACAGATGCCTGACGTGACAATCGTATATTGGCGGGACATCCCGGCACAGGTGATCGTGGGCAAGGGCCGTCGCGGGTCGAAACGCCAGTTGCCCGAGCGGTTCGAGCAGGCCATCGACCGCGCCGCGATGAAAGTGAATGCACGCGACGCCGACGCCTACCTGGCCGAATGGCGCAAGGCAGACCCCTATGAAATGGACGGCGATCCCGACCAGATCGCCGACGCAGAGGCAACGCGCCTTGAAACCGAATATGACAGCGCCCGTATCAAGGCGCTGATCGACAACGAAGGCTGGGCCTGACCGCCCTTTTCCCTGTTTAGAAGGTTCCCTGTCATGGCACTTCTCAGTTTCAAGAAATCCCCCGAAGGTCCCGTTGCGGGCTGCATCTCGCCCGAGGTCGAATCCTTTATGCAGGGCTATTCGATCGAGGTGATGCCGCGCACCGCCGAGAAGGTCGAGAATTTCCGCGACCTGCTGCCCGAAGGCACGCGCGTGTATATCGCCCATATCGAGGGCACCCCCATCGAGGATATGGTCGCCACTGCAAAGCGTCTGAACGCTGACGGTTTCCCGGTCATGCCGCATTTTCCCGCGCGCATCATTCACAACCGCGCCATGCTGGAAGACTGGATTGCCCGCTATCAGGGTGAGGCAGACGTGAAGCAGGCCCTGCTGCTGGCCGGTGGTGTGACCACACCCCACGGCGATTTCGACAGCTCGATGCAACTGCTGGAAACCGGTGCCTTCGACAAGGCGGGGTTCACCCGTCTGCATGTTGCGGGACATCCCGAAGGCAACAAGGACATCGACCCCGATGGTCGTGGTGTCAACGTGGCCGATGCCCTGCGCTGGAAACAGGATTTCTCCAACCGCACCGACGCGCAAATGGCGCTGGCCACCCAGTTCGCATTCGAGGCGCAGCCGATCATCGAATGGGCCGACAGCATCAAGGCAGCCGGCATCGACCTGCCCATTCACATCGGCATCGCGGGCCCTGCCAAACTGCAAACCATGATCAAATTCGCCGTCGCTTGCGGCGTGGGCGCATCCCTGCGTGTGCTGCAACGCCGCGCCAAGGACGTGACCAAACTGCTTTTGCCCTTTGAGCCCACCGAAGTGATTTCGGACCTTGCGGCACATAAGGCTGCCAATCCCGACTTTAACGTGACAAACGTACATTTCTTCCCGCTGGGCGGCATCAAGACCAACGCTCACTGGGCCATTGAAAACGGCGGCGCTGCTGCCCAACCGGCCAACGCCTGAAGGACCGACAAACATGACACGCACCATCGTTGAATCCAAAACCAAGACCGCGATCATCGGCTTTGACCAACCGTTCTGCGTGATCGGGGAACGTATCAACCCCACGGGCCGCAAGATCCTGGCCGAAGAGCTTGAACGCGACGATTTCAGCCGTGTCGAAGCCGATGCGCTGGCGCAGGTTGCGGCAGGTGCGAACATTCTGGACGTGAACTCGGGTGCCGTGTTCTCGAACAAGATGGCCGAAGATCCCCGCTATGCGGACAACAACTTTGTCGAGCCGATGCTGATGAAGGCCCTGGTCGAGCGGGTTCAGGCGATTGTCGACGTGCCCCTGTGTATCGACAGCTCGGTGCCCGGTGCGCTGGAAAACGGTCTGGCCGCTGCCGAAGGCCGCCCGCTGCTGAACTCGGTCACCGGCGAGGAAGAGCGTCTGGAACTGGTTCTGCCGCTGGTCAAGAAATACAACGTGCCGGTCGTCGCAATCTCGAACGACGACACCGGCATTTCCGAAGATCCCGACGTGCGGTTCGAAGTGGCCAAGAAAATCGTCCAGCGGGCCGCCGATTTCGGCATTCCGGCCCATGACATCGTTGTCGATCCGCTGGTCATGCCCATCGGCGCGATGGCGACAGCGGGCCTTCAGGTCTTTACGCTGGTGCGTCGTCTGCGCGAAGAACTGGGCGTGAACACCACTTGCGGCGCGTCCAACATCAGCTTTGGCCTGCCCAACCGTCACGGCATCAACAACGCGTTCCTGCCCATGGCGATGGCGGCCGGCATGACCAGCGCGATCATGAACCCCATTGCCCTGCCGATCGGTCCGCTGAAGATTGCCGAGAAACGTGCCGAAGCACAGGCCGCGGGCATCATCCTGCCCGATGACATGGACGACGAAACATTCGTGCAATTGTTCGGCCTTGGCTCGACCCTGCCGCGCGCGGGCAAGGAAATGGAAGCGATCCGCGCTGCCAACTTCCTGACCGACAACGACCCGCACGGCACGGACTGGATTCGCTTTAACAAAGTGGCTCCCAAGGCAGGCCAGGAAGGCCGGGGCCGCGAAGGCCGCACAGGCGGGCGCCGTCGGCGCGGATGAGCTTTCCTAGAGTTTTAGGGATTTTAACCCGGAGTGTTCCGCACTCCGGGTTTTTTTATGCGCATCGCGACAGCGCAAAAGCTTGAAAATGCTGAATTTGGTTCGATTTTAGCGACCTGCGTCGCCCTTTCGCGGCGGGTCTGTGACAAGACAATATTCCCCGTAACCCGTTCTTAACGATGCGTCCGCTAGACAGTTGGCAACTGCTGACGAGGCTTGCGGAGATTGTGATGTTGCACCCCTTCCCCGAATTGAAAGGATTGCCGAATGGCTGACCCAATCGTGCTTCCACCACGTCTGGACCTGTCCAGCGTGCCCGCTGTTCTGACCGAATTGACGGCGCGCCCCGCGGACGAATCTTTGGTGCTGGACGCCAGTCAGGTCGTTCATTTCGGTGCCTTGGGGATGCAGGTGATCCTCTCTGCCTTCAAGACCGCAGGGGATCGGATTCAGTTGATCAATGTTTCGGACAAGGTTCTGGAACAGATGCGCTGGATGGGAATGACACCCGAAACCATTGCCGAGGTGGCGACATGAGCCTGAACATACTTGCCGTCGACGACAGCCGCACCATGCGCGACATGATCCGTCTGGCGCTGGAACCCGCGGGCTTTACCGTGACCACGGCCGATGACGGCGTGCACGGGGTCGAGGTTCTGAGCGGCATCGCCCCCGATGCAATCATCACCGACATCAACATGCCGCGCATGGACGGCTTTGGCTTTATTGACGCGGTGCGCGGTCAGCACAAACACCGCGCCACCCCCATTCTGGTGCTCACGACCGAAGCTGCACCGGAACTGAAAGCACGCGCACGTACTGCAGGGGCGACAGGCTGGATCGTCAAACCGTTTGACCCCGCGAAGTTGATCAAAGCCCTGCAAATGGTTGCCGGTTAGGAGAACGCATCATGTCCGCACCCGACCCTATGGCTGAAATCCGAGCCTCGTTCTTCATTGAATGCGAAGAACTGCTCGAAGCCCTGCAAGACGGTCTTGAAGCGATGGCCGAAGATACCGGTGATCTTGAAACGATCAACGTGGTCTTTCGGGCTGTCCACTCGATCAAGGGCGGCGCTGGTGCCTTTGGGCTCGAGGGGTTGGTGCGCTTTGCCCATCGTTACGAGACTGTGCTGGACGCAGTGCGCAGCAACACGCTGGTGGCGGATGGCGATGCGATCAAACTGTTCTTTCGGGCCGCCGACCACCTGTCCGACCTGGTCCGGGAATCCCGCGACGATGGCATCCTGCCCGAAGCCGAGGGAGACGCGATCCTGACCGAACTGGATGCGCTGCTGGGAGATCATGGGGTTGAAGAGGAAGACGAGGCTGAAATCGAATTCCAACCCCTGGGATTGTCGCTGGACCTGGGTCTTGCCGATTTGCCGCCGCCTGCCCCCGCCAGGTTCACCATCAATTTCGCGCCCGAACCTGAAATGTACGAGACAGGCAACGAACCCTACATGATCCTGCGCGCTCTTGCGGAACTGGGCTCCTGCGAGGTCACTTGCCTGACCGACAAGATCCCGCAGCTGAATGAGTTTGCCCCCGAAGCAAGTTATCTGAAATGGACCGTGGTCCTGACGGCGGACGTTCAGGAAGCCGAGATTGTCTCGATCTTTGAATTTGTTGATGGGCTTTGCGCCCTGACCATTGCGCCGATCCAATCCGACGCGCCCGCAACACAGGAGGTTTCAAACGACCCCTTGCCTGACCTGCCCGTTCTGCCCGAACTGACACCGCCGCCTGCACGCGCGGCGGAACCGGCGCCCCCCCAGACGCCAGCACCTGCCACCAAGGCAAAGGCCACGCCGCAATCCGCTGCAAAATCGGTTGTCCGGGTCGATCTGGACCGGATCGAACGGCTGGTAAACCTTGTGGGCGAATTGGTCATCAATCAGGCGATGCTCTCGCAAAGCCTTGAGTCTTCGGGGCTTTCGCCTCATTCCGACGCCATGAACGGGCTCGAGGAATTCCAGCGTCTGACCCGCGACATTCAGGACAGCGTGATGATGATCCGCGCGCAGCCGGTCAAATCCCTGTTCCAGCGCATGTCGCGGATCGTGCGAGAGTGTTCCGCGGCCGTGCGCAAGGATGTGCGTCTGGTCACCGAGGGCGACACCACCGAAGTGGACAAGACCGTGATCGAAAGGTTGTCCGACCCGCTGACACATATGATCCGAAACGCGGTGGATCACGGGTTGGAATCCACTCAGAACCGTCTTGCTGCGGGCAAGCCCGAACAAGGCGTTGTCAAGCTGACAGCCGCCCACCGTTCTGGCCGCGTCATTATCGAAGTGTCCGACGATGGCGGCGGCATCAACCGCGAGAAGGTCAAACAAATTGCGACCGAGAAAGGACTGATCGCCGCTGATGCGTCCCTGACCGATACCGAAATCGACAACCTGCTGTTCTTGCCAGGGTTTTCAACGGCATCAGAGGTTTCCGATCTGTCCGGTCGCGGTGTGGGTATGGACGTGGTGCGGAACGCAATCCAGGCCCTGGGCGGTAGGATCACCATCACCTCAACCCCCGGCGAAGGGACGACATTCTTCATCTCCCTGCCGCTGACCCTTGCTGTTTTGGACGGCATGGTCGTGCAGGTTGCCGGAGAGACCATGGTTCTTCCGCTCAATCTGGTGATCGAGACGCTGACCATTGACCACAGCAATCTCGAACAGACCCGCCCCGGCCTGAATGTCGTGCGGGTGCGCGGTGAATTTGTCTCGCTGTTCGACCTGGGTGTCGAACTTGGCTATCGGTCTGCCCAGGACAGCTATCTGGATGCTGTCGTTCTGCTGATCGCTGACGAAGCAGGCAGCCGTGCCGCCCTGATCGTGGATGAAATCCAGGACCAAAGGCAAGTGGTCATCAAAGGTCTGGACGAAAGCTTTTACCGCGCGCCGGGCATTGCCGCAGCCACCATTCTGGGTGACGGGCAGATCGCCCTGATCCTCGACCCTTCCGACATCATTGCACAGGCCCAGGGCAGCACCTTGGCCATTGCTCCCAACCTGATGGAACTGACTTCATGACTGATCCCAAATCCAGTGCCCCCGTTGAGCTTTTGACCTTCCGGTTGAGTGATCAGGAATATTCGCTCGACATCATGTGTGTGCGTGAAATCCGCGGCTGGACCCGCACAACGCCCCTGCCCCATGCCCCCAGTTACATGAAGGGCGTGATCAACCTGCGTGGGACAGTCTTGCCAGTGATGGATCTGGCGGAACGGCTGGGCCTGCCGCCGCGTGAACATACCGATCGGAATGTGATCATCGTGGTGAAATACGAGGAGACGATGACCGGTCTTCTGGTCGACGCCGTGTCCGATATCATCGCGCTGACATCTGCGGATTTACAGCCGCCCCCCGACGCGGCTTCAGCAGGAGGGCCGGGTGTGATCAAAGCGCTGACTCTGCTGGATGAACGGATGATCCGTGTGCTTGAGCTCTCCGAAATCGTACCTGCCCCGCAAAGCGATGCTGCATGATCGCGCCCGACGAAGCATCCGAACCCCAACTCAGCCTGCTGACGCTTGATGCGCTGCATCAGGTCTCCTACCGGGAGGCAGGGCTGATCCTGCTACCGGAAAAGGTACGCATGGTGCAGTCGCGGCTGCGATTTCGTTTGAAAGAAACCGGGCTCGACACGTTCGAGGCCTATCTGGCGTTGGTTGGTTCTGACGCAGGGGTGAACGAGCGCCGGATGATGATCTCGGCCCTGACCACCAATGTGTCCCATTTCTTTCGGGAGCCGCATCACTTTGACATTCTGACCAACGAGGTTCTGCCACGGGCCCAATCCCGACTGAAATCGGGTGGCCGCTTTCGCATCTGGTCTGCGGGTTGCTCCAACGGACAAGAGGCGTTTTCCATCGTAATGCACCTTTTGGACAAGGACCCTAGCCTGCAAGATAAGGATTTCCGCATCCTGGCAACCGACATAGATCCCAAGGTCATCGCCTTTGCCCGTTCTGCTACCTATCCCGAACGGATGACTGACAACATTCCCGAGGATCTGCGCAAGCGGTTCATGCAGCCGACGCGGTTGAAGGACCAACCTGCGCATCAAATGGCTGATAAACTGAGGAATCTCGTGCGGTTCAAGGAATTGAACCTGATGAGCGCCTGGCCGATGCGGCAGGCCTTTGACGCAGTATTTTGCCGGAACGTGGTGATCTATTTCGACGCACCCACACAAGACGCACTTTGGCCGCGCTTCCATGACGCCTTGTTGCCTGACGGAATGTTGTTCCTGGGGCACTCTGAACGGGTGTCAAACCCCGAGAAACTGGGTTTTTCCGTCACCGGCCCGACCACCTACACGAAAATACGCTCACGTAAGATCAACACATCAATTTTGCAGGCAGGACAGGGGATAACACATGGCACTTCGTGATCAAATTCGGATCATGGTCGTCGATGACATGTCCACAAGCCGTGGTCTGATCACCCAGGCGCTGGACGGCTTCGGGATTCAGACGGTTTACACCTCGGACGACGGCGCCGCAGCCCTGGTCCAGTTGCAGCGCACGCCTGTGCATCTGGTGATCTCCGATTACAACATGCCCAATATGGACGGGCTGAAATTCTTGCACCACCTGCGCAGCCAGCCGGAAACACAAAAGATCGGGTTCATTCTGATCACGGGCCGCGCGGAACAGCAGATCATTGATTACGGACGCAAACTGGGGATGAACAACTATTTGAAGAAACCGTTCGAACCCATTGACCTGCGCCGCTGTATTGAAACCGTGGTTGGCCCGCTATGACTGCGCCGTCCCGAAGCACGCATCTGACATCGCGCACCGGCGCGCATCTGGCCGACCTTGCAGCACAGGTGCGGCAAGTCGAGCTGTTGATCGGTGCACATTTCAAACATCTGGACATGACCGAAGCGGACTTTCTCACGGGGATGCAAAAGCTGGATTATTTGCATCAATCCCTGATGGATATCTCGGAGCTTGTCCGGCAGTTTGGTGAGCCTGATCAGCACGCTCGAAACCTGAGCGACACGGTGCGGCTGGAAAGCACGCGGCGGTTGATCGAAGATGCAGGACATGCAGCCGCGCAGCACCATGATGCAGGCGCATTGGATCTGTTTTAGATCCGCACCCTACAGCAAAAGTCAGCAGATAAGACAGGCACAGCGGAGATTGAATAAATCTGTCGCTGTGCCCCTATTCTGATGACCAGACGCCCGAACGCGCCCTAGGGCTTCAGGCTCATCATAAAATCTGCCGTTCAGAAAAGCTCCAGGTCGTTGCCTTCGGGCGGAGCCTGAACAATCGTCTTTGGCTCGATCAGCCGGTCGGTAGACATGCGTTGCAGCACCCGGCCCGTGGCTGGCCAGAACCGGATGTTGCGCGCATTGGTTCCGCCGAAGGAATGACCGTCACAGGTGATCCCCTCGCTTTCGAGGAAATCCAGAGTGAACTGTGCGTTGGCCTCGCCGATGTCCGACAGCCCGTCCACCATGCGCGCACCGCCAAAGGCCTTGGCGCGCAAGGAACCGCGCTGCGCACCGGATTTGATCAGCGCATTTATCAGCACTTCCATCGCATTCACGCCAACCAGATTGTCGGTCAGGTTCGCGTCCTGTCGCACGGTCAGCAACATGTGATTCATGCCCCCCACCCTTGCTTTAGGGTCCCACAGACAACAGGCAACGCAAGAGCCCAGCAATGTCGTAATCACAACGTTGGCTTCGCCCGATGCTGCGTGTTGGCCTTGGGTGATGTGCATGCGGGTTTCCGTCATGACATCGCCCGTTTCGCGCCGCGATTGGGAAACTCATCTTCGCATGCGGGCAAATGTTCCGTATCCATGCAAGCAGGCCGCCGGGACGGTTTGAATGTGGTGGCAACCATGGCCATGGAGGATTGGGCAAATTTGCTCATCTTTTCAGCATCCAGGTGTCGAACTTAAAATACAGACAATGGCTGTGTGCCTGTTCTTTGCCGTTATGACGCCGAGGAATGAACAGGCGTTTAACTCTGACCGCAGATTTCCCCAAGTGTCGCTCCACGCCCCCTCTTTTCACTTTCGGACAGCCGCTTCATCTCGCGCCGAAACCCTCAAACCGGTGCTGCCGCAAAAATCAGCAGCGCAGACCTTGCGACAGAAAAACAAGCAGAGGGCGCGGACTTTCGTTGCAGAATTCGTTTTTGCAGCCTAGCATTTGATCAAATTAACGCGAGAGCCGGCCTGCCGCAGCGCTATACACTTTAAAACAATGGTTTTTTTCAAGTGTTCAGGAATCTCAAGGCAGCGTGCAAGCTCAGAGTTATGATCAAAACGGGCGATACAGACCCGTGGACCAAAGGGAGACACGTCACGTGACCGCAGCAGCAATCAGTGCGCGCAACCTGCGCAAAGTTTATCCGGGGTCGCCAGATGTTGTCGCCCTGGCAGATGCCAGCATCGACATTCAGGACAACGAATTCTTTACCCTTCTTGGCCCGTCGGGCTGTGGCAAGACCACGCTTTTGCGGATGATTGCCGGGTTTGAACACCCCACATCCGGCACGCTGACGATGCACGGTGAGGATCTGACGAACCTGCCCCCCTACAAACGCCCGGTGAACACCGTGTTTCAAAGCTATGCTTTGTTTCCGCACCTGACGGTCGCGCAAAACATCGGTTTCGGTCTGGAAATGCTGGGCAAACCCAAGGACGAAATCAAGGAGACCGTCGGCGAGATGATGGAGCTGGTGAAGATGAGCCAGATGGCCGACCGCCAGACAGGTCAGATATCGGGTGGTCAGCAACAGCGCGTCGCCCTGGCCCGTGCACTGGCCCCACGCCCCAAGGTTTTGCTGCTGGACGAACCGCTGAGCGCGCTGGATTTCAAGCTGCGCAAGGACATGCAGCTGGAGTTGAAACGGCTGCAGACGGAAACCGGCATCACCTTTATCTTCGTGACCCACGATCAGGAAGAAGCGTTGACCATGTCAGACCGGATCGCGGTGATGAGTGCGGGCACCATTCGCCAGATCGGCGGGCCGCGCGACATCTACGACCGTCCGGCCGAACGCTTTGTTGCCGATTTCATCGGGGACACCAATTTTGTACCCGCCCAGATCGCGGCCAACACAGGCAACGACGCACAGGTCACCCTGTCGTCGGGCAAGACCGTGACGGCCAAGATGCCCGAAGGGACCGCGTTGACGGGCAAGGTCACACTGGCCGTGCGTCCCGAGCACGCCAGCATCGGCGCAGAGGCCGCGGGGCTGCTGCCCGGCAGGCTTTCGGAAATCGTCTATTTCGGCACGGATACCCATTTTCACGTGGCACTGGATGACGGCACCGGCTTTGTGGTGCGCAGCCAGAACCGGCCAAACGAGACTTTGGCGTTCAGCACCGGCGACCGCATCAGCGTCGATTTCGCGCCCGGTGTCGGTCAGGTTCTGAGGGATTGAGCATGACAGACAGCGCTCCCCCCGCCTCCTACGCCACCGTCGCGGAAAAACGCGCCAGCCGTGTGCGCTGGATGTTGTTGGCACCTGCCCTTGTCGTGTTGCTGTTCGCCGCCTCCGGCCCGCTGCTGATCACGCTGGTCTATTCCATGCTGACGCCGGCGGACTATGGCGGCGTCGTCTGGAAACCGACGGGCGATGCCTGGTTCAACGTGTTCATGCAGCGCGATATTTTCGATGACACGCTCAGCTGGTCCAGCGCGCATTTGTCGATCTTCTGGCGGTCGGTCAAACTGTCGTTGATGACCACCGTGGGCTGCATCGTCTTCGGCTTTCCCACCGCCTATTTCATCGCCACGCGGCCCAAGCAACAGCGCGACCTGTGGATGCTGCTGATCATCATCCCGTTCTGGACGAATATCCTGATCCGCACCTTTGCCGTGGTCGAGCTGATCCGCAACGAAGGCACGATCAACACGCTGTTGATGTGGACCGGCCTGATCGACGAACCGATCCAGATATTGTTCACCGAATTCTCGATCCTTGTCGGCATGATCTACGTCTATCTGCCGCTGATGGTCCTGCCGCTGTACGCCTCTATGGAACGTCTGGATTTCTCGTTGGTCGAGGCGGGATACGATCTTTATGCCACCCGTATGAAGGTGCTGCGGCGGATCATCCTGCCGCTGGTCAAGCCGGGGGTAATTGCAGGATCTATCCTGGTCTTCGTGCCCTCGCTGGGCGCCTATGTGACGCCGCGCGTGATGGGCGGCGGCAACCAGTTGATGATCGGCAACCTGATCGAGTTGCAATTCGGACAGGGACGCAACTGGCCGCTTGGGGCGGCGCTTTCGATCACCCTGCTGGCGATCGTTATGGTGGCGCTGATGGCTTACGTGCGCACCGCAGGAAAAGAGGGTCCGGGACATGGCTAAACGTTTTCAGATTCAACAGATGCCCGGGTTCAGGACGATCGCGGTCGTCACCTTTGTCCTGCTGTACATGCCGATCTTTTTGCTGGTGATCTATTCGTTCAACGCGGGCACATCCATCGCGATCTGGGAAGGGTTTTCCTGGCGCTGGTATGTCTCTGCATGGGACAATCAACAGGTTCAGGAAGCGACCATTCGCAGCCTTGTGATTGCCTTCTGGGCCTCGGCCATCTCAACCACGCTCGCGGTGCTGGCTGCATTGGCCACCACGCGGACGCGTAAGTTCAAGGGTCAGGCGGCCGTCTTTGCCATGATCAACCAACCGCTGATGGTGCCCGAGATCGTCACCGCCGTGGCGCTGTTGATCTTTTTCGCGATGATCAAGGTGGCGACGGGCTACACCGGGCTGATGTATCTCGTGATAGCGCACACGGCGTTCTGTATCCCCTTTGCCTATCTGCCCATCCGCGCGCGGCTGATCGGGATGGATCTGGCGCTGGAACAGGCTGCCGCCGACCTTTATGCGCCCCCCTTTCGCGTGTTCACGCGCATCACTTTGCCGCAACTGTGGCCCGGCATCCTGGCCGGTGCGATGCTGGCCTTTGTGATCAGCCTTGATGATGTGGTGATCACGGAATTTGTAAAATCTGCCGGACAAGACACGCTGCCCACCTATATGCTGGGGCAGTTGCGTCGCGTCGTCACGCCCGAGGTCAACGCGATCTCGACCGTACTGCTGGGGATTTCGGTGACCATGGTTGTCGCCTTTACCGCCCTCAGCAAACTCAAGACCTGAACGATAAAAATCAACTGGGAGTCTATCATGAAAAAGACACTGACAAGCATCGCCGCGCTGATGGCGATCAGCAGCCCGGCCTTTGCCGATGGCGCGCTGAACATCTACAACTGGGGCAACTATACCAGCCCCGAGATGATCGAAAAGTTCGAGGCCGAGACGGGCATCAAGGTGACGGTCACCGATTATGACAGCAACGACACCGCACTGGCCAAGATCAAGGCTGGCGGCCACGGCTTTGATATTGTCGTTCCATCAGGCACTTATGTGCCGATCTTCATCCAGGAAGGTCTGTTGATGGAATCCAAGCCAAACGAGATGGAAAACTTCAAGAACATGGATCCGCAGTGGGTCGATGTCGAATTTGACCCCGGCCGCAACTACACGGTGCCATGGCAATGGGGCACCGTGGGTGTGACCGTGAACACCGCAGTATATGGTGGCGACATCAACACCGCTGCAGTGGTCTTTGATCCACCCGAAGAGCTGAAGGGAAAGATCAACGTGGTGCCGGAAATGAACGACGTGATGGGCATGGCAATCCACTATGTCGGTGGCGAGCAATGCACAGACGACAAGGAAACGCTGATGAAGGTCCGCGACGTGCTTAAGGCGGCCAAGCCGTTCTGGGTGTCGATGGACTATGGCAATATCGAAAAGTTTGCCAAAGGCGATCTGGCCGCCGGTGTAAACTGGAACGGCGCTTCGTTCCGTTCGCGCGTGGACAATGCAGACATCGCCTTTGGCTATCCGCAAGAAGGCTATCCCGTCTGGATGGACAACGCGGCGATTCTGGCCGACGCGCAGAACGTCGACAATGCCAAGATCTTCCTGAACTTCATCATGGACCCCGAAAACGCGGCAATGCTGTCGTCTTTTGCCCGATATGCCAACGGGATCGCCGGGTCTGAGGAATTCCTGCCCGAAGACATGAAGACAGCGCCGGAAATCGTTGTGCCGGAAGAGCTGAAAGGCGCCGCTTACGTGGCGAAGACTTGTCCGCCGTCGGCGTCCAAGCTGTACACGGCAATCTGGACAGACTTGCTGAAATAAACAGTTCTCTCAGTGCGGCCCCTTTCGACGGGGGCCGCGTTTTTTCATGCACGAGGCATACATGACGGCTGACATCATCATTCATAACGGCAACCTGATCACTTTCGATCCTGATCAGCCGCAGGCACAGGCGCTGGCGATTGCCAACGGGCGCATCACCGCCATCGGCGACGACGCCATGGTCAAGGGATTGGCTGACGACGCCACCCGTATGATTGACGCCAAAGGGGGCACCGTGCTGCCCGGTTTCATCGACAGCCACGTTCACCTGTTCGGCGGCTCGGTCGAGCTGTCCCAGCTCAGCCTTTACGGTATGCACGGGCTGGACGAGATGCGCGAAAAGATCCTGCCCTATGCTGCGGCCAACCCTGACGACACGCTGATCTTTTGCGTGATGGCCGACTACGGCATTCTGGGCACTGGCAAGACCCTGACCCGTCAGGATCTGGACACCATCCTGCCGGATCGCCCGCTGGCGATGTTCGCGCCTGATCATCATACAGTCTGGGCCAACACGGCAGCGCTTGAGGCCGCGGGATTGCTGCAGGGCGGACCGGTCGATGCAGGATCGCAGATCGTCATGGGCGACGACGGACTGGCCAGCGGTGAACTGCTGGAACCGGGTGCCTACGGTCCGATCCTGATGATGACGCGTCACGCGGGCCGCGAAATGATGGGCCTGACCACCGGCAAGGACCCGGTGCCGCCCGCCACCAAGGACCAGCGCGAGATGGACAAGGATGCCATCGAGGCCGGCCTGAAACATTGTGCCGCACAGGGCATCACCAGCCTGCACCTGATGGACGGCAACGTCTATCAGCTGGAACTGCTCAGCGAGCTTGAAACCGAGGGTCGTCTTTTGTGCCGGTGCGAAGTGCCGTTTCATATGAAAGGCACCGATCCGATCGAACGCATGACGCAGGATGCCCCGGAAATGCGGGCCCGGTTTCAAGGCGACAAGCTCCGTTGCAACCACGTGAAAATGTTCATCGACGGGGTGATCGAAAGCGGCACTGCGCTGATGCTGCGCCCCTACCCCGGCGATCTGGGCAAAGATGGGAATACAGGCGACGAGGTCTTTACCCAGGATCATTTCGTCGCCAGCGCCATCGAGGCGGACCGCCTTGGATTCCAGATCGCTGTACATGCCATTGGCGACGCCGCCGTGCGGCGCACCATCGACGCCTACGAGGCGGCGCAAAAGGCCAACGGCGTGCGCGACAGCCGCCACCGGATCGAACACCTTGAGGTGATGCACCTGGACGACATTCCGCGTCTGGCCGAACTTGGCATCGTTGCCTCGATCCAGCCCGGCCATGCGCCGCGCGGCCATATCTTTCCGCCTTCGGCTGTCGGCCAATACCTGCATGACGACCAGATCGCCGGGGCCTATGCTTGGCAGGACATCCGCAACACCGGCGCCAAGGTGATCTTCTCGACCGACTGGCCGGTTATTCAGGTCGACGTGATGGACACGATCAAGGCGGCCATCGCCCCGCTGGATCTGGGACCAAAGTGGCGCGACCAGACCCAAAGCCTGACCGACACGCTGGCCAGCTACACCCGCGACAATGCCTGGGTCGAGTTCAACGAGGACCGCAAAGGCAAGTTGAAAGCAGGGATGATGGCAGATGTGGCGATCCTCAGCCACGACGTGACCACGCTTGCGCCCGAAAAGATCACAGACGCCAAGGCGGTGGTCACAATCTGCGACGGTCAGGTTACCTATTCGGCAAGCTGATCAGCCCCCGCACCCTGACAAAGACCTGCGCGCCTCCGCGCGCGCAGACTTCGCTGTTACGCGATTTTAGTTTTCCTACGCCACGGCCACCGGTCTGAACCGGGGCTGGGGCTGTTCTGTGCTCAAGAAAAAACCACAACTTTTGGTCTGGCGGACCAGAAAGAGCGCGAGATCAAATCGCTTTACAGCGAAAGCTGCGCGCGCGGAGGTGCGCGACACGGACACTGCCAGTATCGGTGAGCTGACCCACTTCATCTGCGTTTGCTTAGTCGGGATCTTGAACCAATGGCTGGCCACCAATGACGTCCCCTTGCTGACCCGGACCACGAACTCCCTGATCCAAGCAGCGCGGGATAGGGCAAAGCGGCTGATAGCATGAGGTAGGTTTGCCAGCCTGCGCGGGCTTCGCAGGATCGGGGCCGCGTCTTAGATGGCCAGGCTCTCGCGAGGGGATACACCGTATTTCTTGCGGAACATCGTCGAGAAATGCGCCGAGCTGTTAAATCCGTTCTCGTAGGCGATCGAGGTGATCAGCCGACCGTCGCGTTTGGCAAGTTCGGCGTAGCAGCGCTGCAGCCGCCGATCCCAGATCCATTGCGACACGGTTTTCTCTTCCAGTTTGAAGAGTTGATGCAGGTACCGCCGCGAGATCCCGTTCGCCGCCGCGATGTCGTCGAGGTCGAGGTCAGGATCGGTCAGCCGGTCCTCGATCCACAGTTTGACCGAGCGCAACCTGGCCTGCCGGACGGACCCGTCCAGCACCGGTGTGTCCTCGTTCGAGGACTGAAGGGTGATCGCCAGCATATCCATCAGCTGATTGCCAAGCTGCCGTCGTGCGCCTGAGTCCAGCCCGTCACTTTCCGACGCCAGCATGCTGCAGAATTCTGTCGCGATGCGCCCCATGCCCCGGCTGCTGTCGAAACTGGCCGACACCGGGACGCTTTGCTTCGGGAAACGGTCCGCGAAATCGGCGCGCGGCAGTTCCAGATAAAAGGACCGCACCTCGTCCCGGCCCTGCAGTTCATATTGTTCGGTGGCGTAGAACATCGTCCCCCGCGCGGCATTCGAGACATGGCTTTGGCCGCGCTGGTGCACCAGCAGGTTACCTTGCAGGATGAACTGCAGGTAATAGCAATCCTTTTCCAGTTGCGAGATGTGGCGCGCATTGCGGCGGATCGATTGCTGCGAGGCCAGAACGTCGGTGAGGACGATGTTTCCGAAGACCGCCTGACGAATGAAGCCGCGGTAATTCTGAGGGTAGGTCGCGGTGACGTCGACATGCACGTAACAATCGCAGATCGCATCGCGCCAGGCGTTGTAGCGCCGTTCACGCGGCAACTGCTCGGTCGAGAACACTTCGTCCATGAAACACCTCCTCCGCGCTGGACGAAAGGCCTTCGGCGGACGCCTCCCCGCGTCCGTGCCCCGAGGTCCCGCCCAGTAGCTGAGTAAGATGATAAGCCTGGAAGGGCGCGTTCAGCAAGATTTGTAAAGTGCACTCTCGTGAAACTCCTCTGCACCCTGAGAAAAGACGGGGGGCCGACCTGCCTTCTACGGTGATCCCAGCCGTCGTCATGAGGGCAGGCAACGGGAGGGCCGACATGCGCAGATTGGGAAGTTTGAGCCAGGAACAGATCGTGTTTGGTCTGGCCGTGACGCTCTGCGTCGTCTTTGCGCTGACCTTGCCGGGGTTCCTGACGACCAACAACATCCTGAACCTCGTGCGCAGCGTCTCGATCCTGGGGATTCTCGGCGTAGCCATGGGGCTGGTGGTGATCGGACGCGGCATTGATCTGTCACTGGTCGCGCTGATGGCGATCTCGGTCGCCTCGACATTGCAGCTGATTTCGACCGGCCTGCCGCTGCCACAGGCATTGGTGCTCGGGCTGGGATTCAGCCTGGCGACAGGGCTGATCAACGGCTTTCTCGTGGCCTATGTCGAGATCCCGGCGATCTTTGCGACGCTGGCCATGGGCACGGCGATCTACGGCTTTGGCCGCTACTTCATGTTCAATCTGGACGTCATCTATTTCACCCCCGGCGCCGAGGCGCTGCGGTGGCTGGGCGACGGCACGGTCCTTGGCATCCCTGCCCCGATCGTCGTCTTCGCCCTTGTCTGCGCAATCGCGCATCTGTTCCTGCGCTACACCAAGGCGGGCGGCTACCTGCGTGCGGTCGGCGACAATTACGCGGCGGCCCGGATCACCGGCGTGCCGGCCCGCCCCATGATCCTGACGCAATACATGATCGCGGCGATGATCGGATTTGTCGCGGGCCTCGTGACCGCGGCCTCGGTCGCCTCGATGAACACGCGGGTGGCGAATTCCACCTATGTCTACGACGTGATCCTTGTTGTCGTTCTGGGGGGCATCGGCCTGTCCGGAGGGCGCGGGGCGGTGCGCAACATCGTGGTCGGGACCCTGCTGATCGGCGTTCTGCTGAACGGCATGACGATCATGGATATCCAGTACACCGTCCAGAACATCATCAAGGGCGTCATCCTTCTTACCGCGATCGTGATCGACACGATCCTCAACCCCCGCGACGAGCAGACCGCTCAGCAGGGGGATATCTGACACCGTTCCATAGGGAGGAAACACAATGGAAATGATGAAGACGATGGCCCTTGCGGCCGGTATCACTGCGGGCGCAGGCATGGCGCTGGCCCAGGGCATCGACGACCCGACCCGGGCCGAATATTACGACGCCTTCAAGGACCGCACGGTGGCTTACGTGCCCGTCGCCATGGGCTTTGACCTGACCGAGGGCTGGGCCATGGGCCTGCGCGACGCGCTTGAGCCGCTTGGCGTCAATTTCGAAATCCGCGATCCGAACTGGAGCACCTCGGCAGGGGCACAGGCGATCACCTCACTGATCGACGAAAAGCCGGACGTGATGGTCGTGCACAACCCCGACGTCCAGTCCTATGCCCGGCTTCTCAAGAAGGCCGAGGATGCCGGCATTCATGTCGTCCAGGTGAACATGCGCTCCAGCTATTCGACAGCCGCCTTCATCGGTGCGGATTACATCGGCATGGGCGAACAGATCGGCGAGCGGCTGGTCGAGGTCTGCGCGCCCGCGAACGGCGGCAGCGGCAAGATCGCGATTACGCAGGGCGTGCTGACGGCGGCGGCCTCCGCCTATCAGATGAAGGGGATCAACACCGTGCTGGAACAGCATCCAGAGATCCAGCTTGTCTCGAACCAGGCCGCCGACTGGGACGCCACCAAGGCGCGCAACATCGCCGCGACCGTGATCCAGCAGCATCCGGACCTCTGTGCCATCGCGGGCTTCTGGGACGTGATGGATGTGGGCACCGCCGCCGCGATCAAGGACAGCGGCAAGGACGTCTACCTTCTGACGCAGGGCGGCGGCAACCAATCGGCCTGTGACGGCCTGGAGGACGGCACCTATGACGAGGTCGTGGTCTACAGCGTCCCCGGCCAGGCCCGCGACATGGCAGACATGATCAAGCAGCTGTTCCAGCTGAACCCCGAAGCGGGGACGATGAAGACCACCCTCTTCACCCCGCTCGACTTCCTGACCAAGGCCAACATGAAGCCGGGATCCTGCTGGAGCCTGCCCGGGCAGTAAGGGGCTTTGCCCTCGCCCACCCCCTCTCCCCCCCGCCGGGGAGAGGGCGCCGCGCGCCGGTGACACCCCAGCGCTTCAGCCGAACCTTGCACGTGAGACGTAACAGATGAGCATGGCCGATACCTTCCTCCGCTGGCGCTACCGCGTCATCCCCGACCACCTGCTGGGCGAGATCCTAGCAAAGCGCTGGATCGACAATGCGATCCCGCTGTTGATCCTGCTGATCGTCATCGCCGCCTTCGGCTTTGCGATCCCCGGCTTCTTCGGCCTGTCGAGCATTGCCAACCTGCTGCGGCAATGGGGCGAATTTTCCCTGCTGGTGATGGCGCTGATGATCGTCATGGTGGCGGGGGGCATCGACCTCTCGGTCGGGTCGACCTTCGCGCTCGGTAATATCGTGGCGCTCGCGCTCCTGACCGTCGGCGGCCTGCCCTGGCCGCTGGTCGTGGTCCTGACGATGGCCTGTGGTGCCGCGGTTGGCCTCGTGAACGGCGTGCTGGTCGGATACCTCAGGCTCCGGGCCTTTCTGACAACCCTCGTCACGCTGATCATCGTCCGCGCCATCGTGGACATGCTGCTGCTGACATATTCCGTTTCCATCGCCTCGACCTTCATCGACTCCGAGGCCTGGTACTTCCTGGGCGAGGGCTCGATCTTTTCGCTCCCCGTTTCGGTCGTCGTCACCCTCGTGATCGCGATCACGGTTCACATCGTCTTCAGCCGCACCCGCCCCGGCTGGTCGGTTCTGGCGACCGGCGGCTCGCGCCGCTCGGCCCATAATGTCGGCATCCCCGTGCGCCGGGTGATCTGCATGACCTATGTCGTCTCGGGAACGCTCTGCGCGTTGGCCGGTGTGCTCTTTGCCTCACGTCTCGGGGGCGCCGGGGCGGACACCGGCGTCGGGCTTGAGATCGCGGCGCTGACGGCTGCGGTGCTTGGCGGAAACAGCCTTGGCGGAGGGCGCGGGTCTGCGGCGAAAGCGGTCATCGGGTCGATCACCGTCATGATCCTCGTCAACAGCCTTGTCCGGATGGGCGTGAACAGCGGTGCGAACTCCCTGCTCCTCGGGCTGGTCCTGCTGGGCGCGGTGGCGATCGACGTGCGGTTTCTGAAGAACAAACACAAGCTGCTGTCCAAGGTCTATGTCTCACCCACCTACGCAACCCTCCCGACCGCACCTGCCACCACGGCCCCCTCGCCCTACGCCGTCAACGACCGACTGCAGGGTGTCGAACTGATCGGCCTGGGTGAGATCGACGGGCCGGAGGACGTCATCCTTGACGAGGACGACAACATCTATGCCGGCAACCGCGTCGGTGACATTATCCGTTTCCTCGCGCCCGACTACAGCAGGCAAGAGATCTTCGCCCATGTCGGGGGGCGTCCCCTGGGCATGGCCTTCGACCGCGACGGTGCGCTGTTGGTCTGCATCGGCGGCATGGGCCTGTACCGCGTGACCAAGGACCGCAAGGTCGAGAAACTGACAGATGAGACGAACCGCTCGCTTCTATCCGTCACCGACGACTCGCGTCTGCGCCTTGCCGACGATCTGGACATCGCTCCGGACGGGCGGGTCTTCTTCAGCGAGGCGACGACCCGCTACGAGATGGCCGAATGGTCCGTCGACAGCCTGGAGTCGCGCGGCAACGGGCGGATCATCTGCTATGACCCCATCAGGGGCACGACCCGGACGGTTCTGAAAGGCCTCGTCTTCCCGAACGGTATCTGCATGGCAAACGACGGCCAGAGCTTCTACTTCGCGGAAACCTGGGCCTGCCGGATCAGCCGCTATTACTTCGACGGCCCCCGCGCCGGAGAGGTCGAGGTCGTGATCCCCGACCTGCCGGGTTACCCCGACAACATCAACCGCGCCTCGGACGGGACCTACTGGCTGGCGCTTGTCGGGATGCGCACGCCGACCATGGACCTTGCGATGAAGCAGCCCGGTTTTCGCAAGCGGATGGCCCGGCGGATCGCCTTCGACGAATGGCTCTATCCGAACATCAACACCGGCTGCGTCGTGCGCTTTGATGATGCAGGAACCGTGGTCGAGACCCTCTGGGACAAGAAGGGCGACAATCACCCGATGATCACCTCGATGCGCGAGCACAAGGGGCATCTCTACATCGGGGGCATTTCCAACAACCGCATCGGACGCCTGAAGCTTGAGGGGATGGACCCCGCCTGGACAGGCCCGGACAACTACTGGAGGAAGGCATGATCCTCACCCGCCTGATGGACAACCTCACCGGGCGCGGCGACGCCGCCGTGACGGTGCCGCCGCTGGACGGGGCGCTGCGCCCCAACCAGGCCCTTGACCAGGCGCCGGTGCGGCTGCCGCTTGCCGGGGCCGATTGCCTCGCGGTTGCGGCAGGGGCGGTGCATGTGTCGTCCGGGATGGCGCTCTACCGGCTGGACGGCGTGACCTGGAGTGTCGTGCGGACCTGCGAGGCAGAGATCACCTGCATCGCGCCGATCGGCGATGACGCCCTTGCCCTCGCGCTGGCGTCCGGCCGGGTGCAGATCCATGGCGGTCAGATGGACGGCCGCGAGATCGCGACAGAGGCCCGTTGCATCACCGCAATGACGGCCTCGGGCTCCTCTCTCTTCCTTGCAAACGGCTCTGCCACCAATACGACCGACGACTGGCAGCTTGACCTGATGCAGCGGAACAGCTCCGGCTCGCTCTGGCAGATCGAGCTGACCACTGGCGAGGTCACGCGGATTGCAACCGACCTGGCCTGGCCCGCAGGGGTCGTCTCTGCCGACAGCGGTCTTGTGGTCTCGGAAGCATGGGCACATCGCCTGACCCGCATCGACCTTGCCAACCCGGCGGCACGCGAAACCCTCTATCCCGACCTCGCCGGCTATCCCGGTCGGATCACGAAAGCGCCGGAGGGCTACTGGCTTGCCGCCTTCGCGCCGCGCAGCCAACTCGTCGAGTTTGTCCTGCGGGAGCCGAAATACCGCGGCGAGATGCTCGCCACCATCGAGCGCGACTTCTGGATCGCCCCGCGTCTGCGCACAGGCGGCAGTTTCTACGAACCACTTCAGGGCGGCGGGGTGAAACAGCTGGGACGGCTGAAGCCCTGGGCGCCGACCTTCTCGGCCGGGCTCTGCATCCGTCTGGATGCGGCGTTCCAACCCGTCGCCAGCCTGCACAGCCGTGCGGACGGGCAAACCCACGGCGTGACCTCGGTCCTGGAACACGATGGCCAGGTCTTTGCCGCCGCCAGGGGGGACGGCCTCGTGATCGCCCTACCCGCAGAGGAGACCCGCCCATGACCCCGCTTCTTGAACTCAGAAACGGCACCAAGGCCTATCGCGGCGTCCCTGCCGTAAGCGACGTCACCTTCACGCTGGAACCCGGCGAGGTCCACGCCTTGCTTGGCGAAAACGGCGCGGGCAAGTCGACCCTGACCAAGATGCTGGCCGGTGTGGTCGCCCCCACCTCGGGCGAGATATTCCTGGCAGGTCAGAAGGTCACCCTGACCACCCCGTCAGATGCCCTCGCCCACGGCATCGCCATGGTCTATCAGGAGACGAGCCTTGTTCCCTCCCTCACGGTCGCGCAGAACATCTACCTTTCCGACGACCGGACCTTTCACCGGCTGCGCGGCCTCTACATCGCGGGTCAACAGTTCCTTCAGTCGCTCAACTTCAACGTCGACCCGACGGCGCTGGTCGAAGCGCTTGGCGCCGGTCAGAAACAGATGGTCGAGATCGCCCGCGCGGTGCATCATAACGCCAAGGTCATCATCTTCGACGAACCGACCGCGACTCTGACGCCCGAAGAGAAATACCAGTTCTTCGCCCTGGTCGAGCGGCTGCGCGACCGGGGCGTTTCGATCATCTTCATCAGCCATGCGCTGGAAGAGGCGCTGGAGATTTCGGATCGTGTCACCATCCTGCGCGACGGGCAGCATGTGCTGACCGCCCGCACGGCGGAGCTTGACCGTGAGAAGATCGTGCGCGCCATGGTGGGCCGGTCCCTGACGGATCAGCTTTACGGCGACAGCCATGACCGCAAGGTCCGCTCTGCCGGTCGCAAGGTGCTGAGCGTGCAGAACCTGTCCATGGGCAAGATCGTGCGGAATACCTCCTTCTCGGTCTTCTCGGGACAGGTCACCGGAGTCTTCGGCCTGATCGGGTCCGGGCGGACAGAGGCCGCGAAGGTCGTCTCGGGCGTCATGAAACGGGACGTCTTCCATGGCGGGCAGGTGCGGCTGGACGGTCGTCCGGTGCGCTACCGCGTCCCCCGCCCGGCGGTGCGCGACGGGATCATCTACGTGACCGAGGACCGCAAGCTTGAAGGCTTCTTCGAGACGATGTCGATTGCCGAGAACATCTACATGGGCGCAATGGCCGGAGGGCAGACAAAGTCCGCCACGATCTCGATGGGCGAGATGAGGCGGATCGCAACGGAATGGACAGAGGCGCTGAGCGTCCGGGCGATCAACAACGACGCCCGGGTGATCGAGCTGTCAGGCGGCAACCAGCAGAAGGTCGTGGTGGCCAAGGCGCTGGTACAGAAACCCAAGCTCGTGATCTTTGACGAACCGACGCGTGGTGTCGACGTCGGCGCCATCGCCGAGATCCACCAGTTGATCAACAGGCTGGCGGATGACGGCGTGGCGGTGATGGTGATTTCGTCCTACCTGCCCGAGATCCTGCATATCTCCGACCGTATCCTTGTCTGTCGACAGGGCCGGATCGTGGAAGAATTTGTCGGCACCCAGGCCGATGAGGAAACCATCATGTACGCAGCGGTGCACTAATGAACTTGAAAACCACCCGTCCCGTCCGTCCTGTCCGCACCATTGAGGACATCAAAGCGATCGAGGCCATGCCCTATGACGACCTCGTGCCGTCGCGAAACCTCTACGACCTCTTCCGCGCGACCGCCGCGGCACATGGAGAGCGTGCCGCCCTGACGGTCCTGCGCACGCCCGACCCGGAGGATGCAAGCCTCGCGCTCACGCATACAGAGTTGCTGGCGGGGATCACCCAGTCGGCGAACATGTTCCACGCGCTCGGGCTGCGTCCGGGGACAGGCGTCGCGGCCTTCCTTACCCCGACGCTGGCCGAGGTGCCGGTTCTGATGCTGGGGGCGCAGGTGGCCGGGATCACCAGTTCGATCAATTACCTGCTCTCTGCCGGGGCCATCGCCGACCTACTTAAGGTGCAGGGGGCAGAGGTCCTTGTGATCCCCGCGCGCCATCTTGACGCGACCTGCTGGGAAAAGGCCGAAGGATTGCTGGCGGCCGTGCCCTCGCTGAAGCGGATCCTCGTGGTCGGCGACGAGACCGAGGGCCGCGCGGGTCATGAGCCGCTGTCCCCCTTGCTGGCCGCCGCCGCTTCGGACGGGTTGGCCTTTGCCCCGGCGACCGACCGCGACACGATCTGCGCGCTCTTTCACACCGGCGGCACCACCGGAAGCCCCAAGGTCGTCCGCCTGACCCATGGCAACCAGATCCACGCGGCCTTCGGCTTCGGGCAGGTGTTCGGCTATAACGAGACGGACGTGATCATCAACGGCTTCCCGTGGTTCCATGTGGGCGGCACGGTGACCGTCGGCCTTTCGGTCCTCGCGGCGGGCGGGCACATGATCATCCCCTCCCCCTACGCGCTGCGCCCACCCGAGGTGGTTGCGCGGTACTGGGACCTTGTGCGGCATTACGGCGTGACCATGGTGAACGGCGTTCCGACCTCCATCGGCGCATTGACCGGCACTTTCCCACCGGACATGGACACCTCGCGTATCCGCATGGCGGGCACAGGGGGCGCGATCCTGCCCGCTGCGGTTGGCGAACACTTCACCAAAGTCACCGGCCTTGCGCTGTTCGAGACCTACGGGATGACGGAAACCGCCGCCGCCATCGCCTTCAACCCTGCCGCAGGCACGCCGGTCCCCGGCAGCGTGGGCTTGCGCGCCCCGTTTTCCGAAACGCGGATCGTGTCGTCCGATACCGGCGCACCCTGCCCGCCCGGCACCCCGGGCCTCGTGCAAGTGCGCGGCCCGCAGGTCTTTCCCGGCTATGCCGATCCGGCGCAGAACGAAGGCGTGCTTGATGCCGATGGCTGGCTCACCACGGGCGATCTCGGGTCGCTGTCGGAAGACGGGCGCCTGACCCTCACCGGACGCTCCAAGGACCTGATTGTCCGCAGCGGGCACAATATCGACCCTGCGGCGATCGAGGAGGTGGCAAACCGGTTCGAGGGGATCGGGATCAGCGCCGCCGTCGGAATGCCCGACCAATATGCGGGCGAGGTGCCGGTGCTTTTCATCGTTGCCGAGCCCGGCGCACGTCCGGATCTGAAAGCCCTGCGCGACAGGTTGGAGGCAGAGCTGCACGAACGCCCCGCCCTGCCGCGCCACATACTTCAGATCGACGCGCTGCCGGTGACGGCGGTCGGCAAGATATTCAAACCTGCGCTGCGCGATCACGCCATCCGGGAAAAGGTCCGCCTGGAGGTCGAAGCCACCTGTGGCGCGGGCGCCTTGGCGCAGGTCGAATTTGACACCGACACCCACGGCAAACCCCTGATCCGCGTCGCCGTTACCGGCGCCACCCCGGACCAGATCACGGCGCTGCGCGCGGCGCTGGAACCGCTGCCGCAGGGCTTCACCGTGACGGCGTCCGCGTGATGGCCGCGTCGGCAGAGGCCGTGCGGCTTGACCTCTCCAAGGGCCTGGCGATCCTGACGCTCGACCGGCCGGATACGCTCAACGCCATGTCGCAGGAGATGATGAGCGCGCTCGACCGCCAGGTTGATGCGCTGTCGCAGGTGCCGGATCTGCGCGCCGTGATCATCACCGGCGCGGGGCGCGGCTTCTGCGCCGGGGGCGATCTGCTGGAATTCGAGACGGCGCTGACGGCGGGCCAGGACCGGCTTCTCGATTATCTCCGGCGCAACGCCATGATCCTCCAGCGGATCGAGGACCTGCCGGTGCCGGTGATCGGCGCGGTCAACGGCGTGGCGATTGCAGGCGGGCTGGAGCTTTTGCTGTGCTGCGACGTCCTGATCGCCGCCGAGGGCGCGCAGATCGGCGACGGCCATGCCTGCTACGGCGTCGTCCCCGCAGCGGGCTCCACGGTGCGGCTGCCCGAACGGATCGCACCGTCGCGGGCCGCGCAGCTTTTCTACACCGGCGCAACCCAGTCCGCAGAGACGCTGCGCGACTGGGGGCTGGTCAATGAGGTCGTGCCCGCAGACCGGCTGATGGACCGCGCGCAGGACCTTGCCGCCGAGATCATGGCCTGCAGTCCCGAAGTGACCCGTCACCTGAAGGCGCTGACTGGCCCGGAAGCCCGCGACCGCAGGCGACAGCAGCGCATGGAGGCTGAACATCAGCACTTTGCGCGCCATGTGGAGGGTCACGACCTCGGGCGTGGACTCGCGGCCTTCCGGGAAAAGCGTCGACCCGATTTCGGCTGAGCGGAGCCACGAGGCACACCTGCCCAGAACGGGCTGCCGCGCACGGGTCGGGCTGAAAACTTCGGATGCCCCAAATTCACGCGCTCTGTCTCAGAGGCGGAGAACCCGACAGCCCCCCGGCATCCTCGGGGAATTGCTGCATCCAAAGCGTCAGGGACGGCCCTGCTGCATAGCCGTTTCGCCCCGGTCCGTCAGCAATCAGGCCTGCCTGCTCTGGACCGCCAAACGACTTTGCAGCAACTCTCCTGCCCCGCTCAGCTGCGAATATGCGGTCATGGCAAAAGACGAATTCAAGGACTTCAGCGCGCGCAGCAGGCTCAGATGAATTGCGCTTGTCTCTATGGATGGTGCCATGCCCTGACTAAGCCGTTCGATATGCCTGCGCTCCAAGTCCTGGACCGTCCGCCTGAGGGTTTCCTTCTGCTCGACAAGGTCGCGCGCCAATCCGACGTCTTCGGATACCAGGACAGAGATGCCATGCTGAATGTTCTTCAGCACCATATCGTGGAAATCCGTCAGCTCGCGCCAGCCTTCGTCCGAAAATTCAAGCCAGTCGGTTGCCTTGCGGTCTGCCAACCCGATGATCCGTGTTGCGATGAGATCGGCCCCCATGGACAGGTTGACCGCGGTCCCCGATAGATCGAATGCGCGAGACCCGACCATTTCGACCGTGTGGCGAGCGTGTACCGGCGACGCGGAACTTCTGACTGAACCCGACCTTGAAAACTGGAAGAGCTGTTATGCCGCTGATCTCGCGCATGTGGACGCATTGGCGCTGCCGCATCATGGGTCTGACAAGAATTCGGGAGACCCGCTTCAGGCGCTTTGCCCGATTGCGTCACTTCTCGCCCATGTGAGTGCCAAGCGCAGCATTCATCCGGGAGCCAACGTAACGTTGGCGGCCGACGAACGGCTCTGTTGTGTGACAAGGCATTTCGACACGGCGGCGAACATGGACTTCAGTTGCCCATGAATTTGTCCTTGTGAAACGCGTTGCGAACCACCGCTAACAATTTACCTTTTTACGGTGGCCTCCCGAGCAACGCACCTACCTTGTGTTCCGTCGATTTTGCCATCGAAGCCGTTCGGATCGCGCGATTGGGTTTTGGTGGCGTTCGGCGGCAGAGGATTGAAAGCTAATAGGAAAACGGGCCGAACCGGAATGGCTTGGGTTCGCCCAAACTGAGACTGAGGGCCATTCCGAGCCCAGCCTCGGCCAGGCGGCGCGTCTATGAGGTTCGGTTGGCTCCCGCAGACCCCTTTGATAACACGGAAAATTCCGCGCCCATCTGGGCGGAGTCACCGGTTCGCAATGGGGATAGTGGCGGAGCGACAGGGATTCGAACCCTGGAGACGGTCTCCCGCCTACACACTTTCCAGGCGTGCGCCTTCGACCACTCGGCCACCGCTCCGTTCGGGCGACATAGCGTGGGACCGACTGCCAATGCAAGAGGCAATCGGGACTGTTTGTCAGTTGTCGAGGTGAATGTAGACGCGGCGGTTCATCCGGCCCTTTTTCTCGATCCGGCCCAGCCGCAATTGACCGATTTCGCCCGTGCGCGCCACGTGGGTGCCTCCGCAGGGTTGCAGGTCGATTGGGGCGCCAACATCACCGATACGCACCAGACGCACCCGCCCTGCCCCGCGTGGCGGCTTGACGGCCATGGTTTTGATCAGGCCGGGATTTTCGTCCAGTTCGGCGGCGGTGATCCAATCTTCGGACACCTGCGCGTCTTCCATGACATAGGCATTCAGCGTGGCTTCGATGGCCTCACGGTTTTCGAGGGAATCGGGCATGTCGAAATCCAGACGCCCGTGGTTGGCGCTGATCGATCCGCCGGTCACGCCAAAAGGCACAACCACCGACAACAGATGCAGCGCGGTGTGGACGCGCATGTGCCGGTGACGCCGATCCCAGTCCAGCGATTGCGTGACATAGGTGCCGATCCCCGGCAACGGCTGCGGTTCGGCCGGGACAAGGGCGATCTGATCGCCCTGCGCCTTGAGCGTCGTGGCAATGGGCATACGGATGCCGTCCCATTCCAGCACGCCGCTGTCACCGGGCTGTCCGCCGCCTGTCGGATAGAACACCGTCGCATCCAGCACCACGCCGCCTTCGGGCGTATGGGCGATCACGCGTGCATCCGCATCACGCAGATAGGCGTCGTCACGAAACAACATTCGGGTCATCAGGCGCGGTCCGCTGTGTCTGGCGTACCTGTATCGGTATCCGTGTCGACATCCGGATCGGGATCGTCAGGCTGACCTTCGGGTTTGGGCGCCGTCGCGGTGGCAACCTTGACGGCGTCCTGCTGCTCGGGCGGCGCGCCGCGCAAGACCTCGGGATTGCGCAGCCAGATGTCGCGCTGAGCAAAGGGAATCTCGATGCCCTCTTCCTGGAAGCGCGCAGCGATCTTGTGGTTCATGTCGTTGCGCACGGACAGCAACCAGTTCACATCGCGCAGGATGGCGCGAATTTCGAAATCCAGCGAATCTGCGCCAAAGCCCATGAACACCACGTTCGGCGCCGGGTTGGCCAACACCATCGGGTGAGCGCTCGCGATCTCGCGCAGGATACCGTCGATGCGCATCGTATCGGTGCCATAGGCAACGCCGACCTTCAGGATCAAGCGTCCCACCGTATTGCCACGGGTATAGTTGGTCACGGTGCCGCTGATCAGATCGGCGTTGGGCACGATGACGTCGGTGCGGTCGAATGTCTCGATCCGCGTCGAACGGACAGAGATGTCGCGCACGTAACCGTGTTGGCCACCGACTTCGATCCAGTCGCCTTCGGAAATCGGACGTTCGATCAGCAGGATGATCCCCGAGACAAAGTTGCTGACGATATTTTGCAGACCGAAACCGATACCGACCGACAGCGCACCGGCGACAATGGCCAGCGATGACAGGTCGATCCCCGCCGAGGTGATGGCGACCAGCGCCGCGAGGAAGATACCGATGTAACCGACACCGGACACCATCGCCACCTGCCCGCCCGGATCAATCTTGGTCTTTGGCAGCAGCGACGTTTTCAGCGTGCCTTGCAAGGCGCGGGTCAGGAACAGCCCGATCGAAAACACCACAATCAGCGTGATAAAGGAACCGGGCGACAGCGTGGTGTCGCCAATGGAAATACCCGCACGCGCGCGCGCCCACAGTTCCGTCAGGTCCGTCACCCGCGCGCCCCAGACCAGCGCAAACAGTGGCGCTGAGGCGACCAGCAACAGGAACCCGATCAGCGTGGGCATCAGGCCTTTGGTTCCGACCGGTGACTTTGAGAAGAACACATAGCCATCATTCACCGCCTCTTGCAGCAGTGCGATGGTGGCGAACAGCGCCAGCGACAGGATCGCGGGATAGATCAAGCTTGCCGATGCGGTGACATAACCCGCAGCCCCCAGCACGGGGGCAACGATCGCAACCAGCTTTGCCCCCTGTCCCAGCAGCGAGACCAGGCGGTTGCGATAGGCGTTTTCCTCGGTCAGCGAACTGCCGTCATGCGCAGCATCGTGCCGCCGCAGCAGCTGACCCATGCGAAATGTCAGGAGGCTGGCGAATACGATGATCGGAAAGGCCAGCACATTGTTGCTGGCTGCGGTGAAGCGGTCGAAACTGGACAGGTTCACCACCAGCAGGTTCGCCGCCAGCGCCAGACCCAGCAACATTGAATAATAGCGCCCCTCGGTCCGACGCGCTTCGCTCAGGCCCAGCGGGCTGTTTACCGCTTCGTCCGCAGGGAACATACGGCTGCCGATCCAACGCGACACAAAGAAACAGATGCCCATTGCGGGAAGGATGGTCAGGATCAGCTCGCCGCGCGGTCCGTAGAGCTGGGTGGCCCCCAAGGCACGGATCAGCGCGAAAATGCCCAGCAAGGGGAATACGATCTGTCCCAAGGACACCACGAAGCCGGCAAAGTCGCTGCGTGTCTTGGTATCGCGCCGCACAAGATATACGGCCAGCCGTTCGCTCCATGACCGCGACCGGGCCAACAGAATGATCGCCAACACCACCAGTACCAGAACCAGCGGCAGATTGTTCTGCGCCTCGTCCCGGCGTGTGGGGGTTGACCATGCCTGATAGGTGCCGCTCCACACCGCGCGCAACGACTGCCCCATGTCACTGAGGGCGGCGCCCCAAAGGGCGGGGTTCACCGGCGATGGCCCGCGATTCAACAGCTTGTCGGCCTGACGTGCCCTTAAAATCGCGTCAATTTCCGAAATGATGCCATTGGCGCGGCTCAACGCCTCTTCTGCAGAGCGTCGCGGCGTGGTCAGACGGGTCAGCTGATCGTTCAACTCGGTGCGCCGCTGGGCGATCTCGGGTGCCTCGGCCGGCGCGCCTTCGGCTGGCGGGTCGCCCAACGCGGTCAACTGGTCACGCAGAGTTGCGATGCGGCTGTCGTTGCCCGAAAGCTGATCCTGGAACTGGCTGCGCCAATCGGCAATCTGGGCCCGCAGGGCGGTCAGCGCAGCGTCAGACGCCTTGGCTGTATCCACTGCCTTTTCCGCCCGTGTGGCGACCACTTCCCATTGGGAATAGTCCGGGGCATTGGCCGCAGTTTGCTGTGCCACTGCAGGCGCAGCAACCAGCGTCACGGATGCCAGCCCCAGGAACAGGGCCGTCAGAAAGCCAGAAAGCCAGCGCACCCTCAGTCCTCGAACACGCCGGGGATGCTGGACGGTGCTTCGGTCATCCAGTCGGCCACCGGCAGCCCTTTTTCGCGCAGGAAGTCGGGGTTGAACAATTTCGACTGATAGCGCGTGCCATAGTCGCACAGGATCGTCACAATCGTGTGCCCTGGCCCCATTTCGCGTGCCAGACGGATCGCACCGGCCACGTTGATGCCTGACGAGCCGCCCAGGCAAAGGCCTTCGTGCTCCAGCAGGTCAAAGACGACCGGAAGGGCTTCGTCGTCGTGGATGTTCCAGGCAAAGTCAGGTGTGAACCCCTCGAGGTTCTTGGTGATACGCACCTGCCCGATGCCTTCGTTGATGGACGAGCCGTCGGTGACGCTCAGATCGCCGTGGTCGTAAAAATTGAACAAGGCGGCACCGTCGGGATCGGCCAGACCGATCTTTACACCCTTGGGCTGAAGGTATTCCGCAACCCCTGCCAGCGTGCCACCCGACCCCACGGCAGCGACAAACCCGTCGACCTTGCCGCCGGTCTGTTCCCAGATCTCGGGACCGGTGGTTTCGACATGGGCCTGACGGTTGGCCGTGTTGTCGAACTGGTTGGCCCAGATCACACCGTTCGGTTCGGTTTTGGCAAGCTCTGCCGCCAAACGGTCCGAATAGCGCACAAAATTGTTCGGATTGCGATAGGGCGCGGCCGGAACCTGAATCAGCTCGGCCCCAGCCAGACGCAGCATATCCTTTTTCTCTTGGCTCTGCGTTTCGGGGATCACGATAACCGTGCGAAAGCCCATCGACGCGCCGACCAAGGCCAGTCCGATGCCGGTGTTGCCTGCTGTCCCTTCGACAATCGTGCCGCCGGGACGCAATTCACCGCGCGCGATGGCGTCGCGGATGATGTACAGCGCCGCACGGTCCTTGACCGATTGTCCGGGGTTCATGAACTCGGCCTTGCCCAGAATGGTGCAACCGGTTTCCTCACTGGCCTGCCGCAGCTTGATCAGCGGCGTGTTTCCAATGGCCTCGGCCAGATCGTTTGCAATGCGCATGGCGGCGTTCCTCGTGCGGTGTCTTTCAATGGATGTAACCCTGCGGGGCCGTGACCTCAAGCGGACTCGCGCAGACGGTCACGATGGCGTGCGAGCCACAGCGCCACAACCAGAAGCGGCGTGTTGGCAGCCTGCATATCATCAACCATCTGCATCAACGCTTCGAACGACAGGATATGGCTGCGGATATCCTCGGCCTCGTCCTCCTTGCCTGACACGCCGGTCACACTGTCGGGCAGATCAGCGAGCCCCACGTAGATATAATGAAATTCGGTCGCGTTGCCGGGGGAGGCATAGGCCTCGGCCACCGGCAAAAGCTGTGTCAGGGTCAGGTCCGCCTCTTCATGCGCTTCGCGGAAAGCTGCCTGTTGGGCTGTTTCGCCCGCGTCAATGCGCCCGGCAATGGGTTCCAGCTGCCAGACACTGCGGTCGCCGCGCGCCATTGGCCCCATGCGGATCTGCTCCACCAGCAACACGCGGTCGCGCACCGGATCATAGGGCAGCACGATCGCCGCGTCGGTCGCCATAAACACCGCGCGCAGCAACGGCTCGGACATGCCGCCCGAGAACCGTTCGTGTCGCAATGTGATCTCGTCCAGCGCGAAGAACTTGGAATAGACACGTTCGCGTTTCTGGATGTCGACCCGGCCGCGCGCGGTGATTGCGCCGTGTTTCGACTGTGCCGCGTTGATTTGTGCCGTGGCACGCGCGCGGATCATCGGGAACATGCGTGCCACCTCGGCCGCACTGCGCGTGCCGTAATATCCCATCACTTCGCGCGCTGCGGTCACCGACAGATCGCCCCATTGCGCCTGCCAATCGGTCAACGACCACGGCCCGTCCGTCGCCAGCGCAGGATCGGCGAAATAGACCAACGCGCCCTGCCCGTCCGCCAGCGTCATGGGCCGCAGGTCAAAGTCAAAGCCGCCTTCGTAAAAGGTCAGCCGGTCAATCTGCACATCATTCAGCCCACGCACCAGCACACCGCGCCCCTGCGCACCGGGTTGCGGTACGATCACGGGATAAAGCCCGCCTTCGGCCCCGACAATCGCATGATTCGGCAACACGGCGTCGGCAAAGTCCAGATCCGAGGCCGGCGTGCCCAACACAATCTCGAGCAGCGGCATGTGCCGCAAAGTCCCATAGAAAAACAGGTTTGTCATTCAATCAACGCCACTTACGCCATGCAACTTCGGTGGCCAGCCCTGCCAGAACCCCGCCCGCAACCAGCGTTCCTATGACCAGTGGCACCAACAGGATCAACCCGTATTCCGCGCCGATCTTGAACACGTCAACGACTGCCTCAAGCGGGCCATCATAGCGGTTGCGCATGGCCAGCCGGACCATTTCGTTACAGGCCTGAATGAACAGTCCCCACAGAACGAAGACCATAACCCCGGTCAACCCGTTGTTGATCGCCGACGTCACCCCGCGCCCGGCGCGCTTGCCCATCACGAACCAGCCCACGACCGCGCCAAGGGCGATGTTCACATAGAGGAAATAGCCAAAATCCGTGCTTTCCGGCATCAAGGGCACAATCTGCCCCGAAACGACAAAGGCCAGAATGGCCAGACATATGGCTGCAACCAGCCGTGCTGCGTCGGGCATGGTGTCCCCCGATTGTGCCGCCGCGTGGCGGGTAAACTGCCGTCCCGCGTTCAGACGGGGCGTTTGATCGTGATCTGTGTCACGTCGCAGTTGGCACTTTCAAAGGTTGCAGCACAAGAGGTCAGGTAAAAATTCCACATCCGGCGAAACCGGTCGTCAAAGCCCATGGCGGCAATCTGGTCCCAGCGTTCGTTGAACGTTTCGTGCCAGCGGCGCAGGCTGATGGAATAGCTGGGGCCGAACTCGATCGAGCGTTCGATGCTCAGGCCCGCCTTGACCACCTGATCGCGCAGCGCCTTGGGGCTGGGCAGCATGCCGCCCGGAAAGATGTATTTCTGAATGAAGTCCACACCGCGTTTGTAAACTTCCCAACGGCGGTCCTGCACGGTGATGATCTGCAAGGTGGCATTCTTGCCGGGTTTCAGCCGTTCGCGCACGGTGTTGAAATATGCGGGCCAATATTGCTCGCCCACGGCCTCGAACATTTCGATGCTGGCGATGCCGTCATAGGTGCCCTTTTCGTCGCGATAGTCCTGCAACTTGAAATCGACCATATCGGAAAGACCAGCCTTTTCAATGCGCTCGCGGGCGTACTTGATCTGCTCTTCGCTGATGGTCAGCCCCGTGACCCGAATGCCCCGCTCCTTGGCCGCGTATTCGGCAAAACCGCCCCACCCACAGCCGATTTCCAGGATGTGATCGCCTGCTTGGGCGCCCATCTGGTCGATCATGCTGGCATATTTCGCGATTTGCGCAGCTTCGTGGCTTTCCTGTCCCGTCTCGAACAAGGCCGAGGAATAGGTCATCGTATCGTCCAGCCACAGACCGTAGAATTCGTTGCCCAGATCATAGTGATAGCTGATGTTCTTACGCGCCTGCGTGCGGTTGTTGCGCTGCAGCCAGAACCGGAAGCGTTCGACAAAGCGCACCAGCCCCATCCCGGGAAAGCCGTCATAGATGCTGTCGTTGTCGGCATGGACCAGATCCATAAAGGCCTGCAAATCGGGCGTTGACCACCATTCGTCCAGATATGCATCGCAAAAGCCCAGATCGCCCTCGCGGATCAACCGTGCGAACAAGTCATTGTTGTGAATGCGCAATTCTGCCACGGGTCCGGGGTTTTTCCCTTCGGCGCGAAAGGTCCGCCCGTCGGACAGGACAAAATCGACGCGACCGTTGTTCATGCCTTGGGTCATGGCAAAAACACGGGCGAAATAGCGGGGAAGGTTTGTTTGTCCGTCGGTCGTGGTCAGGATCATGTGCGTGTCCATGTCGGTTTCTCACCGCGCCTTTCTGGCGCGTTATTCTTTATACGTTGAGTTTAGCGTTTTAGTTTCAAAAGTCCCGATTTTCATAGGCTTCCAGTGCGCGGTGACGGCCTTGGTCGACCGGCACCACCGGATCGGGATAGGCATCATCGGGCGACAGCCCCCAGTGTCGGGGCATCGCATCAAAGAACGCCAGCGCATCGGAATGCGGGTTGGCGCGGCCTTCGGCGATCCAGCGGCTGGCATATTGCCGGTTTTTGTCGAATTTGTCCAACTGTGTGACAGGATTGAAAACACGGAAATACGGCGTTGCATCCGGGCCCGAGCCTGCGGACCACTGCCAGCCCATCGCGTTGCTGGCCGGGTCCCAGTCGATCAGGCAGTCGTTGAACCACTCCAGCCCGATGCGCCAATGCGTCATCAGGTGCTTGGTCAGATAGCTGGCCACGATCATCCGGCCCCGGTTGTGCATCCGCCCCGTGACATAGAGTTCGCGCATCGCGGCATCGACAAAGGGAATCCCGGTGCGCCCATTTTTCCACGCCCAGACCTCGGCGGCGCGGGCGTCCTGGCGCCAGGGAAAGGCGTCCCAATCCTCGCGCCAGTTGTCTGTCAGAATGCGCGGTGTGTGGTGCATCAGGTGATAGGCAAACTCGCGCCAGACCAGCTCTTTCAGAAAGGTCTCGGCACCCTGCTTGCCTTCATGACGCGCGCGTTGGCCTGCGTGCCAGCATTGATGCGGGCTGATCTCTCCCAATGCCAGATTCTCGCTGAGGTTCGAGGTGCCGTCCTCCCCCGGAATATCACGCAAGGCTTTGTAATCCTGAACGATGTGGGCGATGAAATGACCCAGCCGCGCCTGCGCCGCCGTTTCTCCCAGCCGGACAAAGCGGCGCACCACATCGGCACCACGGTTCATCGCGGCCCCCATGTGCCAATCGTCCAACCTGTCGCTTTGGGGCCATGCGTCGGGTGCAGGGATTTTGGCGGGCGTCGGCAGTGGTGCGTCAACATCGCGCGATTTCACGTTGTTCCAGAACGGCGTGTAGACCTTGTAAAACCCGCCCGAGCCTGTCTCGACTGTCCACGGCTCGAACATCAGATGTCCGCCAAAGGATTTCGCTTCGATCCCGTCTGCTTTCAAGGTCTCCTTGACAGCGGTGTCGCGCGCGATGCTGTCAGGATCGTAAAGCCGCGACCAATAGACAGCCCCTGCCCCTGTTTCGGTCACAAGGTCGCGCAGCACGTTCAGGGCCGCGCCGCGTCGCAGGATCAGGCGGCTGCCCTTCTCCTCCAGCGTCTTTGCCAGTTCCTCCACACCCAGACCCAGCCGCCATTTTGGCGCGGCGCCCAGTCCGTCGCTCAGGTCGTCGTGAATGAACACCGCGATCACCGGCCCGCCGCGTTTGCACGCCGCTGTCAGGGCGGCATGATCGCTCAGCCGCAGGTCACGGCGATACCACAGGATGGTGGGTTTGGTGTCTGTCACGCGCAATGTCCCCCGTTGCTCGTTTCAAGGCAAACTAGCCCGTTCCGGTCGGGGTCAAGCGATTACAGCACCGCATCCAGCGCGCTCAGCGCCTGATCAATCTCGGCGCGTGTGGTGTAATGGGTGAACGACAGCCGCAGAACGCCCTTGGCCGGGTCGACCCCCATCGCCTCCAGCGCACGCACGGCGTAAAAATCGTCGCCTGCTGTCATGATGCCATGTTTTGCCAGTTCCTGCGCAACGGGCTTCGCCCCACGCCCAAGGTCCAGCGCCACGGTGGGCGCACGTCTGGCAGCCTCAGTGGGGCCAAGGATGCGCAGGTCGTTGCGACCGCGCAATGCATCCAGCATATGTTGCAGCAATTGCGTTTCATGGTCGCGCATCACGTCGTGTACGCCGCGCGTGTCAGTGTCGTGATGTGCAGCAAAGGCATCGACATAATCGGCCATGCCCGCACAAGCGGCCACTTGCGCATGGTCCGGTCCTGCAGGCGTGAAACGTTTATAGAGGGTGTCGCCGTTGAAATAATGCCCCTGGTTGGGCAACAGCGCGCCCAAGGCGCGGCGGATCACCATCAGCCCCTGATGCGGCCCGTAGGTTTTATAGGCCGAGAACAGGTAGATGTCCGGTCCCATATGGCCCACATCGGCAAATCCGTGCGGTGCGTAAGACACGCCATCGACGCAGACAAAGGCGCCCGCCGCGTGGGCTATGGCGGTGATTTCGACCACCGGATTGATCTCGCCCACGACGTTCGAACAATGGGGGAAACAGACCAGCCGCACGCGCTCGTCCAGCAGCGCCTCGAGTTTTTCGATCTCAAGCTTGCCGGTCTCGGGATTGATCTGCCATTCGCGCACCTCGACACCACGCTCGGCCAGACGGCGCCACGGGCCGCTGTTGGCTTCGTGGTCCTGATTGGTCACGATGATCGCCTCGCCCGGTTTCATCATCTGGCCAAAGGCCTGCGCCAGAACATAGGTGTTCTGCGTGGTTGACGGCCCAAAGCTCAGCTCGTCGGTCTCGACGCCCAGGATCGCGGCCATGCGGCGGCGCGCCTCGTCCATCTCTTCACCGCCCAGACGGCTGGCCTCGAAGGTGCCATAGGGCTGAACCTTGCGTTCGGTATAGAACCGCGTCAGCCGGTCGATCACGGGCTGGCAGGTATAGCTGCCACCGGCGTTTTCGAAAAAGGCCTGCCCCTTGAGGGACGGTTGTGAAAAGGCGGGGAATTGGGCGCGGACCCAGTCGATGTCTATTGTCATGGGCGCAGGTTGGTTTTGTCCCGGACAAAGGTCAAGACGGGAATAAAGCGGACGTTGCGGCGGCAGGGTTCACCATGACACGAAAAAGGGCCGCCCCAACCGGAGCGGCCCCTTCATACATTGCTGTGATCCAATCACTCGGCAGGTGTGGTGTCGGCCGGCGCGGTCGTGGAGATGCCAGCCGCCTCGCGTTTGCCGTCCAGATAGATCGCCTTGATCAAAGCAACGGCCATCAGCACCATCACCACGCTGAAGGGCAAGGCACCGATCACCATCGCCGTCTGGATCGCACCGATCCCGCCGATCAACAGCAGCGCCGCCACCACGGCACCCAATGCGACACCCCAAAAGATGATGTGCGGGCGTGCCTTCGGGCCCTCATCGCCAGCGGCATTGATCGTATTGACGATCAGCACAGCCGAGTCCGCCGAAGTGACCAGATAGGTCATCAGCAAAACGACGATCACAACTGCCATCAGCCAGCTCAGAACGCCCTCGCCCAACAGGATGTCGGTCATCGCAAAGATCTTGCCGCCGTCCGTAGCGCCAAAGATCTTGCCCGCGGCCTGACCGGACAGTTCCAGATCAATCGCGGTGCCACCGGCCCATGCGAACCAGATAAAGCACATGATCGAAGGGGCAATCACCGCGCCCAGTACGAATTCGCGGATCGTGCGCCCTTTGGAAATCCGTGCAAGGAACAGGCCCACGAAGGGTGCAAAGGCCACCCACCAAGCCCAATAGAACACGGTCCACGACCCCTGCCAGCCAGCCAGCTCCTGATCAACAGGGTTTTCGCCGCTGTAGATTGTAAAGATCATGCCGGGCAGTGCGATGACATATTCCCACATGCCCACGAACAATGCGCGGAAGCCGAAGAAGGTCGAGCCGAAAAGGATCAGGAAGCCCAGGAGGAAGATCGACAGGGCCATGTTGATGTTCGACAGCCATTTGATGCCCTTGCCCACACCGGACAGCGCCGACAGGGTCGATGCGCCCATGATGATCACGATCGCAAAGACGATGCCCGCCGACGACGGCTTGCCTTCTGCGTTCATCAACCAGTCACCGACACCGATACGCGCCATGCCGTCAACGAACTGGTTCACGCCAAAGCCCAGTGTCTGCGCCACACCAAGAATGGTCGCGACCACCGCAACGATATCAACCAGGTGACCGACATTGCCCGACAGCCGCGCGCCAAAGAGCGGCGACAGCGACGACCGGATCGTCAGCGGCAGGCCGCGACGATAGGCAAAGTACCCCAGCCCCAGACCGGCAATCGCATAGGACGACCACGCCGAAAAACCCCAGTGCAGGTAGGACCATTTATAGGCGTTCAGGATGTTGTCCTCGCCCTTGGCCGTGGCAAAGCCCTGCATCACGTCGGGGTTGTTGCCAAAGTGATAGATCGGCTCGGCGACAGCCCATGTCAGCATCCCGACACCGATGCCCGCACCGAACATCATCGAGAACCACGAGAAGTAGCCGAATTCAGGCTCGTCCGTATCAAGACCCAGTTTCAACCTGCCCGCGCTTGGCCAGACGGCAAGCACGATACAAACGATAACAAAGGCCGCCATCACATAGACGTACCACGTGGCAAAGTTTGTCAGGATAAAGCCGTTCAGGCCATTCAGAACCGATGCGGCCTGATCGGGAAAGGCCACGGCCCAGATCACCAGAAGGCCGATGATGATCTTGGCAGTGATCGTGACGTCCATGCTGAAGCCGCGGTAGAACCCGCTGGCGGCCGTTTTGATCGGCAGTTTCGTGAGGGGTGGTTTTAGTGCCATTTTTTCTGTCCCTGATTTTGTTTGTTTTTGTTAATGCGGCCAACGCTACGGGGCAGGTTCGAAAATACAGGCGTCGATAGCGACACCCACAAAACAAAAAACGGCAGGTTGAAAACCCGCCGTTTTGTTTTTCTCAAGCTGACTGTCGGATCAGCGCATATTCGCTCGTTCGCTTTGCAGTCCACGGAAGATGCACCAGCACATCACCAGCAGCACGACCGTGAACAACAGCCCCGTCGAGATCACCATGGATTGCAACGCCGCAAGGCCACCGCCCAGCAACAGCGCAATCGCGACGGCCCCTTCGAAGATGCACCAGAACACCCGCTGTGGCACCGGAGCGTCGACCTTGCCGCCGGCGGTGATCGTGTCGATCACCAGGCTGCCGGAATCCGAGGAGGTGACAAAGAACACCACCACCAGAATGATGCCGATGAACGATGTGATCGAAGCAAGCGGCAACTGGTCCAGCATACGGAACAACTGCAACGGCAGATCCGCGTCCTGCGCGCCGGTGTACCCGTCGTACAGGACCTGGTGGATCGCGGTGCCGCCAAAGATCGACATCCACAACACGCAGACCATCGAAGGGATCAGCAGCACGCAAACAACGAATTCACGCACCGTGCGGCCACGGCTGACTCGGGCGATGAACATGCCCACGAAAGGTGACCAGCTGATCCACCACGCCCAGTAGAATGCCGTCCAGCCTTGGGAATAGTTCACATCCTCGCGGCCAAAGGGATTGGACAGTGCAGGCAGATATTCGACATAGGCCTTCAGGCTGTCCCAGAAAAAGGTGATCAGGAAGGTGGTCGGCCCGATGATCAGCGTGAACAGCGCCAGCAAACCGGCAAGGCCCATGTTGATCTCGCTCAGCACCTTCACGCCGCCATCAAGGCCACGCAGAACCGACACCAAGGCCACGGCGGTGATTATCGAGATCAGGATGACCTCGGTGGTGTTGCCGATGGGCACACCGAAGAGCTCGTTCAGACCTGCGTTGGCCTGCGTCGCGCCAAAGCCCAGCGATGTCGCCAGACCGAACAGCGTCGCAAACACTGCGATGATGTCGATGATGTGGCCCGGCCAACCCCAGACACGATCGCCCAGAATCGGATAGAACGCCGAACGGATCGTCAGCGGCAGACCTTTGTTATAGGTGAAAAGCGCCAGTGCCAAAGCGACAGTCGCATAGATCGCCCAAGGGTGCAGCGCCCAGTGGTAGATCGTGGCTGCCATGCCCAACCGGACCGACCCCGGCTCGTCCCCAGTGGCGGCTCCCAGCGGCGCCCAGTCGGTGCGAAGCCCATCTTCCATTGCAGTGCCGCCGAACGCGGTCGAGAAATGCGTCAACGGCTCGGACACGCCGTAGAACATCAACCCGATGCCCATGCCGGCAGCGAACAGCATCGCGAACCAGCCCATGTAGGTGTAATCCGGCGTCGCCTCGTCCCCGCCCAGCCGGACCGAGCCATAAGGCGTCACGATCAGCAACAGCGCAAAGATCACCACGATGTCGGCAGAACCAATCAGAAACCAGTCAAAGTTGGTGGTGGTAAAATTGAACATCGCCTTGAACGCGGCAGAGGCCTGTTCAGGCAACAAAAGCGTATACAGCACGAAAACCACGATGGCCGCGCCCGAGATGACGAAAACAGGGTTGTGGATGTCCAGACCGAAGGGTCCGATTTTCGTTTCAAAGTTGTCCTGACCGATCTCGTAATCGGTCTCGATGACATCGGCTATACCATCTGGTGACGGTATACCGTGGGTGTCGGTATCTGACATGGACTGTCCCTTCCAAGTGTGACGGGTCGCGCAGGTCAAAACCGGAACGCGCCCGTTTCTGCAATTAGGTCGCAGTCACAAGCATAGGCCTCATCCCCGAAGTGGCAACCTTTCGCCTAGAAAAGTGGCAGTTGACATTTGAAATGCGGGGATGAGGTGGAAGGAAAGGTCAATTACAACGCGGCTTTGATCGCTTCTGCGTGGGATTTGATCGCATCCATATCGCCCATTTTTCCAGGCGGACGCGTCGCCACGCCCTCGTGCCGGGGCAGGATGTGGAAATGCAGGTGGAACACCTCCTGCCCGCCTGCGGCCTCGTTGAACTGTTGCAGGGTGATGCCGTCGGCGTTGAACGCGGTCATCGCTGCGTTCGCCACCTTGTTCACCGTCTTCATGCAGGCCGCCAGTTGTTCGGGGCTGGCGTCCAGCATGTTGCGACAGGGCGTTTTCGGGATCACCAGACAATGCCCGTCGGCGCGCGGCATGATGTCCATGAAACACAGGGTTTCGGCGTCCTCGTAAACGGTGACGTTGGGAATCTCGCCGCGCAGGATCTTGGCAAAGATGTTCTGGTCGTCATAGCTCATGCGTTCACATCCACCACAACACGGCCCTTGACCTGACCGTTCAGAATATCCGCGCCCAGCTTGGGCAGGTCCGACAGGGTCGCGGGCTGAACCATCGCCTCCAGCTTGTCCATCGGCAGGTCCGAAGCGATCCGGTTCCAGGCCCGTACACGGTTGTCATAGGGCTGCATCACGGAATCGATTCCCAGCAGGTTCACACCGCGCAAGAGGAAGGGGATGACCGTCGCAGGCAGCCCCGCACCGCCCGCCAGACCAACCGCGGCCACGCTGGCTCCGTATTCCATCTGGCCCAGCACACGCGCCAGCATCGCGCCGCCCACGGCATCGACACAACCGCCCCATGTTTCGCCTTCGAGCGGGCGCTTCACGGTCTCGTTGATCTCTTCGCGCGCAACGATCTGCGTGGCGCCCAGCGATGTCAGGTAATCCGCAGTTTCGGGGCGTCCGGTGACGCCGGCCACCTGATGGCCAAGGTTGGCCAGAATGGCCGTTGCAACTGATCCGACACCGCCCGCCGCGCCGGTGACCAGAACGGGGCCTTTCTTGATCCCGTGATCTTCCAGCGCCATGACGGCCAGCATCGCGGTGAAGCCGGCGGTGCCCACGGCCATTGCCTGACGCGTGTCCAGCCCTTCGGGCAGCGGAACCAGCCAATCGGCCTTGACCCGCGCCTTTTGCGCGTATCCACCCCAATGCGCCTCGCCCACGCGCCAGCCGGTCAGAACGACCTTGTCGCCAGCCTTGTAGCGGTCATCGTCCGAGCTTTCGACGGTCCCGGCAAAGTCGATCCCCGGCACATGCGGATAGTTCCGCACCAGACCGCCACCCGGCCCGATGCAAAGGCCATCCTTGTAGTTTACGGTCGAATATTCGACCTTCACCACAACATCGCCCTGCGGCAGATCATCCAGCGCCAGCTGTGTCACCGCCGCCGATGTCTTGCCGTCCTCGTCCTTGTTCACAACCAATGCGTCAAACATACTGCTCAGTCCTTCCCGAAGGCCCTTTGCCTTCTCTGTTTCAAAAATTTCCCGGGGCGCACGCGGGGTCGCCCCCCTCGGTCCCGCTCTCTCACGGTGTAACGATGCGCGTTGTCATGCGTTCCGTTGGCTGCTGGTTACGCTCCGTTGTCATCCATGAACACCAGATCGCTGACCGGCGCCACCTGCCCCGCAGCGGTCAGCATCGCGTGCACCTGTCCACGATGGTGTGTCTGGTGGTTGAAGAAATGCGCAACGCACAGCGCCAAGGGCCGCGTCAGCGTCTTGTCGTGACCACCGGAGTACCACGACAGATCCCCCGCCAGATCAATGTTGTGCAAGCCCTTGGCCCAGATCGTCGTCCGGCCATCGACCTGAAACCGCTCGGCGCTCCAGGCGGCAATGGTCGGCGTGAGCTTGGTGGTGTCGCCGCGTGCCGGTGCGTCGACATCTGCTCCAAACCGGCTCAACCACATCCGGTCACCCCACAGCAGATGGTTCAATGTGCCAAGGATCGAGCCGAAGAACGCACCGCGATCCTGCACCAGAGCGTCATGGTCCATCTTGGTCACGATGGCCGTCAACTGGCTGTTCTGCCACGCATTATAGCGTGCCATCGTCGTCACATAGTTTTTGTCGATCACCCCGACGTTCCTCCGATCGAACGGGCGCTTTTTTGGCGCCCTGAATCAGCGTGCCGCGAAATTGCCAGACATGCCAGCCCAAGACAAAGAGAAACGCACAAATGGCGATTTGACCCGACGTTGCGGCCCGCCTGGCCTTGCGCTCGTGTCCACAGCGCAAAACAGCCCTTGCCCTGCTGCCTGACAAGATCATCTTTGCAATGTTCCAACTTCAGATCGAAAGCTCCCAGTATGATCGACATTCTCAACGTGATCGCCGCCCTTGTCACCGTGGCCTTTGGCTTGTTCGGCTTTATCGCCCCGCGCTATACTGCCGACACGCTGGATCTGGCCCCAACCAACAGCACCATGGGCCTGAGCGAAATGCGTGCCTCGGTCGGTGGGTTGTTCGTCGTGTCGGGGTTGGCCGCGATCTGGCTGGATGCGCCGCTGGCCTATGCGATGGTCGGCTTTGCCTATGCGGGGGCTGCTGCGGGTCGGGTTGTGTCGTTGTTTCTGGACAAACCACCCATAAAGAAACTGCTGGTCTTTGGCGGGATCGAAGCAACGCTGGCGCTGTGGCTGATTGTTGCCAACCTTGGCTGATCTTGTTATTTACGTTTGAAAACAATACGCTGAGACGCCATATTAATGCGCCACATCACCCGTTGATTTCCTGCCATCCCCCTTGCAAGACACAACATGCCGCCCTATATTCAAGTTGTCCTTCGGGACTATGGACATAAACGCGCTCGTAATAAGCGGATCGGACCCGGGGGCGGTACCCGGCGTCTCCACCAAACATCCTTCATTTGGGGATCATGGGGACGAAATAGGATCGACGAACGTCTAAAGGGGTATTGCTTTGTCTCGGCTGTCTGCCACCGTTATCGGCGAAAACTGTACAATTGCAAATGACAATCGTGCTCCGATGGCAGTTGCAGCGTAAGCTGTAACCTACATCGAAAATTAAGTCCTTGCGCCTAGCAGCGTAAGGCGGGGTTCGCAGGCACCTGGCAACAGAAGCCTGCACTTTCCTCTCATATCATCCATATTTATAACCGCTGCGCCGCGTCCCTGTTGCGGTTGACAGATGCTTGTCCTGTGCGCACAGACTGCCCCGGACGGGGTGCTGCGCCCCCTTGGACAGGACCGTTGCCGTGCCCGCACCCCATCCTCCCGGCCTTGCCGAAATGTTTCGTGTGTTCGGCCGCATTGGAGTGCTGAGCTTTGGCGGCCCGGCAGCACAGATTGCCCTGATGCATTCCGAGTTGGTCGAGCGCCACAAATGGCTGAGCGAACAGGACTATCTGCGCGCGCTGTCCCTGTGCATGTTGCTGCCCGGCCCCGAGGCGATGCAACTGGCCACCTATGCAGGCTGGCGCTTGCGCGGGGTCGCGGGTGGTCTGCTGGGCGGGCTGCTGTTCGTGTTGCCGGGGGCCGTGGTGATCATGGCGCTGGCCCTGGGATATGTGCATTTTGGTGCATTGCCGCTGGTGCAGGCGACATTTGTCGGCATCAAGGCCGCGGTCATCGTGGTGGTGGTTCAGGCCCTGCTGCGGGTGAGTGGCAAGGCGTTGAAGGATCCGGCGGCATGGATGCTGGCGGGGCTGGCGTTCCTTGGTCTGTTTGCGTTCGGCGTGCCCTACCCGCTGCTGATCCTTGGCGCGGGACTTTTCGGCGTATGGCGCGCAGGGGCGACAGCCCCCCAACCGATCCCATCCGCCACCCGGAACCATCCCGGCAGAACGCTCGTGATCTGGGGCCTGCTCTGGGCCGCGCCGCTGGCGCTGGTCTGGATGCTGGATCAGGATTTCCTGCTGCAACTGGGCCTGTTCTTTTCCAAGCTGGCCGTCGTCACCTTTGGCGGGGCCTACGCCGTGCTGGCCTATATGACGCAAACGGTGGTTCAGGATTTCGGCTGGATCGACACAGGCCAGATGATCGACGCACTGGGGCTGGCCGAAACCACGCCGGGGCCGCTGATTCTGGTGACCGAATTCGTCGCCCTGCTTGCAGGCTTTGCCCAAGGTGGCGCGACCATGGCGATTCTGGCGGGGGTTCTGGCACTCTGGGTTACATTTACCCCCTGTTTTCTATGGATTTTCCTTGCCGGACCTTACCTTGACACATTGTCCGCCCGCCCACGTCTGGCCGCAGCCCTTCAGGCGATCACCGCCGCCGTCGTCGGCGTTATCCTGAACCTGTCGGTGTGGTTTGCCCTGCATGTGTTGTTTGGCACAGTGCGCAGCTTGGGCGCGATGCCCCTGCCGGACCTTGCCACGTTGAACGTGACCGCCCTTGGCCTGACCCTGCTGGCCGCGCTTTTGTTGTTGCGCCTGCGTCTGGGCCTGCCCGCCACGCTGGCAATCTCCGCCACGGCCGGGCTGCTTGTGGGGGTGATCGGCGGATAATACTGGACACCCCTTTCGCTTGGTCGCAAAACTTATATGATCACCCTCAACGAAATACAGGGGCTATAAGACACGCGCATGGGCCGAAACATTGACTATGGCAATCTGATGCATGACGCGATGCGGGGTCTGATCCGCAAGGTCTTGCAGGACGTGGCAGACAACGGTCTGCCCGGAGCGCATCATTTCTTTATCACTTTTGACACCAGCCACCCCGACGCAGAGCTGGCCGACTGGCTGTCAGACCGCTATCCCGGCGAAATGACCGTGGTTATGCAGCACTGGTACGACAAGCTGGAAGTGACCGATGACGGCTTTTCGATCACCCTGAACTTTGGTGATGCGCCCGAGCCGCTGTATATCCCCTATGACGCGATCAAGACCTTCGTTGACCCTTCGGTAGAGTTCGGCCTGCGCTTTGAAAGCCAGGACGCCACGGACGGGGACGATCTGCTTGCCACTCCGGCTGATCAGGACAAACACGAGGTTGTCCCCGCTCCTATCGAGCACACCGATCACTCTGACGCCAAAAAGAAACCCGGAAAGAAAGACGCCGACGTGGTGTCGCTGGACAGTTTCCGCAAACACTGAGGTGCGGATGGCACTGCGCCAGAGACCCGTGATATCATGCTGAAAGCGCCCAAACTTGCCGCACTTGCCGTTGTGATCCGCGATAATAATGTTCTGCTGGTCCAGCGCAGGAACGAACCGGATGCCGGACTTTGGGGCTTTCCTGGCGGGCATGTGGAGCTGGGCGAGCCAACGCTGGATGCGGCTGTGCGTGAATTGCACGAAGAAACCGGCGTGACCGGGCGTGCCGTGGACTATCTTACCAATATTGACGTGATCCTACGTGACGACAGCGGTGCCGTGCAGTTCCACTTTTTGCTGGCCGCTGTGCTGTGCGCCTATGTCAGCGGCGTGCCAGTGGCCAATGACGATGTCAGTGATGCACGTTGGGTGCCCGTGACCGACGTGCTGACCCGACAGCTTGCCACCAGCGAACATGTCGACAGCGTGGTCACGAAAGCCATGGGTGCCATGGCGCAAGTGGCTGGCTGAAACGCCCTATTGACGCTTCAGAACCGTTGTAACCGACCGCAGCGGCGCGCCGTTGCGCAGTCGCTGGAATTTCAGGCGCAGCCCTTCATCCACCAGGGTACGGTCATATTGCTGGATCTCATATCCACCCTCGTCCGTGACAAACAGCGAATAGACCGACAGCGTGTCGCCGCTGAGCCGCGCCCAGACATAGGGTTCGCCCTGCATCGGGTCGAGCTGGACATCGTGACCGAACACGTTGCGGCCCATGGCGGCGGCGTAGATTCCCTTGCGTTCGCTGGGAATAAACCGGATCGCGTAGGATTTCGATCTTTCAGTGCCATCGTCGCGGGTGCGCGTTGACGTCCAGCGCACGGTGAACCCTTTGTCAGAGGCCCCGATTTCGACGCTCATGTCGCGGGGTTGCACGCTCCCATCCGCAGACAGCACATCGGCAGAGCCTTTGTAGGACCCAATAAACTTGCTGATGTCGGCCCGTGCGGGCATGGCAAACGACAGCAACGCCAGCAATGTCAGCCCCGCCAGCAAATGCAGGCGTGTGACAGCGTTGAAGGTAAGGGCGGCGCTGCGCGTCATGGTCTGTCCTTTCAGAAGGGGCACGTAATGTTCGGTGCCCTGATGTCATATATAGGGTCCGGTGCGCGGGCCGCCACAGGTGATGTGCCACATCTGGCCGCTTCTACAAGGTTTGGGCACACAATGCCGTGCAAGTCAGCCGCTAACACGGACATTGCCCAATTGCACCAGCGCGGCCATGGCGGTACACCCTGCGTGACATTTCACAAGCCCGGAGCCTACCCATGTCCCAAACCCGCACCGAAACCGACAGCTTCGGCCCTCTTGAGGTCCCATCGGACAAATATTGGGGCGCGCAGACGCAACGCTCGATCATGAACTTTCCCATCGGTTGGGAAAAACAGCCCGTCGCCATCGTGCGCGCGCTGGGCGTGATCAAGAAAGCCTGTGCTGCAGTGAACCTGGAGTTCGGCGATCTGGATGCGGATCTGGCCCCCGCCATCGACCAGGCGGCGCAGGAAGTGATCGACGGCAAGTTCGATGACAACTTTCCGCTGGTCGTCTGGCAGACCGGATCCGGCACACAGTCGAACATGAACGCGAACGAGGTCATCTCGAACCGCGCGATCGAGATCATGGGCGGCGAGATGGGTTCTAAAAAGCCCGTCCACCCCAACGATCACTGCAACATGGGTCAGTCGTCGAACGACACGTTCCCCACGGCGATGCACGTGGCCATTGGGATGGTTGCCCGCGACACGCTGCTGCCGGGCCTGCGCAAGCTGCACGCCGCACTGGCAGCCAAGTCCGAAGAGTTCAAGGACATCATCAAGATCGGCCGCACCCACACGCAGGATGCCACCCCGCTGACGCTGGGCCAGGAATTCGGCGGCTACGCGCATCAGGTCGCCAAGGGCATCGCGCGTGTCGAGGCCTGTCTGCCCGACATTTACGAACTGGCCCAGGGCGGCACAGCCGTCGGCACCGGCCTGAACACCCGCAAGGGCTTTGCCGAAAAGGTTGCAGCCGAGATTGCCGAGATCACCGGCCTGCCCTTCGTCACAGCCCCGAACAAGTTCGAGGCGCTGGCCGCCCATGACGCGATGGTCATGTTCTCGGGTGCGCTGAAAACCGTTGCCGCGTCGCTGTTCAAGATCGCCAACGACATGCGCTTCCTCGGTTCCGGCCCCCGCTCCGGTCTGGGCGAGCTGATCTTGCCAGAGAACGAGCCTGGATCGTCGATCATGCCCGGCAAGGTAAATCCGACCCAGGCCGAAGCGCTGACAATGGTCTGCGCCCAGGTCATGGGCAATGACGCCGCCGTCGGCTTTGCCGGATCGCAGGGCCATTTCGAACTGAACGTCTACAACCCGATGATGAGCTATAACGTGATCCAGTCCATGCAATTGCTGGGCGACGCGGCGGGCAGCTTTACCGACAACATGGTGGTCGGCACGCAGGCAAACACCGCGCGGATCGACAAGCTGATGAAGGAATCGCTGATGCTGGTCACCGCATTGGCACCCACCATCGGCTATGACAACGCCACCAAGGTCGCCAAGACCGCGCACAAGAACGGCACAACGCTGAAAGAAGAAGCGATTGCGCTGGGATTTGTCGATGCGGAGGAATTCGACCGCGTGGTGCGTCCCGAAAACATGATCGGGCCGAAGTAGGCCTATGGTCACGCCGGTGAACCTGAACAAGGCCCGCAAGGCCAAAGCCCGCGCCGAGAAATCCGCGCGGGCCGATGAAAATGCGGTAAAGTTCGGGCGCACCAAGGCGCAGAAAGACAGCGCGCGCAAAGAGGCCGACCGGGCCGTGCGCGTGCTGGACAACCACAAACGCGAACCATGAGCGGCCGGCCCGTCAAACGGTCGCTGACCCTGCACGGGCACCGCACGTCTGTGTCACTGGAAGATGCGTTCTGGCGGGCGTTTCGTGATATTGCCGCGACGCGAGGCCAGCCGATCAACGCGCTGGCGGCCGAGATTGACGATGCACGCGACCCGGATGTGGGGTTGGCCTCGTCGATCCGGTTGTTTGTCTTCCACGAATTAACCGGGCGTTAACCACGGTCTGCTGATCTGACGGCATGTCAGAGTTTCACCCCCATGGCCCTTTTAGCCCCGACCGATACGTACTGGAAATTTTCAGCACACAGGCGGCCCGTCGCGGCGCGGTCATCCGCCGCAAGATCCGTGACATAGAGCGTTACGTGGGCCGCGATGCATTTTTGCGTGAAGTGCAGCGGCGTGGCTATCATGCCATCGAGAACGCGGGTCAGTTTATCGTCTTTTGCAACAATGAACCGATCCGCGTCCTGTTTTGATGGTTTTTCAGACTGAAAAACCCAAAGGAAAATAGCGCGCTATTTTCCCTTTCTTCAGATCGACGCGCGGTAAATCTTGTCGATGTTGGTGCCCAGTGCAGTGTTGAACTCGGCATCGGACATGGCGCGCTGCAACCCTTCGGTCAGCGCGCGGCTGAAGCTGGCGATCATCTTGGTGTTCTGGCTCAGCTTTTCGCAGGCCACATCGGTGCTGTACCCGCCAGAAAGCGCCACAACCCGCACCACGCGGGCATGATCGGCCAGATCGTCATACAGCCCTGCGACGTTCGGAATGGTCAGTTTCAACATCACGTTGTCACTGTCCCCCAACGTGTCCAGATGCTTCAGAAGGGCCGCCTTCAGCATGTCCTCGGCTTCTGCCTTGCTCTCCGAATGAATGTTCACCTCGGGTTCAATAATCGGCACCAGACCGGCGGCGATCACCTGGCGCGCGACCTCGAACTGCTGGGCCACGACCTGTTCGATCCCGTCCGCATTGGCCACATTCACGACCGAACGTTCCTTGGTTCCATAGATGCCCGCCTTGGCCGCGGCTTGCAGGGTCGTGTCCAATGTCGGCATCGGCTTCATCAATTGCACGCCGTTTGCCTCGTCTTCCAGACCTTTGTCGATCTTCAGGAAGGGCACGACATTGCAGTTTTCCCACAGGTAGTCGGGCACTTTCTTGCCTTCGATGCTCTCGCCCATGGTGCGCTCAAACAGGATCGCACCGATCACCTTCTTGCCGGTGAAGTCATCCGCCAGAATGATCCGCTCGCGCATCTTCTGGATTTCGGCGAACATGGCTTCTTCGCTGTCATAGTCGTTGGAATCCACGCCGTAGAGCCCCAGCGCCTTGGGGGTCGACCCGCCAGATTGGTCCAGGGCGGCGATAAAGCCTGCGCCGGTGTGCATTTGTGCGTGTTGGTCTGCGGTCTTGGACATGGGAAACTCCGAATTCATTTGATTCTTTGGCACGGTGTTACCGCATCTGGGCGCGGCTTAGAATGTGATAGCGCAAACAAGCGGTCAGCGGCGGGTCAGCATCAGCGGAATGCCCCCATCCGAGCGTACGGTCAGATGCGCAACAGGCACGGGCGGCGGTGCATCGGTCAGCGTGACGCGGAAATCGCGCAGGATGCGCGACAGGATCAGCGGCCCCTCGACCATGGCAAAGCCTGCACCGGTGCACACCCGCGCGCCTGCGGAAAATGGCATATAGGCGTTGCGCGCGCAGGCCTTGCCGTTCTCGGTGTGCCAGCGGTCGGGGTCGAAATCATCGGGGCGGTCCCACAGACGTTCATGCCGGTGCAGGTGCCAGGGGCTAAGCACCAACTGACTGCCCTTGGGCACGTCGCGGTCGCGGAAATGTTCGGGGCACGCAGCCTCGCGCACCATCATCGGCACGGGCGGATACAGGCGCAGGGTTTCGCGGAACACGTCCCGCGACAGGCGCAGTTTGGGCATGACGGCGAAATCGGCTGTCTCCAATACCTGCGCTTCGCCGGCCAGCCGATCCTGCCAGTCTGGATACAGCGCCATCAGGTACAGCGCCCAAGCCAGCGCCGAGGCACTGGTTTCATGGCCTGCAAGGAAGAAGATCGCCACCTGGTCGACCATCTCCTCGGTGTCAAATGTCTCGCCGGTTTGCGGATCGACGGTGGTCATGATCTTGGTCGCCAGATCGTCGGGGGCCGTCCCCGCCGCGATCGCCGCCATCCGGTCGCGGGTCAGCCGTGTGATCAGATCGCGGATGCGCGCGGCACTGGCGCGGGTGGACTTGCGGTGCAGACGCGGCATCCAGCGCGGCAGCGGTATGAAAGCCGCCAGGTTCAGGATCGGCTGGCCACGCTGATAGCGGCGGAATTCGTCGAACACCTCGGTCGCCACTTCATGTTCGATGGGAATCGAAAACAGCGTGCGAAAGATCACGTCGGCGGCGGCGTGGCTGGTCTCGGCCTCGATCTCGACCACTTGCCCTGCGCGCTTGTCCAAACGCGTGGCCGCAGCCTCGGCGGCGTCCCACATGGCGGCAAAGGTGTCGCGCAGGCGCCCGCCTTCAAATGCCGGGTCGATGATGCGGCGCTGGCGTTTCCAGGTTTCGCCATTGGTCAGAAACACCGAATTGCCCAGCAGCGGGCGCAGCCCTTCGCTGATGCGGTCGGATTTGGGGAAATCGTCGGGACGTTCTTTCAGCACCAGATCGACCAGATCGGGCTGGTTCAGCAGATAGGACCGGAAAAACGGCGTCCGAAACTCGGCCATCCAGGCGCGGTACAGCCGTGCAGGTTGAGCCGACAGCAGGTCACGCCGGAACAGGCGCACATAGCGCCACAGCGACACTTTGTCGGGACGGCTTGGCGGCTTGGGCGGTTGGGTCATGCGGCCACTGTGGTGTATTTTGACACCGCCGCCACGATGCGCGATTTCGAAGGGGCGCGGCCTGCATATCGGTCGGACAGCAACTGCGGGCCTGCGGTGATCTGGAAATAGTCATAATCACCCGGCCGGTCGAATGCACACAGATACTGGAAATGCAGCCGGAAGAATCGCCAGCGCAGCTCCTTCCAGCGCGCGGCGCTCAGCGTCTGGGTAAAGGCCGCTGACAGCACCAGCGGCCACCTTTGCCCTTCGGGTGCCACGCCCGACACCGCCACCGGATCACACAGTGCAAAGGCACAGCCATCGCCGGGTGCGGTCACGTCGACCCATGTCAGCGCGTCGGTCTTGCCGAGAAACCGCAGATCACCACGCAGCCGGTGCGCATCGGGCAGGAACGACACCATCGGCACCACCTGCCCCAGCGAAAGAAACGCCAGCTGCGGACCGTCGCCCGGCACCCTGCCCGCGCGGATCAGGTCGGACAGGATCGACACCGCCAGATGTGCACCCGAGGAATGGCCGACGACCAGAACCTCGTCGACCTCGGATCGCAGCGACGCCGCGATGCTGTCCGCAAAGACCGCCATACGCGCCTCAAGTGCTGCCGGGTTCGCCCCACGCGAGGCGGCGGAAAACGCATAGTCGTGCATCAAGTAATAGGCAAAGAACTTGCCGTCCTGTTTCTTGAACCACCGCATCAACCAGACCGCCGCCACCAGCGCCAGCGCGCCCCACAGGATCAGCCGCAGCCCGAATAACGGCCCCAGCATATGCGGCCCCATCGCCGCCTGCATGGCCCAGTCCATCGCGCGAAAGCCCCATGTGAACACGGCCAACGCCAGCAGAACCGCCAGCAGCAATTGCACCAGCAACATGCCCACCGGATAAAGCGCCGCGATGATCGGCCCCTTGCGCAGCTTCATCAGACGCCCCAAGGCGCCGGTCGCGATATAGACCCAAGCCGTGCGGACCAGTTGCAGATAGGTCGCGGGAATCGAGGTCGCCATGCTGTCGCGCACGATGTCGGACCAGACCAGCACCTCGACATCCGCGTCCACCTCCGTGCCATCAATGACCGCATCCACATGCCAGCCGTAATTGCCATTGAACTTGCGCGGTTTCAGCCCGATCTCGTAGCCGCTGATCTCGGCCTGCGCGCTGCCTTCCTTGCGGTAAAGCTCGCGGTAGCGGCGCGGGTGAATGGGATCATAGCCGGGGATGTAGAACACCCGTCGTCTGGTCACTGTGTCTTGCTGTTCGTGCATCCGGCCTGCGTCCTGCTTTGGGTCACAGTCTAGACCGGTTTCACGCAGGCGTCAGCCTAAAGTGCTGAGAACGGGAAAGGTTTCCAGCAGCCAGAAGCTGAACCAGGTAAACGCGCCGGTGACCAATGCCAGTCCGACGATGACCAGGAGCACGCCCATGATCCGCTCGATCAGCTTCATGTGGCGTTTGATCCGGTTCATCAGCCCCATCGCGCGGGTGATGAACATCGCGGCCAGCAGGAACGGAATGCCCAGTCCCGCCGCATAGACGCCCAGCAGAACAGTGCCACGGGCCACCGATGCCTCGGAGGCGGCCAGTGACAGGATCGCACCCAGTTGCGGACCGATGCACGGCGTCCAGCCAAAGGCAAAGGCCAGACCCAGCACATAGGCGCCAAAGGACGACCCACCCCGGTCGCCCACGTCCAGCCGCGCCTCTTGATCCAGAAAGGGGATGCGGAAGACACCCAGGAAATGCAGGCCAAAAACGATCACCACGACGCCCGAAATCTTGGAAAACAGCGCCTGATTTTGCAGGAAGAACGCGCCAAAGGCCGAGGCGGTGAACCCCAGCAGCAGGAACACCGTGCTCAGCCCCATCACAAAGAACAGCGCGGCAATCACGGCACGTCTGCGACCCGATGCAACGCTGTCCATATCGTTCAGGGTCACACCGCTCATATAGGCCAGATAGGGTGGCACGATGGGCAACACGCAAGGGGACAGAAAGCTGAAGACACCGGCCACAAGCGCGACCAGCATGGCAGGCAGCAGGGCTGCGTCGATGATGTCTATTCCGTACATGGCTTGGACATAGGCCATTGGCACAGCGCCGTCACGCGGCCTTTGGTCACAACCTTGTGGACAGGTTGAAACAACCCGCCTAAGTCAGGGACATGACTGATGATCCTCACATGCTGGACGCCACCGGGCTGCTGTGCCCGCTGCCCGTTCTCAAGGCGCGCAAACGGCTGCAACCGCTGGCCGTGGGCGACACGCTGACCGTGCAGGCGGACGACCCCGCCGCCGTGATCGACATGCCGCACTTCTGCGCCGAGGCGGGGCATGAGCTGGTGTCTGCGAATGTCGACGGCGCCGTGCAGGTCTATGTCATCCGCAAGGGACGCTAGGCGGCCAGCATCCGCGCGCGGCGCGTCTTGCGCAACAGGGTGCTGACGATGATCAGGTTCAGCACACCCGCAATCGCCGCCACCGCATAGGCGGCTGTGTAATTCCCCGTCAGATCGTACAACGCCCCGCCCTGATAGCCGCCAATCGCATGGCCGAACCATCCGAACATCGTGACGATCCCCAAGGCCTGCGCCCGCCGCGACGGCGGTGTCAGCATCCGCAAGGACACCAGCACGCCGGTCATGACACCCGCATAGCCAAAGCCGTAGATGATCCCATAGACGTAAAACATGCTGAGATTGTCGATGTAGATAAACCCAAAGACCAATGCCGTCATCCACGCCGTCGCGGTCATATAGGCCGGCACAGCCCCGATCATGTCGGCCAGCTTGCCAAAGGCAAGACGGCCCGCAATCGCGACAAGCAGCATCACAAAGATCACGCTCCCGGCTTGTTCGGCAGCAAAGCCGCAGTCCTGGATAAGCGGCACAAGATGCATCAGCGGTGTCGACATGCACGTACAGCACAGGATGATCGCTGCACTCATCGTGATGATGACCGTGTTGGTGGGCACCAGCGTCTCTTCTTCGGCGGCACTGGCCTTGCGCTGTGCATCATCCGCTGAGGGCGGCTGGCGCAACAAAAGACTGAGTGGCAGCAAGGTCACCAGCATAAAGACACCTGTCACCCAGAACGCACCGCTGATGCCGATGGCCTTGATCAGGAAGGACGAAACAAACGGCACGCCGCCCTGCCCCATGGCCTGACCCGCCGAGGCGATGCCGATGGCCATCCCCGCGCCCACAAAGAACCAGTTCCCGACCGCGGCCATCACGGTGGGGAAAATGGCAGCCGCGCCAAAGAACCCTGCGATGAAGAACAACAGATAGAACTGCCACAGCGCGGTCATGAAGGCAGCTGCCAAATAACACAGACCCAGAACGGTAACGCCGAACATCACCACAGGCCGTGTGCCTTTGCGGTCGGCCAAGGGCCCCATGAACAGCCCCCCAAAGGCCAGCCCCATGATGCCCGCGAAATTGATCAGCGCAATCTGTCCGCGCGGCCAGCCGAACTGCATCTGCATGGGCACGATAAAGGCGGACATGCCGTTGACGATGGCCCCCATCGAAATCGCCAATATCAACGCCGAGGCGATGACGATCACCCAGCGGTATCGCGCTTGCGGAATCGTTGTGGTCATCTGCGTGTTACCTTTGTGTCGTCCGGGTCGGCTATCGTTAACACATCCCCGCGCGTGCACTATCTGTCACGTGGCGTCCAATCTTCCTTGCGTCCCTGGTCGCGCAAACGCAAGGCAAGGCCAACCGCCACCCCCACGCCAATCGCTACCGTCAGATCGGCAAAGACCGTCAGCACCAGCGTCAGCAACAGCAGCAACCGGTCCGATGGCCGCGCTTGCATGTAGCTGCGCCAGCGGTGCGGTTCGGTCATGTTCCACGCAGTCAGGATCAACAGCCCCGCAAGGGCCGGCATCGCCAGATAGCCTGCCAGTGGCGCCGCCAACAGCATGACCAGCAGGATCGTCAGCGCATGCACTATCCCCGCCACCGGTGTCTTGCCCCCGGCCCGCACATTGGTCGCAGTGCGCGCGATTGCGCCCGTGGCAGGCAGACCGGTGAACAGCGCCGAGCCGATATTGGCAAAGCCCTGCGCCAGTATTTCCGCGTTGGGGCGGTGGTGGCCGTCGATCATCCGGTCGGCGACCATGGCAGACAGCAGCGATTCAATGCCCGCAAGGAACGCGATGACAAAGGCCGAAGGCAACAGCTCGACCACCCGCGCCAAACTGATGTCCGGCAGCGCGGGCATGGGCAAGCTGCCGGGCAATGTGCCAAAACGCGAAAAGATCGTGTCGACCGGCAAGGCGCTCAGCGCCACCAGCGCCGATGTCACCCCGACAGCAACAATCAACCCCGGAAAGCGCGGTGCCAATCGACGCAGCACCACAATCAGCACCATCGTCGCCACCCCGATGCCCAGAGCGACACCGCTGGTCGTGCCCCGCGCGGCCCACAGGGTTTCGACCTTGGCGATAAACTCCGCAGGCACCTGTGCCGTGCTCAGCCCGAACAGGTCCTTCAACTGGCTGGTGGCGATGATGATCCCGATGCCGATGGTAAACCCGTTGATCACAGGCTCGGGCACATAGGCCACCAGGTTGCCCGCCTTGAGATAACCGGCGATCAACATGATGATCCCGGCCATAAAGGTCGCCAGCACCAGCCCGTCATAGCCATGCTCGGCGATCACGCCAAACACCACGACGATAAACGCCCCCGTCGGTCCGCCGATCTGCACGCGACTGCCACCCAGTGCCGAAATCAAAAAGCCCGCGACAATCGCCGTGATCAGCCCCTTTTCCGGCCCGGCGCCGGAAGCGATGGCAATGGCCAGACTGAGCGGCAGCGCGATCATCGCCACCGTCACCCCCGCGATCAGGTCGGCGGTGAACTGCTGGCGGTCATAGGTGGCCAAAGTCGTCAGAATTTTTGGTTTCATGACAACAGCTAACGCCTGTAGGACGCGCGCTTCAAGACGCTATGGCACTTAAACGATGGTCATATTGGCGCAGATGCAGACGTCGGAACATTCTGCCAAGAAAAAGGGGCGCAACCGGATGGCCACGCCCCTTTGTTCAGTTCGTGTGGCAGGCCTTAGCCGCCCAGCGACCACCAGCCTTTGCGCTTCGGCTTGGCGGGAGCGTCCTCATTCGCAGGTGCCTCTGCCGCAGGCTCGGTTTTCGGTTCCACCGCTGCAGGCTCGGGCTGGGGCTCTTCTGCCTTCGGCTCGGGTGCAGGTTCGGCGGCCACAGGCTCGGGCGTTTCGACCTTTGCTGCGGGTGCTTCCTCTTGAGGTGCCGGCGTCTCTGCCACAGCAGCAACATCCGCTTTCGCCTCGACAGGAGCGTCGGCCTCGACAGGTGCCTGTGCAGCGGCTTCGGCTTCGGCTTTGGCCGCGGCTTCTGCCTTGGCCTTGGCCGAAACGCGCGTGCGCTTGGGCTTGGGCGTCGCGGCCTCGGCGGTGCCCTCTTCGGCAACGTCCGCGGCCTTGGCCTTGGTTGTTTTTGCCGTCGAAGCCTTGGCTGTTGTCGTCTTGGCCGCCGTTGCCTTGGCCGTGGTCGCGGCCTTGGCTGTGGTCGACGTCGAACGTGTCGAACGGGTGCGGGTCACCTTGGGCTTGGCCGGTGCATCTGCGTCTTCAGCAGCAGCCTCGGCATCATCACCGGTGGTTTCGGTTCTCTTTGCAGAAGAACGCGAACGGCTGCTGGTTGGCTTCGGCTTGTCCTCGGCCGGTGCAGACTCGGCTGTTGTCTCGGCCGTCGATGTGTCTGCGGACGCATCGTCATTGCCGTCGTTCTGATCGTCATCATCACGACCGTTTTCACCGTTCTGATCCTCGCCCGTGGACGACTTGCTGCGCCGACGCCGACGCCGACGGCGACGTTTGGGTTTGGGCTCGCCATCTTCGCCGACTTCTGCGGCGGGATGCGACTGGGGCGCGGGCTGCGATGCCTTGGCCTCTTGTGCGGCTTCGGCTGCGATATCTGCCGCTTCGGCCGCCTCGGCGGCGCGGGCGTCCGCTTCGTCGATCTGGTCCATGATGGAGGTGTCGACAGACACAACATGGGTGGCAGCCGTCACGACGCGCGTGGCTGTCTTGAACTTTTCGATGTTGAAATCGGGGCTGATCAGCGTCGGATCACCCTCGATCCGCACCGACAGACCATAGCGCACTTCGATCTGAGCGATGTGTTCGCGTTTCTGGTTCATCAGGAAGTTCGAGATGCCAACAGGGCATTTCACCAGCACTTCGCGCGACCGGCGGCGGGTGCCCTCTTCCTCGATCTGACGCAGGATCGACAGCGCAAGGTTGTCGTCCGACCGGATCAGACCGGTGCCGTGGCACGCCTGACACGGCTGCGTTGTCGCCTCGATCATGCCGGGGCGCAGACGCTGACGCGACATTTCCATCAGGCCAAAGCCCGAGATGCGGCCCACCTGGATGCGCGCGCGGTCGGTTTTCAGCTTGTCCTTCATCATCTTTTCGACGGCGGCGTTGTTCTTGCGCTCGTCCATGTCGATAAAGTCGATGACGATCAGGCCCGCAAGGTCGCGCAGACGCAACTGGCGCGCCACTTCGGCGGCGGCCTCAAGGTTGGTCTTGGTCGCGGTCTGCTCGATCGAGCCTTCTTTGGTCGCACGGCCCGAGTTCACGTCGATCGCCACCAGCGCCTCGGTCACGCCGATCACGATATAGCCGCCCGAAGGCAGTTGCACCGTGGGGTTGAACATGCCCGCCAGATAGCTTTCGACCTGGTAACGGGCGAACAGCGGCAGGCTGTCCTCGTAGCGTTTCACGTTCTTGGCATGGGACGGCATGATCATCTTCATGAAGTCCTTGGCGATGCGATAGCCGCGCTCGCCCTCGACAAACACTTCGTCGATGTCGCGGTTGTACAGATCACGGATCGACCGTTTGATCAGGTCGCCCTCTTCGTAGATTTTCGCGGGCGCAATCGACTTCAGCGTCAGCTCGCGGATCTGTTCCCACATCCGTTGCAGGTATTCGTAATCGCGCTTGATCTCTGCCTTGGTGCGTTTCGCACCGGCAGTGCGCACGATCAGACCGGCGCCACGGGGCACTTCGATCTCGTTGGCGATCTCTTTCAGCTTCTTGCGGTCCACGGCGTTGGTGATCTTGCGGCTGATGCCGCCACCACGGGCCGTGTTGGGCATCAGGACGCAATAGCGACCGGCCAGCGACAGGTATGTGGTCAGCGCCGCACCCTTGTTGCCGCGCTCTTCCTTCACAACCTGAACCAGCAGGATTTGACGGACCTTGATGACTTCCTGGATCTTGTAGCGTTTGGCGCGTGGCTTGCGGACCGGACGGATGTCGTCGCTGTCGTCCTCGTCGGCGACGGATTCGATGCTGTCATCCTTGTCGGCGGCATCGGCGGCCACGTCTTCGTCGCCATGATCGTGATCATGGTCGTCGTCCGACGCAGGCGTTTCCACCGGCGTTTCGCGCACGGTTTCCATCGGCGACGACCCTTCGTCGACGTCATCGCTGTCCTCGGACAGGTCAATGGTTTCCATGCCGACCACGTCATCCGAAGATGTCACGGCGTCCTCGCTGGAGGTCTCTTCCGCCTTGGTCGAGGACCGGCTGCGCGAACGCGACCGCGACGACGAGCGCTTGGGCTTGTCGTCGTCTTCATCCTTGGCGCGCTGCGCTTCGGCCAGCGCGCGTTCTTCTTCCATCAGCGCCTCGCGGTCGGCGACGGGGATCTGGTAGTAATCGGGATGGATTTCCGAGAACGCAAGGAAACCGTGGCGGTTGCCGCCGTAATCTACGAACGCCGCCTGCAGCGACGGTTCGACCCGCGTTACCTTGGCGAGATAGATGTTGCCAGCAAGCTGGCGTTTGTTTTCAGATTCAAAATCGAATTCCTCAACTTTGTTTCCGTCGACCACCACAACGCGCGTTTCCTCGGCGTGGGTGGCATCAATAAGCATTTTCTTTGGCATGTTGTCCGTTTGCACGTGCGCAGCGCCGCATCACCCGGGGGTGCGGCGGTTCTGGAGACGTGTCTATTTATGGCGAATAGCGACGCGCGGCAGCACCGGCCCCTGGGGCCTGCTGCTGTCCTGCTCATGGCATGTGCGCGTGTCATCGCGTTTCTTCTCCGACACGCAGTGACGTTTGGTCCTGCGCATCCATTCAAAAGCTGCGCATATGTTGACCATACCGCCGGCATCTCACGGCCGTTTCCGGCCCAATCGGTCTGTTTCAGGTCGGGGCGTTTTGGCCACCAAACGCTGTCACAGCGAAACTCTCATCAGGTCCGACGTGTGGATAACGTCAAAGTCCTACCCTTTAGATAATGCGTTTCACATCACTATTACAATCGCTAACTGCCGAAGGGGGGCTCCAATCGTTGTTTCAGGGGGCGAAACGCAATGGTGCAGCGCCCGGAAAAGGCGCTGCACCATATGGTTGAAACCGTTCTGCGTGAAATCGCAGCGGGGTCGATCAATTCTGAAGGTAGTCGGACCGCTGCAGGCCGTATTTGGCCATTTTCTCATTCAACGTCCGGCGTGGCAGGCACAGCTCGTCCATCACAGAGGCAATCGAGCCCTTGTGACGGCGCATGGTGTTGTCGATCAGCATCCGCTCAAACGCCTCGACGTATTCTTTCAGCGGCTTGCCTTCGGTGGTCATCACCGGCTGCATCTCTTCGTGGTCGGACATCAGCAGCGACGCGATGGTGCCGGTGCCACGACGCGATTGCAGCACTGCGCGTTCGGCGATGTTGATCAGCTGGCGCACGTTGCCCGGCCAAGGGGCTTGCAACAGTTGCGCGGCCTCTTGCGCGCTGACGTTGGGCGCTTCGCAGCCGTATTCATCGGCGAACTGTTCGCTCAGGCGGGTGAACAGCGTCAGGATATCCTCGCCACGCTGGCGCAGCGGCGGGACAGTGATGCGCAGGGCGGCGAGACGATAGAACAGATCGGGGCGCAGCGCGTCTTCGCAGGTGCGGCCCGCTTCCTGCATGTTGCAGATGCCGACAATGCGGGTCTCGGCCGGCGTGCCCTGATCATTGATCGCGCTCAGCAGGCGCGCTTGCAGCGGTTCGCTCAGCGCCTCGATGTCTTCCAGCACCAGCGTACCGCCGCGTGCCTCTTCGATGGCAGGCAGTTGCGCATCCTCGGGCTGCATCGGGCCGAACAGACGTTTGGCCAATGCGTCCTCTTCCAGCGCGGAACAGCTGACCAACACGAACTTCTTGCCCGCACGGCTGCCCACCGCGTGCAGCGCATGGGCGACCAGCGTCTTGCCGGTGCCGGTTTCGCCGTCGATCAGGACGTGGCCGTCGGCCTGCCCCAGATCAAGGATGTCCTCGCGCAAGCGGTCCATCACCGGGCTTTGTCCGATCAGCTTTTTCATCAACTGGCTGCCATCCGACAGCTCGCGGCGCAGGGCGCGGTTGTCCATCACCAGACGGCGGGCGCCGGTGGCCTTTTTGGCCAGCTCGCTCATGCGGTCCGGGTTGAACGGCTTTTCAAGAAAATCAAACGCACCGACGCGCATCGCTTCGACCGCCATCGGCACGTCACCGTGGCCCGTGATCATAATCACTGGCAATGCGCTGTCGTTGCCCATCAGTTTCTTCAGGAACTGCATCCCGTCCATGCCGGGCATCTTGATGTCAGAAATCACGATTCCAGGATAATCCGGCCCCAGAACCTTCAGCGCATCTTCAGCGCAGGCAAATGTTTCTGTGTCATAGCCCGACAGGGCCAGCCACTGGCTGATGGATTGCCGCATATCTTGTTCATCATCGACAATCGCGATCTTCATGGCTTGGGTCATTCTTTACTCCGCCGCATGGCTGTTGTTGCTCTCGCCCTCAACGCTTGAGAGGATCGGAAGTTGCATCTCGAACACAGCACCGCCCCCTTGGCCGTTGCGTGCCGTCAGTCTACCACCTAGGTCGTTTACAATCCCGGACGAAATCGCAAGGCCAAGCCCTACCCCGTCCCCGGGCTGTTTGGTCGTGTAAAACGGCTCGAACAAAGCGTCCAGATCTTCGATCCCGGGACCATTGTCGCGCACCGTCAAAGTGGCCGTCTGACCCGCCGACAGAATAATATCCACCTGCGGGTTCCGCTCTGATCTGGTGGCGTCGATTGCATTTCGCAAGAGGTTGACCATAACCTGTTCAATCCGCATCCGGTCGCCCATCACGCGGACAGGCTCGTCCGGCAGGATGCGGGTGATCTGGACTTGCCGCTGACGCAGCTGCGGCTCCATCATAGACAGGCTCGAGGCCAGCGCATTGCCCATATCTACAGGGGAAAGCGCGTCCGCACCCTTGCGGGCATAGGATTTCAGCTGGCGCGTGATGGCGCCCATACGCTCGATCAGATCGTCGATGCGTCCAAAGGACGACAGCGCCTCATCCTTGCGGTTGCGCGTCAGCAAAAGACGCGCCCCCGCCAGATAGGTTTTCATCGCCGCCAGCGGCTGGTTCAGCTCGTGACTGACGGCGGCAGACATCTCGCCCAGGGCGGCCAGCTTGCTGGATTGTTCCAGCGTCTGTTCGGCCACGGCAAGCGTTTCCTGCACACGCTCACGCTCGGCGATTTCCCGCTGCAAGCGGGCGTTCAATGCGCGAAGCTCTGCCGACTCACGCTGGAACAGCGCCATGCGAAAGGCTGTGCGGCGCGACAGGAAATAGAACGCCACTGCCAGCAGAATCGCAAATCCCATGATTTCCAGCGCCAGAACCCCGTTCACCCGCTCGCGCACCGAGGTGTAGGTGGTGAACGACGCCATGCGCCAGCCACGGAACGGAATACGGGTTTCCAGCCGCATCACGCCCTCGCCCTGAATATAGGCGTCGGGCGGCAGCGCGGTCCAGTCGGCGGTGGCCTGAATGGCGCGTTCGATGGCGCTCTGCGGGGTTTGCCGCGCCAGCGCTTCTGCCTCGGTCCGTCCGCGCCAGCGCGGTTCGGTAGCCAGAATGATCGCGCCTGTGCTGTCGGTCACCAGAACCGCATCGGAAATGCCCGCCCAGGCGCGTTCGAACTTCTGCAGGTCCACCTCGACCATGATGACGCCCAGAACGTCGCCACCCGATTGCACGCGCCGCGAATAGGTAAAGGTATAGCCGCCGGATTCGCGCGGGATCACGGCAAAGATCGTGCCCGCAGCGCGCATCGCATCGACGAAATACAGCGCATTGCTGTGCGACGATCCCAACCGGTTGCGGTCAGTTGCCGCCACCGTGCGCCCGTCCTTGTCCAACAACATCAACGATGCCGCCCCGATTTCCTCGACAAAGGAAATCAGCCGTTGCGTCGATTGCGAGTAGTCCGAAGAATTCAGCGCCCCGATCAACGTCGGGTCACGCGCCAGCAGCTGCGGCACAATCGCGTTCTGGCGCAGCTCTGACAACAGGTTACCCGAATACAGCGCCAGCCGCAGTTCGGCACGGTTGCGCGTGGTCTGGGTAAAACGGTCGGTCAGCAGGCTGTTGGTGATCCAGACCGTGAACAGCGCCAATACGAACAGCAATCCCAAAGCCACGCGCACGCGCCAGCTGATCGCCTTGTTGTTGCTGAAAACACCCTGAGCCTGCATTCAGGCACCATAAGCGCAACGGCGCCCCGCGCTCAAGTCACGCAGGTGCCAGTGCCCCCATCAACGCGCGGAAAAGCGCCGTACCGTCGGTGCCGCCGTGGCCTGCATCCGCCGCCCGTTCGGGATGGGGCATCATGCCCAGCACGCGGCGGTTTTCCGACAGGATGCCTGCGATGTCCGCCCGCGCCCCGTTCGGGTTGTCGGTATAGGTGAACACGATGCGGTCCTGATCCTGCAAGCCCGCGATGGTGGCGTCGTCGGCGTAATAGTTGCCATCGTGGTGTGCGATCGGAATGTTGATCACGTCGCCCGCATTGTACCCTTGGGTAAAGGCACTGTCGCTGGTCTCGACCTTCAGACCCACGGTCTTGCAGATGTATTTCAGCCCCGCATTGCGCAGCAGGGCGCCGGGCAGGATGCCGGTTTCGGCCAGCACCTGAAAGCCGTTGCAGATGCCGATGGCATAGCCGCCGCGATCCGTATGCGCCTTGAGCGAATTGCAGATCGGCGAATTGGCGGCAATGGCGCCGCAGCGCAGGTAATCGCCAAAGGAGAACCCGCCCGGCACGCCGACGATGTCCACGTCGCGGGGCAGATCGGTGTCCTTGTGCCAGACCATTTGCACATCTGCGCCTGCGGCCTCGAAGGCGACGGCAAGATCACGGTCGCAGTTCGAACCGGGGAAAACGATGACAGCAGCTTTCATGGGGACGTTCCTTGTCGCAGCGCGGAGGCGCCTTAGCCCAGCTCGACCGAATAGGATTCGATCACGGTATTTGCCAACAGCTTTTCGCACATGGCGGTCACATCGGCCTCGGTCGCACCATCGGCCAGGTCCAGTTCGATCACCTTGCCCTGACGCACGCCGTTCACGCCGTCAAATCCAAGCGCCCCCAAAGCGTGGCGCACGGCCTCGCCCTGCGGGTCCAGAACCCCGTTTTTCAACATCACATGTACCCGAGCTTTCATCGCGCCGTGGTCCTTTTCGCTATCGTGTCGTTCTTGTCAGTGCGGGCCGCCGCCGATCTCAGTTGATCAGCGTCGGTTTGGTGATGGGCGATGCGTTCTTGGGCAGCACACCCAGACGCCGCGCCACTTCGGTGTAGGCGTCGGTCAGGTTGCCCAGATCGCGGCGGAACACGTCCTTGTCCAGCTTTTGACCGGTTTCCATGTCCCACAGACGGCACGAATCCGGGCTGATTTCATCTGCAACGATAAGGCGCTGGAAATCACCGTCATAAACGCGGCCGATCTCGATCTTGAAGTCGACCAGCTTGATGCCCACGGCCAGCATGACGCCGGACAGGAAATCGTTGACCCGCAGCGCGAGGCTCAGAATATCGTCCATGTCCTGTTGGCTGGCCCAGCCAAAGGCGGCGATGTGCTCTTCGGTCACCAGCGGATCACCCAGCGCGTCGTCCTTGTAGCAATATTCGACGATGGGACGCGGCAACTGCGTGCCCTCTTCGATGCCCAGACGGGTGCTCATCGACCCTGCGGCATAATTGCGCACGATCACTTCCAGCGGAATGATCTCGCACGAGCGGCACAGTTGTTCGCGCATGTTGATGCGTTTGATGAAATGCGTCGGCACGCCGATTTGCGCAAGTCCGGTCATGAAGAATTCACTCAGGCGGTTGTTCAACACGCCCTTGCCTTCGATCACGTCCTTTTTCTGCGCATTGAACGCAGTGGCATCATCCTTGAAATACTGCACGATCGTGCCCGGCTCCGGGCCTTCATACAAAATCTTGGCTTTGCCTTCGTAAATCTTTTTGCGCCGCGCCATTGACGTTCCCCTTGGTGCTGACGGGGCCGAGTCCCTGTCACGTTAGCGTCCTCTTAGTGCAAGGGGCGCACTGCCGCAAGGAACACGCGTTAAAGTGGCCCTTGTAAGGGTCGTATCAGCACCGCATATTCCAAAAAGACGCCATTCAGTTCCGAAGGAAAGCCCATGAGCACTTTTGACGACCGCGAGCACGCCTTTGAATCCAAATATGCCCATGACGCAGAAATGCAGTTCAAGGCCGAAGCCCGCCGCAACAAACTGCTGGGCCTCTGGGCGGCAGAACTGCTGGGCAAGACCGGGGATGCGGCCAACGCCTATGCGGTCGAGGTCGTGAAATCCGACTTCGAGGAAGCGGGCGACGAGGATGTCTATCGCAAGGTATCCGGTGATCTGGGCGACAAGGCTGACGAAGTCACCATTCGCACCAAGATGGTCCAGCTGATGGCCGAAGCCAAGGCGCAGATCATGACCGAAGTCAAAAGCTGATCGTGATTTAGGTCACGGGTTTAATCAAACCCGCATCAGTTATCCGGCGCGCAGCCCCCGCTGCGCGCCTTTTTTGTGTCTGTCGTTAACGCCGTCCTCAGCCGCCATCGCGTAGTCCCGTGCTCAGGGGCAAATCGGGGGCGATGCGACATGCTGCAATTTCTGAATTCAAATGCGATTGCGCAGATGACGCTGCGGGTGCTGGTGCCTGCGGTGGTTCTGGGCCTGTGTCTGTCCGCGCTGTCGCACCGGCTGGACCCCGGCATATCCGGTGCGATCTGGACGCACGTGGCGGAGGTCCCTGCCGCGATCTGGTGTCAGGCGCTGGGTCTGAGCGTGATCAGCCTGTGGGCTGTGGGTCGCTACGACAGTGTGGCGCACCGGCATTTGGGCACAGGTATCCGCGACCGGCCTGCACGGCTGGCGGGCACCGCGTCGATTGCCTTGGCACAGTCGCTGGGGATGGGCCTGTTGACCGGTGCGCTGGCGCGCTGGCGGTTGCTGTCCGATCTGACCCTGACCGAAGCACTGCGGCTCAGCGCCTTTGTCTCGGTTTCGTTTCTGGCCGGCTGGGCGGTGGTCACCGCAGTGGCCTGTGTGCTGCTGCCTGCGCCCGGCTGGACGCTGTGGCCTGCGTTGGTCGCACTTGTGCTGGCGGGGGTGTTGTTGGGCCTGCAGTTCTTTTGCCCCGTGGTGCGGATACGTAGCCGGTCGGTGCACCTGCCCACCCTGCCCGCCTCGGCTGCCATCGTTCTATGGACCGGAGTCGACACGCTCTGTGCCGCCGGTGCGCTCTATGTGCTGCTGCCTGCCGATGCCGTAGTCAGCCCCGCGCAGTTTCTGCCGCTGTTCCTGATCGCGCTTGGCACGGCGCTGATCTCGAACACGCCCGGCGGGGTTGGTCCGTTCGAGCTGATGATGCTGGGTCTGTTGCCGCATCTGCCGACGTCGGACGTGCTGGGCAGCATCGTGGCCTTTCGCATTGTGTACTATGCCCTGCCCGCCCTGCTGGCGGCGATGGCGCTGTTGCGTCCCCTGCGCGATGCACGCACGAACCGACGTGTGTCCATGCCTTTTGACCGGCACAGCGCCCCCCGTGCCGAACTGGGTGTGATGCACCAGAACGCGGCCCGCGCGATTGCGCATCAGGGCGCAAGCGTGATGGCGTGGACGACGGGTCAGACGCTGACCAGCCTGGGCGATCCGCTGGCAGGCAGGCCCGAGGCAGCATTGACCGCCTTGGACCGTCTGGCCCGCCAACAAAGTCGCGCGGCATGTTTTTACAAATGCACCGCCCGCACGGCGGCGGTGGCGCGCAGGTCCGGCTGGGCCGTGCTGCACATCGCCGACGAGGCGGTGATTGACACCGTATCCTATGACATCAGCCGCCCCGCCTATCGTCGCCTGCGCCGCAAGCTGCGCAGCGCGGAGAAAGCAGGCGTGGACATCTGTCAGCCCGCGCATCTGCCGCTGGCGGAAATGGCGCGTGTCGATGCCGCCTGGCAGGCCAGCCACGGCACCGCGCGGGGTGGCACCATGGGTCGGTTCGAAGCACGTTACGTCAGCGCGCAGCACTGCGTTCTGGCCTATGTTCGCGGGCGGCTTGTCGGTTTTGTCACCTTTCACACGGGCGCGCAGGACTGGTGCCTTGATCTGGTGCGGCATGTGAATGATCTGCCCGATGGCACCATGTTCGCGCTGACCGATGCCGCGATTGGGCAGGCCCGCGCGGCAGGCATCGCACAGGTCAGCCTCGCCGCGACACCCGCCTGCCCGGACCCCGCAAGTGCCATGTGGCGTTGGGTCGGTTTGCAAATGGTGAGGCACAGTGGCGGCACCGGCCTGCTCCAGTACAAATCCGCCTTTGCCCCGGTCTGGCAGCCACGTTACGCCACCGCCCCGAACTGGCCCGCCCTGACGCTGGCACTGGCCGACATCACCCGCGCCGTGCACCGCCCCGACCCGGCCCTCAGTGCGGCGGCTCATGATGGTGATGAGAATTATGAGGTGGCCAGCCGCCGAACTTCGTGACAAATGAGACAATCACGCGCGCGCGAGAAAGGCCCTGAGATGACGAATTTGCTGAGCAAGATGCTTGAAACCCACGACACCCTGCTGGCAGATGGCGCCACGGGCACCAACCTGTTCAACATGGGTTTGATGTCGGGCGATGCGCCCGAGATGTGGAACGAGGAACACCCCGACCGCATCACCACGCTGTACCGCGGCGCAGTTGATGCCGGGTCGGACATTTTCCTGACCAACTCTTTCGGGGCCAACGCCTCGCGGCTGAAACTGCATGGCGCCGCCAAACGCGCCCATGCCCTGTCGCGCATCTCGGCCGAGATTGCCCGCGAAGTGGCCGACACCGCAGGCCGCCCCATCGTTGTGGCAGGCTCGGTCGGCCCCACCGGCGAGATCATGGAACCGGTGGGCGCGCTCAGCCACGCCGTCGCGGTCGAGATGTTCCACGAAACCGCCGACGGGCTGAAAGCGGGCGGCGCCGACGTGGGCTGGCTGGAAACCATTTCCGCCCCCGAAGAATACCGCGCCGCCGCCGAAGGCTTTGCGCTGGCCGGTCTCGACTGGTGCGGCACCATGAGCTTTGACACCGCAGGGCGTACCATGATGGGCCTGACAAGCTCCGGCCTGGTGGAACTGGTGCAGGAACTGGAAAACGCGCCGATGGCCTTCGGGGCGAACTGCGGCACCGGATCGTCCGACCTGCTGCGCACCGTGCTGGGCTTTGTTGCGGCAAACCCCACACGTCCGATCATTGCCAAGGGCAACGCGGGCATTCCCAAATACCACGACGGCCACATCCACTATGATGGCACGCCCGAACTGATGGCGGACTATGCCGTGATGGCGCGCAACTGCGGCGCGCGGATCATTGGCGGCTGCTGCGGCACCATGCCCGACCACCTGCGCGCCATGCGCGAGGCGCTGGACACACGGCCCAAGGGCGACGCCCCGCTGCTGGAAGAGATCGTCGCCAAGCTGGGCGCGTTTTCCTCAGAGAACGACGGCACCGGCGACCAGTCCGACGCCCCCCAGCGCCGCAGCCGCAACCGCCGCAGCCGGACGTAGTCAGAACAACGACATCTGCGCCCCCGGCAACACCGGGGGCCGGAACAGATCGCAGCGCATCGGTGTGCCTGCGGTTTGCAGACCCAGCCGCTTGACCGCCACCCTGAACCGCTGCGCCACCATCTCGGCATAGGGTCCGGTGCCATGCATCCGTTGCCCCCAGCGGGAATCATAATCTGCCCCACCGTGCATCTCGCGCAGTCGCGCCATGATCCGCCCCGCGCGGTCGGGGTAGTGCTGCGCCAGCCACTCCTGCACCAGCGGCGACACTTCGCGCGGCAGCCTCAGCATAATCCAGCTGGCCGAGCGCGCGCCCGCGTCCTTGCCTGCCGCCAGAATGGCCTCAAGCTCGGGATCACTCAGCGCGGGGATCATGGGCGACGCCATGACCCGCACCGGAATGCCCGCCTGTGCCAACCGCCGGATGATCTCGATCCGCCGCTTTGGGGCCGGCACCCGTGGCTCCATCAGCCGTGACAGGCGCGCGTCCAGGGTGGTGACGGAAACGCCCACGCGCACCAGCCCCCGCCGCGCCATGTCCGACAGGATGTCGATGTCGCGTTCGATCAGCGTGCCCTTGGTGACAATGGCCACCGGATGACCCGCATCTGACAGCACCTGCAAACAGGCCCGCGTGATACCGTGTTCCCGCTCGATCGGCTGATAGGGATCGGTGTTCGTCCCCATGGCAATCGGGGCCACGGTGTAGCGCCGCGCCGCCAGCTCACGCTGCAACACCTGCGGCGCATCGGGGCGCGCAATCAGCCGGGTTTCGAAATCCAGCCCCGGCGACAGCCCCAGATAGGCATGGCTGGGCCGCGCGAAACAATAAACGCAGCCGTGTTCGCAACCGCGATAGACATTGATCGACCGGTCAAACGGCAAATCCGGCGACTTGTTATAGGTGATGATGCTGCGCGGCACCTCGACACTGACTTCGGTGCGCAGGGGCGGCAACGCCTCGCCCGCGTCCCAGCCGTCATCCTCCTCGGTTCGGGTCAGCCTGTCATAGCGGCTGACCGCGTTGCTGGCGGCCCCGCGCCCCAGGGCCCGCATGGCGTAGGTTTGACGTGTCATCCTCGCACGATAGAACATAAAGTGAACATTGCACCAGTGCAAAAGCCGCTTTACCCTGTCAGGCCGGACGATTAAGTGGCTTTCGTAACTCTCAGGTCGCACATCGCGCGGCGTGTGTCGCAATTTTGACAGTCCCCCTTGGGCTTTGTGTCAAAAGGGGTCAAACTGCGGTGGGCCGTGGGCTGAAAATAAAGGGATCTGCCATGTCAGACGAAGACGAAATCATCCTGTCGGAACTGGACGACGAAGAACTGGTTCAACAGATGTTCGACGACCTTTATGACGGTCTCAAGGAAGAGATCGAAGAAGGTGTGAACATCCTGCTGGAGCGCAACTGGGAACCCTACGACATCCTGACCAAGGCGCTTGTCGGCGGTATGACCATCGTCGGCGCCGACTTCCGCGATGGCATCCTGTTCGTGCCCGAAGTGCTGCTGGCCGCCAACGCGATGAAGGGCGGCATGTTCATCCTCAAGCCGCTGCTGGCCGAAACCGGCGCGCCGCGTGTCGGCAAGATGGTCATCGGCACGGTCAAGGGCGACATCCACGACATCGGCAAGAACCTTGTCGGCATGATGATGGAAGGTGCCGGCTTTGAAGTGGTCGACCTGGGCATCAACAACGCGGTCGAGGCCTATATGGAAGCTCTGGAAACCGAAGGTCCGGACATTCTGGGCATGTCGGCCCTGCTGACCACCACGATGCCTTACATGAAGGTCGTGATCGACACGCTGGTCGAACAGGGCAAGCGCGACGATTACATCGTGCTGGTCGGCGGCGCGCCGCTGAACGAGGAATTCGGCAAGGCCATCGGTGCCGACGCCTATTGCCGTGATGCCGCTGTGGCGGTGGAAACGGCCAAGGATTTCATGGGCCGCAAGCACAACCGCGCCAACGCCTGAAACCTGCCTTTTTGAATGAACCAGCCCCGCCCTCTCCGGCGGGGCTTTTCTTTTGGCGCGCGCATCCCCAGATAAAGGTCAAAGGAGTGCCCATGCCATTTAACCGCCTTGCTCTGATCCTCGTCGTCGTGATCGCGGCCGCCGCCGTCACCGTGTGGCTGGCCATGCTGGCCGCCGCGGCCTTCAGCCTGCCGCAGGCAGCTACAGCTCTGGTGCCTCTGGCCTTGCTGGCCTTTGTGCTGGTCCGGCTGCTGCGCGACCGGACCGGGGACAGTTAGGTTCAGACCTTGGAACGGGTCAGCCAGACCATGACCGCCACCATGACGATGCCATAGAGCACATGTCCGACCAGCGCGACCCAGGTGATCCCGGTGAAGTTCAGGAAAAACGGCAGGCCCGCAATCGCCGTGATCCCGCCGATGGCAAAGACCCACAGGCCGAACCCGTAGACCGCCGCAGGCACGATCCAGGGCAGGCCGCGCCCGATCACCCGATCCCAGACCGGCTTGAAGATGAACAACCAGCCCACCGGATAGCCGATCAGCCCCACCAGATAGAAATGCATGAAATAGCCCGCGAAATCCCCGTTCGGCAGCCCCAGCGCGCCAAACAGGCTTTTGGCCAGCCCGTGTGGCGACAGGTTTGCAAAGCCCAGACCCGGACTGATCACCTGCCCCCAGAAATCAAAGGCCATCGTCGCAAAACAGCCCGATATGAACATCAGCCCCAGCGTGGCCGTGTTCAGACCTGCCTTGTTCGTGTAAATCGTCATTGTGTTCCATCCCTGTCTGAAATGTCGTATCTGACACATCCAGCTACGCAGCTTCCGTGGCACCATGCAACGATGCAGAGATACCCCACACGCATTGGTTAGAATTGTGACAGAGCCTTCCACCTCCCTGCCCGACCTTGACCAGCTGACCGAAAGCGGTCTGCGTCCCAAGGGGGCGGGCTCGATCCTGCTGATCGCCTGCGGGGCACTGGCGCGCGAGATTCTGGACCTGAAACAGGCCAACGGCTGGACCCACATGGACCTGACCTGCCTGCCCGCCAAATACCATCTCTATCCCGACAAGATCACCGCCGCCGTGCGCGAGAGCGTCGCCAAACACCGCGACCGCTATGACAGCATCTTTGTGGTCTATGCGGATTGCGGCACCGGAGGCCTTCTGCAAGCCGCCTGTGCCGAGATGGGGGTTGAAATGGTCGCAGGCCCCCATTGCTACAGCTTTTTCGAAGGCAACGACCGCTTCGCCCAGCACAGCGAAAGCGAGATCACGACCTTTTACCTGACCGATTTCCTGGTCCGCCAGTTCGAGGCGTTCATCATCAAGCCGATGGGCCTGGACCGTCACCCGCAACTGCGCGACATGTATTTCGGCAATTACGAAAAGCTGGTCTATCAGGCGCAAACCGACGATCCGGCCCTGACCGAAAAAGCCCGCGCCGCGGCGGACCGGCTGGGGTTGAAATTCGAGCGTCGTTTTACCGGCTACGGTGATCTTGCAATGGCACTGAAATCTCTCTGAAGCGGTCACTTAGGGTTGTATTTCTTTATTTGGGGTGGGACACTTCACTTAAATCCAGTGTACCAAAGTACTTTTCTATGAAATCTGCACTTATCGTTGCCGCCCTGCCCCTCGCTCTCGCGGCCTGCGCAGGTGGGTCGTCCCTGCCCAAAGTCGAGGCACCCGGCCTTGCCAAACCCTACATCAGCCTAGCCTTTGATTTTCCTGCCGGATCGACGTGCCGCGTTGCCACGTCACAAGGAACGCTGGTACAGCCGCAAATTCCCGGTTCGATCAGCTTTGCACTTTCGGATAAAAACGCGCCCGCGTCCTGCACCTTGCCGGATGGGTCGGTCTACGTCATCACCGCCCACAATCAAGCCTTGGCCAACACCAAAGTGGCCGCGATAGGCGTGCTACCCGACGGGCGCGGCTCCATCTTAACCTCCACGACCGATGGTCAACTGCTGCGAAAAAATCTGACAGGTGTTGCACGCAAACGCTGACGCGCGCGCTTCTCTGCTACCAAAAATCCCGGGGCAGGCGCGCATGCGCCGAGGGGCAGCGCCCCTACCCGGCCGCCGCCACGGCGCGCACCCGCTCGATCATCGCGCGCAGCCCGTTGGAACGCTGCGCCGACAGATGGTCGTTCAGCCCCAACCGTTCCAGTTCGGCCCGCGCATCCACGCCCAGAACCTCGGCCACCGGCACACCGTTGTACAGCTTGCGCAGCACCGCGATCAGACCGTTCACGATCATCGCGTCGCTTTCCCCGTCAAAGTGAAACACGCCGTCGTCGATCTGCGGGTGCAGCCAAACCTGGCTCGCGCAGCCGTCCACCTTGGTCGCGGGCACCTTCAGCGCGTCCTCAAGCGGGTCCATCGCCTTGCCCTGTTCGATGACATAGCGATAGCGATCTTCCCAATCCTCAAGAAATTCGAAATCCTCGACAATCTCTTCAAACGCGGCTTGAGCCATGAAAAATACCCCTCTGACTGTCCTTGGGAGGTAAGACGCCTCTGGCCAAAGGTCCACCCCCCGCGCATGATGCTTTTCAACGTGTCCCCGATGGGCTAACACAAGCCAAACAACAGGCAATCCGATATGCGTCTTACACTTAGTGCCCTTTTGATCTCGTCCATGGCCCTTGGGGGATGTGCCGCTGTCCGTGACAGCCGCGTCAATCCGTTCAACTGGTTTGGCGGCTCCCGCTCCGAGCCCGTTGCGACCGCCCCGACCGAAGCCAGCACCAACCCGTTGATTCCCTCACAGCGGGCCGGGTTGTTCGCCCGCAAACGGGCCGAGCGCGAGATTTACCTGGGCACGCCCATCGACACCGTGTCCGATCTGGTGATCGAACGGGTCCCGGGCGGTGCAATCATTCGCGCAACGGGCGTGTCGCAATCGCAAGGCCTCTACGAGGTGCGCCTGACCCCTGAAAACGTGGACGACGAAGCGGTTGATGGTGTTCTGTCCTACCGCCTGGAAGGGCGCCTGCCCGAACAGGCACGTCCCGGCGGCTCAGAGGCAACGCGCACCGTAACTGCAGCCCATGCAGTGACGGCACAGCAATTGCGCGGCGTCAGCACGATCCGCGTTGTGGGCGCACGCAACGCACGTACGTCGCGCCGTTAACGATGGGGGCGCTGCCCCCCGCCCCTCGGGATAATTGATACAGAGAAACAGGACCGGCCTGCGCGCAATCGCGCGGGCTTAATCCAGTTCGACGACGCGCACGCTCTGGCCTTTGGCCGCAAGGGCGATCTTGCCTTCGCACAGACGCAAGGCATCCTTGCCAAAGACTTCCCGACGCCACCCGGTCAGCGCATCCACATCGCGCAGCCCTGCGGCGATCGCGTCCAGATCCGCAGCGGGCGCGATCAGTTTTGCGGCAACGCCCGCACTTTCTGTCTTGGCCTTCAGCAGCACGCGCAGCAAGTCGGCCAGGGCCGGGTTCACCTGCAGCTTTTCGCGGCTGGTGTCGGCTTTTGGCAACCGGTCAGCGGCGATGTTCACGCCCCGTTTGACGGCCTCCAGAATGCCGTCTGCAATCTCGCCCCGGCGCGCTTCGCGCAGCAGCAGGCGGGCACGGTTCAGCTCTTCGTGGTTCTGCGGCTTGTTGCTGGCCAGTTCGACCAGCGCGTCGTCCTTGTAGACGCGGTTGCGCGGGATGTTGCGTTCCTGCGCATAGGTCTCGCGGAAGGCGGCCAGCTCGCGCACGATGCCCAGAAAGCGCGCGCTGTTGGTGCGGGTCTTGACCCGTTTCCACGCCTGATCGGGGGCCACGGTATAAGTGTCGGGTGACAGCAGGATTTTCAGTTCTTCCTCGACCCAGGCACTGCGCCCGGTTTCCTCGAGCCGCGCGGCCAGGAATTCGTAGATCTGCCGCAGGTGGGTGACATCGGCCAGCGCATAGGTTTTCTGCGCATCCGTCAGCGGGCGCCGTGACCAGTCGGTAAAGCGCGAAGTCTTGTCCAGCGGTGCTTTGGCAATCTTGCGCACGAGGGTTTCATAGCCCACCTGTTCGCCAAATCCGCAGACCATCGCGGCGACCTGCGTGTCGAACAGCGGAATCGGAAAGACACCAGCATCGACAAAGAAGATTTCCAGATCCTGACGGGCGGCGTGAAAGACCTTGACGACAGAGACGTCGCGGAACAGCTCGTACAGCGGCTCCAGCGACAGGCCTTCGGCCAGCGGGTCCACCAGAACGGCGCCGCTGTCGTCCGTGCCGGGCATTGCCAGCTGCACAAGACACAGTTTCGAGTAGTAGGTCCGTTCGCGCAGGAACTCTGTATCGACAGTCACATAAGGGTGTTTTGCGGCCTCTTCACAGTAGGCTGCAAGCTCTTCGGTCGTCGTCAGTGTTCTCATTGTGGGGTCTTAACCTTATGTGTCCGGGCTGCGCGCGTTCGATCTGACTACACCAAAGGTCAGGCCAAGACCAGAGAGCTCACAGATCAAGCCGCGTGGTGTTGCCCGAAGCAAAGCGGCGCAATACGGCAGGGTACAGGCGGTGTTCCTGTTCCAGCACCCGCGCGGCCAGTGCATCGGGGGCGTCATCGGGCAGGATCGGCACGGTGGCCTGCCCCAGAACGGGACCGTCGTCCAGTTCGGGTGTGACCAGATGCACGGTGCAGCCGTGGCTGGTGTCTCCCGCTTCGATGGCGCGGCGGTGGGTGTGCAGGCCACGATATTTGGGCAGCAACGACGGGTGGATGTTCAGCATCCTGCCTTGCCACGGGCTGACGAAACCGGCCGTGAGAACCCGCATGAAACCGGCAAGGCAAATGATGTCCGGCGCGTGTTTGGCCAATGCGGCGTCCAGAGCGTGCTCAAAGGCGGCGCGATCCTCGCCATAGGGGCGGTGATCGACGACTTCGGTGGCGATGCCCTGCCCCTTGGCCCAGGCAATGCCGCCGGAATTTTCGTTGTTCGAGACGATGACCACAGGTCGCGCTGCGTGGTCGCCGGTCATATCCTCGACCAGCGCCCGCATGTTCGACCCGCCGCCCGAGACAAAAATAGCGACGCGCTGCGTCACACCAGCGTTCCGCTGTAGGTCACCTCGCCCGCACCCGCGACCACTTGGCCCAGCGTGCAGACGGTTTCTCCTGCGGCCTGCAGCAGCGGCACCAGCGTGTCCACGGCGTCGGCGTCAACGACGATAACCATGCCGATCCCGGCGTTGAAGGTTTTCAGCAGCTCGGCCTGATCCATGCCACCGTTGTCCACCAGCCAGCGGAACACGGGCGGCAGCGTCCATGCGTCCAGGTTCACGGCACAGCCCAGCCCTTGCGGAAGCACGCGCGGCAGGTTCTCGGTCAGGCCGCCGCCGGTGATATGCGCCAGCCCGCGGACGCCGCCCGCGCGGATCGCCTCCAGCACCGATGTCACATACAGCCGCGTCGGCGTCAGCAATGCCGCACCCAGCGTGGTGTCCGCGTCCCAAGGGCAGGCGTCGTCCCAGCCAAGGCCGGACAGCTCGACAATCTTGCGCACCAGCGAAAACCCGTTGGAATGCACACCGTCCGAGGCCAGCCCCAGCAGAACCTGGCCTTCGGCAATGCCTGCGGGCAGCTCGGTGCCGCGCTCCATCGCACCCACCGAGAAACCGGCCAGATCGAAATCACCCGCCGGATACATGCCCGGCATTTCCGCCGTCTCGCCACCGATCAGCGCACAGCCCGACGCTTTGCAGCCCTTGGCGATGCCTTCAATGATGCGCGCGGCCTGATCCAGTTCCAGCTTGCCGGTGGCAAAATAGTCCAGGAAAAACAGCGGCTCGGCGCCCTGACAGACCAGATCGTTGACGCACATTGCAACCAGATCAATGCCCACACCGTCGACGTTCCCGGTGTCGATGGCGATGCGCAGCTTGGTGCCCACGCCGTCGGTGGCGGCAACCAGAACCGGATCGGTGAACCCGGCGGCCTTGAGGTCGAACAAACCGCCAAAACCGCCCAAGCCCGACATCACACCGCTGCGCTGCGTGCTTTTGGCGGCGGGTTTGATCCGCTCGACAAGCGCGTTGCCTGCGTCGATGTCCACGCCGGCTTCGGCATAGGTGATCCCGTTCTTCGGCTCGGTCATGGCTGTGGTCCTTGGCAAATGCGTCGCTTTGGACGTGGGGTTAGAACATCCCGCGCGTGCGTGCAACGCTCTCTCTTGACGAAGGCCGCGCGGCGACATACCCAAACGCGCAGGCGGGCCTGTAGCTCAATTGGTTAGAGCAGAGCGCTCATAACGCTTTGGTTGCGGGTTCAAGTCCTGCCGGGCCTACCAAAATCATTACTTTTCAGCGCGTTGTGAGGCAAAATTCACGCAAACGCACCAAACATGTCGTCCCGCAAGCGCACGGCATCCGGCGACTCGTCCCGTTCGTTCGGCCTGCATCACTGCGGATGCGCCAACACATTGATCAGCTTGCCCGCCGGATCACGCAGGTAAAACCGGCGCACGCCCCATGGCTCGTCCGTCAGGTCATAGGCGATTGTGTGCCCCAGATCCTTGGCCCGCGCATAGACAGAATCAACGTCGTCCACCTCGATCGACATATCGGGCACCGGCGTGCCCGAACCGCCCTCCGAAGCGATGCTGATCTGGGTCTGCGCCGTCTCTCCAGAGGCCAGCGTAACGATCCAGCCGTGATCCATCACCACTGACAGGTCAAACAAGTCGGCATAAAAGGCGCGCACGGCGTCCACCGACGACGCGGCGATATTTGAAACGATGCGTTTGACGACCATGGGTCCTCCTGCTTTCTAACGCGCGATCACGATGTCCGCCTGCAATCCGCCCAGCCTGTCACTGTACCCCAGACGCAGCACGCCCCCATGGGCCCGCGCGATGTCGGTGGCGATGGCAAGGCCCAGTCCGACACCCCCACCCTTGTCCTGATTGCGTGCGGGGTCCAACCGCGTAAACGGGCGCTGCGCGTCGGCGCGCCGGTCCTCCGGGATGCCGGGCCCGTCATCCTCGACCCGAAAGCGCAGGGACTTCTCGGTCAAGACGACGCTCACCTCGGCCCTCGCACCATAGCGCACCGCATTGTTGATCAGGTTTTCGATGGCGCGGCGCATGGCAACCGGACGCAGGTTGATGGTGCCCGACCCCGTGGCCTCGATCAGGGTGACAGGCCGCCCCGCCCGCTGCTGGTCTGTTACGATGTCGCGCATCAAGGCCAGCGGGTCGACACGTTCCGGTTCCCCCTCTTGGGCGCCTTTGGCAAAGTTCAGGAATTCGTCGATCATGCTTTGCATCTGGTCCACGTCATGTTCCAGTGCCTCGCGGTCGTCATCATCCAGCATCGACAGCGACAATCGCATCCGAGTGAGCGGCGTGCGCAGGTCATGGCTGACCCCCGAAAGCATCAACGTGCGCGTTTCGATCTGTCGCTCGATCCGGTTGCGCATATCGACAAAGGCCGCCCCCGCCGCACGCACCTCGGTCGCTCCGGCAGGTGTGTAGGGCACGTGGCGGCCACGGCCAAAGGCCTCGGAGGCGCGGGCCAGACGTTTGATGGGCCGCAACTGGTTGCGCAGGTAGATCAGCGCGATGATGCTGATCAGCACGCTGAAAAAGATCATGTTCACAAACAACTGGTGTGGATTGGCTGCCGACAGCCTGCGCCGGTCCAGATCCACCCGCACCGGCCCCTTGCCCGTGTCGACATAGACATGCACGCGCTTGCCATCTGTCAGATCAATCGCCATCGCACGCGGCACATTTTTGTGCATCTGTGCCACGACGAACCCGCCTGACAGGTCCAGCCAGTTCCATCTGTCCTTTGCAGGCACCTCGTCAACCGGGGTCACGTAAATCTCAAGCTGGGGCGCAATCTCCTGCACGGTCGGCCCGATCAAGGCACGCTCGGGCGCAGCCTCAACGGCGTCCAGCACCAGCGCGATTTCGCGCCCTGCCGCCGTGGTCATCTGGGCGGTCACCCCTTCGAAATGGCGCTGTGTAAACAGGACCGAAACCACGATCTGCACGAAGACCACCGGCAACAGCAGGATCAGCGCGGCACGGCCATATAGGCTGCGGGGCATATATTGTTTGAGCCACTCAAAGGACATGTCTAAACCCTAGCGGTGAATACCAGCAGAGAGAAGGCCCCAGCCATGATGCCACCCGATGATTTCAATCCAGCCATTGGCGTGGCCGATACGCTGGAACCCGGGCTGCGCCGGATCGTGGCACCAAACCCCTCGCCCATGACCTATCGCGGCACCAACACCTATCTTCTGGGCACCGGTGGGCTGGCCGTGATCGACCCCGGCCCAGAGGATCAGGCGCATCTTGAGGCGATTCTGTCGGCGGTCGGCCCCGACCAACGCATCACCCACATCATCGTCACCCACACCCATCTGGACCACTCGCCGCTGGCCCGCCCGCTGGCAGAGCGCACCGGCGCGCCCGTACTGGCCTTTGGCGGCCCCCACGCGGGGCGCAGTGCCGTGATGCAGCAACTGGCGGACGGGGAATCGGTCGGCGGCGGCGAAGGCATCGACACCGAATTCGTATGCGACATCGAGGTCACGGACGGCACCCGGATCGACGGCGACGGCTGGACGCTCAAGGCGATCCACACGCCCGGCCATATCGGCAACCACCTGTGTCTGGCCTGGGGCGATGCCTGCCTGACCGCGGACCACGTCATGGGCTGGGCCACGTCGCTGGTGTCCCCCCCTGACGGCGACCTGACCGATTTCATGGCCTCCTGTGCGCGCCTGCAAGCCCGCGACTGGCGGGTGTTCTACCCCGGCCATGGCGCACCCGTGACAGAGCCCGCCGTGCGGCTGGACTGGCTGGTCGATCACCGGATGGGGCGCGAAGCGTCGATTCTGCACCACCTGTCCCAAGGCCCCGCCACCGCCGCACAGCTGGCCGCCGCGATCTACACCGAAACCCCGCCAGCCCTGCAAGGTGCCGCCACCCGCAACGTGCTGGCCCACCTGGTTGATCTGACCGGCAAGGGCCGCGCCGCACCCGTCGGAAAGCTGACCGCAACAGCCACCTTCAAGGCGCTTTGATCCGCCCCGTTGGAAAAGTTGATTTTTTCGCCAAAACCCTCTGGACGGCTGAAATCACTGTTGCTATACGGCGCGAACCGTTCCGACGTAGCTCAGCGGTAGAGCAGTTGACTGTTAATCAATTGGTCGTAGGTTCGATCCCTACCGTCGGAGCCATAATAAGCCCTTTAAGGTCAACACCTTAGAGGGCTTTTTTATTTCCCCGGCTCAAAGCGCACTTCGATGAGCGCCATGTGGCCATGATCCCTCAAATTGCCGAGCTGTGCGCCATCTGCCCAGTCCTGTAGCGGTCCAGATGACCGGCCATGACCCGTACCAACGGGGCAAAGCCGTCAGCGATCTGCACGCCGGTGCCGTCGCTGTTGCACGCATCGGGAAAGGCCGTGACCAGCGCCGCGACCGCCTGGGTCACGGTTGCGCTCTGGTCGGGGAACTCTGCGGACAACGCTTCTGTATCGATGGCAAACCGGCACATCAGCTGTTCAATCATACGCGCGGTCAATCGATCCGCGTCGCTGAGGACATGACCCCGTGCGCCTGCAAGATGCCCGTTTTCGATGGCCGCGGAATAAGCCGCCGTCGCAGACTGATTCTGGACATAGCCTTGTGGGAACTGCGAAATCGCCGAAGCGCCCAGACCGATCAGCACCTCGGCGCGATCGTCGGTGTAGCCTTGAAAATTGCGCCGCAGCCCGCCGTTTCTGGCGGCCAGCGCCAGACTGTCGCCGGGGCGGGCAAAGTGGTCGATGCCGATGGGCGTGAACCCGTCCAGACCCAACATCTTCTGCGCCAGTTCAGTCAGCGCAAAACGCGTCTCTGCTGACGGCAGCGCGGTGCCGTCGATCATCACCTGCCGTTTCGACATCCACGGCACGTGGGCATAGCCATAAAGCGCCAGCCGGTCCGGTTGCAGCGCCAGAACCTGTTCCAGCGTATCCACCAGACTGGCCGCGGTCTGATGCGGCAGCCCGTAGAGCAGGTCCATGTTCAGGCTGTGGACCTTGGCCGCGCGCAGGATCTGGATGCAGTCAAAGGTCTGGGCATAGGTCTGTGCCCGCCCGATGGCGTCCTGCACCTTGGGGTCAAAGTCCTGCACGCCGATACTGGCGCGGTTCATGCCGTGGTCGGCCAGCGTCTGCAGCAGCTCGGGGGCTGCTTCGGTGGGGTCGATTTCGACGGAGAATTCAAACCCTTCGGCGCGATCAAAGCTGTTGAACACCCCCGCCAGAAGCCGCGTCATCGTCATCGGGCTGAGAATCGTCGGCGTCCCACCCCCCAGATGCAGCCGCGCGATGCGCACGTTTTGGGGCAACAGCAGCGCCACCCGGGCCATTTCCTGCAACAGGACGTTTACATAGATATCAACCGGTCGCAGCGTCTTGGTGCCCTGCGTCCGGCACGCGCAGAACCAGCACAATCGCTTGCAGAACGGAATGTGGATATACAGCGAAACCTCGCTGCCTTCGGGCACGGCCCTGATCCAGTCGCGCTGGTGCAAGCCACCCGCATCTGCGGCAAAATGGTTCGCGGGCGGATAACTGGTGTAACGCGGGACCTTTGCGTCGAAAAGTCCATGGCGGCGGAGTTGATCTATCTGTGTCATACCGCTACTTAAACGTGCGCCGTGCGCGCTGACTTTGATACAGATCAAAAGCCCGATTATGAGCGTTGACCTTCTTTCCCGTCCGAAATGCAGCGAATGCCCGATCCGGCACCGCGCTGTCTGCTCGCGTTGCGATGCGGATGAGATCGAGCAATTGGAACAGATCAAGTCGTACAAGACCTTCGCGGCCGGCGATCCGATCCTGTGGCGTGGTGACGACCTGACTTATGTCGCCTCAGTGGTCAGAGGTGTGGCGACACTCAGCAAGACCATGGAAGACGGGCGGATCCAGATGGTCGGCCTGTTGATGCCTTCCGATTTCATCGGGCGTCCCAATCGCAAGACCATCGAATTCGATGTCGTCGCAGCGACCGAAGTGACCCTGTGCTGCTTCCAGCGTGTCCCCTTCGAAAGACTGCTGGCCACGGTGCCCCATGTGGCGCAGCGGCTGCTGGAGATTGCGATGGACGAACTGGACGCGGCGCGCGACTGGATGCTGTTGCTGGGTCGCAAGACCGCCCGCGAAAAGATCGCAACCTTTGTCGAGATGATGGTGCGCCGCCAGCATGTTGACGGGCTGGGTCTGGATCATGAGCCGCTGGTGTTGCCCCTGACGCGGGACGAGATTTCGAACTATCTTGGCCTGACGCTGGAAACCGTAAGCCGCCAATTGAACGCGTTGAAGCGGGACGGCGTGCTGCGATTTGTTGACCGGCGGCGATTCGAGGTCATCGACATGGCCGCGCTCCACGCCGCCTCGGGCGACGATTCCGACGGCGGCGTTCTTTGCTGAAACCTGATCTGGATCAAAGCGCCGCGCGCTAGGGTGTCATTCACTGCTTGGGAAAACCCAAGGAGTATAGCGCCATGTACAACAACATCCTGATCCCCGTCATGCTGGGTGACAGCCGTGACACGCAGTCCGCTTTCAAAGCCGCCCAGGCGCTGGCTGACGCCGGTGCACAGATCACCCTGCTGCATGTGATCGAAACCGTGCCCGTCTACGTCTCGGAATACTTCCCACCCGATTTCATCACCACCGCCCGTGACACGGTGCAAACCGCACTGGACGCCATGGTCGCCACCCTGCCCGGCAGCCGCGCCGCGATCGCCGAGGGCAAGGCCGGTCCGCGCATTTGCCGCTGGGCCGAGGAAAACGACTGCGATTGCATCGTCATCGCTTCACACAAGCCGGTCATGAGCGACTTTTTCCTCGGTTCAGTCGCACACCATGTGGTCGGACACGCAGGCTGCGCCATCCACGTGGTCCGCTAGGGAAGAAACCACACGAAAAGTTGACTCAGATCAAAGAGCGCCCCCGCCAACCGGCCTACTGAGACACTGCGAACAGAACCGCAGACCCGCCCTGACGGGCCGCTGCGTACAAGAAGGTGCCACATGGAATATATTAAATTGATCGCGCTGGGGCTGATAACCCTGATCGCCGCGATGGGGGCGAACTTCGCCCATGACATAGCCTATCAGGTCCATGCCGTCCTGATCATGCTCATCGCGGCCGGCATGTTTATCTGGGTGCTGCGTGGCATCGACGAGCCGGAGGTGGTGCAGGACACCAGTGGATACCAAGACGGGGTCATTCGCGCCGGCGTGATTGCCACGGCGTTCTGGGGGCTGGCCGGATTTCTGGTGGGCACGTTCATCGCCTTCCAACTGGCCTTTCCGGTGCTCAACTTTGACTGGGCGCAACCTTTTGCCAACTTTGGCCGCCTGCGCCCGCTGCACACCTCGGCGGTGATTTTTGCGTTCGGGGGCAACGCGCTGATCTGCACATCGTTTTATGTGGTCCAACGCACCAGCGCCGCACGGCTTTGGGGCGGCAATCTGGCGTGGTTCGTGTTCTGGGGCTACCAGCTGTTCATCGTGCTGGCGGCCACCGGCTATCTGCTGGGGTCCACCCAGTCCAAGGAATACGCCGAACCGGAATGGTACACGGACATCTGGCTGACCATCGTCTGGCTGGCCTATCTGGCGGTTTTCCTTGGCACCATCTTCAAACGCCGCGAGAAACACATCTACGTGGCCAACTGGTTTTTTCTCAGCTTCATCATCACCGTGGCGATGCTGCATGTGGTCAACAACCTGTCAATCCCCGTCAGCTTCTGGGGCAGCAAATCGGTACAGGTCTTTTCCGGCGTGCAGGATGCGATGACCCAGTGGTGGTACGGCCACAACGCCGTGGGCTTTTTCCTGACCGCAGGTTTCCTGGGCATGATGTACTATTTCGTGCCGAAACAGGCTGAACGTCCGATCTACAGCTATAAACTGTCGATCATCCACTTCTGGGCACTGATTTTCCTGTATATCTGGGCCGGTCCGCACCACCTGCATTACACCGCCCTGCCTGATTGGGCGTCGACCCTGGGCATGGTGTTCTCGATCGTGCTGTGGATGCCCAGCTGGGGCGGCATGATCAACGGCCTGATGACGCTGCAAGGCGCGTGGGACAAGCTGCGGACCGATCCGATCATGCGGATGTTCGTGATCTCGCTGGCCTTCTACGGCATGTCCACCTTCGAAGGTCCGATGATGTCGATCCGCGCGGTCAACTCGCTGTCGCACTACACCGACTGGACCATCGGTCACGTCCACTCTGGCGCACTTGGCTGGAACGGCATGATCACCTTTGGCGCGCTTTACTTCCTGACACCGCGCCTGTGGGGCCGCGAGAAGATGTATTCGATGTCCGCGATCAACTGGCACTTCTGGTTGGCCACGATCGGCATCGTTCTCTACGCCGCGTCGATGTGGGTGACCGGCATCATGGAAGGACTGATGTGGCGCGAGGTCGATGACCAGGGCTTCCTCGTCAACACCTTCGCCGACACGGTCGCTGCGAAATTCCCGATGTACGTGGTGCGCGGACTGGGCGGGGTTCTGTACCTCTCGGGCGGCATCCTGATGTGCTGGAACATGTGGATGACCATCCGTGGCGGTGCCAAGCAAACCGCCCCTGTTGGCGTCCCCGCAGAATAGGAAAGGCACGCAAATGACTGATAAGGATAAGACAATGGGCAACGCCCCCGTGCCGAACGACGCACCGAAAAAGACCAGTCTTCTCAACCGTCACGCCATCCTGGAGAAAAGCCCGACGCTGTTGCTGGTCTTTTCGCTGCTGGTGGTGACCATCGGCGGGATCGTGGAAATCGCACCGCTGTTCTGGCTGGAAAACACCATCGAGGACGTCGAAGGCGTGCGCCCCTATTCGCCGCTGGAACTGACGGGGCGCGACATCTATGTGCGCGAAGGCTGCTACCTGTGCCACAGCCAGATGATCCGCCCGATGCGCGACGAGGTCGAACGCTATGGCCACTATTCGCTGGCAGCGGAATCGAAGTACGACCACCCGTTCCAATGGGGGTCGAAACGCACCGGCCCCGACGTGGCGCGCGTGGGCGGACGGTATTCCGACGCGTGGCACGTTGACCACCTGACCGACCCGCAATCGGTCGTGCCGGAATCGATCATGCCGTCCTATGCGTTCCTTTCCGACACCAAAATCGAGCCGATGCATATCGAGGCGCTGCTGAACACGCACCGTTTCGTGGGCGTGCCCTATGACGACGACATGATCGCCGCAGCCGCCTCCGATTTCCGGGCCCAGGCCGATCCTGACTCGGATTATGACGGGCTGCTGGAACGCTATCCGGGGGCAGCCGTGTCGAACTTTGACGGCCAGCCCGAGCTGACCGAGATGGACGCGCTGATCGCCTATTTGCAGGTGCTTGGCACAATGGTCGACTTTTCCACCTTCACCCCAGCCGACAGCCGATAGGAGGCTTTGATGGAAACCTATTCCCTTTTACGCCAGCTCGCTGACAGCTGGGTGCTTTTGGCGATGTTCGGATTTTTCGTTTCGGTGATCCTGTGGGCCTTCCGCCCCGGCTCAACCAAAACCTACGACGCAATTGCACAGATCCCGCTGCGCGAAGACAGCACAATGGGCGCGGCCCAAACCACACGGAAAGGAGCGTCCGATGTCTAAGCGCAAGACCGACGAGGTCACCGGCGTCGAAACCACCGGCCACAGCTGGGATGGCATCGAAGAGCTGAACAACCCGCTGCCGCGCTGGTGGCTTTGGACACTTTATCTGTGCATAATCTGGGCGATTGGGTACACAATTGCCTATCCCGCATGGCCGATGATTTCGGGCGCGACGCAGGGTGTGATGGGCTGGTCGACCCGCGCCAATGTGGCCGCCGAGATCACCGCGCACGAGGCCGCCAATGCCGAGTTGGTGACGCAGCTTGTGGCCGCCGACATGCCGACGCTGCCACAGGATGCCGACCTGAACCGCTATGCCATCGCGCGCGGCGGTGCGATGTTCCGTGCCAACTGCTCGCAATGTCACGGATCGGGCGCCGCAGGTGCCAAGGGCTATCCCAACCTTCTGGACGACGACTGGCTGTGGGGCGGTGACATCGACGCGATCATGACCACCGTACGCCACGGTATCCGCAACACGTTGGACGACGATGCCCGCTATTCGGCCATGCCCGCCTTTGGCGACATGCTGGAGCCTGCAGAAATCGACGCCGTGGTCGAACATGTGGTGTCGCTGTCCAGCAGCGATTTCGACGCCGCATTGGCTGCACAGGGCGCCACCGTCTTTGCCGACAATTGCGCCTCGTGTCACGGTGACGCGGGTCTGGGCAACCGCGAGATGGGCGCGCCCAACCTGGCGGATGCGATCTGGCTCTATGGCGGCGACCGCGCCACCTTGCACACCACCGTCGAACAGGCCCGCTTTGGCGTCATGCCCCCATGGGGTCCGCGTTTGAAAGAGGCCGATATCCGTGCCGTTTCCGCCTATGTTCACAGCCTGGGAGGAGGTGAATAAGGCGGAACTGACCACCCTCAGGGGTGGTCGCCCCCGAAGCGGACCTGTTCGCACTCGTGCCGCTTCGGGGCAGCTCTTGATGCAGATCAAGGAACGGGCACGCGCCCTGCCCTAAACAGGCGTTGCGAACAGGAACATATGACATGACATCCCAAGCCGACCAACCGCTTTACGCCGCCCGCACGCCGATTTTTCCGCGCCGGGTCAATGGCTTTTTCCGCCGTTTCAAATGGTGGATCATGGCCGTGACCCTTGGCATCTACTACCTGACACCCTGGCTGCGCTGGGACCGGGGTGCCAGCCTGCCCGATCAGGCGGTGCTGATCGATCTGGCCAACCGCCGCTTTTACTTTCTGTGGATCGAGATCTGGCCGCACGAATTCTATTTCGTCGCCGGATTGCTGATCATGGCAGGCCTGGGGCTGTTCCTGTTCACCTCGGCGCTGGGCCGTGTCTGGTGCGGCTATACCTGCCCCCAGACCGTCTGGACCGATCTGTTCCTGCTGGTCGAACGCTGGATCGAAGGCGACCGCAACGCCCGCCTGCGGCTGCACAAGGCCAATTGGAGCGTTCACAAGGCACGGCTGCGGCTGACCAAATGGGCAGTCTGGCTGATGATCTCGGTCGCGACGGGCGGCGCTTGGGTGTTCTATTTCACCGACGCGCCCACATTGCTGCGCGATCTTCTAAACTTTGATGCGCATCCGGCGGCCTATATCACCATCGCGATCCTGACCGCGACGACCTTTGTCTTTGGCGGCTTTCTGCGCGAACAGGTGTGCATCTACATGTGTCCCTGGCCGCGCATTCAGGCCGCGATGATGGACCCCGACACGATCACCGTCGCCTATCGCGACTGGCGCGGCGAGCCGCGCGGCAAGCATAACGTCAAGAACCGCAAGGCCGCCGAGGCGCAAAAGGCCGTGGCCGAGGCCCAGGCCGCAGGGGCCGGTGTGGCGCGCTATGCGGGCACGCCCTATCCCAATCTGCCTGCGACCACGGCGAAACCGGTGGCTGAAAACGCACAAGGCGACTGCATCGATTGCATGGCCTGCGTCAACGTCTGCCCCATGGGCATCGACATTCGCAACGGCCAGCAGATGGAATGCATCACCTGTGCGTTGTGCATCGACGCCTGTGACGATGTCATGGCGCGCATCGGCAAACCGCGTGGGCTGATCGACTATCTGGCGCTGTCTGACGAGCCAGCCGAGCGTGCCGGTGCCGCACCCAAACCGCTTTGGAAACACGTGCTGCGCCCGCGCACCATCCTGTACACCGCTTTGTGGACGCTGGTGGGCGTCGGGCTGCTCTATGCGCTGTTCATCCGGTCCGACATCGAACTGACCGTCAGCCCGGTGCGCAACCCGACCTTTGTCGTGCTGTCCGATGGCACCGTCCGCAACATCTATGACGTGCGTCTGCGCAACAAGGCAGGTGAAGCGCGCACGTTCCGGCTGAGTCTGACCAGCGAAGACATGCTGCAGATCGGGCTTGAGGGCCGCGACACGCTGTCCGTCACTGTGCCTGCCGACACCACCGTGTTGCAACGTGTCTATGTCTCGGCCCGCGCGGATGACCCGGCGGCCTCCGATGACACGACACCGCTGCGCCTGTGGGTCGAGGATGTGACCGCACAGATCCGCGCGTCCAAGGCCACAACATTCAACGGAAGAGGTGCAAAATGACCCGCGAAATCAAGGGATGGCATGTGCTGACAGGCTTTTTTGCGGCCTTTGGCATCATTATTTCGGTCAATCTGGTGCTGGCCTATCAGGCGGTGGCAACCTTTCCGGGGCTGGAGGTGAAAAACTCCTATGTTGCGTCGCAAAGCTTTGACGTGGACCGTGCAGCACAAGAGGCGCTGGCCTGGGACGTGCGCGCCGAGGTCACCCATGACACCCTGCGTCTGTTCATCCGCCATGCAGGCGAACCGATTGCGCCGAAGGTCCAAGAGGCCACATTCGGCCGCGCCACCAGCGTCGCCGCCGACCAGACGCCCGCCTTTGTCTTTGACGGCACCGCCTATGTCGCGCCCGTGGTCGCCGGTCCCGGCAACTGGAACCTGCGGATCAAGCTGCGCGCACCCGATGGCACCCTGTTCCAACAGCGCGTGATCGTCGCGCATGTGGCGTCATGACGACCCTCTCCGCCTGCCCGGCCTGTGCAGCGGCCCCGCTGGCCGAAAGCGTGGTACAGCGCGAGATTGCGACAGCTGACGTGATCCTGTCGCTGCCCACCATCCACTGTGCCGCCTGTATCGGCACGGTGGAACGCAGCCTGCGCACCATGCCGGGCGTCGAAGATGCGCGCGTGAACCTTTCCCTGAAACGGGTCAGCGTGCGGACCCGCACCCTGACCGACGCAGCCCTTGTCGCCCGCTTGCAGGCGGCGGGATATGAGGCACATCCGATGGACAGTGCCGTTCTGGACAACGGCAAAGACCCCGAAGGCCAGCGCCTGTTGGTCAAACTGGCGGTGGCCGGATTTGCAATGATGAACGTCATGCTGTTCTCGGTCGCCATCTGGTCGGGGGCCGCCGACAGCACCCGTGACCTGTTCCACATGATTTCGGCGGCGATCTCGCTGCCTGCGGTGCTGTTCTGCGGCCAGCCGTTCTTTGCCAGCGCATGGAGTGCGCTGCGTGTCCGGCGGCTGAACATGGACGTGCCGATTTCGCTCGCCATCCTGCTGGCGGCGGGCATGTCGTTCTACGAGGTGCTGAACGGCGGCCTGCACAGCTATTTCGATGCGGCCCTGTCGTTGACGTTTTTCCTGCTGGTCGGGCGCTATCTGGACCATCGCAGCCGCCGCACTGCACGCTCGGCTGCGCGCGACCTTGCCGCATTGGAAGTGCACAGCGCGCACAAGCTGGTGCAGGGCAGCACCCAAACCGTGCCCGTCAGCGACCTGCGCGTGGGTGACGTGGTGATGATACCGACCGGGGTGCGTGTGCCCGTCGATGGCACGCTGATCAGCCTTGAGGCCACCACCGACCGCGCCTTTCTGACAGGTGAAACTGCTGCAATACGTTCGGTCATGGGCAATCCGGTGCAGGCGGGCGAGATCAACCTGGGCGCGCCGTTCAAGGTTCAGGCCACCGCCGTGGGCGCAGACACCACCCTGCGCCGCGTCGCCGCGATGGTTGAAATGGCCGAGAACAGCCGCAACAGCTATACCGCGCTCGCCGACCGCGCGGCGGCGATCTATGCGCCCGCGGTGCATTTGCTCGCCTTGCTGGCGTTCCTCGGCTGGGCGGTGCTGGGCGGCGATCTGCGGCAGGCGTTGAACGTGGCGGTGGCCGTGCTGATCATCACCTGCCCCTGTGCTTTGGGGCTGGCCGTGCCTGCGGTTTCGACAGCCGCCATCGCGCGGCTCTATGCCAAAGGGTTTCTGGTCAAATCCGGCACCGCATTGGAGCGCCTGGCCGAGGTGGACATGGCGCTGTTTGACAAGACCGGCACGCTGACCGTGCCCGCATCAAAGGCCGTGCGCGACCTGCTGACACCTGCGCAACAGGCGGTGGCGCGGGCGCTGGCACAAAGCTCGACCCATCCTGTGTCACGCGCGGTGTTGGCGGCCTTGCCCGCAGGCGAAGCAGCGACGCTAAGCAACGTGATCGAGGTGCCGGGGCGCGGTGTTCAAGGGCTGGGCCCGGATGGACTGGCGCAACTGGGCGACGGCGGTTGGCTGGGCGCCGATTTCGACGGCCCCGGCCTGCGGATCGGCTGCGCGCCTGCTATTGCCCTGCCCCTGTCCGAGCATCTGCGCGACGGTGCGCAAGCGGCCATCGACGGGCTGCGGGACATGGGTCTGCGCCCCGGCATCATCAGCGGCGACCGTGCCGCAGTGGTCACTCCGCTGGCCGATGCTTTGGGCGTCACGGACCATCAGGCGGGCGTCACCGCCACTGCCAAACACGACCAGCTGCAGGCGCTGGCGGACGGCGGCCACCGCGTGATGATGGTCGGCGACGGGCTGAACGACGCGGCGGCATTGGCGGCGGCCCATGCCTCGGTCGCGCCATCCTCAGCGCTGGACGCGGCACGCAATGCGGCAGATATCGTGATTTTGAACGACAGCCTTGCCGACCTGCCCTTGCTGATCAAAGTGGCGCGGGCGACGACGCGGCTGTCGAAACAGAACTTTGCCATCGCGGCGCTGTACAACTGTATCGCCGTGCCGGTGGCGCTTGCGGGGCTCGCAACACCGCTGCTGGCGGCGATTGCGATGTCGGTGTCGTCGCTGACGGTGCTGGCGAACGCGATGCGGATACGGAGGGTGCGATGAACGTTTTACTGGTGCTGATCCCGGTGTCGATCGTGCTGGGCGGTCTGGGGCTGTGTGCGTTCCTGTGGACGGTGCGCAGCGGGCAGTATGACGATGCCGCAGGCACCTCGGCGCGGATCTTGCTGGATGATGATGGGCCGGATGAGGGGTGAAGGATTGTAGAAACTTCGGGGGTCACTTGCGCAAAGCAGAACTGCAGGTCACCAAAGCCCGGAGTCAAGGTGCGCAGCACCGCCGGGCAGCGCCCGACCGCCCGTCACGCCGTAGGCGTGCCTAAAACAATCGGCGCACCTTTGGTGCGACGGGCGGGCGCTTCCTCACCGTCTTGCGATTCAACAGCCTCACGCCAAAGACGAGGCATAAAGTGCCATTTACATAGGGTCTGATGCCCACCCGCGGTCGGGCGCTGCCCTCTGTCGCACGGTCACCGTACCCTCGAAGCCCCCGCTCCGAACTCACCCCTTCGCCAGCGCCACCTGTTCCTTGATCAGATCTTTGTACAGCCCGCGTATGCGATGAAACACCGGCCCTGCCTTGCCGCCGCCGATCACCCGTCCGTCGATCTCGAACACCGGTGTCTGCGCGCCGAAGGTGCCGGTCAGAAACGCCTCGTCCGCGCCATAGGTGTCCACCAGCGAAAAATTCCGCTCGAACACCGGGATCGCATTCTCGCGGCACAGGTCGATCACCTTTTGCCGCGTGATCCCGTTCATGCAGTAGTCCCCGGTCGAGGTCCAAACCGCCCCCTTGCGCACGATGAAAAAGTTGCAGGCGTTGGTGGTGTTCACGAAGCCGAAGGGGTCCAGCATCAGCGCCTCGTCCGCGCCTGCACGGATCGCGTGGTTCAGCGCGATGATGCAGTTCAGCTTGGAATGCGAATTCAGCTTGGCGTCCTGCGTCAGCGGCAGACCGCGATGATGCGGCACCGTGTGCAGGCGAATGCCGCGCTGCACCATGGTTTCGTCCGGCTTCGAGTGTTCTGCGATGATGACAATGGTACTGCCCCAGATGCTGAGATGCGGATGCTGGAACGGCTTGCGCTTGCGCCCGCGTGTTACCATCACCCTCAGGTGCACGTCGGTGTGCATGTCGTTGGCGCGCAACGTCTCGTGGATCGCCGCCGTCAGCTGGTCGCGGTCCATGCCGATGTCCAGATCCAGATAGAGCGCCGCCTCGAACAGCCGGTCCAGATGCGCATCAAGAAAGCTCAGAACCCCGTCGTACAGCCGCAGCCCTTCCCAGATCCCGTCACCCAGCATGAACCCGCTGTCATAGACCGAGACTTTGGCGTCGTCGCGATGGACGATATTGCCGTCAACGTAGATCTTGATATCGTCATTGCGCGCGTCCGCAGCGGCATCATGGGTCGAGACGTGATCGGTATCGGTCATGGGGGCATCCTTTTCTGTCAGGCCACACAAAGCCAAGCACGGGGCGGTGGTCAAGCGGTGATCGGTGCAGCAAGGGAATACGATGAAGACGAACGAAATCGAAATATCCAACGCCCAGCTGCGCGCACGGGTGTCGCCACTGGGCGCGGCGCTGGTCGGTCTGTGGTACGGTGATCTGCCCCGCAGCCTGGTGCTGGGCTATGCTGACGGGACCGCAGCGGGATACATGGGTGCGCTGGTGGGACCGGTGGCCAACCGGATCGGCGGCGCCGCAGTGACGATCGACGGCACCCGCTGGCAGATGCAGGCGAACGAAGGGGCGAACTGTCTGCACAGCGGCGATGCGGGCCTGCACAGTCGCCTGTGGTCCGTGGACGATCATAGCGCCAGCCATGTGACCTTTTCCGTGACCCTCGCCCACGGGGATTGCGGCCTGCCGGGGCTGCGCCGGATCACTGCGCGCTATGCGCTGGACGGGTCTGACCTGCTGCTGGACATTTCTGCCACCACCGACCGCACCACGGTGATGAACATCGCCCACCACCCCTATTGGAACCTCGCGGGCAGCGGCACAATCCGGGATCACGGCTTGCAGGTCTTTGGCGACAGCTACCTGCCCGTGGACGCAGGCAAACTGCCCACTGGCGCGCAGGCGTCCATCCGCGACCTGGGCCTGTCTCCGGGCGAGGTGACGCAACTGGACCAAGCCGCCCCGCTGGATCACAACATATGCCTTGGCCCCGGACAGGACACCGCGCGCCCTGCCGCCTGCCTGACCGGGCCGAACGGTTTGCAGCTGATCATCGAAACCACCGAACCGGGCCTGCAGGTCTATGACGGCGCGGGCCTGCCGGATCAGCCAAAGGCGGCAACGCTGGGCGCGCAGATCGGCCCCTATGCGGGAATCGCCCTTGAGCCTCAGGGTTGGCCGAACGCCCCGCATCACGAGAGTTTCCCCGCGATTGTGGTGCAATCTGGAAACAATTACCGACAGACGACCCGATATATTCTCAAATCGACGTGATTTCCATGTTTTGGCCACAATTAAGTCTCTGGTATTCCACTGCGGACGTGCATATTGGTCCGCATCGGCCCCATTGCCTGACGCATCCTGTCAGGCCGGAACACAGCTTAAAGGTAAGACCATGTTTCAGCACGCACAAAGCCAGCCAAAGCCGCCCGTAACCGCCCAGGCTCCACAGCCCCCCGCCCCCAAGCCGCGCCCGGAGATTACCGACTACGCCAGCCTGTAAGCGGCTGACCTGTAAGGCCGCTCAGCACATCCATAGGGAACCCTCACCGTTCGGGCTGCGTTGTTTTTGGAACGCAATCCAATACCGGAGGACCTGACATGGACCTGCTACGCATTCTGATCGCCATCCTTTTGCCGCCTCTGGGTGTTTTCCTGCAAGAAGGCTTTGGCAAACATTTCTGGCTGAATATCCTGCTGACCATCCTGGGCTATATCCCCGGCATCGTGCACGCAGTTTATATCATCGCCCGTACCCCAGAACATGCATGAAACACACGCCGCGCGGCTGGCCCATCTGGACCGCGTGGCCCACACCATGGACCGCGCCCTGCGCATCCCGTTGATCGGGGTGCGCGTTGGCTTGGACGGGATCATGGGGCTGGTGCCCGGCGTGGGCGATCTGCTGGCGCTGGGGCCTGCGGGGTATATCGTTCTACAAGCGCACCGCATGGGCGCACCACGCGGGCTGGTGGCACGGATGGGCGTGAATATCGGCATTGACGCGGTCGTGGGTTCGATCCCGCTGATCGGCGATCTGTTCGACGTTGGCTGGAAGGCGAATTCGCGGAACGTGAAGCTGCTTCGCGACCATTTGGAGGCGCAAAGCGTTGCTGTAACGTCATAGCGCGCTGCTATTCGACCCAAGCTCTCTTTTTCAATGTCAGATTTCCCGCTAGGCCATAGGCATCATGCAAAAATATGGTCGAACCTTCCATCTTCCGATCTCTCTGGGCGCAACTTCCGACGACAAGATCCTGACGTCACTGCAGGGGCTCTCGGGCGATGACCTGATCGTCACCGAAAAGATGGATGGTGAAAACACGACGCTTCACACGCATGGCACCCACGCGCGCAGCCCTGATAGCCGCTATCACCCCTCACGCGATTGGGTAAAGGCGTTTGCTGCCGGTATCAGCCCGCAACTGGCAACAGGCGAACGGATCATCGGCGAAAACCTGTTCGCCCGCCATTCGCTGGCCTACGACGCCCTGCCCTCGTACTTCCTGGGATTTGCGTGGATCGTGGATGGCGTATTTCAGGGCTGGGACCAGACAGTTGCACGTTTTGCCGAACTGGGGATTACGCCCGTCCCGACGCTTTACCGTGGCCCATATGTGGCAAACCTGTTCGAGGACATCGCCGCAGGCCTTGATCCCCAGAAGCAAGAGGGATTTGTCGTCCGCGCGGCAGGCCCGTTTCCAGAAACAGAAATGTCTGCACGCTTGGGCAAATATGTGCGGCAGGATCACGTGCAAAGCGAAACACACTGGATGCATGCACCGATGATCGCGAACAAGTTGGCCTAACCGCACCCCAAAACAAAAACGGGCCAGCGCATCCCGCGCCAGCCCGTTCGAATTACGCCAAGGCCGCAGCCTTCAACAGATGGCTTAGCCCACCAGTTCCAGACCCGAGAAGAAATACGCGATTTCCACTGCGGCTGTTTCCGGTGCGTCCGACCCGTGGACCGAGTTTTCGCCAACGCTTTCGGCGAATTCGGCGCGGATGGTGCCGGGGGCTGCGTCTGCGGGGTTGGTGGCGCCCATGACTTCGCGGTTTTTCGCGATGGCGCCTTCGCCTTCCAGAACCTGTGCGACGATGGGCGCGGACGCCATGAATTCGCACAGCTCGTCATAGAAAGGACGCTCGGCGTGCACGGCATAGAACTCGCCCGCTTGCGCCTTGGTCAGGTGGATGCGTTTCTGTGCGACGATGCGCAGGCCCGCTTCTTCGAACTTGGCGTTGATTGCGCCTGTCAGGTTGCGGCGTGTTGCGTCGGGTTTGATGATCGAAAATGTGCGCTCAAGGGCCATGATGATGCTCCGGTTTGTCGGGCACCACACCTGCGGCCCCCGTGAATTGAAATCGCGGCTCCGATAGCATGGGGCTTGACGCTTGAAAAGCGGCGATTGACGCCGCCGCTGCGTTGCGGCACACCGCATCCATGTTGCGCATATCAGATATATCCTATTCCATCGCGGGCCGTCCTTTGTTCGAAGGCGCCTCTGCTGTCATTCCCGAAGGTCACAAGGTGGGCCTGATCGGCGCCAACGGCACGGGCAAAACCACGCTGTTCAAGCTGATCCGCCGCGAGCTGGTTCTGGAAGGTGGCAGCATCTCCCTGCCCTCCAAGGCGCGCATCGGCGGTGTGGCCCAGGAAGTGCCCGCCTCGTCCACATCGTTGTTGGACACGGTTCTGGCCGCCGACACCGAACGCGCCGAGCTCATGGCCGACGACAGCACCGATCCCACCCGTATCGCCGAGATCCAGACCCGTCTGGCTGATATTGACGCATGGTCCGCCGAAGCGCGCGCGGCGACGATCCTGAAAGGTCTGGGCTTTGACGATGCCGAACAGCTGAAACCCTGTTCCGATTTCTCGGGTGGCTGGCGGATGCGCGTGGCGCTGGCGGCGGTGCTGTTTTCGCAGCCCGACCTGCTGCTGCTGGATGAGCCGACGAACTATCTCGACCTTGAAGGCGCGCTGTGGCTCGAGGCCTATCTGGCCAAATATCCTCACACGGTCATCATCATCAGCCACGACCGTGGCCTGTTGAACCGGGCCGTGGGTGCGATCCTGCATCTGGAAGAACGCCAGCTGACCTATTATTCCGGCCCCTATGACCAGTTCGCCCGCCAGCGCGCCGAACGCCGCGCCGTGCAGGCCGCGATGGCCAAGAAGCAACAGGCGCGCCGCGAGCACATGCAAAGCTTTGTCGACCGGTTCAAGGCCAAGGCATCCAAGGCCAAGCAGGCGCAGTCGCGTCTGAAGATGATCGAAAAAATGGACATGATCGCAGCCCCCGAAGAGGCGGCCAAACGCGTGTTCACCTTCCCCGAACCCGAAGAGCTGTCGCCCCCGATCATCAACATCGAAGGCGGCACAACGGGCTATGGCGACACGGTGATCCTGTCCAAGCTGAACCTGCGCATTGACCAGGACGACCGCATCGCCCTGCTGGGCAAGAACGGTCAGGGCAAATCGACGCTGTCGAAACTGCTGTCCGACCGCCTGCCCCTGATGTCAGGCAAGGCGACGCGGTCAACCAAGCTGCGCATCGGCTATTTCGCGCAGCATCAGGTGGACGAGCTGCACATTGACGAAACGCCGTTGCAGCACATCCAGTCCCTGCGCCCCGGTGTGATGCAGTCGAAACTGCGCGCCACACTTGCGGGTTTCGGCCTTGGCCCCGATCAGGCCGATACCGCCGTGGGCCGCCTGTCAGGCGGGCAAAAGGCGCGTCTGTCGCTGCTGCTGGCGACCATCGACGCGCCGCACCTGCTGATCTTGGACGAGCCGACCAACCACCTGGACATCGAATCCCGCGAGGCACTGGTCGAGGCGCTGACGGCCTATACCGGAGCCGTAATCCTGGTCAGTCACGACATGCACCTGCTGGGGCTGGTCGCTGATCGTCTGTGGCTGGTGTCGAATGGCACCGTTCAGCCCTACGACGAAGACCTCGAAGCCTATCGCAAGATGCTGCTGTCGGCGGACAAGCCTGCGAAACCGGCCAAGGTCGAGGCCCCGAAGGCCAAGCGCCCCAGCCGCGAAAAGGTTCTGGAACTGCGCGCCGAGGCCCGCAAATCCGAAGCCCGCGTCGACAAGCTGAACGAGATGCGCGACAAGCTGGCCAAGAAACTGGCCGACCCCGCGCTCTATGACGACAGCAAGAAAGGCGAGGCCGAAGTCTGGCAGAAGAAATACGCCGAAGTCATGAACGCGTTGGACCGTGCCGAGGCCATGTGGATGGCGGCCCTCGAAAAGCTGGAAGGCGCCGACGCGGTCTGATAGGTCTCTGGGTCAGAACATCCCGAGGGCGCTGCGAGGAAGACCGAAGATGATCGACACCGCCTTTCTGATCACCGCCTTTGTCACCATGTTCGTGGTCATCGACCCGCTGGGCATGGCGCCTTTGTTCGTGGCGCTGACGCAGGGCATGTCACCGCAACGTCGGCGCGCCATCGCGGTACGGTCCTGTCTGACCGGCTTTCTGCTGTTGCTTGCCTTTGCTGCCTTCGGTGAAAAGCTGCTGGGCTTTATTGGCATTTCCATGCCTGCCTTTCGCGTTGCTGGCGGCATTCTGTTGTTCATCACCGCCCTTGATATGCTGTTTGAACGCCGCACCAAACGGCGCGAGGACACATCCGAAGAGCATGGCGACGATCCGTCCGTCTTTCCACTGGCGATTCCGCTGATTGCAGGGCCCGGTGCGATTGCATCGGTGATTCTTCTGACCGGCCAAAAGCCGGGGCTGGCCGGACTGGGCATTGTCGCGGGCATCACGCTGGCGGTGCTGCTGGTGGTGTTCATGCTGTTTCTTGCTTCTGGCCTGCTCGAACGTGCCTTGGGCAAGACGGGCATCAATGTGGTCACCCGCCTGCTGGGCATGTTGCTGGCAGCCCTGTCGGTCCAGTTCGTGCTGGACGGGCTGCGCGCGTTCAGTTTCTACGAAGGCCTTGGCTAGCCACCGCGCTTGCCTATATTTGATCCATGGATACTTTTGACACCGGCCGCCTGATCTATCTTGTCCTGCTTTTGCTGATGGTTGTCGGCTGGGCCGTCGCATCGCGGCGCACATCGTGGAACAAGACGCTGCAATATGCCGCCGTCTGGGGGCTGATCATCCTGGGCGCGGTGGCCGCCGTGGGCCTGTGGGACGATATCTCGCGCAGTTCCATGCCCTATCAGGCCAGCGTGGTGGGCGAGAACACCATTTCCGTACCGCGCAGCCGTGACGGGCATTATTACCTGACACTCAAGGTGAACGACGCCGACGTGCGTTTTGTCGTCGACACCGGGGCCACCGATATCGTGCTGACCCGCGAGGATGCGGCGCGGGCGGGCATCGACGTGGACACGCTGGATTTTCTGGGCCGTGCCGGCACCGCCAATGGCGAGGTGGCGACCGCCTCTGTGCGGCTGGACCGTATCGCGTTGGGCCCGGTCGAGGATCGCAACGTCCGCGCCGTGGTGACGGGCGGCGAGATGTTCGGTTCGCTTCTTGGGATGGGGTATCTGCAGCACTGGGGCAACATTTCGATTGCCCGTGACACGCTGACGCTGACCAGATGAACTTGGACCGATAAGCCGTTCAAGTCTCGGCCTTTTTCTCCCAACCGCCGGATTCGTCTGACCAATATTGCGCCGATGCGCCCGCATCTTTCAGCGCTTTCCACTGCCTGCGGGCGGTGGAAAGCGCTTCGTCGTAATCCTCGAACAGCACGCACACACGTTCCATCCGCGCCACTTCTTCGGCGGTCACCTCGGCCCCGTCCACGGACATGATGCAGGTGGCCCCGTTCGGGCAATCGCTTTGCGTGGTCAACAGGATCGGCTGGGCCGCGTCATGGTCGCCCCCCGCCAGCCCATGCGGCACAAAGCCGTCGCCCTGCCACAGCCGGTTGTCCAGATGCACCATGCGGGACATGTCACAGCCGCGGACGGCCACGCGCCAGCCCGCGCCGCGCGCCTTGCCCAGCAGCATCGACAAAGTGTCCTCCATCGAGCGCTGGGTCAGGCGGTAGAAATAGGCGGCGCCCATGGTTTATTCGCTCTCGAACTTGTCCGCGACCAGACGGTTCAAAGCCGCAACACCCCAGCCCGTCGCACCCTTGGGGGCCAGCGCCGTTTCCGCAGTGACCGAGGCGACACCGGCAATGTCCAGGTGAATCCACGGGGTCTCGTCCTTGACGAACCGTTTCAGGAACTGTGCCGCCGTGATCGAACCGCCGGGCCGTCCGCCCACGTTTTTCATATCGGCGATGCGGCTTTTCAACTGGTCGTCATAGGCCTGCCCCAGCGGCATCCGCCACGCGCCTTCGTTCTCGGTTTTCGCGGCTTTCAGGAAGGCGTTGCACAGCGTATCGTCGTTGGAAAACACACCGGCGTTTTCATGGCCAAGCCCGATGATGATCGCACCCGTCAGCGTCGCCAGATCAATCATGCCCGCCGGTTTGAACCGCTCCTGCGCGTACCACATCACGTCACACAGTACGAGACGGCCTTCGGCGTCGGTGTTGATCACCTCGATGGTGTCACCCTTCATCGAAGTAACCACGTCACCGGGGCGCACCGCGTTGCCCGAGGGCATGTTTTCAACCAGTCCGACCAGACCGACGACATTCGCCTTGGCCTTGCGCCGCGCCAGCGTGCGCATCACGCCCGCAACAACGCCCGCGCCGCCCATGTCCATGGTCATGTCTTCCATGCCCGCGGCAGGCTTCAGGCTGATCCCGCCGGTGTCGAACACCACGCCCTTGCCGATCAGGGCCAGCGGTGCGTCGCCTTCGGCGCCCCCGTTCCACTGCATCACAACCACCTTCGAGGGGCTTTCCGATCCCTGCCCCACGCACAAAAGCGAACCCATGCCTAGGCTTGCAAGCTGTTCTTCATCCAGAACCTCAACCGTCAACCCCAGATCCTTCATCGCCTGCAGACGGTTGGCAAATTCGGTTGTGGTCAGCACGTTGGCCGGTTCATTCACCAGATCGCGGGTAAAGAACGCCCCCTCGGCCACGGCCATCAAAGGTGCCGCCTCAGCCTGCACTTCGTCAGGCTTGCCACACATGATGCGAACCGCACCTTCGGCAGGCTTTGCGTTGGATTTGTGGGCGTTAAAACCATAATCACGCATCGCCAGACCAAAGCCCAGATCGGCCAGATGGCGCGTGCTGCCTGCCGCCACCAGCATATCGGCGGTGCCGCGCACCTTGGCCAGTGCGGCCCCGGCCTTGCGCGCGTCCTGCACGCTGGGACGACGGGACAGGCACAGCACGTCCACAGCATCGGCGGCCATGCCTGCGGGCATCGCAAGGGTCATCAGTCCGCCCTGTTTGAGATCGGCAAAGTCCTTGCCCGCCGCCAGCCGCGCCAGCGCGCCACGGGTCAGCTTGTTGATACGACGGCCAGCGGCGTCCATCGTGCCGTCAGCCTCCAGCACCACGGCGACGCGGCCTGTGGCTGTGGCCAGAGCGCTGATATCCAGTGCCTCAAAGCTGACTTGGGTCATGGGAGTGGGTTGGGAGGTCATGGCGCATCCTTTCGTGGGAGTATCGGGTTGCACAACTGTTAGCGCGGGCGCGCGCACATGGCCAGAGCAGCCGCATCGCCCTGCGGGCACCAACTTGCCTGTGGCGCAAATATGGTGGAATTACAGGTTCCCCACCGCGAAACCTTGGGGTAAGTTGCTGGCAACTTTGCCAAACCATGTGCATCCGGGGGGTTATGTGGCCAGATTCGACAGATACATGCTGTCGCAGTTTCTGCTCTTGTTCGGCTTTTTCGCGCTGGTGCTGGTGGCTGTGTTCTGGATCAACCGCGCGGTGGTTCTGTTCGACCGTCTGATCGGTGACGGACAGACGGCGCTGGTGTTTCTCGAATTTACCTCGCTGAGCCTGCCCAAGCTGATCGTGACGGTGCTGCCCATCGCCACCTTTGCCGCGTCGGTCTATGTGACCAACCGGCTGTCGGGCGAATCCGAACTGGTGGTGATGCAGGCCACGGGCTCGGGACCTTGGCGGCTGGCCCGCCCGGTGCTGGCCTACGGGCTGATCGTTGCTGCCATGATGACGCTGTTGACCCATGTGCTGGTGCCCGCCGCCCAAGGACAGCTGAGCATCCGCGAGGCCGAGATCTCGCGCAACGTCACCTCGCGGTTGCTGACCGAGGGCACATTCCTGTCGCCTGCCGATCACGTTACCTTTTACACCAGCACCATCGGCGAAGACGGCGTCCTGCGCGGCGTGTTCCTGTCGGACCGCCGCAACCCCGAACAACGGGTAATCTACACCGCGGCCCAGGCCTATCTGGTGCGCAATGACGCGGGCACCACGCTGATCATGGTGGACGGGATGGCGCAGCGGCTGAACACCAAGGACAACCGCCTTTCGACGGCCAAGTTTCAGGATTTTTCCTTTGATATCACAAAGCTTGTCAGCACGGATACCGAGGTGACCGGGTCGATCCGCAACATGGGCACGCTGGCGCTGCTGACCGACTGGGATCGCATCGCTGATGAGACCGGCGCGCGCAACGGCGACATTGCCGAAGAGGTGCACAGCCGCTTTGCCCAACCGCTGTTTTGCATCGTGGCGGCGCTGATCGGTTATGCCACGCTGATGGTTGGCGGCTATTCCCGCTTTGGCGTCTGGCGCGAGGCGGTGATCGCCTTTGGCCTGCTGATCGGCATTGACGGGCTGCGCGGCACCTTTGCGCAGATGGTTCTGGCTGATGCCAGCCTGTGGCCCACGATGTACTTGCCGTCCCTGTTGGGGGCCCTGCTGGTGGCCGGAATGCTGACATGGGCCGCCCACCCGTCCCTTTTGCGCCGTCGCAGACGGCAAGCGGTGACCACGACATGATCCTGCATTTCTATTTCGCCCGCCGCTTTGCCTATGCTTTTTTGATGCTGACGGCAGTGTTCTTTGCGCTGGTGGCGCTGGTCGACCTGATCGAGCAGACCCGCCGCTTTGCCGACTATGATGTCAGCCTGACCGACCGCATCGGCCTGACGTTGCTGCACACGCCCGAAACGATCAACCAGATCCTGCCGCTGATCATAATCCTGGCAACGGTGGTGTTGTTCATCGGACTGGCCCGCAGCTCCGAGCTGGTGGTGACGCGCGCCGCAGGCCGGTCGGCGCTGCGGGCGCTGGTGGCGCCGGTGGTTGTGGCGCTGGTGATCGGCGGGCTGGCGGTGACCATGTTGGGCCCGATCGTGGCCGCCACGACAAAACGCTATGCGCTGTTGTCCGAAAACTATCGCACCGGCGGGCGGTCTGCGGTGCTGGTGTCGGGTGACGGCGTCTGGCTGCGCCAGGGTGGCGCGGATGGCCAGACGGTGATCCGTGCCGCGCGGTCGAACTCGGATGCTTCGGTTCTTTATGGTGTGACATTTCTGGAATATGCGCCCGAAGGCGGCCCGCAGCGCCGCATCGAAGCGGCAAGCGCAGCCTTGGGCGACGGCGCATGGGCATTGCGCGATGCCAAGGTCTGGCCGCTGACCGGGGACGTCAATCCCGAAGCCAGTTCCGAAACCCATGCCGTTCTGCGGGTGCCGTCCACACTGACGCTGGAACGCATCCGCGAGACCCTCGGCACATTGGGTGGCGTGTCGATCTGGGACATGCCCGCCTATATCCGCCAGCTTGAGCAGGCCGGCTTTTCCGCGCGCCACCAGATCGTATGGTTTCAGGCGGAATTGGCCCGCCCCCTGTTCCTGATGGCGATGGTTCTTGTTGCCGCAGCCTTCACCATGCGGCATACCCGTTTCGGGGGCACCGGAACGGCGGTGCTGGCAGCAGTGCTTTTGGGGTTCGGTTTGTATTTCATCCGCAGTTTTGCACAGATTCTTGGCGAGAACGGGCAAATCCCGGTGGCTTTTGCCGCCTGGGCGCCGCCCGCTGCCGCAATTTTCCTGGCCCTCGGGCTGTTGCTGCATGCCGAGGACGGCTAGGATGGCGCGCTCTTTCCCTCATATCCTGCTCGCGGCAAGCTTGCTTGCCACACCGCTGATGGATGCGCCGGTCGTGGCACAGACCGTCGGTGCGCAGCAAACCGCCACCCCTGCGATGCTGGTGGCTGATGACGTGACCGTCACACGCGACCGCGTGCTGACCGCGCGGGGCAACGTCGAAGCCTACCAGGGCACCACCCGCCTGCGCGCCTCTGCGATCAGCTATGACGAAAAAACCGGCGCGCTGGTCATCACCGGACCGATCACCATCGAGGATGGCGAAGACGTTGTCATTGTCGCCGATCAGGCCGAGCTGAGCCGCGATCTGCAGAACGGTCTGCTGACCGGCGCCCGCATGGTGCTGAACCAGCAACTGCAACTGGCCGCTGTCGAGATGAACCGCGTCGGCGGCCGCTATACGCAGCTCTATAAAACCGCCGTGACCTCGTGCCACGTCTGCGACGATGGCCGCCCGCCCCTGTGGCAGATCCGCGCCCGCCGTGTGATACATGACAAACAGGAACGGCAACTGTATTTCGACAACGCGCAGTTTCGCATCGGCAACGTGCCGGTGTTCTATATACCGCGCCTGCGTCTGCCCGACCCGACGCTGAAACGCGCCTCGGGCTTTCTGATCCCGTCACTGAACAGCGACACGCAGCTGGGCACCGGCATCAAGGTGCCCTATTTCATCAAGATCGGCGATCACCGCGATCTGACGCTGGCCCCCTACCTGACCAGCCACACCAAGACGCTGGAATTCCGCTATCGCCAGGCCTTTCGCACCGGGCGGATCGAGTTCAACGGCGCGCTGTCCGACGACGATCTGCAGCCGGGCGACACCCGTGGCTATCTGTTCGGGACTGGACGGTTCGACATGCGCCGCGACTTTGTGCTGACCTTCAGCATCGAGGCCACGACCGACAATGCCTATCTGACCGACTACGACTATTCCGACAAGGACCGCCTGACCAGCGAGATTGAACTGGCCCGCGTCAAGCGCGATGACTACCTCAGCTTCAGCTACACCAACTTCCGCAGCCTGCGCGACAGCGAGGACAACGACACGATCCCGACCAACGTGCTGGATGCGACCTTTGAAAAACGGTTCTTTCCGCGCGCTTTCGGGGGCGAATTGCGGTTCAGCGGCAATGCCCACGCCCATTACCGCAGCTCGGACGAGGCCAATGATGTGAACCTGGACGGCATTGCCGACGGGCGTGACGTGCAGCGGATCAACCTGGATGCGGAATGGCTGCGCAGCTGGACCCTGACGGGCGGTCTGCGCGCCGAGGCCTCTTTGGGCATCGAGGCCGACGCGATCAACGTGAGCCAGGACAATGTCTTTACCGGCAGCGATGCGGGGCTGACGCCTCAAGGACAACTGACCCTGCGCTATCCGCTCGTGCGCCACAACGGCGACGGCTCTTCCGTATTGCTCGAGCCGATCTTTCAGCTCGGCTATGTCGGTGGGCATGACCTGAATGTCCCCAACGACGAAAGCACCCGGGTCGAATTCGACGAAGGCAACCTGTTGTCGCTGTCCCGGTTTCCACGTCCCGACCGGCGCGAGCGCGGGCTTGCGGGCGCCTATGGCGTCAACTGGTCGCGCTTTGATCCCGCAGGATGGGAGGCGCGCCTCACACTGGGACAGGTTCTGCGGCGCGACGGGGAGCCGGACTATTCCGAAACCTCGGGCCTGTCGGGCACCACATCCGATTTCCTGCTGGCGGCCCAGTGGAAGACACGCAACGGGCTGGCCCTGACAGGGCGCACCGTGTTCAACGAGAAATTCGACGTGGCCAAGGCCGAGTTGCGCGGCGACTGGATCGGCCAGCGTCTGACCGTGGGCGGCAGCTATGTCTGGCTGGGCGAGGATGCCGCCGAGGACCGCGCGCTGGCAGTGTCGGAACTGACGGTGGACGGAGCCTATGACCTGAACCAAAGCTGGACCGCCAGCGCCAATTGGCGTTACGATCTGGTGGACGACCGGGCAGCCTATGCGGGGGCCGGGCTGGTCTATAACAACGAATGCGTATCGGCCAAATTCTCCGTGAGCCGACGGTATAGTTCCTCGACAAGTGTTGAGCCCTCGACGAATCTGGGCTTTACAGTGACCTTGCGGGGCTTCTCGGTCTCGCAGGGAACGGAAAAATACGTTAGATCATGCGGGAAGCAGGCGAAATGAGCGGGAAAACGATGAAACAATTTGGACTGGCCGTGGCCCTGGCCGTCACAACGGCCCTGCCCGTCGCGGCACAAAACCTTTTCGCGCCGGTGGCCAAAGTTGACGACAGCGTGATCACCGAATTCGAAGTGCAGCAGCGTGTGCGGTTCCTGCAGGTGCTGAATGCCTCGGGAGCCACCCGCAACAGCGCGATCGACGCGCTGATCGACGACCGGCTGCGGCTGAATGCAACGCAGGCCGTCGGGCTTGAGCTGACGCCCGAAGGGTTGGCCGAGGGGCTGGCCGAATTCGCAGGCCGCGCCAACCTGAGCACCGACGAATTCGTCAAGGCGCTGGAAAGTGCCGGCGTCGCAGGCGAGACCTTCCGCGACTTTGTGCGCGTGAACCTGTCGTGGCGCGAACTGATCCGCGCCCGCTACGGCAGCCGCGTGCAGGTCTCCGAAGCAGAGATCGACCGCGCCCTGTCCGCGACCAGTGGCGACAGCGGTATCCGCGTGCTGATCTCGGAAATCATCATTCCCGCGCCGCCCAACGAGCAGGCCAGCGCCATGGCGCGCGCCGAACAGGCCGCTGCCAGCACGTCCGAGGCCGAATTTTCCAACTATGCCCGCCAGTATTCCGCAACGGCGTCGCGCGGCAATGGCGGACGGCTGAACTGGGTTGACCTGAACACCCTGCCGCCCAGCCTGCGCGGCGTGTTGCTGGGCCTGACGCCGGGCGAAGTGACCGACCCGCTGCCGATCCCCAATGCCGTGGCACTGTTCCAGCTGCGCGACATCCAGGAAACCGGCGCCCCCAGCCCCGAATATGCGGCCATCGAATATGCCGCCTATTACATGGCTGGCGGACGCAGCCCCGAAACGCTGGCGCGCGCCGCCAAGCTGCAATCCCAGGTCGATGTCTGTGACGACCTTTACGGCGTCGCCAAAGGTCAGCCCCCCGAAGCACTGGAACGTGGCAGCAAGGCCCCCGGCGAGATCCCTCAGGACATCGCCTATGAGCTGGCCAAGCTGGACCCGGGCGAGGTTTCAACAGCCCTGACCCGTTCGGACGGCAACACGCTGGTGTTCCTCATGATGTGCGGCCGTACGGCCAGCCTGAATGAAGCCGCCAGCCGTGAAGAGGTTGCCCTGCAACTGCGCCAGCAACGTCTGACCGGCTATTCTGACAGCCTGTTGGAAGAATTGCGCGCCGACGCCCGCATCACACGCGAATGACGCCCGCAACCGCTTTGCCGGTTGCGATCAGCTGCGGCGAGCCTGCGGGGATCGGACCCGAGATCGCGGCCAAGGCCTGGGCGGCCCTGCGCGGCGAGGTTCCGCTGTTCTGGATCGGCGAACCTGCACATCTGCCCGCCGACGTGCCTGTGGTCGTGATTGACGATCCGTCACAGGCGGCTGGCGTCATGGACCGTGGGCTGCCGGTTCTGTCCCACGACTTTGCCGCGCCGAACACAGCGGGCGCCGCCAACCCTGCCAATGCGCAGGGGGTGATCGACGTGATCGCGCGCGGCGTCGATCTGGTGCAATCCGGTCGGGCCGCTGCCCTGTGCACGGCGCCCATCCACAAAAAAGCCCTGCAGGACGGCGCAGGCTTTGCCTATCCCGGTCACACCGAATACCTGCAGGCTCTGGCCGGCGCGGACCGTGCTGTGATGATGCTGGCCTCGGAACAGCTGCGGGTGGTGCCCGCCACCATCCATATCGCCCTGAGGGACGTGCCAAAGATGCTGACGCCCACGCTGCTGCGCGACACCATCCGCATCACCGCCGACGGGTTGCGCAGCCAGTTCGGCATCGCGCAGCCGCGCATCGCCGTGGCCGGCCTGAACCCCCATGCCGGCGAAGGTGGTGCCATGGGACGGGAAGAGATCGACTGGATCGCCAAACTCGTCACCGACATGACCGCCGAAGGCTATGACCTGCGCGGCCCGCTGCCTGCCGACACCATGTTCCACGCCACCGCCCGCGCCAGCTATGACGCGGCAGTGTGCATGTACCACGACCAGGCGCTGATCCCGATCAAGACACTGGATTTCGACCGCGGCGTAAACGTGACGCTGGGCCTGCCTTTCATCCGCACCTCGCCCGACCATGGCACTGCCTTTGACATCGCGGGCACCGGCGTGGCCAATCCCTCGTCGATGATCGAAGCGTTGCGCATGGCGCACCGGATGGCAAACGCATGAACCTTCTTTTGGCCAGAAATATCCCCGCCGGAGGCATAGAATCTTTCATCCCCAAGGCCCCCGCATGAGCACCATCGACAACCTGCCGCCCCTGCGCGATGTGATCAACACCCACGACCTGCGCGCGCGCAAATCGCTGGGACAGAACTTTCTGCTGGACCTGAACCTGACCGCCAAGATCGCGCGTCAGGCGGGGGACCTTACGGGCTGTGACGTGCTGGAAATCGGCCCCGGCCCCGGCGGTCTGACCCGTGGCCTGCTGTCCGAAGGCGCGCGGCGCGTGCTGGCCATCGAAAAAGACCCCCGCTGCCTGCCTGCCCTTGCCGAGATCGCCGACGCCTATCCCGGCCGTTTGCAGGTGATCGAGGGCGACGCGCTTGAGATCGACCCGCTGCAACATCTGACCCCGCCCATTCGCGTGGCCGCCAACCTGCCCTATAACGTCGGCACCGAACTGTTGGTACGCTGGCTGACGCCGAAAGACTGGCCACCCTACTGGCAGTCGCTGACGCTGATGTTCCAGCGCGAGGTCGCGCACCGGATCGTGGCAGAACCGGGGTCCAAAGCTTACGGGCGTCTGGCGCTGCTGGCCCAATGGCGGGCCGATGCGCAGATCGTGCTGAACCTGCCGCCAGAGGCCTTCACACCCCCGCCCAAGGTTTCCTCTGCCGTGGTCCACCTGACGGCCCTGCCCCAGCCGCGCTTTCCGGCCGATGCCGCCGTGTTGAACCGCGTGGTCGCTGCCGCATTTAACCAGCGCCGCAAGATGCTGCGCGCGGCGCTCAAGGGCGTGGCCCCCGACATCGAGGACCGGCTGCTGGCCGCAGGCATTCAGCCCACGGAACGGGCCGAGCAAGTGTCGCTGGAGGCGTTTTGCGCGCTTGCGCGGGCAGTCGCAGCGCCCTGAGCACCCCCACAAAAGCAAAAGGCCCCGCAGCGATGCAGGGCCTTTTTCAATTCAAACGGACAGACAGAGATTATTCGGCAGCTTCCGGTGTGCTGCCACCTTCGCTCTGACCTGCGTCAGAGGCGGGCGCCTCGGCCTCTTTGGTGGTCTCGACAGGCGGCTTGGGCTTGCGGCGCGACCGGGTGGTTTTCGGCTTGGGCGTGCTTTCGGGTGTTTCCACCAGACCGCTGTCGGCTTCGACGTCGATCACATCGGATTGCGGCTGTTTGCGCGCCTGCGGTTGCGGCTGCGCGTCCTGAACGCTGGCATCTGCCTGGCCATTGCCCTGCTGCCCGCCGTTCGATTCGCGTTCCTGACGCTCGTTGCGCTCGCGGTCACGCTCGGCCTGACGGTCGCGTTCGGCCTGACGGTCACGGTTCTGGCGCTCTTGTTCCTCGCGCTTGGCGTCGATCTCGCGCTGCGCTTCGCTCAGCAGACGCAGATAGTGCTCCGCGTGCTGTTGAAAGTTTTCTGTGGCCACACGGTCACCGGACAGTTGCGCGTCGCGCGCAAGCTGGTTGTATTTGTCGATGATCTGTTGCGGCGTGCCGCGCACCTTGCCCTCGGGGCCAGAGCTGTCGAACACGCGGTTGACGACGTTGCCACCGCCCCCGCCATTGTTCGAGCTGCGATTGCGCGTGTTTTTTGACCGGGACCGGGATCTCGAAGATTTCATGAAATAGCTTAGCCTTGTTATGCCTATCGCTGCAGTTCATCGGATTGCGCGACATGCGCCATCATTGTCCGAAAAATGCGATGTGTTGGGCTTGACGCCGAGCGGGACCACCAAAAGGTATCCACCGCTTCAACATCTTTGAATAAACATGCGGGGCCGCGTGGGACAAGCATTAATTGCCACGTTGCGTCACTTTTCCACAGATTGTGCGGGTTTATGCCGTCCGGGGCGGTGTTCTGGCGCAAATTACGCGATCGCGGCCATCCATATCGGGCAGGCACACAACATCCTGCCAGCCCGCCGCATAGAAAATCTCGACCACATCCGCAGCCTGTGTCCAGCCGATTTCGCAGATCAGCCGCCCGCCCGCCGCCAGATGCGCAGGCCCCATCGCCGCCAGCACACGGTAGGCCGTCAGCCCGTCCGCCTCGTCCGTCAGGGCCATGCGTGGCTCGTGGTCGCGCAACTCGGGGGCTACATCATCCATTTCCTCGGCCGCCAGATAGGGCGGGTTCGACACGATCAGGTCATAGCTGCCCTGCACCGCCCCGAACCAGTCGGACTGAATCACTTCGGCCCGCGGGTCGACATCGTGAAGCACCGCGTTGGCGCTGGCCTGTAAACAGGCCGCTTCGCTCAGGTCGGTGCCTGTGCCCACGGCCATGGTGCGTTCTGCCAGCAAGGTCACCAGAATGCAGCCCGATCCGGTGCCGATGTCCAGCACGCTGGCAAAGGGTTCGGCCAGCGCCGCCTCGATCAGGGTCTCGGTTTCGGGGCGCGGGTCCAGCACATCGCTGCTGACCTTGAAGCGGCGGCCATAAAACGCCCGTTCGCCGATCAGATGGCTGACCGGCACGCGCACCGCACGCAGGCTGATCAACGCCTCGTAGCGTTCGGCGATCTCGGGGGCGATGTCCTCGGGAGCGATCAGGGTGACCCGCGTGGCATCCACCTGTGCGGCATGGGCCAGCAACAACCGCGCATCCCGCGCAGGATCCGGCACCCCCGCCGCCCGAAGCCGTGCTGTGGCCGCAGCCATGGCCTGTGCCGCGGTCATTGTCCCATCTCGGCCAGCATCCGCGACTGGTCGTCCGATCTCAGCGCGTCGATCACCTCGTCCAGGTCGCCCTGCATCACCGCGTCCAGCTTATAAAGCGTCAGGTTGATCCGGTGGTCGGTCATGCGCCCCTGCGGGAAATTATAGGTGCGGATACGCTCGGACCGGTCGCCGCCGCCCACTTGCGCCGCGCGGTCGGCGCTGCGGGCGCTGTCGATGCGGTTGCGCTCCATATCATAGAGCCGCGCGCGCAGCACCTGCATGGCCTTGTCACGGTTGCGGTGCTGGGATTTCTCGGAACTGGTCACGACGATCCCCGTGGGGATGTGAGTGATGCGCACGGCGGAATCCGTGGTGTTGACGTGCTGCCCGCCCGCGCCCGACGAGCGCATGGTGTCGATGCGGATGTCGTTGGCGTCGATGTGAATGTCGACTTCCTCGGCCTCGGGCAGCACGGCCACCGTCGCCGCCGAAGTGTGAATGCGCCCGCCGCTTTCCGTTGTCGGCACCCGCTGAACGCGGTGCACGCCGCTTTCGTATTTCATCCGCGCAAAGACGTTGTCGCCCTTGATGTGGGCCACGACTTCCTTGATGCCGCCCAGCTCGGTCGCCTGTTCCTCGATAATGTCGAAGCCCCAGCCCCGCGCCTCGGCATAGCGCATGTACATGCGCAGCAGGTCGCCCGCAAACAACGCCGCCTCGTCGCCCCCGGTGCCGGGACGGATTTCCAGCATTGCGGGCTTGGCGTCCGCCGCATCACGCGGCAGCAACGCCAGTTGCAACGCAGCCTCGGCATCCGGCAACGCCGCCTTCAGACGCGGCAGTTCCTCGCGGGCCAGGTCGGCCATCTCGGGATCGTCCAGCATTTCGCGCGCATCGGCCATGTCACTTTGCAACTGGCGGTACAGGGCGATCTGTTCGACCACGGGGCGCAGATCGGAATATTCCTTGGCCAGCGCCGCAATATCGCCACCGCCCGCGGACATCGCGGCTTCGAGGTATTCGAACCTCTCGGTGATCTGTTGAAGGCGTTCTGACGGGATCATGAGCGTTCCATCTGATATTGAAAGGATTTGGTCAAGGCCAAGGACAGTGGTATATTGTTGCCATGTTACGCGCAGCCGTTCTTGCACTGGCGCTTGCCACACCGGCCCTCGGAGATGTCATAACTCCGGGAGGCAAGACGATTGACTGCTATTGCACCGACAAAAGCGGGTCGCGGGTCGAACTGGGCGACATCATCTGCCTGCAAGTCGACGGGCGCATGTTCATGGCGCAATGCCAGATGTCGCTGAACGTGCCGATGTGGCGCGAGGTGCAGACGGGCTGCCTCAGCTCATCCTTGAACAGCGGCCAGCAACCCCTTCAATCTTTTGGCATTTACCCCCATATCTGATGACCCGAAACGCGACCGCGCCAACAGTCGCACCTGGCCGTCGGTCTGCTCAATCGTGGTGTAGTCGGGAAAGCCGATGGTGGGCGTGCGCGTGACGTAAGTGATCCGCCCATCCGCGACCGATCCCGCCAACACCTGCGTGCGCGGCAGTGCCTGCATCGCCGCATCCAGCCGCGCCAGCAGCCCGTCGGTGGCTGGCAGAACGCGGATGGCGCCGTTGCCGAAATCCTTGTCTTCCGTCGCCGCAACGGGCTGATTCCATCGTGCCGGGTCAGAGGGTGCCAGCCGCACATAGGCCACCGCGGCCACCGCCAGCACGGCCACAAGGGCCACTATCCAGAACAACATGCGCATCCATCCTCTTCTCTGGTTCATAAAATCCTCCGCGGAGCGTCCTGCCCCGTCAACGATAGGCAACGCCCGGCAGGACGCACAACAGTTCGAACAAGATGTTCGCCCCGGTCAGCGCCGTGTTGCCGGAGGTGTCATAAGGCGGGCTGACCTCGACAAGATCACAGCCCACTATGTTCAGACCCTTTAAGGCGCGGATCAACTGCATCGCCTGTGGCGTGGTCAACCCGCCAATCTCGGGCGTACCCGTGCCGGGCGCATAGGCGGGATCAAGGCTGTCGATGTCATAGGTCACGTAAACCGGCGCATCCCCGATATCACGCCGGATTTCCGCACCCAGCGTGTCCAGCGGGCGGTGCCACAGTTCCGACGCCTGCCATTGCTGAAACCCCCAGCCTTGCGCCTCGGTAAAGTCGGTGGCGGCATAGCCGGTGCCGCGCAGGCCGACCTGATAGACCTTTTGCGGGATGATCAGCCCTTCCTCATAGGCGCGGCGGAACACGGTGCCGTGGGTCTCGCGCTCGCCAAACATCTCGTCGTTCACATCGGCATGGGCATCCACATGCACCAGCGCCACGGGACCATGTCGTTTCGCGATGGCGCGCAGGATTGGCAGGGTGATCGAATGATCGCCACCGATGGCCATGGGCATCACGTCATACTTTAGGATCGCCTCGTAACTCTCTGCAATAATGCGCAAACTGTCCGACAGTGAAAACGTATTGATCGCCAGATCACCAATGTCCGCCACCTGCAAACTGTCAAAGGGCGCGGCCCCCGTTTGCACGTTATAGGGCCGGATCATCGCGCTTTCGGCGCGCACCTGCTTTGGCCCGAACCGCGTGCCCGACCGCCACGACGTGCCGATGTCCATGGGCACGCCCAGCACGCAAACATCCAGCCCCTTGAGGTCATTGACCGACGGCAAACGCATAAAGGTGTTCGGGCCGGAAAACCGCGCAAGGTCGTTGCCGCTGATCGGTTGGTTCTTGGGTGTCACCATCCCTCAGGCCCCTTTCACCGGTTGCGCCGTCTCGACCAGACGGGCAAAGAACGAGGCCCCCACAGGGGCGGCTGCGTCGTTGAAATTGTATTCAGGATGGTGCAGCCCCGCGCCCTCACCGATGCCCATGAAGAAGTAAGCGCCGGGGCGTGCCTCCAGCATATAGGCGAAATCCTCGGCGCCCATGTTGGCGGGGCTGTCCACGTCCACCGCCGCATCACCCGACACATCGCGGGCCGCGCGCGCGGCCAACTCGACCCCGCGCGCATGGTTGACCGTGGGGGGATAGCCGCGCACGTAATCGACCTTGGCGCTCAGCCCGAAACTGGCCGCTTGCCCTGCGACAATCTCGTTCATCCGCCGCTCTGCCAGATCGCGCATCTCGGGCGTGAACGTGCGCACGGTGCCGTTCAGATAGGCGGTTTCGGGGATCACGTTGTCGATCGTGCCGGTGTGAATCTGCGTGACAGAGATCACAAGCTGCTGACCCGCCTCGATATTGCGGCTGACGATGGTTTGCAGCGCCTGCGTGATCGACGCGGCACAGACCACCGGATCAACCGTGTCCTGCGGCTGTGCCCCGTGGCCGCCGCGCCCGGTCAGGTGAATGTGAAACGTGTCCGCCGCCGCCAGCAGCGGGCCGGAGCGCGCGTGGAACGTGCCCTCGTCAAAGCCGGGGACGTTGTGGATGCCATAGACCTCGCCGATGTCAAAGGTGTCCATGATCCCCTCTTGGACCATCGCCTCGGCGCCGCCGGTCGCTTCTTCGTCGGGCTGGAAGATCAGCGCGACGCGGCCCGCGAAATTGCGCGTCTCGCACAGGTATTTCGCGGCCCCCAGCAGCATGGTCGTGTGGCCATCGTGGCCACAGGCGTGCATCCGGCCCGCGTGAGTGCTGGCATAGGGCAGCCCCGTCGCCTCGGTGATCGGCAAGCCGTCCATGTCAGCGCGCAGGCCAATGGTCGGCCCCGCGCCCTGCCCGTTGATGATCGCCACGATGCCGGTTTCGGCAAATCCTTCGTGAATTTCGTCCACGCCAAATTCGCGCAGGCGCTCGGCCACAAAAGCAGCCGTCTTGTGGCAGGCGCGGCCCAGTTCGGGAATGGTGTGCAGATGCTGTCTCCATTCGGCCATCTGCGGGGCAAAATCAGCGATGCGGTTGACGACGGCCATTGGGTGGACTCCTTGGGCAATTTGCGGCTTGGTGCATCTGACACCGAAGTGCTGCGGGCTGCAATGGGGGCTGAAATGACGAACGATCTGATCCACGACCAAACTGCCGGGATCGAGCGTTTGCTGGAGATCATGCGCCGCCTGCGCGATCCCGAAACCGGCTGCCCGTGGGACATCGAACAGAATTTCGACAGCATCGCGCCCTATACCATCGAAGAGGCCTATGAGGTCGCCGACGCGATCGAGCGCCGCGACTGGCCCGAGCTTGAGGGTGAATTGGGCGATCTGCTGCTGCAATCGGTCTATCACACTGCGATGGGCGAAGAAGCGGGGCATTTCACCTTTCAATCGGTCGTGCGCACCATCAGCAACAAGATGGTCGCGCGGCATCCGCATGTCTTCAGCGACGAGAGCCGCGACAAATCCGCCGAACAGCAGACCGTGGACTGGGAGGTCATCAAGGCCGCCGAACGTGCGAACAAGGCACAGCGCGGCACGCTGGACGGCGTGGCGATTGGCCTGCCTGCCCTGATGCGCGCGGTAAAGCTGCAAAAACGGGCGGCGCGCGTGGGGTTTGACTGGCCCGACACCGATCAGGTGATCGACAAGATCACAGAAGAGGCCGCCGAACTGGTCGAGGCACGCGAGACGTTGAGCCACGCCGAGGTGACGGAAGAATTCGGAGATATGCTGTTCGTGATGGCCAATCTGGGGCGGCATCTGGGTGTCGACCCCGAAGAAGCCCTGCGCGCCGCCAACGCCAAGTTCACCCGCCGGTTCGAGGGCGTCGAACGGCGACTGGCCGAAATGGGCAAGACACCCGATCAAAGCGATCTGGCCGAAATGGATGCGCTGTGGGATGCGGAAAAGGCGGCTGAGAAGGCGTTGAAAGCCTAGGCAAAAGCCCCTTACGCCAGCGTCACACCCTGCATCGCGTCGATCCACTCCAGATCATCGGCATAGCGCCGGGTCAGCACCGCGACCTCTGCATCCGAAAAGGCCGCAAACCCGTGATCTGTGCGATCCTGCGCGTGGTCCGCGATCACCGCTTTCCATTGCGCCCGCTCAAGCACCTCGCCTGCATGATACCGCGCCTGCAAAGCCATCAGGCCCGCGTCGGTGGCACTCAGGTTCACCACCTGCTGCGGCTCTTGCAGGGCGATGCCCTCCACCCCCGGCACCAGCATCCGCAACGCCTCGACGCTGCTGCCGCGGCGCGCGTAGGGCACCACCAGCAACCGCTCGGGCTGCAGGATATCGCGCAACGCCGCGACAATCTCGGGCCACCCGCGATCCATATCCATGTATCTGGGCCGCAGCGCATCAAACGCAGCGACCCGATTGTCCTCGGCCCGCTTGCGATAGCCCGAGACATAAAGCTGGTCATAAGGCCGCAGCACGAACAACACCCGCGCAACGCGACCCTGCAATCCCGCCTTCAGCGCCATCAACCGCGCCTCGCAGGCGGGGTAAAACCGCCCTTGGGTAAAATGCATCATCCGACCGGGAATATTCTCCTCCGACAGGATCAGCGGACGGTGGGTATCGGGACTGTGCGCGGTCACGGCATCCGCAACCCGCGCAGCAAATCGCTCGGTCTGGTCCCTCCCGTGCCTTGGTCCCGGCAGCCGTAGGCCCAGGGTGCCCGTGGGAATCCCGTCGCGCCCCGGATAGGCCAGATCATAGCCCGCCCCGTGCAGCGCATCCCGATTGTCATGCAGGCACATCTGGAACGACGACGTGCCCGTCCGGTGGGCGCCCGCATGCAGGAAAAAAGGTTTCTCGTCAGCCATCTCACAGCGATACGCGGCGCAGGCGTCTTTACGCAAGGCTCCGCCGGCACCTCTGGACATCGCGGGCCCCAATTGCGACTGTCGCGCAACGCCGACGGGCGGATATTTTCACGACCAAGGAGCCCGCCGTGCCGCCCCGCAAAATCATCATCGACACCGACCCCGGACAGGACGACGCCGTCGCAATCCTGCTGGCCCTGGGCAGCCCCGACGAGATCGAGGTTCTGGGTATCACTGCCGTGGCAGGCAACGTGCCGCTGGCGCTGACCGAAAAGAACGCGCGTATCATTTGCGAACTGGCCGGACGGCCCGACATTCCCGTCTATGCCGGTTGCGACCGCCCGCTGGGCCGTCCACTGGTGACGGCAGAGCACGTGCACGGTCAGACCGGACTGGATGGCCCGTCGCTGCCCGATCCGACCATGCCCCTGCAAGAGCAGCACGCGGTGGATTACATCATCGACACGATCCGCACCCATGAGGCGGGCTCCGTTACCCTGTGCCCGCTGGGGCCGCTGACCAACATCGCCACGGCCCTGCAACGCGCGCCGGATATTGCCGAAAAGATCCAGCAGATCGTGCTGATGGGCGGCGCCTATTTCGAGGTGGGCAACATCACCCCCGCGGCTGAATTCAACATCTACGTCGACCCGCAAGCCGCTGATATCGTGTTCAGATCAGGTATCGACATCGTGGTGATGCCACTGGATGTGACACACAAGGCGCTGGTCACAGCCGAACGCAACGACGCATTCCGTGCCCTTGGCACGCCGGTGGGCATCGCCGTGGCCCAGATGACCGAATTCTTTGAACGGTTCGACAAGGAGAAATACGGCAGCGCGGGTGCCCCCCTGCACGACCCTTGTGTGACCGCCTACCTGATCCGTCCCGACCTGTTCTCGGGGCGTCACGTCAACGTACAGATCGAGACCACCTCCGAGCTGACCCTGGGCATGACCGTCGCCGACTGGTGGCGCGTTACCGACCGTGCGCCCAACGCCACCTTTATCGGGGATCTTGACGCCGACGGCTTCTTTGCCCTCCTGACCGAGCGGATCGCGCGGCTATGAGCGCCGCCCTGACCCTGGCCGCCCCTGACCACCTTGCGGCCCTTCTGGCGCTGGTTGAACGGTTCCACACCGAAGAAGGCATCGACAGCACGCCCGAAAGCCGCAGCGCGGGCGTGGCACCGCTGCTGAACGGCATCCCGCACGGGGCTGCCTATCTGATCGGCCCGCCGCGTGCGCCCATCGGCTATATCATCGTCTGTTTCGGCTGGTCGGTCGAATTCGGCGGCATGGAAGGCTTTGTCGACGAGCTTTATATCCGCCCAGGCGTGCGCGGACGTGGTGTGGCAACCGAGGTGCTGATGGCCCTGCCCCGTGCGCTGGGTGCCGCAGGGCTGAAGGCGCTGCATCTGGAGGTGTCCGACGGCAATGAGACCGCGCAGCGGCTTTACAAACGCGCGGCCTTCCAGATGCGCGATGGCTATCACCTGATGACGCGGATGCTCTAGAATCCGCGCCGGGGCCACTTATGTTAAGGTCATGACCATGCACATCCCCTTCGACAACACCTACGCAGCCCTGCCATCGGGCTTTTACACCGCGCAACCGCCCACTGCGGTCAAGGCGCCGTCGCTGCTGGCGTTCAATGCGGCTCTGGCCGCGCGCTTGGGCATCGACGCCCCTGATGCGGACGAGATCGCGGCCGTTTTCGCGGGCAACACCGTTCCCGATGGTGCCGCCCCGCTGGCACAGCTCTACGCAGGGCACCAGTTCGGCAACTTCAATCCGCAACTGGGCGACGGGCGCGCACTGCTGCTGGGCGAGGTGATCGACCAGAGCGGCACCCGCCGCGACATTCAGCTCAAGGGCTCCGGCCCGACGCCCTATTCCCGCATGGGCGACGGACGCGCCTGGCTGGGTCCGGTGCTGCGCGAATATGTGGTCTCCGAGGCGATGCATGCCCTTGGCATCCCCACCACACGCGCGCTGGCCGCCGTTGCCACGGGCGAGCCGATCTGGCGCGAACAAGGTGCCTTGCCGGGTGCCGTGCTGACCCGCGTGGCCGCGAGCCACCTGCGCGTGGGCACGTTCCAGGTCTTTGCCCATCGCGGACAGATTGAAGACCTCAAAACCCTCACCGACTACGCCATCGCGCGACACTATCCTCAGGCAGACGGCCCCATGGGCCTGCTGGCCGCCGTCTGCGCGGCACAGGCCGAATTGATCGCGGCGTGGATGTCCGTGGGCTTTATTCACGGGGTGATGAACACCGACAACTGCGCCATCTCGGGCGAAACCATCGACTATGGCCCCTGCGCCTTTATGGACGCCTATGACGAGGCGCGCGTGTTCTCCTCGATCGACCAGCAGGGCCGCTATGCCTATGGCAACCAGCCGCGCATCGCCGTGTGGAACTGCGCGCAACTGGCCACTGCCCTGATCCGGCAGATGGACGACATGGACACTGCGGTCGAAGAGGCCACCGCCATCGTCCACGCCATGCCCGGACAACTTCAGGCCGCATGGCTGAAACGGTTCGGTGCCAAGCTTGGCCTGTCCTCCCCCTCGCCCGAGGATCAACCGCTGATCGAGGACCTGCTGGCCCTGATGCAGTCGAACGGTGCGGATTTCACCAACACATTCGCGGCGCTTGGCTCGGACACGGCCCGCGACCAATTCACCGATCGTGACGCCTTTGATGCGTGGAACAGCCGCTGGCAGGCCCGCATCGCCTCCGAACCTGACGCTGCCGCCCTCATGGCCCGCAGCAACCCGCGCATCATCCCGCGCAATCACCGGATGGAGCAGATGATCGAAGCCGCCGTCGCGGGCGACATGGCCCCGTTCGAGCGTGAGATCACCGCTTTGGCCGCGCCCTTTGATCCGAAATCTGACCCTGACCTGATGCGCCCGCCCACCCAACAGGAAATCGTCCCCGCAACCTTTTGCGGTACGTAATCCTTTCTTTTGGCAAGAAATATCCCGGGGGACGGCCAAAGGCCGGGGGGCAGCGCCCCCAAACCCCTCTCATCCTCACTTGCGATTGATCAGGAAAATCCCCGCCGCGACCAGCGCCAGGGCGACCCAGATCGTCCAGCCCACATGCTCGCCCAGCAACAGCCAGCCCAGGATCACCGAAAACACCGGTGACAGAAAGCTGAAGGATGCCACCGAGGATGCCGGATAAATCGACATCAGCCAGAACCACGCCAAAAAGCCAAAGCTTGCCACCGCGACGATCTGGAACGCCAGCCCCCACAGGTGGATGGGCTGCACGTCGCGCAACAGATCGCCAAACAACGGCGCCGCCAGCACCAGCAGAGGGGCCGAAATGATCAACTGCCACAGCAATTGCTGCTCGGGCGGCACACGGGACAGCGGAGTGACGCGCACCAGCATCGCGATCGCCGCCCAACAGAACGCCCCGCACAGCGCCAGCAGGTCGCCCAGCAGCGAGGCCTGTCCGTTGCTGCGGTCCAGCAAGGCCAGCACCACACCGCCCATCGCCAGCACCAGCCCGACCGAACGCAGCCTGCTCAGCCGCTCGGCAGGCAGCAGCACATGGGCAGACAACGCCAGCCACACCGGCATCGAATAGAAAATGATCGACACGCGGCCCACCGTGGTCAGGTCAAGCGCCGTAAAAAGGCACATGAATTCAATGGCAAAGAGCGCACCTGAAATCACGCCGGCCGTGATGCTGCTGCGCGGAAGGGTGAACGACACGCCGCGTGCCTTCATCCATACCAACAGCACAACCGCACCGCCAACCGACCGCAAGCCTGCCAGGAACACCGGACCAAAGCCGCCGTTGGTGACTTTGACCACCACCTGGTTAAAGGCCAGATTGAGCGCAAAAAGCACAAGGGCCACCGCGCCGAAGGTGTCGATATGTGATTTGCGTTCCATGACCGCCACCAAGCGGTCCTGCCGGTCAGAAGTCAATTGTGCCGCTGCGGCGCATGTGGGTCAGCGCGTGGCCGCTCGGTCCCGGTGCGCCTGGCTCCAGTCATAAAGCTGCGACAGGATTGCGCCCAGATCGGAACCTTTGGCGGTCAACGAATAGCCCACCCGCCGCCGCGCGTCGTGTTTTTCGATACGTGCAACCAGCCCGCTGCGCTCGAACTCCTGCAACTGCGCGGTCAGCACCTTGCGGCTGATCCCGTCCAGCGCGCGGGTCAGTTCCAGAAAATGCATCTCACCCGACATCAGGCAATGCAGCACGCTGGGACCGTGTTTGCCCCCCAGCAACCGCAGGGTTTCACCGACGGGACAAGTGCCCGTTTCCGGGTCCAGCCACGGCTGGCGATCCTGTGTGGTGTCCTTCATGGCGTCTCCGGTTACCAAAAGGTGCCCAATTGCGGCCAAAGCCCGCGTGATGGCAAAGGCATCTCAGGTCGCAATGATAGCAAGGAACGCCCCAATGACACAGACCTTTGTCGATACGATCCCGATGTTGCCCTTTGGCATGTTGAACGCCTTTCTGGTTGTTCAGGGCCGTCGCGCCATGCTGGTGGACACCGGCCTGCCGAACGCGGCCCGAAAGGTGGAAAAGGCTTTGCATGCGCGCGGACTGGATTGGTCCGATCTGGCGCTGACGGTTCTGACGCATGCGCATATTGACCACGCAGGCTCTGCCGTTGCGGTGCGCAGGCTGTCGTCGGCCCCCCTGATGGCGCACGCGGATGACATCCCGCTGTGCCAGGGTCAGGCACCGGTGCTAAGGCCCAGCGGGCCCTTCGGGCGTCTGTTCCAGAAAACCGGCGCGATCCAGCAAAAGTTCGACTATTTCCGCCCCGACCGGATCATTCAGGGCGCTGACATGGACCTGTCAGACTACGGTTTTTCGGCACGTGTGCTGCACACGCCCGGACACACGGCCGGGTCGGTTTCGGTGCTGTTGGAGGACGGGCGGGTGATCGCGGGGGATCTGGCGGCCTCGGGCATCTTGCTGGGCGGGATAGCGCTGCGTGACCGGCCCAAATCGCCGCCGTTCGAAGAGGACATCGCAGGTGTGATCGCTTCGCTTGAACATCTGCTGGCCCGAGGGTGCAGGCAGTTCTTCCTTGGCCATGGCGGACCACTGCCCGCACAGGCCATTGCGCATCATGTCACCAATCTGCGCAATTCAACCGTCCGAGCGCGCGCGGCCTAGTTCGACATCGCCAGCTTTGCCCCCAGCAGCCCGAAGGTGCCCGCAAAGCTGCGCTTGATCCATGTCATCACCGATGGTCTCTGGATCACATAGTCACGCGCAAAGGCAGCAAAGGCGCCGTAGGCTACGAACACCACGAATGTCATCGCCATGAACACCCCCGCCAGCCCCACAAGCGCGGTGGTGGCATTGGGGGCGTCATGGGCGATGAACTGCGGCAGGAAGGCCAGGAAGAACAGCGACAGCTTGGGGTTCAGGATGTTGAGAAGCACACCCGAGGTCGCAATGCGCGCATAGCTGGCGGGTTCCGCGTTCTCGGAGACATCCATGACGGATTTGTCGCGCAACAGCTTCCACGCCATGTAAAACAGATAGGCCACGCCCAGGTATTTGATCACCTGAAAGGCCAGCGCACTGGTGTGCAAGAGCGCCGCCAGCCCGATGATGCTGGCCACGGCTGCGGGCACGATACCCACCGTGCACCCCACCGCCGCCGCGACACTGGCGCGAAACCCGCGCCCCAAACCGATGGCCAGCGTGTAGATGACGCCGGTTCCGGGCAGCAGGACCACAACCAGCGAGGTCAGAAAGAATTCAAGTGACATATGGTAACTCCATTTGGGAGCAGCTTTGCGGGATCGTGGCGATGCGTCAACGATTTGTTGGTCTGTGAGGGATCACATGAGCCATATTGTGAGTCAGCGCCGGAGTAACTCACCCACAAAAAAATGGCCCAGACCAAAAGGTCCGGGCCAATCTCATTCCATCATCCGCAGGGATCAGGCCGCTGCGCTGCCGCCCGGTTTGCCACCGCCGCCACCGCGACGACGACGACGTGGGCCACCGCCCGCAGGCGCGCCGCCACCGCCACCGGGGGCGCCGCCACCAGGACGTCCACCGCCGCCACCGCGACGACGACCGCCACCGGGTTTGCCACCCGGCTTGCCGCCCTTGGCGGGCAGGTCGACAGATTCCCATGCACGGCCCGTGGCGATCGGGATCTTCACGCCCATGGTTTTCTGGATGTCACGCAGCTGATCAATCTCGTCCGGTGCGCAGAACGCTACTGCCGCACCATCCTTGCCCGCGCGCGCGGTCCGGCCAATGCGGTGCACATAGCTGTCGGGCACGTTGGGCAATTCGTAGTTATAGACGTGTTTCACGTCGGGAATGTCCAGACCACGGGCCGCCACATCAGTGGCCACCAGCACCTTGATCTCGCCCGATTTGAACGCGGCAATCGCGCGGTCGCGCTGGCCCTGGCTTTTGTTGCCGTGGATCGCGCCTGCGGCAAAGCCTGCCTTGTCCAGCATCCGGCTGAGTTTCTCCATACCGTGTTTGGTGCGGCCAAAGACCAGCGCGCGCTCGTCGCGGTGCTTGTCCAGCAACTCCATCAGGAATTTGGATTTCTCCGCCTTGGCGATAAAGTGCACCTCTTGGGTGACCTTGTCGGCGGCCTTGCCCGGAGGGTTCACTTCGATGCGGATCGGGCTGTTGAGATAGCTGTTGGCAATCTCGTTCATCAGTTTCGGCATGGTGGCCGAGAACAGCATCGTCTGGCGTTCCTTGGGCAGCACCGCCGCGATCTTGCGCAGGTCGTGGATAAAGCCCATGTCCAGCATCTGGTCGGCTTCGTCCAGCACCAGGAAGGTGGTTTCGCGCAGGTCCACCGCACGGCGGTCCATCAGGTCCAGCAGACGGCCCGGCGTGGCGACCAGCAGGTCGACACCGCGTTCCAGCCGCTTGATCTGCGGGTTGATCGACATGCCGCCAACCACCATCTGCGCCTTGAGCGGTGTGCCCGCACAGAAACCCTTGAGGTTTTCCATGATCTGGTTGGCCAGCTCACGCGTCGGTGCCAGCACCAGACCGCGCACGGTGCGCGGGTTCGGGCGGCCCGTCATTTGCAGCATCTGCGCCACCAGCGGCACGCCAAAGGCGGCTGTCTTGCCGGTGCCGGTCTGTGCCAGCCCCATCACGTCGCGCCCGTTCAGGGCGTGCGGGATGGCTTGGCGTTGGATCGGCGTCGGGTCTTTCAGACCCATTTCCGCCAGTTTTTTGACCAGCTCGGAAGGCAGGTCCATCATATCGAAATCGCTCATGTCATATCCTTGGCCGCACGCAAACGCGCACGGCATCACATTGAGGTGGGCGGCCGGAAAATCAGCGAGCGCAGGCCACATGCCAACGCCCCGTCCGGTCGCGTTGCCCCATGCGTGATATCGGGAACAGATGGGCGTCCGCTGGTCCTGACCTCCCCTTATCCCAAGGGTACGGTCGGCGGGTATGATCCCGCTCTTTCCTGTCTCTGCTCACGCGGCAGACGGTAACGCCTGTGGGGCACATGGCGGTTTACGGGGGATAAGTCAACCTTGCCTCTGGCCCCTTTGGGCAAACAAAGTTACACAAAGGTCCCAATGGCCCACAACGCCCAACGCGGCAACACGACCCGGAGACCCCTATGAGCCAGCCGATCATCGCCCGTTGTGAAACCAAAGGCCTGCGTGTGACCGGCCAGCGCCGCGTGATCGCGCAAGTGCTGCAAGACAGCGATGACCACCCCGATGTCGAACAGCTTTATGCCCGCGCCTCTGCCATTGATGCAGGGATTTCCATTGCCACGGTCTATCGCACCGTCAAACTGTTCGAAGAGGCGGGCATACTGGACAAGCTGGAATTCGGCGACGGGCGTGCGCGCTATGAAGATGCGGAACGCGACCACCATGACCACCTGATCGACATGCAGTCGGGCGAGGTGATCGAATTCGTCGACGACGAGATCGAAGAGTTGCAAGAGCGGATCGCTGCCAAGCTGGGTTTTGAGCTGCGCGGCCACAGGCTTGAGCTTTACGGCGTGCCGCTGAAGAAGTAGGCGGAACCGGCACAGGTGATGTGCCGTTAACCTACAGGCTGCTACAGAGCTGACAGCCACCTCAGGAATTGGACCCCTTATGCCCGTTGACCGCGACCGCCCGCTTCTTGCCGTGTTGATTGACGCCGACAACGTGCCGGCCAAACACGCCGCAGCCATCCTGCGCGAAGTAACCACCATTGGCGAACCGGCCCTGCGCCGCGTTTATGGCGACTGGTCGTCGGGACGGCTGCGGAACTGGTCCGAACATGTGCTGTCGCTGGGTCTGGTGGCACATCAGGAAACCGCGAACACATCCGGCAAGAACGCCAGCGACATCGGTCTGGTGATTGATGCGATGGACATCCTGCACACCCGTCGTTTTGACGGCTTTGTGCTGGTGTCCTCGGACAGCGATTTCACCTCGCTGGCCAACCGTCTGCGCGAGGACGGTCTGACCGTGATCGGCATCGGTGAGAAGAAAACGCCCGAGGCGCTGCGCAATGTGTGCAACCGCTTTATCTTTATCGAGAACCTTGGTCCCAGCGACGAGGGTCCTGCCCCCGCCATGCGCGAAAAATCCCGCGATGCCCTGCCCCTGATCGAAGCCGCGATGGAAAAGATCGAGCGCGAGGACGAATGGTATTCGCTGGGCCAGATCGGCCAGACGATCCAGTCGTCGCACCCCGATTTCGACACGCGCACCTATGGCCACTCAAAGCTGAGCGCGCTGGTGCGCGACATCACCGAGATCGAGACACGCAAGGACGGCAACCAGTTGATGATCCGCCTGCAAGCCTAGGGTCAGGGCCCTAAGGCTTACAGAACCAGATTGTCATCCTGCTCTTCCGCGCGGCTTTCGTCGTGGGCGGCCAGTGCTATGCCGAATGTCAGGATGCCAACGCGCCCCGCCGTCATCAGCACGATCACGATCAGCTTGCCCAGATCGGACAGATCGCTGGTGATGCCGGTGCTCAGCCCCACGGTGCCCATGGCCGAAGTTGCCTCGAACAACAGCGACTCGAATGTCTGTCCCGAATCCGTCAGCAACAGCAGGAACATCGCCAGCCCGCACAGCCCCGCGTAATAGGCCAGCGACGCGGTGGCCATGTTCAGTTTTTCATCCGACACGCGGCGCTTGAAGAACCGCACCGCCTCGCGGTTCTTCAGCGTCGAGCGCACCAACCCCAGCAGTGCCGCAAACGAGGTCGTTTTCAATCCGCCCCCGGTGCCCGCAGGTGACGCGCCGACCACCATCAGCCCCATCAGGACCATCAGCACAGCCTGCGACATGCCCGTGATCGACACCGTGTTGAACCCCACCGTGGTGCTGGCTGACATGGTTTGGAAAAACGCCGCCATCAGCCGGTCGTCCGGCGGCAGCGGGGCCAGTTCGGGTTCGGTCACGAACAGGATCAGCGTGCCCAGCCCCAGGAACACCATCGTCATGCGCACGATCACCTTGGACGTGAATCCCAGCACCCGCTCGCGCCCCATCAAAGCGCGCCAGCCGTCGACGATGATCAGGAACCCCATGGCACCCAACAGGCTGAGGATCGAGATCGCCAGATTGATCCCCACATGGTCGTGGAACATCTCAAGCGAGTTGTCGAACAGGCTGAACCCCGCCGTGCAAAACGCTGATATACTGTGGAAAACGGCCATCCACAGCGCATTGGGCACGCCCGCGTGGTGGAACATCAAGAACAGCGCCAGCGCGCCGATCCCTTCGCAAATCAGAGTGAACCACACGACAGAGCGCAGGAACATCACCGGAGAGATGCCTTCGGGCAGGTTGAACGCCTGCCGGACCGTATGCGTGCGCATCCGTCCCAGACGGTGATAGACCGACAGCACCGCGAAGGACCCGATGGTCATATAGCCCAGACCGCCCGCCTGAATCAGCGCCAGCATCACCACTTCGCCGAAAGGGCTGAAACTGCCACCGACCGACACCGTGGCCAGTCCCGTGGTGGACACGGCAGACACGGCGGTGAACAGCGTATCGATCGCCGCGACCGGCTGGATCTGCGACACCGGCAGCGAGAGCAGCGCCCAGCCCACAAGCATGTAAGAGACATAGCCAAAAAGCAAAAGCCGCGCAGGTGCTGCCTGCATCACACCCAGACGAGCGCCCAAGGCCAACTTGCGAACGTGTCGTTTTATACCCACCACAGATGCCTTTGTGCGGTTTCCTGCCTTAACGCCGCAGTGCAGCAAAAAGTTCACGCGAGCCGTTACTTTTGCGCCTTGCAACTGCGCCCGATTATCCCCATCCCCGCGACAACACAAGAATGAGGACGGGCATGGACAACTTACGTGGCGCATTGATCATGGTTCTGGCGATGCTGGGCTTTGCCATCGAGGACAGCTTTATCAAGCTGTTGGCCGAGGACATGCCGGTCGGACAGATCATGGGTCTGCTGGGAATCGGCGCGGCTGCGATCTTTGCCGTGCTGGTGCGCGCGCAGGATCAGGCGTTGTTTCCACGTGCTGCCCTGTCCGGTCCGGTGTTGCTGCGCAACGCGGGTGAACTCTTTGGCACCTTGGGATTTATCCTGGCCATTGCACTGATCCCCTTGTCCACCGCCTCGGCGATCCTTCAGGCCACGCCGCTGGTCGTCACGCTGGGGGCTGCGCTGTTTCTGGGCGATCCCGTGGGCTGGCGGCGCTGGACTGCAATTCTGGTCGGGTTCGCCGGTGTGTTGCTGGTGATCCGCCCCGGTCTGGACGGCTTTGACGTACTGTCATTGTTTGCCTTGCAAGGGGTGATCGGTCTGGCCATCCGCGATCTTGCGACGCGCCGTGTGCCTGCGACAACCTCCTCCATGCAACTGAGTTTTCTGGCTTTTCTCACCCTGATCCCCACGGGTGCCATCCTGTTGCTGGTCAGCGGCACCCCCCTGATCCGCCCCGAGCCGATGCATTGGTTGCTGATGGCGGGTGCCGTCGCCTTTGGCGTGGTTTCCTATTACGGGATCGTTGCCGCCATGCGCGTGGGCGAGATCAGCTTTGTCACCCCCTTCCGCTATTCGCGGCTGGTGTTTGCGCTGTTCATCAGCATCCTTGTCTTCTCGGAAAGCGTCGACCTGCTGACCTTTGTGGGCGCTGCGATCATCGTCGCATCGGGCATTTACACCGTCTGGCGTGAACGCCGGACGGGCCGCAAATCCACCTCCGGCCCTATCACACCCCTTCCCCTGCGGATCGACCCAAGTTATGAGGCTGCCGAGCCCAGCACAAAGGACATTTCCCAATGAGCACCATCATAGACATTCACGCCCGCGAGATCCTCGACAGCCGTGGCAACCCCACCGTCGAAGTCGACGTGATCCTGGAAGACGGCACAATGGGCCGCGCCGCCGTGCCATCGGGCGCATCCACGGGCGCCTATGAGGCGGTCGAAAAGCGTGACGGCGACAAGGCGCGTTACATGGGCAAGGGCGTGCTGGAAGCCTGCGCTGCCGTCAACGGCGAGATCGCCGAGGCGCTGGTGGGCATCGACGCCACCGAGCAGGTCGAGATTGACGAGATCATGATCGAACTGGACGGCACCGACAACAAAAGCCGTCTGGGCGCTAATGCCATTCTGGGCGTGTCGCTGGCCGCGGCCAAGGCGGCGGCCGATTACTGCTCGCAACCGTTGTACCGCTATGTCGGCGGTACCTCGGCGCGTATCCTGCCGGTGCCGATGATGAACATCATCAACGGCGGTGAACATGCCGACAACCCCATCGACATTCAGGAATTCATGATCATGCCGGTGTCCGCCACCAGCATCCGCGACGCGGTCCGCATGGGCGCCGAAGTGTTCCACACCCTGAAAAAAGAGCTGTCGGCCAAGGGCCTGTCCACCGGCATCGGTGACGAAGGCGGCTTTGCCCCCAACATCAGCTCGTCGCGCGACGCTTTGGATTTCATCCTGAAGTCGATTGAAAAAGCGGGCTACAAACCGGGCGAAGACATCTATCTGGCGCTGGACTGTGCGGCGACCGAATATTACCGCGATGGCAAATACGAACTCTCCGGCGAGGGCAAATCGCTGACCTCGGACGAAAACGTGGCCTATCTGTCGGCGCTGGTGAACGACTATCCGATCATCTCGATCGAGGACGGCATGTCCGAGGACGACTGGGACGGCTGGAAGGCCCTGACCGAGGCACTGGGCAACAAGGTGCAGCTGGTCGGTGACGACCTGTTCGTGACCAACCCTGTGCGTCTGGCCGACGGCATTTCGCGCGGTTGCGCCAACTCGATGCTGGTCAAGGTCAACCAGATCGGCACCCTGACCGAAACGCTGAAGGCCGTCGATATGGCCCACCGCGCAGGGTACACCAACGTGATGTCCCACCGTTCGGGCGAGACCGAGGATGCGACCATCGCCGATCTGGCGGTCGCCACCAACTGTGGTCAGATCAAGACCGGGTCGCTGGCGCGTTCGGACCGGCTGGCGAAATACAACCAGCTGATCCGCATCGAAGAAGCATTGGGCGAAACCGCCGAATACGCGGGCCGCAGCATCCTGCGCTGATGCCCCTGACCATCCGCCCCGCCCGGTTTCCGGAGGACGCACAGGCGCTGGCGCGCCTGTGCTGGGGCTACCGCGATCTGCTGGCGGCGCGCTGTGCCGCGACGCCGGCGATTGTGGACACCTACTATGCCAATGACAGCTACGGCGCGCTGATCGACGATCTGCCGCGCATCCATGCCCGGCCTGCGGGTGACATCCTGCTGGCCGATCTGGACGGCGCTGTCGTGGGCTGTGCGATGTATTATCCGCTGTCCCTGCCCGCCACCTGCGAGATCAAACGCGTCTTTGTCAGCGACAGCGCGCGCGGGCATGGTGCGGGAAAGGCGCTGATGCGCGCCGCAATGCAGCGCGCCCGCGCTGATGGGTACGACCGCATGGTGCTGGACACGATGTATATGCTGACCGAAGCGATCGCGCTCTACGAGGCCCTGGGCTTTGCGCCCTGCGCGCCGTTCTATGACCCGGACCCGGAATTCGCCCCGATCCTGCGCTTTTACGACCATCCGCTTTAGGCAAGAGGCCTATCCCGCAGTGATGTGATGCACCGGGATCGTCACGGTAAACGTCGACCCCACGCCCAATTCGCTGACGTAGTGAATGTTGCCCCCGTGGCGCGCCATCAGCTGTTTCGAAATATGCATACCCAGACCGCTGCCATAAAAGGTTTTCGTGTCTGTCGCATCGACCTGGGTAAAGCGCCCAAAGACGGATTCCTCGGACCCCGGCGGAATTCCGGCACCCGTGTCCTTTATCGTGACATAAGCCAGGCCCGCCACGACCGACAGGTCCACCTCGACATAGCTGTGCGGCTTGGAAAATTTCACCGCATTGGACAGCACATTCACAATCACCTGTTGCAGACGATCCGCATCGGCCAGTGTCTGCACGGTCTGAACCTGTCTCTTGTACAGGATTTTGACATCCTTCTCGGGCAGATAGGTCTCCATCCCGTCGACCGCGTCCGAAACAATCTCGTCCAGATTGCAAAGCTCGAGCTTCAACTGCAAATCCGAGCTTTCCAAGCGCTGTGTTTCCAGCAGATCGTTGACCAGCTTGGCCAGCGTGGCCGCATTCTTGGTCGCAAGTTCCAGGAGCCGGTCCGCCTGTTCAGGCGAGGTGTTCCCCCGGTTGTGCGAAAGCAGCTGCAGCGATCCGTTGATCACCGTCAGCGGTGTGCGCAGCTCGTGGCTCACGGTGGACAGGAACTGGCTCTGCAAGCGTTCCGACTTGATGGCACGTTCGGCGGCAGCCTTCTGGACCGTGACATCGATAAAGGACACCGCCCACCCCAACAGCCGCTGCCCCCGGCCCAATGACATCGGATAGACGCGCGGCACAAAATGACGCCCGCCATTTTCAACCTCGAGCGTCTCGGGCAATTCCTGCCGTTCGGCCAGGATCTGGAACACACGGCCCATGCCGTCGATCTCGGACACAGCGCCTTTGGCAATCCCCTGATCGCGCATCAGTTGTTTTGCCGAATGGTTCGTCTCCAGCAGGTGACCGTTCGCATCCATTACGAAAATCAGTTCGCGCGAGTTGTAGTACAGCAGATCACGCGCAATCGCGGTCACGTCGACCCAGCGGTTGTCGATGATCATCCAGCCGACAAGGCTGATCGAAATGGCAAAGGAAAACGGTGTGGGGTCCATGCCGAACACCATGAAACCGAAGGTGTCATAAGAGATGCTGAACCCGATCGGCACCGCCGTGGCAAAGAACAGCTTTTTGAAGAAGCCCTTGACCGCAGGATTGGCCTGCCGCACCGCGCGCGCCGCGATCACGCAGCTGGCCAGAATGATCGTATAAAGAAAGGTGATCGCCAGGAAATACAGCGGCCCGTGGTCATAGATGACAAAGGACGTGTCGCCCCGAACCACCAGCCGTGTATTTGCACCATACAGCAAGCCGTGGAAACCATTGGTCGTGGCCGCCACCAGTATGAACAGCGGATGGACAACCACGCCCGCAATCGCAGCGATCCGCGCAACCTTTCGGGTCAGCGCGAATTCGTAGAGGAAAAAGGACCAGGCCGTCGGCATCAGCACGATGAACGGCCACGCCAGTTCGGCCCAGAGGACCTTGCAGGCCTGCGTCGGAACGGACAGTTCCATCGCGATCGAAACCAGCCAGCCCAGCATGCCCAGGTTGGTCAGGATAAACCACCGGTGGCCGGGCAATCCCCTGTGCCCGCGCGCCCATAAGACAACCAGGCACACCACAAGACACGTCGCCCCCACCAGCTGGACAGCCGGCAAGGTTGCATCAAGCTTAATGCATTGAAAGACCCTGCTAAAAATACTGCGTTCCTAAACTAAATCTCACTTGAACCGTTCCCGGACAGGGACAGCACCCCCAGGGGAAGTCTCATTTTGATGACTAATATGAAGTTCTTGATGCCACAACCAGTTACCGGACAACCACAAACAGACCCTCGCAAAAGGACAGTTTTCAGGCAGGTATTATCGCGCATCTATAATAGTTACCCAGACCACCCAAGACGAAAAATCAGGGATTTGCTACCGCAACTTTTGGTCGAAAATATGACCCTGTGCTCAACCTGTCCGCATCAGGTCAACTTTGAAACCGTTGCGGCGCGTAGGGTGCGATCAGATCCCTTTGGTGATTGCTCAGCGGTTGATCCAACACGCCCGCAGCCACCAGTTCACCGGCCAGGGGTGCCAGCGTGATTCCCGAATGCATCACCGCCATGTGCAGCCCCTCAGGCCCGCACGGCCCCATCACCGGCAACCCGTCCTGCGGCACCGGGCGCATGGCCTGGGTCACCTGCTCCCAACGCAAGGCCACCTCGGGCAACAGCGTCTGAAGCCGGGCCATGGTGGCCTCTGCCAGCACATCGGGGCGTTCGGACACGTGCTCCAGATTGTCGGATTGATGGTTGGCCGAGGTCGGCGCGATGATGCGGCCCGAGGCATCCTGACGGAACTCCTGACCCGGTGCGGCCATGACATGGCTCAGCACCGGTGCCACGGGGGCGCTGCGCAACAGCAGACCGGGACGCTTGAGCATCGGCAGGGCGACACCGACGCTGCTCAGCACCGCGGGGCTGCCGGTGCCGCCGCAGATCACCACGCGGTCGGCGGGAATCACCCCCTGCTCGATCCGCACACCAGTGACAGTGTCACCTTGGGTCTCAATACCCTGCACCGCCACACCCAGCAGCACCTGCGCCCCCAGCGCGGTCGCCGCATTCATCAGTGTCTGCGCCATCGGTGCGGTCTCGGCCACGCCTTCCGTGTCAAAGGCCAGGGCCTGCTCTGGCGGGTTGGCCACATGCGGTTCGCGCGCTGCGAAACCTGCACGGTCGATGATCTCGACCTCATAGCCCAGAGCGTCCAGTTCCGCCGCCTGCGTCTCGAGCGCGGTGCCATGCCCATCCCAGCACAAACAGCCGGTCCAGCGCACAGGGGCCATATCCATCTGTTCGATCAACCGGTGATAGGCTGCCATGCTTTCCGCCCTCAGCCGGAAATGCGCCGCATCGGCGTGAAAACTGGCGTTGATCCAGCCAAAGGACCGGCCCGTCGCCCCCGCCGCCACGCCCGCGCCGTCGATCACCGTCACCTGCGCGCCGGCCTTGGCCAGTTGATAGGCCACCGACGCACCGATAATCCCTGCTCCGACAACGACAACTTTCATGGATCACCTCTTGGCCCTGTTCGCGCCGCACCCTAAACTCTTGGCATGACACCGCAAGAGATCATCGCCCACCTGAACCTGACGCCGCACCCCGAAGGCGGTCATTACCGCCAGACCTGGGTGGCCGATGGCATTGGGCGCCCCAGCGGCACCTGCATCTATTTCCTGCTGCAGGCGGGCGAGCGCAGCCATTGGCACCGGGTGGATGCTACCGAAATCTGGCTCTATCACGCGGGCGCGCCGCTGGAATTGCGCCTGTCGGCCACGGATGCAGGCCCCGCGGTGACCCATCTGCTGACCCCCGACCTGAGTGCCGGCGCACCGCAGGTCATCGTGCCACAGGATCACTGGCAATCGGCGCGCAGCACCGGCGGGCACACGCTGGTGTCCTGCACCGTATCGCCGGGGTTCCGGTTCGAAGGCTTTACGCTGGCCCCGCCGGATTTCGACATTCCGGACGCAGTTTAACCGGGAAAGCTGAGCGTCCCGCCTGCCACCGCCGCCCGCACGCCCGTCGTGCCGGGACAGGATGTCGGCAAACGCCGCGCCACGCGCACCGCAAGATAGGCGAATGCCTGCGCTTCCAGCATGTCACCGTCCAGCCCCACGTCCTCGACGGGGCGCACGGGACAGTCCAGCGACACCGACAGCATCTGCATCAGCACCGGGTTCTTGCGTCCGCCGCCTGTCACCAGAACCTCGCTGGGCGGTTCGGGGCAATGCTGCATCGCCTCGGCCACGCCGGCGGCGGCCATGGCGGTCAGGGTGGCGGCGGCGTCGGCATCGGACAGCTCGCCCACCAGCGCGATCATTTCAGAGAAATCATTGCGATCCAGCGACTTGGGCGGGATGCGTGCAAAATAGGGCTCTGCCAGAAACAGCTCAAGCGCGCCTGTCGCCACATCGCCCCTGCGCGCAACCTTGCCGTCCTGATCATAGCTTTTGCCCAGGCGCGCCATCATCAGATCGTTCAGCGGCGCGTTCGCAGGCCCGGTGTCAAAGGCCAGCAAGGCCCCCGGCGCATCTGGCCTGTCGAATCGCGGATCGACAAAGCTGATGTTGCCCACGCCACCCAGGTTCAGGAATGCCACAGGCGCGTCGCGGTTCAGGTATTTGGCGCAAGCGAAATGGAAAAACGGCGCCAACGGTGCCCCCTCGCCGCCCATTTCCACATCGGCGCTGCGGAAATCCCAGACCACCGGCACGCCCAGACTGGCCGCCAACGCAGCGCCGTCGCCAACCTGCAACGTGCCGCGCGTGCGCGGCGCATGGGCCAGCGTCTGGCCGTGAAAACCGACCAGATCAACGTCCTGGTAATCCGCCAGCGCTTCGGCATGGGCGTCCTGAATCACCTGCGTCGCGGCCGCGACCTCGGCACCCTCCCAGCGCCCCAAAGCGGCGGCAATCACCCGCTGTTCGGCATCCGTATAGGGCCTGTATCCGCTTTCACCAAAGCCTGTGATCGTGACACCATCCGTCTCGACCACCGCCGCGTCGACCCCGTCCAGCGACGTGCCGCTCATCGCGCCCAGTGCCCTTATCGGTACGCCTGCCTGCCTGACCTTGTTCATCGGTCTTTTCCTTTGCCCTTTAGGCCCCTATAGAGTGCCCCGCACAGATGTCATAGGACAAGTCACATGTCGTACAAACCCCGTTCCGAATTTCTCAATGTCATGCAACAGCGCGGCTTTGTCGCCGACTGCACCGACTATCAAGGGCTGGATGACGCCCTGATGAGCGGAACACGCGCCGCTTATATCGGGTTTGACGCGACGGCCAAGTCGTTGCACGTGGGCTCGCTGATCCAGATCATGATGCTGCGCTGGTTCCAGAAAACCGGTCACCAGCCGATCACCCTGATGGGCGGCGGCACCACCAAGGTGGGCGACCCGTCGTTCCGCGCGGACGAACGCCCGCTGCTGGGGCCAGAACAGATCGACGAGAACATCGCAGGTATCCGCAAGGTGTTCGCGGCCTACATCGACTATGACAGCGGCGCGCAGAATGCCGCGATGATGCTGAACAACGCCGAATGGCTGGACGGGTTGAACTACCTCGATTTCCTGCGCGACATCGGGCGGCACTTCTCGATCAACCGGATGCTGTCGTTCGAAAGCGTCAAGTCGCGGCTGGACCGCGAGCAATCGCTGTCGTTCCTTGAATTCAACTACATGATCCTGCAAGCCTATGATTTCATGGAACTTCACCGCCGCTACGGCTGTGTTTTGCAGATGGGCGGCAGCGACCAGTGGGGCAATATCGTCAACGGTATCGACCTGACCCGCCGCGTGATTGACGGCGAGGTATATGGCCTGACCTCGCCGCTGTTGACCACCAGCGACGGCAAGAAGATGGGCAAAACTGCGGGCGGTGCCGTCTGGCTGAACGGCGACATGCTCTCACCCTACGAGTTCTGGCAATTCTGGCGCAACACAACCGACGCGGATGTGGGCCGGTTCCTGAAGCTCTACACCGAGCTGCCCGTCGACGAATGCGACCGTCTGGGCGCACTGCAAGGGGCCGAGATCAACGCGGCCAAGGCGCTGCTGGCCACGGAAATCACCACCCTGCTGCACGGGGCCGACGCCGCCAAGGCCGCCGCAGACACCGCCCGCGAAGTGTTCGAAAAGGGCGGCGTGGGTGATGACCTGCCCACCCTGACCCTGACGCGCGACGAGCTGGGCGATGGCATCTCCATCGTGCAGCTGATCGTCAAATCGGGACTGGCCGGTTCGGGCAAAGAGGCCAAGCGCCTGATTTCCGAAAACGGCGCCCGTCTGGACGATGCGCCGCTGACCGATGCGGGCCTGATGATCGACGCGGGCGCACTGTCCTCCCCGATCAAGCTGAGCGCGGGCAAGAAGCGGCACGCGTTGGTGCAACTGGGCTAAAACAAAAGCGCCTCCACCAGGGTCAGAATCGCAAAAGTCGGGATCGACAAACCCGTCGCCAGTAAAATGGCGGCGGTTCTTGTGATACGCGGGGCGGTGGCGGTGATGCCATAGACTGATTTCTTCATGTCCCCATTAATACCGCGTTAAGTTTCCATCCGGTTAATGGCGGCATGTTTGATTGTGCCCCCACCATGCCCCCGACACCCCTGATGCAATCCGCCGCCTTCGAGGCGGCCTTGCGCGCCTGCGGGCAACGTCCCGTGCGCCTGTCCTGTGGCACCCTGATGTTGCGCCGCAAGGTTGCGGGCCTGCCTGTCGCAATGCTGCCACGGGCCGCGCTGCCCGATCCGGCCCTGACGCTGTCACTGGCCCGTGAGATCACCCGCGCGCCGCTGTTGATGTCACCTGCGCGGCCCACTGACCTGTCGGCACAGGGCGCGTTGCCGCTGGTCAGCCCCGCGCGCCAGGCAATCCTAGCCCTGCAACCCGACAGCGACGCGATGCGCGCCAAGCTGCACCAGAAATGGCGCAACCGCTTGAAACATGGTGAAAAGGCAGGGCTGCAGGTGCGCCATCATCCGCTGCCATGGCGCAGCGACCACTGGCTGTTGCAAGCGGACACCGCGCAACAGCGCGCACGCGGTTACAGCAACTGGCCCGTGCCACTGACTCTGGGCTTTGCCGCCACCACCCCACGTGCCGCGATCCTGTTCGAGGCGTTTCAGGGGGCCGATCCGGTCGCCGCCCTGCTGATCCTGCGCCATGGCACCACCGCCACCTATCACATCGGCCACACCACCACCGCCGGACGCGCCGCCTCGGCGCACACGTTGCTGATGTGGACCGCGATGCGCTGGTGCGCGGACCACGGACACGATTGGCTGGACCTCGGGCTGGTTGAAACCCAGCGGAACGCCGGTCTGGCCCGTTTCAAACTGGGCACCGGCGCGGATGTCGTGCCCCTGGGCGGCACCTGGGTGCACTGGTCCCCGTTGCGGCCCTTGCGCAGGCTGACTTGGCTGGACCGCAAGGCGATGATCCCTTGACCTGTCCGTGCGCACCGTTCAAATGCGCCGATGCTTACAGAACGCGAAAAAATGGCCGCCGGTGACTGGTACAGTTGCCTTGATGCCGAACTGGAATCCCTGCGCAACGCTGCGGCACAGGCCTGTGATGCCCACAACGCGCTGCCTGCGATCGAACGGCGCGGGTTAAGCGCACCGCTGCGCGGTCTCTTTGCCGACCACGGGCAGGATTGCATGATCGAAGGGCAATTTCACTGCGCCTACGGATGCAATACGCGGCTTGGCGATTTTGTCTATCTGAACGCAGGCTGCGTGATTCTGGACAGCGCGCAAGTGACAATCGGGGATCACACGCTGATCGGACCCAAGACCCAGATCCTGTGCGCCGACCACCACCGCGACGCGGCCAAGCGCCGCGAGGGGCTGGAACGCGCCCTGCCCGTCACCATCGGTTCAGATGTCTGGATTGGGGCGGCGGCGCTGATCCTGCCCGGTGTCACCATCGGCAACGGCGCCATCGTCGGCGCGGGCAGCGTGGTCACCCGCGACGTGGCACCGGGGGCGGTCATGACCGGAAATCCGGCCAGACCGCGTTAGGCGTCCGCTTTTTCTTCCAGCAACAGCCACTCTTCTTCGGCTTCCTGCAGCTTTTCGTGCCGCGCAACCAGCGCATCGGTTGCCTTCTGGAACTTGACCGGCTCGCGGGTGAACAGCTCGGGGTCGCTCATCAGCTCTTCGAGCTTGGCAATCTCGGCCTCAAGCCGCGCGATTTCCTTGGGCAGCGCCTCAAGCCGGTGCTTTTCGGTGAAACTCAACCCCGATTTCGCAGGAGCCGCCGTGGCTGCCGCAGTCTCGCGGGCGGTTGTCTGGCGGGATTTCACCACGCTGTCCGCGAAATCATCCTGATCGCGCTGCGCCATGTAATCCGACCAGCCGCCCGCATAGACGGTTGCCTTGCCCTTGCCTTCCAGCGCGATGGTGGTCACCGCCACACGGTCCAGAAAGTCGCGGTCGTGGCTGACCAGCAGCACGGTGCCATCGTATTGGCCCAGCAAGTCCTGCAACAGGTCCAGCGTTTCCACGTCCAGATCGTTCGTCGGTTCGTCCAGCACCAGCATGTTGCTGGGCTTGGCCATGATCTTGGCCAGCAGCAGCCGCGCCTTTTCACCACCCGACAGCGACCGAACCGGCGCACGCGCCTGTGCCTCGTCGAACAGGAATTCCTTGAGGTAGCCGATCACATGTTTCGGCGCACCGCGCACCATAACCTGATCCGCCTTGCCGCTGACGCGCATGTCGGGATCGCCGGTCAGCGAATCCCACAGGCTCATGTCCGGGTCCAGTTGCGCGCGCGCCTGATCGAACAGGGCAATCTCCAGATTGGTGCCCAGCTTGATCGTGCCGCTGTCCGGTGTTTCCTTGCCGATCATCATGTTCAACAGCGTGGTTTTCCCCACGCCGTTGGGGCCGACCAGCGCAATCCGGTCGCCACGCATGACGGTGATGTCAAAGGGGTTCAGGATCACCTTGTCCCCGTAAACCTTTGTAATGCCTTCCGCTTCGATCACCTTGCGGCCCGATTTGGTGCCCGCATCCAGCGCCATCGCAGCGGCACCCTGACGGTTGATCTGCGACGCCCGCTCGGCGCGCAATTCGCCCAGGGCACGCACACGGCCCTGGTTGCGCTTGCGCCGCGCGCTGATGCCTTCGACCGCCCAACGGGCCTCGGCCTTGATCTTGCGGTTCAGCTTGTGGCGCTGCATGTCCTCGTCTTCCCAGACCTTGTCGCGCCATTCCTCGAAGTGCTCGAATCCCTTCTCCTGACGGCGCACAACGCCGCGGTCGATCCACATCGTCGCCCGCGTCAACGCGCGCAGGAAGGCACGGTCGTGGCTGATGATCATGAACCCGGCACGGGTCTGCTTCAGCTCGTTTTCCAGCCAGCCGATCGCCTCGATGTCCAGGTGGTTGGTCGGCTCGTCCAGCAGCATCAGCTCCGGCTCTTCCGCCATGAGCCGCGCCAGCGCCGCGCGCCGCCGTTCCCCGCCCGATGCGGTTTCGACCGCGCGTGCAGGGTCAAACTTCAACCCCTCGCCTGCGCGTTCCACCTTGTACAACTCGCCCTCGTGCAGCGTGGCGGATGCGAAATCGCCCAATGTGGCATAGCCCGACAGGTCCGGGTCCTGCTCCATATAGCCGACGGTTACGCCGGGGCCTGCAATGACCTCGCCCTTGTCAGGTTCGACCAGACCGCCGGCAACCTTCATCAAGGTCGACTTGCCCGAGCCGTTGCGCCCGACCAGCGCCAGGCGGTCGCCCGGCTGGACGATCATCGACAGGTTCTCGAACACCGGATCGCCTCCGAAGGTCAGAGAAATTTCGTTCAATTGCAAAAGGGGTATACGTGCCATGGCAGCCATCTATGTGCAGCCCGTGTCGCGGTCAACGGGCAGCGCGCATGGCGCAGAAAATAACTGCTCTCGCCCCTTCATCTTGCCAGATAAACTCCGGGGAGCCCGAGGGGCTGGTCCCTCGGACCTATAACTAGGGGGGCTGTCCCTTAGATTTTTTATTATCTCTCGGTCCCGTCCTACCCCGCCACCGCCCGCAGCAGTTTCTTGCGCGCGGGGGGAATCGCCCCGATCTCGACGCCGGTAAAGACATGCAGCGTGTTCATCTGCCGGTCCACCACCGCATGATCGCTGACCCAACCGCCCATCAACAGATAGGTCTTGAGCAAGGGCGGCATCCGCAGCATCGCCTTTTTCAGATCCGGCTTGCGCCGCAGCTTGGCGGCAAAGCGGAACACATCCGGCGCCTTGACCCGCGGCAACCAGCGTTTCGGCGCCAGATGGCGGGCCTTGAGCACGGCAAAGGCGTCCAGGTACTCGGCCGTTTCAGTGCCCGCAAAGGACGAGCAGCCGAACAGCATCTCGACCCCTTCGCGGTCCACATAGGCGGTCATCGCGCCCCAGGCCACGCGCAGCACGTCTGGGTCATGACACTCGGGATGCACGCAAAAGCGTCCCATCTCGACCATCTTGCCCTCGAAAGAAGCCAGCCCGCTCAGCTCGTAATACTGCGCCGAATAGCTGCGCGATATCTCGGAGCCGGTCAGCGGCAACATGCGAAAGCAGGCGACCAGCTGCCCGGTGTCCACCGCATGGATCAGGATATGGGTGCACAGCGCGTCAAAGTCGTCGGCATCCGCATCCTTGCCAAAGCACAGCGCGCGCAGGGCCTGAGCCTGCGCAACCGGCTCGGGTCCGGTTGCGGCGCTGGCGGAATAACGGCCCCGTTGCAATGAGATCATGCAAGCCTCCACCTGTCGTGGCGGCTTGCCACGGGTCAGCCGCCCAACCCGGACGGACCGATGCGCCCGACGTTGCCCAGCAGCTGCCGCAGGAATGTCTTGTTGCTGACGGCGCTGTCACTGACACGGCGCGTCAGCGGCACAACCTGACCTTTTTCAAGGCCAAAGGTTTCGATGTTGCTGACCACACCCGCGCTGTCAAAGCTGATCGCCAGCACCTGGCGGTCAATCTCGTCGGGCGCGCGGAAGGCGAAGGTCCGCATGCGGCTGCGCACGTAATAGTACCCGCCGCCGTTCACGACACCGCTGGCCCCCGGAGGTCCGACGGTTTCCTCGACGCTGGCACGGGTGTCGACACCGACAACGATCTGGCTCAATTCGTCCTCGGGCGGCATATAGCCGTGATTGCGATAGCTTGGCGTGCAAGCCCCCAAGGTCAGGCACAACAGGCCAATGCCCGTGATCCGAATGATGGAACGTGTTCCCATTGTCTGCCCTTCTGTGGCCTTGTGGTTGCGGCTTTGCGTCAGGCTTACTAAATGAATGCCTCCGGTTCAAGAAACGAAAGCGACTTCACCGTATGTCCGCGACACCACCATCCCCGACCGCCTTGCGCGTGTCCAGCCTGCCACAGAACGCGCCCAAGCCCTTTGCGCTGTTGCCCAAGGCACAGCAGATGCAGGAGATTGCGACCGAACTGGGCCTTGCCGGGCTCCGCAAGCTGCGCTTTGAGGGCCAGATCGAGGCGATGGGCCGCGCCGACTGGAAACTGACCGGCAAGCTTGGCGCGACCGTGGTCCAGCCCTGCGTCGTGACGCTTGCCCCCGTCACCACCCGCATCGACGCCCCGGTTGAGAGAATTTTCCAGCACAGCTTCACCACGCCCGACGGCGAAGTCGAAGTCGAGATGGACGAAGACGACCGCACCGAGCCGCTGGGCGCATGGATCGACCCCGCCGTGGTCATGGTCGAGGCGCTGAGCCTGAACCTGCCGCTTTACCCGCGCGCGCCTGATGCCGAACTGGAACAGACCGTGTTCACCGAGGACGGCCTGAAACCGATGACCGACGAAGACGCACGCCCCTTCGCGGGTCTGGCTGCCTTGCGCGGTCAGCTTGACGACGACACTGAATAAGGCCACTGAGAACCGTGCAAAGGAACCGGTGAAGAATCGGCTTGCGCACGGGTGAATTCACAGTATTTTGCCGCCCTCTTGGAATTTAGGGTTGGACATGACAAGCGTCGCATTCTAAACGCTGCCAAACGCTGCATGCACCAACGTAACCGACACCCCCTGCACTGCGCAGGGCCGCACAGACAAAAAGGCCGAGCACATGGCTGTTCAACAGAACAAAGTATCGAAATCGCGTCGCAACAACCGCCGCGCCCACGATTCGCTGACGGCAGCGAACCCCAACGAATGCCCCAACTGTGGCGAGCTGAAACGCCCGCACCACATTTGCGCGTCCTGCGGTCACTATGACGATCAGGAAATCGTCGCACTGACCGACGACATCGATCTGGACGAAGACGCAGCCTAAGTCAGACATACAGGACAGGCACGCATTATGACGGTCTCCAAAGACCAGAAAAGCTTCGCGGCCAAGTCCACCATTCTGTCTGTTGACGCCATGGGTGGCGATCAGGGCCCGGCAGCCGTTGTTGCCGGGCTTAGTCTGTTCGCCAAGAAGGACCGCAAGACACAGTTCATCCTGCATGGACCCGTTGCGACCCTGACCGACCTCGTCGCCAAACGTCGCAACCTGGAAGGCCGCTGTACCATCATCGACGCCACCGGCGTTGTGACGATGGACGACAAGCCCAGCCAGGTCGTGCGCCACGGCAAGGACACGTCCATGTGGTCGGCCATCGAATCGGTGCGTGACGGCAAGGCGGATGTGGCGGTCAGCTGTGGCAACACCGGCGCGCTGATGGCGTTGTCGATGATCCGGCTGCGCAAGCTGCCCGGCGTGAACCGGCCCGCGATCGCGGTGCTGTGGCCCTCGCGCAACCCGCAGGGGTTCAACGTCATGCTGGACGTGGGCGCCGACATCCGCGCCGACGCCGATGACCTGTTGCGCTACGCGCTGATGGGCGCATCCTATGCCCGCAACGGCATGAACCTGCCCCGCCCCCGTGTCGGCCTGCTGAACGTCGGCACCGAGGACCACAAGGGCCGGCAGGAACTGAAAGACGCCAACGAACTGATCCGCGACTATCAGGGCAACGCCGATTTCGACTATGTCGGGTTCGTCGAAGGCGGCGACATTCAGGGCGACATCGCCGATGTGATCGTGACCGACGGCTTTACCGGCAACGTCGCGATCAAGACCGGCGAAGGCACCGCCAAACTGATCGGTGATCTGCTGAAAGAAGCGTTCAAATACACGATCCTGTCACGCATCGCCTCTTTGCTGGCGCTGACATCTCTGCGCCGCTTGCAAAAACGCATCGACCCGCGTGGCAAAAACGGCGGTGTTTTTCTGGGCTTGAACGGCACGGTTGTAAAATCCCACGGGTCCGCCGATGCTTTGGGCGTGGCCGCAGCCATCACGCTGGCCGCGCAACTGTCGCAGTCGGGCTTCAACAGCAAGCTGGCCGCACGCGTGGCAGCGGTTCTGCCGCAAGAAGACGAGAATACAGAAGGAAACAGCGCATGACCCTCAGAGCCGTGGTCACAGGTGTCGGCCACTATTTGCCCGAACGGGTCGTGCCGAACGCCGAATTCGAAAAGACGCTGGACACCTCTGACGAATGGATTCGCGCGCGCTCGGGCATCGAGAACCGCCATTTCGCGGGCGAAGGTGACAGCACCTCTTCGATGGCCGTGGCCGCCGCAACAGCCGCCCTGGCCGATGCAGGCTGCTCCGCGCAGGACGTGGATGCCATCATTGTGGCCACGTCGACCGCCGACCTGACCTTTCCGTCCAGCGCCACGATGGTGCAGGCCGGTCTGGGCATGACCTCGGGCTTTGCCTTTGACGTTCAGGCGGTTTGCGCCGGGTTTGTCTATGCGCTGGCCAACGCCAACGCGCTGATCGCCTCGGGTCAGGCCAAACGTGTGCTGGTCATCGGCTCCGAAACCTTCAGCCGCATCATGGACTGGACCGACCGGGGCACCTGTGTGCTGTTCGGCGACGGTGCGGGTGCGCTGCTGCTGGAAGGCCAGGAAGGGACCGGCACCCCCGCCGACCGTGGCATTCTGGCGACCGACCTGAACTCGGACGGGCGTCACAAGGATCTGCTCTACGTCGATGGCGGCTCCAGCACCGGCACCACCGGTTACCTGCGGATGCAGGGCAATCAGGTGTTCCGCCACGCTGTCGAGAAACTGGCCGCCACCGCACAAACCGCGATGGACCGCGCCGGTGTGACCGCAGAAGATGTCGACTGGATCGTGCCCCACCAGGCCAACATCCGCATCATTCAGGGCACCGCCAAGAAAATGAACATCTCGATGGACCGCGTGGTCGTCACCGTTCAGGATCATGGCAATACCTCTGCCGCGTCGATCCCGCTGGCCCTGTCGGTGGGCAAGCAACGCGGCCAGATCAAGCAAGGCGATCTTCTGGTCACCGAGGCCATCGGCGGCGGTCTGGCATGGGGTGCCGTGGTCCTGCGCTGGTAAACGCCTCGAATCCTTGCAATTATCCGCCTGAGACCCCGGCGGATCAGGTCATTGATATTGACTCGTAAATTCCCGCACCCCTATTGTTGGTCAAAACAAGGGGGACGACATGGCTGACAAGACATTGACGCGGATGGACCTGAGCGAGGCCGTTTTCCGCGAGGTGGGTCTTTCTCGGAACGAAAGCGCACAATTGGTGGAAAGCGTTCTGGAACATATGTCCAACGCGCTTGTGGATGGCGAACAGGTCAAAATCTCGTCCTTCGGCACCTTTTCCGTGCGCAGCAAGTCCGCGCGCGTGGGCCGCAACCCCAAGACCGGCGAAGAGGTTCCGATCAACCCCCGCCGCGTTCTGACCTTCCGCCCGTCGCACCTGATGAAAGACCGCGTCGCCTCCGGCAACAAGTCCTGAATTCATGTCAAAGTCGCCTGATGCGTTCCGCACGATTTCGGAAGTGGCCGATTGGCTGGGCGTACAGGCGCATGTTCTGCGATTCTGGGAAAGCAAGTTTTCACAGGTCAAACCGGTCAAACGCGCAGGCGGGCGACGCTATTACCGCCCTGCCGACATGCTGCTGCTGGGTGGCATCCGCAAGTTGCTGCACGACGACGGGCTGACGATCAAAGGCGTTCAGAAGATCTTGCGCGAACAGGGCATGGCCTATGTGTCCGACCTGTCGCTGCCTTTGGATGACGAAATAATGGAGGCGCTCGAGGCCGCCACTCCAGAACGCCCCGCCGCCCCCTTCTCCGATCCGCCCCCGCCCGAGCCTGAACCGATGGTCGGCGAGGTGGTCGAATTTCCCACAGCGCCCGAGCCTGTGGCTGCCCCCGCTGCAGAAATCCCCGAACCACCTGCCGCCGCGCCCCCGCCCGTGACACCGGACGAGGCCGTCGCGGTGCAAGAGGATGAAACGCCGGACGCAGAGCCGGAAGCGATCGCGGAACCACCCGCGATAGATGCGGCTGCAGAGGACGAACAGCCGTCGGACACCACACCCGAAGAGCTGACCGCCGCCCCCCCACCCGTGACACCGGACGAAATCGCACAGACGCAAGAAACACCTCAGGAACCTGAGGAAGTCGAAGAGGCTGTCGACGAAACCGTCGAACCCGGCCAAAGCTTTGATTCGGTGGCGGAAATCGAATCGGACGACACGCCCGTCTACCAACCGCAGCCTGCGCCGGAAGAATTTGCCCCCGAAACCGACATCGCTCCGGCTCCACAGGATCAGGCCGCTGTCGCACAGGATGACGAAACACCCGTCGAAACATCCGCCGAGACGAACGAGAGTGCGACCGCCGATCAGCAAGACGACATTCCCGCCGCCGCTCTGGCAGAAAACGCCCCCGAAACGGCTGCGACTGAAGAGACACCCGCAGACCCTGCGCCTGTGGCCACACCCGAATCCGAACCGGACACGCCGACCGAAAACGCTGTACCGGCCTTTCTCAGCACGTCGAAAATGGCACCCGACCCCGATGCGGCACCGGCTGAACCGGCCCCTGCCCCCACGCCCAAACCGCGCGTCGTCGATGCCCCCGATCCCCCCGCCGAGGACCAGATCGAAACCACGCCCGGCGTGCTGGCGGCTCTGGCCCGTGCCACGCAGATCGCCCCGGATCACCAGAATACCCTGCGTCCGATGCTGACCCAACTGACCGCCTTGCGCGACCGGATGGCCTCGGCACGCAAACCGCGAAGTTAAGAGTGACTCTTTGCCAATTTACCCTTGCAGCACCCGTCAAATCGGGTATGAACCCCATCAAGTCGGGCTATGGCGCAGCCTGGTAGCGCGTCCGTCTGGGGGACGGAAGGTCGCAGGTTCGAGTCCTGCTAGCCCGACCAACAACACACCGCCCGGCCCTGCATGGGGTTCGGGCGGTTTGTGCATCTGAAGGGCGAATATTATGACCGGCGTGATTCCCAACCAGCAGATTGAACAGATGATTGCGCAGGGTGCCCTGTCGGGCGAGCCCGCGATCATCCCCGCCCAGATTCAGCCCGCCAGCCTTGACCTGCGCCTTGGCACCGTCGCCTACCGTGTGCGCGCCTCGTTCCTTGCAGGCCACGGCGCAAAGGTGGCCGACCGGCTGAGCGAATTCGAGATGCATCGCGTGGACCTGTCGAACGGTGCCGTTCTGGAAAAGGGCGCGGTCTATGTCGTCCCCTTGATGGAATCACTGGCCCTGCCCGACGGCATTCAGGCCGTGGCCAATGCGAAATCGTCCACGGGCCGTCTGGACCTGCTGACGCGCCTGATCACCGATGGCGGTACAGAATTCGACCGCATCGCACCGGGCTACACCGGACCGCTTTACGCCGAGATCTGCCCGCGTTCTTTCTCTGTCCTCGTCCGCCCCGGTATGCGCCTGAACCAGATCCGGTTCCGCGACGGTCAGGCCGTGCTGGACGACGCCGCCCTGCGCGCCCTGCACGCCGATCAGGTGCTGGTGGATGGCGAAGCCGTGATCGACGATGGCCTTGGCTTTTCCGTCGATCTGCGCCCCGCTCAAGGCACGCTGGTCGGCTACCGCGCCAAACCGCACACCGGCGTGATTGATCTGGACAAGATCGGCCACTACGACCCCGCCGAATATTGGGAAGAGGTGCACAGCGCCACCGGCCAGATCATTCTGGACCCCGGCGCGTTCTATATCCTTGTCAGCCGCGAGGCGGTGCACATCCCACCCGATTGTGCCGCCGAAATGGCTCCCTATCTGGCGATGGTGGGTGAATTCCGTGTGCATTACGCGGGTTTCTTCGACCCCGGTTTTGGCCATGACGCCGCAGGCGGCGCCGGTTCGCGCGGCGTGCTCGAAGTGCGCTGCCACGAGGCCCCCTTCGTGCTGGAACACGCGCAGATCGTGGGCCGTCTGGTCTATGAGAAAATGTCGCAGGTGCCCACACAGCTTTATGGTGCGGGCATTGCGTCGAACTATCAGGGTCAGGGTCTGAAGCTGTCAAAACACTTCAAGACGCCCTGATCTCAACGGCTTACATCTTACCCATGCGCTTGGCCACGCGGGCTGCCTGCCGCGCCTGACGGACCTGCTGCTTGGTCATGCCGTTACCTTGGCCATTGCCACCCTGGCGTGGGCGTCCGTCCTGCCCCGTGGGCTGGCCGTATTCATCAATCTCGGCGTCACCCTGCTTGCGGCGGTGGCCCATGTTGCTGGCCCCCTTGATGCCCGCATCAATGCCCTTGCTGATGGCTTTGCGCATGATCAGTCTGATGATCATGTTAATAATCTGATTGACGTTCATTGCCGTCTCTCCTGCTGCTTTACACCCTATATAGCAGTGATTGCGGCGAATTTCAGGTCTGTCTCGCCTCAGTCTTCGAAAAGTTCGCTTTGACCCTCGGTGCTTTCGTCCTCATCGTCGGCATCACGCGGCAGATCGCCACCGGGCGGCGGGCGGTTCTCCAAAAGGCCCGCAGCCCGCAGTTCTTTCAGCCCCGGCAGATCGCGTGCGCTTTCCAGACCGAAGTTGTCCAGGAAATCCTGCGTGACCACAAATGTCACGGGCCGCCCCGGTGTCATCTTGCGACGCCCGAAACGAATCCATTCCAGCTCCAGCAATTGATCCACCGTGCCCCGGCTAACGCTGACGCCCCGAATTTCCTCGATCTCGGCGCGGGTCACAGGCTGGTGATAGGCGATGATCGCCAGCGTCTCGATGGCGGCACGGCTCAGCTTGCGGGTCTCGACGGTTTCCTTTTGCATCAGGAACCCCAGATCGGCAGCCGTGCGAATGGCCCAGGCATCGCCCACCCGCGTCACGTTGACCCCGCGCCCCTCATAGCGTTTGCGCAGGTGCACAAGCGCCTCGGCGGGATCACAACCATGCGGCAGCCGCGCCTCAAGCTCGCGCACGGTAATCGGCTCTGCCGTCGCGAACAGGATCGCCTCGACCATGCGTTCCTGCTCTCCCATGGGCGGCGCCTCGAACAGGCTTTCTTCTTTTTGGTCAATATCTTCTGACATTTAATGATCTCTTTTCCGCAACTGGATCGGCGCGAACATTTCCGACTGCCGGATTTCCAGGTGCCCTTCCTTGACCAGTTCAAGCGAGGCCGCAAAAGTCGCCGCCGTGGCCGAGCGTCGGCGCACCGGATCGCCGTCCCAGCCGTCCGGCAGATAAGAGGAAATCTCGGTCCAGTCACCCGCATAGCCGATCAGCCCACGCATCCGCTCCAGCGCCTGCTCCATCGTGAAAACCGAGTCGCGGTCCATCACGAAGGGGCGGAAATCGTCGCGGGTGCGGATACGGGCATAGCCCTGCATCAGGTCCAGCAGCGTCGCCGAATAGGTGACCTTGCGCACGCGCGTCACCATTTCCGACTGCCCCCGCGCAAAGAAATCGCGCCCCAACTGGTCGCGCGCCATCAGCCGTGCGGCGGCATCGCGCATGGCCTGCAACCGTTCCAGCTGAAACGCCAGGTGTGCGGCCAGTTCCTCGCCCGATGGCCCCTCTTCGGTGGGATCGGGCGGCAACAGCAGCCGCGATTTCAGAAACGCCAGCCAGGCGGCCATCACCAGATAATCTGCCGCCAGTTCCAGCCGCAGCGCCTTGGCCTTTTCGACGAATGCCAGATACTGGCGGGCCAGCTGCAACACGCTGACCTTGCGCAGATCGACCTTTTGCGTACGGCTGAGCGTCAGCAAGAGGTCCAGCGGCCCTTCAAAGCCGTCGACATCCACAATCAGCGCCTCGGCTGCAAGCCGTTCGCTGACGCTGACCTTGTCTTCTTCGAACAGATTTTCAGCCATGCGCAATCGCGCCCGTCAGCGCCCTATTTTAACAGGCTCTCAAGTTCGGCGTCAGCGGCGGAAATGTCAATGTCATCGGGCGTATGGCGTGCCGCCAATGCCGCTTCTGCGCGGCGTTGCGCCTCTGCGCCCATTTCGCCCGCAGCGGCGGCGACTTCCATGCGTTCGGCCAATGTGCCGTTGCAATGCAGGATCACGTCACAGCCCGCCTCCAGCGCACCACGCGACAGATCGGTCAGCGATCCGCTGAGCGCCTTCATCGAAATATCATCGGTCATGATCAACCCGTCGAACCCGATGTCGGTGCGGATCACATCCATCACCTTGGGCGACAGGGTCGCGGGTGCGGCATCAATGGCGTCATAGACCAGATGCGCGGTCATCCCCATCGGCAGATCGTTCAAGGCCTTGAAGGGCACAAAATCCTGTGCATCCAGATCGGCACGCGGCGCGGCGACGGTGGGCAGGTCGAAATGGCTGTCCTGGGTGGCACGGCCATGGCCGGGAATGTGTTTGACCACCGGCAGCACGCCGCCGTCCAGCATCCCTTGGGCATGGGCACGGCCCAGCGTGGCCACTGTGCCCGCGTCCGTGCCATAGCAACGGTTGCGCAGGAACGGGTGGCTGTCGTCACAGGCCACATCGACCATCGGCGCACAGTTGCTGTCGACGCCAATGGCGCGCAGCTCATGCGCAATCACACGGCCGCGCAGGTACATCGCCCGCTCGGCCTGATCGCATGCTGCGGTGACAAAATCCAGCGGCGGCAGCCATTCGCGCCACTGCGGCGCACGCAGACGCTGAACGCGCCCACCCTCCTGATCGATGGTGATCGGGCATTCAAACCCCACCGCATTGCGCATGTCGGCGCACAGGGCGCGCACCTGATCGGGATTGTCGATATTGCGCGCGAACAGGATGAACCCAAAGGGCAGCACATCGCGAAAAAACGCGATCTCGTCCGAGGTCAGCCGCAGCCCGTCCGCATCCAGAATGGTCGCGCCAAAGTTCATCGTGTGACGACCGGAATGCAGTCAGCCCCCTCTGCCACAAGGGCCGAGCAGAAGCGACGCGCATCAGACAGATCGGTAAAGCCATGCGCGCGCAAGCGGTAGAACGTACGCCCGCCGCTTTGCGCCTTCTGAATGATCCGTGCCTTGCCGTTCAGGTAATCGCCAAAGCGGCCTTCGATGCGGGTCCACTGCTGGCGCGCGACCTCTTCGCTGTCAAAGGCGCCCAATTGCACCAGACGGGTGCCTGTCGCCAGGCTCGCGGCATCGATCTCCTGCGTGGGCGTCGCTTCGACCGCAACGGCACGCGCCGGGATCACCATGGCAGGCGCATCGGCGGGGCGCACCTTGGGGCGCAGGGAAAACTTGGGACCGGGACCTTTGACATCTGCGGCAACCAATGTGGGCTGTACGATCGCGTCAGAACCTGTCTCGACAAGCTCATCCACACGATCCGCCTCGCCGTCCTCGTCAATGCGGTCGACGCCATCGGTCAACTGGTTGACCAGATCGTCAACCGAACCCGACTGCAACGCGGCGGCAACATCCGGCCCCGGCGCGCGGCCTGCTTCAGATGAATTCGACTGTGGCGCAGATGCCACCCCCGGCACCACCATCGACGCCAGAATGGGTGTATCTTCGTCGGACAAGGCCACCGGACGCGGTGCCAGCACAAAGCGGTCGGCGGGCGGTTGCGTGCCACCATCGGCTGCGACCGCATTGACCGCCAGCCCCTGGTTCATCGCCAGCTGGCCACCGGGCTCTTCGGGGCGGACCCGCATGTCACCCTGCACGGCACGCACCACCGGAATGCCGCTGACATCGCGCACCATCAGCTTGTAACCCCAGACACCAACCCCGGCAATCAACGCCAAAGACACCACGGCCCCGGCGATATTTGTCATGTTGGTCAGAGACTTGGCCGTCGCATTCCCTGCCGCGCCATATTGCGCAACATAGCTGTCTTCGCCCAAGCCATGGGTGTCATAAACGTCTGCCATTTCTGCCTCGCTGCCTGCACGATACGTCGCCGCGCTGGTCTACTGTGATATTGCCTGCTTCAGGCTGCGGCGCTTTTGGTCAGCGCATTTCGTCAGCCGGTGTAACGCCAAGAATACCAAGACCGGCAGCAATTACAATCGCCACGGCACGCGCCAGCGCGATTTTTGCCACACTCGCCGCGTGGTTGTCATCCTGGATGAACCGCAGGCCCGTCTCGTCGTTGCCCTTGTTCCACAGCCCGTGGAAATCACCGGCCAGTTCATAGAGGTAAAAGGCCACCCGATGCGGCTCGTTGGTCCGCGCAGCGGTCTCGACCAGACGCGGCCATTCGGCCAGCTTGCCGGCCAGCGCCAGTTCCGCCGGATGGTCCAGCAGCGTCAGATCGGGCATGGCATCGGTGTCGATCCCCGCCTCGGCCGCCTTGCGCAGCACCGAGTTCACCCGCGCGTGGGCATATTGCACATAGAACACCGGGTTCTCGCGGCTCTGCTCGACTGCCTTGTCGAAATCAAAGTCCAGCGGCGCGTCGTTCTTGCGCGTCAGCATCACGAAACGGGTCACATCGGGCCCCACCTGATCGACCACATCGCGCAGGGTGACAAAGGTCCCTGCCCGCTTCGACATCTTGAACGGCTCGCCGTTCTTGTACAGCTTGACCAACTGGCACAGCTTGATGTCCAGCGGCACGGCGCCGCCCGACAGCGCCGACACGGCCGCCTTCATCCGTTTGACATAGCCGCCGTGATCGGCCCCGAACACGTCGATCAACGCATCAAAGCCGCGCTGCACCTTGTCGTAATGGTACGCGATATCGGGCGCGAAATAAGTCCAGGCCCCGTCCGACTTCATCACCGGACGGTCCACATCGTCGCCATGTTCGGTCGACCGGAACAACGTCTGTTCACGCGGCTCCCAATCTTCGGGCTTCTTGCCCTTGGGCGGCTCCAGCACGCCCTCATAGATCAGACCCTTGTTCTTCAGATCCTCGATCGCCGCCTCGATCCGGCCGGTGCCATACAACGACTTTTCGCTGTAAAACACATCCATCTCGACACCCAGCGATTTCAGATCGGCACGGATCAGGTCCATCATCGCATCGGTCGAGAAGTTGCGGATCTCTTCCAGCCAGACAGCCTCGTCCTGCCCGACATAGGCGTCGCCCACCTTGTCCTTCAGCGCCTGGCCAACGTCGATCAGGTAATCGCCGGGATATGTCCCATCGGGAAAGGCCACATCCTGCCCGTGCGCCTCAAGATACCGCAGGTAAACGGACCGCGCCAACACATCGACCTGCGCGCCGCCGTCGTTGATGTAATATTCGCGCGTGACCTCATGGCCTGCAAAATCCAGTAGCGACGCCAGCGCATCCCCAAAAACAGCACCCCGCGTGTGCCCCACATGCAGCGGCCCCGTGGGGTTGGCGCTGACATATTCGACGTTCACCTTGCGGCCCCGTCCCATGTCCGAGCGGCCAAAATCCGTGCCCTGCGCCAGAACGGCCCCGACAACACCTTGCCAGACCACGGGCGCCAGCCGCAGGTTCAGAAACCCCGGCCCCGCCACATCGGCACTGACCACGCGGTCGTCCGCCACCAGCTTGGCCGCCAGAGCGTCGGCGATGTCCCGCGGCTTCAGCCCCGCAGGTTTCGCCAGCACCATCGCGGCGTTGGTCGCCATGTCCCCATGTGCCGCATCGCGCGGCGGCTCGACCGTGACGTTCCCCATGTCCAGCCCGGCAGGCAATGCGCCCTCGGATTGCATGGCGTTCAGGTTTTCGATCACAAGCGCGCGGATTTCGGCAAAAAGGTTCATCGGTCAGGTCCATGTCTTAGGTTTGCGCGGGTGTAGCACCTTTGCGCATGTGGTCAATCTCTGTGCGCACTCAAAGCCGGTGCCAGCTTCTTTTGGCCACAAATATCCCGGGGCGCCAGGGGGCAGCGCCCCCGGAAACCCGCTCAGCCCTCGCATCAACGCCCGATCAGACGCTCGTGCTCTTGCAAGGCAAAGCGGTCGGTCATCCCCGCGATGTAATCACTGACGATCCGGGCCAGTGCGGTTTCGCTGTCCACCTCTTCCACATCCTTGCGCCATTGCTTGGGCAAATGGTCGGTGTGGGCCATGAAATAGGGAAACAGCTCTTCCACCACCTGCGTGACTTCCGCGCGCATCTTTACCACCGACGGCGCGCGGTACATGCGATCAAACAGGAACGCGCGGATCACTTTCAGGTCCTGAAACACCGGGTCGGAAAAGCGGATCACCGTCTGCCCCGCCATGCGCACATCGGTCACCGACTGCGGGTCGATCTCGGCCAGGCGGGTGCGGGCAAAGTTGATCACATCCTCGACCAGCACACCAAAGAACCGGCGCAGCGCCTCGTGGCGGCGGCGGTAATAGTTCAGATCGGGGTACAGCGCATCGACGGCGGCGAAATTGTCGCGCAGGATCGGCAGTTCGGCCAGCTCGTCGGTGGAAAACAGCTCGGCGCGCAGCCCGTCGTGCAGGTCGTGGTGGTTATAGGCCACGTCGTCCGCAATCGCCGCCACCTGTGCTTCGGCGCTGGCGTAGGTGTGCAGTTCCAGATCGTGATGGCGGTTGTACGCCTCCAGCGCCCAGGGGATGTCGCCGGTGACGGGGCCGTTGTGCTTGGCAATGCCTTCCAGCGTTTCCCAGGTCAGGTTCAGACCGTCGAAATCGGCATAGTGGCGTTCCAGATGGGTGACGATGCGAATGGCCTGTGCGTTGTGGTCGAACCCGCCATAGGGTGCCATCAACGCCGACAGCGCATCCTCGCCCGTGTGTCCGAACGGCGTGTGCCCCAGATCATGCGCCAGCGCAACGGCCTCGGTCAGCTCGGCGTTCAAGCCCAGAGCGCCCGATATGGTCCGCGCCACCTGCGCCACCTCGATGGAATGGGTCAGACGGGTGCGGTAATAATCGCCCTCGTGTTCGATGAACACCTGCGTCTTATGCTTCAGCCGCCGAAAGGCGCTGGCGTGAATGATCCGGTCGCGGTCCCGCTGAAAGCAGGAGCGGAATGTGCTTTCCTCTTCCCGAACGCGCCGTCCCCGGGCGCGGGCGGGATCAGAGGCAAAGGGTGCGCGCATATGGCTGGTCCTTGTGGCCTGTCCTTGGCGTATCTATATTGGTTCCGAACACACATGACACCCCTGCGACAGCCTCAAACCTTGTCAAACACAGGATAATCCGATGAATTTGCCACCAAAAGTCACCCCCCGCGCCTTTGCCCGCCTTGCCGAGATCGGTGCAGCAGGGCAAGGACAGGCCCTGCGTGTTGCGGTCGAGGGCGGCGGATGCTCGGGATTCCAGTATGAAATCGCGCTGGATGCCCCCAAAGACGACGATCTGGTGCTGGAAGGTGACGGCCAGAAGGTCGTGGTCGATTCCGTGTCGCTGCCGTTTCTGGCGAACGCGGTCATCGACTTTTCCGAGGAACTGATCGGCGCGCGCTTTGTCATCGACAACCCCAACGCCACCAGCGCCTGCGGCTGCGGCACCTCGTTCTCGATGTGATCCATCGGCTTGCCCCGCGCGCCCCGATGGGCGATAGCTGAGGCTCCAGCAGCGCAGAGGATCGCCCGATGAAAATCGCCACTTTCAACATCAACGGCATCAAAGCGCGGGCGCAGGCCCTGCCCGACTGGCTGGACGCGTTCCAGCCCGACGTGGTGTTGCTGCAAGAGATCAAATCCGTCGACGAAGGCTTTCCGCGCGAGTTGTTCGAGGAACGCGGCTATAACGTCGAAGTACACGGGCAAAAGTCGTTCAACGGCGTCGGCATCCTGTCGAAACTGCCGCTGGAAGAGGTAACCCGTGGATTACCCGGCGACGATGACGACGAACAGGCCCGCTGGATCGAGGCGACCGTTGTGGGTGACCACGAGGCCGTGCGCCTGTGCGGTCTGTACCTGCCCAACGGCAACCCGGTCCCGGGTCCGAAGTATGAGTACAAGCTGGCGTGGATGGCCCGTATGCAGGCCCGCGCCGAGGCTTTGCTGGCCGAGGAAATGCCGTTCCTGATGGCGGGCGATTACAACATCATCCCCCAGGCCGAAGACGCTGCCCGCCCCGAGGCATGGCGCGAGGACGCGCTGTTCCGCCTGGAATCGCGCGAGGCTTACCGGCGGATCCTGAACCTTGGCCTGACCGAAGCCTTCCGCACCCGCGACCCGCGCCCCGGCCAGTATTCGTTCTGGGATTATCAGGCGGGTGCGTGGAACCGCAACGATGGCATTCGGATTGACCATTTCCTGATGTCGCCCGCCGTGGCGGACATGATGACCGATGCGGGGATCGAGCGCGATGTGCGCGGTCTGGACAAGCCGTCGGATCACGTGCCGGTCTGGGTCGAGCTGGCGGCATAGGGTTTGGGGGCATGATTTGGGGGCTCTGCCCCCGCGCTGCGCGCTCCCCCGGGATATTTTCAGCCAAAAGAAGCAGTTACGTCGCGGTCGTAGAGCCAGCTTAGCCGCTTGAGGAAAGCGTTGGGGGCGAGTGTGCCCAGCGTGCGCAGGCCCGCGTGCGCGATGCGGCGTTGCAGACCGTCCAGGTGGTAGTTCTTCGCATTGGCATTGGCGGCGGCGATGGCGCGGGTGACGCGTTGGGCGCGTTTGCCTTGGTAGGCGGGCAATGCTTCGGCCATGGGGGCAGATGCACAGCACGCTGCGAGGGTCCATGCGTCCTCGAGCGCGAGATTGGCGCCTTGTGCCAGAAACGGCAGTGTCGGGTGGGCGGCATCGCCGAGGATGGCAAGCCGGTCGCGGTGCCAGTGTTGCGCGACCGGATGGCGGAACAGGCCCCAGAGCTTTGGTGTTTGGACTTGCCCGATTAAGCCCTTGAGCTCTGCGCAGGTGTCGGCAAAGGCCGCTTGCAGGTTCGCGGGAGCATCATCGTGGTGCCAGCCTTCGGCGGCCCAATCGGCGCGTTCCTGCACCGCGACCACGTTCAGCAGGTCACCTTTCAGCGGATAGGTCACCACATGTTTGCCGGGGGCCATCCAGATGTTGGCGACAGGCGGCATGTCCGTGACTGCCACGATGCCGCGCCATGCGACCTGACCGGTGAAAAACGGCGCGCCCTGCCCGTTGAGCAGCCCCCGCGCCCCGGAATGCAGCCCATCCGCGCCGACCACCAGCGCGTGCGGTTGCTCCCCTTGCTGCGTGCGGACAGTGCCATCCGCCGTGACCGCGTCGATCCGCGCGCCAAGGTGGACCGTCACCCCCGCCTGACGGCAGGCCGTGGCCAACAGGTCAATCAGTGCGGCACGGTGAAAGAAGCGGTAAGGCGGCGTCTGGTCGCCAAGATCGAAGCGGGTGATGGCCCGCCCCGTCAGCCCGTCGCGCGGCTGGACCGCCTGTGCGCGCATGCTGCAAGCGTCCAGTTGCCCGGACAGCCCCATTGCGGCCAGAACACGGCCGCCGTTCGGCGTGATCTGGATGCCCGCACCCACTTCGGTCAGTTCTTCAGCCTGCTCATAGACCGTCACCGCCGCGCCAAAACGCGAAAAGGCCAGCGCAGCCGCCAGCCCTCCGATGCCGCCGCCAATGACGGCGACGGAAGCGTTTTCAAGATGCGACATCAGTCGTCGCGGTGCACTTTCTCGCGGCGCTCGTGGCGCTCCTGCGCCTCAAGGCTCATGGTGGCGATGGGGCGTGCGTCCAGGCGTTTCAGGGAAATCGGCTCGCCGGTGACCGAGCAATAGCCATATTCACCTTCTTCGATGCGGCGCAGGGCCGCGTCGATCTTGCTGACCAGTTTGCGCTGGCGATCCCGCGTGCGCAATTCCAGCGCGCGGTCGGTTTCTTCAGAGGCGCGATCTGCGACATCGGGGATATTGCGTGTGCCGTCTTGCAGCCCCTCGATGGTGTCACGGCTGCCTGCCTGGAGTTCGATTTTCCAGTTCAGCAGCTTGCGCCGGAAATATTCAACCTGCCGTTCATTCATGAACGGCTCGTCCTCTGCCGGACTATAGTCCTTTGGCAGAAAATTTTCCTGTTTCATAGATTTCCCCTCAACTTGGCCGACACTGTTCATGTGAAATTCTACCATTCTACGCGAAGCATTGGCCCCCTGCCGCAGCGTCTAATACAGGTGCGGTTGAATGTCACTACACAATGCGGCATGGCTGGGGCAAATTGCAGTGAAACTGCGTTTCGAAATGAGGGTATTCCAGATGAAATTCACCGGCACAGAAAGCTATGTGGCAACCGACGATCTGACGATTGCAGTCAACGCCGCCGTCACATTGGAGCGCCCCCTGCTGGTCAAGGGCGAGCCGGGCACAGGCAAGACCGAACTGGCCAAACAAGTTGCCAATTCGCTGGGTCTGCGGCTGATCGAATGGAACATCAAATCGACCACCCGCGCGCAACAGGGTCTGTACGAATACGACGCGGTCAGCCGTCTGCGCGACAGCCAGTTGGGCGAGGAAAAGGTGCATGAAGTCTCGAACTATATCCGCAAGGGCAAGCTGTGGGAGGCGTTCGAGGCCAAGGAAAAGGTCGTCCTGCTGATCGACGAGATCGACAAGGCGGACATCGAATTCCCCAACGACTTGCTGCAAGAAATTGATAAGATGGAGTTTTTCGTCTACGAGACCGGCGAAACAATCCGTGCCGAGAACCGGCCCATCGTCATCATCACCTCGAACAACGAAAAGGAATTGCCCGATGCGTTCCTGCGGCGGTGTTTCTTTCACTACATCCAGTTCCCCGACATGGACACGCTGCGCACCATCGTCGAGGTCCATCATCCGGGCATCAAGGAACAGCTGCTGACCACCGCGCTGACGCAGTTTTTCGAGATCCGCGAACAGGCCGGATTGAAGAAAAAGCCGTCGACGTCGGAAGTTCTGGATTGGCTCAAGCTTTTGCTGGCCGAGGACATGAGCGCCGAGGACCTGAAATCGGACGGAAAATCAGCGCTGCCCAAGCTGCACGGTGCCTTGTTGAAGAACGAACAGGACGTGCATTTGTTCGAGCGTCTGGCGTTCATGGCACGCGGTCAGCAACGCTGAGGCCGCGCCGCCCGAAATGATGAAAATTAAGGCAGACCGCGTCGCATGTCGGCGCGGTTTCGCCGTTCGGGTCCGGGTATTGTTGCACCGATGCGGCCTTGATCCACGGGACTTGTCAGAGCAACGGGTATACTGTCAAAAGTGTCATGAAGTTGCCTCAATTGCTCCCTATCAAGGTCGGGATGCAGGGCAAAAAGACCCTGAAACAGACGCAATAAAAGACAGGCAAACCAATGGCAGACAACACATCAGTTCAGGTGCGCCCGTTGGTCGCCTCGGATCGCGGACGCTGGGGCGAATTGTGGACCGGCTATCTGACCTATTACGAAACCACCCTGCCCCCCGAGATTTACGACATTTATTTCGACCGCCTGCTGGGCGATGACCCGCGCGATTACAATTGCCTGGTGGCCGAGCTGGACGGCAGGCTGGTCGGGCTGACCCATTATCTGTTCCACCGCCACGGCTGGAAAGTCGAAGACACCTGCTATCTGCAAGACCTGTTCGCGGACCCCGAGGTGCGCGGCATGGGCGTGGGCCGTGCGCTGATCGAGGCGGTCTATGCTGCGGCGGACGCTGCGGGCGCGCCGTCGGTCTATTGGCTGACGCAGGATTTCAACCACACCGCCCGCCAGCTTTATGACCGGATCGGGACCAAGTCGCCGTTCATCAAATACACGAGAAGCTGATGCGCAAGCTTATGCTTCCTGCGGTGCTGGTGTTGAACGCCTGTATGCCAGTGTCGCACAACGACATTCCGACGCGTGCCATAGCACCGCAACAGACCCTGCCCGCGATGAAGGTCTTTGCCACCGCGCACCCGGTGCGCACGGTCAAATCGAACGCCGATCTGGCGCAGGATTTTCTGGCCCTCAGCTTCGCGCTGGAATCCGGAAAATCGCTGCCGATCTTCACACGGTTTGACGGACCGATCACCGTGCGCGTGACCGGTGCACCGCCTGCCTCGCTGTCGCCCGATCTGAACCGGCTGATTACACGCCTGCGCACCGAGGCGGGCATCGACATCAGCCGCACCACGGGCGCACAGGCCAATATAACCATTCAGGCCGTCGCCCGCGACGACATCCGCCGCACCATTCCCGATGCGGCCTGTTTCGTGGTCCCGAACGTGTCGTCGCTGGACGAATACCGCCACATGCGCCGGTCCTCGCGCACCAGCTGGAGTGCGCTGGAGAAACGCGAGAAACTGGCGATTTTCCTGCCCAATGACGCCAGCCCGCAAGAGGCCCGCGATTGCCTGCACGAGGAACTGGCCCAGGCCATCGGACCGTTGAACGATCTGTACCGGCTGCCCGACTCTGTGTTCAACGACGACAATGTGCATACGGTTCTGACCGGCTTTGATATGATGATGCTGCGGGCCTATTACGCGCCCGAGTTGCAGACCGGGATGACACGCGCGCAGGTGGCAGCACAGTTGCCGAAGGTGTTTGCCCGCATCAATCCCGCAGGACAGGGCCTGCCCGCGCACCCGATCTCGGAGACACCGCGCGCATGGTCGGACGCCGTGCAAACCGCCCTTGGCCCCGGTGCCTCGCCCAGCCAGCGGCGGTCGGCGGCGGCGCAGATGCTGACAATCGCCACACAGATGGGCTGGACCGACCACCGCCGTGCCTTTGCCCATTATGCCAACGGGCGCTTGCTGATGAATTCCGACCCGGAAGCGGCGCAACAGCATTTTCTGCTGGCCGACCGCTATTACGCCGCCACGCCGGGTGCCGAACTGCACCGCGCCTATGTGGCGACACAGCTGGCCGCCTATGCCATCAGCCGTGGCGAGGGTGAGCAGGCTCTGGCACAGGTGGACCCGTATATTGATCTGGCCGCCGCAAGCGAAAACGCGGCCCTTCTGTCAACCTTGCTGATGTTGCGCGCCGAGGCGCTGGAACTGACGGGACGGCACGCCGAAGCACGTACTGTCAGGGTGGACAGCCTGGGGTGGGCACGGTACGGCTTTGGTCCAGACTGGGCTGTGCGGGCCAAGGAGCGCGAGATTGCGTCGCTGAACCCGCTCAACGGATAAACGGGTGCAGATATGATCGTGATCGCAGGGGCAATAATCGGAGCCATCGTCGGCGGGCTGACCGCGCGTCGTCGCAAGGGCAACCGGCTGGACATCGCCCAATACGCCGCCGGATATGGCATCGCCTTTGCCCTTGTCGGGCTGATTGTCACCGTGTTGATCGACCGGGCCGCCGGCTGATGTTCCTGCGGTTCTTCGATCAGCTGCGCAAGGCCGGTGTGCCGGTGTCGCTGCGCGAATTCCTGTCCTTTCTCGAAGGCATGAAGGCGGGTCTGGCGACCTATGACGTCGAGGCGTTCTATTACCTGGCCCGTGTGTCGATGGTGAAGGACGAGCGCAACATCGACAAGTTCGACCGCGCCTTTGCCGCCACCTTTGACGGGTTGGAGGAGATCAGCATCGAGCAGGTGCTGGAGGCTGTCGACATCCCCGCCGACTGGCTGGAAAAGCTGGCTGAAAAGCACCTGAGCGCCGAGGAAAAGGCCGAGATCGAAGCCGCAGGCGGGTTTGAAAAGCTGATGGAGACGCTGAAAAAGCGTCTGGAAGAACAGAAAAAACGCCATCAGGGCGGATCGAAATGGATCGGCACCGCGGGCACCTCGCCCTTTGGCGCCTATGGTTACAACCCCGAAGGGGTGCGCATCGGTCAGGACAAGTCCCGCCACCAGCGCGCGGTCAAGGTCTGGGACAAACGCGAGTTTCGCAATCTGGACGACACGGTCGAACTGGGCACGCGCAACATCAAGGTGGCCCTGAAACGTCTGCGCCGCTGGGCGCGTGACGGTGCCGAGGAAGAGCTGGACCTGAACGGCACCATCCGTGCCACCGCCGAGCACGGCTATCTGGATGTGAAAACCCGCCCCGAGCGGCGCAACGCCGTCAAAGTGCTGTTGTTTCTGGACATCGGCGGGTCGATGGACCCTCACGTCAAAGTCATGGAAGAGCTGTTTTCGGCGGCCAAGTCCGAATTCAAGCACATGGAACATTTCTATTTCCACAACTGCCTGTACGAAGGCGTGTGGCGCGACAACCGCCGCCGCTGGGACGCGCAGACCCCCACGCACGAGGTGCTGCGCACCTATGGGCCGGATTACAAATGCATCTTTGTGGGCGACGCGTCGATGTCGCCCTATGAGATTGCCTATCCCGGCGGGGCCAATGAACACTGGAATCCCGAAAGCGGTCAGGTCTGGCTGGAACGGGTGCGCGCGCAGTGGGCCAGCACGCTGTGGATCAATCCGATCCCCGAGAAATATTGGGACTACACCCAGTCGATCAAGATGATCCGCGAGATCATGGGGCCGGATGTGATGGTGCCGATGACGCTGGAAGGTCTGTCGCGCGGGATGAAGGCGCTGACGCGCTAGCGGCGCACCCCCTCCAGCAGATCATCCTGCACGGTGCGATCGCCATGCAGCACGCTGATGTCGCCGGTTGGTTCAAAGACCACCGCGCGCACCTCGTCCAGACGCAGCACATTGGCCTCGCGCAGTTTGCCCAGCAGATCGGCACGCGTCAGTTTGGCCATGGTCAGGTTGTGATCCAGAAACGCGCCATCCTCCATCACCAGCAGCGGCGTGTTGTCGACCGCCTCGCGCATGATCTTGAAATGGGTTCGCAACCGCCCGATGATCGCCTGTACGACAAACAACGAGACAATCGCCACGATCCCGATGGCCAGCCCGGTGTCGGTGCCCACGACCACGCTGGCCAGAACCGACCCCATCGCCACGGTGATCACGAAATCATGGCCAGACATCTTTGAAAAGGACCGCAGGCCGTTGATGCGTGTCAGGATCAGGATGACGACCACCATGACGGCTGCCTCGACGCCTGCATCCAGAAGTGTTCCCGTTGATGGCATCTGCTGTCCCCCGCCTGTATTTACAGTCACTCAACGTCGGCCCCACCGTTACGTTCCCTGTGCGCCGAAATCCGCAGGTCTTTGGGGGCTGTGTAATTTCACTTGGCGAAGAACACGCCCCGCCGTAACGTGCCGCAATGTCTGACGCACCCGAAACACATATCAACCTGGCCGACTTTGCCGCCGACCCCTATCCGGCGCTGGCACGGATGCGCGCGAAAGCCCCTGTCACCTATGTGCCCGAACTGGGCGCCACGCTGATCACACGGCGCGATGATGTGCACACGCAGGAAAAGCGGACCGAGGTGTTCTCCTCGCGCCAGCCAGACGGGCTGATGACGCGCCTGATGGGCGAGAACATGATGCGCAAGGACGGCGAGGCGCATATGACTGAGCGCCGCGCGCTGTTCCCCGCCCTCAGCCCGCGCACGGTGCAGGAGCATTGGAAGCCGATCTTTCAGGCCGCCGCCCGCGAACAGATCAAGCGGCTGATCCCGCGCGGGTCATGCAATCTGGTGACCGATTTCGCCATGCCGGTGTCGGCCATGGCGCTCAAGGCGATCACCGGGCTCGAGGCGATGACCAACACCGAAATGGACGGCGTCAGCCAGTCGATGATCGACGGTTGCGCCAACTATGCGGGCGACAAGGGGATCGAAAGCCGCTGCAAGCGTGCGACGCGGTTCATCGACGATCACATCACCGATGCGGCGCAATCGCCCCCGGATCGCTCGGCCCTGCAGGTGATGACCGACGCAGGCCTGCCCGAGGACAGCATCCGCGCCAATATCAAGCTGATCATCTCGGGCGGCCAGAACGAACCGCGCGATGCGATTGCCGGCACCATCTGGGCGCTGTTGACCCATCCGTCGCAGCTGGAAATGATCCGCGACGGGCGGGCCACATGGGCCGACGCCTTTGCCGAATATGCCCGCTGGATTTCCCCCATTGGCATGTCGCCCCGCCGTGTGGACCGCGCCGACACCGTGCTGGGCGTGACCTTTGAACCCGAGGACCGCGTGTTCCTGATGTACGGCTCTGCCAACCGGGACGAGGCGCATTTCGCCGTGCCCGACAATTTCGACATCACCCGCAACACCCAGCCTGCGATCAGTTTCGGCGCAGGTCCGCATTTCTGCGCAGGCGCCGCCGCCGCGCGCTGTCTGATCACCGAGGTGGCGTTGCCGCTGGCGTTCACCCACCTGAAGAACCTGCGGCTGGCGGGCGATGTGCCGTTCACCGGCTGGGCCTTTCGTGGACCGGTGAAAATGCCGGTCAAATGGGACAGCTGAGTGTTGCCCTGCCCCTGCGCACGCCCCATATCTAACTGATGTTAAAGTTCACTCCGATCCTGCTGGCGGTTCTCTACGCCCTTGTGATGTACCGGTTTTCCGTCTGGCGGCTCAAGGGCGAGCTGGACCAGAAATCGACCGAGCTGGCCGACCCGATGCTGCGCACGCTGTGCGACAGGATGGCCGCCGCGCTGGATCTGCCCCGCATCCGTGTTCACATCTACGAGGTTGCGCCAATCAACGGGCTGGCAGCCCCCGACGGGCGCATCTTCATCACGCGCGGGTTCTACAAGGCGTTCCGCGAGGGCAAAGTGTCGGCGGACGAACTGGCATCCGTGATCGCGCACGAGCTGGGGCATGTGGCCCTGGGCCATTCGCGCCGCCGGATGATCGACTTTTCAGGACAGAACGCCCTGCGCACCGCTATGGCGATGGTGCTGTCGCGGTTCCTGCCCGGCATCGGCGTGTTGATCGCCAACGGGCTGACCAGCCTGCTGGCCGCGCGGCTGTCGCGGTCGGATGAGTATGAGGCGGACGCCTATGCCGCCGCGCTGCTGACCAAGGCGGGCATCGGCATCGCGCCGCAGATCACCCTGTTTGAAAAGCTGGAAGCCTTGACGCAAAGCAACTCCGGCGCGGCCCCTGCGTGGTTGATGAGCCACCCCAAAACCACCGAACGCATCGCTGCATTGCGCAGCCTGGATGCGAAGTGGACGAAGGGTTAACCCAGCGCCTTGCCGATCCGTGGCAGGCGCGCTTTTTTCATCAGGGCGCGCATGGTCCAGTCGGTGCCTGACATCGCCCGCGCCTGTTTCAGTACATATTCACCCACATCCTGTACAACTTCGGGCTGGTTCAGCCAGACCTGATGCAGGTAGCCATCGGGGTCGACGCGGGAGAGCCCCTCTTCTGCCAGAATGTTGCGGGGGAAATCCTTGGCGTTCAGGGTCATGATCACGTCCGACGATCCGGCAATCGCAGCCCCCAGAACGTGAATGTCATTCTCATCCGGCAGCCACAGCCGTTGCAGCAGCCCCGACTGCGGGGTGACGCTGGCGCGGGGCCATGTGGCGCCCAGCATGGCAATCTCGCCGCGTGCCTGTGCCTCGCCTTCGGGGCCCAGCCGTGCCGCCGCCCGCGCCCATTCTTCCAGCAGGCGCGGCGACCATTGCGGCTCAAACACGCCGGCCGATGCGACGCCCAGCACCATTTCCCGCATCACGGTGGGATACAGCACGCAGGCGTCGATCAGGATCTTCATCGGCCCGCTTACAGCCGGAAGAACAAGGCTTTGAGATAACCGCTTTCGGCCAGTGCCGGCAGCAGCGGGTGGTCGGGTCCGGCAAAGCCGGTGTGGATCAGCGCGGCCTGCCGCCCTGCCCGTCCGATGCCCCGCACACAGGCCGAGCGGAACTGTGTCAGGTCGGCGGCGTGCGAACAGGAACACAGCACCAGAATGCCGTTTTCAGCCACCAGCGGTGCCGCCAGACGTGCCACGCGTTCATAGGCCCGCAGACCCGGTTCCAGCGCCTTGCGCGAGGGGGCAAAGGCGGGCGGGTCACAGACCACAACCTCGAAGGGATCAACCTGCCCTTCCAGATCGGCCAGCACCTCGAAGGCGTCGCCCTGGCGGGTGTCGAACTTGTCCGACACGCCCATGGCGTCCGCACCGGCACGCGCCAGTTCCAGCGCCGGGGCCGAGCCATCGACCGCCAGCACATGTTCCGCACCGCCCGCCAAAGCGGCAAGGCCGAAGCCGCCGACATGGCTGAACACATCCAGCACCCGCGCGCCTTTGGACAGGCGTTTGGTGAATGCATGGTTGGGGCGCTGGTCAAAAAACAGGCCGGTTTTCTGACCCGTGGCCAGATCGGCCATATAGGTGGCACCGTTCATCGACACCGCGACGGGGCCATCGGGCTGGGTGCCCATCAACACTTCGTTGACGTCGTTCAGCCCCTCAAGGCTGCGGGTGCGGCCACCGGCGTTTTTCAGGATGTTGGTACATCCGGTGACTTCGGCCACGGCAGATGCCAGATCGGGCAGCATCATTTCGGCCCAAGCGGCGTTGGGCTGGATCACGCAGGTGTCGCCGAAACGGTCGATGATCACACCGGGCAGCCCGTCGGCTTCGGCGTGGATCAGACGGTAGAAGGGTTCATCGAACAGTTGCGCACGCAGGATCTGGGCGCGGGCCAGATGTTTGACCAGCCATTCGCGGTTGATCTGCGCGGCCGGATCGCTGTCCAGCATCCGCGCGATGATCTTGCTTTCGGGGTTGACGGTGACCACGCCCATGGGGGTGCGGTTCTCGTCCACCAGTTCGGCAATGGTGCCGGGGGCCAGACCGCGCGTGCGGCGGTCGGTCACCAGTTCGTTGGCATAGACCCAAGGAAAGCCGTGACGGATGGCACGGGCGTTGGCTTTGGGCAAAAGGCGGACCACGGGACGGTCGGCTGGACCATCTGCGGGGGCATCGGAATGCAATGAGGGCGCTGTCATAGCGCCCTCATACATGGATATTGTGGTGAAATGGAAGATCAGAGTTGGTTGACCGCCTGCATGAAACCCAGTTTCGGGTTTTCAAAGCCGCCGGCGTTCAGTTCCTGCTGCAGGACGTTGGCCAGATGGGCGGTGATCCGCACCTTTTGTGTCTCGCCACGGGCCACGGCTTCGATGGCATGCTGGCCGCCAAAGGCCTTGAGGTCGGCCCGGACCAGATGCGGCGCGCCGATCACTGCGCCGGTGGTGGCATCGCGCAGTTGCATGGTGAAGGCAATCGAATGCACACCGCCCACTGTATAACGGGCCTTTTCTGTCAGCGCGTGAAAGCGCGAGACGGTCACGTCGAGGATCACAGGTGTGCCGCCGGTCATTGTTGCGGCACCGCGTTGCAGGCCATCCTCGAAGATGGCCTTGACCTGTGCGTGACGGTCGCCCAGCGGGTCCTCGCGCCAGACGATGTCGCCCGAGGGGTAATAGCGGTTGGCCTCGGACACTTTCAGCGATTGCGGTGCATCGACGTTGATCTGGGTGATGTGGAACGCGGACAGGGCGGCCTGGGGTGCTGGGGCCTGGGGACCTGTTGCGGCAAAGGCCATCATGTCCACCGACGCCGAGGTGACGGCGGGCGTCGTTTCAAACGGAGCGTTGCGGGTGGCGGTTTCGATATTGGCACAGGCCGACACCATGGCGCCCAGTCCCAGCAATGTGATCAGTTTCATCAGTTTCATATCTGTCTCCGGTGGCACGGTTGTCTGCTCGGTTCGTGTGCCTTCGACGGTATGTTTGCCGGTGAAATGGGGCGGGAATGGGTCAATAATGAAGAATTGTAGTGAATTGTTGATGGCGCAAATGATTGTTTCCTCGGTCCGAAACGGATGGCAATGCAGGTTCGGACCTGTGGGATATCACTGATGGTGTGCTGACCCGATGGCGGTTCGAACCGCCCTGCAGAATGTGGTCAAAAGCCTCTGATCCTCTGACAAGGCGCGCCGCAGCGATCGGGAAAGCTCGAGTTGCACCCCTTCGCCGGTTCGGGTCCGGTTGCAGATGTTGTGCTGATGCACGCCGGGCAACCTCTTGTTCGGCATCGCATCGAACCCCGCCTCGCGCAGCGCAGCCCCTATAGCATCTCGCAGACCGGTGTTGCGCCCGCCCAGCCAGACGGCATCGTCGTCGCCATCCCTGCGCCCGTGAATGGCGACGCTTGTGTGGGACCGGCCGACAAGATCAAGCGCAGTGGGTTCATCAAAGCGGTGCGACGTGATGTGATAGTCGCCATGAGCGCCGGGCTTGAGCGCCTCGAAGGCGTAGAATGACAGTGCGCTGCCTGCAATCGCTTCGGCTATCTCTGCGGTTTCCGGCTCTATGGTGCCGCCGTGTGGGGCCAGCACGACAACGGATGTGCCGCGATCCTGGGACCGGATGCGAAAGTCGACGCCCTCCTGCATCTCGGCGGAAAGTGCTTCGAAATTTTGATAGCGGTCAGTCATTGCTGGCTTTCCTGTCGGTACAGATCGCGGCGCACATCACGTGAAGGGTCACACGTTCAGCTTTGTCACCGTTTTCGTGATGGTGCCGCCCTTTCTCTCAAGAGCGACCATTTCGCCGAATTCGATGTTCAACCATTCATCGCCGTCTTCTGTCAGAGGCTCCGAGGCGAAAATGGCGGATGTGGCTTCGCCTTCCGGGCAGGCATCGACCTTGTAGGAATTTGCATAGTCCTGAAAGTTCGTCCCCAAGAGCAGATACATCGGTTCGAGCAACATCGAGAGTGCCAGGTCGTCCTTGCCGGGTGCCGAGGGGCGCAGGGCCTTCCAGTCGCCGGAAACGTCGGTCTCTGCGTTATGTCCACAGCCGTAGTTCACACCGATGATCCGGTTCGGCGCGACCAGCGCGATCTTGAGCTTTGTCAGCGCCGGCAGGTCGAGCTTTTTCATGGCCTCAACAATGACCTCGAGCAGTCTCTCGAACCCTTTCTGGACATCGTTGTCGCTGTCACCCTCAAGCAGCGACATCAGCAGAACATAGAGAAATTCCGTGTCAGTGGTGCCGCGCATCTGCTTGAGATATTTATCCTCGCAATGCGCCAGCAACGCGCGTTGGAGTATCCTCCAGTTGGGCAAGGCGCCGTTCTGGGCAATGATCCAGGGCGTCCCGTCGAATGAAAAGGGATGACAATTCTCATCGGTCTGAACGACGCTGGAATCGTAGCCCGACGCCCTGACATGCGCGAGCAGGGTGTTGCATTGCAGGCTTGGGATGATGCCTTCGACGTTGTCGTCGTAGAATGCGGCCTTGGGCCTGTGATAGAGCAGCGGCGCATCGGGGTTTACCAGATGTTCGCTCCAGATGCCAAAGCCCCAGCCCGCGAGTTGGAGATGGGGATGCAGTTCCGGGTCGAGGCTTTGATTGATAAGGCTGTTTTCCGGCTTCAGAAGCAGGCTATCGAGCGGTATTTCCGGCCCGATATAGGCAAAGACGCGGCACATATATTCTCTTTTCAATCATATGAAGGACAGTCGCACCTTAGGTAGCGCGCGGGCCCTCAAAGGCCAGACCGCGGGGCACGCGGGCCGTTTGGATTGATCAAGCAGGTGCAGGCGCGGAATGCGCGCCTAGTCCCGCGGTCTGCTTCGCCAGCCGCCGCGACGGCGCGGTTTGTCCATCGCCGCCAGCCCTTCGGTCATGACCTGTGTCATGGGATGGTCCGGCGCATCGCCGTATTGCGCCAGAAGCGCCTGTAACGCGGTCCGGGTGTCCGCGTCCACCGGCAGGCTGAGCGCCCAGTCCAGAAAGATCGTGCGGCACTCGGACGGGGTGATCCCGTCGATGCGGAACGATTCAAAGATCAGCCCCTTGGGGTCGTTATGGTCACCCTTTTGCATCATGTCTCTTTCACTTCCGGCAATGCCATGTCGATCACGTCCGCCGCGGCTGCGGTGCGATCCGCCAATGCGGCTGCCAATGCGGTCACGTCCGGCTGGTCGGTGATCCGCAACAAAAAGGCCGTGCCGCCCTGCCCCAATGCATCGGTGTCCAGCGGTGCCTGTGTCAGCAAGCGCACTGCAATCTGCATATCAAAACACAAGCCATAAGCCCGCAACAACACATCCGCTGCCTCCTGATCCCACAGCCCGCATTCCACGCCCCCCGCAACACCGCTGGCCACATCGCGCGCCAGCCGCCCGGACAACAGCCCGCCCAGTTGTGACGCCAGTTCGATGTCCTGCAGACGGCCCCGCCCCAGCTTGGTGTCCCAGGGACCTGCGGGATGTTTGGCCGCCGCGATCCGCGCGCGCATGTCGGCCACGTCGCGCAGGGTCTGGCTGCGGTCGCGCGGGCCGCGCATCAGGCTTTGGCGGAACGCTTCGATGTCGGCGATCAGATCCTGTGGCCCCGCGATTGCCTGCGCACGGGTCAGCGCCAGATGTTCCCATGTCCAGGCTTCCTTGCTTTGATAGTCCTGAAAGCTGGCCCAGCTGGTCGCCACCGGCCCCTGATTGCCCGAGGGGCGCAGGCGCATGTCGACTTCGTAAAGTTTGCCCTGCGCGGTGTTGGTGGTGATCGCGGTGATCAGCGCCTGGGTCAGACGGGCGTAATAGGGTCGCGTGGCCAGCGATTTCGGCCCGTCAGACGCATCTGCATCCAGCGGATCGTAAATCACGATCATGTCCAGATCCGACGTGGCGCTGAGCGTTCCGGCCCCCAGCGATCCCATGCCCAGCACCGCCGCACCGCGCCCCGGTGGTGGTCCGAAACGACGGGCGAATTCATCCACCACGACCGGCCACAGGCCCCGCATGCAGATGCGCGCCAGATCGGAATAATGGGTGGCCGCCTCTTGCGCGGAGATCACGCCGCGCAAGAGATGCACGCCGATGCGAAAGTGCCATTCCTTGGCCCAGCGGCGCGCGATGTCCAGCCGGGATTCGTAATCCCCCTCGTCCTGCAGCGCGCTTTCCAGATCGGCCTGCCAGAGCGGCAGCTCGGGCCATGCATCAAAGAACGCGCCGCCGATCACCGCGTCGAACACGCCTGCGTTCTGGCTGAGGTGTTTTGCCAGCGCAGGCGAGGTGCCGACGATGTCGATCAGCAGATCGACAAGCTGCGGGTTCGCCTCGAACAGCGAAAACAGCTGCACCCCCGCAGGCAGCCCCGCCAGAAACCCGTCCAGCGCGCGCAATGCCTCGTCCGGCCGCGCGGCGCGTGAGAGTTTTTCGAGAAAGATCGGCCGGATGCGTTCAAACACCGCCGCCCCGCGCGCATTGCGCAAGGCGGGATATGTGGGCCAGCGGTTTGTGATCGACAGATCAATGTCGGGCACCTTGTTCGGGGCCTCGGAGGGGGCCGAGGGGGCAAAGAATCCTTCGGTGTCCTCGTGTACTGCCTCCAGCCGCGTGCGCAGGTCGGTCTTCAGGCTGTCCACATCGGTGTCCATCATCGCCGCCAGCCGCTCAAACCCCTTGTCCGTCGCAGGCAACCGGTGGGTTTGCGCGTCGCGCACCATTTGCAGGCGGTGTTCCACGGTGCGGTGGGCGCGGTAATGGTCGGTCAGGCGGGTCGCAACCTCGGCCGGGATCCAGCCCTTTTCCGACAGCACCTTCAGCCCCGGAACGGTGCCGCGCACCCGCAGGTCGGCGTCGCGCCCACCTGCGATCAGCTGGCGGGTCTGGGTGAAGAATTCAATCTCGCGGATACCGCCGCGCCCCAGTTTCATATTGTGATCGGGCAGCGTGATCGGCCCGCCCAACCCCTTGTGTTCGCGGATCGCCAGCCGCATGTCGTGGGCGTCCTGAATGGCGGCAAAGTCCAGATGGCGGCGCCAGACAAAGGGGCGCAGGGTCGTCAGGAACTTCTCGCCCGCGGCCTTATCCCCCGCCGCCGGGCGCGCCTTGATATAGGCGGCGCGTTCCCACGTGCGGCCAAGGCTTTCGTAATACCGCTCGGCGGCCTCCATCGACAGGCACACCGGCGTCACGGCAGGATCGGGGCGCAGGCGCAGATCGGTGCGAAAGACATAGCCCTCGCCGGTGATGTCGTTCAGCGCCGCACTCATCGCCCGTGTGGCGCGCACAAAGGCGGCGCGCGCCTCCTGATAGTCGGCGGGATCAAAGCGGCTTTCGTCAAACAGGCAGATCAGGTCGATGTCCGAGGAATAGTTCAATTCGCCCGCGCCCATCTTGCCCATGGCCAGCACCACCATGCCGCCCGCGTCCGCCACGTCGTCCGGCCCCATGCCCGGCAGCTTGCCACGCTTGATCTGCGTGGCGATTCCCGCCCGCAGCGCCGTATCACAGGCCGCGTCCGCCAGCGCCGTCAGTGCGCCGGTGACCTGTTCCAGCGGCCAGACCTCGCCCAGATCCGCCAACGCCGTCAGCAGCGCCACGCGGCGTTTGGCCTGCCGCAGACCGCTCATCAGGTCGGCCTGTTCCAGTGCCGCGACGGTCTGTAATGTGTCCGCAAGTGCGGCATCGGGGTCTTGCAGGGCTTGGGCGATCCAATCGGCCTCTTTCTCGATCAGCCCCGCCAGATAGGGGCTGCACGCCGCCGTGCCCGCCAGCAGGTCCGCCTGTTCGGGTGTCACGTCATGCACCCGCGCACGGGCTTCGGCGCCGCGGTCGGGATCAAAGGGGCGTGGGATACGGTTCGGGATCAGGGGATGTGTCATGGCCCCACTTTGCCCGCTGCACCCGCCGCGTCAATGGGCGGCGCGCGGTCGCCCATTTCGACCCTTGCGCCCGGCGGCGGCAATTGCCACTTATGCCGCATGAGCAAAAGCCTGAAACGTGTCCGCGCCGCCCTCGAGGCCGCCGGGCTGCCGCCGCAGATCACCGAAACCGCCCTGGCCCGCACCGCCGAGGACGCCGCCAGCGCTGTCGGTTGCGAGGTGGACCAGATCGGCAAATCGATCGTGTTTCAGGGCCAGACCACTGGCCGCGCCGTGCTGTTCGTCACCGCAGGTGGCAACCGCGTCGACGTGGCCAAGGCCACGGCATTGGCAGGCGAAGAACTGGGCAAGGCCGACGCCGCATTGATCCGCGCACAGACGGGATTTGCCATTGGTGGCGTGTCTCCGGTGGGCCATCTGTCCCCGATCCAGTGTTTTTTCGACCGTCGGCTGATGGATTTCGACGTGATCTGGGCCGCAGCAGGCACGCCGCATCACGTTTTCAAGGCCGAACCGGCAGAGCTTGCAAGAATTTGCGACGGGCAAGTCTCTGATTTTACTTGATCCTTTCGGTTAATGTAAAAAACATTCACATAGCCCCTTGCGTCATCGCGCAGAATACCCAAATTGATTGATGTGAAAGACATTCACATTCCGGCCAAGACCCAATCAAACCGGGATTTCCACGTTGATGATGAAAGGTTCACATGATGACAACTGTTACTGCACCTGCCTCCTCGGCCTCGAACCCCGGTTGGTTCGCCCGTACCGAAGGCTGGCTGGATGATCGCGGCAAAGGCGCATGGATCGCCCTGATGGTCCTTGGCTTTGTCTTTTTCTGGCCCGTCGGCCTTGCAACCCTGTTCTACATGATCTGGAGCAAACGTATGTTTAGCAAATCCTGTTCGTCCCGCCGCATGTCCCGCTCTATGACCACCATGCGCTCTACCGGCAACTCGGCTTTTGACAGCTACAAGGCCGACACCCTGCGCCGGCTGGAAGAAGAGCAAACAAACTTTGAAGCCTTCCTGGAGCGTCTGCGCGATGCCAAGGACAAGGCAGAGTTCGACCAGTTCATGGACGAACGCGCCAAGCCCGGCAAAGCTGACGCCGAAGCCTGAGGCGCACCCTGATACCACGGCTGGCCCCCACGCGGGGCCGCCCCACCCCTTGCCACAGAAGGCTGACATGACCTATTCCGACGATCTGATCCACGACCCGAAGTTCTACCGCGATGTCACGTCCAAACGGTTCATGGCGTGGATCATCGACACCGTCCTTGTGCTGGTGCTGGCTGTGATCATCGTGCCGTTCACCGCGTTTACGGCGCTGTTTTTCTTTCCCATTCTCTATGCCACCATCGACTTTGCCTATCGGACGATCACGCTGGCGAACCGCGGTGCCACCTTTGGCATGCGGCTGACCGCCATCGAGATCCGCAATGACGACGGCACACCGCTGGACCTGGGTCAGGCGCTGATCCACACGGTCGGCTATTACGTCAGCTGGGCCATCTTCCCGCTGCAACTGCTGTCGGTGATCTTCATGTGCGCCTCGGCGCGCGGTCAAAGCCTGACCGACATTGCACTGGGCACGGCGGCAATGAACCGCCGGAGCCTGCGCTAATTCTTGTAAACCTTGAATCGAAGTGGCTCTTGTCAGACAGTCCTGTGCGGGTATCATTGACTAAAATCGTACGGATCGTTCATGCGCCACTCTCTGCCTCTTGCTCCGCAGTTCTATGTGACTGCCCCACAGCCCTGCCCCTATCTGGACGGCAGGATGGAGCGAAAGCTGTTCACCGCCCTGCAAGGTGAAAACGCAGGGCGGCTGAATGACAGCCTGTCGCAACAGGGCTTTCGCCGTTCGCAGAATGTGCTGTACCGCCCGTCCTGCACCGATTGCGCGTCCTGCCTGTCGGCGCGGATCAACGTGGCCACCTTCAAACCCAGCAAAAGCCAGAAGCGCACGCTGCGCCGCAATGCAGACATCAGCCGTCGCGCCACCTCGCCCTGGGCGACCGAGGCGCAATACGACCTGTTCCGTCACTATCTGGACAGCCGCCACGCTGACGGTGGCATGGCCGATATGGACGTCTTCGAATTCGCCGCGATGATCGAGGAAACGCCGGTGCGCAGCCGCGTGATCGAATATACCGACACCGACGATACGCTGATCGGCACCTGTCTGACCGACGTGCTGGCCGACGGTCTGAGCATGGTCTATTCGTTCTACAGCCCCGACATGCCGCGCAACAGCCTGGGCACCTATGTGATCCTCGATCACATCGCCATCGCGCGCGAGGCCGGGTTGCCTTATGTCTATCTGGGCTACTGGGTGCCCGGCAGCCAAAAGATGGGCTACAAGGCCAACTTCTCGGGTCTGGAAATCTACACGGGCGGCAAGTGGAAAAAGCTGCACAATCCCGATGATTACAGCCCCGACACCCATCCGCTGTCTGCCGAACCCATCGCTGAACAGGTGGCCAACATCGCTCTGCCGGACAGCCGTCCGGCGCGCTGACGGGCCTGTGGCGCGGCCGCGGGAGATGGGACAACAGGGAACGCTCACATGACACTTCTCACCCGCCTGAACATCACCGTCCCGATCATCCAGGCTCCGATGGCAGGTGTTTCAACTCCGGCACTGGCCTCTGCTGTATCAAACGCAGGCGGGCTTGGCTCCCTCGGCGTGGGGGCCACGGATGCAAACGGTGCGCGCAAGATGATCGAAGAGACCCGCGCACTGACGGACCGTGCCTTCAACGTGAACCTCTTTGTCCACGCAACCCCCACGGCAGATGCAGCGCGCGAGGCCGCATGGTGCGACGCCCTGCGCCCGCTCTTTGCCGCCTACAACGCCGAACCGCCGGGCGCATTGCGCACCATCTACCAAAGTTTTGCCGACGACGACGCCATGTTCCGCATGCTGCTGGACACTGCCCCGCCTGTGGTCAGCTTCCACTTTGGCCTGCCGGACGCGGAGCGCATCAAGGCGCTGAAGGCTGCGGGCTGCACCCTGCTTGCCACGGCCACGAACCTGGGTGAAGCGCAGGCCATAGCGGAGGCAGGCTGTGACGCCATCGTGGCGCAAGGGTTCGAGGCCGGCGGTCATCGTGGCATGTTCGATCCCGCAGCCCCCGATGCGATGCTGGGCACCTTTGCCCTGACGCGTCTTCTGGTCAAAAACACCGCCCTGCCGGTGATCGCCGCAGGGGGCATCATGGACGGTGCGGGCGTGCGCGCGGCGCTTGACCTGGGGGCCATTGCCGCCCAGCTTGGCACCGCCTTTGTCGCCTGCCCCGAAAGCAGTGCCGACGCGGCCTATCGCGCGGCCTTGTCCAGCGATGCCGCCCATCACACCACGATGACCACCGCCATCTCGGGCCGCCCCGCGCGCGGTCTGGCCAACCGCTTTACCGCATGGGGGGCGCAAACCTCTGCGCAGCCCCCGGATTATCCCATCGCCTATGACGCGGGCAAAGCGCTGAACGCTGCCGCCAAGGCCGCGGGCGAAACCGGCTTTGGTGCCCAATGGGCCGGACAGGGCGCACCGCTGCACCGTCCCATGCCCGCCGCCGATCTGCTGGCGCTGCTGCACAAAGAAACTCAATAACCCTTTCTTTTGGCCCCAAATATCCCGGAGGTCTGGAGGCAGAGCCTCCAGCGGCCTGCCCCACACACCCCGAACGCAAAAGGGCGCATCCCGACGGATGCGCCCTTTTCCTGTTTCAGCCTTCCTGTCAGATCAGTTCGGGATCAGGTCCGGCACAATCGTCACGATGGACGGGAAGAACCACAAGATCGCGAGCCCTGCCACCTGGATCAGCACAAAGGGAATGATGCCGCGATAGATGTGGCCGGTGGTGACCTCTTTGGGGGCAACACCGCGCAGATAGAACAGCGCAAAGCCGAAGGGCGGCGTCAGGAACGAGGTCTGCAGGTTCACGGCGATCATGATCGTCACCCATTTGGGATCGAAGGTGCCGCCATAGATGACCGGCCCGACGATGGGGATCACGATGTAGATGATCTCAAGGAAATCCAGCACAAAGCCCAGCAGGAACAGGACCAGCATCACCAGCAGGAACACCGTGATCTCGTTGTCAAAGGACTTGAGGAACATCTGGATGTAATGTTCGCCGCCAAAGCTGATGACCACGAGGTTCAGGATCTGGCTGCCGATCAGGATGGTGAACACCATCGACGTCACCTTGGCCGTTTCGCGCACGATGGGGGTCAGCACACCCGAGGTGAACAGGATCCAGCAGCTGAACAGCAGGCCGAACAGCGCATAGAGATAGGCGGCATAGGCGACAAAGAACGCAACCCAGCTTTCGAAGGAGACGCCTTCGATGTTGATGCGCAAATCAAAGTTCACGCCAACCAGGATACAGACCAGAATGGCCAGCGTGGACCAGATGATCACCTTGGGGCTGCGGTCCGTGTCGGTCAGCTTGCGGTAGGCCGCCAGCATGATCGCACCCCCTGCCCCCAGCGCCGCTGCGGGTGTCGGGTTGGTGATGCCGCCCAGGATCGAGCCCAGAACCGCCACGATCAGGACCAGCGGCGGAAACACCACGCGGATCAGCTCGTTCTTGGCGCAGCTGATCGCCCCGTGATAGCAGCCATAGAGCAGCGCCGCGAAGGGCACCGCCATCAGCACCACGTAGACGCCCGAAGACGTACGCGGGCCGATCAACAGGATGTCGACCAGCAGCACCAGCACCGCACCGATGGCCCCCACCACCAGCGGGCGCTTGTCGCGCGAAGGGGCGACGCCGCGGGCTGTGGTCAGGATCAGACCGGCCAGGATCAACAGGATCGCGGTGCCTGTGCCGATGGGTGCCGCGTTCGCGACCTTGGCGTCGATGGCCGCTTGCAGGGCTTCGGGCGACAGGCGCTCCGAGGCGTGCAGGCCGCCGGCCGCGTCGATCTCTTGTTGCTGTGCGACCGCCGTGTCCCATTTGGACTGGCCGTGCAGTTCGATCATCGACGCCTTGCAGTCTTCGGACACATTGGTGCGCAGCGACGCGCCCTTTTCGATGTCCGAAAAGGACGACACGGTCATGTTCTGCGATCCGACCACGCCGAGGTTCCCCAGCAGGATCGTGCCCACCACCATCAGCATCGGCGCGCCCAGGAACCAGGTAAAGCCTTCGCGGCGTGTGATCGGCTCGGACGTGCTCGCGCCCATCGGCACTGCCGGGGCTTTCTCGGGGTTCAGCAGCGCGTAGACAAAGGCATAAAGCGCATAAAGCAACGCCAGCAGGATGCCCGGCAGCAGCGCCGCCTGGAACAGCGTGCCCACCGACAGGACCGCCGGTTTGCCCAGATAGCTGAGTGCGTCGGTACAGCCCGCAAGCTGCGCGCGCTGTTCCTGTGCGGCGGAATAGAGATCGCCCGCCAGTGTCCCCAGCAGAACGATCACGATGGACGGCGGAATGATCTGCCCCAGCGTGCCGGATGCGGCAATGACGCCGGTGGCAATCTCGGGCGAATAGTTGTTGCGCAGCATGGTCGGCAGCGCCAGCAGGCCCATGGTCACCACCGTCGCACCCACGATGCCGGTCGAGGCGGCCAGGAAGGCGCCCACCACCACGATCGACACGGCCAGACCGCCCGGCAGCGGGCCAAAGACGCGCGCCATCGTGGTCAGCAGATCATTGGCGATTTTCGAGCGTTCCAGGGTGATGCCCATCAGGACGAACATCAGCACCGCCAGCAGGGTTTCAATCGACTGACCCGCCAGAACCCGTTCGTTCATGCGGTTCACGATAAAGGACACGTTGCGGTCCATCGCGACTTCCCAGCCTTGCGGGAACACCGCTTCCGCGACGCGCGGCAGGTCGGGGTATCGGAAGATACTGATCGCATCCGCCTTGACCCCGCTGTTGACCAGATCGCGATAGGCCGCGCTGGACTGATCGATCGCCTGGTGGATCAGCAGCCCCGCGCTGTCCAGCGCCGCGATGATCCCGAACGAGATGATGCCCGCCCCGCCGATGGCAAAGGCCACCGGAAAGCCCGACAGGATGCCGCCAAACAGGCAGACAAAGACGATGATCAGGCCAATTTCGACGCCATCGAGTCCAAACAACATGATATTCTGTCCCTAATCTTTACGTGCAGGCGGTGTGCGCCCGTCATTATTGTGTGTGATGATCGGTGCGCACATCAGTGCGTGCCCTCATAGGCTTCTTCGCCCGCTCCCAGCGTGTCGCGGTCCAGGTATTTGCCTTCGGACTCTTCGCCTTCGCGCATTTCGCACCAGCTGCGGTAGAACGTGGAAATCGCCTGCAACATCACCATGGCGCAGAAACCGACCAGCAGGATCTTGAACAGGAAGTAGCCGTTGAAGCCGTTGGGCGAGAACCCGATGGTTTCGACGTTCCATTTCAGGATGCGCGCCTTGCGCAGCAGCAGATCCAGACTGTCCGAGGCCGAGGGGTTCGGGGTGACCAGATGCCGCCACAGAAAGAACCAGCCGTACATCCATGTGATGATCGCGAAGGGCATCATGAAAAAGACCGAGCCGAACATGTCGATGATCTTCTTGGTGCGGAATTTCACGCCTGCGTAAAAGAGGTCAACCCGCACGTGCCCGCCCTGTACAAAGGTGTAGGCCACGCAAAGGCTGACCACCAAGGCGTTGTAAAGCTTCAGTTCTTCACCGAACCACGAGATGTCGAACTGAAGCGGAATGCCGAACCCGAACGAGATGTCGGGGCGGGTGAAAATCCGCTGCATGAAGACGATGATGATCTGTTGCAGCACCATCAACAGGCCCGCCCAGGCCACAAAGCGGCCGACGGTGTTGTTGAACCCTTCAAGCACGCGCACGCACCCCCACATGAAGCCGCGGTGCCACAGGCCAAAGGCGGTGATGATCAGCAGGAACACCAGCGCCACAAAGAACAGCTCGACCGAGCCGCCATAGTAGATAAAGCGCATCATGGCCTGGGGGTCGGTCCAGTTCAGCCACATGCCCGGGTTCAGCACGGCGGCGAAAAAGTTATAGAACGCCTCAAGCAGGTTTCCAAAAATGAACTGTAACAGTCCGCTGTCCTGAAACTTTTCGAGACAGCTGAGCTTTGCGCCCTCTGCCGCCCGGAAAAATCCCTCGCAGGCCACGTCGTTTTCCATGGTCGTCCCCTCCCCGCGTGCGTGCCGGACTTGGCGCCGGATTTGCACAGTTGCCGTCTTGGCCCGCTTCCACAGGCCGGATGCAATTCAGGGGCCGCGTCTTGGACACGGCCCCGAATGTCTGTTCAGATCTGGATTAGCCCGCGCTCAGCACGCGCTCGCGCTGCTCGACATAGAAGGCGTCCGATTTCTGCAGCCATTCAGCCGAAGATTTCATCGACGCTTCAAAGCTGCCACGGATGTCTGCGAACAGGGTGTCGTTCATGTTCTCGTCCATGACCTCTTTCGAGGCGGAACCGAAGGCGTCCCAGACATCGTCGGGGAACTGCATGGTTTTCACACCCTGCTGTTGCAGACGCGCCAGCGCGGCACCGTTGTTGGCCAGTGTTTCGGCCAGACCGGTGTGCGTGGTGGCCATCGCGGAATACTCGATGATCTTCTGCTGGGCCGGCGTCAGTTCGTTGAACACGTCCAGGTTGACGGAAGCGGTCAGACCCGAGCCCGGCTCGTGGAAGCCCGCTGTGTAGTAGATCTTGGCGACTTCCTGGAAGCCTGCGCGTTCGTCCGCGAACGGGCCAACCCACTCCAGACCGTCCAGCGCGCCCGAGGACAGCGCCTGATACAGCTCACCGCCAGGGATGTTCTGAACCGAGGCGCCCAGTTTGCCCAGCACCTTGCCGCCCAGACCGGGCATACGGAACTTCAGACCGTTGAAGTCGGCAGCCGAGTTGATTTCCTTGCGGAACCAGCCACCGGACTGCGAACCCGAGTTACCGGCCAGGAACATCTTCATGTTGAAGATTTCACCGATCTGGTTGTGCAGCTCGTGACCGCCGCCATGCAGATACCAGTTGGTCAGCTCCTGGGCTGTGCCGCCGAACGGAACGGCCGTGAAATAGGCCAGACCGGGGTGTTGACCGATAAAGTAGTAGTCAGCCGCGTGATAGATGTCAGCCTGACCCGAGGACACCGCGTCGAACACTTCGAACGCGCCGACCAGCTCGCCGGGGGCTTTTTTCTCGATGGTCAGAGTGCCGTCCGACATCTCGTCGACCATGTTGTTGAAATAGGTTGCCGCATCGTCCAGCACGGCAAAACCGCGTGGCCAGGCTGTAACCATTGTCAGGGTGCGCTTGCCTTGTGCGTAAAGCGGTGCGGCCAGCGTCGTTGCGGCGGCGGCTGTGCCGCCCAACGCAGACGTCTTCAGAAATGAACGACGGTCCATTTTAACTCCTCCCAAAGTTTATGTAGCGACCGCTCTGGTTCTGGATGAAGGCGGTCGTTTCAGTGTTCGTCAGACTACGCAGCCGCGTTTCAAATGAAATACCAAGTACTGCGTAGTGGGGGCCTTTGACTGGTCAATCACCTTAAAAAACATGGATTTTTTTCTGTCTGATTGACGCGTGCCGGTGCTCTGCGCGCCCTGCCCTCTATGATTTTGGCGTCAAACCGCTTATCGAATCATCATGCAACGTCTTTGGCCCCGTTTCACATTCAGCTATGCGCAGAAACTGTCGCTGGTCGCAGCGTTGCCGTTGGTTCTGGCCATGTCCGTAATTGCCATCCTGGTGACGGTGCAGGCGCGGGCCCTGGCGGATCGTGAGATCCAGGCGCTGGAGAACCAGTTGATCCAGGCCAAGAAGGCCGAACTGCGCAATTACGTCACACAGGCGCGCAACGGGTTCTATTTTGTCTATGGCAATGCGGCCCCCGATGACGACCTTGCCAAGCAACAGGTCAATCAGATCCTGGCCGCCATGATCTATGACCGCGAAGGGTTCTTCTTTGTCTACGACTATGACGGCACCAACCTTGTCAGCCCCCGCCAGACCGAGCGGATCGGCCACAACTGGATGGACGAGACCGACAGCGAAGGCACGCCCGTGGTGCGCGACCTGATCGACATCGCGCGGCAGGGCGACGGCTATCTGACGCACCTGTGGCCCAAACCCTCGACCGGGGAAGAGGCGCGCATGATCTCTTATGTCACCTCTTTCCCAAGCTGGCAGTGGGCCGTGGGCACCGGCGTCTACATCGACGACGTGCTGGCCACCACCGCCGCCGCCCGCGCCGAGGTCGAGGCACGGGTGCAGCGGACCTTTGTCTATATCACCGTCATTACGCTGCTGGCGGTTCTGCTGGTCTTTGGCTCTGGCATGTTCATCAACATCCGCGAGCGCAGGCTGGCGGATGCCAAGCTGAAGCGTCTGACCCAGCGCGTGTTCGACGCACAGGAAGAGGAACGCGGGCGGGTGGCGCGGGAATTGCACGATGGCATCAGCCAGATCCTCGTGGGTGTCCGCTTTGCCCTGGACATCGCGCGGCGTCGGTTGAAGTCCGGCGCAATCGACACGGCAGACAAATCGCTGGACCAGGGTATTGAAAATCTGGCCGCCGCGATTGCCGAAGTGCGCCGGATCAGCCGCGACCTGCGTCCCGGCGTGCTGGACGATCTGGGCCTTGGCCCCGCGATCAAGGCGCTGACCCACGATTTCCAGACCCGCACCGGCGTCGAGACAACCTTTAACACCGTGGTCTTTCGCAACCGGCTGGATCAGGACTCCAAGATCGCGCTCTATCGCATCGCGCAGGAGGCGCTGACCAATATCGAACGCCATTCCGGCGCCACCCATGTCACCGTTGACCTGCGCGGCCACCGCCGGGGTGCCACGCTGCGCGTCACCGACAACGGCTGTGGCATTCCGCGCGAAACCCGCGAAACCCGGGGCAACCAGCGTGGCATCGGCCTGCGCAACATGCAGGAACGGGTTGAACAGCTGGACGGAACCTTGCGCATCACGTCCACGCGCGGCAAAGATACCGCCGCAGGCACGACGTCCGGTACAACCATCGAGGCAACCGTACCGCTGACCCACCTGTTGCCGCCCGATCCCAAATCCGGCCCTGATCCGACATCCGACCTGCCCCCACAAAAGAGCCACGCATGACCGAACTGACCCCGCTGCCCCATCCCATCCGCGTTCTCGTGGTCGACGATCACCCCATGGTTGCGCAAGGAATCCAGTCTATTCTGGAAAGCTATGACGACCTGATGGTGGTCGGCACGCTGGGCAACGGGCGCGACGTGATCAACCAACTGGACACATTGAAACCCCATGTGATCCTTATGGATCTGAACATGCCGGAAATGGGCGGTCTGACCGCCACCGAACTGGTGCTGGAGCGCAGCCCCGACACCGCGGTGCTGATCCTGTCGATGCATGACAGTCCCGAATACATCGCCTCGGCGCTGGACCATGGCGCGCGCGGCTATGTGCTGAAAGACGTGCCCACCGACGAGATCAAGGACGCCATCGACGCAGTGATGCGCGGCGAGCGTTACCTGTGCACCGGCGCCCAAGGGTCGATCGAGCCGAAGTCGGGCGACATCCGCTCGCAACTGACGGACCGCGAACAGACGATCCTGTTGCAACTGGCGCAGGGGCTGTCGAACAAGGACGTGGCCCGCGACCTGGATATCTCGGTGCGTACCGTCGAGACGCATCGCAAGAACATCAAGCGCAAGCTGGGCATTTCCAGCACGGCCGGCTTGACCCGCTACGCGATGGAGCACGGCGTTCTGCAAGGCACCGGGCGCTAAGCGTTCACTGCGACGGAACCACGTGCGCTGCGGTTCGCGCGGATGCACGGTTCGGCGGATTCAATCATGATACAACCATAAGGTAGGGATTTCCTCACCTGATCAACTGATCCTTGTCTGCTATTAGGATCGCACGGGTCCTATTTTTAAGTAATTTTTCGAATTTCACACCGAAACACCCCGTAAAAAACAATATTCAAAGGAGATTAAAATGACCGTTTCGCACGGCCTATCAGGCTATGATGCTTTCGTCCTTGAATGCGCGAACACATCCCCCGCCCCTCTGCCTCAGGCATTTGGCCGCCTGGGACCCCGCAACGAGCTTTCGGGGATTGGCCCCGATGGCAAACCCTTTGACGACCAGTCGGTTCAAAAAGCCTTTACCAAGGCGTTGGATGACATGCTGGACAGTTCCGACCCCGATGGCACCGCCGCCGCGGGTATGACGTTCTTCGGCCAGTTCATCGACCATGACATCACCTCGGACACCCAAAGCGCCATCGGCACACGGATTGACCCGCGTTCGATCCGCAATGTGCGCACACCCGCGCTGGATCTGGATTGCGTTTATGGCGACGGCAACGAGGCGTCGCCGTACCTGTATCACCCCGACCATGCCGGTTTCCTGCTATTTGGCTCCAAGGACAACGCCCGCGATCTGGCCCGCAACAGCCACGGCACGGCGCTGATCGGCGATATGCGCAATGACGAGAACCAGATCGTCAGTCAGCTTCAGGGGGCATTTGTGTGTATGCACAACATCCTGATGACGGCCCTGCAAGAAGACGCGCACCTTGTCCCGGCGGCTTTTGAAGGGATCCGCGCACAGGCCATCACCGAAGGCTACACCCCCTCGGAGCGCCCCTTTCAGGCGGCACGGCGCATCTTGCGGCTGCATTACCAATGGATCGTGCTGAACGATTTCTTGCCCGCCTTTGTCGATGCAGACGTATTGAAAGGCCTCCGCCAGACCTTTGCCGACGGCAAACTGCCCAAACCGTTCACCAAGGACAGCCCGATCATGCCGATCGAGTTTTCCGGCGCCGCATACCGCTTTGGCCACGCCACAGTGCAGAACGATTACGAACTGAACAGCACCTCAGGCGACGTGAAACTGTTCGACATCATGCGCAAGGAGTTCCATTCGCGGCCTGAAAAGCTGAACATTGAATTCTCGCGGCTGTTTGATTTCCCTGGCAATTCCAAGTTTCAAAAGGCGCGGCCCATCGGGCGCAAGCTTGCCGGGTCGATCTTTAACCTGCACTTCATCGGCGAGCCCTTGAAAATCGCCGGTCAGGAACTGAGCCTTGAGGACAGCCGCAAACTGCCCCATCGCAATATCTTTCGGGATCGTATGACGCTTGAGCTGCCGTCGGGCCAACAGATGGCACGGCTGATGCACACCGACGAGATCCCTGCCCCCAAAGAGCTGCGCGATCACGGCATCACCAAGACGCCGCTGTGGTACTACTGCCTGCACGAAGCCGAAAAGCACGGCGGCAAACTGGGGCCTGTCGGCGGGACCATCGTTGCAGGCACGTTGATGCGGCTGTTGGTGCTGGACGCAGATTCGATCATCTGCTCGACCCATGACTTCAAACCCTGGACGGCGCTGGGTGCTGCCAAGGACGGTAACTTCTCGCTTGGTCATATGCTGGCCTGTGTCGAGGCAGGTCGCGACAACATCGCGCATGCAAATGACCTGATAACCGGCTGACCCCCCTGATCCTGGCTGGCGCGGTTGCGAACCCGCGCCAGCATTTTAGCAAAACGATCCAAACACAGGCTTCCGCGCAACTTTTGCAAAGATTTTTATGCCCCAGAGACATTAATTCTCACCGATTGACTGTTGACGCCCCTCACAACCGCTCATAATGTCCCAAAACGCACGCGAAAGGACCCAAGACATGCTAGATGTCGTCGTCATTATTGGATCAACGCACATGGGCCGGTAACGGTAGACCAGAATTCGACCCATGTGCCCCCGCCAAAAACGGGGGTTTTTTTATGTGCACAAGACAGTATGGCGTAACCGGAGTAGAGCTATGACACGTCAAATGAGCGGAGCAAAGATGGTGGTTCAGGCCCTGATCGATCAGGGCGTGGACACGGTATTTGGGTATCCCGGCGGCGCCGTCCTACCGATTTACGACGAGGTGTTTCAGCAAAACTCGATCAAGCACATTCTGGTGCGCCATGAACAGGGTGCGGTGCACGCCGCCGAAGGCTATGCCCGCTCGACCGGCAAGCCGGGTGTGTGCCTTGTGACATCGGGCCCCGGTGCCACCAATGCGGTGACCGGTCTGACCGATGCCTTGCTGGACAGTATCCCGATCATCGTGCTGACCGGACAGGTGCCGACCTTCATGATCGGTTCGGATGCCTTTCAAGAGGCGGACACGGTGGGCATCACCCGCCCCTGCACCAAGCACAACTGGCTGGTGAAAGAGACCGACAAGCTGTCGGGCGTGATCCACGAGGCGTTCCATGTGGCGACCTCGGGCCGTCCCGGCCCTGTGCTGGTGGACATCCCCAAGGACGTGCAGTTTGCATCCGGCACCTATACCGGTCCGAAACCGTCGCAGTCGCACTATCAACCCATCGTCAAGGGCGACATGGAAGAGATCACCGAACTGGTGGCCGCCCTCGAAACCGCCAAGCGTCCGATCTTTTACACCGGTGGCGGCGTTATCAACTCGGGGCCCGCAGCCTCGCAATTGCTGCGCGAACTGGTCGAGGCGACCGGCTTTCCGATCACCAGCACCCTGATGGGGCTGGGCGCCTATCCGGCGTCCGGTGACAAATGGCTGGGCATGTTGGGCATGCACGGTCTGTACGAGGCCAACATGGCGATGCACGGCTGTGATCTGATGATCAACATCGGGGCGCGCTTTGACGACCGGATCACCGGCGTGCTGGATGCGTTTTCGCCCAAGTCGATCAAGGCGCATATCGACATTGATCCCTCGTCGATCAACAAGGTGATCAAGGCCGACATCCCCATCGTCGGCGACGTGGCCCATGTGCTGGAAGACATCCTGAAGGTCTGGAAATCGCGCGGTCGCAAGACCAATGCCGAAGGCGTGGCCAAATGGTGGAAACAGATCGAGGAATGGAAAAAGGTCGACTGCCTGAGCTTCAAGCAAGAGGGCAAGGTGATCAAGCCGCAGTACGCGCTGCAACGGCTTGAGGCGCTGACCAAGGACCATGACCGTTACATCACCACCGAAGTGGGCCAGCACCAGATGTGGGCGGCGCAGTACCTGAATTTCGAGGGTCCGAACCGCTGGATGACATCCGGCGGACTGGGCACGATGGGTTATGGCTTTCCTGCGTCCATCGGCGTGCAGATGGCCCACCCCGAGGCGCTGGTGATCAACGTCGCCGGCGAGGCAAGCTGGTTGATGAACATGCAGGAACTGGGCACCGCGATGCAGTTCAACCTGCCGGTCAAACAGTTCATCCTGAACAACGAACGTCTGGGCATGGTGCGCCAGTGGCAGGAATTGCTGCACGGCGAACGCTATTCGCATTCGTGGTCGGAAAGCCTGCCCGATTTCGTGAAACTGGCCGAGGCGTTCGGCGCCAAGGGCATCCAGTGTACGGATCCGGCCGATCTGGACGACGCGATCATGGAGATGATCAACTATGACGGTCCGGTCCTGTTCGACTGTCTGGTCGAAAAGCACGAGAACTGCTTCCCGATGATCCCTTCGGGCAAGGCGCACAACGAAATGCTTCTGGGCGAGGCCGACACCCAGGGCGTCATCGACGCCAAGGGTTCGGTGCTGGTGTAGCCATGGGCGGGTTGTCGAACTTGCTGTCCGGCCATCTGGTGTTTCGCCCCCGTGACAGCGCCGAAGCGCATCGGGCGGCGACACCGCTGGAGCTGTTTTTCGATCTGGTCTCGGTCATCGCGATTGCGGCGGCAGCGGCGGGTTTGCACCACGCCGTTGCCGAAGGCCACGCGATGGAAGGGCTGTTGCGCTATCTGCTGGCATTCTTTGCCATCTGGTGGGCGTGGATGAACTACACTTGGTTCGCGTCGGCCTATGATGACGACAGCGTCGCCTTCCGGTTGCTGACCATGGTGATCATGTTCGGCGCGCTGATCATGGCCGCGGGGCAGACTGCGCTGTTTGCCCAGCTGAACCTGACCGTGGTGATCCTGGGCTATGTGGTGATGCGTGTCGGCATGATCGTGATGTGGCTGGGTGCTGCGCGCGGTGATGCGGCGCGGGCAAAGACCGCCAGGCGGTATGCCGCGGGCATCGGTCTCGCCCAGATCTACTGGCTGGCCCTGCCCCTGCTGCTGTCGCTGAGCCTGCCGTTGGGGCTTGTGGTGCTGATCGGTGTCGTGCTTGAACTGGCTGTTCCGGCTTTTGCCGAACGCGCCGCTGCAACGCCCTGGCACCGGCACCATATCGTCGAACGCTACGGCTTGCTGACCATCATCGTTCTGGGCGAAGCCTTGTTGGCGGGTTCGATGGCCATCAGCACCGCGACCACGGATGGCCTGTCATTCGGCCTGATCTGGATGGCCTTCTGCGGCGTCATCATCACCTTTGCCCTATGGTGGCTGTACTTCTGCAAGGAAGACCACCTGACATCGCCCAAGCTGAGCCGCGCGCTGGCCTGGGGATATGGTCACTACATCGTCTTTGGCGCAGGTGCTGCGGTGGGTGCCGGTCTGGCGGTTCAGGTCGAACTGGCCACACACCATGCCCACACGACACAAATGGCGGGCGACATGGCGGTGGCCCTGCCGATGGCGGCATATCTGCTTGGCCTTTGGCTGGTGCGCGACCGTCACCATGCCACCGGCACGGCACTGCTGCTGTTGCCGACGATGGCCGTGGTCTGTGTGATCTGCGCGGTTCTGCCGTTTTCGATGACCCTGCTGGCCGTGGCGGGTGCGGCCACTGTCTGGCTGCGCAACCATCCAGCCTCGCCTGCCTATATCAACGGTTAAAACACTACGTTTCCAAAGGAATGTCCCATGTCAGCTCTAAAAATCAAAAAAGGCGCGACCAGCCATTCGGCTTACAACCTACGGCCCAACTTCTCGGATGTGGAAGAGCGGCACACGCTGGCGGTTCTGGTCGAAAACGAACCGGGCGTTCTGGCGCGGGTCATCGGATTGTTCTCGGGGCGCGGCTATAACATCGACAGCCTCACCGTGGCCGAGGTGGATCATACCGGGCACCTGTCGCGGATCACCATCGTCACCACCGGCACGCCGCAGGTGATCGAACAGATCAAGGCACAGCTGGGCCGCATCGTGCCCGTGCACACCGTCAACGACCTGACCGTCGAGGGACCGTCGGTCGAGCGTGAACTGGCGATGTTCAAGGTGTCGGGCGGCGGCGACAAACGGGTCGAGGCGCTGCGGCTGGCGGATATCTTCCGTGCCAATGTGGTCGACAGCACGCTGACCAGTTTCGTGTTTGAAATCACCGGCGCGCCGGAAAAGATCGATGCCTTTGCCGATCTGATGCGCCCCCTGGGGCTCGTCGATGTGGCGCGCACCGGTGTCGCCGCCCTGTCGCGCGGCGACTGAGGAAACACAAGCGGGCGCAGGGGCGATTGTCCCTGCCCCCTTCGACCGCATCAGGGTATCGGCGGCGCCCCTGTAATGCGAACGATGCGCAGCGCCATCAGCTACGGCGCGCACAACACCACGTTGCAGGCCAGCCGCCGGGTTGCATGGGGATACAGCCTGAAGCTCACCAGATCCCCCACATCGAATTCGAACAAACAGTCCAGCCCGCCCTGGTTGTCGTGGAAAAACGCAAAATGTCCGTGGTCCTCGCACAGGATCACCGCCTGGCGATCCGCCGCATTGCACCACAAAACCACACCAATCATAGTCACGCGTCCAAATATTCACCCATAGCAAGAATAGCAGTTATGGACGCGTCGCGGCGAGCGACTTGTGTTGCATTTTGTGACGTTAAGAGTATCGTCCAGCAGCTAATACGCGTCAGGATTGATGCTCATTCGCGTCAATTCGCTCTTGCAACCTAAACTGACCTCACGGATCAACCTGCGGCGCACTACAGAAAGGGCAACACATGTCCTACCGTGACAAATCCCCTGCCGAATTGCGCAACATGTTGGGTGCCAACTTGCGCCATCTCGCACAAAGCTATCCGTCCATCTCTGCGCTGTCTCGCCAATTGGGTGTCAACCGCACCCAGTTCAACCGCTATCTCGCCGGAGAAAGCTTTCCCCGGCCCGATGTGCTGGCCCGTATCTGCACCTTTTTCGATGTAGACGTACGTATCCTGTTGTCACCTGTCGCCGAGATTGGCGCGGATGACCGGAACCTGAGCGATCCCTATTTGCAGGATTTTCTGAGCGATGCCGCAGTCAACGTCCCAGAAACCCTGTTTCCCTCCGGCTTTTACCGTTTTTCGCGCCGCAGCTTCTTCGACCAGAACCAGTTCATCGTGGGTCTGGTCTATGTGCTCCGCAAGAACGGCTCGACCTTCATCCGCGGGTTCGAACCCCGCGAGGCGCTTACCGTCCAGGGTTTGCCCCAGGACAGCCGGACCCGCGAGTATCGCGGGCTGGTGATACGGCAGGACGACGGTATCGCTTCCATGGTTGCCCGCCGTGGGGCCGTCACCTGTTCCTTCACCCATCTGGTGCGCGAGATGTCGTTCGAGAACAACTATTGGGTCGGCTATGTCGCGCGCACCATCCGCGAGACCATCACCACGAAACGGGTTGAACGCCTGGTTTATGAACATCTGGGCACTGACCTGTCCAAGGCCCTGGCCGCGGCGCGCACCTCGGGCTATTGCGAATTGAAGGACCTGCTGCCCTTTCACAAACGTCTGCTGCGCCCATCCGAGCCCTTCCGGTAGGCACTGTGGGGATGTCGCCCGCAGAAAACCCCTGTCGCTGACGCGCATACGCGGCGCGTTCGTTTGGCCTACGGCTGAAGCATCACACACAGAGGGATGCAGCCCGATGAGCCACACAAACCTTGACGCAGTGCGCCGCCCGCTGGATCAGGCCAATGGCCTGCCCAATGCCCATTACATCGACGCCGCCGTCTTTGACGAAGAGCGCGTTGCTGTATTGTCCACAGGCTGGGCCGGTCTGGCAGTGGGGGCGGATGTGCCCGAAGTGGGTGATGCCGTACCGCTGACATTTTTGGGCATGCCCCTGCTGGTGGTGCGCGACCGCACGGCGCGGGTGCGCGTGTTTCAGAACATTTGCCGTCACCGTGGCATGATCCTGGTTGATGCGCCGCGCAAGATCGAGGGCGCCATTCGCTGCCCCTATCACAGCTGGTGCTACAGCACTGACGGACGGCTGGTCAGCACGCCGCATGTTGGCGGCCCGGGTCACAACACGCACGCAGGCATCGACCGCGCCCTGCTGGGCCTGATCGAGGTGCGCAGCCATCTGTGGATGGACGTCGTCTGGATCAACCTGTCGGGCGATGCTGCCCCGTTCGAGGTGCACAACGCCGACCTGCTGACCCGCTGGGCCGAGTTTGACAAACCCCTGTACCACGGCGGTGCCGACAGCCGCTTTCAACTGGCGGTGAACTGCAACTGGAAGCTGGCGGTCGAGAACTTTTGTGAAAGCTATCACCTGCCGTGGGTCCACCCCGGCCTGAACAGCTATTCCCGGCTGGAAGATCACTATCACATCGAAGCGCCGGATCATTATTCCGGTCAGGGCACCCTGGTCTATCGCCAGATGACCGGCGAAGATGGCGGACAGTTCCCTGATTTCGACGGTCTGAGCGACAAGTGGAACACCGCCGCGGAATATGTCACCGCCTACCCCAACGTGCTGCTGGGGGTGCACCGCGATCATACCTTTGCAATCATTCTGGTGCCGGAAAGCACGGAAAAAACCACTGAAAACGTGCACATCTACTATGCCGCCGCCGACACCGACCCTGCCTTGCGTGTGCGCAACACCGAACAGTGGAAGCTGGTGTTCGAGGAAGACATCTTTGTCGTCGAGGGAATGCAGCGCGGCCGTCACGCGCCCAGCTTTGATGGCGGGCGGTTTTCGCCCGCGATGGATGGGCCGACGCATCTGTTCCATTCCTGGGTCGCGGGCCGGTTGCAGGCGCACCGCGCGGGGCAGATGGCGGCGGAATGACCGACCTGAACGCGCAACTGTTGGCAGCACATGCGGCGGGCGATCATCTGGCGTTGGTCGCGCTTTATGCGCAGGCGGCCGACGCCGCCGATGATATGGAGGCGGCCTGTTTCTTCCTGACGCAGGCCTATGTCTTTGCGCTGGAGCAGAACGCACCGCAAATCGCGGTCTTGCGTGCGCGGCTGGCGGCCGAGGGGCGCGAGCCTGCGGACTGTCAGTAGCCCGCCAACACCGCAACCAGTGCAACAGCCGCCGGAACCGCCTGAACAAACAGAATCTTGCGGTTCACCGTCGCCGCGCCAAAAATGCCTGCAACGATCACGCAGCAAAGGAAAAAGACGGTAAAGACGCCGCCTTGGGCCCCCAGGATCAGTCCAAAGATCAATCCCGCCGCCAAAAAGCCGTTATACAGGCCCTGGTTGGCAGCCAGAACCTTGGAGGCACTTGCAAATTCCTGTGTCGTTCCGAACACCTTGCGCCCTGCCGGTTTGTCCCATTGAAACATCTCGAGATAGACGATGTACAGATGGATGGCGGCAACAATCCCAATGAGAAAAGCAGAAATCATAAAGGGTTACTCCAGTTCGGTGTTGGCTGGCATTTTCAGGGACAGTCGCTCAAATCAGGCAAGTGACCCTGACGCACTGCGTGAAAACATACGATAAAGATCATCATCTGGTCTGGGGGAAAGCGTTTTGCCAGACAGCATGACGTGACTTTGCATGACCCTCGCATGATCAGGGAGGCCGCGCGCCGGGCCAGTCGGTGGCCTCATGCCACGCCTGCGCCACCCGCAGCAGCGCCGCGTCAGACCCGCGTTTGCCGATCAGTTGCAGGCCCGCAGGCGCGTCATCCGGCCCGCCAAAGCCCACCGGCACGTTGACCACCGGAAGCCCCAGCAGCGACGCGGGCACCACCACCTGCATCCAGCGGTGATAGGTGTCCATCTGCACGCCTGCGATCTCACGCGGGTAATCCCAGGTGATGTCAAAGGGCCAGAGCTGCGCCGAAGGCAACGCCAGAATGTCATAGGTTTCAAAGGCTTTCGCGGCGGCCTTAAACCAGTTGCTGCGCACCAGGCTGGCCGCATGGACCTGCATCCCCGTCAGCGCGATGCCGCGTCCGATTTCCCATTGGGCGGTGTCCTTCAGGTAATCGCGCTGTGTCGGATTGTTGTAGACCGCAGCCAGCCCCGCACCGACCTGCCAAGACCGCAGGGTGATCCAGCTGTCCCACATCGCATCGGCGTCGAACAGCGGTGCCTGATCGGTCACCGTTGCGCCCAGGCCTTCCATCTGCTGAAGGGCCGCTTGCGAAATGTCCAGAATGCCCTGCTGCATCGGCAGAGCGCCGCCCCAGTCGCCCAGCCAGCCGATGCGCACGCCGTCCATGCCACCGGCGATCTGCGGCAGCGCGGGCGCCTGTGACAGCCCGTGCGGCTGGCGCGGGTCCGGTCCTGCCATCGTGTCCAACAGGGCGGCTAGGTCCGCAGGATTGCGCGCCATCGGGCCGTTGGTGGCCAGTTGGTGCAGGAAATTGTCGCCCTCGGGTTCCGACGGCACCAGCCCCCATGTCGGGCGCATCCCATAGACGTTGTTCCAACCCGCCGGATTGCGCAGCGATCCCATCATATCCGAGCCGTCGGCCACGGACAGCATCCCGCAGGCCAGCGCCGCCGCCGCCCCGCCGGACGAGCCACCCGCCGAACGCCCGTGCGCATAGGGGTTGTGCGTGGGACCGTGCACCGGGTTGATGGTGTGCGACCCAAGGCCGAATTCGGGCGTGTTCGTCTTGCCGATCACAATCGCCCCCGCCGCGCGCAGACGTGCGACCATGATATCGTCCTTGGCTGCCACCTGTCCCGCGAACAGGGGCGAGCCCATCGACGTGGGCAGTCCGGCGGCATTGGCCAGATCCTTGATGGCGATGGGCATACCGTGCAGCCAGCCGCTGCGCGGTGCGGCATCGGCGGCGCGCGCCTCGTCCATCAACACGTCGGCATCGCGCAGGGACACAACGGCGTTCACCGTCCCGTTCACAGCGTCGATACGCGCCAGCGTGGCCTGCATCAGGTCAGTTGCGGTCAGGGTGCCCTTGGCCAGGGCATCCGATTGCGCCAGGGCGCCTTGGGAAAGGATATCATCTGTCATGGCCGCAGCTTTGCCGCAGCCATGCGCAGGTTCAAGCGGAATACGCCGGGTCAGACGATAAATTCAAAGTCCGCAGACGTCAGCACCAGACCCGCCAGATCGTCCAGAATGATGCTGCCACCGTCGTGGTCGATGCGCAGGTCGCTGCCCTGATCATAGATCGACAGACCGCCAAAGCCGCCCGCAGACACCAGCCGGATCAGATCGCTGCCATCCTCAAAGTCCTTGATGCGGTCGACACCGGAATTCAGGAAGAATTCAAAGACATCCGCGCCCTGAGCTCCACGCAGCACATCGTCGTCCTCGCCTCCGTTCAGCGTATCGTTGCCCTTGCCGCCTTCCAGCAGGTCAAAGCCAAGGCCGCCGTACATAAGATCGTCGCCACCACCGCCATAGATGCGGTCCTTGCCCTTGCCCCCGTCCAGCGTATCGGCCCCCGAGCCACCAAAAAGGAAGTCGCGGCCTTTCTGGCCTTCGATCAGGTTGTCGCCCTTGTCGCCGGTCAGCTTGTCGTCAAATTGGCTGCCCACCAGGTTTTCGACCCCGGTTTCCGAGACATAGCCGAAGACGCCCGCGGCGTTTTCATCCAGCGGATCAACGGCACCGATGTTCTGCCAGCGCCCGGCTTCGTCCAGCGAGAATGTGATACCGCCAGAATAGTTGAAGAAATTCAGCGTATCCACGCCGTCACCGCCATGAACGACAATGCCGTAATCGGGGTTGGATTCGTTCAAGGTAATCAGATCGTTGCCCGCCCCTGCGCGCACGATGCCGCCGCCGCCAGTGCCCAGGGTGATGTCATCATCGCCCGCACCTGCACTGATCAACTCGACCCAGCCCGAGCCGGTGGTGATCGTGTCATTGCCATCGCCCAGATTGACGCGACCCGCACCGCCTGCGCCCACGTCGACGGTGTCGTTGTCCGCACCTGTATGGATGCTTTCGACAAAATTCCCGCCTGTTGCCACGCTGTCCGCGCCCTCGCGGGTTCTGATGCTGACCGCATAGCCCGACACGGTCACGTCATCGTCGCCCTCGCCCGTGTCCAGCGAGGTGATGTTGCCGGTGGCCGTCACGGTGTCATTGCCAAGCCCCGTGGTGATCGCATCCGCGCCGCCGCTTCCGATGGAAACCGTGTCGTCGCCACCGCGCGACCGCAGATATTCAAGGTAGCCAGTTCCCGTGGTGACAGTGTCAGCACCATCGTCCAGGGACACGGATCCTGCTCCGCCGCTCCCCAGTGTGATGTTCGCGGACTGGTTTTCGCCGACCAGGATCGCGCCGATCCAACCGGTGGCATTGATCGTGTGGGTTTGCGCAGTTTCCGCATAGGCGCGGATCATCGACACGCTGCCGGTGCCGATGGTGATATTCGAAGAGCTTTCGTACAGGTCGATCAGGGTCATCGACCTATCACCAGTGCTGACCGTATGGGTGCCCTCCCACAGTTGCATTAAACGAATACGGGCGTTGCCTGTCACGGCGATGTCACTGTCGGCGGCATCCACGCGCAGCAGGTCAATGCGCCCGTTTCCGCTGACATTGGCGACCACATCGCCCTGGTAAAGCGCCAGCGTTTCAACACGCGCATCATCTGTCACGGTCACGTCAACGTCGACACCGTTGAGTTCCGCATATTCCACCCGCGCACTGTCTGCGACGTTGATGTCCATCGAACCGCCATTGCCGCCCCGCAAAGCGCCGATGCGCGCGAATTCGGTCAGCGTCACCACATCGTCGCCGCCGGTGGAATACCAAAGCTCGATCCGGCCGCCTTGGCTGACCGTCACGTCATCGTCGCCGTTGCCGGTGGCCAGCGTTGCGACAAATCCGTCAACGGTCACCGTGTTGTTGCCGTCGCCAAGGCTGACCAACCCGCCCTCGCCGCTGACATCCAGCACATCATCGAATTCAGCCGTCGCGATATAGTCGGCAGAACCGTTGATCGTCAGGTTGGACGCGCCGCCCGTCAGATCCATATGCCCCACGCCACCGCTGTTCACGGTGATGTCCATGGACGCGCCGTCAATGACGATGGACCGGGTGAACGCATTGCCCAGATTGATGTCGTGGGTGCCGCCACCATAGGCGGTGATATGGGTGATTTCGGTGTTGATCAGGTCGATCTGTGTGTTGTTGCCCGCATTCAGATAATTGATCACACGCCCCGTGCCGGAATCGCCATCCGTCAGAATGGTGGTGCTTTCTCCTGCGGACAGCACAAACATGGAATCGATGGTCCAGTTCGAGCCTGTCATGGTGAAATCAGCCGTAAAGCTGTCCGACGCGGTGCCATCCTCGAAGATTGCCGACGTCGCGATGCCGTTGGACCAGAACATGGTCCCGCCTTGCGGTTGGTTGATGTCGGTAAATCCGTCGAGGGTGCGGGAGAACAGGATGTTGGTCATGGGCAGGGTCCTTGAATGCATTGGCGGCCAAAAGCCTTTGAGAATGCGCTCAAGTTAAGAAACAAAACCCGATTCACGGAAGAAAAAATTCTATTATCCGGCTGGAATCAGGGAAATTTCACCTATGGCGGGAAACCGCCCCCTTCGCATGAACAGCTAGTCGCCCTGCGCCTCTGACCGGCTTTTGCCGCTGACGTTCAACGCCAGGGTGGCCCCCATCAGCCCGTCCAGATCGCCATCCAGCACGCCCTTGGTGTCCGATGTCTCGTAGTTGGTGCGCAGGTCTTTGACCATCTGGTAGGGTTGCAGGACATAGGACCGGATCTGATTGCCCCAGCCTGCGTCGCCCGCACTTTCGTGGGCCTCGTTGACCAGCGCGGACCGCTTGTCCAGCTCCATCTGATAGAGCCGCGATTTCAGCGCCTTCATGGCAATGTCGCGGTTCTGGTGCTGGGATTTCTCGGACGACGTCACGACGATGCCGGTGGGATGGTGGGTGATCCGCACGGCCGAATCCGTGGTGTTCACGTGCTGACCGCCAGCACCGGAAGACCGGTAGGTGTCGATGCGGATGTCGGCGGGGTTCACTTCGATCTCGATGTTGTCGTCGACCACCGGATAGACTTTGACCGAGGTGAACGACGTGTGCCGTTTGGCCGCCGAGTCAAAGGGCGAGATGCGCACCAGCCGGTGCACGCCGCTTTCGGATTTCAGCCAGCCATAGGCGTTGTGACCGGTGATCTTGTAGGTCGCGGATTTGATACCCGCCTCTTCACCGGCGCTTTCGGCGTTCAGCTCGACCTTGTAGCCTTTCTTCTCGGCCCAGCGGACATACATGCGCGCCAGCATCGACGCCCAGTCACAGCTTTCGGTGCCGCCCGCGCCCGAGTTGATCTCGAGGAAGGTGTCATTGCTGTCCGCCTCGCCGTCCAGCAGCGCTTCAAGCTCTTTCTGAGCGGCTTTGACCGCCAGCGTCTTCAGCGCGGCCTCGGCGTCGCTGATGACCTCTTCGTCGCCTTCCATCTCGCCCAGTTCGATCAGTTCGACGTTGTCGGCCAGGTCCTGTTTGATGCCCTCATAGGTGTCGATGGCATCGACCAGCGACTGGCGGTCACGCATCAGCTTTTGCGCCGCCTCCGGGTCGTCCCACAGGTTCGGGTCCTCGACGCGGGCGTTGAATTCTTCCAGCCGGTGCTGCGCGGTTTCCACGCCCAGACGCTGCCCCAGCAGCTCCAGCGATTTTTCGATCTCGGCAACGGTGTTTTGGGCCTCGGCGCGCATGGCTCGTGTCCTTCGGGATGGTGTTGAAATGCGGGTGTAAACCAGCGCCCGTCAGGCGGCAAGCCGTCGGGTGACGGCTGCGCCTGTCGGGGCCCATGTTTTCGGGCCTAGTACAACCCGCCCGAGCTGAGCGTGCCGAAGTTGGCCTTGGGGCCCACGGTCGCCTTGGCTCCGGTCGATGTGGTGACCGTACGGCCCGTGGCGCGGCCCACTTCCTCGACCAGCGGCAGATCGGCGCCCATGGCAAAGCCACCGTCGAACATGATGCCGAACAACGGCTCTTCGCCATCGCGGAAATACTCGGCCACCACGGTGTCGCCCGAAGCGTCATCGCTCAGACGTGCGCCGGTAAAGCGGTCGATCTTGATGAAATGGCCGCCGGGGGGCACTTCGAATTCACCACCGCCGTATTTCTTGGTGGCCTCAAGCATGAACCGCTGGAACACCGGTCCGCACATGCCACCGCCCGAGGCGCCGCGCCCCATGTTGCGGGGCGTGTCATAGCCGATGTAGCAGCCCGCGACGATATTGCTGGTAAAGCCCACGAACCACACGTCCTTGCTGTCGTTGGTGGTCCCGGTCTTGCCCGCGGTGGGCACCGGCAGGTTCACGGTACGTGAGGCCGTGCCGCGTTCGACCACGCCGCGCATCATCGACGTCAGCTGGTAGGCGGTGATCGGGTCCATGATGCGTTCACGGTTCGAGGTGATCCGCGGCCCATAGCCGGGGTCAAGGCTGGCCAATTGGCAATCGGCGCACTGGCGTTCGTCGTGACGGTACACCGTCTTGCCATAGCGGTCCTGCACACGGTCCACCAGGGTCGGCTTGACCCGCTCGCCGCCGTTGGCGAACATCGCATAGGCCGAGACCATCTGGTACAGTGTGGTTTCCTGCGACCCCAGCGAGTTGGCCAGGAACTTGCCCATCTGGCCCTTTTCATAGACCCCGAAGCGTTCGGCATAATCGGCCACCGTATCCATACCGACCTCTTGCGCCAGACGGATGGTCATCAGGTTCCGCGACCGTTCAATACCGGTGCGCATCGGTGTGGGACCGTAATACTGGTTCGATGCGTTCTTGGGCCGCCACAGGCCTTGGGGCGTGTTGATCTCGATGGGTGCGTCGACGATGATCGTGGCGGGCGTATACCCGCTGTCCAGCGCCGCAGCGTAGACGAAGGGTTTGAACGACGAACCGGGCTGGCGTTTCGCCTGTGTAGCGCGGTTAAAGACCGAGTTCTGATAGCTGAAACCGCCCTGCATGGCGATCACGCGGCCGGTGTTCACGTCCATGGCGACAAAACCGCCCTGCACCGCCGGCACCTGCCGCAGCGACCACGCGCCGTCGCGCTGGCGTACGTGGACCACGTCGCCCACCTTGAAGTTGGCGGCAAAGTCGCCCTTGATCCACTTGATGTCATCGCGCGTCACTTCGCCGATGCCCTGCCCTTCGATCCCCAGCACAATGCGCTGGTCACCGATCTCGCGCACGACAGCCGGATACCACTGGCCGTTCAGGTCGATGTCACGGGCCACGGGAACGGCGTTCAATGCGGTTTCCCAGCCGTCACCAGTGGCGACCTCGGGGTCGATCTTCTTGCCGGTGCCGCGCCATGTGGAACGGGCCCGGTCGTAGTTTTCCAGCTCTTGCCGCAGGGAATTGGCCGCGATGGGCTGCATTTCCTGATCAATGGTCGCACGCACGGTCAGACCACCGCTGAAAAATTCGCCCTCGCCAAAGTTCTCGGACAGTTGGCGGCGGATTTCGTCGGTGAAATAATCGCGCGGCGGCAGCTCGTCCTTGAAGCTTTCAAAGTCGCCGTTCTGCACCGACCGCAGCGGTTGCGCGCGCTCGGATTCGTAGACTTCGGTGGTCAGGTAGCCGTTGTCGTGCATCTCTTTCAGCACGTAGTTCCGCCGTGCCAGCAGACGGTCCTTGCGGCGCACGGGGTGATAGTCCGAAGGCGCCTTGGGCAAGGACGCCAGGAACGCCGCTTCGTGCGGGGCCAGTTCGCCCAATGTCTTGTTGAAATAGGTCTGGCTGGCCGCCGCCACGCCATAGCTGTTCTGGCCAAGGAAAATTTCGTTCAGGTAGAGCTCAAGGATTTTCTCCTTGGACAGCGTCTCTTCGATCCGGCTGGCCAGGATGATTTCCTTGATCTTGCGTTCGATCTGCCGGTCGCCGGACAAAAGGAAGTTCTTCATCACCTGCTGGGTGATGGTCGAGGCCCCGCGTACGTCACGGCCACGCGTGCGCACCGCTTCGATGGCCGCGGCCGCGATCCCGCGCAGGTCATAGCCGTCGTGGGTGTAGAAATTCTTGTCCTCGGCGCTGATGAACGCCTGTTTCACCAGATCGGGAATGGTGTCCGCAGGGGCAAACAGCCGACGTTCCTGAGCAAATTCGTCGATGATCTGGCCCTGACCGCTGTAGATGCGGCTGATGGTGGGCGGAGTATATTGCGCAAGGCTTTCATGGCTGGGCAGATCGCGGCCATAGATATAGAAAATCGCGCCAATGCTCAGCGCAATGGCCAACAGGCCCATGGTCAGGGCCGTAAAGATACCGCCGAAAAACGACAGGATGAATCGGAACACGCGGGCGTCCTTTTTAAATCTGCTCAGGGCGCTGTTATAGGGCACACCCGGCGGGGGGTCAAAACACGTCTGGGTGTGACGATGGCATTATTACGCTTACGTGCCCAAGCTTACATGGCGCCTTGTGGGCGCACCAGTACAGGTTGCGCCTTATTGGCGCACCAAGGGAGGTTGCGCCTTATTGGCGCACCAGCGGCCGTTGCGCCAGATCAGAGGCGCGCCATGCCAGAATGCCGTCTGCAATTGCCCCCGCCATCACAGCACGCCAGACCGGATCGCGCAGGTTGGCCAGATCGCGTTTCGAGCTGAGAAAGCCGATCTCGATCAACAGGGACGGCACATCGGCACTGGTCAGCACCGAAAACCCGGCATGCCGCGCGGGATGGGTGTTCATCGGTCCCCCCGCCGCATCCATCGCGGCGATAATCGCGGCGGCAGCCTGTTCCGAGCGGGGGGCGGTTTCCTGACGTGCCAGATCCAGCAGCACGCCCGCCACCTCGTCGTCGGCCCCGTTCAGATCGGCCCCCGCCAGAATATCGGCGCGGTTATGCTGGGCGGCCAACTGAGCGGTGGCCGCGTCGCTGGCATCCTTTGCCAGCGTATAGACCGTGGCACCGCTTGCCCCACCCTCGGACAGCACATCGGCGTGCAGCGAAACGAACAGGTCGGCCCCGGCGGCATGGGCCATGTCGACACGGCCCGGCAGCGAAACGAACTGGTCTTCGGTCCGCGTCAGCACCACCTCGGCCTGTCCGCTGCGACGCAGGGCCTCGGCCAAGGCTTGCGCAACCTTCAGCATCAGATCCTTTTCCTCGACCCCCTCGCGGATCGCACCGGGATCGATGCCGCCATGACCGGGATCAATCACCACGACAAAGCTGTCGTCGACCACGGGCACTTGCGGCGCCTGTGCGGCCTGGGTGGACCAGGCTGCATCTTTTGGCGCACCGGCCCCCGCGCCAAATGCCTCTGGCGTGGCCTTGATCAGGTCAATGGTCAGTGTCGCGGTGCCGGTGCTGTTGTTGATCGGCATGGCGATGTTCGAGGGCAGCAAGGGTGCGGCCAGATCCAGCACCAGCCGCGACCAACCCGGACGGAACGGACCAAAGCGCGCGCCGGTCACTTTCTTGCTGCTACCCAAAAGGGATGCCGCATCGACGCCGCTCCAATCGGCCTCGCGAAAGTCGATGACCAGCCGCGCAGGGCTGTCCAGATGGAACACGCGGAACGGCACGCCCTGGCTGAGGGAAAGGGTCAGCTTGGTGCCGCCGAACCAGCCGTCGGAAATGCTGCTGGCTGCGGGATCGACACGGGCCAGCCCGGTCAGCTCTTGCGCATCGGCACGCGGTGCTGCGGCCAGCGCCAGCGCACAAATCATCAGGATCACATACCGCATTACACCCGTCTCGCCCGCCCCGTTTTTCATTGGCGGCAGACTAGCCCAGCCATCCCGCAGGCACCAGAGTTAGCGCGCATCCATATAGGCCTTGAGCCGGTTCAGGCCTTCGGCGATGTCCTTGGTGCTGCGGGCATAGGAGAACCGCAGTGTGTGGTGGCCGCGCAGCGGGTCGAAATCCAGCCCCGGTGTCACCGCGACCCCTGCCCGCTCCAGAATGTCGGCGGCCAGCGCGCGGCTGTCATCGGTCAGGTCGGACACATCGGCATAGACGTAAAACGCACCATCAGGCGGTGCGATCTTCGTGAAACCTGCTGCGGGCAGCCCGTCCAGCATCAACGCGCGGTTGGCGCGGTAGACATCCATGTTGGTCTGCAACTCGTCCTCGCAGTCCATCGCCGCAAGGGCCGCGACCTGTGCCGCGTGGGGCGCGCAGATGAACATGTTCTGCGCCAGCCGTTCGACCACACGCACGTGATCGGGCGGCACCACCATCCAACCGACGCGCCAGCCCGTCATCGAGAAATATTTCGAGAACGAATTGATCACATAGGCCTCGTCGGTCAGCTCCAGCGCCGTCACCGCCTTGGCCTCGTATTCGATGCCGTGGTAAATTTCGTCACTGATGAACGACGCGCCCTTGGCGTGGGTCGCCTCGATCAGCGCGCCCATCGCCGCGTGGTCCAGCATGGTCCCCGTGGGGTTCGCAGGTGAGGCCACCATCAGCCCCGCAATGTCCATATCGGCAAAATCCGCTGGAACCGGCTGATAGCGATTCTGCGGTGCCGTGGGCAGATCAACCGCCTGCAAATCCAGCGCCCGCAGGATCTGGCGGTAGCTGGGATAGCCCGGCGCGCCAATCGCCACGCGGTCGCCGGTGTCGAACAGCGCCGTGAACGCCAGGATAAAGCCCCCGGACGATCCGGATGTGACCACCACGCGCGACGGGTCCAGATCGACGTTGTACCACTCACCATACATCCGCGCGATGCGCGCCCGCAGCGCAGGCAACCCAAGTGCCACGGTATAGCCCAAAGGCCCGTCATTCATGGCCCGCGCCAGCGCATCGGTGGCCGCGCGCGGCGCACCTGTGCCGGGCTGGCCGACCTCCATGTGGATGATGTGGCGACCTGCGTCCTCGGCGGCGCGCGCGGCCTCCATCACGTCCATCACGATAAAGGGATCAACGGCGCTGCGTCTTGAGGTTTTCATCACTTGTCTCCTATTCTGCGCGAATGTGGAATTCTGGTGCTTTTCATAGGGGTTCGTCCCTGTCGTCAATGGGGGCAATTGTCCTGACCCTGGCGTTGTTGCTGGCACAACCGGCGCGCGCGATCGAATTGCTGCGCGATGCAGATGTCGAATACGGACTGGCGCAACTGGCCTCGCCCATCCTGCGGGCTGCGGGGTTAAGCCCCGCGCAGGTCAAGGTGCTGGTGGTGAACGACGGCGATCTGAACGCCTTTGTCGTCAGCAATGACGTTATCTTTATCAACCACGGACTGATCAACCGTGCCACCTCTGCCGAGATGTTGCAGGCTGTGCTGGCCCATGAGGCCGCCCATATCGCCAATGGTCACATCACGCGGCGGATGACCAATCTGGGCAACGCGCGCACGCTGGCGGGCTTGGGAATGGCGCTGGCCGCGGTTGCTGCGGCTGCGGGCAATGGCGATGCGGCGGCCGGTCTGGCGATTGGCACGACTTCGGCGGCGCAACGGGCTTTTCTGAAGCACACGCGGGCCGAGGAGTCCTCTGCCGATCAGTCCGGCGTGCGGTTCATGCGCGCCGCCGGGGCCGATCCGCGCGGGTTCCTGGAAGTGATGGAGCTGTTTCGCGGTCAGGACGTGCTGTCAGAGGCGCGTCAGGACCCCTATGCCCGCTCGCACCCGCTGTCACGTGACCGGCTGCGCGCGATGGAGGCTTTTGTCGCGGCTTATGGCACGGGTGTCGCGCCGAACCCCACCGCCGCCTATTGGTTCGCACGGGTCAAGGGCAAGATCAGCGCCCACACCCGCGCGCCCAAATGGACGCTGAAACGCACGGGCGACAGCGGGTACAAAGATGTCGCATTCCTGCGCGAGGCTGTTGCGGAATCCCGCCAGTCGCGCACGAAACAAGCCCTGCGCGCCATCGACAATGCCATTGCCACGCGCCCGTCAGACCCGTTCTTTCACGCCGCCAAGGGCGACATCCTGATGGACGCACGCCAGTTCCAGAGCGCAGTCGCGGCTTATGGACAGGCGGTGAAACTGTCGCCCCGCGACGCGCTGCTGCTTGCAGGCTATGGCCGCGCGCTGTTGGCGACGGGCAATGTGACGGCTGCACGCACCACGTTGGAACAGGCCCGCGTGATAGATTTCCGCGACGGCATCATGCTGCGCGATCTGTCAGTGGCCTATGCCAAATCGGGCCAGAACGGCATGGCGGCGCTGGTGACCGCCGAACGCTATGCCCTGTCGGGCCGGATGGAAGACGCCGGAATTCACGCCAAACGCGCCAGCGGTCTGCTGGCCACGGGATCGGGGCCTTGGCAACGGGCACAGGATGTGTTGATTGCCAGTGAACGCGCCGAAAAACGCAAAAAACGGAGATAATCCATGACGATCAACCGCCTTCTTGCCGCGACCGCGGCCACCGTGACGCTTGCCATGCCAGCGGCGGCCTTTGACATTTCGGCCATGTCCGACAGCGAGCGTCAGGATTTCGGTGAACAAGTACGCGCCTACCTGCTGGAAAACCCGCAAGTGATCATGGAAGCGGTCAACCTGCTGGAACAACAACAGGCCGCAGCACAGGAACAGGCCGACCTGTCCATGGTGTCGGACAATGCCGATGCGATCTTTGACGACGGCTATTCCTTTGTCGGGGGCAATCCTGATGGCGACATCACGCTGGTGGAATTCCTCGATTACAAATGCGGTTACTGCAAACGCGCCCACCGCGAAGTGGCCAAGCTGCTGGAAACCGACGGCAACATCCGCCTGATCGTTAAGGAATTCCCGATTCTGGGCGAGCAATCGCTGCTGGCCTCGCGCTTTGCGATCTCGACGCTGATCAACGAAGGCCCCGAGGCCTATCACGCGCTGAACGATGCGCTGATGACGATGAACGGCGATCTGAGCGAGGAAGTGCTGAGCCGTCTGGCCAATACGCTGGGCTTTGACGCTGACAAGATCGTGGCAGGCATGGATTCGGACGAAGTGACGCAACGCATCTCCGACACGCGCGCGCTGGCGCAGCGGTTGCAGATCACCGGCACGCCCACCTTCGTGATGCACGACGAGATGCTGCGCGGCTATCTGCCTTACGACCAGATGATGTTGATGGTCGACGAAAAACGCGGGTAAGCGTTTGATCTAAAGCGGGTTGCGGGGGGCGCTGCCCAAGTTTTTTAAAAGAGCGGGGGCGCTGCCCCCGCGCCTTTGGCGCTCCCCCGGGATATTTTTGGCCAAAAGAAGCGGGATTATTCCGCTGCTTCGGCGGCCTCGGCTGCGGCCAGTGCCTCGGCCTTTTTCTCGACCTGTTCGACGATGTGTTCGATCATGTCGGCGTTGGACTGTTTGTGGGACTGTTTGCCCGCAAGATAGACCATCCCCGCCCCGTTGCCGCCACCGGTAAAGCCCACGTCGGTCATCAAGGCCTCGCCGGGGCCGTTGACCACGCAGCCGATGATGCTGAGGCTCATCGGGGTCTTGATATGGGACAGGCGGTCTTCGAGGATTTCGACGGTCTTGATCACGTCAAAGCCCTGACGCGCGCAGCTGGGGCAGCTGATGATGTTGACGCCGCGGTGGCGCAGGCCAAGCGATTTCAGGATTTCATAGCCGACCTTGATCTCTTCGACCGGATCGGCGGAGAGGCTGACGCGGATCGTATCACCGATACCCATCCACAGCAGGTTGCCCAGCCCGATGGCCGATTTGATCGTGCCGGATGTCAGCCCGCCCGCCTCGGTGATGCCAAGGTGAATGGGCGCGTCCGTGGCCTCGGCCAGTTTCTGGTAGGCGGCGGCGGCCATGAACACGTCAGAGGCTTTGCAGCTGATCTTGAATTCGTGAAAATCGTTGTCTTGCAGGATCTTGATGTGATCCAGACCGGATTCCACCATCGCGTCGGGGGTCGGCTCGCCGTATTTGTCCAGCAGGTGTTTTTCCAGACTGCCCGCGTTCACGCCGATGCGGATCGAGCAGTTGTTGTCGCGCGCGGCGCGGATCACTTCCTTGACCCGTGCTTCGGAGCCAATGTTGCCCGGATTGATGCGCAGACAGGCGGCCCCTGCCTCGGCGGCCTCGATGCCGCGTTTGTAGTGGAAATGGATGTCGGCCACGATCGGCACCGGGGAGTTGGCGCAAATCTCTTTCATCGCCCGCGCGCTGTCCTCGTCGGGAACGGAGACCCGCACGATGTCGGCACCGGCTTCGGTGGCCGCTTCGATCTGGGCAAGAGTGCCCGCCACGTCGGTGGTCAGCGTATTGGTCATGGTCTGCACGGTGATCGGTGCACCGCCGCCCACGGGCACGTTGCCCACCATGATCTGACGGCTTTCACGGCGGTAGATGTTGCGCCAGGGACGGATGTGATTGAGCGACATGTCGCGCCTCTTTTCGGCTATCGGTTCACCGACAGACCTATGCGCTGTGCAGGGCTTGCGCAACCGCCAGCCGCAGGCAAAGCCCGTGACCAGCGGTGAATTGTCGGAATGGATCAGTCCGGCAGAACGGTCTGCGCGGTCGCACTGGCTTCGGCATAGCGCACGAGGCCCGAGTCGGTGTTGATATCGACCGGCAGATAGGTTTCCTGCAGGCCCGCAATTTCCAGCGGCAGGTTCGAGGTGACCGCGCCATTGGGACCAACGGGGCCATAGAACTTGCCGTTCATCGCAAAATAGATCGCGCCGCTTTCGCCGGTCCGCAACACGGGCGGTTCCTCGGTTGCGGGTGCGGTCCATGTGTCGCCGGGCTGCATCACGGTTTCGTAGATCACGGTGCCGTCAGCCCCGCGCACACGCACCCAGGACGGGCGCACAGCGACCATTTGCAGGGAAGGCTCCTGTTCCTCAACCACTTGCGGCACCGATGGTGTTTCGGATTTCAGCGGCTCGGCCTCTGCCACAACCGGCGCCTCAAGGCCCGGATTCTGGGCAAAATTGCCAACGGAACGCGGATCAATGGTGGCGATGGGCGCGTCGCGGGCCACCAGTACAGGTACGTCCAGCGCCTGTGGGCGATAGAGCCGGTCCAGCGCCTCGATGCGCGGTGTGTCCAATGTCGAAGGCGAGGTTTCGGCCGTGCCATCCAGGCTGGGCTGTTGAACCGAAGCGCCCTGCAGCGGGTCAAGGTCCGACATCACCACTGGGGTCTGATCCACCGGCGAGACCTGTACGCGCTGAACTTCTTGCAGGACCGAATAGCCACCAAAGCCGATGGCGCTGATCAGGGCGATCAGGACAAGCGAAGATCCGATGGCACCGGGTTCAATGCGGCTGAAGAATCCCTCGCCCGTAGGCACGAAAGGCGTGCTGGGCGCGGAAAAGATGTCGTTGGTGCCACGGTCGCGCGCCAGACGGTCTTCGCGGCTGGGCTTTTTGACAACCGATGCGGCGGCAGACATGCCGTGGGCCACCGAGAACCCGCTTTCGGCGCAAAAGGCGGCGAAGGCGCGGTCGGGATCCATATCCAGGTAGCGGGCATAAGAGCGCACATAGCCTGCGATAAAGCCGGGCGTGTCGAATGCAGTGGGATCGGTGTTTTCAATGGCCGCGATATAGCTGGCCTTGATCCGCAGTTCGCGCTGTACGTCCAGCAACGATTTGCCCAGCGTGGCGCGTTCGCCGCGCATGACATCACCGAGGCGCAATTCGAAATCGTCAAAACCTTTCGGTTCAGCGTTCCCTTCAATGATCTTGGGAGTCTTCCGCCCGATCATACCCTCGCCCCGTGTTACTCGTTTCTTGGACCCTGCGTCTGATGCCCGATTCGACGCAGGTTTGTTCTTAAACACAGCTTAACACATGGCAATATATAATTCACCTATCTGTGATGTCAGGCAGACAATTCGGCGCGATTCAGCGCACAATGTGACCACAGGGCGTCCATTGCCTTGACCAATGCATCCAGCTCGCGCGGACCATGAACCGGCGACGGCGTGAACCGCAAACGCTCGGTGCCGCGGGGCACGGTGGGGTAGTTGATCGGCTGGACATAGATGCCATGGTCTTCCAGCAGCATGTCGGACAGCAGCTTGGTGTGCGCCGGGTTGCCGACGATCACCGGCACGATGTGGGTGCCGTGGTCAATGATCGGCAGGCCCAGCCCCTTGAGCCGCATTTTCAGGATGCGTGCCTGCAACTGGTGTGCCTCGCGCAGCTCTGGCGCGGTTTTCAGAAAGGCGACCGAGGCCGCCGCCCCTGCTGCGACCGCAGGCGGCAGCGAGGTGGTAAAGATGAAACCGGGCGCATAGGACCGGATCGCGTCGCACATGCGCTCGCTGGCAGCGATATAGCCGCCCATGACGCCATAAGCCTTGGCCAGGGTGCCGTTGATGATGTCCACACGGTCCATCAGCCCGTCGCGTTCGGCCACACCGGCACCGCGTGGGCCATACATGCCGACGGCGTGCACTTCATCCAGATAGGTCAGCGCGCCGAACTCTTCCGCCAGATCGCAGATCTCCTTGATCGGGCCGAAATCGCCGTCCATCGAATAGATGGATTCGAATGCAATCAGCTTGGGTGCGGCAGGATCGTCCGCTTCGAGCAATTCACGCAGGTGGGCGACGTCGTTGTGGCGGAAAATGCGCTTGGCCCCGCCATTGCGGCGCACGCCCTCGATCATCGAGGCATGGTTCAGCGCGTCGGAATAGATGATCAGACCCGGAAACAGCTTGGGCAATGTGCTGAGCGTCGCGTCATTGGCAATATAGGCCGATGTGAACAGCAGCGCCTGCGCCTTGCCGTGCAGGTCGGCCAGTTCGGCCTCGAGCCGCTTGTGATAGACCGTTGTGCCGGAAATGTTGCGCGTCCCGCCCGAGCCTGCACCGGTGGCGTCAATCGCCTCGTGCATGGCCTGCAACACAACCGGATGCTGCCCCATGCCCAGATAGTCGTTTCCACACCACACGGTAATGTCCTGCTCGGACCCGTCACTGCGCGTGCGCACCGCATGGGGGAACTGGCCATTGCGGCGTTCGATGTCGATGAAGGTGCGATAGCGGCCTTCTTCGTGCAGTCGGTTCAGTGCGGCATCCAGCTGCGCGGCATAGTCCTTGGTGTGGTCCACGAAAGGAAACTCCTGGTCGTTGGGGCGGCAAAGCACATGGCAACCATACCCCATAGGTCGGGTTTTTGGAACGATTATAGGTTACCGCCCCCGGTTTCAATGCATATGCCCTGCGCACGATGTCGCAGCGTTGATCCAGATCAAGTGACCCGCGCGGCCCGCTCCTTGGGGTATGGATTACCTGACTCTGCAAAAAAACTCGAATAGTTCACCATGACTTTGTGAAACCGGCGTTGGACGCTGGGGCACAGACCGGTGACAGCAATTTCCGCTTCGCAGCCCGGGTACGCCGCATCATTCCGCAGCGCCCTGCCGCCTTGCACCCCCACACCGGCCCTGCTTGTTTTTAGGAAAGTTATTTTTATGAACACGTCTCTTGCCCTGTTTCCCGCCCTGTTTTTAATGACCATCACCGCCAGCGGTTACGCATTGGCCACAATCGGCATGCAGCTTTCGTCTCGAACTCCGCCCGCGCTCAGCTTCGCGATCATAGGACTGGGGCTTGCGGGGGCCGCCCTCGCCGAAATCACCCTGCTGCGACACGCCAGCCTGCCGCTGGTCTATCTGGGGATCGTGGTGACCGAAACGCTGCTGGTGCTGGCCTATGCCAGCTGGGCGCACAATGGCATCAGCCTGACACAAATCGGTGGTGCTGTGCTGGTCCTGGCCGGTTTCGCGCTGGTCTGTCTCGAGCACTAGACACTGCGCCGCTGGCTGATACGGTCGCCGCAAATCTCGCATTTGCAAGGAACCGCCATGTCTCTCGACGCCACGCTCGCCCATATCGACGCCAACCTGTCCCAAGCCACCGACCGTCTGCTGGAACTGCTGCGCATTCCGTCGATCTCGACCGATCCGGACTTTGCCGACGATTGCGACACTGCGGCGGACTGGCTGGTGGCCGACCTGCAAAGCATCGGCGTCAACGCCACCAAACGCGCGACACCCGGGCACCCGATGGTCGTGGGTCACGTGGATGGCGACGGCCCTCACCTGCTGTTTTACGGCCACTACGACGTGCAACCGGTCGACCCGCTGGAGCTGTGGGACCGCGACCCCTTTGACCCGCAGGTCGAAGACACCCCCAAGGGCAAGGTGATCCGTGGCCGCGGCGCCGCCGACGACAAGGGCCAGCTTATGACATTCGTCGAGGCGTGCCGCGCGTGGAAGGCCGTGAACGGCACCCTGCCGTGCCGCATCACGTTCTTCTTCGAAGGCGAGGAAGAATCAGGATCGCCCTCGCTGGTGCCCTTCATGAAGGAAAACGCCGAAGAGCTGTCCGCCGACTTTGCCCTGATCTGCGACACCGGCCTGTTCGAAAGCAAGACGCCCGGCATTGTCACCATGTTGCGCGGCATGATGGGCGACGAGCTGACGATCACCGGCCCCAGCAAGGACCTGCATTCGGGCATGTACGGCGGCGTGTCGATCAACCCGATCCGCGTGCTCAGCAAGATCCTGGCAGGCTTGCACGATGATGAGGGCCGCGTCACCCTGCCCGGCTTTTACGACGGCGTGCCCGAACTGCCCGACGAGTTGCGCGCACAGTGGCAAGGCCTGTCGTTCGATCATGCCGCGTTTCTGGAAGACGTGGGCCTTTCCGTGCCCGCAGGCGAACAGGACCGCACGCCCATCGAGATGATCTGGTCGCGCCCCACCTGCGAGGTCAACGGCATCTGGGGCGGCTACACCGGTGCAGGTTTCAAGACCGTTCTGCCATCGCAGGCCCACGCCAAGATCTCGTTCCGCCTTGTGGGCGATCAGGACCCCGACGCCATCCGCGACAGTTTCCGCAAGATGGTTCAGGACGCCCTGCCCGCCGACTGCGAGGTCAAGTTCAAAGGCCACAGCAACGGCCGCGCCTCGATGTTCGAAACCGACGATCCGGCGTTCGAAGCTGCACGTCAGGCGCTGAGCGACGAATGGCAGGTGCCCGCGGCCTATATCGGCTGCGGCGGCTCGATCCCCATCGCGGGACACTTCCAGAACCTCGTGGACACCACGCCCATGCTGATCGGTTTTGGCAAGGACGACGATCAGATCCATTCGCCCAACGAGAAATACGACATGGAAAGCTTTCACAAAGGCATGCGCAGCTGGGTCCGCATCCTTGACGCACTGACCAAATAAGCAACTGCCCGCCCCTTCATCTTGCCGGATAAACTCCGGGGGTGTGGGGGCTGGCCCCCACTGCACCGACAAAAGCGGTGGGTCCCCGTAGAAATGAAGGCAAACCGATGACCATCAAGGGCTTTACCAGCGCCACCGCCGATGTGAACGGCCAGCGTATCCATTACACCATGGCGGGCAGTGGCCCGCCGTTGCTGTTGTTGCACGGCTTTCCGCAGACCCACGCCATGTGGCACGGCATTGCACCGACGCTGGCGCAGCACTTTACCACCGTCGCTGCCGATCTGCGCGGCTATGGGGCCAGTTCGAAACCGCAGGGCAGCGAAAACTACAGCTTCCGCGAGATGGCTGCCGATCAGGTGGCGCTGATGGCGCATCTGGGGTTCGACAGCTTTCACCTTGTGGGCCACGACCGCGGCGGGCGCACGTCGCACCGCGCGGCGCTGGATTACCCGGACGCCATCCGGTCGCTGACCTTGATGGACATCGTGCCCACCTATCTGCTGCTGACCGACCTGCAACAAGAGGTCGCGCGCGCCTATTATCACTGGTTCTTTCTGGCCCAACCCGCGCCGATGCCCGAAACCATGATCGGCCACGACCCGGACGCCTATTTCGAATACTGCCTGACCGGCTGGGGCAAGGGCGCGCTGGACACCTATGATGCGGAGGCGCTGGACCATTACCGCACCGCCTGGCGCGACCCCGAGACAATCCGCGCCATGTGCGACGACTACCGCGCGGCGATTGATCACGACATGGCGCTGGACGCCGCCGATCTGGGCCGCAGGATAACCTGTCCGGCGCTGGTGCTCAGCGGGGCCAACGGGGTGATGGCCAAGCATTACGATGTGGGTGCCACATGGGTGAACCGGCTGTCGAACATGCAGGTCGACAGCTTGCCGGGTGGGCATTTCTTTCCCGATCAATATCCTTCAGAAACGGCTGATAAGATATTGGAATTCCTTCTGAAAGCGCAGCCTGACGCGGCCTAGAATATACCGCTGAACCGCTCGGGCAGCAGGTATTGCCCTTTGTAGTTCGGACGGTCGAATTCGAAATATCCGGTGTCGCCGCGCGCCTTGAAGCTGCGGTGCATCTTGCGGCGCACGGGGCGCATGTCGAAATCGTCCTGCATCGGCAGTTCGGCAAAGGCCTCGAACACCGCGCGGTCCTCGCCCCGTGCCTCGGCGAACCAGTGCCGCCCGATGCTGGCCTGTTTGAAACCCACGCCAACCTCGGCGCTGACGGCGTTGCGGCGGTCCATAGCCCCGGTGTAGGCGCCGAAATCACAGAACTTCAGGTGCAGCAGATACAGCTCGTCCGGCGTGTGCAGCTTGGGGTATTGCGCAAAATGCCCGCCCCGCGACAGTTTCGCGGGGGTCGAGACGATGGACGGCTTGGAATAATGCGGCGCGATGCGCACGTGCCTGCGCGGGCCCAGAATCATCTCGTCGGCGGGCTGGTCCTCGATGTCGATGCGGTGGATCACCTCCAGCCCGACGGGGGTGTAAACCCGGTCCGTCTCGGCCTTTTCCAGCCATTGCAACAGGTTCACGCCCGCGTCGGGATCGACCACCACCAGCTCGTCCACATCGCCCACGATGACGTGGTTGTAGTAGCGGCGCAAACCGCCAAACAGGTTGTTCAACAGGCTCCATCGTTTCACGTCGAAATTCTTGTGCGGATCGCCCGGAATCCCGATGATGTTACAGCCCTTGGCCAGCTCCGCCACCTCTTCGCCGTAACCGTGGTTGATCACATAGCAATTCTGCCGTCCGAACATCTCGCCGTAATGGCGCAGCCATGCCTTGAGGAAAAACGCGTCGTCGCGCACCATTGTCACCACAGCCACAGTCTGCATCACGTCACCTTGCCTTGATCTTCTGCTCTCAACCCGCCCGCTTTTCGCAGACGGTGCTTTGTCTCGCACCGTAACGGCTTGGCTGCTACAAGAGAATCGTTAATTGCGCATTTTGCCCGTGATCAAGGACCAGACCGCTGATACCTGCCAATTTTGCCACATTCGGCCTGCATGTGCGCCGCGCCCCCGACACCACGATCACCCGGTTCCAGGTGCTGGGCGAACGGTCTTCGGGCACCAATTTTGTCAAACGGCTGCTGGGACGCAACACCACACTGACGCCGACCGAGGCGCTGGGGTGGAAACACGGCTTTCCCCATGCCGCCGCCATCCCGCCCGATCTGGCGCTGATCGCCTGTGTGCGCCGCGCGGACGCCTGGGCGCTGTCGATGCACAAGAAGCCATGGCACACCACGCCCGCCCTGCAATCGCTGGAGTTTGGCGAATTCATCCGCGCAGAATGGGACACGGTGGTGGACCGCCCGCGTTATTTCGAGAAAACCGCGCCAATGGACGCCATCGGGCAGCCGCTGCAACACGACCGCGACCCGTTGACCGGTGCGCGCTTTGCCAACCTGTTCGCGCTGCGCCGCGCCAAGCTGACCGGCTTGCTCAGCTATCTGCAACGCGACTGCACGGTGATTCTGCTGCGCATGGAAGACGCTCAAAGCGCGCCCGAGATGACGCTGGACGCCCTGCGCGCCGGACTGGGCCTGCCCCCGCGCGAGGCGGATTTTGCGCCCGTTCTCAAGCGGTTGGGATCGAAATTTAAACCAGCGGTCGAGGCGCGCCCGGCCACGCCCAAGAAAATGGGCGCTTTCGGGATGAAGTTCATGCGCAAGCATCTGGATTTGGCCCAAGAGGCGGCCCTGGGCTACACCTACGACTGAAGCACTTCTCGGAAATCATGATGCACAGATCATCACTTAACGCGTTGAAATCTATGATTTCAGGCAGCGTTAAGTGATTCAGGTTTTTTCGAAAGTGCTATGAACGCCGCCGCAGCACACGCCGCCCTATCATGTCCCCTGAAACACAAAAGACCCGCCATTTCTGGCGGGTCCTTGTTTACGCAGCAGTGGCGCGGTTGACGGGGCTCGAACCCGCGACCCCCGGCGTGACAGGCCGGTACTCTAACCAACTGAGCTACAACCGCCCGCTGCGTGTGGGGGTATTATGGCCCACAGCGCAGAGCGTCAAGCGGGGTTTTTCGGTTTGCGGCAATTATTTTAAAAAAATGTCACAAGCCCCGATTTTTACCCCGATTTTACGGACCTGCGCCGCCTGCCTTCAGTTCGGCGCGGGGATAAATTCGCTGTCGTCATTCGGCGGCAGCTTGAATCGGCCATGCGCCCAGTCACCCGCGCGCCAGGCTTCCTTGGCCGCGTCGATCTTGTCCTTGGACGAGGCCACGAAATTCCACCAGATGTGCCGTGGCCCGTCCATGGTGGCACCGCCCAGCAACATCACCCGCGCGCCCGCATCGCCCGCACGGGCGCTGATCCGGTCGCCGGGGCGAAACACCAGCATCTGCCCCGCCTGAAACGTCTGGCCGGACACGGTCACCGCGCCCGTCAGGATATACAGGCCGCGATCCTCGTGATTGTCCGGCATGGGGATCGACGCCCCCGCCTCGAGCAGTGCATCGGCATAGAAGGTTTCGGAAAAGGTTTTGACGGGTGCTGTCTCGCCATACGCATCGCCCAGAATCAGCCGCACCTGTTTGCCCTCGCCCTCCAGCAACGGCAGCGCGTCTTTGGCGGCGTGTTCAAAGCTGGCACCGGATTCCTCGTCCTTCTCGGGCAGCGCCACCCATGTCTGAAGCCCCAGCAGGCTGTGCGGCGCGCTGCGCATATCGCCATCAGCGCGTTCCGAATGGGTGATGCCATGCCCCGCCACCATCCAGTTGACCGCACCGGGTTCGATCCACTGATCGGTCCCCAGACTGTCGCGGTGGTGGATCTTGCCCTTGTACAGATAGGTGACCGTCGCCAGCCCGATGTGCGGGTGCGGGCGCACGTCGATGCCCTGCCCGGTCAGGAACTCGGCCGGTCCCATCTGGTCGAAAAAGATGAAGGGGCCGACCATCTGCCGCTTGGGCGCAGGCAAGGCGCGCCGCACCTCAAAGCCGCCCAAATCACGCGCACGGGGCACGATGACGGTCTCAATCGCATCGACGGCGTCGCCAATGGGAATTTCGGGATCAAGTGCGGGGTTCCAGCTCATGCGTTCTCTCCTATGAAAGTTGAGAACAGGATGCGGCCAAGCGGTTCCGCACACAATATGCGATTGGTTACCTTTAATGTGCATTCATGCACATAATTGCCGATTATGTGGGGTTCAATCACCCGCCCAAGAATGCCACGAACTGGCGCGCGTCGGTCGGATGAAGCCCAGCGGATGAACCGCGGAGGAACGCGGCACCTCTGGCCATTCAGGCGAGAGTTCGGGATAGCTCTTTGCCTTCAGCCAAATAGGATCACCGGAAAAGGTGGACTACGATCTAAGCGTCCCTCTAAATCAGCAGCTCATCGAGAGAACCTCGCTCTGATCTGGCCCCCTAGAGCTTACCCGGCCTACTTCTGGATCGCTTCGAGGTAATCAAGCAGATTTGCGAAATCCGTCTCCAGCACCTCACCATCTGCACCTCCCTCTGGGTAAACATGGCGCAGCCCTACGGTCGAAAAATCGGGCATGGGAGAAGCAGGGTCGTCTTTTTCAAGGCGGCCCATGATGAACCGCCTGACAAATTCCCGCGGGAAGTACCCGTCATTGCGTTGCTTAAGCCCCGTCAGGTCCGGCGGTATGGTCCCCAATGCCAACGATGCAGACCCCGCGCCTTCGCCACCCACGCCATGACACGCGGCGCATTCTTTTGCATAGATCCGCTGCCCCGCGCGAACAGCATCAGAATCCCCGATTGGTCCTTCGGTACAAGCTGACAAGAGAACGCAGGATAAACCGGCGATGGCTGTAAGACGGTGTCGCATTGCATAAAGCCCCTTTATTGACTGTTCATTATGATACCCTGCAGGAAAGCCAATCTGCTGCGGTATAGCACCTGCACAATCCCGGGTTCGGTTAATGACACAGTAGCACAGGCCGGTCGCGCTGTTCGATCAGGGTTTGGGTGGTGCCACCGAAGATTGTTTCGCGCAGACGTGAATGGTCGTAGGCCCCCATGACAATCAGGTCTGCGGCATTTTCCTTGGCGCGCTTCAAGATCGCGGTTCCGGTTTCCTGACCGCTGCCTGGATACTGCTGAACCGCGACGGTGCAACCTTGATGGTTCAGCCATGCAGCCACGTCGGAGCCGGGGTTTTCGCCATCTTGCGAAGCTGTTGATACCGGATCGAAAAGCGCAACTGTGACATCCTGTGCTGTGCGCAGCGCAGGAAGCGCCGCGCGGATTGCACGCGCTGCGGGAACACCGGCTTTCCACGCCACAAAGGCTGACTTGGGTTGCAGCGCCTCAGCCGTGCCCAATGTGTTCAGCATCACCCCGGCGGAGGACTCGAAAAGAGCTGCGTGAACGACATCCTTGAACAGTTGCTCATCCGAGCGCAGATCGTCCCCGATGATAATGGTATCACAGGTCAGGCCGACATGGGCCACTGTGCTCCGCAGGCCCGAGACATCGCCGAAGACAGCCCGCACTTCGGCGCTTGCCCCCTGGTCGGCCAGATATTGAGAGATTTTGGCACGTTGCGCGTCCAAAGCAGTATTTGCTTTATCTACGTCAGCCTGCCAGCCTTCGGGCAGTGAATAGGCGCTGAACTCGCCCAGTCCCATGTAAAACACGGGGACAGGAGGTAACTTGCGCAGCAACAATACGATCAAATGTATATTGTTTTCGAGCGATTGCTGGCTCAGAGCTCCCAGATCAGCGGGCTGGGCGTCAACTCCAAGAATAACGGATATCGTTGTATTCTTCATGACAGTGTTCCTTTGTGCGTTTCGCCCACTATGACGTGGCACAAAAGAGGCGCGTTGATCTGGATCAATTGTGGATGTGTGTTGCCGCCAGCTAAGATGTGCTTGGCTGTCATAAACGGCCAGTCACGCAGGTCGCATCACCGCACCACGGCCCGTCGACGCGCGGCTTGGTCAAAAGCCGACTTTTGTAGCGGCTGCAGCTCGGACTTACGGTTTTCAACAGTAGTCGTCCCATTCGCCAGCATTTCAAAGGGCGCCCTTCAGTCTAAATAGTTCAGAAAGACGGACATTCAGCCCCCCTCGCTGCGTCACAGATCACTTGCAAGCGCCAACTCTGAAACGGCCAAACGATCTTTGGGGATACTTATCCGCGCGATGCCAGCAGACGATCCAACTCGGTTTGCATTTCGCCAACGAGCAAAAGAGAATTTTTCGTGCGCACCCGGCTGGATGAACCGTGCAGCTGCGTGTCCGCGAGCGGCGAGACCGGCGTGCCGTCGACGCGGATTTCGTAGTGAAGATGCGGTGCCGTCGAAGTTCCGGTCGATCCGGCCCGACCAATCTGTGTTCCTGCGTCGATTTGCTGGCCTATTTCCAGTTTTTCGTTCATCGCGCTGAGGTGGGCATAGAGCGTCTGCACGCCGTTGCCGTGATCCAGTTCAACCACTGTGCCGTAACCGCTGCGCTTGCCCATGAAGGAGACCTTGCCCCGCTGGGTCGCTTCGACAGCAGCCCCCTGTCTGGTGGCAAAATCCAGTCCGCTGTGCATGCGCACCGTCCCGTGAACGGGATGCATCCTCAGTCCATACGCCGAGCTGAGCCGCGCGCCGCGGATCGGTTGGTCGAATGTCTGCAAGAGTTCCCCGTCCTTGAAAATCGTGGTCCGGCGGGAATTGTCGTCAGGCCACAGGATTTCATAGCGACCATCGGCCAGATCGAGTTGCGCAAAATCAATGGTCGGATCACCGACAACGCGGTCACCGGAGCTGTGCTCCCGCCACATCAGGCGAATATGCTCCCCGCCAGCCAGCTGGGTCCGCAGGTCGAATGTCTCTCCCAGGATCAGTTCCAGGTCCGTTGCGAACCGGGTCGGAATGCCAGCGCCATCAAGTGCCGCAAAGATCGAGCTGTTGACCGTCGCCTCGCCTGCGTGCCGGACACTGACAAGTTCAGGTTCCAGCCTCTGGACAGAGGGCGCCTCCCCGAACGTCGCCTGGATGCGGGACCCGTCATCTATTTCCAGCGTGGCCGTCTGTGGAAGCCCGTCGTCGGACAGTTCCAGAGCAAGGCGGTGCCCCGGCTTCAGATGGCGCACATCGAATTCGGACCCGATCGCAAGAATGACCTTTCGGCTGGTCTCCGTATCAAGACCGGCCTTTGCGAGAAGTCCTGACAGACTGTCGCCCATGCCCACGACCTCTGTCCATGTCTCGGTGTCTTTCGTCGCTGTCGGCGTGTCGGGATCTGCATCTGTTTCAACCGATGCGACCTCGTCATCTTCAATCGATTTGTCGCCCGACTGATCGGTTCTGGCCGCATCAGGCGCAGCTTTGGCATGTTCTGCCGGAGTGTCGACAAGGTACGACAGGCCGATTGCGATCCCACCAGCAGCGAACATGGCAGTCCAATATCTCAACCTGATCAACAAAGCACCTTCCACCACCTTTCGTGTCCCGTGCTTACTGCTCTGCCAAGCTCCAGTTTACAATGAGTATTGACCAAAATTGGCCAGACCCCGCTCAAAGCCCCGGCTGCGGGCGATCGCTTTCGCCTTTCCACCTACCGATAGGGTGATACCTTTGCCGATCTGGCCACCGAACAGCGACCACTATGGGCGTAACAAGGGGGTGTGGTCGCCCGATTGTTCGAACCAAGGGCAGTGAGAACACCACGTGGCCTGCCAGCGGACTGGGCCTGAGCCTCGTGGCTGCCGCCTGTAATCTTCACGGGGCGGATCTGGCTCTGGGCGACGCGCGGCCCGGATTGTCGGTGACGATCCGCTTTCCGTCCTGATCCTCAGGGCGCAGGTGACCCGACTGTCACCGTGCCGTCACAGTTCCATCCCGGACCTTCCGGTCCTTCCCCCTGGGTGGGGGCTTTTGGGACAGTAATTGCGGTCGCGGCAGCCAGGGGCAGCGGCGGCTTCGCGCCGCGACCGGCGCTGGCCGTTTCGCCCGGTTCGACCACGACGGGATAAAGGGTCTCACCGGTCCCGCTCTCGACGCCCGCCTTCCAGACCCAGAGCAATGTTCCGTCCCCTGCGTCGCGGAACGTCATGTCCTGCGGATGTCCGTTCCAGAACATGGGGATCGCGGGAGCTGTTCCGGCGGTCAGATCGGCGAGGTCTTTCCATACGGCGTGCAACGCGCCGCTCAGGCTTGGGCGGTCAAGCCGCGTCCACCCGTTGGCGGTCAACGCGCTTTCCAGCGCCGCCGGGTCCGTGGCCCTGATGACCGTCCGGACCGGAAGCGTGGCGGCGCCGGTGAGTGTTTCAGCGATGACCGGGAAGCGCGCGGTGCCGATGTCGGCGATTGCCAGCGGCTTCGGCGCAGCCTCGGCGCCACGGGTTGCGAGTGGCGGGTTGGCCGTCGCGACGCCCCAGCCTGCCGCAACCGTCGCGACCAGCAGGACGGACGCGGCCGCAGCGCGCTGCCAGCCTGTGTGTCGCGGTGTCGAGGGGCGCGCATGCCGGAACCATTCCGCCACGCCAAAGCCGATCACCAGCCAGAACGCCCCGACGATCCAACCGTTCACGACATCCGACAGGAAGTGCTCGATCAGATAAAGTCGGCTCCCTCCGATCAGCACGGCGAAACTGCCTGCCGCCAGAAGTGCGGTCGGAATGCCGATCAGCTTCTCGCGCCAGAGGATCACGACCAGGGTGCCCCAGAAGGCGACCGACAGGGTGGCATGACCGGAGGGGAAGCTGCCCGAGGTCTCGATGAAATAGCCCAGGTCCGGACGAGGACGGGCGAAAGTGCCTTTCAGAAGCCGGACAGTGATCAACTCGCCACCGAGTGCCACGCAGAGGTGAACGAGCGACGGCCAACGGCGCGTCAGCGCCAGCGCTACGGCCGCGCCCAGGAAGACAGCCAGCACCACTGGCCAATGCCCGAGCTGCGTGATCAGGCCGAAGGCTTTCAAAAGCTCCGGCGTCCAGAAGGCGTGGATCAGCCGAGCGAGGCGCAGGTCCATCTCGGCCACTTGCGGCAGATGCAGGAAATCGAAGGCCGTATCGGCCCAGGCAATGACGAGATAGCCGCACACACCGATCAACATCGTCAGGGTCAGGCCGTCAAAGCGTTCCACATCGAAGCGACGTGCCAGGAAGGTGACGATGGAGGGATGCCGCTCCATCAAGTGCCGCACGCGCGGTCGCGACACGACCGAATCCCGGAGGAAGCCCGTCCACCGCAGCACCAGCGGAAGCCCGCGCTGGACCTGCGCGGCGATGACATAGAAGGCGACGATGACGATGGCCACGGCCCCGACCACCATGGCTGCCCGCCCTGCAACCGGCCCGATCCGCGCCAGCAGATCACCCGCCGCATAGCCGATCGCGACATGAGCCAGCGCATAAGGAAAGGCGCTGGCGATATTCCACAGACGGAAGGTGCGGACGGGCATCCCTGTCAGCGCGGCCGCCAGGGGCACCAAACCTGCCACCGGACCGAGGAACCTGCCGAGGACCAATGCCATGCCGCCCCGCCGGTCAAACAGCGCCTGCGCCCTCAGAAAGGTGCGAGAGCGGGTTGGCGCCCAGTCCTGAGGAAAGCGCTTCTTGGCGTAACGACCAAGCCAAAATCCCATCTCGCCCCCGAGGATCGCCCCGATGGCGACGAACCAGACCAGATCGAAGAAGTCGATCCGCCCAAGCCGAACCAACGCCCCGCCGGCGTCGACGATGAGCGTGCCGGGCACGACAACACCGGTCAGGAAGAAGGATTCCAACATCGAGGCCGCGCCAATGATCCAGTAGGACCAGAGGCCAAGCGATTCGAGCGATGGCAGGATGTGGCTGGCCCAGCCGGACATGGCGGCTCCTCTTGCATGGTGTCACCGGGCAGATAGCCGGTTTTCCTGCAACGGCAAAGCGTTGGCGACCAAGATTACAAAAACGCAATGTCGGCGTCAGGAGCACGAAAAGTTGGCCTGTCACAAGGCGCGCATGCACGGTCCTGTGCCCCACTTTCGAAAGGCCCCTTCGGTGTCAGACCTTCAGCCCACCTCCCGACACACCCTGCCGACACGCCTGATCCACGCCGGCCTTGCGCTCAGCATCATCACTCAGCTTGCAACTTCTCTCGTGATGCGCGCGCCGCACGGCACTTCGCCAGGCAATCTGCTGTTCGAAGTCCACGAATACTCCGGCTACGCTGCCCTGGGCTTTGCCGCTCTCTTCTGGCTGCTGCTTCTCTTTCGGTCCAAAGGTACCTCCCTTGGCTCGCTGATCCCATGGTTCTCCGCCAACCGCCGCGCCGCATTGATCGAGGACACAAAGGCGCACCTGGCCTCAGCCCGCCACCTGACCTTCCCCGACATGGACAATCACCGTCCGATGGCGTCCGCAATTCACGGTCTGGGCCTTCTTCTGATGACGCTCATGGCCACGACCGGCGCCGCCTCGGTGCTGTTTCCGGGCGTCCGCGAGCAGGTGCTCGGGGTTCACGTGCTCTTTGCCAATGTGGTTTGGGCTTACCTGATCGGTCACGCCGGCCTTGCCCTGCTGGCACATTGGACGCGACATCTGGACCTGAGGGAGATGTGGCGGCTGGTGAAATAGTGGAAACAACTGATTGTATCTCTTCGAAAACCTGCGCCATGTCCGCGATCTGGTGGCGGCATGGCGCGACGACTTCAACCATCGCCGCCCGCATTCAGGCCTCGCTGGTCTGACACCGCAGAAATGCTATCCGGTCAAAGAAAGACCAAAACCTGAACACCGTTTGCGCTCAAATGCCTTTGCACTTGGGCTTTTCTCTCCAATTTCGCATGCACAGATGAAAATCTCCCCCGCCGGTCCTGTGTTGGGCGGCTGAGTTTTGGGATACCCCCCGGGGACAGGAAGTCATCCTGGCAGTCTGCCTTGAACTACCCACCATTGGTAGTTCAAGGTCAGGCACAACAACACAGATGCCTTTGAGCGAACAGATAGAGGGTTCAATGCGAGTTTTCTTCACAGGTGGCAGCGGCAAGGCTGGCCGATGGGCCATCCAGCATCTTCAGGCACAAGGTCACCATGTCGTAAATGTTGACCGATCACCGTCCGGGCTGGAGTGTCCCGAATTGTTGGTGGATCTGTGCGATTCAGGCCAGGTCATTGGTGCCATGTCCCAGTTCATCGAAGCTGCTGAACTGGACGCAGGAACGGGCGTTCCGAAATATGATGCGGTTGTGCATTTCGCGGCCATTCCACGCGTCATGATCGGCACGGATGGCGAGTGTTTTCGGCAGAATACTCTGAGCACCTATAACGTCATCGAGGCGGCTGTGAAGCTCGGCGTCCCGAAAGTGATATTTGCAAGCTCCGAGACGACCTATGGCATATGTTTCGCGGACGGTGAGTTGAAACCGGATTTTGTGCCGGTTGATGAAACCCACCCGACCGTGCCCCACGACAGCTACGCCATGTCGAAAGTCTGCAACGAGGCGACCGCACGTTCCTTTCAGGCGCGGTCCGGTGCCGACATTTACGGATTGCGGATCAACAACGTGATAGAGCCACAAGAATATGCCGAAATTTTCCCCGCTTTCATGGAAAACCCGGCCCTGCGGCGGCGCAATATATTCGCGTATATTGATGCCCGCGATCTGGGGCATATGGTCGACTGCTGTCTGAAAGCCGACGGATTGGGGTTTGAAGTGTTCAACGTATCGAACGACGACATGTCGGTTGGTATCACCACGGATCAGGTGATCGAACAGTTCTACAAGAATGTCGAAGTTCGTGGCAAAATGGGCCGAAACGAAACCTTCTTTTGCAACAAGAAGGCGAAGAAGCTCGTCGGGTTTCAGCCGAAGCACTCTTGGCGTGATGTTCTGGAGTGAACGGCCAGAAGCTGTCGTTTGCACACCGGCAGGGCGCGGTCGCCGCGATCCATACCGGCCTACGCCGCAATGCCTGCCTGCGCCAGTTCCGACCGCCACAGATCACAGACGGCGTCAGGCACGTCAGACAAGAACAAAACGGAACCGTTGGGAAAACGTCAGGCACTTGAAAAGATTGGCTGGAATGGTGGGTCGTGAGAGACTCGAACTCCCGACATCTTCGGTGTAAACGAGCGGACAACTCACCTAAAAACCTGAAAATAAAGCTAAACCGTTTCCCAACAAAACCCTGAATTTACTCATGTTTCTATGGCCGACTGAGCCCTATTGGGAAACGCTTTGAGGATAGACGGACAAGTTCTAGCACCTAAGCCCGGGCTAGTCATAGTTGAGAAAATTGTTTTAATTTCAGTCTAGGGGTGTTCCAAAGCAACCGTCATGACACTTCATTAAAAATCAACGGCTAATGACCGACGTATCCCAAGATCTTTTGCTGAACTTGGATCAGAAACTCGCTTTTAAGCACGTTAAACTTGTCTCATATACCTTCAAGGGCGGTTTTCCGCCATTCGCTGCGGCTGCATGAATGTCAGCTCTCGGAATTTCTCACGACATGGAAGCCCCATCGACAGCTCTGCGAACTATCTGAAAGACCTCCTCCAACTGATCTTTCTGCACACCGCCAAAAGCCAGCCTAAGCGCCTGTGGTACTGCGACCGTCGTTGCAAAAGGTTCTGCACCGGATGCGGAGATACCGTGCTCTTTCAAACGTGTGACGATGGGTTCTGCCCGAACACCCTTTTCGAGTGGCAACCAGGCGAAGCCTGCGTTGTGATGTGAAAGGATGATCAAACCATCAAAAACGGTCCGGCAAAGTCGCTGGCGCTCTGCGCCGTCCCGCCGGCGGGTCTCTTCGGAACGGGCAAGCGTGCCGTCCTCCACCCAGCCCGTCACCAGGCAGGAGATCAGCGCCGGGGCGTTCCAGGTTGTCGCCCTGATCGCTTCAAGCAGTCTGTCTGTGTGGGTCGCGGGCGCGATCAAGTAGCCCAAGCGCAAGCCTGTCGCGAGGCTCTTGGAAAAGCCCCCGACATAGACCGTTCGTTCCGGAGCGAGCGCGATGAGGCTTGGCGGCGGATCTAGCTCCAGAAACGCGTAGGCCGCGTCTTCGATGAGCAACAGGTCATGCTTGCGCGCGACCTCGATCAGGCGCAGGCGAGTTGTCTCATCCATGACCGAACCCAAGGGGTTGTGAACCGTTGGCATCAGATAGACCGCCCGCAACTTGCGCGCGCAACACTGTCGTTCCAGATCGTCCGGGTCCATTAGGCCCCGCCGCCCCTCAATGGGAATAAGATCAAGGCCCTGCAACGCCGCGATGGATTTGAAGCCGGGATAGGTCAGAGTGTCGGTTGCAATCCTGTCCCCACGTCGAAAGAGCCCGAGCGCGATGGTTGCCAACCCATGCTGGCCGCCGGACGTAATCAGAAGGCAGTCGGGGTCGATAGGACCAAGGGTTGAGGCAAGGTTTTCAGCAATGATCCGGCGTTCGTGCGTCCGCCCGCCGTGAGGCTGGTAGCGCAGCATTGCCTCAAGGTCGCCCGCCGCCGCAAGTCGCCGCAGGCCCGCCCGCAACATACCCGCATCGGCCGCGTCCCCCGGCATGTTGAAAACCAGGTCGATGAGGCCATCACTGGCAGTCTGTCGGACCCCAAGTGTAGGGGGTAATCCGAGGTCTCGCACGAAGGTGCCGCGACCGGCTTCGCCGACGATCATGCCTCTGCGCTCAAGTTCCCCATAGGTGCGAGTCGCCGTGGCAAGTGCCACGCTGAACTGTTCTGCGAACGCGCGATGCGTGGGCAGCTTCGTGCCCGGAGCCAGCTTGCCCTCTTGAATCGCCGTCGAGAGCATATCGGCAAGGCGGATGTAACGGGCCTTCTTCATGGCTTCACTGTATCTAGTACAATAGAAAAATTGTCATGCTTTTTACCTCATGGCATTTCGATCTCAAGTCAATCTTCGAGGTCCACGCCCCATGTCCAAACTGATCCCGATTTCACTGCTCGCCCTTGGTCTCTTCACGGTGACGTTCGCCGTGAACCTTCAGGCTCCGCTCTACGATGTTTATGCGGCGGAAAGCGATGTCGGGGCGACGGCGGTGACCGTCGCGTTCGCGGCCTATGTCGGGGGGCTCATGCCGACGCTGCTGCTGCTCGGTGGGCTTTCGGACCGGATCGGGCGACGGGTTCCGATTGCACTGGCGTTGATAATGGGCGCCGTGGCTACGGCGCTTCTCGTGCAGGTACCAAGCTGGACAAGTCTTGTCGTCGCGCGTTTCCTGCTTGGCATCGGGACCGGTCTGGCGACAACCGCCGGAACTGCCTACATGACGGAAATTCTCGGTTCATATCGCGCGAAGAACGCCGCCCTTATCGTTACCTCTGCCACGTCGCTCGGCTTTGGCGGCGGCGCGCTAGCGACCGGTATCAGCCTCGGTGTGCAGGGGCCGACGCTCTTGCCCGCCAGCTACATCGCACTGTTCGTGGCGGCTCCGGTCCTCGCCGTGATCGCCCTCGGACTGCCCCGGATCGACAAGCGCCTTAGCGTGTCCCTTCTGCGCCTGCCGGTTTTCCCTTCCGGCACATGGATGTTCGGGGCCGCAATGGCACTGGCCTGGTCCACGACTGGCATGACCATCGCTGTCATTCCGCTGGAGCTTGCCGCGAACGACCTCGGGGGGTGGACGGGCCTTGTCATCTTCCTTGCGATCTTCGTGGGGTTTCTCTGCCAACCGATTGCCCGGCGCATGACCAACGATCGCGCTCTCGCTCTCGGCTTCGTACTGATCCCGCTCGGCTTTCTCGTCCTTCTGGCCGGAGTGTGGTTGAAGGTTCTGGCATTCGTTCTCGTCGGCACCTGCATCACCAGTGCGGCCAGCTACGGCTTCACCTATCTCGCTTCATTGGCGGAAGTTTCGTTGCGTGCGCCAGACGACCGGGCGCGTGCGACGGCGGGCTTGTTCGTCTATGCGTATTTCGGGTTCTCACTTCCCGTGATCGCCAGCGGCGCATTGGCCGATATGGTCGGCCTTGTTTCGGCGATGGCGGTGTTCGCAGCGGTCCAGATCACGGTCACGGCGATCATCGTGATGACATGGAAACCAAGGGCCGTTCCTCCCGGCGCCGCCGTACCGGATTAACTAAGCTGCCATTCGCGCGGTGCGCAGCATTCGGTAAAATGGACTCCGAGCTGCCGTCCGCTGCCAAATAAACCAAGGTCCGCAAGGGGTCCTTTGCGTCAAACTCAGCGCCTTAGGGCTAGACTTTGATATCAAACCTGCTCACCGTCTGACGGCCGTCGCTCAAAGCGTAGAAAAAGGAATGGGTGAGAGTGAAATTTGGTATGTACCTTCTTTTTGCAGGCGCCTTATGGACTGCACAAGCGCACGCGGGGTGTCCACAAGGGCAAGAGGCCTTCACCTCCTGTCAGATTGAGGGACGCAACACGGAAGTCTTTGTTTGCTTCGACGATCAGGTTGCAACCTATAGCTATGGGCCGATTGGAGGCACGCCTGACTTGTTTCTCTCCGAACCGGTTGAGCGCGTCGATTTCGAGCCTTGGCCGGGGTCGAGTGTGTCGATCTTTGAGAGCGTCACCTTCTATAGCGGCGACTACGCATACAATGTGGGCGGCGGTTTTGATCGTCCGTTTTCCGAAGAGGACTTGAAGCATGAACCACGGCGTTTCGGCTGGGTCGAGGTGACGGAAAGTGGAGAACATGCCGCCAGTCTTGAGTGCGTTCCAGACACAGTGAGCTATGGCTTTGGCGGCGGGATCCACGACATTAAAGTCGCCGCGGGCCAAACGTGGGATTCCTATTCATTCACTTGGGTATCTGACCATATTCAGCCAATACCCACGTCAACCTTGCAGGAAAGCCAATACAAGAACGTCATCGAGCATTGCCTGCCCGCGACCGAATTCAGTCTTGGAGGCGTGCACATGGGCGATCCGCTGAGTGCGCTCGGCAAACTCGGATCACCAGAGACCATAGAAGACCCCGACGGGCGCGGCGAGGCCATTGATCGCATGACGCTTGTAGGCATGCATCTCGATATTTTCCAAGATGTCGTTGTTGCCATGTCCACCACATCACCAAACTGGGAAATGCCGTCGGGCCTGAGGGTTGGGCTAACGCGCGGCGAAGTGATACGGCTTTTGGGGCGCGTGCCCAACGGCTATACGGCCACATCGCGGAGCTTCACGGCTTATGTCTGCTCGGACATTCCGCTTCCTGATCCCGAATGGACGATGGTGATCGAATTCGGACAAGATAAACGGGTGGATCGCATATATTTTGTAAACCTATCTTATTAGATGATTTCAGGCTGATCGCGGACGTGGGTATGGAAGATAAATATTTTGAGAATTTTGCCCTCCTTCCTCGTCCTCATCTTTTGGATCAGTAGCTGGTTTCCAACGCGTCAGAGAGAGGCCCCATATTCGCTGTTCCTGGCTGCATCTTCCGCTTGAGTGCAGCGCATTTGACCGCAAAATCCCCGAGCAAACCTACCAGACCCTCAAAGGCAACTGCGGTTCTCGCCACAGCTATCTTCATCATCGGCGCGCTTCTCACGTTGATGACATGGGTGGAAGGCACATCCTCGCGCCCCACTACAGAACCGGTATGACGAGCCTGTTCGGGATAGGTGGGAGTCTGCCCCTCACCCGACTTGAGCAACAAAGTCCATCCGAACCATCAAGTACACCCACATCGACAACATCAAACCGGGTACTCAAGGCCAAATCGAATTTGTCCATAAAGTGTTCGGTTTGGCCACTTAAATAGTGATCGAGACAGCAACAACGCGTGTCCTCGAGCATAACGCAGCAGTCCTCTTGCAAGCGCCATTGAATTTTGCAAATTTTTATTTGTTTTGTGGTCTATTTAAAAACGCGGGGAACAACATGAAGTTTTTCAGGGCAGTCTTTGTCGCCATGACGGCTTTTATGTCTGCGGTGGGTCCGGTCCAAGCGCAAGACCCCACGATTGACATGATAGATTTCGCTCGAACACTCAATGCGCTCGGGCCACTGACCACAACAAATGAATTGGCATGGAGTTCGGAAGATGCCGAGGCGTTCCAAGCGCTACGCGCCAAGCTGAACGAGGCGCTCCTCGCCGATCCCAACCACCAAGTAGCGCAAGGCTGGTTCTCAGGGAACCTTCAAAATTCCTCAGGTGTAAACATCGCTTGGAAAGGCTTCAATCCGCACACCTATGTTCACATTACTGATGCTTCACCTCTCGATATGGACCAAGCGCTTTTCTTCATTTTTGCACTGGCCGATGGTTATCAGCATCAAGAAGATGGCTCATGTCTTGGCGTGCGGGCACTCTCGGCGCTCGCTTCGAAACCCAAGACATTGGAAGATGTCGCATTCCTAAACGCGGTTCGCGTTTCTTCAACCGCCGCTTGGCATACAGAACGGGGCAATAGTCTACCACGCGCTGTATTACTCGCGGGTAGTGAATTACCCAAACTTGAGGAAACCGATCAAGACAAAAAATGGACTGGAGAACAGGATCAGCTCAAAGGGCAGATTCTAGACTACGTCATTGAGAACGAGCGGGAACTGACCCCAGCTGGCATCGCCGACGGTTTCTTTTTCAACGTTCACGACGGAAGCCCATTTAAGGATGAGGCTATCGCGCGCGCCATAGCCGATCTGATTGAAGCAGGCTTGGCGGAGCCGATCAATCTCGCCCGCCCCTTTTACCGTCAAACGAATTTGCTGTCCGGTCGGCCTTATAAGGAGAGGCTGGACCACCTCTGCCACCGATAAAAACACATAGACGAAACCGGAAAGACCATGCACATGCTCACGGAGACTTTAGGGAAGACAAAATCTGGAAAATCGTTGCGCCTCTTGAGTGCAGCGGCGTTGGTACTGACGGTGCCAAACTTAACCAGTTATGCCAATGCGGAAACGCCTCTGTCAGAACCTGGTATCTGGTTTAGTCAAAACCCATACATTCAGGTTGCGGTCATTGGTCACCATACCTTGGTTGATTTCAGCCTGAACGATCCGGACGGCAATCAGGTCAGTTGCCTAGGGATTGTTCAGATTTCGCGAGATGAGACCGCGCTGGTTGATACCCCCTTTTCCGGACAGATGCGTCATGGCGACCCCGACGGTAAAGCCAACGAATACTGCCCACATGACCTGAACGTCACGATCGAGATCGGGGCCGTAAACGATGCAGGGAAACGCCGCGTTTCGGTTAACCTGCCCATTGGAAGCTTTGACGCACTGGCCGACCAATATGGTAATTTTGGCGATACGCAGTCTATGCCGACCCTGCCAGAAAGGTTTGATGTTCTGGGCATTTCCACTGGCGACAGCCGCAAAAAGGCTGAAGGTATCCTGATTGATGAAAGGGGGTTCCAACCATTTATCCAGGCCAGCTTGCAGGAAACGCGATACCATAATTTCGGCCTTTCGCAACTTCTCGATAGAAGGAACGGTCCGATCCGCGATGCTCTTACGCAAGTCGAACATCCGGTGACTGTTGCGTATTATTCACCAGCTGAGATCGAGGGCGATCCGTCTCGCATGCGGCGATGGAACTTTGATCATATCGGCATCCTATATGTCGGGGATACCGTTACGGCGATTGGCCGCAGGCAGTCGGTGGATGCGGCGTCGCATGACGCGATATTGGCATCGTTACAGCAGAAATACGGAAAACAAACGAATTTCTATGACGGCCAGAGTGAAGAAGATGCCTTATTGGAAGGCATATCTTTCTTCGACATGGAAGGTCGACATTTTGATGACGCCGCCTCCTATCTCGATCAATCGCGTTGCGACGCTTGGCACATTGTCCAACCGTTAGGTTTTGAAGCAGCCAAAGGTGAACTAGCAATCGCGGCAAGCAAGTTTGATGAAATTCGGACGCCCAGGGTGTCTAACTGTGGCGTTACGGCTCAGTATCGCCTGTATCAAGACCACATGGTGGTGGCGATCGAAAATTACCTCCTGTATCAGGCTCTTCTCTTTGCGAAATTACAGTCACAGCTAGACGCGGCCCTGGCCGATGCCTATCAGGCGTTGGCACCGCGCGAGGCAAAGCCTGCCATCGTTCCAGATTTATAGTCACGATCACCACGGCGACCATGTCACCCGTGAACTGGTCGTTGTCACACCGTCGTCCCCAGCCGAGGATCGGCAGGTATCGCCCAAGCGAGGGCAGGTTCGTGTAAGGTTTCCGTCAAAAGAAAGGGACAGCCCCGAAGGGCCGCCCGGTCAGGCTCAGTCAAAGCGGTTCACTGGCAGCTTCAGATAATGGTTGCCATCGCCCTCGGAAGACGGAAGCCGTCCCCCACGCAAGTTGATCTGCAGCGCAGCAAGAATGCGGTCCGGCAGCGACAACGTTGCATCGCGGCTCTGGCGGCGCTCGATATACTCCTCGCGCTTGGTGCCGTCCTTGACGTGGATGTTATTGGCCTTGTGGTCGTCGACGGTGGCTTCCCACATCGGTTCGTCACGCTCTTTCGTGCTGTAGTCATGGCCGATATAAAGCCGTGTGTCGCCGGGCAGAGCGAGAATGTCCTGGATTGAATCCCAGAGTTCCGTGGTCTTGCCACCCGGAAAGTCCGAGCGCGAGGTGCCGGCATCCGGCTGCATCAGCGTGTCATGCACAAAGGCCGCGTCGCCGCACACATAGGTGATCGACCCCAGTGTGTGACCGGGCGACAGCATCACTTTGGTGTCCAGTTCGCCGATCTTGAAGGTCTCACCTTCTTTGAACAGGTGGTCGAAATCACGATTGGGGTCAAAAGCGTCGGGCAGGTTGTAAAGATCGGCCCAGATCCTTGCAATCTCGGGGACCAGCGCCCCGATGGCGTTGGGTGCGCCCGTGCGTTCCTTCAGATGCGCCGAGGCCATGACGTGATCGGCATGGGGGTGCGTGTCGAGCACCCATTCCACGCTAAGCCCTTGGTCCTGCACGATACCCAGAACCTGATCGATGCTTTCGGTTGAAAAGCGATAGTTCTTGGGATCGAAGTTCCAGACCACATCAATCAGCGCGGCCTTTTTGGTCGCGGGATCTGCGCAGATGTATTGGATCGAGCCTGTGTCAGGCTCGTAGATGCCCCAGACATCGGGGCTTGCTGCGCCGGTCGAGGGGGAGTGGCGCACTACGGGCGAGTTCAGTGGGTCAGTCATTATGCGGCTCCTGCGGTGCGTTTTAATGCAAGGTCAGGGGTGTGTCTGGCAATCCACATGCCGGCCAGCATGAAGGGGACAAATATCAGCGTTCCAGTGGCCGCAACGGGCAAGGCGGTCAGCGCCGGGCCGGGACAAAAGCCCCCCAGCCCCCAACCGACGCCAAAGATTGTCGCACCGGTCAGCAATTTTGGGTCCAGATCGCTGCGTGTTGGCACGTGGAAGGTGTTCCCGAAATAGGGGGTATTCCAGTAGCGGAACAGCAGGGCGAATCCCGGTGCAGTCACCGCAATGGCGCCGCCCATGACGAAGGCAAGGCTTGGGTCCCAAGTGCCGAAGACATCAAGGAAGTTGAGCACCTTGGCCGGATTTGCCATGCCGGAAAGGATCAGGCCGAGGCCAAAAACCAGCCCAGAGAGAAGCGCGAAAATCTGTTTCATCTTAAGCTCCGATCAGGTGACGCACGACGAAAACGGTCACAAAGGCTGCTGTCATAAAGGTAAGTGTCGCGATGATTGATCGCGTGGATCCCCGGCTTATCCCGCAGACCCCGTGGCCCGAAGTGCAGCCATTGCCGTAGGTCGCACCAAAGCCGACCAGCAGACCGGCGACGGCCATAAGAACGGGGCTCGATGGCACCCATTGTTGCGGCCAATCGCCCGAGACCAGCAGCCACAGCGGTGCGGCCAAAAGCAAGCCCAGCACGAAGAGTGCTGAGACGCTCCGCGCCTCGCTGTCACTGCTGCGCGCGAAAACCTTCGAGGTCAGGCCGCTGATACCCGCGATACGCCCATACGTTGCCATCAGCAGCACCGCCGAGGCCCCGATCATCATGCCGCCGCCAAGCGACAGCCAGGGGGTAAATTCGGTTTCCATATTCCATCTCCGTGCTGTGCCCGCGATTGCAGTCAGGCGAGCCTTGAATCCATCTTCTGATCTATGTATATTACGAATTCTTAATATTCAATGGGCGTAATATGAGAGCTGCAGAAGACTTTCTCGAAGGCGACATTGCGGGGGCGGCAGCGCTGATGACGATGCTGGCGTCCGAGGCCCGGTTGCAGATTCTTTGCCGTCTGCTGGAAGGTGAGAAATCAGTTGGTGACCTCGCTGAAGCCTGTCGAGTCTCGCAATCCACGATGTCGCAGCAACTCAAAAAGCTGAAAGAAGCCGGGCTGGTCGAGGGCCGACGCGTCCGGCAAACGATTTTCTATAGCATTCAGGGGCATGAGGTTGCCGCTGTGCTGGAAACTCTGCAAGCCCTTTACTGCGCGCGCGAAGGCTAAGATGCGCACCTGAGACCAGCCAAACGGACGATTCTGTAAACTTCTGGCAAAAGCCGATTGAAGGAAACCGCGAAGTCGTGAATTAGCAAAACATACAGTGCAGCGATGGGCAGGAAACGGTCTTTCTCTGCCCAAAGCGCTGACGTCTATGATGCCGTTTCTTTAGTGGTTCTTCCGACACGAAGTGGAAGACTTCCGTGCCGTTGGGCAAGGCGGGGCGCAACCGAACATCAGCCAAACGGCAATCAAAGCCAGCGCCATCGACCTCCCCCGGCTCCCCGAGCAGCGGCGAATTGTGGCGAAACTGGACCGGCTCTCGGTGCGCTCGGCCGCCGCGCGCGACCACCTCTCGAGCACCACCAAGCTCGCCACCCGCGCCAAAAACGCAATCTTGGACACCGAGACAGTTCAGAGAACAGCGGACTGCGAGGCTGTGAGTATTGAGGCGTTGCCTGATGTAATGTTCGATGGCCACGGAAACGGTTATCCCATTAAATCACCTTTGCCGACCGCAAGGCATCCAGCGTGTCTTGTGAATATCCCGCGGCGCGCAGCACTGCATCAGTGTCGGCCCCAAGCCGTTGGGGCATCAGGTCCGAGGTGCTGTTTTCGCCGTTGGCCTTAAAGCTCATGGTCGGGATGTGAATTCCCCCCTCATGACCGTCAACGTGGATTTCCCGGGTCAGCCCCCGTGCGGCGATCTGCGGCTCTGCCAGCATTTCCTCCAGACCGCGAATCCGCCCTGCTGGGACCGCTGCCACGGCAAGAACTTCTTCCCAGTGCAGGGCAGGTTCCGTCAGGAATGTCTGTTCCAACGTTTCACGCAAGCTTTTCCAGTTCGCATGGCGCTCTGCGACAGTCTCCCATCGGGGATCTTGCAGAATGTCCTCTCGCCCGATGGCCATACACATGTCGCGGAACTGGGCGTCGTGGTTCGCGGCCAGCATCAGAATGCCATCGGCAGTTTCAAATGCACCCGACGAAGGACTGGCGCTCCACGCTTCGTTGCCGTTCTGGACCGGCTTCCAGCCGGTTGTCAGATGTGTGGTCATCAACGACGCCATTAGCGTCATCGCCGTGTCCAGCATAGCCACATCCACTTGCACGGCAGTCTTCGTGCGATCAACTTCACGCAG
>NZ_JIBC01000006.1 GCF_000620505.1 Sulfitobacter sp. 20_GPM-1509m | reverse complement strand
CCATGTCCAAAGTCAGCCTTGCCGACCTGAACGATCACCTGTTCGACCAGCTTGACCGCCTCGCGGATCAGAGCCTTTCCCCCGAACAGACCGATACCGAGATCCGGAAAGCGGCCGCCATGGTCGGCCTTGCCGACCGGATCAGCACCAATGCCGATTTGAGCCTCAAAGCCGCGAAGCTCTTTGCGGAACACGGTAAAGCAATCCTGCCCCACCTGCCCAAGATCGGCAACCAGGACAAAACGCGGGGCGGGTCATGAAGGGCGTCAGGATCCGGTACACAGAGGCCGAGCTGGCGTTCATCAAGGCCCACCACCAGATGGCCCGCCGCGATCTGCATGCAAGGTTCGCCGCCTGGTCGGGGCGGACGGATGTGTCTGTCGAACACATCAAGCGGCTCTGCGCCCGCAAGGGCTGGCGCAACGGAAACACCGGTCTCTTTGAGGGGCAGACACCGCCCTTCAACGAGAACAGGGTCAAGAACTACTTCCAAAAGGGCCAACGCCCCCGGAACTGTCGGCCCGTCGGCTATGAGCGCGTGAACAGGAAGGGCTACGTGATCCTGATCATCGATGCGCCGAACCCGCGAACGGGCGCGCCCACGCGTCCGGTCCGCAAGCACTGCTGGCTTTGGGAACAGGCCAACGGCCCGATCCCCAAGGGTCATGTTCTGAAGTGCCTGGATGGCGACAAGACCAACTGTGATCCCGCGAACTGGGCGCTGGTCCCCAAGGCCTGCATGCCGCGCCTGTCCGGCGGCCCCCATGGCAAAAGCTACGACCGCTTCGAGCCGGAGGTGCGTCCCACCCTTCTGGCCATTGCGCGGCTCGAGCACGGCGCACGGGAAGCAAGGAAAGGCCGGTCCCTATGAGCCACCACACCCCCAAGTGCCCCTGCGGGCGCCCCGACTGTCTCGGCTGCGGCGCGATGTCTGAGCTGGAATGCCGCTGCGGCGCCAGCGACTGCGATCTGTGCCGTGCCCGCACTGTGCCCTGGTGGGCCGTCACAGACAGGCCAAGCCACAAACGCATTGACTGGTGGTCACTGGGTGCTGTGTTTTTGTCCGGCGCCGGTGCGGGGTCGATGATTCGTCAACTATTCTGCGGAGGCTGAGACATGACCATGCTCACCAGCGGGCTGCCCCGGATCAAAACCGAGTACCGCACAGAGAAGCCCAAGGTGCGGTTCAGGATCGCGGGCACCAAGCAATACCTGCACCTCTCCGGCGCGGGTGTGACCCATGGCACGCGGTACGCCTGGAGCGGAACAAAGGCCCAGGCGCGCGCTTTGCGCGATCGGGCCATAAGCCAGGGCAAGGACTGGCCGTTCAAGGCCGTCAAGCGGATCGAGGTGGAAGAATGAACAACGCAAGAGAGCTCAAGGATTACCGGGTCCGGCCCGCGATCTTCACGATCAGGCGGCGAGGACATGAAGGCCTTTGCTGGCGCGCCGAGCGGCGCATCAAGCTGCTTTGGCTGATCCCGATCTGGATCCCCGTTATGAACGCTGGTTGGCGGGATTGCCCCAACGATGCATGGGGCGACGTGGCGCGGGACTATGACCTGCGCCACGGAGAACTGCACCAAGCTTGCAAGGATACTTGAGCCATGCCCGCCCCGCCCGAATATTGCAGCATCAAAACGATCGCAGAGCAGCTCGACTGTTCTGTGTCGACCGTTGAAAGCTACACAAATCGCGGGCTATTGCCGCAGCCGAAGAAGCGCGGCACTCTGGTGCGGTGGAAATGGTCAGAGGTGCAAGAGATGATGGACGGGTTAGCCGAGGCAGAACAAGAGCTGCAAGACCCCATACTGCGCGCCATCCATGCCCGCTGACATCGCACTGGACAAATACGTCCAGCCCAAAAAAGCGCGTGGCCGTCTGTATTACTATTTCCGCGTTGTCAGGACGGACAAGTCTGAATTCCGCAAGCCTCTGCCCCACCCGTTCGATGACGGTTACCGCAGCGCGTACAAGCTTGCGTACCTCGAATGTTTTGGCAACGCTCCACTGGACATTAATCCGAAAGACAGCCTCGGATTCGAGGAACTGATCAGACAGCACAAGCTGCACCCGAAGTATCTAAACCTCAGCAAGGACAGCCGCACCCTTCGGGATCTGGCCTGTGATCTTTTGGAAAGCACCTTTGCGGGGTTCATGCCCAATGAAATCCGGCCACTGCACATGCAGGCCCTCTATGACAAACTGTCTAGCCGTCCGGCCACAGCCAACCGGCGGATGGATGATATGTCAGCCGTGTTCGCCTGGGCGCGCCGCCGGGGCTTTTGCGACATAAACCCGTGCGAACGGATCGAACGGGTCCAAACCAGCAGCGGTTACGAGCCATGGCCAGCGTGGGCAATAGAGAAGCTGTTCACAGAAGGCCGCCCACACATTGTGAAGGCCTCCGTAGCTGCGATCTACACGGGCCAGCGCCGCAATGACTGCCTGCGCCAATTACGGCCATCACAGATCACAGACGGCGTCTGGTACGTGAAGCAAGGCAAGACCGGCAACCCGACACCCATCCCTCTGCACCCGATGGTGATGGCCATGATCGACCTACATCAAGAAGAGATGCGCGCGGCGGGCCGGATCGACCCCAATGCGCCAGTGCTGACAACGTCACGCGGCAAGCCTTGGGCATCTGGATTCGGTGCATCTTGGGCAAAGGAACTGGAGCGACTTGAGCTGCACGAAGTCGAGCCACGCCTGACTTTCCACGGCTTCCGCACCACTAATGCAACCCTGATCGGCAACGCCGTCGCGAAAAGTGAGGTCATCTTTGGTGGGATCGAGCGCGTAAAATCCATGCTCGGCCACCTGTCTGACCGCATGGCAGAGCATTATGCGCGCCGCGCGATCCAAGAGCATACGAACGCCGAAACGATCATGCTTTTGCCTGACTTTGGGAAACAGATTCTCTAGATTGGGAAACAAGAACAAAGCGGAACCCTTGGGAAATCGCTAGGCACTTGTAAATATTATGGAAAATGGTGGGTCGTGAGAGACTCGAACTCCCGACATCTTCGGTGTAAACGAAGCGCTCTACCAACTGAGCTAACGACCCGCCGTTCCGCTCTCTAGCGCAAATCGCGCGGGGCGTTCAAGCCCTTATGACAGTCTTTCTTGCTGTCTTTTTCGGATGCGGTAGATCACCCCCTGCCCGCCTTCCAACTGGTCGAAGGTCTCCCATGGCTGGCCCAGCAGGTGGCAGCGCAGGATGCGGCTGGTGATGCCGTGGGTGACGATCACGGACGCGCCGGTCAGCGTCTCCAGGAACGCCAGTGTGCGGGCCGCGACCGAGGCCAGCCCCTCGCCGCCCGGTGCGTGGTCGTACCAGTGCAGGCTGTCGTCCAGCTCGAACAGGTGCGGCGCCTGTGCGCGGATGTCGTCAAAGCTTTGGCCGGTCCAGTCGCCGGTGGTGATCTCGGCCAGACGGGCATCGGGGGTGATCTGCGCGCCGTTCAGATTGGCCAGCGTCGCCGTTTGCCACGCCCGTCCCTGTGGCGAGGAAAACCACTGATAGCCGTCACAGCCCGATGCCGCCAGCAAAGCCCCCTGACGGCGCGCCTGCGCGCGGCCTCTGTCCGTCAGCGGGCTGTCCTGATCGCCCTGCATCCGGCCTGCGCGATTCCACTCGGTTTCGCCGTGGCGCAGGATCAGGATATCGGGATAATCGCTCATGGCTGTTGTGCTACGGTGCCGCGCGGATCGGCGCAAGGTGGTCGCAGGCCTGACCGAACAGGCCAGCGGTTGGTTCAGGGGCGTTTCTGCCCGTCGCCGTGCACGAAATACTTGAAGCTGGTCAGCTGCTCGGCGCCCACCGGGCCGCGTGCGTGCATCTTGCCGGTGGCGATGCCGATCTCGGCGCCCATGCCAAATTCGCCCCCGTCAGAGAACTGGGTCGAGGCGTTGTGCATGACCACGGCGGAATCCACCGCGTTCATGAACTGGCGGGCGGCGGCAGCGTCCTCGGCGACGATGGCATCGGTGTGGCCCGAGGAATGCGCCTGCACAAAGCTGATGGCCGCGTCCAGCCCGTCGACAATGCGCACAGACATGATGTTGCTGAGGTATTCAGTGTCCCAGTCCTCTTCCTTGGCGGCTGTCATCTCCGGCAGGATCTTGCGTGCGGCGGCATCGCCGCGCAGTTCGCAATCGTGCAAGGCCTGCGCCAGCAGCGGCAGCGCAGTTTCCGCTATCGCCGCGTCGATCACCACACATTCCGTCGCCCCGCAAATACCGGTGCGGCGCATCTTGGCGTTCTGGACGATGCCCACCGCCTTTTCGATGTCTGCGCTGGCGTGCAGGTAGGTGTGGTTGTTGCCGTCCAGATGCAGCAGCGTCGGCACGCGCGCCTCTTTCTGGACCAGCGACACCAGACCGCGCCCACCGCGCGGGATCACCAGATCGACCGTCTCGGTGCTGTGCAACAGCAGCTTGACCGCCTCGCGGTCGCGCGTATCCACCAGCTGCACCGCATCCTCCGGCAGGCCAGCAGCGCGCAGCCCCTGCTTCATGCAGTCCACAATCACCCGCGACGATTGCAAGCTTTCCGAGCCGCCGCGCAGGATCACCGCATTGCCCGACTTGATGCACAAGGCACCCGCGTCCGATCCGACATTGGGGCGGGATTCATAGATCATGGCGATCACACCAATCGGCACGGTCACCCGCTCGATCTTCAGCCCGTTGGGCCGGTCAAAGGTGGCCAGCGTGCGCCCCAACGGATCGTCCTGAGCCGCGATGGCGTCCAGCGCATCGGCCATGCCCCCCACCCGTTCCGCGTTCAGGGTCAGACGGTCGACAAAGGCGGCATCCTTGCCACTGTCCTTGATCGCGTCCACATCGCCCGCATTGGCGCGCAGCAGATCGTCCATATGGGTCCGCAGCGCCTCGGCTGCCTTGGTCAGTGCCAGGTTGCGCTGTTCGCCAGAGGCCATCGCCAGCCCCTGTGCCGCTGCCTTGGCGCGGGCGCCCAGATCGGCCACTACGGATTGGATGTCTGTCGTTCGTTCCAGAGTCTCGGTGTTCATATCGCTCACTCCTTTATTTCAATTCAACGGCGCGCGTGTACGCGGCATTCACGGTGTCGTGCAGCAGGCTGTGCAACTGGCCGTCGCGCATCAATTGCTCTAGCCCCGCCTGCGTGGTGCCGTTCTTGCTGGTGACCGACTTGCGCAGATCCTCCAGCGTTTCATCCGACTGGCGCGCGGTCTCGACCGTGCCGGTGATCGTGTCGAACACCAGTGCCCGTGCGGTTTTCTCGTCAAAGCCCAGATCCATCGCGGCGGCCACATAACTGCGCAACATCTCGAACACATAGCCCGGTCCGCTGCCGCTGACAGCGGTCAGCCGGTCAATGCGGTCTTCGCTGTCGACCGGCACGCAGGTGCCCGTCTGGTCGATCCATGCCGTCACATCGGTCTTTTGCTGATCGGTGCAGGCGTCATTGGCATAAAGACCAGAGACCCCAAGCCCCACCATCGCCGCCATGTTCGGCATCACACGCACAATCGCGCGGTCGCCCACGATCTTGCGAATGCTGTCCACGCTGCACCCCGCCGCAATCGACACGAAACAGCCATCAGGCTTCAGCGCAAAGCTGTAGTCCGGCAGCACGTCGGCGATCATCTGCGGTTTGATCGCAATCAGGATCACGTCAAATTCGGCCTCGGACAAAGATGTCGCTTTTGACACATGACGCACGCCTGCGGGCAGGTCGGGTTTGACCGGATCGGCAACCGTAAAGCTGTTGTCGCCATCCTTCACCCACTGGCGCAACATCGCGCCGCCCATCTTGCCACATCCGATCAAAAGTATGTTCATTTTCGTCTCCGGTTGTTCCGAAACGTCCCGCCCCCGGACACTTGGTTCAGTGTCGCGAAGATGCCAGATCGTCCGGATTTTATTTTTCGTCGCCGCAGGGCAGTATGTGATGCTGCAATGCAGCACTTCAAGGCGGCCCGTTTGCATTCACGTACGGGGTACGTGTTATACAACGCCGAATCATTTGAGCGCCCAGTGCTACAGGTCGGCGCCTCGATTGGCAAATCGGCCTGGCGATTGCGTTTGAAACCAATAAGATACCGGAGCAGAATATGACCAAGAAGAAAAAGATCGTTGTTAAAATCGGGTCCAGCCTGCTGGCAAACGAAGACAATCTGACCCTGCGCTATGCCTTTATGAACGGATTGATGAGCGATCTGGCGAAGCTGCAAAAGGCCGGTCACGACATCATCCTGACCTCTTCCGGCTCGGTCGCTTTGGGCCTGAACATGGTCGGCAAACGCCCCGAGGATGCGGGCATTCTGGACAAGCAGGCGGCCGCCGCCTGTGGCCAACCGCTGTTGATGAACGCCTATCGTCAGGTCGCGTCCGAATACGAACTGGACGTGGCACAGATGCTGGTAACGGTCGAGGATATGGAGGATCGCCGCCGTTTCCTGAACATCAAGAACACCATGATGAAGTTGTTCGAAAACGACATCCTGCCGATCATCAACGAGAATGACTCGGTCGCCACCCGCGACCTGCGCGTAGGCGACAACGACCGTCTGTCCGCGAAGGTGGCGCAGATGATCCAGGCCGATCTGCTGATCATCCTGACCAGCGTAGACGGCCTGTATGACCGCAACCCCTCTGACCCCGATGCCAAGTTCATCGCCGAGGTCGAGGACGTGACCGAGCATCTGGAATCCACCACCGGAATTTCCGATCTGGGCAGCGGCGGGATGCTGACCAAGATGCTGGCTGCCAACATGGCCCAGAACGCCGGTGTCGAGACAATCATCGCCGAAGGCATCATCGAACGCCCGATCTCGTCCCTGCTGGACGAGGAACGCCGCTATACCCGCTGTCTGGTGACCGGCGAGACTGCGTCGCCGCTGAAAATCTGGCTGAGCAACCGCTTGCAGGTTTCGGGCACGCTTGTGATCCCCAACGCTGTGGCCGACTCCGTGGTCGCGGGCGATTGTGGCATCAGCCGGGGCGACGTGATCTCGATCCAAGGCGAGTTCACCAAAGGCGACGTGCTGCACATGTACAACGAAAGCGGCGTCGAAGTGGCGCGCGGGCTGACCAACTTCAGCTCCGAAGAGATCATGCTGCTGGCGCGCAATCTGGACATGCCGGTCGAGGCCGTGATCGGCTATAAGACCAAGAGCGACGTGATCGGGGCCGAGAACATTCTGGTTCTGGACGACAACCACCTGCTGCTGGATGCACCGGAAGACGACCAGAAGCTGGTTGTGCCGGTTTAATCGTAAGACAGATCAGGGGCGGGGTGCGTTCGCGCGCCCTGCCCTAACCTTTTCAGAACCAAGCCAAATCCTTGGAGTTTACGCCCGAGCAGACAGACCGCGCATCATACGCGCGATGTGCAGGCTATTGGCCCGCGCATTTTGTCACTGTCGGATATAGGTGGGAGAATGGTGGGTGATAAGAGATTTGAACTCCTGACATCTTCGATGTGAACGAAGCGCTCTACCACTGAGCTAATCACCCTTGCAGGGGCAGATACAAAAATGCGGCCCCCCTTGCAAGAGGCCGCATCAAAATTCTGGGCAGTTTGCGCAGAAGTTATTCCGACGCGCTGTCCTCTGCCGCGGCGGCGGCGGCGGCTTCGATGGCTTCGGGTTTGCGCTGGCGGATCTTGGTGGTCAGGACGCGGGCCTTGACCATGTCCTTGGCGCGGCGAACCTTGACGCTGCCAAAGGGGTGCAGGTTCAGCTCGCGGCCATCGCGCAGGGCGTTGCCCATGACTTTCAGCATCGCCTCGACAACCGGCTTTGCGTCTTTCTTCTTGGCGCCAGAGGCCGCCACGACCGCGTCGATCAATTCTTTCTTACGCATCATCGGCCCTGTCACGACCTCTTCGGCACCGCCGGTTGGTGCGACATCGGCCGCTTTGGGTGCCTTCGAGGTGCGGGCCGCTGTGGTGGCCGTTGCGGCCTTGGTTGCGGCAGCAGCGGTGGCTGCGGCGCTTTTGGTGCGGGGGGTTTTGGACGTTGCCATGCTTATGCCTTTGGTCACGTGTGAAGGTTGGCACGAGGTTAGTCGCATTTTGCGCAGATTTCCACTGAACACTGTGATCCGAAGCGGCCCGCGTCCGCTCTGAGCCAATTTCGTCACGAAAATCAGCGGTTGCATGCCGGGGTGACCAAATAACACCCCGAAACGTAAAACGCCCCGCAGTGTCCTGCGGGGCGTCTGTCTTGGCTTTCAGCGGCGGGTCAGTGGGCGGTGGCCCCTGCCCCGGTCTCTTTCGGCGCGGCGGCGGCAGCCGCAGCGGCTTCTTCTGCCGCCTCGTCCCACTCGATCGCCTCGGGCTCACGCACAAGCGCGTGTTTCAGCACTTCGGACACGTGGCTGACCGGAATGATCGTCATGCCCTGCTTCACGTTGTCAGGGATTTCGGCCATGTCCTTTTCGTTTTCCTGCGGGATCAGCACCGTCTTGATGCCGCCACGCAGGGCCGCGAGCAGTTTTTCCTTCAACCCACCGATCGGCATCGCATTGCCGCGCAGGCTGACCTCACCCGTCATCGCAATGTCCTTGCGCACGGGGATCTGGGTCAGAACCGACACGATCGACGTGACCATCGCCAGACCTGCCGAAGGGCCATCCTTGGGCGTGGCACCGTCCGGCACGTGCACGTGGATGTCGATCTTGTCGAACTGCGTCGGCTTCACCCCGATTTTCGGGCTGATGGACCGCACATAACTGGAGGCCGCGTCGATGCTTTCCTTCATCACGTCGCCCAGCTTGCCGGTGGTCTTCATCCGGCCCTTGCCCGGCAGGCGCAAGGCTTCGATCTGCAACAGCTCGCCGCCGACAGAGGTATAGGCCAGCCCGGTGACAACACCGATCTGATCCTCAAGCTCGGCCAGCCCGTAGCGGTGTTTGCGCACGCCCAGAAATTCGTCGATGTTGTCCGAGGTCACCGAAATGCTCTCGACCTCTTTCTTGACGATCTTGGTCAACGCTTTGCGCGCCACCTTGGCGATTTCGCGTTCCAGGTTCCGCACGCCCGCTTCACGTGTGTAATAGCGGATGATGTCGGTCAGCCCTTCGTCGGTCAGCTCGAACTCGGACTTTTTCAGACCGTGGTTCTTGATCTGCTTGGCCAGCAAGTGATGCTTGGCGATCTCGCGCTTTTCGTCCTCGGTGTAGCCGGCCAGCGGGATGATCTCCATCCGGTCCAGAAGCGGGCCGGGCATGTTGTAGCTGTTCGACGTGGTCAGGAACATCACGTTCGACAGGTCATATTCGACCTCCAGATAGTGATCGACGAATGTGCCGTTTTGTTCCGGGTCCAGCACCTCAAGCATGGCCGACGCGGGATCGCCACGGAAATCCTGCCCCATTTTGTCGATTTCATCGAGCAAGATCAGCGGGTTGGTGGTTTTCGCCTTTTTCAGCGCCTGGATGATCTTACCAGGCATAGAACCGATATAGGTCCGGCGGTGACCACGGATTTCGGACTCGTCCCGCACACCGCCAAGGCTGATGCGGATGAATTCGCGGCCTGTCGCCTTGGCCACGGATTTGCCCAAGGATGTCTTGCCGACGCCCGGAGGGCCGACGAGGCACATGATCGGGCCTTTCATCTTTTTGCTGCGCTGCTGCACGGCCAGATATTCGACGATCCGTTCCTTGACTTTCTCAAGGCCGTAATGGTCGTCATCCAGCACCTTCTGGGCGCGGCCCAGATCCTTTTTGACGCGCGATTTCACGCCCCACGGGATCGACAGCATCCAGTCGAGATAGTTGCGCACAACGGTGGCCTCGGCGCTCATCGGGCTCATGTTCTTGAGCTTTTTGATCTCGCTGTCTGCCTTTTCACGGGCTTCCTTGCTCAGCTTGGTCGCGGCGATCTTGGCTTCCAGCTCGGCAACTTCGTTCTTGCCGTCCTCACCGTCACCCAGCTCTTGCTGGATCGCCTTCATCTGTTCGTTCAGATAATATTCGCGTTGCGTCCGCTCCATCTGGGATTTCACGCGGGTCTTGATCTTTTTCTCGACCTGAAGGACGGACATTTCGCCCTGCATCAGGCCGTAAACCTTCTCCAGCCGCTCGGAAATGCTGAGCGTTTCCAAAAGCTCCTGCTTCTGGTTCACTTCAATGCCCAGATGGCCCGCAACAAGGTCTGCCAGCTTGGCAGGCTCGACGGTGTCACTGACCGCTGTCAGCGCCTCTTCCGGCACGTTCTTGCGTACTTTGGCATAGCGTTCGAACTCATCCGCCACGGTGCGCAGCAGCGCCTCGGTGGTGGTGACATCGCCCGGCATCTCGGTCAGATACTCGGCGCGTGCCTCAAAGAAGTTGTCGTTTTCAAGGTATTCGGTGATGCGCACCCGCGCCTGCCCTTCGACCAGCACCTTGACGGTGCCATCGGGCAGTTTCAGCAGTTGCAGCACGTTGGCCAGCACGCCGGCCTTGTAGATGCCAGTGGCTTCGGGATCATCCTCGGAAGGGTCGATCTGGCTGGACAGCAGGATCTGCTTGTCGTCGGCCATCACTTCCTCGAGCGCACGTACGGATTTGTCACGGCCGACGAACAGCGGCACGATCATATGCGGAAACACCACAATGTCGCGCAGCGGCAGGACCGGGTACGAAGCGTTAAGGGGCTCTTGCATGCTCTTTTCCTTATCTAGCAAGACGACTGGTCCCTGTTTGCGGCAACCTGATGTCGTCTCCTGGTTTCAGAGTAGTAAACTGTGTTTGACCACTGCCTGTTTCAAGGTTTCACAATGACGGCAGGTGCAGGGCTGTGCAATGGGACCTTGCAAAGTGACCGAAATTTTTGGCGCGGTTTTGTACTTTTTCAGGTGAAATATGTACAAAATCCGGGTTTGTATGCGCTTGGGGACAATTTTCGTGCCCTTGCAAACACTGACATCACAATTGTTCGATGTCGCCGTCCGCGCGGTTCGCGTGAAAATCTGCCTGCCACTGGCTGAACGTGCCCGCCGCAATCGCGGCGCGCATTTCGCCCATGATCTGCTGGAAGTAATGCAGGTTGTGCCATGTCAGCAGCATCGAGCTGATCATTTCCTGACTGCGGAACACATGATGCAGGTAGGCGCGCGAATAATTGGTGCAGGCCGGGCATGTGCAGGCGTCGTCAATCGGGCGCGGGTCGTCCTGATGGCGGGCGTTCTTGATGTTCAGCACGCCGTGGCGGGTGAACACCTGCCCCGTGCGCCCCGACCGTGACGGCAGAACGCAGTCCATCATGTCGATGCCGCGCGCGACGGCACCGACGATGTCGTCGGGCTTGCCCACACCCATCAGGTAACGCGGCTTGTCCTGTGGCAACTGTTCGGGCGCAAAGTCCAGACAGCCGAACATGGCCTCCTGCCCTTCGCCAACGGCCAGACCGCCCACGGCATAGCCGTCAAAGCCGATCTGCGTCAGCCACTCGGCGCTTTCGGCGCGCAGATCTTCTTCCAGACCGCCCTGCTGGATGCCGAACAGCGCATGGCCCGGACGGTCACCAAAGGCATCGCGCGACCGCTGTGCCCACCGCATCGACAGGCGCATGCTTTCGGCAATCCGTGCCTTGTCGGCGGGCAACGCCGGGCATTCGTCGAAACACATCACGATGTCCGAGCCCAGCAGCTTTTGAATTTCCATCGACCGTTCCGGCGTGATCTCGTGGCGCGAGCCGTCGATGTGGCTTTTGAAGGTCACGCCCTTTTCGGTCAGCTTGCGCAGGGCGGCGAGGCTCATCACCTGAAAGCCACCTGAATCGGTCAGGATCGGCTTGTCCCAGTTCATGAACTTGTGCAGCCCGCCCAGCCGGTCGATGCGTTCCGCCGTGGGGCGCAGCATCAGGTGGTAGGTGTTGCCCAGCAGGATGTCTGCCCCCGTCGCCGCCACGCTTTCGGGCATCATCGCCTTGACCGTGGCGGCTGTACCCACGGGCATGAAGGCGGGCGTGCGGATTTCTCCACGCGGGGTGTGGATGGTGCCGGTGCGCGCGCGCCCGTCGGTGGCGGCCAGTTCGAATGAAAAACGTGTCATGCGCGCGCTATAGGCGCTTGCGACGGCGCGCGCAATGTTGCGCGGTTTCCCTGAGGGGACATTGCGCTATATCGCTGAGATACTGAAAAACGGGAAAGGAACCCCGCCACATGACACGCTTGCTGCACCCGCTCGCATCGGCCCTGTGGTTGCGCCTTGGTGCCTTTCTGACCTTGGTTTTCCTTGCTTCTTTTGCCCATGCACAGGCGGAGATCGAATTTTTCGAAGTCGATGCCCTGAACCCCGGCCTGCCCGCTGGTCCCGAGGGGCTGGACCGGGCCACCCCGATGAGCGCGATGGACAGCTTTTTCGATCTGGCCGAAGCGGGGCGCTTCGAAGACGCGGCGCAGGTGCTTGATCTGACCAACCTGCCCCGCGAAGAACAAAGCGCCAAGGCCGCCCAGCTTGCACGGCAGTTGTTCGTGCTGATGGATCGCAAGGTCGTGGTGCCGTGGAGGTCGCTTTCGGACCGGCCCGACGGTTGGCTGATCGGGTCCACTGAATCCGACAACACCGGCCGCGTGCGCCGGTCGATCGTCATCGACTGGCTGGAACTGGGACGTCATGACGTGGCGCTGCGGATCAACCGGGTCATGCCGCCGGACGGCACGCCGGTCTGGGTGTTCTCTCGCGAAACCGTCAGCCGCATCCCCGCCTTGTACGAATTATACGGGCCGACATCGCTGGAACAGGCGCTGCCGGAATGGGTCCGCGGCGATGCGTTCCTGGGCATGTATGTCTGGGAGGTCATCTTTGTCCCCCTCATGCTGTGGGTGGCCGCCGCCCTGGGCTGGCTGACCTACCGCTCTGTCACCCTGTTTGGCCGCAAGATGAACACCGCCCTCAGCCATTCCATCGTGCGCGCGCTGCGCTGGCCTGCGACCATCGCGGTGACAACCACCGTTGTGGGTGTATCGACGACGCGGGTGCTGGTGGTTTCGGGCGTATTGGACAGCCTGATCAGCCCGATGACGATCATCGGCTATGTCACTGCGGCCACGCTGGCCGTTGTGTTTGTCATTGACGAGATTTTCGACCGCATCAGCTTCAACACCCCCGACGAGCTCGCCGATCCGAGCAATGCCCACATGCGCAGCATGGCCACGATGATCTCTGCCGCGCGAAAGGGCGTCATCGTCATAGCACTGCTGGTGGCGTCGGGCATTGTGCTGTCCTCGGCCAATGCGTTTCAGTCCATCGGCCTGTCGCTGCTGGCCTCGGCCGGTGCGTTGACCATCATCCTGGGCTTTGCCGCGCGCGAGGTTCTGGGCAATATTCTGGCCTCGGTGCAGATCGCGCTGAACCGGTCTGCGCGGATTGGCGACATGGTGATCTTTGAGGGGCGGTATTGCACGGTCGAGCGGATCAACTTTACCTATGTCCAACTGCTGATCTGGACCGGGAACCGCTATATCGTGCCGGTCAGCTATTTCGTGAAAGATGCCTTTGAAAACTGGTCCATCGAAGACACCAAGATGACCCGTGTGATCGAACTGACGCTGGCACATGGCGCTGACGTGGACCGCCTGCGCAAGGTGTTCCTGGACACCGTGGAACACGAAGACGGCGATGACACCGGCCCGGTCGACCTGGCCGCGGTGCGTGTGAACGATCACAATGTCTTTGGTCAGCAGGTGTGGTTCGAACTGCCCACGCCCAACCCCACAACCGCCTGGGCGATGCAGTGCAAGATACGTGAAACGCTGATCCGCGCGGCGCGTGAGATTGAACGGGAAACCGGGCAGCCCATGCTGCCCAGTGACGCGCCACGCGAACTGCCCGCCCCGGAAACCTCGGATTTCACCCAACGGTTCTAGGGCCGCAGCCCCGGCTGTCACGCTTGCTTTATCCCGTGCCAAAGGCCAAAACAGAACCATTGTTCCGGCTGAAGGATTACACACGTGGACATCGAACAAATGCTTCTGGATCTGTTGCAGAACAACCTGGTCTATCTCCTTGCCGCCCTGTTGCTGGTGATTGTGGTCTTCCGGTCGGTCAAGATCGTGCCGCAGTCCGAACAGCACGTGGTGCAACGCTTTGGCCGTTTGCGCGCGGTGCTGGGGCCGGGCATCAACATGATCGTGCCCTTTATCGACCACGTGGCACACAAGATTTCCATCCTGGAGCGGCAATTGCCCACCGCCAGTCAGGACGCGATCACCCGCGACAACGTGCTGGTGCAGGTAGACACATCGGTGTTCTACCGCATCATCGAACCGGAAAAGACCGTCTACCGCATCCGTGACGTCGATGGTGCCATTTCGACCACCGTGGCAGGGATTGTGCGCGCCGAGATCGGCAAGATGGACCTGGACGAGGTTCAGGCGAACCGGTCGTCGCTGATCACCACGATCAAGGCCAATGTCGAGGATGCCGTGGACAACTGGGGCATCGAAGTGACCCGCGCCGAGATTCTGGACGTGAACCTGGATGCCGCAACACGCGCCGCGATGATGCAGCAGTTGAACGCCGAACGCGCCCGCCGCGCGCAGGTGACCGAGGCCGAGGGCAAGAAACGCGCCGTCGAACTGGGGGCCGATGCCGAGCTTTATGCCTCGGAGCAATCCGCCAAGGCCCGCCGCGTTCTGGCCGACGCCGAGGCCTATGCCACCGAGGTCGTGGCCAAGGCGATTGCCGAACACGGCATCGAGGCCGCGCAATATCAGGTCGCCCTGAAACAGGTCGAGGCGCTGAACGCATTGGGCAATGGCACGGGCAAGCAAACCATCGTGGTCCCTGCTGCCGCACTTGAAGCCTTTGGCGATGCGTTCAAACTGCTGAAGGGCCGCGGCTGATGGCGGGTCTGGTCGGCATCTGGTGGGTCTGGCTGGCCGTTGCCATCGCCCTGGGCGTGGTTGAGGTGCTGTTGCCCGGTTTCATCTTTCTGGGCTTTGCGCTGGGGGCGCTGGTGATGGCGGCCATTGTGGGCCTTGTGACCCCTGCGATTGGCGTGGCACCGGCGATGGCGCTGTTTGCGGGCCTGTCGCTGCTGGCGTGGATCGTGCTGCGGCTGGCATTCCGCCGCCAAAGCTCTGGCGCACGGCGGGTTTTGCACGACATCAACGACGGATAGGTGATCTGGGGCGTGTTCCTTGGAGATTTGGCAAGCATTGGCCTACTCTTGGCATCTGAAAGTGGAGATTAAGAAATGTTTCAGTTCTACTTTGACGGAAAATTGCTTGGCTTTTCTGCCTTAGAGAAAGGTGATCCACCAATGGGCTGCGCAGAAGGTAACTTCATTCCGTGTGATGAATTTATAATCTTTCGAGACAACGTTCCGGCTGAGGAGAAAGGGGAGTATGATGATTGCACGAACCGTTGGATAGGACTGACTGTCACGACTGGTGAAGGCGTTCAAATCGAGTGCCATGATGTGGTGTTGTTTGAGTATGAACTTCCCGATGAAGTGGAACTGTATGTTGATGTCTTGGGCATGCATCACCGGCTCTATGAAGAACTGTTCCCGGGACGCTACGCCGCTTACGCAGCGAGCCTCTCCTAGTCACGATGTCGCTTAATATCCGCGCCCGAATCCATAGAACAGACAATCACCAGCTTGGTGGCAACCGTTCGCTTTGGTTTTTTGGCTCCTAGAAAGCGATCGATTGTTGAACGGCGGTCGCAGATCACTGCACGCCGTTCCCATTTGACGAAAGCATCTCGCGAAGCGCCCCCCGCCGGATCACGTTGCGCCCCATTGCCGCGCCATGGCATACTGTGCCAAAGGAGCCGCGATGAACCAGATGCAGACCCCCGATCTTGTCACCTGTGATGTGACCGATGGCGTGGCGACGCTGGCCCTTGGCGGCGGCGTGGCCCATGCGCTGTCGTTGGCCATGATCACGGGGCTGCACCAGATGCTGGACGATCTGGCCACAGAGGATGCCGTGCGTGTCGTGGTGATCACCGGCACCGGCCACATTTTTTGCGCCGGTCACGACCTGAAGGAAATCGCCCGCCACAGGGCGGATGCGGATCAGGGCCGTGCCTACCTGACCGAGCTGTTCGAGGACTGCGCCGCGATGATGACGACGCTGGCCACCTTTCCCAAGCCGACCATCGCCATGGTGGACGGCATCGCCACGGCGGCGGGGCTGCAAATGGTGGCCTCGTGCGATCTGGCCTTTGCCAGCCCGCGTGCCACCGCGTGCCTGCCCGGCGTGACCAACGGCGGCTTTTGCACCACGCCTGCGGTGGCGGTGTCGCGCAATGTGGGGCCGAAACACCTGATGGAGCTGACGCTGACCGGCACGCCGATGACGGCGGACTGGGCGCTGGCTGCCGGGCTGTTCAACCGGATCTTTCCGGCCGGAACCCTCGAGGCCGAAACGAGGTCCTTTGCCACCACCCTTGCCACCCGCAACCCCGGACCTATTTCCACAGGAAAGGCCGCGTTGCAGGCCCACCGCGACCTGCCGCTACACGAGGCCTATGCGCTCGCGACACCGGTGATGATCGAACACTTCATGGACCCCGGACGTCTTGCAACCGAAGCCGCCAAGGCCACCGCGAAAACGTTCAAGGCCTGACAGCCCCTTAACATCTTTGACACAATTGCCGCGCCACACTGGCGCCGCCCGCCTTTGACAGGAGTACCCAATGGACAGTCTACATTTCGGCTGGGAAGAATGGATCGGATTGCCCGAACTGGGTCTGCCCGCGCTCAAGGCCAAGATCGACACCGGCGCGCGCACCTCGGCGCTGCATGCCCATGACATCGAAGTGTTTGGCCCCGCCGCCAAGCCCAAGGTGCGGTTCAACGTCTACCCGGTCGCCGGACAGACGCAAGTGCAGGTGACCTGCTCCGCGCCGATCAAGGACCGCCGCGAGGTGACATCGTCCAACGGCGAATCCGAACTGCGCTATGTGATCGAAACCACGCTGGAGGTCGCAGGCCAGTCGTGGCCCATCGAAGTGACCCTGACCGACCGCTCCGGCATGACCAGCCGCATGTTGCTGGGCCGCCAAGCGTTGCAAGACCACATTTCGATCACCGCCACGGAAAAACGCCTGCAACCTGACCTCAGCTATGATGTCTACCATTCCGCCGCCGTGCGCCGCGCCGCCCCCCAGCGCGCCCTGCGCATCGCCGTGCTCAGCCGTGAGGACAATTATTCCACCAACCGTCTGGTCGAGGTCGGTGAGGCACGCGGCCACACGGTCGAGGTGATCGACACCACCCGCTGCTACATGGCGATCAACACCATGGCGCCCGAGGTGCATTACGATGGCAAGCGCCTGCCCCGCTATGACGCCATCGTGCCGCGCATCGGTGCGTCGATCACCCCCTATGGCACCGCCGTGATCCGCCAGTTCGAAACCATCGGCACCTATTGCGTCAACGGCAGCGCGGGCATCACCGCCAGCCGTGACAAGCTGCACGCGCATCAGGTGCTGGCCAGCAAGCGCATCGGCATGCCCACCACCGCCTTTGCCGCATCGCCCAAGGACACGGGCAATCTGATCGGTCTGGTGGGCGCGGCCCCGCTGATCGTGAAACTGCTGGAGTCGACCCAAGGCAAGGGCGTGGTCCTGGCCGAAACCAAGAAAGCCGCCGAAAGCGTCATCGACGCCTTTCGCGGCCTGCGCGCCAACTTTCTGGTGCAGCAATTCGTCAAGGAAGCCGCGGGCGAGGACATCCGCTGTCTGGTGATCGACGGCAAGGTGGTGGCCTCCATGAAACGCACCGGCGCCGAGGGCGATTTCCGCTCGAACCTACACCGGGGCGGATCGGCCAAGACCGTGCGCATCACCAAGGAAGAACGCGACACCGCCCTGCGCGCGGCGCGCGCCTTTGGCCTGGGCAAGGCGGGTGTTGACCTGTTGCGGTCGGAAACGGGGCCGAAAGTGCTTGAGGTCAATTCGTCGCCCGGTTTCGAGGGCATCGAAAAGGCCACGGGCAAGGACATCGTCGGAATGCTTTACGACATGATCGAAGCGCGGGTGAAACCGCAGCCGGTGCGCAAGCGCAAGGGGTGAGGCACCGGACGGGCCGTCATTGCGCCATGTGATGCGGTCCGGTCGGGGGGCGACCCATTGCCGGCACGTAGGTTGCGGTGCAGCTTTCAACGGCCTGTGTTCAACCTTTTATTGAATCCTGACGGCGCGCTGCCATACTGCACCGCGCAGCAAGCCGAGGATTTCATGAACACGCAAACCCATTCGCCCCGCAGCATTCAGACGTGGGCGGATTGGAAAGCTGCCGTAAAGAACAAGTCCTGCACGGAGGCCGAAGTATCCTTGGTCACTGCCTGCCGCGAAGGTCGGCAATGCGAGCTTGGCGACGGCACGCGCCCGGACATGCCGACACCCCAAAACCAAATCGGGGCTGACCTGTTGCGTTATCTGATCAAAGGCGGCTGTGACGCCTGCGATCTGCACGACTGGGGCGTTGACCTAGTCGGGGCCTATATCACGGGCGAACTTGACCTTCGTCTTGTCAAAGCCACGGGCGTGACCGGGCTGATAAATTGTCATTTCGATGCTGCCATCATTGCGGTGAACGCAAGGTTTCATATTTTGGGCCTAAGCGGCAGCCGTTGCCCCGGACTTGTGGCGCTAGGCGCTGAGGTAAAGGGCAGTGTTTTCCTGAAAGATGGGTTTATGGCGAACGGTGCGGTCAGCCTCTCAAACGCGGTGATCGGCGGGCAACTCAATTGCACGGCCGGCAGTTTTGAAAACGAAGGCGGATATGCGCTCAACGCGCAGGGAGCGGAAATAAAGGGAATTGTTTTTCTTTGCAACGGGTTTACGGGCAAAGGGGAGGTCAGTCTCTTAGGTGCAGCGATCGGCGGGCAGCTTGCTTGCACCGGCGGCAAATTTGAAAATGCTGAAGGACATGCGCTCAACGCCCAAGACATAGAGGTGAAGGGTAGCGTTTTCCTTGATGATGGGTTTGCGGCGAAAGGCGCGGTCACCCTTACAAGCGCAGTGATCGGCGGTCATCTTGCTTGCGACGGTGGCAGCTTTGAAAACGCTGAGGGGTATGCGCTCAACGCGCAGGACGCAGAAGCGAATAGCCTGATATGGCGCGACGTGAAAAATTTTGCTGGCATTATCAACCTTTCAGGTGCGCACCTGCAAAACCTTGCTGATGATGCCGCCAGTTGGAACTTGGTGGACGAGATTTTTCTGGACGGGCTCACCTACCAAACAATTCACGGACCGCTGGACACCGAAATGCGGCTGAAATGGCTGGCGACGGCACGTGGCCACGACGGCGGTTTCAGCCCGCAGCCCTATGAACAGCTTGCCTGGGTCCTGAAAAGGATGGGGCACGCTGAGCAGCGCCGGGTCATTCTGGTCGAGAAAGAAAAGCGGCAGAGAAAATACGAGCGGGACACCAGTGCAAAAGGATTTTTAGGGAAACGCTTCGCATGGCTCTACTTCAAAGATCGAATGGCGCGGCATTTGGTTGGCTATGGCTACCGTCCGTTCAGCTTTGTTCGGGCCTTGGTGCTGTTGATCGTAACAGGCTGGGGCGTGGCGCATATGGCCTATGAGAAAGGCGACTTTGCGCCCAATTCCGATGTGATCCTGTCCACGTCGGACTGGCAGGCACTGGCCGAGGGCGACAGCGCAAACCCCGCGCGTGACTGGGCTGCCGCCACCGGCAAAGGGCGCGATTACGAGACATTCCACAGTCTCGCCTATGCCGTCGATGTTGTGATCCCCATCATCTCGATCGGGCAAGAGGCCGCTTGGGCCCCCTCCACCACCCGTGGTCCGTGGGGTGCTGCCCTATGGTGGCTGCGTTGGATTTTGACGGGTCTGGGCTGGATTGTCACCGCCGTGGGTGCTGCGGCGATTACGGGGGTTATCAGGCGCGACTAAGGCGACCACCCTCCCGAAGTGCCCCACAATGCCCAGACTGCGTCATGAACTGACCATTTTTCTCCCTCAGAACCAGCCGACGCCAGTTTTGAGGGACACAGGATTATGCCAGCCATTCCAACGATCATCCTTGATCTGATCTCGGGAACCTACACCGACACCACGGACGGCTGGCGTGACACCAGCTATAACCTTGTGTCGATGGAGGATTTTCAGGGCAACACCGTTCAGATCTATCTGGGGTTCGACACCGCGCTCAGCGCTCAATATCTGTTCAACGACGTATTGCTCGCCGGGATGACCTCGAAAGACCATTTTACGCTGACCCAGGTCAGCGGCAGTCAATTGAACTTTGCCGATGGCGCACGGGTGGGCAGTGCGGACAAGGATCTGTTCACCCTCGACGGGGGCACCATCGCCACTGTCGGCACCGTGATCTTTGACGGCGAAACGGCGTTGCGCAACCTGTTCTTCGACAACTATGCATTCGATCTGAATGCCTTTGGCGCAGCCGGTCCCGGCGGAACCGTCAACCGTGCCGTAGACGTGGTTTTCGAACAGTCCGACAAATTCTATCGCACGGCGACCTGGGACAATGTCGATCTGGACGGGACTGCCACCACGGACAAATTCACCAGCCTGGACATCGATGACAGCTATATCGGGGGCACCCTGACGGTGGGTGGCGGTGCGCAGTTTGACAATTCGGAACTGTCGGGCTTGCTGCGGCTGGTGGGCAGTGCCGGGTTCAGCGCCTACAGTGCCTCCCAACTAACCTCGGCCGATGGGCGCGCGGGCTCGCTTGTTGTGCTGGGTGATCGCGCCGACAACCGTTTGGAGGGCGCATTTGATGTCACCGGGCGGATCGACATGGGCGACGGCAGCGATCTTGTCGACCTGACCGGCGATGTGCACGGTCGCATCATTCTGGGCAATGGCAGCGACACGCTGACCCTGACTGGCACGGTCACCTCGAAGATATTCGGCGGGCGTGGGGCGGACACCATCAACCTGTTCGAGGCCACCAACGCAGGCATCAGCATTCACGGCGGCAATGGCAACGATCTGATCTACGGATCCTCCGGCAACGAGGTGATCGTCGGCGATGGCGGCAACGACACCATTTCCGGCGGCGCGGGCCGTGACATCCTTGTGGGGCGCTCAGGGGCCGACGTGTTCCTCTTTGCTGCCGAAGACAGCACGCCCGAGGCGCGCGACATGATCCGCGATTTCTCGAAAGCCGATGGCGACAAGATCGACCTGACCTTTACCGCGAACCATTTCCACGACGGCAACAGCTTTACCGGCGCATCGGGCGAGGTGATCGCTGTCGGCCGTTTGGTTCAGGTCGACATCGACGGCGACCGCGTGGCCGATATTGAAATCGACATGCGCAGCGATCTCGGGCTGACGGCGGATGATTTCATCCTGACTTTCGGCTTTGAAATGTTCTGAGGTTCAGGCCGATCCACATCAGCCCGGAAAACGATTGATGTGCCTGCCCCCCCCGATCTCAATCACAAGCTGCCCTGCCGCCGCTGCGACAGCGCGAATGGTTGTCCCGTCATGCAACCAGCGATGGAATACAGCAGAAAAAGGCAAAAAAAACTTGCCACAGGAATGCCACATTTCCTAGGGTCCTGCCTATTGCATTGAATTATATGCAGATTTTTACTACCTTGGATTGAAAGAGACTGCACATGCCCATTACCACCCTTCGCCTGGACGCCTCTTTCGAGGGTACAATCCTGGAAACTTCGGACGCCTGGTTTGACGAAACAGACACCTTGGTGTCGATGGACGATTTCGTCGGTCAGACTGTCGACATCATCCTGGACGCCCCGCCCAGCGTAACGCTTCAGGCCAATCAGGTTTTCAACAATGTCGTGATCAACAACATCACCAGCAATGGGGCTCAGTATCTAACCGGCGACAGCCGCGGCGATCTGTATCACGTGGTCGATGGTGGCGTGGTCGGAAATGGCAACGACGACCGGATCTTTTTCAGCTACGGGTCTTTCGGCAGCACAGGGACGATCAACTTTGACGGTTTGGTGCGGTTCTCATCCATCGAATTTGACAACGATGAGTTCGCCGGCCTTGAAGAAACACCGCTTTTTCTGAGCTTTATGCAATCCGATGCCGTGGACCGTTCGATCAGTATCAGTTCATCATCCGTTTACGCCGACGTCATGACCGATGAATATTCACAGCTTGATATGATCTATTCTTCGGTGATTGGCGGGCACACGCTGACGGTGAACGGCGGCTTGCTGACGGGTGCGTTTTATCTCAAAGGACAGATCTTGCTGAATGGCGCGGACGCATGGGTCAACCGCTTTGGAACCAGCACTGTCACCAACGCGACCAATGATGCGACGGCCCTGACCGTTCAGGGCGACAACACCGCAAACACCATCACCGACAACACCACGCTTTCAATCACAGGCAGGATCGACATGGGCAGCGGCTTTGACAGTGTCACGCTGAACGGTGCCGTAAACGGTGACATCGCTTTGGGCGGTGGTGCGGACACGCTGGTGCTGACCGGCAGCTATATCGGCAACATCACGGGCGGCAAAGGCGATGACATCGTAGACATGAGCCTGAGCAAGTCCAAGGACGTGCGGGTCACATTGGGCAACGGCGACGACGTGTTCCTGGGCGGTTCGGGCGACGAGACCATTTTGGGCAGCGGCGGCAACGATACAATCTCTGGAGGCGCAGGGCGCGACATCATCGTCGGTGGCAAGGGTGCGGATGTGTTCGTGTTCGCCGCAGGCGACAGCGACCCGTCGGCGCGTGACCAGATCCGTGATTTCCGCAGGCCGCAGGGGGACATGATTGACATGTCGGGCATTGAGGGCGCGTTTTTCAGCGACGCGGGCAGCTTCTCGGGCACGGCAGGAGAAATCATCGCGGTCAGCAAATACATCCTGGTCGATGTGGACGGCGACGGTTTTTCGGATCTGGAAATCGACATGCGCAAGAACCACCTGCTGACCGAGGCCGATTTCATTCTTGATATCGCCTGACTGTGACGGCCTGCCCCTCTGGACGCTTGGGTGTGTTATCCCTATATAATCAGTCAGGAACCAGAGTGAGGCCCCATGGACCAGTCCAAAGAAATGCTAGAGGGGACGCCGCTGATTGCGCCGTCCTCGACCGACCACCCGCTGTACGACGCGGTCGTCGATGCGTGTCGTACGGTTTATGATCCTGAAATTCCTGTGAATATTTATGAGCTGGGCCTGATCTACACGATCGACATTTCGGACGATGGCGCGGTGCGTGTGATCATGTCGCTGACCGCCCCCGGCTGTCCTGTGGCCGGTGAAATGCCCGGCTGGGTCGCTGATGCGGTCGAACCTCTGCCCGGCGTGAAAACCGTTGATGTCGAACTGACGTGGGAGCCGCCCTGGGGCATGGAAATGATGTCCGACGAGGCGCGGCTGGAACTGGGGTTCATGTAAGGGCTTCGCGCCTGACGCACCCCTGAACATCCCCCAAAAGCGCGTTGCGCAATTAGAACAAAAGCGGGACCAAAGGTCCCGCTTTTTTCATTTTACTTACCCACCGATGCTCTCTGCCGACGCCATGCCGGGGGCCGTGGATTTCCCGCCCAGCTTCTCGCGCACAGCGGCTTCAATCTTGTCGCCCACATCAGCGTCGATGTTGCGCCAGTATTCGAAGGCGCGCACCAGAACCTTTTCGCTGACCCCGTCGCACAGGTGCCCCGCCACGTTCGAAACCAGCCGGTCCCGCGCCGCGTCGTCCATCACGTCACGCACCAGCGCACCCGCCTGGCTCCAGTCGTCGTCATCCTCGCGCAGCGTATAGGCCTGACGCACCATGTCGCCGTCGGTGTACCACAGCCCTGCCTCGTGCGCCGTGGGCTGGGCCGACGGACCGCCATAGGAGTTGGGCGCATAGACCGGATCGGCCACGTTCTGCGTGCGCCCTGCCCCGTCCTTGGAATAGCTGTTCACCTCGGACTTGGCACCGTTCACCGGGATCTGTTTGTAATTCACCCCCAGCCGCGCACGGTGCGCATCGGCATAGGCAAAGCCGCGCGCCAGCAGCATCTTGTCAGGCGACAGGCCGACACCCGGCACCATGTTGTTCGGCTCGAACGCGGCCTGTTCGATCTGGGTGTGGAAATCGGTCGGGTTGCGGTTCAGCGTCAGCTTGCCCACTTCGATCAGCGGATAGTCGGCATGCGGCCAGACCTTGGTCAGATCAAAGGGGTTGATGCGGTATGTCTTGGCGTCCTCGAAGGGCATGATCTGCCATTTCAGCGTCCAGCTTGGATGGTTGCCGTCGCGGATCGCGTTGAACAGGTCCCGGCGGTGATAGTCGCCATCGGCGCCCGCCAGCTTGTCGGCCTCGTCCTGCGACAAATACGCATTCCCGTCGCCCTGATCGGTCATGTAATGGAACTTGACCCAGAACTTTTCGCCCTCGGCGTTGATCAGCGAATAGGTGTGGCTGGAATAGCCGTTCATCTCGCGCCAGGATTTCGGAATGCCGCGATCGCCCATCAGATAGGCCACCTGATGTGCGCTTTCAGGCGACAGCGTCCAGAAATCCCACTGCATGTCGTGATCGCGCATGTTGTTGTCAGCGCGGCGTTTCTGGCTGCGAATGAAATGCTGGAACTTCAGCGGGTCGCGGATGAAAAAGACGGGCGTGTTGTTGCCCACCATGTCGAAATTGCCCTCTTCGGTGTACATCTTGATCGAAAAGCCACGCGGGTCGCGCCATGTGTCGGGGCTGCCGCGCTCACCGGCAACAGTCGAAAACCGCATAACCACGTCACAGCTTGCACCCTTCTGGAAAATACCGGCCATGGTGTATTTGGACATATCCTGCGTCGTCTCGAAGGTGCCGAAAGCACCCGAGCCTTTGGCGTGCGGTTGGCGCTCGGGGATACGCTCGCGGTTAAAGTTCGCCATCTGCTCAAGCAGGTAGTGATCGTTCAGAACAATCGGGCCATCCGGGCCAACGGTCAGCGAATGTTCGTCGCTTTGCACGCGAATGCCTGCGTCTGTGGTTGTGTGGGGGGTATCTTTACGATCTGCCATGGCCATTTCTCCGATGTCTGGGGTGCGTCAGGGGGAAACGGATGGCACGAGGTAAAGTTCCCCGGAGCAATCCTCACCCTGTGGCGTGGAGATGCCCGTGAATTTTCCCTTGGTGCGCAAGCAGATTCCCGCCCAGATAGAACGTTGATTTTACGCGACCTTCGCAAAATGATCACAGTTCTGTTACACACAGCCTCCAGAAGGCCTTGAGATAACAATCTGACAACTGGAGCTTTTCATGCGTATCACATTGATCGCGGCCACCCTTGCCGCGCTGCCTGCCGTGGCTTTTGCCGACGGTCACGGCCAGTCGACAGCCGTATCCTACGGTGCCCGCCCTGCCTATCTGGTCGACAAGCTGCCCGAGGGTCCGCTGAAGGAAAAACTGGCAAGCTGCATGGGTCAGACACCCGCGCCGACCGCCTTTTCCATCGGTCACCGTGGTGCCGCATTGCAGTTCCCCGAGCACACCGACCAATCCTATATCGCCGGTGCGCGTCAGGGTGCGGGCATATTGGAATGCGACGTGACCTTTACCAAGGACCACGAGCTGGTCTGCCGCCACGCCCAGAACGACCTGCACACCACCACCAACATCCTGGTGAGCGATCTGGCCGACACCTGCAACACCGCGTTCACGCCTGCCTCGGGCGACACCAAGGCCAGCGCCGAATGCCGCACGTCCGAGCTGACGCTGGAACAGTTCCGCACGCTGACGCCGAAAATGGACAGCTTCGACGCGACGGCCACCACGGCCGAGGCCTTTCAGGGCGGCGTCGCAGGGTTCCGCACCACGCTGTACACCGACAAGGCCAAGCTGATGACCCACGCGGAATCGATCGAACTGATCAAATCGCTGGGCGCCAAGTTCACACCCGAGCTGAAAAGCCCGTCGGTCGAGATGCCGCATGACGGTTTCAGCCAGGAAGACTATGCGCAGAAGATGATCGACGAATACAAGGCCGCGGGCATTCCTGCGTCCGACGTCTGGGCACAGTCGTTCAATCTGGATGACGTTCTGTACTGGGTGAACAACGAACCCGAATTTGGCAAACAAGCCGTGTATCTGGTGGAATGGTCCGACGGCTTTGACGAGCAGGACAAAGCCACATGGAACGAAGATTTCGCTGCGCTGAAAGAGCAAGGCGTGCAATATCTGGCACCCTCGCTGAACATGCTGCTGACCGACGACAACGGCGCGATTGCCGCGTCGGCCTATGCGCTGGCCGCCAAAGAGGCGGGTCTGAAGCTGATTGCATGGACACTGGAACGCTCGGGCCCGCTGGCCTCCGGTGGCGGCTGGTACTTCCAGTCGGTCGGTGATGTGGTCAAGGACGACAGCGACTATCTGGTGGCGCTGGACGTGATCGCCCAAGACATCGGTGTCGAAGGTGTGTTCTCGGACTGGCCCGCGACCGTGACCTATTACGCCAACTGCATGGGTCTCTGAGTACCCCCCCCCAACCCTATGCGGTGATCAGGCCGTCCTTTCGAGGGCGGCCTTTTTTGTTGGAGATCACGTGGCGACGCAGCACAAGGCCGTTGCCCGGTTTCGCAATATCAGCCCAAGGACAGGCTGGCGCCCGTTCACCCCGGCGCTATAAAGCCCGCATGGCACGCCTGATCCCTCTCGACCTGCCCGTGTGGCGTATCCTGCCGTGCGGCCTGCCCCCGGCGACGGCTGCGCGCGCGCCCGAGGGGCGGTTCCACCATTCCGGCCAGATCGCCGCCTATGCCTCGCTCAGCGCCGAGGGTGCGCGGGTTGCGATCCAGCGGTACCTGACCGATGCCGTTCCACGCGAGTTTGTCCCGATGTGGCTGACAGCCCCGCAAGCCGTCGACGAACGCGGCAATCTCGCGGCCTCGGTCGTCTGGCAGGACATTCGTGCGGACGGCAAGCCCTCTCCCACATGGGCCATTTCCGATGCCGCTCGTGCCACGGGTGCCCAGGCCATGCTTTATTCTTCACGGTCGCGCCCCGATCTGTCGCATGTCGTGGTCTTTGACCCCGCTTGCCTGCGCGCGGTCGGTCCGGCCACACCGTTCATCCCCTAAGCCTGCTTTTTTAGCCTGCCCGCCTGCGGGACAGTTGCAAGGCCGTGGATTTGCCCGCACAACTGGATGTCAAAGAGGAAGCCCAATGCCGCAACTGGCCGTTCTGACCGGAGACATCGTGAAATCGTCCGCCCTGCCCGAGGGTGGGCTGGCGCAGGTCTTTGACGGGCTGGACGCCGCTGCGGCGGCTGTGGCGAAATGGCAGGACGTGGCTCCCCGTCTGACCCGCGCGCGCGGCGACAGCTGGCAGGCGGTCTGCGCCGCACCCTTTGCCTTGCGTGCAGCGCTGGTGTTTCGGGCGGGCGTGCGGATGACGGGCAAGGATCACGACACCCGCATCGGTCTGGCCACGGGTGCCGGAACTGTCACGGGTGCGGATCTGTCAGATGCCGACGGCCCCGCCTTTGTCGCTTCGGGCCGGGCGCTGGACGATATGGCCCGCACCGCGCGGCTGGCGACAGACACCGCCCCCGTGGCGCTGCAAACTGCCCTGCCCCTTGCCGATCACATCAGCAGCCGCTGGACCGTACGGCAGGCGCAGATCGCGCTGGCGTCGCTTGCGCTGCCTACGCCGACCCAGGACACGCTGGCCGCGCGCTTTGACGTCAGCCGCCAGACCGTTCACAGCTTGCAAGAGGCCGCTGGCCTGCGCGCGCTGATCGAAGTTTGCGAGATGCTGGAACATGGCTGATTTCCCAAAAAGCAGTCAAATTCGGCTGCATATAGAAATAGCAGCCAAAAACGGCTGCTTTTCTGCGCAATGACCGAGACAACCCTGGCCCTGATGCTGGCGTGGTTGCTGGCCTTTCACCTGCTGCCCGCCCGCGCGCCGCTGGCCCTGCGCATCGCAGTGGTCTTTGCGCTGGGTTGGGGGGCGCTGGGCGGTGCTGCGCATGTGGCGGCGGCCGCTGCCTTGGGTCACACGGCTGTGGCCTTGGCCGCGAAACGGTTGCCTGCGCACCTGTGGTCCTATCTGGGCACGCAAGCGGCCCATGCGTTGGTGATCCTTGCCATGCTTTTGTGGATGCCTGGGGCCTATGCGAACGGCCTTTGGGCCGCCTATGCACCTACCCTCGCTCCCATCGCGGTCATGCTGTGCGGTGTGATTGCCGCCACGCTGATAGGCGGCCCCGCCGTGGGTCTGTTGATGGCCCCCTGGCGCGCCGCCGCAGGGATCGAAGGGCTGGACAACGCGGGCCGCATCATCGGGTTGATGGAACGCGCACTGATCTACCTGATGGTGATGATTGGCGAGCCCACCGGCATCGGTTTTCTGATCGCGGCCAAATCCATCCTGCGGTTCGAGACCGCCTCGCGCGATCAAAAGGCCAGCGAATACGTGATCATCGGCACTTTGGCGTCCTTCGGCTGGGCACTGGCATGGGGCTTTGCCGCACAAAGCCTGATCGCAATGCTGCGATAGCTTGAGATTGCGGCACGACGCCCTTACATTGTGGTCAAAGGAGTTCTGTTTATGTTTTCCATCCCCGGCAAGCAGGCCGTCACCATCACCCCCCGCGCCGCCGCCCAGATTGCCAAGCTTATGGCAGCGGACGGTCACAAGGGGCTGCGCATCGGCGTCAAGAAAGGCGGCTGCGCAGGCATGGAATACACCATGGAATATGTGGACGAACAGGACCCCAACGACGAAGCCGTCGAACAGGACGGCGCGCGGGTGCTGATTGCGCCGATGGCGCAGATGTTCCTGTTCGGCACCGAGATCGACTATGAAACCTCGCTGCTGGAATCGAGCTTCAAGTTCAACAACCCCAACGTGACCGAAGCCTGTGGCTGCGGCGAGTCGATCAAGTTCGCAGACCCCGCCGAAATGGCCGAACATCTGATCAAGGGCTAGCCCCCGTGGCCGTGTCCGGTGAAGCCGTTGAAATGGCGCTGGACCTCATGCGCGACGTGGGGCCGGTGACCACGCGGCGCATGTTCGGCGGCATGGGGTTTTACATCGACGGCCAGATCTTTGCCCTGCTGATGTCCGATGGCCGCCTGATGCTGAAGGGTGCGGGCGACATGCAGGCGCGGTTCGACGAGTTGGGCATGGTGCGCTGGACCTACCAGCGGCCTGGTCAAAAACCCGCGGCGATGCCCTATTGGGAACTGCCGGACAGTGCACTGGATGATCCAGACGAGGCGACCGACCTGGCGCGGCAGGCGATTGCCTGCCTGTAAGGGTCGTACCGCCCCCGCAACCCGCGCCGACAGCCTCTCAGCTTGCGATCAGCGCCTTGATAATCGGAGTGAAATCCTGTGCCTTCAGGCTGGCACCACCCACCAGCGCGCCATCCACGTTGTCGCATTGAAAAATCTCGGCGGCGTTGCCCGGTTTGACCGAGCCGCCGTACAACAGCCGGATTGCATTGCCGACCTCTTCGCCAAACCGCTGCACCAGACGGGCGCGGATGAAGTCATGCACCTCGTCGATCTGCGCGGTGGTGGCGACGGCGCCCGTACCGATGGCCCAGACAGGCTCGTAGGCGACCACCAGATTGTCGCCCGTGCTGCCGTTTGGCACAGATCCCGACAATTGCCCCGCGATGATGTCCAGCGTGTTGTCGGCCTCGCGGTCCTCGGCGCTTTCTCCGATGCACAGGATCGCCACCAGACCCGCCTCCCAGGCCGCCTTGGCCTTGGCCCGCACGTCGCTGTTGCTTTCGCGATAGGCGTCGCGGCGTTCCGAATGGCCGACGATCACATGGGTGGCTCCGGCGTCCGCGATCATCGGTGCCGCGATATCGCCGGTGAAGGCCCCTGCGGTCTCGCTGTGGCAATCCTGTGCGCCGATGGTCACCGCACTGCTGCGTGCAATCTCGCTGGCGCGGAACAACAAGGGCGCAGGCGGGCAGATCACGATATCGGTGTCGGTGTTGTCGGCATGGGCCGCGGCCAGATCCGAGATCACGCTGAGCGCGGCACTGCTGCCGTTCATCTTCCAGTTGCCTGCTGCCATCTTGCGCCGCATCTTTGTCCCGCCTGTTTGTGGATTGCTTTGCCCTGATTTAGCATTGCGGTGCCGGGCGGGCAATGTAGGGTTTGGCGGGAAAGGCGGCGGCCCGCACAATGAGGCGAAGGTACAAGTGATGATCCCCAGACTGGACGCGGCCAAGATCGCGGCACGCGATGCAGACACCATCGCAGCCCTGTCGCAGGCGGCACAGGACACTGGGTTTGCAACGGTATACAACACCGCGCTGACCGAGGCACGCGTGCGCGAGGTGATCGAAACCTACCGCGCGTTTTTTCACCTGCCCGAGGCGCAAAAGCGTGACGTCGACATGGCCCGCACCGGATCGAACCGTGGATGGGGTGCGGCGGGGTCCGAACAGGTCGATCCCGACGCCAACCCCGATTACAAACAATTCTTTGACGCAGGCTTTGCCCTGCCTGCGGATGATCCACTGGCAGCGCTGTCGGTCTATGCGCCGAACCGCTGGCCCGCGCAGCCGGACGCGTTCCAAGCCGTGATAACGGCCTATTACCGCGATGCTTGCGCTGTCGCGATGACAGTGTTGCGGGGCATTGCCGAGGCGATTGACGCGCCGCGTGACTATTTTGATGCCGCGTTCGACAAGCCCATGGCGCTGTTGCGTGGCAATTATTACCCGCAGCGGCCCGCCTGGGCGACAGCGCAGGATTTCGGCATCGCCACGCACACCGACTATGGCTGTCTGACCCTGCTGGCCACGGACGGCACGCCGGGGCTTGAGGTGCGCAAGCGCGGTGGTGGCTGGATTCCGGTACAGGCACCGCCGGGCGAATTTATCATCAACTTTGGCGAGATGATGGAGATGTGGACCAAGGGCCGCGTTCAGGCCACGCCGCACCGCGTCGTGGGCACCGATGCCGAACGCATTTCCGTCCCGCTGTTTTTCAACCCCGCCCATGACACGAATGTCGCCCCCATCGGCTCAGCGGATGTCATCCGCGCGGGCGATCACATGGAAAAGCGGTTCTCCGAGACTTACGTGCACCTGCAAACGCGCCCCGCGGCACCATAGGCACAGCCAAAGCCGGGCGGATACGGTCGTTTCCACCACCATCATGACACTCGATAGGGTCGAACGAAAAAACCCCCGCAGTTTCCTGCGGGGGCTTACTCTCAGGGTCACAAAGTGGCCCAACACTCATTACAAACTATTTGGTGATAATCTCCGGCCCCATCATCATCGTGGGCAACCACGTTGAAATCGCCGGAATATAGGTCACCATGATCAGGAACACGAAGAGCACGGCCAGGAACGGCAGCGCCGCACGTACAACCGACATCATCGGCATCCCTGCCACACCGGAGGTCACGAACAGGTTCAGACCCACGGGCGGCGTGATCATCCCGATCTCCATGTTCACCACCATGATGATGCCCAGATGGATCGGATCAATGCCCAGTTCGATGGCAATCGGGAACACCAGCGGTGCCACGATCACAATCAACCCCGAAGGCTCCATGAATTGCCCGCCGATCAGCAGGATCACGTTGACCACAATCAGGAAAACAACCCAGTTCAACCCCGCATCCAGCATCGCTCCGGCAATCTGTTGCGGAATCTGCTCGTCGGTCAGAACGTGCTTGAGCAACAGTGCGTTGGCGATGATGAACATCAGCGTAATGGTCAGCTTGCCGCCATCGAACAGGGTTGCCCGTGTGTCGCGATGGAAGAACGCTGTCACGACAGCAACGGGCTTGCGGAACAAGGCCACCGGTTTTCCGCCGCTCTCTGTCGCCGCCAGCGGCCCCATATCACGATAGATGAACGACGCGACAAAGAAGGCATAGACAGCAGCGACAGCGGCAGCTTCGGTCGGGGTAAAGGCCCCGCTCTTCCAGTATAACAAGCTCCCCCCGTCAAACTGGACCCACGGGTGGCCATAGATGCCGCCCATGATGATGACGATCAGCAGCAGGCCCCAAAACGCATCCCGGAAAGACTCCCAGATTTCGCCCCAGCCCTTCCACTCGCCGCTTGGCATGTTCTTGATGCGCGCGAAGATATAGATGGTGATCATCAACATCGTGCCCGCAAGGATGCCCGGAATGACGCCGGCCAGGAACATCCGCCCCACCGACACATCCGTCGCAGAGGCATAGACCACCATCACGATACTGGGCGGGATCAGGATACCCAATGTACCCGCATTACAAATCACGCCGGCGGCGAATTCTTTGGTATAGCCGACCTGACGCATCGCAGCGATCACGATGGACCCGATGGCCACCACGGTCGCAGGAGAAGACCCCGACAGCGCCGCGAACATCATGCAGGCCAGAACGCCCGCAATGGCAAGTCCACCCTGAAGGTGTCCGACGCATGCGATGGCAAACCGGATGATCCGCTTGGCGACACCGCCGGTGGACATGAAGCTGGAGGCCAGAACAAAGAACGGGATCGCAAGAAGCGTGTAGTGCCCGGCCATCGCGAGGTAGAGCGATTGTGCCACTGATGCCAGAGAGGTGTCGGAAAACACCAACTGGAAGATGATCGAGCTGATGCCAAGGGCAACGCCGATGGGTACGCCCACGAACAGCAAACCAATGATCATTACGAATAAGAGTAGGACTTCCATCAGTTATTCTCCGCGATTCATGGCTGCGACTTCTTCAATAGCGTCTTCGACTTCATGGCTGACGATCAGACTTTCGGATTGGTTGTTCCAGATGCGCAAGGTCGCCTGACAGACGCGGAACAGGATCAGAGCCGCAGAAATCGGCAGGATCAGATAGGGGATCATGCGGGGCATCTTGGAATAGTGCTCGCCGTAGTTGATCCAGTCTTCCAGGAATCGCAGCCATTCCGGCATCGGGATCTGGTCGGTTTCAAAGAACGACCGGCCGCGCGCTTGGGTGTCGAACCCTGTGGGCAACCAGCTGCCTGTTGTGGGTGGCAAATCGGCGAACGGGGCCCATTGGTCCCAGGCGCCCTTGCAAACCAGCACCGCGTAGAAAATGCAGATCGCACCGGAAATCAGTCCCATAACCTTGCGCCGACTGGGCGTCAGCAGGCTGGTGAGCGCATCAACTCCAAGATGCGCTGTCACCTTGAAGGCGTAAGACACACCAAAAAGCACCAGCCACGCGAAAAGCACGAGCACGACTTCCTGGCTCCAGATCAAGGAACTGTTGAATGCATAGCGCAGGATGACATTGAAGAAGGTCAGCATCGTCATCGCGCCAAGCAAAGCGGCAATCACCGTCTCTTCCAGACTGTTCACGAATTGGCCAACCGGCCCTTTAGGCTTGTATTTGCCAATCATGGCGTCCACCTCCCAGATGTGAAATGGACGGACCGGTTGCGCCGATCCGTCCGTGATCAAGACAGCTTAGTTGGCTGCGTTGATTTCCTGTGCGGCGGCGATGTTGTCGGCGCCCACTTCTTCTTCGAACTGCGCCCAGACGGGCTTCATCACGTCGACCCAATCCTGACGCTGTTCGGCTGTCAGTTCGCGCACGACACCCCCGGCATCCAGAATTGCCTGCTTGGCTTCCTGGTTCACCTTCGAGGACTCGGTATTGCGGGCAACAGTGACTTCATTGAGGATGGTCAGGAACTGGTCACGAACATCCGCATCCAGGCTGTCCAGCCAATCGGTCGGTGCCACGACGAGATAGTCGATGATGCCGTGGTTGGTCTCGGTGATCCCGTCCTGCACCTCAAAGAACTTCTGCCCATAGATGTTGGACCAGGTGTTCTCCTGACCGTCAACAACCCCTGTTTGCAAGGCCCCGTAGACTTCGGAAAAGGCCATCGGCTGCGGTGAGGCTTCAAGCGCGTTCATCTGTGCGACCAAAACGTCAGAGGGCTGCACGCGGAATTTCAGACCCTTGGCGTCCGAAGGTTCGATCAGCGGACGGTTGGCCGAAATCTGCTTCATGCCGTTGTGCCAGAACCCCAGACCCTGCAGGCCGCGGCGCTGCATGGAATCAAGCATCGCCTGACCGGTCTCGGAAGCCTGAAAGGCGTCGACGGCTTCGATGTTCTTGAACATGAACGGAAGGTCGAACAAACGATAGGCTTTGGTGATCGATTCAAACAACGACAGCGACGGTGCGGCCAGTTGTACGTCGCCGCGCAGCATCGCCTCGATCACCTGCTCGTCAGTGTAAAGCGTCGAGTTCGGATAAACTTCGATGCAGGCCTTGCCGTCCATCTCTTCGTTGACCCGCTCCATCAGCAGCGAGGCAGCGATGCCCTTGGGGTGTTTGTCGGTGTTGGTGACGTGGCTGAACTTGATCACGATCTCGCCGTCGTCACAGGCGGCCTGAACGGCACCGGCGGAAACGGACAGGCTCAAGGCCACGGCTGCAGCTGTAAAGAACTTCATGATACTCCTCCCAGAGTTTGCTTTTGCATATCTGCACGACCCTCTCCCAAGCGTCGCGTCACAGCAGAGTGAACAGCAGTGATGGACGCGTCGCAAGTTTGTCAGAAGCGGAATGATGGTTTCTAAAATATCGCAACAATTACAGACGATTAAAAACATCATCTAAAGTTGCGTATCTGGACACATCTCCGAGACCGTGCGGAAATCCGCACGCCGTCCAGCCACCTATGTGCGGAAATCCGCACATCTTCAGCGGCGATAATCCTCGGCGCGAATCCCGTAGCGGGCCAACTTGTCGTAGAAGGTCTTGCGGGGCAGTTTCAATGCCGTGGCTGCCGCACTGGCGTGCCCGTTCTGACGCCCAAGCGCCGCGATCAGCAACGCGCGCTCGACTCTTGCAAGCTGTTCACTCAATCCCAGTTCGGTCGCCTTGGCGACGTCCTCGGGCATCCCCAGCACAAAGCGCATCGCCGCGCTCATCAAAGACCGCGCATTGCCCGGCCAGTCCTGCGCCATCAGCGCCGCCAGATGTTCCGAGCTGATCTCGGGCACGCCCAGCCCCGCCTGCTCGGCGGCTTGTTCGACATAGTGGCGAAACAGGACGGGAATGTCCTCGGGGCGTTCCGACAGGGACGGAATGCGCACGGGCATCATCGCCACCCCATAGTACAGGTCGGCGTTCAGCAGACCGCTCTCCACCGCCGCCTGCAAATCCTGTGTGCTGCCCGCAATCAAACGGCACCGCAGACCGCTTTCCAATGCGCCGGCCAATGTCATCTGTGTGGCGGCAGGCAGCTGGCTGATCTCGTCGATGAACAAGCTGCCGTCCTGCGCCTCTTTTACCGCCTCGCGCAGCGTCTCGGGTTCCATCCCTGCGCTGGCGCGTTTGACAAAAGGCGCCTTGGACCGCCGCGAACACAGATGCACCACTTCGGCCACCTTGGACACGCCCGTGCCGGGGGCCCCCTGCACCAACACCTGCGTCTCGACCGCCGCCAGTTGCCGCGCGCGGGCGCGCAAGCTTTGGGCCAGTTCGGATTGTCCGAACAGCATCCGCTCGGCGGCGTCGCCACTTTGCACCAGCGCGCGCAGGCGCCGATTCTCCAGCACAAGCGCGCGGGTTTTCAGGCCCCGCTCCACGGTCGCCAGCAGATCGGCGGGCGCACAGGGTTTTTCCAGAAAGCCGAATGCGCCCTTGGCCATCGCATCCACAGCCATCGGAATATCGCCCTGCCCGGTCAGCAAGATCACCGGCAGGTCCGTGTCCTGCGCCAGCGCGTATTGCAGCAGATGGAACCCGTCGCGCCCCGGCATGCGCATATCCGACAGGATCACCCCGTCGAAATCCGGGGTGATGTGATCCTTGGCCGCCACAAAGGAACTGGCCGTCAACGGTTCCAGGTCCGCCAGCTCAAGCGTCTGCACCACGGCGTCGCGCACCGCTGCATCATCATCCACCACCAGAACCCGAACGCTCATGCCACCTCGCTTTCGTCCCAGGGGACCAGTTGCACGGTAAAGGCCGCGCCCTCGCCCGTGTTTTCGCCGCGTATCTCTCCGCCAAAGCTTTGCACAATGCCATAGGAAATCGACAGCCCCAGCCCCATGCCTTCGGCCCGGCCCAGGCTTTTGGTGGTGTAGAACGGATCGAACACCTGATCAGGCAACTCGATCCCCGGCCCGGTGTCACGCACGGTCACCGATGGCTGCGCGCCATCCTGTACGGTGATGTGCAAGGCCCGGACGGGGCGTCCCTCCATTGCATCGACGGCATTGGTGATCAGGTTCACGAAAACCTGCCCCAACCGCACGTCACCACCCCGCACCCAGACAGGCGCATCGGGCGCATCCAGCGTCGCCGTCACATCTGCCTCGCGCAGGCGCGGGCCGGTGATCTCGACCGCGCTGCGCAAGACCGCACAGACATCGACCCGCACCGAAGGCGAGCTTTCCTGCCGCGAGAACGCCCGCAGGTTGCTGATGATCCGCGCCATGCGATTGGCCATATCGCTGATCCGTGACAGGTTTTCACGGGCGCGGTCGGGGCGGTTCTTGTCCATGAAGGTCACACCGTTTTCGGCAAAGGACCCGATGGCCATCAGCGGCTGGTTCAACTCGTGGCTGATACCGGCACTCAGTTGACCCAGCGCGCTCAGCTTTCCCGCCTGAACCAGATCAGCCTGCGCGCGCGCCAGTGCGGCCTGCGCCTCTTCACGCTCGGCGGCCTCGCGCAGCAATTGCGCATTGGTGCCGACAAGGGCCGCGGTCCGCTCGGCCACCCGCGCCTCCAACAGCGCATTGGCCTGAGCCAACGTGCGCCGCCGTTCGGTTGCGACCAGCAACAGTGCGCCAAAGGCCAGGCACAGTGCCGCAAAGGCTGCGGCCTGCAACACTGCGATGCGCTGTGCCGGGGCCACGTCGATCAGCGCGTTGCCCTGAAAGCCGATCACCGGCAAGGGGCGCTGGATATGCAGCCCGATGCGCGGCAGGTAGGGGTCCCATGTCTGCTCCCAGAAGGCATAGCCCGCCCTGCGGGAATAGCTGAACAGGGACGCTTCCGCCTCTGCACTGCGCAGCAATTTCTGCGAACCCAGATGCCAAAGCAAAAGTTCGGATCGGTTGGATATGAACACCACCCCCTGCGAATCAGTCAGGAACACCGCCGGCTGCGAACCGCGCCAGTCCGCCTCAAGCACGTTGACGTCCGCTGCGACGATCACCGCGCCGATCACACGCCCCGAAGATTGGCCAAAGATCGGTGCCGCAAAATAATAAGCGCGGCCGGGCAACGGCGTGCCGATCCCGTGACCGCTCCCCAATGCGCCCTGCATCGCGCGGCGCACATAGGGGGTTTCGCTCAGATTCAGGCCCTCAGACCCATTCGCCGACGCCCGCACCCGCCCGGAAAAATCCACCAGCATCACATCCAGCGCAGAGGTTTTGTCAGCCCTGTCCAGAAACAGCGCAGACGCAGGCTCCGCCCCGCCACCACCCAACACGGCCGTGACGGTCGGATGCTCGGCCATGAACACCGCAAGCTCGCGATAGCGTTGCAATTGCGCCGTCAGCCGGTCGGACGCCAGCGCAAGATCCGAAAAGCCCTGCCGCTGCAACCGCTCCAGCGCCTGCACATAGCCCGACCGCCACAGCCCCAGTGCGGACATGGCCACCACGGCAACAAAGCCAAGCACGATCAGGTTGCGTTTGCGGATATGAGCATTCATGCGCCGAAGTTTACCAACGTCAGCCTTGCAAACACCAGAGCCACGCTATCATTTGGCGCTATGATAACGCTTGACCAATCCCCGCTTGATCCCGCCTTTGTGCAAGACCCCTACAGTTTTTACGACACCGCCCGTGCCACGGGTCCGGTGCTGTACTGGGCCGACTACGGAATGCTGGCCGCCTTTGACCATGCCACGGTGCACGCGCTGCTGCGTGACAAGCGGTTGGGGCGCGAGATACCGGACGATTTGCGGATGCCGGTGCCGGATCACCTGACGGATTTCTACGCGGTCGAGCAGCATTCGATGCTGGAACACGAACCGCCCCGCCACACCGAATTGCGCGGGCTGGTGCTGCGCGCGTTCACCTCGCGCCGGATTGCGGGGCTGCAAGGTGACATCGAAGAGATTTGCGCCGACCTGATCGCCAAATTCCCGCGCGATGCCGATTTCGACCTGATCCCCGCCTATTGCACCGAGGTGCCGGTGCGCGTCATCGCCCGCCTGCTGGGTGTGCCCGAGGACATGGGCCCCGACCTTCTGCGCTGGTCCGGTGCGATGGTGGCGATGTACCAAGCGGGCCGCGACCGCACGATCGAGGATGCAGCCAACACCGCCGCCCGCGAGTTTTCCGATTTCCTGCGCGGCTATATCGACGCCCGCCGCAACGATCCGCGCGACGATCTGATCACGCAACTGATCGCCGCCGAGGAAGACGGCCAGAAGCTGAGCACAGAAAGCCTGATCGGCACCTGTGTGCTGCTGCTGAACGCGGGCCACGAGGCGACGGTGCATTCATTGGGCAACGCCGTGCACTGCCTGTTGCAAAACACCGTGCCCGCGATCACCCCGCAAGTGGTCGAGGAAGTCCTGCGCTATGACCCGCCGCTGCATATGTTTACGCGCTATGCCTATGAGCAGGTGCAGGTGGGCGACCAGACCCTCTACCCCGGCGATCAGGTGGCGTTGATGCTGGGTGCTGCGGGACGCGATCCGGCGGTCTATGCGGCCCCGGAACGGTTCGACCCCGACCGCAAGACCACGCCACATCTGGCCTTTGGCGGCGGGATGCACTTTTGCGTGGGCGCCCCGCTGGCGCGGCTGGAAATGCAGGTGGCGCTGAGCGCGCTGTTTGACGCCTGCCCCGACCTGCACGAGACGCAGGCGCCGCGCTATGCCGACAGCTTTCATTTTCACAAGCTGGAGCGGCTGATGGTGCGCCTATAACGGCAGCATTGTTGTCGATTTGATCTCTTCCATCGACAACAATGCCGTGACGTTATGCACCTTCACCTCGGAAATCAGCGCCTGATAGAAGACGTCATAGGCGCGCGCGTTCTTCACCCGTACCTTGAGGATATAGTCGATGTCGCCCGCCAGCCGGTGGGCTTCCTGCACCTCGGCGCGGTCCTTCAGCGCCTTGAGGAACTTGGCCTGCCAGTCGGCGTCATGCTCTGACGTGCGGATCAGCACGAAGAAACACGCCTCGAACCCCAGCGCGTCGGCGTCCAGAAACACCGTGTGCTGGCCGATCACCCCACCGTCGCGCAGCTTGCGAATCCGGTTCCACACTGGCGTCTTGGAACTGCCCACAGCCTTGGCAATATCGTCCAGCGACTGGCTGGCATCGCGTTGCAGTTCTGCCAAAATCTTCCGGTCTGTGTCGTCGATGCGAACAGTCATTCGCGCTTTCCTCTCATCTTGGTACGAGCGTTCCACCTGCACTGCGGCATAGAACGTATGTCCTTATCTGCGCGGACATATAGCGCAATAGGGGGAATATTTCCTATATATCAGGTCAAGTCAACGAAGCACGGGATCGCAGCGCCATGAACCATTTTCCGATCTTTCTGGCCACCGCAGGCCGCAGCATCGTCCTTTCGGGCGGTGGCGAGGCTGCATTGGCCAAGCTGCGCCTGCTGATGAAATCCCAGGCTGCGATCACTGTCTTTGCAGCGGACGCAGATGCGCAGATCAAGACATGGGCCACACAAGGCAAGCTGACATTGGTCGACCGCGCCCTACAAGCGGGTGACACCGCCGATGCGGCACTGTTCTATGCCGCCGACGAGGACGAGGCCGAGGATGCCCGCACCGCCGCCATCGCCAAGGCCGACGGCGCGCTGGTCAACATCGTCGACAACCTGCACGACAGCGAATTCATCACCCCCGCCATCGTCGACCGCGATCCCGTCACCGTGGCCATCGGCACCGAAGGGGCCGCACCCGTGCTGGCCCGCGCGATCAAGGCCGATCTGGAAGAACGCCTGCCCACCACGCTGGGCACATTGGCGCGCATCGGCAAGGCGTTTCGCGGTGCTGCCGACGCCCTGCCCTTTGGCCGCCCGCGTCGTGATTTCTGGCGCGACTATTACTTCACCTCGGGCCCGCGCGCGATTGCTGCGGGCGAGGATGCCGTGCGCCCTGCCCTTGATGACCTGCTGGACAGCCATCTGGCCCGCACCGCCCGCGATGGTCACGTCGCCTTTGTCGGCGCTGGCCCCGGTGATCCGGAACTGCTGACGCTGAAAGCCCGCCGCGCGCTGGACGAGGCCGACGTGGTGATCCACGACCGGCTGATCAGCTCCGAAATTCTGGAGCTGGCCCGCCGCGAGGCGGTGATGGTGGACGCGGGCAAAGAGGGCTTTGGCCCCTCGATGACCCAAGAGGACATCAACGCGCTGATCGTCGAACATGCCCGCACCGGCGCGCAGGTCGTGCGTTTGAAATCGGGCGATGCCACGGTCTTTGGCCGTCTGGACGAAGAAATTGACGCGGTGACCGAGGCGCAGATCGGCTGGCATATCGTGCCGGGCATCACCTCGGCCTCGGCAGCCGTGGCTGCCATCGGGCAAAGCCTGACCAAGCGCAACCGCAACTCCTCGGTGCGGTTCCTGACCGGTCACGACATGAAAGGTTTTGCCGATCACGACTGGGCCGCACTTGCCCGCCCCGGCGAGGTTGCCGCGATCTACATGGGCAAGAAATCCGCGCGCTTCATTCAGGGGCGCCTGATGATGCACGGCGCCGACCGCGCGACGCCCGTGACCGTGATCGAAAACGCATCGCGCCCCGAACAGCGGATCATCGGCACCACGCTGGCCGATCTGCCGCAAACCCTGACTGATGCCGACATGACCGGCCCCGCCCTGATGTTCTATGGCCTCGCCCCGCGCGCGGCGGCCGCCCAACCCATTGCTCAAATTCTGCAAGAGGCCCTGTGATGCCCAAACCCTACACACCCAAAGTCGTGACTGCCAACCACCTGCTTGCGGGCGACGTGATCTATCAAACCCGTGACGGCTGGAGCCGCCAGTTGGCCGATGCCGAAGTGCTGACCGACGAGGCGCACGCCGACCTGCGCCTGATCGAGGCCGCACAACAAACCGGTGAAGTGGTCGGCGCCTATCTGGCCGACGTGGACACCTCGAGAGGTGCACCCGCACCTGCCCACTTCCGCGAAGCCTTCCGCGCCAAAGGCCCCTCGAACTATGCCCACGGCAAACAAACGGAGCTGAACTGATGTATACCTATACCGATTTCGACGCCGCCTTCGTCGCCGAGCGCAACCGCCAGTTCCGCGCGCAGGTTGAACGCCGTATCGACGGCAGCCTGACCGAGGATGAATTCAAACCGCTGCGCCTGATGAACGGTCTGTACCTGCAATTGCACGCCTATATGCTGCGCGTGGCGATCCCCTATGGCACGCTCAGCAGCCGCCAGATGGACCAGCTCGCCTATCTGGCCGAGAAATGGGACAAGGGCTATGGCCACTTCACCACGCGCCAGAATATCCAGTACAACTGGCCCGAACTGCGGGATGTGCCAGATATGCTGGACGCCTTGGGCGAGGTGCAGATGCACGCCATTCAGACCTCGGGCAACACCATCCGCAACGTGACCGCAGACCACTTTGCCGGCGCCGCCGCCGACGAGGTTGCCGACCCGCGCCCCGTGGCCGAGCTGGTGCGCCAGTGGTCCACCGACCACCCGGAATTCCAGTCGATGCCGCGCAAGTTCAAGGTTGCCGTGACCGGTGCCGAAAACGACCGCGCCGTGATCCGCGCCCATGACATCGGCCTGCGCATCGTCGAGCGTGACGGCGTGATCGGCTACGAGGTTCTGGTCGGTGGCGGTCTGGGCCGCACGCCGATGATCGGCAAGGTGATCCACGACTTCCTGCCCGAAGAAGACCTGCTGCCCTATCTGGAAAGCGTCGTCAGCGTCTGGAACCAGATCGGCCGCCGCGACAACAAGTACAAGGCGCGCATCAAGATCACCGTGCACGAGGTCGGCCTTGACGAAATCCGCCGTCTGGTGGAAGAGCGTTTCGCGCTGGTCAAACCGCTGTTCACCGGCGTCGATCAGGACCATTTCGCCAGCATCAAGGCCCAGTTCGAAGCCCCTGATTTCGTGCAGAAATCCGTTGGCCCGTTCAATCAGGCCTATAACGACGATCCGGTGTTCCGCGCCTGGGCCGACACCAACCTGACCGCGCACCGCGCCGAAGGCTATTCCATCGTGTCGATCTCGCTCAAGGCACACGGAGCGACCCCCGGCGACGCCACAGCCGAGCAGATGCGCGTGATGGCCGATCTGGCCCGCCAGTATGGCCATGATGAGCTGCGCATCAGCCATGAGCAGAACGTGATCCTGCCGCATGTGCACCGCGCCGACCTGCCCGCGATCCACGCCAAGCTGAAAGAGCACGGGCTGGCCACGGCCAACATCAACCTGATCTCGGACATCATCGCCTGCCCCGGCATGGACTATTGCGCGCTGGCGACCGCCCGTTCGATCCCGATCGCACAGGAAATCGCCACCCGCTTTGACGACCTCAAGCTGGAACACGACATCGGCGAGCTGAAGATCAAGATCTCGGGCTGCATCAACGCCTGTGGCCACCACCACGTGGGACACATCGGCATTCTGGGTCTGGACCGTGCCGGCGTGGAAAACTACCAGATCACGCTGGGCGGCGATCACACGCAGACGGCTGCCATTGGCGAGCGTGCTGGCCCCGGTTTCTCTGCCGAAGCCATCGTGCCCGCCATCGAACGTCTGGTCGAAGCCTACCTGGAACATCGCACGGAGAAATCCGAGACCTTCCTGCAAACCTATCGTCGCACCGGCATGGCGCCCTTCAAGGCCGCCCTCTACCCTGAATCCAAAGCCGTCGCGGCCGAGTAAGCAAAAGTGAAACCCATGCTTCATCTTGCCAAGGAAACTCTCCCCGAAGGGCCGGTCTCTGCTGACCTGCACCTTCAGGCGGCAGCGCTGAACGACCGGTTGCGCCACCATGGTGCGACGGATGTTTTGCGCGCGGCCGTGAACGAGATCGAGGGGCTGGCGCTGGTTTCGTCCTTTGGCGCAGAATCGGTGGTGCTGCTGCACCTGCTGGCGATGGTGGACCCGTCGGTGCCGGTGCTGTTCATCGACACCGAAATGCTGTTCACCGAAACGCTGGTCTACCAACAAGAGGTCGCCGAACGGCTGCGCCTGAAAGACCTGCGCATCATCCGCGCCGACGACCATGAGCTGCACATCGAAGACCCCGACGGCACCCTGCACCAGTTCGACACCGACGCCTGCTGTGCGCTGCGCAAGACGCGCCCCCTGCAAAAGGCATTGGCCGGACACGGTGGCTGGATCACCGGGCGCAAACGCTATCAGTCGGGCCAGCGCGCCCAACTGGATTTCTTCGAGGTCGAAGAGGCCGCGACGGGTCCGCGCATCAAGGTCAATCCGCTGGCGCGCTGGACGCCGGAAGACGTACGCGAATACATGACCGAAAACCGCCTGCCCCGTCACCCGCTGGTGGCGCAAGGCTATCCCTCCATTGGCTGTGCGCCGTGCACATCGCCCGTGGCCGAAGGCGAAGACCCCCGCGCCGGACGGTGGCGGAATTCACAAAAGGACGAATGCGGCATTCACTTTGTCGACGGCAAAATGGTTCGCACAGGAGCACAACAATGAGCATTATCGTGACCGACACCGGCTTTGGCCCCGACACCTGGGAAAAAGGCTATACCGCTTTTGGCGAGGCCACAAATGACGTGACCGCGCTGGATGTGCCCAGCGACGTCAATCCCGCCGACATTCCCCTGTCGTCCAGCCTGAAAATGGTGCGCGTCGATTTTCCGTCCTCGCACGACGGACGCGGGTTCACCATCGCGCGGCTGCTGCGTCTGCGCGGCTATACGGGCCGTCTGCGGGCGCGCGGCCACGTGATCGCCGACCAATACGCAATGGCGCGCCGCTGTGGCTTTGACGAGGTGGAGATCAGCCAGACGTTGGCCGCCCGCCAACCCGAAGACCAATGGCTGTTCCGCGCCGACTGGCAGGCCCACAACTATCAGGCCCGCCTGCGCGGCCAGACCAACGCGGCCATCTGACACCTTTCGCCCATTCGCCCTCCCCGTTATCAAGAAGGCGCGCAGCCCCGATGTCTGCGTGAATGTGAACAAATGACCGAGCAAACACCCGTGAACCAAGCCGCCGCCGTCAAGGCCCCCACCTTGCCCGATGCCCAGACCGTCACATCGGTGACCCACTGGACAGACCGTCTGTTTTCCTTCCGCGTGACGCGCCCCGCGTCGCTGCGGTTCCGGTCGGGTGAATTCGTGATGATCGGCCTGATGGGCGATCCGCACCCCGAGACAGGCAAGCAAAAGCCGCTGTTGCGCGCCTATTCCATCGCGTCGCCCGCTTGGGATGACGAGCTGGAGTTTTATTCGATCAAGGTGCCGGACGGCCCGCTGACGTCGAAACTGCAACACATCAAGGTCGGCGACGAAATCATCCTGCGCCCCAAGCCCGTCGGCACGCTGGTGCATGACGCCCTGCTGCCCGGCAAACGGCTTTGGTTCTTCTCGACCGGCACCGGCTTTGCGCCGTTTGCGTCGCTGCTGCGCGAACCGCAAACCTATGAGGATTACGACGAGGTCATCATCACCCACACCTGCCGCGATGTGGCCGAACTGACCTATGGTGCCAAGCTGATCGAAGACCTGAAAGCCGACGAGCTGATGCAGGAACTGATCGGCCCCGAGAACCTGGCCAAGATCCGCTATTACCCCACCACCACGCGTGAACAAAGTCCCAAGATGGGCCGTATCACCACGCTGCTGGAAGACGGCACCGTCTTTGCCGATCTGGGCGTGCCGGTGATTACGCCGGAAACCGACCGCGCAATGGTTTGCGGCTCGCTGGCGTTCAACAAGGACATCCAGGCGCTGATGGAAGGCTATGGCCTGAAAGAAGGCGCCAACAGCGAACCGGGTCACTACGTGATCGAAAAAGCGTTCGTGGGCGACGGCGTCTAAGACACCCCACCCCGCTGCAAGACATGAAAAAACCGCGCCCCGAACAGGGCGCGGTTTTCTTGTTTCAGCCGTGAATGACGGGGCTTACAGGCCCATCGCCTCGCGGATTTGCGCCAGCATCAGCTTCAACGCGTCGGGGTTGTCGCGGGCCTTTTCCAGACCGCTGGTCAACAGTTTCTTCTGCACAGCACCCAGATCGGACTGTTCGACCATCGCGCTGACCTTGTCATAGTCGAAACCATCCACGGTCAGCAGTTCGGCCATAGACGCCGGATCAGTCGGAACATCGGCTGTGGCCTCTGTCTCGGTGCTCATGTCCACCGAGGCCGACGCGCCTTCGGTGCCTTCGGCAACGGCGGTGGTGGTGTCGTTGGTTTCGGTCGTTGCTGTGTCAGCAGGAGCAGCGGCACCATCGGTTGACGCTTGGGCGGTGGTGTCCGTCGATGCCGTGGTGTCGGCCGATGTTGCGGCGTCCGTCGATGTTGTGGCTTCGGTCGATGTTTCGGCCGTGGTGGACGGCGTTTCCGTCACAACTTCTTCAGTCGCTGTCGCCGTTTCCGAGGCCATGTCTGCAGTGGCCTCTGCCGCGTCGTTTGTCGCAGCGGCGGCTTCCTCAGCGGTTTTCTTGGCGCTTTCCGAAACCGCATCAACGGCATCGGCAACGGCTTCACCCGCAGCGGATGCGGTGTCGGCAATGGCTTCGGATGCATCTTTCGCAGCTTCGGCAGCCGCAGTGCCCGCTTCGCTCGCGGCTTCCACAGCATCCGCAACGGCACCTTCGGTCACTTCGGCAGCGGTGCCCGCCGCTTCCGAGGCGCTGTCCAGCGCAGCAGGTGCATTCACGGCGTCGGCCGCTTCGGTTGCGACCTCCTGGATGCTACGCCCCGACCACAAAAGATAGCCGCCAATGGCAATCACAGCAGCCACAACAATCCACAACAGGTTTTTCATTTCAAAGTCCTCTGATAGTCCATTCGCAGCAAGCCCCGCGCGCCGCGCAGTTCATTAACCCTCAGATGCGCACTGTTTGGAACAGGTGCAAGGGGAAATTCCGTCGTTTCCTGCCCTCTATACCGTTTTGCGCCTTGAATGCAGACAGGGGTGGGTCTAGTTTGACACCTTGAAAATATTGCAATGATCAAAGGACCTACATCATCGCTCGCAGACCACATAACGCGCCGCCGCAACGTGAAACCGGCCCGCGCATCAATGAGAAAATCCGTTCCAATGAAATCCGCCTGATCGGCGCCGAGGGCGAGAACGTCGGTGTCGTGACACCGGCCCGCGCGATGGCAATGGCCGAAGAGGCAGGTCTGGACCTGGTCGAGATTTCGCCAAATGCTGTGCCGCCCGTGTGCAAGATCATGGACTTCGGCAAGTTCAAATATGAACAGCAGAAACGCGAGAGCGAAGCCCGCAAGAAACAAAAGATCATCGAGATCAAAGAGGTCAAGTTCCGTCCGAACACGGATACCAATGACTATCAGGTCAAGATGCGCAACGTGTTCAAGTTCCTGGAAAACGGCGACAAGGTGAAGATCACCCTGCGCTTTCGTGGCCGCGAAATGGCACACCAGAACCTGGGCCGCGAGTTGCTGGAACGTGTCGCCGAAGACACCAAGGAAGTGGGCAAGATCGAGAACTTTCCCAAGATGGAAGGCCGCCAGATGGTCATGCTGATCGGGCCGGTCGCTTCCAAGGGCTGAGGCCAGCCACAAAAGCGGTCATCTGATCGGGCCGGTCGCCTCTAAAGGCTGATTGCCCCATCATCCCAATGCAAAAGGGCGCTGCACGAAGCAGCGCCCTTTTTTGTTGTCTTATGACCGCGGATTAACGCAGCAGCGAAGTCACGTTGCGCACGGCAGCGCGACGGTTGGCCCGCTCGGCGGTTTGCGTGCGGATCTTCAGCGCGCTTTCACCATAACCTTGCGTGATCAGGTTTTCCGGCGGAACGTCGAAATACTCGGTCAGTGCCAGCGCCACGCTCTCCGCGCGACGGTCCGACAGCGCCAGGTTATAGCCGTCATCGCCCACGGCGTCGGTGTGGCCTTCGATCAGGAAGATCGCACTCGGGTCCTGTTCGATGGCATCCACAATGGCCCCGCCCACATCAGCCAACTGTTCGGCCTGCGAGGCGCGAATGGCTGCCGAGCCAGTGTCAAAGGTGACGCTGTTCAGCTCAATGGTCGGCACCAGCTCACGCACGGCACGAATTTCACGCACCTGGCTCAACGAGAAGGTCCGGCCTGAGGTGTTGCCCTGCTGCGCGGACAAGGCCGAGCGCAACGCCGCCACATCCGTCGCATCGGTCACACGGCTCGTGCGGTCGGTGCGGGTCTCCAGGAACGACACGGACACCGGATCGACATCGCGGGTGTCATCGATCAGCGTGATTTCCGATCCGTCGGTGCGGCGCAGGAAACGTTCCACAACCGTACCGTCAGCAGAGGCGATCGTGACCACCTGGCTGCCATCCTGACGGGTGACCGTGGTGCGGGTCGAACCGTCGTTGAACTGCTCGGTCCGCACGTCCGAACCCGGCTGACGCAGCAGTTCGTTGTCGCTTTTCAGAACGCGCAGGTCGCCGTCACGGCGCACGACCACACGGTCGCCCGAGTTGGACACGACTTCATCACCGTTGCTCAGCACTTTGCCGACAACCACGGCACCAAGACCAACCAGCAATGCTTTTTCAAACTTGCTCAGACCGCCGCTGTCTTCTTCGATGGCAGCAGAGGCGTTGGCTTTGGTGTCGAAGTCTTCGTCACTGGAACGCGAGTTTTCGTCGGTCACAACTTCCTCGACGACGTTCTCGGCCTTGGCGTCCTCCTGATTGGCAGCCGCTTCCTTACGGGCGGCCTGACGCTCTTCCTGACGGGCCGCGCGGCGTTCTTCGATTCTCGCCTCTTTGGCCTTTTCCTCTTCGGTCATCGCCGCCTGCTCTTCTTCGGCAGCTTTGGCCTCACGCTGGGCCTGCTTGCGGGCCGCGCGCTCTTCCTTGGCCTTGGCTATGGCCTCGGCGTCCAGATCAGCGTCGGCATTTGTGCCTGTTGCTGTATCAGCCGTTGCGTCCGCAGCGGTGTCAGCAGGCGTGTCTGTCGCGGTACCGCTTTCGGTTTCAGCCGTGGCAGCTTCGGCCGCAGCTTTGGCCTCGGCTTCTTTCGCGGCGCGTTGCTCTGCCTTGCGGGCTGCGCGCTCTGCCTTGGCCACTTCGTCAGGATCTGCATCTGTTGCCGCGGTGCCTTGAGTTTCGGTCACAGGCTCGGGCGTTGCGCCGGAGTCGGCTTGGGTCTCGGCAGTGGCCTTGGCGTCTGCATCCGCTTGCGCTTGTGCTTCAATCGCAGCCTTGGCGTCTGCATCTGCCTTGGCTTCAGCCTCCGCTTTGGCCGCTGCATCAGCATCCGCCTGTTTTGCGTCGGCGTCAGCCTGTGCCGCCTTTTCAGCGCGCTGCTGTTCCTTGCGCGCGGCGCGTTCTTCCTTGGCCTTCGCCTCGGCTTCGGCAGCTGCCGCTTCGGCAACAGCCGCATCCGCATCAGCGGCATCCGCGTCGGCTTCGGCTTTCAGCTTGGCCTCGGATTCCGCAGTTGCAGCCTCGGCGGCCTCAGCAGCCTTGGCAGCTTTGCGTTCAGCCTTGCGGGCCTTCTTCTCGGCTTTCGTGGCCTCGTCGTCCGTGGCCTGAACCTCGTCCGACGCCTCTGCCGTAGCGTCCGCGTCGATCGCTACACCGTTCTCGTCCAGCTTCAGCTGCGCGTTACCCTGGGTTTCGCCTTGGGCCGCGACCTGTGCATAGCTTGGCACAGGCACCACAAGGGCAGTGCACAACACCATAGCTGTCGTTCGTTTAAGAATAGATTTCATCATTTCGACCTTTCTTTATGCGCTCGAACATTCAACGCTCTGCCGCTCCAACGCGGGGCGGCAGTTGTGCGTTCCCAAGAAAGGTGGGGCTATCGGTCTTTGTTATTCAATATCAGCCGGAATAATCACGGCTTTTCAAACAAATAAGGCCCCCGCCATCGGCGAGGGCCCGCTCATGTTCACGTGCTGGTTGTCAGCTTGCCGCAGCCACGGCCCGCTTTGCCATGACGCCCACCAAATGGGAACGATAGGCCGCCGTGCCATGCAGGTCACCGATCATATCGTCGCTGGCCACGGTCAGCCCGTCCAGCGCATCGGCCGCAAAGTTGCCCGACAGCGCCGCCTCGGCTTCGGACCACCGGAAGACACCGTTGTTCGACGCCCCCGTCACGGCAACACGCACGCCATCGCCGTATTGCGCCACGAACACCGCGACCAGCGGGAACCGCGAGGCAGGCTGCGCGATCTTGGCATAGGCCGACTTTTGCGGGATCGGAAAGCGCACTTCGGTGATGATCTCACCCTCTTCCAGTGCGGTTGTGAACATGCCCTGGAAATAGTCGTCCGCCGCGATCTCGCGGCTGTTGGTGACAATCGTCGCCCCCGACCCAAGCGCCGCCGCAGGATAGCAGGCCGAAGGATCATTGTTGGCCAGCGACCCGCCAATGGTGCCCCGGTTGCGCACTGCGGGATCACCAATGCGGCTGGCCAGATCCGCCAGCCCCGGATAGGCGCTGGCCGCCTCCTCCGCCACGGTGCGGTGCGTGGTGCCGCCACCGATCACGACCGCGTCGCCTTGTTTCGACACGCCCTTCATCTCGGCAATGCCGGTCAGGCTGACCAGCTTCGACGGGCTCGCCAGCCGCTGTTTCAGCGTGGGGATCAACGTCTGGCCACCGCCCAGCGCCTGCGCCTCGTCGTCGGCCAGCGCCTTGACGGCCTCGTCCACCGTCGCGGGTTTCACAAAATCAAAGTTATACATTCCTGCGTCCTTTCCATGCGGCCAGAGAAACGGCTTTGCCCCTTCTTTTGGCCCAAAATATCCCGGGGGTCCGGGGGCTGGCCCCCGAACCACCCTTCAGCTTATTGCATCGCCGCCCATACGCGCGACGGTGACAGCGGCATATTGACGTGCGTGACATCCTTACCCGCCGAGCGCAGCGCATCGACCACGGCACCGACCACCGCAGGCGGCGAGCCGATGGCCCCGGCCTCGCCACAGCCTTTCACGCCCAAGGGGTTGTGCGTGCACGGCGTCTGGCAGGAATGGTCAACCGAGAAGAACGGCATGTCATAGGCACGTGGCATCGCGTAATCCATATAGGACGCGCTCAGCAACTGACCGTTCTCGTCATAGGCACAGTTTTCCAGCAAGGCCTGCCCGATCCCTTGGGCAATGCCGCCATGCACCTGCCCGGACACGATCATCGGGTTGATGATGTTGCCAAAGTCGTCCGCAGCCGAGAACCGCTCGATGGTCACCTGACCCGTGTCACGGTCCACTTCAACCTCGCAGGCGTAGGCGCCCGAGGGATAGGTGAAGTTGGACGGATCGTAAAACGCCGTCTCTTCCAGCCCCGGTTCGATGTCCTCCAGCGGATAGTTATGCGGCACATAGGCGGCCAGCGTCACATCCCCCCAGGCAACCGATTTGTCGGTACCGGCCACGCTGAACGCGCCGTCCTTCAGTTCGATGTCGCTTTCCGAGGCTTCCAGCAGGTGGCTCGCGATCTTCTTGGCCTTGGCGATGATCTTTTCGGTCGCCCGCACCATGGCCGAGCCGCCCACCGCAATGGACCGCGAGCCATAGGTGCCCATGCCCATCGGCGTGTTGGCCGTGTCACCGTGCACGATTTCGATCATGCTCTCGTCAATACCGATCATCTCGGCGATCACCTGCGGGAACGCGGTCTCGTGCCCCTGCCCGTGGCTGTGGCTGCCCGTCATCACGACCAGCCCGCCGGTGGCATTGACCCGCACCGTGGCACTTTCGTACAGACCGGCCCGTGCGCCCAACTGCCCCACAAGGTTGCTGGGCGCGATGCCGCAGGCCTCAATGTAGCAGTTCACGCCAAGGCCCCGCAGCTTGCCGCGCGCTTCGCTCTCCTTGCGGCGTGCTTCAAAACCGGCGAGATCGGCAATCTCGGTCAGCTTGTCCATCGTCGCCACGTAATCGCCGGTGTCATATTCCACCGCCACAGGCGTGGCATAGGGGAACTCGGTGATAAAGTTCTGGCGGCGCAGTTCGATCGCATCCACCCCCAGTTCGATCGCGGCCTTGTCGATGACCCGCTCCAGCTGGAACGTCGCCTCGGGCCGCCCGGCGCCGCGATAGGCGTCAACGGGTACGGTGTTGGTGAACACCGCCTTGACGTTCACATAGATCAGCGGCGTCTTGTAGTTCCCCGCCATCAGCGTGCCGTGCAGCCATGTGGGCACCGACGGCGCAAAGGTGCTGAGGTACGCGCCCATATTGGCATGTGTGTCCGTGCGCAGCGCGGTAAAGTTGTTGTCCGCATCCAGCGCCAGCTGGATCGTGGTCACGTGATCGCGGCCATGGGCGTCCGACATGAACGCCTCGGTCCGGCTGGACGTCCATTTGACCGGACGGTTACAGGCCTTGGCCGCGAAGGTCACAAAGGCTTCTTCCTGATAGTGGAAGATCTTGGTGCCAAAGCCGCCGCCCACATCCGGTGCCACAACCCGCAGCTTGTGTTCGGGGATGCCCAGAACAAAGGCGCCCATCAACAGACGGATCACATGAGGGTTCTGGCTGGTGGTGTACAGCGTGTGATCGCCGGTGCCGCGGGCAAAGTCACCCACCGCCACGCGCGGCTCCATCGGGTTGGCCACCAGACGGTTGTTGCGCAGCTCCAGCGTGGTCACGTGAGCGGCGTTCTGGAACGCCTCTTCGACGGCGGCCTTGTTCTCCTCGACAAAGCCCCAGTCATAGCAAAGGTTGTTCTTCAGATCGTCATGCACCTTGGGTGCATCGGCCTTCAGCGCATCCTTCATGTCGATCACCGCAGGCAGTTCGGTGATGTCCACATCAATGGCTTCGGCCGCATCACGCGCCTGCGCCAATGTCTCGGCCACGACGGCGGCGATTGGTTCGCCCACGTGGCGGACCTTGCCGGTGGCCAGAATCGGGTGACCCGGTTCCTGCATGACTTCACCGTGTTTGTCGGTGACCTGCCAGCCGCAGGGCATCCCTCCCACGCCGGCAAAATCCGCGGCGGTAAAGACCTTTACAACACCCGGCATCCCCTCAGCCGCCGAAGTGTCGATATTGTTGATCGTTCCGTGCGCGATATCCGAGCGCAGGAAAAACACATAGGCTTGTCCGCGCAGGTTGATATCGTCGGTGTAATTTCCCGCACCCGTCAGAAACCGGATGTCCTCACGCCGTTTCGAGCTGGCGCCGATGCCTCCGTCTTTTGGCATATTTAGTCCTCCCTAAATGCGACCCTCTCCCGCGCCCCCTGTTTCTTTTGGCTTTAAGTATCCCGGGGGTTTGGGGGCTGGCCCCCAATTGATTTCAGATTATTCCGCGGCGATGGCGCTGACATCCTGACCGGACGCCGCGAGGATCGCTTTGACGATGTTGTGGTATCCCGTGCAGCGACAGATGTTCCCCTCCAGATAGTCGCGCACTTCGGTCTCGGTGGGCTTGGGGTTGTCTTTCAACAGCGCCGCCGCACTCATCACCATGCCGGGGGTGCAGAAACCGCACTGCAGTCCGTGGTGGTCCTGAAAGGCCTGCTGGATCACATTCAGCGATCCATCCGCATTGGCCTGACCTTCGATGGTGCTGACCTCGGCCCCGTCGGCTTCCAGCGCCAGCATGGTGCAGGCTTTCACCGCCTTGCCATCCACATGCACGACACAGGCGCCGCACTGGCTGGTATCGCAACCGACGTGGGTGCCGGTCAGCCCCTGTGAGTCACGCAAAAATTGCGCCAGCAGTGTCCGGCCTTCGACATCGCCAGACGCCGCCTTGCCGTTCACAGTCATTTTGACCTGTGTCATGATGATCTCCCTGATTTCGTCTCCATTGTCCGAAGTTAAGCACGCAACCTGCGGTTTGAAAACTGCTATCTTCGGAAGGCTCGCGACAAAACAGCGTGAACGGTCTCAGGGCTTTGATGCGCTGCGGGGGCGTGGGCGCGTGGGAATTTCCTTGAGCAAACCGCCCACGCCCATTGCAGAAATGTCACCCTGATCCAGTGTCAGCCCGCACACCAGCCGTTCCAGCACCCAGTCGGCCCCGTTCAGCGCAGGTGACCGCGCGCATCCCGGCAGGCCGATCACCGGCTTGTCGTTGATGGACCCGAAAAACAAAAGGTTTCCCGGATCAACCGGCATGCCAAAGGCCGCCACCTGCCCCCCCGCCACGCGCAACGCCTGCGGAGCGACATCGCAGGGGTCCGAGGTGGCCGAGGCCGTCAGCACCAGCACCACCTCTCCGGCAGCCTGTGCAATCGCCTGCGCCAGCGCTTCGGTCGTATGGTCACAGATCACGCGGTCGGTCAGGGCCATATCCAGACGCTCCAGACGTCCGGCCATAGCCTCTCGGCCCTTGGTCGAGGGCGCGGCGCCGCCCACCTGGCTTTCGATCAAAGTCGCCGTGGCATAGCGGGGCCGCGCGATGTGCAGCGCGGCGCGGCCGGCTGCTGCGGCCTGCGCCAGCGCCGCGCGTGGCACGCCGTAGGCGATGATCTTGATCGTCGCCACCATGCCACCATCGTCACAACGGTGATATTGCGGCACGGTGGCCAAGGTGATCATCGGATGCACCGCGTTCAGCGCATTGATCGCAGTCACATCCATCACCGCCACGCCGGGCGTCGTGGCATAAAGGTTCACGCGCCCCGCACCGGCCCCCGAGATCCGCAGGCCCTGCGTCTCGGCATCGGGCACCAGCGCCTGCGCCAGTTCCAGCGCGGCGGCGTTTTCCTCGATGTCGTCATCGCCCAGCCGTGCGACCACCACGTGATCGCGCCCAGCGTCCGCCAATGCGCGCAGGTGGTCGGCGGTCAGCGCCGTGCCCTTGGCAATCCTGTACGGTTGGCCGTCTTTGACGGCAGGCATCGAATGGGCCAGGATCGCCCCCTCGGCCTGATCCAGCGGCACATCGCCAAAGATCATGCGCCGCGCCTCAGCGCCTGCACCATCTGGGCCAGGATCGACACGGCAATCTCGGGCGGGCTGGCGGCACCGATGTCCAGCCCCACAGGCCCTCTGATCCGTGCAATGGCAGCATCGTCAAAGCCTGCCTCCTGCAAACGGGCCACACGCGACGCATGGGTGCGTTTCGACCCCAGCGCGCCGATATAGAAGGCCTCGGAGTTCAGCGCACGGTGCAGCGCCGGATCGTCCAGCTTGGGATCATGGGTCAGCAACACCAGCGCGGTGCGGGCATCCAATCCGACACTGTCCAGCGCCTCGTCAGGCCAGTCGTCCAGTATGGTTGCGCCGGGAAACCGGGCCTCGGACCCGAATGCCCCACGCGGGTCAATCACCACCGGATCATATCCTGCAATTCGTGCCATAGGCAGCAGCGCCTGCGCGATATGCACCGCCCCCACCACGATCAACCGCAAGGGCGGATTGTGGATGTGCACAAAGGTACTGCCGTCCACTTCGACCCCCGAGCGGTCCATGGCAAAGCGGCTCTCGTGCCCTTCGCCTACCACCGACCGAGACCAATCGGCGGTGTTGACCACATAGGCCACTTGCCTGCGTGCCGCCCTTGCATCCACGATCTGTTGCAACGTGTCCACGTCCAGCGCCGCCCCCACGGGCTCAACCAGAATGCGGATATTGCCACCACAGGCCAGCCCCACGGCAAAGGCATCGCCGTCGCTGACGCCATATTCCAGCAGGCGCGGCGCACCATCGGCCAACGCGTCCTGCGCCTCCATCACCACAGCGCCCTCGACGCAGCCGCCCGAGACCGAGCCCATCATCTCTCCGTCACCCGACACCACCAGCATCGCGCCTGTGCGACGCGGCGCGCTGCCCCATGTTTCGACCACGGTGGCCAGCGCGGCCCCGCGCCCAGCTCGGTGCCATTCCAGCGCCAGCTCGGGTGCATTCTCAAAAATATCCATGCGCGTTCTCCCTGACGTGCGCCGCAATCGCGCGGCCCGCACGTCCCGTCTGACCGCAAGCTAAGCAGCACGCGTGCCGCCCGCAAGCTTAGTCGCTTGCACAGTCCCCTCATGGCCCCTAAATCTAGAGGGAACATCACGACCAGACTGGAGAGCCGCATATGGCCATGCAAGCCAAGGACATCGAAGACCTGATCCGGTCGTCCTTTCCTGACGCCAAGATCACGATCACCGACCTTGCGGGGGACGGCAACCACTATGCCGCCGAGGTGATTGATGCGTCTTTCAAAGGCCAGAACCGCGTGCAGCAACAGCGCGCCGTCTATGCCGCCCTCAAGGGCAAGATGGACGGCAGCCAGGGCGAATTGCACGCGCTGGCCCTGACCACCAAGGCGCCGGAGTAAGCCCGCCATGGACCTGACCCTCATCATCGTATTAAGCGGCGCGGTGCTGCTGTTTGCGGTGCTGCGGGCGGCCCAGTCGATCCGGCACCACAAAGACAGCGAACGCGGCTCTGATCCCGGCACGGGCTATCACGAGGTCGAAGCCAACTATCACTCCGGCGGGGCCGGAGGCGGACACTCTTACAGCTTCAAGGTGCCGCGCGACCCGCAGGAATATGCAAAAACCTTTGTCCCAAGGAACAAACGCAAATGACCGATGCAACAACACAGATCAAAGACACCGTGACCAGCAACGACGTTGTGCTGTTCATGAAGGGCACCAAATCCATGCCGCAATGCGGTTTTTCCAGCCGTGTGGCCGGGGTGCTGAACTATATGGGCGTCGAGTTCACCGACGTGAACGTGCTGGCCGATGACGGTATCCGCCAGGGCATCAAGGACTACTCCGACTGGCCGACGATCCCCCAGCTTTACGTCAAGGGCGAATTCGTCGGCGGCTGCGACATCATCACCGAGATGACCCTATCGGGCGAGCTGGACACGTTGTTCGAACAGAACGGCGTGGCTTACGACAAGGACGCCGCAGAAAAGATCCGCGAAGCTAACGGCTGAGGCGGTTTCAAACTGACGTTGAAGGGCTGGCCTTGTGCCGGCCCTTTTTCGTTTCGACAGATATCGTCCCGCAGATTATGCCTTGAACATCCAAAAGAACTTGGCCTTTCTCCACCTATGGCTTTGCGCGCACCCGACATCTCAGATGCATCCAGCATCGCGGCGATCTCGATCGAGGTTTGGGTTGGCACTTATCTGAAACGCGGTGTGAACGGGTTCTTTGCCGACTACGTTCTTGAACAGTTCACCACCGCGAAGATCGCGGCACTGATCGACGATCCTGACTGGTTCATCCTTGTTTCCGACAATGCAGAGGGGATCGACGGATTTATTTGTGTCGCCTCATCAAGCCCGGCTCCCGTTGAACGGTGTTCGAACATGGAGATTGCGACATTCTATGTGCAACCGCGCCATCATGGCAAAGGGATCGGGACACAGCTTCTGAAGGCAGCGCTGGACCATTGCCGCGATTGCAATTTTCAATCTGTCTGGCTGACAACCAATGCCGAAAATGATCCGGCTATCGCATTCTACCTGTCCCAAGGCTTTGAGAAAGTTGGCGAAACGCATTTTCGTATCGGCGACGAGGGCTATCTGAACAACGTTTATGCCTATCGGTTCGGTTCAGTTCAATAATGCATATTAAACGCCCGCAGGCCTTGCATTCTCAGTCTGTGAGGAAGGTCTGAAAAAGCCCAGAACGACCTTGCCACATAGGGCAGCGCCCGACCGCGGGTGGGCATCAATAACTTAGTTAACTGGCACTTTATGTTTCGTCTTTGGCATGGGGCTGCTGAATCTCAAGACGGTGAGGAAGCGCCCGCCCAGAGGGCGGTCGGGCGCTGCCCGGCGGCACTGCGTGCCTTGATTCCGGGCTTTGGCACGCTTTATCGAACGAATGAGGTATTGCGGCCAAGCGCCTGAATAAAAGAGAATTTATCCCTCGTAGGTCCCGTCCAGCCGTTCCTGCACCTCTTCGGCCAGCGACTCGGCCCGTGCGGCCAGTTCGGCCAGCGTATCCGTCACAGATTGCGGCACTACCGGGACCTCGATCCGCTCGGGCTCGATCACCTGGTTGCGCAGCCCTTCCAGCTCCGCCTCGCGCTCGTCCAGCTTGGCCTGGATCTCGGCCACGCGGTCCTCGACGCTGGCGGTCTTGTCTGCCAGCATCAGGCCCGCCATCAGCAGCATCCGCGCCTCGGGCATCCGGCCCACTTGGTCGGACAGCACCTTGGCCTCGTCGTCCAGCATCTTGGCGGCGGAATGCAGATAGGCGTCCTCGCCCTCCTGACAGGCCACTTCGAACTGGCGGCCCCCGATGGAAATGATCACTTCGGGCATCAGGCGTCTCCTTCTGGCTTGGCTTGGGCTTCTGCGGCTGTCTCGTCACCGGGCGCGTCCTGCAGCAGGGGCGTCATCGCCGCGATGATCGTATTGGCTTCCGAGATGTCCGCCGCGCGGGCCGCACGCAGCGCCTCAAGCTCGGCCATCATTGCCTTGTTGATCAGGTGCGGCTCGGCCACGCCTGCGGCATTGGCATCACGCAAGGCCTGATTGGATTGCGACAGTTGCGTGTTCGCCTTGCGCAGCTTTTGCAGGTCCGCGTCCAGCTTCGCCAGCTGTGCCTGCGTGCTCTGTGTTGTCTCGCGCAGCTTGGCCATATCGTTTTCGTGCCGCTGGCTCAGCATGCGGATGCGCTCCGTCAGCTGTGCGTTGACAATCTTTTCGTCTTCCAGCGCCTGCTGGGTGGCTGCGTCGCCGCCCCCGGTGCCTGACAATTCTCCCAGCCCGCTGGCCACACGGTCCATCGCGGCCATGATCCGGCGCTGCAACTCGATTATATCGCTCATCCGTCGTCCCTGTTTGCGTTCGGCTTGTACCGTTTCTCTATCGTTTTTCACGCTTTGGCCACCGGCGAATCGCTCGGGCAGCCCCCAATAGGCAAAGTCTAGCGAAACGGTACCCAAAATTCGCCCTCTTTGCGATCAACGACTTGCGGGCAGGCCTTGATGTGCGGGACTGCGCGGATGGCCTCGGGCGCTTGACCCCTGCCCTTGGGCTGATATGGAGCGTGGCAAGCTCGCCATTTCCAGCCAAAGGACTGCTGCCGTGGATCTCAAAGCACTTGCAAACGCCAACCCTGACCACTGGTCCAAAGCCACCGCCATCCGTGCGCTGACCCTGGACGCGGTCGCCGCTGCCAACTCCGGTCACTCGGGCATGCCGATGGGCATGGCTGATGTTGCCACCGTTTTGTTTGAAAAACATCTGAAGTTTGACGCTTCGGCCCCCAACTGGCCGGACCGCGACCGGTTCATCCTGTCGGCAGGCCATGGCTCGATGCTGCTGTATTCGCTGCTGTACCTTGTGGGCGACGCGCAGTTCCCCATCGAGGAAATCAAGAACTTCCGCCAGATGGGCGCACGCACTGCGGGCCACCCTGAAAACTTCCTGGCCGATGCGATCGAAACCACCACCGGCCCGCTGGGTCAGGGCATTGCCAATTCGGTCGGCTTTGCCATGGCAGAAGAAATGCAGCGCGCGCAATACGGGCGCAAGGTTGTCGATCACTATACCTATGTCATCGCGGGCGACGGCTGCCTGATGGAAGGCGTCAGCCAGGAGGCGATCACCCTTGCGGGGCGTCACAAGCTGGGCAAGCTGATCGTGATGTGGGACAACAACAACATCACCATCGACGGCACTGTGGAACTGAGCGACCGCACCGATCAGGTGGCGCGTTTCAAATCCGCCGGCTGGCAGGTGATCGAGATTGACGGCCACAACCCCGACGAAATCGACGCCGCCCTGACGCAGGCCAAGAAGGGCAGCAAGCCCACGATGATTGCGTGCAAGACGCACATCGCTCTGGGTCACGCGGCGCAGGACACCTCGAAAGGTCACGGCGCGCTGACCGATCCCGAACAGTTGACAGCGGCCAAGGCTGCCTATGGCTGGACCACCGGCCCGTTTGAAATCCCCGCGGATGTCAAAGCCGCATGGGAGGCCATCGGCAAACGTGGTGCTGCGGAACATGCCGACTGGCAGGCCCGCATGGAAGCGATCAGCAACGCCAAGCGCGCCCAATTCGAGCGCGCCTATGCGCTGGACGCCCCCCGCAAGCTGAGCGCCACCATCAAGGCGTTCAAAAAGCAGATGTCGGAAAGCGCACCCAAGCTGGCCACCCGCGCCAGCAGCGAAAAGGTTCTGGAGGTCATCAACCCGATCATGCCCGAGACTGTCGGTGGTTCGGCTGACCTGACTGGTTCGAACAACACCAAGACCGGTGATCTGGGTGTCTTTGACGTGGACAACCGCAAGGGGCGTTATGTCTATTGGGGCATCCGCGAGCACGGCATGTCTTCGGCCATGAACGGCATGGCGCTGCATGGCGGGATGCGTCCCTATGGCGGCACGTTCATGTGTTTCACCGACTACGCCCGCCCCGCCATGCGTCTGGCAGCGTTGATGCAGGTGCCTACGGTATTTGTCATGACGCATGACAGCATCGGTCTGGGCGAAGACGGCCCGACCCACCAGCCGGTCGAACATCTGGCGATCAGCCGCGCGACGCCCAACACCTATGTGTTCCGTCCCGCCGACACCATCGAGACAGCCGAGGCCTGGGAGGTCGCGCTGACCTCGAAAACCACGCCGTCGGTTCTGTCGCTGACCCGTCAGGGCCTGCCGACCGTGCGGACCGAACACAAGAACAAGAACCTGACCGCACAGGGCGCTTATGTTCTGGCCGAGGCTGAAGGCAAGCGTCAGGTGATCCTGATTGCCACCGGCTCCGAAGTCGAGGTCGCGCTGAAGGCCCGCGAGGCGCTGCAGGCGGACGGGATCGGTACGCGCGTCGTGTCCATGCCCTGCATGGAGCTGTTCGCTGAGCAAGACGAAACCTATCGCCGCAAGGTTCTGCCCGCGGGCAGCGCCGTGCGCATCGGCATCGAAGCCGCCGTGCGCCAGGGCTGGGACCAGTGGTTGCTGGGCGAGCGTGGCCGCGCGGGCAAGGCCGATTTTGTCGGCATGGACCGGTTCGGCGCCTCCGCCCCTGCGGAAGAGTTGTTCGAAAAGTTCGGGATCACCGCAGAGAACGTCGTGGCCAAGGCCAAGGCATTGCTTTGATCTGACCTTGGGTCACGAAATGCGACGGGCCGGTGAGATCTCCTCACCGGCCCGTTTTGCATTCAGCTGCGGCTTTTGCCTCAGGCCGCCGCGTCACGATGAAAGACGGCGCGCCACAGCGGTGTGATGATCTTCTCGCCAATCGGGATCAGCACCAGACCCAGCCCGAGGCCGAAAATCCCGTCCATCGTCGCCTTGGTTCCCCATTCGACCACACCAGTCCAGGTCTCGCTGACCGCATGACCGGCAGCCGCCGCCCAATCATGGGTGAAATGCCCCAAGGTGTCATAGCCCAGCACCTCAAGCCCGTGGATGATGATATTGCCGCCCACCCACAGCATCGCCGCCGTGCCGACCACCAGAAGCGTCTTGAGCACCCAAGGCATCGCATGAACAATCCCGCGCCCCAATGACCGGGTCACCCCCAGACGCCCGCGATTGGCCATGGCCAGCCCAACGTCATCCGCTTTCACGATCAACCCGACCGCGCCGTAGACCACCAGCGTAATGATGATCGCAGCCCCGGCCAGCGTCGCCGCTTCCATCCAGAAGTTGCTTTCGGGAATTGCCGCCAGTGCAATTGTCATGATCTCGGCGGACAGGATGAAATCGGTCTTGATCGCGCCCTTGGCCTTTTCCTCTTCGAGACGTGCGGGATCGACGGGTTCCTGTTTGGCCTTGGGGTGATCCTCATGCCCCTTGCCGCCGACACCGACCGCGTGGGCAATCTTCTCGGCCCCCTCGAAACACAGGTAACAACCGCCCAGCATCAACAGCGGCGTGATCGCCCAGGGTGCAAACTGGTTCAGCGCCAGCCCCGCAGGCAGCAGGAACACCAGCTTGTTGCGCAGCGAACCCTTGGCAATCCGCCAGATGATCGGCAGTTCGCGCTCGGCGGCGAAACCGGTCACATATTTTGGCGTCACGGCGGCATCGTCGATCACGGCACCGGCTGCCTTGGCACTGGCCTTGGCCGCCTGCCCGATCACGTCATCGACCGAGGCCGCCGCCACTTTGGCAATCGCTGCCACGTCGTCCAATAGGGCCAGTAGTCCGCTCATGTCGTTCCTTTCAAAGTGCCTGGCTACAGAGCTAACACTGACCACGCGAAAGACAAACGTCCAAACGCAGCAAATGGGTCACAGGTTTATCGCTAACAGCTTGTTTTCAGGTGTTTCGCCCATTTTGGCCTGTCGCTATACAGCCCTCAACATCCCACATAAGGACGCAGACCATGACCATCAGAGTTGGCATCAACGGGTTTGGCCGCATCGGCCGCTGCACCCTGTCCCACATCGCCGCAAGCGGCCGCAACGACATTCAGGTCGTCAAACTGAACGCCACCGGCCCGCTGAAAAGTGCTGCACACCTGATCAAATACGATTCGGTGCATGGCGCATTCCCCGGCATGGTCGAAATTGGTGAAAACACCCTGGACCTGGGCCGTGGCCCCATCGACGTGATGTCCACCTATGACATGGACGCGCTGGACTGGGAGGGCTGTGATGTCGTTCTGGAATGCACCGGCATGTTCAACGACGGCCTGAAAGCGAAAACCCACCTTGAGCGTGGCGCAGGCAAGGTCCTGTTGTCGGCCCCCGGCAAGAACGTGGACCGCACCGTGGTCTACGGCGTCAACGACAAGGAGCTGACCAAGATCGACCGCATGGTCAGCAACGGGTCGTGCACCACCAACTGCCTTGCCCCGCTGGCCAAGGCGCTGGACGATGCGTTCGGCATCGAAAGCGGCCTGATGACCACCATTCACAGCTATACCGGCGACCAGCCGACGCTGGACAAGCGCCACAGCGATCTGTACCGCGCCCGCGCCGCCGCGATGAGCATCATCCCCACCTCGACCGGTGCCGCCAAGGCGCTGGGTGAAGTGCTGCCGAAGCTGGCGGGCAAACTGGACGGCACCGCCATGCGCGTGCCCACGCCCAATGTCTCGGCTGTGGACCTGACCTTTGTCGCGGGCCGCGACGTGACCGTGGACGAAGTGAACGCCGCCATGAAGGCCGCCTCCGAGGGTCCGATGAGCCGCGTGCTGGCCTATGATGACGAACAGAAAGTCTCGGTCGATTTCAACCACACCGAACATTCGTCGATCTTTGCCCCTGACCAGACCAAGGTCACAGGCGGCAACCTGGTGCGCGTGCTGGCATGGTACGACAACGAATGGGCGTTCTCGTGCCGCATGGCGGATGTCGCCGTGGCCATGGGCCGTCTGTCGTAAAATTCACCGCCACTTGCGGGATCGGGGCGGGGCTGTCACAACGGCCCTGCCCTTTTTGTTTGAGCTTTGCCCCTATGACCAACACCCTGTCGCTGATTCTGGCCGCCATCCTGATCGCCTGGATCAGCTATGACGTGTTCGCCAACGACAGCGCCAATCTATTGTTCCTGGGCAAAGAGCTGTTCGACCTGATCGAATGGTTGGCCTTCTGGCGCTGACGCCCTGCCCTTTTTGACTTTGATGGACCGCGACAGCGTCGCTCTGCGCGCGTGGTTGACAATATGATCGCCCCCTCTATGTTAGCGCTAACCGAAAAATGGGGGCGGATCATGACCACGAAAATCGCAATCAACGGCTTCGGACGTATCGGGCGCAACGTGCTGCGTGCGCTGATGGAGCGCGGCGGCGACGACCTGCAGGTTGTTGCCATCAACGATCTGGCCGACCCTGCCACCAATGCGCATCTGTTTGAATTCGACAGCGTCCACGGTCGCTATAACGGCACTGTCACCCTGACCGGTGACACGCTGGACGTGGGCGCAGGCCCCATCCGCATGAGCGCCGAACGCGACCCCGCCGAGCTGGACTGGGGTGACGTGGACATCGCGCTGGAATGCACAGGGTTTTTCAAGACCGACGAGACCGCAGGCGCGCACCTGAAAAACGGCAGCGACAAGGTGCTGATCTCGGCCCCCGGCAAGGGCGAGATGAAAACCATTGTCTATGGTGTGAACCACGACATCCTGACCGCAGACGATAAGATCGTGTCGAATGCATCGTGCACCACCAACTGTCTGGCCCCGCTGTGCAAGGCGCTGCACGAAGAATTCGGCATCCTGCGCGGCACCATGACCACGATCCACGCCTATACCGGCGGCCAGCCCACCCATGACCGTGCCGCCAGCGATCTGGCGCGGGGCCGGGCCGCGGCGCTGTCGATGGTGCCCACCTCGACCGGTGCGGCCAAGGCCATCGGTCTGGTGATGCCGGAACTGGACGGGCTGATCTTTGGCACCTCGTTGCGGGTGCCCACGCCCAACGTCTCCTGCGTGGACCTGACCGTCGAAGTGGCGAAAGAGACCGACATCGCTGGGGTGAACGCCGCCCTGTCCAAAGCCGCCCGCGCCTCGGGTGGCGTGCTGGAGGTCGAAGCCCGCCCGCTGGTGTCGGTGGATTTCAACCACACTCCCGCCAGCTCGACCGTGGCACTGGTTCAGACCCATGTGCAGAACGGCACCCTGGTGCGCATCCTGTCGTGGTACGACAACGAATGGGGCTTTTCCAACCGGATGCTGGACACCGCGCTGGCGATGGCCAACGCAAAGTAATCACTGGCAGAGGCGAAAGCCGCCATCTCGGGCGATCACGTCCAGATGCAGATGGTCGCTGTGCGCCTCATCCGATCCCGGCCCCAGAACGGTCGAGAAATACAAGCAAGCCGTAGCACGCACCGCGTCCTGAAAGCTCTCCTCGCGCGATCCTTCACGCTCGCGCGGGACGACCTTGATCTGTGATCCGTCCTTGAAACCAAAGGCCATGATGTCGATGGCATTGCCATAGGCATGCTCGGACAGCTTGCCGTCGGGCAGGTTGTTGCGACGGCGGCACTGATAGCCGCTGCCCTTGGCCAGCGTGACAACCGGTCCGCGTTTCAGCGTGGCCGCGGCGGGCGTCACGAAATCACGCATCCACGTGCCAAGCGCCACCGCCGTTTCACAGCGCATCAGCGCAGGGCTGTCGATCTGGACGCCAGGCACGGGTTCCGACAGGCGCACCGGATTGGCGATGCCGCAATCGCGGTCTTCCTCGGTCTGCGGATCGGCGAGTTTGTACACAGCACCCAGTTCATTGAGTGCCCCGAGACAGGCAACAAAGGCATCGTCTGTCTCTTGCAGGGTTTGCCAGACTGGCGGAGCAAGTGGCTCCGGGGGTGTTGCAGGCTCCTCGGCTGCCTCTTCGGTGTCTGGTTCACTGTCCTGCGGCGCCTCGGGCCGGGGCGGTGTTTCCGTGTCGGGTGGCATCTTGGACACCGCCGGTGCGTCGACGTCGCCCTCGGTCACAGCCTCGGGTTTCACCGGGGGCAGGCGCGACGTATCAGGTGCGCCCTGCCCCCAGACCACTGATGGTATCATCAGCAGCGCGACGGCCACCGCGCGTTTCATTCGCGGAAATCGACAATGACACCTGCGCTGACCAGCGATGCCAGTTCCTGCGCGTCCCAGTTCGCCATGCGCACACAACCATGCGAATGGGCGGTGAACAGGCTGGCAGGTTCCGGTGTGCCGTGGATGCCATAGGTGGGTTTCGACAGGTCGATCCACACCAGCCCCACAGGGCCGTTCGGTCCGGGCGGCAGGGTCAGCGGCTTGTCATTATCGCCCTGTTTGAAATTGACACTGGGGTTGTAGTGATAGGTCGGCTCGAGCGCCACGGCCTCGACCGTCATGTGGCCGGAGGGCGAAGGCGTACCCGCGGATCCCACGGCCACGGGATAGTTGGCAATCTCGGTCCCCGCCGCATCCCAAGCGCGCAGACGGCGGTCGGACTTGTCGATGATGATCTTGGTCACTTTCCCCACGGCATTGGCGCCCGGTTCCACCACAACGATGGTTTCACCGGCATAGAAACCCGCACCGGGGTTCACCAGCTTCAGGAAATCCTCGCTCATGTGAAAGCGTTCGGCCAGCTTTTCGCTGACGCTGGTATAGCCCATGCGGTCCAGCTTTGCCAATTCGCCGTAGTCACGCGGCAAGGGGGCGGACAGGCCTTGGGTGTCAGCTTCGGTGATCGTGTATTGTTTCATGTAGACGTCAATGTCGTTGCCGCCCAGCTTGTCCCAGACCTCGGCATCCAGCAGACCGTCCACCGGCAGACCCATGCGCGCTTCATAGGCTTTCAGCGCGCTTTCGGTCATGCCGCCCTTGACGCCGTCAATGATCGAAACCGATACGCCGGCGCGGTCCAGAAGCACTTGAAGCTTTACGGTGACGGGGCTGCGCCCTTCGGGCAGGCCGCCAACGCCCGAATAGCTGGCCGCGTTCACAGTGGCCGGTGTCACGGGCTGTGACGGGATCGGGGCCTGAGCGGCGGGCGTGATGCCCCCTGTGTCCTGCCCCGTCGCCTGCCCTGCGTCCTGCGACGTTCCAACATCCGGGCCGACCGTATCGGGGTTGATCGTGATGACATCATCGGTGCCCAGACCAACGTCACCTTGTGTTTCGCCGTTCTCCTTGTCCTGCAAGGCCTTGGACAATTCCGAAACGCTGGGAATGCGCGTGTCCGAAGGTTCCCCCTGAACATCGTCCAGTGCGGATTCTGCCATGGGAATGATCGGGTCACCCGCCGCGGGCGCATCGGTTTGCGGTGCGGCAGGCGCCTGTTGGGGTGCAATGGGTTGTTGCGTGACAGGGGGAATGATTGGCGCAGGATCAAGCTGTGTTGTTGTCGGGGTCTGCGCGACCAGTGGGGACGCGATCAGCGTCAACAGGGTGATGCGGGCGATGTGCGATGTGTATGACATGCCAACCAACGTACCCGTTGGCTGGCCAGTTCCCGCCTCAGCGTGAAAGTTTCGTGATCAGCGCCTCATTGACCTGCGGCGTGACAAATTTGCTGACATCGCCGTCCAGCCGCGCGATTTCCTTGACCAGTTTCGAGGCAATCGCCTGATGGGTGGCTTCGGCCATCAGGAACACTGTCTCGATCTCGTCGTTCAGCTGGCGGTTCATGCCAACCATCTGATATTCATACTCGAAATCGGCCACGGCCCGCAGGCCCCGAATGATCATCTGCGCGCCCACGTCCGCTGCGCAATCAATCAACAGGTTCTCGAAGGGATGTACCACAATCTCGGTCTTGGTCTGCTCGATCAGCTTGGCGCATTCCGCCTCGATCATCGCGACACGCTCTTCCAGACGGAACAGCGGCCCCTTGTCCCGGTTGATCGCAACGCCGATCACCAGACGGTCCACCAACGACGTGGCGCGGCGGATAATGTCGATATGTCCCAGGGTGATGGGGTCGAAGGTGCCGGGGTAAAGGCCAACGCGCATGGGCGTGCTCCGTGGTCAGGGTAATATTATTTCGCGGCAAGCAACCACTAGGGGCACAAGAATGCAAGCGCCAAGACGCAGCGGCGTTAAATTATAACCGGCGGCAGATCAGTGGCCCATGATCATCCCTTGCAGGGCCTCTTTCTCCATCGACACTTTGGACAGGCGCGCCTTGACCACGTCCCCTTGGGTGATGAGACCAACCAGCTTGCCCTCCTCGACCACGGGCATGTGACGGAACCGGCCGTCCGACATATGTTGCAACACGCTTTCGACGCTGTCCTGACGGGTGCAGGTCACCAGTTTCGTGGTCATATAGGCCTCGACCGGGTCTTGCAGACAGGACGCACCACGCGTGGCCAGCTCGCGCACGATGTCGCGTTCCGACAGGATGCCGTCCGCGGTCGCGCCGTCGCGCGATACGACCACGCTGCCGAATTTGTGCTTGGCCAGAATTTTCGCCGCGTCCGAGACGCTTGTGCCCGGTTTCACCGTGATGACCGCGTCACTGGATTTCGATTGCAGGATCTGTTGGACAAGCATGGCAAACCTCGTGTGATGGTTGAACGGACGATAGTTTGATCGTCCCCGCAAACCCGTTTTGTGTCAAGCGTGCGCCTCAAGCCGTGCCAGTTCCACGCGAAGCCCTGCCACCAGGTCGTCGGCAAAGCGCGTCAACCGTGCATTGTTGCGGTCATCCGCATGCCGGATCAGGTAAAAGGCGCGGGTCAGGCTGATCCGGTCGGTCAGGATACGGCGCAATCCGGGCGCGGCGGGCAGAGCAAAATCGTGCACGATTCCGACCCCGCCCCCGGCCCGCAACAGGTTCAGCTGGACCGAGACCGAATTCGACGCCAGCGCCGTGCGCGGCAGGCCGATGTCCGCCAGATAGTCCAGTTCGCGGTCAAAGATCATGTCAGGGATGTATCCCACGATCCGATGCCCTTGCAGGTCGGTGGTGGTGCTGATCTGCGGGTGCTGCGCCAGATAGCTGTCGGCGGCGGCCAGATGCAGGCGGTAATCGGTGATTTTCTGCACCGTCAGCCGTCCGGCAGTGGGTGCGCTGACGCCGATGGCCAGGTCCGCCTCGCGCCGTGACAGGTTGAACACGCGCGGCAATGCCACGACCTGAATGTCCAGATCGGGGTGGCGGTCGGCCAGATCGGCGCAAACCTGCGGCATCAGATAGTTGGCACAGCCGTCCGGTGCCCCGATGCGCACCTGCCCCGTCAACCGGTCGGATTGCGCCCCCGACAGGGTCGAGGTCGCCGCGCGCATCGCGGCCTCGGCCGCCTCGGCCTTGTCCAGCAGGATCACGCCCGCCTCGGTCAACGCATAGCCTTGCGGTGATTTCACGAACAATGTCGCCCCCAACGATGCCTCAAGCCGTCCCATACGGCGGCCCAGCGTGGCCGGATCCAACCGCAAAGTCTTGCCGGCCGCTGTCAGACTGGCCTCGCGGGCGACAGCAAGAAACAGCCGCAAATCGTCCCAGTGGGTTTCCATGATGCCGTGCTCCTGCCAGAATCCATTTTGCAAAAATGCAATGCTATTTTGGAAAGATGCGTCTTTTCCATGTGTTTTTGCAAGCCTACAGTGCGCGCAACGGAACACCACAGGAAGGATTTCCCATGCAAGAGATGACCCATTATCTGAACGGCGAACACGTCAAAGGCACCTCGGGCCGCTTTGCCGACGTCATGAACCCTGCGACCGGCGAAGTTCAGGGCCGCGTGCCGCTGGCCAGCGCCGAAGAGCTGAACAAGGCCGTGGAATACGCCGCTGCCGCCCAGCCGAAATGGGCCGCGACCAACCCACAGCGCCGCGCCCGTGTGCTGATGAAATTCGTCGACCTGCTGAACCGCGACATGGACAAGCTGGCCGAAGCGCTGAGCCGCGAGCACGGCAAGACCCTGCCCGACGCCGCCGGTGACGTGCAGCGTGGTCTGGAAGTGGTCGAATACTGCATCGGCGCGCCGCAACTGCTGAAAGGTGAATACACCGACAGCGCGGGCCCCGGCATCGACATGTATTCCATGCGTCAGGCGCTGGGTGTGACGGCGGGCATCACGCCCTTCAACTTTCCTGCCATGATCCCGATGTGGATGTTCGCGCCCGCCATCGCCTGCGGCAACGCCTTTATCCTGAAACCCTCCGAGCGTGACCCGTCCGTGCCACTGATGCTGGCCGAGTTGATGGAAGAAGCGGGCCTGCCCAAAGGCATCCTGCAAGTCGTGAACGGCGACAAGGAAGCGGTTGACGCGATCCTGCACCACGACGTGATCCAGTCGGTCGGCTTTGTCGGCTCGACCCCGATTGCCGAATACATCTATGCCACAGGCTGCGCCAACGGCAAACGCGTGCAATGCTTTGGCGGCGCGAAGAACCATATGATCATCATGCCCGACGCCGACATGGATCAGGCCGCCGACGCGCTGATCGGTGCCGGTTACGGTGCGGCAGGCGAACGCTGCATGGCCATCTCGGTTGCCGTGCCCGTCGGTGATGAGACCGCCGACCGTCTGATGGAAAAGCTGATCCCCCGCGTCGAGGCGCTGAAGGTCGGCCCCTACACCGCAGGCAACGACGTGGATTACGGCCCCGTTGTGACCGCTGCGGCCAAGGCCAATATCGAACGTCTGGTGCAAACCGGCATCGATCAAGGCGCGAAACTGGTCGTCGATGGCCGTGGCTTCAAGCTGCAAGGCTATGAGGACGGCTATTTCGTTGGCCCGCACCTGTTCGACCACGCCACCAAGGACATGGACATCTATACTCAGGAAATCTTTGGTCCGGTTCTGACCTGCGTGCGCGCACAGGACTATGAAGAAGCGCTGGGGCTGGCGATGGACCACGAATACGGCAACGGCACCGCGATCTTCACCCGTGACGGCGACGCGGCCCGTGATTTCGCCAACCGGATCAACATCGGCATGGTCGGTATCAACGTGCCGATCCCTGTCCCGCTGGCCTACCACACCTTTGGCGGCTGGAAGAAATCGGTGTTCGGTGACCTGAACCAGCACGGCCCGGATGCGTTCAAATTCTACACACGCACCAAAACCGTGACCGCGCGCTGGCCCTCGGGCATCAAAGAAGGCGGCGAATTCTCGATCCCGGTGATGGAATAACACTGCCTCCGCCCCGGTGCATCGCGCATCGGGGCGGGTTTCCTGATCGGGGCGTAACGTGGCCCCGGATCGGTGCGCCTGACAAAGGGCTTGCAAGCCCGCGCTCGGGACCCGATTATTAAACAAGCGTTCATTTCGGCGATCAGGGAGGATGCGATGGACTTCGCACTGACAGACGAACAATCAGCAATTTTCGACATGGCCTATGCCTTTGGGCAGGACAACATCGCGCCCCATGCCCGCGACTGGGAGGCTCAGGGCACGATTCCCAAGGAGTTGTGGCCACAGGTCGGTGAACTTGGTTTTGGCGGTCTTTATGTCTCGGAAGAATCGGGCGGGGCCGGTCTGGGCCGTCTGGACGCCACATTGGTGTTCGAGGCGCTGAGCATGGCCTGCCCTTCTGTGGCGGCCTTTCTGTCCATCCACAACATGTGCGCGCGCATGATTGACAGCTTTGCCAGCGACGCGTTCAAGGCCCGTGTGCTGCCCGATGTGCTGACGATGAACACCGTGCTCAGCTATTGCCTGACCGAACCCGGCTCCGGCTCGGACGCTGTCGCGCTGAAGACCCGCGCCGAGCGCGCGAACGAAGGCTACACCCTGAACGGGACCAAGGCATTCATCTCGGGCGGCGGCTATTCAGATGCCTATGTGTGCATGGTGCGCACCGGCGATGCGGGCGCGGGCGGCGTCAGCACCGTCTATGTCGAGGACGGCACCAAGGGGCTGAGCTTTGGCGCTCTCGAAGAGAAAATGGGCTGGCGGTCGCAGCCCACGGCGCAGGTCCAGTTCGACGACTGCAAGATCACTTCCGACAACCTGATCGGCGAAGAGGGCAAAGGGTTCAAATACGCGATGATGGGGCTGGACGGGGGCCGTCTGAACATTGCCGCCTGTTCTCTGGGGGCTGCCCAAACCGCCCTGAACGCCACACTGACCTACATGGGCGAACGCAAGGCTTTCGGCCAAAGCATCGACCAGTTTCAGGGCCTGCAATGGCGTCTGGCCGACATGGAGATCGAACTGCAAGCCGCGCGCGTCTTCCTGCGCCAGGCTGCGTGGAAACTGGACCAGGGCGCGCCCGACGCCACCAAGTTCTGCGCTATGGCGAAAAAGTTCGTGACCGAAACCGGATCGAAAGTGGTCGACCAATGCCTGCAACTGCACGGCGGCTACGGCTATCTGGCCGACTACGGCATCGAAAAGCTGGTGCGCGACCTGCGGGTGCACCAGATCCTGGAAGGCACCAACGAGATCATGCGTGTGATCGTGGCGCGTGACATGCTGAAAAACCGATGAGCGATATTTCCATCAGAACCGTCGGTGTCGCCGGCCGCATCACCCTGACCCGCCCCAAGGCGCTGAACGCGATGACCTATGACATGTGTCTGGCCATCGAGGACGCGCTGGACCGCTGGCGCGACGACGACGCGGTGCAATTGGTGATCATCGACGCCGAAGGCGACCGCGCGTTCTGCTCGGGCGGCGATATTGCCGACCTCTACGCCTCGGGGCGCAAGGGGGATTTCGCCTATGGCCAGAAATTCTGGGCCGATGAATACCGCCTGAACGCCAAGATTTTCACCTATCCCAAACCGGTCGTCAGCTTTCTGCAAGGGTTCGTGATGGGCGGTGGTGTTGGCATCGGCTGTCACGGCTCGCACCGGATCGTGGGCGAAAGCAGCCAGATCGCCATGCCCGAGGTCGGCATCGGCCTGATCCCCGACGTGGGCGGCACGCTGATGCTGGCGCTGGCACCGGGGCGGATGGGTGAATATCTGGGCACCACGGCATCGCGAATGGGGCCATCTGACGCAATTTTCGCAGGTTTTGCCGATACTTATATCCCGCAATTAAAGTGGCCGAACCTGATCGAGCAACTCGAGACCACAGGCTACACCGAACGTCTGGACACAGCGGCAGAAACGCCCGACACCGGCCCGTTGCAAGCACAGATGGACGACATCAACCGGCATTTCGGCGGCGAGGGACTGGGCGACATCAAGCGATCACTTGAAGCCGAGGACAGCGACTTTGCCCGCGCGGCGCTGAAATCGCTGGGGCGCAACAGCCCGCTGTCGATGGCCTGCACCATCGAGGCCCTGCACCGCCTGCGCGGCCCGTCCCTGACCATCGAAAAGGCGCTGGACCTTGAGTACCGGTTCACTTCGCGCGCGATGGAACATGGCGATTTTCTGGAAGGCATTCGTGCCGCGATCATCGACAAGGACCGCAGCCCGAACTGGCAATATGCAGACACCGACGTGCCGCCAAGTGCTGTCAGCAAGATGCTGCGCCCGCTGGGTGACATGGCATTGAAATTGGGAGGAAAACAGACATGAAGATCGGATTTATCGGCCTTGGCAACATGGGGGCGCCGATGGCGGCCAACCTGGCCAAAGCGGGCCACGAAGTCACAGGTTTTGACGTGGCGGGCACCACCGCCGAGGGCGCAGCCGTGGCCACCAAGATCGACGAGGCCGCCGCAGGGATGGACGTGGTCATCACCATGTTGCCCAACGGCGCAATCCTGCGCGATGTCGCCGCGCAAATCATCCCGCTGATGGCCAAGGGTGCGTGCTTTATCGACTGTTCCACCGTGGACGTGGACAGTGCCCGCGCCGTGGCGCAGGACGCTGAAAAAGCGGGTCTGCTGGCCGTGGACGCCCCCGTTTCGGGTGGCATCGGCGGCGCGGCAGGCGGCACGCTGACCTTCATGGCGGGCGGCAGCGCCAATGCCTTTGCCAAGGCCGCGCCGCTGTTTGACATTATGGGCCAGAAGGCCGTGCATTGCGGCGAGGCCGGCGCCGGACAAGCTGCCAAGATCTGCAACAACATGATCCTGGGCGCCACCATGATCGCCACCTGCGAGGCCTTTGCGCTGGCCGACAAGCTGGGGCTGGAACGGCAAAAGATGTTCGACGTGGTCAGCACCTCGTCGGGCTATTCGTGGAGCATGAACGCCTATTGCCCTGCCCCCGGCGTCGGGCCGCAATCGCCCGCGGACAACGACTATAAGCCCGGGTTCGCCGCCGAGTTGATGCTGAAGGACCTGGGCCTGAGCCAGCAGGCCGCCGAAGCCGCCGATGCCGATACACCGATGGGCAAGCTGGCCCTGTCGCTCTACAAAACCTTTGTCGAGGACGAAGGCGGCAAGGGCCGCGACTTCAGCGCCATGCTCCCTCGCTTTGCTGATCGGGGCCGCGGCTAACCCTTAGGGAACCCTTTACGCCAAGACCGCGTTGTCCCTCGAACCAAGCGTCCTGGGGGGCAACGCAATCATGAGCCAGAAAGCAACGGCGCTGCCGGTGATTGGCATTTTCATCATCATGCTGATCTACGGACTGGTCGCAGCCGCGTCGTTCCTGATTCCGGTGACAGCTGCCATCCTGGGCTATTTCGTCCTCAGCCGCCCCCGTCGCGGGCTTGAACGGTTGGGCCTGCCAAGCGGGCTGGTCGCCTTTGGCTTTACCGGCATGATCATCGCCCTGCTGTCCCTGTCGCTCTACTATTTTTCGTCTCCGGTCAGCATGATGATCCGCGATGTTCCCGAACTGCTGGAACAGCTTCAAGGCCGGGTCAACTCAGCGTCGAACGACACCATCAAAGCCGTGGCAGATGCCGCCGAAGCCGTCGACAACATGATCGAGGAAACCGAGGACAGCACCGAGGACAAGCCCGTCGAAGTGTCGGTCGTCGAAAAGGACATCTCGACACGCCACATCCTGACGCTGGCGCCGCAACTGGTCAGCCAGCTGCTGTTTGCGGTGCTGTTGCTGTTCTTCCTGCTCAGTTCCGGCGATTTTTTCCTGCAACGCGCCATCGAGAACATCGCACGCACCGAGGACAAGGCACGCGCGCTTGAGGTGGTGGCCACCATCGAACGCAGGCTGGGTCGCTATCTGGGCGGCATCACGCTGATCAACGCGGGGCTGGGGCTGACCATCGGGGCTGCGATGTTTGCCCTTGGGGTCAATCAATACATGGCGATCGGGGTCATGGCCTTTGCGCTGAACTTCATCCCCTACTTTGGCGGATTGGCGGGGGCTTGTGTTGCGGCCTTGGTGGCGTCATCGCAGTTCGGCACCCTGTGGTCGCCGTTGCTGGTCTTTGCGATCTACATGGGCTGTACCAGCATCGAAGGCCAGATCGTGACGCCGTTACTGATCTCGCGGCGAATGCACCTGAACGCGCCGGTGCTGTTTCTGGTCGTCGCCTTCTTTGCCTACATCTGGTCGGTGATCGGCATGATCGTCGCGGTGCCGCTATTGATCGTGGCCAAGATCATCCTGGACGAGATTGCGCCCGTGCGCCATCTGGGCCGCTTTCTGGGTGATGCGCAGGATGTTGATGACGCTGCACAAACCCGAAGCGACATGAATGTTTTGAAAAATGGAGCAAAATCAAGATGAAACACCTCCTCACACTCGCTACGTCCATCGCCGTGGCAAGCACCGGCTTTGCCGCGCCGGCACAGGCCGCAACGGCCATCCAGAATATCCAGATCGCGGATGGCCCGGTGCTGTTGGTCAAGAACGACAAGGAAAAGCCAAGTAAATCCGACAAGGGACACGGAAAAGGTCACAAGGACGACAAGCCCGGCAAAGGCCCCAAAGCCGACAAGGGCCCGAAAGCTGACAAAGGCCCGAAGCCTGACAAAGGTCCAAAATTCGACAAGGCCGACAAAGGCTCGAAAAATGACAAGGCCAAAGATGGCGATGACCGCGCCGACAAGGGCAAAGGCAAGGGGTTCGACTTTGCCCGCAAGTCCCGCGACCGCACCGATCTGGACCGGATCGCGCGCGAGGTTCTGAACGTACAGGCGCCAAAGGACCGCGACCTGCGCGGCATTATCGCCGCCTTGCCGCTGGCGCTGTTGGGGCTGGACCGCGTCTATGCCGATATTCCGGACGACGAGATCCTGCGCTATCGCAACTGCCCGCCGGGTCTGGCCAAAAAGAACCCGCCCTGCGTGCCGCCCGGACTTGCGAAAAAGGGTGTGACTTACGACGAATGGATCGATCACGACGACCGTTATTATGACGGGCTGCTGCGCGACCGCGTAGAGGTCTATCGCGACCGCGACGTGCGCCCCTATGACGAGCTTCTTCTGAACTCGAACCAGATCGCGAACCTTTACAATCTGGCACCTGCGCCTGTTGGCCAGCGCTATGCGCTGATCGACGGGATGCCGGTTCTTCTGGACATCGAAGAATACGATACATTGTTGAAAGTCAACGGCTTGGCACGTGTTGTTAATCTGCCGGACGGGCTGCGCCTGGCCCCCACTGCGGCGCTGACGCAAGCCGAGATGCAGCGCATGTACCGCTTGCCTGCGCCGCAGCCCGGATACAACTATTCAGCCGTGAACGGTGATGTTCTGCTGCTGGACGATGATGCGTTCGAAACGCTGCAACTGATCCGCATCGCCCGCGCGATCCTGTAAACCGCGCTGGTCGCCGCCCTATTCGGCGGCGACCTTGCGACCCTGTAGCATCGGCTTCAGATAGCGGCCCGTGTGGCTGGCCGCGACTTCGGCCACCTCTTCGGGGGTGCCCGTGGCCACCACCTGACCGCCGCCGTCACCGCCTTCGGGTCCGATGTCGATCAGGTGGTCGGCGGTTTTGATGACATCCAGGTTGTGTTCGATCACCACGACCGAATTCCCCTGATCCACCAGTTCGTGCAGCACTTCCAAGAGCTTGCGCACATCCTCGAAATGCAGGCCGGTTGTCGGCTCGTCCAGAATATACAGCGTGCGCCCAGTGGACCGGCGTGCAAGCTCCTTGGACAGTTTGACCCGCTGCGCCTCGCCGCCGGACAGCGTCGTCGCCTGCTGGCCCACCTTGATATAGCCCAGACCCACGCGCATCAGCGCGTCCATCTTTTCGCGGATCGACGGCACAGCCTGGAAAAAGGTCTGCGCGTCTTCCACGGTCATATCCAGAACGTCGGCAATCGACTTGCCCTTGAACGTCACCTCAAGCGTTTCGCGGTTGTACCGCTTGCCCTTGCAGGTTTCACATTCGACGTAGACGTCGGGCAGAAAGTGCATCTCGATCTTGATGACGCCGTCGCCCTGACAGGCCTCGCAACGGCCGCCCTTGACGTTAAAGCTGAAGCGCCCCGGTTTATAGCCGCGCGCCTTGGACTCGGGCAGGCCTGCAAACCAGTCACGGATCGGCGTGAAAGCCCCGGTATAGGTTGCAGGGTTCGACCGTGGCGTGCGCCCGATGGGGCGCTGGTCGATGTCGATGACCTTGTCCAGATGCTCCAGCCCTTTGATCGTCTCGCAGGGCGCAGGCGTCTGACGCGCGCCGTTCAGCCGCATGGATGCGGTTTTGAACAGCGTTTCGATGGTCAGCGTGGATTTGCCCCCGCCCGACACGCCGGTGACACAGACAAACTGACCCAAGGGGAAATCAACGGTGACATCCTGCAGGTTGTTGCCCGAGGCCTTGACCACCTTCACCGACTTTTTCTTGCCCTTGCGACGGGTTGCAGGCACGGCAATTTCGCGCGCACCGGTCAGATACTGGCCGGTGATGCTGTCTGGATTGGCCGCGATCTGGTCGGGTGTGCCGTGGGCGACCACGCGCCCGCCGTGCACCCCTGCCCCCGGGCCGATATCGAAAACGTAATCCGCCTCGCGGATGGCTTCTTCGTCGTGTTCGACCACAATCACCGTGTTGCCCTGATCGCGCAGGTTTTTCAGCGTGCCCAGCAGCCGGTCGTTGTCGCGCTGGTGCAGGCCGATGGATGGCTCGTCCAGCACATAGAGCACCCCTGTCAGACCGCTGCCGATCTGGCTGGCCAGCCGGATGCGCTGGCTTTCGCCGCCCGACAACGTGCCGCTGTTGCGGCTCAGGGTCAGGTATTCCAGCCCGACGTTGTTCAGGAACCCCAGCCGTTCGCGGATTTCCTTGAGAATGGCGCGGGCGATCTCGTTTTTCTGCGCGGAGAGGTTTGCGGGCACGGTTTCGCACCAGGCAAAGGCCTCGCGGATCGACATTTCGACCACCTGCCCTGCGTGCAGCAATTCATCGGGCTTGTCGGCAGGGCCGATCTTGACCGCCAGCGCCTCGGCCCGCAGCCGGTAGCCGTGGCAGGTGCCGCAGGGGCGATTGTTCTGATAGCGCTCAAACTCTTCGCGGACCCAATTGCTGTCCGTCTCGCGGTAGCGGCGTTCCATGTTGGGAATGACGCCCTCGAATGTGCGGGTCACCGAATAGACGCGCCCGCCCTCGTCATAGCGAAATGGGATTTCTTCCTTGCCCGAGCCGAACAGGAACACCTGTTTGACGTTGTCATCCAGATCTTTCCACTTGGTCTGCGCGTTGAATTTGTAATGCTTTGCAATGGCTTCGATGGTCTGTAGGAAATAGGGCGACTTGCCCTTGCGCCAGGGTGCCAGCGCGCCATCATAGACCTTCAGGTTCTGATCCGGCACCACCAGCCGTTCATCAAAGAACAGCTCGACCCCCAGACCATCACAGTCCGGACAGGCCCCGAAGGGCGCGTTGAACGAAAACAGGCGCGGTTCGATCTCGGGGATGGTGAAACCGCTGACAGGGCAGGCAAATTTCTCGGAAAACGTCATGCGTTCCGGGTCGCCCTCGGTCGGGGCGGTTTCCAGAATGGCGATGCCATCGGCCAGATCAAGGGCCGTGCGCAGGCTGTCGGCCAGCCGCGTTTCCAGCCCCTCGCGCACAACGATACGGTCAACCACGACGTCGATGTCGTGGCGGAATTTCTTGTCCAGCGTGGGCGGTTCGTCCAGGTCGTAGAATTCCCCGTCCACCTTGACCCGCTGGAACCCCTGCTTGCGCAGCTCGACGAATTCCTTGCGGTATTCGCCTTTGCGGTCGCGGATGATCGGCGCCAGAAGATAGGCGCGCGTGCCCTCTTCCATTGCCATGGTGCGGTCCACCATGTCCTGCACCTGCTGCGCCTCGATGGGCTTGCCGGTCGCGGGGCTGTAGGGCGTGCCGACGCGGGCGAACAGCAGCCGCATATAGTCGTAAATCTCGGTCACGGTGCCCACGGTCGAACGGGGGTTTTTCGACGTGGTTTTTTGTTCGATGGAAATCGCGGGCGACAGGCCACTGATGTGGTCCACGTCCGGTTTTTGCATCATGTCCAGGAATTGGCGCGCATAGGCCGACAGCGATTCTACATAGCGGCGCTGCCCTTCGGCATAGATCGTGTCGAAGGCAAGCGAGGATTTGCCAGACCCCGAAAGCCCGGTGATCACCACCAGCTGATCGCGCGGAATGTCCACGTCGATGGATTTCAGGTTGTGCTCGCGCGCGCCGCGCACTTCGATGTTCTTAAGCTCTGCCATATCCGCCCCACGGTTAACGATTTGTACATAGTCCTGCGTGGCGGATTCTCCAATGGCTAAAACAGAACCAATAGAGAACATCGGCGAACTACTGACAATATGTGTCAGCAACCGCCTGTTGCGGGGTGTCGCGGACTTTGGGATGGACCGACTCGCAAAGTCATGGTCTGACTTACCGCGTATTACATGGCACATTTTTCCAACGAGGTTTAACGATGCGATATCTGCTGGCGGTGATAAGTATTCTGGGTCTGTTTGCGCAACCTTTGGCGGCACAGGACCGGGCCAATACAATTCTGGTTCTGGACGGGTCAGGCTCGATGTGGGGCCAGATCGACGACGTGGCCAAGATCACGATCGCGCAGGAGGTGGTGGGCAAATTGCTGAGCACGATCCCCAACGACCAGCAGCTGGGCCTGACCGTTTACGGCCATCGCACCCGTGGCGACTGTACCGACATCGAAACCCTCGTGGCCCCCGGCCCCGACACCCGCGACGCCATCAGGACAGCGGTGCGCGGGATCAAGCCGCTGGGCAAGACGCCAATGACCGACGCGGTGATCGCCGCCGCACAGGCGCTGCGCTATACCGAGGAAAAGGCCACCGTCATTCTGGTGTCCGACGGGATTGAAACCTGCAACCCCGACCCCTGCGCCGCCGCGCGTCTGCTGGAAGAGGCTGGCATTGATTTCACTGCCCATGTCATCGGCTTTGACGTGACCGACACAGAGGCGCTGCGCCAGATGCAATGTCTGGCCGAGGAAACCGGCGGCACCTTCCTGACCGCTTCGGACGCGGATGAACTGACAGCGGCGCTGAACACGGTGGCCACGGAGCCCGCACCAGTTCCCGTCCCGGCCATCCTGCGTGCGGTCGAAGGCGACGCCGACGCGCCGCTGCTGCAAGATCCGGTGCTGTGGACGATGACCGGACCGGACGGGACCGTTATGGCGACAGACCAGCAGGTCAATCCGCTGGTGCTGGACGTGCTGCCCGGTGCCTACACGATCACCGCCTACCGCGTCCAAGAGGAAACCGAACAGAAAGGCCAGTTGCAGGTCCTTGCAGGGGCAAACAACACCCTGACCGTCGTGTTCGAAAAACCCGCCGTTCTGGCCACGCTTGAGGCTGCGGAAAGCGCCCCCATGGGCAGCGACGTACCGATCTCGTGGCAAGGTCCCGCCGGCCGCGACGACTATATCGCCGTTGTGGACCCGCTGGACGACAGTGGCCGTGTGATCAACTACACCTACGTGCGCGACGGCAACCCCGTCAGCGTCACCATGCCACCGCGCGAGGGCACCTTCGAGCTGCGGTATTACCAGAAAGACCGCACCGTGATCGGCACGCGGCCGATCACCGTCACGCCGGTGACAGCCCTGCTTGAGGCGACCGAGACCGCACCGGCCGGAGCCGATCTGGCGGTCACATGGCAAGGCCCGGATTACAAACGCGACTTTATCGCCGTGGGGGAACCGGGCAAGCCATATATCAACTACGCCTACACCAAGGACGGCAGCCCCGCATCGGTGAAGATGCCGACCCAGCCGGGCACTTACGAGCTGCGCTATGTGATGGATCAGGACCGCACCACAATCGCCACCCGCGTGATCCAGGTGGTGGACGTGACCGCCTCGGTGACACCACCCGCGCAGGCGACCGTGGGGGCCACCATAGCCGTGCCGTGGGAGGGACCGGATTACAAACGTGATTTCATCGCGGTCGGCAAACCGGGTGAACCCTATATCAACTATGCCTACACCAGAAACGGCACACCCGCACAGGTGCAGATGCCGACCGAGCCGGGCGACTACGAGATCCGCTATGTTCTGGATCAGGACCGCGAGATCATCGCCACCGCACCGATCACGCTGGTCGCTGTCGCCGCCAGCGTGACACCGCCCGCAACGGCCACGGCGGGGGCGATGGTCGCGGTGCCGTGGGAAGGCCCCGATTACACACGCGATTTCATCGCAGTTGGCAAACCGGGTGAACCTTATGTCAATTACGCCTACACCAAGAACGGCAATCCTGCACAGGTCCAGATGCCGGTTGAGCCGGGCGACTATGAAGTGCGCTATGTGCTGGATCAGGACCGCGAGATCATTGCCTCGGCCATGATCACCGTCGAAGCGGCCTCGGCCAGCGTGACACCACCGGCAACGGCCACGGCGGGGGCAATGGTCGCGGTGCCGTGGGAAGGCCCCGATTACACCCGCGACTTTATCGCCGTGGGCAAACCGGGAGAGCCCTATATCAATTACGCCTACACCAAGAACGGCAACCCCGCACAGGTGCAGATGCCGACCGTGCCGGGCGATTACGAAATCCGCTATGTGTTGGATCAGGACCGTGAGATCATCGCCACGGCCATGATCACGATCAGCGCCGTTACGGCCCATATCACCCCGCCACAGGCGGCTCCGGTCGGGGCGACGGTGGCGGTGCCATGGATCGGGCCGGACTATACCCGCGACTTTATCGCCGTGGGCAAACCGGACGAGCCCTACATCAACTATGCCTATACAAAGAACGGCAACCCCGCGCAGGTCGAGATGCCCGCAATGCCCGGCAACTATGAACTGCGCTATGTGCTGGATCAGGACAATCTGGTGATTGCCACTGTGCCGCTGACGGTCACCGATGTCACCGTAACCCTGAACGCACCGGCCAGCGGAGCGGCGGGCAAGACCATCGCCATCCCCTTTGACGGCCCGGGCTATGCCCGTGACTATATCGGCATCGGCGCGCCGGGGTCGGTCAGCTACGAGACCTACGTCTATGCCAGAAAAGGCGAGATCGCGAAGCTGAAGCTGCCCGAAACACCCGGCGACTACGAGCTGTTCTACATGATGGACGAAGGCAACCGCGTCATGGCGCGCCAGCCGTTCACCGTCACGCCATAACGCGGCGGCGCTGCGCCGCCAGCAACAGGTGCAGCACCAGCCCGGCGACAAAGGCCGTCCCTGCCAGCAATGGCAGGGCGGAATAGCCCAGACCGGCCAGCGCGGCCGCCATCACCGGCGTGCCCAGCGTGTTGCCCAGATTGCCCATCTGCGCCATCGCCCCGTTGGCCTGCGCCTGTGTGGCGGCGGTGGCATTCAGCTGCGGGACAGCAGCAAAGGTCGCCCCCTGGATCAACCCCATTGACGCGGCCAGCGCGAGGCACCCCAGCGGCAGACCGGGCTGCACCCACAGCCACAGGATCGACAGCGCGCTGAGGCCAAAGCCAAGGGACACCACCCAGACTGCGCTGCGATGCCTCAGAAGCCATACGCCAAGCGTCATCGACACCACGATCGACACAAGCGGCATGGACCCCATGATCACCGCCCGCAAATCCTCGGTAATATAGGGCGGCAGCACCGTCAGGATCGACACGAAGCAAAACGTGTAGAACAGCCACCCCAGCCCCGGTGCCGCGATCCGCGCCGAGCTGTAGATTGTCACATGACCGCGCAGCACCTGCCCCAGCGACAGCGGCGTGTCCGGCCCCGTCCCCGGCAGCTTGCGCAGCCAGACCATAAGGATCAGGGCAAAACCCGCCATATAGAGGCTGTGCGCCACAAACAGCGCGGGCACGCCCCATGCCCCCACCAGCGGCAGCCCTCCCCATGTCAGAACCGCAAAGGCCACGCCAAAGAATGTCCCCCACAGGGTCAGCGCCCAGCCGCGATCCTTGGGGGCTGTGATCTGCGCGATCAGCGTGGGCGCTGCGACCACCAGCCCCAGATGCGACAGCCCCTCGATGGCGCGCAGGGCCAGAAACCAGTGAAACGATGGCATCGTCGCCTGCACTGCCGACACCGCAGCCCCCAGCCACAGTGACAGCAACAGCGCGCGCCGATACCGGATGCGCGCCACCAAAAGCCCGGCCACCACGCCAAAGATGATGCCAAGCAGCCCCACCAGCGACACCGCCCAGCCCAGGGCCGTCCCTGCCTCGGGGTAGAGACGCGGCAGCTGGTCAAAGATAACGCTGATCTTGCCATATTGCGCCGCCGCCCCCAGCCCCGCGCCCCAAAGTGCAAAGACGAGGGCAATGGGCGTGCGGGTCATGTGCGGGCGCTTTCCGTCATAGGGTCTGCACCTGTTCTGACAGAGCTTGCGGAGATGGGAAAGATGCTTTGGCGCGGCGCAAGCCTGCATCAATCCTCGGGCGTGCCCGCCGAGAGAAAGCGGTCAAAGGCCGACAGCGTCTGGTCCGAGACATGATGCTCGATCCCTTCGGCATCCAGTTCGGCCACATCCTCGGGCACACCGACGGCCACGAGAAACGACACAACCGTGCGGTGCCGCCGCCGGACCCGGTCCGCAAGGGCCGTCCCCGTATCGGTCAGGAACACGCCGCGATAAGGACGTGAGGTTGCCAGCCCTTCCCGCTTCAGCCGCGAAACCGCCTTGGTCGCCGTCGGCTGCGCCACCCCCATCCGCGCCGCAATGTCTGCAACCCGTGCCTCGCCCATTTCGGCATGAAGATCCCCGATCAGCTCGGCGTAGTCTTCCAGCAGCGCCACCGATTGCGCCTCGCGGGCGCGGGCGAAACGGTCGGCGTGGGTCACTGGGCTGGAAGGTGTGGTCGACATGGGCAAAGCATCCGGCTGCAAGCTAAGCATGTTATATAGCCAAGGCTTAGAAACATTACCATCAAGACAGCCACATCCGCTGCACAGAAGAGAAATTGCCGGTTGCATGCCACATAGCCAAGGCTATGTTTCAAACAGGAGCCAACTGGATAAACCCATGCCCACCCTGACTGACAAAACCCGCAGCGGTATCACAGCGGTCCTGCGCGGAGAGCGCCCCGGCTGGCGCGGCAAGCTGTTGTTTGCAGGCCCCGCGATCATCGCATCGGTCGCCTACATGGACCCCGGCAACTATGCGACCAACATTCAGGCCGGTGCCGGTTATGGCTACAAACTGTTGTGGGTCGTGGTGCTGGCGAACTTTATCGCCATGCTGTTTCAGGCGCTGTCGGCACGGCTGGGGATCGTCACGGGGCGCAATCTGGCGGAACTGTCGCGGGACAACTTTTCCAGACCCGTGGTCTGGATCATGTGGGCCATCAGCGAAGTTGCCGCCATGGCCACCGACCTGGCCGAGTTTCTGGGCGGTGCCATCGGGCTGTCGCTGCTGTTCGGCCTGCCGCTCTTTGCAGGCATGGTGGTCACCGCCATCGTGACCTATGCGATCCTGATCTTCGAGGCGCGGGGATTTCGCCCGATGGAGCTGATCATCGGGGCGATGGTTGGCGTGATCGGGCTGTGCTATCTGGCCGAGCTTCTGATCGCGCCCGTGGACTGGGCCGCTGCTGGTCTGGGAATGGTGCAGCCGGTTCTGCCGGACACCGCCGCGCTGACCATCGCCGTGGGCATCATCGGGGCCACGGTCATGCCGCATGCGATCTACCTGCACTCGGGCCTGATGCAATCGCGTGCCGTTGTCCGACACGACGCCGACCGCCGCACCGTGCTGCGGTTTTCCAACATAGAGGTGGTGCTGGCACTTGCCGTGGCGGGCACGGTCAACATCGCGATGGTGATCATGGCGGCCAGTGCGTTCCACCAGGGCCATTCCGACGTGGCCGAGATCGAAACCGCCTATCACACGCTGACCCCGCTTCTGGGGGCGGCAGCGGCGGGCATGTTCCTGGCCTCGTTGATCGCCTCGGGCATCTCAAGCTCGGTTGTGGGGACAATGGCGGGGCAAATGATCATGCAGGGGTTCTTGCATTTCCGCGTGCCCATCTGGCTGCGCCGTCTGGTGACGATGGTTCCCGCCTTTGCGGTTGTCGGCATGGGGGTGAACGCAACCCAGGCGCTGATCATGAGCCAGGTGGTGCTGTCGATCGCCCTGCCGGTGCCGATGGTGGCGCTGATCATCTTTGCCGCGCGCAAGGACATCATGGGGACTTTTGCCATTGGTCCGGTGCTGAAAACCCTCGCGATCCTGGGGGCGGTGGCGGTGCTGGGGCTGAACTTTGTCCTGCTTGCCGATTTCTTCGGCCTGTCGACCCTGATCTTTGCCGGATAGCCACGCGGGGAAAAACCCTGCAACTTTCACCACACAACACCAGAGTTCTGCGCTAACCTGTTTCCATTTTCAGGAAAGGTTTTGCCATGACCCGGATTGTCGCTGCCCTTGTATTGGCGCTCTGGCCCGCGCTGGCCGGTGCGCAGTTCTATCCCGACTACAATTCAACCACCGTCAACGACTTTGCCGACATCCTGCCCGCCGACACCGAGGCTGCGATTGCCGCACAGCTTGACGCCCTGCGCGATGACACCGGGATCGAAATGACCGTTGTCACCCTGACACGGCAGGAGACCTACGACCCCGACGCCACGCTGGAGGAATTTGCCACCGGCCTGTTCAACCACTGGGGCGTCGGCAATGCCGACCGCAATGACGGGATCATGGTGCTTGTTCTGCCCGGCGACCGCGCCATGCGGCTGGAGCTGGGCGCAGGCTATGGCGATGCATGGAATGACGTGGCCGAGGCCGTGGTACAGGATGCGTTCCTGCCCAAGTTCAGGGAGGGTGATTATCCCGCCGGGATCACCCAAGGCGTCAGCGCCACCATCGACGTGATCGCCCGCCCCTTTGCGGCCAACAGCCCGCCCCCCGAACCTGCAAAGCCCGCCAAGAGCGGCGGGCTGTGGTGGCTGTGGATTTTTCCGTTGGGGATTGTGGGGCTGATCTTCGGAGCAAAGTTTCGCGCGAAAATGCGCAAATGCCCGTCCTGTGGCAAACGCGGCGGACTTCGGATCGAGGATGAGACGTTGGAGGCTGCGACCCGCACCTCGAAAGGCCGGAAAGAGCGCAAGACAACCTGCGCCAACTGCGACTTTGCCCAGACCGCCATTATCGCGATCCCGATGGTGTCGGCCAACCGGTCGTCTTCGTCCTCCGGCAGCAGTTCGTTCGGTGGTGGCTCAAGCGGAGGCGGCGGCGCGTCGGGCAAGTGGTAAACCACCTGACAAACACGCCGCCGCTCCAGTTTTCATAACATCAGGTCGCCCAACGGGCGCCCTGACTGTGTCGGTTGCTTAGAAGTTGTACGAACCGCGCAGGGTGAATGTGGTCGCATCTGCGTCCACGCCCGAACCTGCGATGTCGTCAAAGCTGTGCTCCAGAACTTCGCCGCCCATGGTGAACTTGTCATTCACCTTGTAGGCAACGCCCAGACCGTAGAAATCGCCGTTCTCGCTACCCAGCGAGGTGTCGGCACGTGCGGCACCGGCTGTGACGTAAACCAGGGTTTTGCCCAGGTCGTAGCCTGCTTTCAGTTTCAGGCGTGCAACGCTGTCCGCAGTTGCCGCGCCGCCCAGGTCGATGTCCAGCTTGTCATAATCGACTTCGCCACCCATGACGAACTGACCAAAGTCATAGTTGTACCCGCCGTGGATACCGTATGTGCCGCCCGAACCGTCGGCAGCACCGGTGCCGTCGATGTCAGCATAGCCCAACTGGCCACCAGCGTAGAAGCCAGTCCAGTCACCGCCGGTGTATGTTTCGACCGGTGCGGGTGTGTACACGGGGGATTCGATGACCGGATCAGCGGGTGCGCCGGCGTAAGATGCTGTTGCAGCAAGTGTCAGTGCGCCTGCATATACGATACGTTTCATATTTTTGCTCCTGGTTTTATTTTCTTAAGCATTCATTGCCATGGGGACTGCAAGCAGCCTGTGTTCCCATCGACTGAGAGGAAAACGCCATTGGAGGGGTAAAGTTCCACCCACTTTTTCGTGTTCTGCTCGCGCAAAGCGGGAACCCGCGCAAAGCCATGGTGGCATAAGCGGCGAATGGCCGTGGTCGGATTGCGACCCTATGTCGCAAATGAACAGGAAAGACGTCGCAAAGCGGCGCAGGATCATTTCAGCCCGTACAGGACAGCCGGATTGTGCTGTCCTTCAAGGAGACCGGTATGCAGGCCGATCTGTGTAAAATCGCCCTTGTTGTGCGCACGATTGGTGCCGAGCGCGGACGCGCGGCGCGTGGCAGGCCCTGAGGGGATCGCCCCCCGATTGCCCTGCCCCAGTCCTGATCACGGAACTTTCATCATGAACGATCAAACTCCTTCGCGCTCCGGCGGCCGCGCGGCACGCCGCGCCGCACGTGCCGCCCCTCTGGCCGAACACCTGCGCCCCATCCGCCCCGGAATGCCCGGCGGACAGTACAAACCCCTGACCGAAACGGACGTTTTGCGAATCCACAGTGCCGCCCTGGAGGCGCTTGAGCGTATTGGCCTGGCCGAAGCGCCCCCGTCGGGCGTTGCCTATCTGACCGCCGCGGGGGCCATTCAGGGCGACGACGGGCGCATCCGCTTTCCCCGCGCGCTGGTCGAGGACACGATCGCGCGCGCCAACCGATCACTGACCCTGTACAGCCGCGACGGGCAGCATGATCTGGACCTGTCAGGCACCCGCGTGCACTACGGCACCGCAGGCGCTGCGGTGCATATGGTGGAACCCGACGGGCGCACCTATCGCGAAAGCACGGTTCAGGATCTGCACGACGCCGCACGCATCTGTGATCGGCTGGACAACATCCATTTTGTCCAGCGACCGATGGTCTGTCGCGACATCTTTGACAACTTCGAGATGGACATGAACTCGGTCTATGCCTGCACCGCCGGGACGACCAAACACGTCGGCGTGTCCTTTACCGATCCGTCCTATGTCGCCCCCGCCATCGAGATGCTGCACATGATCGCGGGCGGTGAAACGGCGTGGCGCGAACGCCCCTTTGTCAGCAACTCGAACTGCTTTGTCGTCCCGCCGATGAAATTCGCCACCGAATCCTGCCTCGTGATGGAGGCCTGCATCAAACACGGCATGCCCGTGCTGCTGCTGTCCGCAGGCATGTCGGGTGCAACGGCTCCGGGCAGTATCGCAGGCGCAATCGTGCAGGCGGTGGCGGAATGTCTGGCGGGGCTGGTTTATGTCCACGCCGTCAAACCCGGCGCGCCTGCGATCTTTGGCACATGGCCCTTTGATCTGGACCTGCGCACCGGTGCGATGACCGGCGGGTCCGGCGAACAGGCGCTGCTGACGGCAGGCTGTGCCCAGATGCACCAGTTCTACGACCTGCCCGGCGGGGCCGCTGCGGGCATTGCCGACAGCAAACTGCCCGATATGCAGGCCGGTTGGGAACAGATGTGTTCAAACGTGATGGCCGGTCTGTCGGGGCTGAACATGGTGTACGAGGCTGCGGGCATGCACGCCTCGTTGCTGGGGTTCTGTCACGAAAGCCTGATCATGGGCGACGATCTGATCGGTCAGGCCCTGCGCTGTGTGCGCGGGATCGAGGTCACGGACGAAACCATGGCGCTGGACCAGATGGCCGCCGTCTGCATGGGCGGACCGGGGCATTACCTGGGCACAGCGGAAACGCTGGGCCGGATGGAAATGGACAATGTCTATCCCGCCCTCGGCGACCGGACATCGCCCAAGGAATGGGCCGAGCGGGGCAAACCGGACCTGATCGCGCAGGCCACTGCGCGCAAGAATGAGATACTGGCAAAGCGATCCGCCGCGCGGTTCGATCCGGCTCTGGATGCGGCGATACGGGCAAAGTTCAACATTCACTTGCCCGCATAGAAAACAGGCGTCCGGGACTGGGGAAAACCGGACGCCTGCCTGTCGGCGTTTCGCGTTTACATCAAGTCGTTGCTTTGACTCTTGCGCAAAACGCCTTGGTGGGCCTTAGCCTTCGTTGGGCGCAGGCAACATGCCGGCCTCGGTGGCGGCGGCAATTTCTTCTGCGTCCAGCGCGCCGTTGGCGTCCAGATCAAGCAGGGTGAACTGATCACCGTCCATGTCCGGATATGCAACCTGCAGCTCGTCCAGTGTCAGGTAACCGTCCTGATTGGCGTCCAGCTCTGCCGCGGTGTTCGCGCTTGCGATCATCGGGCAAGCGGCGACGGCAACGGCTGCGGCGAATGTTGTGAACTTGGTCATGGTGGTACTCCTTGGTTAGTCTTGGTTAACGAGGCCTCGTTGGGCGCTCATAGGGTTTGATGCGGAAAGCCTGCTTTGCGTCCCTGCCCTGTCGGCCCAAACAACCCACGCGCGATAGCACGCCGATCCGCGCCATGACCCTCGGCAAGCGGTCGCCCAAAAAGGGGCGCGGCACCGGATCGGCATAAACCCCCCGTCTGTTCAGCACCGCGCGCACAGGGTTAGGTCGCGCCATGACAACACATGCACCCCTGACCCGCCTCATCCCCATGCTGACCCGCCGTGCGCGTCGGCTGACCCGGTCCCACAGCGCCGCTGACGATCTGGTGCAGGAAACACTGCTGCGCCTGATCCAGCGCGCCCGCCGTGGTGGCCCCATCGACGACCTGCCCGCCTATGCCATGCGCACGCTGACCAATCAGGCACGCATGTCATGGCGGCGTGCAGCCGACACCGAGGAACTGGAGGAAGACCACGCCACAGTTCAGCCAGAAGCCCCGATGCGGCTGGACTGCGCCGACGCCCTGCGCGTCATCGAGACATTGCCGCGCGATCAGGCGGACCTGATGCGGCTGGTCGCAGGTGGAGAAAGCTCCCCTGCACAACTGGCCCGGCTGACAGGCGTGCCGCAGGGCACCGTCATGTCGCGCCTCGCACGGGCGCGGGCAAGACTGCGGCAGGAGTTGGAGGGGGAGTTGAACTGAAAACAAAAAGGGGGGCGCGCCGCCCCCCTTTTCTACTTTATGCGTTCCAGGCCCGGTCGCCCTTGGCGTCCTTGACCCGTGTCGGCAGGCCGATGTCGTCCAGAAGCGTGAACAGCGGCTTGGGGTCCAGTTCCTCGACATTGACCATCTTGGCCACGTCATAGGTGCCATCGGCAATCAGCATCGCAAAGGCCACGGGCGGCACGCCGGCGGTGTAGGAAATGCCCTGGCTGCCGACCTCTTCATAGGCCTCCTTGTGATCGGCCACGTTATAGACGAACACTTCCGCCTCGGCGCCGTCCTTGGTGCCTTTGACCAGATCACCGATACAGGTCTTGCCGGTGTAATTCGGCGCAAGGCTGGACGGATCGGGCAGCACGGCCTTGACCACTTTCAGCGGAATGACCTCAAGCCCTTCGGCCGTCACCACCGGCTGTTCGGACAGCAGGCCGAGGTTTTGCAGAACGGTAAAGACGTTGATGTAGTGATCGCCAAAGCCCATCCAGAACCGCACATCGGCCTGCGGATAGTTGGCCGCCAGCGAATGCACCTCGTCGTGGCCCGACATATAGGCCTTTTGCTTGCCGACGACGGGCAGATCCCACTCGCGGCCCACTTCGAACATCTTGTTCTCCTGCCACGCGCCCTGCTGCCAGCTGTACACGGTGCCGGTGAACTCGCGAAAGTTGATCTCGGGGTCGAAGTTGGTCGAGAAATACTTGCCGTGGTTGCCCGCGTTGATGTCGACGATGTCGATGGATTTGACCTCGTCCATATACTCATCCACCGCGAAACGGGCGAATGCGTTGACCATGCCGGGATCGAACCCCGCACCCAGAATTGCGGTCACACCCGCCGCCGCGCAATCGTCGCGGCGTTTCCATTCATAGTTGCCGTACCAGGGGGGCGTTTCGCAGATCTTGGCGGGATCTTCGTGGATCGCCGTGTCGATATAGGCGGCACCGGCCTGAATGCAGGCCTCAAGCACCGTCATGTTCACAAAAGGCGAACCGACGTTAATGACAATCTGCGCGCCCGTTCCCTGCAACAGGTCCACCACGGCGTTGGTGTCCATCGCATCCAGCGCATGGGCCTTGAACACGCCGTCCTGTTTCATCGCGCCCTTGTCATGCACGCTCTGGATGATGGCCTCGCATTTCGAAACCGTCCGGCTGGCGATATGCAAATCCCCCAGCACATCGTTGTTTTGCGCGCATTTGTGCGCCACGACCTGAGCGACGCCACCTGCGCCGATGATAAGAACATTGCGTTTCATGTATCCAAGAGACCTCTTATGTCTGGTGTTCAGGAAAGGGCTGCCGAAAAATCGGCGTAATCGAATTCGCGCACAATGCGCAGGGTTCCGTCCAACTCGCGAATGGCGATTCCGGGCATCTTCACCCCGTTGAACCAGTTTTTCTTAACCATTGTGTAACCGGCTGCATCCTGAAACGAAATCCGGTCACCGGGTTGGATCGGTTTGTCGAACCGGAACTCGCCAAAGATATCGCCCGCAAGGCAGGACTTGCCGCAGATCATCCACGAATGATCGCCGGTGTCGGGGCTGACTTTCGCAGGCTCGCGGTAAATCAGCAAATCCAGCATATGCGCCTCGATCGACGCATCGACAATCGCCAGGTCCTTGCCGTTGTGCAGCGTGTCCAGCACCGTCACCTCAAGCGTCGCCGCCCCGGTGATCGCAGCCTCTCCCGGCTCCAGATAGACCTGAACGCCGTTGGTTTGCGCGAATGCCTTAAGCCGCGCGGCCAGACGCTCCAGCGGATAGCCTTCGCCGGTGAAATGAATGCCGCCGCCCAGGCTGATCCAGTCCATCCGCGCAATGATCGCGCCAAAACGGTCCTCGATCAGGGTCAGCATCTCGTCGAACCGGTCGAAATCATCGTTTTCGCAATTGTTGTGGAACATCAGCCCGCTGATCTTGTCGGCCACAGCGGCGATCTGGTCAGGGTCATGTTCACCCAGACGGCTGAACGGACGCGCCGGATCGGCCAGATCGAACCCCGAGGTCGACACACCCGGATTGACCCGCAGCCCGCGCACATGGCCCTGCGATGCGGCATCGAAACGGGTCAGCTGGCCGATGGAGTTGAAGATGATCTTGTCGCTGTGGCCCAGCACTTCTTCTATCTCGTGATCGGCATAAGCCACGGAATAGGCGTGCGTTTCGCCGCCGAACTTCTCGGCCCCGAGGCGCACTTCGTACAAAGACGACGAGGTCGATCCGTCCATATAATGCGACATGAAATCAAAGACCGACCACGTGGCAAAACACTTTAGCGCCAACAGCGATTTCGCACCGGATGCGTCACGCAACCAGGCGATTTTCTCCATGTTCTTTTTCAGATTGGATTTGTCGATCAGGTAATAGGGCGTTTGCATGGGCGTGCTCCCCTTTGTGCCGTGTCTCAAGCCGCCCACCTAAGGCGACGAAGCCGCTATGGCAAGAGCGATGGCAAAATGCCCGCGACACGGGCAAGCTCTCACCGTTGGATGGGCATCGGATTGCAGGACACACAGCGCAAAACGCGGTTACAGTCTGCCCCTCTCCCGGCCACGTGACGTCGGTGGAAACGGCCCAAGGTCGGTGTCGCTCAGGATGAATGCGATATCGTTTTAGACCTTGAGCGTCTGCAGGTATCTCTACCCTCCAAAACCCGTCCTTGAACCACCAGCCTTGCCAAAGCCGCCACGTGTGGCAGCCGTGGCGCGTGTCATCGGTGTTTTCCCGATTGTCGAGGTCGGGCGGACAAATTGCGAGGTGTTCAGCTTTGCAGCGCCCTGGTTGCTGGAAAAGGTGCTGGTGCGCGCGGCATTTGTGTAGCGTCCGTCGGCATTTTTATACAGCGGCTGGGACGCAGACATCCCGGTCTTTCCTCCCAGCATGTTCCCGATCAGATACCCCGCCAGCAACGGCATAAAGATACTGCCAGACCCGCCTTGTGTTGCGCTTGCTTCGGTCCCGCAGGCACCTTCGCCATGCTGCTCTTCGCAAACGGCAATGCTGTCATAACGCGGCGCGGCCTCGACGTGCAGCGCCTCGGCCTGCGCAAACGAGGTCTCGCAATCTTGCGCGGTGAACATCCCGCCGCGCGACGCTTCGTCCACACAGCTTTGCAGATCCGGGAATGCGGCTGCGTCCACCTGTTCCTCGCGGCATCCCGCCAGCGCAAAGGCGGTCGCGCCAACGATCATAATAGCAACGCGATTCGAGCGTTTGGTCATGTCAGTCGTCTTTCTGCTAGGGTGCCGCGCCTGTTACGCAACGATAAAATGGGGTTTAAAGCGGGACAAATCCTGCGTGATGCGCGACCGGTCCTCGCGCATACCAATTCCGGCGCAAGCCTGTCCGATGATCCAGGCACCGACCACAGGACGAAATCCGTCAAACTGCGGCAATGGCGCATAGGCCTGAATGATGCGCGGATGCTCGGAATAGTCGGTGTTTTTCGATTCCTCGACCACCTGACCAGACTTGAAGATCGAAACCGACGCGCCTTCGCGCGACAGGATCGGTTTGCGCACATGACCGGCGTCCAATTGCGCCTCGGCGCGGGCAAAGGCAGCAGCACTCGCGCCGCTGCCCGGCTTGGTGTCGTTCAGATCGGCCTCGAAAAAGGCGGGCAACAGGTTTGGATGCCCCTCGAACATCTCCCACAACACCGGCAAAAGCCCCTTGTTGGACAGCAATGCCTTCCACGCAGGTTCCAGAAACAGACAGCCGGATCCGTCGATGTGGTTTGCATAGTCATCGCGCAGCAAATCTTCCCACGGATACAGCTTGAACAGAACCGCGATGCGGCGGTCTTCGTCATCCAGGAATTGTCCGTCCTCGCTGAGCGCGATTTTGTCCAGATCACAGTAATGCGCACCCAAACCGGCCTCACGCGCGGCCCAGCCCATAGCCTCGACCGTGCCGTAATCCTCCGGATTTCCGGCAACAGCGGTAAAGTGCAAATCGCTGTCCTTCTCGAACACCTCGGCAAACCGCGCAACCAATGCCTCGTGTATCCCGTTGAACTGGTCGGTTCCTTCAGGCAGCACACCGGCGTCCAGTTGGTTCTCTAACCATTGCCACTGAAACGCCGCGCTTTCGTACAGCGACGTGGGCGTATCGGCGTTATATTCCAACAACTTGGCGGGCGTCTGACCGTCGTAGGCAAAATCGAACCGTCCGTATATCTCCGGGTCGCCCCGCTTCCAGCTTTCGGCAACAAGATCGCGGTGCGCCTCGGGGATCGCCAGTTTTTCCATCAGGCTTTCGCTGGCGATGATCTCGGCCACAGCCTCGCGGCACATGTCGTGCAGCGCTGTTGAGGGGTCTTCCAGATCGGTCTCGATCTGTTCAAGCGTAAAGGCGTAGGCCGAGGTTTCGTCCCAATAGGGTTCGCCATGCATATCCGCAAAGGTGAATCCGACGTCTTTGGCATGGTCGCGCCAATGCGCCCGTTCCGGCAAAGTGATCTTTTTCAATTGTCAGGCCCCCAGCGTTCCGGACAGGACTTAATCGGATTTGGGTGCGGCAACCAGAGGTGGTTTTGGGTAAATCCATTCGGGTCAGGACCGATCGTTCCTGCACCCTCAGTTTTTCATGCGTTTCGTGACACCCTGAAAAATTCTGACCCGCGCAGAAAAAAGGGAGAGCCGAAGCTCTCCCGTAAAGTCTCGCCACTCAGGCTCAATGTGTTAACCGCTCGGAAATTTTTTTGCCTGCGGCCTGAGCGTCGTCAGGGGGCGAGCGCACCCGCCCCGTGTCAAGGTGGGAAGGACAATCTTCCGCCCCACCCTATTTCGGCGGAGGTTCGGCCTGAACTGGCGCGGCCGAACCCCCTGCACGTTTTCCCGCATCGGGAAACGTGATTTGCTTAACTACAGCCGGACGTACCGCCGCAGGTGTTGCACTTCATGCAGGTGCCGTTGCGCACCAGCGTGTAGTTGCCACATTCACCGCAGGCTTCGCCTTCATAGCCCTGCATTTTTGCCTTGGCCCGCGCATCAAGGCTGACAGCCCCAGACGAGACCGCAGTCGTTGTCATGCTGGCCGCCCCGCCCGTGCCGGTGGCCACTTCGGGCACCAAGGTTTGCAGCGATACAACCGGATCGGCCATGCCGCCCTGCAACAGGGTCAGATCCTGCGGCAGACGCTTGCGCAGATAGCCGGTGGACGAGATCTGTTTCAGCACTTCCAACGATTTGCTGGCGGCACTTTCGCTGATTTCGCTCAGGTTGCTCACGCCCTCTTCGACACCGCGACCGATGCTGTCGAACGACGCGCCTTCGGGCTGCACATGGGCCAGATCGGTACGGTCCAGATAGGACACCGCCAGTTCGCGGAAGATATAATCCAGGATCGACGTTGCATTCTTGATGCTGTCGTTGCCCTGAACCATGCCGGCCGGTTCGAACTTGGTGAAGGTGAACGCATCGACGAACTCTTCCAGCGGCACGCCGTATTGCAGACCAACAGATACCGCGATGGCAAAGTTGTTCATCATGGCGCGGAAACCCGCACCTTCCTTGTGCATGTCGATGAAAATTTCGCCCAGGTTGCCGTCGGCATATTCGCCGGTGCGCAGGTACACCTTGTGCCCGCCAACGATGGCCTTCTGGGTATAGCCCTTGCGACGCTCGGGCATTTTCTCGCGGTGCGATTTGACGATTTCCTTGACGATGATCTTTTCAACGATCTTCTCGGCCAGAACGGTGGCTTTTTCCTGCATCGAACCGGATGCAAGGATCTCTTCCGCCTCTTCGTCATCCTCGACCAGCGCGGAGGCCAGCGGTTGCGACAGTTTCGAACCATCTCGGTACAGCGCGTTGGCTTTCACCCCCAGCGACCACGACAGTTCGTACGCCTTCTGGCAATCCTCGATGGTGGCATCGTTGGGCATGTTGATCGTCTTGCTGATCGCGCCCGAGATGAACGACTGCGCGGCGGCCATCATATAGATGTGGCTGTCGACGCTCAGATACCGCTTGCCCTTCTTGCCGCAGGCATTGGCGCAATCGAAGATCGCGTAATGCTCTTCCTTCAGGAACGGCGCGCCTTCCAGTGTCATGGTGCCACAAACATGGTCGTTGGCCAGTTCGATGTCACGCTTGGTGAACCCAAGGTGGCGCAGCAGGTCGAATGTGGGATCGTTCAGCTTGGCCGCGGGGATGCCCAACACCTTGGTGCAGAAATCCTCGCCCAGCGTCCACTGGTTGAACACGAACCGGATGTCGAACGCGCTTTCCAGCGCGGCGTCCACCTTGGCCAGCTCGTTGGGACCAAAGCCGTGGCCGGTCAGCGACGTGTGGTTGATGCCGGGCGCATTGCCGATGGTGCCGTGGCCCACCGCATAGCTGACGATTTCCTCGATCTGGGCCGAGCCGTAGCCCAGTTTTTCCAGCGCCGCAGGCACCGACCGGTTGATGATCTTGAAGTAACCGCCACCGGCCAGCTTCTTGAACTTCACCAGCGCAAAGTCAGGTTCGATCCCCGTGGTGTCACAGTCCATCACCAGACCGATGGTGCCCGTGGGCGCAATGACCGAAGTCTGCGCGTTGCGATAACCGTGCTTTTCGCCCAGCGTCAGCGCCTCGTCCCAAGTGCTTTGGGCCATCTCGACCAGACGCATGTCAGGGCAACCGGCGATGTCCAGCGGCACCGGCTTCACGGCCAGCTTTTCATAGCCTTCGTCGTTGCCATAGGCGGCATTGCGGTGGTTGCGGATGACGCGCAGCATGTCCTTGGCGTTTTTCTTGTAGCCCGGGAACGCCCCCAGCTCGCCCGCCATTTCGGCGGATGTGGCATAGGCTACGCCGGTCATGATCGCGGTCAGCGCACCGCACAGCGCGCGGCCTTCGTCGCTGTCATAGGAATAGCCCATGTTCATCAGCAAACCGCCGATGTTCGCATAGCCCAGACCCAGCGTGCGGAAATCATAGGACCGCTGCGCGATCTCTTTCGACGGGAACTGTGCCATCATCACGCTGATTTCCAGCGTCACGGTCCACAGACGTGCTGCGTGCATGTAATCCTCGACCTGAAACACGCCGTCCTTGAGGAAGGTCAGCAGGTTCATCGACGCCAGGTTACAGGCGGTGTCGTCCAGGAACATGTATTCGGAACACGGGTTCGAGCCACGGATCGGACCGTCCGCCGGGCACGTGTGCCATTCGTTCACGGTGTCGTGGTACTGGATGCCCGGATCGGCACAGGCCCATGCGGCGTGACCCACCTGCTCCCACAGATCGCGGGCGCGGATCGTCTTGGTCACGCGGTTGTCGGTGCGGCTGATCAGTTCCCAGTCGGCATCTTTTTCAACGGCCGTCAGGAAGGCGTTTGTCACGCGGATCGAGTTGTTCGAGTTCTGACCCGAAACCGAGCTGTAGGCTTCGGAATCCCAGTCGGTGTCATATGTCGGGAACTCGATGCTGGTGTGGCCCTGTTTGGCATAATCCAGCACGCGTTTGATATAAGTCTCTGGGATCGCGACCTTTTTGGCATCACGAATGGCCGCCTTCAGACCTTCGTTCACCTTAGGGTCATAGGCGTCGGCCTCTGCGCCGTCCCATGCCTTGATCGCGGCGAACAGCGCGTTCAGCTTCTGCTCGTGCATTTTCGAGCCCGCGACGATGCTCGCCACTTTCTGCTCTTCGATCACCTTCCAGTTGATGAAATCCTCGATATCGGGGTGGTCCGCGTCGACGATCACCATCTTGGCCGCGCGGCGTGTGGTGCCACCCGATTTGATTGCACCCGCTGCACGGTCACCGATTTTCAGGAACCCCATCAGGCCGCTGGACTTGCCACCGCCCGACAGTTTTTCACCTTCGCCACGAAGCGAGGAAAAGTTGGTACCGGTGCCAGAGCCGTATTTGAACAGACGCGCTTCACGCACCCACAGGTCCATGATGCCACCGTCACCCACCAGATCGTCGGCGACCGACTGGATAAAGCAGGCGTGGGGCTGCGGGTGTTCATAAGAGGATTTCGAGCGGGTCAGCTCGCCGGTCTGGTAGTCCACGTAATAGTGGCCTTGGGCCGGGCCGTCGATGCCGTAGGCCCAGTGCAGGCCGGTGTTGAACCACTGCGGGCTGTTCGGGGCCGCGCGTTGGGTCGCCAGCATGTGGCGCATTTCGTCATAATAGGTCTGTGCGTCCGCCTCGGTGGTGAAATAGCCACCCTTCCAGCCCCAATAGGCCCATGCGCCTGCCAGACGGTCGAACACCTGCTTGGACGAGGTTTCGCCACCCATCTCGGCACTTTCAGCGGGAACCGACCGCCACAGGAACGAAGGAACGCCTTTTTCTTTTACTTTCTTCACCTTGCTCGGCACGCCGGCCTTGCGGAAATATTTCTGCGCGATCACGTCGCTGGCGACCTGGCTCCAGGATGCGGGCACTTCGACATTGTCGAGGCGGAACACGATCGTGCCATCAGGATTGCGAATCTCGGAAACGGTTGTCACGAAATCCAGCGATGCATAGGCATCTGATCCGGCTTGGGTGAACTTTCTATCAATTTTCATCGCGCTGCCTCATATCCAGCTTTTTCAGGTTGAAACGCTGACGTTGCAGCGGTCCGCTTGGTGCAGGTGCCGGGATGAAATTGACACGTCTTTTGGTGCTGAAACCGAATGTTTCAGCCCTGGATTTCGTCCTGTCTGACGCAATTTTGTCTGTCCCAGCGTCGCCGACGTCTTGTTAGTGTTGTCCACTAAATGTTGTGGTGATCGGCGATGTCTGCACAACCTGACGTATCCACCCGCCTCAGGTCAACGAAAATTTTTAGGTTTTTTTGCCATCAACAGGCTTGACCGACCTCAATAATTGATCGGTCCACTATCCTGGGTGATTCAGTCTCGCTGCAGGGCAAAATCATCCACAAATGTTACCCACAGGCTGCAGCCGGATTTTCTGAACCTTGCAGGAAACTTAGCCCATTCATGTGACGTTATTCATTAAGTTGTACCCAGCTTCATCCACCGTTCTGCATTGCGGCACGAAACGGTTTGTTCTCTGTTGGGATTTGTGGTCGTTTGAGGTCAACTGGCAAAAAGGGCACGTTCATGAAACCGATCACGGCACTCCTGCCCATCTTTTTGGCTGCCTGCGCACCCCAATATATAGAGACAACCGTCACCAACCCACAAGATTTGCCCGTACGCCGGGCCTTGTTCGCCCAAGACCCCGAAGGGCTGCACGAAGCGTTTCGGGCCGCCTGCGACTCACCGGGCGACACATTGGCCACACCATCGCGGGGAATCATTCAGTGCCGCACCCTGCCCACGCCCGATTTCGCGGCCTTTCTTCTGCTGGAATATGACGGTGCGCTGAAAACCCCCACCGTCGTCATGCAAAAACAAAAGCGGCGCACGGATGCGGGACCCGAGTCGACGATGATCGAATTCAGCTATTTCGCGGAAGTCCCGCAAAAGTCGGGCAATGCGCGGCGCGTCTATTACAAGGACCGCCAGCTGGATCAGCTGCTGGACCAGATGATGCGCGCCGCCGGGGGCAAAACTGTCGAATAGACAGCCCTGGCGCAAACAGCACGAAACGGCCCCGCGCCAGGCGCGTGCCGTTACAGATCAGACAAAGTGGGAAATTTATGGTCGGGGCGAGAGGATTCGAACCTCCGACCCCCTGTACCCAAAACAGGTGCGCTACCAGGCTGCGCCACACCCCGAACCATGGGCGGTGCATAACGGCCACCCCGCCGATTGAAAAGGGCAAAAGCGCCCGAGCCGCCCTATTCTGTGCAGGGCCATGCCGCATCGTCCCCGGCAAAGGCCGGATGACGCACCTGCGTGCCCTTGGTGATGCCCATTCGCTCTGCCAGACCGCCATTGATTTCCAGTGCCGCCAGCAGATTGTCGCCCCCATAGATCGGAGTTTCATCCAGGGGAATCGCGCGGTGGTGAATGTTCTGCACAACGCCCTGCGCATCGATGAAAATCATATCCAGCGGAATCAGCGTGTTGCGCATCCAGAAATTCATCGGTCTGGGGCTTTCGTACACAAAGAGCATCCCGGCGGATTGCGGCATCTTGGGACGGTTCATCAAACCCAGCGCCCGCTCTTCGTTGTCGTCGGCGATCTCGACGTTGAACCGCGCCTGCCCCCAATCGCCGCGCAAATCGACCGCCCCCTGCGAACAGGCCGCCCAGAGGGCAGAGTTTCCAAGCAATACAAAAAGACCGGTAAACAGAATGCCGCGCATTGTCAGTCGTCCTTTGACAGCGCCGCCTCCCATGCATGAACTTCGGCGGCCATACGACCCCGTTTGCCATCTATCACCCGAATTGCCAAGGCTTCGCCCGGCTGCAAATCGGCCAGCCCCGAACGACGCAGAACCTCGACGTGCAGAAACACGTCCTCGGCGCTGCCGAAAATATTGGCAAAGCCAAAGCCCTTGCCCTTGTCGAACCATTTCACCCGCCCCGGCTCAAGCGGTGCATCCACAACGCCATAATCCGCCAGATCCTCCAGCGCCTGATCGCCCTGGCTGTTTGCGGGCGGTGTGATCGACAAGACTTCGACCGCCTGCACGCCGCGGTCGGTGTTCTGCACGACCACAACGACCCGCGCCTGATCCGACACCGAACTTTGTCCAAAATTGCGCAGCACATTCACGTGCAGCAATATGTCCGGGCCACCTGTATCCGCGACAATAAAGCCAAACCCCTTGACCGGATCAAACCACTTGACCAGTCCGGTCAAGGTCTCACGCTGTTTGTCTTCGTCCGGCACTGAACAGTCTTTCATCGAGGAACTACATAGTTGACGCGTTAACTAAGACTTGCACGATTTTCGTATCCCAATTCAAGCGCGAAAACCTAAGGTTTTTCAATATTCTGCGTTTCACGCTGCGTGAATTTCATGGGTTAAGGCGGTCAATTTGCCATGGCTGTGACGGGTTTTCACGCCGCCATCTGTACCGGTCGTGCAGTCTGAAATCCCCATCCGCCCAGAATTCAATCTCAACGGGAGTGATCCGGTAGCCGCCCCAGAACGGCGGGCGCTTGGGGTTGGTGCCGTGCTGCGCGGTCACCCTTGCGACCTCGGCCATCAACGTGGCGCGATTCTTCAACGGGCGGCTTTGTTTGGACGCCCATGCCCCCAGACGGCTTTTCAGCGAACGCGATGCGTAATATTCATCCGCCCGCGGGCCATCCTCGCGGACGACCGTGCCGCGCACCCTGACCTGCCGCCGCAACGATTTCCAATGCATGACAAAGGCGGCGGCCTGGGCCTGCTCGATCTCTTGTGCCTTGGCGCTTTCATAATTGGTGTAAAAGATGAACGCGTCGTCAGTGATGTCCTTCAACAGCACCATGCGCGCGTTGGGCATGCCTGACGCATCCACCGTCGACAGGGCAATGGCGTTGGGGTCGTTTATCTCCGAGGCTTCCGCCTCGGCGAGCCAGCTGCGCGCCAATGCAAAAGGATCCTCCCCCGCGAATTTTCCGCTGCGTTCTGCCATCTTGCTCACCTTCCATAACCGTCACATCGCATGAGTCACGGCCTGCTCCAGCATAACATAGAGTATAAAGACCGCGCGCCATGCATACCAACTCTCTTGATGGCACGGGGTCAATCGCCTAAAGGTCGCTTAAATGAAGTGGCTTGAAGGCAAAGGGGTTTTTGATGGCGCATGAGCTGATGAAGGGCAAACGCGGGTTGATCATGGGCCTGGCCAATGACAAGTCGATCGCATGGGGCATTGCCAAGACGCTGGCGGATGCCGGTGCGCAACTGGCATTTTCCTATCAGGGCGATGCGTTGAAGAAACGCGTGGACCCGCTTGCGGCATCGCTGGGCAGCGACATCGTCCTGCCTTGCGACGTGGGTGACGAGGCGTCGATTGATGCGCTGTTTGCCTCGCTGCAAGAGACTTGGGGCAATCTGGATTTCGTGGTTCATGCCATCGGCTTTTCCGACAAGAACGAACTGCGGGGCCGCTATGTCGACACCAGCCGCGCCAACTTTGCCATGTCGATGGACATTTCGGTCTATTCCTTCACCGCCGTGATGCAGCGCGCCGAGAAGATGATGAACCCAGGCAGCAGCGCCGTGACGCTGACCTATTACGGTGCCGAAAAGGTGATGCCGCATTATAACGTCATGGGCGTCGCCAAGGCGGCTCTCGAGGCATCTGTGCAATATCTTGCCGAAGATCTGGGCAAGGACGGCATCCGCGTCAACGCCATCTCGGCCGGTCCGATCAAAACGCTGGCCGCGTCGGGAATCGGTGACTTCCGCTACATCATGAAATGGAACGAATACAACTCGCCCCTGCGCCGCAACGTCACCATCGAGGACGTGGGCAAGGCCGCGCTCTACCTGCTCTCGGATCTGGGCAGCGGCACCACCGGCGAGAACCTGCATGTGGATGCAGGCTATCACGTGGTCGGCATGAAAGCCGTCGACGCCCCCGACATCACAAAGTGACACGCCATGGCCCCCGAAAGCCTGCTTGCCTTTAACACGATCCTGATCGCCGCCCTGCTCAGCCCCGGAGCGGCCTTCCTGACGTCGGTGCGCATGTCGGTCAGCGCGGGCCGTGCGGCGGGGATTGCGACGGGCTTTGGGCTGGCGACGATGGCGGCCCTCTGGACATTGGCGGCGCTGATGGGGCTTGAGGGGCTGTTTGCCCTGTTCCCCTGGGCCTACACCACGCTGAAAATCGCCGGTGCGCTCTACCTGATCTGGATTGCCATTCAGACATGGCGCCACGCCCGAGACCCGCTGGGCGATGTGTCCGTGCCGCGCGGGCGGGCGTTTCTGGCAGGCTTTCTGGTGAACCTCGGCAATCCGAAATCCATGCTCTTCGCCGGCGCCATCATCGTGGTGGTCTTCCCCAAGGGGCTGGAGCCCGCGCAGATCGCCCTGATCGTCGCCAACCACTTCGCGCTCGAAGTGATGTTTTACACCGCCTGCGCCCTGCTGCTGTCCAGCGGCCCGGCCCGCGCACGCTATCTTGCGGCCAAACCCCTGCTGGACCGCATCGCGGCGGTGGCGCTGGGTGGTTTTGGCCTGAAACTGCTTACAGGAAAGTAATCCGATGACCGACCGCCTGCCCCACGAAAAAGGTTTTCACATCAGCTGGGACCAGATCCACCGCGACAGCCGCGCGCTGGCGTGGCGTCTGGACGGGCATGGCCCCGAAGGCGGCGCCGGTGAAAAAGGTGGCGGTTGGCGTGCGGTGGTGGCCATCACGCGGGGCGGCATGGCCCCCGCGATGATCGTCGCCCGCGAACTGGACATCCGCACCGTCGACACCATCAGCATCAAATCCTACGACCATCAGGACCAGTCCGAGGCCCGCGTGCTGAAATATCCCGACGCCGAGATGATGGGCGACGGCACTGGCATCCTGATCATCGACGATCTGGTGGACAGCGGCAAAACCCTTGAAGTGGTCCGGTCGATGTACCCCAAGGCGCATTTCGCCACCGTCTATGCCAAGCCGAAAGGCCGCCCGCAGGTCGATACATTCATCACCGAGGTCTCTCAGGACACGTGGATCTTCTTCCCGTGGGACATGGCGCTGCAATATGTCGAGCCCTACCGCGGCAAGGACTGATCAAACGGTCCCTCTTCTCTGGTTCAGAAAATTCCCGCCGGAGGCACCTGCCCTCACACCCGGAGCCAACCGATGAATTTGCCACGCACCGCCACCACATTCGCCCCGCCCGTCATGGAAGCACGTCGCTGGCTGGACGGCGTGACGCATCCCGCCGACCGCCCGTTGATCAACGTGAGCCAGGCCGCACCGGTTGACCCGCCGCCCCCCGCATTGCGTCAGGCGATGGCGGATGCGGCGCTGACCAAAGACGATGCGCACCTCTATGGCCCCGTGCTGGGCATGCCCGCCCTGCGCGATGCATTGGCCGCCCAGATCAGCACGCATTATGAAGCGACAGTCACAGGCGATCACGTTGCGATTACCTCGGGCTGCAATCAGGCCTTCGCCGCCGCCATCGCCACACTCTGTGCCGAGGGTGACGAGGTGATCCTGCCGACGCCCTGGTACTTCAATCACAAGATGTGGCTGGACATGTCCGGCGTGACTTCGGTCGCCCTGCGCACCGGCGACGATCTGTTGCCTGACGTCGAGACCGCCCGCGCCCTGATCACACCGCGCACCCGTGCGATTGCGCTGGTCACCCCCAACAATCCCGGCGGCGTGGAATATCCCGCCGAACTGGTCCGCGCCTTTTACGATCTGGCACGCGATGCAGGCATCGCCCTGATGGTTGACGAGACCTACCGCGATTTCGACAGCCGCACCGGCGCGCCGCACGCGCTGTTCCAGCAAGACGGCTGGCAGGACACGTTCATCCATCTGTATTCTTTTTCAAAGGCTTACCGCCTGACCGGCCACCGTGTTGGCGCGCTGGCGGCCTCCCCTGCACGGCTGGCCGAAGTGGAAAAATTCCTCGATACCGTCGCCATCTGCCCCGGCCAGATCGGGCAATATGCCGCCCTTTGGGGGCTGGAAAACCTGTCGCAATGGGTCGCAGGCGAACGCGATGAAATCCTCGCCCGCCGCGCGGCCATCGCCAGCGGTTTCGACGTGCTGGCGGCCAAGGGCTGGCGGTTGCTGGGGCTGGGTGCCTATTTTGCCTATATGGAGCATCCTTTTGCGGCCTCCTCGGCTGATCTGGCGCCGCAACTGGTGCGCGAAGCGGGCATTTTGTGCCTGCCCGGCACCATGTTCTGCCCCACGGGTGACGTCAGCGGGCAGCGGCAGTTGCGCATCGCCTTTGCCAACCTTGATGTTGCGGGAATCGCAGAGTTCTATCACCGCCTGAGCGGGCTGGATCTGCCGCGCTGACGGGCCTTGCCCCTGCGCGGCACGCTCGCTAGACAAGGCAAACTTTTATCCGAGGACCCGCATCATGGCTGCACGCACGAAAAACATGTCGAAAACCGCAGTTTGGATACTGATGGCCATGCTGATCCTTGGCCTTGGCGGCTTTGGCGCGACCAACCTGTCGGGCACGCTGCGGACGCTTGGCACGGTGGGTGACAAACACATCGACATCGACCAATACGCGCAGCAACTGAACCAGACGATCCGCGCCTACGAGGCGCAGACCGGCCAGCAATTGTCCTTTGCGCAGGCGCAGGCGATGGGGCTGGATCAATCGGTGCTGCAACGTCTGGTCAGCCAGCGTGCGCTGGACAATGAAACCGACAAGCTGGGCCTGTCGATCGGCGACGCCTCCCTGCGCGACGAAATTCTGCAAATCCGAGAGTTCCGCGGCGTTGACGGCCAGTTCAACCGCGAAGGCTACCGGATGGCGCTGGAAAGCTCGGGCCTGTCGGAATCCGAGTTTGAAACCCAATTGCGCGAAGAGGCCGCACGCACCCTGTTGCAGGGGGCCATCGCCTCGGGCGTCGTGATGCCGGATACCTATGCCAAGACGCTGGTCGACTATGTCGGCGAAGCACGCAACTTCACATGGTCGCGCCTGCAAGCCGAAGATCTGGAAACGCCGGTGGCAGAGCCCACCGAAGACGAAATGCGCGCCTATCTGACCGAGCATCAGGCCGATTACCAGCGCCCCGAAACCAAAACGATCACCTATGCCCTGCTGACCCCGGACATGCTGGTCGACTCCGTCGAAGTGGACGCGGCCGACCTGCAAAAAGCCTATGAGGCGCGTGCCGATGAATACCAGCAACCCGAGCGTCGTCTGGTCGAACGTCTGCCCTTCCTCGACCAAGAGGCCGCGGACCGCGCTGCCGCCGCACTGGAGATGCAAGGCACCACCTTTGAACAGCTGGTTCAGGACCGTGGCCTCGCGCTGGCGGATGTGGACATGGGCGACATGAGCCTTGCCGACCTGGGCGGTGCAGGCGAGGCAATCTTTGCCGCCGAAGTGGGCGATGTCGTGGGCCCGCTGCCGTCGGACCTGGGCCCTGCCCTGTTCCGCGTCAACGGCGTTCTGCCCGCGCACAACACGTCCTTCGAGCAAGCCGAGCCGGAACTGCGCGCCACGCTGGCCGCCGACCGCGCCCGCCGTCAGGTCGATGCGCAATCGCGCAGCTACGATGACATGCTGGCCGGTGGCGCGACGCTGGAAGACCTGGCCAAGGATAGCGATATGACACTGGGCACCATCGACTGGTTCGATGGCTCGGACGATGCGATGGCAGGCTATACCGAATTCCGCGAAGCCGCCGCCGCGGTGACCCAGGACGACTATCCCGAGATTGAAACCCTCAGCGATGGCGGCATCTTTGCCCTGCGGCTGGACAAGGTCACACCTGCCCGCGACGCCACCTTTGACGAGGCCCGCGAAGACATCGCGGCCGACATGATCGCCCAACGCACCGAGGCCGCGCTGAGCGCCAAGGCCGAAGAGCTGTTGCCGCAGCTGAAAGACGGCGCAGGCTTTGCCGATCTGGGGCTGGATTCGATTGAAGAGACCGATCAGGTCCGCTCCGCCTTTATCCAGAACACCCCGCGCAGCTTTGTCGCACAGGTCTTCGAGATGGAGCCCGGCGATGTGAACCTGGTCACCGGTCAGGGCATGGTCGTGATCGTACGTCTGGACGATGTCCTGCCTGCCGCCGACAACGCCGAAGCCACCGCCCTGCAAGCACAGCTGGTTCAGCAGATGAACCAGTCGCTGTCGCAGGATATTCTGGACATCTACACCGCCGACACCACCGTGCGCGCCCGTCCGCAGATCGACCAGCGTGCGGTGCAGGCGGTTCATGTGAACTTTCCCTGACCCATGGCACTGACACCTGCATATGACGCCTTTGCGGCCGGTTTCGAAGCTGGCCACAACCAGATCGTCTATACCCGACTGGCCGCCGACCTGGATACGCCGGTCTCGCTGATGCTGAAACTGACGGGGGCCGCCGAGAACGCATTCGTTCTGGAATCGGTCACCGGCGGCGAAGTCCGGGGCCGGTATTCGATCATCGGGATGAAGCCTGACCTGATCTGGAAATGCCAGGGCGAAACCTCTGCCGTGAACCGCACCGCGCGTTACGATGCCGATGCCTTCCAGCCGATGGACGGCAATCCGCTGGACGCGCTGCGGGCACTGATTACGGAATCCAAGATCGACCTGCCCGATGATCTGCCGCAGGCGGCGGCGGGGCTGTTCGGCTATCTGGGCTATGACACCGTGCGGCTGGTCGAACACCTGCCCGACGTGAACCCCGACCCGCTGGGCCTGCCCGACGCGGTCATGCTGCGCCCTTCGGTCGTGGCGGTGCTGGACGGGGTCAAGGGCGAGGTGACGGTCGTGTCGCCCGCATGGGTCAACGACGGCCAAAGCGCGCGTGCCGCCTATGCGCAGGCTGCCGAACGGGTGATGGACGCGGTGCGCGACCTGGAACGCGCCATGCCCCGCGAAACCCGCGATCTGGGTGAGGCATCGGTCAGCGACGAGCCGGTCAGCAACTTTACCCATCAGGGCTATCTAGAAGCCGTAGAAAAGGCCCGCGATTACATCCGCGCCGGCGACATCTTTCAGGTGGTTCCCAGCCAACGCTGGTCGCAAGCGTTCCCGCAGCCGCCCTTCTCGCTCTACCGCTCGCTGCGCCGCACCAACCCGTCGCCGTTCATGTTCTATTTCAACTTTGGCGGCTTCCAGGTGATCGGGGCCAGCCCCGAAATTCTGGTGCGTGTGTTCGGCAACGAGGTCACAATCCGCCCCATCGCAGGCACCCGTCCCCGTGGCGCCACGCCCGAGGAAGACCGCGCGCTTGAGGCCGATCTGCTGGCCGACCAGAAAGAGCTGGCCGAGCATCTGATGCTGTTGGATCTGGGCCGCAACGACGTGGGCCGCGTGGCCAGGATCGGCACCGTGCGCCCTACGGAAGAATTCATCGTCGAACGCTACAGCCACGTGATGCACATCGTGTCGAACGTGGTGGGCGAGCTGGCCCCGGGCAAGGACGCGCTGGACGCCTTCTTTGCCGGGATGCCCGCAGGCACGGTATCCGGCGCGCCCAAGGTGCGCGCGATGCAGATCATCGACGAGCTGGAGCCGGAAAAACGCGGCGTCTATGGCGGCGGTGTCGGCTATTTCAGCGCAGGCGGTGACATGGACATGTGCATCGCCCTGCGCACCGCGGTGGTCAAGGACCAGACGCTGTACATTCAGGCCGGTGGCGGCGTCGTCTATGACAGCGACCCGCAATCGGAATATATGGAAACCATGCACAAATCCGGCGCGATCCGCCGTGCGGCAGAGGATGCGGCACGTTTTGGCGGGGGCAACGGGTGACAGCGCAAACCCGATAGAAGGCACCGCACCCATGAGCCGCCCCCCCTTTGAGATTGCCGGAATGCGCATTGCCGCAGGCACCACGGGCGTTGTGGATCTGCCGGTGTCGATCCTGCCCGACCACACGCCGGTGCACATGTCCGTCAAGGTACATCACGGCAAACGGCCCGGCCCCACGATGTTCGTGTCGGCTGCGGTCCATGGCGACGAGGTGATCGGGGTGGAAATCGTGCGCCGCCTGCTGCGTGCGCCGCAACTGTCCAGCCTGCGTGGCACATTGCTGGTGGTGCCCGTGGTCAACTCTTTCGGTTTTCTCAATCGGTCGCGCTATTTGCCCGACCGGCGCGACCTGAACCGCTGTTTCCCCGGTACGCCCTCGGGGTCACTGGGGTCGCGGCTGGCGCATTTGTTCCTGCACGAGATCGTCATGCGCTGCGATTTCGGGATCGACCTGCACTCGGCGGCGATCCACCGCACCAACCTGCCGCAATGCCGCATCACGCCGGGCGACAAGATCACCGCCAAGATGGCCCGCGATTTCGGGGCGCCTGTGATCCTGAATTCGCCCCTGCGCGACGGATCGCTGCGCGGCGAAGCGGCGGCGCGCGGCACGCCGGTGTTGCTGTATGAGGCGGGCGAAGGCCTGCGGTTCGATGAATTCGCCGTGCGTGCCGGTGTGGCGGGCATCCTGCGGGTGCTGCGGGCGCAGGACATGCTGCCCGCCAAGGGCATCGCCAAGAGCAAGTCGTCCTCGCTGATCTGCAAAGGCTCGCACTGGCTGCGCGCCCCCGCGGGCGGGCTGCTGCGCACGTTCCGCGACACCGGTGAAGTGGTGGAAAAGGGCGACGTTCTGGCGGCCGTCTCGGACCCCTTCGGCCACGTCGAGGTCGAGTTGAAAGCACCCGCTGCAGGCATCCTGATCGGGCGCGCGATCCTGCCCGTGGTGAACGAGGGCGATGCGATCTTTCATCTGGCCGAACTGGGACCGCGCGCGGATGAAGACACGGTCGAGGACATGACCGCCCAGCTCGAGGCCGATCCCATCTTTGACGAAGACGAGATTATCTAAAGCGTCCTTCCTTCAACCTGAGGCATTGCACATCACTTTTCGCGCCCCGCGCCAGGCGATGGCAGCGAACAAGTGATCATGTTCAAGGTCGGGCGCTTTAGGCTCTATTCCCCCACCTGCGCCTTGAGCAGACGGGACACCGGCGACAAAGCCACGCGTTCGGCGCGGTCCTGCAGACCCCAGAGCAACAGCGCCGAGATGGTGTCCGGGCGCACGCGGCCCAGCATCACCACCCCGCCCTCTTGTCCTGCACGGAATGCCGCCTGATCCAGAAAGCGGCGGATGACGGTGGGCGTCTGATCGGCGCTGTCGAAATCGCGGAACACGGTGGCAGCGGGCACGCCCTCGCGCAGGGCCAGCTTTTGCGCGGTGTTCAGCCCCTTGGATTGCATCACGATACCATAGCCGCCGCTGCCCAGAATGCTGACCACCTGATCGGAGACCGCGCGGTCGGCCTGAAATCCGGCACCTGTGCCTTCCAGCACGCCGATGGCCTCGGGCACCGCGTTCAGGGCGGCGGCAATGCTGACTTCGGCGTCGGTGGGCGTGGCCCCGGCAGGCAGGTCCACCATCGCCAGCACTTCCAGCCCTTCGGCACGGTAAGCAGCGGCACGTTCGGCGGCGTCGGGCAGGTTGGCGTCAATGGCAAAACTCAGCGGATAGGGAAAGCTGCGCAGGGCGGCCAGCCCCACGGTGTCGCCACTCAGGTCCGCGCCGCTGTCGATCAGAATGATGGACATCATCGGTTTTGAAGGGTCCACCACGTCGAAATCCGAGGCATAGGCGTCAATGGGCTTCTGCGCGAGCGGCGGATCAACGGGCGTAACCTCGGCCTGCGCAGGGGCGTCACGGTCAACCAGTGAGCCGACACGCTGTTCCATCAGCGGTGCGGTTTCGGTCTCTGTTTCGGTGGTTTCTGTCGAGGCGGGGTCCGCCGCTTCGGGCGCCTCGGCGCTTTCGCCTTGTGCATCAGGTTCCGCTGTCTCGAAACCGCTGTCTGCGGCCACATCGGGGGCCGGCGGCTGGGCCGGTTCGGTGGAAATGCTCAGCTCGTCCGCATCCGGTTGCGCGGGCAGGCTGGCCTGCGGGCTGGGCAGGACGGGCGCGTCGGTCTGTACCTGAACACCGCTTTCCGCGTCGGGGGTTGCTGGTGCCTCGAGTCCGCTGGTGCCGCCGGTTTCGGGGCGCACCGGCGCGAGGGTGTCGGCATCGGCCAGCGACGCAACATCATCGGCCTCGGGCTTTGTCACCTTGGGTGCGCCTGCCTCGGTGGCCAGATCGGCATCACCCGCCGGTTGCGGGCTGTCGGTGCTGGACGCCTGTGGCGCGCCGCCCGCGACGGGGGCATTCACATCCATGTCGGGTGCCGGGGCCTTGTCTGCCACAACCGACGCCAGCCCGACTGCACCGAGCCCGATCACAGCACCTGTCACTGCCCCGCTCAAAAAACCTCGCGCCATGTCTGTTCGTCCCTGCCTGTTGCCGGCCCACCCTAACGGGTTTTTTGTGCCCTTGTCATTGCCCACAGTACCCAGACGAGCGCCCCCGACCCCTTGACGCCGGCGGGCAAGCCTGAACAAGTGTGCCTCGCTTATACAGTGCAGGTGGCCTTGGCCTCCAGCCCCCTAAATGCAAAGTTTGACCCATGCTGCTGCTGATCGACAACTATGACAGTTTTACCTACAACTTGGTTCACTATCTGGGCGAATTGGGCGCCGAGGTGGCGGTCCACCGCAATGACGCGCTGAATGTCCAGGACGCGATGGCGATGAATCCGGCGGGCATTTTGTTGTCGCCCGGCCCCTGTGACCCCGATCAGGCGGGCATCTGTCTGGCCCTGACGCAGGCCGCTGCCGAAACCCGCACGCCGCTGATGGGCGTGTGCCTGGGCCACCAGACCATCGGTCAGGCCTTTGGCGGCAAGGTGGTGCGCGCGCCCGACATCGTTCATGGCAAGATGGGCACCATGCAGCACACGGGCACCGGCCTGTTTGCGGGCCTGCCCACACCCTTCGAGGCGACGCGTTATCATTCGCTGATCGTGGACCGCGCCACCCTGCCCGATTGCCTTGAGGTCACGGCGGAACTGGACGACGGCATCATAATGGGCCTGCAACACCGCGAACTGCCGATTCACGGCGTGCAGTTCCACCCCGAAAGCATCCGCTCCGAACACGGCCATGCTTTGCTGAAGAATTTTCTGGATCTGCTGAAGGTACCTGCATGAGTGACGCCCTCAAACCCCTGATCGACGCTGCCGCAAATGGCCCGCTGACCCGCGCGCAGGCCGAAGCGGCCTTTGCCATCCTGTTCGACGGCGAAGCGACACCGGCCCAGATCGGCGGGCTGCTGATGGCCCTGCGCACGCGTGGCGAAACGGTGGACGAATACGCCGCCGCCGCCGCCGTGATGCGCGCCAAATGCAACCCGGTGCAGGCGCCCGAGGGGGCCATCGACATCGTCGGCACCGGCGGCGACGGCAAGGGCACGCTGAACATCTCGACCGCGACGGCCTTTGTCGTTGCGGGTGCGGGCGTGGTGGTCGCCAAACACGGCAACCGCAATCTCAGCTCAAAATCCGGCGCTGCTGACGCTTTGACCCAGATGGGGCTGAAGGTCATGGTCGGCGCGCCGGTGGTGGAACGCGCTCTGCGCGAGGCGGGCATCGGCTTTATGATGGCGCCCATGCACCACCCCGCGATTGCCCACGTGATGCCCGCGCGCACCGAACTGGGCACGCGCACGATCTTCAACATCCTTGGCCCGCTGACCAACCCCGCAGGCGTCAAACGCCAGCTGACCGGCGCCTACCGGCGTGACCTGATCCGCCCGATGGCCGAGACCCTGCAACAGCTGGGCAGTGACAAGGCATGGCTGGTGCACGGCTCGGACGGCACGGACGAGCTGACGATTACCGGCGTGTCCTGGATTTCGGGCCTGCAGGACGGCGCGGTGACCGATTTCGAAATTCACCCCGAAGACGCAGGCCTGCCGGTGCATTCCTTTGACGACATCGTGGGCGGCACGCCCGAGGAAAACGCCACGGCCTTCAACGCGCTGCTGGACGGTGCGCCCTCGGCCTATCGCGACGCGGTCTTGCTGAACGCGGCGGCGGCGCTAGTTGTGGCGGATGCTGCCCCTGACCTGAAAACCGGCGTTGAAATGGCCCGCGCCTCGATCGACAGCGGTGCGGCGCGTGCCAAAATCGCCGCCGTGGCCAAGATCACCCAAGAAGGCTAAGCCACCGCGCTGCCCCCTCTGTCCGACAAGAAAGCAAACCCGATGACCGAGACAATCCTGGACCGCATCAAAGCCTACAAGCTGGAAGAAGTGGCCGCCGACAAGCAAGCCAAGACCCTGGGCGACGTCGAGGACGCGGCGCGCAGTGCGCCCCCCGTGCGCCCCTTTGCCGAGGCGCTGCACAGCGCCGCACGCGAAGGTTACGGGCTGATCGCCGAAATCAAAAAGGCCAGCCCGTCCAAGGGGTTGATCCGCCCCGACTTTGATCCCGCCGCCCACGCCCACGCCTATGAGCAGGGTGGCGCGTCCTGCCTGTCGGTGCTGACCGACACGCCCAGCTTTCAGGGCACCAAGGATTTCCTTGTCGAGGCGCGCGCCGCCTGCACCCTGCCCGTGCTGCGCAAGGACTTCATGTATGACCCCTATCAGGTGGTCGAGGCGCGTGCGCTGGGGGCCGACTGTATCCTGATCATCATGGCCTCGGTCAGTGATCAACAGGCCATCGAGTTGGAAGACACCGCCATGGACTGGGACATGGACGTGCTGATCGAAGTGCATGACGAGGCCGAATTGCAGCGCGCCACCAGCCTCAAGAGCCCGCTGATCGGCATCAACAACCGCAATCTCAAGACCTTCGAGACGTCGCTGGACACCACGCGCACCCTGTCGAAACTGGTGCCCGCCGACCGTACGATTGTCTGCGAAAGCGGGCTGAACACGCCCAAGGAACTGGCCGAGATGGCAATGTACGGCGTGCGCAGTTTCCTGATCGGCGAAAGCCTGATGCGCAATGATGACTTGGTCGCTGCCACCCGCGCCTTGCTGGCCAATCCCTTGCAAGCCGGCGGAGGCATGTGACGTGGCCGATCACCCCGCAGGCAAGCTGTCGCATTTCGACGCCGAGGGTCAGGCGCATATGGTCGATGTCACTGACAAAGCCGTGACCGACCGCGTGGCGGTGGCCGCCTGCTACATCAAGATGGCGCAAGAAACCTTTGATATCATTAGCGAAGGTCGCGCGAAAAAGGGCGACGTTCTGGGCGTGGCGCGGCTGGCCGGGATCATGGGGGCCAAGCGGACCTCGGACCTGATCCCGCTGTGTCACCCGCTGCCGATCACCAAGGTGGCGCTGGACCTGACCCCAGACGCGACCTTGCCCGGCATCCGCATCACCGCCACCGTCAAGACCACCGGCCAGACCGGCGTCGAGATGGAAGCGTTGACCGCCGCGTCGACCGCCGCACTGACCGTCTATGACATGGCCAAGGCCGTGGACAAGGCGATGGAGATCGGCGGGCTGCATGTGGTTCTGAAAGATGGTGGAAAATCAGGGCGGTACGAGGCGTCATGATCCCCGTTGCACAGGCTCTGGACCATCTCTTTGCGCTTGTGGGGCCTTTGCCCGTCGAAACCGTGCCGCTGCGCCGGGCGCATGGTCGGGTGCTGGCAGAGACGGTTCTGGCGCAACGCACCCAGCCGCCTTTTGCCGCCTCTGCCATGGATGGCTATGCGGTGAAATCCGCCGAGGTCGAGACCGACGCGCTGTTCAAGGTCATCGGAGAATCCGCTGCCGGTCACGGGTTCGCGGGCACCGTCGGCGCGGGTCAAGCGGTGCGCATCTTTACCGGTGCGCCCGTGCCGCAAGGAGCAGATTTCGTTGTTATTCAAGAGGATGTGACCCGTCGTGGCGATCTGATCACCCTGAACCACGGCGTCGGCACCTCCCACAACATCCGCCCCGCAGGCACCGATTTTATCGCAGGCACGCCGATGCCCGCACCACGCCGCCTGTCAGCGGGCGATGTGGCGCTGCTGGCGGCGATGAACATCGCACAGGTGCCTGTGGCGCGCAGGCCTGTGGTCGCGCTGATCTCGACCGGCGACGAACTGGTGATGCCCGGAGAGACGCCGGGTGATGACCAGATCATCGTGTCGAACACCTTTGGTCTGGCGGCCTTGCTGGAAGGTCTGGGCGCCGTGCCGCGCATCCTGCCGATTGCCCGCGATACCAGGGCGGCGCTTCGCCAGGTCCTGACCCTCGCCGCCGGGGCGGATCTGATCGTGACGATCGGTGGCGCGTCGGTGGGGGACCATGATCTGGTGGCCGATGTGGCGGCTGAAATGGGCATGCAGCAATCGTTCTACAAGGTCGCAATGCGTCCCGGAAAACCGTTGATGGCCGGTATGTTAGGCGGCGTTCCCATGATCGGCCTGCCCGGCAATCCGGTCTCGGCCATGGTCTGCGGCACCGTGTTCCTTACGCCTGTGATCCGCGCCATGCAGGGGCTGGGCGAGGCACCCGCGCCACGCCGCCAGATGCCCCTGACAGCGCCGCTTGAGGCCAACGGGCTGCGTGAACATTACATGCGCGCCGTGGTGGATGCGCAGGGGGTGGCCGATGCGGGGCGGCAGGACAGTTCGTTGCTGAGCGTGCTGGCCACGGCCAACGCGCTGATCGTGCGCCCACCGAATGATCCGGCGCGCGATGTCGGCGATCTGGTGGATGTTATCGATCTCTAGCAACGGTTGACACAAAACGGGAACATGCATAGAACAAACCCAAACCAACGGTGGCGAGGGACCTGTATATGCTGACCAAGAAGCAACTGGATCTATTGGAATTCATTCAAAAACGGGTTCAGCGCGACGGTGTTCCGCCCAGCTTTGACGAGATGAAAGAGGCGCTGGATCTGCGGTCCAAATCCGGCATCCACAGATTGATTACAGCCTTGGAAGAACGCGGTTTTATCCGTCGGTTGGCACACCGTGCGCGGGCTATTGAAATTGTTAAGCTGCCTGAGTCCATGGGGGGTGCACCCACGTCTGGCTTTGCGCCGCGGGTGATTGACGGGGACCGGCCTGACGGGCCGCCGCCTGCTTCTGCGCTGCCGGTCGCGACGATGTATGCCACCGAACTGCCCGTGATGGGCCGTATCGCGGCCGGTGTGCCCATCGAGGCGATCCAGCAGGTGTCGCATTCCGTGGCGGTTCCCGGGCAGATGCTGACCGGCAAGGGCGACCACTATGCCCTTGAAGTCAAAGGCGATTCCATGATCGAGGCGGGGATCAACGACGGCGATGTCGTGGTGATCCGCGAGACTTCGGTGGCAGAGAATGGTGACATTGTCGTGGCGCTGATCGAGGATCAGGAAGCGACGCTGAAACGCTATATGAAACGGGGCAATACCGTAGCACTTGAGGCGGCGAACCCCGCTTATGAGACGCGTGTTTTCACCGATGACCGTGTCAAAGTGCAGGGCAAGCTGGTTGGGCTGATCCGCACATACTAGGTAGATTGGTACATATTCGGGCCTGTCCGGTACATATTCCGGACCGCTGGATTGGCGGGTTTCGAGCCGGAAAAGCGGATTTCGTACATATTTGGCGGTGTCTGGTACATCTTTTCGGGCGGCTCTGCGGGGCCGCCTTTTGCGTTGGGAATATTGGCGTGGAACGGGTGGATTTTATTGAAGTTTCGGGATGAGACCTTGCTGCTTGTCCCCAAGCGCGGATCCAAGGCCGAAGGCCGCCGCGCATCGCCGGGCCGTTCCCCGGCACGGCGATTTGGTTTCTGTTGCGCGGAACAGTCAGGTCGGAGGTGTTTAGCTGCTATTAAGTGGCAGGGACTGAAGTTGGCTCGCCGTACCACGGCCCGTCGACGCGCGGCTTCGCGTTTCGATGCAAACGAAAGTCCGATCCAACACTCCCCATCACCGCGCCCAGCCGGACCACATCCGGTCGCCCGCCACCTGCCGCGCGGTGCGCAGGCGGATGCCTTCCCTGCCCTGCACCAAGGCAATCGCGCCGGTCCGGCGCAGGCGTTTGGGGTCATAGACATCGCAGTCGCCCAGCGGGCCCTCGGGTGTGATGCTGACCACCACCACCTGCTGCGGCGTGCAGCGACCAAAGCGTGCCAGCGCGCGCTTGCCGATCAGATGCACCAGCTCGACCTGACCCACCGTCGCCAGCTTGGTCCGCGGGGCGGTTTCGGGCCCCTGCCAGCGGGCCGCCGCGCGGGGTTGGTCTGCGCCGTCGCCGTCGTTCTCCAGCCAGTTCTGCGCCACGAAACCCGCGCCCTTGTCCTTGCTCAGTGCGCGGCCTTCGGCGGTCATCACGCCGACAATGCCTCCGTCCTCGGCGATGAGGGCGGCGGGACGGTCGGCACCGGCCCACAGCACGACCCCCAGCGCCATCGCCGCCAGCCCACCGAACCGCGCCCGTCCCTGCCACAGGATCACCACCAGCCCGCCCAAGGCGATCAGCGGCAGCACCCAGGGGTCCGGCCCCGGCACATAGCCGCGCGCGCCGTCCAGACCCGAGACCCAAGCCGCCACCGCCAGAATCCAGCGCAGGCCCAGCCCCATCAGCCACAGCCCGATCCCGTCCAGCCCGAAGGGGGCCAGCAGCCCCGCCAGCACCGCCGCGGGGACCACCAGAAGGCCCATCAAGGGCACCGAGGCAAGGTTGGCCAGCAGCCCGTAATGCGACACCGTGTTGAAATGCGCAGCACCAATGGGCGCTGTCGCCAGCCCCGCCACGGCGGATGAGACCATCACTGCCACGAAGGGCTGTATCCAGCGCGGACCACGGGTCAGCACCCCGCCCCGCATCCAGCCAAAGACCGCCACCAGCGCCACGGTCGCGGCAAAGGACATCTGGAAACCGGGGCCCAGCAAGGCCTCGGGGCGCAGGACCAGCACGATGATGGCCGCCATTGCCACCGCCCGCAGGCTGATGGCGCGGCGGCTCAGCATCACGGCGCACAGCGCGACGGCGGCCATGACATAGGCGCGTTCGGTCGCCACGTTGCCCCCCGACAGCGCCAGATAGCCCGAGGCCGCGACCAGCGCGCCGGCGGCGGCGATCTTGCGCACGGGCCAGTGCAGCGCCGCCCCCGGAATGGCCGCCAGCACCAGCCGCAACAGGCCCAGCACAAAGCCGCTGAGCAGGCCCATGTGCAGGCCGGATATGGCCAGCAGGTGCGCGGTATTGCTGGCGCGCAGGGTGTCGAGCGTGGCCAGGCTGATGCCGCTGCGGTCGCCGGTGGTGACGGCGGCGGCAAAGCCGCCCACGTCGCCGGGCAAGGCGGCGCGGATGTGGGACGACATCGCCATGCGCAGCCGGAAGGTGGCCAGCGACCAGCCGTCCTGTGCGGCCTCGAGCCCGACGAGCGGCACGCGGGTATAGCCCACCGCGCCCAGCCGGTTGAACCATGCGTGCCGCTGGAAATCGAAACCGCCCGGCTCCACCGGACCGCCGGGGGGGGACAGATGCGCCGTGGTCATCACCCGCATGCCCGGTTGCGGGTCGATCCCCGCGCCGTCGCCATGGAGCGACACCCGCACGCGCAGCGGCGTGCGCGCAGGTGACACGCGTTCAAGCACCACGCGGTCCAGCGTGACGCGCACCGCATCCGATCCGCTGCGGTCCAGCGCCACGACCCGCCCCTCGACCGGACCGTAATAGCGCCAGCCCAGCACCGGCCCCGCCACGGAATGCGCCCGCACGGCGGCCAGCAGCGCCCCCGCCAGCATCAGCACCAGCGCGAAAGGGATCGGGCGAAATGCCTCGTCTATATGCCGGCCGAGCAGCCACAGCGCCCCAGCCAGGGCCGCCGCCCCCGCCAGCATCATGCCGGAGGGTTCAAACCGCAGGACAAAAAAGCCGCCGATGCCCATGGCGAGGCAGACAGGCACCCAGTGGAACAGATGCCCCCGCTGTGTCAGCATCGCGTGTTCGGCGGCGCGTAGGATGCGCATGCTTGCCCCTTATGGGTCCACTGGATAGACAGGCGCAAACTCTAGCCATCTTCTGGTTACTGAAAGGTAAACGCCCCATGACAACCCAAGTCGTCACCCGTTTCGCGCCCTCGCCCACAGGCTATCTGCACATCGGTGGCGCGCGTACGGCGCTGTTCAACTGGCTTTATGCCCGTGGCCGTGGCGGCAAGTTCCTGCTGCGCATCGAGGACACCGACCGCGCGCGTTCAACCCGCGAAGCCACCGCCGCGATCCTGCAGGGGATGGCGTGGCTGGGCCTGGACCATGATGGCGAGGTGATCAGCCAGTTCGAACGCGCGCCGCGCCATGCCGAAGTGGCGCTGGACCTGTTGGCGCAGGGCAAGGCGTACAAGTGTTTCTCGACCCAGGACGAAATCGCGGCCTTCCGCGAGGCGGCCAAGGCCGAGGGCAAATCGACCCTGTTCCGGTCGCCCTGGCGGGATGCGGAGGCATCAAGCCACCCCGAGGCGCCATATGTCATTCGAATCAAGGCCCCTCTTGAGGGCAAGACCGTGATCCGTGACGAGGTGCAGGGCGATGTGACCATCGGCAACGAACAGCTGGACGATATGGTGCTGCTGCGGTCGGACGGCACGCCGGTCTATATGCTGGCCGTGGTGGTGGACGATCACGACATGGGCGTGACCCATGTGATCCGGGGCGACGACCACCTGAACAACGCCGCCCGCCAGATGATGATCTACAACGCCATGGGCTGGGATGTGCCGGTCTGGGCGCATATTCCGCTGATCCACGGGGCGGATGGCAAGAAGCTGTCGAAACGGCATGGCGCATTGGGTGCGCAGGAGTACCAGGCGATGGGCTATCCTGCGGCGGGGATGCGCAATTACCTGTCGCGGCTGGGCTGGAGCCACGGCGACGACGAGTTTTTCACCGACGCGCAGGCGCTGGAGTGGTTCGACCTGTCCGGTATCGGCAAAAGCCCCGCGCGGTTCGACACCAAGAAGCTGGAGAATCTCAGCGGGCAACACATTGCCGTGAGCGATGATGCCGCGTTGCAGCATGAATTGGCCGAATTTTTGAAGGTGACCGGTGCGCCTGCGCTGAACGACGCGCAGAACGCGTTGCTGGCAAAAGCCATGCCTTTTCTCAAGGAAAGGGCGAAAACCTTTTATGAACTGCTAGATAAGGCCGCGTTTGCCCTTACGTCCCGACCTGTTCAAGTCGATGAAAAGGCTGAAAAAGCTCTGACTGTGGAAAACCGCACACTGCTCGCGCAATTGACGCCGCATCTGCAAAATGATAGCTGGGACCGTGACAGCCTGGAGGCGAAACTAAACGACTTTGCCGAACAGAACGACACCAAGTTCGGAAAACTGGCGGGCCCTTTGCGGGCGGCGCTTGCAGGTCGCGCGGTAACCCCTTCTGTGTTTGACATGATGCTGGTTCTGGGACCCGACGAAACCCGTGCCCGCATCAACGATGTCGCTGCCTGAGACTGGTTAACCCGTTCTAAAGGATAGGCGACGTAGCAATTGGCCCGAACTTCGGTTCGGGCGCCGCCGGTGGCTTTGACCGCCCGGGCGAAACTCAGGAAGGGACCGCATGGCCGACTCGACTAAGACTGCAAAACTCACGATTGACGGCAAGGACTATGAACTGCCGATCCATTCGCCCACCGCAGGACCTGACGTTCTCGACATCCGCAAGCTGTATTCCCAGGCGGGCGTGTTCACCTATGATCCGGGCTATACGTCGACCGCAAGCTGTGACAGCACGATCACCTTTATCGACGGTGACGAGGGTGTGTTGCTGCACCGTGGCTATCCGATCGACCAGCTGGCGGCCAAATCGCATTATCTCGAAGTGTGCTATCTGCTGCTGTACGGCGAACTGCCGTCGCCCGCAGAGCTGGAAGATTTCGAACATCGCGTGACCAACCACACGATGCTGCACGAGCAGATGATGAATTTCTTCCGTGGCTTCCGCCGCGATGCGCACCCGATGGCCGTCATGGTCGGCGTGGTGGGCGCGATGTCTGCGTTCTATCACGACAGCACCGACATCACCGATGAATGGCAGCGCGAAGTGGCGTCGATCCGCCTGATCGCCAAGATGCCGACGATTGCCGCGATGGCCTATAAATACACCATCGGCCAGCCGTTCGAATATCCGCGCAACGATCTGGACTATGCGTCGAACTTCCTGCGCATGTGCTTTGCCGTGCCTGCGGAGGACTATGTGGTGAACCCGATTCTGTCGCGCGCGATGGACCGGATCTTTACCCTGCACGCGGACCACGAACAGAACGCGTCGACCTCGACCGTGCGTCTGGCGTCGTCCTCGGGGGCGAACCCGTTCGCCTGTATCGCGGCTGGTATCGCCTGTCTGTGGGGGCCTGCCCACGGTGGTGCCAACCAGGCCTGCCTGGAAATGCTGAAAGAGATCGGCACGCCCGACCGCATTCCCGAATTCATCGCCCGCGCCAAGGACAAGAACGATCCTTTCCGCCTGATGGGCTTTGGTCACCGCGTCTACAAGAACTTTGACCCGCGCGCGACCGTGATGAAGGAAAGCGCCGACGAGGTTCTGGAACTGCTGGGCGTCGAGAACAACCCGACGCTGCAAGTGGCGAAAGAGCTGGAGAAACAGGCGCTGGAAGATCCGTATTTCGCGGACAAGAAGCTGTTCCCGAACGTCGATTTCTATTCGGGCATCATCCTCGAAGCGATGGGCTTCCCCACGTCGATGTTCACCCCGATCTTTGCGCTGTCGCGCACCGTCGGTTGGGTGTCGCAGTGGAAGGAAATGATCGCAGATCCGCAAAACAAGATCGGCCGTCCGCGCCAGCTGTATCTGGGCGAAACCGCCCGCGATTACGTGGACATCGAAAAGCGCTAAGGCGTTTTGCAAAGCCATCGGAAAGCCACCCTTCGGGGTGGCTTTTTTCGTTTTCAGGACGAATGTGCCGGAATTGCGGCAACTGTTCTCAAACCCGAGACAGTCCCATCGCATTCACGTCAACCGCAGATTGACGGAGTATTCTGCGCCGCTTAGCATTTGGCACCAAAGCATTTTTCCTGGGGAAACGATAATGGGCGCTCTTGCATTTATCCTGCCCGGCCTGCTGCTGGGCTGGGGGATTTTTGAACTGGTCGACGACGAGAATAACAGTGACGACGACATCAACGGCACCGATCAGGCCGATGATCTGGACGGCAAAAACGGCGATGACGTGATCAAGGGCGGTGCCGGTGATGACAACATCGAAGGCGGCAGCGGCGATGACGTGCTGCGCGGTGACGACGGCGATGATGTGATCTTTGGCCAGCAGGGCCGCGACGACATCGGCGGCGGTGACGGCGATGACGTCCTTGTTGCAGGGCGCGGCGACGACACGGTGCGCGGCGGCGCAGGCGACGATTGGGTCGAGGGCGATCAGGGCGACGATTCTCTGGAAGGCAGTGCAGGCGATGACCTGCTGCTGGGTGGCAAAGGGGCCGACACCCTGTCGGGCGGCGCGGATGACGACGTGCTGGTCGGCGGCAAGGTCGCGGGTCTGCCGCTGTCGTTCGAGCAGATGAAGATGCTGCGCGACGGGGCGACGGTCGAGGATCTTGAGGACGAGATTCCCCCCAGCACCTTCCAGTTGCGCGACGATGGCGAGGTTGATGTGCTGAACGGCGACGACGGCGATGACCTGCTGGTTCTGGGTGCGGGCGACGATGGCACCGGCGGCACCGGGCTGGACAGTTTCATGATCCTGCAAAACCAGGTGGGCGATGCAGGCCCCGCGGTGGTGCAGGATTTCGAGGACGACGAGGCCATCGGCGTGCTGACCAACAGCGCAACCGACCCCGAGATCACGGTTCAGGACGATGGCGACGATGCGCTGGTGCTGGCCGATGATGTGGTGGTGGCACGGGTGATCGGTGCAGCGGGCCGGATTGATGCGGGTGATGTGTTCATCTACAACACGTCGGCGATCAACGCTCTGGCGGCGTGACAATCTGGGGTGTTTGCGGGCCAGGGCTGATGGGGGAAGCCGACCTTGCTGTATGATGCGGTTAAGGTCGGCTTGGAGGCCTTGCCGTTTTTCACCTGCGCGGAATCAAGGCCGAAGGCCGCCGCGCATCGCCGGGCCGTCCGCCGGCACGGCGATTTGGCTGCTGTTGCGTGTTGCCGCCAGCTAGGATGTGCTTGGCTGCCATAAAGTGCCAGACACCAAGGTCGCATCGCCGCACCACGGCCCGACGATGCGCGGCTTTGCACTCCATTTCAAACGGCAGCTTTGTCTCGCGTAGCAGACGTTGCCCGCACTCCTCCCATGCTCAGACGTGCGCTATCGGGAGAAGTCACGCGACGCTCTCGAAGTATCCGAGGTATAAAAGCATCAAGGTTGCACTTGGCCGACAGCGCCCCCGTCCGCAGCCCCTTACCGCCCTTCGAAATTCGCTTTGCGCTTCTCGGTAAAGGCCACCACGCCCTCGACAAAATCGCGGCTCTCGGCGCATTGGCCTTGTTCGGATGCTTCCAGCTCAAGCTGTTCTTCCAGATCGTTGGCCCAGCTTGCCCGCAGCACGCGTTTGATCGCGCCGTAGGTCTTGGTCGGGCCGTTGGCCAGATGCGCCGCGCGCGCCTTCCAGTGGCTGTCAAACTCGGCGTCCGGCACTGCTTCCCAGATCATGCCCCAGTCATCGGCCTGTTTGGCGCTGATACGGTCGGCAAAGAGGGCCGCGCCCATCGCTTTGGACATGCCCATGGTGCGCGGCAGGGTATAGGTGCCGCCTGCGTCGGGGATCAGGGCGATGCGGGCAAAGGCCTGCATGAAATAGGCGCGTTCGGCGGCGATGACCACGTCGGCGGCCAGCGCAAGGTTGGCCCCTGCCCCCGCCGCTGCCCCGTTCACCGCGCAGATGGTCGGCACGGGGCAGTTCACGATGGCGCGCAGCATCGGGGCGTATTCGTCGCGCAGGGTGCGTTCGGTGTTTTCCGCACCCAAGCCCCCGGTGCCATCGCCCAGATCCTGACCCGAGCAGAACGCGCGGTCGCCCGCACCTGTCAGCACCACGACCCGCGCCTCTTTGCCCGCGCGGTCGACGGCTTGGGCAATCTCGGCGCGCATCTGGCTGGTCAGCGCGTTCATCTTTTCGGGGCGGTTCAGGGTGATGACGGCGACGCCATCGGTCAGGTCGTAGGTCAGCGTTTCGTAGTGCATGCGGGGTCCCTTTTGGTTGCGGGTGGCGGCGCGGGGCCGCCCCATTTGGCCGCAGCTTAGCAAACAGGCCGCGCAGGCACAGCGAAACCGCGCGTCACTCGTCGAGAATTTCGGCCAGGCGTTTGGCCTCGGCCGCGCTGAGCGGTTGGTCTTGCGGTGCGGGGCTGCGGGCGCGGCTGCGCAGGTAGAGGCCCGCGCCCAGCAGGGCCAGCAGCAGCATCACCGGCCCTGCCCCCCACAGCAGCCAGTTGGCGCCGGTGGCCTGCGGGCGCAGCAGCACGTATTCGCCATAGCGCGCAACGATGAAATCGACGGTTTCGGCGTTGGTGTCGCCGGCCACCAGCCGTTCGCGCACCAGCAGGCGCAGGTCGCGGGCCAGTGGCGCGTGGCTTTCGTCGATGCTTTCGTTGCGACAGACCAGGCAGCGCAGGCCCTGGCTGATCTCGCGGGCGCGGGTTTCGAGGGCGGGGTTGTCCAGCACCTCGCCCGGCTCGACCGCCCAGAGGGGGGTGGCCAGCAGCAGCAGGATCATCAACAGCCGTTTCATTCCGCAGGCACCGCCGATGTCTTGCGCGCCCCTGCCGCCACGCGGAAGCGCCGGTCGCTGAGGCTGAGACCGCCGCCAAGGGCCATCAGGGCGCAGCCGATCCAGATCCAGTTGACCAGCGGTTTGATATAGGTGCGCACGGCCCAGCCGCCCGCGTCCTGTTCGTCGCCGATCACCACGTAGACGTCGCGGGCCAGTGACTGGTCAATCGCGGCCTCGGTCGTGGGCATTTGCGCCACGGGATAGACCCGCTTTTCGGGGCGCAGTTGCGCGATCTCGCGGCCGTCTTGCGCCAGCGTAACAAAGCCGGTGGTGGCAAAGTAATTCGGCCCCTCGCCGCGCTGCACGTCGGTCAGGGTCAGGGTATAGGCCCCCACGTCAAAGGGCTGGCCCAGTTGGGCGACGCGGATATCCTCGGACTGCCATGCGGTCAGCCCTGCGATGCCAAACACGGTCACGCCAAAGCCTGCGTGGGCCACGGCCTTGCCCCAGTCGGCGCGTGGCAGGCGGAACAGGCGGGCCATGCCGCTGCGTCCGGTGCGCGTCCACAGGTCGACCGCCGCCCCCATCACCAGCCATGCGCCCAGGAACAGGCCCACCGGCCCCAGCATGCTGCGCCCCGTCTGCATCACCCAGACCAGCCCGGCCAACGCCAGCGCCAGCACGAACACCGGTGCCATCAGCCGCACGGCGCGCCCCAGTTTGGCCCGTTTCCACGGCATCACCGCGCCCACGGGCAGCACCAGCCCCAGCAGGACCATGAAGGGGGTGAAGGCCATGTTGAAGAACGGCGGCCCGACGCTGAGTTTGCGATCCAGGAACATCTCGGCCACCAGCGGCCACATGGTGCCGACAAAGACCACGAAGCACGCGACCGCCAGCAGGATATTGTTCACCAGCAGCGCGCTTTCGCGGCTGACCATGCCGAAGACGCCGCGCGCCTCCATGGCACCGGCGCGCGCGGCATAGAGCGTCAGCGCCCCGCCGACGAAGACCGCGAGGATGGCCAGGATAAACACGCCGCGTTCGGGGTCGTTGGCGAAGGCATGGACCGAGGTCAGCAGGCCCGAGCGCACGATAAAGGTGCCGATCAGCGAGAAGCCAAAGGCCAGGATCGCCAGCAGGATGGTCCACGACTTCAGGCTTTCGCGTTTTTCCACCACGATGGCGGAATGGAACAGGGCGGCGGCCAGCAGCCATGGCATGAAGGATGCATTCTCGACCGGGTCCCAGAACCAGAAGCCGCCCCAGCCCAGTTCGTAGTAGGCCCACCACGATCCCAGCGCGATGCCGATGGTCAGGAAGATCCACGCGGCCAGCGTCCACGGGCGCACCCAGCGGCCCCATGCGGCGTCGACCCGCCCCTCGATCAGGGCGGCCATGGCAAAGCTGAAGGTCATACTAAGGCCGACATAGCCCAGGTAGAGAAACGGCGGGTGAAAGGCCAATCCGGGGTCTTGCAACAGCGGGTTCAGGTCCTGCCCGTCGAAGGGCGGCACGGCAAGGCGCAGGAACGGGTTCGAGGTGAACAGGATAAAGGCAAAGAACGCCACGCCAATCGCCGCCTGCACCGACAGCACGCGGGCGCGCAAGGAAGGCGGCAGGTTGCCCCCGAACCACGCGGCCATCGCGCCGAACAGGGACACGATCAGCACCCACAGCAGCATGGACCCCTCGTGGTTGCCCCACGTGCCGCTGATTTTATACAGCATCGGTTTCGCGGAATGGCTGTTTTGCACCACCAGCCGCAGCGAGAAGTCCGAGGTGACAAAGGCCCACATCAGCGCACCGAAGGCCGCCAGCGTCAGGAAAAACTGCGCCGCAGCGGCAGGTTCTGCCACCGCCATCCACGCCGCATTGCGCCGCTGCGCGCCGATCATCGGCACCACGGCCTGTACGATCGCCACCAGAAAGGCGAGGATCAGGGAAAAGTGACCAAGTTCTGTAATCATGCAGGCCTTATAGGCCGGCTGGCGGCGCCTCACAATCGCCAGTGGGGGGCGTCGTCATTGTGTCGCATCGGATTTGTTTGGGGCGTGACATTGCCACAGAGGGCAGCGCCTGACCGCGGGTGGGCATCACAACGCCAATTAGCACCACTTTATTTCACCGCTTAGGCGTGTGAACAAAGAGGCGCGATAGGGTGAAGAAGCGCCCGCCCGTCGCACCAAAGGTGCGCCGATGATCTTAGGCACGCCTACGGCGTGACGGGCGGTCGGGCGCTGCCCGGCGGTGCTTCGCACCTTGATTCCGGGCTTTGGTGGTTGAGGTTCCCCTAAGCCGCCCGTTTCCAGGCCTCCAGCGCCGCGTTGCGGTCCGGCAGGATCGCCGCCGTGGTCAGGCGGGCGTCGTTGCCGGTGTCGGCGACGCCGACGCTGTCGGCGCGCAACTCACGCAGGGCGCGGATGTTGTCCATGACCTGCGGCACATGGGCCATGGTGCCGACGATCTGACGCTGGAATTCCTGCGCTTTGACCTGATGGCGCGCGCCGAAATAGAAGGACACGATCACCCCCAGCAGCCACCACAGCGGTTCAGGCACCAGCGCGATGCCCTGCATCCGTTCGGCAAACCACAGCGGTTCCACCATGGCCGAGACGAACAGCCCCAGCGTGCCAAAGGCCAGCATCGGGCGCGGCAGGCGGTTCAGCCCGTCGACAAAGCGGTCGAACCACCCCTGCCGCGCCACGCTGTATTCCGCGCCGAACTGTTGCATCGCCTGCACCTGCACGTCATGCGCCCGCTGGCTGCCGCTTTCGGCGTTTTCGCGGAACACTTCAACCGTGTCGCGCACCACGTTGCGCCCGTTGCCGAACAACAGGCCAAACATCCGTTCAATCATCCCCATACTGCCACCCGTGCGTTAAATTCTGCTGTTGTCATGTGGTAGGCCGCGCTTATGAACTCCTCGGCCCGCTTGATCCAGCCGCCTTTGCCGCCGGCCCGTGTGCGGGCGTATTTGCGGCTGGCGGGGCGGCGGTCGCCGATGCGGAAATAATAGTTGCGGCGCGCGATGCCGTAGGCGTCGACCATGGCCTGTGGGGCCTGATTGTAGGCTGCGTGCGCCGCTTTGATCGACTGCGGCCCCAGCGCGCCGTCCACGGCCACGCTGTGCCCCATTTCGCACAGCAGCCGTTGCAGGATGCGCACGGCATTGGCGCCGGCGTTGACGTACATATCGAAAACCGTCGCGTGCAGGCCGACGGGCAGTTCCGCGATCAGGGGACGTTCGAAATAGTGGCGGATAAAGATGTCGACCGCCTGCGCCCGTGTCAGGCGCTGTACGTCGTCGGCGTCCACGTCACCGTCGGCGTCCAGATCCAGCCCCAGCCGCCGCATGGTGTGAATGGTCACGCCGAATTTGGTCGCCCCGCCCGGATCGTCGGGATCGTTCACATAGCTGCCCTCGCGGGCGACGATTTCATTTGCGATGTCTCTGACGGTTTGCATGTCCAACCCCTGCACCTGCTGCAACTGGCGCAAAGAGTGGGTTGAAAATGGTTAACAGAGGCTGAGGCTGGCGTGCGCTCAGCCCTCGGGGTCCTTGTAGACGCCTTGTTCCTTCAGCGCGTCCACCACCTCTTTGGGCATGTAGGTTTCGTCGTGTTTGGCAAGGATTTCAGAGGCTTCGAACACACCGTTGACGTAGCGGCCGGTGCCGACCATGCCTTGGTCTTCGCCAAAGAGATCGGGCAGCACGCCGCTGAATACCACCGGTACCGATGCGCCGCCGTCGGTCACCTCGAAGCGGATCACCTCGCCTTGCCCGCGCTGCAAGGTTCCTGTGGCCACCAGCCCGCCGATGCGGAACACTTCCCCAGGCCCCGGCGGGTCGGCCATGACCTGGCTGGGAGCGCGGAAGAAGTTGATGCCGTCGCGCATGGCATAGCCGATCAGCGCGGTGCTGAGGGCCAGCGCCACGGCTGTGACCAGAATGATCTGGATGCGCCTTTGTTTCTTGAGGCTTTTCATCACGGCTCCGTCTGCTTTTCCGCATGGAAAAGGTTCAGAGATATCTAGCCACAAACGGCGCGCCGATCAACGCGCGCCGTTCGGCTGTAGTGTCGCACCTATCGGCGCCCCTTAGAAAACCGGACCTATCCGCAGATCGCAGCGAAGGGCCGGTTTGAGGTCGTTTCAACTTTCCCCCCGTGCGGATTCAAGGCCGAAGGCCGCCGCACATCGACGGGCCGCCCCACGGCACGGCGATTTGGCTGCTGTTGTGTGGAACAGATAGGTCGTAGGTGTTTGGCTGCCATTAAGTGGCAGACACAGCTGTAGGATCGCCGAACCTCGGCCCGTCGATGCGCGGCTTCGTGCTTTGTTGCAAAAGGCAGAAAAGTCCGCACACCCGCCTTTGACCCAAACGGCGCGCCGATTAACGCGCGCCGTTTGGCTGTAGTGTCGCACCTTAGGGGAACAGCGGTGCCATCATCAGGCCGGCGGTTTCCGGCAGGCCCAGCATCAGGTTGGCGTTTTGCAGCGCCTGGCCGCTGGAGCCCTTGGTCAGGTTGTCGAGGGCTGCGACCACGATGCAGCGCCCGTCGGTGCGGTCGCCCACCACGCCGATGTGGCAAAAGTTGCTGCCGCGGATGTGGCGCGTGCTGGGGGCCTCGCCTTGTGGCAGGACCTGAATGAACGGCTCGTTTTCATAGGCCGCCGCCAGCGCGCCGTGCACGGCATCGGCGTCGCCCGAGACATAGCAGGTGGCCAGAATGCCGCGGTTGGCGGGGATCAGGTGCGGGGTGAACTGTACCTGCACCGGACGGCCTGCGACCTTGGAGAACTCCTGGTCGAACTCGCCCAGGTGCCGGTGCGTGCCGCCAAGGGCGTAGGCGTGATAGCCTTCGCTCAGCTCGGCATGCAGCAGGTTTTCCTTGAGCGACCGGCCCGCGCCGGAGACCGCGCATTTCAGGTCCATGATGATGTCGTCCAGCCCGATCACACCGGCGGCGATCAGCGGGCGCAGGGCGAACTGGCCCGTGGCCGCGTTACAGCCCGTGCCCGCCACCAGCCGTGCGGCGGCGATGTCGTCGCGGTAGAATTCGGTCAGACCGTAAACCGCTTCGGACTGCATTTCGATTGCGGCGTGGTCGTTGCCGTACCATTTTTTATAGTCCGCCGGATCGCGCAGCCGGAAATCGGCGCTGAGGTCGACGATTTTCAGCGTCTTGGGCAGGTCGCGGATGACCTCCTGGCTGGTCTTGTGGGGCAGCGCGCAAAAGCACAGGTCGATGCCCGACCAGTCGATGGTGTCGAAGGCCACCATGTCGGGCAGGTCCAGATGGCGCAGGTGCGGGAACACCTCGGCCAGCTTTTGGCCAGCCTTGGAGAACGCGCCCAAGGCCTTGATTTCAATGGATGGATGTTCGGCAATCAGCCGGATCAGTTCGGCGCCAGTGTAACCGCTGGCCCCCAGAATTGCGACAGAATGGGTCATGTCAGACCTCTATATTGGGAATGTGGGAAAGATGTTCAGGCGGCGACAAAGGTGATTTGTCGTCGCATGAATTGCACCGCGCGATCGCTGACCCGTTTCGGGTCGCCTGTGGTCAGATAGCCGGCTGTGCCGCTGCCCATCTTGTCGGGATGGCGGGTCAGATAGTCGGCCAGGCTTTCGCCCACCAGCGCGGCCTGGGAATAGACCTGCACGTCCGCGCCCAGCGCTTGCTGGAACACGTCCTGCATCAGCGGGTAGTGGGTGCAGCCCAGGATCGCGGCTTGCGGATGGGGCATCTTGCGTTTCAGCGCGTCGACGTGGCTGCGCACCAGCGCTTCGGCCAGGATCATGTCGCCGTCTTCGATGGCATCCACAACGCCGCCGCAGGCCTGCGCCTCGACATCGACGCCGATGGCGCGGAACGCCAGTTCGCGCTGGAAGGCGCGGCTGCTGACGGTGGCGGGGGTGGCGAAGAGGGCCACGTGTTTCACGGCCACCTCGCGTGGAGGGGAATTGTCGCCCCACTGCCGTTCGGTCATCGCCTCGATCAGTGGCACGAATACGCCGAGCACGCGCTTGCCCTCGGGCACCCAGCCCTCCTGCATCCGGCGCAGGGCGGCGGCCGAGGCGGTGTTGCAGGCCAGAATCACCAGATCGCAGCCCGCATCGAACAGGCGCTGCACGGCGGCAGTGGTCAGGTTGTAGATGTCGTCGGCGGTGCGCACGCCATAAGGCGCATGGGCGGTGTCGGCGAGATAGATGAAATCAACGTCCGGCAGGCGCTTTTGCGCTGCTTCCAGAACGGTCAGGCCGCCCAAACCACTGTCAAAAACACCAATTGCCATAGCGCGTTAGCCCGCATTCCCAAGGCGCCGGTGATCTGCTCAGCGGTGCCGTTCCTCGAATTCATAGCCCAGGTCAAAATATTTGACCGGATCTGGATTGAGGTCATACGTCGCTTTGCGCAGGAAATCCATCATCTGTTTGCTGTCGCGTGCCAGCGGGTTCAGCACATCGCGTCCCAAGGGTTCACCGACCACCACGCGCACGGGGGTGTCGACGCGCTTGCGGAACTCCTTGATCAGCAGGCCCAGACGCAGGGTGTTGTGCATGTGGCTGGCCAGTTGGAACAGGCGGCTGGTGTGCCCGTCAAAGTAAAGCGGCACCACGGTGGCATTCGATTTGGCGACCATGCGCGCGGTAAACCCGCGCCAGCGCGGGTCCATGGGACGCGAAAACGGTTTGGCCGCGGTGCTGACCGTGCCGCCGGGGAAAATGCCGATGGCCCCGCCCTGCGCCAGATAGCCCAGCGCGGTGCGACGGGTTTCGATGTTTTGGGCCAGTGCCTCGCGGGTCTGGTCAAAGCTGATGGGCAGCAGCACGCGGTTCAGTTCCTCCGCGCGGTTGAACACCGAATTGGCCAGAATGCGGAAATCGCCACGCATGACGGACAGGATATGCCCCATCATCATGCCATCAAGGATACCGTAAGGATGGTTGGCGATCAGGATCAGCGGGCCGGTGCGCGGGATGTTGTCCAGCGTGCCGCCGACCACGTCCAGCGACAGCCCGTAGCGCTCCACGATCACCGACCAGAAATCACGCCCTGCCGCGACCTCATCCTGGTAGCCGTCGGCGCGGCGGATCAGGTTCAGCCGCCCGGTCGAGTTTTCAATCAGGCGGATCATCGCACGGCCACTGCGCGAAGTGGCCGAATGCGAATAGGTGATGTCACGCGCGATGGCGCGCTTGGACGGGGCCATTGTCATCTCCGTGACCAGAGGCGTGTTTTACTGCAAACCACAGTATCACACGCCCCCCGTTACAAGAATGTGACGATTGCGCCCTACTCTGCCGCTTTCGCCATATCCTTGCCGCCTGCGCGGATCACTGCCAGCAGCTCCTCGCGCCGTTTGGCGGCCTTGGCTTCGTTGGCCTGTTTCACCGGACCAAAGCCACGGATCGACTTGGGCAGTTCGGCCAGTGCGACGATGGCCTCGCGGGTGTCATCGGTCAGCAGCGGCAGCACCTGTTTCATGTCGGCCTCGTACTGGGTGATCAGCGCGCGCTCCATCTTGCGCTCGGTGGTATAGCCGAACACATCCAGCGGCGTGCCTCGCAGGCCCTTGAAGCGGGCCATCAGCGCCAGCGGTTTTTCCAGCCACGGGCCAAAGGTGCGTTTGACGGGGCGGCCATCGCTGCCCATTTTGGTCAGGACCGGCGGGGCCATGTGGTATTTCATTTTGAAATCGCCGTCGAATTCCGCCTCGGCCTTGGCGCGGGTGGATTGCAGCAGGCGCGCGACCTCGTATTCGTCCTTGTAGGCCAGCACCTTGTGATAGCCTTCGGCGACGGCGGCGCGCACGGCGCGGTCCTCGATGCCTTCGACCATCTTGCGATAGCGTTTGGCCAGACGTTTGCCCTGGTATTTCACCAGATGATCGGCGCGGTAGCTGATTTTCTCGTCCAGCGTCTTGGGCAATGCCACGACCTTGGGCGTCAGGATGTTCTGCGCCTGTTCAGGGTACAGCACCGCCCAGCGCCCAATCTCGAAAGCGCGCAGGTTGCGTTCCACAGCAGCACCATTGAGCGTGACCGCCTCGACGATGGCATCATGGGTCAGCGGCAGCAGGCCGCGCTGCCATGCGGCGCCCATCAGCATCATGTTGGAATAGATGGAATCGCCCAGCACGGCCTTGGCCAGGTCCGAGGCATCGAACATCGCCACGCGGTCCTGCAGGCGCGCCTCAAGCGCCAGCTTGAGCCGGTCGGCCGGCAGGGTGAATTCGGTGTCGCGGGTGAAATCGCCGGTGATGATCTCGTGGCTGTTGACCACGGCACCGGTGCGGCCGGTGCTGGTCAGGCCCAGCGTCTTGGCCCCCGCACTGACCACCAGATCGCCGCCGATCAGCGCGTCGGCCTCGCCTGTGGCGACGCGGATGGCGCTGATGTCATCGGGTTTGTTCGCCAGACGGCAATGGATGTGCACCGCCCCGCCCTTTTGTGCGAGACCGGCCATTTCCATCATGCCCGCACCCTTGCCGTCGATATGCGCGGCCTGGGCCATCACCGCACCCACGGTGACAACGCCGGTGCCGCCGACGCCGGTGATGACCACGTTGAACGTGCCGTCAATGGCGGGCAGCGTGGGGTCCGGCATCGCGGGCAGGTCCAGCTTGGTCGTCGGGTCCTTGCGCACCTGCGCGCCTTCGAGGGTCACGAAGGACGGGCAGAACCCCTTGAGGCAGGAGAAGTCCTTGTTGCAGGACGACTGGTCGATGGCGCGCTTGCGGCCCAGTTCGGTTTCCTTGGGCACGATCGACACGCAGTTGGATTGCACGCCGCAATCGCCGCAGCCTTCGCAGACGTCGGTGTTGATGAACACGCGCTTGTCCGGGTCGGGGAAGCTGCCGCGCTTGCGGCGGCGGCGTTTCTCGGCGGCGCAGGTCTGGATGTAGACGATGGCGCTGACGCCCTCGACCTCGCGCAGGCGTTTCTGCACCGCGTCCAGTTCGGCGCGTTCGTGGGTGGGGATGCCCTTGCCGAAACGGGCAAGGTCGACGTCTTCCTTCTCGTCATAGACCACTTCGATGGTCGGCACGCCGATGGCGCGCAGCTCGTCCACGATCTTGTAGGCGCTCAGGCCGCCTTCGTTGGTCTGGCCGCCGGTCATGGCGACGGCGTCGTTGTAGAGGATCTTGTAGGTGATGTTCGCCTTGGACGCCAAGGCAGCGCGGATGGCCTGAATCCCTGAGTGGTTGTAGGTGCCGTCGCCCAGGTTCTGGAACACGTGATCGGTGGTGGAAAACGGCGCTTCGCCGATCCAGTTCGCCCCTTCGCCGCCCATGTGGGTGTAGCCGACGGTGTCGCGGTCCATCCATTGCGCCATGTAGTGACAGCCGATGCCCGCATAGGCGCGGCTGCCGTCGGGCAGTTTGGTGGAGGAGTTGTGCGGACAGCCCGAGCAGAAATAGGGCAACCGCGCCGCGAGGTCCTGTGCGTTGTCGTTGCGCCGTGCCTCGGACAAGGAGGCCAGCCCCGCCTGGATGCCGTCGGTGTTGCGGCCTTCCTCGATCAGGATGTCGCCCAGTTTCTCGGCGATCAGGATCGGGTCCAGCGCGCCGCGTGTCGGGAACAGTTCCAGACGGCGGCCGTTTTCCCATGTGTCGCCCTTGTGCCAGCCATAGACGCGGCGGCCGTCGCGGTCGTCAAAGATGGCTTCCTTGATCTGCACCTCGATCAGCTTGCGTTTTTCCTCGACGACGACGATCAGGTCCAGCCCTGCGGCCCATTCGTGGAAGGTGTCCATGTCCAGCGGCCAGGTCTGGCCGACCTTGTAGGTGGTGATGCCCAGACGCTCGGCCTCGTTGGCATCAATGTGCAGCAGGTCCATGGCGTGCATCAGGTCCAGCCAGTTCTTGCCTGCGGCAACGAAGCCGATCTTGGCCCCCGGTTTGCCCCACATACGCTTGTCCATGCCGTTGGCGCGGCTGAACGCCTCGGCGGCAAAGCGTTTGTGGTCGATGACGCGGGTTTCCTGATCGACGGGCGTGTCGACCAGACGGATGTTCAGCCCGCCCTTGGGCATGTTGAAGTCGGGCACCACGAAATTCAGACGGTTGGGATTGCCATTGACGACACTTGTGGCCTCGATGGTGTCTTTCATGGTTTTCAGGCCGACCCAAAGGCCGGAAAAACGGCTGAGCGCCCAGCCATAGAGGCCATAGTCCATGATCTCCTGCACACCGGCAGGCGAGACCACGGGCATATAGGCGTCCAGCAGCGCAAATTCGGACTGGTGCAGCACGGTCGAGGATTCACCGGTGTGATCGTCGCCCATCGCCACCAGCACGCCGCCGTGCTTCGAGCTGCCCGCCATGTTTGCGTGTTTGAACACGTCGCCCGAGCGGTCCACGCCCGGCCCCTTGCCGTACCACAGGCCAAAGACGCCGTCGTATTTGCCCTCGCCGCGCAGTTCGGCCTGCTGGCTGCCCCACAGGGCGGTTGCGGCCAGATCTTCGTTCAGGCCGGGCTGAAAGGTCACATCATGTTCGGCCAGCGGTTTGGCGGCGCGCATCATCTGCAAATCGACGGCACCCAGCGGCGATCCGCGGTAGCCGGTGACCAGACCCGCAGTGTTCAACCCGGCGGCACGGTCACGGACCTTTTGCATCATCATCAGCCGCACCAGCGCCTGCGTGCCGTTCAACAGCACCGTGTCGCGGTCAAGATTATAGCGGTCATTCAGCGAAATCTTCTGCGTGCTCATATCCGCACCTCCCAGTTTGGAACATTTAATCGCAAGTTAGCCTGATAATAGGTCACAAACTATGACCTGTATAGTGAATATTGCGAAATTTCGCCACAGGCCTTTTGACGAGTGGTAGGTTTCCATGTCTTTTACTATAGGGTGATCTTAACGATCAGAAAGCGGTGTGATGGACTGGGACAAGCTAAGAATATTTCATGCCGTGGCAGATGCAGGCAGCCTGACCCATGCCGGCGACAGGCTGAATCTCAGCCAGTCTGCGGTCAGCCGTCAAATTCGCGGACTGGAAGAATCGCTGGCCGCCACCCTGTTCCACCGCCATGCGCGGGGCCTGATCCTGACCGAACAGGGCGAGTTGCTGTTTGACGCGACCAGCGCCATGACAAAGCGTCTGGATGCCGCTGCCGCACGCATCCGCGACAGCGAGGAAGAAGTCTTTGGCGACCTGCGCGTGACCACCACAACCGGGTTCGGTACCCTGTGGCTGGCCCCGCGCCTGCCCAAGCTTTACGCCAAGCACCCCGACCTGCGTGTCGACCTGATGCTGGAGGAACGGGTGCTGGACCTGCCGATGCGCGAGGCCGACGTGGCCATTCGCATGAAAGAGCCCAGCCAGGCCGACCTGATCCGCAAAAAGCTGATGGCAGTAAAGATGTGCCTGTTTGCGTCGTCGCAATACCTGAAGGAAAATGGCACGCCGGAAACCCTTGGTGACCTCAAGGATCACCGGCTGATCTGCCAGAATATAGATTCCGCCCAAGTCGGCGCCAGCGTCAGCCTGGTTCAGGAACTGCTGACCTACGAGGTCAACTCGATGCTGACCGTCAACAACTATTTCGGCGTCCTGCAGGGTGTGCTGCACAATTTGGGAATCGGCGTGCTGCCCGACTATCTGGCAAACGACTTTCCCGAGCTGGTCCGCGTGCTGCCACAGGTGGAATCAGCGGATATCCCTGTTTTCCTGGCCTATCCCGAAGAACTGCGGCACTCGCAGCGCATTTCCGCCTTTCGGGACTTTGTGCAGGAAGAGATACTTTTGTACCGCAAGCAGCTGAAAAGTAAGCTAAAACCATAGCCATGCATCAATTGCATAGCGGCCATTCACCACGGCGTTCACAATTCGCCTTGTTTGGCAGCAATGCTGCACCTAAATCGACCGTGAAGACGATGACTGCCTTCGGCGCATCATCTTCATACCTCCCTGTTGGACTTGGCCGAGCTTCGTGCTCGGCCTTTTTTTTGGCTTGAGGCATCTGTTGGGGTCGACCCCACACAAGGGGTCGGGCCAGAGCACAGAACTTTATTTCCCGGCATGCCTCCAGGTCGCCCTATCCAAGTGCCCGTAATAGCTCGCGTGCGCATGTGAATGCACAACCGTATGGAAAAGTTCCCCGGATCACGAAAAATTTTTGAGCAAAATCAAGGGGAACCTGCGCCCTGCTTTTGCCGTTGTCCCACCAGCAACGCAAAACGAAAGGTATTACACATGACACGCAAGTTTTTGACAACAACAGCCACAATCGCCGCTTTGATCGCCGTGCCCGCACTGGCACAGGACAACACGGCCAACCCCGATCTGAAAAGCAATGCGCCCGCATTTGACGGTGGCAACGAGAACCCCGTCGCTTCAAACCAGTTCCATTACGACACCACCAACGAGCGTGTGTCGAATGGCTACGCCGAGTATGACACCAACCAGATCGCAATGTCGCAAGACGCTTTCCGCGCTCTGAGCAACGCACGTGGTGAGAACCTGGAAACCGCCGACGGCATGGTTATCGGCATGATCGAGAACGTGAACACCTCGGCACAGGGCAACCCCGAGCTGGTTGTTGACCTGGCGGATGAAGCTTCTGCGAAATTTGACACCGAAGTCCTGATCATCACCGTAACGCCCGGCAACGTGATGCTGGAAAACGGCAAAATCGAACTGGGTTCTACGCTGGATGAAATGGTTCTGGCGTCCGAAGAGGGTGGCCGCGGCGATTATGCCGACCGCAAGTCGCTGACCTTGCCCTAATCCCTAGATCTTACTGCCCCCCGTTCCGGGGGGCGGTTTGATATCGAAAGGCCGTGCTTTCTTTACCTCTCAGCACGGCCTTTCTTTTTGCCGCATACAAATCCGGCCCTTCCCCCCTTTCCCCGCGCGCCAAGCTGCCATAAAGACAGGCCACATCTGTCACGGGGGACATGGGCGCATGACCGAACCAGCAATCACACCTGACCTGATCGCCAGCCACGGGCTGAGCATCGATGAATACCAGCGGCTGCTGGAGATCATCGGGCGGGAACCGACATTTACCGAACTCGGCATTTTCTCGGCCATGTGGAACGAGCATTGTTCCTACAAGTCATCCAAGAAATGGCTGCGCACCCTGCCCACCGATGGCCCGCAAGTGATCTGCGGCCCCGGCGAGAACGCAGGCGTGGTCGACATTGGTGACGGACAGGCCGTGGTGTTCAAGATGGAAAGCCACAACCACCCCTCGTATATCGAACCCTATCAGGGGGCTGCCACCGGTGTGGGCGGCATTCTGCGTGATGTGTTCACCATGGGCGCACGGCCCATCGCCTCGATGAACTCGCTGAGCTTTGGCGAACCGTCGCACCACAAGACGCGCCAGCTGGTCAACGGCGTGGTTGCGGGTGTGGGCGGTTATGGCAACTGTTTCGGCGTGCCTTGCGTGGGCGGCGAAGTGCGGTTTGACCCGGCATATAATGGCAACTGCCTTGTGAACGCCTTTGCTGCCGGTCTGGCGGATGCGGACAAGATTTTCTATTCGGCGGCTTCGGGTGTTGGTATGCCTGTCGTATACCTTGGCGCCAAGACGGGCCGCGACGGCGTCGGCGGGGCCACCATGGCGTCGGCCGAATTTGATGACACCATCGAAGACAAACGCCCCACGGTGCAGGTGGGCGACCCGTTCACCGAAAAGCGCCTGATGGAAGCGACGCTGGAGCTTATGGCGACCGGTGCCGTGATATCCATTCAGGACATGGGGGCCGCTGGTCTGACCTGTTCGGCCGTGGAAATGGGCGACAAGGGCAAGCTGGGCATTCGCCTGCATCTGGAAAACGTGCCGGTCCGCGAAACGCAGATGACGGCCTATGAAATGATGCTGTCGGAATCTCAGGAACGCATGTTGATGGTGCTGCGCCCCGAGCTTGAGGCCGAGGCCAAGGCGGTGTTCGACAAATGGGACCTGGATTTCGCCATCGTTGGCGAAACAATCCCCGAGGACCGTTTCCATATTGTCTACAATGGCGAGACGATGGCCGACCTGCCGCTGTCGAAGCTGGCGAGCTCCGCGCCCGAATACGACCGTCCGTGGGTAGAGACCCCTGCCGCCGCACCGCTGGCCGATGTGCCGGGGATCGACCCCATCGACGGTCTGCGCGCGCTGCTGGCGTCGCCCAACTACGCGGGCAAACAGTGGGTGTACGAGCAATACGACACCATGGTCATGGCCGACAGCGCCCGCACGCCGGGTCTGGGCGCGGGCATCGTGCGTATTCATGGCACCGACAAATCGCTGGCCTTCACGTCCGACGTGACGCCGCGCTATGTCAAGGCGAACCCCGTAGAGGGCGGAAAACAGGCCGTCGCCGAAGCCTATCGCAACCTCTGCGCCGTGGGGGCCAAGCCCTTGGCCACAACCGACAACCTGAACTTTGGCAACCCCGAAAAGCCCGAGATCATGGGCCAGTTCGTCGGCGCGATCAAAGGCATCGGTGAAGCGGTCGCCGCGCTGGACATGCCCATCGTGTCGGGCAACGTGTCGCTCTACAACGAAACCGACGGAAAGGGTATTCTGCCGACGCCGACCATCGGCGCGGTGGGCATCCTGTACCACAGCGACGAGATCATCGGCTGTGATGTGCGCGATGGCCATGTGGCCCTGTTGATCGGGGAAACCACGGGGCATCTGGGTCAGTCCGCGCTGCTGTCCGAAGTCTTTGGCCGCATCGAGGGCGACGCGCCGCATGTGGATCTGGAGGCCGAGGCCAAGCACGGCCAGTTCATCCGCGACAACCGCGATCTGATCACCGCCTGCACGGACCTTTCCGATGGCGGTCTGGCGCTGGCGGCGTTCGAGCTGGCCGAGAAGACCGGCGTTGGCGTGACCCTGGACGCATCCGACACGCCGACGCTGTTTGGCGAGGATCAGGCGCGCTATCTGGTCGCCTGCAACTTTGACAAGGCCGAGGCGCTGATGACAGCCGCCGGACAAGCCGGTGTGCCGGTGAACTATGTCGGCAAATTCGGTGGCGATCAGGTCAAGTTCGGGTCGGTGTCGGCCCCGCTGGCCGATCTGGCACAGGTGTTCCGCACCAGCTTTGCCGCAGCGGTTGCATGAATTCGGGCGGGGCTGCGGCCCCGTCTGCTAATACTGTCATATTTCCCCCAATAACAATTGAGTAAAGGCCGTGGGCGGCAAGGCCCCCGGCTGGGAAAACGGGTCGGAAAAGGCGTAAATCACGTACATGATCATGCCGGTATAGCCGCCATACAGCGAGAATAGCGCCAGGGTCAGCCCTTGAAGCGAGCCCACGCGAAAGGTGATGACCCCGCCATATCCTTTGTCTCGGTCGTCTGTCGCCCGCCCCAGAAGGCGCGGGTGGTGCCGTAGATAACATAGACCGCGATGATATAGAGCAGTGCGATCCCGATGCCCATGGCGAATTCGTGAAGATGCATGATGGTCTCCCACGGTGTGGTCGAGGCTTAGAGGGGGGGCGGACTTTGCGGCCTTTCAGGGCTGCATCAAATGCCGATAAACCAGCCATAGATGCAGGAGATGTGCTGCGAAAAACAAGATAACCACTATTGCGGCGATATGAGTTGCAGCCCCCGCGACAACGATAAGAAAGCCTGTGACGATAATTGCCAAGACTGGCGTGAATGTAAGTGCAGCGGTGCGCGGCGCTGACCATGTAGGCTTACCGTTCAACCCCCATTGCATTGGCAAACGCGCCGCTGTCGGAAATTTGTTCCCCGCAACTACAGAAGAGAAAATGATAGCCAAGATGACAGAGGCGCAGAATGCATAAATCATGGTGTTAGATCCGTTGGTATCAAAGTTATTATGAACACTCCTTAGATTCTAACAAGGGTAGGTCTGGGCTCAAACCAGACATTCGCCGCGACGACATCAGACGCCAACCCCAACCACCAAAGCCCGGAATCAAGGCACGCAGTGCCGCCGGGCAGCGCCCGACCGCCCCATGGGCGGGCGCTTTCTCACCGTCTTGCGATTCAGAAACCCCACGCCAAAGCATAGAAATAAAGCGGCACACACCTAGGTATCGGCGCCCACCCGCGGTCGGGCGCTGCCCTTTGTGGCAAGGTCACGCACCGCTGGGACCGGGCAATATTGCAGCAGCATCAGAGCCCGGAGTGCAGGTGCGTCGTGTGTGGTCGGCAAGCCCCTATGTGGCGCTTACTTCCCGATCAGCCCCATCAGCCGCGCCTTTTCGCCCACGTCGTCCTTGCGCGAGATCACCTCGGCCAGTTCCTCAAGCGAGGCGATCGAATGGCCGGCGCGAAAGCTGTCCACGTGGGGCAGCATGGCGGCGATGCCGCGGGCCTTGGGGGCGAATGCGTCCCAGCGCAGCAAGGGGTTCAGCCAGATCAGCCGTTTGGCCGACAGGTGCAGGCGTTGCATCTGTTTGGCCAGCACCTCGGGCGCGCCACGGTCCAGGCCGTCGGTGATCAGCAGCACCACGGCGCCCTGCCCCAGCACGCGCCGTGACCAGTCGCGGTTGAACGCCTCGATGCATTCGCCGATGCGCGTGCCGCCTTCCCAGTCCTGCGCTTCGGCGCCGGCGGCGGCCAGGGCTGCGTCGACGTCGCGGTGGTCCAGATGGCGGGTGATGTTGGTCAGCCGCGTCCCAAAGGTAAAGGCGTGGACCTTCGCCCAGCCTGCGCCCTTGGCGTTGCTGACCGCGTGCAGGAAATGCAGAACCACCCGCGAATACTGGCTCATCGAGCCGGAGATGTCGCACAGCACCACCAGATTGGGCCAGCGTTTGCGCGGCGCGCGGCGGGCGATGTCGCGGACCTCGCCGCCCGTGCGCATGGCGGCGCGCAGGGTCTTGGCGGCGTCAACGCGGCCCCGCAGCGCCGCCTGCATCCGGCGGGTGGGCATCGGTTCGACCGGCAGACGCATCCGGGCCAGCATCCGCTTGGCGGCGGCCATCTCGGCGGTGCTCATCTGCTCAAAGTCCAGCGTTTTCAGCTTTTCCTGCGCCGAGGTGGTGAAACTGGCATCAACCTCGATCTGGGTTTCGCCGTCGTCCTCGTCCTGTTCGGGGTCAAAGTCGGGTGCTTCGGCCCCGTCCAGCAGCGCCTCGGCGGCGCGTTTTTCACCGGCCTGCCCTGCGCGCTCTTCCTGCACCCCGCGAATGGCGGGCAGCATCGCGGCCATCATATGTTCCAGATAGCGCGGATCGCGCCAGTACAGCCGGAAGATCTGGCGAAAGATCACGCGGTGTTCGGGGCGGTTCACGAAACAGGCGTGCAGGGTCCAGTAGAAATCGCGCCGCTCGGTAAAGCCTGCCACCTCGACCGCGCGGATGGCGTCGATGACGCGACCCGGACCGATGGGCAGGCCCGCGCGCCGCAGGGCGCGGGCGAAATGGGTGATGTTGCCCGCAAGGCGCGGGTTTTCGGGCAGTTCCAGGGGGAGGTGTTCGACCATGCGTCAGACCCCGGGGGCCAGCCCCCGGTCCCCCGGGATATTTGGGGCCAAAAGAAGCATCAGCTCGGCTCCAGGCTGGCGCGGGCCTGATCCAGCAGGCGTTTGGCTTCGGAGCCTTGGAGCTTGGCGATGTCGTCCTGGTATTTCAGAACGGCCCCCAGCGTGTCGGCGATGACCTCGGGCGAGAGGGTCAGCACGTCCAGCGCCAGCAGGCATTTCGCCCAGTCGATGGTTTCGGCCACGCCCGGTTTCTTGAACAGATCCTCGGTGCGCAGTTGCTGGACAAAGGCCACGACCTCGCGGCTGAGGTTTTCCGCCGCTTCCGGCGCGCGGGCGGTCAGGATGTCCATCTCGCGGTCGAAATCGGGGTAGTCGACCCAGTGGTAGAGACAACGGCGTTTGAGTGCGTCGTGCACCTCGCGGGTGCGGTTCGAGGTCAGGATGACGATGGGCGGCTCGGGGGCCTTGATGGTGCCCAGTTCGGGGATTGTGACCTGAAAGTCGCTGAGCGCCTCGAGCAGGTAGGCCTCGAACGGCTCGTCGGTGCGGTCCAGCTCGTCGATCAGCAGCACCGGCGCGCCGTTTTCGTCGGGGCGCATGGCGTCCAGCAGCGGGCGTTCGATCAGGAATTCCTTGCTGAACAGCTCGGCTTGCAGGGCGGCGCGGTCGGCGGTGCCTGCGGCCTCGGCGGTGCGGATGGCGATCATCTGGGCGGGAAAGTTCCATTCGTAGACCGCGCTGGAGGCGTCCAGCCCTTCGTAGCATTGCAGGCGGATCAGGCGGCGGCCCAAGGCTGAGGCCAATGCCTTGGCGATCTCGGTCTTGCCCACGCCGGCCTCGCCTTCCAGAAACAGCGGGCGGCCCAGCGACAGTGCGAGGAACACCACGGTGCCCAGCGCGCGGTCACAGACATAGCCCTGCGCGCCCAGCATCTGTTGCACGGCGTCGATCGAGGTGGGTTTGGTCATCGCTCTCTCCCTTGTTGCGACAAACGTGCACCGCTGGCCTGTCAGGTCAAGGTCCTCCGCGCGCCCGGCGTTGACGCATGTTGCGCCGGATGGCATTATAAGGTGTAGGGAAAACAGAGGTTTTGCGGGCCTATCGCCCCGACAACAACCCGTTCAGAGGCGGATAAGGCAGATGAAGCGTGACCAGAGCTGGTCCACAGCAGGGGCGCCCGGATGCGCATAACAGCCGTAACCTGTGTCAAGAACGAGGGTCCTTTCCTGCTGGAGTGGATCGCCTTTCACCGTCTGCTGGGCGTGACGGATTTTCTTTTCTATTCCAACGATTGCACCGACGGCACTGACCGGCTGCTGGATGCGCTGCAGACGCGCGGCATCGTGCGGCACCTGCCCAACCCGGCCGAGGGGCGCAATTACCAGATGGAGGCGTTGAAGGACGCCAAGGCGCAGGACATCATTGCGGGTGCTGACTGGGTCTGGGTTGCGGATGTGGACGAGTTCCTGAACATCCATGTGGGCGATGGCACAATCCCTGCCCTGATTGACGCCTGCGGCAATCCGCAAGCGATCAGCGTGAATTTCCAGTTCTTTGCCAATGACGACGTGGACGCATTCGCGGACCGTCCGGTGATCGAACAGTTCACCCGCAGCCACAATCCCGACCTGTGGTGTGGCGAGACGGCGGTTGAGGTGAAGACTTTGGTGCGGGCGGACTTCCCGCTGAAATACTATGGCGCGCACCGCCCGTTTTTCCGCGAGAAGCTGCCCAAGGGCAAGCGGCCCACGTGGACCGATGCGTCGGGCCGCCCCGTGCCGCACCGGTTTCTGGTGGCGGCCAACCCGCGGCGCATCCGCCGGTTTCCGGCGCATGGATCGCGGCAGTTTGCGACGCTGAACCACTATGCGCTGCGGTCGCTGGACAGCTATCTGGTCAAGAACGACCGGGGCGATGTAAACCGCGAGAACCGCGCGTTTGACGACACATATTGGCGCGAGCGCAATGACGCGGCGTGGGAGGATACGTCGATCCAGAAGTACCTGCCCCCCCTGCGCAAAGAAATGGCCGGGCTGATGGCAGACGCGGAGATCGCCGCCCTGCACGCCGAAGCGGTTGCGGCCCACATCGCCAAGCGCGACGCATTGCTGGCGCAGCCCGAATATCAACAGATGCAGGCGCAATTGCGCGCCGCGTCAAAGCTGCCGCCGCAGGAACAGGCGCTGATCGAGGCGCTGGGGCTGGAGCCTGTGACATGAGCTTGCGGGTCGTCAATCTGGGCTTGCCCAAGACCGGAACGACGACACTGGCCCGCGCGCTGAAGATGGCGGGGTTCAAGGTGGCCGACCACCGTGTGCGGCCCAAGCAGACCACCGTCAAGTCATTGCACAACCAGTACGTGGCCGAGCTGCTGTATCGCGGGTATTTCGAAACCGGCGATCCCGGTGCGCATCTGGATCCGTTTGAATGCGTGTCGGAAATCAGCCTGCTGCGCGAGGGCAAGTCGCTGTGGCCGCAGATGGATTTCGGCCTGATCGAGGCGATCCGCGCCCATCATCCTGGGGTGAAATTCCTGGCCTCGAACCGCGATCCGTTCCAGCTGAGCCAGTCGATGCTGGCGTGGTCCGATCTGGGTGTCGCGCGGCTGCCGCAGGCGGGCATTCCCGGCCTGCCCGAAGGCTATGGCGAGACGACCAAACAGCGTGAACAATGGATCAGCGCCCATTACGCGCATTTGCGTGCGATCTTCGCAGGCTGCGACGATTTTCTGGAATATGACGTGGCCGACGCGGATGCCCGCGACCGCATTTCAACATTTCTAGGCGTGCCGCTGCCGTGGTGGGGCCGCGTGAACAGCAATTCGAACAAAAAGGCGTCATGATGCGCATTCATCTGCATATTGGTCTGGAACAAGTGGGCGCGGACCGTCTGCAATCGGTCATGGCCGACAAACGCGAACAGATGCTGGCCAAGGGCTTTTTGTTTCCGCGCAGTCTGGGGCCGAAGAACCACACGCGGCTGTATATGGCGGTCACCGACCCTGCGCATGTGGACCCGCTGCGGTACAACCGTGGTTATATTCCGCAGGACAAACAACAGGTTCTCTATGATGCCGTGGCCAGCGATCTGGCGCGGGACGTGGCACAGCACAATCCGACCGATCTGATCCTGTCGGCCTCGCAACTGGGGACCAGTCTGGCGCATCCGTCCGAGGTGGCGCGCCTGCACGCGCTGCTGACACCGCTGTCGGATGACATTCGCATCATCGCCCATGTGGACGAACAGGCCAGCCTGCTGGTGCGCTGGTACGCCGAACAGATCCTGGAAGGGCGCGGCACGTCGCTGGAGCAGGAATTGGCGCTGGCCGGGTCAAAGACGTGGTGGGACGATTGTCTGGCCGCAGCCCCCGTGATCGACCCGCAGGCGGGGGTGTTCATGGAAAATCAGGCGGCCCCCTGCTGGCTGGATTACCAGCGGCTTGTGTCGCATTGGGAGGACAGCTTTGGCGCGGGCAGCGTCACCTTGCGGCCCTATGACGCCGAAGCGTTTGCCGCCGATACGGTCACGGATGAAATCCGCGCCATGTTCGGGATCGACGCGGTGCTGGGCAAAGCCACGCCGGATGCCGTGCCTGCGCCCACCTCTGCCGCGGCGCTGACGCGCGGACGGCAGATGAATGCGCTGTTGTTGCAGGTTCTGGCCGACCGCAAACGCATTCTGCCGCGCCAGTTGTGGCGGTCGTTTATCAATGAAATCAACGTGGACGGCGATCCGGTGGATGTGGCGTCGCTCTCGGCCATCTCGAAAACCTTTACCACGGGCAACACCGCCTTGCTGAAAACGCAACCGGCGCTGAGCAAGGATACGTTCAAGAAACCCCGCGCCAAGGGCACGTGGGAAGAGGCCGACCCCAAGTTCGGCTTTCGGGCCACGCAGTACCTGCTGGGCTTCATGTGGCGCATCGACAAGGCGACCCGCGAAGAGCGCAAGACCAAGGGGGCCGATCTGGATGCCGCCAAGGCCACCAAATCGCCCAAGGGTGCAGCGCAGGCCGCAGCGCCTGCCACAGCGCCTGTGCCCAAGTCCGACGGGCTGACGGAGGTTGCGCGCAAGCTGATGCCGCCCCTGGCGATCCAGAACTTTGACAAGCTGAAAAACTCGTCCTTTGCCCCGCACAACAAGCTGGGGTCGGTGGACGAGGAGCAGCTTGCCGCAGCCTTCACGCCAGTTCCACAGCGCGACCTGCCGCCGGGCAGCAGCGGCAACGTGATCGTCGGCTGCATGAAGAACGAAGCGCCCTATATCGTGGAATGGGTCGCCTATCACCGCGCCATGGGCGTGGACAATTTCCTGATCTACACCAACGGTTGCGAGGACGGGACCAGCGAAATCCTGGACCGTCTGCAGGAAATGGGCGTGCTGCAACACCGCAACAACGACGGCTGGAAGGGCAATTCGCCCCAGCAATACGCGCTGAACCAGTCGCTGAAAGAACCGGTGATCAAGAACGCCGACTGGATCATTCACATCGACGTGGACGAATTCATGAACGTGCGCACCGGCAACGGGACGCTTCAGGATTTCTTTGACGCGGTGCCCGATGCGACGAACGTGGCGATGACATGGCGGCTGTTCGGGCACAACGGGGTGACCGATCTGGCGGATGAATTCGTGATCGACCAGTTCGACCATTGCGCGCCGAAATACTGCCCAAAGCCGCACACGGTCTGGGGCTTCAAGACCATGTTCAAGAACATCGGCGCCTACGAGAAAATCAGCTGCCACCGCCCCAACAAGCTGGACGCGGCGTTCAAGAAGACGGTCAAATGGGTCAACGGCTCGGGCAAGGACATGACCAAGGAAGCCGCCGAAAATGGCTGGCGGTCGTCGAAAAAATCCATTGGCTACGATCTGTTGCAGCTTAATCATTATGCGCTGCGGTCAGCTGAGAGTTTCCTGATCAAACGCCAGCGCGGGCGTGCGCTGCACGTGGATCGGTCCATCGGGATCAACTACTGGATTCGCATGGACTGGTCCGATTTCCGCGACATCACCATCAAACGCAACCTGCCGCGCCTGCGCGCGGAATACGACCGATTGATGCAGGACGACATCCTGCGCGGCTGGCACCAGAAGGGTCTGGACTGGCACAAAGCCAAAGCCGAAGAGCTGCACGCCATGCCCGAATTCGAGGACCTGTATCAACAGGCGCTTGAAGTGAAGCTGACAGAGGTCGAGCGGGTGGCTTATGCCCTTGCTCTGGATATGGAGAGCTGACGATGGACGGGACCACAGACGTTGCAAACACTGCCCAGCCCAGCATCAAATCGCGCGGGCTGCGCTTTCCCAAGGCGGCGTTCATGACGCCGGCGATGCGCACCGCCCTGCGCAAGGACACTTATGAAAACACGCTGGTTACGGCCTGCAACCGCACCGCCCTGCCCGAGGACACGGTTCTGGACATCGGGGCCGGGATCGGCGCGGTGTCCGCCACGCTGGCCAAGCAGCAGAACGTCAAAATGGTTCACGCGGTCGAGGCGAACCCTGAACTCGCCACCTATCTGACGCAGATGTTTGCGCTGAACGGGATTGAAAACGCCAGCGTGATTTCGGGCACGTTGGGCAAACGCAAGACCACCGCCGATTTTCACCTGCGCAAGAACCCCGCCTTGTCATCGCTGACCGTGCACGAGGACAGCCCGGCCGGGACGGTCGAAAAGATCGAGGTGCAAAACGCCAAGACCCTGATGAAAGAGCTGTCGCCCACGGTCATCGTCATCGACATCCAAGGCTCCGAGGCCGAGCTGATCCCCGACCTGGACCTGAGTGGCCTGCGCGCTGCGGTGGTCAAGCTGCACCCCAAATGGATCGGCCCCGAAGGTGTGAACGCGGTCTTTGCCGCGATGATGGAAGCGGGCCTGAACTACAACGCGCGCGGCTCGAACGGCAAGGTCGTGTCGTTCCGCAGGACCTGGCCCACCGCGTGAACATTCTAGCCGTCTTATGCGTCCGCAACGAGGCGGCCTTCCTGCTGGAATGGCTGGCGCACCACCGTGCCTGTGGCTTTACGCATTTTCTGGTGTTCTCGAACGACTGCGACGATGGCACCGATGTCATGCTGGACGCGCTGGCCGGTCAGGGCTGGCTGACGCACATCCGCAACGACGGCCCCTATGACAAGGGCGGCATCCAGTTTACCGCGCTGAAACACGCGCAAAAGCTGGATGTGGTGAAACAGGCCGACTGGATCTTGCCGCTGGACGTGGACGAATTCGTCAACATTCACGTGGGCGACGGCACCGTGCCCGCCCTGCTGGACGCCCTGCCCGACGCCACCGCGATCACGCTGACGTGGCGGCTGTTCGGCAATGGCGATCACATCCGCTACAAGGATGCGCCGGTCACGCGGTTGTTCACCAAATGCGCGCCTGCGGTGCTGCACTGGCCGTGGCGCGCGTCGATGTTCAAGACGCTGTACAAAAACGACGGCACCTACCGCAAACTGGGCGTCCACCGTCCGCGCAACCCCGACACTGCGCGGCTGGATCAGGCGCGCTGGTTCGACGGTGAGGGTCGCGAACTGGACGCGCAGTTCAAGACCAAGCGGTTGTTCAGCAATTTCGGGCAGCCCAACTATGCGCTGGTGCAGTTGAACCACTATCCGCTGGGCGCAATGGAAAGCTATGTGATGAAGGCCGACCGGGGCCGTGCGGTGCATTCCGATCACGTGCTGGGGCTGGACTATTGGGTCGAGCGGAACTTTTGCTCCGACACCGACACCAGCATCGCCCGCATGAGCGACATCAGCACCCCAGTGCTCGACAGGCTCAAGGCCGATCCGGTTCTGGGAGAGTTACATCAACGCGCCGTCGCATGGCGGCACGCCCGTTTCGACGCGCTGATGCAACAAGAACCGTTCCGCGCCCTGTTTGGCCGTCTGCTGATGGCGGGCCACACCCGCCCCGTGTCGCCGCGCGCGGCCCGTTTCATGGTGCAATACGCCAACCGGTCCCGCCGCACCGATGCCAAAGCCGCAACAAAGGCACCGTAGCTGCATCAAATTTCCGCAATTTTGCCTTATTGGCCCGATAGCTCTGCGCCCAAGCACGCGTGGGACATCCGCGCGGGACAGGTACCAAGGACCCCCGATGCAGGACGCAGCCGAGACATTCAACGCCGAGCTATCCGGCCTTGCCAAGGGCGAATGGCTGACAAAACTGGCGGGCATCGCTGAAGAACAGGGCTATTTCGAGCCGCTGGGCAAGCGTCATTTCGCGGCTTTTGTTGAAAAAGGCACAACGCTGCTGGTCACCTTCGAGACCATACAGGGGATGCGTGCGCTGTCCGAATCCGCGGTGCCGCTGGGCTGGAACATGGTGCGCGATCACGGTTGGTCGCATCTGTGCGTGGCCTCGGACGGTGACACATGGTTCCGGGACGAGGTGCTTTATGCCTATTTCGACCGGCTGGTCGATGACGGCTTTTTTGACGAATTCGAAACAGTGCTGTTTTACGGCGCAGGCCCCTGCGGCTATGCGGCGGCGGCCTATTCGGTCGCCTCGCCCGGCGCGCGTGTGCTGGCGATCCAGCCGCAGGCGACGCTGGACGCGCGGGTCACCGAATGGGACGACCGCTTTGTCGACATGCGCCGCGCCGATTTTGCCTCGCGTTATGGCTATGCGCCCGACATGCTGGACGCCGCCGCGCGTGCCTTTGTGATCTATGACCCGCGGGAGACGCTGGACGCCATGCACGCGGCCCTGTTCACCCGCGCCAATGTGCACAAGCTGCGCACGCGCCATCTGGGCGATGCCATCCAGACCCATATGATCGAGATGGACGCGCTGAAACCGCTGCTGGAACAGGCCGCAAACGACACGCTGGACGATGCCAGCTTTGCCACCCTGTGGCGCGCGCGCCGCGCCTATCCGCCCTATCTGCGCAGCCTGATGTCCGCCCTTGAGATCGACAACCGCGCCCCGTTGATACAGGCGCTGTGTACCAACGTCACAAGCCGGATGAACGCGCCGCGATTTGCCCGCAAGCTGAAAGAACTGACCAACTGACGCTGGTGCGCTGCCGCGCCGCGTGCTAACGGCAGGGCATGACAAAGACCCTTGCGATCCGCCGCCCCGATGACTGGCACCTGCACCTGCGCGATGGCGCAATGATGCGGGCCGTTTTGCCGCAAACCGCCGCCCATTTCGCCCGTGCGATCATCATGCCCAATCTGGTGCCGCCCGTGGTCACCGGCGCACAGGCCGCGGCCTATCGCGACCGGATCATGGCCGCCCTGCCCGAGGGCATGGATTTCACCCCGCTGATGACGCTGTACCTGACCGAGGACACGGATGCCGCCGATGTGGCTGCCGCCCATGCCTCGGGTCTGGTCAAGGCGGTCAAGCTGTACCCCGCCGGGGCCACGACCAATTCCGCCTCGGGTGTGGCGAACTTTGACCACGTGCGCCCGGTGCTGGAGAAAATGGCCGAGATCGGCCTGCCGCTCTGCGTCCACGGCGAGGTCACGGACCCCGACATCGACATTTTCGACCGCGAGGCGGTGTTCATCGACCGCGTTCTGGACCAGATCCGGCGCGCGACGCCCGGCCTGCGGGTGGTGATGGAACATATCACCACCTCGGACGCGGTGGACTATGCCAGCGCGCAGGACGACAGCTTGGGCGCGACGATCACCACGCACCATCTGGTGATCAACCGCAACCACATCCTGGCCGGTGGCATCAAGCCGCATTATTACTGCCTGCCCGTCGCGAAACGCGAGACCCACCGTCTGGCCCTGCGCCGTGCGGCCACATCGGGCAACGCGCGCTTTTTCCTGGGCACCGACAGCGCGCCGCATACGGATGCCAACAAACTGCTGCCCTGCGGCTGTGCCGGCTGCTTTACCGCGCCCAACACCATGTCGATCCTGGCGCAGGTCTTTGAACAGGACGGCGCGCTGGACCAGCTCGAAGCCTTCACCTCGCTGAACGGTCCTGCGTTCTACGGCCTGCCGGTGAACGAGGCGACGATGACCCTGACCAAAACCGCACCGACCTACCCCACACACATCGACACCGACGACGGTCCCGTGACCGTGTTCGACCCCGCGATGCCGCTGGACTGGTCCGTGACCTGACCTTCATCTTGCCCGATAAACTCCCGCCGGAGGCTCCCACGGCCTCCACACGCCCAAACGCCCAAGGACGCACGCCATGATCCCCACCAGCTTTCCCGACGCCGCCGAAATGGCCCGCCTGACCGCCCGCATGTTGCTTGAGATCGAAGCCGTGCACCTGAACGCCAAGGATCCCTTCACGCTGGCCTCGGGGCTGCCCAGCCCGACCTATATCGACTGTCGCAAGCTGATCTCCTATCCGCGCATCCGGTCGACGCTGATGGATTTCCTGACCGTCACCGTCATGCGCAACGCAGGCTTCGAGGCCTTCGACAACGTCGCGGGCGGCGAAACCGCCGGCATCCCCTTTGGCGCGCTTGTGGCCGAACGGATGGGCCTGCCGATGACCTATGTGCGCAAGAAGCCCAAAGGCTACGGGCGCAACGCCCGGATCGAGGGCGTGATGACAGAAGGCCAACGCGTTCTGCTGGTCGAGGATCTGACCACAGACGGCGGATCGAAGCTGTCGTTTGTCGATGCGATTCGCGAAACCGGCGCCACTTGCGGGCATACGGCGGTGATCTTCTACTATGGCATCTTCCCCGAAACCGAAAAGACATTGGGCGATCATGGGGTTGCGCTGCACCACCTGTGCACATGGTGGGACGTGCTGGCCGAAGCCAAGGCGCAAGGCACCTTTGACGCGGCCACGCTGGAAGGCGTCGAGGCCTTTTTGAACGACCCGCGCGGCTGGCAGGAAGCACATAAAAAGGCATAAATCCGCCGCATCATCTGGTTTGGAAGCTGCAAGTTTCCACCAGATGATGTAGGCTCCCCCTTAGACCAAGGTTATCCACAGGATTTCCAGATTGCCTGCGCTGCACGGTGCCGTCTAAGACAGGACACCCGCGCGAGCCGGGTCAATAACAGGGTGAGCAATGAACGAGATCAGCAGTTTTCAGAACGGCACGCCTGAGGTTCAGGCCGCCGAAACCATGCCGCATTCCATCGAGGCCGAGCAACAGCTTCTGGGTGCGATCCTGACCAACAACGACATCTACGACCGTGTCGCGTCGATCATCGGGCCGCATCATTTCTATGATCCCGTGCACGCGCGCATCTATGACATCGCTTCGGCCCGTATTGCCAAGAACAACCTGGCCTCGCCGGTGACGCTCAAGGCGTTCATGGAGGAGGACGAAGGCCTGAAAGAGCTGGGCGGTCCCGCCTACCTGGCCCGTCTGGCCGGTGCCGCGATCAGCGCCTTTGCGGTGCGTGACTATGCGCAGATGATCTATGATCTGGCGGTGCGCCGCGACCTGATCCGGCTGGGCCGTGACATCAGCGCCAAGGCGGCCAAGGTCGACGTGTCGAATGAGCCGCGCGAACAGATCGTCGAGGCGGAACAGCAGCTGTACAAGCTGGCCGAACAGGGCCAGACCGAAAGCGGGTTCCAGTCGTTCCTGAAAGCGGTCACCGATGCTGTCAACGTGGCCAACGCCGCCTATCAGCGCGAGGGCGGCCTGTCCGGTGTGTCGACCGGGCTGATCGACATGGACAAGAAGCTGGGCGGCTTGCACCGCTCTGACCTTCTGATCCTTGCGGGACGTCCGTCGATGGGGAAAACCTCGCTGGCGACCAACATCGCGTTCAACGTGGCCAAGGCGTACAAACGCGGCATCCTGCCCGATGGCTCCGAAGGGGCGATTGATGGCGGCGTCGTGGGGTTCTACTCGCTGGAGATGAGCGCCGAACAGCTGGCCGCACGTATCCTGTCGGAAGCCTCCGAAGTGCCATCCGAACAGATCCGCCGCGGTGACATGACCGAAGCCGAATTCCGCCGTTTCGTCGAAGCCGCCAAGTCGCTGGAGGCCTGCCCGCTGTATATCGACGACACGCCAGCCTTGCCGATCAGCCAGTTGGCCGCGCGCGCGCGGCGGCTGAAACGGACGCACGGGCTGGACGTGCTGATGGTCGACTATCTGCAGCTGGTGCGCGGCACCGGCAAATCGGAAAACCGGGTGAACGAGATTTCCGAGATCACCATGGGCCTGAAGGCCATCGCCAAGGAGCTGGACATTCCGGTGATCGCCCTGTCGCAGCTGTCGCGTCAGGTGGAAAGCCGCGAAGACAAACGGCCCCAGCTGTCGGACCTGCGGGAATCAGGTTCGATCGAACAGGATGCCGACGTGGTGATGTTCGTGTTCCGCGAGGAATACTACAAGGAACGCGAAAAGCCCGGCGATCACGATCTGGAAGCGATGGCCAAGTGGCAGGAAGAAATGGAACGCCTGCACGGCCGCGCCGAGGTGGTGATCGGCAAGCAGCGCCACGGGCCGATCGGCACGGTCGAGCTGAGCTTTGAGGGGCGGTTCACCCGCTTTGGCAACCTTGTGCAGCCGTGGCAGCAGAACGCGGGCGAGCAGGAGTTTTAAGGGGGGCGATGGACGCTGGGTCGAAGCCGGTTCAAATCTACGGGTTTGGCGGCTTCACCCCAAGTCCAGCTTTCGCCCTTCTATTGCGCCGACCGGTTTGCAGGTCCGGTCTTGTACGGCATTGAGTCCGGCACTGGATATCGACTTCAATAGCTTTTGTTTCTCTTCCGCGTCACAGCAATCAAAATGAATGTTTCCGTATTTGCACAGCAGACCAAAAACCGATGCATTCGCACCCGCAAATACAATATCGGGCGCAGAGGCGTTGCACCTTACGATCCAGAAGATGTTCCTGAAAAATGCTTCAGCCGTTTGGGCATTCAAAACGATGCCACCGGAATAGTCCGTCGTCAGTCCCATGTTCACAAGCTGATCTGTCGCCGCCTTTACTGCGGGATAGTCATTTTCCTGATCCAGAAACGGAGCGATCCACCGTGGCATCACGAAAATTTCGTCCCACCCCATCTCTGTCACAAGGGCCATTGTCTTTTCACCCAGAGCCCGCGCGAAATTGTCGGGATCGCTTGCCGGAAACTCGGCGATGACTTCACCAAAGAACTCCAACTTTGGCAGGAGAGCGTCGACATTATCACAGAGTGCCGCATTGTCCCTGGCGCGCTCTTCGTTCAACTGATGTGCTAGGTCTTCCGACAGTATCGTCGGTTCATCATCGTCATCTTCAAGGTAGACCCTTTCGCCAGCCTCGAAGAAGCTGCTGGGATCTTTGAATATAGCTGTTTGCCATCGGTGTAGGTAATTTGCGAAAAACAGGTTGCGTAAGAAAAGACTGTCTCTCGAAGCAAGTGTAAGATTCACTTTGGTTTTCCTCCGGTTGCCTGCCACTGGTAAACTGAGCCGAGTTTGAAGTCACGTCAATGTCATGCGATTGACGGCTGTGCGGTGATCGCTTTGGGCGCTGCCCTTTGTGGCAAGGTCGCGACCTTCCCCGCTCAATTCACCGCCTATTCCGCCCCCACATACCAGCGCGGCGACGTTACACCTTGACCTCGGACCCAAACATGGCACAACGCCGCGCATGACATCAGCGACTTTGACAATCGACACCGGCGCAATCGCGCGAAACTGGCAATCCCTGGACGCGCGCACGGAAGTGGAAACCGGCGCCGTGGTCAAGGCGAACGGCTATGGGCTGGGCGCGCCCGTCGTGGCGCGTGTGCTGGCCCGCGCAGGCTGCCGCAGCTTTTTCGTGGCCACCGCCGAAGAGGGCGCGACCCTGCGCGCCGCTTTGGGGCAAGGTCCTGTGATCTATGTGTTTTCCGGCCACATGGACGGCGACACGGGTGCCATCCGCGAGGGTCGCCTGACGCCGCTGTTGAACTCGGTCGATCAGATGCTGCGCCATGTCGAGGCGCTGCCGGGATCGCCCTTTGGCCTGCAGATGAACAGCGGTATGAACCGGCTGGGAATGCAGGCGTCGGAATGGTCCGCCCTGCGCGACATCGCCGTGGCGCAACGCCCGGCGCTGATCATGTCGCATCTGGCCTGTGCGGACGAACCTGACCACGAGATGAATGCCCGCCAGTTGAACACGTTCCGCGAAATGACCGACGGCATAGACGCGCCCCGTTCGCTGGCGGCGACTGGCGGCACCTTGCTGGGAGAGGCATATCACTTTGACCTCTGCCGGCCCGGTGTGGGCCTGTTCGGCGGCCTGCCCTTTGCCGAGGCCGAGGCGGTCGTGACGCTGGACGCCCCTGTCATTCAGGTGCGCGATGTGGCGGCGGGCGACTCCGTGGGCTATGGCAATATGTGGATCGCTCAGCGCCCCTCGCGCATTGCCACGATTTCGGCGGGCTATGCCGACGGGCTGATCCGCGCCATGGGCAACGGGATCGGCGCGCATGTTTACGCGGATGACACCGCACTGCCCATCGTGGGCCGCGTGTCGATGGACCTGATCACGGTGGATGTCACCGATCTGGGCCACGATCCGGCAAGCCTGCAACTGCTTGGGCCACATCAGGGCGTGGACGCTCTGGCCGCTGCGGCAGACACCATCGGGTATGAAGTCCTGACCTCACTGGGCCACCGTTACGCCCGCCGGTACACCGAGTGAGGTTTCTGGCCGCCATCGGGGCCACGGTCCTTGGCCTGCTGGCTGCTGTCGGGCGCGTGACGCTCTATGCGCTGCAGACGCTCAGCCACCTGCTGCGTCCGCCCTTCTATTTTCGTGAGTTTGCGATTGCGCTGTTGAACATCGGTTGGCTGTCGCTGCCTGTGGTTGGCCTGACCGCGATTTTCACCGGCGGCGCGCTGGCCTTGCAGATTTACGCAGGTGGCGCACGGTTCAACGCCGAGGCGGTGGTGCCACAGATCGTCGCCATCGGCATGGTGCGCGAATTGGGCCCCGTGCTGGTCGGCCTGATGATCGCCGCGCGCGTCACATCGTCGATTGCCGCCGAGATTGCGACGATGAAAGTGACCGAGCAGATTGACGCGCTGGTGACGCTTTCGACCCATCCGATGAAATACCTGACCGTGCCGCGCGTGCTGGCCGCGACCCTTGTGGTGCCGCTGCTGGTGGCCGTAGGCGACGTGATCGGCATCGCGGGCGGCTGGGCCGTGGCCACGGGCACGCTGGGGTTCAATCCGGCGGCCTATCTGAAAAACACGGTGAACTTCCTTGAGTTGCGCGACATCGTCTCGTCACTGGCCAAGGGCGGCGTGTTCGGCTTTATCGCGGCCCTGATGGGCTGCTATTTCGGCATGAACTCGGGCCGTGGCGCCCAAGGTGTGGGCCGCGCGACCAAGGGCAGCGTCGAGGCCGCCGCGATCCTGATCCTGGCCGCCAACTTCGTGCTGACGGGGGTGTTTTTCTCGCTATGATCACGCTTGAGAATGTCCACAAATCCTTTGGCAGCAACCACGTCCTGCGCGGTGTGAACCTGCATGTGCCCAAGGGCACGTCGATGGTGATCATTGGTGGCTCTGGCACCGGGAAATCCATCACGATCAAGGCGGTACTTGGCCTTGTCACGCCCGAACAGGGCAGCATCACCGTGGACGGCACCGACATCACCCGCACCGACCGTGACGCGTTTCTGGCGCGTTTTGGGATGTTGTTCCAGGGTGCGGCCCTGTTCGACAGCCTGCCGGTCTGGCAAAACGTCGCCTTCCGGCTGCTGCGCGGATCGCTGAAACGCCCCCGCGACGAGGCCCGCGCGATTGCCATCGAGAAACTGCGCCGTGTGGGCTTGACCGAGGACGTGGCCGACCGTCTGCCGGCCGAGCTGTCGGGTGGTATGCAGAAACGCGTAGGCCTGGCCCGCGCCATCGCCGCCGACCCCGAGATCATCTTTTTCGACGAACCGACCACCGGCCTTGATCCGATCATGGCGGGCGTCATCAACGACCTGATCCGCGAGATCGTGACGGAGATGGGCGCGACCGCCGTGACCATCACCCACGACATGTCGTCGGTGCGCGCCATCGCCGACAACGTGGCCATGCTGCACGAGGGTGTGATCAAATGGACCGGTCCGGTGGCCGAAATGGATGCCGCTGGCGACCCCTATGTCGATCAGTTCATCCACGGTCGTGCGACGGGGCCCATCGCCGCGGTGCGCTAGAGGATGAGCCTCGACCTCGTCCTAAATTTCGTTTTCTGTCTTGGCACGGGCGGCTTTGTGATGGTGTCGGTTTACCGGCTTCAGGCCAAGCTTAACCTGGCGCACTGGCCCGACCACTGGTACGGCACCCTTCTTGTCAGCACGATCTTTGCCTGCTTTGTCCTGCTGATGCAGTTGGACTTTTACGGGCTGAACCTGTTGGTTCCGATCTATAACCGCGTTCTGGACCTGCTGCCGTTTTAATATAATCTGCGGGCGATGACGCCGTTTTCAGACAACGCCTTGCTGGCTCTGACGCTTTTGCTGATCGCTGTCGGCCTGTTCGCCGGGATCACGCGGCTGCGGCCCGATCTGATCTGGCCGCTGCGCCTGACCCTCGCATCGCTCGGGACAAAGGTTGCGCTTCTTTGCATGGTGGCCTTCGGTCTGGACCAGGACCCGCCGCTGGAGAAAGTGCTGGTTTCCCTCTCCGGCCTGCTGGGCTTTGACTGGCCGGTGACGGTCTGGTTTTGAGCGTCACACCACAGCTTGACTTGAACCGCACCCTGCCCCCAAGTGCCCCCATGCTGCGTTACCTGAACCTTGCCCTGCTGGTTGCCTATCCCGTCGCGTGGTGCGCGCCGCTGATGCGGGCGGGGCTGTTGCCGCTGTTCGGCCTGTCGGAAATCAGCGTGATGACCGGGTTGCAATCGCTGTGGGCGTCGGATGTGTTTCTGGCGCTGGTGGTCACGGTCTTTGCGTTGTTTGCCCCCTATCTCAAGACCATCGGTCTGGCGTTGCTGCATTGGGACCTGCTCAGCCCGCGCTGTCTGCCTGCGTTGCGGGTGCTGGGCAAACTGGCGATGGCGGATATTTTCCTGATCGCGCTGTATATCACCCTGACCAAGGGCATCGGTGTGGGCCGGATCGAGGTGGCATGGGGGCTGTATCTGTTGACGGCCTGCATCCTCGCCTCGATGTGGATCGGACTGCGCACCGAACAAAAGCGCGATACGCGCACAACTGTTTCCGATTCGGAAACCTGAGACACATTATTGCCACAATACCATCCCCTTGAAACCAGAGGACAAAGATCGGGAACAAAGTTTCCGCTTAGCGGTTACCCCTCTATCGGCGTATACTTGCCGATAGGATGGTTTTCTGGGGGGAAGACATTTGACAAACTCTTTGCGCGCGTTCGCCTTTCTGATCCGGTTCCTCATGCAATGGGCTGCACTGGCCTTTTTCGCGGTCGCCGCCTTGGGATTGTTGGGTGCGACCCTCATGGCTGCAAGCGGTCGGTGGCCATGGGTCGACCTGCCCCTGACCTGGAACGGCACCCCCGTGCCCGAGGCCGGCATGTACGCCCAGATCGCGCTGACCGTCTTTGCCCTCTGCCTGTGTTTTTTCCTTCCCAGCGCCCGGCGCACCATGCAGCTTGAGACCGCGCACCGCGATTTTTCGATCAACATGACCGACATTGCCCGCGCCTATGGTGCGGTCCACGCGGCGGATCGCGGCGACGCCTTCCGGTTTTCCACCGAATTCGACTCGGTCCGCGAACGGCTGGCCTATCTGCGCGACCATCCCGACCTCAGCTCGCTTGAGCCTGCGCTGCTGGAAGTGGCCGCGCAAATGTCCCATATTTCCAAGGAACTGGCCGAGGTTTACTCGGACGAGCGTGTCAACCGCGCCCGCAGTTTCCTGGAGCAGCGACAGTACGAGGTCGAGCAGTTCAACAACCGACTGGACCACGCCAAATCCGTCAGCGCGGAATTCCGGCACTGGCTGACCAACATCGAGCTGGAAGAGGCCGTCGCCGCCGCCCAACTGGACCGCCTGCGCGCCGAAATGCGCGAGGTGCTGCCCGAACTGGGTCTTGAGACGATTGTCGCCACGGACAATACGGTCACCAGAATGATGCCCAAAGCCGCGGAATAGCCGCTCCCGGCTTCATCTTGCCAGATAAACTCCGGTGGAGACGCGCAGCGTCGGGGGCAGAGCCCCATAACCCGGTCGCAAATCGCCTTGCCCCGCATTTACCTTTTGACGCCCCCGCCCGCGTCAGGCACATCGGTGACATGGCCAAATCACCCTCTTTCACCTGCACCGCTTGTGGTGCCACACATACCAAATGGTCCGGGCGCTGCGACGCCTGCGGCGACTGGAACACCATTGTCGAGGATGCGGGCCTGTCCGCGGGCGGCAAAAAGTCCCTTGGGGCCAATCGCGGCGCGGCCATCACGCTGACCGACCTGCAAACCGAGGAATCGCCGCCGCCCCGCACCCATTCGGGCATCGACGAGCTGGACCGCGTGCTGGGCGGCGGGCTTGTCCCCGCCTCGGCGCTGCTGGTGGGGGGCGATCCGGGCATCGGCAAATCGACCCTGTTGCTGCAGGCGGCAGCGGAGTTTGCCCGCGCAGGGGTCAAAACCATCTATGTCAGCGGCGAAGAAGCCACAGCACAGGTGCGGATGCGCGCCAAACGTCTGGGCTTGTCCGATGCCCCCGTGCAACTGGCGTCCGAAACCAACCTGCGCAACATCCTGACCACGCTCGAGGCCGAACGCCCCGGCCTCGCGATCATCGATTCGATCCAGACCATGTGGTCCGACACGGTCGACAGCGCGCCGGGGTCCGTCAGTCAGGTGCGCTCGGCGGCGCACGAGCTGACCACCTTTGCAAAACGCAAGGGCGTGTCGGTGATCCTTGTCGGGCACGTCACCAAGGACGGCCAGATCGCAGGCCCCCGCGTGGTCGAACATATGGTCGACACGGTGCTCTATTTCGAAGGCGAGCGCGGCCACCAGTTCCGCATCCTGCGCGCGGTCAAGAACCGATTTGGTCCAGCGGATGAAATCGGTGTGTTCGAGATGACCGGGCGCGGGCTGGAACAGGTCACCAACCCCTCGGCGCTATTCCTGTCCGAGCGCGGCAAACCCAGCGCCGGATCGGTGGTTTTCGCGGGCATCGAAGGCACCCGCCCTGTGCTGGTCGAATTGCAGGCCCTCGTGGCCCCCTCGCCACACAGCCAACCGCGCCGCACGGTCGTGGGCTGGGACGGCGGCAGGCTGGCGATGATCCTCGCGGTGCTCGAGGCACGCTGCGGCATCCCCTTTGCCGGGCTCGATGTCTACCTGAACGTCGCAGGCGGCATGAAAATTTCCGAACCCGCCGCCGATCTGGCCGTGGCCGCCGCACTTTTGAGTGCGCGGGAAGACGCCGCCCTGCCCGAAGGGGCGGTTGTTTTTGGCGAAATCAGCCTGTCCGGCGCGCTGCGTCCGGCCCCGCAAACGGAAAACAGGTTGAAAGAGGCGCAAAAACTTGGTTTTACCACCGCACTTGCCGCTGCCGGCGGCAAGGCCATCGAAACGTCCGGAATCAAGGTGCAACAGATGCACGACCTGACCAGTTTCGTGGGTGAAGTATTTGGCGCAGGTTAACGCCGCACAGACAAGGAACGGATGATGGACGGTTTCACAATCATTGATGGCGTGGTGGCCGTCGTCATCATCCTGTCGGCCCTGCTGGCTTACGGGCGCGGCATCGTACGCGAGATCATGGCCATCGCAGGCTGGGTCGCGGCGGCCATCCTTGCATTCCTCTTTGCACCGCAGGTCGAGCCGCTGGTGCGCGAAATCCCCGTCGTGGGCGAATTCCTGGCCGACAGCTGCGAACTCAGCGTGATCGGGGCCTTTGCGCTGGTCTTTGCCGTGGCGCTGATTGTCGTGTCGCTGTTCACCCCGCTGTTTTCCTCGCTGGTGCAGCGCTCGGCGCTGGGAGGTGTGGATCAGGGGCTTGGTTTTCTCTTCGGCGTGGCGCGCGGCATCCTGTTGGTGATTGTCGCCTTTTTTGTCTACGACACCGTGATCACCGGACAGGAATTCACCATCGTCGACGAAAGCCGCTCGGCCGCCGTATTCGGCCGCTTTACCGATGACATTCAGGACCGCAAACCCGAACAGGCGCTTGGCTGGATCACCCGCCAATACGAAGGTCTGGTCGGCACCTGCGAACAATAATGCACCCCGCGCGCCCCGCCCCGTCCCCTTTGGGGTTGTACGGGCGGGCCCGCGCGCCTAGATGTGGCCTACACGCATCGCATTGTGTCGCCGGAAACGGGCTTATTTGGCACAATTCACCCACACGTTCACAATCTCATAACTATTTCGGGCCAAGGGCGTGACACCACGCCATCGCCCCAGTATCAGACCCCTGTCCAACCCCAGATTCGGAGCCATCCGCCCGTGACTGAACCCATGATGCCGCCCGCACATCCCTTTGATGACGACAAGCTGAAAGAAGAGTGCGGGATTTTTGGTGTGATCGGCACCCAGGATGCCGCGAACTTCGTGGCCCTCGGCCTGCACGCCTTGCAACACCGGGGACAAGAAGCCGGGGGCATCGTCAGCCATGACGCCGAACTTGGCTTTCAATCCGCCCGCCGCTTTGGCTATGTCCGCGACAACTTCACCAGCCAGAAAGTGATGGAAACCCTGCCCGGGCCGCTGGCCATCGGGCACGTGCGCTATTCCACTTCGGGCAACAAGGGCCAGACCGCGATCCGCGACGTGCAGCCCTTCTTTGGCGAGTTTGCCATGGGCGGGGCCGCGATTGCCCACAACGGCAACATCACCAACGCCAACGCCCTGCGCCGCGAACTGATCGAGCGCGGCTCGATCTTTCAATCGTCATCCGACAGCGAATGCATCATCCACCTGATGGCGCGCAGCCTGCAGCGCAACATCCCCGAACGGATGGAAGACGCCCTGCGCCGCGTCGAGGGCGCGTTTTCCATCGTTGCCATGACCCGCACCAAACTGATCGGTGTGCGCGACCCCTTGGGCGTGCGTCCGCTGGTGCTGGGCCGCGTCGGCGACGGCTGGGCGCTCAGCTCGGAAACCTGCGCGCTGGACATCATCGGTGCCGAATTCGTCCGCGAAATCGAACCGGGCGAAATGGTGGTGATCACCGACAAGGGCGTCGAAAGCCATTTCCCCTTCCGCCGTGTCGCGCCGCGTTTCTGTATCTTTGAGCACGTCTATTTCTCGCGCCCCGACAGCATTCTGGGCGGGCGCAGCGTGTACGAGACCCGCGAAAACATCGGCCGCGAGCTGGCCAAGGAATCGCCGGTTGAGGCCGATCTGGTCTGTCCGGTCCCCGACAGCGGCACCCCGGCCGCCATCGGCTTCAGCCTGCAATCGGGTATTCCCTATGCGATGGGCATCATCCGCAACCAATACATGGGCCGCACGTTCATCGAACCGACCGAGCAGATCCGCAACATGGGTGTGCGTCTGAAACTGAACGTGAACCGCGCGCTGATCAAAGGCAAACGTGTCATTCTGGTGGACGATTCCGTGGTCCGTGGCACCACCAGCCGCAAGATCAAGGAAATGATCCTGGACGCCGGTGCCGCCGAAGTGCACTTCCGCATCGCCTCGCCCCCCACGGCCTGGCCCTGTTTCTACGGCGTCGACACGCCCCAGCGCGAAAAGCTGCTGGCAGCAACCATGTCCGAGGACGAGATGCGCGAACATCTGGGCGTTGATTCGCTCAAGTTCATCTCTCTGGACGGTCTCTACCGCGCCGTGGGCGAGGCCGAAGGCCGCAACAAAAGCTGCCCGCAGTATTGCGACGCCTGCTTCTCTGGCGAATATCCAGTGAAACCGTCGGACATGCTGGAAAAAGGGTTCGAGATGAAAGCGGCGGAATAACCCCGCCGCTTTTTCTTGCCAGACTAATGTGCGGGGGCGGTGCTCCTGCCGTGAAATTGTCGAACGTTGAACGTCAGATAACCTTGATCTTCACGTCATGGACCGATTTGGAATGGAAAACCGGACGTTCGCTCAGGTGGCGGCGAATTGCGGTTTTGAGCCCTAAGTGACCTTGCCACTGATGGCAGCGCCCGACCGCGGGTGGGCATCGGAAGGTCAGTGGATACCACTTTATTTCTAATCTTTGGCGTGCGGCAGAAGAGGCGCAAGACGGTGAGGAAGCGCCCGCCCATGGGGCGGTCGGGCGCTGCCCGGCGGCACTGCGTGCCTTGATTCCGGGCTTTGGTGGACGGCAGCTTTGTCGCGTACCGAAGACCTTGACCCATATCACACCTAAGGCTCGGACAATATCACTTCAGCACCCCACCCCTTTGCTGCCAGCATCTGTCAGCAAACCGTGCTAACCTGCCTCTCATGGACCCGTTCACCCAGATCACCGCCCAATGGCCCGCACCCGCGCGTGCCCGTTTCGACGCCCTGCGCGCCGCCATTCTGGCGGCGGCCCACGACGCAAGTGTCGGTCCTGTCACGGAATCCTTGAAGTGGGGCCAGCCCGCATGGCGGCCTGCATCCCCGCGTACCGGATCGACCCTGCGCCTGAACTGGTCGCCCGACACACCCGATGTGCTGACCGCATATGTGGATTGCAAGACCGATCTGGCGCAGCGCATGGTCAGCCTCTACCCCGATCTGACCAACGACGGACGCCGCGCGCTGGCGCTTCCCTTAAGCTCGACGCTGGACACGCAGCCCATCGCGCATCTGGCCGCGATGACCCTGAGCTATCACCGCAAACCCTGACACAGGCGGGCGATTCCCGCCGCCGCAAGCCCCGTGCCACACAATGTCGCAGCCTTCGGCAAAGCTTGGCGCAGAGGGTGGCACCTATTGGCCGATGGCAAGATTCCCCCATCTTGCGGCTGTCTGCCGCCATGATACCCCACCCCTTCGATTGCCCCCGAAGGACCTGTCGTATGGAAAAAGCCTCTCCTCAAACCAACCAGCTGGCGACGCAGAAAAATGCGGTGCGCCTGAACCAGCCTGTTTTGCTGGGCATATTCGGCTCGACCGCCGCCCCGCGTGCGATGATCCGCTATCCCAATGGCCGCATCGACACCGTGAGACCGGGCGACAAGACCCGCCTGGGCCAGGTTGTCGCCATCGGTGAAGATGTCCTGCACGTGGCACGCAACGGCCGCACCGAAGTGTTGCGCCTGCCCCAGCCCGGCGAGATTGTCAGCTCCCTGCGCCCGCACGCCCGCCCCAGCGCCGAGACAAACGCGGCCTGATACGGCGTGTGCGCCTCTTGACCTTGGCGCGCAATGTCTCCATCACGCAGCCCATGACAAACGCCCCCAAACTTGCCCTGATCACCGGCGCCTCGCGCGGCCTTGGTGCTGCGCTGGCCGAAGCCTTGGCCCCGACCCATCACATCGTCGCCGTGGCCAAGACCACCGGCGCTCTCGAAGAGCTGGACGACCGGATCAAGGCGCTTGGCGGCAGCGCCACGCTGGCCCCCATGGACATCACCGTGCCCGAGGCGATGGCGACCCTGTGCCGGGGCATTCATGACCGTTGGGGCGGTCTGGACATCTGGGCGCACACCGCGATCCACGCGGCACCGCTGACCCCCACCAGCCACATCGACAGCCGCGACATGGCCAAATCCATCACCGCCAATATCACCGCCACCGCGACGCTGATCAATTATGTGGCCCCGCTGCTGGGCACCGAAGGCACGGCGCTGTTCTTTGACGACCCGCGCGCGGGCGAGAAATTCTTTGGCAGCTATGGTGCGACCAAGGCGGCGCAGATTGCTCTGGCCCAAAGCTGGCAGGCCGAGACCACCAAGACCGGCCCCCGCGTCGTGATCGCACAGCCCGATCCGATGCCCACGGCCACCCGCGCCCGTTTCTTCCCCGGCGAAGACCGCGCGCCACTGGCCGACCCGCACGCGCAGGCCGCGCATATACTGGCAAGCCTTCAAGCGTCTTAGGGTCCCGAAACCCCTTTCCAACGGGCCGGTCAGCCTCGCGCGGCTGCCGTGATGAGTCCTGCGCGCAACGCACTGCCTCTGATCTGCCACAAATCCACACCGCAACCCCAGCCTGCCCTTGCCGCAATGCTGTGGCCTGAATACTAAGGGCAAAAGGGGCAAAACATGCGTATTCTCATCACCAACGACGACGGCATCGCGGCACCGGGTCTGAAAACCCTGCACGCCATTGCCAGCCAGATTGCAGGCCACGACGGCGAGGTCTGGACCGTGGCACCTGCATTTGAACAGTCCGGCGTCGGGCATTGCATCAGCTACACCCATCCGATGATGATCTCGAAACTGGGCCCGCGCCGCTTTGCCGCCGAGGGCAGCCCGGCCGATTGTGTTCTGGCAGGGGTTCACGACGTGATGGCGGACGCCGCCCCCGACCTGATCCTGTCGGGCGTGAACCGGGGCAACAACTCGGCCGAGAACGCGCTGTATTCCGGCACCCTGGGCGGTGCGATGGAGGGCGCGTTGCAAGGCATTCCCGCGATTGCCCTGTCCCAGTATTTCGGCCCCGCCAATGCCACGCTGAAGGATCCCTTCGAAGCGGCCCTTGCCCACGGGGCCGACACCGTGCGCCGCATTCTTGAGGCGACACCCGCGCATTCCGGCGATTACCACCTGTTCTACAACGTGAACTTTCCGCCCGTGCCTGCCGCCGATGTCAAAGGCACCCGGCTGAGCAAACAGGGCCGTCGCCCCGACGTGCGCTTTTCAACCGAACCGCACGAGGCTCCCTCGGGGCGCAAGTTCGTGTGGATCAAGGGCGGCAACCAGCAGGTTAACACCGCGCCGGGCACCGACGCCTATGACAACCTTGACGGCTATATCTCGGTCACACCCATGCGCGCCGATCTGACCGCGCATGACATGATGGACCGCCTCGGGGCGCTGAACACATGACCGAAGACGAAATCGCCCAACGCAAGATGCAGTTCCTTTATGCGTTGCGCTCCAAGGGGGTGACGGACAAGGCTGTGCTCGGGGCCATGGAGGCCATCGACCGCGGCCCGTTCATTCGCGGCCTGTTCGCGACGCGCGCCTATGAAGACATGCCGCTGCCCATCGCCTGTGGGCAGACCATCAGCCAGCCGTCGGTCGTGGGACTGATGACGCAGGCCTTGCAGATCAGCCCGCGCGACAAGGTGCTCGAGGTTGGAACCGGCTCGGGCTATCAGGCGGCGATCCTCAGCAAGCTGGCGCGCAGGGTCTATACCATCGACCGCCACCGCCGTCTGGTGCGCGAGGCGCGCGAGATTTTCGATGCGCTGGACCTGACCAACATCACCGCCATCACCGGCGACGGCAGCTTTGGCCTGCCGGATCAGGCCCCGTTTGACCGCATCCTTGTGACCGCCGCCGCCGAAGACCCCCCCGGCCCGCTTCTGGCGCAGCTCAAGGTGGGCGGCATCATGGTCGTGCCCGTGGGCCAGTCCGATGCCGTGCAAAGCCTGATCCGTGTGCACAAGACCGAAACCGGTCTGGAATACGACGAATTGCGCCCCGTGCGCTTCGTCCCCTTGCTTGAAGGCCTGGGAAAAGATACATAATACGGCGGAAATATGCCGATAAACCGTTCCTGACAGCGCGCGCTTGACCCTGTGTTGCATGGACCGACAAAAGCGATGACAAGACCCATAACAAGGCCCCGAACCCGAATAACGGGGCGTGTGAAGAGGACGAGCCAGATGATCCGATATATTCCGCGCCATCGCGTGCCCCTGTTGCTGGCCACTTGCGGCGCATTTGCGCTGGCGGCCTGCGATCAACCGCTCGACTTTGACCTTCGCGGCGGCGCGGGCGCCTTCTCGACTGCGGACGCCGCCGTCAATGCCACCACGGACCGGCCACGCCCGGACAACCGCGGTGTGCTGTCCTATCCCAACTATCAGGTTGCCGTGGCCCGCCGGGGCGACACGCTGAACGACGTGGCCGGGCGGCTGGGTCTGAGCGCGTCCGAGCTGAGCAGCTACAACGGCATCGCAACCACCGCGCCCCTGCGCGCAGGCGAGATCATCGCCCTGCCCCGCCGCGTGGCGGAACCTTCGCCCGCGACGGGCGCTGTTGGCACCGGACCGATCCAGCCCGCGCCGGTGGATGTGACCACGCTGGCAGGCAATGCCATCGACAGCTCTGCCGCAACACCGGCGACCACGACGCTGCCGCCTGCCACCGCGTCGCAACCGACGGCACAGCCGACAGCAACGCAGACCGGCAAGGAGCCGATCCGCCACAAGGTCGAACGCGGCGAGACCGCCTATACCATCGCGCGGCTTTATCAGGTGCCGGTGCGGTCCCTGGCCGAATGGAACGGTCTGAGCAGCGATTTCGCGATCCGCGAAGGTCAGTTCCTGCTGATCCCCGTGGCGCAACAGGCCCCGCCGAAACGCACTCCGGCCCCTGTGACCACCACGGCACCCGGCGCAGGCTCGCCCACGCCGACACCACCCAGTGCGGCCACGCCCCTGCCCAAGGACGACACCGCCAAACCGGCCCCGGCCGCCGCAGCAGCGCCCAAGGAACCCGTGGCGGACATCGGCAAGCAGACGGTCAAATCGGACAGCAACACGGCGATGGCCTACCCGGTCAACGGGTCGATCATCCGCACCTATGCCAAGGGCCGCAACGAGGGCATCGACATCAAGGCGGCCGCAGGCACGCCGGTCAAGGCCGCGGCCTCGGGCAGTGTGGCAGCCATCACCCAAAGCGCCGATGGCGTGCCGATCATCGTGGTGCGTCACCCCGACAACCTGCTGACCGTCTATGCCAACGTCGGCGATGTGGCGGTCAAGAAGGGTGACAACGTCAGCCGGGGACAAAGCATTGCCAAGCTGCGCAGCGGCGACAATGCCTATCTGCACTTCGAAGTGCGCAAGGGCTTTGAAAGCGTCGATCCGGCCCCTTACCTGCCCTGATCCCCGTTTAACGGTTCAAACTGTGGCGAACCCGCTGTGGTTCGCCACATATCGGGCACAATCGGCGTCAATTGTGCCCGATCCAGAGATAATTACACCAAAATAGCCACGCAACGGCCCAAGCGTCGCCCCGGTTCGGCTTCAGAAACGATCCAGACACAACAACTGGATTGGTTTCTTCGATGGCCGTCTACTACGGATACACCAACGTCATTCGCGGCACGCAAAGCACGGTCAACGGCAACCCCGTCGACTATGCCTATGCGCCCAATGGCACATGGCGCTACAGCGGCGAAGATACCTATTTCGTGGTCGAGGAAAACGACGGCGCAACCGTGTTCAACGGCGACGGCGATGTGAACGAATATGTCGACAGCGCAGAACGCTTTGGCGGGGCCTGGGAGCAGACGGTCGAGATTGACGGCGTCGACCGACAGGTGATCTGGGACTATACCTTTACCGTGACCGACGGCACGAACACGTGGCGCGTGGGCGTCATCGACGTGGACCTGAACAACGACAACGACGTATTGGATGCGGGCGAGAATGGCTATTTCCTGGTGTTTCCCGATGGGATGCCCCCTGCCGACACCAACCTGACCACAGGCGGCATCACCGAAAACGACGACAGCACCCCGCACACGGGCCTTGGCGGTTCGGTGGTGTGCTTTGCCTCGGGCATGATGATCGAAACGCCCGATGGCCCCCGCGCTGTCGAGGACCTGTCGCAGGGCGATCTGGTGATCACCGGCACCGACGGTGCACAGCCGATCCGCTGGATCGGGGCGACCACTGTGCTGTCTCAAAGCGATCTGGCACCGATCGTGATCACCGCAGGCACGCTGGGCAATGACCGCGATGTGGTGGTGTCACCGCAGCATGCGATCCTGCTGACCGACTGGCGCGCAGAGCTGCTCTATGGTCAGGAAGAGGTGCTGGTGCGGGCGGTCGATCTGCTGAACATGGACGGCGTCTATCGCCGCACGGGCGGACTGGTGACCTATCATCACATCCTGCTGGACGCGCATCACGTGGTTCATTCGCACGGGATCTGGTCAGAGACCTTGTACCCCGGCGACATGACCAAACAGGCGGTGAACCCGGTCGCGCGGGCCGAAATCGAGACCCTGTTTCCCGACCTTGTCACCTATGGCCCCAAGGCCGCCCCCTGTTTGCGCGCCTATGAGGCAAAACTGCTGGCGGCGGCTTAGCGTCAGGACCCGAAGCGGATATGGGCCGCAGTATAGGCCAAAGTCTGCTGTGCGGGACTGAACCGACTTTTGAAATGGAACGCGAAGCCGCGCATCGTCGGGCCGTGGTGCGGCGATCCGACCTCTTTGACTGGCAGTTTATGACAGCCAAGCACATCCTAGTTGGCGGGAACACGCTACAGCAGCCAAATCGCCGTGCCGGGGGACGGCCCGTCATGTCGCAGACATGCCTGAGGCATGATGCGCGGCGGCCTGCGGCCTTGATTCCGCGCGGGGGAATACGGAAAGGGCTCACTCCTGCCATTCTCCGCGCCCCACACGAACGTCAGGTTTTCCACTCGGGCTCAGATGTTGCCGCAAAGGCCAAAGTCATCCGACGTGCAACACCCCGCTGCCTAGAGCGTGACGCCCGAACGCCCTGCAAGGTCAACGAAATACTGCCACGCCACCCGGCCTGACCGCGCACCGCGCGTGGCCTGCCATTCGATCGCCTGCGTCCGCAATGTCGCGTCGTCGATGTCCACGCCGTAAGCGTCGCAATAGCCGCGGATCATCGCCAGATACTGATCCTGATCACAAGGATGAAAGCCCAGCCACAACCCGAACCGGTCCGACAGCGACACCTTCTCCTCGACCGCCTCGGCGGGGTTGATGCCGCTTTGCCGTTCGTTTTCGATCATGTCGCGCGGCATCAGGTGGCGGCGGTTCGACGTGGCGTACAGCACCACATTCTCGGGCCGCCCTTCGATCCCGCCATCCAGAACCGCCTTGAGCGATTTGTAATGGCTGTCGTCGTGGCCAAAGCTAAGGTCATCGCAATAGAGCAGAAACCGCCCCGATGCCCCGCGCAGCAGGTTCAGCAGACGGCCCACGCTGGGCAGATCCTCGCGCTGCAACTCCACGATCTTGAGCTGCGGGTAGTCCGCTTGAACAGCGCCGTGTACCGCCTTGACAAGGCTGGATTTCCCCATGCCCCGCGCGCCCCAGAGCAGGGCGTTGTTCGCAGGCAGTCCGCGCGCAAACTGCGTGGTGTTCGCCAGCAGCGTATCGCGCGAGCGATCGTTGCCCACCAGCAGCTTCAGCGGCACGCGGCTGATCTGGTGCACCGGTTCCAGCCGGTCCGGGCCAGTGTGCCAGACAAAGGCGCTGGCTGCGTCGAAATCGGGGGCTTGCAGCGGCGCGGGCGCCATACGCTCCAGCGCCGCCGCGATGCGGTCCATCGGGTCGTCGATCACTTTTTCAGGTCCTCGTCGTCACCGTTCAGAATGTCGTCCAGACCTTCTTCGTCTTCTTGGGCTTCGTCTACTTCATCGTCGAAATAGCCTTCTTCGCGCAGACGCTTGTCGCGGCGGCGTTCCACCCCCCGCACCAGCCAGATCGAGATTTCGTACAGGCCAAAGACCACCACGAAGAGGATCAGCTGGGTCACGACGTCGGGCGGTGTGACCAGTGCGGCCACCACGAGAATGCCGACGATGGCATATTTGCGCACGTTGGCCAGTCCCTGGGATGAAACCAGACCGGCCTTGCCCATCAGGGTCAACAGCACCGGCAACTGGAAGCACAGACCAAAGGCCACGATCATTTTCAGCGTGATATCAAGGCTTTCGTTGACCTTGCCCTGAAACACGATGTCGATGCCCTTGGTCGAGTCCTTGACCGTACCGTCCTGCACAATCGCCGTCAGGATCGACGCGGCATCGGCAAAGCCCAGAAAGAACTGCATCGCCATCGGCACGACAACATATTGCGCAAAGGCCGCCCCCAGCAGGAACAGCGCGGGCGAGGCGATCAGAAAGGGCAGAAAGGCCGATTTTTCGTTCTTGTACAGCCCAGGTGCGACAAAACGCCAAAGCTGGTAGGCGATGACCGGAAAGGAAATCGCCAGCCCCCCCACCATCGAAATCCGCACGAGGGTAAAGAAATACTCTTGCGGCGCGGTGTATTGCATCACCGGATTGGGGTTGCCCAGATCGCGCATGGTCTGCTCGATCGGGATCAACAGGAAATCCAGGATCGCGCTGCCGAAGGAAAAGCAGAAGATCATCGCCACCACAAAGGCCAGCACCGACCGGATCAGCCGCGTGCGCAGCTCGGCCAGATGCTCGATCAGCGGGGCGCTGCTGTCTTCTATGTCGTCTGCGTGGCTCATGTGGTGCCTTTGGGTGTGTCGGATGTGTCATCGGCCAGGGCCGCCTCGGCGGCGTCGGCCGCCTTGCGGGCCTCTTCGGCCTCGCGCATTTTGCGGTCCGCGGCGGCGCGGGCGGTCGAGGCCTGGATCTTCTTGGTCTTGGCCGCGCGCTCTGCGGCCAGTTTTGCGGTCTCGCTGTCGCTATCCATGTTGCGCAATGACGACGACACATCGCGCGCCGCATCCTTGACGCCGTCCATCGCGGTGCCCAACGGGTTGGTCGCCGATTTCAACGTCTTGGAAATATCGCGCATACCGCTTTCGTCAGCCGCGTCGTTCATGGCGCTGGTGAATTCGCGCGCCATGCCCTTGGCTTTGCCGACAAATTGCCCGATCTGCCGGAACAACACCGGCAGATCCTTGGGGCCGACGACGATCAACGCCACGACCCCAACGACCAAAAGCTCGCTCCAGCCCATGCCGAACATGGATCAGACCTTGTCTTTTTCGGTCTCGGGCGTCACGTCCTTGGCTTGCTTGTAGTCGTCATCGTCCAGAGAATTCTGGCCTTCGCTGACGCCCTTTTTGAAGCTGGTGATGCCCTTGCCGACTTCGCCCATCAGGCTGGAAATCTTGCCGCGCCCGAACAGCACCAGCACCACAACCGCAATCAAGAGCAGACCCATCGGTCCAATATTGTTCAGCATTTCAATTCTCCCGCTGTACGCGCCCCGCGGCACGTTTTCTGTCTATCGGCTTTTGTCTATGCAACCGCGCCCGCCGGTAAAAGCGGCAAAGCCCTGACGGGACCGGTGTGCTGCGCAGATTCCGGCAGAAAAATCTGGTCTTTCTCACTACTGACATCTATTTGGCAGTTATGGCCCGTCAAAACCGTCTTCATGCCCTGATCGACGCCTTGCGCAGCGGTTCCACCCACCGCGCCGCCGATCTGGCGCGGCAGTTGGGCGTGTCGCAACGCACGCTTTATCGTGACATCCAAAGCCTTCAGGCCGCAGGCGTTCCGGTGCAGGGCACACGTGGCACCGGCTACCACCTGAGCGACCAGATCCGCCTGCCCCCGCTCGACCTGGCCCCGGCCGAGCTCGAGGCGCTCAGCCTCGGCCTTGCCATCCTGGGCCAGTCCGCCGACCCCGATCTGTCACAGGCCGCGACCGCGCTGGCCGACCGCATCGACGCCCTGCTGCCCGAGACGTCGATTGCGCCTGCCGACGCGTGGAAACTGGAAAAACCACCCTTTGCCGATGCCGCCCGCGGTGCCTCGCACATCCCGCGCATCCGCGCCGCCATCCGCGCCCGCCAAAAACTGCGCATCACCTACCATTCGCGCGGCGACCGCATCACCACGCGCACCATCCGCCCGCTCGCGCTGAGCAGCCTCGGCCCGGTCTGGACCCTGACCGCATGGTGTGAACTGCGCGCGGCCATGCGCGAATTCCGCCTGGACCTGATCGACACATCCGAAGCCCTGCCCGAGCTGTTCCTAGACGATAGCCCCTAACCCGTTCTTTTGGCTAAAAATATCCTGGGGGAGACGCGCAGCGTCGGGGGCAAAGCCCCCCAAATCACCGCCTTAACCGCCACCCGGTCTGCGCAGGTAAAAACGCCTCGACCGCCGCCGTGGCCACCACAATCACCTCATCCCCCGACGGCACATCCATGCCGCCGAACACGGCCCGAACCTCGGCCCGACCGCGCGGCAGCACCGCGACCAGCGCGTCCACATCCACCGCGTCAGGCTGCTGCACGCCGACCGTCACCTGCACCCGCATATCCGACGCCTCCAGCCCCAGCGTGCCGAACAACGGCAGCGACGAGCCGCGAAACGCGTCCTCGATGGCACGACGCGCCGCCTTGGTGTAATCGCGCCCGTGCAGGTCGTTGCCCTGCCCCATCTCGATGATCACCCGCTGCTCAGCCATGTGCCCGCTCCATATCAAAGGACACGGTCAGCGCCGCCTGCGCCATCACCGTAGGGTTGCCCACACCTTCGGGGCGCGGCACATCCAGGCCGCCGTGCACCACCTCGATCTGCGCCTGGCCATAGGGAAAGATCGCCCGCAGCACGTCGACATCCACCTGGTCCGGCTGCTGCACCGCGACCCGCACGGCGATCTGCATCGCCTCCTTGGGAAAGCCGAACAGTTCCGCCAGGTTGATCGAATTGCGCCACAGCGCATGGCGCACCGCCTTGGCCGCCGCATCGGTATAATCGGCGCGGCGCAGGGATGTCCCCAGCCCGAACTCGATGATCAAAGGTCCGCTCACGCAATCGCCCCCGCTGGAAAGACAAAACACTTGTCGCGCCGCACACGCAGCCACATCACCGTGCCCGGCTGCGGCAGGAACACCCCCGGCACGGTGGATTTCATCACCGTCCCGTCATGGTCCAGCCGGAATTCCACAAGGCTTTCGTTGCCCATGAAGCGCGCGCGCTCCACCACCGCCCGTGCTGCCGTGCCCTCGACGGCTGTCGGCACCGGCCCCACGCCCGCACGGTCAAAATCAATCCGCACATGCTGCGGGCGGAACACGATGTCGACCTCGGTGCCATCGGCGATGCCGGGGGCCAGGAACCGCCCGAACGGCGTCATCGCCAGCGCCCCCTGCACGGTGGACCGGCGCACGTTCGCATCCGAGAAGAATGCCACCGAGGCGCGGTCCAGGGGCCGCGTATAGACGTTATAGGGCGCGCCCTGCTGCACGATTTTCCCGTCCCGCATCAGCGCGATCTCGTCGGCCATGCGCATCGCCTCGTCCGGCTCGTGTGTGACCAACAGAACGCCCGTGTCCTCTTCCTTGAGGATGCTCAGCGTCTCGTCGCGGATGCCGTCGCGCAGTCGGTTGTCCAGCCCCGAGAACGGCTCGTCCATCAGCATGATGCGCGGCTGCGGTGCCAGCGCACGCGCCAGCGCCACCCGCTGCTGCTCGCCGCCAGACAGCTGGTGCGGATACATGTCAATGAACCGCTGCATGTGCACACGGCCTAGCATCTCCTCGACCCGCGCGCGTTTCTCGGCGCGGCTGCCCCGCAGCCCGTAGGCCACGTTGCCCTCGACGCTCAGGTGCGGAAACAGGGCAAAATCCTGAAACATCAGACCGATCTCGCGCCGTTCGGGTGGCACGCGGGTCACCGCGTCGCTGATCAGCGTGCCATCGACGTAAATCTCGCCGCTGTCCTGCATCTCGACGCCAGCGATCATGCGCAGGGTCGTGGACTTGCCACAGCCCGACGGGCCCAGCAGGCAGGTGACCTGCCCCGGCATGATGCTCAGCGACACGCCGTCCACCACGGCCCGGCCGTCAAAGCTGCGCCGCAGGTTGCGGATCTCCAGTCTGGGCACCTCGGCCAAAGGCTCTCTCCAAGTCTGATAAATTCGGTCGGGCTTGGGCTATCAGGACGGGGCCGCCCCCGCAAGCAGCACGAAGGCCCTCGCCCTCCCTTCATCTTGCCAGATAAACTCCGGGGGCGGCGCGCAGCGCCGGGGGCAGAGCCCCCTGAACAAAGACAATCGCGCCAGCGGCAATCAGATCAACACAAACCCAACCCGCCCGCGGTCCACGCCGTTGACCTGCACAATCAACTCATGCGCGCCGGGATACAGGGCAAAGGTGGTGGCATCGCCCTTCATCAGATGCGCCTTGGACATCACCAGCGGGTGCCCCGCCTGCACCTTGCCCGCCTTCAGCTTGAACACTTTTTCACGGTCCCGCACGGGTCCGGCAAAGCGGATGCGGTAATCAACCAGCACCGGCAACGCCGCCGGTGCCTGCAAGGTCACATCAAACCGCAGACGGTCGCCGATGGTCACCGTTTCGGCCTCCAGCCGCACCTGTACATCCACCTCGGCCCCGGCGGCGTATCCCAGATGCGCCATCGCGCCGGGGTGCCCGGCCTTGATCCGTGTGCGCAGGGCGTGGCGGGCCATCCAAGCCAGCTCTGCCGGGTCCTGCGCACCCGCCCCCTGCCAGTCCTGCAACCGGCCCAGCACGGCATCCGCGTCGGTTTTGGATATATCGTTCAGATGGTTGGCCACAGACCGCGTCACGAACCGCGTGGGATCGGCGTGCAGCCGGTCCAACAGCGGCAGGGTCTGCGCAGGGGTCAGGCCAATCGCCCGGCCCCACGGCAACTTGGGCCGCGTGCCTTCGCTGACCAGCCGCCGCACGTGGTAATTGTCATCCTGCGCCCAGACCGCCATCCGCGCCAAAGTTTCATCCGGCCAGCGGTTCAGGAAATGGCGAATGGAGAATTCCATCGAAAACCGCCGTGTTGCCGCATGGATCAGATCCAGCGCACGATCGCGGTAATGCTCCAGCCCGTGGCGCACGGCCAATATCCCCGGCACCGCGTGGATGAAGCGGCCAAAGTCGTCGTCGCGCAGCGCAGGGTCCAGCGGCGGTGGCATCATCGCCTCAAGCTGGTCCGCCATCTCGGGAAAATCATCCGACAGATGCGGGGTGATACAATCCGCAAACCATTCGAGACATTCCATAAGGCTGCGGTCGGGCACGCCGGAGAGGGCCTTGCGCGCAAAGTCCTCCCCGTCCAGCCCCGGCAGGCCGGCGGCATATTCTGCCCCCAGCTGCCCCAGGGAAGTCGCATTAAACAGCTGATCCTTCAGCGAAAACCCCTGCGCCACCGACCGGCTCCCTAGATCGTGGCGTTGGTGGCACCGCCATCCAGCAACAGGTTCTGCCCGACGATAAAGCCCGCATGGACCGAGCACAGAAACGCGCAGGCCTGACCGAATTCCTGCCGCGTGCCGTATCGCCCTGCGGGAATCGTCGCGGCCCGTGCGGCCCGCGCCTCGTCCATCGAAATCCCCTTGGCCTTGACCACGCCACCATCCAGCGCGACCGCGCGGTCGGTATCGTGAATGCCGGGCAGCAGGTTGTTGATGGTCACACCCTTGGACGCGACCTGACGCGCGGTGCCGGCCACGTATCCGGTCAGACCGGTGCGTGCCGAGTTCGACAGGCCCAGCTGTGCAATCGGCGCCTTGACGGACTGCGAGGTGATGTTGACCACACGGCCCCAGCCGCGCTCCATCATGGCAGGCATCAGCGCCTTCATCATCGCAATCGGAGCCAGCATGTTGGCGTCCAGCGCCTTGATGAAATCATCGCGGTCCCAGTCGGACCACATGCCGGGGGGCGGGCCGCCTGCGTTGTTGACCAGAATGTCGATCTGCCCTGCGGCTTCCAGAACCTTGGTCTGCCCTTCAATGGTGCTGATGTCGGCGGCCACGGTCACCACGTCGACGCCATATGCGTCACGGATCGCCGTCGCGGTTTCCTCCAGCGCCTCGGCGCCACGTGCGTTCAGCACAAGGTTCACGCCAGCTTCGGCCAGCGCCTCGGCACAGCCGCGCCCCAGACCTTTGGACGATGCGCAAACAAGCGCGCGTTTACCAGATATTCCCAAATCCATGTGATCCTCCTGTCATCGGTTGCGCCATGCCTAGCACCATGCGCGGATGGGATACCAGAAAAACACCTGCCCGTTGACCCGCTGTTGCCACATTCCTACTGTAGTGCCTTGAACACTCCACGAAATTCCTGATCCGAGCACACCGATTCCCCATGCGCAAACCGAACCTCCCACAGGCACCGGCCCATTCTGTGCCCGTCTATCCCGCCGAGAGTTTCACAGCGACGGACGGCGCGAACATGGGCGATGCGCTGTCCTTTGCGGACGAGCTTGAGCTGGACGATACCTATGCGCTCAGCCCGCAGGCGCGGCCTGTGCAGCTGGCGATTCAGGTTCTGGAGGACGGGTTCGAGATTGCCGCCGAAAGCCCCACAGGTGTTCCGGGTGCGGCCCTGCATCTGGATTGCGCGCTGACCTTGATGTCGCCCGACGGGCAGACCACCGACTCCATCGTGGTGGTGGAAACCGACGGCACCGGCAATGTCGCGCAGATTTACCTGCTGCCCCTGGCCAGCCTGACCCCGCGCACGGACTATGCGCTGGTCGGTATAGACACCACCAAGGCGGCCGAGAAATTCGCCGAAGTCGCCTGTGCCCGCTTTACCCGTGGCACCCACATCACGCTGGCGTCGGGCGCGCAGGTCCCGATCGAGGATCTGTCCGTGGGCGACCGGGTGCTGACCCGCGATGACGGCCCGCAGAAAGTGCGCTGGATCGGTCAGTCGACCGTGCGCGCGGTGGGGGATTTCGCCCCGATCTGCATCCGTGCGGGGGCGCTGAACAATTTCAACGATCTGGTGGTCAGCCCGGACCACCGCCTGTTCATCTATCAACGCTCGGACCAATTGGGCGCAGGCCGGTCCGAACTGTTGGTCAAGGCGCGTCATCTGGTCAACGGCGACACCGTGATCCGGCAGGACGGCGGCTTTGTCGATTATTTCCAGCTGCTCTTTGACGCGCATCAGATCATCTATGCCGAAGGAATCGCCGCGGAATCGACGCTGGTCGACACCCGCACCCGCGCGACCATGCCCGACGAGGTGACCGCGCAGCTGACGGGAAATGGCACCACCGACCACGGCAATGCGGGGCTTTCGGGGCTGGACGTGCAGGAAACCCTGCTGAACCGTCCCGATGCCGCCGAACTGCTGCGCAAAGCCAGCACACGTTAGGGTCAGGACCCTAAGCATCCTTGCGCAGCACGCACCTGCAGAATATACGCCGCAACATGCTGGATATTGCCCCCAACCGCCCCGATCTGCCGCCCGAGATTGCGCGTCGTCGCACCTTTGCGATCATCTCGCACCCGGATGCCGGTAAAACGACATTGACGGAAAAATTCCTGCTGTTTGGCGGGGCGATCCAGATGGCCGGACAGGTCCGCGCCAAGGGCGAGGCGCGGCGCACGCGTTCGGACTTTATGGCGATGGAAAAGGACCGCGGGATTTCCGTGTCCGCCTCGGCCATGTCGTTTGATTTCAAGAATTTCCGGTTCAATCTGGTGGACACGCCCGGCCACTCGGATTTCTCGGAAGACACCTATCGCACGCTGACGGCGGTGGACGCTGCCGTTATGGTGATCGACGGGGCGAAGGGTGTGGAAAGCCAGACCCAGAAGCTGTTCGAGGTGTGCCGTATGCGCGACCTTCCGATCCTGACCTTCTGTAACAAGATGGACCGCGAGAGCCGCGATACATTTGATATTATTGACGAAATTCAGGAAAACCTGGCCATTGACGTGACTCCGGCAAGCTGGCCCATCGGTGTGGGCCGCGATTTTGTCGGCTGTTATGACATGCTGCGCGACCGGCTGGAGCTGATGGACCGCGCCGACCGGAACCGTGTCGCCGAAAGCATCCAGATCGACGGGCTGGACGATCCCAAGCTGGCCGATCACGTGCCCGCGCACCTGCTGGACAAGCTGCGCGAAGAGGTCGAGATGGCCCGCGAGCTGCTGCCCCCCATGGACCACGCCGCCATGCTGGAAGGGTCGCTGACCCCGATCTGGTTCGGCTCCGCGATCAATTCGTTCGGGGTCAAGGAACTGATGGACGGCATCGCCACCTATGGCCCCGAGCCGCAGATCCAGTCGGCCGAGCCGCGCCAGATCCTGCCCGAGGAAAAGACGGTCTCCGGTTTCGTGTTCAAGGTTCAGGCCAACATGGACCCCAAGCACCGCGACCGCGTGGCCTTTGTCCGTCTTGCTTCAGGGCATTTTCACCGCGGCATGAAGCTGACCCATGTGCGCACGAAAAAGCCGATGGCGATTTCCAACCCCGTGCTGTTCCTCGCGTCCGACCGCGAGCTGGCCGAAGAAGCCTGGGCCGGCGACATCATCGGCATCCCCAACCACGGCCAGCTGCGCATCGGCGACACGCTGACCGAGGGCGAGGCGATCCGGGTGACCGGCATCCCCTCCTTTGCCCCCGAACTGCTGCAAGGCGTGCGCGCGGGCGACCCGATGAAGGCCAAGCACCTGGAAAAGGCGCTGATGCAATTCGCCGAAGAAGGGGCCGCCAAAGTGTTCAAGCCCGCCATTGGCTCGGGCTTTGTCGTGGGTGTGGTCGGGCAGTTGCAATTCGAGGTTCTGGCCAGCCGGATCGAGCTGGAATACAGCCTTCCGGTGCGGTTTGAATCGTCACAGTTCACGTCCGCACGCTGGGTGAACGGTGCGCGGCAGGCCGTTGATAAGTTTGTGGAATCCAACAAACAGCACATCGGCTATGACCATGATGGCGACGTCGTCTATCTGACCCGGTTGCAATGGGACATCGACCGCGTGGTGCGCGATTATCCCGACATTCGCCTGACCGCGACCAAAGAAATGATGGTGTAGACGCGATGCGTTGGGGCAAGCCGGACAAGGCGCCCGAGCGCGCCAAGACGACGCTGATCGCCAAGGACATCGTCACTGACCCCACCGCGCTGCGCTGGGGCACGGTGTCGACGATCAAGGCTCCGGTTCACCAGATCGCCCGCTTTATCGCCTATCATCTGGAGGCGGGTGCCGCACAGATGGACATCTTTCTGGATGTGCCCGACGCAGAGATTGCGCAACAACTGGCCCACCCCAGGGTGCGCTTTCACCAGTGCGACGATGCCTTTTGGGCAGACAAGCCGGACAAGGCCCGAGAAAGCCACCAGCTGCGGCAGGCGTCCAATGCCACACAGGCCTACAAGGCGTCAGATCTGGACTGGCTGGCGCATATCGACGTGGATGAATATATCCTGACGGATCAACCGCTTGCGCAACACCTTGCCGCAGTGCCCGCAGACATGGCCTTTGCCCGGATGCAGCCCGTGGAGCTGATGGCCTCGGACGATCCGTGGAGCGGCCCCGCCTATTTCAAACGCACCCGCAAGGCGGCGAAACGCAAGACCGCTGACCTGATCGAGATTTACCCCACCTTCGGCGCCTATGTGCCCGAGGGGTTCATCAGTTACACCGGCGGCAAGAACATCGTGCGCACCGGCTTTCGCCGCATCCGGTTGGGCATCCACGCGATGATGCAGGCAGGGTTCAAAGTGTCCAATGGCGCTGTGCTGGACACGGTGCATGTCGGTCACGCCCATGCCCCCGATTGGGACACCTTTCAACGCCATTTCGACTTTCGCATGACCCACGGATCATACCGGAAGAAAACAAACGGAAACATGATACTAAACGACGTTCTTCAAGTCTTGATTGAAGAAGAAGGCGACACCGGCCTGCGCCGTTTCTACGACGAGATGTGCACCGCCACACCCGAACGGGTGGGCCTGCTGCGCAAACATGACATGCTGGTCACGGCATCACTGGATCTGGATGAAAAGGTCGCGCGGGTCTTTCCTGCGCCGGGGTTGACCGCATGACCACCTGGGGCCTGTCCTCCACCATCCTCGCGCCTGCGCGCGACATCCTGCGCTTTGCCGCCTATCACATCGAGGCCGGCGCACACCGGCTGTATATCTATCTGGACGATCCCGACAGCGATGCCTTCGCACCGCTCAAGGCACATCCGAAAATTCGCGTCACCCGCTGTGACATGCAGCACTGGCAAAAGCTGGGCGGCAAACGGCCCGAGAAACATCAGGTCCGGCAAAGCCGCAATGCCACCCACGCCTATGCCCGCCGTACCGAGGTTGATTGGCTGATCCACATGGACGCCGACGAATTTCTTGTCTCGGACACGCCGGTCGCCGATGCGCTGGCCGCCCTGCCCGCCACGGTGCAGACCGCCCGCGTGCGCCCGATGGAACAACTTGCAGGCGAAGGTCATCACTTCAAAGCCTTCGTGCCCAACGGGCCGGACCGCGTGCAGATCGTCAACCGCCTGTACCCGAACTATGGCCCCCACATCAAAGGCGGGTTCCTGTCCCACGTGGCGGGCAAGCTTTTTGCGCGCACGGGGCTGGACGGACTGGACGTGCGCATTCACAACGTCTTTCAGGGTGAGGTGATGAACCCCGCCGAGGTCGAGCTGCAAAAGGTCGACCTGGCCCATTGCCATGCAAAGACCTGGGACGACTGGCTGGCCGCCTACCGCTACCGGCTGGAAAAAGGATCGTATCGCGCCGAACTGGCCCCCGCCATGCCGCGCGAGGCGGGCGGGCTCAGCCTGCACGAGCTGTTCCGGTTCATCGAAGCCGACAGTGGCGAAGAGGGCCTGCGCGCCTTTTACCGCGAAGTGGCCGAAGACAGTCCCGATTTGCGCGCGCGGCTGGACGCGCAGGGGCTTTTACGCACGCATGCGTTGAATCTTGACGAAATAATGACCCGCCACTTCCCTGATTTCACGACATGATTTGACCCCGCCCCTGCGCTTTGGTATGGGCAGAGCAATGTCGCGGCCTTTGGGCTGCCTTTGGGCCATGCGGGCCGACATTTCAAAGCTGCCGCGGGCCAAGTCAGTGTCCGCAAACTTCGGACATACATGACAAAATTCTCAGATCTCAACCTGAATCCCAAAGTGCTGAAAGCCATCGAGGAAGCAGGATACGAAACGCCGACCCCCATTCAGGCCGGTGCGATTCCCCCCGCCCTGGACGGCCGCGACGTTTTGGGCATTGCCCAGACCGGCACAGGCAAGACCGCAGGCTTTGTTCTGCCGATGATTACCCTGCTGGCCCGTGGACGCGCCCGCGCCCGGATGCCGCGCAGTCTGGTGCTGTGCCCCACTCGCGAGCTGGCCGCACAGGTTGCCGAAAACTTCGACACCTATACCAAACACCTGAAACTGACCAAGGCGCTGCTGATCGGCGGCGTGTCGTTCAAGGAACAGGACACGCTGATCGACAAGGGCGTCGACGTGCTGATTGCCACACCGGGCCGTCTGCTGGACCATTTCGAACGTGGCAAGCTGATCCTGTCGGACGTCAAGGTCATGGTCGTGGACGAAGCCGACCGGATGCTGGACATGGGCTTTATCCCCGATATCGAACGCATCTTCGGCCTGACACCGTTCACCCGCCAGACGCTGTTCTTCTCGGCCACCATGGCGCCCGAGATCGAACGGATCACCAACACATTCCTCAGCAACCCCGCCCGCATCGAAGTGGCCCGTCAGGCCAGCGCCTCGGAGACCATCGAACAGGGCGTGGTGATGTTCAAAGGATCCCGCAAGGATCGTGAGGCATCGGAAAAGCGCAAGGTTCTGCGCATGCTGATCGACGCCGAGGGTGACAAGTGCACCAACGCGATCATCTTCTGCAACCGCAAGACGGATGTGGACATCGTTGCCAAGTCGCTGAACAAATACGGCTATGACGCGGCCCCGATCCATGGCGACCTGGACCAAAGCCAGCGCACGCGCACCCTGGACGGCTTCCGTGCCGGCACCCTGCGCTTTCTGGTGGCCTCGGATGTGGCCGCCCGCGGTCTGGACGTGCCCAGCGTCAGCCACGTGTTCAACTTTGACGTGCCCAGCCACGCCGAGGACTATGTGCACCGCATTGGCCGCACAGGCCGCGCCGGACGTGACGGCAAGGCCGTGATGATCTGCGTGCCGCGTGACGAGAAGAACTTTGAAGACATCGAACGTCTGATCCAGCGTGAGATCCCGCGCCTTGAAAACCCGTTGGGACACATCGGTGCCGAAGCGCAGGGCGATGCGCCCGAGGATACCACCGAGAAAAAACCGACCTCCAGCCGCTCGCGGTCACGGTCGCGCAGCCGCAAGACGGACAACACGCCCAAGGTCGACACCGCGGCAGAGAACACGCCGCAGACGCAGGCCGATGCGGCCCCCGCGCAGGCAGACAAGCCCGCCGAGACGCCAAAGCCCGAAGCGGCCCCTGCCGAGACCCGCGCAGAGCCGTCCAACGCCCCACGAGACAACCAGCGCACCGAGAGCCGTCAAGACAGCTCCGACAGCAAGCGCAGTTCGTCCAGCCGGTCGCGCAGCAATCGCGATGACCGAGGCGGCCGCGTGATGGGTCTGGGCGATCACACGCCCACCTTTATCGAGAAAAGCTTTGCCGAACGCTACGACGGCTAAGCGGCGGGGCTAAGCCCCTGCCCCAAAATTAAAAAATGCGCGTCAGGCCACAGCCCGACGCGCATTTTTTGTATCCAGACACCGATGGCGTCAAAACCGGTTCAGACCAGCTTGGCATCCATCGTAATCTCGGCGTTCAACAGCTTCGAGATCGGGCAGTTTTCCTTGGCCGTCTTGGCGCATTCGTCGAAGGACACCTTGTCGGCACCGGGGACGCTGGCCGTGAGGTCCAGGTGCACCTTGGTCACTTCAAAGCCCGCGTCCTTTTTCTCAAGCGACACGGTGGCCTTGGTCTCGATGCTGTCCGCCTGCAATCCCTTCTCGCCCAGGATCATGCTCAGCGCCATGGAGAAACAGCTGGCGTGGGCCGCACCGATCAGCTCTTCGGGGTTGGTGCCCTTGCCGTCTTCGAAACGGGTGTTGAAGCCATATGGCTGGTCTTTCAGCACGCCGGTCTCAGTCGAAACATAGCCTTTGCCGGTCTTCAGATCGCCCGACCACTTTGCGGAACCGCTTTTCTTAATCATAGGAAACTCCTTTGCGCGTGAAAAAGGGGCGCAAAGCGTGCGCCCCCGTTATATTTTCAACGCGAAGAGAAGCGGTTTGGTTCCCCTCAGGTCAGACGGCTGATGATCACCGTCACTTCGGGTTTCTTGCCGATCTCGTCCTGCGCGGTCTTGCGCACGGTCCGGCGCAGCGCCTGTTCCAGCGCTTCGTCGTCGCGCATGGTTTTGGGGTCTGCACGGCCCAGAAACTGGCTCAGGTCCGCTTCCAGGATTTCCACCAGCGGCGCATTGCTGCTGCCGGTTTCCGCGATGCCCATGGTTTCGCACCACGGATCGCCCAACGGCTCGTCCTGTTCGTCGATGATCAGCGTCACGACCACATGACCGTTCAGCGCCATGCGGATACGGTCGCGCACGACCCCGTCCAGCGCGCCGATCTGCACCGACCCGTCCAGATAGGTGCGGCCTGTCTCGACATATTCGGCGACCTTCGGTTCATTGCCGCTGAGGTCGATCATCATGCCGTTGACGGCCAGAATGCCCTGCATCCCCTTGGCATCCGCGATCTTGGTGTGTTCACGCAGGTGGCGGTGTTCGCCGTGCATGGGCACCAGAATCTGCGGTTTGACGATCGCGTGCATCTCTTCCAGGTCGGGGCGGTTGGCGTGGCCGCTCACGTGGTAGTGGCCGCTGTTGTCGTCGACAATATCCACGCCCATTTCCGAAAACGCGTTCATGATCTGGATCACGCCGCGTTCGTTGCCCGGGATGGTCTTGGACGAGAACAGGAATGTATCGCCCTTCTTCATCTCCAGCCCCATGTATTTGCCACGCGCCAGCTGCGCACTGGCCGCACGGCGCTCGCCCTGGCTGCCGGTGACCAGCAGCAACAGGTTCTCGCGCGGGATGCTGCGGGCATCCTCGGGGGCGACGACCTGCGGGAACTCGGTCAGGACGCCGGATTCAATCGACGCCTCGACCATGCGTTTCATCGCACGGCCCAACAGCACGATCGACCGCCCTGCCCGCTCGCCCGCCTCGGCCAGCGTTTTCACGCGTGCCACGTTCGAGGCGAAGGTGGTGGCGACGACCATGCCCGTGGCTGCATTCATCATCTTTTCGATCTCGGGACCGACGGTCACTTCTGACCGGCCCGCGTGAGGGGAAAACACGTTGGTGCTGTCACAGACCAGCGCCTTGACGCCGCCCTTGGACACTTCACCCCAAAGCTCTGGGTCCCATGCCTCGCCCACCAACGGTGTGCGGTCCAGCTTGAAATCGCCCGAGTGGATCACGCGGCCCTTGGGGCTGTCGATGACCAGACCCGAGCTTTCGGGGATCGAATGCGAGATTGGCAGGAAGCCCACCTTGAACGGGCCGGCCTCGACCTGATCGGGCCAGGCCTCGACGACGGTGACGGCATCGGCCGGGTGGCCGTTTTCGGCCATCTTGCGCTTGGCATGGTTGGCCGTGAAGGCACGCGCGAAAATCGGCGCTTCCAGCCGGCCATAGGTGTGGGCAATCGCACCGATGTGGTCCTCGTGCGCGTGGGTGATGAACACCGCCTCGATGCGGTCGCGCCGCTCTTCCAGCCAGCTGATGTCGGGCAGGATCAGGTCCACCCCCGGCGTGCTGTCCATGTCGGGAAAGGCCACGCCGATGTCCACGACGATCAGACGTTCCTTTTCAGGCTTGCCGTAACCGTAGACATAGCAATTCATGCCAATTTCGCCCGCCCCACCGAGGGGCAGGTAGATCAATCTTTCACTGCTCATAAGTCAGTTATTTTCCTTGTTGTATCGATGGATCACGGTCAGCCCGTGCATCGTCAAATCATCATGAAATTCGTCAAACAGGTCTTCAGTCTGCTGGAACAATGGTGCCAGTCCGCCGGTCGAGATGATTTTCATCTCGCGCGCCCGTTCGCCCTTGATCCGGGCACATATCTCTTTCACCAGCCCGACGTAACCCCAAAAGACGCCGGATTGCATACAGGCAACAGTGTTGGTGCCGATCACCGACTGCGGTTTGGCGATGTCCACATGGGGCAAGGCGGCCGCCGCATGGTGCAGCGCCTCGAGGCTGAGGTTCACACCGGGGGCAATCACCCCGCCGATATAGGCGCCATCCTCGCTGACCACGTCAAAGGTCGTGGCGGTGCCGAAATCCACGACGATCAGGTTGCCACCGTACAGATCATGCCCGGCCACCGTATTGACCAGCCGGTCCGGCCCCACGGCAGTGCCCGTGTCCACGCGCACATCCACGGGCAACAGGCAGTCGGGTTTGCCCACCACGATGGGACGCGTGTGGAAATATCGGTCGGCCAGCACACGCAGGTTGAACACCACGCGCGGCACGGTCGAGCTGATGATCATATCGGTGATCTCGACATCGATCTTCTGGAATTTCATCAGCGTCGACAGCCAGACGTAGTATTGGTCCGCCGTGCGCTGCCAGTCGGTCGAGGTGCGCCAGGTTCCGATAAAGCTTTCACCGTCCCAGATCGAAAAAACCGTGTTCGTGTTGCCGCAGTCGATGGCCAGAAGCATATGCGCTCCCCCTTAGAAAAAGACCTCGGCCGCCGTAATCGGCACGGGGCCTTTGGATGTCTCCAGTATCAGGTTTCCCGCGCTGTCCACATCGGCAAAGGTGCCTGTGGTCTCGTCGCGGGTGGTGCGCGCGGTGATCACTTCGCCCAAGCGGGCGGCGTGGTTCAACCAAGCGCTGCGGATCGGCGCAAAGCCGTATGTGGTGAATTGGGTTTCGAACCGGGCATAGGCCTCGGCCAGCAGGTCCAGAAATTCCTCGGGCGCAATCACGGTGCCCAGTTCGCCTTTGAGTGACACGGGGCGCACGGCCCCCGCCTCGACCTCATCCGCGCCGGGGGCCGCGGCCAGGTTCACGCCGATGCCGATGGCCAGATGCCGCAGTTGCGCACCCTGTCCCGCGCTTTCCAGCAGGATGCCCGCCAGCTTGCCCCCGCGCAAAAGCACGTCGTTGGGCCATTTCAATGCGAATATGTCAGCGCGGCCCGTTGCCGCCACCAGCGCCTCGTACAAGGCCAGCGAAGCGACGAAGGACCGCAAGGCCGCCTGCCCCGGTGCCTCGGACACCGGCAACAACAGCGTGGCGGCAAAGTTGCCCGCAGGCATGGCCCAGGGTCGCCCGCGCCGTCCCCGCGCCGCTGTCTGCTGTTCGGCCATGATCCAGACCGGCCCCGACGCATCGGAGGCCATGCGCGCCGCCTCGGACAGCGTCGAATCGACGCTTTGCAGCACGCGGCGTCCGTATCCGTCAGGCCAGCCGGTCATGTCTTCTCTGGTTCGGGACAGTCACCGCCGGAGGCGCCAGCGGCAGCCACCAGCGCCACCGGATCAGTTGACAAGAGACGCAGCCGCCGCAGCCGCCGCCCCCTCGACACCGAACATGTTGATGATGCCCAGCACCATCACCACGGCAGAGGCCATCAGGAACCCCCACAGCACGGGCGACTTGCCGCCATCCAGCCCCTCGGCGTTCTCGTCGCCAAAGTACATGTAGAACACGATGCGCAGGTAATAGAACGCGCCGATGACGGATGCGACCACACCGGCAATCGCCAGCCAGGCCAGACCGCCCTCATAGGCCGCGCGCAGCACGTAAAGCTTGCCGAAGAAACCCAGCATCGGCGGCACACCGGCAAGGCTGAACAACAGCACAAGCATCGCCAGCGCCTTGCCCGGTTCACGTTTGGAATACATGTTCAGCGAGGCCACATCGACCACTGGCTGGCCGTCGCGCTCCATCATCAGGATAAAGGCAAAGGTGCCCACGTTCATCGTGACATAGATCGCCAGGTACACCAGCATCGCCTGCACACCAAAGACCGTGCCCGACGCCAGCCCCATCAGCGCATAGCCCATATGGGCAATCGACGAATAGGCCATCAGGCGTTTGATGTTGGTCTGGCCAATGGCGGCAATGGCACCCAGGAACATCGACAGCAGCGAAATCAGCGCCACCACCTGTTGCCAGTCGCCCACCGCATTGCCAAAGGCGTCATGCATCACGCGGGCAAACAGGCCCATCGCAGCAACCTTGGGCGCGGTTGCGAAAAAGGCGGTGATCGGTGTCGGCGCGCCCTCGTACACATCCGGCGTCCACATGTGGAACGGCACGGCAGAGACCTTGAACGCCAGACCCGAGATCACGAAAATCAGGCCAAACAGCATCCCCAGCGACACGTCGCCTGTTTGCGCGGTCTGGATGATGCCCGAAAACAGCGTGGTGCCCGCATAGCCATAGATCAACGATGCGCCGTAGAGCAGCAGACCCGAGCTGAGCGCGCCCAGCACGAAGTATTTCAGGCCAGCCTCGGTCGACTTGATCGAGTCGCGGCGCAGCGAGGCCACCACGTAAAGCGCCAGCGATTGCAGCTCGAGGCCCATGTAAAGCGACATCAGGTCGCCTGCGCTGACCATCACCATCATGCCGACCACGGCCAGCGTGATCAGGATGGGATATTCAAACCGCAACAGCCCGCGCGCGGACATATACCCTTCGGACATCGCCAGAACGGCAGCAGCGGACAGCAGCAGCGTCACCTTGGCAAAGCGCGAGAACCCGTCGTCGATGAACATGCCACCGAACCCGGTGTGCGTCTCGGGCGCGGCCAGACCGACCCAAAGAGCAACCAGCACCAACAACGCCGAGGTGGCCCAGACCAGTGCTGGGGCCAGCGCGTCCTTGCCGGTATAGACCGCACCCAAAAGGCCCAGCATCGCAAAGACGGCCAGAACGATCTCGGGAAGAATAAGCGTCAGATCAGCGGACATGGGTCCCGTTCCTTTATCAGTTTCCGACCATGGGGGTCGCGGCGGCTGCCGCGGCCGTGGCCGTGTCGTAGTTGTTGACCAGTGCGGTAACCGATGGCCCGATGATGTCCAGCACAAGTGCAGGATAGATGCCCAGCAGCAGCGTCATGGCCACCAGCGGCGCAAAGATCAGCTTTTCGCGGCGGGTCATGTCGGTGATGGATTTCAGGCTTTCCTTGATCAGGTCGCCCATGACAACGCGGCGGTACAGCCACAGCGCATAGGCCGCCGAGAAGATCACGCCCGTGGTTGCCACTGCGGCCACCCATGTGTTCACCTGGAACGTGCCGATCAGCGTCAGGAATTCCCCGACAAAGCCCGATGTGCCCGGCAGGCCGACGTTGGCCATGGTGAAGAACATGAAGATCATCGCATAAGCAGGCATCCGGTTGACCAGACCGCCATAGGCGTCGATCTCGCGGGTGTGCATACGGTCATAGATGACGCCCACGCACAGGAACAATGCGCCCGAGATAAAGCCGTGGCTGATCATCTGGAAAATCGCACCGTCCACGCCCTGTTGGTTGGCGGCAAAGATCCCCATTGTGACAAAGCCCATGTGTGCCACCGACGAATAGGCGATCAGCTTTTTCATGTCTTCCTGCACCAGCGCCACCAGCGACGTGTAGACAATCGCAATCGCCGACATCCACAGCACCAGCGGCGTCAGCACCTCTGCCCCCACGGGGAACATCGGCAGGCTGAACCGCAGGAAGCCATAGCCGCCCATCTTCAACAGGATCGCGGCCAGAACCACCGAGCCCGCCGTCGGCGCCTGAACGTGGGCGTCTGGCAACCAGGTGTGCACGGGCCACATCGGCATTTTCACCGCGAAGCTGGCAAAGAACGCCAGGAACATCATCGTCTGCATACCACCAACGATCTGGATGCCCAGAATGCTGAAGGTGTCCGATTCAAATTCGTGGCTCAGCAATTGCACGATGTCGGTGGTGCCCGCGTCCGAGAACATGGCAACCATCGCCACCAGCATCAGCACCGAGCCGAGGAAGGTGTAGAGGAAGAACTTGAAGCTCGCATAGATGCGGTTCGCCCCGCCCCAGATGCCGATGATCAGGAACATCGGGATCAGACCGGCCTCGAAGAACAGGTAGAACAACACCAGGTCCAGCGCCATGAACACGCCCAGCATCAGCGTTTCCAGCAGCAGGAAGGCGATCATGTATTCCTTGACCCGCGTTTCCACGTTCCAGCTGGCGGCAATCACCAGCGGCATCATGAAGGTGGTCAGCATCACGAACAGAACGCTGATCCCGTCAACGCCCATCTTGTATTGCAGACCCAGCAGCCATTCGCCCTGTTCTACGAACTGGAACCCGGTGTTGCTGGGGTCGAATTCAAACAGGATGAACAGCGACACAAGGAAGGTGGCCGTGGTCGCGAACATCGCCACCCACTTGGCGTTGCGCTGGGATGCTGCGTCACTGCCCCGAAGGAAAACCGCCAGGATCAGGGCCGCAACAGCCGGGATAAAGGTGGTGAAGGAAAGCAGGTTGTCCATCAGTTTGCTCCTCCGAGGGTCATCCAGGTGATAAGTACGGCAATCCCGATGACCATCGCGAAGGCATAGGTAAAGATATAGCCAGACTGCGCACGACCGGCGAGACGGGTCAGGAAGGGCACGATGCCCAAGGCCACCCCGTTCAGCGTGCCGTCAATCACGTCGCCGTCGCCTTTTTTCCAAAGCTGGCGGCCGATCCATTTGGTCGGACGCACAAAGACGACGTCATACAGCTCGTCAAAGTACCATTTGTTCTTGAGGAACAGGTAGAGCGGACGCTGGTTTTCGGCCAGACGCGCAGGCAGCGTCGGGTTCCAGATGTAGAACCACAGCGCCATCAGGAAACCACCCAGCATCGCGATGAACGGCGATACCTTGACCCATACGGGGCTTGCGTGGGCGTCTTCCAGAACGTGGTTGTCCGGCCCCATATACAGCGCGCCCTCGCCCGGCTTGCCTGCGAACGCCAGATGGTGCTCGCCAGCGGCGCCATGACCGCCTTCGGCTGTCGCGTGCTCTTCGGTGGCCGCGGCTTCGCCATGGCTATCTGCGGCACCCTCGACATGGGCCGCACCATCAGCCGCGGCTTCGGCCACCGGAATGCCATAGAACTTGCCCACCTGGTCGGCGTGACCAAAGAAGCTGTTGTACCAGACCATACCGGCAAAGATTGCGCCCAGCGACAGAACGCCCAGCGGGATCAGCATGACCATCGGGCTTTCGTGCGCGTGGTCGTGGGTGTGCTTGTCGCCACGGGCCTCGCCGTAGAAGGTCAGGAAGATCAGGCGCCAGCTGTAAAAGCTGGTAAAGGCCGCGGCAATCACCAGCATCCAGAACCCGTACATCGACCCAGCACCATAGGCGCTTTCGATGATCGCATCCTTGGACAGGAAGCCCGCGAAACCGATGTGCGTCAGCGGAATGCCGACACCGGTGATGGCCAGCGTGCCGATCATCATCGCCGCAAAAGTATAGGGGATCTTTTTGCGCAGACCGCCATAGTTGGTCATGTCCTGCTCGTGGTGCATGGCGTGAATGACCGAACCGGCGCCCAAAAACAGCATCGCCTTGAAGAACGCGTGCGTCAGCAGGTGGAACATCGCCGCCGAATACATGCCAACGCCTGCGGCCACGAACATATATCCCAGCTGCGAACAGGTCGAATAGGCAATCACGCGCTTGATGTCGGTCTGAACCAGACCCACGGTCGCGGCAAAAAAGGCCGTCGTGGCACCGATAAAGGTGATGAACATGGTCGCCTCGGGGGCAAACTCCATGATCGGCGACATGCGGCAGATCAGGAACACACCGGCGGTCACCATGGTCGCCGCGTGGATCAGCGCCGAAACAGGCGTCGGACCTTCCATCGCGTCAGGCAGCCAGGTGTGCAGCAGCAACTGCGCCGATTTGCCCATCGCGCCGATGAACAGCAGGATCGCAATCAAGTTGGCCGCATTCCATTCGCCCCACAGGAACGACAATTGCGTATCGGCCAGACCGGGTGCGGCGGCAAAGATGTCGTCAAAGCGGATGCTGTCGGTCAGCATGAACAGCGCAAAGATCCCCAGCGAAAAGCCGAAGTCGCCCACGCGGTTGACCACGAACGCCTTGATCGCGGCGGCGTTGGCCGAAGGTTTGCGATAGTAAAAGCCGATCAGCAGATAAGAGGCGACGCCCACACCTTCCCAGCCAAAGAACATCTGGACCAGGTTGTTCGAGGTCACCAGCATCAGCATGGCAAAGGTGAAGAACGACAGATAGGCGAAAAAGCGTGGCTTGTAGCTTTCGCCGCCCTTCCATTGCGGATCGTGATCCATGTAGCCGAACGAATACAGGTGCACGAGGCTGGAGACCGTGGTGATCACGATCAGCATGATCGCCGTCAGACGGTCCAGACGGATCGCCCAATCGGTGCTGAGCGAGCCGCTTTCGATCCAGCGCAGGATCTGGATGGTCTCGGTGGTGCCGTCAAAGGACAGGAACACGACCCAAGACAACAGTGCCGACAGGAACAACAGCCCCGTGGCAATGCACATCGCCGCCGTTTCGCCAAAGACGCGCCAGCCAAAGCCGCACAGGATCGCGCCGACCAGAGGGGCAAACAGGATAGTCAGTTCCATGAATTCAGCCCTTCATCACGTTGACGTCTTCAACCGCGATGGTGCCACGGTTACGGAAGAAACACACAAGGATCGCAAGGCCGATCGCGGCCTCGGCGGCGGCGACCGTCAGCACGAACAGGGTGAACACCTGCCCGACGAGATCGCCCAGGAAACTGGAAAAGGACACAAGGTTGATGTTCACCGCCAGCAGCATCAACTCGATGCTCATCAGCAGGATGATCACGTTCTTGCGGTTCAGGAAAAGCCCGAAGATGCCGATGACAAACAGCGTGGCTGCCACCGTCAGGTAATGTTCAAGTCCGATCATTCTCGTCCCTCGGCTTTTTGTTGTATTTCAGTTCCGGTGAGGATCACGGCCATCGCGGCAAGATCCCCATCGGCGGTCAGCGCAAAGTTCATTACAGCCCCTGCCCCGATTTCACGTCTTTCAGTTCCATCGCCTTGGCCGGATCACGCATCATCTGTGCGACCACGTCCTGACGTTTCACATCCTTGCGGTGGCGCAGCGTCAGCACGATGGCACCGATCATCGCAACCAGCAGGATCAGACCGGCCAGCTGGAACAGCAGGAAATACTGGTCATAGAGGATCATGCCCAATGCTTCGGTGTTGTGCCGGTCGACCGGGATCGCCTGTGCGCGCAGCCCTTCGGCGGCGGCGTTGGCTTCCCATGCGCCAAAGGCCATGACGAATTGCATCAGGATCACCAGCCCGATCAGCAAGGCCAGCGGCATATAGCGCGCCATCTCGGCCTTGAGTTCGGCAAAGTCGATGTCCAGCATCATGACGACGAAGAGGAACAGAACCGCGACCGCGCCGACATAGACAATGACCAGCAGCATGGCGACGAATTCCGCGCCCAGCAGCACGAACAGACCCGCAGCCGACAGAAACGACAGGATCAGCCACAGCACCGAATGCACGGGGTTGCGGCTGATGACCGTGAACAGCCCACCGGCGATCACCGAGATCGCAAACAGGTAAAAGGCAAAAACGCTCATGTCTCTTTGTCCTCTTTCAATACGGCCTGTGCCAGTTCCATGGCCTTGGTCGTTGCGGGGATGCCTGCAAACATCGACATCATCGCTATCGTTTCGCTGATATGCTGGTCGGTGGCGCCTGCCTCGACCGCGTGGCGCACCGTCTGGCGCACCGCGATTTCATTCTGTGCGCCCTGCATCACCAACCCGGCCAGCGTCAACAGCAACCGCGTGCGCGCGTCCAGTCCGCCCTCGTTAAAGGCGTTGCCGAACATCGCTTCCATCACGTCCTTGGGCATGGTTGGAAACATGCCTTCGAACTTGCGGATGTCGAAGGCTTCCATCGCCGGAAAGGTTTTCGCCATTTCCTGCATCTGGGCCATCATCGCGGCAAAGGGGTTGGTGGGATCACTCATCGGTACGGTGCGTCCAGTTCCAGGTTGCGGGCAATCTCGGCTTCCCAACGGTCACCGTTTTCCAGAAGCTTGGTCTTGTCATAGAACAGCTCTTCGCGGGTCTCGGTCGAGAATTCAAAGTTCGGCCCCTCGACAATCGCATCCACCGGGCAGGCTTCCTGACAGAAACCGCAATAGATGCATTTGGTCATGTCGATGTCATAGCGCGTGGTGCGGCGGCTGCCGTCCTCGCGGGGTTCCGCGTCGATGGTGATCGCCTGCGCGGGGCAGATCGCCTCGCACAGTTTGCACGCAATGCAGCGTTCCTCGCCGTTGGGATAGCGGCGCAGCGCGTGTTCGCCACGGAAACGAGGGCTAAGCGGCCCCTTTTCGTGGGGATAGTTCAGCGTCGCCTTGGGCCGGAAGAAATATTTCATCCCCAGCTTCATGCCGCCCCAGAAATCCTGAAGCAGGAAATATTTGGCCGCGCGGGTATAGTCGATCTGAGTCATGCTTAGCCCCCTACGGTCCAGCGCGCGTAAACGCCCCAGAACCATTCAAATTTTGCAGCGAATGCCACGAAGACCACCCAAACCAGGCTGAACGGCAGGAACACTTTCCAGCCCAGACGCATCAGTTGGTCATAGCGGTAGCGCGGGGTGATTGCCTTGACCATCGAGAAGATGAAAAAGACAAAGCCCATTTTCAGGATCATCCAGACGATGCCATCGGGCAGGAACGGCACCGGCGACAGCCAGCCGCCGAAGAACATCAGCGAGATCAGCGCGCACATCAGAACCACGGCCACCAGTTCACCGATCATGAACAAAAGGAAGGGCGTGGACGAATATTCGACCTGATAACCGGCCACCAGTTCCGATTCCGCCTCGGGCAAATCGAACGGCGGGCGGTTGGTTTCGGCCAGTGCCGAGATCAGGAACAAAAACAGCATCGGGAAGTGCGGCAACCAGTACCAGTTGAACACGCCCCAGTCGCCGTCCTGCGACCGGACGATGTCGCCAAAGTTCATCGACCCCGACGAGATGATCACACCGATGATGATCAGACCGATGCTGACCTCGTACGAAATCATCTGCGCGGCGGACCGCAACGACCCCAGGAACGGGTATTTCGAGTTCGACGCCCAGCCACCCATGATCACGCCGTACACCTCAAGCGATGAGACGGCAAAGACGTACAGGATGGCGACGTTGATGTTGGACAACACCCAACCGTCATTGAACGGGATCACCGCCCAGGCGATCAGCGCCATAACCAGGCTGACCATCGGCGCCATGAAGAACACCGACTTGTCGGCGCCCGCAGGCACGACGACCTCTTTGACGATATATTTGCCAAAGTCCGCGAAACTTTGCAGCAGGCCAAAGACGCCCACGACGTTCGGCCCCCGGCGCATCTGGACGGCGGCCCAGATCTTGCGGTCGGCGTACATCAGGAACGCCAAAGCGACCAGAAGCGGGATCACCAGCAGGAAAATCTGCCCGATGATCAACAGGGCAATGCCCAACGGATGGTTCATGAAAAAGTCAGCCATAGGTCCTCACACCGTCGGTATCCCTTTTTCCGCACAGTTGGCAGCCTCGACTTCGGCGTCGATGGTACGCAATCCGCGCGGCAAGGATGGCGAGATGGTGTAAACAGCATCTGCCTGCCACACGCCACCCTCTTCGTTTACATTTGTCCGCACATGGCGCGCAAATCCGTATCCACGGATCAGCGTATAGCCAGCAGCGGCGCATTGCGCATAGTCAGACACGTCTTTCGTGCTGAGCGCATTGGTCATTTCCACGTCGAACTGCACCAGATCATTGTCCAGCAACGACGTCTGCACGCCCCGATAATCGGGAATCAGACGCTCGGCCGTGATTTCCGGTTCGGAACAGGCGGCCAGCGGCGCCAAGGCTATGAGGCCCATGCGGATCATTCAGCGGCCATCGCCCCTTGCGTGCGCGCCTTGGCGTTGGCGCTCAGCTCGGCCATCAACTGGCTGGAGCGTGCAATCGGGTTGGTCAGCCAGAAATCGGACACCGCGTTGCGGAACGCGGCCTTGCCCAGCTTGCCCGTGGCGACAGGCTGCCATGCGTTTTCCGGCACTTCGTCCAGATCGGCAATGTGCGGCACCGCCTCGACCAGCGCCGAACGCAGGGTGGCCAGGTTGTCATAGGGCAGAACTGCCTCCAGCTCGCCCGACAGCGCGCGCAGGATGGCCCAGTTTTCCTTGGCCATACCGGGGGCAAAGCTGGCGCGTTGGGCCAGTTGCGGGCGGCCTTCGGTGTTGATGAACACGCCGCTTTCCTCGGTATAGGCGGCACCGGGCAGGATCACGTCGGCGCGGTGTGCACCACGGTCGCCGTGGCTGCCCTGATAGATCACGAACGCACCTTCGGCGATTTCAACCTCGTCGGCGCCAAGGTTATAGATCACGTCGGCCTCGGCCACCGCGTCCATGCCACGGTCGTTGACCGCGCCCACGTCCATCGCACCCACGCGGGATGCGGCGGTGTGCAGGACCATGAATTTCGATTTGGTGTCCTCGGCCAGTTTCATCGCGGCGGCCAGAACGGCAGCACCGTCCGCTTCTTGCAGCGCGCCCTGACCCACGATCACGATCGAAGAGGCGTCCAGCACGTCGCCATAGTCGCGGCCCAGCAGACTGTCCAGCGCGGCACGGTCGGTGCCGACGTGGGCGTAATCATAGGTCAGATCAACAGCTTCACCCACCAGACCCACATTCGCGCCAGCGGTCCACGCCTTGCGGATGCGCGCGTTCAGCACGGGGGCTTCGGTGCGAGGGTTGGTGCCAATCAGCTGGATGAACTTCGCGCTGTCAATATCCTCGATCCGCGCGGTGCCGGCATAGGACGACCGGTTGCCCGCCTCAAGCTTGGCGCCATCGGTGCGACATTCGACAACGCCGCCCTGCCCTTCGATCAACTGCTTCAACGCAAAGACCGCCTCGACCGGGGCCAGATCACCGACCAGACCGGCCAGCTTGTCCGCACCCTTGATCTTGGACGCGGTCAGTTGCAGCGCCTCGCCCCAGTCGGCTTTGCGCAGCTTGCCGTTCTCTCGGATGTAAGGCGTGTCCAGACGCTGGCGACGCAGCCCGTCCCAGACAAAACGGGTCTTGTCCGAAATCCATTCCTCGTTCACGCCGTCATGGTTCAGCGGCAGGAACCGCATCACTTCGCGACCCTTGGTGTCCACGCGGATCGACGAGCCAAGCGCGTCCATCACGTCGATGCTCTCGGTCTTGCTCAGCTCCCACGGGCGGGCGGTGAACGCATAGGGTTTCGACACCAGCGCGCCCACGGGGCACAGGTCGATGATGTTGCCTTGAAGGTTCGAATCAAGCGTTTCGCCCAGATAGGACGTAATCTCGGCATCTTCGCCGCGCCCGGTCTGGCCCATCTGGGTGATGCCCGCCACTTCGGTGGTGAAGCGCACACAACGGGTGCAGGAAATGCAGCGCGTCATGTGGGTTTCGACCAGCGGCCCCAGATCCAGGTCCTCGGTCGCGCGCTTGGGTTCGCGGAAACGGCTGAAATCAACGCCGTAGGCCATCGCCTGATCCTGCAGGTCGCATTCGCCGCCTTGGTCGCAGATCGGGCAATCCAGCGGGTGGTTGATCAACAGGAATTCCATCACGCCCTCGCGGGCCTTCTTGACCATCGGGCTGTTGGTTTTCACCACCGGCGGTTGGCCTTCGGGACCGGGACGCAGATCGCGCACCTGCATCGCACAGGACGCCGCAGGCTTGGGCGGGCCGCCAACGACCTCCACCAGACACATCCGGCAGTTGCCCGCGATCGTCAGCCGCTCGTGGTAGCAAAAGCGCGGAACCTCGACCCCGGCCTGTTCACAGGCCTGGATCAGGGTCATGGCCCCGTCTACTTCGATTTCGTGGCCGTCGATGATGATCTTGCGAAGGTCGCTCATGCGTCAATTCACCCTGAGTAACGAACCGATCTGGCTCGATTTTTCGATTTCGTTGCGCCCAAGCGCGCAATACGTCTCTGGCTGTCCGACGACAACCCCATTGGCCGCCAAATATGCCTTGCCGCGCTTTTTCAGGCGCGCCTTTTCCGTATCGGATTTCCGATAGGCGTCGATTTCAGCGTCCGTATAGCCCAAAGCATGGGCCTGGCTCTTCAATCCGTTGAGATAACCAAGGGCACGGATCATCCGCGCCGAGATATTCGGACAAGCGCTGCGAATCTCGTCGGCCAGCCCAAGGGCCAGCAGCCCGTCGTCGATCGGTGTGTCCCGCAGATGCGGTTTGGCCACGGCGGCGGTTGTGGTGGCCATCGACAAGGCGATTGCGGCGCCCAGAACCAGTGTTGTCAGTCGCATGTTCAAGTCTCCTGTGCTGCGAAACGGGCCGCGCACGCGCGCGAGCCCCCGTCGACAGATGGGAAACCTGCGCCCTGATATGCAATAACAAGGCCGCGCCACCGGGGAAACAGGGCGATATGTCGCCACGCGGGTCATAGGAACTCGCATTTTCCTTGCAGCAACAGCCTGTCATTGCTCACGGACAATGTGCCGTTTTCGGGGTCCGGTCCGCTTGTCCAGGCGATATTCGACGTGCCGAAATTATCGACGCAGTATTTGGTCGCCGCATGACGGCCCGCCTCGCGCGCACCCTCAAGGCTTTGCGAGACCTTCCGGACCTCGACCTGAAAGAACGAGCGGTCGTCGCCCGCCTTCTTGGCCGTCGCACGATAGTAGTGCCCGTCAAAGGCCATGCCCTTGTCGCTCTTGGCACAGCCTGTGACCGCCAGCGCCATCGCAAGGATACAGATTAGACGCATCAAAAGGCCCTCCAGATTGCCATGACGGCCAACGCCAGCACGCAAAGCATGCTGATCGACCAGAACAGGCTGCGCATCGGCTGGTTGGTGGTGCCGATATGGACAAACGCCATCACGATCCGCGCGACCAGAAAGACCGACGCGAACAGGTTCACCCAAATCGGCGCAGCCCCCATCATGATCGCAGCCACCACGGCGGCGATGAACGGTCCTGCGCTTTCAACGGCATTCGCATGGGCGCGCGCCTTGCGGTAGGTCGGGTTGGCATAGTCGCGTATGACCTGCCCGCACAAGGCACGCTCGTCGTCGGTGCGCCCCGCAGCCGACAGCCCGGTCAGCACGATCATCAGAACCGCATAACCGGCCAGCGACACGATGGCGTGGGAATAAAGGATCATGTCCATGATTTATTCCGCCGCCACGGCACTGACGCGGCCTGTGCGTTTGTGTTTGATACGGTCCTCGATCTCGTCGCGGAAGTTGCGGATCAGACCCTGAATAGGCCAGGCCGCCGCATCGCCAAGCGCGCAGATGGTGTGGCCCTCGACCTGTTTGGTCACGTCCAGCAGCATGTCGATCTCTTCGACCTCGGCATCGCCTTTGACCAGACGGTCCATCACGCGCATCATCCAGCCGGTGCCTTCACGGCACGGCGTGCACTGGCCGCAGCTTTCGTGCTTGTAGAACTTGGCCAGACGCCAGATCGCCTTGATGATGTCGGTGTCCTTGTCCATCACGATCACCGCCGCCGTGCCCAGACCGGACCGCTGCTCGCGCAGATAGTCAAAGTCCATGATCGCCTCGCGCATATGCTCGCCGCGAATACAGGGCACCGATGACCCGCCGGGGATCACAGCCTTGAGATTGTCCCAGCCGCCGCGAATGCCGCCGCAATGCTTTTCGATCAGCTCTTCGAACGTGATCGACATCGCCTCTTCGACGACGCAGGGGTTGTTCACGTGACCGCTGATCGCAAACAGCTTGGTGCCCGCGTTGTTGGGGCGACCAAAGGACGAGAACCAGTCCGGCCCGCGGCGCAGGATCGTCGGCACCACGGCGATGGATTCGACGTTGTTCACCGTGGTCGGGCAGCCGTACAGACCCGCACCCGCCGGGAACGGCGGCTTCATCCGGGGCATGCCCTTCTTGCCTTCAAGGCTTTCCAACAGCGCGGTTTCCTCGCCGCAGATATAGGCGCCGGCCCCGTGGGCCACGTAAATGTCGAAATCCCAACCGGATTTCGCGGCGTTCTTGCCGACCAGACCCGCGTCATAGCATTCGTCGATCGCCGCTTGCAGGGCTTCGCGCTCGCGGATGTATTCGCCGCGAATGTAGATGTAGCAAGCGTTGGCGTTCATCGCGAAGGACGCGATCAGGCACCCCTCGATCAGCGTGTGCGGATCGTGGCGCATGATCTCGCGGTCCTTGCATGTGCCCGGTTCGGATTCGTCCGCGTTCACCACCAGATAGGCCGGGCGACCGTCGCTTTCCTTGGGCATGAACGACCATTTCAGACCGGTCGGGAAACCCGCACCGCCGCGCCCGCGCAGGCCGCTGTCTTTCATCTGGGAAATGATCCAGTCACGACCCTTCTTGATGATCGCGCCCGTACCATCCCAATGGCCACGCGCCTGCGCGCCTTTCAGCGTGCGGTCGTGCATACCGTAGAGGTTGGTAAAGATCCGGTCCTTGTCCTGCAACATGTCCGTTCAGCCTTTGTCTTGCCGGCGCGCACGCCAGATGTTGAAACCTGTCCACAACGCCCAGCCGAAACCGGCAAGCGCTGCGAGGTCAAAAAGAGCCTGCGTCCGGCTGGTCCAGCCGAGGTAGCCCCCTGCGATTGTCGTGCCAAGCCAGAAAAGCGCCACGCCGACAATCCACAGCGCCAGACGCTGCCCTGTCTTGTTTGTGCTATCCTGACCCTGCATCAAATCTGTCGGCGTTTAGTAAACGCCGCCTTTCTTGACCTTGTTCGAAAACTCCGTGCTGCCACCTTTGGCCAGCACCTTGGCCTGTTTGACCCATTCATCACGGCTGACCCGACCTTTGAACCCCACAAGGTTCTGATCGGCCCATTCGACTTCTTTCTTGCGCCATCCGGCCACCTGCGAAAAGTGGTAGATGCCCATTTCGTTCAGCAGCCCTTCCAGCTTGGGGCCGACGCCCTTGATCTGTTTCAGATCATCCGGCCCGCCCTCGCGCGGGGCGTCCAGCATCTCGGGCTTGCCATCGGCGGCCACGGGTGCGCGCGTCGTGGTCGCGGCAGCGGTTGCGTCCTTGTTTGCGGCTGCTTTGGCTGCGGGGGCTTTGGCTGCGGGAGCCTTCTTGGCCGGTGCCTTTTTGGCGGGTGCCGCCTTTGCGGTCGCCTTGGCCGGTGCCGCCTCTGCCGGTTTTTCGTATTTCCAGTCGCCCTTGCGCGCGGCCAGTTCTTCCTGACCTGCCAGACGGGCACTGGGTTTCACCAGAACCTTGTCGGCGGGCGCAGGTGCCGCAGCAACCGCTGCCGGTTCCACGCTTTCAGCCTCTGGTGCGGCAGCATCCGCCACGGGGGCCGTGTCAGCGGCAGGCTTGGGTGCCGCTGCGGCCTGTGCCGGAGCCTGTGCCGGAGCCGCAGTGTCCTGCGCCTGATCGGCCAGCGCACCGCAGAGCATGGATTTCAGGAGAAAGCCACCAACAACAAAAATCACGATCCCCGCAAGGATCGAGCTGAAGAATGTCCAGCCCGCAAAGGCGATCATCAGGATGGCAATCACCACCCCCGCGATCGCCGACAGCATCCAACACTTGCGTGTGCAATCCTGCATTTGTGTGTTCTCGTTCATTTGGTCCCTCTCCTGATTAATTTTTATTTATTATAGATACCGTCCTTTTTGGCACGGTTGGAAAATTCGGTCTGTTCACCGGCGGCCAGCTTGCCCGCCTGTTCGACCCAGTTGTCCCGGCTGACGCGCCCCTTGAAGCCGACAAGGTTCTGATCGGCCCATTCCACTTCTGCAGGACCCCATTTGGCGATCTGGTCGTAATGGAAATAACCCATCTCGTTCAGCATCGCTTCCAGCTTGGGACCGACGCCCTTGATCAGCTTCAGATCGTCGGCACCGGCCTTGCGGGGCGCTTTCATGGTGCGGGGCTTCTTGCCTGCACCCGCCTCGGCTGCGGGTGTGGGCTCCGCTTCGGTACGTGGCGGCTTGGCCTTGGACTGTGCTTCGGACGCAGGCGCAGGTGCCACTTCGGCCTTGGTTTCGGTCACGGGCGCAGAGGGGGCCGTGCGTGTCTTGGGCTTGGCGGGCGGTTTGCCGGAGGCATTGGCCGCCTTGCCCTGCCATGGTGCGGTCAGCGGCACTTCGGTCCCGTCAATACGCTTGATGGTGTCGCCGATGTCCGTCGCAAGCTGTGCGCTGGCGTTATATTGTGTCTTGCCGCTGTCGTATTCGGTCAGCGAGGTCAGACCGCTGAGCGGCTCGGACGCATAGCGCCCGTTTTGCGGGCCGGGCACGGGCACGCGGCCTGCGGCCAACTCGTCGATGATCTCGGCCATGCGGTCGGTTGTCAGATCCTCGTAATAATCCTTGCCGATCTGGGCCATGGGTGCGTTGGCGCAAGAGCCAAGGCATTCGACCTCTTCCCACGAAAACTTGCCATCCGCAGACAGCTCGTGCGGTTTCGCGGCGATCTTTTTCTTGCAGACCGCCATCAGGTCCTCGGCGCCGCAGATCATGCAGGACGTGGTGCCGCAGACCTGGATATGTGCCACGGAACCAACCGGTTGCAGCTGAAACATGAAGTAGAACGACGCCACTTCCAGCCCGCGAATATAGGCCATGCCCAGCATCTCGCAGACGGATTCAATTGCGGGGCGTGTCAGCCAGCCCTCTTGCTCTTGCGCGCGCCACAGCAGCGCAATGATGGCGCTGGCCTGACGGCCCTCGGGGTACTTGGTGATCTGTGCCTCGGCCCAGGCCTGGTTGGCGGGGGTGAAGGCAAAGCTTTCGGGTTGGTCAGGGTGCAAGCGGCGGAGCATCAGTTCGACTTTCGGTTCGCGTGGCAGAGGTGGGAGCCTCCGGCGGGAGTTTTACGGGCAAGATGAAGTGCAGGGATGACCGGAGTGAACATCACCGGTCAATCTCTCCGAACACGACATCCATGGTGCCGATGATCGCGGCGACATCTGCCAGCTGGTGGCCTTTGGAAATATGGTCCATCGCCTGCAAGTGCAGGAACCCGGGCGCGCGGATCTTGGCGCGGTAAGGTTTGTTGCTGCCATCGGCCACCAGATAGACACCGAATTCGCCCTTGGGGGCCTCGACGGCGCAGTACACTTCGCCTGCGGGCACGTGGAACCCTTCGGTATAAAGTTTGAAGTGGTGGATCAGGCTTTCCATCGAGGTTTTCATATCGGTCCGGCTGGGCGGGGTGATCTTGCCACGCGCCAGAATGTCGCCAGTGGCTTCGCGCAGCTTGCCGATGGCCTGTTTGATGATGCTGACCGACTGGCGCATCTCTTCCATGCGCACAAGGTAGCGGTCGTAGCAGTCGCCGTTCTTGCCGACGGGAATCTGGAAATCGAACTCGTCGTAGCATTCATAGGGCTGCGACCGGCGCAAATCCCAGGCCAGCCCAGAGCCGCGCACCATCACACCAGAGAAGCCATATTCCAGAATGTCCTCTTCGGTCACCACGCCAATGTCGGCGTTGCGCTGTTTGAAGATGCGGTTTTCCGTCAGCAGCCCGTCGATGTCGGCCAGAACGGCGGGGAATTCATGCGCCCACTGTTCGATATCGTCCAGCAGCGCGTCGGGCAGATCCTGATGCACACCGCCGGGGCGGAAATAGGCCGCGTGCAGACGTGCGCCACAGGCCCGCTCGTAAAAGATCATCAGCTTTTCGCGCTCTTCAAAGCCCCACAGCGGCGGGGTCAGCGCGCCGACGTCCATCGCCTGCGTGGTCACGTTCAGCAGGTGGTTCAGCACGCGCCCGATCTCGGAATAGAGCACCCGGATCAGCGAGGCACGGCGCGGCACCTCGACGCCGGTCAGCTTTTCGATGGCCAGACACCAGGCGTGTTCCTGGTTCATCGGGGCCACGTAATCCAGCCGGTCGAAATAGGGCAGGTTTTGCAGGTACGTCCGGCTTTCCATCAGCTTTTCGGTGCCACGGTGCAGCAGGCCGATGTGCGGATCGCAGCGTTCGACAATCTCGCCATCCAGCTCCAGCACCAGCCGCAACACGCCGTGTGCCGCCGGGTGCTGAGGCCCGAAGTTGATGTTGAAGTTGCGGATTTTCTGCTCGCCCGTCAGGGCGTCTTCGAAACCTTTGGAGCCATCCATCATGATAAATCCTCTTCAATCTTACGCGGCTCGGAAGTGGCAAACGCCCAGAGCAGTATGTAGGGGCCCATATATGGAACGAGGCAAAACACCAACGTCCACACCGGATAGCCATGTCGTTTCTGAATGACGCGGGCGGGAAGCGCAAACAGACCCAGAAGAATCAACATCGCAAAAAGAGCGGATGTCGAATAGTACCAGTCCGCCTGAAAATACTGGCCGCCCATCAGCGCTTCTCCAGCTCTTGCAGACGCAGCCCGATCCACCACAGCAACGCAATGGTGCCGAACGGGATCAGACAGACCGCAGACCAGTATTTATTGATGCCGAAGAACGGCAGCAGCTTGATCATCGGAATGATCGTCAGCGCCGACAGTATCAGCCACCAAACGCCGCCCATCACTTGGCATCCTTGCTCACGTGACCGTCCGGCGCGACCTTGTCATCGCCGGGCAGGATGTATTCGGCACCCTCCCAGGGGGACATGAAATCGAACTGGCGGTATTCCTGCACCAGGCTGACGGGCTCGTAGACCACGCGCTTTTGCGCCTCGTCATAGCGGACCTCGGTGTAGCCGGTGGTCGGGAAATCCTTGCGCAGCGGATAGCCGCGAAAGCCGTAATCGGTCAGGATGCGGCGCAGGTCGGGGTGGCCCGAGAACAGGATGCCGAACATGTCGAACACCTCGCGCTCGAACCAGTCGGCTGACGGGTGCACGGATGTGATCGACGGCACCATCGCATCCTCGCGCACCGACACGCGCAGGCGGATGCGGTGGTTCTGGTACATGCTGAGGAAGTGATAGACCACATCGAACCGCTTGGCGCGGCCCGTGTAGTCCACCGCCGTGATGTCGACCAGCGACGAGAACCGGCAGGTTGCGTCGTTTTTCAGGAACTCGACCAGCCCCACGATGTTGTTGGGCGTGATATCAAGGTTCAGCTCGCCGTGGCTGACGTCCCAGGTCAGAACGCAGCCCGGCCGCTTGGCCTCGATGTAGGTTCCCAGTTCTTTCAGTGCATCGCTCATCGGTTATCCTTACCCGAAGTCTGTCTGTCTGGCGCGGACCCTGCCGCCCCCCTGCCGCCGTGGCGGACAGCAATCCCCGTCCGGCTCAGCGGACGATTGTTCCCGTGCGGCGCATCTTGCGCTGCAATTGCATGATCCCGTACAGCAACGCCTCGGCCGTGGGCGGGCAGCCCGGCACGTAGATGTCGACCGGCACGATGCGGTCGCAACCGCGCACCACCGAATAGCTGTAGTGATAATAGCCGCCGCCATTGGCGCAGGACCCCATCGAGATCACGTAACGCGGCTCGGGCATCTGGTCGTAGACCTTGCGCAGGGCCGGTGCCATCTTGTTGGTCAGCGTGCCGGCGACGATCATCAGGTCCGACTGGCGTGGAGACGCGCGCGGCGCGGTGCCGAAGCGTTCCAGATCATAGCGTGGCATCGACGTGTGCATCATCTCGACCGCGCAGCACGCCAGACCGAATGTCATCCAGTGCAGGCTGCCGGTGCGGGCCCAGTTGATCAGATCCTCGGTCGAGGTCAGCAGAAAGCCCTTGTCCTGCAACTCTGCGTTCAGGCTCTGGGTTGCGACCTCGCGGTCGGCCCCCGCAGCGTTCGGTGATGTGGCAATTGACATATGCGCTTCGCTCCAGCGTTTTGTCGGGATGACGGGGTGCGAATTTCCGCCGACCCGCATGTTGTTCTCGGGTGTAGCCCAGCCCTGCCAGAGCGTCAACGCGACATGGTCGCATGTCCCCCCGGAAAAAGCAGGCCCGTTCGATGGGGTGCTTGCAGAATAACCCGTTTGTGCCCCTGCTTGCTTGAAATGACAAAAGCCGCCCGTGCGGGGCGGCTTTTCAATTCTGGCTTACCCGTGGCTTACTGCCACTCAAGCGCGCCTTTTTTCCACTCATAGGCAAATCCTGCGGTCAGAACGCCCAAGAAAACCATCATCGACCAGAAGCCTGTCATGCTGATGTCCTTGAACGCGACGGCCCAGGGAAACAGGAAAGCGATTTCCAGATCGAAGATGATGAACAGGATCGACACCAGGTAGAACCGCACATCGAATTTCATCCGCGCATCGTCGAATGCGTTGAACCCGCATTCATAGGCGCTGACCTTTTCGGGGTCGGGACGGCGCACGGCAATGACCAGCGCGGCGAGGATCAGAATCAGGCCCAGTGCAATGGCAACGGCCAGAAACACCAGAATCGGAAGGTATTCGCGCAGCATCTCGTCCACGTGTGGTTCCTTTGCTTTGCCGGCGCATCAGATCGCGCGGCCCCGGAGATTGGTGCAGGTTTACGCCGCGCGTGCGGCGGGGTCAACCGAGAGGCGGGCAGTTTGGGTCCCCGAAAGCCCTCCGTCCCCTGCGCGGCTCAGGATTTGTCCCTGTCCGCATCCTCGGGGCCGCCCCTGGCCTCGGGATTGGTATAGTCGTTGGGGTCAAAGTCCTCGGGATCATAGGCCTCTTCGTCCTCGGCAATGCCGGTGACGTGGGTGGTTCCGGTCTCTTCGTTGTAGACCAGCCCGTAACTTGCTTTGCCTTGGGAATTGTAGCGCAGATATTCATGGATGCCCGCGTAGATAAACGCCCCCGCGAAGGGCAGGATGATCATGAGTGCGATCCAGTGAAGTGCCATAAAGCGCTCCTTTGCTATGTGGATGGGTCAGCGGGGTCCATTGCCCGACAGGCAGCCGGACCCGTCCGCTTTGGGATGTGTTCTGGTTACTGCAACCAGATGGCTCGTACGGGACGTTTGTCAAACGAAGCAGGAGAGATCAAGCAAGGGATATTGATGCCGCGTGCCACAAGGTGCAGCCCGCGCCCTGCCCGCAAGTCCCTGCCCCGGATGATGGCCGCAGCCCCTCACCCCATCCACGCCGCCTTGCGCTTGTCGAAAAACGCGCCGATGCCTTCAGCGGCCTCGTCGGTTTCCCAGCGGTCTTTCAGCGCCTGAATGGTCATGTCGATGGTTCCCGCATCAATGCGCGGCCCAAGGGACCGTGCCAGCGCCTTGGCCGAGGCGACGGCCCCCGGCGCGGTGCTGAGATAGGGCAGCACCTCCGCCTCGACCGCAGCGGCCAGATCACCGGCGGGCACCACCCGCGCCAGCAGGCCCAGATCGACCGCTTCGGACGCATCGAACAGACGCCCCGAAAAGAACACCCGCCGCGCGCGCCCTTCGCCCATGCGGGCGATCACATAGGGGCCGATGGTGGCGGGAATAATGCCCAGACGTACTTCGGTCAGGCCCATCTTCAGGTGATCCGCACCCAGCGCGATGTCACAGACCGACGCCATGCCGACGCCACCGCCGAATGCATTGCCCTGCACCATGCCGATCAGCGGCTTGGGCATTGTGTTCAGCGCCTGCAACATATGCGCGAGCTTCCCTGCCTCGCGCGCCCGTGTCTCGGGATCGGCGGCCATCTGTTCGCGCATCCAGTCCAGATCGCCGCCCGCACAGAACGATTTGCCCGCACCGGTCAGCACCACCACGCGCACCGCATCATCCGCGCCCAGCGCCGCCGCCGCGTCTGTCAGGTCGGCCAGCATCTGCGCCGACATCGCGTTGTGCTTCTCCGCGCGGTCCAGCGTCAGCGTGGCCACACCGCGTGCGTCCACGTCGATCGAAATCGTCTTGTACATATTCCCGTCCTTTTCGTACGTCTTTAGCTGCGCAGGCTCTTGGCAAAGGCCGCCGCCTCGGCGATCACATCCGCATCCAGCCCGGTCTGATAGCCCAACCGTTTCAGATGCGCCGCCACCGCTTCGGTCGCCACGTTGCCGGACGCGCCGGGCGCATAGGGACAACCGCCCAAACCACCCACCGCCGCGTCGAACACCCGCAGGCCCATCGCCAGAGCCGCGTCGATGTTGTCCATCGCGCGCCCGTTGGTGTCATGGAAATGCCCGGCCAGCCGTCCCGCAGGCACCACATCGCGCACCGCCAGCAGCATCCGCGCCACCGCATCGGGTGTGCCCTTGCCAATGGTGTCGCCCAGGCTGATCTCGTAACAGCCCATGCCGAACAGCTTGTCGGCCACATCGGCCACCGCCTGCGGCGCGACGGGGCCGTCATAGGGACATTCCACCACGCAGGACACATAGCCCCGCACCGGCAGATCAATATGGCGCGCGGCCTCGATCATCGGGGCGAACCGTTCCAGCGATTCCGCGATGGTCGCGTTGATGTTGGCCTTGGAGAACCCTTCCGAGGCCGAAGCAAAAACCGCAATCTCGTCCGCGCCCGCCGCCTGCGCATCCTCGAACCCGCGCATGTTGGGGGTCAGCGCCGCATAGCGGATGCCGTCCCCACGGGTGATTCCCGCCAAAACCTCGGCGCTGCCCGCCATCTGCGGCACCCACTTGGGGCTGACGAATGACGCGCATTCGATGCGGCTGAAACCGGCGCGGCTGAGCATATCGACCAGCTTGACCTTGTCGGCCACCGAAATCTCTTTGGCTTCGTTCTGCAATCCGTCACGTGGACCGACTTCGAAAATCTCACAGGCACCCAGACTCATGGCAATTCCTCCCTTGCTGAAACCAGCCTAGGCTTCCGGTTCCAATTGCACCAGTGCCGCGCCGGCCTCGACCTGCGCGCCCTCTTCCACCAGCACCTCGGCCACCACGCCATCGCGGATGGCCAGCAGGCTGTGCTCCATCTTCATCGCCTCAAGCACGGCCAGCCGTTCACCCGCCTTGACCGCCTGCCCTGCCTTGGCGAACAGCGCCCGCACCAGCCCCGGCATCGGCGCTTCGATCAGGTTGCCATCGCCGCCTGCGGCACTGGCGCGCTCCAACGGGTCAACAACGGTATAGGCAAGTCCATAGCCGTCAAAGACGGTGACCTGCGCGCCTGCCTGCGCCACATCCGGTGCCGCCTGCCCGTCGATCTGCCAGAAGGCACCGACGCGGCGCACTGAAACCGCTGTGCCGTCCACCGTCCAGTCCTGCGCCGCCGGCCCCGACACATCCACCGTCAGGGCAACGTCCGCGCCGTCATGCACCAGCGTCAGGCTGCGCCGCAGCGGTGCCCACAGGGCAAAGCCCGCGTCCGTATCAGGCCGGTCCAGCCCCAGCGCCACCATCCCCGCCGCCACTGCATGACGCGGCGCGGCCTGCGGAGCCGCCACCAGATCGTCCAGATCACGCGCGATCAGGCCGGTGTCGACCTCGCCCCGGCCAAAGCCCTTGTGCCCGGCCAGCGCGCCCAGAAACGCAAGGTTGGTCACCGTGCCCCCCACCTGCGTGCCTGCCAGCGCCGCCCGCAGGCGCGCCAGTGCGACGTCGCGGGTGGGGCCGTGCACGATCACCTTGGCAATCATCGGATCGTAAAACGGGCTGATCACATCGCCCGCCCGCACACCGCTGTCCGCGCGGCACCCGTCGGGGAACTGCAGATGCGTCAGCGTGCCGGTCGCGGGCAGGAACCCCTTGGGCACATCCTCTGCATAAAGCCGCGCCTCGAAAGCGTGGCCGCTGATGCCCAGCTCCTCTTGCGCCGCAGGCAGCGCCTCGCCCGCCGCGACGCGCAGTTGCCATTCCACAAGATCAACGCCGGTGATCGCCTCGGTTACGGGGTGTTCCACCTGCAACCGCGTGTTCATCTCCATGAAGAAAAACCCGTCAGCGTTCAGCCCGTCCGAGCCGTCCACGATGAATTCGACCGTGCCCGCGCCCGCGTAACCGATGGCCTCGGCCGCACGCACAGCGGCCGCCCCCATGGCGGCGCGTATCTCGGGCGTCATGTCGGGGGCCGGTGCCTCTTCGATCACCTTCTGGTGACGGCGCTGCAACGAACAATCGCGTTCGAACAAATGCACCGCGTGGCTGCCGTCGCCAAAGACCTGCACCTCAATATGGCGCGGCTTACTGACAAATTTCTCGACCAGCACATCGGCATTGCCAAAGGCGGTCTTGGCTTCGGACCGCGCCGAGGCCAGCGCCTCGTGAAAGCCCGCTGCCGTGTCGACCTGACGCATCCCCTTGCCGCCGCCGCCCGCGACGGCCTTGATCAGCACCGGATAGCCGATCTTCTCGGCCTCTGCCGCCAGCAGATCATCCGACTGGTCCGCCCCGTGATAGCCGGGCACCACGGGCACGCCTGCCTCAACCATCAGCGCCTTGGCCGCGTCTTTCAGCCCCATCGCGCGGATCGCACTGGCCGACGGGCCGATGAACACCAGCCCCGCCGCCTCCACCGCCTCGACGAAATCGGGGTTCTCGGACAGGAACCCATAGCCGGGATGGATCGCCTGCGCGCCCGTCTCCAAAGCCGCGCGAATGATCACTTCGCCGCGCAAATAGCTTTCCGACGGGGCCGACCCGCCAATGTGCACGGCGCGGTCAGCCATCGCCACATGCTTGGCCCCCGCATCCGCATCCGAGTAGACCGCCACACAGGCAACACCCATGGCCTGCGCCGTTTCCATCACCCGACAGGCAATCTCGCCGCGGTTCGCAATCAGGATCGTGTCAAACATCATTCCCGTCCTCTAAATCTTTCACTGGGCCATTTCTTTTGGCCAAAAATATCCCGGGGGTCCGGGGGCTGGCCCCCGTCCACCGCCGGCAAAACTCACATCCGGAACAGACCAAAGCGCGTATCAGCGATCGGCGCATTCAGGCTGGCGCGCAGGCTCAGGTCCAGAACGTCGCGGCTTTTGCGCGGGTCGATCACCCCGTCGTCCCACAGCCGCGCGCTGGCATAAAGCGGGTGGGACTGTTCCTCGAACATATCAATCGTGGGCTGTTTGAACGCCTGTTCGTCCTCGGCGCTCCATGTCTCGCCGCGCGCTTCCATGCCGTCGCGTTTGACCGTGGCCAGCACGCCTGCCGCCTGTGCGCCACCCATGACGCTGATGCGACTGTTGGGCCAGGTCCACAAGAAACGCGGGGAATAGGCGCGCCCCGCCATGCCATAGTTGCCCGCCCCGAACGATCCGCCGACCAGCATGGTGATTTTCGGCACCGACGTGGTCGCCACCGCCGTCACCATCTTGGCGCCGTGGCGCGCGATGCCTTCGTTTTCGTATTTGCGCCCCACCATGAAGCCGGTGATGTTTTGCAGGAACACCAGCGGGATTTTGCGCTGCGAACACAGCTCAACAAAATGCGCGCCCTTTTGCGCGGCTTCGGAAAACAGCACGCCGTTGTTGGCGATGATGCCGACAGGCGTGCCTTTGACATGGGCAAAGCCGCAGACCAGCGTTTCGCCGAAACGGGATTTGAACTCGTCGAACACGCTGCCATCGACCAGCCGCATGATCACCTCGCGGATGTCATAGGGCGTGCGCGCATCCGCAGGCACCACCCCCAGCAGTTCCGCCGGATCATAGGCAGGCTCGTCATAGCTGACCGCCCACGCCGTCAGACGCGAGGCTGCACCTTCCAGCGATCCCACCGCGCGGCGGGCCAAAGCCAGCGCATGTGTGTCATCCTCGGCCAGATAGTCCGCCACGCCCGACAGGCGCGTGTGCACATCGCCGCCGCCCAGATCCTCGGCGCTGACCACCTCGCCCGTGGCGGCCTTGACCAGCGGGGGGCCGGCCAGAAAGATCGTGCCCTGATCGCGCACGATGATCGTCACGTCGGACATGGCAGGCACATAAGCCCCGCCGGCCGTACATGATCCCATCACCACGGCAATCTGCGGGATACCTTTTGCGCTCATCTGCGCCTGATTGAAAAAGATACGGCCAAAGTGGTCGCGGTCGGGAAAAACCTCATCCTGATTGGGCAGGTTCGCGCCGCCGCTGTCCACCAGATAGATGCAGGGCAAATGGTTCGCCTCGGCAATCTCCTGCGCGCGCAGGTGTTTCTTGACCGTCATCGGGTAATAGGTGCCGCCCTTCACCGTGGCGTCGTTGCACACGACCATCACGTCGCGGCCCATGACGCGGCCAATGCCGGTGATCACGCCCGCACCGGGGGCATCGCCACCGTACATGCCGTGGGCGGCTGTGGCGCCGACCTCCAAAAACGGGCTGCCGGGGTCCAGCAGGTTCGCCACCCGCTCGCGCGGCAGCATCTTGCCGCGTTTCACATGCCGCTCCCGCGACCGTTCGCCGCCGCCCAGCGTGGCTGCCTGCGCCGCCTCCTGGATTTGCTGCAAGGCTGCCTCGTGCGCCTGTTGGTTGGCTTTGAAATCAGCCGAAGAAGTCAAAATCTGTGACGTCAGTTTCATGCCGTCCCTTTCCCAGTTTCTGCCACCGCTTGCGCACGCAGCGCCTTGCGGATCACTTTGCCCGTCACCGTCATCGGAAGCGCATCGACGAATGCGATTTCGCGCGGGTATGAATATTGCGCCAGACGCGCTTTGACGTAGTCTTGCAGGTCCACTTCCGTCACCGTGGCCCCCTCTTTCAGCACCACATAGGCCTTGACGATCTCGGTGCGCATCGGGTCGGGTTTGCCGACAACGCCGACGGTCGCCACATCCCTATGGGTCATCAGGCAATCCTCGATCTCGGCGGGGCCGATGCGGTAGCCGGACGAGGTGATCACGTCATCCTCGCGGCCTTTGAACCGCAGATAGTCGCCTTCCCACAGGCCACGGTCACCGGTCAGCATCCAGTCGCCGCGAAACTTTTCCGCCGTTGCTTCGGGCCGCTGCCAATAGCGCAGCATCATGCTGGGCGCGCCGCGGCGGATGGCGATGTCGCCCTCTGCGTCGGTGGGCTGGCCCGCGTCGTCGATCACCGCGATGTCAAAGCCGGGCACCGGTTTGCCGATGCATCCCGGGCGCGGCGGGAAATCGGCGGCGCAGCTGCTGGCGACCATGTTGCATTCGGTCTGCCCGTAAAATTCGTTGATCTGCACGCCAAATGCATCCCGCCCCCAGGCCAGCATCTCAGCGCCCAGCGGCTCGCCCCCGCTGGCAACGGTGCGCAGGCCGGGCAGTTGCGCCCCTGCCGCCTTGAGCATGCGCAAAGCGGTGGGCGGGAAAAACACGTTGCGCACGTGGCCTTCGGCCACGATCTGCGCGCAGCGGTCCACGTCGAATTTGGGCATCCGCGCCGCCACCACCGGCACGCCCAACCGCAGCCCCGGCATCAGCACATCGAACAGCCCGCCAATCCACGCCCAGTCGGCGGGGGTCCACAGGCAATCGCCCGGCTCGCCCAGATGGTCATGGCTGGCGCTGACGCCCGCCAGATGCCCCTCAAGCACGCCGTGCCCGTGCAACGCCCCCTTGGGCGTGCCCGTGGTGCCCGAGGTATAGATCAGCACACAGGGCACATCGGCCCCGCCCGGCGCATAGTCCACCGGTCCGCCCGCAACACCGCAGGTCGCGGCGATCACCGGGGTTGCCAGATCGCCCAGCAAGTCCGCCCCTTCGGCATCGGTCAGCACCAGAGCAGCACCGGCATCGCCCACCCGCGCCGCCAGCGCATCGCGCTGGAACAGTTTGAACAGCGGCACCGAGATCGCGCCGATCTTCCAGATCGCCAGATGGGCCGCTGCACACCATGGCGTCTGGCTGAGCAGCACGCCCACGCGGTCGCCCGCCTGAACGTGCTGTGCCAGATAGCGCGCGATGCCGTCGACCCTATCGGACAGGTCGCCATAGCGCACATCACGGCGCGGCCCGTCCGACAGGTCGATGATCGCCACCGCCTGCGGGTCATGGTCCAGACAGGTCCGCGCTATGTTGGGCCCCATTATTTTGGGATGTGTGTTCACTCACCAATCCCGCTGTTGGCCAGATACAGCGCCTGCTGTCCGGTCAGCCGCATCAGGCAGCTATAGGTGGCGGGACCGCCCCCAGTGCCACCGCCCCAATGCGACCGCTCGTAATCGCAAGTCGCATCGCGGAAAGGTATCCACGCCCGCTGCATGTCACGCAGCGCCGTTGCAGAGGGCGTGCCGTCGACATATTCGTCCGCCTCACGCGCCCGTTTGAGGGCTGCACCATAGTTTTCGTTCAGCTTGGCATCCCAATACTGCAACTCGCGGTCCAGACAGCCCGACATCGCTGCGGTGGACGATCCACCCGGCGTGTCCTCCATGCAGGCATTGGCGGATTCGCCGATGCACGCCATCTGCCCTGCCATATCGGGGGTATGCGCCAGGCACGATGCCGTGATGTCTGTGCTGAACGTCAGGTCCTGCGCCGCCAGCGGGGTTACAGGGCTGGCCAGAATGGCCGCGATCAAGGTTCGTTTCAGAAGCATTTTCAATCCTTTGTTGTCGTCTGACGGCTTAACGCGGCCGCTCAGGTTTTCGACGCATCCCCCGGCGCAGGAATCTGTTCCAGCAGCCCGCCAAAGCGGCCAATCGCATAGACCCGTTTGCCGCCGTCCGGTGCCGCACAGCTGATCACCAGCCGCACACCGTCACCCTGCCCCGGTCGCCCCACGCAATCGCTCAGCCGCGCGCTTGCGCCGGTTTCGGCCACGTAAAGCCGCGCGTAGTGGTCCAGCAGCGCGCTTTCATCCACATGCGCCGCGATCCAGCCCAGCCGGAACAGCCAGAGCGCCGCGCAGATCGTCACCACCGCCAGTGGCATCCAATACAGCCAGTACGGCCGTGCGGAGGCGGGCCTAGCGCGGATCATCGCCCAGTTCGCGGCGCAGTTCCGACAGCTCGCGGTCCAGAAAATACGAGGTGATCGAGCGGATGATCACCAGAAGCAGCAAAAAGATCAGGTCGGTTGCGGCAAGGCTGAGCGCGGTGTGGATCACGTCCGAGACGATGAACAGCTCCAGCCCTGCGAGGATGTAGTTGCCCAGTTCCAGCCGCGCACGGTTCGAGGTGCGCAACCGCTGCCCGCTGTCTCGGCGCAGCTCGGCGCGGATGAACCCGGCCATGAAACGCGCAGCACCGATGACCAGCAGCAGGATCGCAAACAAGTCAATGCCCGCCGCGATCCATTCCAGAACCTCGACCAGCACAGGCAGGCTGGCGTGCAGCACCGTCTCTTTCGTCCCAAGGTCCAACAGCCGGTCCATCTCCGCCTCCTCCCCGAGTGCCGTGTCAGGCCATCGCCCCCATCAACTCGCGTCCGATCAGCATCCGGCGAATTTCCGAGGTGCCGGCGCCGATTTCCATCAGCTTGGCATCGCGGAAAATACGGCTGACGGGGCTGTCGGACAAAAACCCTGCCCCGCCCAGCGCCTGCACCGCCTGATGCGCCTGCACCATCGCCTGTTCGGAGGCATAGAGACAGCACGCCGCCGCGTCCTGCCGCGTCACGGTGCCACGGTCGCAGGCGCGCGCCACCTCGTAGACATAGGCCCGTGCGCTGTTCATCGCGGTGTACATATCGGCGATCTTGCCCTGCATCAGCTGGAAGTTCCCGATGGGCTGGCCGAATTGCTTGCGCTCGGACACATAGGGCATGACCTCGTCCAGGCAGGCGGCCATGATGCCAAGGCCAATGCCCGCCAGCACGACACGTTCGTAATCCAGACCCGACATCAGAACGGCAACGCCTTTGCCCTCTTCGCCAAGGATGTTTTCAAACGGCACTTCGACACCGTCAAAGATCAGCTCGGCGGTGTTGCTGCCGCGCATCCCCAGTTTGTCGAAATGCGGCGAAGTTGAAAAACCCACCATATCCTTTTCGATCAGGAAGGCGGTGATGCCACGGCTGCCTGCATCGGGGTCTGTCTTGGCATAGACCACCAGCGTGTCGGCGTCGGGGCCGTTGGTGATCCAATATTTGTTGCCGCTGAGGCGAAAGTGATCGTTCCGCTTTTCGGCGCGCAGTTTCATGCTGACCACGTCGCTGCCCGCCCCCGGTTCGGACATCGCCAGTGCGCCCACGTGTTTGCCGCTGACCAGACCGGGCAGGTATTTTGCCTTTTGCTCGGGCGTGCCGTTCAGTTTGATCTGGTTGACGCACAGGTTCGAATGCGCGCCGTAGGACAGCGAGACCGAGGCCGAGGCGCGCGCGATTTCTTCAACCGCGACGGTGTGCGCCAGATAGGACATGCCAGAGCCGCCGAATTCTTCCTCAACGGTGATGCCCAGCAGGCCCAGTTCGCCCATCTCTGTCCACAAAGCGGGGGGGAATTCATTGGTCTGGTCGATCTCTTGCGCCATAGGGCGCACGCGCTCTTGCGCCCAGCGGTGCACCATCTCGCGCAGGCTATTGGCATCCTCGCCCAGATCGAAGGTCATTGAATGGGTAAACATTGGCGCATCCCTCCCGTTATTGAACGCTTGTTCATTACTTACATCCCCGCCCCCTGTCTGGTCAAGTCTGATCACTATCGCAGACATGGAACAAGCTTTGTGATCGGGCGTTGGTCTGCCGACACTTGAGGAAACAGGAGACCGCCATGAAAGATCATGCCACCCAATCCGAACTGAACGACACATTCTGGGACCGCATCGGCGACATCAATGCCGGTATGCTGGCCACGCCGACGGACCGCGCCCGCCCCATGTCGCACACGCTGCATGACGACGACCGCACCGCGCTGTGGTTCATCACGGCTCATGGCACCGACATTGCCGATGCCGCGAAAAAAGCCAGCGCTGCCACCTATCTGGTCGCCTGCCAGCACAACAAACTCTATGCCACGGTCGAGGGCGCGCTGGACGTCGTGACCGACCCCAAGGTGCTGGATGACTTGTGGTCTCCCGTGGCCGATGCTTGGTTTGAAGGGGGGCAAAAGGACCCCGATGTCTGCCTGGTGCGGATGAAGCTGTCCAAGGCCGAGGTTTGGGCCACCGATGGCGGCGCGAAATTCCTGTTCGAGATCGCCAAGGCCAACCTGACCGACGCCAAGCCCGACATGGGCGATCACGGGGTTCTTACGTTTTGAAGCGTCTGGGCACATGGATCACCGTCGCGGCGCTGGGAATTGGCGCTGCGGCGCAGGCTGAACAAGTGGGCGAGATTGGCGTCGACTGGGCGGGCAATGACATCGTGATCGAGGCAATCCCCGATCCCGAGGTTAGCGGTGTGACCTGTCACATCGCCTATTTCGACCGGGGGCTGATCGATCGGCTGGCCAATGGCAACTGGTTCGAGGACCCGTCGAATTCGTCGATTTCCTGTCGGCAGACCGGCCCGATCAAGATCGGTGACATCGACCGCAGCGAGGAAGGCGAGGACGTGTTTCGCACCTCGCGGTCCATCGTGTTCAAATCGCTGCGGGTGAAGCGGATTTTTGACGAGGCGAACCAGACACTTATCTACGTCGCCCACGCCCGCGAACTGACCGAGGGCAGCGCCAAGGTCAGCATGTCCACGGTGCCGCTGTACGGGGCTGATTGATGGCGGGCGTCGGATGCCGAGCATTTACGACCCAACAGCGGACGTTGGGAACGGGATGCCCCAAGGCCGAGAGTGCGGGACGAAGTGACCGTTCGCGGCGGCTACGCCAATAGCCGCTTTCGGTTGGTCGTGATTTGAAAGCAATAGCTCTCACTATTGTATGGGCCTTACGGTAACTCGATTGGACCGTGAGAATGCTCTATTCTTGCTAGTTTCTCGCGATCAAAGAATAGGCTGACGCGACTGTAGTGCGGTGTGGCAAAACCACTGTACCAAAGGAGATGATCTAGACCGGTAAAGCGCCAGCCACGTTGCTCGTAAATGAATCCTGAATAAGACGGATCAACCTGGGCTTGTTCGTACGATAAGTCGTCGAAGGTGTCCTCGCGGACAACATGGGTCGAGACGTACGCCGTTAGCCCCGTATCCTGCGAGGCAATCCGCTCAAACACGTCATTACGGGATATGCCGATGGCGATCTGATTTTGGAAAGACAGCATCGCATCATCAATAGCGTCGTAGCCCGGGTTTGGATTTGACCCCCTTCTAGGTTCAAAGGTTGGCCACATTCTATCAAGGGTATCGCCTGCAAACTCCAAACGCATTGGCACTCCAGCTGACTGACCAAACCAGACAACAATACCGTTGTCCTCTGAGAAAATACGTTGAAGCTCAGCGATAGTTGGCGCTTCCAATAGCGTATTGTGAAATGGCACTGGCTGTGGTGGCCACACACCCAGGCGCTCAAGCGTGGAGGCCGATCGAGACTTTTCTTCGCCAATTGTGAAGGGTCCATATGAACCCGTTGATACTACTTTCGTACCGCCGATGATGAACAAGACGAGCATCACGACCACGGTGCTAAACAGAACCAATAATGCCAGAATTTTCTTGCCAATGCTCATCTAGTGCTAGCCTGTGATATCCGAAATCCTAATAGTCCACACCGATAGCAGACATTCAAACATCATGCATCCCCGGTAACTCTGGGCTCATTCCCGCCGTTCGCTGCGCCAGACACGAACGGCCGCGTCCCCTTCCCGCATGCGACTTGGGACAGCCAGAAGGCTAGGCGCTGGCCGCCTGAAACACCGCTGACACTTCGCTTCGGATGATCCGCGCAATCAGCGCGCAATCGTCCAGCGAGAAGGTCAGCGGCACGCGCATGTCAACGATACCCGCCAGCACCCTGTCCGTGGCGGGCATTGCCTCGGCGGCAGCATAGCGCCAGCTGTCGTATTTCGACGTGAACGCCATGGGTTCGGGCGCTCCGAACCACTTCAGCTCAACCCCGCGCGCAGCACAGCGTTTCAGAACCGCCAGAATGTCGTCTGCCTTCCAGTCCAGCAGCAGGAACTGGAAGGACGAGCCGACAATGCGCTCGACCGCTGCCCGTTCAACGATTTTAAGCCCCGGCGTGCCGCGCACACCGTCTTCGAGCACCTTGTAACGGTCATTCCAGCGGGCGCATTGCGTGTCCAGATTGGCCAGTTGCGGGCGCAGGATGGCGGCGCGCAGGTTGTCCATACGGCCCGAGATATTGGGCGTGGTATAGCGCAGGTCCGCGAACACTTCGGCGTCCGGTGCCGCCAGATGGCGTTCGTAGAGCATATAGCTGCCCGACAGCATCACCGCGCGCGCCGCGATCTCGGGGTTGTCGGTCACCAGCAGACCGCCCTCGCCCGCGTTCACATGTTTGTAGGTCTGGCAGGAATAACAGCCCACCACACCGTGCCGCCCCGAGGGCACGCCGTTCCACGCGGCCCCCATGGTGTGGGCGCAATCCTCGACCACCTGAATGCCGTGGCGGTCGCAAATCTGCATCAGCCGGTCCATGTCACAGATATGCCCGCGCATGTGGCTAAGCAGCAGGACGTCGGCGGTGTCGCCCTTGGCGTCCAGATCCTCCAGATCAATTGTCAGGTCTTCGGTCACGCCGACAAAGACCGGCACCGCGCCCAGCGAGGCAATCGCCCCCGGCACAGGGGCCAGCGTAAAGGCGTTGGAGAGCACGCGGTCGCCCGGTTTCACCCCCACTGCCCGCAGCGCCGTGGCCATGGCATAGCCGCCCGAGGCCACCGCCAGACAATATTGCGCGCCGACCAGTGCGGCAAACTCCTGTTCCAGCATCGCGGCCTCGGCCACTTCCTCGCCCACGGTGTTGTAGCGGTGCAGACGCCCGTGGCGCATCACGCGTACCGCGGCCTCGATGCCGGCCTCGGGGATCGGTTCCTGCTGGGTAAAGCTGCCCCTGAACACCTCGGTCATGCGGCGGCCTCGCCACGCAGCAACTGCCGCGCCAGGGCGGGCAAGTCGGCGTAATCGTTCAACAAAGCCTCGGGGTTCAATGCCGCCATATCCTCGCCCGAGGGGCCAAAAGTGACCAGAACCGAGGGCACCCCCGCCGCCCGTGCCGTATTGCGGTCGGTGTCGCTGTCCCCGATCAGGATGCAGTGATCGGACCCGCCCGCCTGTCGCGCGGCGGCGAACAGCGGTGCGGGATCGGGTTTGCGCACCGCCAATGTGTCAGCCCCGATCATCGAGGCAAAGGCATCACGCACACCCAGCGATTGCAACAGCTTCTCGGCCAGCCCGGCAGGTTTGTTGGTGCAGATGCCCACGGCGATGCCGTCAGCCTTGATCGCGGCCACGGCCTCCATCGCGCCGGGGTACATCACCGTGTGATGGTCAATCGCGCCGTCATAGGCCTCGAGCAGCACGGGGTAATATTTGGTGACCAGCGCCTCGTCGAACCGTCCGATGCGGTGCAGGCCAAGCGTCAGCATCGACCGCCCGCCGCGCAGCGCCGCGCCCGCATCGGCCACCGTCAGCACATCGCCCGCGCCCATATCGCGAAAACAGGCGTTCGCGGCGGCCAGCAGATCGCCGCTGGTGTCTGCCAAAGTGCCGTCCAGATCAAAGATTACCGATGTCATGCCTGTCTCCTGATGGGCGGATCATTGCCGTCCTGTCATTGTTCGTGTTACGGCCAGCAATCTTGTTTGATGGGGCCAACGGTTGCGCCGCATGGCAAGATGGATAAAACGGTCACACCAAGAACACAAAGAGATTTGGCATGAGCATCGCGACGGTCATCCTTGCCGCAGGCAAAGGCACACGGATGAATTCGGACATCCCCAAGGTCCTTCATCCCATCGCAGGCGCGCCCATGCTGGTGCACGCCCTGCAAGCGGCACGGTCGCAGGAGCCCGAGCGCATGGTGGTCGTCGCAGGCCATGGTGCCGAGGCGGTGACCCAGGCGGTGCATGGCTATGACGAGGACGTGCAGGTCGTCGTGCAAGAGGAACAACTGGGCACCGGCCACGCGGTGCAACAGGCGCGTGCAGCGCTGGAGGGGTTCGACGGCACGGTGATCGTCCTTTATGGCGACACGCCCTTCGTGCGCCCCGAGACGCTGGAAGCGATGATTGCGGCACGTGAGGCGCAGGATGTGGTTGTGCTGGGGTTCGAAGCCGCTGATCCAGGCCGCTATGGCCGCCTGAAGATGGCGGGCGATGTGCTTGAGGCCATTGTGGAATTCAAGGACGCCACCGAGGCCGAGCGCGCGATTACCCTGTGCAATTCGGGCGTTGTGGCCTGTGACGCCACCACGCTGTTTTCGCTGCTGGACGCGGTCACCAACGACAATGCCGCGGGCGAATATTACCTGCCCGACATCATCGGCCTCGCCCGCGCGCGTGGTCTGAGTGCAGGCGTCGTCACCTGCCCCGAGGCGGAAACGCTGGGCATCAACTCGCGCGCCGAACTGGCCGCCGCCGATGCGCTGTTCCAACAGACCGCGCGGGCGGCTGCGATGGAGGACGGCGTGACGCTGCTGGACCCGTCCAGCATCTATTTCTCCTATGACACCTTCATCGGGCGGGACACGGTGGTCGAGCCGCATGTGTTCTTCGGCCCCGAAGTGACCGTTGAATCCGGTGCCCGCATCCGTGCGTTCTCGCATCTGGAAGGGTGCCACGTGGCGCGCGGCGGGGTCATCGGCCCTTATGCCCGTCTGCGCCCCGGTGCGGAACTGGCCGAGGATGTACGGGTCGGCAACTTTGTCGAGATCAAGAATGCCACCATCGATGCCGGCGCCAAGGTCAACCACCTGAGCTATATCGGCGATGCTTTTGTGGGTGCGAGTGCCAACATCGGTGCCGGCACCATCACCTGCAACTATGACGGCGTGCTGAAACATCACACCCACATCGGCGCGCGCGCCTTTATCGGGTCGAACACCATGCTGGTGGCACCCGTTTCCGTGGGCAACGAAGCCATGACAGCCTCGGGATCGGTGATCACATCCGACGTCGAGGACGGCGCGCTGGCCATTGCCCGCGCCCACCAGGTCGAAAAGCCAGGCATGGCGCGCAAGCTGATGCAAATGCTGCGGGCCAAAAAGGCCAGACAAACAAGGGGCAACTGATATGTGCGGAATCGTTGGCGTTCTGGGCAGCCATGAAGTGGCCCCCATTCTGGTCGAGGCGCTCAAGCGTCTGGAATATCGCGGTTATGACAGCGCGGGCATCGCGACCGTGAACAACGGCACGCTGGACCGCCGTCGCGCGGTGGGCAAGCTGGTGAACCTGAGCGACCTGCTGGTGCACGAGCCGCTGGCCGGCAAATCCGGCATCGGGCACACCCGCTGGGCCACGCACGGCGCGCCTTCGGTCACCAACGCCCACCCGCATCTGGCGGGCCCCGTCGCCGTGGTGCACAACGGCATCATCGAGAACTTTCGCGAGCTGCGCGCCGAACTGGCCGAGGCCGGTTTCCAGTTTGTGACCGAGACCGACACCGAAACCGTCGCCCTGCTGACGCAAATGTACATGAACGCGGGCGCAGGTCCGGTCGAGGCCGCGAACCAGACGCTGGATCGTCTGCATGGTGCCTTTGCGCTGGCCTTTCTGTTTCAGGGCGAAGACGACCTGATTGTCGCCGCGCGCAAGGGCTCTCCGCTGGCCATCGGCCACGGGGATGGTGAAATGTTCGTAGGCTCGGACGCGATTGCACTGGCCCCGCTGACCGACCGCATCACCTATCTGGAAGAAGGCGACCGCGCGGTGCTGACACGCACCTCGCTGGAAATCCATGATGCCAACGGCAATTTGGCCAACCGCGCCATCAAGACCATCCAGATTGATTCTGCACGCGTGGACAAGGCCGGGCACAAGCATTTCATGGCCAAGGAAATCGCGGAACAGCCCACGGTGATCGGCAATGCGCTGGCCAACTACCTGACCGCTGACGGGCACATCGCCCTGCCCGACCCCGGTGTGGATTTCACCGCCATCGACCGGCTGACGCTGGTGGCTTGCGGCACCGCCTATTACGCCTGTCTGACCGCGAAATACTGGTTTGAACAGATCGCCCGCATCCCGGTCGAGGTCGATGTGGCGTCCGAGTTCCGCTATCGCGAGCCGCCGATCCCCGACCGCACACTGGCGCTGTTTGTGTCGCAATCGGGCGAAACCGCCGACACGCTGGCCGCCCTGCGCTATTGCGAGGGCAAGGCCGCGCGCATCCTGTCGGTGGTCAACGTCCCCGAAAGCTCGATCGCGCGCGAAAGCGATCTGGCGCTGCCGATCCATGCGGGCATCGAAGTGGGCGTCGCCTCGACCAAGGCGTTCACCTGCCAGTTGACCGTGCTGCTGATGCTGGCGCTGAAGGCGGCGTCGGACCGGGGTACGTTGTCCGAGGAGGCGCTGGCCGATCATGTGTCGGCCCTGCGCAGCCTGCCTGCGCTGATGACCACGGCGCTGGAGCAGAACACGGCGATGCAGAACACCGCCCGCCGCCTGTCCGAGGCGCGCGACGTGCTGTTCCTGGGGCGTGGTCTGATGTATCCGCTGGCGCTCGAGGGCGCGTTGAAGCTGAAGGAAATCAGCTATATCCACGCCGAAGCTTATGCGTCAGGCGAGCTGAAACACGGCCCCATTGCATTGATCGACAAACACGTGCCGGTGGTGGTCATGGCCCCCCGTGACACGCTGTTCGACAAGACCGTCAGCAACATGCAAGAGGTGATGGCGCGCAAGGGCAAGGTCGTGCTGATCTCGGATGCCGCAGGGCTGGAAGAGGCCAATGAAGGGGTCTGGGCGTCGATCTGCATGCCGACGGTGCACAACGCCGTGGCCCCGATCCTCTATGCGCTGCCGGCGCAACTACTGGCCTATCACACGGCCGTCGCCAAGGGCACGGATGTGGACCAGCCGCGCAATCTGGCGAAATCGGTAACTGTGGAATAATGGGCAAGCAATTCGACAGCATCGAAGAAGACCACGCCAATTTCATCGCCCAACAGCACATGTTTTTCGTGGGCAGTGCGGCGGAAACGGGCCGTGTGAACATCAGCCCCAAGGGGATGGATGCCTTGCGCGTGATGGGGCCAAACCGCATCGTCTGGCGCAACCTGACCGGATCGGGCAACGAAACCGCCGCCCATCTGGCGCTGCACAACCGCATCACGCTGATGTGGTGCGGGTTTGAAAAACGCCCGATGATCATGCGCGCCTATGGCACCGCCCGCACCCTGCACCCGCGCGATGCAGAATTCGCCGAACTGGATGCCATGTTCGAACCCTCGCCCGGCGCGCGGCAGATCTATGACGTGACGGTGGACATGCTGCAAACCTCCTGTGGCTATGCGGTCCCCTACTTTGACCACGCAGGTCCCCGCGACACCTTGCAAAAATGGGCCGACACCAAAGGTCCCGAGGGTGTGGCGACCTATTGGGCCGACCGCAACCAGACCAGCATCGACGGTCTGCCTACACATATATTGGACACCAACACATGACACCCGAAGCGGCCCTGGCCGAAATCAACGAACACGCCGATCCCGAACGGGCGACAGGCGCGCAAGCCTATCACAAGGCCGACCGCACCTATCTGGGCGTGCCCAATCCGGTGTTGAACGACCTGACAAAGACATGGCGGCAAGAGCTGGACATAGACACCCGCGTCGCACTGGCCGACGGTCTGTGGAAGACGGATACTTTCGAGGCCCGCATCGCCGCCGCCAAGCTGCTGACACAGGCCCGCATGGACCCCGATGCCGAGGTCTGGGCGTTGATCAAGTCCTGGGCGCCCGATTTCGACAGTTGGGCCATTGCCGATCACGCCTGCATGGCAGGCCAGAAACGTCTGATCGCCGATCCATCACGGCTGGATGAGATCGAGGCCTGGACCACCTCAGATCACATGTGGACCAAACGTGCCGCGCTGGTCATCACCCTGCCCTGGACCAAACAGAACCACCCCAAGCCGCAAGAGGCCGAAGCCCGCGACCGCATTCTGGGCTGGGCCGCCAGCTATGCGCCCGATGGCCGCTGGTTCATCCAGAAGGCAATCTCGTGGTGGCTGCGCGATCTCAGCAAACACGACCCCGACCGCACCCGTGCCTTTCTGGCCGAACACGGCGACACGATGAAGGCCTTTGCCCGCAAGGATGCGGCGAAGTTTCTGTAAAAATGTGACGGGTGGTGGTCCAACAACCGCCGCCCCCTCGGCATGGGCCGCACCGCGACGCAGGCGGTGCGGCGCTTCGTGATTGTCGGCTGTCCGTGAAGATCCTCTGTTATTCTACCGCTTGGCGCGTTGGTAGAAGAGGTGTGCAAGCGACAGGACCAGCGCGAAGGACACCGCGCCCAGGTAGCGTTCGTAAATGCCGTCGATGTCCGTGGGAAGAAAAAAGAAGACGGGCGCCGAGACAACCCAAACGATGCCAATGCCGATCAAGATATTGTGGTAGCGGGGACTGGCCCGTGCTGCGCCGCGTGCCATGGCAAAACAGGCGACGGTCATCATGACACCCAGTCCATAGACCAGATATATGTGGATCACCCAGCCGTCGCTGTCATTGTCGCCGTATTCGTTTCGGGCCCCGATGAGAAACACCAAAAGTCCAAACACGACGAGCGCGATGATTCCGACGCTCCAGTCCCATCCGCCGAGATGGACATGGGCTACCGACAGGGCGAGACCGATCAAAGCGGCGGAAAAGGCGTAAAGCCCGATATCGACAATGAATTCATAGCGTCCGGCCCCCAGATCGCTGATGGTATCGGCAATCCAGTCATGATCGGGCACCACGAAATCCGCAATAAAAATGGAACTTGCGAGCGCGATGCAGCCCAGAACGGCAAGCAGGCTGAGGAACCTCAGCAGGAGCGGTTGCTCGGCGATTTCGGCAGGCATCTGATGGTCGGTTTCGGCGGTCGGCGGCATCCGGGCATTTCCTCGGCTTGGTTATGCTCACCACGTAGCCCGAGAACCGCAGTTGTAAACGCGCGCCGCAGGCTCCCGCACTGTCGGCACCGCGCCCCGCTTACGACGCCGTGAACACCTCGATCTGGGGCAGACCCGTCAGCGGTGCCTCCAGCGTCTGGAAGGCCGACAGCGACATGCGGCTGCCGCCCGTGGCAGGCCCGTCAATCGGGATCAGCGTCACCGCCACAGACTTGCCCGACCCGGCAAAGACCACGCGCCCAGGCTGTTCGCTTGTGACCAGCGGTGTCTTCAACCACAGCCCCGGCTCGGACGGGCTGCCCAGCGATGCCACGGTCACGCCCAGACGCCCGCCAGCCTTGGCGGGTGCTGCGGTGGCGGCTGCCTTTTCCTCGGCGCTGAGGGTGTCAAAATCGGCCACCGTGCGTGCGCCCGTGGCGGGCACGGCGGCTGCGGGACGCTCTTTGGGGCGCACGTCGGTGCTGACCCCGTCGGTGCGGCTTTCGGCCACGTCCGGGCGCGGTTGCAGGAAGGCGGGCAAACGCGAACATCCCGTTAGGGTGCAGGCGCAAATCAGGATCAGGGATATCGTTTTCATAAGCGCCAGATAAGCACAGGCCGCAAACCGCATCAACGTGCATTCCCCCTTGCTGCGCTTTCCCGCCGCCCTTACCTATAGTCCCATGAATGCACCGTTGATTGATCCCTTCGCCCGCGCGATCACCTACTTGCGCGTCTCTGTCACTGACAGATGCGACTTTCGTTGTGTCTATTGCATGTCCGAGAACATGACCTTTCTGCCCAAGAAAGAATTGCTGACGCTGGAAGAGCTGGACCGCATGTGCTCGGCCTTTGTCGATCTGGGCGTGGAAAAGCTGCGGATCACCGGGGGCGAGCCGCTGGTGCGCCGCGAGATCATGACGTTTTTCAACAGCATGGCCCGCCATCTGGACGCAGGCACGCTGAAAGAGCTGACACTGACGACCAACGGCAGCCAGTTGGAACGTTTTGCCAAGGATCTCTATGCCGCAGGCGTGCGCCGCGTGAACATCTCGCTGGACACGCTGGACGAACAGAAGTTTGCCGACATCACCCGCTGGGGCCGCTTGCCCCAGGTGCTGCGCGGTGTCGATGCAGCGCTGGCTGCGGGTCTGCATGTGAAGATCAACGCTGTGGCGCTGAAAGGCTTTAACGAGGACGAATTGCCCACGATCACGCAATGGTGTGCCGAACGTGGCATGGACCTGACCTGGATCGAGGTCATGCCGATGGGCGATCTGGGCAACGAGGACCGGCTGGGCCAATACTGGTCGCTGAAGGACGTGCGCGCGCGCTATGCAGAGCACTATACCATCACCGATCTGGCCGAGCGCACGGGCGGGCCTGCGCGTTATGTGCGGCTGGAAGAGACCGGGCAGAAGATCGGTTTCATCACCCCGCTGAGCCATAATTTCTGCGAAAGCTGCAACCGCGTGCGCCTGACCTGCACGGGCGAGATTTACCTGTGTCTGGGGCAAGAGGACATGATGGACCTGCGCGCACCGCTGCGGGCGCATCCCGATGACAACGCCCCCCTGCACGATGCCATCCGCGCCGCGATCGGGATCAAGCCCAAGGGCCATGATTTCGACTATTCCCGGCAGAAGGCCGACGGGCAAATGCCCCGTCACATGAGCCACACCGGCGGCTGAATGCGCCCGACCGCCCTTTACCGCGCCTACGTGGCCGCCGCCGCGTTGGTGGTGCCCTTTGCCGCCCACGCCCGTATCCGGCGTTTGCGGCGTGACGGGGTTGCCGCGCACCGTGCCCATGAAATCCTGGGCAACACCACCGAACAGCGCCCCGGCGGGCTGCTGGTGTGGTTTCACGCGGCCTCTGTCGGCGAAAGCCTGTCGGTGCTGCCGCTGATCGCCGCGTTGGGGCGGCAATTGCCCGAGGCGCGGTTCCTGATCACATCCGCCACGCCCACGTCGGCGGCCATGATTGCCGCACGGATGCCGCCACGCTGTGTGCATCAATACGCCCCGCTGGATGCCGCGGGGCCGGTCAAACGGTTCCTAAAACGCTGGCGGCCCGATGCGGCGATCTTTGTCGAATCCGAACTGTGGCCACAGATCCTGGTGCGGGCGCGCCGTGCCAATGTCCCGCTGGCGCTGGTGGGCGCGCGCATGTCGCTGCGGTCGCTGAACCGCTGGGCCAAATTCCCGCGGACGGCAGCGTTCATTCTGGGGCAGTTCCGCCTGATCCTGACCCAGAACGCCGAAATGGCCAAAGCGCTTGGTGATATGGCTCCGCCGCACACGACCGTCGAAACCGGCTTTAACCTCAAAAGCCTGTCGCCTGCCCTGCCGGTCCACGGGGCGGCCCATGCCGAACTGGCCGATACCATCGCAGAGCGGCCCACGTGGGTTGCCGCCTCGACCCATCCGGGCGAAGAGGCCGATGCGCTGCTGGCCCATGCCCATGTGCTGAAAACCCACCCCGATGCGCTGCTGATCCTGGCCCCGCGTCACCCGGACCGGGGCGACGAAGTGGCCGCGCTGATCGAGAACATGGGGCTCAGCCACACCCGTCGCACCGACGGCCACGCGCCCGACGCACAGGTCTATCTGGCCGATACGCTGGGCGAGATGGGGCTGTGGTATGCGCTGGCACCCTTCGTCTTTCTGGGCGGATCGCTGCAACCGCATGGCGGGCACAACCCCTATGAGGTGGCACAGGCCGGTGCCGCGATCCTGACCGGGCCGCATCTGTCGAATTTTGCCGAAACCTTTGCCCCGCTGGAAGCCTGCGGCGCCGTGCGCATCGTGGCCGACGGGCAGGACATGGGCGAACGCGCGCTGCACTGGTTCGACACGCCACAGGCCCTGCGGGTGGCGCAGCAGGCCGCCGCCGACTTTGTTGCCAAGGGTGACACCGATGCCGCACATATCGCCGACCGGCTGATCGCGGTTCTGGACATTGGCCCATGACCCGTCGCGTTTTTGTCACCAACTTCAACCGCAACTTTACTGGCGTTTCTGCCACCGCCGCGAATGTGGTGCGCCAGCAGCTCGGGCGGTACGAGCTCTATCTGGTGGGCCAGCCCCTGCCCGGCTGCCCCGCGCCGATCACCCTGAAACAAGCGCGCGCGCTGTCACGGGAACCATGCATCTGGCATGTGCGCCGCAACACCGAGATGCGCGCCGCACTCTGGGCGCGTGACGTGCTGCGCCTGCCGGTCAGGATCGTGTTCACATCTGCCGCACAGCGCCGGCACTCGGCCTTTCCGCGCTGGTTGATCAGCCGCATGGATGCGGTGATTGCCACCACGGACAACGCTGCGACCTTTGTGCCCCATGTGCGCGCGACCGTGCCGCACGGCGTCGACACCGACCTCTTCTGCCCCGCCCCCGACCGCGCGGCCGCATGGGTGGCGCTGGGGTACGGCGGCACGCGTGGCATTGCCACGGTGGGCCGCATCCGCCCTGAAAAAGGCACAGACCATTTCGTCGCCGCCATGATCGACCTGCTGCCAACCCTGCCCGGCGCCACGGCGCTGGTCATCGGGCGCGCTGCAAAATCGCATCAAAGCTTTCTGAATGACCTGAAATGCCGGATCGCCGCCGCAGGCCTTGGCGACCGCATCCTGTTCCCCGGAGAAGTCGCCGCCGCCGACCTGCCCGCCCTGATGCGCGCGCTCAGCCTTGTGGTGCAACTGCCCCGCTACGAAGGCTATGGAATGGTTCCGCTGGAAGGCATGGCCAGCGGCGTGCCTTTTGTGGGCACCGACGCGGGCTATTACAAAGCATTCACCAACGCGGGAACCGCCGGCCTGATCGCCACGCCGGACACCGCAGCCGCCGCAGCCCGCACGATCCTGACAGGTGATTTCGACAAAATGGCCCAAGCGGCCCGCGATACCGCCTGCACCCAATTCTCTGCCCAAGCAGAAGCCGACGGCATCGCAAAGGTCTACGAAAGCCTCTGACCTTTCTTTTGGCCAAAAATATCCCGGGGGAGGCCGCAGGCCGGGGGCAGCGCCCCCGACCCGACGTTTACATCACGCCGCAGGCATCCGCTGTTCGACGATGCCCGCCCACCAGGAACAGCCGGCCGGAATGGCTTCGTCGTTAAAGTTGTACTCGGGGTGGTGCACCGACGCGCCTTCGCCGTTGCCGACCAGAATATAGGCGCCCGGACGCTCTTCGAGCATAAAGGCAAAGTCCTCACCGCCCATGACCAGCGGCGCATCATCGCAGTTGCCCGAAACCGAGCGCGCCACGTCGGCTGCGAATTCGGTTTGGGCGTCGTGGTTGGCCATGACCGGATAGCCACGGTGGTAATCCACATCTGCCACACCGCCAAAGGTGGCCGCGATTCCGGAAGCGATCGCGCTGATCCGCGCCTCGGCAAGATCGCGCATCTCGGCGCTCATGGTGCGCACGGTGCCCTTCAGGTGCACCCGTTGCGGGATCACGTTGAACGCCTTGGACGAGGTTTCGAACGAAGTGACCGACACAACAACCTGATCCACCGGATCGGCGTTGCGGCTGGCGATGGTTTGCAGCGCCAACACCAGTTGCGCGGACATCACGGTGGTGTCGACGGTTTCATGCGGTTTCGCGGCGTGGCCGCCCTTGCCCTCGACGTAGATGTCGAACTGGTCGGTGGCGGCAAAGAACGGGCCCGTGCGGATCGCGAACTGCCCTGCGGGCAGGCCGGGCCAGTTGTGCATGCCGTACACTTCCTGCACGCCCCAGCGTTCCATCAGGCCGTCTTCGCACATTTCGCGACCGCCGCCGCCGCCTTCTTCGGCGGGTTGGAAGATCAGCACGACGGTGCCGTCGAAATTGCGGGTCTCTGCCAGGTATTGCGCCGCACCCAGCAGCATCGCGGTGTGGCCGTCGTGGCCACAGGCGTGCATCGCGCCATCGGTCTTGGACGCATAGGCCAGCCCGGTCTGCTCGTGGATCGGCAGCGCGTCCATATCGGCGCGCAGGCCGATGACCTTGCCCGATGTGTCCGTCTTGCCCTTGATGATGCCGACGACGCCGGTGCGGCCGATGCCGGTGACGATCTCGTCGCAGCCAAAATCTTTCAGCTTGTCGGCCACCAGCGCGCTGGTGCGGTGGGTGTCGAACAGGATCTCGGGGTTTTCGTGCAGGTCGCGGCGCCAGGCGGTGATGTCGGCGTGCAGTTCTGCAAAGCGGTTCTTGACGGGCATGGTCTGTCTTCCTTCTTGGTATAAATGTGGGGCGTCAGGTGCTTAGGCCTGCGCCAGCCGTTGTTCGACAATCTCGGCGAACCAGCTGCACCCTGCGGGGATCGCCTCGTCGTCGAAATTGTATTCGGGGTGGTGCACCATCGCGCCGTCGCCGTTGCCCACAAGGATATAGGCACCGGGCCGCGCGTTGAGCATAAAGGCAAAGTCCTCGGCAGCCATCACCGGCGGAATGTTTTCGGCCACGTCCCCCGCCACGGCGCGGGCGGCGGCGATGGCGTATTCGGTGTTGGCGTCGGCATTCACGGTGACCGGATAGCCCACGACATAGTCGACCTCGGCCACGCAGCCGTAGGCCTGTGCCGTGGCGGTCGCGATCTCCTGCACCCGCTTTTGCGCCATCGCGCGCACGTCTTCGTCCAACGCGCGCACGGTGCCCTTCATCGTGGTCGCCTGCGGGATCACGTTGCTGACGTGGCTGTCGGAATGCAGCGCACCAACGGTCACCACCACGGACGACAGCGGGTTGGCGTTGCGGCTGGCGATGCTCTGCAGCGCCACGATCACATGGGCGGCGGCAAGGTTGGGGTCGATGGCCTCGTGCGGGTTGGCGGCATGGCCGCCCTTGCCCACCACGCGAATGGTGAATTCATCGGCGCTGGCCAGCAGCGGGCCGGGGCGGATGGCGAACGTGCCTGTGGGAAAGCCGGGCATGTTGTGCATCCCGTAGACTTCCTGGATATTCCAGCGGTCCATCAGCCCGTCCTTGACCATCTCGCGGCCACCGCCGCCGCCCTCTTCGGCGGGTTGGAATATCAGCACCACGGTGCCGTCGAAATTCCGCGTCTCAGCCAGATATTGCGCCGCGCCCAGCAGCATCGCGGTGTGGCCATCGTGGCCACAGGCGTGCATCTTGCCCGGCACGGTCGACGCATAGTCCAGCCCCGTCGCCTCAATGATCGGCAGCGCGTCCATGTCGGCGCGCAGGCCGATCACGCGGTCGCTGCTGCCGCGTCCCTTGATCACGCCAACCACGCCGGTCTTGCCGATGCCGGTGGTGATCTCGTCAACGCCGAACGACCGCAGCTTGTCTTCGACGAACTTGGCCGTCTCGTGCACATCGAACATCAATTCGGGGTGCGCGTGCAGATGGCGGCGCCACGCGGTGATGTCACTGTGCATCTCGGCAAAACGGTTCTTGATCGGCATCTTGCGGTCTCCTTCGGGGTCTGGGTCAGGTCTAAATTCCGGGGCCAAGGTTCATGGCCGAGCCGTCGCTGAAGCGTGACAGGCGGAAACGATGCAGATCATGCCCCACCTTGTCGCCCGTGACCAGCGCCGCCAACACCCGCCCCATGCCGGGTCCGATGCCAAAGCCGTGGCCGCTCATGCCGGTGCCCACGGTCAGGCCGGGAATGGCGGCCACGCGATCCACCACGGGCACGATGTCGGGCATGGTGTCGATCATGCCGGCCCAGGTCCTGGCCTGGCGCACCTCGCCCAGTCCGGGCATCATGGCGGCGAACTGGCGCAGCAGCTTGGCGGCCTTACGGTGGTTCGGCGTGGGGTTCAGCACGCGCATCTTCTCGAACGGGCTGACATCGTCATCCGCCCAGCGGCGCGGCGTGCCCCATGCGTCGGGATAGCCTGCGGGCGCACGCGGCAGCAGTCGCACACCGAACGGATCGGCACGCAATTGCGTTGCATAGTGGCGCAGGCTGCGAAAGGCTTGCGGGCCAACGAACAGTTCGGAGAACCCGCCCTGCGCCAGCGAATAGCCCCCATCGGCGCGGTGCCGGAAGGCGACGCTGCTGTCGGTTGCCCCGCCTTCGTAAACGGCATCCATCGGCTGTGTCGCGACCACGGTTGCCCGCACGCTGAGTTGCGGGACGAAAACGCCGTGCCGTTGCAGGAACAGCGAGGACCAGGCACCGCCCGCGAGCACCACTTGCGGTGCCTTGATGCGGCCCGTTTCGGTGATGACACCGGCGACCCTGCCGCCTTCGATGTCCAGCCCGCGCACGGCGCAGTTTTCGACCAAAGTGGCCCCTTCACGCACGGCAATGCCCGCAAGGGCCGGCACCGCAACCCAGGGTTCGGCACGCATGTCCTGCGCGGTGTAGATGGAACCGGAATAGCGGCGCGACAGGTTCGGGATCAGCTTGGCCGTCTCGGCGCTGCTCAGCATCTTGCTGTCCAGCCTATAGCTGCGCGCAAGTTCCAGCCATGCCTCGTATTTGGCAAAATCCTTTTCGGATTCAGCCAGATAGGTCACGCCCTCTTGCCGCAGACCGATGTCCACGTTGGTCTGTTGCGCCAGCGCGCGCCAGTGGTCCGCCGCCTCGAGCACGATGGGGATCTCGTCGGGGTCGCGCCCCTGCACCCTGATCCAGCCCCAGTTGCGGCTGGACTGTTCGGCGGCGATGCGGCCCTTTTCCAACAAGACGACACGTTGGCCCGCGCGGGCCAGAAACAGGGCCGTGCAGACGCCGATCACTCCGCCGCCGATGACCACGACATCCGCCTCGTGGGGGGCGGGTCCGGGCCATTGTGCGGGTGAATCCATAAAGGTGGGAAAGCTCATGCGCCGCACCCTACGCCTTGGATTGGCGGGTGCAAGGTGCGGCGAAATCACAAAGGGAACTCAGGTTGAAAAATGGCATGTTTTTCAGCAAGTGACGCGGCGACAGATGCGCAAATCCAACGCGCCCCGCCGGGCGCTGATCCACCCTGTGGAAGAAATCCGCCGATTGCCGACCCCACAAGGGGCAAGCCCGCGCCATTTCCGAAGTCAGGAGGAAATCAACACGCGCTTTCGCCTTGACGCCAATCCTATCAAACGAAACATTGCTCCAAAGTTTTCGCTTGGAATGGGCACAAGAAACGCCCATCGCCAGACCGAAAACATCGCCTCAAGTTGCCCTGTTGGAGCTTTCTCATGAAATTTCGCTTTCCAATCGTCATCATTGACGAGGACTTTCGTTCGGACAATTCGTCCGGTCTGGGCATCCGTGCAATCGCCGAGGCGATCGAGAACGAAGGGTTCGAGGTGCTGGGCACGACCAGCTATGGCGATCTGTCGAAATTTGCCCAGCAACAATCGCGCGCAAGTGCCTTTGTGTTGTCGATTGACGACGAGGAATTCACGCCCGGCCCCGATCTTGATCCGGCCGTTTTGAACCTGCGGTCCTTCATCGAAGAAGTGCGCTGGAAGAACAACGACGTGCCGATCTATGTCTACGGCGAAACCAAGACCAGCCGCCATTTGCCCAATGACATCCTGCGCGAACTGCACGGGTTCATTCACACCTTCGAAGACACGCCCGAATTTGTCGCGCGCCATATCGTCCGTGACGCCAAGACCTACCTCGAAGGCATCCAGCCGCCGTTTTTCAAGGCGCTGCTGGATTACGCCGAAGATGGATCATACTCGTGGCACTGCCCCGGGCACTCGGGCGGGGTCGCCTTTTTGAAAAGTCCCATCGGGCAAATGTACCACCAGTTCTACGGCGAAAACATGCTGCGGGCGGATGTGTGCAATTCGGTCGAAGAGCTTGGCCAATTGCTGGATCACAACGGCGCCATCGGCGCGTCCGAGCGCAATGCTGCACGCATCTTCAACGCGGATCACTGCTTTTTCGTCACCAACGGCACCAGCACATCGAACAAGATGGTCTGGCACCACACCGTTGCCCCCGGTGACGTGGTCGTGGTGGACCGCAACTGTCACAAATCCATTCTGCACAGCATCATCATGACGGGCGCCATTCCCGTCTTTATGAAGCCGACACGCAACCATTACGGCATCATCGGGCCCATCCAGAAATCCGAGTTCCAGATCGAGGCGATCAAGGAGAAAATCCGTGCCAACCCGCTGTTGGCGCATCTGGATGCGGACACGGTCAAGCCGCGCATCATGACGCTGACGCAATCGACCTATGACGGGGTTTTGTACAACACCGAGACAATCAAGGGCATGTTGGACGGCTACGTGGAGAACCTGCACTTTGACGAGGCATGGTTGCCGCACGCCGCGTTCCACCCGTTCTACCGCACCTTTCACGCGATGGGCCGCAAACGCGAGCGGCCAAGCCAGTCGGTGACATATTCCACGCAGTCGATCCACAAACTTCTGGCGGGTATTTCGCAGGCCAGCCAGGTCCTTGTGCAGGACAGCAAGAACACCAAGCTGGACCGCCACCTGTTTAACGAAGCGTATCTGATGCACAGCTCGACCAGCCCGCAATACAGCATCATCGCCAGCTGCGACGTGGCCGCCGCGATGATGGAGCCCCCCGGCGGGCGTGCGCTGGTCGAGGAAAGCCTGCTTGAATCGCTGGATTTCCGCCGCGCGATGCGCAAGGTCGACGAAGAATATGGCAACGACTGGTGGTTCCAGGTTTGGGGCCCCGAAGAGTTGGACGAAGAAGGCATCGACAGTGCCGACAACTGGGTGCTGAAAAAGACCGACGCCGAAGGTGTGCAGCCATCCGATGGCGAAGAATCCTGGCACGCCTTTGGCGACATGGCCCCCGGGTTCAACATGCTGGACCCGATCAAGGCCACCATCATCACGCCGGGCCTGAACCTGGACGGCAAATTCGATATGTCCGGCATTCCTGCGTCTATCGTGACCAAATATCTGGCGGAACATGGCGTGGTCGTCGAGAAAACCGGCCTTTACAGCTTTTTCATCATGTTCACGATCGGCATCACCAAAGGGCGCTGGAATTCGCTTTTGACCGAATTGCAGCAGTTCAAGGATGACTACGACAAGAACGTGCCCATGTGGCGGTGCATGCCCAAGTTCTGCGCAAAACAGCCGCGTTACGAAAAGATGGGGCTGGGCGATATGTGCCAGCACGTGCATTCGCTCTATGCCAAATTTGATGTCGCCGTTCTGTCGACCGAGATGTACCTGAGCGATCTGGTGCCCGCGATGAAGCCGACCGACGCGTTTTCGCATATCGCTGCGCGGACGACGCAACGGGTGCCGATTGATGATCTGGAGGGACGTATCACCACCGGATTGGTCACGCCTTATCCGCCGGGCATCCCGCTGTTGATCCCCGGAGAGGTGTTTAACAAGAATATCGTCGAATATCTGAAGTTTAACAGAACCTTCGCGCGCGAATGCCCGGGGTTCGAGACGGACATTCACGGGCTGGTTCAGGAACTGGATGAGAACAACCAGATCCAGTATTACGCAGACTGTGTGGCAGCCGACTGATTGCTGGGGGGGCCTGCCTCGCAGCGCCTTTGCACTGTGTCGCAAGTTGGTCTTTGACACGGTTGGCCATAGCGGGGCCGGCCCTGTAGTCGAATGTCATGCAAATCCTGCTCCGCGCGACAGGCCTTCCGGGTCGTGTCGGTGATCCGTGCCGAGCAAAGCTGACCCAGTTGCCAAGCATGTCTGACCCAAACCGGACTTTCGGCCCAATCTGAGTCAGTGTCTGGTGAGCGGGACTTAGCTGCCATTCGCGAAGCCGCGCATCGTCGGGCCGTGGTGCGGCGATGCGACCTCTGCGACTGGCACTTTATGGCAGCCAAGCACATCCGACATATCCGTCTTGCGCAACAGCAGCCAAATCGCCGTGCCGGGGGACGGCCCGGCGATGCGCGGCGGCCTGCGGCCTCGAATCCGCGCGGGGGAATACGGAAAAGGCTCAAACCCGCCGTTCGCCGCAATTTTCACGAAGGGCCGCTCGGCTCTCACCCTGCGGACGCAGCGCCGCGCTCTGGATCAGCAACCTGTCACAAAAGTCGGTTTTGCTTGGCAACCGCCCCCTACCCCAGCCGCGCCACCAGATCGCGCATGAATTGGTGGCCCAGTTCGAACTGCGCCACGGTGATGAACTCGTTGGGCTGGTGCGCCTGTGCGATGTCGCCGGGGCCGCAAACCACGGCCGAATAACCCGCCGCCTGAAACTGCCCGGCCTCGGTGCCGTAGCTGACCACATGGCCGCCGTTGTCGCCGGTGATCTGGCGCACCATCATTTCGGCGGCGCCGTTTTCTTCCGGCTTTAGCGGTGGCACGGCAAAACGTTCGCTGATCTCGACCCGCGCGTCGGGGTGCACGGTCTGCATCCGTGCCTCGATGGTGCGGACGTGGTCCAGATAGCTTTCTTTCAGCGCCACAGGGTCATCCCCCGGCACCGCACGGAAATCCATCGAGAACCGGCAATCCTTGGCGGTGATGTTGTGCGCCGTGCCGCCGCTGATCTGGCCCACGTGCCAGGTGGTCACTGGCGGATCGAACATGGCCCCCAGGGCCGTGGGCGGGTTGGCAAAGTTCTCGGCGTTGCGTTGGTTGGCAAAGTCGATGATTTTCGCGCCCTCAAGGATCGCAGAGACGCCGGTGTGCAGGATCGACGAATGCACCTCGAAGCCGATCACATGGGTGTCAAACCCCTGCCCGCCCTTGTGGCCCGTCACCGCTTGCAGCATCGACGGCTCGCCCACGATCACCAGTTCGCCCTTGGGCAGTACCGGCTGCATCGCCTCGATCATCGGTGGCGCACCGGTACAGCCGACCTCTTCGTCAAAGCTCAGCGCCAGTTGCAGGGGGCGTTTCACGTCGGCGTAGTGTGCCTCGACCAGCGCCCAAATCGCCAGCGCGTCAAAGCCTTTCATGTCACAGGTGCCGCGCCCGTAATATTTGCCGTCGCGTTCGGTCACGGTCCACGGGTCGCTTTCCCACGGCTGACCGTCAACCGGCACCACGTCGGTGTGGCCCGACAACACGACGGCGCCTTCCTCCCATGGCCCCACATGGGCAAACAGCGCCGCCTTGTGTGGCTGGTCCGGGTCGGGCCAGCGGTGGGCGGTGATGCCATGAGACCCCAGATAGTCCTCGACCCAGTCGATCAGCGGCAGGTTGGTGTCGCGCGACACAGTGGGGAAGCTGATGAGCTTGGTCATCAGCTGCAAGGGCGTAAGGCGTTCGGGCATATCAGTATCCGCTGTCGGTGATCAGGATTTTGTGGCCGGGCGAAATCTCGCGGTATTCCGACGGGGCTGCAACGTAATCGACCGGGTGAATGGGCGACGGGATTGGCTTGAAATTCAAGTCTTTTTCGTCCTTGCGCTGGCGCGGGTCAGCGATGGGCACCGCCTTCATCAACGCTTGGGTATAGGGATGTTGCGGGTTTTCGAACACGGCACTGCGCGGCCCCATTTCCACGATACGGCCCAAATACATCACGCCGACGTGGTGGCTGACCCGTTCGACCACGGCCATGTCGTGGCTGATGAACAGGAACGACAGGTCCATTTCTTCCTGCAGTTCCATCATCAGGTTCAGCACCTGTGCCTGCACCGACACGTCCAGCGCGCTGACCGCCTCGTCCGCGATGATCAGCTTGGGGTTCAACGCAAGGGCGCGCGCGATGGCGACCCGTTGGCGTTGCCCGCCGGACAGTTCGTGCGGATAGCGGCGCATGAAACTGCGCGGCAGCTCGACGCGGTCGAACAGCATTTCGATACGTTTGCGGCCCTCGTCGCCCTTGAACATGCCATAGTTCTGCATCGGCTCGGCCACCTGGTCCGAAAGCTGCATCTGCGGGTTCAGCGACGCGAACGGGTCCTGAAAGATCATCTGCATGTCCAGCCGCGCGGTGCGCAGATCACGCTGGTTCAGGGCGATGATGTCCTTGCCTGCCAGCCGGACCTCACCCGAGAGCGGCTCGACCAGACGCAGGATCGAACGGCCTGCGGTGGATTTGCCGCAACCGGATTCGCCCACAAGGCTGAGCGTCTGGCCCTTGTTGATGGTGAACGACAGATCCTCGACGGCATGGACATTGGCCACCGTGCGCCGCAGCAGCCCGCCCTTGACCGCAAACCGCGTGGTCAGGTTGCGCACCTCGAGCAGCACTTCGTTCTCTTCGCCGACAATCGGCTTGATCTCGCCCTGACTGCGGCCCAGCAGCTTCATCGGTTCGGGATATTGCTTGCCCGTCATCTCGCCCAGCTTGGGCACGGCGGCCAGCAGCGCCTTGGTGTAGGGGTGTTGCGGCGCCTCGAAGATGTCGGCGACCGGGCCTTCCTCGACCTTCTTGCCGCGGAACATGACGACGACGCGGTCGGCCATTTGTGCCACAACCGCCATGTCATGCGTGATGAACATCACGGCAGTGCCGGTTTCGCGTTTCAGCCGGTCCATCAGCGCCAGGATCTCGGCCTGAATGGTCACGTCCAGCGCCGTCGTCGGTTCATCCGCGATCAGCAGGCGCGGCTCGCAGGCCAGTGCCATGGCGATCACCACGCGCTGCCGCATCCCGCCGGACAGTTCGTGCGGGTATTGTTGCAGTCGGCGTTCGGGTTCGGGGATGCGGACCTGACGCAAAAGCTCCAGCGCGCGGGCGGATGCCTGTTTTTTGGTCATTCCCTTGTGCAGGCGCAGTCCTTCGGTCAGCTGGCGGCCCACGGTGAACACCGGGTTCAGCGCCGTCATCGGTTCCTGAAAGATCATCCCGATCTCGTTGCCGCGAATCGTTCGCATCAGGCTTTGGTCGGCCTGCGCCAGATCGACATGGGCGTGATCCTTGCGGTCGAACATCAACTGCCCGCCCGCGATCCTGCCGCCGCCGAACTCCACAAGGCGCATCAGGGACAGCGAAGACACCGATTTGCCCGACCCCGATTCGCCCACCACACAGACGGTTTCGCCCGCGTTGATCGAAAACGAGACATCCTCGACGCCCAGAACCGGACCGTCCTTGGTCTGGAATTCGACGCGCAGTTCGCGGATATCGGCAATCGGCCCTTCGGCCCCATGGTCCAGCATATGTTTCCCCGGCTGTTTTGACAGGAACGCTACGGCCATTGTTCGGGCACTGTCAAACCTATCCCGACGAATGCACAATTATCGAGCATCACGAGGGTTGCTTTTTCCGCCAAGTCTGTTTCGATGTGGTCATTCGTCTGGGGGATGCGCTAGAAAAACTGACGTAATCGGTTGGTTACGTTAGGGAAATTAATAACTCCCGCCGACGCGACACTGCGCGCACCCGCAAACGGGGCGTGCCAAAGGCACAAACATGTGTCCAACAAGGAGTACGTTATGAAACTCAAGACCCTATTGCTTGGCGCGGCTGCCAGCGTTGCCCTCGCTCCGATGGCAATGGCTGCCGGCCACGAAGGCGAACGCGGCCGCGATGGCGAGGTGAAGATCCTCTATTGGCAAGCGCCGTCGATCCTGAACCCGTTCCTGTCGGGCGGCACCAAGGACATCGAAGCGTCTTCGCTGGTTCTGGAACCGCTGGCCCGTTACAATGAAACCGGCGAAATGGTGCCCTTCCTCGCGGTCGAAGTCCCCACGGTTGCCAATGGCGGCGTGTCCGAGGACCTGACCACCATCACCTGGAAAATCAAGGAAGGCCTGAAGTGGTCCGACGGCACGCCCGTCACCTCGGCCGACGTGAAATTCACTGCTGAATACTGTATGCACCCCGAAGGCGGCTGTGCGCAGGGTGCGTTCTTTGACGGTGTCGAAAACGTCGAGGCCGTGGACGATCTGACCGTCAAGGTCACGTTCAACCAGCCCAAACCGAACCCCTATGGCCCCTTTGTCGGCGGTCAGTCCCCGATCATTCAGGCCGCACAGTTCGCCGACTGCCTGGGTGCCAAGGCGCCCGAGTGCACCGAAGCCAACTATAACCCCATCGGCACCGGTCCGTTCACCGTCGCAGACTTCAAACCGAACGACGTGATCCAGTTCGAAGCCAACGAAAACTACCGCGAAGAAGGCAAACCCGCCTTTGCCAAGGTCACCCTCAAGGGTGGCGGCGACGCGAACTCGGCCGGTCGTGCGGTTCTGGAAACAGGCGAATTCGACTATGCCTGGAACCTGCAACTGGCGCCCGACGTGATCGCCAAGATGGAAGCCGCCGGTTACGGCAAGGCCATCAACGGCTTTGGTCCGCTGCTTGAGCGGATCGAGATGAACCTGACCAACCCGTCCCCCGATCTGCCGCCGGAAACGCGGTCGACCGTGGCCGAACCCCACCCGATCCTGAGCGACGTGAAGGTCCGCAAGGCGCTGTCGATGGCCATCGACCGTGAACTGCTGACCGAAGTGGGATATGGCAAGGCCGGTGCGCCGACCTGTAACCTGGTGCCCGCACCTGCGATCTATGCCTCGGACAACACCGACTGCCTGGTGCAGGACCTCGAAGGCGCCAAGGCGTTGCTGGAAGAAGCCGGCTGGACCGACAGCAATGGTGACGGCGTGCGTGAAAAGGACGGCATGAAGCTGTCGCTGCTGTACCAGACATCGACCAACGCCGTCCGTCAGGATTTCCAGGCGCTGATCAAGGATTGGTGGGAACAGATCGGTGTTGAAACCGAACTGCGCAACCTGGATGGCTCGGTGTTCTTTGGTGGTGACCCCGGTTCGCCCGACACCTTCCAGAAGTTCTATGCGGACGTCGAAATGTACGCCAACACCTTCAACGGCACAGACCCCCAGCAATATCTGGCGGCCTACCGTTGCGGCGGCGAGCCGAAGCCGTCCAGCCAATGGCAGGGTGAGAACATCAACCGCTTCTGCGATCCGGCCTATGACGCCATGATCGACGAACTGGCCCGCACCGGTGATCTGGATGCGCGCAGTGCGCTGGCCAAGAAGATGAACGACATGCTGACCAAGGACACGTACACCATCGTGCCGCTGGTCAACCGTGCGCGCGTCTCGGCACATGCCAATTCCTTGGGCGGTGTCGTGCTGAACGTCTGGGATTCCGAGCTGTGGAATGTCGGCGACTGGTATCGCATCAAGGAATAATGCATAAAGTTGTTGTGTCCCCTTCTTTGGAAGGGGGCACAGCCTTTCGACCCTTGGGACAGGGTCGCAATAATCAAGATTGACGCATAAAGGCGCCACACACATGATAACCTTCGCAATCCGCCGGTTGATCCTGTCGATCCCGACGCTTTTGTTCATCAGCCTCGTGATCTTCCTTCTGCTGCAACTCGCCCCCGGTGACCCGATGGCGCAGGTGCCCCTGACGGTGCCGCCGGAAGTCAAAGAAAAGATGCGCATCGCACTTGGGCTTGGTGAACCGCTTTACGTTCAATACTGGAAATGGATGGTTCAGTTTTTCTGGGTCGAGCCGATGGTCTTTATAGACTGGCTGACCCGTGACAGCACCCTGCTGGGCTGGCTGCCCGACACATCCTTTTACGATGGCCGCCTGCGCATGTTGTCCTGGCAGACACGCGGCCCGGTGATGGATCTGGTGGTGCAATCCATGCCCCAGACGATCTGGGTCGTGGGCATGGCCTATGTCGTGGGGGTGCTGATCGCGCTGCCCATCGGCATCTATTCGGCCTATCGCCACTATTCGGTCTTTGATCAGACCGGCACATTCATCACCATGATCGGCTTTTCGATCCCGCCGTTTTTCACCGGTCCGCTGCTGATCGTGATCTTTGCGGTGCAGCTGGGCTGGTTGCCGTCGAACTATAACACGGTGCACGAGGTCACCAACTGGGACACGTTCGTCTACCAGCTCAAGCAGATGGTGCTGCCGGTGATGGTGCTGGCGCTGCAAACCACGGCGCAGATCAGCCGCTACATGCGGTCGGCCATGCTGGACAACCTGGGCCAGGACTATGTGCGCACCGCCCGCGCCAAGGGCCTGCGCGAAGGCGTTGTGGTCATGGTCCACGTGTTGCGCAATTCGATGATCCCGGTGGTCACCGTGATCGCACTGGGCATCCCCGCGATCTTTGGCGGGGCGATCATCACCGAGAACGTCTTTGGCGTGAACGGCATTGGCTACCAGTTGCTGATCGCGCTCTTTGCCAATGACATCCCGACGGTGATGACGCTGACCTTTATCTTTGCCATCCTGATCGTTCTGTTCAACCTGATCGCCGACGTGCTCTACGGCGTGCTCGACCCGAGGATCCGCTATGACTGACCAACCCCTCGTGTCCGGTCCCGACCCCGAGATTGACGAACAAGCCTACGGCGCATTGCAGGACAAGGGCCCCATCGCCCCGCCCCGCAGCCAATGGTATGACGTCTGGAACCAGTTCAAGCACCACAAGGGCGCGATGTTCGGCGGGTTTTTCCTGATCTTCATCACCCTGTTCGTGCTGATCGGCCCCTATATCTGGACGCTGGACGCACAAAAGCTGGACATCCGCGCCAAGGACATGCGTCCGATCTGGACCCTGATCTGGGACAGCGAGGCCAAGGCCGCCTGGGCGCATCCCTTTGGCACCGACCAGCTGGGCCGTGACCTGCTGGCCAACCTGATCAAGGGCGGTCGCGCGTCGATGGCCGTTGGCTGGGCCGCGATGATCCTGGCGCTGGTCATCGGCACCTTTGTCGGTGTTGTCGCAGGCTACTTCCGCCGCGCCGATTTCTGGCTGATGCGCTTTACCGATCTGGTGCTAAGCCTGCCGATACTGCCGCTGTTGCTGGTCGCCGTGACCCTGTTCCGCCAGCCGTTGCGCGCCAACTTTGGACCCGAGACAGGCATGTTCATCCTGATCGTGGGCGTGGTCGGCATCACCTCGTGGATGCAGACGGCCCGGATCGTGCGCGGCGACATTCTGGCGCTGAAGGAACGCGAGTTCATTCTGGCGGCGCGCTCCATCGGCACCAAGAACTCCAAGATCATCCGCCGCCACCTGCTGCCCAACGTGATCTCGCCGATCACCGTGTCGGCGACGCTGGGTCTGGCCACCGCGATCATCACCGAAAGCGCGCTGTCGTTCCTGGGCGTCGGCTTTCCCTCGGACTTCCCCACGTGGGGCAAGCTGCTGGCGGATGCGGTGCAACGGATGGAGCAGTTCCCCGAGCGTGTGCTGCTGCCGGGCATCGCGATTTCGCTGACGGTTCTGTCGGTGAACTACCTGGGTGACGGCCTGCGCGACGCGCTGGATCCGCGCATTCGCGGACGCTGAGGCGGCGCATCTTCTGTCACGCGCAACTGGCGGGCCACACGGGCCGCCAGTTGCGGCACTGGCGGTGCATCAGGCAGCCTGCCGTAGTGGTTCAGCACCTGCCCCGCCAGCCCCGGATGCCCGCGCGCCAGCGCCGCCTTGACCAGCCCCTTGTGATAGCTGACCGACCCCTTGCGCCGCCTCAGGTGCGCGGCAAAGCCGTCATGTCCCTGCCCCTCCAACAGCCCCCGCATCAGCCCGCCAAAGCCCCCCAGCGCCGCCAGATGATGCGGAATGCGGTGGCCCATGAACGGACAGCGCAGCACCGTCAGCCGTGTGTCGGGCAGACGCGCCACATGGGCCATGTCAGCGGCGTGATAGGGATCAACCAGCACCACGGCGCGGCCTGCAAGCCGCAGACAACTTTGCGCATCCATATAGCGCGGATCCTCCCAGTCGCCGCGATGCTGACCCTGGGGATAGCGCCGCTCGAACGGGACGCGCGCGCCGATTAGGGTAGACTGCGGACTGATTGCCACCACCCGCGCGCCCGGTGCGCTGGCAACAAAGGTGCAGGCCGCAAAGCCGCCCATTGAGCAGCCATAGAACACCACGTCCTGAAACCCGCGGTAAAACCCGCTGTCGCGCAAGCCGTCGAAGAAATCGAAAACCGCCCGCCGCCGATACCAGTCATTGCACGGCCCGGTCATCAACCCCAGATGCGACCAGCCTGCCGCCTGCGCCAGATCCCAGGCCCATGGCTTGCGCGGCGGCGCAGCCAGATGCGCGCCCATGGTGTCGAAACTGACCAGCAAACGCGGCCCGCGCGGCACAAAAACCGCCCGGTGCCGATGCAGCAACCTAATCCAGCCGCCACTGGCCTGTGCCTGCTGCTGTGTCTCGCGGAAATGCCATGGCTTGCTCATGCCCCGGATCTACGCGCATCCGCTTTGCCAGCCGGTTAAACACAGCCTCCGGGGGCTCCGCTTTTCACCGCAGTTTTTAGGCGCAGTTGTGCAAGATTGTCCGCAGCTGCCTATTCCACGTGCCGCTTGATCCGGCGCAGCATCAGCCAAACAGCGCCGATCACCGGCAGGGTGGCGGCGGCTGTCAGGAGGCCCTTGCTGATCTCGAAATGGGCGGCCAGCGGGTACAGAAGATAGCCCACCAGCGAGACCGCGTAATAGCTGATCGCCACCACGGACAGCCCCTCGACCGTGCGCTGCAGGCGCAATTGCAGATCCGACCGGCGGTCCATGCTGGCCAATATCGCCTGGTTCTGCGCCGAGCGTTCCACGTCGACCTGTGTGCGCAACAGCTCTGACGCACGAATGGCACGGGCTGACATGGCGTGCAGCCGTGCCTCGGTCGCCTTGACGGTGCGCATCGCAGGCTCATAGCGGCGCATCATGAACTCGGCAAAGCTTTGGCGCCCCATGAACCGCGCCTCGCGCAGCACGGCGATCCGTTCTGCAACAAGCGCTGCATAGGCCCCGGTGGCCGCAAAACGATAGGCCGACCGCGCGCCCTGCTGTTCCAGCGCCACCGACACATCCAGCAGCGCGTGCAGGGTTTCCTCGGTGCGGGCGTCGGGGCTGCGCATGGCACCGGTCAGGTCGTTCAGCTGGGTGTCCAGCGTGTTCAACGGCCCGGCCAGTTCGCGGGTCTTGGGAAAGCCCAGCAGCGACATGGATTTATAGGTCTCGATCTCGCACAGGCGTTGCACGATCCGCCCCACGCGCCCCGGCCCCGTCGTGTCACTGGCATAGACTGCGAACCGCAGATGCCCTGCCGGATCAATGCGGAAATCCGATGCGACAACAGCGGACCCGTCCAGCACATCGGCCACCGCAATGCTTTCTGCCACCAACCAGTTGTCCAGCTCAGGCATGATCCGCGCATCGTCCGCAGGGCGCGGCAAGATGCGGATCAAGGCCGAGGTCATGCAGACCCCCGCCATGCCATCCAACCAGTGACGCGGAAACACTTCGAACTCTGCCGGATCAAAGGCGCGTTCGCTCAGCCCCGTCTGGAATACGGTATAGGTGACGAATTCGGTATGCTGTTCCCATTTGACCGTGTAGTTGCCCAAGGCCCCGAAATAATGCGTCGCCCCCACGTCGGGGCGCGGCGCGCCATAGTGGTCCAGCAATGCGGTCAACTGGTCATGGGCACGTGCACGTGCGACGTCGTCGGGGCTGTGCTTGATCGCCAGATAGGCCGCCATCGCAGGGGCTTTCAGCACCGGAAAGGGACGCGCGTGCAATTCCGCGGTCAGGCGATGACGCAAGGGGTGATCGTTCACTGGTGGCATGAGGGACGGCCCTGTTGGTGTCTGCTGACCGAGAGACATAGCGGAGCCGTCACAAAAAAGAAACAAAAAGATGTAGCAATATCAATGCTGTACAGAATACGACTGTATACCGGCCCATAACCGGCCCCGCGAAAACAAAAAGGCAGGCCACCGGGGGCCTGCCTTTTCACGTTGGTTTTCAGCCGGTTCAGTCGATCATCGGCAAAAGCTTGTCGATGGACGCCTTGGCATCGCCGTAGAACATGCGCGTGTTTTCCTTGAAAAACAGCGGGTTCTCGATGCCCGAATAGCCGGTGCCCTGACCGCGTTTGCTGACGAACACCTGCTTGGCCTTCCAGCATTCCAGAACCGGCATCCCGGCGATGGGGCTGTTGGGATCGTCCTGTGCGGCAGGGTTCACGATGTCGTTCGAACCGATCACGATGGCGACGTCCGTATCGGGGAAGTCTTCGTTGATCTCGTCCATCTCCAGCACGATGTCATAGGGCACCTTGGCCTCGGCCAGCAGCACGTTCATGTGCCCCGGCAGACGCCCCGCAACAGGGTGAATGGCAAAACGCACGGTCTTGCCCGCCGCACGCAGCTTGCGCGTCAGCTCGGCCACGCCTTGCTGGGCCTGTGCCACGGCCATGCCGTAACCGGGGATGATGACGATGCTGTCGGCTTCGTTCAGGGCCGCGGCAACGCCGTCGGCCTCGATCGCGACCTGTTCGCCTTCGACTTCCATCTGCGGACCGGTGGTGCCACCAAAGCCGCCCAGGATCACGCTGACAAAGCTGCGGTTCATCGCCTTGCACATGATATAGGACAGGATCGCACCGGACGAGCCGACCAGCGCGCCGACCACGATCAGCAGGTCATTGCCCAGGCTGAAGCCGATGGCCGCCGCCGCCCAGCCGGAATAGCTGTTCAGCATCGACACAACCACGGGCATATCGGCACCGCCGATGCCCATGATCAGGTGATAGCCGATGAACAAGGCCGCCAGCGTCATCAGGAGCAAGGGCAGGAAGCCGCCCGTGTTGACGTACCAGATCAGGCAGATCAGCGAGAGCCCCGCCGCCGAGGCGTTCAGAACGTGCCCGCCCGGCAGCTTGGTCGCCGCCGAGTTCACGCGGCCTGCCAGCTTGCCATAGGCAATCACGGAGCCGGTGAAGGTCACTGCACCGATGAAGATGCCCAGGAACAGCTCGACCTGCAGAATGTTGATCTCGACCGCTTCTTTCTTGGCGATAAGCTGCCCGAAGGTGCCCAGTTCCTTGACCGTGCCGTCAGCAATCGCCGCCGCCACGTTGCCAATCTCGAAGTGCGCCACAAAGCCCACGAAGACCGCCGCAAGGCCGACCAGCGAGTGCATGGCAGCGACCAGTTCGGGCATCTGCGTCATCTGCACCTTGGTCGCCAGCTGGTAACCAATGGCCCCGCCAGCCGCGATCAGCACGAGGGACAACAGCCAATAGCCCGCCCCCGGTCCGATCAGCGTGGCAAAGACCGCCAACGCCATGCCGGCAATGCCGTACCACACCGCGCGCTTGGCGCTTTCCTGTCCCGACAAACCGCCAAGGCTGAGGATGAAGAGGATGGCCGCGACCACATAGGCCGCTGTCGTAAATCCAAAATCCATTGTCTAAGCCCCTTTAAGATTTCTGGAACATGGCGAGCATACGCCGTGTCACAAGGAAGCCGCCGAAGATGTTGATCCCGGTCATAAAGACCGAAACCGCTGCCAGAACGACGACCAGGAAAGACCCCGACCCGATCTGCACCAAGGCACCCAGAATGATGATCGAAGAGATCGCGTTGGTCACCGCCATCAGCGGTGTGTGCAGGCTGTGCGCCACGCCCCAGATCACCTGGAAGCCCACGAAAACCGACAGGACAAACACGATAAAGTGCTGCATGAAGCTGGCAGGTGCCACAAGGCCCACGGCCAGCAGCAACACCGCACCGACAACAAGCAAGGTCACCTGGTTCTTGGTCTGCGCCTTGAACGCGGCCACTTCGGCCTCGCGTTTTTCGGCAGGTGTCAGTTCCTTGACCGCTTCCTTTTTCGGGGCTGCCGCGATGGCGGCCACTTTGGGCGGCGGTGGTGGAAAGGTGACTTCCTTGGCGTGGGTCACGGTTGCGCCACGGATCACGTCGTCTTCCATGTTGTGGTTGATCACGCCGTCTTTTTCGGGCGTGAGATCGGTCATCATGTGGCGGATGTTGGTCGCAAACAGGGTCGAGGCCTGTGTGGCCATCCGGCTGGGGAAATCGGTGTAACCGATGATGGTCACGCCATTTTCCGTGACGATCTTTTCGTCCTTGACGGTCAGCTTGCAGTTGCCGCCACGCTCGGCGGCCAGGTCGACAATGACCGAGCCCGATTTCATGGATTTCACCATGTCCTCGGTCCACAGCTCGGGTGCTTCGCGGTTGGGGATCAGCGCCGTGGTGATGACGATGTCCATTTCAGGGGCCAGCTCGCGGAACTTGGCCAACTGCGCCTCGCGGAATTCGGGGCTGGAAACGGATGCATAGCCGCCCGAGGCGGACCCGTCCTGCTGCTCTTCCTCGAAATCGAGGTAGACGAACTCGGCGCCCATGGATTCGATCTGTTCGGCCACTTCGGGGCGCACGTCAAACGCATAGGTGATCGCACCCAGCGATGTGGATGTGCCCACGGCCGCCAGACCGGCGACACCCGCGCCCACAACCAGAACCTTGGCCGGGGGCACCTTGCCCGCCGCCGTGATCTGGCCGGTGAAGAAGCGACCAAAGTTGTTGCCCGCCTCGATCACCGCGCGGTAGCCCGCGATGTTGGCCATCGACGACAACACGTCCATCTTCTGCGCACGGCTGATGCGCGGCACCATGTCCATCGCAACAACGGTGCTGCCCTTTTTGGCCGCGGTTTCAAGCAGATCAGCGTTGGCACCGGGGTTGATCAGCGAAATCAGCGTCTGGCCATCGCGCAGACGTTTCACCTCGACCTCTTCGGGCGCGCGCACTTTGGCCACGACATCCGCCGCTTTCCACAGGGCCGCTGCGGTCTTGGCAATCTCGACGCCTGCGGCTTTGTAGTCGGCATCGGCAAAGCCGGCCTCGGCGCCTGCGCCTGTTTCGATAATGCACTCATGCCCGAGCTTTTGCAGCATCAACGCACTGTCGGGCGTCATTGCCACCCGGCGTTCGCCGCTCAGTATTTCCTTTGGTGTTCCGATTTTCACCGCGCACCCCCCGTTTGATTCCATATCCGCCGCCTTGACGGCGGTTAACGACATCGTGACTAGCCTGCACCGCCCCCAGATACAAGCAGCGACGCTGCGGCGCAGAGCAATAAGTGCAAAGAAAACACAGGCGGCACGCATTTTTAATGCGCGGTGACCTCGGGTCAGCCAATCACACGGACGCGGCACAGCGCGCGATGCGCGTCAAAGGCAAACATATATGGGATTCACCAATCCTTAACCCGGCTCGGGTCAGGCTGGCAGGATGCGACACGCTTCACCACAAACGCCGCCCGCGTACATTTTTTTCTTCACTGTCCGCCTGCAAGACAGGCGGTCGGACCTGTTGCTGCGCGAAATGAACCGCCTGCGCAATGCGACGCGCACCGCGCTATGTGCGCATCCCTTTCAGATTGACGATATCGTGGTGCTGCCCAATACGATTCACACCATCTGGACCCTGCCCGAAGGCGATGCAGAAGTGTCCCGCCGCTGGGGCCTGTTGAAGGCGCAGTTTTCGCGTGGCCTGCCCGCGCCCGTCCACCGCCATCCGGCATCGGTGCGGAACGGGGACAAGGGGATATGGCAGCGCGGGGTCTGGGCGCACCGGCTGGCGGATCCGGAGGACATCGCGGTGCACCGCCACATGATCTACTCGGCCCCCGTGCACGCGGGCCTTGTCACCGATCCACGCCAATGGCCGCACACCTCCCTTCACCGCGCGTTGCGCGCAGGGACATGGACGTTGGCACGGGAGAGTGCCGCAGCCTGATGTTTCAACGGGTCAGGCGGTTTTCAATGCCGGGCGCGCCTTGCCCGCGGCCCAATCGCGCAGGGCCTCGCCGAAGGCACCGAACAACACCTTGGACACCGGGTCCATGCCTGCGTTGTATTCAGGGTGCCACTGCACCGACATGGTGAAACCGGGCGCACCGTCGATATAGATCGCCTCGGGCGTGCCATCGGGGGCATAGCCGTCAATCACCACGCGGTTGCCTGCCGCCTTGATCCCTTGCCCGTGCAGCGTGTTGGTCATCACGGACTGTTTGCCCAGCAACCGGTGGAACGGCCCGCCTTCGGTAAAGGTGACCTCGTGGCGCAGGGCGAATTTCTCTTCCAGCGTGCCGTCGGGCGGCATCCGGTGGTTGGTGCGCCCCGGCAGGTCGCGGATCTCGGGGTACAGGCTTCCGCCCATCGCCACGTTGACCTCCTGAAAGCCGCGGCAGACGCCGAAAAACGGCTGGCCGCGTTCGACACAGGCGCGAATCAGCGGCAGCGTCACCGCATCACGCGCGCGGTCGAAATCGCCATGCGCCGCGGTGGCCTGCTCTCCGTATTCCTCGGGGTGCACGTTGGGGCGCCCGCCGGTGAAGAGGAAGCCGTCGCACACTTCCAACAGCTCTTGCGCGGTGTTCAGTGCAGGGTCCGCCGCCACCAGAAGCGGGATCGCGCCCGAAACCTCGGCAATGGCCGAGGTGTTCATCATGCCACCGGCATGCACCTTGTAATCGTCACCGATCACATGTGCGTTGCTGATAATTCCGACAACCGGACGTGCCATAGGGGTCCCTTCGCTCTCGACTTATGTAACGGTTTTATATCGCAGGGCAAAGCGCTTGCCCAGCCTGACGCACCGTTCTGCACAGAATGCACGAATTTTGCCCACCAATGCAGCAGCGTCAGCGCCCCCCTTTGCGGGTTCAAGAAATCCCAGGGGGAGCGCCGCAAGGTGCCGGGGCAGACAGCCGCCTGCCCGGTCCGCTTCAGCCTTGCGCCTTCAGTTCAAGCCGCCGCGCGTGCAACACAGGCTCGGTGTAGCCCGAGGGCTGCACCCGCCCTTTCAACACCAGATCACAGGCGGCGGCAAAGGCCACACCGTCAAACCCCGGAGCCATCGGCGTATAGGACGCATCGCCTGCGTTCTGCTTGTCCACGACAGCGGCCATCTTGCGCAGGCCCGCCATCACCTGATCCTCAGAGATCACACCGTGATGCAGCCAGTTGGCCAGCGCCTGCGCCGAGATGCGGCAGGTCGCGCGGTCTTCCATCAGGCCCACGTCGTGAATGTCCGGCACCTTGGAACAGCCCACGCCCTGATCGACCCAGCGCACCACGTAACCAAGGATGCCTTGGGCGTTGTTCTCAATTTCCTGCGCAATCTCGGCATCGCTCAGGTTGCGGCCGTCCATCACCGGAATGGTCAGCAGATCCTCCAGCGTGCCGCGCGCCCCGCCCGCCTTGATCTCGTCTTGACGGGCCAGCACGTCCACCTCGTGGTAATGCGTCGCGTGCAGGGTCGCCGCGGTGGGCGACGGCACCCATGCACAGTTGGCGCCGGATTTGGGGTGGCCGATCTTGGCCTTCAACATGTCGGCCATCAGGTCGGGCATGGCCCACATCCCCTTGCCGATCTGCGCCTTGCCCTGCAAGCCGCAAGCCAGCCCGATGTCGACGTTGCGATCCTCGTAGGAAGCAATCCACGCGGCGGACTTCATCTCGCCCTTGGGCACCATCGGCCCCGCTTCCATCGAGGTGTGGATCTCGTCGCCGGTCCGGTCCAGGAAACCGGTGTTGATGAAGGCCACCCGCGATTTCGCGGCGCGGATGCATTCGGCCAGGTTCACCGAAGTGCGGCGCTCCTCGTCCATGATGCCCAGTTTGACGGTGTTCGCAGGCAGGCCAAGCACCTTTTCCACACGGGTGAAAATCTCGTCGGCCAGTGCCACCTCTTCCGGCCCGTGCATCTTGGGTTTCACCACATAGACCGATCCGGCCACCGAATTGCGCAGGCCGTCCGACTTTTTCAAATCGTGCATGGCGATCAGCGTCGTGATCATCGCGTCCATCAACCCTTCGCTGATCTCGCGGCCTTCGGCGTCCAGAATAGCGGGGTTGGTCATCAGGTGGCCCACATTGCGCACCAGCATCAGCGACCGGCCTTTCAGCGTGCCCGCGCTGCCGTCGGCGGCGGTATATGCGATGTCATCCGCCATTTTGCGGGTCATCTGCTGGCCGCCCTTTTCAAAGGTCTCTTGCAAATCGCCCTTCATCAGGCCCAGCCAGTTGCCATAGGCCACCACCTTGTCCTCGGCGTCCACGGCCGCGACGCTGTCTTCACAGTCCATGATGGTGGACATGGCCGATTCCAGGCGCACGTCCGAGATGCCCGCCGGATCGCTGGCACCGATGTCGGTGCCACGGTCCAGCATGATCTGGATGTGCAGACCGTTGTTGCGCAACAGGACGAAGTCAGGTGCGCCTGCGTCGCCGCCATAGCCCACGAAAGCGTCGGGCGTGGCCAGAGCGGCACTGTCGCCACCGACAGTCAGGTTCAGGGAACCGTCCGACACCGAAATACCGTCCACCGACGCCCAGTCACCGCTCGAAAGCGGAGCGGCCTTGTCCAGAAACCCCTTGGCCCAGTCGATCACCCGGGCACCGCGCTTGGGGTCGTACCCCTTGCCCGCAGGCAGGTCGCCCAGCGCATCGGTGCCGTAGAGCGCATCGTAGAGGCTCCCCCAGCGCGCATTGGCCGCGTTCAGCGCAAAGCGGGCATTGGTGATCGGAACCACCAACTGCGGGCCGGGGATGTGGGCAATCTCGGGGTCCACGTTCGCGGTGTCGATTTCGAACGGCGCACCTTCGGGCACCAGATAGCCGATCTCGCGCAGGAAGTCGGTGTAGCTTTCGGCGTCATGCGGCTGGCCACGGCGTTCCACGTGCCAGGCGTCAATCTGTGCCTGAATGTCCTCGCGCTTGGCCAGCATCTTGCGGGTCTTGGGGCCAAGGTCCGCCACGATGCTGGCAAAACCTGCCCAGAACGTGCTGGCGTCCACGCCGGTGCCCACAAGGGCGCGATCCTCGACAAAGGCGGCCAGCTCAGGGGCAACGCTCAGGCCGCTGCGATCCACATGATTGGTCATGACAAACTCCGTATTGTGCCGTGTTGGCGCTAAAGCTAAAGCCAAAGCGCGACAGGGTAAACCACCCGAATGGCGGATTGGTAACATATGTTTACCAGTTGAGCAGAAGCCTGCCTTTCCCGCCCTATTCCCTTGGAAACACGCAAAAACCGGCCCAGCCGACAGGCTGTGACCGGTTTCAGACAGGGTGTTCAGAGGCGCGTGGCGCCAAGCGGATCAGTTGCTTTGCTGTTGCTCGGTGACCGTGGGCGCGCCGGATGCTTCGTCGACATCGGGGCTGAAGCCGCCAAACACATAAATCACACCCGCCACCACCGCGATGGCCACGGCTGCACCTATGCCCAACAAGGAAGGCTTGTGCCGTTTTGTTTGCTTTTCGAGCTGTGTATCGGATGCAGACATATCAATTCCTTTCGCTTTGCTACAGGGCGGGTTGCCGCCCCAGCGTCATAGAACTAACGTCCGCACCTACGCTTTGTTCCACATCCGACCGACGACAGGACAGCCCCATGCGCGATGCCGCTCCCCAGACCATTTACCTTGCCGACTACACGCCCTTTGGCTTTGACGTGGACGAGGTGCACCTGACGTTCGATCTGGCCCCTTCGGCCACCCATGTGCGTGCGCGCATCCGGTTCAGCCCGAAACCGGACGCCACCGACCGCACGTTTTTCCTGCATGGCGAGGATCTGACCCTGCTGAGCGCCAGGATCGACGGCGAAACGGTGAAGCCAAAGATCACGCCCGAGGGCCTGACCTGTGATGTCCCGTCGATCCCGTTCACGTGGGAAAGCCATGTGCAGATTGACCCCGCCGCGAACACCGCGCTGGAAGGGCTGTACCAGTCGGGCGGCATGTTCTGCACCCAATGCGAGGCGCAGGGGTTTCGCAAGATCACCTATTACCCCGACCGCCCCGATGTCATGAGCACCTTTACCGTGCGGATCAACGGCCCGCATCCGGTGCTCCTGTCAAACGGCAACCTTGTCTCGTCGGGCGACGGCTGGGCCGAATGGCACGACCCGTGGCGCAAGCCTGCCTATCTGTTCGCGCTGGTCGCGGGCGACCTGATCGCGCACCGCGACACGTTCACCACCATGGAGGGCCGCAAGGTCGATCTGGCGCTGTATGTGCGCCCCGGTGACGAGGGCAAATGCGCCTTTGGGATGCAGGCGCTGAAAGACAGCATGACATGGGACGAAGAGGTTTACGGGCGTGCCTATGACCTCGAAGTGTTCAACATCGTCGCGGTTGATGATTTCAACATGGGTGCGATGGAAAACAAGGGGCTGAACATCTTCAACGCTTCGGCGGTTCTTGCTTCGCCTGAGACATCGACCGACATGAACTTCGAGCGCATCGAGGCGATCATCGCGCATGAGTATTTCCACAACTGGACCGGCAACCGCATCACCTGCCGTGACTGGTTCCAGCTGTGCCTGAAAGAAGGGCTGACCGTTTACCGCGACAGCCAGTTCACATCCGACATGCGCAGCGCACCGGTCAAGCGGATCAACGACGTGATCGACCTGCGCGGGCGGCAATTCCCCGAGGATCAGGGGCCGCTGGCGCACCCCGTGCGCCCCGAAAGCTTTCAGGAGATCAACAACTTTTACACCGCCACTGTCTATGAAAAAGGCGCCGAGGTGATCGGGATGTTACGCACGCTGGTGGGGCCTGCGGCCTATAAACGTGCGCTGGACATGTATTTCGACCGCCACGACGGACAGGCCTGCACCATCGAGGATTGGTTGCAGGTCTTCGAGGATGCCACGGGCCGCGACCTGAGCCAGTTCAAACGCTGGTATTCTCAGGCGGGAACGCCGCACCTGAGCGTGAGCGAGGATTACAAAAACGCGACCTATACGTTGACCTTTACTCAGCACACCCCGCCCAGCGCGGCCACGCCCGACCCGCAGCCGCTGGTCATTCCAGTGGCCGTGGGGCTGCTGGATGCAGGCGGCAACGAGGTGATGGACACGCAGATTCTGGAGCTGACGGAAGCCAAACAAAGCTTTGCCTTTGCCGGGCACAGCGCCAAGCCCACCGCGTCGATCCTGCGCAACTTTTCCGCGCCGGTGGTGCTGGAGTTTGCCGCCGATCATGCCGCCCTGCTGGCCCATGACACCGACCCGTTCAACCGTTGGGAATCGGGGCGCGCGCTGGCGCTGGCGTCCTTGCTGGCCTCGATCACCAAGGGAACCGCGCCCGATGCAGACTACCTGCAAGGGATCGCCAGCGTGCTGCGCGATGACAGCCTTGATCCGGCGTACCGCGCGCTGATGCTGGGCCTGCCGGGGCAATCGGAACTGGCCGCCGCCCTGCACCGCAAGGGCGACACGCCCGATCCACAATCGATCTATGAGGCCGTCGAGGCGATGAAAGAAGCCTTGGCGCAGACATTGAAGGACGATCTGCCGGGGCTTTATGCCGACAATCAGGTGACCGCGCCCTATGCGCCCGATGCCGCGCAATCCGGGATGCGTGCGCTTGGCAATGCCGCCCTGTCGCTGCTGACCCGACTGGACGGCGGTGATGCGGCACAGGCGCAATATGACAGTGCCACCAACATGACCCAGCAGCTGGCCGCATTGGCCAACCTGATCCGTGCGGGCCGTGGCGATGCCGCACTGGCGGATTTCGAGGCACAGTGGAAAGACGACCGTCTGGTCATGGACAAATGGTTCGCCTTGCAAGTGGGCGAGGCCAAACCCGACGATGCCGCCGACACCGCCAAGGCGCTGACCCGTCACCGCGATTTCAACTGGAAGAACCCTAACCGCTTTCGCGCCACACTGGGCGCGTTGGCGCAACATCACGCGGGCTTTCATGCCGCTGACGGGTCGGGCTATGCGCTGCTGGCGGATTGGTTGATCAAGCTTGATCCGGTCAACCCGCAGACCACCGCGCGGATGTGTTCGGCCTTCCAGACATGGCGGCGCTATGACCAGATCCGCCAGTCGCTGATGGCCAAGGAGCTGGACCGTATCGCCTCCACCCCCAACCTCAGCCGTGACACCACCGAGATGATCACCCGCATCCGCAACGCCTGAGGCCTGTCATGACCACTCCCCGTCCCGTCTGTCTGATCACCGGTGCCTCTGCGGGCATCGGTGCCGCCTGCGCCGAGCTGGCCGCCGAACGCGGCTATGACCTGCTGCTGACCTATCGCAGCGATCTGGCCGGTGCCGAAGCCGTAAAAGCCCGCGCCGAGGCGGCAGGCGCCCGCGTGGTGCTGGTGCAGGCCGACGTGGCCGAACCGAATGCCATCGACCGCATCTATGCCACGCTGGACGACCAGTTTGGCCGCATCGACGCGCTGATCAACAATGCCGGTGCCATCGACGCCATCGCGCGGCTGACCGACATGGACCACGCGCGCCTGACGCGCATCTTTGCGGTCAACGTGATCGGCGCGATGCTGGTGGCCAAGGGGGCTGTGCAACGGATGGAAGCGCAAGGAGATGGCGGCAATATCGTCAACATCTCCTCTGCCGCGGCGCGGCTGGGGTCGGGCGGGCAGTTCGTGGACTATGCCGCCACCAAGGGGGCCATCGACACCTTTACCAAGGGGCTGTCGGACGAGGTTGCCCCCAATGGCATCCGGGTCAATTCGGTGCGCCCCGGCATTATCGAAACCGACATTCACGGCAAGGCCGGTGCGGCGGAGCGTGTCGAACAGCTGGGCCCGATGACGCCGATGCGCCGTTCGGGCAGTGCGCAAGAGGTGGCAACCTCGGTGCTGTATTTGATGTCGGACGACGCCAGCTATATCACCGGCGCGTTTCTGGATGTGACAGGGGGGCGCTAAGATGCCGATACTTCTGGGACTGATCGCCGTGGGCATGGGCGTCTATTTCTTTCTTCTGCGGGTGCGGCGCGGGTCGGACATGGTGGCCGAGGTCATCGACATGGCCAGCGACGCCCGCGCAGCCGCCCGCCGGTTCGGGTTCAAACGGCGCACCAACGTGCACCCCGTCGACAGCATCGACGACCCCAATCTGGCGCTGGGGGCGCTGGCCACGGCCTTTCTGGAACTGGACGACCTGCCCACACGCGACGCGCGCGCCGCGCTGAACCTGCAATTGCGCACACACGGGATCGCGCCGGATGCAGAAGGCGCACAGGAAATCGCGGTTCTGGGCCATTGGTTCGTCCAGACCTGCGGCAGCGCGCAAGCCGCCGTCACCCGTCTGGCGCGGCGGCTTTTCAAGCTGGACGGCGGCGCATCCTTTTCAACGCTGATGACGGTTCTGCAAGCCACGGCGCAGGCCTCGGACAGCGGGCTGAGCAAAAGCCAGATCGAGGCGCTGGACGAGATCAAGCGCGCCTTTCGCCTGACGTGAACGACTTTGTCCTGAAACGCAGCGGTCGCCGCCTGTCGGCCGTCGTGACGGTGGCGGTGATCTGGGTCTTGCTGGCGCTGGCGATGATACTTCTGCAGGCCTCGGTCTGGGTCATCTGGCTGGGGGCGTTGGCGACCCTGCCGGCACTCTATGATATTGTCACGGGGCGGGTGTCGTCGCTGGTCCTGAGCGACACCATGATGACGTGGCAATCCGGCAAACACACCGGCAGCCTGCCCCTCAGCGCGATCAAGACCGTGCGGCTGGACACGCGGCTGGACCTGTCGATCAAGGCGACGTTGATCCTGCACACGGGCGCCAGGATGCGCCTGCCGCTGGATGCGGTCCCGCCCTCTGCTGCCTTCGAGGACGCGCTGAAACAACGCGGCATCCCCGTCGAGCGGCATCACTTCCGTCTGGTCGGTTAGCTTTTGCGTTCCGGCCGCAGCTTGGGCCGGATCGTATTGGGCAGCGCGCAATAGGGCTGTTTGCGGGTCCAGCTTGAAATGTCACGCCGTTTGGCCGCGCTGCGCAGCGGGCCCCAGTCGGCGGCCACCCCGCGCCACTTGCTGTCGCGCCCGTAAATAACGCCATCGCGCGGCACCGTCACGGCGAGGATACGCACCGCACAGGACAGGTTGGCGCCGCCCTTCATCAGGTCCGGCCCGGTGCCCGCATTGCATTTATAGCCCCGCGCCGTCGAGGGAAGGATCTGCAACAGCCCGTACCAGCGCCCGCCCCCGCCGACGGCTTTTGGCTTATAGGTGCTTTCGTGTTTCGCCAGCGCCGACAGGAAGCCCAGCCAGAACGCCCGCCGTTGCCGGGTGCTGGCTTGGGGGTAATTCGGGCACCAGTCCTCGATGTCACGCGGCACGGTCTGCACCAGCGGCGCGCCGTGGGTTTTCAGCGCGGACAGCGCGACGCGGTTCCACAGCATATGGTTCGGCTGATGCGTCCAGCGGGTGCGCGGCACATCGCCGTCACGCGCAGGAGGGCGCGGCAGTTGCGACAGTTCTGCAAAGGCTGCGGCCCCCGCCGTCAGCCCCCACATCGCCACCGTTATCGTGATCAACACCCGTTTCATCGCAACACTATGCGCAACAGATTTGCGCCAAATCAAGCGATCACAGACCATCCCGCCCGCTTACTGTTCCCGGTGGCGCAACAGCGCCGAAAGCGGACCTCATATTGGTGCCGGAATGAACACGCATGCCACGATTCGGACTGCGCGCAGACAGACGGATGTTCGGGCGGCCATATCGCATAAATCACTGATTTTTTGTTAAAATTTCCGGACAGGCCATCAAGGGAAATCACCCATAACGGGAAATATGGCGCAGCCCGCACCCGTCGTCGCCTAATCAGCGTCAAAGCTCCCCACCGATGCCACGAATACGCCTCAAACCAAGCTCAGATTAGGCGCAGACAATCGAAATAACGAGTACATCAGATGCAATCGAAGTTCACGACTGCCAAACTGTTCACGATGTTCCGCAACATCAGGCACCGGTCTTCTTCACATCTGGCCTTTGACGGTGTTGTCGACACCAAGGGTTCTTCCGCACGGCCCCATCATGCGGAAGAACCTCATCTCTCCCCCGCCCTGAGCATTCCCAGCCCCGACCCCACCGGAGAGGAGCGCGCCTGTGACATGTACCAGACTGCAGGCCAGCGGCTGGCCCGTCAGGAAGACTGGCCCGGCGTGTCCCGGGCAATCCGTGACGCCGAAGCGGCCGCCACCCGCACGCCCGGCGGTATGCCGGTTGCAGATCTGATCGCCTTTGGCGCGCGCGCCGATGTGGTCCATGCCGCAGAACACGCGTTGTTGTCAGGCAGGCCTGCCAAGGATGCGCCGCTGCTGGACGGCATCATCGCATTGGAGGAAGTGTTGGCGGAATTCCCCAACGATTATGTCATCGCAACCGTGGTCGCGATGGCGCATATCGACATCGGCTGGGCTTGGCGTGGCACCGGCTGGGCCGTCGAAGTCCCGCTGCGCAACCGCGAAGCCTTTGACGCCCATTTTGACCGCGCCCGCGATATACTTGAGAGCTTCCCGAACAAGGATATGTCCTCGCCCCTGCTGGCATCGGCACACTGCGCCGTGCTCAGCGGCCTGCCGACGGACACCAACCGCCTGATTGCCGCCTACGAGGCACTGATCGACATGGACCCGCTGAATGCGCGAACCTATCGCAACATGGGCACCCACCTGCTGCCGCGCTGGCACGGGTCGGTGCAGGACCTCGAAGTTCAGGCCCGCCGCATGGCCAGCCGCAGCCAGGCCATCTGGGGAGCTGGCGGCTATACCTGGGTCATGCTGGACGCCATCGCGCTGGATGATGCGGCGTGCAGCCAGCTTGACATTGCGTTCTTTATCGAGGGGCTGCACGACATCCTGACACGCCGCACCGACCAGCACACGGTCAACCTGCTGGCCGCCTATTGCGCCAATACCATGGGCATGACGCTGGATGCCGCGGACGAAGTCGCCTTTGTACGCGGGCAGATCGCCGATTGTGCCAAATGGATCATCCGCCAGCACCTGACCGAATTGCACCCGATGATCTGGGCGCATGCGGCGCGTGGTTTCGACAACAACCTGCGGGTGCGCTGTCCTGACCGGTTCGCCGCCGCGGGGGCCGCAGATGCGCACCGCATCCTGTGCGACATGTTCCGCCGCGAGCTGTCACAGGGCAAGCGCGTGGTGTTCACGGACCGTGGTGCGCAGCTGGAACCGGTCTAGGCCCTTAGCCTGCGCGCGGCCGCGGCCAGCAACGAACGCGCGTAGAATGTATGTGCGCCCTTGAGGCTGTCAAAGACAGGTCCCAGGACCAGATCACCGGATTTTGACCGGACCGGCACCACCACCGTGCCAAAAAGCAGTTGTGTGCCAGAGCCTTGCGGCAGAACCTTGAACCAGGATTTGGTGCGGCCCGATCGTTCGGCCATCATCAATTCGTTCCCGCGCCGCGCCTCGACCTGCCAGATGGCAAACTGGTCTGATGCGCCCTCTGCCACCGCCCGCGCCTGTGCATCGGTCGAGGGCGCGCGCGCCGCCAGACGCAGGACCAGCCGTTCGGCACGAAACAAGGGCGTGGTGTAAAAGGCGGTGACAAAATCGGCCAGTGCGACTTTTCCCGGCACCACGCAACTGAAACAGTCGGTGAAATGCCCCGCACGTTCGGCATAGTCCGCAATCAACCGACCCGGCGGAATGTCCTGATTAACAACAACAACCATGGTGCATGTATTATCCCAGCCGCCGGTCCCTGCATAGCCCCGCAACGTGTCCGCATTGTCGCGCCCTCTTGCAGCACAGCGGGTGCTGGACTACACCGTCCGGCAATGCCCCACAGCCTTTGGTGAGACCATGCTTGACCTGTCCTATGACCTGCCGAAACCCCGCGTGATTGCCGGGGCCAAACACGATTGGGAACTGGTGATCGGGATGGAAGTCCACGCACAGGTCGCATCCAACGCCAAGCTGTTCTCGGGCGCGTCGACCCAATTCGGCGCCGAGCCGAATTCGAACGTCGCCTTCATTGACGCCGCGATGCCCGGCATGTTGCCGGTGATCAACGAATACTGCATCGAACAGGCCGTGCGCACGGGGCTGGGCCTGAACGCCGAGATTCACCTGAAATCGGCCTTTGACCGCAAGAACTATTTCTACCCCGACCAACCCGCAGGCTATCAGATCAGCCAGCTTTACCACCCCATCGTGGGCGAGGGTGAAGTGCTGGTGGAACTGGGCGACGGCACCGCGCGCCCGGTGCGCGTGGAACGCATCCACATGGAACAGGACGCGGGCAAGTCGATTCACGACATGGACCCCGACATGTCCTTTGTCGACCTGAACCGCGCCGGCGTCTGCCTGATGGAAATCGTCAGCCGCCCCGACATCCGCAGCGCCGAAGAGGCCGCAGCCTATATCCTGAAGCTGCGCCAGATCATGCGTTACCTGGGCACCTGCGACGGTGACATGCAGAACGGCAACCTGCGCGCGGACGTCAACGTGTCGGTCTGTCGGCCCGGTGACTATGAACGCTACCGCGAGTCCGGCGATTTCGGACATCTGGGCACGCGCTGCGAGATCAAGAACATGAACTCCACCCGCTTTATCCAGCAGGCCATCGAAGTCGAGGCACGGCGCCAGATTGCGATCCTTGAGGCTGGCGGTGAAGTGGATCAGGAAACGCGCGGCTTTGATCCCGTCAAAGGCGAGACACGCACACAGCGGTCCAAGGAAGAGGCGCATGACTATCGCTATTTCCCCGACCCCGACCTGCTGCCGCTGGAGATCGAACAGGACTGGGTTGACCAGATCAAATCCTCCCTGCCCGAACTGCCCGACGCCAAGAAGGCGCGGTTTATCAATGACTTCGGCCTGACCGACTATGACGCTTCCGTGCTGACCGCCGATCTGGACAGCGCCGGCTATTTCGAAGCCGTGGCCGCAGGCCGCGACGGCAAGATGGCCGCCAACTGGGTCATCAACGAATTGTTCGGCCGCCTGAAAAAAGACGACAAGGACATTGACGCAAGCCCGGTGACGCCCGCGCAGCTGGGCGGCATCATCGACCTGATCGCATCCGATGCCATCAGCGGAAAGATTGCCAAGGATGTCTTTGAAATCGCCTATACCACAGGCCGCGACCCCGCCGAGATCGTCGAGACCGAGGGCCTGAAACAGGTCACCGACACCGGCGCCATCGAGGCCGCGGTGGACGAGATCATCGCCGCAAACCCCGATCAGGTCGCCAAGGCACAGGAAAACCCGAAACTGGCAGGCTGGTTCGTCGGTCAGGTGATGAAAGCCACCGGTGGCAAGGCCAACCCCAAGGCGGTCAACGAACTGGTCGCGCAAAAGCTAAAGGGCTGATCCGCCCTTCTTTTGGCTAAAAATATCCAAATCCGGCGCGCGCCCCAAGCGGGCGCGCCGCCACGTCGCGCTTTACCTTGGCACCCGCGCCCCTCACCTTGGGTCAACGCAAGTGACACGAAGGCAAACCATGACCAATTCCACCCTCCACTCCGACCTGCTGTTCCGCAGCAAGCCGATGACCGTGCGCCCCGAATGGATCGACTATAACGGGCATTTGAACATGGCCTATTATTCGGTGCTGATGGACACGTCCGTGGACGATCTGTACCCCCAATTCGGCTTTGGGCTGGACTACCTGAAATCCACCGGCTGCACGACCTATGTCGCCGAGTTTCACATCTGCTACGTGCGCGAGCTGCACGAAGGGGATCAGGTCTATTCCACCGTGCAACTTCTTGATTTCGATGAGAAACGCTTTCACCTCTATCAAGAGCTGTGGCACGCGGACGGCTGGCTGGCGGCCACCGGCGAGGGGCTGACGCTGCATGTGGATCAGGCGGGGCCGCGCGTGGCGCCGATGCCCGATCACATCATTGCGAACCTGCGCAAGTTTCACACCGCCCAAAGTGGGTTGCCTTGGCCGGATCGTGCCGGTCGCAAGATCGGTATCCACCGCAAAGGCTGATGCGCCCTTTCACATCTGTCGGGCACTTGGTATATCCCCCTCCGCAATGACATTACGAGGGCGGTGGCACAGGTCATGACACAGTACGAATACAAGGTTGTTCCGGCACCCGCCAAAGGTCTGAAAGGCGAAGGGGTCAAAGGCCCCGAGGCCCGCTTTGCCAATGCGCTGGAGGGGTTGATGAACCAATTGGCCGCTGATGGCTGGGAATATCTGCGCGCCGATACGCTGCCTTCGACGGAACGGTCGGGTCTGACCGGCTCGACAACCGAATGGCGCAACATGCTGATCTTTCGCAGGGCGGTGGCGCACAAACACACCACCGTCGCGCCGGTGTCCGACTCACCCGTGGTCACGACGCCGCCGGTGACGGCGACGCCGCTGGTCGCGACAGCACCAAAGGTCGACGCAGAAGAGAAACCTCGGGCGCTGCCCGAGGACACCACGACAACAGCAGATGTGCCACTTGTGGACACCGATGCCGACGTCGACCCCGACGAACAGAAAACACCGCGCGCCGGGGCCACTCATATGCTGTCCGACAACGGCGTCGAGGAAACCTCCGAAGTGTCGGGCATGTCCAGTTCGCTGCAAAACCTCGCCAGCAACCGCAGTCGCCTGAAAGGGGTCACCCGCAGCGACAAGTAATTACGCGTCGGCGTCGATCGCCAACGCGTGAATACGACCGATCAGTTCGGCTCCGATGGCCGAATGCACCGCGCGGTGACGGGCAATCCGGCTCTGACCTGCAAAGGCATCCGCCCGGATGCGCACATTGAAATGGCTTTGCCCCGCCTCGGGGGCATTTGCATGACCTGCATGGGACGCACTGTCGTCCACAACGTCCAATTCGCGCGGAGAAAAGGCATCGTTCAACTTTTCCGCAATCTCGTCTGCCACTCGCATTAATTCGCTCACTTTTTTAACTGCGCCCCCTTCTATCTCCGCCCCAATATCCTAAAGTAACCGCCCAGAGTCGATAAGGTTGTCCAAATGTCCAAGTCTGATCCCTTCGGTTTCGATATGTCCGTCTCCTCCGCCAAGAAAAAGAACCCGCGCGGACGTCGCGGGATGTCGGGGGCATCCGAAACCTCAACCCGCATTTGCGACCACGACGGCTGTGACGAACCCGGCAAATACCGCGCGCCCAAGGCGCCGGACGTGCTGGACGACTATTTCTGGTTCTGCCAGCAGCACGTGCGCGAATATAACCTGAAATGGAACTTCTTCGACGGCACCACCGAGGCCGAGCTGAACGCGCAGATGTCCAAGGACAAGGTCTGGGAGCGCGCGACCAAGCCCATGGGCGACCCCGAGGCGCGGGCCTGGGCGCGGCTGGGCATCGAGGACCCGCATCAGGTGCTGGGCGCGAACGCGACGCAAAACCCCGGCAAGGCCGGTGGCGCGGGCAAGAAGCTGCCCCCCACCGAACGCCGTGCCATGGAGATCCTGGAAGCCAAGGACAGCTGGACCAAGGCCGAGGTGCGCAAAGCCTACAAGGCGCTGATCAAAGTGCTGCACCCGGATATGAACGGCGGCGACCGCTCGCAGGAAGAGCAGCTTCAAGAGGTCATGTGGGCCTGGGACCAGATCAAGGCCAGCAAGAACTTCAAGGACTGAAGGCCACCAGCCCCCGAAACGCAAAACGCCCCGCAAAAGCGGGGCGTTTGTCGTTTTGGGCTGGCGGAGGGGGCCAGCGTCCGTGCGCAGTGCTTATTCCGCAGGCAGCAGAACGGTGTCGATCACGTGGATCACGCCGTTCGACTGTTTCACGTCGGCGATGGTCACGGTTGCAACCTGGCCGCGCTCGTCTGTCAGGGTGATGTTGTCACCGGCCATCTTGGCTTTCAGTGTGCAACCGCCAACGGTCGGCACGTCATGCTCGCCGCCATCATCCGCGATCATACCGGCAATCGCATCCGACATCGCGTCGGCGGCAACCACGTGGCAGGTCAGGATCTTGGTCAGCATGTCTTTGTTTTCAGGCTTCAGCAGAGTTTCAACGGTGCCCTCGGGCAGCGCAGCAAAAGCTTCGTTGGTGGGGGCGAACACGGTAAAGGGGCCTTCGCCCGACAGTGTGTCAACCAGACCGGCCGCTTGCACTGCTGCAACCAGCGTTGTGTGGTCTGCCGAGTTCACAGCGTTTTCCACGATGTTCTTGTCTGCGTACATGGCGGCGCCGCCAACCATCGGGTTGTCCATCGCCGAAGCAGCGAAGCCAAAGCCCGACAGGCTCAGGACCAGAGCAGTTGTGGCAAGTTTCTTTGTCGAAAACATAGTGATCTCCCAGGTTCATTTCAGTCATCGGCGTCATGCCGGATGTGACCAGAGATACGGAGGCCGACCCGGAGTAGTTTCAAAAAATGTTCGCCAATCCGTTCACGAAATTTTCAACGCGCCGCGTTTGATTTGTCCAAACGACGCGCTAAGCGACGCCACGTCCCGTGCTTTCGCGGGGCTGCGATGCCTGCCCCCCTTGCCCTTCCTTTCGATATGTTGCACCAACTGCCGGGTGCGCAACGGCGCGAGATACCAAAGACAAGGACAGATGATGGCCGACGGTGACCTGGATATTAACGCAAAACCCACCGAAGAGATTTCCGTGCGCGAGGTCTTTGGCATCGACACTGACATGGTGGTCAAAGGCTTTGCCGACAGTTCGGACCGCGTGCCCGATGTCGACAGCACTTACAAATTTGACGCCGACACCACGCTGGCCATTCTGGCAGGGTTTACCCACAACCGCCGCGTGATGATCCAAGGCTATCACGGTACGGGCAAATCGACCCACATCGAACAGGTCGCCGCCCGCCTGAACTGGCCCGCCGTGCGCGTCAACCTGGACAGCCACATCAGCCGGATCGACCTGATCGGCAAGGATGCGATCAAGCTGAAAGACGGCAAACAGGTTACGGACTTCCAGGAAGGCATCCTTCCCTGGGCCCTGCGCAACCCTACGGCCATCGTGTTCGACGAATACGACGCGGGCCGCGCAGACGTGATGTTCGTGATCCAGCGTGTGCTGGAAGTGGACGGCAAGCTGACGCTCTTGGACCAGAACAAGGTGATCCACCCGCACCGCTATTTCCGCATCTTTGCGACCGCCAACACCGTTGGTCTGGGCGACACCACGGGCCTGTACCACGGCACCCAGCAGATCAACCAGGGTCAGATGGACCGCTGGTCGCTGGTCGCCACGCTGAACTATCTGTCGATCGACGCGGAAACCGCGATCGTCCTGTCGAAGAACCCGCATTACAACAGCGAAAAAGGCCGCAAGATCGTCAAGCAGATGGTGACCGTGGCCGACCTGACGCGCACCGCCTTCATGAACGGCGATCTGTCCACGGTGATGAGCCCGCGGACCGTCATCGCATGGGCCCAGAACGCCGAGATCTTCCGCAACGTGGGCTACGCCTTCCGCCTGTCGTTCCTGAATAAATGCGACGAGCTTGAGCGCCAGACGGTGGCCGAGTTCTATCAGCGCCTGTTCGACGAGGAACTGCCGGAGTCGGCGGCCAGCGTGAGCCTGGGGTGAGCCTGAAGGCGCTGACAACCGCAGCCGCCCTTGGTGTGCTCGGCGTCGGCGCCGCCCAGGCTGACCGCGATCTGTCCATCTACCCCGCCGCCCAATGCGCGGCCTTGTGGCTGGGCTATTCCGACTATGCGGCACGGTCGCATTACCTGTCGGTTGATCCCACGGACGCCACCCGCGCCGCTGCATTCCGCGCCGTTGCCCTACGCCTTGGCACATCGCCCCGCGCTGACATCGACCGCTATATCGCGGACCAGCGTCCGCTGATGGAAACGATGGTCGAGGCGATGATCTTTGGCCGCGACCGCCAAAGCGCGGATGTGTTTGAAGCCCTCGGCGAAACCTGCAAGAGTTTCGCCAAGGACCACCCCGAGACCCGAAAGCTGTCATGAGCAAACCCACCGACAACCCCGCAGACGCGTTCAAAAAGGCGCTTGGTGAAGCGACCAAGGTCATGGCCAATGACCCCGACCTGAACGTCAGCTATTCCGCCGACCCGTCGGGGCTGTCGGGCGATGCGATGCGGCTGCCGCAGGTGACCCGCCGCATGACCCGCCAGGAGGTTCTGCTGGCCCGTGGCACCGCCGACGCGCTGGCGCTGCACCGGCGCTATCACAACGGTCAGACCCATTCGAAATACCTGCCCTCGGGCGAGGTGGCGCGCGAGTTGTACGAAGCGATGGAAACCGCCCGCTGCGAAGCGATGGGCGCGCGCGACATGCCCGGCACTGCCGGCAACATCGACGCCAAGATCGCAAACGAAGCAGCCCGCAAGGGCTATGATCAGGTGAAACAGGCCTCGGACGTGCCGCTGGCCACCGCGGCTGGCTATCTGATCCGCCATCTGGCCACGGGGCGCGAACTGCCCCCCGGAGCCAAGAACGCCATGGAGATGTGGCGCGGCTTTATCGAGGAACAGGCCGGTGTGACGCTGGACAACCTGGACAAGACCCTGAGCAATCAGGCCGATTTCGCCCGCTTCTCGCGTCAGATCATCAAGGATCTGGGCTATGGCGACCAGATTGGCGATGACCCCGACCAGGTGGACGAGGATCAGGAAGACCAGGCCGAAGAAGGGGCCGAAGAGGAACAGGATCCCGACAGCACCGGCAACGACGATGACGACGGCGAAGAGGCCGAAGGGTCGCCCGAGCAGTCGCAGGAAGAACAACAGGACGCGTCGCAGGCCCAGGTCTCGATGGACGAGATGGCCGATCAGGAGATGGGCGAAGAGGCCGAGATGCCCGACGGCGAAGCGCCGCTGGAACCGCCTGCCCCGCAGCCCTACAGCGACGCCGACCCCGACTATAAGGTCTATCTTGCGACCCACGACGAAGAGATCAGCGCCGACGAACTGGCCGAACCGGTCGAACTGGAACGCCTGCGCGCCTATCTGGACCAGCAGCTTGAACCGCTGAAGGGCGCGGTCAGCCGTCTGGCCAACAAGCTGCAACGCCGCCTGCAAGCGCAGCAAAACCGCAGCTGGGAGTTTGATCTGGAAGAGGGCACGCTGGACGCGGGCCGTCTGGCGCGGATCGTGGCGAACCCGACCACCCCGCTCAGCTTCAAGGTCGAGAAGGACACCGAATTCCGCGATACCGTCGTGACGCTGCTGCTGGACAACTCCGGTTCGATGCGGGGCCGCCCGATCAGCATCGCGGCGATCTGTGCCGATGTCCTGGCGCGCACGCTGGAACGCTGTAACGTCAAGGTCGAGATCCTGGGCTTTACCACCCGCGCGTGGAAGGGCGGACAGGCCCGCGAGGCATGGCTGAACGATGGCCGCCCGCAAACGCCGGGCCGCCTGAACGACCTGCGCCACATCATCTACAAATCCGCTGATGCCCCGTGGCGTCGCGCGCGGCCCAACCTGGGCCTGATGATGAAAGAGGGCCTGTTGAAGGAGAACATCGACGGCGAGGCGCTGGAATGGGCGCACCGGCGCATGGTGAACCGGTCCGAGGCGCGCAAGATCCTGATGGTGATTTCCGACGGCGCGCCGGTCGATGACAGCACGCTCAGCGTCAACCCCGCCAACTATCTGGAAAAACACCTGCGCGACGTGATCGCCATGATCGAAAAACGCCGCGCTGTGGAACTGTTGGCCATCGGCATCGGCCACGACGTGACCCGCTATTACGACCGCGCCGTGACCATCACGGACGTGGACCAGCTGGCCGGGGCAATGACCGAGCAACTGGCCGCATTGTTCGACAGCGACCCGCGTGCACGCGCCCGCGTCATGGGAATGCGCAACGGCAGATAAGATCTGCGCCCCCCGGGTGGCGCGCACAGCGAGAAGCAGCAAGAGGAGACAGGCCCATGTACCAGTCGTTCGACGTGACCGCACGCCCCGAGCAAGGCCCCCCTCGCCTGCAAGCCCTGCGTGCCGAACTGAACGCACAGGGGCTGAGCGGTTTCCTGATCCCCCGCGCCGACGCGCATCAGGGCGAATATGTAGCCCCGCGCGATGACCGTCTGGTCTGGCTGACGGGCTTCACCGGTTCGGCCGGTTTCTGCGCCGTGCTGCCCCATGTGGCAGGCGTGTTCATTGACGGGCGCTACCGCACCCAGATCAAGACGCAGGTGGCCGATGTCTATACCCCCGTCCACTGGCCCGAGACAGGTCTGGCCGACTGGCTGATCGAACAGATGCCATCGGGCGGCGTCATCGGCTTTGACCCGTGGCTGCACACCGCAGGCCAGATCGAACAGCTGATGCAGGCGCTGGCAGGCACGGGCATCACCCTGAAACCCACCGACAACATGGTCGACGCCATATGGGACGACCAGCCCGGCCCCGCAATGGCACCGGCCAAGGTCCATCCGCTGGAATTCGCAGGCGAAAGCCACGAATCCAAACGCACGAGACTGGGGGCCGACCTGGCCCAGGCCGGGGAAACCGCGGCCATCATCACCCTGCCCGACAGCCTGTGCTGGTTGCTGAACATCCGCGGTGCCGACATTCATTGCAATCCGGTGGCCCAAGGGTTCGCCGTGCTGCACGCGAACGGTCAGGTCGATCTGTTCATGGCCGACGCCAAGCTGGACGACGTGCGCGACCATCTGGGTGCCGAGGTTACGGCCCATGACCCCGACAGCTTCCTGACCGAGATTGCCAAGCTGACCGGCCCTGTGCGTATGGAAAAATCCTCGGTCCCCTTTATCGTGGCCGACACCATGGGCGACAGCGGCACATGGGGCGACGATCCCTGCGCCCTGCCCAAGGCCTGCAAGAACCCCGCCGAGATCGAAGGCAGCGCCAGCGCCCACCTGCGCGACGGGGCGGCCGTGGTCGAACTGCTGGCGTGGCTGGATGCCCAAGCCCCCGGCACCGTCACCGAAATCGAGGTCGCGACCCGGCTCGAAGCCTTTCGGCGCAATGACAACGCCTTGCAGAACATCAGCTTTGACACCATCGCAGGTGCCGGCCCGAACGGCGCGATTGCCCACTATCATGTGACCGAAGACACCGACCTGACGCTTGAGGATGGGCACCTGCTGGTGCTGGACAGCGGCGGGCAGTATCTGGACGGCACCACCGACATCACCCGTACGATCGCCATTGGCACACCCGGAACAGACGAATGCGCGGCCTTTACCCGCGTGCTGATGGGCATGATCGCCGTGTCGCGCCTGCGCTGGCCCGTGGGCCTTGCCGGTCGTGACATCGAAGCCATCGGCCGCGCGCCCCTGTGGTACGCGCATCAGGACTTTGACCACGGGCTGGGCCATGGCGTCGGCGCGTACCTGTCGGTGCATGAAGGCCCGCAACGCCTGTCCCGTGCCAGCCATGTGCCGCTGCAACCGGGCATGATCCTGTCCAACGAACCGGGCTACTACCGCGAGGGTGCCTTTGGCATCCGGATCGAAAACCTGCTGGTGGTCGAACCCGCAACCGCGCCTGCGGGCGGAGACGCGCAGCGGGCGATGCTGTGCTGGCGCACGCTGACCTTCGTGCCTATCGACCGCCGCCTGATCCTGCCCGACGAAATGGACAAAGCCGCGCGCGACTGGCTGAATGCCTATCACGCCGACGTGCTGGAGAAAATCGGACCACGTGTCAGCCCGGACGCACTGGCCTGGCTAAAGGACGCGACGGCACCAATCTGACCCATAGCGGGACTGTTACAAAGCTGCTACAGACTGCCTTTAGCGTTCCGAGGAGGACAACTCATGGCCAATCATATCACAATCCGCCCTGCCCCCGGCAAATGGAGCGTGCGCGCCGGTGGTGCCGTCATCGGTGAAAGTGAAAACGCGCTGGAACTGACCGAGGGCGACTATCCCTTCGTGATCTATTTTCCGCGCGGCGACATCGCCACGGCATTTCTCGACCAGACCGACAAGACCACCTTTTGCCCCCACAAGGGCGACGCCAGCTATTATTCGGTGGTGACCAAATCCACCACGCTGGAAAACGTCGCATGGAGCTATGAGGACCCCAAGGCCGACGTGGCCGAGATCAAGGGGCATCTGGCCTTTTACGTGGGCACAGGCGTCACTGTCGAAAAGATCTGACCGCGCACGGCGTCAGGAGTGTTCTTCTGCCGCCGTCGCCGCCAGCGCGCGGTTGTAGGCGCGCAAGGCATCCACATGGAACAGCGCGCCCAACAGCTCGGGCGGCATGTCCTCTCCCCGCAATGTCACCACCGGAATGAACGTCGCCGACGCGCTCTCGAACACCGGCATCGCGGCCTCGAGCGTGGCCGACGCGTCCAGATAGGTGCCCGCACGGATCATGTCCCAACAGGCCTCGTCGTCCGCAGCCCGCGGATCGTCAGGCTTGCGCATCACCGTTGTTACCCGGAACATGGCCAGCAGATAGGCCTGCGGCCCCGCAGCCAGATGCACGCCGCGCCGTTCCAGCTGTGTCAGGAAGAAACTGCGATGCACCAGACGGCTGGCCAATGCCGTGCTCAGCGACACCGACACCATCACCGCCAGCCCCGTCTGCCAGTCGCCTGTCAGTTCGAACACGATCAGCGTGGTTGAAATCGGCGCACCCAGCACGGCGGCGGCCACCGCCCCCATGCCCGCCAGTGCATAGAGCGTGACCGACCCGGACACATCGGGGAACACGCCGGTGGCAATCAGCCCAAAGGCCAGCCCCGTCAGCGCCCCCACCATCAGCGACGGCGAAAACACCCCGCCGCCCATGCGCCCCGCCATGGTGATCGCCACGGCGATCACCTTGATCACCGCAAAGATCACCACCTGTTGCAGCCCCAGCGTGCCGGTCAACGCCAGCGATGTCGTCTCGTAACCGACGCCGATGATATGGGGGAAAAAGATCGCGATACCGCCCAGCAAGGCCCCCGCCACCGCTGGCCGCAACCAACGCGGCAAATGGGTCCGTGTCTGCACCACCGTGCCCAGATCGTCGGCCCAGAACACGGCCCGCATCAGCACCACCGCCACCAGCCCGCAAACCAGCCCCAGCATCAGATAGGCAGGCAGCTCCACATAGAATTGCAACATCTCGGGCTGTGCCAGCCGGAACTCGGTCACGCCGCCGAACTCCAGCCGGTTGATCACCGTCCCCGCCACGGATGCAATCACGATGGGCGCAAAGGCGTGCACGGCAAAGTGGCGCAAAACCACCTCGAGCGCGAACAGCGCCCCCGCAATCGGCGCGTTGAAACTGGCCGAAACAGCCGCCGCCACGGCACAGCCCAGCAGGTCGCGCCCAGTGACCCCATCGGCCTTGATCAGCCGGCACACTTTGGTCGAGATCACGGCGGCCAGGTGCACCACCGGCCCCTCGCGCCCTGTCGAGCCGCCGGAGGACAGCGTGATGAACGATGCCAGCGCCGAGGCCAGCCCCGCCCGCGTCTCGACGCGGCCGTCGCGCATGGCCGCGCCCTCGATCACTTCGGCCACGCTGCGCGCGCGCCCGTCGCGGGTGAACAGGTGCAGGATGACACCCACCAGCAGTCCGCCCAGGATCGGGATCGTCAGGATCCAGTACCACGGCAGGCTCTGGGCAAAACTGTGCAGGTGCTGCACGTCTTCGGTGCCATAAAGAAACGCCTGCAAGCTGTTGATGCCCTTGCGGAAAAACAACGCGGCAAAGCCCGCACCAATTCCGATCACCAGTGAAATGAACCAGAACTGAATCTGTGAAGGCCCGCGCTGGCGGATCACACGAAAGCCGTCACGGCAGGCGGTCAGCGCCTGTCCGTAAGAGGTTGCAAGGATCGACTGCTTTGAGGTGCTCATGGCCTGCCATTTTCCGCTCCCCTCTCTCTAGGTCAAGCGGCGCGAAACCAAAAGCCCCGTCAACTTCTTGTCTGGCTCAAAAAAATCCTGGGGGCGTGCACAGCACACCCAAACAGGCTCAGCCGTCCAGCAATGCGCTGGCCGCAGCCCGCGCCGCATCGGTGACCTGATCGCCTGACAGCATCCGCGCGACTTCGTCCACACGTGCCGGCGCGTCCAGCGGGATCACCTGCGATGTGGTCATGCCCTTGGCCACGGATTTCGACACCTGCCAGTGATGCGCACCCAAGGCCGCCACCTGCGGCGAGTGGGTGACGACCAGAACCTGACCGCCCTCGGCCAGCGCCTTCAGACGGCGCCCCACGGCGTCCGCCGTGGCTCCGCCGACGCCACGGTCGATCTCGTCAAAAATCATCGTCAGACCCGCCTGCCCGCCCGCCAGACACACCTTGAGCGCCAGCAAGAACCGGCTCAGCTCCCCGCCCGAGGCGATCTTGTTCAGCGGCCCCGCAGGCGCGCCGGGGTTGGTCGCCACGGTAAAGGCCACGGCGTCGCGCCCCTCGGGGCCTGCGGCTTCTTCGGTGATGCGAGTCTCGAACACCGCGCGATCCATCTTGAGCGGTGCCAGCTCGCCACTGACGGCCTTGTCCAGCTTGGCTGAAACCTTGGTCCGCGCCTGGGTCAGATCGCTGGCCGCCGCGTCATAGGCAGCCTCGGCCTCGTTCAACGCCTTGCGCAGGTCAGCCAGATCGGCGTCGCCCGCATCCAGCGCCGCAAGCTTTTCGCGCAATGTGTCGGCGTAGCCTGCCAATTCGTCGGGGGCGACATCATGTTTGCGGGCCAGCGCGCGGATGGCGAACAGGCGTTCCTCGGCCTCTTCCAGCTCGATCGGGTTGAACGACAGCCCGTCGATGGCGGCCACCACCCCGCTCTGCGCCTCGTCCAGTTCGACCATGGCACGGCCCAGGGCGGCAATGGCCCCGTCCAGCGTGCCCTCGGCCTTGTCCACAGCGCCCTCAAGCCAGCGCAAGGCGTTGCTCATGGCACCTTCGGCCCCGTCATAGCCCAGAATTTCATAGGCCTTGACCACATCCGACCGGATACGCTCGGCGGCCTGCATCAGCCGGCGGCGGGTATCAAGCTGTGCCTCTTCGCCCGGCTCGGGGGCCAGCTGGTCCAGCTCGCCCACGGCGTGACGCAGGAAATCCTCTTCGGCACGGATCGCCTCCATCGCCGTCTCGGCAGTGGCCAGCGCCTTGCGCGCCTTGCCGACCGCGCTCCACGCGGTGCGCACCGCAGCCTTGCGCGGCTCCAGCTTGCCGAATTCGTCCAGAATGTCGCGATGCCCGCGCGGGTTCAGCAATCCGCGATCATCATGCTGCCCGTGCAATTCCACCAGCGTGTCCGACAGCGCGCGCAGCACCTCACCCGAACAGCGGCGGTCGTTGACCCATGCCGTCTTGCGCCCGTCCGCGGTGTTGATGCGGCGCAGGATCAGCTCATCACCGTCGGGCAACCCGGCCTCTTGCAGCACCGCGTGCGCCGGATGGCCGTCTGGCAGATCGAACCACGCGGTCACCTCGCCCTGTGCTGCGCCCTGACGAACCAGATCGGCGCGCCCGCGCCAGCCCAGAACAAAACCCAGCGAATCCAGCAGGATCGACTTGCCCGCGCCGGTTTCACCGGTCAGCACGTTCAGACCCGGCTGGAACGCAAGTTCCAGCCGGTCGATGATCAGCATGTCCGAGATATCAAGCCCGCGCAGCATGTCAGTTGCCTGTCGGGTGGTTGCAGCCCTTTCGGATTACAGCCACCGCCCTTTGATCATCTGACGATAGATCTGGCTCAGCCAATTGTCGCCCACCGCTTCCAGTTCAAGCCCGCGGCCCGTCAACAGCTTGTAGCTGTCTTCGTACCAGTCGGTGGACCGGTAGTTGTAGCCCAGAATGGCGCCAGCCGTCTGTGCCTCCTGGGTCAGACCCAGCGACAGATAGGATTCGACCAGACGGTGCAGCGCCTCTGCCGTATGCGACGTGGTCTGGAAATCCTCGACCACCACGCGGAACCGGTTGATGGCTGCGGTATAGTTGCCCCGCTTCAGGTAATAGCGCCCGATTTCCATTTCCTTGCCGGCCAGATGGTCAAAGGCCAGGTCGAATTTGAGAATCGCGGATTTGGCGTATTCGCTGTCGGGATAAACCTCGATTACCTTGCGCAGCGATTGCAGCGCCTGGAATGTCAGGCCCTGGTCGCGGCCAACCTCGTCGATCTGGTCGTAATAGCTGAGCGCCAACAGATACTGCGCATAGGCGGCATCGTCGTCATCGGGATAAAAGTCGATGAACCGCTGTGAAGCCGAGCGCGAGTTTTCGTAGTCCTTGTCACGGTGATAGGAAAACGCCTGCATGATCAACGCGCGTTTTGCCCATTCGGAATAGGGATAAAGCCGTTCAATCTCGGCAAAGTAGAACGCCGCCTGATCGGGTTTCTTCCGCTCAAGCTCAAATTCGCCGCGTTCGTAAATCTGCTGTGCCGTGTAGGTTTCGAGCGGAACTTCCTGCTGGTTAAAGATGCCGCCCGTTGTCGGACGATCCTTGCCATTGCCACAGGCGCTCAACGCCGTCGCCAACACAAGGGCACACACTACCCCGGTTCGGGTCCCGCCGCTGGTCATGCCTTGCCATCCTCATCGCTGTCCATCGCCTGCTTCGCAGACTGAATTACATCGTCTCTAACACAGAAAATTGGAAGGCAAAACGCCCCAATGCACTGATGTTCAAACTGAATGATTGATGTCACGTCAAACGCGCCGAGGCAAGCTCAGGCAACTTGCGGAATTTCGTCCCAAACCAGACCATAGCCCGGCAGGCGGCGAGATTGTTCGGCATCGCACACGATCATGCGCACCGCATCCGGCGTTGCAAAAACCTTGCGCAACAAGGTGTTGGTCAGCGAATGGCCCGCACGCACACCGATATAGTGGCCGATCAACGGCGCACCGGCCAGCGCCAGATCGCCCAGTGCGTCCAGCATTTTGTGGCGCACAGGTTCGTCACTGTGGCGCAGGCCGCCGGGGCTGAGGACGCGGTCGCCGTCGAACACCACGGCGTTTTTGCCGGGGTTGCCGCCCAATGCCAGGCCGTTGGCCTGCATCGCAATCACGTCCGCCTGACGGCAGAAGGTGCGGCTGTCGCACAGTTCGCGGGCAAAGCTGCCGTTGTTCATCACCAGCGATTTTTGCTGGTGGCCAATGGCCGCATCGGCAAAATCAATCTCGAAATCAATGCGCAGCGTGTCCGAGGGGCGCAGCGTTGCACTGGCCTCGCCGTCGGTCACGGTGACTTCTTTCAGCACCTCGAATGCACGCACCGGCACGTTCAGCGCCCGCAGGCCACGCTGCATGATGCCGCGCACGAAAGGTGCGGCAGAGCCGTCAAGGATCGGCACTTCGGGTCCGTCGATTTCCACCAGCGCATTGTGCACGCCACAGCCTGCCAGAGCGGCCATCACATGCTCGACCGTCGACACGGTGGTACCGGCGGCGTTTTCCAGCTTGGTGCACAGGGGCGAACGGTTGACCGCATCCCAACGGGCGGGGATCAGCGCATCGCCCAGAACGTCACGGCGTGCGAACCAGATCCCGTGTTCGGCCATCGCGGGCCGAATGGTCAGCGTCGCAGGCTTGCCGGAATGCAGACCGGTGCCAGTGAAGCTGATTGGGGATTTGACAGTTGTTTGCACGTTTACGTGTCCTTGGCTGTTAGCGGTGTATCTTAATTAGATGTCAGGGGGCTGTCTCTCAACTCAAACTTTGTAACGTAATGAAACATCCGGAATCAGAAACGGCGATAAGGCGCCTGCGACCATGTAAATACCTGAATTAAAACGAAAAAGGGCCACCCGAAGGCGGCCCTTTTCGTTACAATTGACCTAGCGTCAATTCGCTTGACGGCGCAGGAAAGCGGGGATTTCGATCCGCTCCTGATCGGGGTCATGTTCCTGAACCGGCTGCGGCGCGGGCGCTGCGGCGCGACCCGATTGCACTGGCGGTTGCTGGCGCGCGGGCTGCGGCTGACGTGCAGGCTGTTGCTGCGCACGCTCGGGCTGTTGGCCTTCGCCGTGACCGGTCATCCGGTTGATCAGCGTGTTGATGCCAAAGCGCGGGCGTTCCGGCTGTGCAGGTGCCGGAGCCTGACGCGGTGTCGATGCGGGCGCGGCCTTTTGAGCTGCGGCACGCAGGCGGGCCAACGCTTCGGGTGACGGCGTGCCGGGCGCAGGTGCGCGCGGTGCCACGAATGTGTCCGGCTCGGCGTTCAGCGAGTCGTGGTGCTGAGGCTCGAACGCGGCAACTTGCGGCTGGTACGCAGGCGGCGGCAATGCGTCGTCGTTGTCGTCTTCGGCAAAGATGTCCTCGGCCATATCTTCGGCGGCCACCTGCTCGACATTCATGTCTTCGAACAGGGTCGGCTCCTGATATGAAGTGTGGGCCGCAACGTGCTCTTCTTCATAGACTTCTTCAACCGGCGCGGGCGCAGGCGCGGCTGCAACTGGCGCTTCTTCCTGTGTGACCTGCGGCTTCAGCGGGGCCGACATCTTGCGGCGCGGCACCGGCATTTCGGTGTTCACTTCGACCGCGTCGATGCCTGTGGCAACTACGCTGACGCGCATCATGCCACCCATGTCCGTGTCCAGCGTGGAACCGACGATGATGTTCGCCTCGGGGTCCACTTCCTCGCGGATGCGGTTGGCGGCTTCGTCCAGTTCGAACAGGGTCAGGTCGTGGCCACCGGTGATGTTGATCAGTACACCTTTGGCACCGCGCAGGCTGATTTCGTCCAGCAGCGGGTTCGCGATGGCCTTCTCGGCGGCCTGGATGGCGCGATCTTCGCCCTCGGCCTCGCCTGTGCCCATCATCGCCTTGCCCATCTCGTCCATCACGGCGCGCACGTCGGCAAAGTCGAGGTTGATCAGGCCCGGACGGACCATCAGGTCGGTCACGCCTTTAACGCCCTGATACAGAACGTCGTCTGCCATCGAGAACGCTTCGGTGAATGTGGTTTTTTCGTTCGCCAGCCGGAACAGGTTCTGGTTGGGGATGATGATCAGCGTATCGACGACCTTTTGCAGCGCCTCGACGCCATCTTCGGCCTGGCGCATCCGCTTGGCACCTTCGAACTGGAAGGGCTTGGTCACGACGCCAACGGTCAGAACGCCCAGCTCGCGGGCGGCTTGTGCGATGATCGGGGCCGCACCGGTGCCGGTGCCGCCGCCCATACCGGCAGTGATAAAGCACATGTGTGCCCCCGCCAGGTGATCAACGATCTGTTCAATGCTTTCTTCGGCAGCCGCCGCACCGACTGTCGCCCGCGCCCCGGCGCCCAGACCTTCGGTTACCTTGATGCCCAACTGAACCCGGTTCGCGGCGGCAGATTGCTGAAGCGCCTGCGCGTCGGTGTTGGCGACAACAAAGTCGACGCCATCCAGTTGTTTTTCGATCATGTTGTTGACCGCGTTGCCACCGGCGCCACCGACCCCGAACACGGTGATCCGTGGTTTCAGTTCGTCCTGTCCCGGCATTGAGAGGTTCAATGTCATCACTAATCCGCCTGTTTTTGTGTTCCGGCCCGCATTCGCGGTGTTTTTCGTCCCAAATCTGACATGATCCTAAAGACTGCGAGCAGGCGCGTCACGTCAAAACTGGGCTACAACCCCAAAATGTTGATGTTTTTTTGCAAAAAACGCGGGATTTCGCCGATCACACCGTATGATGTGGGCAAAGCTATGGCGCACCCTGCACCTAGAGGTGGCAGGCATGCATGTCGCAAGCCCGTTTAGAGAGCACCCAAAAGCGAGGGGTGCGAGGTGGATCTGTCTGTTTGGCTGACTGCTCAATCTGCCGTGGGCCTCTTCGGACCTTGGGGAAATAGTACATCAGGGCGTTTGCCCGCGCCAGTGGATTCCTGCGCCCGTCGGCGAAAAATGACCGGCGCGGGGCCCCTGCCCTGATGCAAGAGCTTACCAGTTGTCGCGGAACCAGCGCACGGCCCGGCGCAGCGAGCGCGCGGGATAGCGGTCGGCGGGAATGTCGAAATCCCACCATTCGTCCTGCGGATGCGCTGCAAACAAGGCCAGCCCCACCGCCGAGGCGAACCCCGGCCCCGTGGCGGCCTGCGGCAACCCGTGCACACGCAACGGACGGCCCAGACGGACCTGCTGGCCCAGGATTTTCGACGCCAGACCATCCAGACCGGGAATCTGGCTGCCGCCACCGGTCAGAACGATCTGCTGGCTTGGCAGATGGTCAAAGCCCGCCGCATCCAGACGCGCACGCACCTCTTCCAGGATCTCCTCGACCCGTGGCCGCATGATCCCGATCAGCTCGGCGCGGCTCGCGGTGCGGCGGTCGTGTTCGTAATCGCCAGTGTCGCCACCGATCTCGATCATCTCGCGGTCGTCCATGCCTGTGGCGTGCACCCCGCCGTAAAACGTCTTGATCCGTTCGGCGTTGGCCATCGGCACTTGCAGCCCCATCGAAATGTCCGACGTGACGTGATCGCCGCCCATGCGCACCGCATCTGCATAGATCATGTGTTTCTTGATAAAGATCGACACACCCGTTGTGCCGCCGCCCAGATCGATACAGGCCGATCCCAGCTCCTGCTCGTCCTCGACCAGCGCGGAAATACCCGACACATAAGCCGACGAGGCCACGCCCGCCAGTTCCAGGTCACAGCGTTTGATGCAATGCGCCAGATGTTGCACCGCTGCGGCATCGACCGTCAGCATGTGCATGTCCACCGACAGCGTGTTGCCCAACTGGCCGCGCGGATCGGAAAGCCCGGACCGGTGGTCCAGCGCAAAGTTCACCGGCTGTGCGTGCAGCACTTCGCGGTCTTCGCCGTAATCGGGCACGTCACACCGGGCCAGCACGCGGGCCACGTCCTGCTCGCTGACCAGATCGCCGTCCATTTCAAGCTGTGCGTCCAACCCATAGCTGCGCGGTTCAGCACCGGCAAAGCAGGCGATGACGTGGTCGACACGGATTCCGGCCATTTTCTGCGCGGCCTGCAAGGCAGTGCGGATGGCGCGCTCGGTCTCGCCCATGGCGCAGATCTCGCCAAAGCGGACACCGCGCGACCGTGTGGTCGCGGCACCGATAACGCGGAAACCCGACTGGCCCGCGAGCGATCCGATCTCGCCGCCCTCGTCCATCTTGGCCGAGCCATCAAAGCGCAGGACAAGGCAGGCAATCTTGGACGAACCTACGTCCAGAATGGCCACAACGCCCCGTTGCATCGCCATCTTGCGCATGTTGCGCATGCTGCGTTGGCTGTCATAGAGGTCATTCATCATATCACTGCCTGTCCATCTCGATTTTACGGATACGCCACATTTCTTGTGTTGCGGCCTCATTCATTTTCACAGTCGGACGCTCTGCAATACGCATGTCCAACCGCGCCACGTCGCGCGACAGAACGTCCTGTGCGTTCTCCAGTGCGATCACCCGCTCCAGTGCCGGAACAGCACCGTATTCAGGCAAAAGCACACGTTGATCCCGATCCAGAACCACGTCCCAACGCCGCAGGCCAATCCGCACAACACCGCGCAGGCGGTCGCCCAGCGGGGCCGCAGCATCGACCAGCTCAAGCGCCTCGGTCACAGCCTTGTCCGCGCCCTCGCCCGCCACCAGGGGCAGGTCGGGGCGCAAGTTGCGACGGGCAATGCTGGCAACATGGGCGCCGGTTTCGTCGATCAGGGTCAGCCCGTCGGCCTGCCGCCAGATGGCGACCGGCACACGCGGCGTCACGTCAATCTGCAGGATACCGCCCGGCCGGATGCGCACGGTGGCCTCTTTCACCGGGTCCAGCCCCGCGACAGTGCGCCGGATGTGCTCTAGGTCCAGATCAAAGGACGACACTGGAAAATCGATCGGCAGGATTTCCCGGATATCCTCGCCGGTTTCGGTGGTCGCCCCGTCAATGGCCATCACCGACACCATGAACTCGGGCCGCTCCTCGATCGCGCGGCGGGCTTCGGCCACGGTGTCGAGAACGGTCTGGCGGCGCGCGTCATTGCCCAGATAGATCGCCCCGGCCACCAGCGCCACCGTGAACGGCAGGCCAAAGCGCAGGCCGAACCGGAACCCCGGTGTCAGCATCAGGCGTTGCAACCGCCACGCCCAACGCGACGGCGCCGGATCGGCCTTGGGTGTCCTGTTGCGACGGATCAGCGATGGCACGATGCGTCCTCCACCATCCAGCGGCACAGCTTGCCAAAGGACATGCCGGTTTTCTCGGCCTGCTCGGGCGACAGCGATGTCGGTGTCATGCCGGGCTGGGTGTTGGTTTCCAGCAGGATCAGCCCCGCCGCGCCCCGGCTTTCATCCCAGCGGAAATCGGTGCGGCTGATGCCACGGCATCCCAGCGCCTTGTGCGCACGCACGGCATATTCCATGCACAGGTCGAAAATCTCCTGCGGCACCTCGGCAGGCACCACATGGGTCGATCCGCCGGGTTTGTATTTGGCGTCATAGTCGTACCAGCCGGTCGTCAGAATATCGGTGACCGTCAGCGCGCGGTCGCCCATCACGCTGGTGGTCAGCTCGCGCCCCGGGGCAAAGGTTTCCACCATCACCTCGGCGGGCATGCTGTCGCTCAGCTGCGGCGGGCCGTTGTTGTCCTTGCCGACCAGATAGACCCCGACGGACGATCCTTCGTTGTTGGGTTTGACCACATAGGGCGGCGGCATCACGTGGCCCGCCATCACCTCGGCCTTGGAGCAGATCATGCTCTCGACCACCGGCAGACCGGCAGAGCGGAACACTTCCTTGCTGCGCTGCTTGTCCATCGCCAGCGCCGAGGCCAGCACGCCGGAATGCGAATAGGGCACGCCGATCCATTCCAGCAGACCCTGCACACAGCCATCTTCGCCCCACCGCCCGTGCAGGCAGTTCAGAACGGCATCCGGCTTGATGTCCTGTAAACGCGCAACGAGATCGGGGCCTGCATCGACCTCGACCACGTCAAATCCTTCATCCCGCAAAGCGGCGGCGCAAGCGTGTCCGCTTGAGAGCGAAACCTCGCGTTCAGCGGAGGGTCCACCCAATAGTACCGCAACTTTCGAGGGTGTCCTGCTCGACTGACCCACGTTAGTGCCTCTGTATCCCAAGCCCTTTGCGGACTCTTATCGTTGTGACCGGTTTCGGCCCTGATCGTTCAACTGATCGTTATTTTTAGTCGTTATTCTGGTCGTTCTGCCATCGTGTGAACCGGCAAATCCGCGCGCGGTTCGCCGATGCGCATAATTTCCCACTCTAGCGTGATACCGCTGGTTGCGTAAACCTCTTTTCGCACCTTTTCACCAAGGTTTTCAAGGTCCGCCGCAGTGGCATTGCCGGTGTTGATCAGGAAATTGGAATGCTTGGGGCTCATTTGCGCGCCACCCACCGTGGCCCCACGCAGGCCCGCGTCGTCGATCACCTTCCACGCTTTCAGGTCGTGGACATCATCCGCCTGCCCTGTCGACGAAAACCCGGCAGGGTTGCGAAAGGTCGATCCGGCGCTGCGGTCCTTGGTGGGCTGGGTCTCGTCGCGTTTTTGCAACTGCGCCGCCATGCGGTCGTGCAATGCGGCGGGATCACCGGCAGGTCCGCGCAGCGTGGCGCTGACCAGCACCGCCCCCTGCGGCAGGTCGCTTTGCCGGTAGCGGAAGTTCATCTGCGCGGGCGTCAGGGTCACCACTTCGCCGCTGCGCAGGATCACGCGCGCAGATTGGAACACATCCGCCGTATAGCTGCCGTAGCAGCCCGCGTTCATGCGCACGGCACCGCCGATGCTGCCCGGAATGGTGCGCAGGAATGTCAGGTCCACGCCCGCATCCGCCGCCCGCCGCGCCACATGCGCGTCCAGCGCCGCAGCCCCCGCCGTGACGGTGTCGCCCGAAACCTCGATCCCGTTGAACCCGCGCCCCAGCCGGATCACGACCGCACGCAAACCGCCATCGCGCACGATCAGGTTGCTGCCGACGCCCATCGGGAACACGGCCACATCCTCTGGCAAGGCTGCCAGGAACTGCGCCAGGTCCTGCTCGTCCGCAGGCTGGAACAACCAGTCCGCAGGCCCGCCCACGCGCAGCCATGTCAGATCGCTGAGGTCGCGATTGGGGGTCAGCTTGCCACGGACGGGCGGAAGATCGGTCATGTCAGGTTCTGCTCTTGCGGGTCAGGATACGGTGAATGACCCACCCCATACCAAAACAGGCGCAAAGAAACAGGCCCATTGCCAGCAAAGCCACGATCACGCTGTTGTTGTAGGGCGGCACACCAAGGCTGAGCCAGATCAGCGCGGCGATGATCACCAGCGACAGCGGCACATAATACAGATACAGCCGGATATAGCCGCGCAGGCCGATGTACATCGCCACGGCCCCCAGGATCAGCGGCGGGACGAAGGCCGAAAACGGGATCATTTTCCCAGCGTCCGGCTGCGCAGCCAGCGCCCCAGGTAGATCACCGGCCAACGCAGCATCGACACGCCTGCCACCATCACCAATAGACCAATCCACGGCCCGTGCTGCATCGTGACAAACCCCAGGATCGGAATGCCAACAGCAATCAGGACATAGGCCACGCGCCAATGGTGATCACGGCTTGGCGTCATGGCGATCACGTTGGCGGCCAGCGCCCAGAGACAAGCGAATATCAGTGAAAGTGTCATTGGTCAGGAAGCTCCGGTCGTTGCCCCCTCAGGCGTGCGTAGAAATAGCGCAGCGGATTGCGAAACATCGAAACAAAGGCAGCAAAGGCCAGCAGCCCGGCCCACCACGCCACCTGCATCCCGATCATCACGATCAGAACAGGCGCCGCGATCAGCAAGGCGACACCCGGCACATATTGGCGGCGCATCGGCAGCATGGCCACGGCGGCGGCGGCAAAGACCCACGCCACCGAGAGCCACAGCAAGGTCATGCCGCGCCCTTTTGCAACCGTTTCGGCAAGGCGTTGGCCCATGTGCTGATCGTCCCTGCCCCAAGGCAGACAACCATGTCACCGGGGCGCGCGTGCGCGCGCACCAGCCGCTCCAGATCATCCTCGTCCATCACGGCAAAGGCGTGGCGGTGCCCGCTGCGGGTCAGCCCGGCAACCAGATCATCGCGCGATGCACCGGGAATGGGCTGTTCGCCCGCCGCGTAAACCTCGGCAATGCCGACCACATCGGCGTCGTTGAAACAGGCACAGAATTCGTCAAAGTGATGCGACAGGCGCGAATAGCGGTGCGGTTGGTGCACCGCGATCACGCGACCTTGGGTCGCCTGCCGCGCGGCGCGCAGCACGGCTGCGATTTCAACCGGATGGTGGCCGTAGTCGTCGATGATCGTCACACCGTCGACAACACCCACACGGGTAAAGCGGCGGTTCACCCCGCCGAAATTGGCCAGCGCCTTGCGGATCTCGCCGCTTTTCATGCCCAGATGCCGCGCCACGGCCACCGCCGCCAGCGCGTTCGACACGTTGTGGTCACCCGGCATCGGCAAAGTGCAGCCTTCGATGATCTTGTCCTCGGCCCGCAGCACGATGTCGAAATGCGCCACGCCGTTGACATAGGTCAGGTTGACCGCCCGCACATCGGCCTGCGCGTTGAACCCGTAAGTGGTGACGCGCCGGTCGGTCAGCTTGCCCACAAGGCTTTGCACATCCGCATCATCGGTGCAGCACACCGCCAGCCCGTAAAAGGGAATGTTGGACACGAAATCCAGAAACCCCTTGTGCAGGTTTTCCTCGGTGCCCCAGTGCTCCATATGCTCGGGGTCGATGTTTGTGACGATGGCAATCGTCGCGGGCAGACGGTTGAACGTGCCGTCGCTTTCATCCGCTTCGACCACCATCCATTCGCCCTCGCCCTTGCGGGCGTTGCTGCCATAGGCGTGGATCACCCCGCCGTTGACCACCGTGGGGTCAAACTTGCCCTCGTCCAGCAGGGCAGCGACCATCGTGGTGGTCGTGGTCTTGCCGTGGGTGCCCGCAATGGCGATGTTCGATTTCAGCCGCATCAGCTCAGCCAGCATCTCGGCGCGGCGCACGATGGGCAGACCGCGTGCACGGGCCGCGTCCAGTTCGGCGTTGCCCGGCTTGATCGCAGAGGAAATCACCACCACCTGCGCGTCTTCGATGTTTTCGGCCCGCTGGCCTTCGAACACCAGCGCGCCCAGCTCTTCCAGCCGGTCGGTGATCTTGGATTTCTTCAGGTCCGATCCTTGCACCACATAGCCGTGGTTCAACAACACTTCGGCAATGCCTGACATGCCGATCCCGCCAATGCCGACGAAATGAATGGGGCCGACGTCTCCGGGCAGTTTTGTGGCGGCGTTCATTCTTCTGTTCCTCTCCCCGCGAGGGTTTCGACCATCACGGCCAGTTCAAGCGCGGCTGCCGGTTTGGCGTGGCCATGCGCGGCGGAGGCCATTTGCAATGCCCCGTTCGGATTGTCCAGAACAGCATGGATCTGTTCGGCCAGGCTGGCAGGGGTCAGCGCATCCTCGGGGATCAGGATGGCAGCCCCCGCATCGACCAGCCCGCGTGCGTTTGCGGTCTGGTGGTCGCCGGTCGCGGCGGCAAAAGGGATCAGGATCGACGGACGGCCGATCACGCCAATGTCAGCCACGGACGACGCGCCCGAGCGTGAAATCACCAGCTGCGCCTCGGTCATGCGGCGCGGCACGTCGTCAAAGAACGGCTGTACATCGGCGTTGATGCCGGACTGGGCATAATATTCCGCGACCCGCTCAATGTCTTCTTCGCGGGCCTGATGGCTGACACGGATGTTGCGCACCATCTCGATGGGCAGCTGCGCAATGGCGGGCGGGACCACATCGCTGAGGATGCGCGCGCCCTGGCTGCCACCGATCACCAGCAGTTCCATCGGGTAATCGCCGGGCACGATATAGCCCGCCTCGGCCCGTTCCAGCACCGCACGCCGCACGGGGTTGCCGACGTAATAGCCTTCGATGCCCTCGGGCAGTTGGGTCGGCCACGTGCCACAAGCCACCGCAAGAACGCGTTTGGCGAAAATCTGGTTCACACGGCCCAGCACGCCGTTCTGTTCGTGGATCATGCGCGGCAGGCGCAGCGCGGTCGCCGCCGCCATCGCCGGGATCGATGGATAGCCGCCAAAGCCCACAACGACGTCGGGCCGGTCACGCATCATCTTGTAAATCGCCCCCAGCACGCCGCCCGCGATGCGGAAGGGCACGGCCGCCTTGGCCAGCAGACCACCACGCGCAAAGGTTGCGCTGCTGATCTGTTCGATCTGGGTGGAATGGGGAAAGCCGCCCGTATAGCGCGCCCCGCGCGCGTCCGTAGACAGCTTGACCCGCCAGCCACGCCGCAACATCTCTTCGGCCAGCGCCTGCGCGGGGAACATATGTCCGCCCGTGCCACCGGCTGCGATCAACAAAAGCGGCTGTGTCATCGGCCGCGGCCCCGGCCCAGCAAATCGCTGATCTCGCCCTGGGGCCGTGTGCGGGTGAAGGCCAGCAGCATCCCCAGCGCAATGCCCGAGGCGATGACGGACGAGCCGCCATAGCTGACAAAGGGCAGCGTCATCCCCTTGGCCGGCAGCAACCGCACGGCAACACCCATGTTGATCATCGCCTGCACACCAAAGGTACAGGCCAGACCGGTGCCCGCCAGCCGGATGAACGGATCACGCTCGCGCATCAGGCGCAGCAGCGACCGCACCACCACAACCGTGTACAGCGCGATGATGACCAGCACGAGGATCAGCCCGTATTCTTCGGCGGCCACGGCAATGATGAAATCGGTGTGCGCATCGGGAAGCGACCATTTCACCTCGCCCTCGCCGACACCAACGCCGAACAGGCCACCTTCGCGGATCGCGTTGGTGGCATAGCCCAGCTGCGTTGTGGGGTCGATGTCCGCGCTCAGAAAGCCGTCAATCCGGCGCGCAAAGTGTTCGGAGCTGGAATAGGCCACGGTGCCCGCCATCACGACCAGCCCCGCCATGCCCACCAGCAGCAGCATCGGCGCACCGGCGACGAAATACATCACGCCCCAGCCGAACAGCACCAGACAGGCCTGACCAAAGTCGGGCTGCAACGCCAGCATCAGCACGATCGTCACACACAGGATGAACGACCACATCCGCCCCGGAGGGCCATTCAGGTCCTGGCCTGCGGCCATCATCCACGCACAGACAACCACGAAACCCGGCTTCAGGAACTCGGATGGCTGCACGCTGGCAAAGCCCAGCGAGAACCACCGTGTTGCGCCCTTGCCGAAATCGGTGCCGAAGAACGGCAGCAGCAGCAGCGCCACGAATGTCAGAAGAAACCCTACAACCGCCAGACGACGCACCATCACCGGCGTCATCATCGAGGTCAGCATCATGGCGACCAGCGCGACACATCCGAAAAACGCCTGTCGTTGCACATAGTGAAAGGCTTCAAAACCGTTCTTCGCGGCCAGCGGCGGCGATGCGGCCAGTCCCAACAGCAGTCCGATCGTGAACAGGATGAGAATGCACGACATCGACCACATGTCGATTGTGCGCCACCATTTCGGCAGGATCGGCTCGCCATCGCGCACCGGTGCTGCACCATACACCATTTCTGTCATGTCAAACCGCCTAGAACTGCCTCAGGTCGCCCCTTTGCGGGGTCTGATGCGCATCATAGCTGGAAAAGTCCTTGCGGGCTAGTGTGTTTCACCCCTGTCGGTCACTGGGCAACCACCCGCCGATCAGGGGCGGGCGCGGGTGCCGCGCACGGGATAGTCCTTTTCGCGCACAAAGGTGATACCGCGCAGCAGCGCATCCAGATCGGGCCGTGCAAAAGGCGCGTTCGACACGTCGACGATCTGCAGGTTTCCCGCGCCATTCACCACGAATGTGCCCGGCTCGGCAAAGGGGCGGTCGGTTTCCTGCGGGCTGCGCGGGTCAGAGATATACAGGCCCAGCTGCGCCATCTGCTCGGGGCTGAGATCATAGGCAACAGGCAGTTCAAGCGCCTGTTCCTCCACCATTTTCTGCGCCTTCTCCAGCGGATCGGCAGAGACCACAATGACCTCGACCTTCTGGTCGTAAAAGGCCGATGCCATCTCTTGCAATTGCGACAGGTAGCGTTTGCAGATCGGACAGTGCAGGCCGCGATAGACGACGACCAGCTGCCATTCGTGACCATTGTACGCCTTGCCCAGCGTACGGGTGCCGCCGCCGACGGTATTCATCTGGATTTGCGGGAAGGGCGTGCCGGCATCTAGGGTGTTCACGGGGGTCGGTCCTTTCTGTATTGCGTTGCCTCCTACCTATGCCCTTGAAGGTCATCGTCAAAGCCTGTCAGCGGTTTCTTGACCACACCCGCACAATCAGGCAGGGCAGAGCGATGCAGATTGACACGCTGATCATAGGCGCCGGTGCGGCCGGCATGATGTGCGCGGCCCATGCGGGTGGGCACATGGGCAAACGCGTGATGATCGTGGATCACGCCAAGGCCCCCGGCGAGAAAATCCGCATCTCGGGCGGTGGGCGGTGCAATTTCACCAATATGTACTGCGATCCGCAGGCCTTCATCTCGGGCAATCCGCATTTCGCCAAATCAGCGCTGGCGCGGTACACACAATGGGATTTCATCGAACTGGTCGACCGCCATGGCATTGCCTGGCATGAGAAAACCCTGGGGCAATTGTTCTGCGATGGCTCGGCCAAGCAGATTGTGGCGATGCTGACCGGGCTGATGGCGGATGCGGGGGTCACGTTGCATTTGCAAACTTCCGTCCAGAGTGTTGCAAAGTCTGCGGATGGCTTTGCGGTTGCTTTGCAAACCCCTGATGGCCCTTTGCAAATTCAGACGCGAACCCTGGTTCTGGCCACGGGCGGCAAATCGATCCCCAAGATGGGCGCGACCGGCCTGGCCTATGACATCGCGCGCCAGTTCGGCCTGCCGGTGACCGAAACCCGCCCCGGGCTGGTCCCCTTTACCTTTGCCGAAGGACGCTTTGTTCCGCTGGCCGGTGTCGCCGCGCCCGCGCGCATGGCGGCGGATGGCCCCAGCTTTGACGAGGCGGTGCTGTTCACCCACCGCGGCCTGTCCGGCCCTGCGGTGCTGCAAGTGTCCAGCTATTGGCGCGAGGGTCAAAGCGTCACGCTGAACCTTGACCCACAGAACACCATCGCCCCCGCCCTGCGCGCGCAGCGCCAGCAGTACGGGCGGCGCAACCTGACGACGGAACTGGCCGCCCATCTGCCGTCGCGGCTGGTGGATTTCATGAAAGACGACTGGGCGCTGACCGGCAATCTGGCCGACCAGTCCGACGCCCGCATCGACGCGCTGGTGGACCGCATCCAGAACTGGCACCTGACCCCCAGCGGAACCGAAGGCTACCGCACCGCCGAGGTCACTCTGGGCGGCATCGACACCGACGCACTGTCGTCAAAAACGATGCAGGCCAAGGACGTTCCAGGCCTCTATGCCATCGGTGAAGCGGTGGATGTCACCGGCTGGTTGGGCGGCTACAACTTTCAATGGGCGTGGTCGTCGGGCATGGCCGCCGCGCGGGCGATTGCGGCAGCCTAAGCCAACCCCAGCCGCGTTTTGACCTCCGCCACGAAATCATCGCCGCGTTTCTCGAAGCTGTCGTATTGATCGAAGCTGGCCGCCGCCGGCGCCAACAGCACCGTATCGCCCGCCTCGGCGTCGGCCATCGCTGCCGCGACCGCCTTTGCCATCGTGCCGCAGACTTCGGTTTCGGCGTCCAGTTGCACGGCAAAAGCCGCCGCTTCGCGCCCGATCACATAGGCCTTTTTGACCGCTCCCGACACCGCGTTCAGCGGGTCCAGCCCGCCCTCTTTCTGCAAGCCGCCACAGATCCAGCGGATATTCTGGAACGCCTCCAGCGCCTTCAGCGCGCTGTCCACATTGGTGGCCTTGCTGTCGTTCACATAGGACACGCCGCCCGCCTCCGCGATCAACTGGCTGCGGTGCGGCAGACCGCCGAAACTGTGAAATGCTGCCTCGATCACGCGCGGGGCCAGCCCGAGCGACCGGCAGGCGGCAAAGGCGGCGCAAGCGTTCTGATGATTGTGCGCACCCGGCAACCCCTTGACCCCGCGCAGGTCGATCGAGGCCACCTGTTTGCCCTTGCGGTATTCCGACAGGAACCCCTTGCGCGCAAAGACGTTCCAGCCCGGCCCCGCAAGCTTGGCCGCGACCGAAATGCGGATCACGCGGTCGTCCGTCGGCCCCTCGGCCAATTGCCCCGCCAAAAAGCGCCCCTCGGCCTCGTCCACACCGATCACCGCGCGGTCGGGGCCGCCTTCGGCGAACAGGCGACGCTTGGCAGCGAAATAGCCCCCCATCCCCGCGTGCCGGTCCAGATGGTCAGGGCTGAGGTTGGTGAACACGGCCACATCCGGCGTCAGGCTGCGCGCCAGATCGGTCTGATAGGACGACAGCTCCAGCACCACCACACCGCCGTCCTCGGGCGGGTCGATGTCCAGCACGCCGCGCCCGATGTTGCCCGCCAGTTGGCTGTCGCGCCCCGCCTCGGACAGGATGTGATGGATCAGCGCCGAAGTCGTCGATTTCCCGTTCGATCCGGTGACCGCGATCACACGCGGCGCGGTGTCGTAAGAGGCCCATTCCGGCGTCGCAAAGCTCTGGAAGAACAGGCCGATGTCATTGTCCACGGGCACGCCCGCAAGCTGGGCGGCAACCACGATCGAATTGGGCGCAGGGTACAGATGCGGAATGCCGGGGCTGACGATCAGCCGCGCAATGTCGTCAAAGGCGCTGGGATGATGCAGGTCCTGAACGGTGAACCCTTCAGCCTCGGCCTTGGCCTGTGCGGCAGGGTTGTCATCCCAACAGATCGGCACCGCGCCACCGGCTGCCAGCGCACGCGCGGCCGACAGGCCCGAACGGCCCAGCCCCAGAACGGCGACGCGGGCACCTTGGAAACCTTGGACGGGGATCATTGGACACAGTCCTTTGTGGTATGGGTTGCGAGAGGTCTGCGCCGTCCCTGCCCTTGCGGGCAGCGCCTCTCTTGAATTTCTTCAAACCGCAGACGCGCAGATGCGGGCATGATTACCGGACCTTCAACGTCGCCAGACCGATCATCGCGAGGATCAGCGAGATGATCCAGAAGCGGATGACGATCTGCGGTTCGGCCCAGCCCTTTTTCTCATAGTGATGGTGGATCGGTGCCATCAGGAACACGCGCTTGCCGGTGCGTTTGAAATACAGCACCTGGATGATAACGCTCAGCGCCTCGACCACGAACAGACCGCCGACGATGGCCAGCACCAGTTCGTGCTTGGTCGCCACCGCGATGGCACCCAGCGCACCGCCCAAGGCAAGGCTGCCGGTGTCGCCCATGAACACCGCGGCGGGGGGCGCGTTGTACCACAAAAAGCCCAGCCCGCCCCCAAAGAGACCCGCGGTGAAAATCAGGATTTCACCGGTGCCCGGCACATAATGCACGTCAAGATAATCGGTAAAGTCGACGCGGCCCACTGCATAGGCGATCACGCCCAGCGCGCCTGCGGCGATCATCACCGGCATGATGGCCAGCCCGTCCAGACCGTCGGTCAGGTTGACCGCATTGGCCGACCCCACGATCACGATGATGGCAAAGGGCACGAACAGATAACCAAGGTTGATCAGCGTGTCCTTGAAAACCGGCAGCGCCAGCTGGTTCTGCAACTCGGCCGGATGATACAGCGCCGAGACATAGCCCGCGATGCCCGCGATCAGGAACCCCAGCAGCAGGCGCATCTTGCCCGACACCCCTGCCGTCGTCTGCTTGGACACTTTGGCATAGTCGTCGGCAAAGCCGATGGCGGCAAAGGATATGGTGACGAACAGCACAACCCAGATGAACGGATTGTCCAGCCGCGCCCACAGCAAGGTCGAGGTCAACAGCGCCCCCACGATCAGCAGCCCGCCCATGGTCGGCGTGCCCGCCTTGACGAAATGCCCTTCGGGGCCGTCATCACGGATCGGCTGGCCCTTGCCCTGGGTGCGGCGCAGCACGTTGATCAGCGGCTGACCAAAGATAAATCCGAACAGAAGCGCCGTCAAAAAGGCCCCGCCGGCGCGGAAGGTGATATAGCGAAAGAGGTTAAAAACATCGCCACCGTCCGACAGTGCGGTCAACCAATAAAGCATTTCAGATGTTCCATCTCATATTATTATTCTGTCCCGAAGCGGGTTCAGGCGTTTTCGACCGGATGGCCCATTTTGCGGATAGCGTCAACGACCAGCGCCAGTTTCATGCTGAGCGAGCCTTTGGCCAGCACAACATCGCCTGCATCCAGACGCGCGCGAAGCACCTTGGCCATCTCTTCGGAGGTTTCGCACCAGCGGCCGCGCTGATGTTCGGGCAGCGTGTCATACAGCGTGCGCATCAGCGGGCCGATGCAATGCACGCGGTCGATGTTTTCCATCGCGTCCAGATCGGCCAGTTGTGCGTGCAGTCTTACGGCATCATCGCCCAGCTCTTTCATGTCGCCCAGCACCGCGATCCGCCGGCCCCGGCGCACACGGCCCGTGTCGTGGGTGACCTCTGCGGCGGCCAGCACGTCCAGCGCCGCCGCCATCGACGTGGGGTTGGCATTATAGCTGTCGTCGATCAGCTCCAGCGTCAGGTCACGCTCGACCGGATCAAGAAAGATCGTCTCGCGCGCGCCGCGCCCCTTGAAGGGCGTCCACCGCCCCAGACTTTGCGCCGCCAGCGCCAGATCGGCCCCAAGCTCGGCGCAGGCGGCCAGCGCGCCCAGTCCGTTCATCGCGAAATGCTGCCCCGCCGTCGCGATCTTGAACACCAGCGGGGTGCCGTCCACTTCGGCCTGCACCACCGTGGTATCGCTGAGCAGCCGCACATCCTTCAGAACATAGTCAAAACCGTGCCAGCCAAAGCCCACATCCTTGCGCTTGGCGTCCAGCGCCTTGGCCTGCAGGATGGCAGCGGTTTCCACATCGTTGTTCAGGATGGCCGCGCCGCCGTATTCCAGTCCGTCGATGATGCTGGCCTTTTCCACCGCGATGCCGGTGATGTCGTCGAATGCCTCAAGGTGTGCGGCGGCCACGGTGGTGATCAGCGCCACATGAGGCCGCGCCATGCGGGCCAGCGGGGCGATCTCTCCGGGGTGGTTCATGCCGATCTCGATCACCGCGTATTCGGTGTCCTGCGGCATCCGCGCCAGCGTCAGCGGCACACCCCAGTGATTGTTGTAGCTGGCAACCGAGGCATGGGTGCGGCCCTGATCCGAGAGCATGGCCAGCAACATTTCCTTGGTCGAGGTCTTGCCGACACTGCCGGTCACCGCGACGACGCGGGCACGGGTGCGGGCGCGGCCCTTGCGGCCCAGAGCCTCCAGCGCTTTCAGCACGTCGGGCACGATCAGCAACGGCGCGTCCTTGGTCACACCGTCGGGCACATGGGTCACCAGAGCTGCGGCGGCCCCTTTCGCGAGGGCTTGCGCCACAAAATCATGACCGTCGCGCACGTCTTTCAGGGCCACAAACAAATCGCCCGGTTCCAGCGTGCGGGTGTCGATGGACACCCCCCTTGCGACCCAATCCTTGGTGACGGTGCCGCCAGTGGCCTCGGCGGCATCGGCGGCGGTCCACAGCGGATCTGTCATGTCAGGCGTCCTTCCAGAGCGGCGACGGCCAGGCTCGCCTGTTCCGCGTCGTCAAAGGGCAGCACGTCGTCACCAACAATCTGCCCCGTCTCATGCCCCTTGCCCGCAATCAGCAGCGCGTCGCCCGGCTCCAGCATGTCCACACCGCGCAGGATCGCCTCCGCCCGGTCCCCGACCTCAAGCGCCTCGGGACAGCCTCCCAGAACGGCGGCACGGATGGTTGCGGGGTCTTCGGAGCGGGGGTTGTCGTCGGTGACGATCACCACATCGGCGTTCGCCGCCGCCGCCGCCCCCATCAACGGGCGTTTGCCTGCGTCACGGTCACCGCCCGCGCCGACGATGGCAATCAGGCGTCCCATCACATGCGGGCGCATGGCGGACAGGGCGGTTTCGATGGCATCGGGCGTGTGGGCAAAATCCACAAACACCGCCGCCCCGTTCTCGCGGCTGGCAGCCAGCTGCATGCGGCCCCTGACCGTCACCAGATGCGGCAGCGTGTCAAACACATGCGACGGCTCTGCCCCGCAGGCAATCACCAGACCGGCGGCCAGCGCCACGTTGTCCGCCTGAAAATCCCCGATCAGGTTCAGCCGCGCCTGATAGACCTTGCCCAGATGCACCAGCCGGATGTCCTGCCCCGTGGCGTCCATGCGTTGCCCTGCCAGATGCAGATCGCCCCCCGCACGGCCCACGGTCATCACCTGCTGGCCCCGTGCCTTGGCAATCGCCGCCATGTCGATGCCGCGTTCGTCGTCGATGTTGATCACGGCGATGCCGTCTTCGGGCAGCACCCGGGCGAACAGGCCTGCCTTGGCGTCGAAATAGGCGTCAAAGCTGTGGTGATAATCCAGATGATCCTGCGTGAAATTGGTAAAGCCTGCGGCCTTCAGCACCACACCGTCCAGCCGCCGCTGGTCCAGCCCGTGCGACGACGCCTCCATCGCCGCGTGGGTGATCCCGCGCGAAGCAGCCGCCGCCAGCGTGCGGTGCAGGGTGATCGGCTCGGGCGTGGTGTGGGCCAGCGGGGCGGTCCATGCGCCCTCGACGCCTGTGGTGCCCAGATTGATCGCGGACAGGCCCATTTCAATCCAGATCTGCCGCACAAAGGTCGAGACAGATGTTTTGCCATTGGTGCCGGTGACCGCGACCATCACCTGCGGCTGCGCGCCAAAGAACAACGCGGCGGTACGGGCCAATGTCTCGCGCGGGGTGTCGGTGATCACGAGTGCCGCGTCAGAGGCCGCAAGTGCGTCACGCGCCAGTTCGGCCCCCGCCCGGTCCGTCAGAACGGCAGAAGCACCGCGCTGCAATGCGCCCTCGATAAAGCTGGCTCCGTGCGCACGGCTGCCCGGCATGGCGGCAAACAACGTGCCCTCGCGCGCTTCGCGGCTGTCGACGCACAGGTTGACCAGAGGCGGATTCGCCCCCGACACGGCCATCAGCCCCAGAGAATTCAACGTGATACTGCGGGGCGTGACCATAGAGTTGCCTTTTCGGCTTAGTTGCTGCTGGTCAGCGTTATATCAGCCAGTGTGGTCGGTTCAACGGTTGGTCGCAAACCCAGCAGCGGCGCAAGGCGACGGATCATCTCGGCGGCGACGGGCACGGTGGTCCAACCGGCGGTGCGGCGCGGCTTGTCGCCCGATGTCTCCACCGGCTCGTCCAGCGACACGACCAACACGTACTTGGGGTCATTGGTCGGGAACATGCTGGCAAAGGTCGAAATGTTGCGGTCCTTGTAATAGCCACCCTGCGGATTGGGCTTGTCCGCCGATCCGGTCTTGCCGCCCACCGCATAGCCGGGCACCTCGCCAAAGCTGGCAGTGCCGTCGGTCACCACCTTGCGCAACATCATGCGGGCGTCAGCGGCGGCCTTGGCGCTCATCACCCGTTCGCCTTGCAGGCTGCGCACGTCCTGCTTCAGGATCGTCGGCTTTACGATATAGCCACCGTTGGCAATCGCCGAATAGGCAGCAGCCAGTTGCATGGGCGAGCTCGACAGCCCGTGGCCATAGGAAATGGTCACAGCACTCAGGTCGGTCCATTGCTTGGGCAGCAAAGGCTTGCCCTGGGCCGCTTCGACAATCTCGAAGGGGGTCGCTTCAAAGAAACCCAGTTTTTTCAGGAATTCCTGCTGACGCGCCACACCGATCTGCAAGGCCAACCGGCCCGACCCACGGTTGGAGGAATGCATGATGACGTCGGTCACACTGATCACGCCATAGTTCTTGCGGTTGAATTCTCCGATGGGATAGCCCCCCACCCGCATCGGCGGCGTGGTGTCGATCATCGTGTCGGCGGTAACCAGCCCCAGATCAATGGCCTGCGCGGCTGCGAAAATCTTGAACACCGAACCCAGTTCGTACACGCCCTGCACCGACCGGTTGTACAGCGGGCTGTCCGACGGATCACCCGTGATTGCGGGGCGCGGACGGTTGTTGGGATCAAAGGTCGGCAGGGACACGACCGAAATCACCTCGCCCGTGTGCACGTCCATCAGAACCGATGTGGCGCCCTTGGCGTTCATCAGCTTCATGCCGCCCCACAGCACCCGCTCGGCGGCGGCCTGCACGGTCAGGTCCAGCGACAGAGCCAGCGGCTTGCCCGCATTGTCGGGATCGCGCAGATAGTTGTCGAAATATTTCTCGACCCCGGCCACACCGATCACCTCGGCGGCGCTGACGCCTTCCTTGCCAAAGGACGCGCCGCCCAGAACATGGGCCGCCAGCGTGCCGTTGGGATAAAGCCGCATATCGCGCGGACCGAACATCAGGCCCGGATCGCCGATCTCGTGCACGGCCTGCATCTGCTCGGGGCTCATGGTCTTCTTGATCCACAGGAACTTGCGCTTGCCGGTAAAGTCGCGGACCAGCCGGTCGTGATCCAGATCCGGGAAGATCTGTACCAGTTTTTCAGCGGCGGCGACCGGGTCGATCATGTGTGTCGGCTGCGCATACAGCGCATGTGTCTCAAAGTTGGTCGCCAGAAGCGCGCCATTGCGGTCGACGATGTCCGCACGGGCGGCGGAAATGGACGCCCCCGGCGCATAGGCACGCGGCTCCATCGGCTCGGAAATCGACAACAGCCCCATACGAGCGCCCACCACCACAAAGGCGCAGACAAAGAACATGCCCAAAATCAGCAGACGGCTTTCCGCCCGCGCCCGCATCCGGTCGCGCATTTCCTCGTGGCGGATGCGCTTGTTCTCACGCTCGATCGCATCGGGGTTCTCGCCGTTCGCACGGGCAGGCAGGATACGCGCCAGCGGGCGCAGGGGGACGCGGATCATTCGCTTGCCTCCATGTTCGAGACATCCACGGGGTTGGTGATGGGTAGGAATTCGGGCGCAGGCGGATAGGCCACCTGATCAATCATGCCGAATTGCTCCGGTGCCAGCGGCAACAGGCCAAGGCTGTCGAAATTCACATCCGCCAGATCGCGCAGACGGTCGGGGCGGTTCAGATAGGCCCATTCGGCGCGCAACACTGCCAGCCGCGCATGGGACTGCTGGATCTGGTGGCGCAACCTGTCTGTCTGGGACAGGGCCTTTTGCGTCGCGTAATTCTCGCGGTAGGCCCAGAACGCCAACCCGATCACGGTCATCACTGTCAGAATATAAAGAACCGATCTCATTTATTCGAACACTCCAGCCGTATGCGGCATACCTATGGATTTTGCGTCAATCTGACCTGCGGGAACCTCGGTGCGCGTCGCCACCCGCAACTTGGCCGACCGTGCGCGCGGGTTGGCGTCCACCTCGTCGGCGTCAGCGGCAATGGCCTTGCGGGTTTTCTGGGTAAACTGCGCGGCTTCGGTTTCGGTCTCGGGGGCATAGCGGTTGGCGTTGGCCTGACTGCCGGTGCGCGCCGTCAAAAAACGTTTGACCATGCGGTCCTCGACCGAATGGAACGTGACCACAGCCAGTTGCCCGCCGGGTTTCAACGCCCGCTCGGCCGCCATAAGCCCCTGATAAAGCTCGCCGTATTCGTCATTCACCGCAATGCGCAGCGCCTGAAAGCTGCGGGTGGCGGGGTGCGACTGGTTCCGCTTGGACCGTGGCAGGCAGGATTCGACAATCTTCGCCAGACGCAGGGTCGTCGTGATCGGCGCGACGCCCCGTTCGCGCACAATCGCCTTGGCGATACGGCGGCTGGCGCGTTCTTCGCCGTAGTGAAACAGGATATTGGCCAGCACCGCCTCGTCCGCGTTGTTGACCAGATCAGCCGCCGAAGGACCGTCCTGGCTCATCCGCATGTCCAGCGGCCCATCGCGCATGAAGGAAAAGCCGCGCTCGGCCAGGTCCAGCTGCATCGAGCTGACACCCAGATCCAGGACAACACCGTCCAGATCCTGTGCATATTCGTCGAGCTTGGAAAACACGCCCTGCTGCATGACGATCCGGTCGCCATAGTCGCCCGCCCAGCCCGCCGCCATCTCGAAGGCCAGCGGGTCACGGTCCACGGCGATCACGCGATCTGCGCCCGCCTCAAGCAGCGCACGGGTATAGCCGCCCGCGCCAAAGGTTCCGTCCAGCCATGTCCCCGTGATGGGCGCGCAATGGCGCAGGATGGCGTTGATCAGAACCGGAATATGTGGCCCCCCAGCCATGATCAGTCCAACTCCCCGTCCAAATAGACGGACGGATCAAGGTCCGGGTCATAGCCGTCGCCCTCAAGGTCGTCATGGACCGCGTCAAAGGTGTCAGGATTCCAGATTTCAAAAGTATCGCCCGAAGCGGCAAAGCGGGCCATGTCGGTCAGGCCGATCTTTTCGCGCAGCTTTGCGGACAGAACGATGCGGCCCGTCTCATCCACCACGGTTTCGATGGCCTGCGTCGAATACAGACGTTCCATCGCCTTGCGCTTGGCCGAGCCGCGCGGATGTTTCGAGATTTTCTCGTCGACCTCGTCCATGGCCTCGATGGTAAAGCCTTCGAGATAGGACCGGGTCTTGCCGCCATAAACGATGATGATGCGGGGCGGCAGGCCTTCTTTCCAGTCAGGATCGGACCCTTCGATCACACGACGAAACGAGGCCGGGATTGACACCCTGCCCTTTGCGTCCACCTTGTGGTCGCTTTCGCCTCTGAACCTGCGTGCCATCTGGCCTGGTCCGTCCCAATGTTGCGCCCGTTATGGTTCGGGCTTTGTGTGTCTCGCGCCCCCGCGAATGCCGTCCCCAGAGCTTGAAATAAAAACGGCGGGTTGATCTGCTGCCACTGATCAACCCGCCGCCTTGTCCCGCTGGGCGGGATGTCCAGCTGCGCGCGCCACCTGGGGGGATGTCTGCTCGCTCGCGCGCCGGATCTTTGGTCTGATGAAAGCGAGGTGCCTGTATGAAACCTGCTAGAGTCTTGTTTGTCTGCGTGGGGTCGTTTGGTGCCCCGTGTCTCGTTCTCATCCGATGAACAAGTGATCGCATGGGAATTCATGGGCGGCAATAGTTTTTTATGGGACCCAGCCACAAATTGTTGTCCGAGCGGGACGTTATACACAACATATTGTGGATAAAAATCGGCGGATTTTGGCTTAATTTGTTCAGGATAACGGATCGAACACAACATCTTGTGCGGCCGTGAGCCCAAAATCGGCCGCCCATAATTTCCCAAAAAACTTATCCACAAGGAGCCAGGGTGTCCCATGTTTCCCTTATGTTCTCAAGTGGTTTTCGAAGAGCGACCCTGAATCACCCCGAAATCCCGGAATCACGGCCCCGTGATTCGGAAGTTCAGGCGCATTTCCCACCTGCGTCCCATGATTTCCCACAATGACCGCCGCCACCCACGCCGGTCCCATGAATTCCCAAACGGCAAGTTGCAGGCGGAACGCCCGGGGGCGTCTCTCCAAGCTTGACCATCTGTCATTCCACGCCGCCACAACCGTCGAGGCACCCGCCAGAGCAGCCGCGGTGCGCGAGGGTTGGTGAAAAGGCTGCACGAGATGGCAGAGCCCATGCCACGCAGCCGTCAGTTCTGATGAATCCTCAGAGGCGGGAAAATGACATCCGTAGGGCGGAGCGTTCGCCCTGATACATCTGAGATGGGGCCATTATCCGCAGGCTTTACGCTGACGCGCAGCGCAGCGCGCGCGGCTTGCATATATATAGAGGCAAACCGCGCGCAGGATTACAGGCGGATCACGCCATGCCGCCGTCGATCAGCCCCTTGGCAATCCGCGCATAGGCCTGTGCCATCGGCCCGTCGCCAGCCGCCACCGGCGTGCCATTGTCGCCCGCCAGCCGCGTTTCCAGATCAATCGGCAAGGCCCCCAGCAAGGGCACACCCATCTTCTGCGCCTCGGCCGCCACGCCGCCGGTGCCAAAGATCTCGTGCTGCGCGCCGCAATCGGGGCAGATGAACATCGACATGTTCTCGATCAGGCCCAGCACCGGCGTTTTCAGCGTCTTGAACATATCCAGCGCCTTGCGCGCATCAATCAGCGCCACGTCCTGCGGCGTGCTGACCACGATGGCCCCCGTCAGTTCGGATTTGGTGCACAGCGTCAGTTGCACATCGCCTGTGCCCGGCGGCAGGTCGACCAGCAGCACGTCCAGCTCGCCCCACTGCACCTGCCCCAGCATCTGTTGCAGCGCGCCCATCAGCATCGGACCCCGCCAGACCACGGCCTTGCCCTCTTCCATCATGAAGCCGATGGACATCAGCGTGACGCCATGGGCGTGCAAAGGGATGATCGTCTTGCCGTCGGGCGATGCGGGGCGCTTGTTCACGCCCATCATGCGCGGCTGTGACGGGCCATAGATGTCCGCATCCAGCAGGCCGACCTTGCGGCCCTGTTTGGCCAGCGCCACCGCCAGGTTCGACGAAACGGTGGATTTGCCCACCCCGCCCTTGCCGGACCCGATGGCCAGAATACGCTGAACCCCCGACGGTTTGGTCGGGCCATCCTGCGGCTTGGGGTGACCGCCGATCTTCAGACTGGGGGGCGCTGCGGGTTTGGCCGCGGGGCCGTGGGCGGTCAGCGCCACCTGAACGCTTGCCACACCGGGCACGGCAGCCACGGCAGCCTGCGCCGCCTCGCGCACCGCGCCCATGGCCTGTGCCGCCTCGGGCGTCGGAGCTTCTATGACAAATCGCACGGCGGCACCGTCGATCTGAATGGCACGAATCAAATCGCGGCTGATCAGGTCGCCACCATCGGGCAAGGCGACTCGTTTCAGCGCGGCGGTGATCAGTTCAGTTGTGAGTGTCATGTATTACCTCTGTTCAGCGCCATTGTTGTGGCATCTGGGGCCAAAGGTGCAACCCCTATCGGCGGTCTGCACAAGGCTTGGGCGCTTTGCGAAAATAGGTCAGTGATCCCTATGCATTTGCTGCATGGCAGCAATGTTGATACGTCTATTGTGCAGACGCAGCATTTCACTAAATTGAGGTCAACACGAACACAAACGAACATGAAACACACATCCGAGGCACCGACGAACATGGCCTATCTGAACCAGACAACAACATACAGCAGCCTGACAGAGCGTCTTCTGGCAACCACAGCCCGCATCCTGGATGCCGCGGCAGCCCGCCAGGCAAAACGCGCCGTCTACCGCAAAACATTCAACGAGCTGGCAGGCTTGGGTGATCGCGATCTCGCTGATCTCGGCCTGCACCGTTCGCAAATCCGCCGCATTGCTACAGAAGCAGCTTACGGCGCCAACTAATTCGAGTTCGGGCATTTCCACCTCCTCCCGGAAATGTCCGTCACGACGCGGCGGTATCTCTCCTCCTCCCTGATGCCGCCGCACCTTTTCCCCGATCAAACGGGGATACGACATCGCTGCCGGTCTCTCCTCCTCCCTGACCTGCGCAGTGACTAACGCGGCGACACCGCTCCTCCCTCAGGTGTCGCCGCACAGGATACCCCGGTCAAACGGGGGTACGGATCGCCACTTGGGTCTCTCCTCCTCCCTGACCCGGTGGTGAACAAGGCGGCGGCCCTTCCTCCCAAGTGCCGTCGCACCCTTTCCCCGATCAAACGGGGACACAGATCGCCACTTGGCCTCTCCTCCTCCCTGGCCCGGTGGTGAAAATACGCGGCAGTCCCTCCTCCCAGGTATTGCCGCACCTTAAATTGTCGGGCCTCTCCTCCTCCCTGGTCCCGGCAATTGCAAAGGCGGCGGTCCCATCCTCCCGGGGCCGCCGTTTTTTTATGTCTTGCCGGAATTTTCGGAATGTGGCGCCTGCGCGGGGCGCGATTGGCCGCTGTGCGGGACGAAGCTGCCATTCGCTAAGCCGCGCATCGACGGGCCGAGGTGCGGCGATCCGACCGTCGTGCATGCCACTTTATGGCAGCTAAGCACATCCCACCTGTCCGTCACGCACAACAGCAGCCAAATCGCCGTGCCGTGGGGCGGCCCGGCGATGCGCGGCGGCCTGCGGCCTTGATTCCGCGCGGGGGAATGCGGAACAGACTCGAACCGGACATTCCCTGCAAATCGCGCGAACGACTACTTTGAGCCCCAAGGAGAGCAGACCTATCGATCGGTTTGCCCAGCAAAGTCGCTTGTCACAAACCACTGCTGGCTCACACCAACAACCGGTGAGGCTGCTGCAGCGCTGGGTGATTCATAAAACGCCTAATGCACCACCCGTCGCCCTGCGGCCCCGCCACGGCGCTGTGGGGTCGGCACATAGCGTGTTGCCGCTTCAAGGTGGTCACGAAAGGCGCTGACCGCAGGTCCCGGATTTTCATCCTCCCAATGCGACAGCACATCCTGCGCCGCCTGTCTGGGCCGCACATCCTGCGGCAGGGTGAACACCCATTCCAGAAACCCCGCCCGCGCCGCCGCGTCGCCATCGACACCGGCATCATCCAGATCGGCAAGCCCTGCCACGATCTTTGAAAACATCTGTCGTCCTTTCCGGTCACGCCCCGTGACGTATTCCTTTGGTCGGACGGCTCGGAAAGGGCAGCACGGAAAACAGACCAGTGCACAGCCGCTTTCATCGCCACCCGCGATTCACGTAACACCAAGGCTGGTTTCCGGGCTTGGGGCGGGCGGCCTTGCGGCCCGCGAGCGGCGCCTTCCCGGGGGCTGTGTCCCCAGTGGCCTTGCCAATCGCATCCCACCCTCACCGTTGCGGGGGCAGCGCCGGAGTCGCACCGGCTTCCCAATTCTCCGCCCTTGGGCGGCACCTTGGACCTTCAGCGTAGAAGTGATGCCGATTCACGGCAAGCGCAAAGGCGGCAACGGGCGGCTGTTTGCGACCTGCCCTAGAACGGGATGTCGTCGGTGCCGGTGATGAACTTGGACACGACTTTCTTGGTGCCCGCCTTTTCAAAGTCGATCTCCAGCTTGTCGCCCTCGATCCCGACGACCGCGCCATAGCCGAACTTCTGGTGGAACACCCGCTCGCCCACGGTAAAGCTGCTGACCGCGCTGGCGTCGATGGTGGTGTTGCGCGATTCGCGCGGCTGGCTGACGGGGCGCGTCTGGCTGCGCGCCTGCAAGCGCCGCCATCCGGGCGAGTTGTAGACATTGGCATCGGCTGCCGCATCGTGCAGGCGGGATTTGACCTCGGCCATGCCGGCCGCGCCATAGTTGCCACCATGCAACCCCGGCGGGGTCAGCACATCGACATGATCGGCGGGCAATTCGTCAATGAACCGCGACGGCAGCGCCGACTGCCACTGGCCGAATACGAACCGGTTGGACACGAAAGAGATCGTACAGACCTCTTCGGCGCGGGTGATGCCCACGTAGGCAAGGCGGCGCTCTTCCTCCAGCCCCTTCAGCCCGCTTTCATCCATCGAGCGTTGCGACGGGAACAGGCCATCCTCCCAGCCGGGCAGGAACACCATGGGAAACTCCAGCCCCTTGGCCGCGTGCAGGGTCATGATGCTGACCTTGGCGCCCTCGCCTTCCTGCTCGTTGTCCATGATCAGGCTGACGTGTTCCAGAAACCCTTGCAGGTTCTCGAAATTGTGCAACTGGTTGATCAGCTCCTTGAGGTTCTCCAGCCGCCCCGGCGCCTCGGGTGTCTTGTCGTTCTGCCAGTGGGCGGTATAGCCGCTGTCATCCAGAATCACCTCGGCCAGTTCGATATGGGTATAGTCGGGCGTCGTATCGGTTTCGGTGTCCACCACGCTGTCGTCATCGTCCAGAATGCGGGTGCCATTGGCCCGCAGCATCGCGGACCAGCGGTCGATCCCCTCGACCAGCTTGCGCAACTCTGAACCGCCCTTGCCCTTGATCAGCCCCTGCTCAACCGCGATCCGCGCGCCTTCGACCAGATTCACACCATTGGCGCGCGCCGTGATCTGGATGGTCTGCTGCGCCTTGTCGCCCAGACCCCGCTTTGGCGTGTTGACGATACGTTCAAACGCCAGATCGTTGTCGGGCGACACCACGATGCGGAAATAGGCCATCGCGTCGCGGATTTCCAACCGCTCGTAAAAGCGCGGGCCACCGATCACGCGGTACGGCAAGCCAATGGTCAGAAACCGGTCCTCGAACGCGCGCATCTGGTGCGAGGCGCGGACCAGGATCGCCATTTCGTCCAGGTTCATCGCCCGCAGGCCACGGGTGCCCCGCTGCGCCGCCTCGATCTCTTCACCGATCCAGCGGGCCTCTTCCTCACCGTCCCAATGTCCGATCAGGCGCACCATCTCGCCTTCGGTCTCCTCGGTCCACAGCGTCTTGCCCAGACGGTCGGTGTTGCCCGCGATCACGCCCGAAGCCGCCGCCAGAATATGCGGGGTCGAGCGGTAATTCTGTTCCAACCGCACCACATGCGATCCTGGAAAATCCTTTTCAAACCGCAGGATGTTGCCCACCTCGGCCCCGCGCCAGCCATAGATCGACTGGTCGTCGTCGCCCACGCAACAGATGTTCTTGTGCCCGCTCGCCAGCAGCCGCAGCCACAGGTACTGGGCCACGTTGGTGTCCTGATATTCGTCCACAAGGATGTATTTGAACCAACGCTGGTATTGCTCCAGCACATCGGGGTGTTTCTGAAAGATCGTGACCATATGCAGCAGCAGGTCACCGAAATCGGTGGCGTTCAGGTCGATCAGACGGCGCTGGTATTGGGCATACAGCTCCACACCCTTGTGATTGTAGGCCCCCGCATCCGCCGACGGGATCTTGTCCGGCGTCAGGGCGCGGTTTTTCCATGCATCAATAACACCGGCCAGTTGCCGCGCGGGCCAGCGTTTGTCGTCAATGCCCGCCGCACTGACCAGTTGTTTCAACAGACGCAACTGATCGTCGGTGTCCAGAATGGTAAAGTTCGACTTCAACCCCACCAGCTCCGCGTGCCGCCGCAACAGCTTCACACATATGGCGTGGAACGTGCCCAGCCACGGCATGCCTTCGATCTGCTGGCCCAGCATCTGGTTCACGCGGTTTTTCATCTCGCGCGCGGCCTTGTTGGTGAATGTCACCGCAAGCACTTCGTTCGGACGGGCGCGTCCCGTCATCAGCAGGTGCACGATTCGCGCAGTCAGGGCGCGGGTCTTGCCGGTGCCCGCCCCCGCCAGCATCAGCACAGGGCCGTCCATCTGTTCGACCGCGGCACGTTGGGCAGGGTTCAACCCGTCCAGATAGGGCTGCGGGCGCGCGGCCATGGCGCGGGCGGACAGCGAAGCGCCCTCAAAGGCGTCCATTTCATCGAAATCACTCATGCGACCTTCTTAATTCGGAACGTGCATTAAGAAAAGCCATGTTCCCAAAATGTTCCGATCACAAATTCCGTTTGATCCGTTTGGCGCAAAGCGGGTCTGACATGGCGCTTTTTGCAGCGCGGCGGGCCGGAATTTCCAGAATAGGGTGCAAGTGGCTGTTCTGAAACAGTCCGAAGAGGTAAAAATCAAGGGATGGGACCGTGCAGGACAGACAGACATCATGTTGCTGTACCCTGCGACAAATTCGTCCTAGACCTACGCCACCGCAAATCGACCGTTCCAACAAAGGATGCCCGTTTTGACCGAATTCTCGAAAATCCTCATTGCCAACCGTGGTGAAATCGCCATCCGCATCATGCGTGCGGCCAACGAGATGGGCAAAAAGACGGTGGCCGTCTTTGCCGAGGAGGACAAGCTGGGCCTGCATCGGTTCAAGGCGGACGAAGCCTATCGCATCGGCGAGGGCATGGGGCCGGTGGCGGCCTATCTGAGCATCGAGGAAATCATCCGCGTGGCCCGCATGTCGGGCGCCGATGCGATCCACCCCGGTTATGGCCTGCTGTCGGAGAACCCCGATTTCGTCGATGCCTGCGACGCGGCGGGCATCACCTTCATTGGTCCCCGGGCCGAGACCATGCGCGCCCTTGGCGACAAGGCCAGCGCGCGGCGTGTGGCGGTCGAGGCCGGTGTGCCGGTGATCCCCGCGACCGAAGTGCTGGGCACCGACATGGATGCGATCCGCGCCGAGGCGGCCGAGGTCGGCTATCCGCTGATGCTGAAAGCGTCGTGGGGCGGCGGTGGGCGGGGCATGCGCCCGATCAACGGCCCCGACGAGCTGGAGGACAAGGTGCTGGAAGGCCGCCGCGAGGCCGAAGCCGCCTTTGGCAACGGCGAGGGCTATCTGGAAAAGATGATCCTGCGCGCGCGCCACGTCGAGGTGCAGATATTGGGCGACAAACATGGCGGCATGTACCACCTGTATGAACGCGACTGTTCCGTCCAGCGCCGCAACCAGAAGGTCGTGGAACGCGCCCCCGCCCCCTACCTGACGCCCGAGCAGCGCGAGGAGATTTGCGCGCTTGGCTATAAAATCTGCAAACACGTGAATTACGAATGTGCCGGCACCGTCGAATTCCTGATGGATATGGACGACGGCAAATTCTACTTCATCGAAGTGAACCCGCGCGTGCAGGTCGAACACACCGTCACCGAGGAAGTCACCGGCATCGACATCGTGCGCGCCCAGATCCTGATCGCCGAGGGCAAGACAATCGCCGAAGCGACCGGCAAGGACAGCCAGTCGGATGTGACCCTGAACGGCCACGCCCTGCAAACGCGGATCACCACCGAGGACCCGCAGAACAACTTTATCCCCGACTATGGCCGCATCACCGCCTACCGCTCGGCCACGGGCCTCGGCATCCGCCTGGACGGCGGCACGGCTTATGCGGGCGGTGTCATCACCCGCTATTACGACAGCCTGCTGACCAAGGTCACCGCCAAGGCCCCCACGCCCGAGATGGCCATCGCCCGCATGGACCGCGCCCTGCGCGAGTTCCGTATTCGCGGCGTCAGCACCAACATCGCCTTTGTGGAAAACCTGCTGAAGCACCCGACGTTCCTCGATTACAGCTATACCACCAAGTTCATCGACACGACGCCCGAGCTGTTCCAGTTCTCGCGCCGCCGCGACCGGGGCACCAAGGTGCTGACCTATATCGCGGACATCACCGTGAACGGTCACCCCGAGACCAAGGACCGCCCGCTGCCCGCCAACGTCCGCGCGCCCAAGCCGCCGGTGCCCGCGCACGAACCGACCATGGGCACCCGCAACCTGCTGGAGCAAAAGGGCCCGCAGGCGGTGGCCGACTGGATGAAGGCGCAAAAGCAGCTGTTGCTGACCGACACCACCATGCGCGACGGGCACCAGTCCTTGCTGGCGACGCGGATGCGCTCGATCGACATGATCAAGGCGGCCCCGGCCTATGCTGGCAACCTGCCGCAGCTGTTCTCGGTTGAATGCTGGGGCGGTGCGACCTTCGACGTGGCCTATCGCTTCTTGCAGGAATGTCCCTGGCAGCGCCTGCGCGACCTGCGCGCGGCCATGCCCAACGTGATGACGCAAATGCTGCTGCGCGCCAGCAACGGCGTGGGCTACACCAACTATCCCGACAACGTGGTGCAGTTCTTTGTGAAACAGGCCGCCGAGAGCGGCGTCGACGTGTTCCGCGTGTTCGACAGCCTGAACTGGGTCGAGAACATGCGCGTGGCGATGGACGCGGTCGTGGACAGCGGCAAGGTCTGCGAGGGCACGATCTGTTACACCGGCGATATGCTGAACCCCGACCGCGCCAAATACGATCTGAAGTATTACGTGCAGATGGGTCAGGACCTGAAGGCCGCAGGCGCACATATCCTGGGCCTCAAGGACATGGCGGGCCTGCTGAAACCCGCCGCGGCCAAGGCGCTGATCGGGGCGCTGAAGCAAGAGGTCGGCCTGCCGATCCACTTCCACACGCACGACACCTCGGGTGCGGCGGCGGCCACGGTGATGGCGGCGGCGGATGCGGGTGTGGATGCGGTCGATGCGGCGATGGACGCATTCTCGGGCGGCACCTCGCAGCCCTGCCTCGGCTCGATCGTCGAGGCGCTGCGCAACACGCCGCGCGACACCGGGCTGGACATGGCCGCTGTGCGCGAGATGTCGGACTATTGGGAAGGCGTGCGCGCGCAATATGCGGCGTTTGAGTCCGGCCTGATGGCCCCGGCCTCCGAGGTCTATTTGCACGAGATGCCCGGCGGGCAGTTCACCAACCTCAAGGCGCAGGCGCGCTCGCTGGGGCTGGAAGACCGCTGGCACGAGGTGGCGCAGACCTATGCGGATGTGAACCAGATGTTCGGGGATATCGTGAAGGTCACGCCGTCCTCCAAGGTCGTGGGTGACATGGCCCTGATGATGGTCAGCCAGGGCCTGACCCGCGCGCAGGTCGAAGACCCCAAATCCGACGTGGCCTTTCCCGACAGCGTCGTGGACATGATGCGCGGCAACCTGGGCCAGCCTCCGGGCGGCTTCCCCGCAGGCATCCAGAAAAAGGTGCTGAAGGGCGAAGCGCCGTCAACCGACCGCCCCGGCAAGCACCTGAAACCCGTGGACATCGAAGAGACCCGCGCGCAGGTCATCAAGGAACTGGAAGGCAAGAAGATCGACGACGAGGATCTGGCCGGCTACCTGATGTATCCCAAGGTCTTCATGGACTACATGGGCCGTCACCGCAGCTATGGCCCGGTGCGCACCCTGCCCACGCATACGTTCTTTTACGGGATGTCGCCCAGCGAAGAGATCAGCGTGGAAATCGACCCCGGCAAGACGATGGAAATCCGCCTGCAAGCGGTGGGCGACACCGGCGAGGACGGCGAGGTCAAGGTGTTCTTTGAACTCAACGGCCAGCCGCGCGTGATCCGCGTGCCGAACCGTCTGGTCAAATCCACCACCCAGCAGCGCCCCAAGGCGGAACTGGGCAACCCCAACCACATCGGCGCGCCGATGCCGGGCGTGGTGGCCACCGTGGCCACATCCGTGGGTGCGCAGGTGAAAGAGGGCGACCTGCTGCTGACCATCGAAGCGATGAAGATGGAAACCGGCATCCACGCCGAACGCGACGCCACCGTCAAGGCCGTCAACGTCCAGCCCGGAAGCCAGATCGACGCCAAGGATCTGCTGATCGAGCTGGAGTGAGGGGCGAAGCGGCCTGATATCTGCAAAACTCTGTCCGGCACTGCCGGGCAGAGCCGCAACCGGAGCGCCCCATGCAAAACCTCGCCCTGATCTCCCTGCTGGTCCCCGACTATGACGCAGGCATCGCCTTCTACGTCGACCGGATGGGATTCGACTTGCTGGAAGACACCGACCTGGGCAGCGGCAAACGCTGGGTGCGTGTCGCCCCTGCGGGGGCGCAGACCGCATTCCTGCTGGCCCGTGCGGTGGGGACACGCCAGACAGATGCCATCGGCAACCAGGGCGGCGGACGTGTCTGGTTGTTCCTGCAAACCGACGATTTCGCCGCCGATCATGCGCGCCTGCTGGCCGCCGGTGTCACGTTCGAGGAATCACCGCGCCACGAGCCTTATGGCACCGTCGCGGTCATGCAGGATGTTTTCGGCAACCACTGGGACCTGATCCAGTTCGCAAATCCCACGGCCTGACCCCGCCCCCTGCGACAAGATGAACTTTTTTTGACGAACCTCAATTTTCCACTTGCAGCCGGATGCCCGCGTTTGTAGATCAGCCCTACCAAAAGGAAGCGGGCGTAGCTCAGGGGTAGAGCATAACCTTGCCAAGGTTAGGGTCGGGCGTTCGAATCGCCTCGCCCGCTCCAATTTGGTCCTGCCCACCCACGCAGGAAACAGACAAGGCCGCCTTCGGGCGGCCTTGCTGCGTTTCGGGGGTGCGGTTTTTCCGCAGCCTCCCCACCCCATTGCCCTTGCCGGAATCGCGCCCCGCCGGTAAGAACGAATAAAGAACACATATCACGCGATGCGCGGGCTCTTGATCCTTGGGGTCCGACCCCGTTTTATGTGTGCAAAAGGGGCGGTCGACATGCTGACATCTGTAGAACTTTGCGCCGGTGCCGGCGGTCAGGCCCTGGGGCTGGAACGCGCGGGCTTTGCCCATGCGGCGCTGGTCGAGATCGACAAACATTGCTGCAACACCCTGCGCCACAACCGCCCCGAATGGAACGTTCTGGAAGAGGACATGCGAATCTTCAAGGAACGCGCGTCCGATTATCGTGGCATGGACCTGCTGGCCGGTGGCCTGCCCTGCCCGCCGTTTTCGGTGGCAGGCAAGCAACTGGGCGAACAGGACGAACGCAACCTGTTCAACGACGCGCTGGACATCGTGGCCGACGCCCGCCCCCGCGCGGTGATGATCGAAAACGTGCGCGGGTTTCTGGATGCCGTGTTCCACGACTACCGCGAAAAGCTGAAAACGCAGCTGGACAAGATGGGGTACAAGACCGACTGGCGGCTGTTGAATGCATCCGACTACGGCGTGCCACAGCTTCGGCCCCGCGTGGTGATTGTCGCCGTGCAAAAAGAACGCGCCGATTTCTTCGACTGGCCCGATCCGCAGCCGCACAACCCGCCCACCGTGGGCGAAACCCTGCGCGACCTGATGGCGGCGGGCGGCTGGCGCGGTGCCGATGACTGGGCCGCCAAGGCGGACGAGATTGCCCCCACCATCGTTGGCGGATCGAAAAAACACGGCGGCCCCGACCTTGGCCCCACCCGCGCGCGCGCCGCATGGGCCACGCTGGGCGTCGAGGGGCGCACCATCGCGCCCGAAGCGCCCGATGCCCTGCATCAGGGAATGCCCCGCCTGACCGTGCCCATGGTGGCGCGCATTCAGGGCTTTCCCGACGACTGGCACTTTACCGGCGCGAAAACCAACGCCTACCGTCAGGTCGGCAACGCCTTTCCGCCGCCCGTGGCACAGGCCGTATCGACCCAGATCGCCAAGGCCCTGCGCAAACGTGTGCTGCGCGCGGTGGCGGGCTGACGGTGCAAACCGCCCCGTCCCGGCCCTAGACCTGTGAAACAGTCGCTTCCCGACAGCATCGTCACCCCAGACCACCGCGATCACGCGCTGCTGTCCACCATCGCCGCCGACATCACCGCGCGTGCAGGCGGCCCCGAGGCGCTGGCCACGCAATTCGCCGCCATGCTGCGCCGCTGTGTCGATGATGTGATCATGACGCCCAAGACAGGGCGGCGGTCGTACGAGGAACTGGAAAAGACCGAGAAAACCTATATCGGCACGCGGGTCGAGATCGAACTGCGCGCCATGCTGCGCCTGCCACGGGGCAAGCTGGACACGGTTGTGCAGGGCCATGATGTCGACATCAAGAACACCATGGGCAGCAACTGGATGATCCCGACCGAGGCGATAGACCATCCTTGCATTCTGGTCGCCGCCGACGAGGTGCGCGCGCAATGCTATCTGGGATTGGTCGTGGCGCGGCCCGATTACCTGACCGCCGGTCAGAACAAGGACGCCAAGAAAAGCGTGTCAGCCCAAGGCTTTGCCAACATTCTGTGGCTGCTGCGGCATCATCCCTATCCGGCAAACTTCTGGCGCACCGTGCCGCCCGAGATCATCCCGCAGATTTTCGCAGGCGCCTCGGGCAATCAGCGCATGGCGGCGCTGTTCCGGCACATTCAGGGCACGCCCATCACCCGCGACGTGGTCGAAGCGGTGGCCCAGCAACAGGATTTCATGCGCCGCATCCGGTCGGACAAGGGCCGCGGCACCCGCGACCTGCTGGCGCGCGAGGGCATCGCGCTGCTGTCCGGCCACTATGACGCGCCGCTGATCGCGGCTCTGGGCCTGCCCCACTGCACGGGCAGCGAGTTCGTGTCCTACCGCCCCGTCACCCAAGAGCAGGCCGATCTGGCCGCCGCCCATGGCATCGCGCTGAACTGGTCGGGTTAGCTCAGCGGAAACTGACGCAGACAGGTTTTCGCCTTGGTCTGGAAATCGCGAATGTTGGCTTCGGCGTCCTTGCGGCCCATGACAGCGCGCAGCGCTTTCAGCTTTTGATCCTGCGTGCCCGTCACATAGCGCGCCAGAATAAGCGAGGAGGCCGTGTGAAACATCCGCACTTCAGACTGCGGGATCATCCCCGCCCGTGCCATGGCCGAGGGCACCAGCGACAGGATCGCCGCACAGCGCAGGGCGGCGGCCTCTTGGCCCGAATATGTTTTGCGGGCCTCGGCGGCCCCTGCAACCAGTGTCATGGCAAGTGCTGCCGAAAAAAGAATACGCATGGGAAAACCTTTATCTCAGTGTCTTAAAACGCCTTGAACGTCATCGTCGTCAGCGACCGTTCAATGCCCTCGATGTCCAGCAGATGATCGTTGATATATTTGCCCACATCCTCACCTTCGGGGATATAGGCCTTCATCATCAGCTCGTAATGGCCGCTGGTCGAATACAGTTCCGAATGGATCTCGCGCAGGGCGATCTCCTTGGCCACCTTATAGGTTGTCCCCGGCTTGCACTGGATCTGGATGAAAACACATGTGGACATAGGGCCTCCGGGGCGGTTGATGTGGTTGTATTGCTGACACAAATACACCGCCCTGCGCAATCCCTGCCGCGCGCTCTTGGCCTGCGCAGATCCTGCGCCTATAAGGGCCGCACAGTCATGTGAGGCCTCAAATGCGCAGTGCGACCATCACCCGCCAGACGGCGGAAACCGACATTTCGGTCACCATCAACCTGGATGGCACCGGTTCCTATGACAACCAGACCGGCATCGGGTTCTTTGACCACATGCTGGACCAGCTGGCCCGCCACTCGCTGATCGACATGACGATCCGCGCCAAGGGTGACCTGCACATCGACGACCACCACACGGTAGAGGACACCGGCATCGCGCTGGGTCAGGCGCTGGCACAGGCGCTGGGTGACAAGCGTGGGATCGTGCGCTACGGCAGTTGCCTGCTGCCGATGGACGACGCGCTGGTGCGCACCGCGCTGGACCTGTCGGCACGGCCCTTCCTGATCTGGAACGTGGACCTGCCGACGGCGAAAATCGGCACCTTCGACACCGAACTGGTGCGCGAATTCTTCACCGCATTCGCCACCCAGGGCGGCATCACCCTGCACGTCGACATGCTGCACGGGTTCAACAGCCACCACATCGCCGAGGCCACGTTCAAATCCGTCGCCCGCGCCCTGCGTCAGGCGGTCGAAACCGACCCGCGCAAGGCCGACGCGATCCCGTCGACCAAGGGCGCGCTGTAACGTGCTGACAGCGATCATTGATTACGACAGCGGCAACCTGCATTCGGCGCACAAGGCATTCGAGCGCGTGGCAAACGAAACCGGTGGCGGCACCGTCTGTGTCACATCAGACGCCGACGTGGTGGCACGCGCTGACCGCATCGTGCTGCCCGGCGACGGCGCCTTTCCGGCCTGCTGGGCGGAACTGAGCGGCCATTCCGGCCTGCTGGCGGCCCTGCGCGAGGCGGTCGAGGTCAAGGCGCGGCCCTTCCTGGGTATCTGTGTCGGCATGCAACTGATGGCAACGCTGGGCCGCGAGTACCGCGACACCAACGGGCTGGACTGGATCGGCGGTCAGGTCGTGGCGATCACGCCCGACGATCCGGCGCTGAAAGTGCCACACATGGGCTGGAACGATCTGGTGCTAGACGCCCCGCATCCTGTGTTCGACGGCATCAACACCGGCGATCACGCCTATTTCGTGCATTCCTACCATTTCGAGGTCGCAGACCCCGCGCAGCGTCTGGCGCATGTGGATTACGGCGGCGATGTCACGGCCGTGATCGGCACCGGCACCATGCTGGGAATGCAGTTCCACCCCGAGAAAAGCCAGCACACCGGTTTGCAGATGATTGCCAATTTCCTGAGCTGGAAGCCTTAGGGTCAGGACCCTAGGGTCAGTCCACACGGCTCCAGGTCTGGCTTTGACACACCAGACCCAGGCATCCCTTAACGGTCATGGTCTGGCCCGACACCTTCAGCGTGCCATCATATTCACGCTTGTGCGCCGGCACATAGGCGCGACCGGCAAAGCCGTCGCCTTGCGGCACCATATCCCAAAACAGCCGCTTGCCCACGTTGGGGTGGTCAATCTCGTTGCCCTGCTGGTCAAAGGCACGGATCATCGTTCCGCAAACGGCATTGCCACAGGGTTTCGCCACCACATAGGCGGTCTGGCCCTTCTTGTCGGGTTGGGTTTTCCACGTGCCAACGGGCGATCCGGCCTGCACCGCGCCCGCCCACAGCGCCAGCGCCCCGCCCAACAAGGCCGTTCCAAGACGCGGCGTGACGCCACCGGACGCATTGAGAATCGCAATCATGCAAGACACCTCGTTGTGCGAGAAACGGCCCTGCCCTGCCGCATCCGAATCGCGGTGTGGCCTCAGGAACCAGGGCACCATTTAGCCCTGTTTCGCATCGGTTCAAGACAGTCTTGTGACCTCGGCCCCCCGTGCCCCAGAAGTTCGACTAGGATGTAGGCAGAGTATTAAGACCGGTCATTCACGCAGATCGCAGCCAATGGCGGGTTTGAGCCCTTTCCGCAGGTCCCACGCGCGGAATCAAGGCCGCAGGCCGCCGCGCATCGTCGGGCCGCCCCACGGCACGGCGATTTGGTTGCTGTTGCGAGTGACGGATAGGTGGGATGTGCTTGGCTGCCATAAAGTGGCATGCACGACGGTCGGATCGCCGCACCTCGACCCGTCGATGCGCGGCTTTGAGAGCGGCAGCAAAGTCCGCACACCGGACCTCCGCACCCACTGTGTCGAAGGTCCGGTCCGGACATACCTGCCCCTTGGGGCCAAATTAAAAAGCTCTTACCGACGCGGTCCGGGGCTTAATTCACCCGGCTCCACGTCTGTTTCTTGCAGATCGGGCCGATACAACCCGACACCTTCAACGTGTTCCCCGACAGCGCCATCTTCGAGCGGTATTCCTTACCCGTGGAGGGCTGCCAGATGGTCCCGCCACTGTACTTGCCACCACCATCGGCCTTCATGTCCCAGACCAGCTGTCTGCCGATGTTCGGGGATTTATACTCGCCCGTGTCGTTGAACGTGTTGGTGATCGTCCCGCACAGCGACGCGCCACAGGCTGCGAATTTGACGTAAGCATAGGCGCCATCGTCCACTTGTGTCTTCCAAGTGCCCAAAACCGGATCGGCCAGCGCCGCCCCTGCCATGGCCACGCCCATTGCTGCTGCAATAATAAAGCGTTTCATCGGTTGTCCTCCTGTTATCCCATTATCCTGATACACCGCAGCCCCGTCTGGCAAGGTTGTCGTAAGGTCGCGTTGCAAATCCGGCGGCCCCGTGCCAAAGCCGTGCCAAAGCGTTCCGACACGAAAGGTGCCCTCATGATCCTCTATCCCGCCATTGATCTCAAAGACGGCCAGGCCGTGCGTCTGGTGCATGGCGACATGGACCAATCCACCGTGTTCAACGACGATCCGGCCGCTCAGGCGCGTGCCTTTGTCGATGCGGGCTGCACCTGGCTGCATCTGGTCGATCTGAACGGCGCCTTTGCAGGCCAGCCGGTCAACGCCGCCCCGGTCGAGGCGATCCTCAAGGCCTGCCCCGTGCCGACCCAACTTGGCGGCGGTATCCGTGACATGGCGACCATCGAACGCTGGCTGGACAAGGGGCTGGCCCGTGTGATCCTGGGCACCGTGGCCGTCGAGAACCCCGATCTGGTGCGCGAAGCCGCCCGCGCCTTTCCCGGCAAGGTCGCGGTGGGCATCGATGCGCGCAACGGGCGGGTGGCGACCAAGGGCTGGGCCGAGGAAACCGACGTGATGGTCACCGACCTTGCCAAGTCCTTCGAGGACGCAGGCGTCGCCGCGATCATCTATACCGACATCATGCGCGACGGCGCGATGGGCGGGCCCAACGTGGACGCCACCGCCGATCTGGCCCGCGCCGTGTCGATCCCGGTGATTGCCTCGGGTGGCGTGTCCTCCTTGCAGGACCTGCAGGCGCTCAAGGCCACCGGCGTGATCTCGGGCGCGATCTCGGGCCGTGCGCTCTACGATGGCGCGATTGATCTGGCACAGGCGCTGGCGGCGCTGAAAGACGGCTAATCGCCCTTGGGCTTGCTGGCTTCGATCTCCGACTTAAGCGCCTTGCTCCGCCGCTTGGCATATTCGATGTTGTTGGCAAGCGTCTTCAACTGCTCTTCACGTGCCTTGGTTCGCATCTTCCAGCTCAAGGTGTTTCCAGCCACAACGGGCAAAGTTTCGTGAGGCTCGACCCCCGACAGCGTCTGGCCTGACCCGATTTCTGTGCAGCGACCCACCCGCGTCACGTGCAAGCTGAGGGTATCGGGCAATGACAGCAGGATCAGACAGGGGTTCGCGAATGTCCAATTGGTCAGCTGAAAATGCATATAGCGCAGTACGATCCCTACCCGCATCTTAAAGTCGACCTTGAGCGGGGCAATCAGCGCATCAATGTCGAATTGCGCGGTGGCCACACCGAAACGCGCCAGCAGCGCGGCGTTCAAGGCGGCCACATCTGCGAATCCCGTGGCTTTCAACAGATCCTTGCCCGCCTGCGCCGATGCCACGTCGCGCGAAGTGCCTTGAAATCCGGCCTGATACACCAGCAGATGCGGCTCGGCTGACATTTCGGACGGAAAGGGTGTGGGCGTGCCGCGTTGAGCAGCGCAATCCCATTCCACCCGCCGCGTCAACGCGATCCTGTCCATTTGCTTTTGCGCCTCGTCATCGGCCTTGTAAGGCCCGGTTAAATCCCACGCATGGGTCACATGCGCGGCTTTGAATGTCATCGTGCCGATCTCGACCTTGGTCATGTTCCACCCCCCAAAAGCCCCGATCCTACACCCCTTTCCCGCAAATCCAAAACGCCACCTTGCCCAAAACCCCGCACCCGCCTATAGCAACCCCATGCTGAAAACCCGCATCATCCCCTGCCTTGATGTCGCCGATGGCCGTGTGGTCAAGGGCGTGAATTTTGTCGATCTGGTGGACGCAGGCGACCCCGTCGATGCCGCGCGCGCCTATGATGCCGCCGGTGCGGACGAGCTGTGCTTTCTCGACATTCACGCCACCCACGAAAACCGTGGCACCATGTTCGACGTGGTCCGCCGCACCGCCGAGGCCTGTTACATTCCCCTGACCGTGGGCGGTGGCGTGCGCACCTCGGACGACGTGCGCGACCTGCTGCTGGCAGGGGCTGACAAGGTCAGCTTCAATTCCGCCGCTGTGGCCGACCCCGACGTGCTGGCCCGCGCCGCCGACCGGTTTGGCAGCCAATGCATCGTCTGCGCCATCGACGCCAAAACCGTGGAACCGGGCCGCTGGGAAATCTTCACCCACGGCGGGCGCAAACCCACGGGCATCGACGCGGTGGAATTTGCCATCATGGCCGCCGCCAAGGGCGCGGGTGAAATCCTGCTGACCTCGATGGACCGCGACGGCACCAAACAGGGCTTTAACCTGCCCCTGACCCGCGCCATTGCCGATGCCGTATCTGTCCCGGTGATCGCCTCGGGCGGTGTCGGCACGCTGGACCACCTGGTTGACGGCGTGCGCGAAGGCCATGCCTCGGCTGTGCTGGCGGCATCCATCTTTCACTTTGGCACCTACACCATCGCCGAGGCCAAGGCACATATGGCAGCGGCCGGCCTGAACATGAGGCTGACATGACCCTGAACGACCTCTACGACACCATCCTTGCCCGCAAATCCGCCGATCCCTCCAGCAGCTGGACCGCGCAATTGCTGGCCAAAGGGCCGGAAAAATGCGCCGAGAAATTTGGCGAAGAGGCGATCGAGGCGATCATCGAAGCCATCCGCGACGACAAACCCGCCCTGACCTCCGAGGCCGCCGACGTGCTCTATCACCTGCTGGTCATGCTGGCCGCGCGCGACGTGCCGCTGGACGATGTGCTGGCCGAGCTGGCCCGCCGCCAGTCGCAATCCGGCCTCGCCGAAAAAGCATCCCGCTAGGCTTCTTTTGGCCCCAAATATCCCGGGGAGTCGCGCCAGCGACGGGGCAGCGACGGGGCAGCGCCCCGCACTCTGGCAGCGCCCCCGCCCGCTCACAGCTTCGAGCTGATGATGCCGGTGGCAAACCCGCCCATGCGCAATTCGCCGAACAACCGCTGATATTCAATCTTGGGACAGCGGTTCTGGATCACCGTGATCCCGCGCGCTTCCGCCTTGGCCGCCGCTTCGGCATGCTCCACACCGATCTGCATCCAGATGGTGCGCAGGTCCGGCAGGACCTCCAGCGCCTCGTCCACGATGGCGGGCACCGCATCGGGCTTGCGAAAAATGTCGACCATATCCACCGGCGCGTCGATCTCTGCCAACCCCGCCACAATCTTCTGCCCGAACAGCATCTGCCCCGCAGCACCGGGGTTCACCCCGATCACATGGTAGCCGCGCAACGACAGGTAGCGCGCCACGTAATAGCTGGGCCGCACCGGATTGGTCGACACCCCCACCACCGCGATCACCTTGGAGCGCTTCAGCACCTCTTTCAGCAATTGATCCGAATATTGCATGGCCACTCCCCGCATCTGCCGTTGTCCTACACCGGATCAACGCATAAAAAAAGCGCCCCAAAAGCCAGAAGGCCTGGGGCGCAAGGTATGGAACGAGGGACAGTGCTTGGGACATCAGGAGTTCCAGACCTGCTGTCTATGACCCAACACATAATAACTTATTGTGGGTTATGAAGACCGTCTCTCATTTGTGTGAACGAAGTGTAAATTCATGGGCCAAAATTCGCTCAATCGCGGGTGCCGGCCTGGCTTAATCCAGAATATCTTCGACAATATCAAAGACTTCCTCGACAAGGTTTTTAAAACGAAAGCTTTTCTTGCGTTTGATCTTGCGCGGTTTCGCAGGCTTTGCCGCCTTTGGCTGCGGCACGGGTGCCGCCTGCACCCGTTTTTTTGCCTGCTCGGGCACCGGCAGCATCTTGAGATTGTGCAACGGCGCGCCGCATTGCGCACAGGTCAATTCATGCCGCGCGCGATCCAGAACCAGCGCGGCCCGCGTCCCGCAATAACAACAGGTCGCGATCTTGGTCGGGTAGCCCATGGAATGCCTTTGCCTTAGCTGCGTGCCTTGCTGGCATATAAGGCCAGCGCCGCCGCATTCGAGACGTTGAGCGAGCCAAATCCGCCGCTTGCGTCAATTCGTACCAGCGCATCGCAGGTTTCCTTGGTCTTCTCGCGCAGCCCCGGCCCCTCGGCCCCCAGCACCAGCGCCACGGGGTCCGACGTGCGCCCGGCCACAGCGGCTTCGATGGTCTGCTCGGCCTCGCCGTCCAGCCCCAGCACCAGATAGCCCATGCCCTGCAGTTCGGTGATCGCATCGGCCAGGTTGCGCACCCGCAGATAGGGCTGGCGTTCCAGCGCCCCGCTGGCGGTTTTCGCCAGCGCCCCGGTTTCGGGAGCGGAATTGTGGCGCGTGCCGATGACGGCGGATGCGCCCAGCACTTCCGCCGACCGCAAAATCGCGCCGACATTGTGCGGGTCGGTCACACGGTCCAGAAGAATCACGCGCGGCACTTCGGCACCGATGGCCACATCGGCCAGCCTGCCCCATTCCAGCGGCTTGACCTCCAACGCGGCCCCCTGGTGCACCGATCCGGGGTCCAGCGGCGCCTTGAAACTGCGCGGATCGACGATTTCGGGTTCGATCCCCGCCTCTGCAATCGCCTCGGCCAGCTTGTTGTGCGCGTTCAACGTCACGATAAGGTGCAGTTTTTCGCGTTTCGGGTTCAGCAGCGCATCGCGCACCGCGTGCAGGCCGAACAGCCAGACCGTCGTGGCGGCCTCGACCTTCTTGGCCTGTTCCTTTGCCACCACCCATTTGGGCTTTTTCGTATTCGCCATTGGCTAACCTCGAGTTTTTATGGGGCAAATGTCATGTCTTTGCCCGAACCTGCCGCCAAGTCGAAATTCTGCCTTGACGCCCTTTGGGACCGCTTGTAATCACGCCCCCACGCCCAGCGCAATGCGGATGGGCCGAAAGTGGGCGACAGGCCGCAAGGTGTGGCAGGGGACTGTAACTCCCTCGCGGAGACGCACGCCTGGTTCGATTCCAGGGTCGCCCACCACTTTCCCTTTTGATCTGAACGTGTTGGCCGCCTTCCCCGGCCTTCCGGGCCATGCGGCGGACATTTTCCCACGGCATCAGTTGATCCCATTCGCCCGTTGCAGTTCGCGGATATAGGCGATGATAAAGCTCACATCGGCGCGCGTGATCCCCTCGACCGGAGGCATGTCGCCAAACCGCCAGTGGTGCGCCTGTACGCCCATGGCCGCGGCGCGCTGAAAACTCTCGTCGCCGTGGTGACCGGGTTCATAGATCTTGTGGACCAGCGGCGGCGCCACGCCCGCTTGCCCCGCTGCATTCGCGCCATGGCAGGCGGCACAGTTCACCTCATAGGCGCGCTGACCGATCTGCGCGTTCTGCGACAGGGTGTCGGGCAATATCACATCCGCCAGAGGCGCGCCTGTCGACGGGGCATCTGCGGAGGCGTGCGCCTCTTGATCCTGCTCGGGCCACAGCACCACGGCCAGCCCTGCGACGATCAAGGCGGCACTGAATTTTATTGTTGATTTCATGGGCGGTCCTCATTCCTGACAAGTGTCAGGACGGGCTACACCCTCCAGCAACTGGAGGGTCAAACGATTTGAGATCACAGGTTTGCGAGGAGGTCCCGCCCCCTCAGCTCCAGACCACCCAGCCCCAGGCCATCGCCAGATAGGTCATCTGGTGCAGCGCCTGATCCGCCCCCATCGCACGCCAAAAGCCTGCGTCGGCGGGGGTGTGGCAGGTGCGGTCGGACCAGCGGCCCTTGGCCCAGTCGATGTGATAATGCGCCACCCATTCTGCCAGAATAAGAGGCAGAACCAGCGTCACAGACGATCCGACGATCAGCAAAACCAGGGCAGACCCCAGCGCATGAACGCCCGCGTGCTGGGCGCGGCCCATGTGCACATACCGGCCACGATCCGATAGCATTCTGGGAGTCTGCAAATAGAAATCAGCAAACATATGCTTGATCTGAAACAGAAAAAGCAGAACCAGCAAGGATGTCATCGTGGCGGTCAAAGGGCCGTCTTCTCCTGTAATCACCCGCAGCCTAATGCGTTGATCCCCTCTCGTCTATCATTGTGGCATCGAAATGACCGGCCTGCGCCGCGATGTGGCAGATATCCATTGCCCGCGCGGCGCGCCCCTTGCTAGGTTGACGCGATTGAATGCAAGGCGCATGTGGCCCGCCTACGCCCCAAGACAACGTTTGGACAGTCCCATAGAACGCAATATTTTCAGCTTTATTTTCAAGCATTCCAAACGCGACCAGTTCATCCTGCTGCTGGTCACGCTGACGCTGTTTCCGATGCTGTACCTGACGCTGGAGCTGCCGAAACGCATCATCAACGATGCCATCGCCGCCCAGACGGATGTGGTCGAATTCTACGGCATGTCGTTCACGCAGATCCATTTCCTGCTGATCCTGTGCGGGCTGTTCCTGCTGTCGGTGATCGTTCACGGGCTGATGAAGATGCGCATCAACACCATGAAGGGCGTGCTGGCCGAACGGATGCTGCGCCGCTATCGCTATGGACTGATCGCGCGCATCCTGCGGTTTCCCCAACCCTATTTCGAGCGCACCTCGCAGGGCGAGCTGGTCAGCATGGTCACCTCGGAAAGCGAGCCGATGGGCGGGCTGATGGGCGACGCGCTGGCGCAGCCGGTGTTGCAGGCGGGGCAGATGCTGACGATCCTTGGCTTTCTGTTCGCGCAATCGGTCACCTTTGGCATTGCGGCCTGTGCGCTGATCCCCTTGCAGGCGTGGCTGATCCCCAAGCTGCAGCGGCGCATCAACCTGCTGAACAAGAAACGCGTGGTGCAGGTGCGCGCGCTGGCGGCCGAGATCGGCGAAAGCGCCTCGGGGGCGGCGACGCTGCGGGTGAACGGCGGCTGGCGCTACCGGATGGCGATGATCACCGACCGGCTGGGGCGGCTCTACGAGATCCGCTTTGACATCTACCAGAAGAAATTCTTCATGAAGTTTCTCAACAACTTCATCACCCAGCTGACCCCGTTCTTTTTCTTCTCGATCGGCGGCTATCTGGTCATTCAGGGTCAGGTCAGCCTGGGGGCGCTGGTGGCGGCGCTGGCGGCTTACAAGGACCTGTCCAGCCCGTGGAAAGAGCTGCTGGATTATTACAACCAGGCGCAGGACATGCAGCTGCGGTGGGAAACCATCGCCGAACGGTTTGCGCCGAACGGCATGATCGACGAGGACAAGTTTTACGGCCAGCCCGACAGCCTGCCGCGTCTGGACGGTGACGTGGTGCTGGACGGGGTGACCGTGCGCGATGCGGACGGCAACGCGGTGCTCGAGGACATCACCGCCACCCTGCCCGCCGGACACAGCATCGCCATCACCGCGCCCAGCGACGAGGACCGCCGCGCGCTGGCACAGGTCATGACCCGCGAAACGATGCCCACCAGCGGGCGCATTCACATCGGGGACCTTGCGCTGAACGATCTGCATCAGGGGGTGATCGCCGCGCGCATCGGCCATGCCACCTCGCGCCCGGTGCTGTTTCAGGGCACCTTTGGCGACAACATCATGATGGCACTGAAACACCAGCCCCACGGCGAGGGCAAGGATACAGCCTTTGCCGCTGAATCCCTGCGGGCGGGCAACAGCGACGACATGCTGGACGCGCCCTGGCTGGACCACGCGCGTGCCGGGGCCGAGGACGACGATGCGCTGCTGGACTGGTGGCTGGCGCTGGTGGGCGGCATGGGCAGCAGCCCCACCCTGTTCCGCCGCGCCACTGAACAGCGCATTGACGCCGCGACCCACCCCGACCTGGCACAGCGTCTGGTCGACCTGCGCCCCAAAGTGGCCGCCGCACTGGAACAGGACGACCTGGCCCGCCACGCCTATGTCTTCAGCGAGGACGCCTATAACCCCGCCCTGCCCGTGGCCGAGAACCTGCTGTTCGCCACCGCGCGCCAGCCGGTGACGCCCGCGTTCATTGCGGGGCAAACCGAATTCCTCCGCCTGCTGACCGAACTGGGGCTGGACCGCGACCTGCTGGCGCTGACCCGCGACGTGATCGACCTGCTGCGCCAGATCTTTGGCATCGACGGCACCGATCATCCGCTGTTCCGCAAGCTGACGCTGGACGCGGAAACCTATGAAGCGGCCGTTACCATCCTGTCGCGCCAGCGTGAGGGCACCGCGCTGACGCCCGCCGACACCGCCTTGCTGCTGACGGTGCCGTTCCAGATCACATCGGACCAGATCGGCGCGGGCTTTCCCGACGAGATCAAGGACCGCGTGCTGGAAATGCGCGGCCTGCACGCGCCGGCGCTTCAGGCCAGCATGGGTGCTGCCTTTGCCCCGATCCGCGCAGGCGAGATTGTCGCAGGCCTGACCGTTCTGGAGAACGCCCTGTTCGGCAAAATCTCGAACGGGGCCGGTTCCAAAGGCGACGAGGTGCGCGCCAAGGTGGCCGAGGTCATGCAGGACAGTGGTATGGGCCGCGACGTGATGCGGCTGATCCTGGACGTGCCGATTGCGCTGGGGGGGGCGAACCTGCCCGCGTTCTATGCCGAACCCGCCGCCGTCAGCCGTGCGGCGATCAAACGGCCCGATGTGCTGATCCTTGAATCCGCGCTGGCCAGCTTTGACGCCTCGACCCAAGAGGCGATGTTCGAGAACCTGCGCAGGTTGCTGCCCGACACCACGCTGATTTTCATCGCCTCGGGTTTTGACAACACGGACGCCTTTGACATGCAGCTTGAACTGGTCGACGGACGCATCGTTGGTGGCACCGCCGCCCAGACCAGCACCGAGGACAGCGCCACCAGCGCCGATCTGGCGCGCAAGGTGCAGGCGTTGGGATCCACCGACCTGTTTTCGGGCGTGTCGCGCAAGCAGTTGCGATTGCTGGCCTTTGGCGCGCGCTGGTACAGCTGCCCGGCGGGCGATTACGTGTTCTACAAGAACGACCCGCCCGCCGACGGCGCCTATATGATCCTCGAGGGCGAGGCCGACCTGTGGCTGCCGCGTGCCGGTCAGGACAAGCAGCTGATCACCACCGTCGGCCCCGGCGCGCTGGTGGGCGAACTGGGCCTGATCCGCAACGAACCGCGGGCGCTGGACATGCAGGCCAGGACCGAGCTGACCTGCCTGCGCATCGGGGTCGAGGAGTTTCTGGCCGTGGTCGAGAATGATGCCACGACGGCGTTCAAGCTACTGCAGGTGGTGGCGGGGTATGTGAGCACGTAGCGGCACGCCCGAGTGAGATCGACAGGCTAGGGCCAGGAAAATAACCTCGCCACAAAGGGCAGCGGCCGACCGCGGGTGGGCGCTGATACCTTTGTTTATGGCATTTTATTTCTAATCTTTGGCGTGTGGGTGATGAATCGCAAGACGGTGAGAAAGCGCCCGCCCATGGGGCGGTCGGGCGCTGCCCGGCGGTGCTGCGCACCTTGACTCCGGGCTTTGGTGCATATTCGCCCCCCCTCAAGGCATCAACACCGCCTTGCGTTCGACCGAAATCATATCAGCACTCAGATCATCATACGTAATCCGCACATCCAACTGCTGCACCGATCCCGCCGCATAGCTGCGATAAGGCAATCCGTCGCTTTCCGTGATCGCCCCCGGCGTCGGGCTGTCCACATGACAGTCGGGCATCGGCCAGACCTCGAACGCGCCACCGTTCACCGCCATCTCGATCTGCACCAACCCGCAGCGCCACGCCCACAGATGGGTCACGTAAACCAGATCCTGACCGTTGTAATCACGCACCGCCACCCAACTGCCCTTGGTCGCGGTCAGGATCGGTTTGACCTCAAGCGCGGTCAGGAATTTGCCCGTGGCCACCTGTTCCTCGGCCACCATGGCCTGTTTCGCCGCTTCAGGCGCAGCGTCGCCACCACCACCTGACCCCATGGCGATCAACGCCACCAGAATATCCAGCATCTCAAATTCCCTCTCTCAAATCTCGCCTTTTGCCGTTGCCACAACCGCTCTATAGTTGTCGCAAAAGACAACCGCAGGTATCGGGGCAGATACGATTATGGCACGCAAACCGGCCAAAAAACAGGATTTCAACGTGGTTGTCGTCGGCCAGTCCGGGCGGCTGGGATACGAGGCGATCCTGTTCGCGGCCTCCTTGCGCCACCATTCCCCGAATTTCAAAGGCCGCCTGCTGGTCGCCGAGCCGCAACCCGGCCCCCTGTGGCCCAACGATCCGCGCATCAAGCCAGAGGTGCGCGCGGCGCTGGAACAGCTGGGCGCCGAAATCGTGCCCTTCCACAACGCACATTTCGGTGCGGCCTACCCCTATGGCAACAAGATCGAAATGCTGTCGGCCCTGCCCGAAGGGGAACCCTTCGTGTTCTTCGACACCGACACGCTGATCACCGGCGACCTGACAACCGTGCCGTTCGACTTTGACCGCCCGTCCGCGTCGCTGCGGCGCGAAGGATCCTGGCCCAAGCCCGAGCTTTACGGCCCCGGCTACGCAGGCCTTTGGAAATCGCTTTATGACAAATTCGGGCTGGATTTTGAAAGCAGCCTCGATCTGTCCGAACCGGACGAATACTGGGCGCGCTACCTGTATTTCAACGCGGGCTATTTCTTTTACAAATGCCCCCGCGTCTTTGGCGACCGCTTCCGCGAATACGCGCTGGCGATCCGCGACGATGCGCCGGTCGAACTGTGCTGTCAGGAGATGGACCCCTGGCTGGACCAGGTCGCCCTGCCGCTGGTGATCCACAGCCTTGGCGGTGGACGCGACACCCTGCCCCCCGGCCTGCTGGACGGGTCGGTCAGCTGCCACTACCGCCTGCTGCCGCTGCTCTATGCCCGCGAGGCCGCCCATGTGATTGCCACGCTGGAAGAGGTTGCCGCCCCCAACAAGCTGAAAAAAGTGCTGAAAGGGTCCGAGGCGATCAAGCGCATGGTCTATCAGGGGCGCGGCGAAAAGGTGCGTGCGCTGTTCGATCAGAACAACCTGCCCCGCCGCGAACAGGCAATCCGCAACCGGATCAAATCCGAAGGGTTCTGGATGCGCTGAGCCACCGTGCGCTGTGATCACGCGACTTTAACCTATCAGCGGCAATCTTGGCCGCGTTGCAACACCCCGCCGGCAGGGCCATCAACCCCGTCGGCAGCCTACCAGGACCAGAGGCGCGCATGCCGCGTCATATCTGAACGGTTCAGACATGCAGGGATAAAATCCTGTCTCACACTCCGATCTGGCGGCGCCGCCTTTTTTAACGGGCTTCCCACGATCCATATCAGATGAAATGAAACAACTGCCCCGAAGGTTTAGGGCGCAGCCATTTCGCGTGCGTGTATGTGGCCCAGAGCGGCCTTTGGGCGCGGTGTGGGGCAAGGTCCGGTGCGTGGACTTTTCTACCGCTCTCAAAGCCGCGCATCGACGGGCCGAGGTGCGGCGATCCGACCGTCGTGCATGCCACTTTATGGCAGCCAAGCACCTCCCACCTATCCGTCACTCGCAACAGCAACCAAATCGCCGTGCCGTGGGGAGGCCCGGCGATGCGCGGCGGCCTGCGGCCTTGATTCCGCGCGGGGAAATACGGAAAAGACTCAAACCGGACCCTCACCGCAATCTGCGCGAAGGTCCGGTTTTTCATTTCAAGTCAGCCAACATCCTGATGGCCAACGTCGCCTGACGCTCAACGCCTCAGGCGGGTTTGTCCAGCAGCGTATAGGTCGAGATCAGCGCGTCCTGCACTTGCGCACGGGCGATCTTGCCGCCTTCGGTGCGCTTGCTGCGCGCGCCGACCGCTTTCTTGATCACGCGGCCAATCTGCTGGTTCAGCGACACGCGGGCGCGCGACGCGGCGCGGCTGCCTGCCTGAGCGCCGCCACTGCTGGCCAGCTCGTACTGCGCGGCGAAACCGTCGTCCTTGGCGATGTCCTGCACGACCTTCAGAATGAAGTGGTCCTCGAACTTGCCGGCCTCATCCATCTTCTTGGCGCGCGCCACGACTTCGCTGATGACATGGCGTTTGGCGGCCAGACGCTGGCCCAGTGCATCATCTGCCGGTGCGGACTGGATCACGTGGGTTTCCACCATCTGCTGCATATAGTGGGTCAGGTTCATGCCTGCCGCTTTCGCCTGTGCATCCATGAACTGGCGCACGCTGGGCTCCACGGTAAAGGTGACTGTGCTGGCCTTGGCCAGTTTCTCAAGCCGTTTGGCCCGGCGCGCAACACGGTCCGTCGCAGGTCCTGCGGTCTCTGTGTCGTCTGCTGCCACAACCTTGGCTTTTGCATTCCGGGTGATTTTTTCAACTTTGCCCATTTCGGGTCTCCTGTGTGAAAACATACTCGTCATGTATGCGATAGACGCACGCAAGTCAACATACATGTGGTGTATGCGTTCAGCCAAAACCCGCCGACAATCGCCCGTTGAGTGAACCCGGTTTTCCGCCTACACCTGCTCAAGGAATTCCCAGAGGAGGACAGACTATGACAGATGCACCCGCACACGGCTTTGACACGCTGCAAATCCACGCAGGCGCCCGCCCCGATCCGGCCACCGGCGCGCGGCAGACGCCGATCTACCAGACCACGGCCTATGTGTTCCGCGATGCCGACCACGCCGCGGCGCTGTTCAACCTGCAAGAAGTCGGCTTTATCTATTCGCGCCTGACCAACCCCACCGTCGCCGTTTTGCAGGAACGCATCGCCACGCTTGAGGGCGGTGTGGGCGCGGTCTGCTGCTCATCCGGTCACGCGGCACAGATCATGGCGCTGTTCCCGCTGATGATGCCGGGCAACAACGTGGTGGTGTCCACACGCCTCTATGGCGGCACGGTCACCCAGTTCACCCACACCATCAAACGCTTTGGCTGGAACGCGAAATTCGTCGACTTTGACGATCTGGACGCGGTCAAGGCTGCCTGCGACGACCAGACCCGCGCCGTGTTCTGCGAAGCCATCGCAAACCCCGGCGGCTATATCACCGACCTGGACGCCATCAGCGCCATCGCCGACGAAGCAGGCGTCCCGCTGATCGTCGACAACACCTCGGCCACGCCCTACCTGTGCCGCCCCATCGAACATGGTGCCACACTGGTCGTGCATTCGACCACCAAATACCTGACCGGCAACGGCACCGTCACTGGCGGCTGTGTTGTGGACAGCGGCAAATTCGACTGGTCGGCCTCGGACAAGTTCCCCTCGCTCAGCGCGCCCGAGCCGGCCTATCACGGGTTGAAGTTCCACGAGACATTCGGCGCGCTGGCCTTCACCTTCCACGGCATCGCCATCGGCCTGCGCGATCTGGGCATGACCATGAACCCGCAAGCCGCGCACTATACGCTGATGGGCACCGAAACCCTGTCGCTGCGTATGGACCGCCACGTTGAAAACGCGATGAAAATCGCCGAATGGCTGGAGAACGATCCGCGCATTGATTACGTGACCTACGCGGGCCTGAAATCCTCGCCCTACAACAAACGGGTCGAAAAGATCTGCCCGCGCGGCGCGGGTGGCCTGTTCACCTTCGCGGTCAAGGGCGGCTACGAGGCTTGCGTGAAGCTGGTCAACAGCCTGGAGATTTTCAGCCACGTGGCCAACCTGGGCGACACGCGGTCGCTGATCATCCACTCGGCCTCGACCACCCACCGCCAGTTGACCGAAGAGCAACAGATTGCGGCAGGGGCCGCGCCCGAAGTGGTGCGTGTGTCCATCGGCACCGAGAACGCCGAGGACCTGATTGCCGATCTGGATCAGGCGCTGGCCAAGGCCACCGCATAAAAAAACGGGCGGGGGTTTACGCCCCCGCCCGCCATCATCGCACTGCGCTGATATTACTGCGCAATATCGAAAATCACCGACACTTGCGCGTCTACCGTCACCTCACCCGAGGCGACCGGCGCACCGCCGTCCATGCTGCGCGACATTTCCATCATCTTGGGGCGGCCACCGTTGTTATAGGCGGTGATGCGACGGACCGGGCCCAGCTCGACCCCCGCAGCGGCAGCCAGTTGCGCCGCCTGCTCCATCGCGTCCTGCACCGCACGTTCGCGCGCCTGCGCTTCCAGCGGCTCGGGCGATTGCACGTCAAAGCGCAGGCCCGACATCTGATTCGCGCCGTCTTGCAGCACCAGGTCGATCAAACCACCCAGAGCGTCCAGATCGCGCACCCGCACGTTCAGCATCGACGTGGCGACAAACTCGACCGGCTTGTCCGCAGCCTCGCCGTTGTTCATGTCGCGCGGTTGCATGTTCTGGTCGGCATAGACCGTCAGCTGGCTGGTCTGCACATCAGAGGATTCGATGCCCTGCTCGGTCAGCCGTTGCAGGATGGCGTCCATGTTTTCGTTCACGGCCTTCACCGCATCCTGCGCCTGTGGTGCGCGGTGCATCACGCCCAGGGAGATCACGGCCATGTCAGGCGCCACGGCAACCTCGCCCTGCCCTTGTACCTCGATCTGCGGGGGCATCATATTGCCCGCGTCCTGCGCCAGTGCGCCACCTGTCATTGCCGCCAGTGCCAGCGCGCTGGCCATCATCATATTGCGCATGTCTCGTGTTCCTCTTTGGTTATTCACGTTGGCGTTGAGACGCCATACCGCTCCTAGATGTGTGGTCCTCCGCGCATTGACCAGATGTAACAGGTCTTTTCCTTTTCATGGGCGGCAGGCTGTTCTATTCTGCGCCAAACGTCCGGTTGTGATCCTGTGTTCCGGTTTGAATGGTAAGGGCATGATATGAAGCCAAATTTCGCGCTAAGCCTGTCTTTTGACGGCATCCGCCTGCTGCACCGTGCAGCGGGAGGCTGGCGCGTGGTCGGCGAAGTCTCGCTTGCCGCCGAAGACATGGCCGCGGAACTGGCCGCCCTGCGCAAGACCGCCTCGGATCTTGAACCGCGCGGCGTGCGCAGCAAGCTGGTCATTCCCAACGAACAAATCCGCTATCTGACCATCGACAGCGGCGACATCGACACCGAGGGCCGCTGGTCCGCCGCCTTTGCCGCCCTCGAAGGGGCGACGCCCTATGCGGTAGACGACCTGAGCATCGACATTTGCGCCGACGGGGCACAGACCCACATCGCCGCCGTCGCCCGCGAGACGCTGGACGAGGCCGAGGCCTTTGCCATGCAGCACCGGTTCCACCCGGTCAGCTTTGTATCGATCCCCGGCGAGGCCGGTTTTCTGGGCGAGCCGTTTCTGGGTGTGACCAACCACGCCGCTGACCTGCTGGAGCCGGGCGACGAAGTCACCCCCGATGGCATCGCGGTGGTGGTGATCGGCGACATCAAGACGCCGGTGGGCCCGGTCGTGACCGAGGACGTGACGCCCGTGGCCGCAGAGCCTAAGCCACCCGTCGCGGAGGCCGAAGTGCCTGCCCCTGTTGAGGATGTTCAGGCCGATAGCGTCGAAGCACCGGCGGCAGACCCGAAACCTGCGCCCGAAGCCAAGCCTGCGCAGGCGCCCACACAGCCAACACCGGCATCTGCACCCGAAGCCGCATCGCCCCCCGCGAAAGAAGCGGCGCCCGAGGCCGAAACGCGCAAACCCGAGCCTGCGAAACCGGACGCAACGCCAGACGCTGCAGACCCCGATCCCGCCGCCTTTGGCTTTGCCAGCCGCCGTGCAACGGCGGCCAATCCGCCCGCACTGGGCGGTGCCAACCGCAAGGACACCCCGGCTGCAACGGCTCCGGTTCCGGCCTCTCCGCGCGTCACGCCGGTTCCCGCCGCCGACAAGCCGGCGCAAGCGGCCCCGAAAGCTGACGCAAAGCCCACTTCGGAGAACGCCGCGACGCCAATGGATTTGGCCAAGGCCAGCGTGACAGGCTTCATGAGCCGCCGCCGCAAGCCCAAGCGGATCAATCCTGCGGCTGCTCCGATTGCGCAAACCGCGCACCCTATCGCCGATCCGCCCGCCGACGAAGCGCAGCGGATGACCGTCTTTGGTGCGCGCAGCAAGCCCGGCGACAAGGTCGGCGGCAAGCCGCGTTACATGGGGTTGATCCTGACCGCCGCACTGCTGGTGTTTCTGGCCGGTGTCGCGGCCTGGGCTTCGGTGTTTCTGGACGAAGGGCTGGCGCGGTTCTTCAACCGGGCCGAAGACCCCGTCGTCGTCGAAGCGCCCCCCGAGATCCTGCCCGAACCGGACCCCGAACAGATCGAGGACGGCGCGGAAGTGGCCAGCCTTGATCCGTCGCTGAGCGACGAGGACGCCGCGGTTCTGGACGCCCTGGGCGATCCACAGTCCCAGCCCGAAGAAGAACCGGCAATCGATCCCGAACGCGAACGTCAGGCCGCCGAGGCGCGCTATGCGGTCACCGGCATCTGGCCGCTGGCCCCGCAAGAGCCCGAAGCCGCCCCGGTGGTTCCGCTCGAGGATCTCTACGTGGCCTCGATCGATCCGGTCAGCCCGGCGCGCGACGCTGTGGCCCTGCCTGCGCCCGCATCGCTGGACACCGATCTGGCGCTGGTCGCCCTGCCCTCGCCTGCCGCTGCGGGCACCAGCTTTGCGCGGGACGGCGAAGGCCGGGTGATCCCCACCGAAGATGGCGCCGTGACCCCCAACGGCGTGACCCTCTACAAGGGCCGCCCCGCCGTGGTGCCACCGCCCACGCCCACACGCTTTGCCGAAGCGCCCGAGGTCAACCCCGAGCTGGAGCGTCTGGGCCGCGCCCGTCCGCGTGCCCGCCCGACCGATCTGATCGAGAATGCCGAACGCGCCAACCTGGGCGGTCTGACCCGCAACGAACTGGCCGAGGTTCGCCCGAAACTGCGCCCCGCCGTGGCCAAGGTTGAAGAAGAAAAAGACGAGGTGCCCACGGCGCAGGCCACCACCGTGTCGTTCCGCCCCAATGGCCGCCCGCGCAACTTTGACACCACCGTCGCCCGCGCCCGCGCGGCACAGCCCGAACCGACCCAGGCCGCCGCGGTCGCCCCCGTGACCACCACCGCCCCCGCGACGGTGGCCCCCAGAATTCCGTCGAAAACCAGCGTGTCCCGCGAGGCGACGGTCAAGAACGCGATCAACCTGCGCAAGGTCAACCTGATCGGCGTCTACGGCAAGCCGTCGTCCCGACGCGCGCTGGTGCGCCTGTCAAACGGCCGCTATCAGAAGGTCCAGGTCGGCGACCGCATCGACGGCGGTCGCGTGTCCGCCATCGGCGACAGCGAACTGCGCTATCAAAAGGGCTCGCGCAGTGTTGTGCTGAAGATGCCATAGCGGACGCTGGTCGGGAAACAGCTTCGTGCGATCGTTACCGGTCCCGCGGCACCGCAGGGACACAAGGCAGCCTCGCCGGGCACCGACCCTTTGCAGTTTCAGGTCTCCCAAGAAACGGGTATAGCCCTGCAAAGCGGTTGTCCTGACAAGATAGTAGACCTATCAATGTCCCGATTGTTCAACCGGAAATAGCAGTTTCGATGTAAAGAGTGGGAGAGTTCATGAACGATGTTGTCGACAAGCAAGGTTTGGGAGAAACCGAGGAAGGCCAGCGCGCTTCCAGCAAACTCTTGTGGGGCCTGCGCGCGATTGGCGTGATCATGGCTGCCTTGGTCTGGCTCTTGCTTGGCCTGGCGGACGATCTGGGCAGCGACGCGCGTGCGGTGGCTGCGGTCGCTACGCTGATGGCCGTGTGGTGGATGACAGAGGCCGTGCCGCTGCCTGCCACCTCGCTTCTGCCCATCGTGCTTTTGCCGATGCTCACCGGAACAACGGTCAGTCAGGCAACAGCCCCCTATGCCAGCTCGCTGGTGTTCCTGTTTGTGGGCGGCTTTCTGATCGCAATCGCCATGGAGAAATGGGGGCTGCATCGCCGCATCGCCCTTCTGGTTCTGGACCGTGTGGGTGTCTCGCCCAAACGGATCATTCTGGGGATGATGATCGCCTCGGGCTTTCTGTCGATGTGGGTGTCCAACACCGCCACGACACTGATGATGCTGCCGATCGGCCTGTCCGTTCTGGCGCTGGTGGTGGAAAGCCGCGCGGACAACCAGACCGCCGCCGACCTGCACGAAGGCCTGAAGAAAGGCACGATTTCCGATGTGGTGGACGACCCGAACGTCAAGATGTTCGGCGTGTGTCTGGTTCTGTCCATTGCCTGGTCAGCAACCATGGGCGGCCTCGGCACGCTTCTGGGTTCGCCGCCCAATGCCATCGTGGCGGGCTATGCCGCGGACGAACTGGGGCGTCCCATCGGGTTTCTGGAATGGATGATGCTGGGCGTTCCGCTGGCGACCATCTTTATCGGCATCGGCTGGTGGTTGATGGTGAATGTTCTCTACCGCTTCGATCTGGATTCGATTCCCGGCGGCAAAGAGATGATCCGCGGCGAAATCGCGGCCCTTGGAAAGATGAAACAGGGGGAAAAGATGGTCGCCGCTGTCTTTGGCGGTGCCGCGTTCCTGTGGGTGGTGCCCGGCCTGCTGGCGGGCATTCCGGGGCTTGGGTTTCTGGATGGCCTCAATGACACCGCCATCGCGATCGGCGCGGGCATTGCGCTGTTCCTGCTGCCGGGGCGTGGCCGTGGCGAGATGGTGCTGAACTGGAACGATGCCGAAGACGGCTTGCCCTGGGGCGTTCTGTTGCTGTTCGGCGGCGGCTTGAGCCTTGCAAGCTCCGTGGCCTCGTCCGGGCTGGATGACTGGTTCGGCAGCCAGGTCGGCGGTCTGGGCAACCTTCCCACGATCCTGCTGATCGCGACGATTGTTCTGATCGTGCTGTTCCTGACAGAGATCACCTCGAACACCGCGACCGCCGCGACGTTCATCCCTGTGCTGGGGGGCGTGGCCGTCGGGATCGGAGTGGCCCCGCTGAGCCTGCTGATCCCCGCCGCCTTTGCCGCGACCTGCGCCTTCATGCTGCCCGTGGGCACGCCACCCAATGCGATTGTCTTTGGGACCGGCAATGTGACCATCGGTCAGATGATGCGGGGCGGCGTTGTGTTGAACGTCGTGGGCGTGATGCTGATCACGATCATTTTCTACCTGCTGGGCGGGTTCGTCCTGGGGATCTGAGGATCGCCCACCGGCAGACCGTGATGCGGACATCCGGTCTTCGTGCCTGGCAGCTTTTGGCTGCCAGGCACATTCCAACGTTCAGTCAGGTACAACAGCAGCCAGCCCCTTAATTCGGCTCGGCACCTTCCAGCTCGCCATTGGCGATCTGCTCGGCCTCGATGCTCTCGAACAGCGCCTTGAAGTTGCCCTCGCCAAAGCCGTCGTCCCCCTTGCGCTGGATGAATTCGAAAAAGATCGGCCCGATCACGGTTTTCGAAAAGATCTGCAACAGGATGCGGGTTTCGCCCCCATCCACGACACCTTCACCGTCGATCAGGATGCCGTGTTTCTTCATCCGCTCGATGGGCTCCTGGTGATCCACCACCCGCGTTTTGGACAGGTCGTAATAGGTGTCCGGCGGGCCGGGCATGAATTTCACACCCTTTTCGGCAATCGCGTCGGTGCTTTGGTAAATGTCATCCGACCCCACGGCGATGTGCTGGATGCCCTCGCCCTTGTACTTCTTCAGATAGGCGACGATCTGGCCCGTCTCGCCCCGATCCTCGTTGATCGGAATGCGGATGCGCCCACAGGGCGAGGTCAGCGCGCGGCTGAACAGGCCAGTGAACTTGCCTTCGATGTCGAAAAAGCGGATTTCGCGGAAGTTGAACAGATCACCGTAGAAATTGAACCAGGTGTCCATGTTGCCCTTGTGGACGTTGTGGGTCAGGTGATCGAGGTAAAAGAACCCGACGCCGCGCGGTTTGGACTGCTCCAGCCATTCGAATTCCGCGTTATAGGGCGAGGTCTCGTAATACTGGTCGATGAAATAGATCAGCGAATCGCCGATGCCGTAGATCGCAGGCACGTCCATGACCTTGCCGCCGCCCTCATAGGGTTTCGCGCCCTTGGACACCGCATGATCGAACGCCCTTTGCGCATCCACCACGCGCCAGCCCATCGAGGGCGCGCAGGGGCCGTGCTCGGCCACGAACTTCGCCGCATAGCTGTCGGCGTCGGCGTTCAGCACATAGGTGATATCGCCCTGCTGCCACAGCTCGACATCCTGCGTCTTGTGTTTGGCAACCTTCACATAGCCCATGCGCGCGAACAGATCGCGCAGCTCTTGCGGCTCGGGGCTGGCAAATTCGACAAACTCGAACCCGTCGGTGCCGGCGGGGTTCTCTGCGGTGATCTTGGATTTCGGTGCGTCGTGCGGGAACGGACCCATGGGACAGCCCTCCTGAATATGTGGTGAACAACTCTTGGGATTGAGAATAGGCCGTTGGCTCTGCGTTTTCTGCGCATAATCGGTCATGGCACTGGTCAAATTCGCGCGTTTCACGCATCCTTAGCGAAATGGATACGGAAAACACGCACCATGCTGGATGATCTCGACACGCGCCTTTTGGAAGCCCTGCAAAAGAATGCACAAGCCACCGCACAGGAACTGGCCGACACGCTGCACCTGTCCCCCAGCCAGATCGGCCGCCGCCGCCAGCGGCTCGAGGCGGCGGGCTATATCGAAGGGTACACCGCCCGGCTGAATCCGGCCAAGCTGGGGCTGAACGTGCAGGGCTTTGTGCAGGTGCATCTGGGCACCCACGGGCCGGACCATTCGGCGGCCTTTGCCCGGCTGGTGCGCAGCCGCCCCGAGATCACCAGCGCATGGACCATGACCGGCGACGCCGATTACCTGCTGCGGGTGTTCTGCGCCGACCTGCCCGCGCTGAACGCGCTGATCCACGAGGTGCTGCTGCCGCATCCGGCGGTGGCGCGGGTGCACAGCCAGATCGTGATGGACCAGCTGAAACGCGACGGCCCCCTGCCAACCTGACAGCCAACGGCAGCTATGCGGGACGAAGCCGTTGTTCACCAAGCCCGGAATCAAGGTGCGCAGCACCGCCGGGCAGCGCCCGACCGCCCCATGGGCGGGCGCTTCCTCACCGGCTTGCATCTCTTCATCCCCACGCCAAAGCATAGAAATAAAGTGGTGCTAACTGGTGGTGTGATGCCCACCCGCGGTCGGGCGCTGCCCTCAGTGGCAAGGTCACTCTGGCCTCAAACCCGACCTTCGCTGCAATCCCCACCAACCTGCGGTCTTCCCATCTGGCCCCGTTGCTGACGTAAAGATCAAAACCATCTGACGTACACCAGAACCGCAGCCAATGCCGTTGTCCTTGGCCGCAATCCCCGCCACTATGGGCGCAACCCAGCATCAGGAGCCCGCGCCCATGGAAGGCTTTCTTTACCAAGCCTCGATCTATCTGCTTGCCGCCGTCATCGCCGTACCGATTGCCGCCCGACTGGGGCTGGGCTCGGTGCTGGGCTATCTGACGGCGGGCATTCTGATCGGCCCCGTGCTGGGCCTTGTGGGATCGGAAACCGAAAGCCTGCAACACTTTGCCGAGTTTGGCGTGGTGATGATGCTGTTCCTGATCGGTCTGGAACTGGAACCGCGCGCGCTGTGGGACATGCGCCACAAGCTGCTGGGCCTGGGCGGCTTGCAGGTCACCCTGTCCACGCTGGTGCTGATGGGCGTGGCGATGGCCTATGACCAGCCGTGGGGCGTTTCGTTGGCCATCGGCCTGACGCTGTCGCTGTCGTCCACCGCCATCGTGCTGCAAACCCTGTCGGAAAAGGGGCTGATGCAGACCAACGGCGGGCGCTCGGTGTTTTCGGTGCTGCTGACGCAGGACATCGCGGTGATCCCGATCCTGGCATTCCTGCCGCTGATCGCCGTCACCATCCCGATGAAGCTGACCGAAAACGGTGCCATCGTACCGGCCACGGACGATCACCACACCATGAGCCTGGTCGAAGGGCTGCCCGCATGGGGCGTCACGCTGGTGACCATCGGCGCGATTGCTGCCGTGATCCTTGCGGGCATCTTCCTGACACGGCCTGTGTTCCGCTTTATCCACGCCTCCCGCCTGCGCGAGATGTACACGGCGCTGGCGCTGCTGATCGTAGTCGGCATCTCGTTCCTGATGATGCTGGTGGGCCTGTCGCCTGCCCTGGGCGCGTTCCTGGCCGGTGTGGTCCTGGCCAGCTCCGAATTCCGCCACGAGCTGGAAACCGACCTTGAACCGTTCAAGGGGCTGCTGCTGGGCTTGTTCTTCATCACCGTCGGCTCGGGCATCAACTTTCCGCTGCTCTTTGGCAACGCGCCTGCGATCCTGTCGATGGCGCTGCTGGTGATCCTGCTCAAGGGCGCGATCCTGATGATCCTGGCCCTCGCCTTCAGGATCAAGGGCCGCGACCGCTGGCTGTTTGCCCTGTCGCTGGCACAGGCGGGCGAATTCGGCTTTGTGCTGGTCAGCTTTTCCGTGGGCCAGGGCATCCTGCCCACCGGCATCGCGGAAATCCTGCTGCTGGTGATTGCACTGTCGATGCTGATCACCCCGCTGCTGTTCATCCTCTACGAGGTGATCAGCCGCCACATGACCGACGGCAGCACCGCCTATGAACCCGACGAGATCGACGAAGAAGGCCCGGTGATCATCGCGGGCATCGGCCGGTTTGGCCAGATCGTCAACCGGCTGGTGCAGGGATCGGGCTTTGCCACGGTGGTGCTGGACCACGACATGGAAACCATCCAGCTGATGCGCCGCTTTGGCGTCAAGGGGTTCCTGGGCGATCCCACCCGCCCCGACATCCTGACCGCCGCAGGCATCAAGGACGCCCGCGTGCTGGTTGTGGCGCTGGATGACCCCGAGGCCGCGATCACGCTGGTCACCTACGCCCGCAAACTGCGTCCCGACCTGCACATCGTCGCGCGCGCCTATGACCGCACCCACACCTACCGCCTGTATCAGGCAGGGGCCAATGACATCGTGCGCGAAATGTTCGACAGCTCGCTGCGCGCGGGCCGCTATGTGCTGGAAAACGTAGGTCTTTCCGAATACGAGGCCGCCGAAGCCGAACGCGTCTTCTACCACCACGACCGCGACACCGTGCGGCAACTGGCGGCGCTGTGGAAACCGGGCGTGAAGATCGAGCAGAACAAGGAATACGTCGAGCGCGCCAAGGAACTGCAACGCGACCTCGAAACCGCCCTGCTGTCACGCGAACCGGAAAAGAAACGCGCCTGACCTCCGATTCTTTTGGCCCGATACATCCCCGCCGGAGGCACGCAGCCCCCCGGAGGGGGCTGCAAACATCGCGTGGCGCGTCAGCGCCGCAATCCTTAAACCAGTGTCCCGACCTCTGCGGCCACCGCCTCGGCCCATGCGGCATAGACCAGTGGTCCGGGGTGAAACCCGTCCGCCGCCATGACCTGCGCAGTGATCGCAATATCGGGGCGCACGCGGCGCAGGTCCGGCATCTGGTCCACCATCCCGATCAGCGCCGCATCAAAGACCGCCGCCCGCGCCGCCATGACCGTGGACAGCGGCCGCGGCAAGGCGGGCAGATCGCCCATCGGCGGCAGGGCCGAGGCGCAGATCAGCCGCACGCCGCATTTGGTACGTAAAAGATCATAAAGCGTACAAGACTGCGCGACCCAGCGCGCCAGCGGCACGCCGTTCTTGCAGTCGTTCACGCCCAGCCCCACGACCGCCACGTCAAAGCGCCCCAGGTCCGCCGCCGACTGCACCTCTGCCAGCACCTGCGCCGTCGTCGCACCGCTGCGCGCGCGCAGGTCCCATGTCACCTCGCGTGTGCTGCCCAGTCGCGCCGCCAGTTGCCCCGACAGCGCGTCATCCTGCATCGCGACGCCCACACCCGCCGCCGAACTGTCGCCCAGGATCAGCACCCGCAGTGGCGCGCCGGACCCAAGCCGACCCCTGCGCGGTCCGTCCGCCTCGGGCAGGCGCGGCACCCGTGCGCGCACCCACAGCCCCTGGGCTGCGAGCACCGGCAGCAACGCAAGCACTGCGGCGCGTTTCATCTTTCAGCCCGCCGACACGCCGGCTTCGGCAAAGGTCGCCATGCCGCTCAGGCAGGCCACAGCCCCCTGCAGCACGCCAATCGCCAGCGCCGCACCCGAGCCTTCGCCCAGCCGCAGGTCCAGTTGCAGCAGAGGGGCCTTGCCCAGTTCCGCCAACAGCTTGCCATGTGCGGCCTCGTCGCTTTGATGCCCTGCAACCGCGTGATCCAGTGCGCCGGGCACTTCTGTCTCCAGACAGGCCGCAGCCGCACAGCAGATGAACCCGTCGAGGATCATCGGGATGCTTTCGATCCGCGCGCGCACCATCGCACCGGCCATCGCCGCCATCTCGCGCCCGCCAAAGGCCGAAAGCGCCGCAAGGCCGCGCAGGTCGCCGTGGCGTTTCAGCCCCGCATCAACCACATCGCGTTTGACCGCCAGCCCCGCATCATCCACGCCGGTGCCGCGCCCGACCCACGCTTCGCCCCCGCCACCGTACAGGGCCGCCGCAATCGCCGCTGCCGCCGTGGTGTTGCCGATGCCCATCTCGCCCACCACCAGCAGGTCCGAGGACGGGTCCACCGCGTCCCAGCCCGTGCGCAGCGCGGCGACGCAATCGGCCTCGCCCAAGGCTTCGGCTTGCGTGAAATCCGCCGTGGGCCGGTCCAGTTCCAGCGCCTCGACCTTCATCCGTGCGCCAAATGTGCGGGCCAGCTGGTTGATCGCGGCACCGCCTGCCTGAAAGTTGCCGACCATCTGCGCCGTGACCTCCGCCGGAAAGGCCGAGACGCCCCGCGCCGCAACCCCGTGGTTGCCTGCAAAGATCACGATCTGCGGCGCGACCAGAACGGGCCGCTCCATCCCGCGCCAAGCGCCATACCAGATCGCCAGATCCTCGAGCCGCCCCAGAGAGCCGGGGGGTTTCGTCAGCTGGCCATTGCGCGCGGTGGCCCCTGCCTGGGCTGTCGTGTCCGGGCCGGGGGCCGTGCGCATCAGCGCGGCGAACGCGTCCAGTGTCTCGAATTCGGGTGCCATTGCGCAAAATCCTTTTGCTTGCCTCGGGGGTGGGGCCTGTTTACCCGTTGGCGCGCATAGAACAAGCGCAGCAAAGGCACCGCGATGATCAAAGACGACAACAGCCGCGCATGGGAGGTGATCGTGGCGCTGGCCCTGCTGACCCGCCTGCCCTTGCCGCACGCCCCCAAGGCGGCCTTTGCCCGTCAGGCGCGGGCGGCCTGGGCGTTTCCGCTGGCGGGGCTGGCGGTGGCCTGTATTGCGGCGGTGGTCGGCTGGGTCTGTATGGCCGCAGGGCTGCCCGTGCCGGTGACGGCGGGGCTGATGCTGGCTGCGCTGGTGGTGACCACGGGTGCCATGCACGAGGACGGGCTGGCGGACACGGCAGATGGCTTTTGGGGCGGGTTTGACCCTGCCCGGCGGCTGGAGATCATGAAGGACAGCCGCATCGGCACCTATGGCGTGCTGGCGCTGGGTCTGGGGGTCGGCCTGCGCTGGATGGCGCTGAGTGCCACGCTGGCGGTGGGCGTCGGCCCGATGGTGGCGGCGGCGGTGCTGTCGCGGGGTCTGTTGCCTGCGCTGATGGCGTGGATGCCACAGGCGCGGCGCACGGGGCTGTCGCATCAGGTGGGGCAGCCATCGCAGTCCGTGGCGCTGGCCGCTCTGGGCCTCGCGGCCGTGCTGGCACTGGTGGTGGCTGGCTGGGGCGTGATCTGGGCGCTGGTGCTGGCCGCACTGGCCGTGGGCGGGCTGGCCGCACTGGCACGGGCCAAGGTCGGCGGACAGACCGGGGATGTGCTGGGCGCCGCGCAGCAGGTGGCCGAACTGGTGATCTTGCTGGCCTTGATCCCCTAGGCCAATGAGCCGCTAAGCCGCCTGGTTCTTTGGCAGCACAAGCTGGAATTTCGTACCGACATCCAGATCGACACGTTCGATCGAACCACCGGCTTGCGCAGAAAACGCGCTGATGAGTCTTTGCCCCAGGCTCCCCTCGCGCACGGCTTCGCCTTTGATGCCGACGCCGTTATCGGACACGGACACGATGATGGCTTCTTCGGAGTTCACCATTCTGACCTCGACCCGTCCGTCATCCCGTTCGGGGAATGCGTGTTTCGAGGCATTTACACAAAGCTCGTTGACGACGAGGCCAATCGCAACCGCTTCATCGCGTGGCAGGGGCACGTCACAGACATCGGCGACGATGGTATTCTTGCCCCGGAAATACGCGGTATTCAGCGAAGCACAGAGGTTTGACAGATACGGACGCATCGCGACCGCGCCGATGTCGCCATCACCACGGTAGAGCGATTCATGCGCCCGTGCGATGCTTTCCACCCGGCCCTGAATGGTGCGCAGCGACGCGGCGGCTGCCTCGGGGGCGGCCTGCAACTCCATCCGCACCATTGCACTGACCATGGTGAAATTGTTTTTCACCCGGTGATCCAATTCCTCAAGCAAAAGCCGCCGTTCTTCCGCAATTGCATCCCGTTCCAGCAGAACGTTCCGGACAAAACGTCGGAAATACTCTGCAAGCAAAACGATCAGAAACCCGGAAAATACGTTGACGATGACCCGTGGCCCGTCGCGGGGATCTTCGAACGTAAAGGACTGCGTGACAGGCAAGACGTAGTACCACGCATATAGGGCGGAAAAGCACATGACGCCGATACCGGCACCCCATCGGCCGAACAGCGTGGCGAACAGCACAAAGGGAAAGGTCAACGCGAAGGGCCCGGCGTAGGGGAAAATGACGTCAACGGCACCGCGTGCCAGGACAGCCAATGCGGCGCAGACAAACCCGATGAGCGCCTGGGCGAGCGGTTCAGGAAGGATTGGCGAAAACCGATCTACCAAATCGATTTTCATGAGTCTCTTCGACATCTCGCACTCCGCATTTGGCCATATTAACCAAGGTCACAGAAAAGCCCTGATACAAACCCGACAGGGCATGTGGCTCAGAACCCACCCGGCAAAATGCCTATGCTATAGGAGCGGCACCTTTGCAAATTCACAAGGGATAAATGTTAAGCAATTCAACACGACCTTAGACCCAATTGCAGCAAAGGTCATATCGTTTCGCATTGACCGCTAACGGACATTCCCCCCTGAAACAAAAAAGCCGCGCCCCTATTCGGGACGCGGCCTTGCCACCCTGTTGAACGTGGCGTCGTTTATGCAGCTGCCGGTGGGGCGCGGCTGACCAGAACGTCGTTGATCTCTTTCGACGCGGCCATTTCGTCGCCACCGCTGACGGCGGCCACTTCGCGGGTCAGGCGTTCAAGCGCCGCCTCATAGAGCTGACGTTCGGAATAGCTTTGCTCGCGCTGGTCGTCGGTGCGGTGCAGGTCGCGGACCACTTCGGCGATGGCGATCAGGTCGCCCGAGTTGATCTTTTGCTCGTATTCCTGCGCACGGCGCGACCACATGGCGCGTTTCACCTTGGCCTTGCCCTTGAGGGTCTTCATGGCCAGGTTGATCACGTCGGGGCTGGACAGTGCGCGCATACCGATTTCGGTCGCTTTGTGCGTCGGCACCCGCAGGGTCATCTTGTCTTTCTCGAAGGAGATGACGAACAGCTCCAGCGAGATGCCGGCAACTTCCTGCTCTTCGATCGATACGATCTGCCCAACGCCGTGGGCGGGGTAGACGACAAATTCGTTCGGGCGGAAGTCAAGAGATTTGGATTTTGTCATTTTTATCCTCGCAAACAGGTTGCAACATTTGGGGGTCAGACGCGAAAAACCAACCGTGGCATGCCCATCATGGGCCGTACCGCAATCGGAATCGGATCAGTGAATTAAAGTTCGGGCCAGTGGCGGGCCAAGGATGAATGCTGCATCTGTCGTTTCATACAAGCATCACCATACCACAAAAACAGGGCTTGCGAAAGTTCACCTTGGGTCAATTTCACGTTTCCCAAAGCGTTTCAGGGCTTTGGGGCACTTTTTTCAGGTCTTTGCGGCCCCGGAAAGGCCTGGCAACCGCCAAGTGATTCGCTCAGCCGCCTTCGCCGGGCGCTTCCGAGAAATACTTCTCCAGCTTGCCCTCTTCGCCGTCCCGCTCTTCCGCTTCGGGCAGCTGGTCCTTCTTGGTGATGATGACCGGCCACAGTTCGGCGTACTTGCGGTTGAACTCCACCCATTTCTCCATGTCCGGCTCGGTGTCGGGGCGGATGGCGTCGGCGGGGCATTCGGGCTCGCAGACGCCGCAGTCGATGCATTCATCGGGGTGGATCACCAGCATGTTCTCACCTTCGTAGAAGCAGTCCACGGGACAAACCTCGACGCAGTCGGTGTATTTGCAGGCGATGCAGGCATCGTTGACGATATAGGTCATGCGGGCGAACCTTGTTTGCGAATTCGCAGCCTAGCTAAATCAGCCCAACCGATCATTCAAGATGCCGCGCCCGGGAAAGATCGGCTTTGCGCCGATCACGCTTTGTGGGGCGACCTTTTCCCTCATAGGCGGGATTTTCAGGCGGTTTGTCCTCGGGTGGCGGGGCCGCGGGGGTCAGATCGGAGTAAAGCGCCTGTGCCTCGGGGACCGGACCGCGCCGTGTGCCGATGGCCACAACGCGAATGACGCGGACCGTGTCGCCCTGGGCAAAGGTCAGCGTGTCGCCGGGACCGACGTTGGTGGCGCGTTTGGTGACGCGTTCACCGTTGACGCGCACCTCGCCGGCAGCCACGCGGGTGGCCGCCAGCGAGCGGGTTTTGAAAAAGCGGGCGAACCACAGCCATTTGTCCAACCGCAACTTGGCGGCAGGCGCGTCGGCTGCGGTCACTTACTTGTTGTCCTTCAGCCCCATCAGGGCTGCGGCAAAAGGATTGTCCGGGTCGATGGCCTTTTCCTTTTTCGGAGGACGGGCGCTGAAGTTCTGCGCGCCCTGGGGTTTGCCACCCTTGCGCGGGCCGCCACCCTGTTTGCCACGGGGTCTGCCCTGACCTTGGCCCTGACCCTGCCCTTGACCCTTGCCTGCGGGACGACCGCCGCCCTGACGGGCGTTGTTGCCGCCGCTGCGTGCAGGGCGTGCCCAGGTGAAGGTGTAGAAGGTCTCGGTCTCGGGTCCGGCCACTTCGGCGTCGGCGGCTTTGCCCACCGGCACTTCGGTTTCGCTGACCTCGGGGATGTGATCGCTGACTTCCGGCGTTTCGGCAGCTTCCTCGGCGATGGGGGCCACGCCCTCGTCGTCAATGGCAGCCACTTCGGCCAACACGTCATCGGCGGCGGGGGTGTCTTCGGTCCCTGCAGCGGCTGTGGGCAGCACGTCTTGCGCTGCGTCCATCACCGGCACATCGGCCACGGTCTGACCGGCATCCGTGGTCACGACGGCATCGGTTGCCTTGACCTTTTCGCGCTCGCCCATCTCGGCGTTATAACCCAGACCCTTCATCAGGTCGGCGAACTGTTCCAGCGTCATGCCCGTGATCGACAGCATGTCGGCCTTGGCCTCGAACCCGCCACGGCTGTCTTCGGCGCGCAGCATGTCGGCCAGACGTTCCAGCATGTCGATGCGGATCGCGCGGCCACCTGCGATGCGGTAACCGGCCATGGTGTCGGCGCCCTCGACCGCGCCTTGCGGTGCGGGGATGGTGACCAGACCGGGGGGCGGTGCTTCGGGGAATTCATCCAGACCGTTGGCCAGCGACCACAACACCAGACGCAGGCGCGTGGGTGCGGGTTTCAGCAGCAAGGGCATGAAAATGGTGAACTGGCCAAAACGGATGCCGTGTTTGCGCAGCATGCCGCGCGCATCCTGATCCAGCGATTTCACGTCATCGGCGACCTTGCCGCGGGGCACGACGCCAAAGTTCTCGACCATCTGGAAGGCAAAGCCACGGGCGAGCCCGGTCAATGCCTCGTCTTTCGACAGGTTCAGAAGGGGTTCGAACAGTGCTGCGATCTTGCGGTCGATAAAGTGCTGCAAGCGGCGCTTGACCTTGTCGATCACATCCTGACCGGCCACGTCGTCGACGAATGCTTCGACCTGCGGTTTCAGCGGGTCGGACCCGGCCACAAGCTTGCCGACAGCGGTCGAGCCCCACATGAGGCCGCCCTGTTCGGTATAGTCGATCTCGGTGTCCGGCGCGTTATAGAACCGGTCCGCCCGGAGGTGGAAGTGGGGTGCAAGCGCCTGCAAGGCAGCCGTCTTGATGGTCTTTGTTTCGGCGGCACCCGCGCCCTTATCCTGAGTGAAGCGGAAGCCTTCCAGCTTGCCCACGAATTCACCCTCGACAGTCACCTCACCGGCGTCATTTACATCGGCCACAATGGCCTCCTTCTGGCCCAGTCGGCGCAACAGAACACTGGTGCGCCGATCTACAAATCGTTTCGTCAGCGCGCTGTGCAGCGCATCCGACAGCCTGTCTTCTACATGCCGCGTCGCATCGCGCCAATGGCTAAGATCACTTGTCCAACCCTGCCGCTGCGCCACGTAGGTCCACGTTCGAATGAACGCAAGACGTTTGGACAACGCATCAATGTCGCCATCGGTTCGATCTATACGTCGAATTTGTCGCGCAAGCCAGTCATCGGGCAACACGCCGCCCTGGTGCAGGTAGTTGAAGATCACCTCGCACTGGTTGGCGTGTTCCTGATGGCTGATGCCGCGGAAATCGGGTATCCTGCAGACATCCCACAACAATTTCACCGAAGCCGTGTCGCTGGCGCGGGCGAACACCTCGTCCACTTGCGACAGGGAACGCAGGGTTTTCAGATCGTCCGCCTCGCGGGCGCGCACCAGAACTTCGTGGTCGGGCGGGGCTTCGAGGCTGCGGATCAGCGTGTCGATGGTGGCGAATTTCAGCGCGTGGTTGCGCCAGTTCAGTTTGGTCAGGGGCGTAAACCGGTGATCCATGATCGCCTGCGCCACCGCCGGTTCCAGCGGCGGGGCATCCCCCGTCACCCCGAAACTGCCGTTTTTCTGCCCGCGCCCTGCCCGTCCCGCGATCTGCGCCAGCTCGTTCGGGGCCAGGGGGCGCATCCGCCGTCCGTCGAATTTCGACAGGCTGGAAAAGGCCACGTGGTCGACATCCAGGTTCAGCCCCATGCCGATGGCGTCCGTTGCCACAAGGTAATCGACCTCGCCCGACTGGTACATCTCGACCTGTGCGTTGCGGGTGCGGGGGGAAAGCGCGCCCATGACCACGGCCGCCCCGCCCTTGGTCCGGCGGATCAGTTCGGCGATGGCATAGACGTTTTCGACCGAAAAGCCGACGATGGCCGAGCGCGGGCGCATCCGGCTGATTTTCTTTTCGCCCGCATAGGTCAGGTCGGACATGCGTTCGCGGGTCATCCACTGGACATGGGGCACCAGCGCCGCGATGGGGCCGCGCATGGTGGAGGCGCCCAGAAACAGCGTTTCGTGTTGGCCGCGCGCGCGCAGCAAACGGTCGGTAAAGACGTGGCCGCGTTCGGGATCGGCGCACAGCTGGATTTCGTCGACGGCCAGAAAATCGCAGCCCATCCCCTCGGGCATCGCCTCGACCGTGCAGATCCAGTATTGGGTGCGCGGCGGTACGATCCGTTCCTCGCCGGTGACCAGCGCCACCACAGACGGGCCGCGCAGGGCGACGACGCGGTCGTAAACCTCGCGCGCAAGCAATCGCAGCGGTAGGCCGATCACACCTGTGCGATAGGCCAGCATCCGTTCGATGGCATAGGTGGTTTTACCCGTGTTCGTCGGGCCCAATACGGCCACGACGCGGCTGTCTTGTGCCACAGTTAAGATCCCCGATTTAACTTACAGCGCGCGGCCGATTCCGTCCGCTTCAAGACGCATCAGCGCATCCTTCGCGCTTTCGTGCCCGGGATTCAACTCAAGAACGCGGGCATAAGCCTGCGCTGCCCCGATGTTGTCGCCGAACTCTTGCAGCATCACCCCCAGCCCGAAAGCCGCGTTGTAATTCACCGGGTTCAACGCCAGTGCGTGCCACAAATCGTCAAGCGCGGGGCCGTAGCGGCCCGACTGGTAATAGGCCATGGCGCGGGCATGATAGCCTTCGGCAAAGTCCGGCGCGTGGTCCGTGAGGGCGGTCAGGTGGTCGATGGCAGCGGCGAAATCCTGCGCCTCCATCGCCTTGCGGCCCCGTTCCAGCAGCAGGTTCATCGCCACCGAACCGGACTGTGCCCATGTGCGCTCAAGCTCGCGTTCGATCTGTGCGGCCTGCCCTGCGTCGGCGGTTTGCAGCTGATCCAGCAGGCTGGAGACATCGCCCTGGGCCAGCGCGGGTATGGAATTCCCGACTGTCAGCACGATTGCCGCAACGATAGGGTAGCGAAGGTATGTTTTGATGCCCATAGTATTGCTGAATGTAACAGCTTGGCCGGGCAAATCCAGACGCCGCCGGCCGCAAAAGTCAAAAAGGGCATGACAGATGAGTGATGTGGTTCAAGAAGCGGTAAAAGTTCTGAACGAAAAGATGCAGGGCCAAAGCTTTTCCGGCACTGCCAAGTTCGAGATCGAGGGCGAAGGGTCCGTGATCATCGACAGCGACGGTGCCCATGCGGGTGACGAAGACGCCGATGTGACGCTGAGCGCCAATGCCGACACGTTTCAGGGCATCATCAGCGGCGACACCAATCCGACATCCGCCTTCATGACCGGCAAGCTGAAAGTGGACGGCGACATGGGCATGGCGATGAAACTGGCATCGGCGCTGGCCTGATGACCTTTGAACCCGCACCCCTGTTTACCGACCACCACCCCGGCCCGCCGGGGGGACAGGCCCATTGGGCCACCACGTCGGACGGATTGCGGGTGCGGATCGCCCATTGGAATGCAGGCGCGCCCAAGGGCACCGTCCTGCTGTTCCCCGGGCGCACCGAATATGTCGAGAAATACGCCCCCGCCGCCAGCGAGTTGGCTGCGCGCGGGCTGGCGACCGTTGCCATCGACTGGCGCGGTCAGGGGCTGGCCGACCGGATGCTGGACGAGGTGCGCACCGGCCATGTGGTCAATTTTCTGGACTATCAAAAGGACGTGGCCTGCATGGTGGCGCTGGCCACCGAGATGAACCTGCCGCAGCCGTGGTTCCTGCTGGCCCATTCCATGGGCGGCTGCATCGGCCTGCGCGCGCTTTATGACGGGCTCCCGGTCCAGGCGGCGGCCTTTACCGGCCCGATGTGGGGCATTCGCATTGCAGGGCACCTGCGCCCAATCGCGTGGGTGCTGTCACAGTTGATGCCGAAACTGGGACAGGGCCACCGCCTGCCCCCCGGCACCAAGCTGTCGTCCTATGTCCTGTCCGATCCGTTCGAGGACAACCTGCTGACGCGGGATCGCGAGATGTGGGATATGATGGTGGACCAGCTGAACGCGCATCCCGACCTGTCCCTTGGCGGCCCCAGCATCATCTGGCTGCGCGAGGCGCTGCTGGAAACGCAAGAGCTGTCCAGGATGCCGGCACCCGACCTGCCCTGCATCACCTTCATGGGCACGAACGAGCGGATCATCCACACCCAGCGCGTGGTTCAGCGCATGCAGAACTGGCCACGGGGCGAACTGGTCATGGTCGAGGATGGCGAGCACGAGGTCATGATGGAAGGACCGGCCAAGCGCGGTCCCCTTTTCGACCAGATGGTGCAAACCTTCTTTTCAGCGCCCTAGGAACCCAGCCGCTGCGTGCTAGGTTTGGCTTCATGGCCGACCCGCTTTTGACATTCACCGAACAGGGCATTTATTGCCCACGGGGCGATTTCTATATCGACCCGTGGCGGCCTGTGGACCGTGCGCTGATCACGCATGGCCATGCCGATCATGCGCGCTGGGGCATGGGGCATTATCTGGCCACCGATCTGGCGGCACCTGTCATGCGGCACAGGCTGGGCGATATTTCCCTTGAGACCGTCCGCTACGGCGAGCCGCGCGACATCGGCGGCGTGACGGTGTCCTTCCATCCTGCAGGCCATGTGCCCGGATCGGCGCAGATCCGCGTGGAGCACGGCGGCGCGGTCTGGGTGGCCTCGGGCGATTACAAGGTGGTCGACGACGGGCTGTCGACCCCGTTCGAGCCGGTGGCCTGTGATCATTTCATCACCGAAAGCACATTCGGCCTGCCCGTGTTCCGCTGGAAGCCGCAGGCCGAAGTCGCTGCCGATCTGAACGCGTGGTGGGCGGCCTGTGCGGACGCGGGACAGACGGCGGTGCTGGGTGCCTATGCGTTGGGCAAGGCGCAGCGGTTGTTGTCGATGCTGGACCCCGCCATCGGCCCGATCCTGTGCCACACCGCCATCGAGAACACCAACGCCATCCTGCGCGATCAGGGGCTGCGCCTGCACGACACCGTACCCGCCACGGCGGATGTCGATCCCAAGGCGCATCCGCGCGCCCTGCTGATGGCGCCGCCCTCGGCCACAGACAGCAAATGGGCGGCCAAGTTCGGCGCGCGTCAGACCGGCTTTGCCTCGGGCTGGATGGCGCTGCGGGGCATCCGGCGGCGGCGGGCGCAGGACCGTGGGTTTGTTATCTCGGACCATGCCGACTGGACCGGATTGCTGTGGGCCATCGAACAGACCGGCGCGGAAAACATATATGTCACCCACGGTTACACCGAGATTTTCACACGCTACCTGAATTCGGCGGGCTGGAACGCGCAAGTGATCCCCACCCAGTTCGGCAGCGAAGAGGAAGACGCGGCATGAACCGCTTTGCCGCCCTGTTCAACGCGCTGGACCAAAGCACCAAGACCACCGCGAAAGTCGCTGCTTTGGCTGAATATTTTGCCGATGCGCCCGAGCCGGACCGGGTCTGGACCATCGCCATGTTCTCGGGGCGGCGGCCCAAACGCGCGGTGACCACGACGCGCCTGAGGGAATGGGCGGCGGAACGGGCGGGCATTCCGCTGTGGCTGTTCGAGGAAAGCTATCCGATCGTTGGCGATCTGGCGGAGACGATCGCGCTGGTCCTGCCGCCGCCGACACGGCAGACAGATCACAGTTTATCGCATTGGATCAATGCCCTGCGTGGCCTTGCTGAGACAGACGATGAAGCGCGCAAAGCCTTTGTTCTGGACGCATGGGACCAGTTGCCCGACACGCAGCGGTTTCTGTTCAACAAGCTGATCACCGGCGGGTTTCGCGTGGGGATAAGTCAAAAGCTGATGACCCGGGCGCTGGCCCGTGCCACCGACCGCGACGAGGCCGAGCTGGCGCACCGTTTGATGGGGAACTGGCAGCCCGAGAGCATCACCTGGCACCAGTTGATCGAGGCGGACGACCGGCAGGCAGATGCCGCGCGGCCCTATCCGTTTTATCTGGCGTACGGGCTGGACGACGCACCCGAAGATCTGGGCCCGCCAGAGGACTGGCAGGCGGAATGGAAGTGGGACGGCATCCGCGGCCAGCTGATCCTGCGCGGCGGGCAGCATTTCGTCTGGTCGCGCGGCGAGGAACTGATGACCGACCGCTTTCCCGAACTGGCCCGCGCGCTGGATTTCCTGCCCGATGGCACGGTGCTGGACGGCGAACTGCTGGCTTGGGGCGACGGCGTGCCGCAGTCGTTCAACGCGCTGCAAAAGCGGATCGGGCGCAAGACGGTGCCGAAAAAGCTGCTGAGTGAGGCGCCGGTGATCCTGTATGCCTATGACTTGCTGGAGGACGGTGGTGCGGATATCCGCGCCCTGCCCCTGTCCGAACGCCGCGCGCGGCTTGAGGCGCTGACCGCTGACCTGCCACCCGAAGCCCCCGTAAAGCTGTCGCCGCGCATCGCCTTTGACGATTGGGCGCAATTGCACGCCATCCGCGCCACCGCCCGTGACGCGCAGGCCGAAGGGCTGATGCTGAAACGCGCCGCCAGCCCCTATCTGGCAGGGCGCAAAAAGGGCGATTGGTGGAAATGGAAGCTTGACCCGCTGACCATCGACGCGGTGATGATCTATGCCCAGTCGGGCGCGGGGCGGCGCGCCAACCTGTTCACGGACTTCACCTTTGCCGTGTGGAACGGCAACGATCTGGTGCCGTTCACCAAGGCCTATTCCGGCCTGACCGACGCCGAGTTTCGCAAGATCACCGCATGGGTCAAGAAGAACACCCTGCAACGGTTCGGCCCGGTGCGGCAGGTCACGCCGCACCATGTCTTCGAGATCGCGTTCGAGGGCATCCAGGCCAGCCCCCGCCACAAATCGGGCGTTGCCCTGCGGTTTCCGCGCATGTCGCGCTGGCGGCAGGACAAGCGGGTGCAAGAGGCGAACACGCTGGACGATTTGAACGAAATGCTGCGCATTTATGGCTAGGCTTGCCCTTGCCCCTGCCTGCACATACCTATGAACCAACACAAAATAGAGGTTTCCCGATGTTCCAGCTTCCCTTTCCTGTCCAAGACGCCAACGCAGCCGGTGGTGACAAGCATTTGGGCAACCTGCCCGAGTGGAATTTGGATGATCTGTACACAGGCGAGGACGCCCCAGAACTGAAACGCGACCTGGACTGGCTGGAAGAGGCTTGCGCCAGCTTTGCCCATGATTTCGAGAACAATCTGGCCGGTCTGGACGCCGAGGGGCTGCTGGATTGCATCCTGCGTCAGGAAAAGATCAACCAGATCGCGGGGCGCATCATGTCCTATGCCGGTCTGCGCTATTACCAGCAGACCACCGACGGTGGCCGCGCCAAATTCATGTCGGACGTGCAGGAAAAGATCACCAATTTCACCACGCCGCTTGTGTTCTTCACGCTGGAACTGAACCGGCTGGACGACGATCACCTGTCGAAACTGATGCACCAGAACGCCGATCTGGCGCGGTATGAACCCGTGTTCGACCGCATCCGCGCGATGAAACCCTATCAGCTGTCCGACGAGATGGAGAAATTCCTGCACGATCTGGGCGTGGTCGGGGACGCGTGGGAACGGCTGTTCGATGAAACCATCGCCGGTCTGGAATTCAACGTGCAGGGCGACGATCTGACCATCGAGGGCACGCTGAACCTGTTGACCGACCCCGACCGTGACACGCGCCAGGCCGCCGCCGAGGAGCTGGCGGATGTGTTCGGCAAGAACGTCAAGACCTTTGCCCGCGTCCACAACACGCAAGCCAAGGAAAAGGAGATCATGGACCGCTGGCGCGCGATGCCCACGGCCCAGACCGCGCGCCACCTGAGCAACCATGTGGAGCCCGAAGTGGTCGAGGCGCTGCGCACCGCCGTGGTCAACGCCTATCCCAAGCTCAGCCACCGCTATTACGAGCTGAAACGCAAATGGCTGGGGCTGGACCGTATGCAGGTCTGGGACCGCAACGCGCCGCTGCCGCTGGAAGACCCCAAGCTGGTGCCTTGGGATGCCGCCGAGAAAACGGTGATGGATGCCTATAACGCATTCGATCCGCGCATGGGCGAGATTGCGGCGCCCTTTTTTACCAAGGGCTGGATCGACGCGCCGGTGAAACCCGGCAAGGCGCCCGGTGCATTCGCCCACCCCACCGTGACAGATGTGCACCCCTATGTGATGCTGAACTATCTGGGCAAACCGCGCGACGTGATGACGCTGGCGCACGAGTTGGGCCACGGCGTGCATCAGGTTCTGGCCGCGGGGCAAGGCGAAATGCTGTCATCCACTCCGCTGACGCTGGCCGAGACCGCGTCGGTCTTTGGTGAAATGCTGACCTTCCGCAAGATGCTGGACGGGGCCAAGACCAACGCCCAGCGCAAGGTTCTGCTGGCGGGCAAGGTCGAGGATATGATCAACACGGTCGTGCGCCAGATCGCGTTCTATGACTTTGAATGCAAACTGCACGCGGCGCGGCGCGGTGGCGAGTTGACGCCCGAGGACATTGGTGAGTTGTGGATGAGCGTTCAGGGCGAAAGCCTGGGGCCGGCCTTTGATTTCATGGACGGCTACGAACACTTCTGGGCCTATATCCCGCACTTCGTGCATTCGCCGTTTTACGTCTATGCCTATGCCTTTGGCGACGGTTTGGTGAACGCGCTTTATTCCGTCTATGAGGAAGGCGCGGAAGGGTTCGAGGACAAATATTTCGACATGCTGCGCGCTGGCGGGTCGAAACACCACAAGGAATTGCTGGCACCCTTCGGCCTTGATGCGTCGGACCCGGCGTTCTGGGACAAGGGCCTGTCGATGATTTCGGGCTTTATCGACGAGCTGGAAGCGATGGAAGACTGATCCACAAGGACCGGCGCGGGCAATGATCCGCGCCGGTTCCGCTGTTCCGGCCTCAGCCGAAGGACCGGCCTGCCCCAAACGCCAAGTTCAAGTTACCCATGATCACATTCCTCCCGCTCACCCCCGACGACCTGCCGCGCGTGGCGCATATCGCCGTGCACCCCGATCAAGTTGTGTTTTCGGGCACAATCCAAGAGGCCTTTGACACCCCGACGCCGGACATGGACGCCTATGCGATCCAGCAAGACGGCGATGTGGTCGGCTTTTTCCGGATCGACCGCGCCTACAGCCAGATCCACAGCTTTGCCCCGCCCACCGGCCTTGGCCTGCGTACGGTGATGGTGGACGCAAGCCGTCAGGGGATGGGGGTTGGCCATTCCTTGTGCCAAATGCTGCCCGCGTATTTGCAGGAACATTACCCGCGCGCGTGCAGTCTGTGGCTGACGGTGAACCTGCGCAACCCCGGTGCGGTGCGCGCCTATGTCAAAGGTGGCTTCGTCGACACGGGCGAACACTGGCTGGGCGGCGATGCCGGACCGCAGCACATCATGAAGATGCCACTGCGCGTTACTTCAACTGCGAATCCTTTGACCCACGCCGGTTGAACCCGCCGCGATCCTGCGGGCGTCCGTCACGTTCCGACGCGCAGTCGACGCAGAGTTTCACGCCGGGCAAGGCCATCCGCCGCCGCTCGGGGATTTCTTCGTCGCACTCGGCGCAATACTTCAGGCTCTCGCCCACGGGGGCCTTGCGCGCTTTCATCCGCGCCAGTTCATCGTTGATCGACGCTTCGATCTGTTCCGACACTGCGCCGTCTTTTGCCCATCCACCGGCCATCTGTGTTCCTCCGTCTTTCGCTGAATATGTAGTGCCGCGCGCCCTCACGTCACCCTTTGGAAACTCAAGGTTGTATGCTTACCCTGCGCCAACTGAGGACAAAGGACCAGACCATGCGCACCGCCCTGAAAATCATCGCTGTTCTTCTCGTGATCGCTGTCGCGGGGTTTTTCATCTTTGCGCCAGCCTATGTCGAAAGCACCCGCAACGCGGTGGTGCCGCATGACCCCTACCCCGTGTCCGATGCGGCCCGCGCGCTGCACGATGACATGATCGTGGGCGACTGGCATGCCGACAGCCTGCTGTGGAACCGCGACATCACGAAACGGGGCGATCGGGGTCAGGTGGATGTGCCGCGTCTGATCGAGGGCGGCGTGGCGATCCAGATTTTCACGGCGGTGACCAAATCCCCCGCCGGTCAGAATTACGAAGAAAACTCGGCCGATGCATTCGACAACATCACGCCGCTGGCCATTGGCCAGTTGTGGCCCGTACGCACGTGGAACAGCATTCTGGAACGCGCGCTGTATCAGGCGGAAAAGCTGCACAAGGCCGCGGCCAAGGACCCCGAGCATCTGACCATCATCAAGAGCCTTGCAGATCTTGAGGCCCATCTGGCCGCCCGTGCGGCAGGCAGCCAAGCGGTGGGTGGTATCCTCGGCATCGAGGGCGCGCATCCGCTGGAGGGTGACATTGCCAATCTGGACAAGATCGAGGCCGCAGGGCACCGCATCATCGGCCTGCAACACTTCTTTGACAACGCTCTGGGCGGGTCGCTGCACGGCGAGGGCAACCTTGGCCTGACCGACTTTGGCCGTGCCGTCGTGGCCGACATCGAAAGACGCGGCATGGTGCTGGACCTGGCACATTCTTCGCCGCAGGTGGCCCGCGACGTGCTGGCGATGACGGACATGCCGGTGATCGTCAGCCACAGCGGCATCCACGGCTTTTGCCCGGTCAAACGCAACTTTCCCGACGACCTGATGCGCGAGATTGCGGCCACCGGCGGCGTGATCGGCATGGGGTACTGGGCCGAAGTTGCCTGTAATGACATCACGCCCTCGGGCATCGCCAAGATGATCAAGGCCGGCATCGACACGGTGGGCGCGGATCACGTGTCGCTGGGGTCGGATTTTGACGGGTCGGTCGAAACCGCCTTTGACACATCCGAGCTGCCTGCACTGACCAGTGCCATGCTGGATGCGGGGATTTCCGAGGCCGACATTCGCAAGATCGCGGGCGAGAACATGCTGCGGGTGCTGCGCGCGCGGCTTAAATAACGAACCCTGTGGCGCGCACGCGGTCCAGGAACCGTGTGGCCAGCTGCGGTTCGGTGGTGCTGAGACATTGGTGGGCAAAGTACCACCAGATGTATTTGTCATAGGCGCGCCGCGCCGGTTCCGCCCGCAGATGCGCGACCAGTTCGGCGTGATCATGTGCCTGATCCGCGATATGGGCGAAATCGGCCTGCCCGCACAGAATCACCGGCTTGCGGTGCAGATAGGCCTCGATCCCGACGGCCGAGTTGATGGTGACCACGCGGTCGCAGGCGGCGATGATGTCGTGAATGTTGCCGTCGCTGACCGTCACCCCCGGCATTTTCCGCAGGCGCGCGCGCAATTTCGGGTCGGTGTCGCGCGGATGCGGCTTGACCACGACGGGGCCACGGTCAGCCTCGAGCACGCCCTTGAGCATCTCCCAACGGTCCAGCCACATGGTTTCGCCCACGGTGCGATGCGCTTCAGATTGAAAGAACACCGCCGTGCCACCGTCGGGCAGGTCGGTTTCGTCCTGCGGCTGCTCGTAACGCGAGGTGCGCGCGCCGACCAGCCGCGCCTTGAGCTTGCGAAAGAAGGCGCGCGCTTCTTCCGCCTCGATCCCTGCGGGGTTGAACGGCTGGTTGCCTATGGACGAAAACGCGCGGATGCCGGTCGGGTCCATGTTCCAGAACGGATAGATATAGGCCACGCCCGCGTTCAGGATGCGCGGATGGGTGAACCGCCCGTGGTTGATGATGTGAAAGGCATCGTCGGCCTCGACCTCGGCCATGACCGTGTCGCGGTCCAGCTCGACCACATCAAAGGGGACTTTCAACGCCGTCAGCCCCTCGGTCAGACGCGCGTAAAACGGCATCAGCCCGCCGCCCAGCGGCCCCAGCCACGACCGTGGCACATGAAAGACGATCCGGCTCATTCATCACCTGTTTGTTGTTGAACGGCAACGCCTTGCCGCGCGCTGCTTCTGTGCCAGCTTTGGCACATTTGACGACGCTTGGGATACATAAAAAATGCCCCGCCCCTTGCGGGGCAGAGCATTGCATTTTGGATCTATCGGACAGGATCAGGCCGTGGCCATCAGACCCTTTTCCTTGGCCAGGTCGCGCATCCGCTTTTGCAGCTTTTCAAAGGCGCGCACTTCGATCTGGCGGATGCGTTCGCGGCTGACGTCATACTGGCTGGACAGGTCTTCCAGCGTGACGGTCTGGTCGGACAGGCGGCGTTGGGTCAGAATGTCCTTTTCACGGTCATTCAGCACATCCAGCGCCTCGGCCAGCATTTCGCGGCGCACGGTCAGCTCGTCGCGTTCCTCGTAATCGGCGGCCTGGTCGGCGTCTTCGTCTTCCAGCCAGTCCTGCCATTGCATCGTGCCCTCGCCTTCGGAGCCGACGGTGGCGTTCAGCGACGCATCCCCGCCCGACATGCGGCGGTTCATGCTGATCACTTCGTCCTCGGTCACGCCCAGATCGGTGGCGATGCGTTTGACGTTATCGGGGTGCAGGTCGCCCTCTTCCAGCGCACCGATGCGGGCCTTGGCCTTGCGGAGGTTGAAGAACAGTTTCTTCTGCGCCGATGTGGTGCCCAGTTTCACCAGGCTCCACGACCGCAGGATGTATTCCTGGATCGAGGCGCGAATCCACCACATCGCATAGGTCGCAAGCCGAAAGCCGCGCTCGGGGTCAAAGCGTTTGACCGCCTGCATCAGGCCCACGTTCGCCTCGGAGATCACCTCGGCTTGCGGCAGACCATAGCCGCGGTAGCCCATGGCGATCTTGGCGGCCAGACGCAGGTGGCTGGTCACCATCTTGTGCGCGGCCTCTGTGTCCTGCTCTTCGACCCAGCGTTTGGCCAGCATGTATTCCTCTTCGGGTTCCAGCAAAGGGAACTTCCGGATTTCCTGCATATAGCGGTTCAGGCCGCCTTCCGGCGTCGGGGCCGGCAGATTTGCATAGTTTGCCATCTCTGTCCTCTCTGCCCCATGTTTAGAGGCTTAACATCGATATGGGGAGTCGCTGGGGCCATCGCAAGAGGCCACTTCCCCGTTTTTCGCCGACCAGCATACACGAACCCAACGGCAATGTTAGCGTGTGTACAGTGCATTCACGCACACGTGTGCGGTCTGTTACAAACGCATATGCACGCGGGTGTGAACATGACCTTAACGTGCGGGGCGCGGGTTTCCGTCGGTATTAATGATACGGTCTCAGGCCAGCGCGTCCAGCAGATCGGACATATCTGCGGGCATATCGGCCTCGAAGCGCATGTTTTCGCCGGTCACGGGGTGCACAAAGCCCAAAACCGCCGCATGCAACGCCTGCCGGTCAAAGCCGTTCAGCGCCGCCAGCGCCGTGTCGTTCAGCGCGCCCTTGGGCAGCTTGCGTTTGCCGCCGTAGACCGGATCGCCCACCAGCCCGTGACCGGCGTGGGCCATATGGACGCGAATCTGGTGGGTGCGGCCGGTTTCCAGCCAACATTCCATCAGCGCCAGCACCTCGGGCGCGCCGAACCGCTGGATCGTGCGTGCCCGCGTCACCGCGTGCCGCCCGCCCTGAAACAGGACCGCCTGCCGCTGGCGGTCGGTCTTGTGGCGGGCCAGTTGGGTGGTCAGTTTCAGGATATTGCCCGGCTCGAACGACGCACCGCGAATCCCACGCAGGCGCGGGTCGTTGGCATCGGGCACGCCGTAGACCAGCGCGCGGTAATAGCGTTCGACCGTGTGGGCCGCGAACTGGTCGGCCAGCCCGTGGTGGGCGGCGTCCGATTTGGCGACCACCAGCAGACCGCTGGTTTCCTTGTCGATGCGGTGCACGATGCCGGGGCGTTTGACCCCGCCCACGCCGGACAGGTTTTCACCGCAATGGTGCATCAGCGCATTGACCAGCGTGCCCGAGGGCGTGCCGGGAGCCGGATGCACCACCATGCCCGCAGGTTTGTTCACCACCACCAGATCGTCGTCCTCGTAGACCACGACCAGCGGGATATCTTCGGCCCCGATGTGGCTTTCGGTGGCCACGGCCACCGTGATGATCACATCGGCGCCCTCGGCCACTTTGGCCTTGGGGTCGCGCACAACCGTGCCGTCCACCTGCACCGCGCCATCCTCGATCAGCCGGCCCAGCCGCGTGCGCGACAGGGATGCATCCACTGGCACATCGCGCGCCAACGCCTTATCAAGACGTGCAGGCGGCGCTTCGCCCACCCGAAACCGAACGAGTTGATCCGACATGTCCAATCCTCACGACGCGCCCGATGTCCCCGAACCGCCTTATCTCAAAACCCTGCGCCGTCTGGTGACGCTTCTCACTGCCACGATGATCACAGGCATGGCCGCGATCTTTGTGCTGATGGCAATACGCCTCAATAGCCCGTCAACGCCGCCGCTGCCAGAGCACATCACCCTGCCCGACGGCACAACCCCCACGGCCTTTGCCCAGACCCCGCAGTATATCGCCATCACGACACCGACGCAGGTGCTGATCTACAGCCCCGACGGCACAGAGCTGAGACAAACCATCACGCTCGACTGATTTCTTTTGGCCAAAAATATCCTGGGGTCCGGGGCAAAGCCCCGAATTACGGCCGGTCAGCAATAGTTGGGGGAAGGATGGTACCACCTCCTGGTCTCGAACCAGGGACCTCTTGATCCACAATCAAGCGCTCTAACCAACTGAGCTAAGGCGGCACTGCGCGGTGATGTAACCAAGACGTTCCGCTTTGGCAAGGCCGATCAAAAGCGAATTTGCCATTCCTGTTCGACCAGATCCTGCCCGAAGGAGTGTACGGGCGTGCTGTTGACCAGTTGCCAGCCGTTGCGCCGGTAGAGTGCGCAGGCCGCCGCATGGCTCTCGTGGGTCCAGAGCGTCATGCCCGCATAGCCCTGATCGCGCGCGAACCCCATGCAGGTTTGCAGCATCCGGTAGCCCAGCCCGCTGCCACGCGCCGCCTGCGTGACAAGAAACAAGCGCAGCTTGGCGGTCTGCTCTGTCAACTTCACGCAAAAGATACAGGCCACCGGCGCGCCTGTGTCATCGACAGCGATCCACCCGGTCTCGCGCTTGGGATCATGTCCCGCGTCGAAATCGCGCAGAATCGATTCCACCAGCACGCCAAAGCTGTCGTCAAAGCCGTCTACCTCGCGGTAGTGGCGTGCATGGGCTGCGCCCACCCAAGCGGCATCATCTGGCGTATAGGCACGGATTTGAAACTCTGTCATGCTGGCATCGTGCCCTTGCCACGCTTGCCAATCAAGCCTGTCTTCGCTAGCACACTCGCCTGACACAGCCGGAGGCCATCATGGGCATCAACAGCGAACGCGACATCGAAGCCAATCTGCAAATCGGCCCGACAGACAAGGGCATGGTCCGTCTGTTCGTCGAAGGCGGCGGCGCCGAGATTCCCATGGACTTTGAACCCGACGAAGCCCGCGAGATTGCCGAAGAGCTGATGGCTGCTGCCAAGGCTGCCGAGTCGATCAAACGCTGACGCTGGTGGGCCATCAGGCCCGCGCCACAAAGACCCCGTCAAAGAACGCAGCAAGCGCATCTGTGTCGCCCAACGGCAGCACATCCGCCACGTATTGATCGGGGCGTACGATCACGACGCAGCCTGTGGCGCGGTTGACGCCGCGCATGTCGAAAATGTCATGGGCGGGATCGGCACAGAACACCTTTTCATAGTCGATCAGACCGAAACGCCCCTTCGCGGGGCGCAGAATGGGTGGCATTTCCATCAGATCCAGATCGCGGTGCCCCTGTTGCATCACGGCGCGCAGGTCGATCACTGCGTCTGCATCTCCGCCACCCCAGGTCTGCATGGCATCCTGTGCCCATGCGCAAAAGCGGTGCAGCGCCCCGCCCGCGGCCCCTGTGTCATTCGCATCTGCAAAGGCAAACAGCCGCCAGCGTCCGTCCGCCTCTATCACATGGCCCAGCTCCATGGGCCGCGCGTCGCCCAGCCGCACCACCGGCGCGGAATGAAAGCGCTGCCCGACAGGCAGGCCCGCAGCCAGCGCCTGATGCGCCCCCGCGCCGCAGATCATCGAAGGGCGATACTGCACGCCCATGCCCGCGGTGAAGCGCCCTGCCTTGATAAACGCCTCTTGCAGCATCGACGCCTGCGCCGCATTGCCCGGCTGAGGCGGGGCCGAGAAGATGCGGGCAAAGTCGCGGTCGAAATCAATCAGATCCTGTGCCACCTGCTGGCGTTCGTCCGAATAGGTGCGCAACAGGCGGGCATCGCTTTGCCCGCGGAGCACCGCCGCCAGCTTCCAGCCCAGATTGAACGTGTCGCCCATCGACACGTTCATGCCCTGCCCCGCCTTGGGGCTGTGGGTGTGACAGGCGTCTCCGGCGATGAAGATGTGGCCGCTGTCATCCTCGAACCGGTCACACAGACGCTGCCCGATGTCATAGACCGACCACCACGCCACGTCTTTCACCTCCAGCGTATAGGGGTGCAAAATCCGCCCAGCTGCCGCGATCAACTGTTCGATGGTGATGTTGCGCCCCGCGGCCCGCTCGTCCGCGCCGAGCTTGTCCAGCTCGATATACATGCGCACCATGTAGCCGCCTTCGCGCGGGATGATCAGCACGCTGCCCGCATCCGCCGACTGGATCACCGATTTCAACCGCACGTCGGGGAAATCGGTCACCGCCAGTACATCCATCACGCCCCAGGCCTGATTGGCAGCCGCGCCCTCCAGCCTGCGCCCGATCTGGCGGCGCACCGTGCTGCGCGCGCCGTCGCAGCCCACGACATAGCGGGCCTGCACCACCTCGGGACCGTTGGGGCCCTGAAAGCAGGCCGTGACCGGGTGCGTGCCATCGCCCGTTGTCAGGCTGTCCAGCGTCCGTGCGTAATGCGGCTGCAAGCGCCGCGCGCCGTTGGCCATGCAGCGCAGGTAGAAATCATGCACCCGCGCCTGATTCAGAATCACATGCGGGAATTCCGACAGGCCCGGTTCGACATCCTCGATCTTTTGGGTGCGGGTGATATGGGCGGGCTGGTCGGGATCGGGTTTCCAGAAAGTTGTTTCATTGACCCAATAGCCCTCGCGCAGCACGTCCTCGGCAAAGCCGAAGGTGTCGAACATCTCGATGCTGCGGCAGGAGATCCCGTCCGCCTGCCCGACCTGCAACGGACCCTCCTTTTGATCGGCAATCGCCACGGAAATGTCGGGAAACTGCGCCATCTGCGCGGCAAGTGTCAGCCCCGCAGGGCCACAGCCAACGATCAGCACGTCGACCTGCGCAGGCATCTGCGCGGGATCGTGGGTGGCGATGGCCTTGGCCACATGCGGATCACCGCTGGTATAGCCGTTCAGATGATATTGCATTGCATGGCCTCCCGCGTTCCCCCGTGGACCACGCTAAAGCCTTTGACGCGGGATCAGCCAGCGCAATCACATTTGTATGCACTGGACTGCACCACGGCATAGCGTCAGCCGAATCCCGCAAAGGCCGCCGGATCGCGCAGCGCCTGCAACCGCCGGGCGGCGTGGGTGGCGAATTTCTGGACCATGACCTTGCGGCGGGCGGCGGGCAGCTTGTCCTCGGGCGCCATGCGGATCACCTCGGCGTCATAGGCATCCGCGATGATCAGGCCGGTGCCCTCGGGCAGCAGGTCGGTGGGGAAATCCGCATCCACCGCCCAGAAGAAGCGGTCGCACCATTCAAGGTAGCCCTGCCATTTGCTGTCGGTCATATAATCGGCGCGGCTGGATTTGCATTCGACCACCCAGATCTCGCCCTTGGGGCCCAGCGCCATCACATCCACCCGCAGGCCGCGTGTGGGCACCAGTTCCTCGACCGTGACCATGCCCAGCGCCGCCAGATGCCGCGCCACGCCGCGCGCCAACAGTTGCCCCGGTGCAAGGGCGGTGATGTCAGAGACCAGACTCATGGGTCAAAAATATGAACAATCCGTGAACATTTGCAACCCCAACGCAAGAAAACTTGGAACACCGCATGGCCGCATCTATGTTATGTCCCGACACAGGAACGCCGGAAAGGCCCGCATGACAACTGATCGCTCCCTGACCGACGCCCAGGCGCGCGGCGTCCGCCACGCCCGCGAACTGGAAACCCACCTTGCCTGGCTTGATACTTTTTCCAGCACCGCCCTGGGCGTGCTGTCCGTGGCCTCGGGCATCTATACCTATCTCGGGGTGTCTTCCCTGCTGGATGACACGGGGGCGATGTCGGTCTTTGCCGCGATTGCCTATTCGGTGGCGGTGTCGGTGGGGATCTTTGTGTTCTGGTCCTACATGATGCGCCTGTTTCCGGCGGTGCGCAGCGCGCAGTCGCGGATCGGGCTGACGCTGGCCATGGGCTTAGGCTCGCTGGCGATCGTGGCGATGTCGTCCTGGCTGAATGCCGCGGCCCTTGCCGGATCGGCGGCGGTCGAACAGCATCTGGCCACCACGGTACAGGACTATCAGACCGCCCTTGAGGAAACCCACGAAATCGCGCTGAGCGCGCAGGGGCTGGAACGTGATGTCGCCCGTGTGCGCCAGTCGTTCGAGGACCTGTCCGAACAGGAAGCCGCAGGGGCCTTGTCGGGGCTGGCCGGTCGCGGTGCGGTGTTCCGCGTGCTGCGCCAGAAGTCGGCAGAGCTGGCAGGGCTCGAGGCACAGATCGCCACGCAGACGCCGCTGGTCAGTGCCGCCTTTGCCGAGGGCAATACCATCCTCAGCCGGATGCGCGCCCTGACGGTCGAGGCGGGGCCGGTCGAGGCACGCTCGGTCGAGTTTTCCGAGGCCACGGTGCGGCTGGCCGGGCTGATCGCGCAGTTGCGCCAGCTGTCCGTGGCGCCGCTGGTTGAACGCGCGGCGCAGGATCTGGCCGCCTCCGTCGTGCTGCCCGAACTGGACGGCAGCACCAGCCAGATCCGCACCGATCAGGCCTCGACCATCACCAGCGTCCTGGATGTGCTGGCCCAGCGTGCCGCCACGCTGGAACGCGCCGCCGCCGCCGTGATCGCGCAAACCCCGCCCCCCGAGGTGACCTATACGCCGATCTCTTCCGCCGATGCGGTGATCCTGTACGCCCGCAACTTCGTGCCCTCGTGGGCAGGCGCCATCGCAATTGACCTCTTGCCTGCGGTGCTGGTGTTCATCCTGGCCATCACACATGCCGCGATCCGTCAGGGCCGCGAGGGCACCGCCGTGGACGACACCATGACGCTGGCCGAACTGCGCACCGCTCTGGGCGCGATCCGTGATGTGGAACTGGCGATGAACAACATGCCCGACACGCTGGAGAAAGAGGCGCAGAGCAATCCCCTGCGCACCCTGCCCGCCACGCCTGCGAAACCGGACACCGCCGCATGACCGAGGCCACAGCCTCAAGATGGCCCTCGGTCGGCCGCATCCTTTCGGGGGTTCTGGTGTTCCAGCTGGGGTTGGGCCTGTTGCTGGTGATCGGGGACATGTCGGGTGCGGGGCTGTCGCTGCCGTCCTTCGGGCCGAACCAGCCGCAGCTGACCGAACCGGTCAGCCCGGGCGACCAGCGCCGCACCTTTGACCCCGACCGCCCGCGCCCTGCAAATCCCACGAACCCGCTGCCGGGCCGGCTGACGCTGACCGCGCTTGAGGACAGCACCTATCGGTTGGAGGGCACGATTGCCCCCGACGACGCGGCGCGCATCATCGACCTGCTTGGCGAGGCCGACCCTGTGCCTGCGCGGCTGGTTCTGCAATCGCCGGGCGGTTCGGTGGCCGACGCGCTGGAACTGGGCCGCTATATCCGCGCAAATGACATCGCCACGGAAATGCGCGCGGGCGAAGTGTGCTATTCCGCCTGCCCCTATGTGCTGGCCGCAGGCACCCTCCGCACCATCGCGGAGACCGCCAGCGTCGGCGTGCACCAGCATTATTTCGGCCAAAGCACGATCCTGCCCGCCTCTTTCGCGGTCGAGGACATCCAGCGCGGTCAGGGCGAGGTGATGATCTATCTTGACGAAATGGGCATTGACCCGCTGGTCATGCAGCACGCGCTGACCACGCCGCCCGATGAAATCTATGTCCTGCTGCCCGAGGAGCTGGAACGCTATAACTTCATCGCGGACGATTAGGGTCTGGACCCATTAATCTTACGTTGTCAGTTTGACAGATTTTTCCGCTGACAAGCAGCATCTGTGCAGGAATAGTGGTTCTATTTCAAACAGATGCGCCGCAGGCTGCGGGAAAATCCGTCAAACCCGCAGGGCGGCAATTTCACTTCATTTCAGTGTCTTGGGCCGCTTGCAAATAGAACCACTATTGGCAGCACGACCCAAACCACTGAAATTTTGTGAAATTGCCGCTGACAACGTAAGATTAATGGGTCCAGACCCTAGGCTTCATCTTGCCCAATAAACTCCGGGGGAGGCCAAAGGCCGGGGGCAGAGCCCCCAATACGCCTTGCAGAGCCGCCGATCCCCCTTGCCAAGTGCCCTTGCGCACCCTACCTAGAGCGGTGGCGGGTTCTGCCCTTCTCGATACGGTTACGTTCCAGTGGCCTTAAGCAATTCCGAGGGAACTGGCTCTGTTTGGACCCTGGTCCACTTACCTGGTGCCCACCTGTACATACAGGTCCTCGGGAACAAAGAACCAACGGTTGCGGTGGTTCCCGCCACTTTCCGCAAATCTGCACAGCAACGGCGCATAAACGCCGATTGCAACGCACCTCCGCACGATTAGATTGTTGTTCAACAGCAGCATTCAAAGGAGATATTCCATGTCCCTGCGCCCTACCCTTGAGACACGCCGCGCCCAGCCCACGCTGGAAGGTGCCGGCGTCAAACTGCACCGTGCCTTCGGCTTTCAGGACCCTTCCGAGCTGGACCCGTTCCTGCTGTTCGATGATTTCCGCAACGAACGGCCCGAGGATTTCGAAAAGGGGTTCCCCTGGCACCCGCACCGCGGGATCGAGACGATCACCTATGTGCTGTCGGGCACGGTCGATCACGCCGACAGCCTGGGCAACACCGGATCGCTTGGCGCCGGTGACGTGCAGTGGATGACCGCCGGACGCGGCATCCTGCATCAGGAAATGCCACACGGGAACCAGCGTGGCCAGATGCACGGGTTTCAGTTGTGGGGCAACCTGCCCTCGGCGCAGAAGATGACCGCGCCGCGCTATCAGGACGTGACGGCGGCGGACATTCCCGAGGTCACCGACGATGACGGCACCACCGTGCGCGTGATCACCGGTGAATTCTGGGGCAAGAAAGGCCCCGTGGACGGCATTGCCGCCGATCCGCAATATCTGGACGTGACCATGCCTGCGGGCGTCAAGAAGACGTTCCACATCGACACCTACCGCCGTGCCTTTGCCTATGTCTTTGACGGCAGTGCGGCCTTTGTCGATGCGGCGGCACCGACCGGTGTGTTGCTGGAGAAAGAAGTGGCGGGGCAAGAGGTCAACATCCGCGACCTGTCCGGCGACCGCACGCTGGTGCGCTTTGGCTCGGGTGACGAGATTACGGTGCAGGCGGGCGAACAGGGTGTGCGGTTCCTGCTGATCTCGGGCGCGCCGATCAACGAGCCTGTGGCTTGGCACGGGCCCATCGTGATGAACACCCAGGCCGAGCTGCAGCAGGCCATGCGCGACCTGCGCAACGGCACGTTTATCCAGCCTGCACACTGAACCAAAAGCCTGTGCGTCCCTAGGGGCGCGCAGGCCACTTGCGCCTATTGTGCGACTGTGCCGCCCACCGAGCGGCGCACCATGTCCCAATAGATGTCCTGCACCTCGTCCAGCCGCAGCCGCCCGCCTTCGCGGAACCAGGTGTTCACGCCCGTGAGCATCGCGATCACAGCCAATGTGGCGATCTTGGGGTCCGGCATGGCAAAGACGCCCGTTTCCGCACCGCGCCGCAGGATCGTTTCCAGCCGGTCCTCGTACTGCCTGCGCAGCGCCTCGATGGCGGCAAAGTTCTCCGGCTCAAGATTGCGCAGCTCCATATAGGCGATGAACACTGCGTCGGGGCGGTCGTGGTGAAAGCCGATGTGAAAGCGCACAAAGCGTTCCAGTGCGGCCACCGCATCGCCGGTATCCTGTGGTAAGGCCGCCAGCAATTCGGTCATGTGGTCGCGCATCAGGTCGAACAGCAGCGTCTGCTTGTCGGGGGTGTAATTATACAACGCCCCCGCCTGCACCCCGACCTCGCCCGCGATGCGGCGCATGGACACGGCGGCATAACCGTCGCGGGCAAACAGCCGCAACGCGGCGTCGCGTACCCGTGGGCCGGTGATGTCGGAATGTGATCCTGCTGTACGTGCCATATCCTTGGGTTATCTGAACACCCGTTCAAAACCAAGTGCCTTGCGCCAAGCGCACCGCTGGTGCATCAAGCATGCAACAGATGTTTACAGGCAGGTTCATGCGCCCCAGCCCTCTTTCCGCCCTGATTGCCGCCCAGCTGATGCTGGTGGCCTGCACCCAGTTCCCCGAACTGGACGACGCCGTGACAGAGCGCGCCAAGGCTGCGGACTATCCCGCGCTGATCAATGTCGCGCCGATTCTGGCGCGCACCGAAGGCGATGGCCCCCCGCCCGAGGTTCAGCAAAGCAACCTGGAAAGCCGCGTCGCCGCCTTGCGCAACCGGGCCGAGCGGCTGAAACGCACCCGCGTGATCGATGCCTCCGCACGCACGCGGCTGGACGACGATCCCCGGCCTGACAACTAGGCAGCCGCGCCCCACAGACGGGTCGCCGGCGTCTTTCTTGCCGCAGCCCGCGCCGCGCCATGTTGCGTGCCTCGCGTGAACGGGGTAGATGCGCAAAAAACACCATGCATCTATAAGGAAACACCCCATGTCCCAGCCCCTTCGCCTTGGTATCGCCGGTCTGGGCACGGTTGGCATGGGCGTCGTCAGGATCGTCCGCCAGCAGGCGGCGCTGCTGTCTGCGCGCACCGGGCGTGACATCACCATTTCCGCCGTGTCGGCGCGGTCAAAGGACAAGGACCGCGGGATCAGCCTGTCGGACTATGCCTGGGAGACCGATCCCGTGGCACTGGCCAAGCGTGACGATGTGGATGTGTTCGTGGAACTGATGGGCGGCGAAGATGGTCCGGCCAAGGACGCGACCGAAGCCGCCCTTGCCGCGGGCAAACACGTGGTCACCGCCAACAAGGCGATGCTGGCGATGCACGGTCAGGCATTGGCCGAACAGGCCGAAGCCGCCCAGCGGTCGTTGCGGTTTGAAGCTGCCGTCGCAGGCGGCATTCCCGTGATCAAGGTTCTGACCGAAGGGCTTGCCGGCAACGGCATCACCCGCGTGATGGGCGTGATGAACGGGTCGTGCAACTATATCCTGACACGGATGGAAACCGCCGGCCTGAGCTATCAGGACGTGTTCGCCGAGGCGGACGGCCTGGGGTATCTTGAGGCCGACCCGCAGCTGGACGTGGGCGGCATTGATGCGGCGCACAAGCTGGCGATCCTGTCGTCGATCGCATTCGGCACCCGTGTCGATTTCGCGGGGATCGAGCTGGAAGGCATCGAGCGCATCAGCATCGAAGACATCCGCGCCGCCGCCGACATGGGCTTCAAGATCAAGCTTTTGGGCGTTGCGCAAAAGACCGGCCGCGGGCTGGAACAACGGATGCAGCCTTGTCTGGTGCCCGACACTTCGCCCTTGGGGCAATTGCAGGGCGGCACCAACATGATCGTGTTGGAAGGCGACGCAGTCGAGCAGATCGTGCTGCGCGGTCCCGGTGCGGGTGCCGGCCCCACCGCCAGTGCCGTGATGTCCGATGTCTGCGACATTGCGCGCGGCTTTGCGCTACCTGTCTTTGGTCAGCCCGCCACCACGCTTGAGGCGGCCAAGCCGGCGCTGTCCGTGCTGCCCGCACCCTATTACCTGCGCATGGGTCTGGTCGACAAACCCGGCGCGCTGGCCAAGGTTGCCGCCGCATTGGGCGAGGCAGGCGTCAGCATCGAGCGGATGCGCCAGTATGGTCACGCCGATCTGGAAGCGGCCCAAGTGCTGATCGTCACCCACAAGACCACCCGCGCCAGCCTGGATGTCGCCATAGAGGCCATGGAAGGCACCGGCGTGCTGGCCTCGGCCCCTGTCGCGCTGCGCATCGAACACCTGTAAAGTTGCGCCATTGCGCCCCACCCGCTACAAATTTCCCAACATAAATTCACAAGGACCACGCCCATGACTGACGCCGCAAAATTTCAGGATCGTATGTTGTCACTGGGCCTTGCGCGGGTGTCCGAAGCCGCGGCGCTGGCCTCGGCCAAGCTGATCGGCCACGGCGACGAGAAGGCCGCCGATCAGGCCGCCGTGAACGCCATGCGCGAACAGCTGAACCTGCTGGACATCGCGGGCGTGGTGGTGATCGGTGAAGGCGAACGCGACGAGGCGCCGATGCTGTTCATCGGCGAGGAAGTCGGCACCGGCAATGGCCCCGGCGTGGACATCGCGCTGGACCCGCTGGAAGGCACCACGCTGACCGCCAAGGACATGCCCAACGCGCTGACGGTGATCGCCATGGGGCCGCGCGGGTCGATGCTGCACGCGCCGGATGTCTATATGGAAAAACTGGCCATCGGTCCGGGCTTTGCCCCCGACACGGTCACGCTGGCGATGACCCCCGGCGAACGGGTCAAGGCGCTGGCCAAGGCCAAGGGCTGTGAGACCTCGGACATCACGGTCTGTATCCTTGAACGCCCCCGCCACGCCGACATGATCGCCGAGGTGCGCGCCACCGGTGCCGCGATCCGGCTGATCACCGATGGCGATGTGGCGGGCGTGATGCATTGCGCCGACCCGGACACCGGCATCGACATGTACATGGGCGACGGAGGCGCGCCCGAGGGTGTGCTGGCCGCTGCTGCGCTGAAGTGCATGGGCGGACAGATTTACGGCCGCCTGCTGTTCCGCAACGACGACGAAAAGGGCCGCGCGGCCAAGGCGGGCATCACCGACCTGGACCGTGTCTATACCCGTGACGAGATGGTCACCGAGGATGTGATTTTTGCCGCGACCGGCGTGACCTCGGGGTCGTTGCTGCAAGCGGTACAGCGCGAACCCGGCTGGCTGACCTGTGAAACCCTGCTGATGCGGTCGAAAACCGGATCGGTGCGGCGGATGCAGTATCGCACACCGGTTTGAATACCCTTGCCCCCTGGAGCATGAGGCCAGCCGGCCCTCCGGGGGGAGTTTGTTTTGCAAGATGAAGATGGGGATGTGGCCATGTACTTAGGCGTTGAGACATCTCTGACGGGTCGGCGCTGGGTCGGACCTGCTGTCGAAGTGCAGCGGGCGGCGGACCTGATCGTACAGCAAAAGGGGCTGCCCGGTCCTGTGGCACAAGTGCTGGCGCGGCGCGGTGTGGCAGCGGAAGAGGCCGATGCGTTTCTGGCCCCTGCCCTTCGCGACCTGCTGCCTGACCCGCGCCTGTTGAAAGACATGGAAAAGGCGGCGACACGCGTGCTGGAAGCCGTGGCGCGGCGCGAGCGGATCGCGATTTTTGCCGATTACGACGTGGATGGCGGGACGTCCGCCGCGCTGTTGCTGGACTGGTTGCGGCAACTGGGCCTGCGCGCGACGCTTTATGTGCCCGACCGGATCGACGAAGGCTATGGCCCCAATGATGCGGCCATGGCCGATCTGGCGGCGAAACATGATCTGATTGTCTGCGTGGATTGCGGAACGTTGTCACATGGGCCGATTGCGGCGGCTGTGGGGGCGGATGTGGTCGTGCTGGATCACCACCTGGGCGGCGAGACGCTGCCCGAGGCCGTGGCGGTGGTGAACCCCAACCGGCAGGACGAGGACGGCGACCTGGGGCACCTCTGCGCCGCTGGTGTGGTGTTCCTGATGCTGGTGGAGTGTGGGCGGCAGATGCGCGCCGCGGGCAAGACCGGGCCGGACCTGATGCGGATGCTGGATCTGGTGGCGCTGGCGACGGTTGCGGATGTGGCACCGCTGATCGGGGTGAACCGCGCATTCGTGCGTCAGGGCCTGCGGGTGATGGCCGCGCGCGAGCGTCCCGGCCTTGCAGCCCTTGCCGATGTGGCGCGGCTGGACACAGCACCTGCGGCCTATCACCTGGGCTATCTGCTGGGACCGCGCATCAATGCAGGTGGGCGGATCGGTCAGGCCGATCTGGGCGCGCGCCTGCTGGCCACCACCGACCCGCACGAGGCCGCCGCGATGGCCGAGCGGCTGGACCTGCTGAACACCGAGCGGCGTGACATCGAGGCGGCGGTGCGGGCGTCAGCGATGGCGCAGGCCGAGGACCGCGGCTTTGACGCGCCGCTGGCCTGGGCTGCGGGCGACGGCTGGCATCCCGGCGTGGTGGGCATCGTGGCGGCGCGGTTGAAAGAGGCGTCGAATCGCCCCTCGGTCGTGATCGGTATCGAGGATGGAATCGGCAAGGGATCGGGCCGGTCGGTGACGGGCATTGATCTGGGCGCTGCGATCCAGCGGCTGGCTGCCGAGGGGCTGCTGATCAAGGGTGGCGGGCACAAGATGGCCGCAGGGCTGACCGTGCGCGCCGAGATGATTCCGCAAGCCATGGAACGGCTGGGCGTGCTGCTGGCGAAACAGGGGGCGGACCGCATCGGGGTCGCGGACCTGCGGCTGGACGGCACCATGATGCCCGGTGCGGCACAGGTCGAGCTGGCGGAGATGATCGAACAGGCAGGCCCTTTTGGCGCCGCTGCCCCCGATCCGCGTTTTGCCTTTGCCGACATGCAGATCTTTCACGCCAAGCGGGTGGGCGAAAACCACCTGAAACTGAGCTTTGGCGACATCGGCGGGCCGCGCATGGATGCCATCTGTTTCGGTGCTTACGATGGTCCGCTGGGTCCCCGGCTGGAGCAACACGGCGGTGCGCGCTTTCATCTGGCGGGGCGTCTGGACATCAACAGCTTCCGTGGACGGCAGAGCGTGCAACTGCGTCTGGAGGATGCAGCAGCCGCCGGATCGTAATTTTGTCAAAGAACTTCATTTTTGGTCTTGCGCCCTGCGGCGCGATTGCATAATCAGCGCCTCACAAGACAGTGGCCCGTTCGTCTATCGGTTAGGACGTCAGGTTTTCAACCTGAAAAGAGGGGTTCGACTCCCCTACGGGCTGCCACTTGTTCTTCCCTCCACAATTGAGACACGCACGCCCCCCAAGGGCGCGAAATAATGCGCGTCACACCTACCCCGCTTGCTGCGAGGTCGGCTCGTTCGTGTCCAGGCCGCGGCGCAGTGCCGGGCTGTAGAAGGTCTGGCGGCCCCGCCCTGCCCGTTTCGAGGCATAGAGCGCCACATCCACGTCATCGAGCAGGCTGCGCATGTCCGCACCCGATCCGGGCTCAAAGAACACGGTGCCGATGCTGGCCGAAATGCAGCAATCGTTGCCCTCGAACGGCATCGGCACCTCGAGCCGTTTGATCAGGCGGCTGCCGATGCGGCGCAGGGCGGGGATGTCGCGCACGTCGGGCAGGACGATCACGAATTCATCGCCGCCCAGTCGCGCCACCGTGTCTTCGCTGCGGGTTTCGTCCACCATGATTCGGGCCACGGTTTGCAGCACGTGGTCGCCCGCCGCATGGCCCAGCGTGTCATTGACCAGTTTGAAGAAATCCAGGTCCAGTTGCATCAGCGCGAACTGCGTGCCCCGTTCCAGTGCGCGCGCCATGACGTGATCCATCGCGCGGCGGTTTTTCAGCCCCGTCAGCGTGTCGGTGAACGCCTGTTCCTCGGCGGCGATCATCGCCCCCTGCAGGCGCAGGTTCAGCTTGCGCCAGGCTTCCATCGCGGTTGATTTCGCCTCGACCAGATAGAGCATTTCGGTGGCCAGGTCCGTGGGAGCGAAATCGGCATGGGTCAGGTCATAGGTGCGCACCCCGTCCACCACCGAGATGCCAAAGGACAGGTTCACGATCAGCACCCCGTCGGGCCCGCAGGCCACGGCCACGCCCTTGAGTTCGGTCACCGGAGAATCGCGCAGTTGCAGGTGCAGCTTGATCCCCGCACTGTCGCGCAGGTCGCTCATGCTGGTCACCGTGCGCGGCCGTTTCAGGGCAAACACCTCGAGAAATCGGGCGCCGACCCAGTCCAGATCGGGGCGCAGTTTGCGCAGGGTGTCGCCCACGTGGACAATGTGGCCCGTGTGATTGATCATCACATGCATCGGGCACAGCACGTCCAGCACGTCGGACATGTTGTCCGGGCCGGTCACAGGGCACCCGCGCCCAGGGCGAACCGGCGTCCTTCGGCAAACTCGGTTTCCACCAGCCGGATCGACACCGTTTCCATGCCCAGCGCGCCGCCCTCGAACTCCAGCAGGGCCAGCACGCCATAGTCATCGGCCATGGTGCGCAACAGCCCCATCATCACATGGCCGAAGCTGGGAATGCTGGTGCCGCAGATCAGGCCGAAATGCGTGGCGGAATATTCATGCAGTTCGATATGCGGCAGGATCAGATCGCTGACCGCGAGGCGCGCGCGGTCTTGCAGATCGTCCAGCGAATGCAGCAGTTCAACAAAGGACACGCCACCAAAGCGCATCAGCCGCCGCAACCCTTCGGTGTTGGGATGGCTGACCAGATATGTGCCCACGTCCTCCATCAGGTCGGCCTCGCACCGGTTCAGCACCGTGCCCACCGCCGCGATCACCTGCGGCGCCAGCACGTCGTCATAGATCAGCATCGGTTCGAATTCGACAAAGCCCAGATCGGCCAGAGTTGCAGCCTCGGCCCATTTGTCAGGACCGTAGCTGTCGGTCACAAAGCATTCGATTGCGCGATAAATTAACCCATGCATGATGATCTCTTTCCCATTCCCGCAACCGTTATGGCGGGCAAAGGTTAAGATGCCGCAAATAGTTAAGATGTGAGCTTTATTGCTGCTTGCGGGGGACGCGAGATTTCAGAAGTCGGTCGGCGCACCGCCTTCGGATTTGCGACGGGCGACAAAGTCGGACAGTTCCGCGCGAATGGCGTCGTCCATGGGCGGCTCTTGGAAATTGGCAATGATGTCCTTGAAGATGTGGTGCGCCCGCTCCGGTGTCCAGACGCTGCCCCCAGCTTCCCAGGCTTCGTAGTTTTTCCAATCACTTAGGAAGGGTTGGTAAAAGGCGGTCGCATAGCGGTCCTGCGTGTGCTGGATGCCAAAGAAATGGCCCGCGCTGCCCACCGACCTGATCGCATCCAGCGCGATGTCCTCCGGTCCCGTGGCCCAGAGGGCGGGGTCCAGATACCGCTGGATCTGTTGCAGCACTTCGCAGTCCATGATGAATTTCTCGGGCGAGGCGATCAATCCGCCCTCGAGCCAGCCTGCCGCGTGATAGACCATGTGCGACCCTGATTGCACCGCCGCCCAAAGGCTGTTCGAGGTTTCCCACATCGCCTGCCCGTCCGGCACGTTGGCGGCGCAGACCCCGCTTGAGCGCATCGGCAGCTTGTAGAACCGCGCCAGTTGCCCGGTCATCTGGGTCGCGCGCATGTATTCCGGCGTGCCAAAGGCCGGTGCCCCCGATTTCATGTCGACGTTCGAGGTAAAGGTGCCAATGGCGCAGGCGGCCCCCGGACGGATGATCTGGGCCAGCACCACCGCGCACAGCGCCTCGGCCAGCGACTGTGCCACGGCCCCCGACATGGTGACCGGCGCCATCGCCCCCGCCAGCGTGAAAGGTGTCACCACCAGCCCCTGATTGCGCCGCGCCAGCCGCATCCAGCCGTCCAGCATCGGACCGTCATGCTTGAGCGGCGAGGTCGAGTTGATGTTGGTGTACATTTTGGGGCTGGCTTCGAATTCGGCGTCGGTCCAGCCGCCTGAAATGCGCACCATCTCCATCACATCCTCGACCCGTTCGGCGCCCAGGCTGTAGGCGTGGCTGACCTTGTCCGTAAGCGTCAGCGTGTCATAGAGCACGTCCAGGTGGCGGACCGCGGCGTGGATATCCACCGGTTCGACCGGATAGCCGCCGTTGAAATGGATGCAGTTGAAATACTGGCTGAGTTTCAACAGGTTCCGGCACATCTCGCGGGTGCCGGGCACCTTGCGGCCCAGTTCCATATCCCAATAGTTCGGCGGGCTGGACACATTGCCAAAGTTCATGTGGCGGCCACCGATGGTGATGGCGCGGGCGGGATTGCGTGGGGTCAGGGTAAAGGTTTCGGGGGCAAGGGCCAGATATTCCATGACCATGTCGCGGCCCATGCGGACGTGTCCGCCATCAATCGTGCAACCTGCGGCGCGCAGGATGGCCAGCGCCTCGGGGTTCAGGAATTCGATCCCGATCTCTTCCAGAATGCGCATCGCGCCATCGTGGATGGCAAGAACCCCCTCTTCGCTCAGCGGCTCGACGGGGCGGTCCACCAGCAAGGGCGGGTTCCAGGGCATCTGGTCGATCACCTCGCTGCCGCGCCGCTGGGCGGCACCTGCGCGACCACCGTTGCGAGGTCTGCGTGGGGCATCTGGCATGGGGTCGTCCTTTGGGCTGCCTGATCCCAGCAAGCCCCGAAGGCGCGCGGCCTACCCTTCCGTTTGCGACAGTGCGCGTCGCTTTTGGGCAGGTTCAGGCCTGCGCGTCCAACCATGCGGCCAAATGGCCGATGTCGGGCAGAACCACATCGGCCAAGGGGGAAAGCGTGGCGGTGTCGGCCAGCCCGGTCAGCACCGCAACCGTGCGCATGCCCGCCGCGCGTCCTGCGTGCAGATCGTGCGTGCTGTCGCCGACCATGACCACCGCGCCGGGTTCAAGCCCTGTGTCCGCGCAAAAGGCCAGCAGCTGCCCCGGCGCCGGCTTGCCGCCATGACCGCTGTCGAACCCCGCGATAAAGTCGAAATAGCCTGAGACGCCCGCGCCGTTCAGATGCGCCCGGGCTGGAACCTGTGCGTCATTGGTCGCCACACCCAGCTTGAGCCCGCGCGCGCGCAGGTCCGTCAGCAACGGGATCAGCGGCACGGCTTCGGCCTGGGGTGCTTTTGCGGCCTCCTCGTTCAGCGTGGCCAGCAAGTCGGGCATCGGAAGCTCAGGGAAATACGGGGCCAAGGCGGTCGCCACCTCTTGGGCCGTGCCCGCAATCACGATGCTGTCGCGGGAAAAGCTTCGGGTGTGCAGGTCGAAACCGATGACCGCGCCTGCCTGGGCGGCACGCTCGGTATCGTTGCCACAGATGCGCAGCAGGAAGGATTCAGCCCAAGCTTCCCATGTGGCTGCGAAATCGAAAAGGGTGCCGTCCTTGTCGAAGATGATGCCGCGGATCTCGGTCATGTCCAGTTCACCTGTTCGCCACCGGGAAGCGCGGCGCGGGCACGCATCGGCGTGTCATAGGACAGGCCGGCACTGTCGCAAAAGGCCACGACCCAGACATCGTCCATCATCACGAAATCCAGAACCGAGCCCAGAAAGGCCGGATCGGTTGCCCCGTTGCGCAGGTCGTCGGCACCGGCCCCGCTGGCCCCCTGGAACACCGGCAACAACTCTTCGTTGCCTGCCAGCCATGCCAGCGCCTGCAAGGCAACGGTTTCGGCGGAATTTGGCTTGGTCATCTTCATTCACCCGGTTTGAGGCCAATTTGAAATACTTTCTTAACCATTTGGCGACAGAAAGGAATGACCACGTAAACGAATGCGCGAATTTCATCGAAGGGGCATCGGTCATGTATGCCAAGATCCTAATCGTGGACGCAATTGCGACCAACCGGATCGTGCTGAAGGTCAAACTTGCAGCCGCGCAATATTACGTAATGCAAGCCAGCTCGCTAGCCGATGCCGCGCAGCAGGTCGCGATTTCACCGCCCGATCTGGTGATTTGCGCCATGTCCCTGCCCGATGGCACCGCCGCCGATCTGGTAAACCTGATGAATGACACGAAATGCGGCAGCGCGGCGCCGGTGATGGCCGTGGCACCGGGTATCGACGCAGGCGCACGGCTGGACCTGCTGGACGCCGGGGTCGAGGATGTCGTCACCGACATCTATCACGACGCATTGTTGCTGGCGCGCGTGCGCAGCATGTTGCGCGCCCACAATGCCGCAACAGAATGGCAGATCCGCGACGATACCACCCGCGCACTGGGGATTGCTGAAAGCAGCCTGCCCTTCTTTGGGGTGCCTGATATTACCGTCGTCAGCACAAACCCGATGCTCAGCGCCCGCGCAATTGTCGACATGCGTGCCCAGATGACCGCCCGGCTGGTTTCAAGCCTGCCGGACAAGGCGCTGAAGCGCCATAACCACACCACGATCGATTCCGACACGTATAACACCGACGTTTTCATCCTGTTTGCCGATATGACCAACGCCGAAGTGATGCTGTCGCTGTTGTCGTCGATCCGCTCGCATACTGCGACGCGGCACAGTGCGATTCTGTTTCTGTACCCCGAGGACGCGCCGATGCTGGCCGCCCGTGCGCTGGATATGGGGGTAAGCGCGCTGACCCACACCAACCCCGACCCGCGGGAACTGGCGATCCGGGTGCGCAAGCTGATGCACCGCAAACTGCTGGCCGACCAATTGCGCGCCACCGTGCGCACGGGGCTCAAGGCCGCAGTCTGCGACCCGCTGACCGGCCTGCACAACCGGCGCTACGCGCTGCCCCATCTGGCGCGGCTGGCGGAACGGGCCGGAACCACGGGCCGTCCCTTTGCGCTGATGCTGGCCGATCTGGATCATTTCAAAAGCGTCAACGACATTTATGGCCATGCCACCGGCGATGCCGTTCTGGTCGAAACCGCCCGCCGTTTGTGCGAAAACCTGCGTGCCGTCGACCTGGTGGCGCGCGTCGGCGGAGAGGAATTTCTGATCGTCCTGCCGGGCGTCGGCCTGAAGGATGCCCGTCGCGCGGCGCGCCGGATCTGCCGCCACATCGGCAACACGCCTTTCGACACAAGGGGCGGACAGGCCAAGATCAAGGTCACGGTCAGCATCGGCCTGGCCATCGGCGGATCGCTCGTGGACGCGGCCCAGGCGACGGAGGACCCCGACGAGGCGGCACGGGCGCTGATGGACCGCGCGGACAAGGCGCTGTATGCGGCGAAGGTCAAGGGACGCAACTGCGTGACGCTGAGCCGTCCGGCGGCTTGATCCAGATGGGCTGCGCGTCCCGCGCCAGGGAGGCTCTGACAGGATAGAGCGAGAAGTGGCGGCTTATTCCTTGGGCGGTTTGGATTTCTTGTCTTTTCCGCGACGCATGAACTCGCTGACATTATCGGCATAGGCCGCACGGTCCTCGGGTGACATGGCCGCAACATGGGCCAGCCACGCGGTGTGCGCCGCAGATTGCACGGCAAGAGCTGCGGTGTTCTGCCGGTTCAGGATTGTCTCCACCTGTGCAGGGTCGAACGGCTCGGCCTTCAGCGCCTCGATCATCGCGGCATAGAGCGTGCGGCGGGCCTGACGGCTGTTGCTGTCTTTGGGCAACTGGTCGCGCACCGCGCGGAAAATCTCGCGCTGGTCATCACGGGGCAAGGCGCGCACGTAAGGGGTGGCATAGCTGATCATGCCCGGCCCCCGCGACGGCGGTCCGCCAAAGCGCGCGAAGGTGCCTGCCAGCACCCCGACCACTGCCAGGTTCAAGGCCAGCGAGACACCAAAAGCGATGCGCATCCAGCGTGGCGCACGGGTGCGCTGTGTTCTTTCGACGTCATCCATCAATATCGGTTCCTTCATCTTCGACCCAGCCATAGGCCAGAACCTCGACGGGCTCGGCTGTTTCATCCACCTGCTCTGCGACCAGCAGCGTCAGCGCCGCCTGCGGCAGGTAGTCCGGCGGGCTGAGACCGATCCAGAAACCTGCGCATGTGGCGGCCAGCAGACCGCCGACACCCTGCCATCCGCCCTTCAGCCCCGTGAACCATCCGCGTGCCCGCCCGGCAACGGCCCCGCCCGGCGCGGGTTGCATCGCCAGACCGTCCGCCAGAACCCGCGCCATCAGCGCGTCGGGCAATTGCGGGGTGCCCGCGTCTTGCAGCCACTGGTCCAGTGCTGCATCGGTCGTATCGTGCCTATCAGCTGTCATCGGAGTATCCCAACGCTTGTTTCTGCGGCGCCAGTGCCGCCTTGAGTGCCCGTTTCCCACGTGCGGTCAGGCTTTCCACCGCTTCCACGCCCACGTCCAGAATGTCGGCAATCTCGGGGTTCGCCAAGCCTTCGATGTGGCGCAAGACAACCGCCTGGCGCTGCCGGTCGGGCAAGGTTTGCAAGGCGGCGGTCAATGCGTCCATGCGGGCGCGGGTCTGCAGCTGCCCTTCTGCGCCGGGCGCCGGATCGGCAGGTTCCGCGATGTCGTCCAGCGCAGGCCCGCCACGCCGCTTGCGCAACCGGTCGGTGCACAGGTTGGCCGTGACACGGAAAAGCCAGGTGGACACCTGCGCGCGGTCGGCCTCCCATTTGGGGGCGATCTTCCACAGGCGCAGCATCGCGTCCTGTGCCACGTCCTCGGCCTCGGCGCGGTCGCCCAGAACCCGAAACGCGTGGCCGAAAACGCGTGGTGTCAACCGCAGGGTCAACGTGCGTGTCGCCGCCGCATCGCCACGCGCGTAGCGTGCCAAAAGCGTGGCGTCATCGGTCTCGGTGTCCTGATCCAGTGGCATATCCATTCCGGTCAGCGGTAGTGAAATGCAGCCCGCCACACAAGATGCGGCGGGCCTGTGTTGTCACGGATCAGTTGTTCGCAGGCTTGTCGCCCTTGGGACCGTGGCCCTTGCGCATGTGCTGTTCCATTTTCTTGGTCATCTCGGTGAACTCGGCCTCGGAAATGCCGCCGCTTTTGTCAGCATCCGCGCGTTCGAACATTTTCGCGCCGCGGTCGCCCTTGGGCTTCATTTCGTCCAGGCTCAGCTTGCCGTCCTTGTCTGCATCCAGACGCTCGACCATACGCGCGTGGCGTTCCTTGGCACGGGCTGTCGCGGCTGCCACAGCTTCGTCTTCGCTGAAGATGCCGTCACCGTCGGTGTCGATCGCGGCCATCCGGGCAGCGCCATGCGCCTGCATTTCTTCCAGCGTGATCTGACCGTCGGCATTGGCGTCCAGATCGGAAAAGCTGGGGCGCTCGTGGCGCTCAGATCCGGCGCGTTCGGCCAGCACGGTTGTACCTGTGATCGAAACAGCGGCACCAATGACCGCGGCGATGAATGTCGTATGTTTCATTAGCTCTTACTCCGGTTTCTTATTCGGACACGGCGCTGTTCGCCGCCCCTTATGCACAGTAAAACGGGGCAGCCAGCGCATTCCGTCGGAAAAAGTTTCGCCCCTGTGCAAAAGCCGCAAAGTGCTTTGTTCGATCCCTATGCGCGACATCCCGACGCAATGACAAAACGTGCCATTTCAATTCAACCGCGCATGGCTCATCCTCCCTTCAACAGACAGGACGCCTTATGCGCGATGACCCTCAAAAGGCTGAACAGAACATGGCAGACGTAACAGTGAACGAACCACAAGCCCCCGCCGAGCAGAAAGCCTTTCCTGCCATGGTGCGCGGCTGGCGGAACCGGTGTCCCAATTGCGGGCAAGGCCGATTGCTGAAGGGATATCTGAAGGTATCGCCCGTCTGCACGGTCTGCCGTCAGGACCTGGCGCAGTTCAAGGCAGAGGACGGTCCGGCCTATCTGACCATCCTGATCGTAGGGCATTTGATGGCGCCGCTGCTGCATATCGCCTTTGTGACGTGGCGTCCTGAGCCTTTGGTGCTTTTTACGATCTTTGCGGTTGGCTGTGTCGCCTTGTCGCTTTACCTTCTGCCCAGACTGAAAGGGGCCATTGTCGGCTTCAAATGGGCACGCAAGATGACCGAGGACGCCACACCGGCTTGATCAGGATCTTGTGCGGCCTGTCGCATGAGGGCCAAAGATGACCGCCGAACCAAAAATTGACAAATCCCAGATCCGCCATGCCGCCACGGTGATCGTGTTGCGTGACCGCTGGACCAGCCCGCGCATCCTGATGGGGCAGCGCGGGGCCAAGGCCGTGTTCATGCCAAACAAGTTCGTCTTTCCCGGCGGTGCGGTCGATCCGGGCGATTACCACGTACCGCTGGCCGGTGCGCTGCCCGAGGGCTGTGCCGCGCGCATCAGCGAGGACAGCGCGCCCGATATGGCGCACGCCCTGTCCGTTGCTGCGATACGCGAATTGTTCGAGGAAACGGGACAGGTTCTGGGCCAGCCCGGTGACTGGGACACAGCCGTGCCCGAGGACTGGACCGATTTTGCCGCGACGGGACACGTGCCCCATGCCTCGGCCCTGCAATTCGTGTTCCGCGCCATCACACCGCCGGGCCGCCCGCGCCGCTTTGATGCGCGGTTCTTTCTGGTGGATGCAGATACGCTGGTGACCGATCCGGACGATTTCTCGGCCGCCTCGGACGAGCTGTCGCATTTGCAATGGGTCGGGCTGGACGATGTGCGCAGCTTTGACATGCCGTTCATCACCGAAGTGGTGCTGAGCGAGGTCCAGAAACGCGCCCAATCGGTCGAGCCGCCCGAGAGCGTGCCCTTCTTCAAGAACAACGAGGAAGAAAACCTGTTTCTGCGTCTGCGCGGGCATCTGCCCACCGACTAGGGTCAGATCACCAGCACCAGCGTCAGGATCGACGCGCCCAGCACCGCCATGCCCGCCCATTCGCGCAGGCTGACCCGTTCGCGGAAGAACAGCACCGTCGCCATCAGGCTGAAGATCAACTCGACCTGTCCCAGCGCGTTTACATAGGCCACGTTCTGCAGGGTAAAGGCGGTGAACCAGCAGAACGATCCCAGCAGGGATGTCAGGCCGATCCACACCGCCACCCGGCGTGCGCGCCAGACGGCTGTCATCTGACCCGCTTCGCGCAGGCGCAACCAGACCGCCATGCCAACAAGCTGCATCGCGGTCACGCAGGCCAGCGTCAGCCCCGCCCGCGCCAGCGGATCCTCAAGCGGCAATTGCAGCGACGCGCCGCGATAGCACACACCGGAGACCGCGAAGAGGATACCAGACAGCAACCCCAGACCTGCCGCCCGGTTCGCCAGATCACGCAGGCCCCAGCGCACCAGATCCGGCGGGGCAGACAGCAGCAGCACGCCAAACAGCCCCAGCGCAATCGCGCCGAACCCCGGCAGGCTCACGCCCTCGCCCAGCAGCACCCAGCCGACCAGAACGGTCTGGATCACTTCGGTTTTCTTGAAGGTGATCCCCACCGCAAAATTGCGCGCCTTGAACAACAGCACCACACAGACCGTCGCCAGCACCTGTGCCAGCCCGCCAAAAGCACCGTACAGCCAAAAGGCCGCCGTGAGCGGTGGCCGTTCCTGTCCCGTGGTCTGGAAATAGGCATAGGCCAGCACGGCAACCAACGGCGCGGAATACAGGAACCGCGCAAAGGTAGCCCCCGCCGCGGACAGTTGCGTCGTCGCCAGCTTTTTCTGCAAGACGAAACGCAGCGTCTGGAAAAACGCCGCGGCAAGGGTGATGGGAATCCAAAGGCTCATGCCCCGTCTTGCCGCGAATTCCCTGCCTGCGCCAGATGAAACGTCTGGACGGCCCCCATCCAGGGAATGGCGCTGCGCCGTGCCTGTTTACAGTTTGGGGTTCGGGTTCTCCGTGTGCCCGTCCACGGCAATCACCTGACCCGACACCATCCGCGCCGCACTCGATCCCAGAAAAACCGCCATATTGGCAATGTCCTGCGCCTCGACAAAGGACCGCATCGAGGTGCCGGAGGCGTAGCCCTCGTAGACCTCGTCGCGGGTCATCCCCTTGGCCTCGGCCTCGCGTTCCAGCACGCCTTCCATGCGCGGGCCTTCGACGCTGCCCGGACAGATCGCGTTGCAGCGTATCCCGAACGGCCCAAGTTCCATCGCCAGCGTTTTCATCAGACCGATCACCCCCCATTTCGCCGCCGCATAGGGCGAGCGGTAGGGATAGCCGAATTGCCCGGCTGTCGATGAGGTCAGGATCATTGCCCCACCCCCCGCCTTTTTCATCAGGGGCGCCGCATATTTCGCCGCCAGGAAGGCCCCTTCCAGATTGACGCTGAAACAGGTGCGCCAGTCATCCAGCGATACGTCCTCGACCGCAGCAGTGGGCCCGGCGATGCCTGCATTGGCACAGACAACATCCACGGTGCCGATCCGGTCGAACACCTCTCGCATGTGGCCTTCGTCCGCGACATTGGCACCGATCCCGGTCCAGTCTTCGGGAAGGTCCGACAGCGCCGAACTGTCCAGATCGGTCACCCAGACGTCGTACCCGGCGGCGTCAAAGGCATCGGCCATCGCGCGGCCGATGCCACGGGCTCCTGCGGTGATCAGAACCCGCCTCAAGGTCGCTGCCCCACCGCACGCCCCATGCCAGCGGGTGCATCCAGCGCCGCGTGCGCGGTGGCGACCCGCTCCAGCGCCGACAGGATATGCGGCGCAGGTTCGGACGGGCGGCGTGTCTCAAGGCTGACGTGCAGCAGGAAATGCTCGCCCGTGGCCAGCAGGGTGTCACCCTCGTACATCTCGTGGAACAGGTGCATCTTTTTGCCCGCACCCGACAGCACCTGTGTGCGCACCTCGATCACCGCACCTGCCAGCGCCTCGTTCACGTGGCGGATGTGGGTTTCGGCGGTGAAATAGCTGCCGCCTGCGCTGATGTAGTCCGCATCGCAGCCGATCATCTCCATAAGGCGGTCGGTGGCGTCACAGAAGGCCTGGAGATATCTGGATTCGTTCATGTGACCATTGTAATCGGTCCAGTCCAGCGGCACGGCGCGGTGCACGGTCAGAAGCGGTGCCGACACGTCGTCCAGATCGTCCACCCCTGCCGCCAACGGCGACCCCGCGCGCAAAGTCTTTTCCTGCACGTTCATCAAAGCACCTGCACCCCAATCCTGCGCCTTCAGCGCCCGCATCATCGACACAAGGTTGGTGTCGCGAATACGCTCAAGCTCGCGGATCGAATAGGCCCCTGACTGGTCATCGGACTGACCTGCGATCAGGTCCACCAGCTCGTCGGTGAACTCGGGCACATCCATCAGCTTGGTCCACGGCCATTTCAGCGCGGGGCCAAACTGTGCCATGAAATGTTTCATGCCGGCCTCGCCGCCCGCAACGCGGTAGGTTTCGAACAGGCCCATCTGCGCCCAGCGGATGCCAAAGCCGTAGCGGATCGCGTTGTCGATTTCTTCGGTGGTGGCCACGCCGTCCTTGACCAGCCAGAGCGCCTCGCGCCAGACGGCCTCGAGGAACCGGTCCGCGATATGCGCGTCGATTTCCTTGCGCACGCGCAGGGGGTAAAAGCCCATACCTTTCAGTATGGTGTCGGCACTATCCAGAAAGGCAGCTGTGTTCGCCTCGGTCGGCACGACCTCGATCAGCGGCAACAGGTAAACGGGATTGAACGGGTGCGCGACGATGATCTGCTCGGGACGCAGCGCCCCCTCTTGCAGCTCGGAAGGCTTGAAACCGGATGTCGACGAACCGATCACGGCCTCGGGCATACAGGCCTTCTGGATCGCGGCCAGCGTGGTGTGCTTGATCGCCAGCTGCTCGGGCACGCTTTCCTGGATCCATACGGCCCCGTCCACAGCCCCCGCAATGGTATCGTGAAAGGTCAGCTTGCCTTCGGACGGCAAGGCCACGTCAACCATCCCCGGAAGCGAGCGGCGTGCGTTGGCCATGACCTCACCCACCTTGCGTTCGGCTTGCGGGTCGGGGTCGAAAATCTGCACATCCCAGCCGTTCAGAGCAAACCGCGCGGCCCAGCCGCCCCCGATCACACCGCCACCGATGATGGCTGCCACTTGTTTGTTCATATGATACCCCGTTCACTCGTGAAGCTGTACTTCACTGTATTTAGATCGTTCTTCCCCGCAGCCTAGGGCTGTTTTGCAAGGTCCGTCAGATCATATCCATTGAAATCCAAAACCTCGCGGGCCGCGGCGATCCGGTCCGCGCCCCCGCTGGCGCTGCGATCCAATATCCAGCCCCAGCGGCCATCCGGCGTGCCCACCGCCGCTGTGCGAAAGCCGTCATCGACCCACAGCACCCAAAGCGTGCGGTCTGCGGCGCCGGAAGGATCGCGCAGCTCATAGCGCCCCTGCCCTGTTGCCGTGGCTGGCCAGACCTCGGCCACAGTGCCACATTGGCCCGTTGCATCACAGCGATGCCGCAACAACGTAAAAGCCGTCCCGTCCTGCCGTGCTGTCACCCCGCGCAGGTCCGCATCCTGCGGATAGGCCGCGCGCACCACCCAGTCACCGGCGAAACGCTGTGCCTCGAACCGTGTGGTCGAGGCGATGATGGTCGCGGTATCGCGATGCCCGGTCACGGCTGGCACCTTGGCACAGCCTGCCAAAAGGATCAGCCCCAGAGCGATCGCACATGCGGCGCGGCGCAGCCGCTCAGGCCTTTGGCGCACGTTTGACCAGCCCCAGCTTTTCGCGCACCTCGGCAGGGCCGATGACCCGCGCGCCCATGTTTTCAATGATGGTGCCCGCACGTTCGACCAGCTGCCAGTTTTCCGCCAGCACGCCCTTGTCCAGCCACAGGTTGTCCTCAAGCCCGACGCGCACGTGCCCGCCCGCCAGCACGGATGCCGCGACATAGGCCATCTGGTTGCGCCCCAGACCAAAGGCCGAGAACGTCCAGTCGTCGGGCACGTTGTTCACCATCGCCATGAAGGTGTTCAGATCATCGGGTGCGCCCCACGGCACGCCCATGCACAGCTGGACCAGCGCGGGGCTGTCCAGAACGCCGTCTTTGACCAGCTGTTTGGCGTACCACAGATGGCCGGTGTCAAAGGCCTCGATCTCGGGTTTGACACCCAGTTCGGTCATCATCCGTCCCATCGCAACCAGCATGCCCGGCGTGTTGGTCATGACATAGTCGGCCTCGGCAAAGTTCATCGTGCCACAGTCCAGCGTGCAGATCTCGGGCAGGCATTCGGCCACATGGGCCACCCGTTCGCTTGCGCCTGCCATGTCGGTCCCTGCCTTGCTCAGCTGCATCGGGTTCTCGACATCGCCAAAGGTGATGTCACCCCCCATGCCCGCCGTCAGGTTCAGCACCACATCGGTGTCGCTGTCGCGGATGCGCTCGGTAACCTCGCGGAACATCGCCAGATCGCGGCTGGGCGCGCCGGTCTCGGGATCGCGTACGTGGCAATGCACCACCGCGGCGCCGGCCTTGGCCGCGGCAATCGCGCTGTCGGCAATCTGCTTGGGGCTGCGCGGCACATGCGGGCTGCGGTCCTGCGTGGCCCCCGAACCGGTCACAGCACAGGTGATAAAGACATCTTTGTTCATGGCCAGTGGCATCGTAGGGCTCCCCCGTAATTCATCTTGCGTTACAGCATATTATGGCGGCATCCTCGCAGCATACTTGACGAAATGCGAAAGGAATTTGATGAATTCCGAAAATATAATTCAAGTGGTCGTGCTGGTGCTGGATGCCACCAACACGCTCAGCTTTGCCGCCGCTGTCGATCCCTTGCGCGCAGCGAACCGCCATGCGGGGCGCGCGGTGTTCCAATGGCATCTGGCCACGCCGACGGACGCGCCGGTATCGCTGACTTCGGGGCTTGTGATCCCGGCAAACCCGCTGGCGCGGATTGCCCGGTGTGACTGGATCGTGACGGTGTCCGGTTTCAACCCGGACGGCCAAAGCACGCCCGCCTTGCTGTCCAGCCTGCGCCGCCTTGCCGCCACCGCCGATCACGTTGCTGGTGTTGATGGCGGCCCGTGGGTGCTGGCGTTGGCGGGGCTGCTGGACGGGCACACGGCCACCGTTCATTGGGAGGATTTCGAGGCCTTCGCCGCCCGTTTTCCCGACACCCAGACCGTCAACGCCCGCTATCAGGTCAGCGGCAAGTTCTGCACCGCAGGCGGGGCCGCCCCGACGCTGGACATGATGCTGGCGCTGATTGCCGAAACCTGCAGCCCGGCGCTGGCGCGAAAGGTCGCGGGCAGCTTTATCACGGATACGGTTTCGGCCCCTTCACAGCCGCAGATCCGGCAGCCCCAGCGCACCCAGCACAGCCATATCACAGCCCGCGCCCATGCGCTGATGGAAACCACGCTGGACGCGCCGGTGCCCATCGCCACCATCGCCCAGCGATTGGGCCTCAGCCCCCGCGCGCTGCAATTGCAGTTCAAGGCGACGGTTGGCCAGTCTCCGCAGGCCCATTACATGGCCCTGCGCATGGCCGAGGCCGAACGACTGGTCACCCAGACCCACCGCCCGTTGCACGACATCGCGCTCAGCACCGGATTTTCCAGCCAGTCCGCATTCGCCCGCGCCTATGCCGCGGCACATGGCACCAGCGCGCGGGGCCATCGCAAGTCCGCGTAGACCCCTTTTCTTTTGGCCCTAAATATCCACTGCGCGACGCCCGACCCCGGAGCCCGGCGTCGCTGATATCACGCCATGCTCAATACGGCATCGGATGGGCGCGGTGCGCGGTGTCGATCTCGGCCAGAACCTCATCGGACAGGGTCACCTCGACCGTGCCCAGCGCGACCTCAAGCTGATCCATCGTGGTGGCCCCAAAGATCACCGACCCCATGAAGGGCCGCGTGCAGCACCACGCCAATGCCATCTGCACCGGGTCCAGCCCGTGCCGTTTCGCGATGTCCAGATAGGCATCGACCGCACCGAACACCCGGTCGGTCTTGCGCCCGCCAAGATCACCATTGATGTCCATGCGCGACCCCTCGGGCACCTTGCCGCCCTGATACTTTCCGGTCAGCAGACCCGCCGCCAGCGGGGAGAACGCCAACAGCCCGACGTCTTCGTTCACGCTCATCTCGGCCATGTCGGTGTCGTAAAGGCGGCACAGCAGCGAATATTCATTCTGCACCGTCGCCACACGCGGCCCGTTCGTGCGCGCCGCAGCCTCCAACCATTGCGTCGTGCCCCACGCGCTTTCGTTGCTCAGCCCGAAGGCGCGGATGCGGCCGCGATCCACCTCGTTCTGCAATGCGCCCAGACAGTCTTCCATGTTCTGGATGGTCGACGCACGGTCCTGATCCGACGGATCAAAGGTCCAGTTCTTGCGGAACATATAGCTGCCGCGATTGGGCCAGTGGAATTGGTACAGATCGATGTAATCCGTCTGCAGACGCCGCAGCGAATCGTCGATGGCCTCGGGGATCGTTTCGGAAGAGATCGGCGCGCCCTCGCGGCGGTGCATCATCCCCTCGCCCGAATGTTTGGTGGCCAGAATGTAATCGCCGCGCCGGTTGCGATCCTCGTTCCACAGGCCAATGATCCGCTCGGTCCGGCCAACGGTTTCGGCGCTGATGGGGTTCACGGGATACATCTCGGCGGTGTCGATAAAGTTGATCCCGGCGTCCAGCGCCCGCTCGATCTGTTCGAATCCATCCTCGGCGGTGTTTTGCGTGCCCCAGGTCATCGACCCCAAGCACAGTTCGGACACTTTTATTCCGGTGCGGCCCAGCGTTTTCATCTTCATCGGTTGTTCCCTTTTATTCCGCACAGATGTGTAACGGCCGCGCCTGAGATCACAAGGCATAACCCCCGTCATTCTGCTTCCGTCTAGCAAACAAGCCTTAACCGCAGGTAACCTGCGCACCGGGGCCTGAAATACGTGCAGATTGTCTGCGCGCCCCTGCGAAAGGCGGTCAAAAACGACGACAGTCTGCCGCATTACCGCTTGGCCTTGTCGACGCGCCGGATCATGGTGAGCCGATATGCGCCTGTTGATTTCCCTTGCCGCCCTTTTGCTCTCGGTCCTGCTGCTGCAGCTCAGCTCGGGCGGCGTCGGGCCGTTGGATGCGCTGTCCGGGCTGGAGCTGAACTTTTCCCGTCAGGAAATCGGGATGCTGGGGTCTGCCCACTTTTTCGGCTTTTTCATCGGATGCTGGTGGGCGCCGCGCCTGATGGGGTCGGTCGGGCATTCGCGCGCTTTTGCGGCTTTTACCGCCACAGGTGCCATTGGATTGCTGGCGCATATGATGGTCGTCGATGCCTATGCATGGGCGGTCATGCGCGTGGCGTCGGGGCTGTGCGTGGCCGGTTGCTATACGGTGATCGAGGCCTGGTTGCAGGCCAAGGTCACCAACGAGACACGCGGACGCACCATGGGTGTCTACCGCGTGGTGGACATGACGGGATCGCTGGCTGCGCAGATGATCATCGGCATCCTGACCCCTGCCAGCTACATCAGCTATAACATACTGGCGATCCTCTGCTGTGCCGCGCTGCTGCCGCTGACCCTGACGACGGCACAGCAACCCGAGACCCCCAGCGCCCCGCGCCTGCGTCCACGTCTGGCCTGGGACCGCTCGCCGCTGGCCGCGGCGGGTGTGATCGTGGCTGCCCTGTCCTCGGCCAGCTTTCGCATGGTGGGTCCGGTTTACGGCCAGGATGTCGGCCTGAGCACGGGGCAAATCGCGTGGTTCCTGTCTGCCTTTGTCCTGGGCGGGGCACTGGCGCAATATCCGGTGGGATGGCTGGCAGACAAATACGATCGGCGCTGGGTGCTGATCTGGCTGTCGGCGGCGGCAATCGTCAGCTGCGGGATTACGGTCTCGGCCACGGGTCTGGGGACGGCCGGTATCATGCTGACGGCGGGCCTGTTCGGATTGACCACCTTTCCGATCTATTCGGTGGCCGCGTCCCACGCCCATGATTTCGCCAGTGCCGACGAACGGGTCGAGCTGTCGGCGGCGCTGATGTTTTTCTATGCCATCGGCGCCATTGCAGCCCCGTATTTCGCTTCGGCGCTGATAACGAGCTATGGTCCCGGCGCGTTGTTTGGCATGATCTCGGCAGGCCACGCCGTGCTGATCGTCTTTGGCCTGACCCGCCTGCGCGCCCGCCCGACCCGGGAAAAACGCACGCGCTATATCTATGCCCCGCGCACCAGCTTTATCATCGGGCGACTGATCGGGCGCAGCCGCGAACGCGACTGACCCTTTCCCCGCCTCCCCTGCGCTGCTAAAGCAACAGAAATCGCAGACCATAGGCGCAAAAATGACCCGTCACCTGATCACCTCCGCCCTGCCATACATCAACGGCATCAAACACCTTGGCAACCTCATCGGCTCGCAACTGCCTGCCGACCTCTTTGCCCGCTATCAACGCGGGCGCGGCAACGAGGTGCTGTTTCTATGCGCCACGGACGAACACGGCACCCCTGCCGAACTGGCTGCCGCCAAGGCAGGCAAGCCGGTGGCCGATTACTGTGCCGAACTGCATCAGGTCCAGGCCCATATCGCGGATGGGTTCCGGTTGTCCTTTGACCACTTTGGCCGCTCGTCCGGCCCGCAGAACCACAAGCTGACCCAGCATTTTGCAGGCCGTCTGTTCGACATGGGGTTGATCGAGGAAGTTGCCGAGAAACAGGTCTATTCCAACGCCGACAAACGCTATCTGCCCGACCGCTATATCGAGGGCACCTGCCCCAACTGCGGTTATGACAAGGCGCGTGGCGACCAGTGTGAAAACTGCACCAAACAGCTGGACCCCACTGACCTGATCGATCCGCGTTCGGCGATTTCAGGCTCGACCGATCTGGAAGTGCGCGAGACCAAACACCTGTACCTGCGCCAGAGCAAGCTGCGCGACACGCTGGACCAGTGGATCGACAGCAAGACCGGCTGGCCGGTGCTGACCACGTCGATTGCCAAGAAGTGGCTGCACGACGGCAACGGGCTGCAAGACCGCGGCATCACCCGCGATCTGGACTGGGGTATTCCGGTCAAACGCGGCGAAGCGGACTGGCCCGGCATGGAAGGCAAAGTGTTCTACGTCTGGTTTGACGCTCCCATCGAATATATCGCCTGTGCCGGTGAATGGGCCGAGGCGCATGGCACCGATTGGGAACGCTGGTGGCGCACGGACAAGGGCGCGGACGACGTGACCTATACGCAGTTCATGGGCAAGGACAACGTGCCCTTCCACACCCTGTCGTTCCCCGCGACCATTCTGGGGTCGGACGAGCCGTGGAAGATGGTCGACCATCTGAAATCCTTCAACTACCTGAATTACGACGGCGGCCAGTTCTCGACCAGCCAGGGGCGCGGGATCTTCATGGATCAGGCGCTGGAAATCCTACCCGCCGACTACTGGCGCTGGTGGTTGTTGGCCAACTGTCCCGAAACCTCGGACAGCGAATTCACCTGGGAGCAGTTCCAGCAAGGGGTGAACAAGGATCTGGCGGATGTGCTGGGCAACTTTGTCAGCCGCGTCACCAAGTTCTGCCGCTCGAAGTTCTCGGAAGAAGTGCCGGCCGCAGGCAGTTATGGCCCCGCCGAAGAGGCGCTGATTGCCGACCTTCAGGCACGGCTGAAACGCTACGAGGATCTGATGGATGCCCGCGAGGTGCGCAAATCCGCGGCCGAGCTGCGCGCGATCTGGGTCGCAGGCAACGAATACCTGCAATCGGTGGCGCCCTGGACCACATTCAAGACCGATCCCGACGCGGCGGCCGCGCAAATCCGGCTGGCGCTGAACCTGATCAACTTTTACGCGACACTGTCCGCCCCGTTCATCCCCGACGCCGCGGCCTCGATGCGCGCGGCGATGCATATGACAAGCGATGCCGTCTGGCCGTCTGACGTACAAAAGGCCCTGTCGGAACTGGAGCCGGGACATGTGTTTTCGGTGCCCGAAGTGCTGTTCGCCAAGATCACGGACGACGACCGCGAAGGCTGGGAAACCCGCTTTGCCGGTGGGCGCGCCGCCTGATTTTTGATCCGTCTGTTCAAGTCAAAACGCCGCCTTGCAGGGCGGCGTTTTGCGTTTGGTCTCACAAGCTGGCTCAGAACTCCTCCCAGCCGTCTTCCTCCGGCTCCGCCATATCGAACTTCAAGGCCGTATTGCCCGCCATCGGTGCGCTGCCGACAGAGGTCGGGCTGACGGGCGCGGGGGTGGGTGCGGCCAGTCTCCCCGTCACCGCCTTCGGGATGGGGCGGGCCTGAACTGTTGGCCGTGGCGCATCTCCCATGCGGAAGGCAGAGACAGCTGCCGCCAATCCGTCGGCTTCTGCGGTCAACGCATGGCTGGCGGCGGTGGTCTCTTCGAACATGGCGGCATTTTGCTGGGTCACGTGGTCCAACTCGTTGACTGCGGTGTTCACTTCGCTCAGACCGTTGGATTGTTCGCGGGCCGAAGCGGCGATGGCAGACACACGTTCGGAAATATCCGACACCGAATTCACGATGGCCGCCAGTGCGTTTCCGGTCCGGTCCACCAGATCGACACCCTGACGCACCTGATCCCCCGAGGCCGAGATCAACGCATTGATTTCACGCGCCGCCTCGGACGAACGTTGCGCCAGCGCGCGCACCTCGGTGGCCACCACCGCGAATCCGCGCCCCGCGTCCCCTGCCCGCGCGGCTTCGACACCGGCGTTCAAGGCCAGCAGGTTGGTCTGAAAGGCGATGTCGTCGATCACGCTGGTGATTTTGGAAATCTCCTGGCTCGACGTCTTGATCTCGTCCATGGCGCGTACGGCTTCGCGGGCGACATCCCCACCCTGCTGGGCATTCTGCTGGGCATCCGCGGACATCTTGCTGGCCGCATCGGCGCTTTCAGCCGCCGACATGACCGAGCTTGTCAGCTTGTCCAGCGCCGCCGCCGTCTCTTCGAGTGTTGCGGCCTGTTTTTCAGTCCGTCGTGACAGGTCATCAGCGGCACTTGTGATCTCGCTGGTCTCATGGCGGATCGATTCAGCGTTGTGCATGACCGCCCCGATCGCCGTTTTAAGCGATGCGGTCGCCTCGTTGAAATTGCGCCGCAAGGCTTCGTATTCCTCCGGGAACACCTCTTCGATGTCGGCGGTCAGATCGCCCTCGGAGAGGTTTTGCAAAGCCAGGCCCAGCGCCTCGACCACGCGCTGCTGCTCCTTGGAGATACGGGCACGGGTTTCGTCGGCCTCGCGTACCGCATGGCGGCTTTCTGTGACGTCAGTGCCCAGGAACACGGCCCGTTCGGGGTGTCCGTCAGCCCCCTTGATCCCGGCAAAGGCACCGTCAAAATGCAACAGCTCGCCACCACCGTTCGGTTTGATGATGTCGAAACACCCCTGCACGGCCGTCCCCTTCAAGATCGTGCGCGCCAGATCCTCGGGCAGGCCGGGGTCGGCTTGCCTGGCGCTGAACAGCGTGTCGAAACGCGAACTGAGCACCTGGCTTGCGGCCACGCCCAATGCTGTTGCACCGTTGTCATTCACCTTGACGCAATTGCCCTGTGCATCGAATTCCAACCGGATCTGATTGGCATCAATGGCCCCCAACAGCACAGCATCACGGTGCGATTCCGTATTGTCGGACCATTCAATGACCGAACCGATCATCTTGCCCGCCGCATCCAGGGCCGCGTTGGCCTTGACCGTGACGTGCCGTTCGCCAAGCTGCATTGAGATATCCTTGGGCAACGCCGCGGCACCGTTCGTGCGCGCCGCTTGTGCCAGGGCGGAAACATCGGCCATCTGCGACAGATCCGCGCCCACCCATGCAGCCCCCGACACACCCGACCAACGGGATGTCAGATCATTGCCCATTTCCGACAACAGGTCTGCGCAGGCCGGATTGACAAAGGTGACGATGAACTGTGTGTCGACCATCATCATGGCCGCCGACGATCCCTCGAAAGCGGCACTTTTAAATGCCGCTTCGCGCTGCGCATCCTTGGCAATGGCAAGATCCTTGCGGAACTGGTCCAGCCTTTGCGCAATGCCCCCGATCTCATCATTGCGACGGGTGAAGGGAATCGCAGTCTCATAATCTTCCGACGCCACCTTGGTCATCGCGCCCTCGATGCGGATCAGAGGACGCGACATGTAAAGCCACAGATAGATACCTGTCACCACCAGTGCCAGAATCATCGCCAGGCCAACCTCGATCATGTCCTGACGTTGCGAGGCGGCAATTTCCAGCAGACCCGGTTCATGGGTCCATACCGTTACAACGGCCCCGACAATGGCGTTCTCGGCACCGAACCGCGCCGGAACCGCCCTCATATCACCGTCAGCGGATTCAACTGACTCCTGGTTGGCGATTGCGGTCCGTGCCAGATCCGTTGCTGCGGCCAGATCGAATGCGTCTGTCGGGCTGCGGTGCAAGATTTCGCCCGAGACGTCGAAAGCCAGACCTGCAACAGCCTCGTCGCCCGCCTCGACAATCACCCCCTCAACAATCTCCGAGATCGCCTTCACATTGCCGAACTTGATCGATCCGCCCAACTGCTGCGCCAACAACCGGCTGACCTCTCTCGTGCGGTCACGCAAATCCTGATCGCGTTCTGCCGTGGCGTCCTTGTTGTCCCGCCACACCGAGAAGGCGAAAATCATGATGACCACAAGAGCCACGCCCAGCAGGTTCTTGGCCAGGACACTGGCCATCGCACTTTTGAGCCATTTCAAATTACGTTGCACTGACATCCAACACCTCTTTCATCGGCCCGCTTGCCCGATGGGCGCGCGTGATCCGTTTGGCAATTGAATGTCGTTTATAGCCCTAGTCTTACGACAGGCTTAACGCAGGCCCGCAAAACCGACGCCCGGCATACAGGGCATTTTAATCCAAATTGAGAGATTGATACTCAGGGCTGCGCAGCCGAACCGCATGATGGCGGAGGAGGTGGGATTCGAACCCACGGAGGACTTTCACCCTCGTCGGTTTTCAAGACCGGTGCATTCGACCACTCTGCCACTCCTCCGACTGGGGTCAAATAGTGTGGCTTCCGCGATTCGGCAAACTGCGAATTTCACCCGGTGTCGCGGGGAATATCGCCGATCTGCCCTGCACGCGCTTTTCACAGGGGCCTACACGCGCTAGAGTGCGCCCAACGCCCCCGCCAGAGGGGTTACCATGCGTGCCGTTTCGGACGCGCCGGCCCGCTGGGGAGCCGGAGACAGGCAAGGACTTTATCACGATGACTTGGGCAGTCTTCTCTAGAAATTTTCGCAGTCACACCAAAGGCTTGATCGCCGCCACATGTGCACTGGCCGTGCTGGCCGGATGCGACGAAGGGGGCCAGTTCAGTCTGGGCCAGGGGCTGGGGATCAAGGCCAAGGACGGCACAACCACCTCGGCCACGAAACGCACCCGCAAGACGGTCGAGCGTGACATTGAGGCTCCGGAGGTGTTTTCCGCCACCGAACCGGGCCTGTGGGACGGGCGCCCCTCACTGGGTGGTGTCTGGGTCGCGCACCCCGATGTGAAAGACCCCGAACGGGTGATCATCCGCAATCAGGCCAACGGGCAATTCGTCGTCGGTGCGCTGTTCCGCAGGGAACGTGACATCCCTGGGCCACGGCTTCAGGTCTCGTCCGACGCGGCAACATCGCTGGGCATGTTGGCCGGCGCACCGGTCGAGTTGAACGTGACCGCGCTGCGCAAGGAAGAGATCGCCGAGGATGGCCCTGCCGAGGAGGCGACCCTTGCCGCCGATGGCGCCGCCCTGCCGCCCGCCGCAGACGTGGCGGCCACCACGCTCGACCCTGTGTCGACTGCCGAAACCGCCCTGGCCGATCCGGCCACACCAGCGACGGCACCGGCCCCCGCGCCGAAACCCGTTGCGCAACCGCGCGCCTCGTCGCTGGACAAGCCCTATGTCCAGATCGGCATTTTCTCGGTCGAGGCCAACGCCGAACGCACCGCCAACCAGATGCGCGGCGCGGGTGTTGTCCCCGAGGTCAAGACATTCGAGGCCAACGGCAAAACCTTCTGGCGCGTGGTCGTAGGCCCCGCCGTAACCGCATCCGAACGCAAACAGCTCCTTGCCAAGATCAAGGAACAGGGCTTCTCTGACGCCTATGCCGTGACCAACTAAAGGACACCCTAACGATGATCCGCACCCTCGCTGCCGCTTTTGCGCTGATCCTCACCACCCTGCCAGCGCAGGCATTTGACACCCGCGCAAGCTCGGCCTTTGTGATCGACCAGACCACGGGCACGGTCCTGCTGACCAAGAATGCAGACCAGCCGCTGCCGCCCGCGTCGATGTCCAAGCTGATGACGCTCTACATGGCCTTTGAGGCCCTTGGTGATGGCCGCCTGACGCTGAACGAAGAACTGCCTGTATCGCAGCACGCGATGAACTATGGAGGTTCCACCCTGTTCCTCAAAGCAGGCGAGCGGGTGCCGGTCGAAAGCCTGCTGCGCGGCATCATCGTGCTGTCGGGCAACGACGCCTGTGCCGTGATCGCCGAGGCGCTCAGCCCCGACGGGACCGAGGCGGGCTTTGCCCGGCTGATGACGCAGCGCGCGGTAAAGATGGGCATGACCAATTCGACCTTCGCCAACTCGAACGGCTGGCCACAGGCGGGTCACCTGATGTCGATGCGCGATCTGGCGCTGCTTTCAAATCACATCATCACCGATTTTCCACAGTATTATCCGCTGTTTGCAGAGAAAGAGTACCTCTTTGACCCGGAAGAGGCCTCGAACCGCTTCAACCGCAATCCGCTGCTGGGCCTGGGCATCGGTGCGGATGGGTTGAAAACCGGTCACACCCAGGAGGCAGGCTATGGCCTTGTGGGCTCTGCGGTGCAGGATGACCGTCGCATCATCTTTGTGCTGTCCGGCCTGCCCTCGGCCGAGGCCCGTGCCGAAGAGGCCGAAGCCGTGGTGAACTGGGCCTTCCGCCAGTTCGCCCAACGCCCTTTGGGCAAAGCCGGCCAGCGGATCGCGCAGGCCGACGTCTGGATGGGACAGGCCAAGACCGTCGGCCTGACACTGGAAGAAGATCTGAACGTGCTGCTACCGGTGCTGACCGGTGAGGACGTGACTGCCGAGGTCGTCTATACCGGCCCGATCAAGGCGCCCGTGGCCGCAGGCGACACATTGGCCGAGCTGGTGATCCAGCCCGAAGGCCTGCCTGAAACGCGCGTTCCGCTGGTGGCGGAGACCTCTGTCGCCCCTGCAGGCTTTGTGGCCAAGGTCAGCGCCGTTGCGCTGATCCTGCTGGACCGTCTGAACCGTGGCCCCGAAGAAGAAGCCGGGGCCGCCAGTTGAGCCAGCCGCAGGCCGGTCACGGCACCTTTATCACGTTCGAGGGCATCGACGGGTCGGGCAAGTCCACCCAGGCGCGTCTGCTGGCGGAACATCTGCGCGCGCAAGGTCACGACGTGATCCTGACCCGCGAACCCGGCGGCTCTCCCGGTGCCGAGGAAATCCGTGCGCTGGTGTTGCAAGGCGATCCCGACCGCTGGTCCGCCGAAACCGAGATCCTGCTTTTCACCGCAGCGCGGCGCGACCATCTGGAACGCACGATCAATCCCGCACTCGCTGCTGGCCAAATCGTGATCTGCGACCGCTTTGCCGACAGCACCCGCATGTATCAGGGCCTGTCACGCGGCGACCTGCGTGCCACCGTTGACCAATTGCACAGCCTCATGATCGGACGCGAACCGGACCTGACCGTGCTGATCGACATGGACCCCGACACCGGCCACGCGCGCGCCAAGTCCCGCCAGACCGCGGAAGAACGCTTTGAGGACTTCGGTGCCGACCTGCAAGCGCAGATGCGCGCAGGATTTCTGTCGCTCGCGCAGGAATTCCCTGAACGTTTCCGGATCATTGACGGCGCACGCGCCATCGACACGGTGGCCTCGGAGGTCGCCCGGACCGTCAGCACCCACCTGTCTTCTTTTGGCTAAAAATATCCCGGGGGCGCGTTGCGCAGCAACGCGGGGGCAGCGCCCCAAAATAAAGAGCGTTGCTTAGCCCCCATTCCAACCCCCGCAACACGGTGCTAGACCTGCGCCATGGCCACCACCTCACCCGATATCCAACCTGCCGATCAGGTCCCCGGCGCCCCGCATCCCAGCGCGGCAACGCATCTTATCGGCCAGGACGCCGCACAGCAGGCGTTTCTTGACGCCTTCGCCAGCGAACGGCTGCACCATGCCTGGATGATCACCGGCCCGCGCGGTGTCGGCAAGGCCACGCTGGCCTGGTCCATCGCCCGCTTTCTGCTGGCCACACCGGACCCCGGCGACGACGGTGGCATGTTCGGCGCGCCGCCCCCGCCCGCGTCTCTGCACATTGACCCCGACCATCCCGTGGCCCACCGCATCGCCGCGCGGGCCGAACCGGGGCTGAAATCCATCACCCGCACCGTCAACGAAAAGACCGGACGGATGCGCGACCAGATTGTCGTGGACGACATCCGCCGTCTGGCCGGTTTTTTCCAGATGTCGGCGACCGACGGCGGCCGCCGTGTGGTCATTGTCGACGCCGCCGACGACATGAACACCCAAGCCGCGAATGCCCTGCTGAAAATGCTGGAAGAGCCGCCCGCGCGCGCCACGATCCTGCTGATCTCGCACCAGCCCTCGCGGCTGTTGCCCACCATCCGTTCGCGCTGTCGCACCTTGCGGCTGGGGACGTTGGCCCCCGAACAGATGGCAGACGCCATGGCCCAGGCCGGCATCGACGCCGGTGACAATGCCTCAGCCCTGGCCGAGCTTTCTGCAGGTTCCGTCGGCGAGGCATTGCGCCTGTCACTGTCGGGTGGCCTGCAGATCTATGCCGAGATCATCGGCCTGCTTGGTTCCCTGCCCAATCTCGACCGCGCGCGCGCCCTGAAACTGGCCGAAGCGGCAGCCCAGCGTGGGGCGGACGACAAGCTGGATTTGCTGTTCGTATTGCTGGACGTTGCCATGGGCCGTCTGGCGCGCACCGGTGCCACCGGGGCGCCCCCCGCCACCCAGGCCGCGCCGCACGAATCCACCGTTCTGGCCCGCCTTTCCCCCGATGCCCGTGCCGCGCGCGGTTGGGCCACCACGCAACAGCATGTCAGCGCACGCGCAGCCCACGGGCGGGCGGTCAACCTTGACCCTGCCGCGCTGGTGCTGGATACGTTTTTCAAGCTACAACAACAGGCGCTTGCCTGAAGGGCCCGATGCAGACACCACCGCAAATCACCGACAGCCATTGCCACCTGGATTTCCCCGACTTTGACGGTCAGCGCGACCAGATCATCGCCGACGCCGCGACAGCGGGCGTAACGCGCATGGTCACCATTTGCACCAAGCTGAAGAACGAGCCCCAAGTGCGTGCGATTGCCGAAGCATACGCCCCTGTCTTCTATGCCGCTGGCACCCATCCGATGAGTGCTGCCAGCGAACCGCTGGTGTCGGTCGACGACCTGATCGCGCTGGCGCAGCATCCCAAGTTCGTGGGCATCGGTGAAACCGGCCTTGATTACCATTACACCGCCGACAGCGCCGAGGTGCAGCAGCAAAGCCTGCGTATCCACATCGCCGCCGCCCGCCAGACCGGCTTGCCGCTGATCATCCACGCCCGCGACGCCGACGACGACATGGCCCGCATTCTGGCCGAAGAGCACGCAAACGGCGCATATTCCTGTGTCATGCACTGCTTTTCCTCCTCGGCCGAGCTCGCCCGTGCGGCGCTGGATCTGGGCTTTTACCTCAGCATGTCGGGCATCTCCGCCTTTCCCAAAAGCCAGGAAATCCGCGACATCTTTGCCGCGGCACCCGTGGACCGCGTTCTGGTCGAAACCGACGCACCCTATCTGGCGCCGCCCCCCCATCGCGGCAAACGCAACGAACCGGCCTATACCGCGCACACCGCCCGCGTCGGTGCCGAGGTGTTCGGCATGGACTATGCCGATTTCGCAGCCCAGACGCAGAGCAACTTTGACCGCCTGTTCACCAAGGCCGCGGCTTACAAGGCTGCCGCCTGATGGCCGAGCTGCGTTTCACCATTCTCGGTTGCGGCTCCTCGGGCGGGGTGCCGCGCCTGGGCGGCCACTGGGGGGCTTGTGATCCGACCAACCCCAAGAACAACCGCCGCCGCTGTTCCATGCTGGTCGAACGCATCACGGAGGCAGGCACCACAACCGTGCTGATCGACACCTCGCCCGACCTGCGCAGCCAGCTGCTGGACGCCAATGTCGGACGGCTGGACGCGGTGATCTACACCCACAGCCACGCCGACCATGTGCACGGTATCGATGATCTGCGGATGATCGTGTTCAACATGCGCGCCCGCCTGCCCGTCTGGGCCGATCCCGAGACCCAGGCCGCGCTGCTCGAGCGGTTCGACTATGCCTTTGTCCAGCCCAAGGGGTCGATGTACCCGCCCATCCTGGACATGAACACGATTGACGGCGACGTGACGGTGACAGGTGCGGGCGGCGACATCACCTTTACCCCCTTTTCGGTCAATCACGGAGCCATCGACGCATTGGGATTTCGCATTGCCGATGTGGCCTATCTGCCCGATGTGGCCAGCATACCTGACGCGTCGTGGGACCACCTGCGCGATCTGGACTGCTGGATCGTCGATGCACTGCGCCGCGATCCGCACCCGACCCACAGCCATCTAGCCCAGACGCTGGAGTGGATCGATCAGATGCAGCCCAAACAGGCCGTGCTGACCAACATGCACATCGACCTCGACTATCAGACACTGACAGATGAAACACCCGACCACATCCAACCCGCCTTTGACGGCCTGTCGCTGACCTTTGCCGACTGACCGCTTCCAAGGTTCCTCAACTCCTTCCCGAAGGGCCGCACGCTGACCCTCCCAAGGCTCTGAATATGCAAACCCTTCTCGACGTTATCCTGCCCGTTTTCCTGGTCATCGGCTTTGGCTATGTGGCGGTCTGGACCAAGACCTTTCCGATTTCCGGCATCGACGGTGTGATGAAGTTCACCCAGAACTTCGCGATCCCCTGCCTGTTGTTTCAGGCCATTGCGCGGATGGACCTGTCGGCCAATTTCGACCCCGGTATCCTTGTCGCCTTTTACACTGGTGCCGCGGCCTGTTTCACCCTTGGCACGCTGGTGTCCTTTTACCTGCTGAAACGCGATCTCGAAGACAGTATCGTAATCGGTTTTTGCTGCCTGTTCTCGAATTCCCTGCTGCTGGGGCTCGCGATCACCGAACGGGCCTATGGCACCGCGGCGCTGACGGGCAACTTTGTCATTGTCGCGATCCACTCGCCGTTCTGCTATGGCTTGGGCATCACGGTCATGGAGATTGCACGCAACCGCGGCGCAAGCCCGCTTCAGACCGCACGCGCCGTGACCCGCGCGATGTTCCGCAATGCGCTGGTCATCGGGATCGTGCTGGGCTTTACCGTCAACCTGCTGCACATCCCGCTTCCGGGCGTGCTGAACGACGGGCTGGACCTGATCGTGCGTGCAGCCCTGCCTGCAGCCCTGTTCGCCTTGGGCGGCGTGCTGATCCAGTACAAACCCGAGGGCGACAAGCTGGCCATTGCCATGGTCTGCCTGATGGCGCTGGTGGTGCATCCGGCAATCACATGGACCATTGGCAAAAGCCTGCATATCTCGCCCGAGTTCTTCCGCTCGGCGGTGCTGACGGCGGCCATGGCGCCGGGGGTCAATGCTTATATCTTTGCCAACTTGTATGGCCGCGCACGACGGGTGGCCGCGTCCTCGGTGCTGGTGGCGACAGGGGCGTCAGTGATCACGGCATGGCTGTGGCTGGTGGCATTGGGCACGCAAATCTAGGCGCGCAGCGTCACACCGGGTCCTGCGCGCGGCGCTGCCAGCGTTCGCGTTCAAAATGCGCGTTGATCGACCCGCCAAGCAGCACCAGAAAGGCGCTGATGAACAGCCACATCAACAGGGCAATCACCGCGCCAATCGAGCCATAGATTTCGTTATAGTTGCCAAAGTTCTGCAAATAGACCGAAAACCCGATAGAGGCCGCTGTCCAACCCAGCGTGGCAAAGATCGCACCGGGGGTGAACCATTTCATCCGCGCCTCGCGTTTGACCGGGCCCATGCGGTACAGCAATGAGATCCCCGCATACAGCACCACGATCATCACCACCCAGCGCGACAGCTCGATCAGGCCGCTGTTGGCAATGCCAAAGGGCACGAAGCGGATCACAATCGGAGCCAGAACCACGCAGGTCAGCGCCACAAGCGCCACGCCCACAAGCGTCAGTGTCAGCAGAATGGCCTGTATGTAGTGCGCCAGCCCGGCCCGGTTGGGCTGGCCGTAAATCGCGTTCAGCCCGCGCATGACCGCCGCCACCCCGGCCCGCGAGGTCCACAGCGCCAGCGTCAGCGAGACCGCCGAGGCCCAGGTCAGCGTGGTCCTGTCTCCATTGACCAGCTGCGCGATCTGTTGGGAAATCAGGTCATAGACCTCTTGTGGCAACACGGCGCGAAACTTGTCCACCTCGACCGCGACGACTTCGGGATCGGCGACGATTCCCCAGATGGCAATCACCGCCGCAATCGCGGGAAACACGGCCAGAATCGAGTAGAACGCCACCCCGGCGGCGATCAACATCATGTTCTTGTCGTCCAGATCGACCCAGACGCGCCGCAGGATGCGCCACCATTGACCCAGGCTGGAACGGGGTTCTGGAGGACGTGTGTCGGCGTTGGCTGTGGTGGTCTGGGACAACGGGATACCTACAACGATTGGACAAGAGCAACATGAACCCTTACCGCCCCTCCCTCAACCCGTGACGGGTGGCGTGCAAGGCAAAAGCGCGGCTTTCATGACACAGGTATTGCGCGGCGTACCGATTGCCAGCGAAATATGTCGGGTTACGACAGATGCGGCTTGGCACTTGGCACGATGTGGTGCGGGCGGTGGGACAACGCTAGTACCGTTGAGGCTCTGATCGTTCTTCCAGAACGATTGCCGCCCAGTTCGTCATGGAAATGTGGATTGCCGCTTTGCTCTGCAAAGCGATGTTGGTGCGGGCGGTGGGACCGGAACTGCGCAGGTATACCCGATTGATCTGCTGTGGAAATATCGCCGCTTTTACACACGGCGGTTTTCATATGTGCGATTATTGGGTAAAATGGCTGAGAAACTAGCCCCGCTGCTGTCTCGGGTTACTACGCGGCGGGGGTGGCTATGGGTACATTTTCTCAAGCATGGCCCGCCCGACTGAACAGCCGCAGGCACTGGTGAATGAGCCGCTGACAAACTCGCAGCCATCTGGTAGGTCAACGGGACTATCCTTCATTGATGTGGTGCGGAAACCTGTATCTCCGCATCCGGGACAAGGAACGTGAGGCGGTTCGTGCGGTTCGTCAAATGCCATGTCTCTCTCCTATTTCGATGGAGCGTCTGGAAATGTCAGGCAGGCAACAAGGCAGGTGGTGACGACAGGGAGCAGCCTGTGCCACGCAATTGCCGATCCGAAGATGGCGACACCGATGCACTCCGCTGTAAACCATGCCATGACGGTAATCGCCATCCACTCAATCTTTCTCATGTCTCATCCTTTCCCGTGGGCTTGGCGCGGCGTATCGTTTGCGTTGCCTTGGTGTCTGTGAGTTTGACGCCATGTGCTGAGAAGGCGCTGGTGATCTTTTCCAGCGTTCCCGCGTTCAAGTTTCCGCCGCCCTCGTATTTGACGACTACAGGCGTAGAGACGCCAGCCGCAGCGGCCAGATCGGCGCGTGACCAGCCCAGCAACCCACGCGCGCCCCTGCATAATTCCGGTGTAATGTTCATACAACATATTTATACGCAATGGGGTTGATTTGCAAGCCATGATGTCGTATATATTTATTATACGAGATTGGAGCGGAAAATGACGCCAACGACCACACATAAAGGCTTTAAGATTACTTTTTCCGAGGTCATGGAGAAGTGGGATTGCCGTGAAATAGGAAAAAGCAGCCCAAGCCTAAAGGGCATCAAGTCTCAGATCGACACCCACCAGCGGAACATGCGTAAGGGTGTTGCCGTTGATGCCTTCGAGCTTGAGGGCGTCTTCCGGTATCAGAGCCTCAACCAAGACACCCGCGTCTGCAATCTAAAGCCTGCGCGGGTTGTTGAGTATCTAGGCGAGGACAAGGGGAGATATTCCCGTGGTGGGGTCATAGAGGTTGCGGTTATGCCGGAGGGCGGATCGCGCAAGAAAACAAGCCTGCGTAATTTGTACAAAGCCACACCAGAGAACGAAGCCATTGTCGAGCGGGCGCACCAAAAAGGTTTGGAGGCGGTCTCTGCGATCAACCAGATGAACATGATCCTTGGCGAACTTGAGAGATTGGACCAATCCGATGTGGGGGCTCTTTCTCGGCTGGCCGATACTGACGAAGACTAACCCCCGCCACGGGAAGGCTCACAACATAGGAGAGCGATATGGCACGACTAATTCACGCGCCGATTGATGGGATGGCAACGCCGCGCGACGGCGATGTAATGCTGAACAAGTATTGGTGCGTACACCCAGAAAAGGGAATCGCGTTTTGGGATCGCGGCGGCAGGGGATCGTTTGATCGTGAGCGTCTATCCCCGCAATGCAACGCGGATAGGAGGGTTTCAGATATCCTTGTGGGCATCCATGAGGGCCATGTGGTTCAGCAGATACCCGCAGTCTATCTTGGCAACTTGGCGCGCGTTTTTTCGAAACCCACTCCCCCGCAATGACCTGAAAGGACGATGATATGAATGGATGGATAATCGCTTTTATCATTTGGTATGCGATGAGCTTTGCGTTGGCCCTAAACCGTTGGTCGTCTGGCTCTGGATACATGAAGGTCAGGGCTGGTGATGTTTTCCTCGGCCCATTTATCACAATTTTCCTGCTATTTATGGGCGGAGCTTTTACGTCCTGACCACCCTCTAGGCACAGATAGGAGAGAGAGATGACTGACATCGAAAGACCAAACGACTTTGCATGGGGTCGCGTAATCGAAGACCACACCGTCGGCCCATACACGATCAGGGAATTTCACCCGCGTAAGGTTCAGGGCGCTGCAATTCTGCGGGAAATCGACACGGAGCGCACCGAGTTTCACGGCTATATCGACGGCAAGACCACTGGTGAAAGCTGGCCGACACTTGAGGACGCTATGGCGGGCCTGATCGTTCACCGAATTGTGGGCTTTAACAGCAGAGATATCAACTACCATTTTGTAGCTGGCCTGCGTGCGATGACCACCCCACAGGAGACACCCCATGACTGACGAGAAAGACAAGATGGAAGCGCAAATGAAGGCGGTAGAATACGCCGTGCGTTATGCCATAAACAAGATCGGCGTTGACGTGATTAAGAGCGGGCCATTCTTTGGCCTCGGTGAGCGGCAATGACTGACCAGACAGCGCCGGAGCAGATTACTGATTTCTTGGAAGAGGCAGCACGATACTTTGAAGGCCGCAACACCAATGGCGAAGACAAGGCGCACTGGTCGAACATATACAACGCCGAGAACTGCCGGAAAGCCGCCGACACCCTCGCAGCCCAGCAGGCAGTGATAGACGAGCTGGTGGCGGCGCTTAGGCCGTTCAGCGAGATTGCGGGTGAGATGTTTGCGAGAAACTGGAACATCGACCAATCGCCAGTTCTCGCATTAGACAACCCGGAAAGAGAAAATCACGTCACTGTTGCAGACTTTTTCCAAGCCCGCGCCGCCCTCGCCAAAGCCAAGGAGATGGGGACGTGACACGGCCCGAAAAAATCAGCGCCCTGATCAGCGCAGCGACCGACGCCTGCGATAACCAGTTGGATGCAATGGACCTGCTGCTCGATGCTGCGGCGTTCATCATGTCCGAAGGTCAGATCGACATGGCAGACGCTGAACAGCGCCTACAGCAAGGCGTGACGTCGTTCGACGCAATGTCTGGTAGATAACCACCCACAGAACAGAGGAGCGACCATGAAGAACGGAGACAGGTTGGAGTATGCGCTATTGGGGCTGGTGATTGGCACGGCTCTATCTGGCTCTTTTAGTATCGTTATAGTTTTAAACGGACCGCCAGACGCAACATTTTCGGTCAAGTATTTCCTTCTATGCCCGATATTTGCAGCCGCAGGCTGGATCAATGCAGAATCAATTCGTGACTGGATGAACCGGTAACCACGAAAGGGATGGATATCGCCATGACAACCAAAAAGAAAGAAAACCTACTGTCCTGCCCATTCTGCAGGGGCTTCGCAATTGTAGTGGATTGCGAGGCCAACAACGACTTTACCGTCAGGTGCTTTGACTGTGGTGTTGAGACGCGGCACGGACCAAAGCAGGAAGTGATCTCCCTGTGGAACCGCCGCAAGTCCATAGAAGAAAACTTGAGGGAGCTTTTCGCAGGATATTCACATGAAACAGGCGAGGGTGGCGGGGAGACAATTGTGATTGATGCGCCAGAAATGCGATGCGCTGAATGCGATTGTGAAAATGGCGGCGATGACTGCAATTGGATCGCCCCACAAACGAAAAACCCCGCCGCCCAATGAAGGACGACGGGGCATATGTAACCGGCTGCTATGACCGAAAGCAGCCTATTTCGGCTGGCACAGCACCCGTCGCAGCGCATCAGCGGGCAGCACGCACAGCACGTCGCCATCCTCGCGTGTGACGGTCACCGTTTCGCCGTCATAGCGCAGGGTGGCGGGGTATATCTTCTCTATGCGCATTCCGGTCTTTCGATTGGGTCAATGGCGCGCAGGACAATGCCGTCTTGCTTGTGGAAGGTGATCGACTGGATGGCCCGCCGCCCACCGTACCCCATCGACGCAGCATAGCTGTCCGGCGGGCAGAACGCGCGCAGGCTTTCCCACCGCATCGGGCCGAGGTCTTTCGCGGCGTCGTGGTGGACGTGGCCGGTGAATATGTGCCGGTGCCGTGTTGCCGACCAAAAGCTGCACACATCGCTGAGATACATAGCCAGACGATCAGGCTTGGCTTTATCGCCATGATGCGCTGCGATCAGGCAGGCACCCCACTGGACCATGAACAGGTCGCGCGGCTCTTTCTCGATGATGATGCGCGGGCTGTCTCGATACCGTTCTGACAGCGCAAAGGTCAGGACCAAGTGCGCGTGAATGTCGTGGTTGCCCCGAATGACCCTCACCAGCACATCTGCGTGCTTTTCCGCCAGCCGGTCAATCACCTTGGCGATCAACGCCACCCCGTCATTCAGAACCTTCCACTGCCGCCCGTCAACGTCCAGCTTGTGCTTGCTCTGTGGGGTTTCGGCCCGTTCATCATCGGCGTGGAAAAAGTCGCCACCGATCAGCAGAATGCCGCGCTTGCTGGCGGGTGTCAGGGCGTCAAGCTTGTCGAAGGCATAGAACATATCGCCCGCCGCTGTGCGCATGTCGTAGTTGTCGCCACCGGTCTCCCTGCCCCACGCCTGCATTCCAAAATGCACGTCCATAAGCGGGTATAGTGTGCAGAGATCAGCCATGACGTGCGCGGGCGGCGTGCTGGGCGCGACCGGCTGAATATCGTTGAAGGCGTCTTGAAGTTGCTCGATCAGATCGGGCAGGCCCGATTCAGGCGCAGACCATCGCGTGGTCCCGATCTTCTTGCCCTCGTCGTCGTAGTTGTGGATCCACCCGCCCTTGGCCTCGCTGTGGGATAGTTGGGCGTTTCTAGCTGCGGTGCGGATACCTTCGGACAGATGGAGGCCGCGCCGCTTCGCGTTGTTCAGCCGGTTGGTGAAGGTGTTGGGATGCAGCCCCAGCGATGCCGCCGCATCTTTGATTGATCCGTATTCCGCCTTGGCGTTTACCACCTCAAGGCACTGCGCGTCCGTAAGAGGCGGCGTGGGCATTAGGTAGGCTCCCCATCCGCCAGCGGCTCGTTGAGGACCTCGAACCACTCACCGGAAGCCACAAGGCACATCAGCCCGTCTGGCATTGTCGCGGTGATGGTCCAACTCCCGCTTTCCGACGCAAAGGTTTCGACAACCACACCATTTGCCGCCACACCGATAGATTGCCGCGACTCGCCGAAAAGCTCGGCCAGACGCTTAACAACGTCGTCACGTGGGCCGCGTTGGTTCGCGTACGCTGGGCACGCCAAAATGACCGCCAGGGCGGCTGATGCTAACAGTTTCATGGGAGGATTCCTTTACGCTGAACAGCCTGCCTTAAGGCCTGTGAGAAGTCGTTCGCCACTGTCGCGGGACCGTGGGCCACCATCGGCCAGCAACGCGCCCGCATGGGCCTTACGCAGTGCCTCTGTGCCTGTGCAGATGGCGGGGCTACTGGGCGAGGTCGTGCAGCCTGCGATCAATGTCAGCAGGGCTGCGATCATCAGTTGTCGCATCGTTGATCCTCTCAAGTGTGCGGTTATGTTCTACCTGTCGCTTGGCCTCGGCAGCGGCCCGTTCGTCCTGCACCGCGTCATAGCGCAACCACAGGGCGGCACCGGCCAGCAGAGCAACGGCACCGACGACCAGCCACGCCTTGCGCGGGACCATGCCGAAAATGACGCCGATCATGTCAGCGCCCAGATGATCAGCGCGACCACAGCCACGGCGACGATAAAGACCACGCTCATGACGATAAGCCCGTCAACGATGGGGTCAGGCTCACGGCGGCTCATTTCGCCCTCTTGGGGTCACGCCACCACGATATGAAGTAGGGGATGCCAAAACCGGCGGCCATCACCAGCGCCTCGGTCACGTCGTTCTGCGCGTACTCTGGAAGCCAGCCCTTTTCCACGGCAAAGACAACAAGCGGCCCGATCAGGTGCCTGAGAAATCGGTATAGTTCGATCATGATTTGCCCTTTCCAATGAGTGCCAAGAGAGCCGCAATCAAACCGGCCCACGGGCTGCGCTTCGGTCCCGCGGCAATCTTGCGCCCAGAACCAGTTGAAGCCATCAGGCGCTGCAACTCTGCCCCGCTGATAGTCTTGAGGATGCCGCGGAGTTTGCCGTTGCTGTCCACGTCCCAGATCGGGATCTGATCGCCGTTGGCGTCATAGTTGCCCGTGCGGAACAGTGCCTGCTCAGCCTTCCGACGCCGGATAATCTCAGGGGGCTTTACCCACCCCATGAAGCCGTCGCCGCCCTTGTCACCGCGGTTGATGGCTTCGGTCAGCTTGGCGCGGTAGATTCCGCCTGTGTTGAAGTCAAACGACACCAATGCATCGAACTGATGCTGTTTCAGCGGAACCTTTACCGCGGCATTCACGCGCGCCTCGTACTTATCAAGGTCAGCATCGAACAGGCGCAGGTAGTCCAGAACCGCGGCATCCACGTCCGCGGGCATTCCCCGCGGCAGCTTGGCGGGGTTGACGCCGCCCGCCGCGGCTGTGTGTCCGACGCCGACAGTCCAAACGCCCACGCTGTCACGATATGGCGCTGGCACGATGCCTTCATGTTCTGCAATTTCCAGAACGCCGCGGTCACTGATTTTCATGGTGTCTCCAATGCCTGAAACCCCGCGGGCGGGGCATGTGGGTCAAATTGTGTGTGAGGGTCAGCCGCCCGAAAACATGCTGATGATCTTGTCGCGGACAGCTTCCCAGAACATCGTCACAGCGCCGCCAAGAAGGCCAAGAACGATTGCACCGCCTAGCGCCATGGATTGCCATGAGTTGACCTTGGCAATGACCGGCTTAACCTTGGCCATGTCGCCCTCGATATTCGTCACGCGGTGGTCAATGCTGGATGCGTCCGACCGGATCGCGGCAATGTCCGCAGCCATCCGGTTGCGCTGTTCCTGCGCCTCTACTCTGTCGCGCTCGTCGGCGTGCATCTTGGCTTGCAGGGTGGCCTGCATACTGGCGATGGCCTCGGCGGTGGTTGGTCGGTTGCTCATTGTAGAATCGGCCCCGCAGCGCCCATATAGATTTTAGCCATCGCGGCCTCCTGTAGTGGTCGTGTCTGGTCAAGCGGGGGTTATGGGCTGCAACCCGGCCCCCGTCGCTTGCTTGTCACCCGAGGCGCGCGCGCATCGACATACTCATGATGTCAGTCGTGGCCTTGATATCGCTCACCAGCACCATCGACTCCGAACCGTCGTGATTGTACTTGATGAAGTTGATGTATGCAGCGCCCGCCGGAATGTTTGGCGCAATCAATGTGCCAGCCGTGGGCGGTACGTTCATCGTGCGAAACCGGACAGTTCCATCGCCGCTATCAACGAGGCTGGTCTGGGCGAACGACCCCGGCAGATCGACCCGGAATTCATCCGTTCCGGTCAGCGTGGAAACATCCATGTTGCCCATGACGCCAAAGTCCATCTCGAGCCTGCCGTCGGAGAGCGTCCAGTACACGGTCCCTTTGCTGACGCTGTTGCCGGATGCATCGCTATAGGCCGCGCTCTCGCTGCCCGACAGAGGTTGGTCTGGGTTCAGGTTGCCGCCACGCCAACGCCCACCGACAACTGTCCCAGCGGACAGACTGGTGGTTCGCACGAACCCGTCAAACGAAGCATTGATTGTTCCGGTGCCGTTCTTGCTGACGTTTCCGTTTACAACCACCTTGTTTACCGCACCCGTCACCCAAATTGGATACGTCGGCATCGATGACTGCAACCCATCGTCAGTCCGGAATGTGTTGCTCTCGATCACAATTTCCTTGAACATGGTTGCTTGGGACGCACCATTGATCTTGATAAATTGCGTGGGCTTATTGCCGCTCGTGCAGGTGAACTGGTTGCCGCGAAGGATGAACGACCCATAGCCTTGCAGAACCTCAACCCAAGATGTGCCAACGCACTTGTCGAACTCGCAGGCCGTAACGTGGCATTCTTCGACGTTCGGGCTGTTGATCAAGAGAAGTCGCGCCAATCCGGTTCCAGCCACGCCCACGTCATCCAGCGCATCGGGGTCTTGTGCACCGTTGAATTTGCAGTTGTTGAACCGCACCTTCACGCGATAATCGACAGCGCCAAAGCTGGGGTCTCTGAACTCGACAATCCCATCGGTCGGCCCCGCTCCATCGAAAAAGCAGGTGTCAAAGGTCATGTTTGTGCACGGCGTTTTGCTGGACTGCTGATCCACGACGATCATGTAGTCGTTGAACGAAACCATGTGCGCGCCGATCACGTCCAAGCCGTCACAAGCGCGGATCAGGATGGCTGTGGCCATTGCATCGTTGCCGTTGCGCATCTCATGGGCGCGGATCGACACCTTGTTGGGATAGGACCAGTATTTGCCCTCTGTGTCGGGATCATTGGCGGTTTTCTGCGTCGATGTTGACCAGACTTCCTGCGCCTGGATCACGATCATTTCGCCGCCGCCGTCGCCTGTATCTCCGGTGACAGAGTTGTTCGAGAACATGTTGTTCGCGCCGATATAGATAGGCTCTTTGCACCCACGAATATCGAGGCCCCGGCGGAAACCGTTGTACTTCATGCGGTCGCCCACATGGACGTGCTTGCACATGCTGATCTGGATTGCCGCCGAGGTCAGCGGGTCCGTGAATGCGCCGCGCAGGTAGAACCCGTCAATCCAGACGTTCTGCAGAATGTCATCGTTGATGTTGCTCGCGTCCGGCGTGTCAACCATTGTCGATGGCTGGATCTTGATCAGCGGCTCATCTACGTTCTGGCGGAACTCTGCCCCGCTGGCGCGCAGGTCAATGCCCGGGCTGGTGAAGGTGAAAGGCCCGTTGACATCGTACGTTTTCCCGCCAAAGTCCACGATTGGGCCGGGGGCGTCATTGTTCGCTGCTGCATATCCCGCGTTGATCGTGTTGGTATATGTCACCATGCGCTGAATTGCGGATGTCTGTGCGGACTTGCTCAGGCTTTCGGACCAACCGAAGTGCTTGGGAGTCATTTCGATAGCAGGGATCAGACCGTCTACGCTCAAATCGTCGGTGCACGAACCCGCACCCGTGGCCGTGCTGTCCTTCATCACCAACCCATCACCCAGCCAATCGACCTCGCCATCCGTCATGGATGCCGCAAGAATAGCCGCGTTGGCCGCATTGCGAACGCGGCGCGCCCGCGATTCCGACTGGATGGTCAGGGCACCCGCTGCGACCAGCGCCGCAATGGCAACCGTGTTCGCGGGACGGCCCGACGCATCAATCTGGACCGTGCGCTGCGGGGAATTGCTGTCTGTGATCGTGATCATTTGGTCACCCGCTTGTCTACGTAGACGCTGAATGTGTCGGAATAGGTGACTGTGCCGCTGACCGTATATTTCAGGTCGCAGTTCAGCCTGCCGGGGGGGAAATATTCGGTGCTGGTCGCGCTGATCGTGTAACTGCCAATCGACAGGTCCACTTCCGTAACCGTCAATTGGTAGTAGAAATCACCGAAGGAAACCGCCGATTCAATCGTGGTGCCTGTCAGGTCGCCACTGTCATCGACAACGGACCATTCCAGCGTTTCGCCGGGCTTAATGCGAAGACTCATAGCTGGCTCCTAGTATGAAAAAATTCTGACGCGGGTGTAGACTTCCGTCCCCAAGGAAACCGCCGTGCCTCCGGGCTGTGTGGAGTTGGTGTTGTGTTCGACCCGGTAGACCTTGCCCGCCTCAACCGGGCCACCGCCCGTTGACATGCTGATCGTGCCGCCTGCCGTCGAAACTGACTGGCCGACACCCACAACGGATGCGTCTGTCACGTTGTACAGACGGGTCCGGAAAGCATCGCGTCCAGGGGCTGACCATTCCAGCCAGCCATCAACAGCCATTGTGATCTGGTTCGTTCCCAGTGTGACCGATGTGTTGCGGTTCAGCGAAAGGGTTGTCAGGTCGCGCACGTTCCACGTCGATGCGGTCAGGGTTTGCGCTGCAGCCCCGCTGGTTTTTTCGTCCTGGATAACAGCCACCAAGCCACGCGCACCAATGTAGGCTTTTGCGGATTGCTGAGATGGAGGCTTGGAATCGCTGTCCGTCGCAAAATCGTCCTCGTCCAGCACGTCAGAAGCGGGCAGCGCCGCATCGGCCTTCGTGCCCTGCGCGGCGGATGCATACGGGCTGGTTCCGCCCAGATCCAGCGCGGTGTTGTTCGCTGTCGTAAGGGTCTGGATGGCCGCCTGCACGTTGGTCGCGGGGTTGCCCGTGATGGGTGCGAATGAAACAGCAGACGCCGCCGATCCGGTGCTGGAGATAAGCTGCACGGGGTCAATCGGGTAACCGTCCAGCGTGGTCCCTGCCGCCGTGGTCACGTTTACCTTGACCGCCGTTGCGCCGCTGGTGAACACGGGTGGAAACACCCCCTGCGCATCAGCCACAAGTGGCGTTGGATGTGCTGTCGCAAGGCTGTCGTCGGTGTATACCGTGATCGGCGTGCTGGTGCCCGTCTCGAAGAACGTGGCCAGCGCACCGGGGGACGGATTGCCGTTGGACCCGAAGGCCCGCAGCGCGTTGAAATTCATTTGGCTGGGCAATGGCTTGCTCCTTGTGGGTGTTATTGCGCCATGCGGCGGGGCTGATTGCTGTTTGCCGCGTTTCCGCCGTTCGCAGCATCGGCGGCGCTCAGGCGCAGAATTGTCATTGCATCCTGGCTGAACGGGCCGTTGCCGTTCGCCATCGCCCGCATTGCCCGCGCATCACCGCGCGCGGCGTTATTCAGGGCACGCAGGAACACCGGGCTGGTCATTGCCTTGGCCGACCCCCATGCACCGCTTAGAATGGCCGCTGTGGTCACCGGAGCCGCTGCCAGCGCAGAGCCTGCCGTCGCGCCCGCAACGATGGTGCCAGTGTTGGAAAAGTTGCGCTCTGCGTTTGCTGCCTTGACGCCTTCGGACACTTGAGCCAGCTTGCCCAACTGCACGCGCACCTCTTCGGGCAAGAGAACGCGCTTGGCTTCGTCTGAAATCTGGTTCCACTGCGTCAGGAACGACGATGGCGAAAACACATCACCGGCGGCGTTCTGCTGCCCTGCTGATGGACGGCCCAAGCGGTCAACGATTGTCGAGGCAACCTCGCGCCATTTGTCAGCGGGCATTGACGATTTGATCTTGTAGAGGCGTGTCGAGTTCGATGTGGCGCGGTCGGCCTTTGCCATGGCCGCGAAAGCCTCAAACGCCCGTTCTGGACTGTCTGCGGAGATAGTGCGGTCCAGATCGTTCTGGATGCGCTCTGCACCACGGCGGTAATAGGTGTTTGCCCGCCGCCACGCGCTTTCTGCCTCTGGGCCAGCGGCCTTTGCCGCCATCTCCAGATCAACTGTCAGCTTTTCGTAAGCCTGTTTCAGTTTGCCTTGATCCATGTCAGCCAGCGCGCCGTTCACTTTTCCAAGGCTTTCACCAATGGACGAACGCAGATCCGAAGCTGCACGCCATGACAGGCCACTCTCCAAATCATCGGCAATTGCGGCCCATCGGTTCAGGCCAAGCTGCTTGGCAATTTCGGGGCTGTTGGCGAATGGCGCGATGGCGTCACGGATACTTGCGACGGTTTCAGGTGCCTTGATAAGCGTCCCATCGGGAATGGCCTTGCCCACCTCTCCGTAAAGCTGACCCGCTTTCTCGCGAAATCCCTTGACGAATGATTTCAGGCCGGACTGCAATGCCCCGCCAGCATCGGCGGCAGTCGATGCCTGACCAACCCGTGAAGTAATGTCGGAAAAGGCGCTCTCGACCTCACCCACAAACCGAGCCGCGTCTTTCGCAATTGGCGCACCGGCCAGCGGTGTTTTCTCGAGCGTGGCGGCAGTCATCGCCCTGACCTTCCCGCCCGCACCAAGCGACGGGGTGATGCCAAGATCGGATGCGGCCCGCGCCCGCGCCTGCATTTCGTTAGGGGCCGCGACCTTTTCGGCTGCTCGGCCCGCGCGGCTCGCTGCACGCATGACCGAAGAGCCACCGGCCAATTCAGGGACCGCGACCTCTGCGCCCATCAGCAAATCACGGGCCAACTGCTTTTCTCCGGTCGGGCTGCCGCCGAAGGCTTCACCCGCCAGACCGGCACCGAACGAAATGGCAGTTCCTGCTGCTGCAAGTCCCGTCATCGCGGCGTCACCGGCATAAGCCAGACGTTTTTTTGCGGGGTCCGCCATCCAATCCGGCAAAGCTGCCATTGTCGGACTTTGGCTTTGGTCGGCCAATCCGCCCGCATAGGCTTTCGTCGCAGCAATCGGACCCTCTGTGGCAGCTCGGATCGTATCGCCGAAACGGTCCTCGTTGCCTGTGGTTGGTGTGACCACATCACCGCGAGGAACGACAAAATCAGGGCTTGCGGGATCGAACGTGCCGGGTTGATTGGCTTGCTGTTGTACCGCTCCGTCGCGCATTTCTCGCGCGGCATTGACCAGCATCTGCGCTGCCTGGGTATCACCTGCCTTATCGGCGTTGACCGCTGCGGCCATGATTTCGTCAAAGGTTGCCATGCTGAATCCTTGCGAAACCCGTCTGGCGGGCTTATTTCTGTTGGGATGATGAAAAACCCACACAACCGCGCTATCGCTATCGCTTGGGGCATCTTGGCTGTGTGGGCAGGAATTGCCGCCTACACGCTTGGGGCTGACTGGTGGATTCCGACGCTATGGCCTGCCATTTTTATCGCGGTCGTCACGCGCATCATTTTGGCATCAAAACGCAAGGCGCGGATGAAGCCTACCGCTGGGGCTGCGAATATTTCTCGAAAACCGAGCGGGTTGCGTCGTCCTTAAACTCATACGTGGTCGGGGCCGAAGGCTCAGATGCCTGAGGCCCATTGCTGGGTGCTGCGCCTTGAAGGTCCGGCCTATCGCTAGCGCCGCCGGGTGCCTGCATGGTGCCGCCGGAAGCCGGTACAAGGCTGCGTGCGAAGGCATCGCGCTGCGCCCTCTTCTGTGCGACCGTTTGCGGATCGTCGCCAAATCGCGGGAAGTAGGTGGAGAGAACGCGATTGATTTCTGGCTCGGTCGCCGCCGCACCGGTCTGGATGCGCAAGACGCCCTCAGCCCACTGACGCTTGAGGGCCTCATACCGACGCGCCTCTGGCGTTGTCGCTGCGTTGGCCAGCCGCCCACCGTCTGCAAGTGCGCTGCGAACGCTGGTGGGATCGAATTGCCCGCTGTCTTCCATTTGGTTGATCGCGGGCATTGTTTCATCCATCAGACCGCCAAATAGGCGCAGCGTTGATTGACGCTCGGATGGGGGCTTGCCGCCACCTGTGACACCGACGCCCTGCTCAAAGACCGTATTGCCGTCAGGCCCAACGGAGACCCGCAAGCCACTCTTGGCGACCGCAGCGTTGTATTCCTCTTGCGTGATCCGGCCAGCCCGCAAATCAGCCGCCAGCTTGCCCGCTGTCGAAAGAGGACCGGTTGCTTCTGTTTGATAACCCGGGATTGTCTGCGCCCCCGCCTGCGGGTTGTTCTTGTCGTAGAACTGACCGTTGTCGAAGGCGTATTCCGGCTGCGGCCCCTGTCCAAACTTGCTGGCCTTGTCCAACGCATCCAGCACGCCCTCGTATTGTGCGGCCCGAAACGGGAACTCTTCCATCGGGAATGGCTCGGCTCCGCTCTCCTGCAAAATGCGGTCAAACGCGGCTTGGTCGCCCGCTTGGTAGGCCTGACCCGCTGCCATGAGGCCTTGCTTGATCTTGGCGGCCTGTTCGGCGCGTGTGCGCTCGTCCTGCTGCTGCGCCCATGCCTCGGCCTGCCGTGCTGCGGACTGGCGGCGAATTGCCAGTTCCTCGCGGTTGATTTCCATGCTCTGCCGCTGGCCTTGAATGCCAAGGGCCGCCTTCGGATCAAACTGCGCCAATGCGTTCAGCGCGTTCTGATCGCCAGACGCAATTTGCGCGCCCTGCTCCTTATACAGATTGTTGAGCGCGTTGGTGCGCTGGAACTCATTCTGCTGCGCTGCGGCCTGATTGCCGCCCTGCACTGCTGCCAGCAGGTTCGGCTGCGTTCCTGCCAGGATGATTGATGGGTTCAAAGCCATGTCAGGAAGTCCTCAGATAGTTCAGGAATGGATTGCTGCCAACGTCGAACCCGCCGCCTTGCGCAAGCTGGTTCTGCGGCTGCTGCATGAAGGCACGCGGGTCTTGCAGGATATTGCGCATCTGGAATTCTGGCCGCTTTTGTTCTTCTTGTGCCGCCAGTTGGTTCTGCTGTGGACCCTGTGGACCCTGCGCGTAGTTTCCGGGCGTGTAGGCCCACGGGTCGCCTTGCTGACCACCCGCTGGGGGCTGACCCGCTGGCGTGCCGTAGTATGCCGACCGAAGCCAGTCAGGGGCATTGTCACCCTTGCCGCCCGCTCCCCAAACCGCCTCAGAACCAAAGCCGATGTGCATCCGGCCTGCGCCCATGTAGTCGTCGCCTGCGCCGATACCTGTGACACCATTCGCACGGGCACGGGAAACAATGGCCTCGAAGAGTGGCCGGTCTTCCGGGTTGTTCCAGTCCAGTTTGCGGCCATCTTTGTAAAAGTCCGCGTCAGCCGCGCCGCCGTGGTCGTGGCGCGTCGATCCTGTGCGGCGGTCGCCCTCGCCTTTAGCGTCCTGACCGCCGGAAATAACACGCATTGTCACGCCCATTTCAGGCAGGAATGACATTGCGCCGACCAAGCGACCATCAAGCGGCTGGTTGCGGGTTGCGCCTTGGTTGGAGTATTCGAGCCAGTCCATCAGATCGGCCCAAACCCGCCGCCCCACCAGCTATTTCCGCCGCTGAGAGCGTTCTGATTGCCGTTCAGGCCTTGTTGGTACTGATAGAGGCCCACGCCGTTCTGGATGCCGTTCTGGAGTGCGTTGCCCACACCAATTGCGCCCGCTGACGCCGCGTTGCCTGCCGCTGCGAGTGCGTTGCTGCCGCCGGTGGCGTAGTTCTGCCCGGCCTGCGCTTGCTGGCCTGCTGCGGCCTGCCCGGCCTGCGCTTGCCCCGCGATCCGGTTGTAATAGTCGTTTTCGAATTGATTGGCCTGCCCGATGCCGTGTCTCTGCGCATCCAGAAGGGTCTTGCCGCTGTACAGCCCGCCCCGCGCCGCTGCGCTGGCGTCGATGGCTTTGATGCCCTGATCTACGCGGAACTTGTAGGCGTCCGTTTCCTGCATCCCAGCATAGGGCGTCCCGCCGGTGCGGTTGGCGTTGGCGTAGGATTGCGCCGCGTCCATGCTGTCAAACGTCTGATCGCCGACACGGTAGGACGTTGTGTTGCCCTGCGAACCGCCCCCCATGAAATCCATCATCTTGCCGCCGCCAGAATAGCCGGGGCTTTGGTTGGGCGTGTTTACCGTCTCAATGCTGAGAGGATCGCCGCCGAACGTGGGCTGACCACCGATGCCGTTAAGGTAGTTCAGGACCTCAAGGTTTTGCAGGCCCGACTGGTAGTAGGGATCAAACCGCCCCACGTTTTCGTCGTAGATGCGTTCTTGCAGCGCAAGCTGAGCGTCAGCCGACTGCTTCTGCGCCTTTGCGGCCTTGCTGGCCGAGGATGCGCCGATAAGCGACGATCCTAGGCCTACGATTGCACTAAGACACATGGCAAAACTCCGAATGTACGATTTCAGATTGTCGCGCGATGCGGTCATAAAACCGTCCGACGCGTTCGGCCTTGGCTGGCCTTGAATATTGGATTTCGTTAACCCCTTGAGACTTCGCCCATTCGCGGAAATGCCGCAGAAGGCGGGGGCCGTCTTTTCCCTCGGACCACCAAAGGAACTCCTTGGCTATGATCCACTCAGGACTAATTGGGTTGGGCACGATCAAGCCCGCAATGAAGCCGCCGCCGATAGCAACAAAGCCATTCGGGGCGTCTATCAGGCCTGCAATTGTCTCTCCGGTGGCGTCAGCAGAAAAGGGCCAAGGCGGCGCGTTGTGCCGGTGGAAGTCCCGCGCCATCCTGATGATTTCAGGAATGTCGCCAGATGTTGCCTGCCTCAAGGTTCAAGCGCCGTGATCCGGGCTTCGTGGTCCTCGATTGCCCGCACAAGACGCTGGATCAGCTTGACGCCCTCTAGCGTCAGCCGACCATCAGGACCGACGTATTGTTCAATCGCGTTTGGAAGCTTGACTTCTACCGTCATGATATCACCACGCTTGCCGTCGCGTTGATCGGTACGTCCACAGGGTCGGACATGTTCAGTTCAACGGTCGCCTGCCGGAATTGACCGAGGCCGCGATAGATCACCCGCTTCTCGTACTGGCCGAGGTTGCCCATAGACCGCGCCTTTGCCGTGCCCCAAATGTTGCCGTTGTCGCGCGACACCCTGATCCAGCAGGACACATCGCGGCCAAGGTCGGCGCGCCCCACCCGACCGATGAATTCCACCTTGTCGATGATGAACAATTCCTGATCGTTCGAGACTGTCCGGGACACGGCGCGGCGGTGCAGTTCGTCCGCAATATCCGCGTTGTTCCGCGTCATGTGGTAGATGCCGCCCAGATCAGTGCCGCACAGCCACTTGTCATAGGCCTTGACCGTCTGCACCGCCGTCCAGGGGCCGTGCATTGCGCCCTCTGCGCGTTCGTGCCATTCGCCTGTGGAAATGTCGAAACACCAGCTTGGCCGATCACGGAACCGGATCACGCAGATCTTGTGGCCCTCGTCCTCGTAATAAAAGCAGCTTTTCGGCGTTTCCTCGGCAATCGCAGTCTCAACCGCTGTCGTGGACACGGGGCGAACCTGACCGCCTGCCGTGATGTAGACAATGCCATCCTCGCCGACCATGAACGCGCCATCGCGGAACTTGGTCACCAGCCCGAAGGCTTTCAGGCCCGTATCCAGCACAGAGCCAGAGATAGGCTCGAACACTCCAGCGCCTGCCGCATCAGTGATGTACCAAATTTCAATGGACTGCTGTTTGAACACCCAAAGATTGCCGCCGATTGCCATAGAGCGGATGTTGTTGTCCGTCCGCGCCTCTGATGTGCGGAAGTTCACACCCGGCAAAGTCGTCGGGTCGGCAAGGTCAGACCACTGCACGCGCCGCCCGTTCAACTCCGTCAGGACGGTGTAATTGCCGATGTACTCTGCCGATCCGAAACTGTCGAAAGCGCCCGTCGTTGGCTGCGAAAGCGTGGTGCCATCCCAGACGTAATAATTGCCGCCAGCACAGACCGTCACGTTGCCGGTATTGCCTGCAATCGTGGTCTCCTCGCTGTCCGCCACCGTGCCAAGTGTTGTCACAGCGCCCAGAGCGGAGACCTTGTAGAGCGATCCACCTGCGACCGCATAGACTTCACCGTCAACCTCGGTCATTGCGCGCAGGAACACCGTGTCAAGGTCGGCAAACGCTGCCTGCCCAAGCACCGATTTCAGCGTGTACTGCGTCCGGTCGCCAAGCTTCACAGGCTCACGGTACAGGTTGATCAACCGGCTGGTTGCTGCCTGCCCGTTATCGCTGTCCTTGGCCGACTGGCCGACAAACTCAACCGCTGACATTTACGCGCCGTTGCGATGGAAGGCGGGTGACTGCCACATCCAGATCAACGTCCGATGTGTTCAGCCCCGCCGTCAGGACTGTCTGCCACCACGACCGATAGTCAAAGCCATCAGCAGTAGGAAGCGGCACGCCGAAGTCAGTGGCCAAGCGCACAGCCAGCAGGTGAATAATCCCGTCGTGCAGCCTGTCCTGCAACTGAACTGGCGTTGAAAGCGCGTAATCTGAGTGGTTGATATTAGCACCCTTGGCGTCCCACCCATGCAGCATGAAATTCAATGCCTTGAGGGCGTGGGCGGCATCATCGGCCAGCATTGCCTCGTCACGCGAAACAATCTTGATACGGCGCAACGCCATTTCGATGATGTCATTTGCAGTGGTGCTCATAGCAGCCTCCCAATAGGGAAAAGGCGGGACCGAAGCCCCGCCCTCTTTTGCTTAGTTGGTCAGACGTGCGCCCAGACGCGGGTCCAGACACTTGACGCCGAACAGCATGTCAAAGCGCATGTTGTGTTGCAGCGTGTTGCCATCCACCCACTCGGTGCAGGAGATGGTCACCTTGTTGCCCGCTTTGGTCGAGGTTTTGACGCCTGCGCCTGTCGGGATTTTCAGGGGACGTGTCACCAGCGCGAAGGCCTTGGGGTGCAGCAGGAGGGACTGCTTGTAGCCCGTGCCGCCGGTGCCGGTCTTGACCACAATCGCCGCATCGTTTGCGGGCTGTGCTGTCACGGTCTGATACGCGCCCGACGTGATGATCGGGGGCGAGATGGTCAGGGTTGCGGGGCCGGTCGAAGCCCCCGAATCCGCATCTGCCAGGACGGTGAAGGTTTGCAGGCGGCCTGTGCTTTCTTTCGACACAGGGTTGACCGCGAACACGCCAGCCAGAGTGATCACATCACCCTTTTTCAGAATGCCGGTCGTGGAGTTGGTCCAGCCATCGGTCACCAGAGATTGCGACCAGCTGTCTTTTGCCGCGGCGTACGTCACCGCCTGGGTGCCGCCGTTCACCAGCGGTGTGCCGGTTGCAACGCCAACTGTGTGTGTCGGCGCGTGGACGCTCTCGTAGTTGTCGAATGCAGCATAGCGGCCAATCATGGCCTCTTCGAAGGCTGTCTTGGCCTTGTCTTGGACGTAGACGCCTTTCAGGCCATCAGCCAGTTGCAGCGCCGCGTTTGTGCCGTGAACAGCGAACCGGCTGGACTGCGGCACGCCGCCATCCGTCATGATCGCGCCGCCTTCACCAAGCGACAGGAACGTGGACGGAACCGTGCCGGGTGTGCCTGTGAAGTAGTACAGGTCGGTATACAGCGCAGCCAGTTCGGTTTCGATCCGGTCGCGCATCTTGATCACAACGGGCTTGATCACGTCCTCTTGCACGCGGTCGAACGACAGGGTTCCATCCAGCGCGCCGATGTCCACCTTGATCGACACGGTTTTGTCCATGCTGATGGTGGTCTTGCCCTGCGTGATGTCTTCACGATAGCTGGTCACGTCCAGATCGTCGTCCTGGCCCAGATATTGCGCGGGACGGCGGATCGAAATCGTATCACCTTTCATGGTGAACTCTTTCGAGTGGTCGGTGTGGACCTTGTTGCCCAATACCAGCTCATTTTCGAGCTGCATCAGGCCCTCCTGTGCGAAGACAGAAGGCGTTAAAAATGTGTTAGCCATGGTTCTTTTCCTTAGAAGGAGCCGCCGTTTTCACGCCATTTCCGGTATTCTGCCGGAGACATCTTGGCTGGGTCTTTTGAGGGACTGCCGGAGCCGCGAATTGGGGTGATGGGATCGGGGGCGTTTGATTTTGTGATGGGCTTGGGCATTGCCAAACCCGCTTCAATTCGGCCAATCGCAAGTGCCGCTTGGACCGTGGGCATGTTCGCAATCTGCGCTGCCTGCGCCGGGTTTTTCCCAAGGTGGTAGAGAACGTCAGGGCCAGCATCCAAACCCACGATGATGTCGGCCATGTCCTTCGACACGGCAACACTTGGGTTCCGGGCGACTGCGTCGAAATCTGCGTACCGTTCACGTGCCTCGCTGCATGATTCTTCAAACATGCTTCGGGCTTCGGCTTGGCGGCGCTGTTGCAGTTGCTCGTATGTGCGCTGACGTTCTTCGGCTTCCGACTTCGTGTCCTTCATCGCCCGCTCATCAAAGGCCCGGAGGCTGTGATAGGCGGAGAGTTTGGCTTGGTACTCCTCGTAAGAGGCAAAGTCGGCTTCCTTGGGGGGCTGTGCGTGCTGCAACGCTTCCTCGAAGCGTGACAGCTTTCGTTTGGCTTCTGTCAATTCCCGCTCGGCGGCTTCTGCCGCTTCGCGCTGCTGCTCCAGTTCGGCCTTGCGGCGTTCCCGTCTGGCCTTGGAGCGACTGATCTTTTCCTCGGCCTCGGCGTCTTTTGCCTTGTCCTCGGCGGGCTGGTCTTTCTCCTGCCCTTCATCCGTTTCCGATGTTTCGTCTGTGTCCTGTTCGGTGTTGTCTTGAACCGCTTCGGTCACGTCTTCATCACCCGCCTCAAGGGCAGGATTCTGCTCGTCTGTCATGTGTGTGGTGCCTTACTGCTGCCCCAGCATCGGGGACGTTGGAGCCTGCGGTGCAAGCCCACGGGCAATACCATTGCGGATCGCCTCGTCTATCTGGCCACGCTTGATGGCCAATTCCAAACCCTTCTCGTCGGCCTCGTATTTGGCCTTCTGGGCGTCAAACTCTGCCTCTGCCGCCTCAGCCTGCGCCTTGCGGAACTCCGGTTGCTGGGCCATGCCTTGAAGCTGCTCCTGCAACTGCTGCAACTGCTGCTGTAGCTGCTGGACCATCGGATCCTGGCCTTCCTCGCCATCAGCAACACCGGGCGGCAACATGGCCTTAAGGCGGTCGGCAATCTGCTCGGCCCCCGGCCAGTCCATGTTTTTCGCAATCAGGTCACCGATCAACGGCGCGGCCTGCGGGAACACACGCACAAACTCGGTCATGCTTTCCGCTGCCTCTTGGCGCTGCGTCGAATAGTTCGGGCCGGTCGAAATCCGCACGTCATACCGGCCAACGCTCAGGTTGTTGCCCAGCAGGTTTTCGCCCGTCTCGTCGGTGTACGGCACATTCAACTGCACCATCTGCGCTTCGTCATCCTTGCCGATGATCTGCACCGCCCGCGTCGTGTCGAAAATCTCGGGGATCATGTCCACGATGATGCGTCCACAGTGCGCAATCGACTTGCTCAGGTTGTCCACGTAGATCGAGGTGGCGATGTCGCCTTCCATCTGGCGCTGACGAATGGCAACGCCGCTTGTTTCGTTGCTCTGCTGGCCCAGCCCGGCGTCATAGATGCCCGTGGTGGCCTTCATGTCCTCGGCGGCAAGGCTGACCTCCTGAGACATGCCTTGCGATGCCATAGGCGGCGATTCACGCTTGGGCGCACCAGGGGCGTCTTGGTCAGGGTTGTAGGGCAGGAACGGCAGGTTCGCGGTGTTCGCCCTGCGCCACGTGTCCTCGTGACCGGCAATCTGCCCCGGCGTGACCATGTAGGGCGCTTTGGGCTGCAATGCGACCAGCTCTGTCTGCGTGGTGCGCCAGTAGTTATACATCCGCTGCGCGTCCTTGGCGTAACGGATGACCGACGTGCGCACTGTGCGGTCGCCAACGTGGGTTTCCTCACCAACGACAGACACAACGGGAATGAACTTGCCCGGCAACTCGCGCGGGCCGTCAAGGATTTCGTTGGCCGTCATTTTGGCCCACATCACCTTGTTTTTTGTCGTCTCGCGCTTGCGGGCAACCATCAGATCCGGCATTTCCGGCTTCTTGTCGGTCACTGTCCCATCGTACAGCTGATAGAGCGTGACCGGCTTTTTCTCGATCCAGAAGTATTCCGCCACCATGACGGTATCGCCGCTCTGCCATGTTGCAGTCGATGCCGTGACAGTCGGATCAAGCCAGCCATCCGTATCGGCGTCCGGGTATTCCTTCTTGAACTTGTCCAGCGGCATCGGGTCGATGATGAAGCAGTACCGCGCGTCCTTGCGTGTCGGGTCTTTCGCATCGAAATCCCAGCGCACCGCGAACGGGTTTGGGATGCTTTCAATGAAAATCGTCTGATCAAAGGAATCGTCATCCTCGTAATCAGACCGGATACGCCAGTGGCCAATGCCACAAGCCGCAGCCGATTCCGCCGCGCGCTCGTAAATGCTGGACGCATCGCAAGCCTGCTCGATGTTGCGAACCAGCCCTTCGATGATTTCCGCCGCTTCCTCGGTCGCCTCGTTGTCACCCGCCGTGATCTTGACGCTGGGGTTGGTGCGTCGAATATCGCCGGTCACCTGCCGGATGAACTGAGGCATCCGGTTGATTGTCAGCATCGGGCGACCGCTTTCCTCGCGGGCAATGCGGTCAGCCTCGTCCCATTGGCCGATGCCGGTTGCAAACTCCAGGTCGCTCAGAGCCGCTTCAAGGTTTTCCTGATCGCCGGAATCCGCGTCCGAGAACTGCTCGAGCGCGCGTTTCAGAATGGCGTCGTGGTCTTTATTCATCCGCCCATCCATCCTGTTGCGCTGGTGCTTCCGAAGTAATCCACCGCCTTCACAGGCTTGGCGATTGACGGAAATAGTTCTGTGAGTGCCCAAACCAGCGCATCAACGCGGTCAGGCGAATATCCCTGCGCCTTCCGGTCAAAGCCGATGGTGAATGCGCACATCTGATCTTCAAGCTGCGGGAATGACTCCGCGTGACGAACCTTGCTCTGCTCGTAGAGGGCTGCGATTGGCTCTGCCCGTACCTGCTTGGCCCGCGTGGCTGTGACGGCCCTGTATCGGATCGTCCGGCCTCGCGCGGCGGCTTTGATCATGGCCTCGACCATTTCGCCGCCTTGGTTCACCTCTGCAACGATGCAGTCAGCCTCGTATGTGTCGTGCAGACTGATCGCCCGACGCGCCCATTCCTCGGGGCGGTACTTTCCGCTGTCATCCGAGAGGATGTAGCCGCGATCATCAATGCCAAGACCGGCCACGATAATGCCGGTTTCATCGGATCCGACCTCAGACTTTGCAGCCGGGTCAATCGCCACAACGATCCGCTTCATTTCTGGCGGGTTGTCGTGCTTGATGTAGCCCCGACGCCAAAGCGCGTTGTCGTCGTCTGCCGTGAATGCGCCCTCGAAGTAACGCTTGCGCTGCCGCTCCGGCATGTTGCGCAGGCTCTCGATGTAGTCGGGCGGCAGGTTGTCCGAATTATCCACGGGGTTAACCGTGATGTAGCGGTAATTTTCCGCATGGTCCGGTATGGCAAAGCTGCCGTCCGGGTGAATGCCCAGCACGAACATCTGGTAGGTCCAGTGCGCCGAAACCGTCGGGTTAAGGTCGATGTAGCACTTGAGGGCCAGCCTGCGCCCGTCCACCTGCATGACCGACTGCGCCAAGCGCGTCAGGACCGTCGTGTAAGCCTCTAGCGTGATCTGCGAGGCTTCGTTCAGGTAGACCGTCGCGTACTCCTTGCCCAGAACCTTGTCGAGCCGTTCTTTGTCTTTCAGCCCCGCCAGCCAAAGCTGAGAGCCGTTCGGTGCCTCAAAGTATCCGTCTTTCTCGCGCCACCGAAGTTCCAGCCCCGGATATGCCAGAGATAGAACCGCTGGCACCGTCTCGTTGCCAATCGACTGCTTCGCATCAACGCCGTCCTGGCGGAATACAACGTGCCGAGACCCCGGCGCTTTCAGCATCCGCGTGATGATTGCGTAGATGATGAAGAACGTCTTGCCCGACCGTGACCCGCCGTAAACGAGGAAGTACTTGGCCCCTGTCGCAAAGACCTTGCGAACCTCGCACTGCTTTTCCGTCAGTTGAAACTGCGACTGGTCGTGCTTCACAGGTCCGCATCATCGCCGGAGATTGTGACCTTTAGTCCGCCGCCGTGGTTCAGATCCAGCTTGTCGCCGTAAATCTTGGGCAGAACCTTGCTCAACATCCACTTGCGCGTATCGACCCGAAGGCGGGATCGTTGGATATGCTCACCGTTCAAAACCGCCTCAGCATCGCCCGCGTTTCTACTGGTGAAATCGTTGCGACCGTCGTCTGCAATCTCCATCAGTTCATCAGCCATTACGTGATAGCCAATCTCTCTGGCCCGCGTGTAATGCGCAGAAAAACCCTCGCGATCATCAAGCGCCCAAAGCCGCACCGTGCTTTCTGGCGGCATGTCCTCTGCTCTGCATATTTCCCGCAAGGTCATACCCTCGGCCAAACGCTCGCAAATGGTTTGCGCAATGGCCGCGCTGTAGGCCGATGGCCGTCCCTGTCCTGGCATATGCAAATTCGCGCCGCTCTTGGGGCGCGCCTCTCTGCTGGTTGTTGTGAAGCCCCCGCCCCATATTAGCCGCCAAAATGAACTATCCGCGCACGGCTTTGACGCCCCTTGGAGCGCATGATGGGTTTTGTTCGGTGGGGGTGGGCCGATGAAGGAGCGCACGGGGGAAAGTGTGGCTCTGCCTGTATGGGCTGAGAAAGGGTTGAGCGGGTGACGTGCTAAGAATGGTGTGGGGTGCGCAAGCCCGCCGCGCTCATGGGGATATCTGTCAAGGTTGCGACCCTTACAATCCTGCCACAAGACAGGCACCAGATATCCGCATCAGAGCGGCTGGAATCGAAAAAGGCAGCATCTCTGCCACCTCTTGCGATAAATCATCATCGCCCTTTTAAGGCGTGCAGTCAACCCCTTCTGCGCTCAAGTCTGTCCGCCAGTCGCTCCAGCGCATCAGCCAGGTGCACCTTGCCCTTTGGCAGGTTCCGCCAGCGATACTCACGCAGGTGCGCAATGGCTCTGCCCTCACACGCCACCGCCTGCAATATCGAATCGTCGCCTGCTGGGATAAGCCGCGTGATGGCGATGTAATGGCTCATGCGATCAATGCGGATATCAATCGCTTGGTCCGGCTTGGGGCTGCTATCCACAACGGGGTCGCTGTAGTCCCGGCCCTGTCCCATCTCGGTCTTGGCCCATGCGTCACGCAGAACCGCGCCAGCGGTCAGTTGCCGGTCGCTGATCACCCCGTCCTTGGCGTACTTCTGGAGCATGTCAACGCGGCGCATCCGCTTTACGTTGTTCGGGTTGACCTGCTCCCCCTTGTCGTTGGTCCATGTCACAGGCTCTTGCACCAGCCCTATGCGGTTGGCTTGGCCTCTGGCACCCATGTCCCAGTGATCAGGCATTGCCGCGACACTGACCGCCTTTGCGGACTGTGCACGGTATGCCTTGCGACGCTTCGCGGCTTTGCTGCTCATGTCTCTGCCCTCTTCATGTACCGTTGGTTAGCGAGGTTCACGACAACCTGCCGTGTCCAGTCGTCTTGGATCGTGGTGGGGTCGATGCAGAACAGCCCGTGAAGCTGCCATGCCTCTTGGAACGCAACCTGGTTCCGGCGCTCTGCCTCTGCGCCTGTGGGTGGGTCTGCATGGGCGCGGCTGTAGATGCTGCTGATGCGGGTCATTGCCCGCCCTCCAGTATTGCCGTGCCTATCAATTGGGGGATTTGCTGGGGATGGGTCATTGGGCTGCCCGCCATCTTGGCCATGGAAATCAGAAGGTCGCGAAACTCCGGTGGTGTGGCGATGCGTGGGTTGCTGTCTTTGCCGCCGCCCTTGAACGCCATCAGGCCAGCCTTGCGGCAATACTCGATCCCGTGGCGCGCTACGACGTCCGGGGGAAAATCCTCGTCCCGGACCGGGTTCACGCCCCATCGCAGTTCCGGCAGATCCTCGGGGGCAACGCCGTAGACCAGCAGCCATGTCGGCTTGGGGCAGTAATGCCCGTATTGCCCCTGTTCCACCCGGCAGCACCATCCGCCGTCGCCGCCAGCCCTGACCCATCCACCTTCGCGCGGCGGCTTATTCAGCCCGAAATGCGCCCATGCGTGACTGCCCTCTGGATGCTCCAGAACGCCGCCCCATCGGCGCACGTCGAATAGCGCTGATTTGAAACAACCGCCGTCGTCACCCTTGCGCTCTGATTTACCGGCCTTGATGTTGCCTGGTTGGCCCTTCCACATGCGGCCCCATCGCTGGCAAGGTGGATGGGCGATAACCACATCAGGCCCGCCATACATCCGCGCATCCCGGCCCTCGTCCCAAGGGTCAATATCCGGGATGCCAAAATAACACCCGCCTGTCTGCACATAGAGCGCCGCGATCATTGCACCGCCTCCCCTGCCACGCTCCAGATGGGCGGGTTGCGCTTGGTCTTTTGCAGCTTTCCCGCCGCCTCCAGCCAGTACAGATCGCTGGTCACGACTGCGGGGGTGCATTGGGTCACGTTGCGAAGATGCTCAGAAGTGGATGGATTATTGGCGATGTATTCCAGCAGCTTTTCCCGGCGGACCTGCACGTCCGTCTTAACCCCCGCGCTGGTGCCGATAGGGATACGCGGGCGGTGCCCCTCTTTCTCGGCCAGGGCGTGCCATGCCTTCGCATATTCATCCTCGTACCAGCTTGGCAGGATGTGGGGCGCTGCTGCGGCAAATACCGGCTTGCGCGTTGTGGCGCGGGCGTGGGCTATGTCGGTGTGGTGGCGGATCATGGCGGTCATTGGCCCCCTCCCAGCTTGCGCTTCACCTCGTGCACCGACAGACCCGTCATGCGGGCGATGCGGCACATCGTGAAGCGGTGAACGTCGAAGGCACGGGCGATGTCGTCGCGGGTCCAGTGGGCGAATTGAGCGGTCATGCTGCACCCCCAGACCGCAGATCCTCGCCCCAATAGGCCAGCGTCGTTTTTGCTTGGCTCTCAAGGCCTGGGATTTTCAGCCAGCGTCGTGCGGTCGGCAGCACCGTGTTCTCCAGCAGGTCGCGCTGGTCGTATGTCAGCGATTGGCGATTGCCTTGCGGCGGTGTGAATTGTCCGTCCATCATTCGTCTCCAAACTTGCGCGGCGTGTAGCCCGCTTCCTCGCAGATGCGCTGCGCCACTTCGGGGCTGCACGGTGGCTCTTTGTGCTCAACCGAAACAGGCTGAGAGGGCACAATCGTCGGGCGGGGCATGAACCCACGGGCCAAGGTGTAGATTGCGCCCGGCGTCGGCTTGCGACGCGGCTCGTCCCGCTGGTACTGAATGCAGGCTTTCTGGATGCAGTCCTGCGGCAGCCCTTCCAGCACATCGGCCCAATCCTTGCCCATTGCGGCGGTCAAAGCCTCGCTGTCGTCGTCGCGCCAGTAGTGGCTGAGAAGGGTGAACGAGCGGCCAGCTATCCACTCACGATGAACCCGTCGCACCTCCGATGAAGGCATGTTGTCGAATCTCTGATTTGCTAGTTCGTTCGCCATTGCGGCCTCCGTCGATTGCTTTGATTTTCGGTGCGTTCTTGGCCCCTGCGAACTTCCGCAGCGGCTCGATGAAATAGTTCAGGCTGGATGGGGGGCCGTCGCGCTTTCGTTGCGCGGTCTCTGCGACCACGGCCAGCACTTCGGATTGGCTTAGACCAAGGTCTGTCATGGCCCTGTTGAGCGCCGCCATGTCCGCTTGGTTGCCGACGATCTTGCCAGTTGCTGTGATGCCTGATGCCGGATGGCCAGCTTTTACCAAGACCTGCTCACGAAAAGTCAGATCCTCGCGGGCGCTATCATCATCAATCTTATTTTTGTCTGTATCTGTATCTTCGCGATATGTCGGCGACGGCTTCTCTAAGTCTTTGTTTTTGCTCGATCCGCGCGCGTTTTCAGCCTGATTATCTTGATATGATCTCTGCTTTATCTTGACTTTATCTGCTCTTTTATTCGAGATAATCCCGTTATCAGCGTATAGCTTGCCGCGTTCGATCAGGGATTTGCGCAGTGAATTCCACTTGCGAACAGACGTTCCAATCTGCCCTGCGATGTACTGCGGATCATCGGGAAGACCCCGCGCGCCCATCATGTAGATCAGGTCTAAGACAAGACCGTATGCCCCCTTTTCTTCGAGGGACATGCCAGCGGTCCCTTCAAAGAAGTCACGCGGATAGCGAGGGTAATACGGCAGGTTGCTCACGAAACACCCCCAGTTTCCACTATGCGGAAAACCACTTTGCCGACCGGATCACGTCCAGCCCAAACGGCAGGAAAGTCCACGCGGAAACCTTTGTCGTCACAGCCCATCGCATCGGCTATCCCGTCGATATACGCCTTCATTCTGCCGTGCATGTTGTGAACGTCGCCGCGAAAAGCTTTGGGCCAGTACTCTACGTAGATCACGGCATCGGGCGTGCATTTGACCCGAGGCTTTTCCAGCGCCACAGCCTTAGCCATTGCGCGCGCAGCTTTGGTGGCATCCGCCTTTGGACGCCAATGCCCTTTGGCATGAGGTGTAAGCAGCTTAGAAGGCCAAGGCAGATCGATCGTGCGAATACCCATCAGGAACGCCTCGCAATCTCGCGGGCGATGTAGAACGCCGCCTTTTCCAGATCCTCGACAGCGTTGCCTTTGAGGTCAGCGCGCCAGATGTATTTCAGGGCATTGCCGAGGTTGAACCCCATATGCTCGGTGATCTGGATGCACTCGACGCCGGACGGATGCGACGTGTAGTGGGGCGGGTGATTGACCATGTCAGCCCCCTCGCCTTGATTGGTATCGACCTTGGATGCGCGTCTAGCCATCATTCAGCCTCCACGGTTACAGGTGTGGCGGGTGCTGACAGAGCGCCTAGAGAGCGTGCGCGGTACAGAGCATCTACGCCTCGCCCCCCTGATGCCCACAAGGTAACCCCAGATCCCGGCGACTTGCCGATTGTCCCGTCGTGCCGCTCAAACTTGATCTTTCCCCGAGTGAACAGAAACGCATCAGCGCGGGCATGGGCGTCCTGCCACCAAGGCGCAGATGTGCGATCCGGTGTCAGTGCGATGCCGTTGCCATGATCGAAAAATTTGCTCATCCATGGTACAAGGCCATTGCGCCCGCCGAATGGTGGGTTCATCCAGATGAAACCCTGCCAATTCATAGACAGGCTATCGGCCCCGATGGATGCCTTACACGGAACGTGCCGCCCGCCGATTGCGCTGTTCGCTACATCCAGATCGAACGTCACGCCCAATGCGTCAAAGACAAAGCGCGGCGTGTACCACTCATCAGATGCGCCAGATGCTTCCCAACTACCCACGTCCCACCTCCAGTTCCGCCTTTAGCAGCGCGTGGCGTGCGGCTCTCAGGTGCGGCAGTATGTCAGCGGCGCGGCGGCTCTGCTGGAGAAGGCGCGCGCGGTCGTAGGCGGCTTGCGTGTCCGCCAGGTCAGCACGGCGGCAGATAACGGCTACCTGTGCCAGCATGGCTGTCTGTGCGTGGGGGGTGCTGTGAATGGTCATGTGCGGGCCTCCGTTTGATCGCCAGTGCGATGGCTGAACCACGTAGTTTCCTGTGGGCCTTCGACGGTGAAGCTGCCTTGACAAAGTTCTTCGCAGAGGAAGTGGCCTAGCTCGGTTGCCGTGGCCTCGATCTCGTGGGATGTTGCGGGGAAGCGTGGGTAATTAATCAGTGTGACGCATACGCCAGCCTCCGCGCCCATCGTGTAGATGTAATCGACGGGCTGGACAGACACGCACAGGCCACGCATCGTGAACGAGCGGCAGGAGGCAATGGCTGATTGGTAATCGCCGCCGATCCAGATGCGGAACGTATAGCTGGGGCATGTCTTGGTGATCATATCATGCACTCCCCGCCATCCGCCTGACAAAGCGCGTCATTTTCTTTGTCGAAGATCCAATCGCCTTGACGTTCCACGAAATCACGCAAATCAGCCTTGGTGTAGGCTTTTTGGAACCGCGCTCCATTGGGGTTTGAGGTTAGAGACCCGGCAAGCCGCTCCATTTCCTCCCACCACGCATGACGCTCTGGGAAGTCTCGGGCCAGCATCGCTTGGTGTGCCTCGGACTTGAGAAAACAGCCGTCACAGTTGCCAAGAGCAGAATTGCCATTAACTACCTCAAGACCAAGATCAAACGACTGACCGCGCCAGAAATCAACAACCTCATGGCGTGTGATCTGAGCATCGACCAGTGGATACCAACGCTGCCATCGCTCTCTGAGTGGCTTCCTGTTAATCCTGCGTGGCTCGTCCGCGCGAATACCTATAGCTGCACGCCAATTGTCCCAATTAAGGCTAAGAAGGTATTCCTTTGCGGGGCGCAACTTTAGTTCAGCGGTACAAAATCTTGTCTGCTGGTTTGGCAAATATCCCTTTGTGCGGATAATTGCCTCGAAAGGCTCACCGTTGCGACTGGCGCTGTTGTGCGATACAATTTCGAAGCGTTGGCGGGGGTCCACGTGGTTGCGGTATTCCACCCAAACGATATGAACACCCCACCGCTCTCCGCACTGCTGAACGAAGTCGAGCGTGGCGGGCATTTCACGGCCCGTGTTCGAAAAGACAACCTGCACCCGCTCGGGGTCGAAGTCGCCATTCACGGCAAGGATCTGATGAAGCATATAGGCGCTAGTACGACCACCGCTAAAGCTGATCTGCACCTTACCGCTTGGAAGCGTCCATCCTCTCATACATCACCCGTTGAATAAAAGCCCCCCGACGCCGTGGGAGACGCCGGGAGGGAGTTGCGCGGGGTTAGGGAGGAGGAGGCCCCCGCGTTGGAGATTCCGTGAGTGTGGGTCATGCCATCACCGCCATCACAACAGCGGCCCATGTCAGGCAAAGGGCGATGATAACCCGGCGGCGGTAACGACGCGTCTGGATCAGGGTGGGAAGGTCAGGTGTCATTGGGTAGCCCTTTCCGAGAAAGAGGTTGCACCGTCAGCACATCGTGTGGTTGCATCACCCAAAAGGGATTCGTGATATGCTGAGAGTTTCCATGATTGCGGCGGCGCTGCTGGTGTCGGCGTGCGATGTGCCGTCACAGCAATTGCAGCCGTCCCCCGAAATGCAGCAGATACTGGCAGCGTGCCATCAGGGTGACCTGAAAGCCTGCGAGTTTGCAGAGAGTACGCGACAGGCCGAATTGCAGCGGCGCGCTTCGATCCCGCCGCCCGTGTTCCGGCCATCGTACAACAACCCAGCTGACTACCAGACGCGGCCCGCTCAGCAGACGACGTGCCGAAATAGCTATGGGCAGATTGTTTGCACGACGTACTGAGGCGGGTCATTGGGCTGGCTCCTTCGCGAGAGCCGACACGATCCAAGCCGCAGTGATATGTGAAAACCCGCGCTTGTGCGCCGCGTCCAGCACGCTTTGAAGCCACTCAGCGGGGATGCGGTTTCTTTCCGCCCACCGGTGCACAGCGACATTGGAGGCCCCGACGTCCCTTGCTAGATCAAGTCTCGTCGGCCACAGGTTTATTAGGTCGGTGATTGCTGCGCCGCTGTCCGTGCTGGCCATCATTTTGTTGTGGACTGGCCGTTCCGATGTGATTGCATCAGCCTCAGCACGTAGTGCCGCATCGCGATCATCGAACCACTGCAATTCAATCCGACTGATGTACTCAGCCCATGACGCTTGGTTCATGTGACTGTTCAATCTGGAGAACACGGTGTTGCTGATGCCGACGTACAAGAGGACGCCGTCTGCATCGAAGTGACGATAGAGCGCGGTTTTCATGCCACACCCTCCCGCTCCGCCGATTTGGCGAGGCGGTCTTTTTCATCTTGGTCTATCCACAACATGATGCGTTCGGCGGTGCGGACTTGGATATCCTTGCCGTCCAAGAGGTTCTGGTAGATGTTTCTGTTCTGGACAGAAAGCTGGCCTACCGTGCTTGGCTTCAGTCGGAATTTTTCCGAATGTGCCTTGATGGCCTTGATAATGTCATTGTGCTGCATACCTCCTTTTAGACAACTGTCTAAGCGAGGTCAATCTAAGAATGTTAGACAATCGGCGTGTAGCGCCTTATTTTCCTCCGGCGTATTATCTCGCCATGACAGGAATCGCATTCAGAGACCGAGTAATTGAGGCAATGGCACAGCAGGGCCTTAGCAAGGCTGAGCTGTCGCGAAAGTCTAAGGTGCCCTATCACGCGCTGGACAAGTTCCTAAAGCGCGAGGGTGCTACCACAAGCTCCGAAAACGCCACCAGCCTGGCAAATGCCCTTGGCATCAAGGTTGACGATGATCGAGAGTATGAAGAGCTTAGGAAGCTTTTTTACCAGCTGAGCGAAGAACAGCGGAAGTTTCTGTTAGCATCAGCTCGTGGCCTTGCAGACTGAACCTTATGTCGTTTGACATGGCGTAAGCTGCGCCATCAGGTAGGTGAGAAATCACCCGCATTAGGTCATAAAAATCCATATCAAATCTCCCCTAACGTGCATTCGACACAGTTTCGTCACAATTAGCAACACACGTTTGAGGTGAGTCGCGTTTTAATCTTTTTAGACAGTTTTCTAAATTTGCGCTTGCCTTAGACAATCGTCTAATATATCTGTATCCCCATACCGACCAACTCGGATGGAGATAGAAATGACACCGACTACCACTCACGCCCCCCAGATCGACGCCGACGCTGTCCGCGCCTTTCTCAGCACTGCGTCATACCATGATGCGCTTAAGACGCTGAACGAAGCCGCGCACCGGGTTGCCAAGCTGGCCCCCTCAGAGGGCATCCAGCACGACAGCGATACAGGCTACCGTATCACAGGCATCCGGCAGGCCAGCGACGTGCTGGTGGATGGCTATACGCCTTCTGTTGAGGTGGCGGCATGAACCGGTTTCAGTACGACAACATTCAGCCCACCCCGACACCTGCGCGCCGGAAATCTGTTCTTGAGCAAAAGTGCGGAATTAACCGGGATATGTCGAAGTATCGCCGCGTTGCCAAGCAAGCCCGGAACAAGGCGAACAAAGCGGTGAGGGCATCCCAATGACCGATCCCCTCTGCATCATCAGCGAGGCAGGCTTGGCCGCAGGACTACGTGCGCTTGACCGCTACCACCGCGACGTTGCCCGCCGGACCATCACGCTTCCGGAGACTGACTACCGCGAGCTGCCCGAAGGCTGGAATGACATCCCCGATGGCTGGACGCCTCAAGGTGGCTCCCCAGCACCTGCGCCGGAGTATGTGTGACATGGCTAGCAAAAACACACCCGCATTTCCCATTGTCGTTGGTGAGGAAGTCGTTTGGGGCATGTCCCTGCGCGACTACTTCGCTGGGCAGGCAATGGTCGCATTCGGTGACCGGAGATGGGATTCATCACCCGACGAAACAGCCACAGAGAAGGCGGCGCGGGCTGCATATGCAACAGCCGACGCCATGCTGGCCGCACGTAACGGCGGTGCATAATGGGAGCGCACGCAGCTATCAGCCACGCGCTCTTGCAGCGCCGCATGATGCCGCTCGATGGCCATTGTGTGTGCGGATACTGCAAGCGCACCGATCTGAACCGCAGCCAGATGGCCGACGTTCCGCGCGGGTCCGACATTGCCGACGCCGTGGCCGAGTATGGCGGTCGCGTCTGCACCACCTGCGTCGAACTGATCCGGTACGACGTGGATAACGCCCGCATTGCTGAGAAGGAAGCCGCCCGCGAGGCGCATCTCAAGCACTGCCCCGTATGCAGCGGCGCACGGCCTAAGCGCAGCTGGGATTATGTCCGACAGCAGATGCACACCGACTGGTGTCCTGCATGTGAGGGGAGGTCAGCATGACCCTCTGGCACCGCATCATCGCATGGGCATTCCCCAAGCGCCCGCTGACCACCGACGAGGCCATCCAGCAATCGCTGAACGAGGCCGCTGCTGGCCACTACCACAGGAACGGGGTGGATCCGTACGACCTGTCCGGCCCAATCGCAAGCGCCGCTGACCAGCTTATAGCCGACAACCTGCCTGACCGCTTTCGGAGCGTGGACGGCGATATGGAGGGACTGAAATGAGCCTTTTCAAGCTTATCACAAACACCGTTGAGGGCGCAATACAGGCACCCATTGCGGCGACAAAGTACGTCACCGGGGCAACTGTTGCGATGTTGGACGACGGCAAGATGATGGAAGACGCATCTGACGACCTGTCGGACGCTGTCGAGAAGATCGGCAAGTCAAAATGACCCACCACACCGGACCATGGGCACACGCCCCCCGCCCCCAGCGCCAGCCGATCCTGACGCCCCTCACGCTGCTTTTAGCCGCCACTGTGCTGTCGGGCCTGATCCTGTCCGTCAACGTCGCAATGACCGCGCTGAACCAGGCGCCCTGGCTGACCGAGACATTCGCGGTTCATCCTGACTGCCCAACGGCGGGGTGCTGAGATGAGACACACCGACCCCGCGCAATTCCGCACCTTGTCACGGGACGTGCAATGGCTGCTGGAGGACTTCCTCAAGGCCCGCGCTGAGAATGTGCGCCGCTACAAAACCGCCCAATACCGACCTGACAGAGATTCCGCCCGTGGACGGGTGCTGCACTACGGCAGGCTGATCCGCAAAATTGAAAGGAGCGCATCGTGATGGACTGGGAACAGGTCACCGAACAACTCAAGGCCCCGCTGGACCCGAAAGCGATCAAGCCGCCGCCGCAGGGCAAGTATGGCGAATATGTGGACGGCCTGCATGTGATCCGCGAGGCGAACCGCATCTTTGGGCATGACGGCTGGTCCTACACCGTCGAGCGGCTGGAGCGCACGCACTACGACGTGGTGGAGCTAAAAGGCCGCGATGGCCCGTATACTCAACTTCGCACGTCATACCTCTGCGCGGTGCGGGTCAATGTAGATGGCGTGATCCGCGAGGGGCTGGCCGTGGGCGTCGGCAATGGCAAGCCTGAGAACGCTGGCGATGTGATCGAAAGCGCCGTGAAGGAGGCCGAGACAGACGCGCTTAAGCGTGCGCTGCGAAGCTTTGGCAACACCTTCGGTCTGGCGTTGTACGACAAGGACAAGTCGGCCCGCGAGGTCGCTGCGCCATTCGATGCAGCGGATAACCGCAACCGGATGAAGGCGGCTATCAATGCCAAGGCGACGCCGCAGGATCTGGACGCGCTTTGGAAGCACGCAACCTTCACCGAGACATTCTCGAAGCTGCCGGAGCCAATGCAGAACGAACTGACGACCGCCTACACAAACCGCATGGGCGAGATTTCCAACCAACCTAACGAAGAAAAGGACGCCGCATAATGGCCGGATCAGTCAACAAAGAGGCTGTGCGGTTCCTGCGCAAGGTCGCTGACTTTTCAGACGACAAGGCATGTTGGGCATGGACAGGTGCCAGCAAGGGCAACGGATACGGTCACGCTGCATACAAGGGCCGCAACATGGGCGCGCACCGTAAAGCCTTTCTCCTGTTCAACGGGGAAATACCAGACGGCCACGATGTTTGCCACAGGTGCGACAACCGCTGGTGCGTGAACCCGGCGCATCTTTTCTTAGGCACCCGGTCAGCAAACATGGCTGACGCGATGGCTAAGAACCGCACCGCAGGGGGCCACAGAAAACACCTTAAAGAAGCCAAGGTTCAGGAGATTGTTCGCCGCCTCAAGAGAGGCGAGAGCAACGCGGAGATTGCCCGCATTCTGGACGTGAACCACGAAACTGTAAGCAAGATCAAACTAGGAGCATCGTATGTCGGGTAGTGTCAATAAGGTCATTTTGATTGGGAACGTTTGCCGCGATCCAGAGGTCAGGAGCTTCGCCAACGGCGGGAAAGTCTGCAATCTTCGCATTGCCACAAACGAGACTTGGAAAGACAAAAACACAGGGGAACGCAAGGAAAAAGCCGAGTTCCACTCTGTTGCCATCTTCAATGATGGTCTGGTGCGCATTGCGGAGCAGTACCTCAAGAAGGGCAGCAAGGTCTACATTGAGGGCCAGCTTCAAACGCGCAAATGGCAGGACCAGACCGGCGCGGACAAATACAGCACCGAGGTTGTGCTGCAAGGCTTCGGCGGCACGCTGACGATGCTGGACGGGCCAAGCGGCGGCGGGTCGCAGGAAGGCGGCGGCTACGACAGCGACCAGCAGGGCAGCGGGTACGGCGCGGGCGGACAGCCTTCGCGTGACCTGGACGACGAAATTCTGTTCGCCGCCTGCAAGCTGATCTGATGCTGTTCAACGTCATAATCAGGGCACCGCCCCAGCGGATCGTGTTCTCCGTTGCGGTCTCTATTTCAGCACAGGGGCAGCACACACCAATGGTCGAACCGCGAGGTAAGGGGCCGCGTATGGACGACCAAATTCAGCAAAAAATACACAGAGTGAAACAGGGCATAGGCCCAGACAGGCAGCGAATAAGACCTGACGAGGGGTGGAAGTCCCCAATTTGGAACAACTGACATGACAACCCGCGTTATCAGCACACCAGAGCAGCAAGCCGATGTTTGCGCCATTCTTGGCAACATCGAAAAGTTGCCGATCACGGTAACGTGGGTTCAAGGCAAAGACCGAACCGGCCAGCAGAACGCCCTAGCCTTCAAATGGTACAAGGAAATCGCTGAACAACTTGGCGATAGGGAACCCCATGAGGTTAGGGCGGACTGCAAGCTGCATATCGGCGTCAAAATGATGGTGACCGAGGATGAGACATTCCGCGAGGCATGGCACCGGCTGATGCTGACGCAATTCACCATGGAGCAGAAGCTGCAATTCATGGTCGAGCCGCTGGAAATGCCGATAACGCGGCTGATGAGCACCCGCCAAATGACGCGGTATCTGGAGGCCATCATTGCCCGCTACGCGCCTATGGGCGTGCATCTTACAATACCGGAGGACAAGCTGTGATCAGAAGAACGCGCTACGAATACGAAATAAAGCACACTGGCGATGAAATGGACCGCGCCGAGATTATGGCGGCCTTTGGACATCTGGCGAAGATGCTCGAGCAAACCGACCAAGCAGGTGTTGAGGTGATCAGCTTGAAACGCGACGTAATTTCAGTCGTCATTGAAACGGTTTGGTCGCCATGACCCGCATAGCCACCAAAGGCCCTCTCGGCCAAAAGCAGCCCAAGCCCGCGAAAGCCCGCCGCAAGGGTATGCGCCGCGTATCCCGCAAGAAGACCGCGCAACGTGCATCGCCGGAGGGTCAGGCCGATCTGGAATACATGGCCTGCGTCAAGCAACTGCCCTGCTGTATCTGCGGAAAGACAACGGGCGTAGATGCCCACCACTGTCAGGATAAGCCGCCCGCTGACGAGCCACACGCATATGAGCAGCTACCAGCCGCAGGGCGCAAGTCAGGCGCGCGAGACACGATACCGCTCTGCCATTGGGATTGCCACCAAGAAGGCCCCCTAGCCTACCACCAGAACAAGCGGGCGTGGGCGGAACGCAACGGACCCGACTACGGCTTTATCCCAAGCACCCGCGCAGCAATCGCGGCGATGCTGGGCCAGATTGATTATTGAGGGGACAGAGGAATGCCAATTCGTGACGAAGAGATAGCCGAGATTGATCAGTTTCACCGTGACGCAAACATGCAGGCGATGCGCACAACGGGCTGGAAACGCCGCGTGCATTTGGCTTTTGCCCGCCTCTTCGGTTGGGTGGGTGACATTGGCCGAGAAATCCAGCGCGATGAACAGCGCGGCAAGGACGACACATATCATGGGGAGTATTGACATGACCCAAGAACCAAACACCACGCCGGAAGGGGTGGAGCGGCTGTCACCGTATGCTATCGACGGCGGATGTGACGCTTATGGCAGCATGGAACATGACGATCATGGGGATTATGTTTCATATGAGGATTATTGTGTCCTATCCGCACGCGTGGCTGAACTGGACAAGGCGCTGGATGCAGAAATCGAAAACCGCGACGGTTTCGAGAAGGCTTTTTCAGACGCTTACGAATTGGTGACGGGCAATCAAATGGAGTGGTCCAGCGCATACGGAGTGCTGGAAGCCTTGGCGGATATGAAGCCAGCCAAGACCGCACGAAACGACGCGCTGCGGGAGGTTATGAAGCGCTGTGAGGGATGGTTTGGCACGCCAGGTGCCGACGATATAGCGCGCATTCTGCATGGCGAAATCGAAGACCTGATCGAAGGAGACAAGACCGATGGATAATGCACAGGCTGTATCGGTAAAATACACCAACTGGCTCGGTGAAACAGCGGTGCGCCGTTTGATTCTCGGTGACGTGAGATACGGAACAACAGACTGGCACCAGCAAGAAACTTGGCTGATCAGCGCCTTTGATCTGGATCACCCTGCGCAGATTTGGAAGGAATTCGACCTTACAAAGATGGACTTCACTTGCGCCATGCAGCCCAGCCCATCGGAGGCGGCAATCGAGTGGGCGGTCGGGAAGTGGCGCGATGAGGTGAAGAACCGGCCCCTTCAAAACGTACACCGCAGGGCACTGGACGACACATGGCGCACGGTGATGCGGCACTTCGGCGGTGATCCTGACGAACTGGTAGGGCCAAGCCACGACGCCCTCCGCGCCATCGCGGGAGAGGGCCAATGAAAAGCTTTATCACCCTTATATTGAGTGACGCCCTTGTACTCATGGGGCTTAGCGGCGTCGGCCTACCCATTACGCTTAGCTTGACGCCACCACTTGCAGACCACTCACATCTTGCTTCATGGTATCCGTTCTTTGGGAATTTGGCCGTGTTTCTGGTGGGTGTAACTTGCATCTACATCTGGAGTTCTCTGGAAAATCGCGAGATTGAACGCAAAAACGGAAAGGGCGGTAAATGACCGATGATCACATGGTGAAAATACGAGCAAGATATGCTGATCAAATAAGTAAATATTACAAATACTATGAACCACACGGACTTTTTGATACCCCCCATCTAAAAATAGGTATGCAGGGGTTTGCTTTTGAATACAGCCCAGAGACCCGCGACGATCAACACCGAGAATGGCTTGGTATTATGTTGTGTGCAGCATTGGATAATTTGGTGAGAGTGGAAACTATTTCCACCATAGAGGCCGCAGTGCAGGCCGAGCGGGAAGCGTGCGCGTCTCTTTGTGATGAATACTCAAAGGACCACGGGCAAGGCATGTTTGACCGGCACTCAAATGCCTGTGCCGAAATGATCCGAGACCGTGGGCTGACAGGGGGTGCGGCATGAGCAATCGAAGATCATTCCTAAAACTATTGGGCGGGTCCGCTGTCGCCGCGCCGCTGGTCACACCCAAAGAGGCAGCCGCCGCGCTCGGGTTGGACCCGTCAAAGGTCGGGGTCGTAGGAAACGGGATCGGATCAGCGACTTGCGGGTCTCCATCACCGGGCCTTCCAGTTCATCGCTTGATCAGCTCAATCTACCGCGAAAGAGAGGTCATGACGCGATCGATCGAGCATATGCCAGCTCACATCCGCACCAAAAAAAGTTGGTCTGATACATTCAAAGCTTCGGCGTGGTCAGCAGAAGACCGCGTCTTCCAGGCGCTCGTAGAAAAGATGGAGCGGGACGAGGCTTTCGCGGGTCGTGTCGCAAAAATGATGTTTGGGGGTGCGGCATGACGCAGCTAATCGCCATCGACGCCACAGCCTTGGACGCGCTGCTGAGCGAAATCGCGCGACTGCATCAGCGGTTTGACGCAGTGGAAATGACCCCGCGCCCTGAGTGGGTGACAATCCCAGATGCGGCGGAAGCCCTCGGCGTATCGACTGACACCATCCGGCGTTACATCAGGCAGGGCAGCATGGAAGCGCGCGATGTCTGCGGGCGGCGCATGGTGCCTAATCCAGCCGTTTAGCAAGCTCTGCTGCGGTTTCGTTGTAGTAGACGCTCAACTGCCGCAAGTCACGGTGGCCCACCATTCGGGCCAGCGCCAGAACGTCCAGCTTCTTCGCCAGCCTTGTGATTGCCTCGTGCCTGCTATCATGGAAGGTCAGCCCGTTGATACCCGCGCGCCGCCGAACCTTGGCGAACAGCACAGACACCTGATCGGCGGTCAGCCCAAACGCTGGCGTCATTCGTGGCAGCGCCTCCAGAAGCCGCACGGCCTCTTTGGACAGGGGCACATCACGCGGGTATCCGTTCTTTGTCTTGTGAAGCCGCGCCACCCTGCTCACAAGGTCGATATCCCCCCACTCCAGGCGCGACAACTCCCCCGCCCGCATGGCCGTCTCAATAGCAAACAGGAACGCATGGAACGACCGCGCGGTCGCGTGGGCCAGATCCTCGCCAGCCGATATCCTGAGCCGGGCCAGTTCATCCTGAGATACCAACCGGTCACGCGGCGGGGGCTTGGATGGCTTTGTCACGTCCGACATGGGGTTGACCTTGATAAGCCCCCACTCCTTCCGCGCCACGCTCAGAGCCGCCCCCATCAGCACCATTTCCCGATTCACCGAGGCAGGCGATACCTCCCTGAGCCGCCGGTCACGCCAGGACGCCAGATCGGCAGGCCGCAGGTCCATCAGAGCCACATCGGCCACCCTGTCGCGCCGCAGCTTGTCGATCCTCACAATCTCCCAACGCGCGCCGCTCTTGTGGATTGATACTTCGTCCGCGTACCGCTTAAGCATATCGCCGAAAGTGCCGGACGCCTTTACCACTTCCTCGTTCAAGATCAGGTATTCCTGACGTGCCGCCCAGTCCTTCGCCGCTCTTTTGCTGGGGAGAATCTTGGACACGCGCCTGCCCTTTCGCGCCACAAAAGCCCGCGTTCGACCGTCCGCCATCTTCTCGAAACTTGCCATGTGTAATCCGTTGCGCGATTCCTGTGTAATTGTGCGCGCGCTGGTGCATGGCAGCAAGGCGCACAATCGGGGAACGTCAGGGGAACGGATCATGTTTTGCACGCGCATGAGCGTTATTGTGTGCAGGGCTGTGCAGGCGGTGGTGCGGGCGGTGGGACTCGAACCCACACGGGGCTACGCCCCAACAGATTTTAAGTCTGGTATGTCTACCATTCCATCACGCCCGCAGCGTCCCTATCCCTAGGGGGTGCAGGCCGCCTGCTCAAGGGGTTTTCAGATGTCCTTGCCCGGATCTGCAGGGGGCTGTGGTCCCAGCGGCGCACCGGGCGCGATCAGGGCGCGTTCGGACAGCCATGGATTGTTGGCCAATGCCTCCAGCAACTGTGCGCGGGCATCCTCGCGCTGCCCCAGTTGCATCAGGGTCAGCGCCCGCCCCGATTGCGCGGGCACATGATCCGGCGTGCGTGCCTGTGCCTCGTCCAGATCGGCGAGTGCGCGAACGAAATCGCCTTGCAGATAGTAGACAAAGGCCCGCTGGTTCCAGCCTTCGGCATAGTCGGGACAATAGGCGATCAGCCGGTCGAAATCCGTTTTGGCCCCCAGATAATCATAGCTGTCCCGCCGCGCCATGCCGCGATCCAGGACCGCTTGGGCCTCGGCGTCGGGCGCACGCAAGTAAGCCTTCCAAAGCCCGTCAGTCGCTGCGCGTGCCGCCGTTTCCGTCGGGGCAGCGCGGGCCTGTTCGAACAGGGTCGCCAACTCGTCCGAATGATCCGCGGGCGCAGGACAGTCAGCCGCCCAGACAGGCAGACCCAGACAGACAACAAAGACAGCCGCGACCAAGGTTCTCATAGTCAAAAGCTTGCCGCAGATTGCCCTTGGGTCAAGTCACTTCTGCGAGAACCGCTTCCTTCACGGCCTCCATCGCCACATAGGTCGAAGTGGACGCCACATAGGGCAATTGCGAAATCGTCTCGCCCAGAAACTGCCGGTAGTCGGCCATATCGCGGGTCCGCACCTTGAGAAGGTAATCAAAGTTGCCGGCGATCATGTGCGCCTGTTCGATCTCGGGCACTTTGACCACCGCCTGGTTAAAGGCAAGCAACGCGCCCTCGCGGGTGTCGGTCAGCCGCACCTCGACAAAAGCGACATGATCCATGCCCAACCGGATGGGGTCCAGCATGGCGCGATAGCCCAGAATGACCCCGTCTTTTTCCAGCTTGCGCAACCGCGCCTGTGTCGGCGATTTCGACAGGCCGATGCGCACGGCCAGGTCCGTCACGCTCATTCGCCCGTCTCGTGCCAGTTCCGACAGAATCGCGCTGTCGAACCGGTCCAGCCCTACCCGATCATATTCCATGAGAAACCCTCGAACTTCGGTCTAAATTACCGACAAGTAAAATCATTATAGTCAAATCGCCTTCTGATCCAGCGATACAATGGTACATCTGCCAAAAGGATAAATCATGGCCCGCGACACTGAACAATCCCTGCGCCTTCACATCGACGCTGCGACCTATACCAACCAGAATACGGTGCTGGCGGAACTTGTTTCCTTTGCCAGCCTGGACCAATCCGACCGCTCGGCCATCACCGCACGTGCCGCCGGGTGGGTCCGCCAGATCCGCGCCGCTGCCGATCCCGGCCTGATGGAGAGCTTTCTGGCCGAATATGGTCTCAGCACCGACGAGGGCATTGCCCTGATGTGCCTGGCCGAGGCGTTGCTGCGTGTGCCCGACGCCGACACCATCGACGCGCTGATCGAAGACAAGATCGCGCCATCGGACTGGGGCACGCACCTTGGCAAATCGACATCCAGTCTTGTGAACGCCTCGACCTGGGCGCTGATGCTGACCGGTCGTGTGCTGGACACCCGCCGCCCCGGTCCCGTGAGCCATCTGCGCAGCGCCATCAAACGTCTGGGCGAGCCGGTGATCCGCACCGCCGTGGGCCGTGCCATGAAGGAAATGGGGCGCCAGTTCGTGCTGGGCGAAAACATCACTTCGGCGATGAAACGCGCGGCGGGCATGGAAAAAAAGGGCTATACCTATTCCTACGACATGCTGGGCGAGGCCGCCCGCACCGAAGCCGACGCCAAACGCTATCACCTGGCCTATTCCCGCGCGATTTCCGCCATCGCCACCGCGTGCAACCAGGGTGACATCCGCAAGAATCCCGGCATCTCGGTCAAGCTCAGCGCGCTGCACCCCCGTTATGAGGTCGCGCAGGAAGAGGCGGTGATGAACGACCTGCTGCCGCGCCTGCGCAGCCTTGCGCTGTTGGCGAAATCCGCGGGCATGGGGCTGAACATCGACGCCGAGGAAGCGGACCGGCTGTCGCTGTCGCTGGAACTGATCGACCGCGTGCTGGCCGAACCTGCGCTGAAAGGCTGGGACGGTCTGGGCGTGGTGGTTCAGGCCTACGGCCCCCGCGCGGGCCGTGTGATCGACACGCTTTACGACATGGCACAGACCCACGACCGCCGGATCATGGTGCGTCTGGTCAAGGGTGCCTATTGGGACACCGAGATCAAGAAAGCGCAGGTCGAAGGGCTGGATGGCTTTCCCGTCTACAGCCAGAAGGCCGCAACCGACGTGTCCTATATCGCCAACGCACGCCGCTTGCTTGGCATGACCGACCGGATCTATCCGCAATTCGCCACACACAATGCGCATACGGTCGCTGCGGTGCTGCACATGGGTGCCGATCCCGAAACATTCGAATTCCAGCGACTGCATGGGATGGGCGAGGCGTTGCACAACATCGTCATGGCCGATGCGGGCACCAACTGCCGTATCTATGCACCGGTGGGCGCGCACCGCGATCTGCTGGCCTATCTGGTGCGGCGCTTGCTGGAGAACGGGGCAAACTCGTCCTTCGTGAACCAGATTGTCGACGAAGACGTATCACCCGAACAGGTGGCAAGCGATCCATTCGACGCGCTGCCCTTCCCCGGCCCGAAAATCCTGCGCGGCACCGAACTGTTCCAGCCCGAGCGACCAAACTCGCAAGGCTATGACCTGGCCCACGCCCCGACGTTGGCCGCCATCGACGGCGCGCGCAACCCGCTGCGGGGCAAGACGTGGCAGGCGGCTCCGCTGCTGGCAACAGATGTCGCCAGGGGTGCGACACAGGACGTGAGCAACCCCGCCGATCCGTCGGACGTGGTCGGCACGGTCCAGCATGCCACCCCTGCGGATGTGACCGCAGCCTTTGATGCGGCAAAACTGTGGGATGCCCCCACCGCCGAACGCGCAGCGATCCTGAACAAGGCCGCCGATGCGCTCGAGGCCAATTACGCACCGCTCTTTGCGCTTCTGGCGCGCGAGGCGGGCAAGACCCTACCCGACTGCGTGGCAGAGCTGCGCGAGGCGGTGGATTTCCTGCGCTACTACGCAGCCCAGGCGCCCGCCGAGACCAATCCCGCAGGCACCTATGTCTGCATCAGCCCGTGGAACTTTCCGCTGGCGATCTTCACCGGCCAGATTGCCGCCGCCCTGGCCGCAGGCAACGCGGTGCTGGCGAAACCGGCCGAGCAGACCCCGCTGATCGCCCATCTGGCCGTGACGCTGATGCACGAGGCCGGTGTGCCCGCGGATACCCTGCAACTGCTGCCGGGTGGTGGTGACATCGGTGCGGCGCTGACCTCGGACGCGCGCATTGGCGGCGTGGCTTTCACCGGCTCGACCGCGACCGCATTGAAAATCCGCGCGAGCCTTGCGGAACATGCCGCCCCTGGCACGCCGCTGATTGCCGAAACCGGTGGCCTGAACGCAATGATCGTGGACAGCACGGCGTTGCCCGAGCAGGCGGTGACCGCAATCATCGAAAGCGCGTTCCAATCGGCTGGCCAACGCTGTTCAGCGCTGCGGTGTCTCTATGTTCAGGAAGACATCGCCCCCGCATTCACCGCCATGCTGACGGGTGCCATGGACGCGCTTGTGATTGGGGCACCGTGGGACCTCAGCACCGATGTCGGCCCGGTGATCGACGAGGCGGCCCGTCAGGGCATCGCAGATCACATCGACACCGCCCGCGCCGAGGGTCGGGTGCTGCACGCGCTGCCCACACCGCAGACGGGGACCTATATCGCCCCCACCCTGATCCGTGTGAACGGCATCGAGGACCTGACCCGCGAGATTTTCGGGCCGGTCCTGCACATCGCCACGTTCAGATCGGGTCAGATGCACCGGGTCATTCAGGACATCAACGCCACGGGCTACGGGCTGACCTTTGGCCTGCACACCCGCATCGACGACCGCGTGCAATTCGTGTCGGATCGCATCCTGGCGGGCAACGTCTATGTGAACCGCAATCAGATCGGCGCAATTGTCGGCAGCCAGCCATTTGGCGGCACCGGCCTGAGTGGCACGGGACCCAAGGCAGGCGGTCCCGACTACCTGCTGCGCTTCTCGGCGCCGGGTGCGGCGCTGGCACTGGATGACTGGGACGGTGACGCCCCGCAGCCGTTGCCCGCGCTGCGGGAACAAGCGTCCGATAAGGTCTCGGAGCACACGATGCCCGGCCCCACCGGCGAGACCAACCGCCTGAGCACGTGGGCAGGTGCGCCGGTCCTTTGCGCCGGTCCCGGACCCGAGACGGTGCAGGCACAGGTCAAGGCGGTCGAGGCGCTTGGCGGTCGCGCGTTGGCGGCCACCGGCCCTGTCGATCCGCAGTCGCTGACCGTGGGCCCTGCCTATTGCGGTGTGCTGTGGTGGGGCGATGCGGATACCGCCGCCGCACTGAACCGCGCGCTTGCGGGCCGTGACGGCGCAATCATGCCGCTGATCACCGGCCAGCCCGACGCGGGCCATGTGCTGTGGGAACGCCACCTGTGCGTGGACACCACCGCCGCAGGCGGCAACGCGGCGCTCTTGGGTGAAGTCGCCAAGAACCCCGCGCCCTGACCGCTACGCGCGCGCAACCACCCGCACCGCGCCGTCGTGCAAAAAGACGGCGCGGTTGAACAGATCCAGATCCACCGGATTGGGCAGACGCACGTCGCCCCAATCCGGTGGCCCGGCCTCCCCCGCAAAGCCCCGGTCAATCTGCGCAATCAGCACGACGATCACACCGCTGTGCCGCGCAAAGGCCGCCAAGGCAGCCACCTGCGTGGCCAGAGGCGGCAGGCGGCGGTCCTGATCCAGTATCTGCAGGTAATCGACCACAACCACGCTGCCGCGCGGCGCATCGCCCAGAGCGGCGATGATATGATCGGCGCAGATCGCGTCCGAGGTGTCCACCCGCAAGCCCTGCGCCTGTGCCACGTCCACGCCAACCTCGGCAAAGCGGTGTGTGACCTCGGCCTGCGTCCACTCCAGCGAGAAAAACGCGGCCTCCGACCCTGCCGCCAATGCAGACCCGCACAGTTCCAGCCCGAGCAGGGTCTTGCCCTGTCCGGGGCGCGCGCCCAGCAGAACCAGATCGCCCGCCTGCATCTGCCGCAACACCCGCGCCGAAGGCCGCTGACGCGCATGATCCGCCGCCAGCAGGCTCCAATGGGCAAAGCCCGCCTCGCGCGCCACAAGGTCCAGCGCCGCGTGCAACGGCACACCCTTGTCCCGCGCCAACCGCCGTGCGTCCCGTTTCAGTCGAAAAATCGGTATCGTCACTTTCATCACGTCATCCATATGTCCCGAGCTTGTGACACCATGCCCTCCTCATGTGCACGCTCGACCATAGGTGCGATGCAAGTATTCACCCCGCATGTTCATCTGCTTTCCCGTCGGAGGGGGGCGGCACGGGCCATGCCATGCCCGATTGTCGCCCCGCCTCGCCCAAAACTCAATCCCCCGCCCTTCATCTTGCCAGATAAACTCCGGGGGAGGCGCACAGCGCCGGGGGCAGCGCCCCCGAACCCGCACGCCCCATATTGACCCCGCCTGCGTTTCAGACCAGCTTGCGCCCATGTTTCCCATTCGTGACCATAACCCATCCGGCCGCACGCCTTACGTCACCTACGGGTTGATGGCCGCGAACATCCTGATTTTCCTCAGCTATGCGGGGATGATGTCGGACGCACGCGCGATCAATGCGTTCTATATCGAATGGGCGTTCATCCCCGCGCGGATCAGCGCGGGCGAAGGCTATTACACGCTGGTGTCGTCGATGTTCCTGCACGGCGGGTGGATGCACCTGGCAGGCAACATGCTGTTTCTCTACATCTTCGGTGACAACATCGAGGACGAGATGGGGCATGGACCCTACCTGGGCTTCTACCTGCTGACAGGCGTCGCAGCAGCACTTGCCCAATATGTGATTGCCCCGTTCTCAGGCGTGCCGACCGTCGGCGCATCCGGCGCGATTGCAGGGGTGATGGGCGGGTATCTGTTGATGTTCCCCAAGGCCAAGGTCGACATCCTGATCATCTTTATCGTGTTCTTCCGCATTTTCCCGATCCCCGCCTGGGTCATGCTGATGCTGTGGTTCGGGATGCAGTTCATCGGCGGTTTGGGCGCCAACCCCGACGCGGGCGGCGTCGCCTATTGGGCACACGCGGGTGGCTTTGTCGCCGGGATGGTGTTTGTGATTCCGCTGTGGCTGCGGCGCGGCGGGACCGTGTTCTGGTCGCGCACCCATGGCCATCCACCGCATCCGGAGGCCCAATACGTGCGATCGCGCATTCCAAAGGTGCGGCGATGACCGCGCTGCGGGTCGATGCCCGCTGTCACTGTGGTGCGGTGCATATCCGTGCCACCCTGCCCGAGGGGCTGCGGGATGTGGCGCGCTGCGATTGTTCGTTCTGCCGCAGGCGTGGTGCGGCCGCCGTCACGGCACGCGCCGCCGATCTTGAAGTGGTGAAGGGCGCGGAAAACCTGTCGCTCTACAGCTTTGGCACGCACACGGCGCAACATTACTTTTGCAAGACCTGCGGAATCTATACCCATCACCGGCGGCGGTCAGACCCGACGCAATGCGGGGTCAATCTGGGCTGTATCGACGGGGTCAACCCGCGCGAGCACGAGCCAATCCGCTGGACGGACGGGGTGAATCACCCGTCGGATCAGTAGAGACCCTGCCGCCGACGGGTTCGGGGGCGCTGCCCCCGGCGCTGCGCGCCTCCCCCGGAGTTTGTCTGGCAAGATGAAGAGGCTGGCCTGTCAATGCGCCAGCCCGTAATTTCAGGCGCGGATGATTTTGGCGAAGTGGGAATACAGAGCTTCGTTGGCGCAAACCACGTTGCCGCTGGCCAGCAGATCGGCGCTGGGGTCCATCGGTTCCAACAACGCACCGGCTTCGCGGGCGATGATGACACCGGCAGCCATGTCCCACGGCTTCAGGCGACGTTCCCAGAACCCGTCGTAGCGGCCTGCGGCCACATAGGCCAGATCCAGCGCGGCAGAGCCCCAGCGGCGCACACCGGCGCAGACGGGCAGCAAACGGCCCAGGTCTTTCAGTGTATCAGGAAGATCGCCGCGCCCTGCAAAAGGCAGGCCGGTGGCAAAGATCGCCTCGATCATGTGGCTCCGGCCCGACACGCGCATCCGGCTGTCGTTCATCCACGAGCCTGCGCCCTTTTCGGCAAAGAACATCTCGTCCTTGGCGGGATCGAAGACCACACCGGCCACAACCTGGCCCTTGTGCTCCAGCGCGATCGACACGGCCCAGTGCGGCAAGCCGTGCAAAAAGTTGGTGGTGCCATCCAGCGGGTCGACGATCCAGCGGCGGGTGGGGTCTGTGCCCTCTTCCTCGGCGCTTTCCTCGGCGCACCAGCCATAGGTCGGGCGGGCGCCCATCAGTTCGTCCTTGAGGATTTTCTCGGCGGCGATGTCGGCGCGGCTGACGAAATCACCGGCGCCTTTCATCGACACTTGCAGCTGCTCGACCTCGCGGAAGTCCTTGACCAGCGAACGGCCCGCCTTGCGCGCGGCTTTGATCATGATGTTGAGGTTTGCACTGCCAACCATTGGGGACTCTCCTAGAGGGATCAGGCCGCGCGTATACGCGCACTGTTCCAAGATGCCAAGGGCCTGTGCGTATTGTGCCGCGCCGTGGCGTCACGGCTTGCCCCCGCGCGCGCGCAGGTCCACGCTGCGCACAATCAATGGGAGAGAAATCAATGACCGACCAGATGCACCGTATTACACTGGCCAGCCGCCCCGACGGCCCGCCGACTGCGGACAACTTCAAGATGGAAACCGGCCCCGTGCCCACGCCCGGCGAGGGCGAGGTTCTGGTGCGCGTCCACTACATGTCGCTGGACCCCTATATGCGTGGCCGCATGGATGATGCGAAATCCTATGCCGCCCCCGTGCCCATCGGTGGCACCATGGAAGGCGGCGCGGTGGGCGAAGTGATCGCGTCGAACTCGGATGCGTTCAAACCGGGCGATTTTGCCTTCGGAATGTTCGGCTGGGCGACGCACGGCGTGCAACCCGCAAAAATGCTGCGCAAAGTTGACCCTGCGCACGGGCCGATCACCGCAAGCCTTGGCGTGTTGGGCATGCCGGGGTTCACCGGCTATCACGGGCTGACCGAGATTGGCCGCCCCAAGGCAGGCGAAACGCTGGTCGTGGCCGCCGCCACCGGCCCCGTCGGGTCCATGGTGGGTCAGGTCGCCAAAAGCATGGGGCTGCGCACCGTGGGCATCGCGGGCGGGGCTGACAAATGCAAGATGGCCGTCGAGACCTTTGGCTTTGACGCCTGTCTGGACCACCGCGCCTATGACGATGCCAAGGCCCTGCGCGAAGCCTTGAAAGCGGAATGCCCCAAGGGCATCGACATCTATTTCGAGAATGTCGGCGGCAAGGTGCTGGAGGCGGTCATGCCGATGATGAACCCGCACGGGCGCATCCCGATCTGTGGCATGATCGCCTGGTACAACGCGGGCGGCTTGGGCGACGGAGCGAACGCGCCGCTGACCGCGCCGAAGCTGTGGCGGACGATCCTGGTGAATTTCCTGTCTGTTCAGGGCTTTATCATCTCGAACCACTGGAACCAGTTCCCCGCCTTCCTGTCCGAGATCGGCCCCAAGGTCGCCAGCGGCGAGATCAAGGTGGTCGAGGATGTGGCCGAAGGGTTGGAGAATGCACCGCAGGCCTTCATCGGCCTGCTGCAGGGCAAGAACATGGGCAAGCAGATCGTCAAGGTGATCTGACGCCTGTGCAGGGGCGGTGCACGCCGCCCCTGCTGTCGAATGCCGCGCAACTCTGACTCATGGCGGCGAATTTTCTGAAAAATGTCAGTGGGCCGTGCCAAGCTATTGCGACCTAAGTGCCAAGCATTTCTGACACAAACCAGCCTTTGGGCATGGTATGGGTCAAGGTCTGGTGTGCGGGACGGAGCCGACCTCCGCTGCAAGGTTATCAGTGTCCGGTTTGGCGAACAGTTCAACAAACGGTCGTTTTTGGGAGGCCGTGGATGCAGAGACGGTCTGATTGAAATCCAAACAGGCTGTTGTTTTATCATGAGTTAACTGCGAGGCAATAGACAAAGCAGGAGGAAAGATGAGGCAAGTATTATATCTACTCCTTGGATTGATTGGAGTAATTCTCATGGCACTGGCGTATTTGACTAGCAAAATATTGAGTATCTTTGCACCAATTGAACAGAAGAACGAAAAACCTTGGGTGGAAAATTTCATAGTCCTGTATATTAACAAATGTTTAATTTTTGATGGAGACATCACAGATATTATACAGCTTTCTCGTGGAGAGCTGAACCCCAGCCAGCGGCAAAGCCTTCTCGTTTACCTCAAGGCGTATCTGCACAAGATTGGTGAAGCATATGAGCCGAGTGACGTACAAGACGTGTTGAAAGCCCTTCCACAAGTTTGGAATATTCATGCCACAGGGTTTCAATCAGAAGGAGCAGTTCGCACTTGGTGCATGGATCAAAACCCAGATGGAACAAAAGAGGATGTGGATGCTTTTGTCAGAACGGTAAAAGAGGTTGATAAGACGAGTGAAGATTGGGCAAACTTATCAAAGTCTTTATTGCACTTCCGTTTCGCACGAGTCTTTACAAGGCAACATTTGGAGAGTTTTTCAAACTATACCGATACAATGTTGGAAGAGTACATGGCATCTGACAGTAGGAACATTTAAAGGCGTTAAGTGTAATTGCCCTCCAAAACCCTCGTTTTCAGCACGGGCGTAAAACGCCTCATTTTAGGCGGCCCAAACCCCGTTCAAAACCTAACCAGTAGTTGAGGGTTTTTGGCTCTCTCTTGACAGCAGACATCCATGCATCACGCAGCATTCGGTAAATTGGGCTCTTTCCAGACCTTCGCTGCAACCCGCGTGAATGTCAGACAAGCGGACTTAGCTGCCATTCGCGACGCCGCGCATCGTCGGGCCGTGGTGCGGCGATACGACCTGCGTGACTGGCACTTTATGGCAGCCAAGCGCATCCCAGCTATCCGTCCCGCGCAACAGCAGCCAAATCGCCGTGCCGGCGGGCGGCCCGGCGATGCGCGGCGGCCTGCGGCCTTGATTCCGCGCGGGTAGAATGCGGAAAGGGCTCGTTCCCGCCCTTCGCTGCAAGTTTCACGAATGACCGCTTGGCCCCTGCCCCGCCCTGTGGGCCTAGCGCCGCGTTCTGGGTCAGCCATGTGACACAGAAGCCGGTTTTGCATGGCATCTGACACCTGCGCGTATTTTGGCAAGCCATCAGGCCTGCTGCAATTTGCGCGCCTCGATGCGTGCCAGCGAAATCAGCCGCTCCATATAGGGTTTGCCGCGCTCATCGCTGCGCACGGCCGCATACAGCCTGCGCTTCAGCCCCTTGGCGGTCAGCGGGCGGGTCACATAATCGGATGAGTATTTGACCTCGCGCACCACCCAGTCGGGCAGCACCGACACGCCGCGGTTAGAGGCCACCAACAACAGAATCACCGCCGTCAGTTCCGCCTGTCGCACCGCGGCAGGTTCAACCTTGGCCGGGTTCAGCAACTGGCTGAACACATCCAGACGGCTGCGTTCCACCGGATAGGTGATCAAGGTCTGATCGCGGAAATCCTCGGCTTCGATATAATGTTTTGCGGCCAGCGGATTGTCCTTTGAGGCCACGAAAACCGGGGCGTAATCGAAAAGCTCGATGAATTCGACGCCTGCAAGTTCTTCTGGGTCGGAGGAGACAACCAGATCGACCTCTTCTTTCAACAAAGCAGGCAGCGCCTCGAAGGCCAGACCGGGGCGGATGTCCACGTCGACATCGGGCCAGTCCTTGCGGAATCGTTCCAGCACCGGAAACAGCCATTCAAAGCAGGCGTGACATTCGATCGCAATGTGCATACGCCCCGAACGCCCGTCGCGCAGGCCGCTGAATTCATCCTGCATCGCCTGCACCTGCGGCAAAATCTGTTCGGCCAGTCGCAAAAGCCGCAATCCCGCCGCCGACAGCTTCATCGGTTTCGAGCGGCGCACGAACAGTTCAACGCCTGCCTGATCCTCCAACCCCTTGATCTGATGGGACAAGGCCGATTGCGTGATGTGCAGCTGTTCGGCGGCCTTGGCCAGCCCTCCGGCCTCGTGGATGGCCTTGATCGTGCGCAGGTGGCGGAATTCAATATGCATACGGAACTCATGTTCATGATGAGAGTTATGAATTTGTCTCACATCACAAAGCATGCGACAAGGCCTCAACACCGCACGCCTGTAAGGAATTTCAATATGACCGCCCTTTCGTTCGAAGTCTTCCCGCCCAAGTCCATCGACGCAGGGTTTCGCCTGTGGGACACGGTGCAGGCGCTGACGCCGCTTGAGCCGCGTTTCTTCTCGGTCACTTACGGTGCCGGTGGCAGCACGCAGGACCTGACCCACGAGGCAGCGCAGACCCTGCGCCGGTCCTCGGGCCTGCCGGTGGCGGCACATCTGACCTGCGTGGGTGCGACCCGCGAAAAGGTTCTGAAAACCGCCGCCAAATTTGCCGATGCCGGGATCACCGACATCGTGGCCCTGCGCGGTGATCCCGTGGATGGCACCGATTTCCAGCAGGTCGAGGGTGGCTTTGCCAACAGCATCGAACTGGTCGAGGCGCTGGCCGACACGGGCCGCTTCACCATCCGCGTGGGCGCCTATCCCGAAAGCCACGCCGATGCCGCAGACAGCGCGCAGAACATCGCTTGGCTGAAAGCCAAGATCGATGCAGGTGCGTCCGAGGCGATCACGCAGTTTTTCTTTGAAGCGGAAACCTTCCTGCGCTTCCGCGACGCCTGCGTCAAAGCGGGCATCACCGCCCCCATCGTGCCGGGCATCCTGCCTGTGGGCAACTGGACCAGCATTCAGAAATTCGCCAGCCAATGCGGTGCCGATGTGCCGGTGACCCTGGCCCAAGGGTTCGAAAATGCCGCCCGCGACGGCAACAGCGACCTCTTCGCCCTGGCCCACTGCACCGAGATGTGTGACGAACTGCGCGGCGAAGGCGTGGATGCGCTGCATTTCTACACGCTGAACCGCCCCGACCTGACCCGCGAAGCCTGCCGTGCGCTGGGTCTGATCCCTGCCGCAGCGATGCGCAACGTCGCGTAAGGCTTGGCAAAGCGGGCGGGCGTTTCTAGCTTCGGGCAGCCAACCGGAGAAACGCCCATGCCCCGCATCGCCAAACGTCCCGAAGACCTTTTGAGCCTCGATGAGTTGAAAAAACTCTCGGGGCTTGAATTCATTCAGGGGATGATGGACGGCACCCTGCCCGGCCCGCCCATCGGCGAGACCCTGAACTATAGCCTGCACGCAGTCGAAAAAGGCCGGGTCGTGTTTCGCGGGTCACCCCAGTTCGCGGCCACCAACCCCTTGGGCACGGTGCACGGCGGCTGGTATGGCACATTGCTGGACAGCGCGATGGCCTGCGCGGTACAGACCTGCATTCCGCGTGGCTCGATCTATACGACGTTGGAATACAAGATCAACATCACCCGCGCGATCCCGCTGGGCATGGTGATCGACTGCATCGGCACGGTGGATCACGTGGGGCGTTCCACCGGCGTGTCCAAGGCCGAGATTCGCGGTGTCGAGGATGGCAAGCTCTATGCCACCGGATCAACGACCTGCATCATCATGAGTGCGGATTAAGCCAGAGCTCACCACGGTGGTTCGCGCGCCCCGGGCCTGATGGCTGGCGTGGACGCCACGCATCTTTTTCCCTGCTTGCCCGCACTTCGGGTATTTGCGAGAGAGTCGGCATGGATCACACCCGCACCCTTGCAGACCAGACGCCCAGCCGTGCCGAACTGGAGAACATCCTTTCGCAAGGCCACCGCGCGTCCTTTGAAAATTGCGATCTGAGCGGGCTGGACCTGTCCGATCTTGACCTGTCGGGATGGCAGTTCACGGGCTGTAAACTGGCGCGCACCGCTTTCAATGGCGCACGGCTTGACGAGGTGCGGTTTGCCAATTGCCGCGCGGCTGGGGCCAGTTTTGTCGGAGCCAATTTGCAAGAGGCCACGATTGAGGGCGGGGATTTCAGCAACACCAGCTTTCGCGCGGCGACGCTGAATGCGACCGGAATCCTGAACTGCAAGATGACAGGCTCGGACTTCACCGATGCGAAAACGCTGGGATTTTCCATCGAGGGCGTTTTGCTGGTGCTTGCGGTCCTGCCGCGCATGTCCTTTCGCAAGATGACCCTGAAAGAGGTGGATTTCACCGACGCCGACCTGCGGTCCTGCGATTTTCGGGACGCGGAGTTCGAAAGCTGTTCGTTGCGGGACGCGCATCTGCCCGAGTGCCGGTTCGAGGGGGCGGATCTGCGCGGCGCGGATCTGGGGGGCATCAAGCTGACCGATGCGCGGCTGTTCAGGGGTGCGATCATTTCCAGGCATCAGGCGCGGCTGATCTGCTGGGGCAACTGGGGCTGAAGGTTCTTTAGGTCGCTGCTAAGGCAGGTCCGCACCTGTGGGGACAAAGACAAAGTCACCGTCGTCCAGAGGCTCTGTGACGCCGGACAGCGTGACCGTCACCCCGTTTGACAGGGTGATAATCAGGCCATGATCGGTCACGGCCTGCGCCACCACAGACAGTTTTCCGGGGCTGTCCGTCGCAATGACAATGCAATCGGCGTCCACGTCAAAGCCGCCCAGCGTCACGTCACCGGTGATGTGGTCCGCACGGGCTTCATTCGGGAACAGGGCTGCATCCGCCACGGTGGCGGCTTCGTCCGCATCCGTTTCGACAAAGGTCACCGCATCCTCGGGGATCATCGCGCCCTGCCCTTCGAGCAGCACGGCCTCGCCGGTGGAGAAAGTGACCCACAGCCCGGCAGGCGTGACCCGCTGGCCCGTGATGGTCGCATCGACGCCCGGCGGGACCTCGATCAGCAGCACATCCTCGACGGCATCGAAACCTGTGATGGTGTTCTGCGCCCTGGCCACAGGTGCGCCAATGGGCGGGATCAGCGCGTCGGTGGCAGTGCTGTGATCTCTCATGTCGCCGATGCCTCTGAACGGGTCCGCGCCTGTGCGGTCGGACACAGCTTAGCGCGAAACGCCGGCCATTTCACCAGCGCAGCCACAGAAACAGCATGTTTCCGCAAACAGACCTCAGGTGGACAGCCTGCCTGCGTCCATCCGCACCACGCGGTCCATGCGCGCCGCCAGCTCCATGTTGTGCGTGGCGATCAGCGCAGACAGGCCGGTGCCGCGCACCAGCTCCATCAGCGCGCCAAAGACCTGATCGGATGTTTCGGGGTCCAGGTTGCCGGTGGGCTCATCCGCCAGCAACAGGCGCGGCGCATTGGCCAGCGCCCGGCAGAACGCCACCCGCTGCTGTTCACCACCCGACAGGGCGGCAGGGCGGTGATCTGCGCGCGGCGCGATGCCGACGCGGTCCAGCAGGTCGCGCGCGCGCGCCTCGGCGGCCTTGCGGGCGGTGCCTGCGGCGAGTTGCGGCAGCACGATGTTTTCCAGCGCCGAAAACTCGGGCAGCAGGTGGTGGAACTGGTAGATGAAGCCGATGTCGGACCGCCGCGCGGCGGTGCGTTTGCGGTCGGAAAGGCCGGTCATGTCCTGCCCCACCAGACTGACGGTGCCGCTGTCGGGCACGTCCAGCAGGCCGGCGATGTGCAGCATGGTGGATTTGCCGGCCCCCGAGGGGGCAACCAGCGCCACGACTTCGCCTGCGTTCACGGTCAGGTCGACGCCGCGCAGCACCTGCACTTCGCCGGGCAAGCCGGTGTTATAGGTCTTGTGCAGGCCTTGCAGATGCAAAACAGGATCACTCATAACGCAGCGCCTCGACAGGGTTCATCCGCGCCGCACGGCGGGCGGGGAATATGGTGACGATGAACGACAGGCCCAGCGACAGGCCCACGGCCTTGAGCACGTCCGACAGGTTCAACTGTGCGGGCAAGGCATAGATGCCGCGAATGGACGGGTCCCAGACGCCGCCGCCCATCACCACGTTCACGAAGGAAAAGATCGGGTCGATGTAGATGGCAAAGAGACAGCCCAAGATCACCCCCAGCGCCGTGCCGATCAGGCCGGTGAAGGCACCGCAGATGAAAAACACCCGCAGGACCGACCCTTCGCTGAGGCCGATGGTGCGCAGGATGCCGATGTCGCGGCCCTTGTTTTTTACCAGCATGATCAGCCCCGACACGATGTTCATCGCGGCGATCAGCACGAGGATCGACAGGATGATGAACATCACGTTGTCTTCCACTTCGAGCGCGCGCAGGAAACCGCCCGAGGCGTCGCGCCAGGTCCATGTCTGGGCGCGGTCCCCGGCGGCCTGTTGCAGGGCCTGCACCATGGTGTCGACCTGTTCGGGGTTTTTCACCATCACCTCGATCTCGGTGGCGACGCCCTCGCGGTTGAAAAAGCTTTGCGCCTCGGCCAGTGGCAGGTAGACGCGGGTGCGGTCGATGTCATAGCGGCCGGCGGAAAACACATAGACGACTTCGTAGGCGTTGACGCGCGGGCTGGTGCCGAAGGCGGTTTTCACGCCGTTGGGCGAGATCAGCTTGATCTTGTCGCCCACGGTCGCACCCAGTTCACGTGCCACGCCCGAGCCGATGGCGATGCCCTTGTCAAAGTTGTTGATGTCGCCAAGGCTGGTGGTGGGATCGGCGATGCGCGGCAGGCCCTTGAGGTCCTTGAGTTCAATCCCAAAGACCTCGACGCCCGCATTGGCCTGACGCATGTTGGCCATGACCTGCCCGCGCACCAGCGGGGCGGCGCGCAGCACGTCGGGCACGCGGGCTAGACGCTGCGCCATTTCGGTATAGTCGGGAATGGTGCTGTCAAGCTGGCCGGTGGCGGTGGTTTCGCCCAGATTGTAGACGGTCACATGGGCGTTGGCGCCCAGGATCGTGTCGACGAATTCGGCGCGAAAGCCCGACCGGACGGCCAGCGTGGCGATCAGGGCGAAGACGGCAAGGGTGATGCCGATCAGGCTGATCCATGTCATGACGCTGACGCCGCCCTCGGCGCGGCGGGCGCGCAGATAGCGCCATGCGATCATCCATTCGAAGGGGGCAAAGGGGGCGGTGGAATTGGCCATTTCGGCTCCTGCTCGGGGTCGGGCGCACGTTGGTTGGTTTGTCGGGTGGGGTCAAGCCGCGCGGCGGCTGTTGGCCGCAACGGTCACATAGTTCCGCCTGTGGAGACGGGCAATGTTGTTTGTGAATGGTGCGCGGAATTGCGGTGTTGGGTTTGGTGTTTTGGGGGAGCGGTGTGTGTGTGGAGTTCCCGGATGTGGTCGTTTGGGTGGGGCGGAGCGAATGCTCGAATTGAGGTCAGAGTGACCTTGCCACAGAGGGCAGCGCCAGACCGCGGGTGGGCGCCGATACCTTGGTTTGTGCCACTTTATTTATCCGCTTTGGCGTGAGGGGGAAGAGGTGCAAGACGGTGAGAAAGCGCCCGCCCATCGGGCGGTCGGGCGCTGCCCGGCGGTGCTGCGCACCTTGATTCCGGGCTTTGGGGGATAGCAGCAAAGTCCCGCATTACGGCCAGCACTGCGGATGTCTGTTTTCAGGTCATTCGAGCCTCACAGAAGCGATTCCTGAGGCGACGACAGCAGACCTATACCGTGCTTCTCCGGCGGGTGGGCAACAGCAGCCGCAATATGCCGATCAGCAGCAGCATGGCGACAAAGCCCGTGGCGGCAAAGATACCGCCTGCGAAGGTCAGCGGCACGGCGGGCTGGAAGGCGGCCCATGCGGCGCGGGCGACGTACCTATCGGTCATGCGGCTGGCGTTATAGGCGCGCATGAACGGGCCCGCGCTGTCGAAGGCCACCAGATCGGCGCGCAATTTGTCGTAGCGGGCAAAGGTGCGGGTCATGTCGGCGCGACGGCGGTCGATGAAGGGGGTGCCCTGCATCTGGTCCAGCGCCTGCGCGCGGGTCAGCCCCTCGGCCTGGGCCGAGGCGTCGAAATCGGCCACGACCTCGGCCAGTGCATCGACGGCACCGCCCAGACGCTGCGCATATTGCTGCGAGAATTCAGGGAATTGCGAGGTGGCAGCCCCTGCGGTCAGGGCCGCCACCAAGGTGAGTGTGCGCACGATCATGGTCCGGTGCCGATGCTGTGGAGGGGAAGCGTGCGCATGGTGTCCTCTTAGATGCCTGCGTAAATCTCCGCGATGCGGGCGACGGCGGCGTCTGCGGTCATCTCTTCGCTTTCACCGGTGCGGCGCGAGGTCAGTTCGACCACGCCGTTTTTCAGCCCGCGGGGCCCGACGGTGATACGCCACGGCAGGCCGATCAGGTCCATCGCGGCAAACTTGCCGCCTGCCCGCTCGTCGCGGTCGTCATAGAGCGGATCCAGGCCCTTGGCTTTCAACGCTTTATAAAGCGCCTCACAGGCTCCGTCGGTCGCCTCGTCGCCCTGACGCAGGTTGACGATCCCTGCGTGGAAGGGGGTCACGCCGTCGGGCCAGATGATGCCGTTGTCGTCGTGGTTTGCCTCGATGATGGCACCCAGCAGACGGCTGACGCCGATGCCGTGGCTGCCCATGTGCACGGGCACCTGTTTGCCGTCCGGTCCCTGGACCACCGCGCCCAGCGGTTCGGAATACTTGGTGCCGAAATAGAAGATCTGGCCCACTTCGATGCCGCGTGCCACGCGGCGGCGGTCCTCGGGGACCTGTTCGAACAGGGCGGCGTCGTGGGTTTCGTCCGTGCGGGCGTATTTGGTGGTGAATTCTTCCATCACGGCGGCGCAGTCTTCAACACTGTCGTAGTCGATCTCGCGGTCGCCGAATTTCAGATCGGTCACGGCGCTGTCATAGAACACCTCGCTCTCGCCGGTTTCGGCCAGCACGAGGAATTCATGCGTGTCGTCGCCGCCGATGGGACCGCTGTCGGCGCGCATCGGGATCGCTTGCAGGCCCATGCGTTCGTAGGTGCGCAGGTAGGTGACCAGGTGACGGTTGTAAGCGTGCAGCGCGTCCTCTTTGGTCAGGTCGAAGTTATAGCCGTCCTTCATCAGGAATTCGCGGCCGCGCATCACGCCGAAACGCGGGCGGACTTCGTCGCGGAATTTCCACTGGATCTGGTACATGGTCAGCGGCAGATCCTTGTAGCTGCTGACGTTGGCGCGGAAGATGTCGGTGATCAGCTCTTCGGCGGTGGGCGTGAACAGCATGTCGCGGTCGTGCCGGTCCTTGAAGCGCAGCATTTCCGCGCCGTAGGCGTCATAGCGCCCGCTTTCGCGCCACAGGTCGGCGGACTGGATCGTGGGCATCAGCATCGGCATGTGACCGGCGCGGGCCTGTTCCTCGTGCACGATGTTTTCGATCTTGCGCAGGACCTTGAAGCCCAGCGGCAGCCACGAATAGATGCCCGCGCTGGCTTGTTTGATCATACCCGCCCGCAGCATCAGGCGGTGGCTGACAATCTGTGCCTCGCTGGGGGTTTCCTTGAGAACGGGCAGAAAATAACGGCTCAGGCGCATCATGGCCTCCTTGGAACGGTGTTTGGGCCTGATTAGGGCATTGCTGGCGCTGTCGCAATTGGGAAAGCGGGGGGGATGGGGGCAGCGGCGGGTTTGGGCAGCGCATTGGGATGTGCGGCGGCCTGCGCGGCCCTGGTTCCGTTCGGGGGCAAGCGGTATGGCCGCAAGCCGGACCTTCGCCGCAGGATCATCGAACGAACCCCGCCTGCATCAACGCCCACGGTACAAGCGACACCAAGCGCTTGCGAATGAACATGATTTTCATTCGCAAATACAGGTGCTTGCGAATTCAGCCTCACCTCTCTATCTGACGGGTCACACTGCACAGGACAGCCATCATGACCACGATCAAGCTTGCGATTGGCAGTATTTTCGTGGGGTTTGCGGTGCTCGGCCTGAAAACGTTGGCCTATTGGCTGACGGGATCGGTGGCCCTGCTTTCGGATGCGCTGGAAAGCACGGTGAACGTGGCAACGGCCTTCGCCGCGCTGATCGCCATTCGCGTGGCGGCGAAACCGGCGGATGCGGATCACCCCTGGGGTCATCACAAGGCCGAATTCTTCAGCGCCGTGCTGGAAGGCGTGATGATCATCGTCGCGGCCCTTTTGATCCTGCACGAGGCCTATGCCGGGTTCATGACCCCTGCCCCGCTGGATGCTCCGCTTGAGGGGCTGTTGATCAACATGGGTGCCACCGTGATCAACGGCATCTGGGCCTGGGTGCTGGTGTCGCGGGGACGTGCCCAGAAGTCGCCGGCGCTGGTGGCGGACGGCAAGCATCTGGTGACGGATGTGCTGACCTCGGTCGGCGTCGCGGCAGGCGTCTTGCTGGCGGTTGCCACCGGTTGGTGGATACTCGACCCACTGCTGGCCGCGCTGGTGGCGGTCAATATCCTGTGGTCCGGCTGGAAGATCGTGCGGGATTCGCTCAGCGGGCTTATGGATGAGGCGGTGTCCGAGGCGACGCTTGCCCGCATCCGCGAGATCATCGCCACGCAGGCCGATGGCGCGACCGAAGCGCATGATCTGCGCACGCGCCATGCGGGGGCTGCGATTTTCATCGACTTCCATCTGGTGGTCCCCGGCGAGACCACAGTCTTCGAAGCCCATGAGATTTGCGACCGGATCGAGAACGCGCTGAAGGAAAAGCTGGAGGTGACGCATATCACCATCCACGTCGAACCCGAACACAAGTCCAAGCAGACCGGCATCATCGTCCTGGACTGAGCCAGCCCCGCGCGGGCAGGCTTTTCCGACGCCCCCCTTGCCAAGCCGGGCAATTCGGGGAAACATCTTTGCCAATCAAGCCGGTGCTGGTAAGGGCTGGGTAGCGAAAACATTTGAACCATCAAGGATCGCGGCATGGCAGGCGAGTTGCCCGACTATTATTTCAGGGTACGCGAAAACGGAGCGGCGGTGTTTCGCATCGACACCGAAAACCGGCAGCGGCGGATCGAGATGGACCAGATTGCGGTCATCAACATCCGCAACGGCGAGGTAAAGCCGCACGGCGACCGCGCGCTGAGCGCCGAGGATATGGCCGAGATCAAATTGTGGATGGCCTCGCGGCAGGCGTTGCTGGCGGCGCGCGACATTGACGACATTCACCGGGCTGTCGACTATCTGAACCTGACCACACATTGGGCGCAATCCAAGGCCACCGACGAGCAGCTGGATGATGTCACCGATGCGCTGTTGTTGGCCATGCATGATCTGCGCAGCGTGCTGGTGCGCAAAAAGGCCGACCGGCTGATGCAGGGTTAATGTGCAACGTCAGAAAGGTCTGGCTCGCATATCGCAGGCAGACCGGTGGCCGAAATGCCGGTTCTCGGAAAACCCTTGAGCATGTCCGGCGCGCGTCCACTCTGTCCAATGCACCCTGCCCGTATGTTTGATTGTCCCGACGGCACGGTACTTTCTAGAAAAGCAGGAGGATGTCATGACGAAACGCCAAACCGACGACGCCTACATACGCGCAAATCTTTTGGCATGGGACGAGGTCGCGCCGATACATGCTCAGCATCGGCAAACCAGCCTGTTGGAACGTTTTCGCCAACCGGGATTTTCGGTTCTGGATGACATTGCCACCACCCAGCTAAAGCGCTTGGGCGTGGCCGGAAAAAACGTCGCACAGGTGTGTTGCAACAACGGTATTGAATTGCTGTCATGCAAAACGCTCGGGGCGGCCCGCTGTGTCGGCTTTGACGGCGCGCAAGGGTTTGTCGACCAGGGCATCGCATTGGCCAAAGCCGCCGGACAGGATGTCGAATTCGTATGTTGTGATGCGCACGCGATACCAAGCGACTACCATGCCGGTTTCGACATCGTCATGATCACCATCGGCGTGTTAAGCTGGATGCCGGACATTGACAGGTTCTTTTCCCAGATCGCAAAGCTGCTGGCACCGGATGGGGGTGATCTTTATCTACGAACATCACTCTATCTTGCAGATGTTTGAACCCGGACAGGCCGATGATCCGGTCAAATGGGAATTATCGTATTTTCGCACAGAAGCCTATATCGACGAAAGTGGTTTGGATTACTATGGCGGCGAAAGCTATGACGCGACCCCAAACGCCTCGTTCAGTCACAAGATGTCAGACATCATCATGGGCGGGATAAATTCCGGCCTGGTGTTGGAGCACTTCGAAGAGCTGCCGAAACATATTTCGCACACGTGGTGGAATGTCGAACACTCGGGCCTTGGCTTGCCGATGAGCTTTGTCCTGGTGTTCAGAAAACCCGATAAGAATTAGGTTTAGCTGGGCCTAGTTTGGTCAAACGCGCCCCACCTTGGGAAAGCTCACACGCCAGAACCGCCAGGCCAGCGTCAGCGCCGCAGTGCCAAGGCCCACTACAAGGCCGAACCAGACACCCACCCCGCCCATATCCAGCACAAAACCGAACAGATAGGCCGTGGGCAGTCCCACCAGCCAATAGCTGATACCGGCCAGCACCATCGGCATCGACGTGTCTTGCAGACCGCGCAGCAGGCCAAGTGCGATCACCTGCACCCCGTCGACAAGCTGGAACAGCGCCGCCACTGCCAGCAGGCTCACACCGATCAACATGATCTGGTCGCGCGCAGGTTCGTCACGCTGGACAAAGACCGAGATCAGCGTCTCGGGCCACAGCAGGAACACCGCCGTGGTGATCAGCGCCATGCACAGCGACAAGACAAAGGCCGTGCGTGCGCCCCGTGCCATATGCGGCGCGTCGCGGCGACCCAGCGCATTGCCTGCGCGGATGGTGGCGACGTTGGACAGGCCAAGGTGCACCATGAACGTCAGCCCCGCCATCTGCACCGCAATGCCGTGGGCGGCCAGCGGCACGGTGCCCAGCCAGCCCATCATCACGGCGGATGCGGCAAACAGCCCTGCCTCGGACAGGCTGGTGACGCCGATGGGCAGGCCCAGCCGGAACACACGCGCCATCATGTGCCAGTCGGGCCGCCACAGGCGTACGAAAATCTGGTGCTGCGGCAGCGCACGCAGGGCATAGATCACCACTCCCACAAGGCTGACGGTCTGAGTTGCGATCGACGCAATGGCCGCACCGCGCACGCCCAGTTCCGGCGCGCCCCAGTTGCCGAAGATCAACGCATAGTTGGCCAACCCGTTGACCACAGCCGCCGCGATGGTGATCCACAGCACGATCTGCGTACGCCCCAGCGCCGCAAGATAGGATTTCATCACCATGACCAGCAGTGCCGGCACCATGCCCCAGCCTGCGATGCCAAGGTACAGCGCGCCGTCGCGGGCCACCTGTTCGGTTTGGCCCAGCATCAGCAGCACCGGCTCGGCCCAGATGAACATGGGTGCGACCACGGCCCCAAAGCCCACCGACAGCCACAGCCCCATGCGGGTGGCGCGGCGCAGCGATATCTCGTCGCCCTCTGCGTCATAGGAGGCGACCATGGGCATCACGCCCCAGGCAAAGCCGCTGCCCAGCAGGAAAATCACAAAGAAATAGGTCGACGCCAGCGTCACGGCGGCCAGCGCCTCGACCCCGTACCAGCCCAGCATCACGGTATCGGTCACGCCGATGGCCATCTGGCCGATGTGCCCGCCGATCAACGGCAGGCCCAGCACCAGCATGGCGCGGACGTGGCCGGGATAAGTCATCCGCGGCGTTTGAGGTTGGCTCATGTCTGTCATGCCCATCCCTGTAGCCGCGGATCGCTGCCTTTAAAAGAGGCGTTATGAAAACACGCCCAGGTGGGTGTCTTTAAAGCCGCTGGTGTATTTCAGCCCGTAGCCCATCGCCCGGTCGACGCCGATATGCGCGACCAGAATAGCCGTCAGCGGCAGGGCGGGCGGACTGCCCAGCGCATAAAGGATCGCGCCAATCGCGAGAACGGGTGTGTAGCTGTGGATCAGGTTGTAGCAGATCGCGCCAATGCGGGGGCCTGCGAGGTATCCCAGCATGGCCAGATCAGGGGCGAGGATGAGGGCGGCGAACAGCCACCAGGATGCGCCAGACATCTGAAAGGCCCAGAGGGCTGCAAGGAAAATCGCGGCGCCTTCGGCGCGCAGGGTACGGGACATCGAGGGGGTCATGGTGTGTGTCATGTTCAGGCTCCTTTGCGACAGATGTGGCGCAGGGATTGGATGAACACCATTGTTCAAATGTGCATATCTGCCTAGAAAGAAGTTATGAGCATACCGCTGACATCGCTGGACCTGATCCCCGCCTTTTGCGCCGTGATGGAGCGTGGGTCGCTGTCTGCGGCCGCGCGTGCGTTGGGGCTGTCACAGCCCACCGTGCGGCGCCAGATCGAGACGCTGGAGGCCGAGTTGGGTGCGCGGTTGTTCACGCGGGCACAGAACGGGCTGACCGCGACACCGCTTGCGCGGCGGTTGCAGGACCCCGCGCAAGCGGTGCTGAACGGGGCCTATGGCCTGCGTCGGCTGGTGGATCAGGGAAACGAAGTTGCAGGCGTCGTGCGCCTGACCTGTCCGCGCGTGATGGCCGTGCATGTGGTGCCGCCGCTGCTGGCAGCGTTGCACGTCCGACATCCGCGCGTGCTGATCGAGCTGGCCGCCACCGACAGCACCGAGGACCTGCTGCACCGCGCCGCCGACGTGGCCATACGCACCGCCCCGCTGACGCAAAAGGCGCTGGTCGCGCGCAACCTGCCTGCCGTGGACCTGGGGCTGTTTGCTGCGCCGGAACTGACTGTAGGGCGCGATGTGACGCTTGAGACCTGCCCGTTCATCAGCGACGACCGCGCGGGCCGGATCGCGGCAGGACTGGCGGCACGCGGACTGCCCGAGCCGCGCAACGTGGTGCTGCGCAGCGACGATGCGCTGGTGCAGATCGCGGCGATCGCGGCAGGCATGGGCGTCGGCTTTTGCCAGGCGGGAATCGCCAGACGGTTGGGCTTTGTGCGGGTATTGCCCGACCTGTCGGTGCCGATGCCCTGCGCGGTGGCCATGCACGAAGACCAGCGCGACAGCCCCGCGGTGCGGGCGGTGTTCGACGGTCTGGTGGCAGGGTTGCCGGGGGTTCTGGCGGGGTGAGTTTGCAAGGCAGTATCGCACGGCAGCCTTATGTATTCGCCGCCGCCCAAACACACCCTCTTGACACGCCAACGGCCCCTCCGTGAAGGGGCCGCTGCCATGTCTTTCTGACCGTCTTGCGATCAGGTCGAAGGGGTCTGCTGCAAGCTGCCCAGCTCGTGATCGTCGAGGTTCATCACGTCTTCGTCCGCTTTCTCCCAGTCTCGGCGGTCCTCGTCGGTGGCCTTGGGCGAAAACAGCCCCGTGACCGCGTAAAGGATGCCGATCACCGGCGCGGTCCAGCAGGCAAAGGCCAACGGGATGTAGAGCAGGTTTTCCAGATTTCCGCTCATCACGCCAAGGCCCAGCGCACTAATGACAAAAGCACCACCGGCGTTCCACGGGATCAGCGGGCTCATCAATGTGCCGCCTTCTTCCACGGCGCGGCTGAGGTTCAGGGTGGAATAGCCCATGCCCCGGTACAGCGGCGCATACATCCGCCCCGGCAGTGCAATCGAGATATAGGGATCGCCTGCCACCAGATTGGTCGCAAAGGCAGTGCCGATTGCCGAACTTTGCACGGCACCAAAGCTTTTGACCCGCGCGATGATCGCGTGAATGATTGCCTCGAGGCAGCCGGTCCGCTCAAGCGCACCGCCAAAGCCAAGGGCGATCAACATCAGCGAAATGGTCCACATCATCGACTGGATGCCGCCGGCGTTCAGCAATGTGTCTATGTCCGCGACGCCGGTTTCGATGGCATAGCCCGATTGCGCGTAGGCAAAGACCGAGTGCAGCCCCTCGCCCTGCCAGAACACGGCGACCAGCCCGCCCGCGACCACACCGGCAAACAGCGACGGAAGCGGCGGCTGGCGCAGCAGCGCGAGACAGATCACCAGCAGCGCAGGCAGCAGCGGCACAAGGCCAAGTGCAAAGGTTTCGTCAAGTTGCGCGGTGATTTGCGAGATGCCGCTGACGTCGCCCGTAGCCCCGTCTTCGATCATCACAAAACCCACGACAACATAGATCGTCAGCGCGATCAGCATTGCGGGAACGGTGGTCGGCATCATGTTGCGGATGTGGTCAAAGACGTTTGTTCCTGTCACAGCCGGTGCCAGGTTTGTCGTGTCCGACAGGGGCGAAATCTTGTCCCCGAAGAACGCGCCCGAAACGATCGCGCCCGCAGTCCAATAGGCCGGTATCCCGAACCCCGCACCGATCCCCATAAGGGCCAGCCCGACGGTGCCCACGGTGCCCCAGCTGGTCCCGAGGGACAGAGACACCACCGCACAGAGGATCATGGCCGCAGCCAGAAAAACCGAAGGGGTGAGAAGCGTCAGACCGTAATAGATCAGGGTCGGCACGGTGCCGGCCGCAATCCATGTGCCAATGATCATCCCGACCACGATCAGAACCGCAAGCGATGGCATGGAGACGTGAATGACGTGGAAAATACCTTCGCGGATATCGAGCCAGGTCTGACCGCGCAGAACGCCGAGCAATGAAGTGACGGCAAGGCCGATGGCAAGCGGAATATGCGGTGTGAAATCACCGTAGTAAAACAATTGCAGGGCCAACAGCCCCAGTGTGAGCAAGACAGGCAGAAGAGCAAGCGATAGGCTGGGCAATTCCTTTTTCATGAATGGCGTCCCTCGTTTTTACGTTATTTGACGTTATTGTCCCTTGGCCCAACACATCGCGAATGCGTTGAGTTCCGAAATCCGTGCAGACGCCAGCTGAGACGCGGCGCGGACCGCGGGCCAATAATCAAGGGCGCGGATTGCCCGCGCCTGCGCTTACGTGGGGATCGGCGCCTTGAAGACAAAGAACGCACCGACGCAGATCAGTGCGAAACCAACCATATGGTTGATGGTGAACCGCTCGCCCAGATAGAGCACCGAAAAACCTGCAAAGACGCACAGGGTGATGACCTCTTGCATGACCTTGAGTTCGGCGGTGGCATAGACCGCATGGCCGATCCGGTTTGCTGGAACCGCGAGGCAATATTCAAACAGCGCGATGGCCCAGCTGAGCAGAATGACCATCAAAAGCGGCCGGTCGGGGTATTTCAGATGCCCGTACCAGGCGAAGGTCATGAAGACGTTTGATCCGATCAGCAACAGGATCGGCGCAACAGAGGGAGAGATGAATGACACGGTGTCCTCGGAGGTTGGTTGATCTGGTTACCGGCGTCGGTCGGGCGATGTGCTGTGGTTCGGGGGGATCGTTTCTGTGGCATCGTGCGGATCGCCCGAACCCGTGCACCGGGCGATGCGTAAAGGGCCGCGCCTGACGCTCTGCCGTCCCAAAAGCGTCCCGATGGTAAACGGCGCACCTTTGGTCCGACGGGCGGGCGCAGCCTTGTGTGGTCAACCTGCGGGCGCGTCCAGCTCCGCCACGCTGCTTGCGAGGTTCAGCGCCACCAGCGTCGCCTTGGCCATGTCCTGCACCGACACCCATTCCAGCGGGCCGTGCACGTTCTGCATACCGCAGAAGATGTTGGGGCACGGGGTCCCGAACTCGGTCAGCCGTGACCCATCTGTGCCGCCCCGGATCGCGCCGGACACCGGTTCCATCCCCGCCTTGCGCACGGCGGCCAGGGCCATGTCCACGGGCGTCATGTCCTTTTCCAGCCAATAGCGCATGTTGCGGTACTGGTGGGTGATCTCGCAGGTGATCCGCGCGCGCGGTTCGGTTGCTGCGACGGTTTCGCAGACCTGACGCAAAAGCGCGCCCTTGGCCTCCAGCCCCTCCATTTCAAAGTCGCGCAGGATGAAGTGCATCTCGACCTGCGCCGCGCTGCCGGTCATCGAGACCGCATGGATGAACCCGTCACGGCCCTCGGTGGTTTCGGGGGTCATGGTGACATGGGGCAATGTCATCAGCACCTTGGCGCCCAGATGCAGGGCGTTGACCAGCTCGTCCTTGGCCCAGCCGGGGTGGATCGAAACGCCAGTGATCTTCACCACACCTGCGTCCGCCGAAAAGCTTTCGTATTCCACGTCACCGGGGGTCGAGCCGTCGAAGGTATAGGCGAAATCCGCCGCCAGATCGGCGGGCAGGTTCGGCGTGACGCCGCGCCCGATTTCCTCGTCGGGGACGAAGGCCAGACGGATCTTGCCATGCGCGATGTCGGGGTTGTCCAGCAGGTGCCGCGCGGCGGTCATGACGACGGCCACGCCGGCCTTGTCATCCGCGCCCAGCAGGGTCGTGCCGCTGGCGGTGATGATATCCTCGCCCACCTTCTCGGAGAGGAACGGGTATTCCTCGGGCGACAGACGCAGGTCGGGGGCATCGGCAAAGCTGATGTCGCCGCCGTTGTAACCGCGATGCACCACGGGTTTCACGCCCGTGGCGTTGAACTGCGGCGCGGTGTCGACATGGGCGAGCCACCCCATCACCGGCGCATTCACACCTTGGGTTGCGGGGATGGTGGCCAGCACAACGATGTCCTGGCTCAGGGTCACATCCTGCGCGCCCATCGCTTTCAGTTCATCCATCAGCAGGCGGGACATATCCAGCTGGATTTGCGTGCTGGGCACCGATGCGCTGTGCCCGTCGCTTTGGCTGTCGATCTTGGCGTAGCGGACAAGGCGGTCTTCCAGCTCGGTGTCGAAATCGGTGCGCATCGGGGGCTCTCCTGCATCTGGGGGTTGCGCGCATCTGGGATCGTGGGTGGCGGAGTGTCAAGTGGGGCGGCGTTGGGCGCGTGACCGCGTCTCGAAGGGCAGCGCAGGACCGCGATCCGGACCCGAACTGAACGAAAACGGCAGGACAGGTCTGTCCGCCACGCCGAGAAACGTCGCTGCCGGGCTGCGACGCTGCGCGTTCACGGGCCGATCCGCCAAACTTCGGGCCTTTGCGCGATCGCACACACCGCTCAGGGCGAAAAACGCTTGTTCAACTGGCAAAATCAGGCGATCGTCACGTCAGACGGCAGGCAACTTGGGGAATGTCAGATTAGGAAACTTTTAGCTTTAGCCGGAGCACTAGCATTCACCTTTGGGTGTTCGGTGCCAAAAACAGAGGCGTCAGAATGCCTCGCTCCCATCGAGTTGACCCAGGCACTTTCTCAAGCCACGGAAAAACGAAGTGTATGGGAAGAGATATTCCGGACGATTCTCGATGATTTTGATGTACCAGCATTTTTGGCTGATTGGAGGCCTGGGGACAGCTATAATATTCTGGATATGACCTGTTATGAATACCCGACCGAAGTTCCACATTTCACTGCCAAAATTACAACCCCTCGAGTAGGGTACGCCTACCTAACTTTTACCCGTGAAGGAGGCAAGATTGTAGCCCATGACTTTGTTGCTGACGGTTTAAGCACGCCAATTGAATAGCTTTGAGGGCAACAGCCTCAATAGAAGCTATTTGACCTGTTCCTTCGACATGGCGTCGTGGCGCAACTGAAGCTTGAAGCGTGACGGCCCCCTTCCCACAGCCCCTGCCCCCGTGCCATGTAACGGTTCTGTAACAGGAGCCTGCCCCATGACCACGATCCTTGAGCCCGCCCGCGAAACGCCGGTGATCCATGACACCGAGGTGCTGGTCGTAGGCTCGGGCCCCGGTGGGCTGGCGGCGGCGATTGCGGCGGCGCGGGCGGGGGCGAAGGTGGCGTTGCTGGACCGGTTCGGTTGTTTTGGTGGCAATATCACGGCGGTGGGTGTCGAGGGCTTTGCCTGGTATCGCCACGAGGCCACCATCGAGGCCGGGGGCCTTGGCACCGAGTTCGAGGAGCGCGCCAAGGCGATGGGGGCCGCCACGCCCGAAAGCCAGTCGCTGAGCTATGAGCTGGACAGCGAGGGGTTCAAGCTGGTGGCGGACCGGATGGTGCAAGAGGCCGGGATAACGCCGATGCTGCACCGCCAGTTCGTCGCGCCCATCATGGACGGCGACCGGATCACCGGCGTGATCGTGGAATCGAAAGCGGGCCGCGAGGCGATCACCGCGCGGGTGGTCATTGATGCCACGGGCGACGCCGATGTGGCGCACCGGGCCGGGGCGGCGACGGTGAAAACGCCCGTGGAAGAGATGCAGGCGGCCAGCGTCATGTTCCACATCGCGGGCGTGGACAAGGCGGCGTTCCTGGCGGGGGTCAAGGCCGATCCGCAGACTTACAAGGATTGGTCGACCGGCGAATGGGTGGTCGAGACGGACGGCAAGGAGGACGATATGTATTCGCCGTTCCTTGGCAAGCCGTTCGAGCGGGCAATCAAGGAGGGGCTGATCCCGGCGCATCTGAACACCATCGGCGGCACCTGGGGTGCGGTGCATGACAGCGGCGAGATGACCTATATGAACCTCGTGCATCTGGCGGGCTGCGACGGGACCGATCCCCACAGCATGACCCGCTTCGAGATCGAGGGCCGCGCGCAGGCGATGGTGGCGATTGATGTGCTGCGTGCCTATACCCCCGGCTGCGCGGCGGCACGGTTGCGCAATTTCGGGATGACCATCGGCATCCGCGACACCCGCAAGATCGACGCGGTCTACAACATGACCGAGGACGATGTTCGTCATCAGGCCCGGTTCGACGACAGCATCGGGATCTACCCCGAGTTCATCGACGGTTACGGCGTGCTGATCCTGCCGACCACGGGGCGGTACATGCACATCCCCTATCGCTGCATGTTGCCCAAAGGGGTTGCAGGCCTGCTGGTGACGGGCCGCGCGATTGGCGGCGACAAGATTGCCCATGCGGCGACGCGCAACATGGCATGTTGCGCCGTGGCGGGCCAAGGCGCGGGCGTGGCTGCGGCACAGGCAGTGGCGCGGGGCGTGACGCTGGATGCCGTGGATGTCGCGGCGGTGCAGGAGGTGCTGCGCGCGCAAGGCGTGCGGGTGCACTGAGCCAAACGGCAAAACGGACAGGTGGGCAAAAGGTGGTACAGGTCCGTTTGCGAGTCATTGGCTTTAGACCAGATGGGGCCGCGCCCGTCGCGCCACCGATAAGCAACCCTCCCCCCACCCTGCCCCTTGAAACCAAACGCCCCATAGGCGATGTGTAAGGCTGACTTTTGCAGGAGCATGACATGGGTTTGCCCGTCCGCGATCAGATGAAATACTGGGGCTTTGCCGCAGTGGTCTTTTTCGTCCTGCTCTGGGCGCTTGGCAACGTGCTGGTGCCCTTCCTGCTGGGTGGGGCGATTGCCTATTTCCTGGACCCGGTGGCGGACAAGCTGGAACGCATGGGCGCCAGCCGGGTGCTGGCCACGGCGATCATCACGCTGGTGGCGCTGTTGCTGTTCGTGCTGATGGCGCTGCTGGTGGTGCCCACACTGATCAACCAGTCTGTGCAGCTGTTCAACACGGCCCCCGATCTGGCCAAGAATTTCGGCACCTTCCTGACCGAGCGGTTCCCGTCATTGCTGGATGCCAACAGCACCCTGCGCCAGTCGCTGGACAGCCTGGCGGCCACCGTACAGGAGCGCGGCGGTGAGCTGGTCACCACCGCGCTGAGCAGCGCCGCGTCGCTGATCAACATCGCGGTTCTGTTCGTGATCGTGCCGGTGGTGTCGGTCTATCTGCTGCTGGACTGGGACAACATGGTGGCGCGCATCGACGAGCTGCTGCCCCGCGACCATGCGCCGACCATCCGCAAGCTGGCCGGACAGATCGACAAGACGCTGGCGTCGTTCATTCGCGGCATGGGCACGGTCTGTCTGATCCTCGGGACATACTACGCGATTGCGCTGATGCTGGTGGGGCTGCAATTCGGGCTGGTCGTGGGATTTGTGGCCGGGCTGATTACGTTCATTCCCTATCTGGGCGCGCTGATCGGCGGGTCGCTGGCGATCGGGCTGGGGCTGTTCCAGTTCTGGGGTGACTGGGTGTCGCTGGGGCTGGTCGCGGGTATCTTTATCATCGGACAGGTGATCGAGGGCAATTTCCTGACGCCCAAGCTGGTCGGCAACTCGGTGGGATTGCACCCTGTCTGGCTGATCCTTGCCCTGTCCGTCTTTGGCACGCTCTTTGGCTTTGTGGGGATGCTGGTGGCCGTGCCGGTGGCGGCAGCTCTGGGTGTGGTGACACGTTTCGCCGTCCAGCAATACCAGCAAAGCCTGCTCTACCGCGGCCTGTCGGACCACCACCTTACGGACGAGGGCCATGTCGTTCCCGACCGGACCGACGCGGACTGAACCATGTCACAGCAACTTAGTTTTGACCTGCCGGTGCGCACCGCACTGGGACGCGACGATTTCATGGTTTCGCCCGGCAATGCGGTGGCAGTCAGCCTGATCGAGGCGTGGGACAATTGGCCCGGAGGCAAGCTGGTGCTGACCGGCCCGCCCGGTGCAGGCAAGACCCACCTGACCCACGTGTGGGCGGGCATGGCGGGCGCGCGGATCGTGGCGGCCCGCGGCCTGGCGGACGCCGACATTCCCGATCTGGCAAACGGACCGATTGCGGTCGAGGATGTGCCACAGATCGCAGCGGATGCCGATGCGATGACCGCTTTGTTTCACCTGCACAATCTGGCGCTGGCCAATGGTCACCCGCTGCTGATGACCGGACGCGGTGCGCCGGTGCATTGGGGGCTGGGCCTGCCTGACCTGCAAAGCCGCGTGGGCGGCACCCCGGCGGCGATCCTCGAGTTGCCCGACGACAGGTTGCTTACGGCGGTGCTGGCCAAGCTGTTCGCCGACCGCCAGCTGAAACCCCGCGTCGATGTGATCCCCTATCTGGCGATGCACATGGAACGGTCGTTCGACGCCGCGCGGCGCATGGTGGCGGTACTGGATGCAGAATCGCTGAGCGCGCAAAAGCCTCTGACCCGTGCCATGGCAGCCAAGGTTTTGGGCCGCGAAGCCGAGTGATCCGGCAGATAAGCGCCGGACCGCCATCTTAAAATGGTTTCAAGGGCTTAAAGCTGGACATTTAAGGTACAAACGCGCCAAGCTTGTTATCAATCCGTTACAATCCCGGTTTATCAGCGCGCCATGTCACAGGCAGATTTCCTTACCCACCCGTTCCCCGAGCCTCAGGCCCTTGATGATCTCGATTTGTCGGGCCCCGGTCGTTTTGTAAACCGCGAGCTGAGCTGGCTTGCCTTCAACTGGCGGGTGCTGGAAGAGGCAGAGAACCGGCGTGTGCCGCTGCTGGAACGGCTGCGTTTTCTGTCGATCAGCGCGGGCAATCTGGACGAGTTTTACACCGTGCGCGTTGCGGGCCTGCGCGAACTTGCCATCGCGGGCAACACAATGCCCGCCGCCGACGGGCTGACCCCCGCCGAGCAACTGGTGCTGATCAATGAGAACGCCCGCGCGCTGATGCTGTCGCAGCAACGGGTTCTGTCTGACCTGCTGGCCGAGATGGAAGCCGAAGGCATCGACGTGCTGACCCGCGAGGAACTGACGCCCAGCGACAAGACGTTTCTGAGCGACTATTTCCTGAACCACGTCTTTGCGGTTCTGTCACCGCTGGCGATTGATCCCGCACACCCGTTCCCCTTCATCCCGAACACCGGCTACGCGCTGGCCTTGCAGCTGGAACGCAAGTCGGACAAGCGCCCGCTGCAGGCGCTGCTGCCGATCCCCGGCCAGATCGACCGTTTTGTTGCCCTGCCCGGTCAGGGCACGCGGTTCCTTCCGCTTGAGGAATTGCTGGTCGAACAGATCGGCACGCTGTTCCCCGGCTACAAACTGACGGCACACTTCGAGTTTCAGGTGCTGCGTGACAGCGATCTCGAGGTCGAGGACGAAGCCGAGGACCTGGTGCGCGAATTCGAGGTCGCGCTGAAACGCCGCCGGCGCGGCGAAGTCGTGCGGATGCTGCATTCGGCGGGCGCGCCCGAGCGGTTGAAATCGGTGATCATGCGCGAACTGAACGTCATGCATTCCGAAGTGATCGAGATCGACGGGATGATCGGCCTTGCCGATCTGGGCAAGCTGGTGCTGGACAGCCGTCCCGACCTGCTGTGGCCCACCTTTACCCCGCGCGTGCCCGAACGGGTCACCGACTTTGACGGGGACATGTTCGCGGCGATCCGCCAAAAGGACATGCTGCTGCACCACCCCTATGAGACCTTCGAGATGGTGATCCGCTTCCTGCAACAGGCGGCGCGCGATCCCAATGTGGTGGCGATCAAACAGACGCTGTACCGGACCTCGAAACGCTCGCCCATTGTCGAAGCCCTGTGCGAGGCGGCCGAGGACGGCAAGTCGGTCACGGCGCTGGTCGAGCTGAAAGCCCGCTTTGACGAGGCGGCGAACATTCACCAATCGCGACGTCTGGAGCGCGCAGGCGCGCATGTGGTCTACGGTTTTCTCGACCTGAAAACCCATGCCAAGATCAGCACCGTGGTGCGCCGCGAGGGTGACGAGCTGGTGACCTATACCCACTACGGCACCGGCAACTATCACCCGATCACCGCCCGGATTTATACCGACCTGTCGCTGTTCACCTGTGACCCCAAGCTGGGCCGCGATGCCACCAAGGTCTTTAACTTCCTGTCCGGCTATGCCGAGCCGGAAGAGCTGGACAACCTGGCAATCTCGCCCACCACGCTGAAACCGCGCCTATTGGAGATGATCGCCAACGAGGCCGAACATGCCGCCGCAGGACGGCCAGCGGAGATCTGGGCAAAGATGAACGCGCTGATCGACGCCGAGGTGATCGATGCGCTCTATGCGGCGTCGCAGGCCGGCGTGAAGATCAGCCTTGTGATCCGTGGCATCTGTGGCCTGCGTCCCGGCGTAAAAGGGCTGAGCGAGAACATCCGCGTCAAATCCATCATCGGACGGTTTCTGGAACATTCGCGGATCGTCTGCTTTGGCAACGGCAAGGGGCTACCCCACAAGAAGGCCCGGGTGTTTATTTCCTCCGCCGACTGGATGGGCCGCAACCTGAATCGCCGCGTGGAAACGTTGGTGGAAATCGAGAACCCGACGGTGAAATCGCAAATCACCAGCCAGGTCATGGCTGCAAACCTTGCGGATGTGGCGCAAAGCTGGGTGATGGCACCGGACGGTAAATTCGTGCGCCCCGAGGTGCCCGAAGGCGATTTCGCGTTCAACTGCCACAGGTTCTTCATGGAAAACCCGTCGCTGTCGGGTCGTGGATCAGCCGGCGCATCCGATGTGCCGCAGCTGACTCACGCCGAGGACTGATTGACCCCGCGCCCCCCGTGGGCCATGTTCGGCAACGACACTGCGGCGGCCACAGGGAACCGAATGACCGATCAGACCGAACAGGCCAGCACTCCGGCAACCGACCCTGTTGCACCGCATGACTGGGGCCCATTCGGGCGGCCTCTGTTCGAAGATCCCGGCGCGCGTGCGTTGGCCCGTGTGGGCGTGGTCGACATCGGGTCGAACTCGGTCCGGTTGGTTGTTTTTGACGGGGCAGCGCGCAGTCCGGCCTATTTCTACAACGAAAAGATCATGTGCGCGCTGGGTGCGGGTCTGAGCGAAAGCGGCACCTTGAACCCGGCGGGGCGCAAGCGGGCGCTGGCGGCGCTGATCCGGTTCAAGCATCTGGCCGACGGCATGAACCTGCCCGAACTGACGCTGGTGGCGACGGCAGCGGTGCGCGACGCATCGGACGGGGCGGATTTCTGCGCTGATGTGCTGCGCGAAACCGGGCTGCGCATCTGGGTGATCGACGGGCGCGAAGAGGCGCGGCTGTCGGCGCAAGGTGTTTTGCTGGGCTGGCCCGGTGCCTACGGGCTGGTCTGTGACATTGGCGGCTCGTCGATGGAGCTGGCCGAGATTTCCGGCGGGCGTGTGGGCCGGCGCGAGACATCGCAGCTGGGACCGCTCAAGCTGGTGGATGTAAAGGGTGGCAAGAAGGGCCGCCGCGAGCATATCGCCGCCGTGATGGACCAGTTGCAAGACGCCATGGGCATCCAGCGCGACCGGCTGTTTCTGGTGGGTGGCTCGTGGCGGGCGATTGCGCGCATCGACATGTACCGCCGCAACTATCCGCTGCACGTGCTGCACGAATACCGCATGACGCCCAAGGGCGTGGCCAAGACCGTGGCCTTTATCGCCAAGAGCGACCCCGAGGAACTGCGCAATGCCTGTGGCATCTCGGCGCAACGGATGGGGCTGGTGCCGCTGGCCGCCGAAGTGCTGTCGCGGCTGGTGCGCACGTTCAAGCCCAAGGACATTGCCGTGTCGTCCTATGGCATCCGCGAGGGGTTGCTGTACGAACAGATGCCCCAGCGCCTGCGCGACCGCGATCCGCTGATCGAATCCTGCCGCTTTGCCGAGGCCAAGGATGCCCGCCTGCCCGGTTTTGGCCGCACGCTTTATGAATTCATCATGCCCCTGTTCAAATCCGCACCGGTACAGCGCAAGCGGCTGATCAAGGCGGCCTGCCTGCTGCACGACGTCAGCTGGCGCGCCCACCCCGATTACCGCGCCGAGGTCTGTTTCGACAACGCAACGCGGGCGAACCTGGGCGGGTTGAAACATTCGGAACGGATTTTCCTGGGGCTGGCGCTGTTGCACCGCTATTCCAACAAGAGCGAAGGCACGCCCTTCGAAAACCTGTACGAAATGCTGGACGAAAAGACCCGTTTGCAGGCCGAGATATTGGGCAAGGCAATGCGGTTCGGGGCGATGTTCTGGATGCAGAAGGATGCGGATCGGGGCGAATTCCGGTGGTACCCGCAAAAGAAACAGCTTGAGCTGCATCTGTCCCCTGCCGTGGTGCCGCTCTACGGCGAAGTGGCCGAGGCGCGGCTGGCATCGCTGGCGGGAAGTCTGGGGGCCGAACTGACGGTCAAGACGCGGCGGCGCACGCCACGTGCGTCAGAGGATACCGCAGCGGGCGAGGGCAACGCCTGACCGGTGTCTGCTCGCAACCGGCTCAGATATCGACTTCACCCTCTTTTGGCACGTATTCCGGTGCCTCGGGCTTGCGTCGGATGATGATATCGCCGTTGGGCAGAACCTCGGGCGCTTCATAGACGCTCCAGTCCTCGACCTGCCCCATCAGATCGTGCAGCGCGGGCCCCATCGTTTCGGCAAAGCCGCGCATGGCGGGGCCGAACTCTTCGGCCAGCTCACCCAGATCGTCGATGGCCGGCTCCATTTCCTTCATGATGCCTTCCATGAACATCCTGGCCCCCCGCTCCATCAGCGACAGACCTTCGCCGTCGTCCTGCGCATAGGACGGCGTGGCCAGCGCGGCCACCAGCGTGACGGGAATAAACAAACGTTTCATGCCATCCAATATGGGGGCAAACCATGACATTTCAAAGTGGCTTCAGATGTCGATGTCCAGCGTCACCGGAAAATGGTCCGAAGCCGTCACCAGCGCATCGCGCAATTCGGGCACATGCCAGCAATCGGGATCGTCCAGCGGATGCCAGATGCGCCAATCGAGGGCGCGTGGCCGCAGGTCGGGCGAGATCATGATATAGTCCAACAACGCCTGCAGATACCGTTTCTCGGGGCGTATCCAGAACCGCGCGCTGGTGGGCATCACGCCCAGACGCCGCCCCAATGCCAGACGCGCGTGCGGGTCGTAAAGCTGTGGCTGGCCTTCTGCCCCCAGCAGGATTTCCACTGACGAGCGGCCAAAAAGATTTTCATATTCGTCCAGCCCCGGCCCGTCGTTCATGTCCCCCATCACGATCAGCGGCGTGCCCTCTTCCAGATGCGCGGTGATGCGGGCGCGCAACCAGATCGCCTGGGCCAGTTGCTTGCGGCGGTTGGCGATGGAATGGCGCATGACCTCGGCTTCTGTGACTGCGCCGTGGGGGGCCTTGGATTTCAGGTGCGCACCGATCATGCGGAATGCGAACCCGGTGGCCCGCGCGCGCATGGCCAGCTCCAGCGGCGGCTTGGAAAAGCGGATCAGATCTTCGGTGTCGTCCACGTCCAGATCAATGCGAAAGGTGCCGTCGAAACGTGGCGCATCGCGGGCGCCTTTTTTCCCGGTGTCATGGCCGATGGGGTCGTGTGTGGCCGTCAGCACATCAGGATCATACAGCAGGGCAATCTCTTGCTGGGTGTCATTGGCAAAGCCGATCACGGCGTGACGGGCGCGCAGGTCGAACAGGCGCGCAAAGGCTTCCAGCGCGCGCACCGTGTCGCGGTGACGGTTCTGATCGGGGGCTTCGATCACCATGACCGCGTCGGCATCCAGCGCGGTGAAAACGATCCCCAACGCCTCGAGCTGCTGTGCGCGGGTGATGTTGTAGCGTGCAGACCAGCCGTCGTCTGACAGCGGTGTGCCGTCATCGTCGAACAGGGCATTGAACCATTCGACGTTGTAAGTGGCCAGCCGCATCAAGCCGCGCCGGAGGTGGTCGTTTCCTGAATTTCTTCCCACGCGCGGTTGATCTCGATCAGCCGTTTCTGGGCCATGCCGATGGCCTCTTCCGGCAGGCCACGCGACATCAGAACATCGGGGTGATTCTCGCGCACGAGCTTGCGCCACGCCGCACGGGTGGTGGCCAGATCGGCACCGCAGTCGACGCCCAGAACCGTGTAGGGATCGCATTTCTGGTTGGGCACCGCGCGGGCGCGCAGAGCGGCGAAACGTGCGGGGGCCAGTTCGAATATCTCGGCGACCTGTTCCAGAAAGGCGGCCTCGGCATCGTGATAGAGACCGTCTGCCATGGCGATGTGAAACAGCCCTTCCATCAGGTCATAAAGCGTTTCAGGCTGGTCGTGAAACATCGACTGGATGCGGCGGGCATAGACGTCAAAGCCTGCGACATCCTGACGTGCCAGATTGAACACGCGGGCGGCGCCCGCTTCGTCCTCGGGGGCGATGTGGAACACCTCACGAAAGGCCATGACCTCGGAGCGGGTCACACGGCCGTCGGCCTTGGCCATCTTGGCAGACAGCGCAATCACTGCGATGGCAAAACCCACCGAGCGTTCGGGTGGCGTGCGCAGACGGTCAAAGACCGCGGACAGGCCTTCGCCAGCGGTCAGGGCGCTGAGCGCTTCGGTTATGCGGGTCCAGATCGACATGGGGCGCACCATAGAGAAATCACCGGCTGGTGTCAGGATAGGATCGGCGGTAAATCCAATAAATCTGACTAAATCACTTTGTGCATTAAAATCAGGTCAAACCATTGGCCGAATTTGTACCCTGCCTGCGGGATGCGGCCCGAATGCGCAAATCCAAGGCGATTGTGAAAGGCCAAGGCGTCGGGATTGCCACCGCTGATCCCTGCCACCAGCAGGTGGATGTCCGCCGCTTTGGCGTCTGATTCCAGCGCGTCCATCAACGCACGGCCCAGCCCCCGCCCCCGCGCCTGAGGTCCCAGCATGATCGAATGTTCTGCAGTGTGCCGATAACCCGGTCCGCTGCGAAAGCTGCCGAAGGTGGCAAAGCCTGCGACGGTGCCATCCGTCTCGGCCACGCGAAAGGCCCCGGCCCTCTCGGCGATCATCTGCGCGACGGCGGCGTCGCTTTTGGTGTCGGTGGTGAATGTGATGTGCGGCTGGGCGATCACCGCGTTCCAGATGGCGGCGATGGCAGGCGCATCAGCAGGGCATGCCGCGCGGATCACAGGGCGCGCGGTCCGTGGGGGGTGTCGAATTCGGCCCGCAGGCCGGCGGGGCCGGCGTCGAACACCACGCGGGCGTCGTGCAGCATCGGGGCCAGAGCGGTGCGCAGATCTTCCGCCTGCGGATGGCTGACGATCAGGCGTTTCAGGCGCACACCGCTGGCGGCCAGACGTTCGGCGGGGTGCTGTGTGGTTTGCCATTGGATCAACGCAGGCCAGCAGTTGTCATAGGGCAGCACGCCGCTGGGCGGCACCGCCATGCGCCAGCGCAGGTCGCCGCGTTGCAGGTCCACGGGCTGCCCTGCGCCGTCGGGCGGCAGGTCCGGCATCTGCTCCAGCAGCGCGTCCATGTCATCACAGCGGCAAATCCAGTTGGTCAGCCGCGCGGGGCCGCTGAACCGGTCCAGATCGAACCAGCGTGGGCGGTCGGGTCTGGGGGCGGCGGGATTTATCGCGATGGCCTCGAGATACAGACCGTCCTCCAGCCCCAGCAAGGTGTTGTGCGTGTGAAACACGGCATGCTCTCCACCCGGCTGCATTTTCACGCCAAGCGCGGCTTCAACATGTTCTGTCGCCTCGGCCAGCGTGGTGGCGGCGACGGCAATATGGTCGAACTGCATCATACCCGGTTTCCTATGTCCTAAACTGAACGCCTGCGCCTGTTTATCGCAGTTTGATGCATTGAGGCTAACGTGAAAACAGCCATCTGTGCGGGGCACCGAAATACCTTTGGGACATACATCCTTGCCGCTTTGCGCGCCCGACCGTTTCTGAGCCACGACGCTTCGGAAGATATATCTTTGATGCTCTCAGCCGTCGCCGCCAGGCGGCTCGCCAACGTCGTTCTTCAGGATGCTTATCGGTCATTTCTGACCGTAAAGGCCTGTCTGGCCGGTGTCGGCTCTACCATGTCGCTGTTGATCGGCGTTCTGAGCTATAGCAATCCGTTACTGATAAACAAAGTGCGGCTGGGCGTGTTGTCAGGCGCGGTCGTGTCTGGGGGTGATGGGCTATTGCGTCCAGATTCTGGCGGAACGGCGCCCCCGGTCGTAGCCGAAGCGACCTGATATAACCGGCCTTCAATACACCCATTGGGGGAAATTTGTTGACAATAAGGCCACCACTCTTTCAATCTAGGGTGGTGGTACGAGTTTCGTTTTTTTGAATTTTTGACATTGCAGAGCGTTACGCTTGAATATTTGAAACCGGTTTCGCCTGCAGAACAGGGACACACTTCATGACAAAATCCATCAAATCGCACATGCTGCGCATGGGCGCGATTGTGGCCACGGCTGCGGCGCTGGTTCTGCCCGCTGTCGAAGCGCGCGCACAGGACTTTTATACAGGCACCATTCAGGCCTATGGGTTCAACTTCTGCCCGCGCGGGACCATGCAAGCTGCCGGGCAGTTGTTGCCGATTGCGCAATACCAAGCCCTGTTTTCGTTGCTGGGCAATCAGTATGGCGGCGACGCCCGCACCACCTTTGGCCTGCCCGACCTGCGCGGGCGCAGCATGGTGGGCTACGGCACACAACCGGGGCTGGACCCGATCAGCATGGGGCAAAAGGTTGGCTCAAGCAGTTTTATCCTGACCGCTCAACAAATGCCGCAACACAACCACATGATTGCGGTGACCAGCTCTGTCGGTAATGAAAAAGGTCCGGCCAATGATATTCTCGGCGCGTCGAGCACGGATATGACCAAGCGGGACGTCTACACCTATTCCAACACGCCTGCGAATTCGTTCTTGCGCGCCGACTCCGTAACACCGGCCGGCAACAACGCACCGGTGAACCATCGCAGCCCCGTACAGGGGGTGAACTTTTGTATCGTGACTGACGGGATTTACCCCTCGCGTCCGTAAACGGCGTGCAAAGGACACAAAGCGCGGGCCGCTCCCTCACCGGGGCGGCCCGTTTGCCGTTTAGCCGCGGGTTTCGCGGATCAGGCGCAGGATATCCTGTGCGGCGTTGGGGATGTTGGTGCCGGGGCCAAAGATCGCCTTGACGCCTGCGTCATAGAGGAACTGGTAGTCCTGCTGCGGGATCACGCCACCGCAGATCACCAGAATATCCCCCGCACCTGCGTCTTTCAGCGCCTGTACCAGCTGCGGGGCCAACGTCTTATGGCCTGCCGCCTGAGAGCTGATGCCGATGACGTGCACGTCGTTGTCCACCGCATCCTGCGCCGCTTCGGCGGGGGTCTGGAACAGCGGGCCCACGTCCACGTCAAAGCCGATGTCGGCAAAGGCGGTGGCGATGACCTTGGCGCCACGGTCGTGACCGTCCTGCCCCATCTTGACCACCAGCATACGCGGGCGGCGGCCTTCTTCCTCGGCAAAGTCCTCGACCGATTTCTGGATCGCGGCAAAGCCTTCGTCGCCTTCGTACGCCGCGCCATAGACGCCTGCCAATGTCTTCACTTCGGCGCGGTGGCGGCCGAATACTTTTTCCATCGCCATGCTGATTTCTCCGACTGAGGCGCGGGCGCGAGCGGCTTCGACCGCTGCGTCCAACAGGTTGCCACCCTCGCGTGCGCGGCGGCTGAGTTCATCCAGAGCCGCCGTACAGGCAGCCTCGTCGCGGGTGGCGCGGATTTTTTCGAGCCGTGCAATCTGGCTGAGGCGCACAGCGACGTTGTCGACATCCAGAATGTCGATCGGCTCTTCCTTGTCGCGGCGGTACTTGTTAACGCCCACGATCACCTCGTCGCCACGGTCGATGTTGGCCTGACGGGTCGCGGCGGCCTCTTCGATGCGCAGTTTGGGCATGCCGGAGGCAACCGCCTTGGTCATGCCGCCCAGTTCCTCGACCTCTTCGATCAGGGTCCACGCGGCCTCGGCCAGATCATGGGTCAGCTTTTCGACATAGTAAGACCCCGCCAGCGGATCGACCACGTTCGTCACGCCGGTTTCCTCTTGCAGGATCAACTGCGTGTTGCGCGCGATGCGGGCGGAATGTTCGGTGGGCAGGCCGATCGCCTCGTCCAGCGAGTTGGTGTGCAGCGACTGGGTGCCGCCCAGCACGGCGCTCATCGCCTCGTAGGCGGTGCGCACCACGTTGTTGTAGGGGTCCTGTTCCGCAAGGCTGACGCCGGAGGTCTGGCAGTGGGTGCGCAACATTGAGGATTTGGCGTCCTTGGGGTCAAACTCTTCCATGATCCGCGACCACAGCAGCCGCGCGGCGCGCAGCTTGGCGGCCTCCATGAAAAAGTTCATGCCGATGGCGAAGAAGAACGACAAGCGCGGGGCAAAGCGGTCCACGTCCATGCCTGCGGCAATGGCTGTGCGCACATATTCGCGCCCGTCGGCCAGCGTGAACGCCAGTTCCTGCACCAGGTTCGCCCCCGCCTCTTGCATGTGATAGCCCGAGATCGAGATCGAGTTGAACTTCGGCATGAAGTCCGAGGTGTATTCGATGATGTCCCCGATGATCCGCATCGACGGTTCCGGCGGGTAGATATAGGTGTTGCGCACCATGAACTCTTTGAGAATGTCGTTCTGGATGGTGCCTGCCAGAACCTTGCGGTCGTGACCCTGTTCTTCGCCCGCGACGATAAAGCTGGCGAGGATCGGGATCACCGCACCGTTCATCGTCATCGACACAGAGACCTTGTCCAGCGGGATGCCGTCGAAGAGGATTTTCATGTCCTCGACTGAATCAATGGCCACGCCGGCCTTGCCCACGTCACCGACAACACGCTCGTGATCGCTGTCATATCCACGGTGGGTGGCCAGATCAAAGGCCACCGACACGCCCTGTTGACCTGCGGCCAGGTTGCGCCGGTAAAAGGCGTTGGATTCCTCGGCCGTAGAGAAGCCCGCATATTGGCGGATGGTCCAGGGGCGGCCTGCGTACATCGTCGCCTTGACCCCACGGGTATAGGGCACGGCACCGGGGATGGTGCCCAGATGTTTGACACCCTTCAGGTCGTCCTCTGTATAGAGGGGCTGTACGTCGATACCTTCGAGGGTTTTCCACGTCAGGTCGTCCACAGGGCGGCCCCGCAGTTCAGCCTCGGCCAGAGTGCGCCAGTCGGCCTTTTTATCGGTCATGGGTATGTCCTTGTGTCTGTGGGGCGCACGGCAGGATATGTCCCGCTCTTGTGCGTCCCGGATACTGTGTCTGTATTGCAAGCCCGCAGGCGGGCGGAATGATCGGTGGTAAAGGGCGTCCAGCAGTCTGATCCGCCGACGGAAATGATTTGGATCGGGTGAAACCGGGCGGTCCGGAGCGCCCGTACCACGCCCCCTGCCCCCATTGCTGCGGGTTTAATCGCCCCTGCGCGCATTTTGACCATCGAAATTGCCGCGCGACCCCTTATCTTAGGTAAGACAGGAGAGACCATGAAAAGACTTATCGCGTTTGTTTTCATAGCTATGGGGGCATTTCCGGCCTTTGCCGATGACACCACCCTGACCCCGGTAGACGAGTTGTTCGCCACGGCGGATGCGGAAGATCTGACGCAATTCATCTGGACAAACCGGCCCATCGTGGTCTTTGCCGACAGCCCCGCCGACCCGCGATATGTGGAACAGGTCGCGCTGTTGCGCGCGCGGGCGGCTGATCTGCTGGAATATGACGTGGTCGTGCTGCTGGACACCGATCCCGCCGCCGCGTCGCCGCTGCGCAAGAAGCTGCGGCCACGGGGATACATGATGGTGCTCATGGACAAAAACGGCGATGTGCTGATCCGCAAACCGTTTCCCTGGGATGTGCGCGAGATCACCCGCAGCCTGGACAAAACCCCGCTGCGCCAGCAGGAATTGCGCGGCGCAATCCAGTCCGAAGGCTGAAATCGCCCCCGGACACAGGCCCGTGCGCGGGCGTTATGCGACGCAACACGGGCCATGGCGGCTTATTCGAACTCCATGATGACGTCGTCCACCGCAAGGCTGTCGCCCTCGCTGGCGTTGACCTTGGACACGGTGCCCGCCTTTTCGGCGCGCAGGATGTTTTCCATCTTCATCGCCTCGATTGTGCACAGGGCTTGCCCTTCCTGCACCTGATCGCCTTCGGCCACGTTCAGTTTCACCACCAGACCCGGCATCGGGCACAGCAGCAGCTTTGACGTGTCTGCGGGCACTTTCTCGGGCATCAGACGGGCCAGTTCGGCCTGACGCGGAGTGCGCACGTGCACCTTGAGGTCCACACCACGGGTGCGGATGCGGAAGCCGCCGCTGATCTTGCCAACCTTCAGCACCAGCGGCGCATCGTCCACGGTCATCTTGGCCAGCTGGTCGCCGGGCGTCCAGTCGCCCTGAACCCGCAGGCTGGTCCCGTCATCGAAAGTGACCGTCGCCCCGGTGCTGTCCGCCGCGCTGATGGTCACGTCAAAGGACGCGCCTTGCAGGGCCACGTTCCAGTCGGTGCCCACCTTGCGTTCGTGGTTGTCCATGCGACCCGACACGCGCGCGCGGCGGATCTCGCCGATACGGTTCATCGCGGCGGTGGCGGCGGCGATACGTTTCAGATCCGCCTCGGGCAGTTCCACACCTTCAAAGCCTTCGGGATACTCCTCGGCGATAAAGGCGGTTGTCATCTCGCCCCTGATAAAGATCGGGTGGTCCATCACGGCGGACAGGAACGGCAGGTTGTGCCCGATGCCTTCGACCTCGAAACTGTCGAGCGCCACGCGCATGGCCTCGATCGCCTCGGCGCGGGTGGGTGCCCATGTGCACAGCTTGGCGATCATGGGATCGTAATACATGCTGATCTCGCCGCCCTCGAAAACCCCTGTGTCATTGCGCACGGCGACGGGGCCGGCGTCCGCATCACCCTGCCATTTGTCATTGTCCAGCAGCGGGCCTGCGGCCACCTCGGCGGGGGGGCGGTAGCGGGTCAGACGGCCAATCGACGGCAGGAAGCCGCGATAGGGATCCTCGGCGTAAAGCCGGTTTTCGATGGCCCACCCGTTCAGTTTCACGTCGTCCTGTGTGATCGTCAGTTTCTCGCCATTGGCGACGCGGATCATCTGTTCGACCAGATCAACACCGGTGATCAGCTCGGTAACGGGGTGTTCCACCTGCAGGCGGGTGTTCATTTCGAGGAAATAGAAATTCTTGTCGCCATCAACGATGAATTCCACAGTGCCCGCACTGGCGTAATCCACGGCTTGGGCCAATGCCACGGCCTGTTCGCCCATCGCGCGGCGGGTTTTCTCGTCCAGAAACGGGCTGGGTGCCTCTTCGACAACCTTCTGGTTGCGGCGCTGGATCGAACATTCGCGTTCGCCCAGATAGATGCCGTTGCCGTGGCTGTCGCACAGCACCTGAATTTCGATGTGACGCGGTTGGGTCACGAATTTCTCGATGAAAATCCGGTCGTCGCCAAAGCTGTTGGCCGCCTCGTTCTTGGACGATTGAAAGCCTTCGCGGGCCTCGTCGTCGTTCCAGGCGATGCGCATCCCCTTGCCGCCGCCGCCCGCGCTGGCCTTGATCATCACCGGATAGCCGACCTCTGAGGCGATCTTGACCGCGTGTTCCGCGTCGTCGATCAGACCCATGTAGCCGGGAACCGTGCTGACCCCGGCCTCTTGGGCGATTTTCTTCGAGGTGATCTTGTCGCCCATCTTCTCGATCGCGCCCACGGGAGGGCCGACAAAGGCAACACCGGCGGCATCCAGCGCCTCGGCGAATTTGGAGTTCTCGGACAGGAAACCGTAACCGGGGTGGACCGCCTCGGCGCCCGAGGATTTGATCGCCTCCATCACCTTGTCGATGACGATATAGGACTGGTTCGCAGGGGGCGGTCCGATGTGCACCGCCTCGTCCGCCATTTTCACATGCAGCGCGTTGCGGTCGGCGTCGGAATAGATGGCAACCGTCTGAATACCCATCTTGCGCGCCGTCTTGATGACGCGACAGGCGATTTCTCCGCGGTTGGCGATCAGGATCTTTTTGAACATTGCGGGTCCCTTAAGTTGATTGTGCCGAACGCAAAAAACCGCCGTGCGAAAGCAGGGCGGTTGCAGCATTGGTTTGATTATCAGAATGGATCAGACGTGCGCGCGCAGAAGCTCCGAAAGCCCCTGCCCGCGCGCGATGATCAGTTACATTTGTGCGGGTAAACCTGACAGTACGCGACGTTGCCCGCCACGCCGACAGCGGCACCCGTGAGTACGCTGCCCGATGTGACCGCAGCCGCACCTGCGCCGACAGCGCCGCCGACCAGAGCCTGTTCACCGAGGGTATCGCCGCAAGCGGCCAGTCCTGCGCAAGCGATGCCTGCGATGATAATGGATTTAAGGGGCATGATTTTTGTCCTTGTACTGCCTGATATGCCGACACAACGCATGACAGATTGATCGGTTCCGGCAATGTAAAAAGACATGAGCCCCCGATTTGCGCCGGTTTCCGCCACTTTTGGCGATCCACGGAAAAGGCGGGCGGCGTCTGACGTTGTTCAGACGACCGCCCGTAAGGGGAAGGGGTATGGAGATGGTGTTCAAGTGCTGCAAAAGAACGGGCTGCAGCACCCTGAGGTTGAACCTGACACAGGGCATGCGCTGTCGCCAAGCGCCGCGTTTGCGCGTCGGCCAATGCTTGCCGCAAGTTGCTGTTCACAAGCAAAATCATGCCGAAGACCCGTCGAAGGCCTCAGGAAAAGACGCCCGCGCGACAGCTTCGTCGATGACCAGCAGCGCCTCGTAGGATTCAGGGTCGAACTCATCAAGCGCCGGGATCACCTCGCGGCCGAACAGCCACGACAACCGCCCCGCGTCCAGGTTGCCACGTTCGAACGGGTCGTTTCCGAACTGCTCCCACAGGGCTTTCATAAAGCCAAGGTCGGCGCGACGGTCCGCAGGCTTGCGGTCACGCTTGCGCTCGCGGCGGATCAGCGGCGTGGCCCCCTTTGGGTTGGCACGGCGCAGGGTGAACTGGAAATCGGTGCTGGCCAGACGACCGGGGAAACCGCGATGTTTCAGCATGGGACACCCCCATGCAACATCTGCGTGGCCAAGGCCGGAGCCGAGGTTGGGGCCAAGGTTGGGGCCAGAGCAGGCCCAAAGGCCTGCCCTGAAATGGTATTACTTGTATTTGCCGGTGTAGACTGGCTCGACCGAGATGGGCTCGGGATCGACCACGACAAATTCTTCGGCCTGCTGCTCGCGCGCACAGGCGGCAACAACGGCGGTAAGGCCGAACATTGCCAAAAGTATGATGTTCTTCGACATCTGTAGCTCCTGTTTAATTGCACAAGGCGTTGCCCGCACGGATGCACGGACCCTGCCCCAATAGAGGTAAGGGACCCAAAGGGTTTCCTTGGCGCAATCATATGAGATTCCAGACGTGAAAGATATGCAGTCTGCGACAAGCTGCCGCGCTGTGACTCCAAAGACGCAATTTTCCGCTCACATGAGGGGTGCGCCGCAAGATGTTGTGCAGGCATCAAAAAGCCTCCCAGATGCAGGTGTCATTCTCGATACGGAAAGCGTCGAAGAACTGGGTCGCGTCGGGATCGGGCTGTCCGAACTCGACCGCGCGATCGGCCAGCGAGATCACCACGATCTCTGGCGTCAGCGCATATTCGGCGATGTAGGGAACGGCGGTCCTGGCGCACAGATCCTCGATGTCGGGGGCGCTGTCCGCATAGGTCATGGTGCCGCCGTCCCGCGCGATGGCAGGGGCCAGAAACCGGAAACGCAGGATGTTCGTGCCGCTGGTGTCGTCGATCAACACCTCTTGCAGTTCGATCTTCTGCCCAGACGGCACATCGAAGGCCCACAAGGGGCTGGCGGCCACCACCGCGGCCAATATGGCGGCACGTCGCATCATGCCGCCCGCCCGTTCAGTGCTGGCGCAGCGCCTTGATCAACGCGTCCTTGGTCATATCCGAACGCCCGTCGATCTCCAGCTCTTGCGCACGTGCGTACAGATCGTCCTTGGTCCAATCCTCGTAGGGAGACTGTTTGCCCCCCTTTTCGGACGGATGCTGGTCGCTGTTGGCCTGCGCATTGGCAATGCGCGCAGCCTTTTCCTTCGACGCGCCGTCCTCGCGCAGCGCCTCGTAGGTCTCGTCGTCCTTGATGGACGGCCCGTGGTCCTTGGTCATGGCTTGCTCCTTTCGGAGCCAACGCGAACAGGTTCATCTGCGTTCCCCCGACGATCACAGCGGAATGTTGTCGTGTTTCTTCCACGGGTTCGTCAGCTTTTTCGTGCGCAGCGATGCGAACGCCTTGCTGATCCGCCGACGGGTCGAATGGGGCATGATCACCTCGTCGATGAACCCACGTTCGGCGGCGACAAAGGGGTTGGCAAAGCGTTCCTCGTAATCGGCGGTGTGTTTCGCGATTTTCTCGGCATTGCCCAGATCGCCGCGGTGGATGATCTCGGTCGCACCCTTGGCACCCATCACCGCAATCTCGGCAGTCGGCCAGGCATAGTTGAAATCGCCGCGCAGGTGCTTGGACGCCATCACGTCATAGGCACCACCATAGGCCTTGCGGGTGATCACGGTGACCTTGGGCACGGTCGCCTCGCCATAGGCGAACAACAGTTTCGCGCCGTGTTTGATGACGCCGCCGTATTCCTGACCGGTACCGGGCAGGAAGCCGGGCACGTCGACCAGTGTCAGGATCGGAATTTCGAACGCATCGCAGAACCGCACGAACCGCGCGGCCTTGCGGCTGCTGTCGATGTCCAGACATCCCGCCAGCACCATCGGCTGGTTGGCGACCACGCCCACGGACTGACCTTCAAGACGGATAAAGCCGGTGATGATGTTCTTGGCGAAATCTTCCTGAATTTCAAAGAAATCCCCCTCGTCCGCGACTTTGTGGATCAGCTCCTTCATGTCGTAGGGCGTGTTGGCGTTTTCGGGGATCAGCGTATCGAGGCTCTCCTCGACGCGGCCCGGCTCGTCAAAGAAGGGGCGCACGGGCGGCTTTTCGCGGTTGTTCAGGGGCAGGAAATCGACAAGGCGACGCACTTCGGCCAGCGCCTCGACGTCGTTCTCGAATGCGCCATCCGCGACACTGGATTTCTTGGTATGGGTGGACGCGCCACCCAGTTCCTCGGCGGTGACCTGTTCGTTGGTCACGGTCTTGACCACGTCGGGGCCGGTCACGAACATATAGGACGTGTCGCGCACCATGAAGATAAAGTCGGTCATCGCGGGGGAATAAACAGCGCCACCAGCGCAAGGCCCCATGATCAGACTGATCTGCGGCACCACGCCCGAGGCCATGATGTTGCGCTGGAACACTTCGGCGTAGCCTGCCAGCGACGCGACGCCTTCTTGAATACGCGCACCGCCCGAGTCGTTGATGCCGATGACCGGCGCGCCGTTCTGGATCGCCATGTCCTGAATTTTGCAAATCTTCTGGGCGTGGGTTTCGGACAGCGAGCCGCCGAACACGGTAAAGTCCTGACTGAACACATAGACCATGCGACCGTTGATCGTGCCCCAGCCGGTGATCACACCGTCGCCCGCAGGCTTTTGTTTTTCCATGCCAAAATCGGTGCAGCGGTGGGCCACGAACATGTCGAACTCTTCAAAGCTGTCTTCGTCCAGCAGCAATTCGATGCGCTCGCGGGCGGTCAGCTTGCCACGGCCGTGCTGTGCGTCGATGCGGGCTTGCCCGCCGCCCAGCCGCGCCTGTGCGCGACGGTCTTCCAGTTCGGTCAGAATGTCTTTCATGTCAGGCCCCTGTTTCGATTTGGCACAGGGTATCAGGCCATAGACGCGCACAAAAGCATCTTGTGGAATATTTGCAAATCCTTTGCGAGGATTACTTTGCTAATTGCAAATATGCAAAATATACGCAAACGCATGGCTGCTATGCGCCAAACGCAATGGACACCGGTGGGGGCGCAATCTACCTTCCACCAATGCAACATATACCATCTGTGCGCTTTCTCAATCGCTCTACCCCGCCCCACCTGATGACCTTGATTATGCTTGCGGGCATGTCTGCGATGGTCATGAACATGTTCCTGCCTTCGCTGCCGAACATGACCGAGTATTTTCATACCGAATACAGGTTGATGCAGCTTTCGGTGGCCTTGTTCCTGGGGGTCAGCGCCATCCTGCAGATCATGATCGGACCGATCTCGGACAGCATCGGGCGCAGGCCTGTGCTGCTGGGTGGGCTGTCGCTGTTCCTGCTGGCGACGCTGGGCTGTATCTTTGCGCCGACGGCCCATGTTTTCCTGTTCTTTCGCATGTGCCAGGCGGTCAGCGCCGTGGCGATGGTGCTAAGCCGTGCGGTGATCCGCGACATGTACGACCAGAACGAAAGCGCGTCGATGATCGGCATCGTCACGATGTTCATGTCAGTCGTGCCGATGATCAGCCCCGCAATCGGCGGCCTGCTGGATGAGCTGTTCGGCTGGCGCGCGAACTTCTGGGCGTTTTTCATCATCGGCGGCATCACCCTGTGGGTGGTCTGGGCCGATCTGGGCGAGACAGCCACCAGCACAGGCAAGTCGCTGGGCGCGCAGTTCCGCGAATATCCCGAACTGCTGCGCAGCCCGCGGTTCTGGGGCTACTCCCTTGCGTCCGCCTGCTGCTCGGGATCGTTTTTCGCCTATCTGGGCGGCGCGCCTTTTGTCGGGTCCGTTCTGTTTCATATGTCGCCCTCCATGTTGGGGCTGGTTTTTGGCGCACCTGCCATCGGTTACATGGCGGGCAACGCCATCACCGGCGCTTTTGCCACGCGGCTGGGCGTGAACCGGCTGGTGTTGTACGGGTGCCTGTCCAATCTATTCGGGGTTGCGGGGTCTCTGGCGCTGTTCCTGATGGGCTTTGGCAGCCCGTGGTCGTTCTTTGGCATGATGATGTTCGTGGGTCTGGGCAACGGCCTGACGATCCCCAACGCCACTGCGGGCATGCTGTCGGTGCGCCCGCATCTGGCAGGCACGGCATCCGGTCTGGGCGGCGCGATCCAGATCGGTGGCGGGGCGATGCTGTCGGGGCTGGTGGGCACGCTTCTGACGCCCGAGTCGGGTGCCTTCCCACTGCTCTACATGATGTGCATCACTTCGGTTCTGGCCCTCGCGGCAATTTGCACGGTCTATTGGCGCGAACGCCAGCTTGCACCACAGGTCTTGCCGGACTGACTTTGCAAAGCTAACGTAACCTTGTGCAAAGTTGCAAAGGTATACGTCCATGGCCCAACAGAAACTCTATGCCGGTGCCAAGCTGCGCGAGGTGCGCACGCGCATCGGCATGACGCAAAAGGACTTTGCGGCCAAGCTGGGCGTGTCCCTGCCCTATTTGAACCAGATGGAGAATAATAACCGACCCGTCAGCACGACGGTGGTTCTGGCGCTGGCACAGGAATTCGGACTGGATGTCACCGAACTAAGCACAGGCGACAGCGAACGGTTGGTGTCGGACATGCGCGAGGCGCTGGCCGATCCGGTGTTTTCCGGCGATATGCCCCCCTTGGCCGATCTGCGGCTGGCCGCGTCCAACGCGCCCGCGCTGGCCCATGCGTTTATCGCATTGCACCGCAGCTATCGGCAGACCCACGAGCGGCTGGCCTCGCTGGACGAAGCCTTGGGCCGCGAGGATGCACGCGCGCGACCAAGCCCCTGGGAAGAGGTGCGCGATTTCTTTCACTATTGCGACAACTACATAGACGCAGTCGACCGTGCCGCCGAGCGGTTTGCGACGGCTCCGGGGCGGCCCGCCAACATCCGCGTGTCAGTTGTGGCCGAACTGGGCAACGCGGGGGTAACGGTACGCTTTGACGATATGGACTTGATCCGGTCCTATGAGGCCGACACCAAGACCTTGCGCGTCTCGGCGCGGCTGTCCCCCGAAACGCAAACCTTCCAGATGCTGCTGCAACTGGCGCTGGTGCGGCAGGATGCGCTGTTGGAGGCGACGCTGGATCTGGCGCGGTTCCAGTCCTCCGAGGCGCGCGCCATCGCCAAGATCGGGCTGGCCAACTATTTCGCGGGCGCCACGCTGATGCCCTATGGCCCGTTCCTGCAAGCGGCGCAGGACTGTCGCCACGATGTCGAGGTTCTGGCCAGCCGCTTTGGCGCATCCATCGAACAGGTGGTGCACCGCCTGTCCACGATGCAGCGACCCGGCGCGAAAGGCATTCCGTTCTTTTTCGTGCGCGTCGATCAGGCGGGCACCATCACCAAGCGGCATTCGGCGACGCGGTTGCAATTCGCGCGGTTCGGCGGGGCCTGTCCGCTGTGGAACGTGCACCGTGCCTTCGAGCAGCCGGGGCAGTTCCTGCGCCAGCTGGCGGAAACACCGGACGGGGTGCGTTATCTCAGCCTTGCCCGCGACGTGTCGAAACCGGCGGGTCGGTTCGGCGCCCCCGTGCGACGGTTCGCCATCTCGTTCGGCTGCGAGATCAGCCATGCGCGCAATCTGGTTTATGCCGACGGGCTGAATCTGGGGCGCGATGATGCGTTCGAACCCATCGGGATTTCCTGCCGTATCTGCGAGCGCAAACAGTGCCACCAGCGGTCGGTCCCCCCGCTTGAACGCAAGCTCAGCGTCGATCCCGACACGCGCGATGTGCTGCCCTATCAGGTGGGGTAGCGCGCGCTATCGTCGGGCCGGCCGCCAACCTGCCGCCTGTGCCTCTGCCGCCGAGCAGAACCAGCGTTCGCCGCGCGCAGTGTCAATGCCGGTGCGGTCATAGAATTCCTGCCCCGGCACGTGAAAGATGCGCCCGTTCTTCGAGATGTTGCCCTTGATCACGCAGGCCGGGTCGGGGGCGCTGCGCCCCTTGGTGCGCAACGCGCGGAACTGGGCGGGCGATTGAACGCGCATGGCGTGCAGGCCACGGTCGTTCACGGCGGCGCCCTTTTCGTCCAGCACATAGGCCTCGGAATAGCGGGTGTAGGCAAAGGCCAGTCCCAAGCTGACGATTTCCTGCCCCATATCCACATCGCCCACCACACAGCTGGCCACGGTGCGGCCATAGCGGTCGATGTCCACCTGCTGACAGCGCGCCAGCCGGTTCTGGAACAAGGCGCGCACCTGATCCGCCGCCCACCGCCCGCATTCAAAGGCCACGCCCTGAGCGGTCTTGCATTCCTGATTGATCTCGGGTGCGTCGATGCCATGCAAGCGCACGCGTGTCGTGCCCACGTCGATGGTGTCGGCGTCGATCACCCTTACGGGACCGGAAAACTCCCCTGCCCCGGCCATGACAGGCAGGGACAGGAGAACAATGAGGGACCAAATTCTTAACATTCGGTTAACTAGTCGGGGCGCGCGTGCCCCTTCAACCGAATTCGACCGTAAAAGTTAACGCTGCTGCGTTTCCCAGTCGGGATGTATCCAAGGTGCGTCATTCACCGCAGGCAGGCTGCGGCCAAGGATGTGATCTGCCATCTTTTCGCCGGTCATAATGGACGGACCATTCAGGTTGCCATTGGTGATCCGCGGGAAAATGCTGCTGTCCACCACGCGCAGGGCATCAACCCCGATCACGCGGCCCTGAGGGTCAACCACGGCCATCGGATCGTCGGCGCTGCCCATCTTGCAGGTGCCGCAGGGGTGATAGGCGCTTTCGACCTCGTCGCGGATGAAATCGTCCAGCTCGTCGTCGGTTTGCACGTCCGCACCGGGCTGGATTTCGTGTTTGAAGTAGGGCTTGAACGCCTCTTGCGCGAAAATCTCGCGGGTCAGACGGATGCAGGTGCGGAAGTCCTCCCAATCCTGCGGGTCGGACATATAGTTGAACAGGATGTTGGGCGCATCTTCCGGATCGGCCGAGGCCAGCGTGACCGCCCCGCGCGAGGCAGAGCGCATGGGGCCGACGTGGGCCTGATAGCCGTGGCCTTCGGCGGCGGCCTTGCCGTCATAGCGCACGGCCATGGGCAGGAAATGGTACTGGATATCGGGGTATTGCACCCCCGCCTTGCTGCGGATGAAAGCGGCACTTTCAAACTGGTTGGACGTCCCCAGCCCGGTTTTCGACAGCAGCCACTGCGCGCCGATCCGCGCCTTGGAGAACAGGTTCCAATAGCGGTAGAGGGTGATTTTCTTGAGCGAGGCGACTTGCAAGTACAGTTCCAGATGGTCTTGCAAGTTCTGGCCCACGCCTGCGCGGTCGGCGACCACGTCGATGCCATGTTCGGCCAGATGGGCGGCGGGGCCGATGCCCGACAGCATCAGGATCTTGGGCGAGTTGATGGACGACGCGGCGATGATGACCTCGCGGCCTGCGCGCACGATCTCGCCGCCTGCCAGTTGCACGCCGACGGCGCGGCCCTCTTCCATCACGACCTTTTCGACCAGCCCGCGCATCAGCGTGCAATGTTCGTGTTTCAACGCAGGCCGCAGATAGGCGTTGGCGGCGGACCAGCGGCGGCCCTTCCACACGGTCTGCTCCATCGGGCCAAAGCCCTCTTGCTTCTCGCCGTTATAGTCGTCGGTGACCTCGTATCCCGCCTGCCGTCCCGCATCGACAAAGGCCTGGAACAGCGGGTTCTTGCGGGGGCCGCGCGTGACATGCAGCGGGCCATCGTTGCCACGCCATGCAGGGTCGCCACCGTGGCCGTTGGCATGCCAGTTTTCCATGCGTTTGAAATAGGGCAACACATCGGCATAGCCCCAGCCTTCGGCACCGCTGTCGCGCCAGTGGTCATAATCCATCGCGTGACCACGCACATAAACCATGCCGTTGATGCTGGACGATCCGCCAATGACCTTGCCGCGCGGGGTTGCCAGACGGCGGCCGTTCAGGTGCGGTTCGGGCTGTGTCTGAAAGCCCCAGTCGTACATCGACATGTTCATCGGATAGCTGAGCGCCGCGGGCATCTGGATGAACGGCCCCGCATCGGTGCCGCCGTGTTCGATGACCAGCACGGATTTGCCCGCCTCGGCCAGACGGTAGGCCACGGCGCAACCCGCGCTGCCTGCGCCGACGATGATGTAATCGGCAGTCATCAGAAGGGGGCCTCCATATCGTCCATGCGCACAAAGACGGATTTCACCTGGGAATAATGCTCGATCGCCGCCTTGGAATTTTCGCGGCCCACGCCCGAGGCCTTGACCCCGCCAAAGGGTGCTTCGACCGGCGCGTCGTTGTAGGTGTTGATGAAACAGGTGCCTGCCTCGAACCCGGCGGCGACGCGGTGGGCGCGGGTCAGGTCGTTGGTGAAGACACCGGCGGCCAGGCCGAATTCCGTGTCATTGGCGCGGGCCATCACCTCGGCCTCGTCGTCGAAATCCAGCACCGCCATCACGGGGCCAAAGATTTCCTCGCGGGCGATGGCCATGTCATCGGTGACATCGGCAAAGACCGTGGGCTGGATCCAGAAACCCGGCTGGTCGATGCGGTCGCCGCCATAGGCCAGACGCGCGCCCTCGGCCTTGCCCTTGGCGATATAGCCGTCCACGATGTCGATCTGGCGCTGGCTCACCATCGGGCCAAAGCTGGTGTCGGGGTCCATCGGGTCACCGATCACCGCGTTGTCCAGACGCTCAGCCAGACGTTTCAGAAACGCCTCCTTGATGCCCTTCTGGACGAACACGCGGGTGCCGTTGGAACAGACCTGACCGGTGGAATAGAAGTTGGCCATGATCGCGCCGCTGACGGCGTTTTCAAGGTTGGCGTCGTCAAAGATAACCAGGGGCGACTTGCCGCCCAGTTCCATCGTGACGTGTTTCATGCCAGCGGCAGCGGCGGCATAGACCTTGCGGCCCGTGGGCACCGATCCGGTCAGCGACACCTTGTCGACGCGCGGATCAACCACCAGCGCGGCCCCCACATCGCCCAAGCCTTGAACGACATTGTACAGGCCCGCAGGCAGGCCCGCCTCGTGCAGGATCTCGGCCACTTTCAGCGCCGACAGCGGCGTGGTTTCGGACGGTTTGAACACCATCGCATTGCCGCAGGCCAGCGCCGGTGCGCCCTTCCAGCAGGCGATTTGCGTCGGATAGTTCCATGCGCCGATACCGACGCAGACGCCCAAGCTTTCGCGGATGGTATAGACCCAGTTGCCACCGCCCAATGCGATATGTTCGCCCGTCAGGCTGGCGGCCAGACCGCCGAAATACTCCAGCGCGTCGGCGCCGCTGGTGGCGTCGGCGACGGATGTTTCCTGATAGGGTTTGCCGGTGTCATAGGTTTCCAGAATGCTCAGGTCATGGTTGCGTTCGCGGATCATGTCGGCAGCGCGGCGCAGGATGCGGCCGCGTTCGGTGCCCGACATGGCGGCCCATGCGGGTTGCGCGGCGCGCGCAGCGTCCAGCGCCTGATTGATGATGTCGGGGGTCGCCGAATGCATCTTTGCAATCACCTCGCCGGTGGCGGGATAGATCACGTCAAAAGCTTCACCACCGGTGTCTTCGACGTATTGGCCGTTGATGAAATGGCTGGCGGCGGGTTGGGTTTGCATTCGGAGCCTCTTGGGAAAATGGGCGGCCCGGCCTGCATCGCGCAGGCCGGACCACCGTTGGGGTTTGGGTTATTCAGCCGGAAGCGGCCGAGTTTCGGTCATGTCCGAGATCGCCTCACGCTTGCCGATCACATAGGCAATGCAGGCGACGTAAAGACAGATCACCACGGTGCCGACCCACTGGATCTGCAGCCACTGGCTTTGGAACAGCAGGGTCAGCACGAACAGCAGGGCGGCGTTGCCCAGCACGTATTGCACTTTGCCGTAACGGTCTGTGGTCAGGTTCAGGTTGTCGGTGTACAGCCGGATCAGCGAGTCAAACGAGTTGATCACGAACAGGATTCCCACGACGGTCATCGACCAGTTGACCAGTCCGGTCATGTCGATGGCGTTCTGGTGGTAGTAGTAAGCAACCGAGAACCAGATCACGAGCGGGATCGACGGGAACACCAGCAAGGACGCCAGCAGCTGCCATGTCTTCAGCCCTCCGACAAAGCGCGAGGTGAACTGACCGATCATGATCGACCACGCGAACCACCAGAACAGGTAGAATTCGTGGTATTCGGTGAGCGGGATCACGAACTTGTGGATGTTGCCAAAGTAGCCGCCCACAAGGCTGACGGTGTCGACAAATTCGCCGCCCGACATGCCTGCATTGATCCACATGCCGATGATCAGCGCAAAGAAGACCAGCGTGGAACCGACCGACAGGAACTTGACGTATTTGATGTCGGTGGACGAATAGGACGCCGTCAGGATCACAAGGAAACAGATCACGTAGAACGCCGGGATCACCGTTTCGCCATCGCCCATTTCGGGGATGTAATAGGGCATGTAGATCAGGAACAGCGCGCCGGTGAAGGCACAGGTGGTGATGATGACCAGGTTGTTGATCAGCTTGACAAGGCCATGCTGAAAGAATTTCACCCGTGGCTCGATGGCGCAGAAATAGAACGCCGTCAAAAAGTAGAACGCCCAGATCAGAAAGCCCCAGAACCCGAATTCCAGCGCCAGCGGGTTGGTGAACCCATAGGCCGGTTCGGTCGCCACATCCGCATACAGCGGAAAGTCGAATGCGATGGGGAACATGATCAGGCCCACGTCCAGACCGGACGTGAACAGGATCGCGATAAAGGTGAACAGGCCGACGGGATCAGGCCCCACCAGCCGCAGGTTCCACCATTTGATGGTGCAGAAGATCACCAGCGCGAACGCCAGCAGAACTCCGAATGAGATGATATAGGTTAGCATTGGTCCCTCCGTGTTGGCCCTTTGGGCCTTGATGTGCGTGCCGTCAGCTTATTCTCTTCCGACGTTTCACGCTACAACGCAGCGATTTCACTCGCCGCGCGGATATCTTGCGTTTTCCTCGACCACATTCAGATCCATGTGGTTGCGCATGTAGCGTTCGGACGCTTTTTGCAGTGGCTGGTAGTCCCACGGGTAATAGCCACCCTCGCGCAGCGCTTCGTAGACCACCCAGCGGCGGGCCTGGCTGATGCGCACATCGGCGTCGAACCGGTCCAGATCCCAGCGCGCGTCAGCCTGCGCGCGGAAATCGGCAAGCGTTTCGGCATGGGCAGGGTCGCCTGCGAGATTGGTCAGCTCATGCGGGTCGGCGTCCAGATCGAACAGCTGGTCGGGGTCCAGCGCACAGCGGTTGTATTTCCAACGGCCTGACCGCAGCGACACCATCGGCGCATAGGATGCCTCGGCGGCGTATTCCATCGCAACGGGTTCACTGCGTGCCACCCCCTGCCCCTGCGGCACAAGGCTGCTGCCGGTGGTCCATGGCGCAACCTCGGACATGCTGACACCGGCCAGATCGCACAAGGTCGGGCAGACGTCGATGTTGCTGACGGGATCGGTCACAAGGCCCGGTTCCATCTGCGGCGCGCTGATCATCAGCGGCACGCGTGACGATCCTTCGTAGAAGGACATTTTGAACCACAGGCCGCGATTGCCCAGCATGTCGCCGTGATCGGACACGAACAGGATGATCGCCTCCTGGCGCGTGCCTTCAAGCGCCTCCAGCACTTCGCCGATCTTGTCGTCCAGATAGCTGATGTTGGCGAAATAGGCGCGGCGCGAGCGGCGCACGTCGTCGTCCGAGATGTCAAAGCTGCGCCAGTCGTTGGCGTCGAAAATGCGCTTGGAATGGGCGTCCTGTTCATCATAGGGGATCGGCGCCACCTCGGGCATCAGGTGTTCGCATTCCTCGTAGAGGTCCCAGTATTTCTTGCGCGCGACATAAGGATCGTGCGGGTGCGTAAAGCTGACGGTCAGGCACCACGGGCGCGGGTCGTGACGGCGGCCCAGGTCATAGACCTTGCGGGTGGCGTGATAGGCGACCTCGTCGTCATATTCCATCTGGTTGGTGATCTCGGCCACGCCCGATCCGGTGACCGACCCCATGTTGTGATACCACCATTCGATCCGCTCGCCCGGCTTGCGATAGTCGGGGGTCCAGCCGAAATCGGGCGGGTAGACGTCGGTGGTCAGACGCTCCTCGAAGCCGTGCAGCTGGTCGGGGCCGACAAAGTGCATCTTGCCCGACAGGCACGTGTGATAGCCCGCGCGGCGCAGGTGGTGGGCATAGGTGGGGATGGACGAGGCGAATTCAGCCGCATTGTCATAGACGCCCGTGGCACTGGGCAACTGCCCCGACATGAACGCCGCCCGGCCCGGCGCGCACAGTGGCGAGGCGGTATAGGCATTGCGAAACCGCGTGCTGCGGGCGGCCAGCTTCTTGATGTTGGGCGCATGCAGCCAGTCGGCGGGGCCGTCAGGGAACAGCGTGCCGTTCAACTGGTCGACCATGAAGATCAGGATGTTGGGCTGTTTGGCCGGAGCGTCAGTCATGATTGCCTCTGGATCAAAGTGTTCAGCGTGCGCAGTGCCGCATCGCAAGCGTCGTGATCGTCGTGCCCCGACAGGGCGGCGCGCAGGTACAGACCGTCGATCAGGGCGGCCATGGTTTCGGCATCGTTCACCGGATCGGCGCTGACCCCGCGCAGGGCATGGGTCAGGTTCGAGCGCAACCGCCGCTGGTACAGATGCAGCAGCCGCAGTGTTTCAGGATGCGACGCGGCGCGCCCGTAAAAGGTCATCCACGCGCTGATGGTGGCGGGGGCAAAGCAGGATTGGGCAAAGCTGCCGCGCACGATGGCTGCGGCCCGGTCCGCGTGGCTGGTGGCCTTGGCCAAGGCGGCGCGCACTTCGGTGGCGTATTCGGTCAGGATGTGGCGCATGGCAGCCAGAAAAATCTGGTCCTTGCCGCCGAAATAATGATGCGCCAGTGCCGTGGACATGCCCGCACGACGCGCGATCTGGCCCACGGTCACATCCAGCGATCCCGCGGCCCCAATTTCGGCGATGGTGGCCTGCACCAGTGCGGATCGTCTGATCGGTTCCATTCCCACTTTGGGCACGGCCATATCCCCCATATTCCATGGGAGCACAGGATCAGGGGTTTTTACTGACTAGTCAATCAATAAAAACCGTCAGACCTTTGTGGCGTTGATCGTGGGCGTGATCGGACGGCGTTTCAGCTGCGCCTCGCGCCATGTGATGAAGGTGACAGAGGCCAGGATCAGAACCCCGCCCAGCACCACGTAGATGTCCACCGGCTCGCTGAACACCAGCATGCCCAGCAGCGTGGCCCAGACCAGTTGCAAAAAGGTGATGGGCTGCGTCACGGTCACCGGAGCTGCGGCAAAGGCCAGCGTCATGGTGTAATGTCCGGCTTGGGCAAACACCGCCACCAGCGCCAGAATACCGATCTGCTCCCAAGTGGGCGTGACCCAGACGATTGCCGCCAGCGGGGCAAGTCCCAGGCTGACGAAAACCGTCATCATGAACACAACGACCGTCGGCTTTGCCTCGTCCGACAGGATCTTGGCCAACAGGTAGGACCCGGAAAACACCGCCGCTGCGGCCAGCATGGCGATGTGACCGTTCGCGACCTCGCGGAAACCGGGGCGCAGGATAATCGCCGTCCCCACCAGCGCCACAACCACCGCAAAGATGCGCCGCGCCGCCAGCCGTTCGCCCAGAAAGAGCGCAGCCCCGATCGAGACAAAGACCGGCGCGAGATAATTGATCGCCGTCAGTTCGGCGATGGGGATACGGGTCATGGCATAGAACCACAGCGAAACGCCGACGGAATGCAGCAACCCGCGCAGGGTGAACAGCTTCCACTGGCGTCGTGTCAGGTTGGCCTCGCGCACATCCTTGAGCATCGGGATCAGGAACACCATGCCCAGCATGTACCGCAGGAACGCGGCCTGCGAGGGTGGCATCCCCGGCCCCATCCACTTGACCAGTGCGGTCACTGCGACAAAACACAGCCCCGTCACCAGCATCCACAAAATGCCCGTCATGGGGCGCGGTTCTTGTCCATTTATCATGGGCGTATCAATGGGCAAGCCCGCAGCGAGGTGCAAGAGCCTGCGCGCAACGTTCTGCCTGACAATGGTCTATGACATTGAACCAGCTTGTTTTTCACGCAACGGGTTTCCGGCCCGGACGCTGGACAGCTCTCGCACGACCGCATCCAACAGCGCCGCCTGGTCCTGCGCCCCGTCCAGCCGCAGCACGGGCACGCTCAGGGTGTCCAGCCACCCCTCGTGCTGCGCCCGGTTGCGGCCGGAAAACGCAGGATCATCATAATGAGAGGCCCAGTCGCGAAACGCCAGATGGGCCAGATGCATGTCCCCGCCCGGCAGGATACGCGACCCGTGACGCTGTGCCTCTCTGGCGTCCAGCCGCTGCATCCGCACCTCGGTGGGGGTGTATACATAGATGATCATGTCAACATCCTCGACCAGCGCTTCGCCCCAGCCGATGAAAGAGCCGGACAAGATCCAGCCATCCGTCCGTGCCTGTTCGGCCTGGATCATGCGGACGCGATCTTCGGGCGGCCGTTTGGTGGTAAAGGGCGGGTCGGTCGGCAACCAGTAAAAGCTGTCCACATCCAGCTGTGGCACCCGCAGATGCGCCGACAGGCTCTGCCCCAGTGTTGAAACGCCGGAACAGGACCCGCCGAGTATATACAGTCTTGGAGATTGGGTCATGGGATCACCGTGCGCTACGCTGCCCGGTTACCATGCGGCAGGTCTGCAATCAACGGCGTGCTGCTGGCATCACATCCAGATCAGTTTCAGCGCAATCGCCCACATCGTCAGCGCGATCAGCACATCCAGCACCTGCCAGCTGCGCGGATTGGCAAACAAGGGCCGCAGCCGCCGCGCGCCATAACCCAGACCGAAAAAGAATACGAAACTGGCCGTCACAGCCCCCGCGCCAAAGGCAAGCTTGTCAGGATACTCCGCCGACACCGCACCCAGCAGCATCAGCGTGTCCAGATAGACATGCGGGTTCAGCCAGGTCAGCGCCAGCACCACCAGAAGTGTGGCCCGCAACGACCCGCCCCGTGCATCGGCGGCATCCAGCGCCTGCCCGCCGCGCCATGCGCTGACCGCATTGCGCCAGCCGTACCACAGCAGAAAGGCCGCCCCGAACCAGCGCATCACGGTTTCCAGCCATGGCACCGCCTCTGCCAGCGCGCCAAAGCCCGCGACGCCTGCGCTGATCAGCAGCGCATCGGACAGCGCGCAGGTCAGGCACACCCAGAACACATGCGACCGCATCAATCCTTGCCGCAGCACAAAGGCATTCTGGGCGCCGATCGCCAAGATCAAAGAAAACCCCAGGTAAAATCCCGGTAAAAACGATGTCATGTGAAACCTGCCTCAACCCTGCTGCGCAGTTGCTTACGGCAGCGCGGCACCCTGCGCAAATCCAACCTTGCAATCACCGATCCGTGAGAACTGTCATTTTTGTGTCATAAAACGTCGAACGGACCTTGGCGAAGCACCATTCTTACACCATATGCACAAGACTTGATCAAAGAAGGAACGCCAAGATGTCCGCCCTGCCCCATAGCCTTACGCTTTCAGCATCCGAATTCGAGATGATCGAAAGTGCTTTGGAAACACAGGAAAAGATCTTGTCCGTTCAAGTGCGCGCCGGTGGTGAATCTGCCGAAGTGCGCCTGACCGCCCTGCGTTCGGTCCTGCGGCGTCTGCGCCGCCAGCGTCCCCAGGCAGAGGCCCCCCAAGGGTGGGGCAGCATTGCGCGCGGTCTGTTCTGCAACAAGAACGCCGCCCCCGAGACAGGGCAGCGTTCCGAAGTGGTCAACGGTCCGGCTTAATCGTCGCCCAGCTGTTCCATCACCTCGTCTGAGGCTTCGAAGTTGGCGGTGACGCGTTGCACGTCGTCATCGTCTTCCAGCGCATCAATCAGCTTCATCAGCTTTTGCATGCTTTCCAGATCCATCTCGGTGGTGACGGTGGGTTTCCAGACCAGCCGTGTGGCTTCGCTTTCGCCCAGTTCAGCCTCAAGCGCTGTCGACACCTCGTTCAGGTCGGTGTCGGCACACCAGATCACGTGCCCATCCTCGGTGCTTTCCACGTCTTCGGCGCCGGCCTCGATGGCGGCCATCATGACTGTATCGGCGTCACCGACGGCGGCAGGATAGACAATCTCGCCCTTGCGGTCGAACATGAAGCCGACGCTGCCCGTCTCGCCCAGGTTGCCGCCGTTCTTGGTGAACGTCGAGCGCACGACCGATGCAGTGCGGTTGCGGTTGTCGGTCATCGCCTCGACGATCACCGCGACACCGTTGGGGCCATAGCCCTCATAGCGGATTTCTTCGTAATCCTCGCTGTCGCCGCCCTGGCTTTTCTTGATCGCGCGGTCGATCACGTCCTTGGGCACAGAGACCGACTTGGCCTCCTTGATCGCCAGACGCAAACGCGGGTTCTTGTCCGGATCGGGGTCGCCCATCTTGGCGGCCACGGTGATTTCCTTGGACATCTTTGAAAACACCTTGGCGCGCAACTTGTCCTGACGCCCCTTGCGGTGCTGGATGTTCGCCCATTTTGAGTGGCCTGCCATAACGCCTCCGATTTGCAACTGACATGCGCCGCCGCGCGGCTTTGTCGGCTGCTATAGTGCACCATGCGGGGGGGCCGCAAGCCTTGGCGCATATGCGCGCCGGTGCTGTTTCTTTGGCTCTAAATATCCTGGGGGAGGCGCGCAAGCGCCGGGGGCAAAGCCCCCTGCGGATTGCCATCTAAACGAACCCGCCAAATTGCACTGGTCGCGCCGCTGCCTGCGTTCTACGTTGCCGCGCATGACAACAGATCAAATCATCCTCTTCACCCTGTTCGGCGCCGTCTTCGGGCTGCTGCTGTGGGGCCGCTTCCGCTATGACCTTGTGGCCTTTGCCGCGCTGATGACCGGCGTCGTGTTGGGGGTGGTGCCGGAAAAAGACGCTTTTTCCGGGTTCGGGCATCCTGCCACGCTGATCGTGGCGCTGGTGCTGGTGGTGTCGGCGGGGCTGGTGCGGTCGGGCGCTGTGCTGCTGATCACCCGCACGCTGATTGATGCCAGCCGCAGCCTGGGCGCGCACATCACCATCATGGGCGCTGTCGGCGGCATCCTGTCGGCCTTTATGAACAACGTCGCAGCTCTCGCGTTGCTGATGCCCGTTGACATCCAGACCGCGCGCAAGGCGGGGCGGCAACCGGGGCTGAGCCTGATGCCGCTGAGCTTTGCCACGATCCTGGGTGGCATGGTCACGCTGATCGGCACGCCGCCCAACATCATCATCGCCTCGATCCGCCAGCAATCGCTGGGTGCGCCTTTCGGGATGTTCGATTTTGCCCCGGTGGGCGGGATCGCGGCCATCGCCGGTCTGGCCTTTGTCGCGCTGATCGGCTGGCGGCTGATCCCCAGCCGCGAGGACGCGACGCTGAACCACGAGGATATTTCACAGTATATCGCCGAGCTGATCATCCCCGAAGACAGCAAGCTGGTTGGCCAGCGCATCGCCGAGCTGCAAGAGGAAGCGGACAGCGCCGATGTCGCGGTCCTGGGCCTGATCCGCGATGGCAAGCGCCGCTATGGCTCTGCACGCAACATCGCGCTGCAAGCAGGCGACGCGCTGGTGATCGAAGCCACGCCCGATGCGCTGGACGAATTCCGCTCGACGCTGAAGCTGAGCGTGGCGGACGCCGAGCGCGAAGAACGGCTGAACGCCGACGGCGAAGGCGTCGAGATTATCGAGGTCGTGATCCCCGAAGGGTCGCGTCTGGACGGGCGGACGGCACAGACCGTGGGGCTGGCATGGCGTCAGCGCACGGTGCTGCTGGGCATTTCGCGGCAGGGGCGCAAGATCACCTCGCAGCTGCGCAAGACCCAGTTGCAGGCGGGCGACATCCTGTTGCTGCTGGTGCCGCGCGACACCGCAGGCCATGTCACCGACTGGCTGGGTGTGCTGCCGCTGGCGGATCGCGGGCTGGCGGTGACAGAGAATTCCAAGGTCTGGCTGGCCATCGGCCTGTTCGGCGGCGCGGTGGCTGCCGCCAGCTTTGGCCTGATCTACCTGCCCATCGCGCTTGGCCTTGTGGTCATCGCCTATGTGCTGGCCCGCATCGTGCCCCTGTCCGAGCTTTACACACATATCGAGTGGCCCGTGGTCGTCCTGCTGGGGTCGATGATCCCGCTGGGGGCCGCGCTGGAGACATCGGGCGGCACCGAACTGATCTCGGGCGCGCTGGTCAACCTGACCGACGGGATGCCGGCCTGGGTGGTGCTGAGCGTGCTGATGGTGGTCACCATGACCCTGTCGGACGTGTTGAACAACACCGCCACCACGATCGTCGCCGCCCCCGTGGGCATCCAGATGGCGCAAAGCCTGAACGTCTCGCCCGATCCGTTCCTGATGGCAGTGGCGGTGGCCGCGTCCTCGGCGTTCCTGACGCCCATCGGCCACAAGAACAACACCCTTATCCTCGGCCCCGGTGGCTATCGCTTTGGCGATTACTGGCGGATGGGGCTGCCGCTGGAAATCATCGTGATCTGCGTGTCGATCCCGTCGATCCTGTTCTTCTGGCCGCTGTAGCGATCAGCTTGGTAGGCTAGATCCAAACTGTGGGTTGTGATTTTCACGGCATAGTGCATCCTTTGGCTAGGGGCATTTAAGGGCACTCCTGTGAACATCACTGAAATCGCATCGTTGGGCTTGTCAGTTGTCGCGCTTGTTATCTCTGGGCTTGCCTACAAAAACTCCCGTTCTGATCGCAGGCAAGACCTACGAATAGATGTAAGGGAGCTTCTCGACATAGCGATACATCGAGCCGAAGAGTTACCTCAGAAACTTGATGATTATCAGGCAAGAATGAAGAGTCACTACGCATACTTGTCGAAACTCTACAGCGGCTCTCAAATAGAAGCCTCAGAAGAAGCACATAAGTTCCGCGTCAATGCGACTGCGTGTCTGGCAAAATTGAATGCTATCAATGCTGATCTTTCCAAAAAGCCGACACTAGAACTAGAAGAAATCTTTGCGTTAGCAAAGAAATACGCTCGCGAAGTAGAAGGCATACACACATCTGTTAATGAGCGCCTAATCTCATTCGAAGCGTCAGAAAAAGATCATAAGCAAGCGAGTCGAGACTTTCAAACACCCTCTAAGGTTTAGGAAGGCTGGCACTGAGGCGCCCCAAAAAACTCTAGCCCCCTGCCCTCCTGCGCGTTTACGCTTCCCGTTAAGGGAGGACATCATGGAACAGGCAGACGCCATCATCGTGGGCGCGGGGCTGGCCGGACTGGCCACCGCGGCCGAGCTCGGGGACCGGGGCAAGCGGGTGATCGTCGTCGATCAGGAACCGCGCAGCGGGCTGGGTGGTCAGGCCTTCTGGTCCCTTGGCGGGCTGTTCATGGTCGACACCCCCGAACAGCGCCGGATGGGCATTCGCGACAGCCGCGATCTGGCCCTGTCCGACTGGATGGGCAGCGCACAGTTCGACCGGCCCGAGGACGCGTGGCCGCGCAAATGGGCCGAGGCGTACATTGACTTTGCTGCGGGCGAGATGCGCCCGTGGTTGCACCAGATGGGCCTGCGCTGGTTTCCGGTGGTGGGCTGGGCCGAACGGGGCGGCGGCTTTGCCGACGGGCATGGCAATTCGGTGCCGCGCTTTCACATCACCTGGGGCACCGGCCCCGGCACGATGGAACATTTTGCCCGCCGCTGTATCGAACATGAAGGCGCGGGACTGATCTCGTTCCAGTTCCGCCACCGCGTTGACCGCATCGACATGACGAACGGAGCCGCCTCAGGCGTGTCCGGCACGGTGCTGGCCGATGACACGGCACCGCGCGGGGCCTCGACCAACCGTGATGCAGTGGGGGATTTTGCGTTCAAAGCTGCCTCGGTCATCGTCACCTCGGGCGGGATTGGCGGCAATTTCGAGATGGTGCGCAAGGCATGGCCGACCGCGCGGCTTGGCCCCGCACCAAAAGAGATGATCGCGGGCGTGCCCGCCCATGTGGATGGCCGCATGATCGCGATTTCCGAACAGGCGGGCGGCCAGGTGATCAACGGCGACCGCATGTGGCATTACACCGAAGGCGTGAAGAACTGGGACCCGATCTGGCCCGCCCACGGCATCCGCATCCTGCCCGGCCCTTCGTCCATGTGGTTCGACGCCACCGGCAAACGCTTTGCGCCCCCCGCCCTGCCCGGGTTCGACAGCATGGGCACCCTGCGGTCCATTCTGGCCACGGGGTATGACTATAGCTGGTTCGTGCTGACCCAGAAGATCATCAAGAAGGAATTCGCCCTGTCGGGGTCCGAGCAGAACCCCGATTTCACCTCCGCCAGCTGGCGCGAGGTGATCCGCCAGCGCATCCTGTCGGGAAAACGCGCGACGGGTCCGGTCGAGGCGTTCAAGGAGCATGGTGCGGATTTTGTGGTGGCGGATGACTTGGACACGCTGGTTGCGGGCATGAACCGCATCGGGGATATGCCGCTGGACGCAGGTACACTGCGCGCCCAGATCGAAGCGCGTGACCGGCAGGTGGACAATCCGTTCAGCAAGGACGTGCAGATGATGGCGATCCACGCCGCCCGCCACTACCGCGGCGACAGGCTGATCCGCACGGCCAAACCGCACAGGTTCCTTGATCCGGCAAACGGTCCGCTGATCGCGGTCAAGCTGCACATACTGACGCGCAAGACGCTGGGCGGGCTGCAAACCAACCTGGACAGCCAGATGATCGGCGCGGACGGGGCACCCGTTCCGGGGCTCTTCGCCGCCGGAGAGGTCGCGGGCTTTGGCGGTGGTGGATACCACGGCTATAACGCGCTGGAAGGCACCTTTCTGGGCGGCTGTATCTTTTCGGGGCGCAATGCGGGGCGGTCCACGGCCATTGCCTGAGACGCTCGCGGAATGATGCCGACAGGGTGTGCCCCGGTGCCTTGACTTATCGCCCTGCAATGCCCAGCTTCTGGTCATGATCATTCGCGAGATATATGCACGGTTCCTTCTTCTGAACCGCCCGGAACCTCGGGCGGTCTGACACCGGCGTTTCCGGCTCCTCCCGAGGTTTGCTTATCCCCGAATACGAACAAAATGGGCTCTGCCCATCTTTGGAGTGCGATCATGTTTCCCTATCAAGACCCCAACCCGCACGCGGGCCTGTCCGCGGCCGAGCCGACAGCGCCACCGCATCGCTGTGTCATGACCCAAGATGTAAAGGACGCGGTTGCGCATCTGCTGGCAACACATCTGCCAGGTCCGCCAGTGGCCACCATTCTGCAGGACAAGCTGGCCAGCGTACGCTGTATGGAACCGCCGCATGAGACAGGCTTTGCCGTGCCCGACCGGACCGTTGTCTATATGGTCAGCGGTGGTGGTGCACAGACCGTGCGGTTGACGCTGGAGGCACCCTCGACCGTCGTCGCGGGTCATGTTTCGGTGCTGACCCCGCTAGGGGCGACGCTTCTGGGCATGACGCGCCTGCAACGTGCGCCCTTGCCCCGTGCGGACGGCACAGTCGCCACGCTGGTTGTTCTGGGCGTCTCCGACACCTGACGGCCGCGTCAGACCACGATTTCTTCTTACCCCCTTCACCACTCCAATCCCGCCCCCTGCGGCGGCTTCGAAAGGATTATGTCATGACCACACCAACCCCCCGCCCCGCCTCGCGCCGCCGCCCCAAGATCGTACTGGCGCGCGACACCTTTGACCGCATGGATGCACTGGCCGAAGGCGCACAGCGCCGCAGCCCAGAGCTGGCCGACCGTCTGATGGACGAACTGAGCCGCGCCAAAGTCGTCGCGAACGACAAGCTGCGCAATGACGTTGTGGCCATCGGGCGGCACGTGACCTACCGCGACGAAAGCACGGGCCAGACGAAAACTGTGCAACTGGTGTTTCCCGAGGACGCCGATATCTCGTTGGGGCAAGTGTCGGTGATCACACCCATCGGTGTTGCGCTGATCGGACTGTCCGAGGGCGCAAGCTTTCGCTGGGAAACGCGTGACGGCACCACGCGCACCTTGACGGTTCTGGGCGTCGGCGCAAATGCCACTCTGGACTGACGCCGATCAGGCCCCAAGGCATCCTCTGAGGGTGTGCCTGATTGCACCATCGGTCTGCCCTGCCTGCGGCATGCAAGTGCCGCGCGCGGCGGCAGGCCGGTGTCCGCTGTGCCTGACCCGCTTCTGGCGGGACTGGACGGGTTTCACCGTCAGCCAGCCCTAACACTCCAGAGGGCGTGCGCTGCGCCCTCAGATCTTGCCGCTGGCCGAAAGCAGTATCGCGATGGGGCGCGCCGATTTGATCTCGGCCAGCACGATCACAAGGCTGGCCGTCAGCGGCACCGCCAACAGCGCACCGGCAAGCCCCCAAAGCGTGCTCCAGAACGCCAGCGCAAGCAGCACCACGAAAGGGCTGAGGTTGAACGCCCGCCCCATCATGCGCGGCTCAAGATAGGCACCCACCACAACCTGTGCCGTGGTCAACGCCACCAGAACGGTGCCCGCCATGCTGAGCGTGCCGAATTGCGCAAGGCTGAGCAGCACGGGGAAAAGCACGCCGATCAGCGAACCGATGTAGGGAATATAGTTCAGGAATGCGATCAGAACAGCCCAGAACAGGGCAAACTCGATCCCCAGCACCAGCATGATAAGATAGCAGGCAACGCCGAGGATCACGTTCAGGGTGGTTTTGACAAAGAGGTATTGCCCGATCCGCTCGTTCACCCGCGACAGCAGCGTGATTGCGCGGCCTCCTGCCTCTTCTCCACCCATGGCCATCACCACCTTGCGTGTCATGGCGCCCCGTTCCGCGATGAAAAAGCTGGCGTAAAGGACGACGAGGAACAGCATGGTGCCAAAGCCGCGCAAGGACAGCAGGGCTGGCGCTATCCATGAACGGAAGTCGATCCGGTCCAGCGTCACCGCGCGCACGTTGGCCCATGTTGGTTCGTCCTGAATGCCCAGCAGGCTGGCATTGCGCGTGATCAGGTTTTCCAGGTTCTGCTCATAACTTGGCAGGACTGCGGCGACCTGCGACAGGTTGTTCAGGACCAGGATGAACAGCAGGATCACGAAAAGCGTAAAGACCAACAGGATCAACGCACGCCGCACCCAATCCGGCAGACGGCCAACCACAGGCAGTTTCTGCATGCTTTCTGCAGCAGTCAGAAGGATATAGACGGAAATCAGCGCTGCCAGCACGGGCAGCAACACCGGCTTGCCGATCCACAGCAACCAGCCGATCATCAGGGTCAGGGCAACGCCGTAGGTCGCATTCCGCATGGTTTTGCCATCCTTCCCCAAATCCATCGGCGTGCCCGCTTCGTCTCGCATGGTTAAAGCGGCCACAGGAACGGGATCACCGCCGAGGCTAGCAATCCGATGCTCAGGTTCAGCGGAATGCCGACCCGCATGAAATCGGTGAACTTGTAGCCGCCGGGACCATAGACCAGCATGTTGGTCTGATAGCCGATGGGCGTGGCAAAGGAGGCGCTGGCCGCGACCATCACCGCCACCACCAACGCGCGCGGATCAATGCCCAGCGCACTGCCCAGTCCGATGGCAATCGGCGTCATCACCACAGCCACAGCGTTGTTGCTGACCAGTTCCGTCAGCACGCTGGTCAACAGGTAGATCGCCCAGATGATAAAGAACGGCGGCAGGTCCGAGATCAGCGGCGCAATGCCATTGGCAATCAGCGTCACGGCCCCCGAGGCCTCGAGCGCCGCGCCGATGGCCAGCATCGCAAAGATCAGCGCCAGCAGGCTGCCGTCGATGAATTCAAACGCCTCGTCCGCGTCGATACAGCCGGTGATCAGCACAATCGCCACGGCCAGCACGCTGAGCAGCAGGATCGGCGCCACACCAAAGGCCGCCAGCGCCACGATCCCGATCAGCGCCCCGATGGCAATCGGAGCGTGCCCGCGCCGGAACGCGCGGCTTGAGGGGTGCGAGACGTCGACCATGTCCATGTCGGACGCCAGCCGCGCGATGTCTTCCTGCGCGCCTTCCAGCAGCAGCGTGTCGCCGACGCGGACCACCAGATCGTCCAGTTGCTGTCCGATGTTCTGGTTCCGCCGGTGCACCGCCAGCGTATAGACCCCGTACCGCCGCCGCAGCCGCATCGACCCCAGCGACCGGCCGATCATCTTGCAGCCGGGCGTGATCAGCACCTCGACGGTCTGGGTTTCCACCGCAGACACCTGATCGACGCGCTTGAGTTCCTTGTTGCTTTGCAGGCTCAGCAATTCGGTCATCTGCGTGCGCAGGACCACACGGTCGCCCACTTGCAGGCTGACCCCGGCCAGATTGCGCCGCAGCGACTGGTCGCCGCGCACCACATCGATCAGCCGCACGCCTTCGCGTTTGAACAACTGCACGCCCGAAACCTCGCGCCCGATCAGGTTGCTGTCGGGGGGAATCACGGCCTCGGTAAAGAACTTCATCTTGCGTTTGTCGCTCAGCAGGTTGGCCATGCTGTCCCGGTCGGGCAGCAGCCAGGGGGCCACGAAACGCAGATAGATCATGCCCCAGACCACCAGGATCGCACCCAGCGGTGTGACCTCGAAAATCGTGAATGGCGCCAGCCCGTTGGCACGCGCCGACCCGTCGACCAGCAGGTTGGTCGACGTACCGATCAGCGTCAGAGTGCCGCCAAGAATCGCGGCATAGCTGAGCGGGATCAACAACTTGGACGGGGCGAGCCCCATCGTCTTGGAGATCTGCATGAACACGGGGATCATCACCACAACAACCGGCGTGTTGCTGACGATGGCGCTGGAGCCCACGACAAAGGCCATCAGCAAGCCGATGGCCAGGGCCGGGTTCGTGCGGGCCTGTCGGCCGGCCAACGCCGTGAATGCGTCCAGCGCGCCGGTCCGGACCAATGCCCCCATGATGATGAACATCGCCACGATGGTCCACGGCGCAGGGTTCGCCAGAACCAGCCGCGCGGAATCGTAAGGCAGAACACCCGTGGCCAGCATCACCGCAGCCCCCGCAATCGCCACAACCTCGGTCGGATAGGTCTCGCGCAGGAACAGGATGAACATGATCCCGACAATGGTCAGTGTCAGGACCGCGCTGCCGGTCTGCGAAAGCTGGAAAATGCCCATATGTGGCGGCTCTACCTTATGAAAATGCCTGACGGGCACTTTTGCCGATCCGGCAACAGGCCGCAAGCACATGCGTGCTTGCTCACGCTTGTCAGATCAACAATTTGACCTGAACACCGCATTTTCAGGCAACCGGCGATGGCCCCGCAGGCGACAAACGCCCGCCCTGTCGTACCATTTCGATCCGTGTGGCCTTGCCGGTCTTGTCATCCGTCTCGATATAGACGCCCGACAGGGTGACATCGCCCAGCGCGGGCGTGAATCGCTCCTTCGGCATGCCGGTGATGAACCGGCGCAACGGCTCATCGCGCTGCATCCCGATGACACTGTCATAATCACCACACATGCCCGCATCGCTCAGATAGGCGGTGCCCTTGTTCAGGATCATCGCATCTGCGGTCGGCACATGTGTGTGCGTGCCGACAACCAGCGACGCGCGCCCGTCGCACCAATGGCCCATGGCCATTTTCTCGCTGGTCGCCTCGCAGTGGAAATCAACAATCACCGCCGACGCCTGACCGCCCAGCGGATGCGTGCGGAACACCTGTTCCGTGGCCGAGAACGGATCGTCAAAGGGGCGCTTCATGAACACCTGCCCCAGCGCCTGGCAGACCAGAACCTTGCGCCCGCCGCGCGCCTCGAACAGGCGCGCGCCCTTGCCGGGGGCTGATTTGGAAAAGTTCAGGGGCCGGATGATACGCGGCTCGGCCTCGCAGAACTGCAACATGTCCTTCTGGTCAAAGGCATGATCACCCAGCGTCACGCAATCCGCGCCCGCCTCAAGAATGCCGCGCGCATGTGCCGCCGACAGCCCCATCCCCGAGGTCGCGTTCTCGCCGTTGACCACGACAAAATCCAGCTTCCACGCCTCGCGCAGCTTTGGCAGCCCCTGGGACACCGCCTGTCGGCCCGCGCGGCCCATCACATCGCCTAAAAACAATATTTTCATGCGGCCCTCATATGCGCCCCGGCAGGTCCCGAACAAGCCCCTGCCCTTCTTTTGGCCAAAAATATCCTGGGGGAGCGCCGCAAGGCGCGGGGGCAAAGCCCCTGGCCCGCGACATCAGAACTGGATCACGCCCGCCTCGGTCACGATCATATCCAGCGGCTGATCGGTCTCTTCCAGCGGCAGCGCTTCAGCCTCCTGCGCGGCAAAGGCAAAGCCAACGGCCAACACCGGCCCCCGCGCCCGCAACCCTTCGAGCGTGCGATCATAGAACCCGCCACCATAGCCCAGCCGCCCGCCGCGCCGGTCAAAGGCCACCAGTGGCACGATCACGATCTGCGGCACGATCCATGCATCGACCATCGGCACCCGCGCACCAAACGGCCCGTCGCGCAGCGGCATATCAGGTTCCCACTGCGAAAACTGCAGGGGCTGCCCTGCCCCCTGGATGACCGGCACACCGACAGGGCCATAGGCCGATGCCTCGGCCATCGCCGCCAATGGGTCAATCTCGGTGCGAATGGGCACATATCCCGCCAACGGAACACCGCGGTGCCCTGCCAGCAGTTCCGACAGAACGCCACAGGCTGCGGGTGCAGCGGTCTCATAGGCCGCCTTGCGGCGGGCAAAGGCGGCCTTGCGCGCCGCTGCCTTTTGCGCCTCTAGCGTCACAGCAGCACGGCCGCCGCCAGGCCGAGAAAGGAGAAAAAGCCGACAACGTCCGTGACCGTCGTCACAAATGAGCCCGAAGCCAACGCGGGGTCCACGCCGACACGGTCGAGGATCACCGGGATCACCGTACCGGCAAAGCCCGCAACGACCATGTTCACCACCATCGCTGCGGCAATCACGTATCCCAGCGCGGGCGAGCCAAACCAGATCAGACCAACCACGCCCATCACAACCGCGAACAACAGCCCGTTGAACAGCCCCACCAGCACCTCGCGTCGGATCACCCGCCAGACGTTGCTGCCGGTAAGGTCCTTGGTCGCAATGGCGCGCACGGCGACGGTCAGCGACTGGGTGCCCGCATTGCCGCCCATGGACGCCACGATCGGCATCAGCACCGCCAGTGCCACGATCTGCGCAATCGCCACCTCGAACTGCGCGATCACCAGCGACGCCGCAATCGACGTCAAAAGGTTGACGGCCAGCCATGGCATCCGCTGTTTGGTCGTCTCGATCACACGGTCAGAAAGCGAGCCTTCACCGACACCGGCCAGACGCATGATGTCTTCCTCGTGCTCTTCGTCCAGCACGGCCATGGCATCGTCGATGGTGATCAGACCGATCAGGCGGCCCTCGTCGTCGACCACCGGGGCCGAGATCAGGTGATATTGGTTGAACGCATAGGCCACGTCGCTTTCTGGCTGCGTGGCGGGGATCACCTGAAATGTCGGCTCGACGATGTCCAGCAGCGGCACATCGCGGCGCGAGCGCATCACCTTGCCCAATGTCACATTGCCCACCGGATGCAGGCGCGGGTCGACCACGACGATGTGATAGAACTGGTCGGGCAGATCTTCTTCGGACGAGCTGCGCAGATGGTCGATGGCATCGCCCACGGTCCAGTGCTCGGGGGCCATCACGACCTCGCGCTGCATCAGACGGCCGGCGGAAAACTCGGGGTAGGACAGCGCCTGTTTCACGGCCAGACGGTCAGCATCCTCAAGGGCGTCCAGAATCGCCTCTTGCTGGCTGTCGTCCATGTCTTCGACCAGATCGACCACGTCATCGCTGTCGAGGTCACGCACCGCCTGCGTCAGCACCTGCGGCGTCAGCACCGCGATCACTTCGTCGCGGATGCTCTCATCCAGTTCGGACAGGATGTCGCCGTCGAACTCGCGATCATAGAGCCGGATCAGCCGCGAACGGTCATAGGCGTTGATCTGTTCCAGAAGGTCGGCGATGTCAGCCGGGTGCAGCGGCTCCATCAGTTCGATCAGCTTGGCCTGATCCTCAATGTCGACCGCATAAAGAATCGCGCTGACCGCTTTGCGGTCCAGCTGATAGGCCTCGTCAGAGCGTTCTTCCTCGACCTTGGCGTCTTGTTCAATCGTATCGAATTCGTCAGCCATGGCCCGGTCCCCGCGTTGCGTCCGCGACCATAGGGGCGCAGGTTTCCCTACACAATGGTGCGACGGGAACAAAGGTCAATTTACCTTTTTCCTTCGCCCGCTTAACGTGCGCTGCATGAACAAAGATATCCTTTTGACCGGCCATGTGCTGGTAACCACGGGCGACCCGTTCGCCGACCCGGATGCGGTGCAGATCCATGCCGGTCACGGCGTGCTGATCAAGGGCACCCGCATTGCCGCCACAGGCCCCGCCGACATCCTGCGGGCACAGGCGCCGCAAGCCACGGTGCATGACCACGGCAACCGGCTGATCCTGCCCGGTTTTGTCGATGCCCACGTGCATTATCCGCAGACGGCGATCATCGCGAGCTGGGGCAAGCGGCTGATCGACTGGTTGAACACCTATACCTTTCCCGAAGAATCGCGCTTTGGCGATGCGGACTATGCAGCACAGGTGGCGAACAGCTATCTGGACCTGGCGCTGGCCCATGGCACCACGTCGATGTGTTCCTTTGCCACCATCCACCCCGCGTCAGTCGATGCGTTCTTTCAGGCGGCAGCGGACCGCGACATGCGTGTGGTGGCGGGCAAGACCTGCATGGACCGCAATGCCCCCGACACGTTGCGCGACACCGCGCAAAGCGCCTATGACGACAGCAAGGCGCTGCTGACCCGCTGGCACGGCACGGGGCGCGCGCATTATGCCATCACCCCGCGCTTCTCGCCCACGTCGACACCGGACCAGCTGGAGGCCTTGGGCGCGCTTTGGGCCGAGCATCCCGATTGCCTGATGCAGACGCATCTGTCGGAACAGGTGGACGAGATCGCATGGGTCCGTGACCTCTATCCGAACGCCCGCGACTATCTCGACACCTACGAGGCGCACGGGCTGCTAGGCGCGCGCGGGGTCTACGGCCACGCCATCCACATGGAGTCGCGCGAGGTGGACCGGCTGGCAGAGGTCGGGGCGGCTGTAGTGCATTGTCCGACGTCGAACACATTCATCGGCTCGGGCCTGATGGATCTGGCCGGACTGGCGGCGCGCGGGATATCCGTGGGGCTGGCCACCGACACCGGCGGCGGGTCGTCGTTTTCAATGCTGCGCACGATGGCGGCGGCCTATGAAATCGGCCAACTGCGCGGCACCCCGCTGCACGCACGGCACCTTTTGTGGCTGGCCACCGCCGGTTCGGCGCGCAGCCTGCACCTGCACGACCGGATCGGGACACTGGCGGCAGGCTATGACGCTGATATCTGCGTGCTGGATCTGGCCTCGACCCCGGCGATCGCGCAGCGGGCGGCAAATGTATCGGACATCTGGGAAGCCGTCTTTGCCACGATCATGATGGGCGATGACCGGGCCGTCGCGCAGGTTTGGGTGAACGGGCGGATGGTCGGCTGAGCCTGATCCTTGCCTATGTGGCACAGCACCGCAAAAGCCCCCAACGCCCGACCTCAAGACCTGTCGGCATAACTTAATGCGCCGACGCGCCACGAAACCAATCTGACCACCACGACCGCGCGGGCGCGCGGGCCGCTTCGGCGACGCTGGGATGCACCCGTTCGGAGGGGTCCAACCCGACCTTGCGCGCCCGCCGCGTGAGGAACAACCCGCCAAAGCCGCGCCATGTGCCCACCGACGGGGCCAGCGGGTCCTGCGGGAACCGAGCGGCCCAGCCTTCGGGCAATGGCAGGCCGCAGCCCTGTGCCTTTTCCAGCATCCAGACCAGCGAGATATTGGACAGGGGCCGCGCCGCGTCAAAGCCGCCCAATTGCCCGCCGACATCCCCGTGCGTGCCCCGGAACCACATCTGTTCCAGATGACCGGGCCAGTCGCTGCGGGTCTCCCACATGACGGGCGCATAGGCCATGCGCGTCTCGTTGCGGGCCAACGCGTGATAGCCGTGCTTTACATGCGGGCCAAGCTGGTGGTCATGAAAGGAATGGTTCGGCGCACTGAACCGCCACAGCACCGGCGCGTTCAGTCCCAGCGATTTCACCGTGTCCCAGACGCCGATCATCTCGATCGGCACATCCGCGTGACAATGCATGCGGGCAAAGGCGTGGGCCGCATCGCTGCTGCCCCCCGCCTCGTAATGCCGGTACACTTCACGAATGTTCCGCTCGGTTGCGCTCTCGGCCTTGAGCAGGCCCAGAAAGCCGACGATCCCCGCCAGCGACCGCACCGCATAAGCGCCGCGCGAATAGCCCATCAGGAAAATCCTGTCACCGGGGCGGTAGCGCGATGCCAGATAGCCATAGGCGCGGCGGATCTGGCGGTTGATCCCGCGCCCCAACAACACATCGCCCGCCCGCCGCCAGTTCGACCATTGCAGGCCGGATTCGTAATAGACCGACACGTCCGAGCCGGTCTCATGGAGCAGTTTGTAGGTCAGACCTGCGTTCGTTTCGAAATCGGGCATGAGCGTGGACATCGTGCCATCAAGGATAATGACATGGGTGGTCGGCCCGCGCCTGCGCGGCGACCCGGTCGGAGCACCCGAGCGGAATCGTCCACGCAGCCAACCGGCAACTGCTCTATTCAGCCGCGACAGGCTCATTCTTCAGCATTTCCCATACTCGCATCGGTGTGAACGGCATGTCCGCCTGTCGCACACCGCGTTCCCACAGTGCGTCCTGCACCGCATTCGACACTGCTGCCAGTGCACCGACGGTCCCCGCCTCGCCGCAGCCTTTCATGCCCATGATATTGGCCGTGGACGGCACCGGCTCTGACGTGAAACCGATCCACGGCACGTCATAGGCGCGCGGCATCGCGTAATCCATGAAGGACGCCGACAGCAACTGGCCGTCCTCGTCATAAACCACATGTTCGGTGATCGCCTGTCCGATGCCCTGTGCCACGCCGCCATGCACCTGACCTTCGGCCAGCATCGGGTTGATCAGGTTCCCGAAATCATCGACGACGGTATAGCGGTCCACCGTCGTCACGCCGGTGTCCGGGTCGATCACAACCTCGGCCACATGGGCCCCGTTGGGGAAACTGCGGGCCGGCAGGCTGGCGCGGGCTTCGTGTTTCAGCAGATCGTCGCGCTCGACCTCGCGGGCCAGTGCGGCCACCTCAAGTATCGTCGGCGTCAGGTTGCTGCCCTCGGCGCGGAAACGTTCGTCGTCAAAGCTGATCTCGGACGGCTCAACGCCCATTTCGCCGGACAGGAATTCCTTGAAGCTGGTCAGGATCACATCGACTGTCGCCAATGTGGCGTTGTTCTGCGTGGTGACCGAACGCGAACCACCAGTCCCGCCACCCTGTTTGATCAGGTCGCTGTCGCCCTGAATCACGGTGATCAGATCATGCGGAATGCCCGTCTGGTCACTGAGGAATTTGGCATAGACCGTTTCATGCCCTTGCCCGTTGCTTTGCGTCCCGACATAGATCGACACTGTACCATCCTCGTTGAAGGTGACCTTGGCCCCTTCCGAAGGATCGCCCAAAATACTTTCGATATAGTAACAGGTGCCACGGCCACGCAGCAGACCGCGCTCGGCGTCCGCCGCCTTGCGCGCGGCAAAGCCGTCATCGTCGGCCTCGGTCACCATGCGATTGAGCACTTTGTTAAAATCACCCACGTCGTAGGTTTCCCCTGTGGCCGTCTTGTAAGGAAACTGGTTGGGCTTGATAAAGTTCCGCCGGCGCAGTTCCCAAGGATCAACGCCCAGCTCGCGCGCGGCGCGGTCCATGACGCGTTCCAGCACATAGATCGCCTCGGGGCGGCCAGCACCGCGATAGGCGTCCACCTGCGTGGTATTGGTGTAATAGCCTTCGACCTGCAGCCACGTGGTTTGCACGTCGTAGACGCCCATCAGAACGCGCGAAAACAGTTGCGTCTGGATAGGCTGGCCGAACTGGCTGTTGTAAGCGCCCAGATTGCAGCGGGTGCGCACGCGGTAGGCGGTGATCTTGTGATCGGCGTCAAAGGCCAGCTCGGCCAGCGACACCAGATCGCGCCCGCCGTTGTCGCTCATCATTGCCTCGCCGCGGTCGGACATCCAGCGCACGGGACGGTTCAACGTGCGGGTGGCATGGGCCAGCACGAAAGGTTCGGGATAGCCCATCGCCTTCATCCCGAAACCGCCGCCCACGTCAGGGTTGGTCACGCGAATTTGCTCTTTGTCCACCTGCAACGCCTCGGCCAGCTGGTCCTTGTGCGCCCAGACCCCTTGCGCGTTGATCGCCACATGGATGCGGTCGCCCTCCATCTCGGCATAACAGCCGCGCGGCTCCATCGAGTTGACGATGATACGGTTGTCGCCAATCTCGAGGCTGACCGTGTTCGCGGCAGCGTCAAAGGCAGCCTGCGTCGCATCCTCGTCGCCCATGCCCCAGTCGAACGCGCGATTGTCAGGGGCTTCGGCATGCAGGGTCTCGCCGCCCGGCACCAGGTCCATCTTGGCGGGCAGTTCGTCATAGTCCAGCACGATCAGCTCGGCTGCATCGCGGGCCTGCTCGTATTTGTCGGCAAAGATCACCGCGACGGGTTCACCGACATAGCGCAGCTTGCCGGTGGCAAGGATCGGCCGCTTGGGGGCCGCGCCCTTGGTCTTGTCGCGGTTGTCGACCGTGGCGCCCTGCATGCCGGTGTTCATGCCAGCCGCTTCCAGATCGTCATAGGTCAGCACCAGCTGGACACCGGGCGCGTCCTTGGCTTCGGAAACGTCAAGCTCGGTGATGGTCCCGTGCGCCACGGGCGAGCGCAGCACAAAGGCATGCAAGGCGTCCTTTGGTGTGATGTCGTCCACATAGCGGCCCGCACCGGTGAGAAAGCGTACATCCTCGACCCGTACCGTCGACTGACTTTTCCCGAACTTGTCCATGAGTATCCCCTGTTCGCATGACTTGCGTTGCTGCGGAGATTAGCCGTGCAGACCACATTGTCCAGAGAGGGCGGATGCAATTGCAGCGCGAGGCGCGGGGTGTTGCCTTATACAAGGGGCACTGCCCCAAGCGCTGATGCGCCGAAGCCGGGAATTCCCGATCAGGAAAAGAGGCACAGGTGGCGCGCGCGGCTATGAGTGCTTTTCCTTTCTTTGCGGCTTTGCTAAGCCCGGCAGGCCATTCATCCACCTGCCGGAGACAGCCCATGCCCTTGGAAAAATCATTCAACGCCGCCGAGGCCGAAGCACGGCTGTATTCCGCTTGGGAAGAGGCCGGGTGTTTCGTGGCAGGTGCCAACGCCAAGCCCGGCGCCTCGTCCTATTCCATCATGATCCCGCCGCCCAACGTCACCGGCGTGCTGCACATGGGTCATGCGTTCAACAACACGCTTCAGGACATCCTCGTGCGCTGGCACCGGATGCGCGGGTTCGACACATTGTGGCAGCCCGGCACTGACCACGCGGGCATCGCCACGCAGATGGTGGTTGAACGCCGCCTGGCCGAAGCACAGCAACCCAGCCGCGTCGAAATGGGCCGCGAGGCGTTCCTGGAAAAGGTCTGGGAATGGAAATCCGAGTCCGGCAACACCATCGCAAGCCAGCTGCGCCGTCTGGGCGCATCCTGTGATTGGTCGCGCGAGGCGTTCACCATGTCCGGTGCCCCCGGCGCCCCCGAGGGTCAGGAAGGCAACTTCCACGATGCGGTGATCAAGGTCTTTGTCGACATGTTCAACAAGGGGCTGATCTATCGCGGCAAGCGGCTGGTCAACTGGGACCCGCATTTTGAAACCGCGATTTCCGACCTTGAGGTCGAGAACATCGAAACAGCGGGACAAATGTGGCATTTCAAATACCCGCTCGCGAATGGTGCCACGTATACCTACATCGAAAAGGACGAAGACGGGAACGTCGTGCTGGAGGAAGAGCGCGATTACATTTCGATCGCCACCACCCGTCCCGAAACCATGCTGGGTGACGGCGCGGTTGCGGTGCACCCGTCGGATGAACGTTACGCGCCAATCGTCGGGCAGCTTTGCGAAATTCCGGTGGGGCCCAAAGAGCACCGCCGCCTGATCCCGATCATCACCGACGAATACCCCGACAAGGATTTCGGCTCGGGTGCGGTGAAGATCACCGGCGCGCATGACTTTAACGACTATCAGGTCGCCAAACGGGGCGGCATTCCGATGTACAACCTGATGGACACCCGCGGTGCCATGCGCACCGATGGACGCCCCTATGCCGAAGAGGCCGCAATTGCGCAGGCCATCGCCAACGGCGCGCAGGAGTTCGACGAGGCCATGATCGCCGCGATGAACCTTGTGCCGGACGACTACCGCGGGCTGGACCGCTTTGACGCCCGCGCCCGTGTGGTTGACGACATCACCCGCGAGGGGCTGGCCGTCATGCACATGGTTCCCGTGACCGACGCCGAAGGCAACGAAAGCGTCGAGGCGGTGCCATACGTCGAGCAAAAGCCGATCATGCAGCCCTATGGCGACCGGTCCAAAGTGGTGATCGAACCGTTGCTGACCGATCAGTGGTTCGTGGACACCGACAAGATCGTCGGCCCCGCGCTGGATGCGGTGCGCAATGGCGATGTGAAAATCATCCCCGAGAGCGGCGAGAAGGTTTATTACAACTGGCTGGAAAACATCGAACCCTGGTGCATTTCGCGCCAGCTTTGGTGGGGGCATCAGATCCCGGTCTGGTACGGCTTTGACCTGCACGCCTTTGGCTTCTCGGACGACGAAGGCGACGGCGCGCTGGACATGGTCGAAGTGGGCCGCCTGCTGTCGGCGCAATCGCTGCGCGACCGGGCCGACCGGCATATGTGCGGTGCGGATTTCGACGCGGTTCATGCGGATTTCACCGCCACGCTGGCCGAACTGCCGACACCGCTGGGCCATGCCCGCATCGTCGAAGTGGCCGACCGCGACACCGCCCTGCACCAGTTTACCGCAGCGCTTGCCGAATATGCGACGACACAGGACCCCACCACGCTGATCTACCCGGTCTGGCGCGATCCCGACGTGCTGGACACGTGGTTTTCGTCCGGCCTGTGGCCCATCGGCACGCTGGGCTGGCCCGAGCAGACGCCGGAGCTGCAACGCTATTTCCCCACCTCTGACCTGATCACCGGTCAGGACATCCTGTTCTTCTGGGTGGCGCGGATGATGATGATGCAGCTTGCGGTCGTGGGCGAGAAACCCTTTTCGACCGTCTACCTGCACGGCCTTGTGCGCGACGCGCAGGGCAAGAAGATGTCCAAGTCGACAGGCAACGTCATCGACCCTCTGGACCTGATCGACGAGTTCGGCGCGGATGCCCTGCGCTTTACCAATGCGTCGATGGCCAGCCTTGGCGGTGCGCTGAAACTGGATACCAAGCGGATCGAAGGCTATCGCAATTTCGTCACCAAACTGTGGAACGCCGCGACCTACGGCGAGTTCAAGGGCACCTTCGAGCTGCCCCACTCGGATGACGTCCCGCAGACCACCCTGCCCCTGAACACATGGATCAAGGGCGAGATTGCCAAGACGCTGGAAACCGTGAACGCTGCACTGGAGACCTACCGGTTCAACGATGCGGCCAATACGCTCTACAGCTTTGTGTGGGGCACCTTCTGCTCGCAATATCTGGAGTTCACCAAACCCGTACTGGACGGCGACGACGCGGCAGCCGCCGCCGAGACCAAGGCCACCTATGCCTGGGCGCTGGACCAGATCCTGATCCTGCTGCACCCGATCATGCCCTTTGTCACCGAAGAACTGTGGAGCGCCAAGGCACGCCCCAAGATGCTGGTGCACACCGACTGGCCAACCTACACCGCCGCCGATCTGGTCGACGCCAAGGCCGACGCCGATCTGACATGGACCGTGGCCATCATCGAAGCGATCCGGTCCGCGCGTGCGCAGATGAACGTGCCTGCGGGTGCCTTTGTGCCGCTGGTGGTCAAGGATATGGATGACAAAGCGCGGCGCGTCTGGACCGAGAACGAGGCGTTGATCACCCGCTTTGCCCGTGTCGAGGCGCTGACCGAGGTGGCGCAGATGCCCAAAGGCACCGTGGCGCTGGCGGTCTCGGGCGGCAGCTTTGGCCTGCCGCTGGCCGATGTCATTGATGTGGCAGCGGAAAAGGCGCGTCTGGACAAGACCCTTGGCAAGCTGGCGAAAGAGCTGGGTGGCCTGCGCGGCCGTCTGAACAACCCCAAGTTCGTCGACAGCGCGCCCGAAGAGATCATCACCGAAACCCGCGCCAACCTTGCCCTGCGCGAGGCAGAAGAGGCCAAGCTGAAGGACGCGCTGGCACGGTTGTCCGAACTGGATTGATCCGGCCCCGGCCTGCCCCCTTCCCGTTTGTGATAACGGGGAGGGCAGCGCCGGGCACAGCGCCCCCGACCGCCAGCGCGATGCGTTACTGGAACACAGGCGCGCGCTTTTGCATCGCCGCCGCGACCACTTCCATCTGGTCCGGTTTGCCGATCAGCTTGGCTTGCTCGACGCTTTCCGCCATCAGGATTCTATCCGAATAAGCCCCATAGCCTTGCGTGATCAACGCCTTGGCTGCGCGGATGGCCGAGGGGCTTTTGCCTGCGATCTCTTCCGCCAACGCCTGTGCCGCTGCCAGCGGATCATCGGCCAGTTCGGTGACCAGCCCCCAGTCCAGCGCCTGCTGTGCGCCCACGGGTGTCGCGGTATAGGTCAACCGCCGCGCCACATCCTCACGCACCAGACGGGGCAACAGCACCATGCCGCCCATATCGGGCACCAGCCCCCATTTCATTTCCATCACTGCCATTTGCAGGTCCGGCCCGGCAATGCGCATGTCCGCGCCCAACGCCAGCTGGCAGCCCGCGCCAAAGACCGGACCGTGCAGGGCCGCGATCACCGGCACCGGCACGCGGGTCCAGATCATCGCGACCTCTTGCCATTGGTTCGTGGTGCCGCCCCCGTGGCTGCGCGGAACCAGCGCTGCCTCGGGATCATTGCCCATGGATTTGCCCAGCCCGCCGATGTCGATACCCGCGCAAAACGCGCGGCCCTCGCCCGACAACACGACCGCGCGGGCCTCCGAGGCTGCAACCTCCTGCCCTGCCGCGATAATCGCGTCGATCATGTCCTGATCCACGGCATTCATCTTGTCGGCGCGGGTCAGGCGCACGTGGGCGATGTGGTTTTCATAGGTGACGGACACGCGCGACATGGGCAAAACTCCTCTTTGCGCGCACCTCAGCGCAAAGCCGCTCTGATTTCCAGCCCGACGTCAGGGCACGCCCCTGCGCCATGCCCTCTTTCCAAGGGCACAGTCCCACAGTATTCCTGCGCGCATGACACATGCACGCCTCACCCCGCTCGCCCAATCCCTGCCCGCATCGGTTCCCTTTGTCGGCCCTGAAACCCAGGAACGCGTCCGTGGGGCCGCTTTCGATGCGCGTCTGGGGGCCAATGAGAACGTGTTTGGCGCGTCACCCAACGCTCGCGCCGCCATGGCCGAGGCCGATGCGTGGATGTACGGCGACCCCGAATCGCACGACCTGATTGCGGCACTGGCCGCCCATCTGCGCACCGATCCTGCGCATATCATGGTGGGCGAAGGCATCGACGGCCTGCTGGGCTATCTGGTGCGTCTGTGCGTGGGCGAAGGCGATGCGGTGGTCACCTCGGACGGGGCGTATCCGACGTTCAACTACCACGTGGCGGGCTTTGGCGGCGTTCTGCACAAGGTGCCTTACAAGGGCGATCACGAGGACCCGATGGCCCTGTTCTCCAAGGCTGCCGAGGTTGACGCAAAGCTGGTCTATCTGGCCAACCCCGACAACCCCATGGGCAGCTGGCACGAGGGTGATACCATCGTGCGTGCATTGGATGAGCTGCCCCAGGGCTGTCTGCTGGTTCTGGACGAGGCCTATATCGACTGCGCCCCGCCGGGCACCGCGCCCGACCTGTCCTTTGACGATCCCCGTCTGGTGCGGATGCGCACGTTTTCCAAGGCTTACGGGCTGGCCGGTGCACGGGTCGGCTATGCTTTGGGCCATCCCGATCTGATCACCGCCTTTCACAAGGTGCGCAATCACTTTGGCATGAACCGCGCAGCACAGGCAGGCGCACTGGCGGCACTGGAGGATGACGCGCATCTGGCGCATGTGCTGGACCAGATCGACGGCGCGCGCCGGCGGATTGCCGAGATTGCCATCGACAACGGGCTGGCCCCGCTTCCGTCGGCAGCAAATTTCGTGGCGATCGACTGCGGGCGCGACGGAGCCTTTGCCAAGGCGGTGCTGGACGGGTTGATTGCGCGGGGGATCTTTGTGCGGATGCCTTTTGCGGTGCCACAAAACCGCTGCATTCGGGTCAGCTGCGGAACGCCCGAAGATCTGGATGCCTTTGCGGCGGCCCTGCCCAAGGCACTGGCGGATGCAGCGACAAAGGTCTGAAGCCGAAACAAAGCCCCGCTTCAGGGTGTAAATCACCCCGGTCGGTCAGAAAATCTTCGCACCGGCCAATTCAGCGCTATACTCACAGGCACACCCCTTTGATGTGCCTGCCATGATCAACCGCCCAACGCAGTCCGCCCCGAACTATACCAACGCCTGCATTGTCATGTTCGGCGTCAATCTGTCGTGGGTGTTTCTGGTGCTCTGGGCATTGTGGGGCCTGCTGGCCGTGGCCGCCCTCGGCTGGACGCTGAACCGCTGGATGACGTTGCTCGAGGCCCGCAAGGCGCGGGCCTGCCTGCCCTTTACCCCGCAGCGATAACGCCGGAGGCTGCTTCGAGTGCGCCGCTGCCGTGTGGCAGGTCCAGCGCCTTGAGCCCGGAATCGATGCCGCCCAACATGCCCATTACCATGTGCCCGCTCACGTGCCCCATGTGCCCCAGCCGGAAAAAGCCGTGCCAAGCCGGATCGTTCGGCTCGGCCATGCCCAGACCGATGCCCAGCGTCAGGCCCAGGTTTTCCTCGGTCCAGTTGCGCAGCTTGGTGGCATTGGGCGCACCAAGGCCGATGGCGGTGACCGAATGACCACGTTGCGCCGGATCGGGCACGTTCATCTTCATCGGGCCATCCGCCCCCCACGCGTCGACCGCCGCCCAGACCGCACGGGCCAGCAGGTGATGCCGCCGCCAGACGTTTTCCAGACCTTCGTCGTGGATCATGTCCAGCGCCGCGCGCAGGCCGTAAAGGTGATGCGTCGGGGCCGTGCCATTCCAGTATTCGAAAAACGCAGTGGGGTTCGCACGCGGCGTCCAGTCCCAATAGCGGCTGACACGGTCCATCCGCGCACGCGCCTCGGCCGCCTTGTCGCTGAAAAAGACGAAACACATGCCCGGCGGCACCATCATCCCCTTTTGCGAACCAGCGATCACGACATCCACGCCCCAGGCGTCCATCTCGAACCGGTCACACCCCAGCGAAGCCATGCAGTCCGCCATCAGCAAAGCGGGGTGGTTCAGATCGTCCAGCACCGCGCGCAAGGCAGCAATGTCGTTTTTATACGAGGTCGAGGTGTCCACATGCACGGCCAGCACGGCCTTGATCTCATGCGCCTTGTCCTCGGCCAGACGCTCCGCCACCCGCACCGGGTCAATCGCGGAGGACTTGCCGAAATCCATCACTTCGGCATCAATGCCCAGCCCGACGGCCACATCCGCCCAGCCCAGACCGAAACGGCCCGTTGCAGGCACCAGTACCTTTTCCCCCGCCATGACCGTATTGCTCAGGCAAGCCTCCCACGTGGCGTGGCCGTTGCCGATGTACATCGCCACATGCGCTTGGGTCCGCGCCACCCGTCTGAGGTCGGGTACAATCCCCTCGACCATCTCGATCAACGCGCCATGATAGATATTCGGCGCCGAGCGGTGCATGGCCCGCAGCACCCTGTCGGGCATCACGGACGGACCGGGAATTGCAAGATAATCGCGTCCAAATGCGGCGAGCGGGTGTTGAGGCATGAGAGGCTCCTGAGACTTATCGTGGGCACACTACGCCAGCGAGGCGCGGCGTCAATCGCCATTGGACTGCTTGTGCGCTTGCACGGGGCCTGTTCGCCAAGTACACCGGAGGTCAACCAAAACCACGAGGACCGCAGCCCAGTGCCGCGTGTAAAACAAACATCGTGACAACATCCCCCGAAAAGACACCAGCCCCCGCACAGCCGCTTGCAGCGCCTGCGACGGCACCTGTCAACTATGCTTCGAGCCACCTGATGACCTGGTTGTGGCAGAACTATCTCAAGCGACATGTGCCCACCTTGGTCGTGGCGGTGATGTTCATGATCATCGAAGGGTCGATGCTGGGCGCGTTGTCGTGGATGATGCAACCGATGTTCGACACTGTCTTTGTGCAGGGCAACGGCGACATGCTGATCTGGGTCGGTGTGCTGCTGGTGGGGATCTTCGTGGTGCGCGCGGTGTCCTCGGTGGTGCAAAAGGTGCTGCTGACGCGGATCGCGCAAAAGACTGCGGCCGCTCTGCGAATCGACCTGCTGGATCACATGATGAAACTTGACGGTGCATTCCACCAATCGCACCCGCCCGGTTTCCTGATCCAACGGGTGCAGCAGGACGTGAACGCCGTGGGCGATGTATGGCGCGCCATCATCACAGGTGCGGGCCGTGATTTCATCGGGCTGATCGTGCTGATCGGCGTGGCCATCAGCGTTGACCCGATCTGGGCCTTGCTCGCCTGCGTGGGCACGCCCCTGCTGGTGTTGCCGGCCGCGATGGCGCAACGCTATGTGCGCCGCCATGCCCGCAACGCCCGCGATCTGGGGGCCAACCTGTCCACCCGTCTGGACGAAGTGTTTCACGGCATCGTTCAGATCAAGCTGAACGCGCTCGAGGATTACCAGTCGACGCAATATCGCGGTCTGACGGATCGCTTCGTGCGCACCGAAGTGCGCACCGCCTTTGGCGGCGCTGCCATTCCCGCGATGATCGACATCATGTCAGGCGCGGGTTTCATGGCCGTGATCCTCTATGGCGGGGCCGAGATCATTGCCGGTGACAAGACCATTGGCCAGTTCATGACCTTTTTCACCGCCATGGGCTTTGCCTTTGACCCGCTGCGTCGCCTGGGCGCGATGAGCGGTCTGTGGCAGGTCGCCGCCGCTGCCATCGAGCGGATCAAGGAATTGCTGGACGCGCCGGTGAACCTGAAATCGGCCAAGGCACCCAAGCCGGTGCCGACGGGTACGCCCGAAATTGCGCTGGAAAACGTCACGCTGGCCTACGGCAACACCACCGTGCTGCACGATCTCAGCCTGGTGGCCGCTCCCGGCAAGACCACGGCTCTGGTTGGCGCATCGGGGGCGGGCAAGTCCACCATCTTCAACCTGCTGACACGTCTGGTCGATCCGCAAAAAGGCGTTGTGAAAATCGGGGGCGTGCCAGCGGCGGAAATGAAGTTGCACGAATTGCGCAGCCTGTTTTCGGTGGTCACCCAGGAAGCGCTGTTGTTCGACGAGACCCTGCGCGAGAACATCCTGCTTGGGCGCACCGACGTGTCGGACGCACGGCTCAAGGAGGTGCTGGACGCAGCCCATGTCTCGGACTTCCTGACCAAGCTGCCCGATGGGCTGGACACCCACGTCGGTCCGCGCGGCTCGGCCCTGTCGGGCGGCCAGCGCCAGCGTGTCGTGATCGCCCGCGCCCTGCTGCGCGACACACCGATCCTGCTTTTGGACGAGGCCACCTCGGCCCTGGATGCCCAATCCGAACACGTGGTGCAGGAAGCATTGGACCGTCTGGCCGCAGGCCGCACCACCATCGTGATCGCGCACCGCCTGTCTACCATTCGCGGGGCCGACAAGATCATCGTGATGGACCGTGGCAAGGTCATCGACCAGGGCAACCACGACGAATTGCTTGCGCGTGGCGGCATCTATGCGGACCTGTACCGCCTGCAATTCCAGGACGGCAAAACCGTGATCGATGTGGCCGGGTCCCGTCGGCCAGCGCCGCGCTTTGATGGGCCTTCGGACCCGCGTCCCGGCATTCTGGCACGGATGCGCGAACGTCTGTTCGGCTAACGACGATAGGCCTGCGCCAACCGCGCAGGCGACACACCGCAGGCATAACGCACCAGCGTCCAAAGGTTGCGCGCCCCGCGTCGCACCCACCCCTGTTGGCGGTATTTCGCGGCGCTGGTCACCGCCACCGCGTCCAGCCGCACCAGCCTGCCGCGCAGGCTGCGCGCCATGGCGACGTCCTCCATCAGCGGCTGATCGGCATAGCCGCCCACCGCATCGTACAGGCTGCGCGGCAACAACAGCCCCTGATCCCCATAGGGCAGCCCAAGACGGCTGCGCAGATTGGCCCAGCCCGCCACGAACCGCCCGCCACGATCAAACCGCAGGCGAAACCATCCCGCGCATGTGCTGCTGTTCAGATGCTCGGCCACTACGCTGGACCACCCCTCCTGCAACACCGTGTCTGCGTGCAACACCAGCACCCAGTGCCCTTGCGCCGCAGCAACCCCGCGCCGCAACTGCCCGCCCCGTGACGCAGGCCCGCTGACCACCTGCGCCCCCCAGGCATCGGCCAGCGCAATGGTGTCATCGCCCGATCCGCCATCCGACACGATCAACTCACGGATCAGCCCGGCCTCCAGCCCCTCCACCAACGCTGCAAGGCAGGCGGCCAGTTGCGGGGCCGCGTCCAGCGTCGGGATCACGACAGATATCGGTGCGCGCATGGGCCTGCCCCCTTTTTCCTGCAGTTTCGACTGTTATATGTCACAAGACACCCAAAGGGAGCCACCCATGACAGACCGCACGATCCTGCGCCTCAGCGGCGCCGACACCCGCGACTTTTTGCAAGGTCTGGTGACCAACGACGTCAAGAAACTGGATCAGGGGCTGGTGTATGCCGCCCTGCTGACGCCGCAAGGCAAGTATATCGCCGATTTCTTCCTCAAGGCAGATGGCGATGACGTGCTGCTGGATGCGGATGCCACGCAAGCGCCTGCGTTGATGCAACGCCTGTCGATGTACAAACTGCGCGCCGATGTGACGCTTGCGCAAACCGGGCTGCACCTCCACCGCGGTCTGGGCGACCGCCCGGACGACGCCCTGCCCGACCCGCGCCACCCTGCCCTGGGCTGGCGTGCCTACCGGGACGCGCCACAGACAGACGACACCACCGACTGGACCGCCTTGTACGTCGAAAACCTTGTCCCCAGCGCCGGCCGTGAACTGCACCCCGACACGTTTATCCTCGAAGTTGGATTCGAGCGCCTCAACGGCGTTGATTTCCGCAAGGGCTGCTACGTCGGCCAGGAGGTTACCGCGCGGATGAAACACAAAACCGAACTGCGCAAAGGACTGGCACAGGTCCATGTGGACGGCCCTGCAGAGCCGGGCGCCGAGATCACCACCAACGGCAAACCCGCTGGCACCCTGCACAGCCGCGCAGGCGACCGCGCGCTGGCCTATCTGCGCTTTGACCGCGCAAATGGCGACATGCAGGCGGCAGATGCAACGGTGCGCAGACTGGACTGAACCTGCGTTTCTTTTGGCCTGAAATATCCCGGGGTCTGGGGCAGAGCCCCAAAAAGAAAACACCCGCCACGAAGGGCGGGTGTTTCCAATCAAACCTGAAACCAGAAGCTTACGCGCGTTCTGCGTATTCCATGGTTTCGGTGTTCACGATGATGTCTTCGTCGTTGCCCACGAAGGGCGGCACCATGACCTTGACGCCATTGTCCAGAATCGCGGGCTTAAAGCTGTTGGCAGCGGTCTGACCTTTGACCACAGGCTCGGTGTCGACGATCTTGCAGGTGACTTTCTGCGGCAGCGTTGCGTTCAACGCCTCCTCTTCGTGGAATTCCACGACAATGGTCATGCCGTCCTGCAGGAACGGGCGACGCTCGCCCAGCAGTTCGGCGGGCAGCTGGACCTGCTCGTAGGTTTCGATGTCCATAACGACCAGCATCCCGTTTTCTTCGTAAAGGAACTGCTGATCTTTTTGCTCAAGCCGGACACGCTCGACCTTGTCCGCGGACCGGAAGCGTTCGTTCAGCTTGGTGCCGTTGCGCAGGTTGCGCATTTCGACTTGTGCAAAAGCACCGCCTTTTCCGGGCTTTACATGGTCGACCTTCACAGCCGCCCACAGGCCGCCGTTATGTTCAAGCACGTTTCCGGGGCGGATTTCGTTTCCGTTAATTTTAGGCATGAGGGTAAACCACGGCAAAAGGTTGATGAAGAAGTGAAGCACCCTATATATTGATGCGCTGCCTCGCGCAACACGGCTATCTTCTGCGCTGCACTGCGGCAGATATGCGCCTAACGCATGGACGCTATGCAATATCGGGGTATCCGAATCGACGTGGATGGGTCATAAGAAGCTTCACGCCGAAAAGACAAGAGCAAGAATAAAGGAAGGACGAAGAATGAACGACTTCGTTGACGGCACAGCCTTCAATAACGAGCAAGGCAACCGTGCACGTAAACTCTTTGCAGCCGTTGTGTTGGCTGCTCTGGACGACGCAATCGCTGACGACAAGAAGTATGGCAATGGTCCGGAACAGATCGCCCGCTGGGCACGTTCGCGCGACGGTCGCGAAGTGTTGAGCTGTGCAGGCATCGACCCCAACGAACGTGTGGTGTCGGGCCTGATGGAATTTGTCGGCAAGGGTGTTCGCACCTCGGTTGCGCTGTCGCGCGAAGAAAGCGAACGTCGCAATGCCGCGCAACAGGCCGAAGCTGCCTGATCCATACGACCAACCGCTGCTGAAATTAAAAAAACGCGCCCTCTGCTGGGCGCGTTTTTTTGTTGTGCGACGGCCACAGATCCCGCGATTGCAGATTTTCGACTTGCAGGGTGCGCGGCCTCTTGCCTTGGGCCTGCCTGAATGCAACGCAGTGCGCCATGACACGTGCAATCATGATCCAGGGCACCGGCAGCAACGTCGGCAAATCCATGGTCGTCGCGGGCCTTATACGGGCCTGCGTGCGACGCGGCATGGTGGTGCGCCCGTTCAAGCCACAGAACATGTCCAACAACGCCGCCGTCACCCCCGAAGGTGGCGAGATCGGCCGCGCGCAGGCGCTTCAGGCCCGCGCGGCGGGTGTGCCCCCGCACGTGGACATGAACCCCGTGCTGCTGAAACCGCAAAGCGAGACCGGCGCGCAGCTGATCGTGCAGGGCAAGGTCATCGGCACCCAGGAAGCCCGCGCTTTTGGCCGAGAACGCGGTGCGCTGATGGCCCCCGTGCTGGACAGCTTTCGCAGGTTGGCCGCGCAGGCCGATCTGGTCCTGGTCGAGGGTGCGGGCAGTCCTGCCGAGACCAACCTGCGCAAGGGCGACATTGCCAACATGGGCTTTGCCGTGACCGCAGGTGTGCCCGTGATCCTGATGGGTGACATCGACCGCGGCGGGGTGATCGCGCAACTGGTGGGCAGCCACGCCGTTCTGGACGACACCGACCGCGCGCTGATCCGCGGCTTTGCCATCAACAAGTTTCGCGGCGACCCCAGCCTGTTCGACGACGGGCTGACCGATATTGCGCATCGGACAGGTTGGCCGTCGTTGGGCGTGTTGCCGTGGTTCGACGCCGCCCATCGCCTGCCGGCCGAGGATGTCCTGGACCTGCCCGCCCGCGCTGGCAGCGGCGCGGGGCTGGTCGTTGCTGTGCCGGTGTTGCCGCGCATCTCGAACTTTGACGATCTGGACCCGCTGGCGGCCGAGCCGCATGTGGACCTGCGCCTGATCCAGCGCGGCACGCCCCTGCCCGCCGATGCGGATGTGATCCTGTTGCCCGGCAGCAAGTCCACCATCGCCGATCTGGCCTGTTTGCGTGCCGAAGGCTGGGACATCGACATTGCGGCCCACGTCCGGCGCGGCGGCCATGTGATGGGGCTGTGCGGGGGCTATCAGATGCTGGGGCAGACCATTGCCGACCCCGCAGGCGTCGAGGGACCTGCAGCCACGGTCGCGGGCCTGGGATTGCTGGACGTGCACACAACGCTGGCGCCGTTGAAAACGCTGGCCTTGCGCACCGGCGTGGACACGGCCAGCGGCACGGCCCTGACGGGCTATGAAATTCACATGGGCGAAACCACCGGCCCCGACACGGACCGCGCATGGCTGGACATGGGCGGCGTGGCCGCAGGGGCCGCGAACGCCACAGGACGGGTCAAAGGGTGCTATTTGCACGGTATTTTCGGATCAGACGCCTATCGCAGCGCCTTTCTAGACCAACTGGGCCAACGCAGCGACCTGTCTTACGACCAGATGGTCGATGACACGCTGGACGCGCTGGCACAGCACCTTGAGGCGCATATGGACATTGATCTGCTGTTAAGGCTGGCGGCAGAGGTCTAGGCCCCCTGCGTTATTCCAGCTCCTGCGCGGCCAAGGCGCGATGGATCTCGCGGCGCACCAGTTTGCGGACATTGCGGGTGATGCGTTCACCCAAAGCGCCCTGCAACTCTTGCCGTACGATGTCGGACACCAGATCGCGCAGGGCATCCTCGTCCAGGATGTCCTCATCCGTGTTCAAACTGTCCGCCGAGGTGTCGCGACGCGGTCCTTGCCCTGTAAACAACGTGGCCTCGGGTGCGGCATCGGCGACATCTTCGGATACACCATCTTCTGCTGCATCTTCCCACGCCATCGCGGGCGGCTCGGTGCCAGCGTAATCGTCACGGCCTGGACCATCGGGCTCCCACTGGTCATCCGTCCGTGCAATCACCTCTTCCAGAACGGCAATCTTTGCGCTCAGGCTTTGTGCGTTCATCGCTGCGGTGCTGGGTCCACGATATTCGGGCACATCGCGCAGGGCGGCGGCTTCGGCCTCTTGAGCATCCACGGCACGAAACACTTCGTGCAGGGTCCGGCCATCCGTCAGGCCAGACGCGTGATCAGTCTGCGCAGTGTCTTCGCTGTCGTCAGTCCCGTCAGAGGCAGCGTGGTCCTCGATTTCTTCACGGTCCGCGTCGGTTTCGCCATCGGCAAGGTCCAGATCAGCGCCGACTTCGTCGTTGCCAGCCAATTCAGGGGCACCATCCTCTTGCGCGCCATGCTCTTGCGCCATCAAGGCGTCGATCACCGCATCGGCGTCAGTATCTTCGTGGGAGCGATGAAGCTCAATGCCGTCCTGATCCTCGGTGCCATCCGCTGCACGGGGCGCACCCTCGTTTTCCTTGTGCCGGGGCGCTTCCGCCACGCGCAGGGCTGGCGTCAAAACCAGACGATCGGTCTTGGCCTTGGGCTTTTCTTCGGCGGGGACGCGTCGGTCTTCGGACACCAGGCGGCGAATAGACGACAGAACGTCCTCGACCTCGGCGTTGGTCACTGCATCAGGCATATTGTTTTTCCACTCTCACCTCAGCCCGCAGTCTACCGCGAACCAAAGATTCTCACAACAGGCGTGAAAAATTGTCGGTCTTTTTCCGTCAGTTTTTGCCCAGCGCCTTGAGGACGCGGTCCAGCTGCTTGCCTTGCTTGGTGTTCTTGGCGGGCCCGGTCTTGACCATATTGTAATAGGCTTCGGGGTCATAGATCTGCACGTTCAGGCCCAATTGCTGCGCTGTGAGCAGCCCCATCGAGGCCAGAACCGCATAAGCCGCAACATAGACCTGCGCCTGCGCCTGAATGCGCAGTGCCTGTGCATCCAGAAGCGTCTGTTCAGCATCGAGCACGTCCAGCGTAGTCCGCGCGCCCAGAGTTGCCTCTTCGCGTACACCGGTGAATGCGACACTTGCCGCACGCACCTGCTGTTCGCTGGCTTGGGATTGGGCGATCAGCGCTTGCAAGTCCGCAATCGCATTGCCAACGCCTTCGGCCAGGTTCTTCTGCACCACGTGCAGATTGCTGCGGGCTGCGTCACGATTTGCCATCGCCGCGCGGTTGGACGACGACAAACGACCGCCCTGATAAATCGGGCCGCCCACTCCGATGCCCACTGTACCGGCCCGGCGGAAATTGTCGTTGTCAAAGTTCTCGGTCACCGAGAGCCCGCCGTTCAAGGTCACCGTGGGGTACATGTCGCGGCCGGTGGCGACCACGAGCAGATCATTGGCAGCCACCTGGTGCTGCGCTGCCCGCAAATCGGGGTGCAGGCGCATCGCAAGGGCCTTGGCCTTTTCCACATTGCTTTCGGTGCGCGGCAGGCTGGGCGGCGGTGCCAGTTGCCCCGGCTCGGTCCCGACCACATTGCGATAGAATTCAATGGCCTGGGCCAGATCGCGTTTGGCCGCAGCCACACCGCTGCGGGCAGAAGCCAGCTGCGCCTCGGCCAGCGAGACATCGGTGCGGGTCACTTCACCCACCTCGAACCGGTCTCTTGCAGCGCGCAGTTCCTGCGTCAGCAGACGCTGGTTGTTCTCGCGCAAGGCGACGAATTCATAGGACTGCCGGACCGTCATATACGCCGAGACAGCCCGCAACAGCACTTGTTGTTCGATCGACAACAGCGACGCCCGCGTCGCCAGAACAACCTCTTTCGCGGCTTCAATGCGCGACGCGGATGCCCCGAAATCATAGACCAGCATCTGTGCCACGATGCCCATCGTCGTCGACGTGTCCTGAAGCGAGCCCCGGTTGAACGAAGTGATGCCGAAAATATTGGTGTTGGACGAACCCGCGGTCCCAAAGGTGTGGTCGATGCTGGCAGACCAGTTCACGATCGGTCGCAGCAATGCCTGAGCCGAAGCGACATCCTCGTCAGCCGCGCGCAGCAAGGCGCGGTTCTGGTCCAGCAGACCGGATCTTGTATAAGCGCCAGCCATGGCATCCGCCAAAGTGTCCGCACGCGCAGGCGCGGCGAAGGCGACACCGACGGCGAACGCAAAACTCAGGACAGAACCGGAAAAGCGTCTCACAGGTGTTTTCATCTCGAATTCGTCCTCAACATGCGGTGTATTCCACACCGGCTTGATCTGATTGCAACGTCTTCGGTCCGCCCGGAGACGCAATTACAGCTGGAACTGGCTGTGCGCCTCGAAACCGGGCAGAACGGGCGCCCCTGCATTAAACGCATTGCGCCACGAGATCCGTCCATCAATCTTGTAACCAACGCGCACTTCGCCCAGCGCGCCGTCCATGAACAGGCAGGCGATGCGACCGCCATCCTTGATCTGGTCCAGCAAAGCCTGCGGCAAGCGCGCCACGCCACCCTGAACGATCACGACATCATAGGGACCATGCTGTGCCGCGCCTTCGGCGAGCGGGCCGGTGTGCAGGGCAACATTGTCCGCGCCTGCGGTCATCAGCGCCTCCTGGGCTTCGCGCGCCAGATCCTCGTCTTCTTCAACGGCAACAACAGCTTCGGCCATATGCGCGATCACCGCAGAGGAATAGCCATAGCCTACCCCTATATCCAGCACCAGTTCGTCATTGCCGATGTCCAGCACGTCCAGCATCTTGGCCAGTGTCCGCGGCTCGAGAACCACGCGCCCTGCCCCCAGATCAATGTTCTCGCCCATATAGGCCGCTTCCCGCTGTGCCACGGGCACAAAATCTTCGCGGGCGACGGAAAGCATGGCTTCGATAATCGGAAACTTCGTCACATCCGAAGGCCGCACTTGCGTATCAACCATCACCGTGCGGCGCATTTCAAAGTTTGTCATGAACTGAACTCATCTGTTCGGAATCTGTCAAAATCAGATGTGCCACATTCCGAACCTCACGGCAACGGGCCGATGGGCGAAATAGGACGGTCCAATGTGCAGTTGCGCACAGTCAAGCCGCAAGCGCCCGGGGGTTCACCGCCGAACCACACCGGCACGCAGCGCTGACCGCGCGGCGCGCATCTTTGGCATTTGCGAAGTGTTGAGAAGCCTCAGGAATGCGCTTGCGCTCTCGCCGAAAACGGCCTATCACCCCGCCAACCACGAAAACCCTTGTTTTCAAGGCGCTGGCGAGTTGGCGGAGTGGTGACGCAGCGGATTGCAAATCCGTGTACAGGAGTTCGATTCTCCTACTCGCCTCCATTTATTTTCAAGTAATTACGGCGCAGCTTTTCTGGGTAGCTTTCAATCGCTACCCAAAGTGCTACCCTTTCACGTTCTGCGCCCGTTCTGTTCCACTACGGAAACGGCTCATCCGCGCGATCTAAAGACCACCCTTTACCTTCCCTGAGGATACGCTGATGTCTTGACTACAAGAGCGGTGTCGGAAACCGCCCCCACCCTTCCCGACCTCTTAGGTGTAAACGAGCGGAAAGCCGACCTAAAATCCTGAAAATAAAGCTAAACAGTTTCCCAAAAAGACCCTTAGTTTACTTACTTTTTCTATGGTCTATCATGCCCTATTGAGAAACGCTTTTGGGGATAGACGGACAAGTTATGGCACCGCTGCCCAGGCTGGCCAGAGTTGGAAATATAGCTTTTACATCAATGCAGCAGTGGTCAAAGACGCGTTCGAGGGCGGGGCAAGCAAAACAAAGGCTTGCCACCCATGTGTCCCACAACCTACTCGCAAAACGTAGTGGCCCAACGCGACCATGAAGCTTACCGAATTTTCATCCTATGAAAACACTAGCGTTACACAACTTGAACCCGTTACGTTTTAGTACCGCCCCAGGTGCTCGTTTGGACAACCTTTCGCTCGAAGGCGACCAAGGCTTTTCCAGCCGAGTGCTAAGTGGCAACAGCGGGGATTGTAGCAGCAGTTTTTTATTTAAAGTTTGCCATCTCGGCTTGCCGCGGCGTTTCCCATGACCTGCGCCAGATTTGCTCAGCCTTGAGGGTGTTGAAGAACGTCTCGACAGCCGCATTGAAGCTCCTATATTCGTCAAGCCTCGATCTGGGCTCTCAATCGGCATGCAATCCTGCCGCCATATCGGCACCGGAACAGTGACTATGATAGTGATCGTGAGAACAGTCGCGACCGTGATCGAAAGCGATAACAATGAAAGGTCCAGATACGATGCGTCTTATTGTCTTGGCAGGCATGTTGTTTGCCGCACAAGGTACAAATGCTCAGACCATCGAGCGTCCGGATAACTTACCACCAGGTTTCGAAACGCTCATCGAACGGGGTGCATCCAGGTGCGGTAGTGAAGATACAGCCGACTTCAGTGCCGGAGGGTTTACCACACCGTACGATTTGAACGACGACGGCATAAATGACTATATAGTCAACAGTGACTATTTCCGGTGCTATCCAGCTGGGCACCTGATTTACGGTGGGACGGCTGGGACACACTATTCCTTCTTCGTCTCGCAGGAGGACGGCACGTTTGATGAAGTGATGCATCTTGCCGCCCATAACATGCAGGTTGTGTACTTCGGTGAAAAACCGGCCTTTGTGTTTGCGCACCACGGCGGATCATGTGGATATTCTGGTTCAACAGGATGTGTGAGCGCGATGTTTTGGAGCAATTTCGAGAACAAGTTCATCGGCAAAGGGTATTAACCTGCGGGACACTCGACCATCGGCTGTCTTACGTAAGTCACCTCCTTTCGAATCGACTGGATTTACGTCAAGAAAGGAAATAACTTAATTTTGAAGCCCGTATTTACCTCCTAGTGAAGCTTTGGGTTACGACGCTGTATTATGACCTGAAGGTGACACTAAGACCATGAATCCCCTTGTGTTTTACGACGCTAACCCGTCCATGTTTAAGAACCGGCCCATCGGATTTATTCTGGCCGTCGCTCTGATCCCGGCTTTTGGCTTAGGCATACTGATATTGCTCTACTGGTTTGTTAAAACACGTACCGTACGCCTCAAAATTGTAGGCGACGAGGTAGAGCTTGAGCGTGGCCTTTTGAGTAAGAGCCGTATTGACTTGGATCTGCGTAAGATCCGTTCAGTTCACGTCGATCAGAGCTTGCTGCAGCGTGTGTTCGGTGTTGGTACGATTCAAATTTTTACGACAGGTGACGAAGCAGAGTTTACTTTGCATGGAATGCCTGAACCCAATAAAGTCAGAGAATATGTGAAGAAACAGTCGCGCGTTAGTGCGGGAGCGGTCGCGTGAGAACAGAACAAGAAGAGCAAAGAGCTGCGACACGTATAGCTGTCGGACTTACTGTCCTAGGGCTTGTCGCACTTGCTTTGCTGGTTTGGGGCGCAAGCGCGGCGTTACCGGTGTTCTCAACCTGGATAGACTCTACGTTTTCGCCAGGCTTGGGTTTGAAGACGTCGGCTATAGTGGCGGCTGTTGTATCTGTCGTAGTTATCGTTGTTTTTGCCATTGCTGCAGGGGATGGGTTGATAGGCGAGTTTCAGTTTATGGTCCCCGGTTTTTTCCTGTTCTTCATCTTTTTTTGGCTTATGACAGCGTGGGTGTTTTGATTAGGATAAGACACTTTAGGTTAGCTGATTAGGTAAAAATATGACGTCTGTAAAACCGGTACATATAGATCGAAGACCTCTTGATGAGGTAGAAGCCGAAAATGGTGATCTGAGGATCAGGTATTTCTTTGGCTCCAACAAAGAACGCATCCGTGTGGATGGCTTCATTAATATTTTTGAAAGGCAGTTTCCTATCGATCGGGTCTTGTCTGTGCGACCAATCTACAACAAGAGGCTTCCTTCAATCGTAAGCATTCCCTTCAATGCACTTACATATCTAATTGATCTTGCCGTTTCAGCGACCCTTTTTATGATTATTGCCGCACTTATTCTGTTTTTGGCGTCGCCGCAGGGTTTCTTTCTCGAAACGATAGTGGCGTGGAATCCAGTAGTGCGGTGGCTTCCTGAAATCCAGGCCTGGTCGAATAGCAGCATTGTCGCTTTGACATTAGTTCTGGCTTCGGCTGTTATCTGGGTCACCTCAATTATTGTGTACGAAACACGAAATTTTCTTGAATACGCCCTCGCCCATGACTGGATTGAGGTTATGCTCATTGATGGCCACATTGAGCGTTTTCGATGGAAGGCTGATGTAAGGAAAAATTATAAGATATTTACGTGGGCGGAAAATTATCTCTCTGGAGCGTCGTTTTCATCGGATAGCGTACCAGTTATTAAACCAATCGCCTATCCCAATGATGAAAACTCAGCTAAAAGATTTTGGCCTGAGTTTAACCCTGCACAGCTTTTGCAGTTAAACTTCGAGTCAACATCCTTAAATTTTCATCTTATCTCCCTTAGCCCAATAAAATTTGGGAAATGGTACTGGATTGAAGCAGTAACTATGGGAGTCTCAGGAATTGAGGTTCGTAAAGGTCGTCAGGGGCGAATAAATGAAATACAAAAAGCAGGATCTGAGTTGTTCAAGGCCATATCTGGACCGGATGGGTTGACATACATAGAAGGTTATGGGGAAAGGAAATTGGGTTCATCATACCAGTCTGAAATAGAGGGCCTTCGAGGCAAAATTTCGCCTTGGTAGCTATTTATTAAGACTATTGGTTTGTTGCTGTCAATCGACGCGCAATCTTGACCCCCTATCGGCATCCAAAAATGACCCCCTTTTGAGCGCAAGGGTAGCTGGCCCGATGCGGTGTAGCCCCCAGACAGCGCAGCCGTATCGGGCCAGCGTGGTTTTGGTCATTCGCGGGTCTTGAAGCGCCAGCTTTCGTTGCCGGTTTCGACGATGTCACAGTGGTGGGTAAGACGATCGAGTAGCGCTGTCGTCATCTTGGCGTCTCCGAAGTCCGATGGCCATTCACCGAAGTCGAGGTTGGCGTCACGATGATTGATGTGCGCTCGTAGAGACGACTGACGAGGTGGAACAGGAGCTGGCCGCCGGTTTGCGCGAAGGGGAGGTAGCCGAGCTCGTCGAGGATCAGGAAGTCGAGGCGGGCCAAGAGATCCGCAGTGCGCCCTTGGCGATCAGCGCGAGCTTCGGCGTCGAGTTTGTTCACGAGGTCGACGACGTTGAAGAAGCGGCCGCGCTTGCCACGGCGGATGCAGGCCCTGGCGATGCCTACTGCAAGATGGGATTTGCCGGTCCCCGTGCCGCCGATCAGCACGACGTTGCGTTGATGCTCAAGGAACTCTCCGGAGGTCAGATCACGCACCAGCGTTTCGTTGACCGGCGTATTCTCGAAGCTGAACTCATCGACCTCCTTGGCCAGTGGCAGCTTGGCAATCGTCATCTGGTATTTGATCGAGCGCGCCTGCTTCTCGCTGATCTCGGCGTTCAGCAGATCACCGACGATCTGTTGCGGTTCGTGCTTACGCTTCACCGCTGTGGTGATGATCTCATCGTAAGCGGCTTTCATGCCGTAGAGCTTCAGCTGGCTCATCGCCTCCAGCACCTGTGATCTTTCCATGGTTGGGTCTCCTTAGGCTGTCGTAGCGTTTGCAATCGGCGACGGGCTCGCAGGTCAGTCGCAATGCGGCCGGCGTATCGATGGTCAGTGGCGGGGGCGGCTCCCGATGTCGGGCTAGGATGTTGATGACGACCGAGGCCGCGGGAACCCCTTCGTTCAGGGCTTCGGCGCAGGCAGAATCCACCGCATCCAGCCCGTCGATTGGGATCATGCTCAGGATCTGGACCATCCACTGCCCGGCAGGGCATTGCGCAGCAATGTCCCGAAAGGTGGCCTGTCAGAGGCGTGCTTCCAGCACGACGAACCGTCGTCGGACAACGCCGACCTGGTTCTCGACCTGTCCCTTCTCCCAGCCGGATGCCGGGGTGCAGGGCCGTTCATTGAAGGTGCCATTGGTTCAAGCCCAATGGACGGCGGATCGACGAGGTAATGCCCGCACATCTGCTGGAACCGCCGGTTGTAGGCGCGGTCGCGGCCGACGAAAATCGTGTCTACTGCGGTCTTCATGTTGTCGTAGATGCCCCGCGCGCAGGCTCCACCGAAGAAGGCAAAGGCTTTGTCGTGCGCATCAAACACCATCTCCTGCGTCTCGCGCGGATAGGCCCGCACGAACAGCATCCGGCTGTGGCAGAGACGGACGTGCGCCACCTTCACCGTGGTCGTCGCGCCATCGATCACTACGATCTCATGGCTCCAGTCGAACTGGTAGGCCTCACCGGGATCGAAGGTCAGCGGCACATAGGCAGCGGCGGTTGCCTCCTCTTCCTCCTTGGACCACGAGGCCGCGTAGCGCCGGACAGCATCGTAGCCGCCGTCATATCCGAGGGCTCTGAGTTCCTCGAAAATCCTGATCCGGGTCAGCCTCTCGCGCTTGGGCTTCCGTGAGTTCACCGTCAGCATCTCGTCGAGCATGTCTTTCCAGGGCCCGATCTTCGGCAACGGTTGAATGGTCCGCTCGTAGGTGAGTTCCGTCGCACCGGAACGGATCACCTTGCGAACCGTTTTCCGCGATACCCGCAGCTCTCGACAGATCTGCTTGATCGACTTCTTGTCTTGAAAATACGCCCGCCTGATCTTCGCAATCGTCTCCACTACCAACATCCTACACTGCGCTCCCCGATGGCCTCGGGGGGCATTATCCACATCAGTGTAAGGGGGTCATTTGTGGATGCCGATCACCCCGCTACGGGGTCAATTTTGCATGCCTGTTCACAGAGATGACCATCTTGGCGAAGGTCTGGGCCAGTCGCGTCGATCGACACTATGGGCGGGAAGCGGACCTTCGCTGCGGATGCGAGCCGGATACGCCGCAAACATCAAAGCGGACATTCAAATGACGTCGGAATCGCGCTTTGCTCTGCGCTGCCGCAAGACCGCTCCGAGCCATCTTAACCACTTAGGGCCCTTTTTGTGTTCAAACTGCTCTCAGAGGTGAGAGAAGCGAACTGCCTTGAAGGCTGGGTATTCGTAGAATGGAAAAAGCGAGCATTTTCGAAAGCTTACAGCCTTGACAAACCTTGAGCGATGTATTCGATGTTTGCGGCAGGGGTTAGCATGGAACTGCTTTTGATACTCGGCGCGATTTGGTGGTCCTGTTCTTCGTAAAGAAGGATAAGAACATCGTCGTTCAAGAGCGTCGGACGCAGGTTCGCAATCACGTTATCAAGGTGCCGGGTAGGAAAAGATGAGACTGACTTTCGTAAATTTCTTTGCATGTATATCCATTGGTTTCTCTGTGCTTCCAGCACATGCTCAGGAATTGAAGGATCTCAATTTGCCGCAATCAGGATTGACTGACAGCGGGCTAAAAACTCGGGATGATTTTTGGAGACGATACGTCGAACTCACTCTTTGTGAGGACGAGTCAATGATTGTCGGAGGACAAGAACTCCATGGTTCCGGCGATTGTATCATATTTTCAGAGTGGGATGGCCCCGGTTTCATCTCAAACATGATGAACGGCAAGGAACAGGAATTTGACCAAGTCCGATTGGAAAGTGAAGACCTTTCAGCTTGCCAGTTTTACCTCTACATGAGGGGGCACCAAACCGGAACATCAAAAATGCTAACGGTATTGGCAAAGCCAAGTGAATGGGCGCAGCCGTTCTTGGCTCTCAATGTTACCGGTGCCTCAGCAGCTCCAAATCCGCAAGGGAACGCAATAGTCGTATCGGATGTCGATATCACTTGGCTCTCTGGCGGGGATGACCCTCTAGTCAGGTACACGATACTTGACTATCTCGTCTCAGAACTAGACTCTAACGCACATATGCCATTGAATGCAGATGTAATTATCCCTTTCAATGGTGACGATGTTCAAGCAACTTCTCAGCGTATAACAGAACTTGGGACGGTATGCTCCGAGTTGTTCTAGCATTTTTCATTTGTGTTTTTGCCTTTACCGCTTCGGCCAAAACACTGCCCCAGCTGGCAGAAGCCGCCAAAAGTGGAAATATTGATGCCCAAGTTGAACTTGGGTACCGCTACTTGCACGGTTTAGGTGTGCCCAAGGATGTGTATGAGGCGCGTCGGTGGCTTGATGTGCCCGCAAATGAAGCACAGCTCCCGTATGCTATCAGAATGCTTGGCCTGGCCTACTGGGAAGAACATCTCAGTGACGCTGATCACCGAAAAGCGCTAGAACTCTTTGGAGAAGCGCTAGAGCTGGGTGATGCGGAGGCACATATCTACTTGGGATGGATGACTGCTACAGGCCTCGGAAGGTCCGAGGACCGAGATGCTGGTATCGAGTATATCAAAACCGGCCAAATTCTTGGAGCAGAAGGCGCGGCTGAAATGCTGCGACAACTGTCTAACATGCCAACCACAGTCACCGTTCCCTTCGCAGGATATGAGGGCTGTGAAATTGAGTTTGTGACCGGAGAGATTTACCGCGCATGGAGGTGGACTGCACGGCAGCTCAAGTTGGTTTGGACGCAAGAACCTGACTTGGACCAATTCCTTTGTGAACAGACAGAAAATCTTCCTGTTTCGGTTTCTGAGTACCTCGGCAAGACTAAGGATGAAGCCTCATACCACTTTGCGGTTACTTTTGACGATTGCAACATGAAGTTTCATGTTAGCAGAGGGGAGCAGGGATTTATACACGAAACCACCTATGATAGAACTTGCCATAGGTACGTCCCCCCACCACCTCCGCCTTCAAGTGCCACTAGCGGGCTAGCTAGTACGTATGACAGCTATCAACCAACGAATAAATATACATTGATCTGCCGTGAACAGGGCTTACTCACCGACCTGGTGCCAACCGTTAGCATGACGTGCAAAGGAGATGAGTATACCTGCAAACAGCAGTTTGAGGAGCAAGTAGGCGGCTTCTCCTCCGCATGTGGCAGGCTTGTTAAAAATAACTGGTACGACTCTCATATCAAAGTAGAGCTAGTCTATTGAGCTAAATAAACTCCGCTTTCGGATAAAAGCGGAAGTGATGTTTTCGAGGAAAGCACTGTAAATCAGTAATTTTCATATTACATTTTGCTAAACTCCTGCTCATCCGTACGATATTCTAAAAGAGGAAATTAATCACAGCCCTATAATCAGCCTCGCATAGGACAAAAATACGAGCCTTGGGCTAAAGACCTTGCTCACCTCTAACTGAGCGTTCAAATTAGGCAAATAAAAGGCCGCTTCGTCCGAACAGCGGACCTCGAGCACAATACTTTGCTGCGCACCTATTCGAGTCTCTGCTTTGGGGAAGCTGCCTGCAGCGACGAGCCGCCCCGTGAGTGGCAGCTATCGGCCGCGAGCGTCTTGCAGCACCGCCGAGCCGGTCATGCGACCCGCCTCAGCGCCGCATGATCGCTTTGAGCCCAAAGGGGGGCGAGGCGAGGCCCGTCATGCTCCAGTCTCGCAACGTAGATCGGCCAGTGAAATGACGCGCCGAGGGAACCGGCGCGTCATGCAGGGTGATCAGATCGTCTGGCCGCCCGAGACCTCGATGCGCTGTGCGGTGACCCAGCGGTTATCTTCGCGCAGAAGGCTGGCGATCATCGGACCGATGTCGTCCGGCAGCCCGACGCGGCCGAGCGCCGTCATCCCCGCGAACTGAGCGTTCACCTCGGGGTTGTCGCGGACCAGTCCGCCGCCGAAATCGGTTTCGATGGCGCCCGGCGCGACCGTGTTCACCGCGATGCCCCGTGCTCCGAATTCCCGCGCCATGTAAACCGTGAGCATCTCAACCGCCGCCTTTGCCGCCGAATAGGCCGCGAAGCCGGGGAAGGAGATCCGCGTCAGGCCGGACGAAAAATTCACGATCCGCCCGCCGTCGGCCAGGAGCGGCAGAAGGGCTTGAGCGAGGAAGAAGACGCCCTTCACATGGACTGCGAACAGGCCATCGAACTGCGCTTCGGTGGTCTCCTCGATCAGGGCGAATTCGCCATGCCCGGCATTGTTGACGAGATGATCGAAGCTGTCGCGACCCCAGATTTTGCGCAACTCAGAGCGCAGGCTCTCGACGAAGGCTGGAAAACTTGCGGTGTCGGCAACGTCGAGGGGCAGCGCTACGGCCTTGCGCCCCATCTCGCGGATGAGGGTCACGACCTCCTTTGCTTGCCCAGCGTTCGAGCGATAGGTGACGATGACGTCGCCGCCGCTTTTGGCGATGGCGAGAGCGGTGGTACGACCGAGGCCGCGATTGGCGCCGGTGACGAGAGCGATCTTGCTCATGGGAGTGTCCTTTCAGGGTTTCATGGTGTCACTCTGAAATAGAAGAGCGCCGGCGCTTGTAGTTGCCTGAACCTCGCCATGACTTGCCTGTTTCCATTCATCCCTTCCCCGACAGGCCGATTCCGGCCATAATATATCGCATGACCATTGCCCAAAGCAGTTCCCCCCTTGCTCAGTTGCTCGTCCATTGCCGCCGGTTCGCCGACGCCAATGCCGGGCCAGACGGTTCGGCGCCGACCCCGGCCCGGGGCCTCACCTTAGTGCGTGCCCTGCACCCGGGAGAGCTGATGGTTGCCGTCCAGAAGCCCGTGATAGCTATGCTGCTGCAGGGACGGAAGCGCGTGACCACGCTGGGCGCGAGCTTCGAATACGCGCCGGGGCAGGCGATGGTCGTCGCGGCGGACATCCCGACAGTCAGCCGGATTACCCACGCCAGTATCGCGGCACCCTACTATGCGCTCGTCCTCGAGCTCGATCCCGTGATCCTGCGTGCGTTGCGTCCGGCTGTCTCCTTGCGATCGGGTGAAGCGCCGCCAGTGAGCGTGGAGCCTATTGACACAGAGATCATCGATGCCGCCCTTCGCCTTGCGCGTCTGCTGGATCGGCCCGAGGCACTGCCAGTGCTTGCCGATGGCCTGCTACGCGAGCTGCACTACTGGCTTCTCATGGGGGTTCACGGCCCGGCCATCGCTGCGCTCGGGGTGCCGGACAGCCACGCGGGACGGATTGCGCGCGCGGTCGATATACTGCGGCGGGAGTACGCCCGTCCGATCAGGGTCGAGGAACTCGCGGAGGCCGCCGCAATGAGTGAGCCCGCGTTCCACAAGCACTTCCGCGCCATCACGACCCTGTCGCCGCTCCAATTCCAGAAACAGCTTCGCCTGATTGAAGCGAGGCGGCTCATGCTGGCAGAGGGCGCGAAGATCGCACAGGCCGCCCACACGGTCGGTTACGCCAGCGTGACGCAGTTCACTCGGGAATATGGCCGTCTTTTCGATGCACCTCCTGGGAGGGACATACGCATCGCGAATGCAGTGACCTGAGTACTCGGCATGCACTTCTGCGGATCGACCAGCGTCAGCTTCGCCCCGCATAGCCGACCTCTCCCTGTCGGATAATGCTGCAAAGTTTTACGAAAGTCCGCTTTCGGGAAGCTGCGCTGCAGAGATAACCATCTTGGCGAAGGTCAGGTCTGGGCCGTGAGCGAAGGCCGCTACAGCCCGTCAGGTGTCCGGCTCGCCGCACCGCCGCAAGTCAGCCTTGTGCCCAGAATGAACGAATGCTGCGATTGGCACGAACGTCAGCGTTAGCGCGCAGGTCATGCACCTTGTGCCATCTTTGCATCGTCGATGACAATCAATGGTAGAGTGTGTTTTAATATCCGGTGCAGGTCTTTTAGTGCGCCCAAAAATTAAGAGTTCTATGCGCCTAACCCATTACCGACCTCCCGCGAAGATTGTATCGCCCGAACCATTCGAAAAGCTCGGCGCCAAAAGCATTGAAGGGAAATGAGATGAACGACAGACCGGAAATGGAAAACGCGCGTGCGCCGGAAAACCGGCAGGCGCTTTTTTTGCTGGGTGTCCTCTCGGTCATTGGGATATTTTTACTGGGCTTGGTAATGATACAAGCGCTCTCTAGCGACACACTCGACTTCAGGGCCATCAGGTTCACCGTTAGCAGTTCCGTCGCCGAACCCGTGGTCTATGCTGTGATCTTCGGCGTCTGCTGCTTCCTCGCCACAAGGGTGCACAGTCGCTGGGCCGCGATAGGGGGAGCGCCTTTTCTGGCGCTCGCGCTGGCCCCTTTCGTAGCGAATGGGGAACGGGCGCAGATACAAGAACAGCTGGACCTTCTGCTCTCAGAAAGCGCAGCGCAAAAGGTACAGATTGAGAGTGTGGGAAGATTAGTTGGTGATCTGAAGCAGTCAGTGTCAAATGCCCAAATCGAACTCGTGCGCTGCCAGTATCCGTATAACAACAACTGGTGGAACAGTTGGGATGCTAAACTGGATAAGAGATGTCCTGCGAATATGGTCATTGTTGGCGCGCAAAGTGTTCACAACAATGGAAAAGAAGACCGTGTGCGCAAGTACCTCTGCTGCTCAATGCAGGTAGTAGCATTGCCATGAACATCATAGTTGCGGCGGCGCTGATCGCATTATCCGCAACGGCCTGCGCCATGATGCGGGTGCCACGATGTGTAATTTTGTTGATCGGTCTGGGTCTGGCTGTTTTCACCGGGCTGTTCCGGTTTGAGGCGGCCGCGCCGATGATCCTGCTGCTGACGGCTGTTCTGTTGATCCTGCAGGTTGTTATTCCGCTGCTTTACGATTTCGTCGCTATGGCTTTTCGCATCCCATTCAGTAGGTGGCTCGCTATTGTTGGTCGAACGACGCTTCTGGCTTCGCCCGCAGTCGTGCTGGCGGCGGGATCGATTTACAAGTCGCTGTATATCGGTGACTGGATCGCTGGGAAAACGATTTACCAGATGGAGACCCTGGCGGAATGGGCCTGCGAAGAGGACGGCACGCTTAAGATTGTATGCGATCGGTCTCAGGAAGGCCTCAAAGGCGACATCAACGACGCGGTCGCGCGGGCCTTTGTCAACCTACGCCGTGATCTGAAAGATGAAGTCCGTGCCTCGGTGGCCGCAGGAAATGTCGGATCGAATGACGGGGTCAGAGCGATTGAAAGTGCTCTTTTCGATCCGCCGAATGGAGTAATCAAATCAAGTCTGTCGAACTTCAATCCAGCTTTCCGGTATAGAGCCGCCCGCTGTCGTTGGTATCATTGGTTGACGGATACGCGCGAATGTATCCGGCGCATGTTCCTGCAACCGATGGATGCTGCATACAAATCGTTTCGGGCGCAGTTCCGCTCGGAATTCAGGGAACAGGCCGCCGCCGGGATAGCTGCCGGCGACGCGAGGGGGCAACATCTAATCCGCACGACGGATCGGTTCGTCGATACTGAGATCGACCGCGCCGAACAGAGGTTGCGCATCGCGAACGGGCGCATTTTCCTGATGCTGTCCCTATGGAATTTACTGTCAATCACGCTGGTGGCGCTGGCCGCGATTAAGATTTTTATGTTTATCTTCGTGCGGCATGTCTATGACCCATACAACGGCGCACAGGCTTTAAACTTCGTCGACCGAGTTCACCGTCGCATGCCCCGCCTCGACGTCCGGGATATCACGCGCGAGGGAACATCGGCGGGTTCGCCCGCTTTCGGATTCTCTCAGCCCCTCGAAGGGCAGCGATGGGATGCGAACTTTAGTGATGGAATGGGCCCCGACAGGCGGGGGCGCCTCGGTATTCCGCGCCCACTGACATTCGTTCTACCTCGGATTGCAGGCGGTAAGCTTTTCTTCTCTTCCTACAAAGGTGACGGCGCCCGTGCGCAGTTCGGTGGCTATGGCACGCACGACCAGCGCTTTTTTAGGGTGACTCTTCCCGCGGGAAGGCGCGTCGCTGTGCGGCTGGAAAACCTTGTTGCATTTTCCGATGATGTACGCACAAGATCGATCTTCGATGTACGTCTTCCGCTGCTACTGCAACATAGTTTCTTCCTCAGAGTAATCGAAGGGCCGGGCGCGATCATACTATCGGCGCGGGGCGGGAATGCGGCTGTAATGACGGTCGAGGGAGCGGCGGCCGATCCATTTGAAATCATTGCGTACGATCTAGATGGGGAATTTTCGCTCGACGTGAATCAAGGTTTTTTCAGCACGTACTTCGACAATCACTCGCTGCTTCCTGCAAGCGAGGAGAGTATGGTCCTGCGCACGACCGCACCCTCGTTGCGGAAATCTACGACGCATCTCGCGCGGAAGCTGCTGTTCTTCTTACTCCCAGTCTGATGTGATCAAGAAAGGCGTTTAAATCTATGACGCAAATATCTCCGCGGGTGAAGCCGCTTTCCTGCATGCAAATATGATGGAAAAATGCTCGCGCTTGACAGCTCACCTTCGGCATCAATTCGCGAGCATTGAGGCGAACTTCGACCCAAAGGTCAAAAGCTACGCCGCAAGCGCAAAGCCGTCATCGCACTGCGTGCATTTGAGAACTAGGAAAAAGCTACTGAAGCGGAATAATTGCCTGGCGACGAACGCTAGCATATTGACCCGTATCAGCAGTCTAACGCCGTTGCCACAGGACCGAAAGCCGCCATTGGCGCGAGCGCAGCGAAATGACGCTTCGTCCCATTCTGTCGGCCTCAAGCAACGCGTCGGTTTCGCAGGCGCAGCGAATGGCCGGTTCGGAGAAACAGCAGCGCAGCACTAGATTGACCGAGGAACGGCAGGTTTGGGCCGGTTGCGTCGTCCGCTGCGGCCCGGCTGGTGTTCTGCTCGGCGCGCCGCGGCAAGTCCGCTCCGAGCCCTTATTGTGAAACTACGTGAACGCAACTTTCCGCCGATACAATAATTCGGCATCAGTCTCGCCGCCGACCGGTTCGCGCAGGGAGCCCGGCCCGCCGCCCGGATCGGCAGGGAGGTCGGCTATGCCTCGGAAACTGCTGTAATCGCCGCCTTCAAGCGCGTGACGGGCCAGACGCCCAGGCAATACCGGCGGGCATCCGAAGCACCGCCCGTGTAGCCTTCGTCGCCCGCGCGGAGATTTCGGCCGTGCCCATGCCCTCGGGCGCCTCGAATACGTGACGGATCGCGCGCGCGATGTCCTAGGCAATGCCTTCGCCGATCCCGCTCGAGGCGCCCGTTAAGGGGATGACCTTGTCCATGAAGTGCCCCATTGCATTTGGCACCGGGCCAAGGGTGGGGGCCGGGGCGCATTACCGGTAGCCGCCCCCTCATGGACCCAGCGGTTAGCTTTGCTTGACAACTTCGGTGCCGCCGGGGCTATTGACAAGACATCCAGGAAAGGAGCCAGCATGGACCTGAACCTTCTGGCCCTCTTCCAGGCCGTTGCGGAGGCGGACAATTTCCGGGCCGCCGCCGACCGTCTCGGCGTGACGCGGTCGGCTGTCAGCCAGGGTATGCGTCGGCTGGAAGACATGATCGGGGTGACGCTGGTCACGCGCACCACCCGCGCGGTACGCCTGACCGAGGACGGAGAACGGCTTTACGCGTCCCTTTCCACGCCGCTTGCAGAGATCTCCCAGGCACTGGACGTGGCATCCGGAGACAACCGGCCCCGGGGCGTTCTCCGCCTGGCCGTGACATCCATTGCCGAGGCGGTCCTGTCCGGTCCCTTGCTCGTGAGCTTTGCCGAGGCGCATCCTGAGGTCGTTCTCGACGTGACTGTGACCGACGAGGAGGTCGACATCGTCGCGGCCGGCTTCGATGCAGGGATCCGGCTGGGCGAGGTGATCGAGCAGGATATGATCGCCGTCCAGGTCACCGAGCAGGAGCGCGAGGCCGTCGTCGCCGCTCCGGCCTACCTGGCCGCGCATGGTGCCCCATCGCATCCGCGCGACCTGATCGCGCATCGCTGCATCGGCTGGCGTCCGTCACCGGACTCCGCGCCCTACCGGTGGGACTTCTCGGATAACGGCGTCGCGTTCGATGTCGCCGTGGCACCGCAGATCACCACCAATGATCTGCGCCTGATGCTGCGTGCGACCCTTGAAGGCGGCGGGATCACCTTTGCCACACGCGCGACGTTCCTGCCTTTCGTGGACCGCGGCGAATTGGTCTGGCTGCTGGAGGATTTCCTGCCGCCCTTCCAGGGTTTTTCCCTCTTCTACCCGCATCGGCGCAACATGGCCCCGAAACTGCGTGCCTTCGTGGACCACGTGAAAACCCGGCGCCCGTGAGGGGGTGTTCTGCCGTGACTGGTTAGCGGGGCTAACCACGATGTCCATCATTCGATGAATACCGGCGGCGGTGCAAATTGCTCATGTTCCTCGGCACCGGGCCAGCGGCCCACATGCAATGAAGGACATAGATATGAAGACCACTTTTATGACGCTCGCGATACTCATGGCGGGCTCCTCCCTCTCCGCAGCGACCTGCGCGCAAAGCGGACCGGACTCTCCCGCCGCCCTGCACGCCGACTGGATCATGGAAGGCTGGGAACGCCGCGAGGGCGATCCCCACTTCGTCTTCGCAGAGAAGATGGCGCGCTACTACGATCTTCAGGATGCCCAGGGCGTCTTCTATGACAATTTCGCCCCTGGCCAAGCGCAACTGTTCGGCGATGCCACGGTCTATGGCGCGAACTGGGAAGACCTGCAGAACGCGGCGCGTAGCGTTCTGCACGGGCTGACGGAGGCCAACGAGACGCTCGTGGGCGAAGGCGTCGCCTCGACCACGTTGGGGTTCGTGGGACAGATTAACCGGCTCGACGGCGAGGTGATCGCCTTCGACGGTCGCTCGCAGCTTGGATGGGCCTGCACCGGGGAAGGCTGGAAGATCCGGCACGAGCTGAACTACGCCTGGATTGTCGACCCGCAGGAGATCGCCGACACGCTGGGCCAGCGCGGGACCCGACAATGAGCGACACGCCAACCCAATTTACCGGACTCTGGATCACCGATGACGGTCATGTCCGCCACGAGCTCCTTCCCGGCGGCCGGTATGTCGAAGCGCGGGGATCTCGCGAACGCGCCTACCAGGGCCGCTACGAAATAAGCGGCACCCATATCGAATACTGGGACGACACCGGATTCACCGCGAACGGCGACTTCATTGATGGTGTCCTGCATCATGCCGGGATGATCCTTCGACGCAACTGAGAAGCACGCCGGGCCATCCCGGCCCGGCGCATCCCTAGACCCCGAAAGGAAACAGATTATGACCTGCGAAACCAGATTGGACCGTGGCCGACGCATGCTCGACCGGATCGATGGCGAGGCCGGACGACGCGTCACTGACGCGCTCGAGGACATCGCGCCGGACTTCGCGACTTACCTCTTCGAGTACCCTTTCGGAGACATCATGTCCCGTCCGGGCCTCGACCTGCGCGAGCGTGAGATCGCGACGGTTGCGGCGCTTTGTGCCCTGGGCACCGCCGAGAACCAGCTCAAGGTTCACATTCAGGCTGCGCTGAACTGCGGCGTCAGCCGCGAAGAGATCGTCGAGATCCTGATGCAGATGTCGGTCTACGCTGGCTTTCCGGCAGCCCTGAACGGGCTGATGGCCGCCAAGCAGGTCTTCGAGGACGCACCGTCCGGAACATTCGATTAGCGGACCTGACCGGACACATCCAGGGGGCCCGGACCTTGCGCCGGGTCCGTCGCACCGCGAACGCCCAGATGGCTGAACTGAAAGCCGCCGCGATATTTGAGGCCCGCGCCGATCATGCGGTCGAACGCTACGTGCGACAGCCAGATTAGGCCGACATCCAGTGCGCTCGCAGAGCCGCCGAAGACGCCGTACCCAAACAGGCCAAGGGGCATGCACTCCCAATGCGCGGCATTGTCCGCACAGCGGTCATGAGGGCGATAGAGATGCTGCGCGCTGCGCGAACATCCGGTTCGGTGAAGCAACGCTGCAGCGATGAACCGATCTGCGAAGGGCCGCTCTGGGCCGTTGCTTCAGCAAGCTGCCAGCATTCGGTGGGCGTCCTTTCATCAAGACTTTCCTTTTCTTGGTCCTAACGGTTTTCCCCTTGGGCTTTTTTTTCCAATTTCGCGCTCGTGAAAAGAAATGTTCCCCCGCCGGTCCTATGTCGGACGGCCGAGTTTTTAGAAT